>NZ_LMQS01000001.1 GCF_001424665.1 Methylophilus sp. Leaf416
TTAATTTAGGTCGGCTTTTTGTGATTCCGTTACTGGCTAAAACTCTTCCCAGTCACTATCGTCAGTACCAGTCCGTTTGGAGGCGCTGGACTTCATCGGTGGCGGACTACTACCACCTCCGGAGGCCGACTTGCCAAATGAGCCTTCAGAGACAGACTTCGAGCTATAACCGCTATCCCTTTGCGCACTCTGCTGGCTAGAGGCCACTTTCACCGGGCTGTGTCTTGCTGCCGGTTTCTGCGTCACCGCATACCCGCCACCAAAGCTCTTGCCTTCCAGCTTGAACTGGCTGATGGCATCAGCCAGCTGGTTAGCCTGGTCTACCAGTGATTCAGCTGCGGCTGCCGCTTCTTCAACCAAGGCCGCATTCTGTTGCGTGGTTTCATCCATGCTGGTCACTGCCTGGTTGACCTGGTCAATACCGGTGGTCTGCTCGGCAGAGGCAGCCGAGATCTCACTGATGATGTCAGCCACACGTTGTACCGAGGACACCACATCTTCCATGGTGCTACCGGCATTCTCAACCAGGCGCGTACCTTCAGTGGTTTTATTCACTGAGTCTGTGATCAACTCTTTAATTTCTTTCGCAGCACTGGCTGAGCGTTGTGCCAAATTACGCACTTCACCCGCGACCACTGCAAAGCCTCTACCCTGCTCGCCTGCACGGGCGGCTTCCACCGCTGCGTTCAGGGCCAGGATGTTGGTCTGGAAGGCAATACCGTCAATCACAGAGATAATGTCTTCAATCTTCTTGGCGCTATCRTTAATGGCACTCATGGTCGCGACCACTTCATTAACCACGGCACCGCCTTTGACAGCCACATCAGAAGCAGTTAATGCCAGCTGGTTSGCCTGTTTGGCGTTCTCGGCATTCTGYTTCACCGTTGAAGCCAGCTCTTCCATGCTGGCAGCCGTTTGTTCCAGGCTGGAGGCYTGCTGTTCCGTACGGGCTGACAGGTCGGCGTTACCGCTGGAGATTTCATTGGCGGCTGTGGTGATGGTTTCTACRGCTTCAGTCACAGCGATAATCGGGTCTACCACCATATCCAGGGTGCTGTTGACACCTTCGATAATCTTGCGGAAGTCGCCCTGGTGTTTGTCAGCGTCGGCACGTACGGTATATCCAGGGTGCTGTTGACACCTTCGATAATCTTGCGGAAGTCGCCCTGGTGTTTGTCAGCGTCGGCACGTACGGTAATACGGCCTTCACCGGCAGCTTCGGCMAGCAGATTCGTGTCTGCAACCAAAGCGTTCACCGCGTCAATGCTGGTGTTCAGGTTATCAATCATCTGGCTGTAGTCGCCTGGATAATGATCGGTAATCTTGGCTGGGATATGACCACGGGCGATATTCTCCAGATACTCTGAAGTCACTGTCAGTGGTTTCACAACTGCATCCAGCGTGCTGTTCAGACCATCAATCACTTTGCGGAAATCGCCATTGTGCTTGCCGGTATCTGCGCGGGTAGACAAAGCACCATTTTGCGCGGCAACTGCCAGTTCATTCGCATCTGCCACCAGTGCATTCACAGCATCAATACACGTATTGAGGTTGTTAATAATGAGGCTGTAGTCACCCTGATATTGCTCGGTGATCTTGGCTGGAATATTGCCTTTGGCAATGTTGTCCAGATAGCCGGAGGTGACATTCAAAGGTTTCACAATCGCATCCAGCGTGCTGTTAAGCCCCTGGACAATAGTGCGGAAATCACCCTCATGCTTGCTTGCATCAACGCGTGCAGTCAGACGACCTTCAACCGCGGCATTCGCAAGCTCATCGGCATCACTAATCAGGCGTTTAATATTGCTACGCACCTGTTCAATCGCTTCGTTCACGAACGCTTTTTTGCCAGGGAATTGTTTCAGTGTTTTATCAAGGTTGCCTTCACCAAAGGCTTTAACCACCTCAATCGCTTCTTTGTTCATGGCAATATGGCCAGCCACCATTTTATTAATGCCTGCGGCCATTTCACCGTAACCACCTTTAAAACGGGTTTGGTCGACTGTGCAATCAATATCGCCTTCATCATGCTGCTGGCTGACATAGTTAAGAGACTGCACCAGGCCATCCAGAGTCTTTTGCAATGTGCGGATTGAGTAAGCCACACTCGTCTTATCGGTTTCTGGAAGGGTAATTTTCTGGTTAAGGTTACCTTCAACAAAGTTGCGTGCAATCACGCTCAGCTCAGTTGGTTCCATACCCAGTTGCGCACGCAAACGTTTGGTAATCAATATACCTGTCACCACAATCACAGACAGGCACAGCAAAGCAATAGCCGCAGATTGCCACAAGGCTTTCTGTTTAATAGCGGCCGCATTGTCGGCATGCACCTTACTGATCTTCTGGTTATACACCATATGATCATCCAGCTTATTAGCGAGCTCAACGGCCACTTTATCTGCTGCTTGCAGAAGGCTGGCTGCTTCAGGCGAACCGGCATCGGACAAAGCAAGCACACGGGTCATCTGGTCGAAATATCCTGCCAGCATATTTTGCTCTTGCGCGAACATTTCCTTGTCTGTGCTATCGCTGGTCAGGTCTTTGTAATTACTCATCGCTTCTTCAACCACTTTACGGCGGTCCTGAATTTGCGAGGCAAGCTTTGCCTTCTCGGCAGGCGTAGTTGCAGACACGTGTCTCAAAAGATTCAAACGCAGGCGCTGGTAATAATTTTCAGCTTTGGATAACTCCAGGATGCTTGGAATACTATTCGCATTGGCATGATTGGTGTACTCATAAACCTTGACTACCTGAGTTAAGGTAAAGCCAATCAAGACCACCATTGCGATCGCGCAGGAGGCGATCAGCAGATACATTCGTTTCGCAATTGTCATAACAAATCCCTAACCAAAATAACTGACATATTCAGTTTTATATCGCTGAATTATGGCAAAAAAACAATGAACAATATGCGGCTATCAGAGGGGTATTTACCTGCCAAATCTTGCTCAGGAAATCCTATAAAAATAGTCGCTGTGATCAGCTGTTTCTGGCTCATGCAGACTTTACTGATACACATCATGAATATCGACTTTTTTCAGGTAAACTTTAGGTTAAATGCAGACGAATTTAGTGATTAAATTCAATGACTTTTGCTATATAAAAATGATTTCAGGAAGAAATATTTTTTAATTGGTTTTGAAGAGAGTTTTCGTTTAAAAATTAAGAAAAATATCTTCTTTACTGGATAAAAAATAAACACCACCAAAGCCTCCTGGTGGTGTTTATTTTTTAAAGTGGATAACCGATCAAGGCGGATGCCCACAACAAAAAACCTTCATGCAATGTATTAAAAATTTCACGTAGTCTAATTGTCATGCTGCACCCTCCGTTAGTTACATGTTAAAACTCTTCCCACTCGTTGTTATCGGTACCGGTTTTAGCCAGTTTTGGCTGTGCCTGCTGGCTGCTTGAAGTGCTCTGTGTCACTGGTTTTGCTTTATGTGCGATAGGTGCTGATGCAGGCTTTCTCGCTGGCGTAACCGTTGTACGTGCCGCTGGCTTTTGAGTGTGCAGTCTGTATTTATTGACTGAATCCATCAAGTTTGAAGCCTGCTCAACCAGGGACTCAGCCGCCGCGGCCGCCTCTTCAACCAAGGCAGCATTCTGCTGGGTTGTTTCATCCATTTCAGTCACTGATTTATTGACCTGATCAATGCCGGAACTTTGCTCGGCAGAGGCGGCAGTGATTTCACCCATGATATCGGTCACGCGTTGCACAGAAGTCACGATCTCGTGCATGGTTTCACCAGCACTTTCAACCAGTTTGGTACCTTCTGCTGTTTTGCTGACTGAATCACTGATCAACTCTTTGATTTCTTTAGCCGCGCTGGCTGAACGTTGTGCCAGGTTACGCACTTCACCCGCCACCACCGCAAAGCCTCTACCCTGCTCGCCTGCACGCGCAGCTTCAACCGCAGCGTTCAAAGCCAGGATATTGGTTTGGAAAGCGATGCCATCAATCACGGTAATAATGTCTTCAATTTTCCGCGCACTTTCGTTAATCGCGCTCATGGTAGTGACCACATTACCAACCACTTCACCGCCTCGAACAGCCACTTGCGATGCAGCTTCAGCCATTTGATTTGCCTGACGTGCATTGTCGGCATTCTGTTTCACGGTAGAAGCGAGTTCTTCCATGCTGGACGCGGTTTCTTCCAGGCTGGATGCCTGTTGTTCTGTGCGGCTGGAAAGATCATTGTTGCCGCTGGCAATTTCTTGTGCAGCAGTGTTGATGGTCTCGCCTGCTTCACGAATCTGCATCAATAACTCTGTCATGTTTTCCAGCAGGTTATTCACACCTTTACAGATTTCTGCTGTCGGACCTGTTTTATCAGACAAATCGATACGGTCAGTCAAGTCACCCTCTGCCGCATTGGCAATGATGGATGAAATCTGGTCACTGACGCGACGCTCCTGTGTAATATCCACCCACTCTAGTGAAGTGCCAGAACGTACGCCAGCGTTGTCAAAAATCGGCATGGCTTTCAGGCGTACAAACATGTCACCCAGTGGCATTTCAACCACATGTTCTTTGGTTAAACCAGCCAGTAAATTGCGTTGATGAGCCGGATTTTTATGGAAAATATCAAAATTCTGGCCGATGATTTTTGCGGCTTCAAAATGTGGTAACACTTTACGGAAATTAGATTCCGAGCTGCGCATTAAACGCTCTGTGGAGGCATTCATATAGCGGATAATGCCATCGTTATCGGCCATCATCATATTGGTAGAAGCTGAGTCCAGTGTCGTTTGTATTCTGAAGGCTTCAGCAGATTTAATCGCTTGTTCCTTATCAGCCAATACCGCTTTTGTAATATCGGTGGCATATTTAACAACCTTCACCGGCTTGCCGTCCAGGCCGATAATTGGGTTATAGGAGGCCTGTAACCAGATATCCTTGTTGTTCTTGCCATAACGGTGATAAACACTCTCGTCTGGCTCACCACGGTTTAATTTGGCCCAGAACTCTTTGTATTCAGGGCTGGCTTTATGACGCTCACTGACAAACATGCTGTGATGTTTGCCGACAACCTCTTCCAGGGTGTAACCGGTTACCGCCAGGAAGTTCGGGTTGGCAGTGATCACGGTACCGCTGAGGTCAAACTCAATCACGGCCTGTACTTTAGCGATGGCTTGAACCTTGCCCTGGTAATCCAGCTCAAGTTGTTTTTCTGCAGTGATACAGAAAGAGTAAATCTTGATTTTTGCCAGTTTTTTATCATCATCCAGGAGTGGCACATAATTAGCGCTAAACCAGTATTCATTGCCGGATTTTGAGACGCGGCACACTTCCTGTTTACCACTTTCACCACGGGCCAGTTTTTCCCATAGCGCTTTATATTCAGGGCTTTGGGCAGAATGTGCTTTTAGCAAGAATCCGATGTGCTTCCCGATCACTTCTTCGCGGCTGTAGCCTAAAGGCGCTACCACGAGTTCATTACAATCCAGGACCTTTCCATTGACATCACATTCCAGTACACCAAAGGTCTGGTTGACCGCGTAGCCGTCTTCCTGGAAAGAGAAATTTAGTTTTTTGTCACGTGTAATATCAGTCAGGTAGGCTACGGCTTTGCGCAGTTTGGCGTTTTTATCCAGCACCGGTGCGTAATAGCCCTGAAACCAGGTTTCTTTCTCTGACTTATTGATCAGTTTGAACGTGCCTACAGATGACTTGCCTGCAGCAAGATCTTTCCAGAAACTTTGGTATTCAGGCTTGGCTGCATCTTCTGCAGACAATAACTTGCGATGATGTTGTCCAAGCAATTCATTGGCACTGTAACCAAGCGTGGCACACAAATTCTCATTTGCGTGGATAATTTTTCCATCAGCATTTAATTCAATGATGGCTCTCGCCTTATTGATCTCAGTCTTAAGCGCTGAGAATTCGGCATACTCATCCAGAATATGCTGATACTGCTTAGTACCTGCTGCCAATTTATTTAAAATTGTTGAAAACATAATGGGCCCCTAGGAAGAAGTTCCTGTTTCAATTCCGTTATTGAAAAGCGCCAGTGCTTAATGCACGACTGCATCCATTAATTCCATTTCATTGCTTGTCATCAGTTTCTCTATATCCACCAGAATCAGCATTTCCTGCTCTATGGTGGCTAAACCAACGATGTACTTGGTATCAATACGCGTCACCAGTGATGGCACTTCGCGCAGATGCTCTTCGCGCAGTTCACGCACATCAGACACGCCATCTACGACGATGCCGACAATACGGCCATTCAGGTTAAGGATGATGACAACGGTAAATTCGTTGTACTCAACCTTGCCCAGTTTGAATTTGATGCGCAAATCCACAATCGGCACAATTTTGCCGCGAAGATTGATCACCCCTTTAATGAATGGCGGCATATTGGCAATTTGAGTCACCGCGTCATAGCCGCGAATCTCTTGTACCTTGAGAATCTCGATGCCATATTGCTCATTGCCCAATACAAACGTCAGGTATTCGCCGGCTGCCGTTTTCATGCTGCCAGCATTGTTACCGCCGTGGTTGTTAGTCGTTTCTGTTGTAGTCATTGCATATGCTCCTTATGCATTGATGTGATTCTGTAAATTGGAATAATTCTGGTCAGCAAAAGACCGACCGCCCGTGATGTAATTGGTTGTTTGGCCCATCTGTGTAATGGCAGGCACATCAAGAATCAATGCTACTGAGCCATCGCCCATGATGGTGGCGCCGGATACACCTGGAATACGTTTGAAGTTGGTTTCCAGGCTCTTGATCACTACCTGTTGCTGGCCTACCAAGCGATCGACAAACAATGCAGATTTCTTGCCATCCGCCTCCAGGATCAGCAGCACGCCGTCAGTCGGGGCTGTGATTTCGGTAGGATGGTTAAACAAGGCATGCAATGCGATGATCGGCAAGTATTCGCCCCGCACATGCACCATCAAGCCTTCGCCAGTAACGGTTTTCAGGTCTTCTGCACGTGGTTGCAAGGTTTCTACAATCAGGTTCAACGGCACTACATACAGGCTCTTGCCCAGCGAGACAGACATACCATCCAGAATCGCCAGTGTCAGCGGTAGTGAAATGGATATAGTGGTGCCATATCCCAGCGCCGAGCGGATTTCGATATTACCGCCCATGGCACTGATGTTACGTTTGACTACGTCCATGCCTACACCACGACCTGAAACATCAGTAACCACTTCGGCAGTAGAAAAGCCTGGTGCGAAAATAAGGCTGTATACCTCGCTATCGCTCATGCTCTCGTTCACCGGTAATCCATTCGATGCTGCTTTAGCCAGGATACGATCACGGTTCAGGCCACCACCGTCATCAGTGACTTCAATGACAATGCTGCCGCCTTTATGGGCTGCTGATAAAGTCAGCGTACCGCTTTCAGACTTGCCGAGTTCGCGACGCACTTCAGGCTTTTCAATACCGTGGTCCACACTGTTACGCACCAAATGCGTTAATGGGTCGACAATACGTTCAATCAGGCTCTTATCAAGCTCTGTCGTCGCACCATTGGTGACAAATTCAACTTTTTTGCCCAGTTTACCTGCCAGGTCACGCACCATCCGTGGGAAACGAGAGAACACGAAGTCCATAGGCATCATACGGATAGACATGACAGATTCCTGCAAGTCACGGGTATTACGGGTCAGCTGGCTGACACTGTTGATCAGGCCTTCGTTATCAGTCGGATCCAGTGCATTCACGCGCTGTTCAATCATGGCCTGGGTAATCACCAGTTCGCCAACCAGGTTAATCAACTGGTCAACTTTTTCGATACCAACACGAATCGAACTGCTTTCTGCATTCTGTGGTGCAGCAGGCTTGTCTGATTCGCGACGTGATTGTGCACGGCGGTCTTCTTTCACTTCTGCAGGCGGTGCATTGGTGGCAGCTTTGGCCTCTGCTTCAGAGGAGGCTTTCGCCAGCGCTGCAGCTGCATTGTCATCACCAATCATTTGTGCTTTTGGTGCATCAGGGTGTGGCTTAAACGGTGCAAAGAAACCGTAACCTTCTTCCTGTGGTTCTTCACCGCTATTGGTAAAGAAGCCATAACCCACTTCTTCAGCAACAGCAACTTTGCCGTCTGCGCTGGCAGCTTGTGCCGGCTTGGCGTCTGCTGACACAGGTTCACTATCGAAGAAACCGTAGCCAAGATCAGCTTCAACCGGTGCCGCATCTGCTGGCGCCGCTTCTGCGGCTACCTCTGCAGCAGGTGCTGGTTCTGCTGCCGGCGCTTCTGCACCTGCAACTTTAACTACCAGTGCATCCGGATCCACAATAAAGGAACAGATGGAAATAATGTCGTCGGCACTGGAGTCTGTTTTAACCAGCAAAGCATGTTTATCACCACGCTTGTAAATAGCAACTTCGCCTAACAAGGCTAATTCATCTTTGAGATTATCTAAATCTTTTTCGGTGACTTCAGGCAGACCCACATCGTAAACCTGGATACCGCTTGCCTGCTCTTCAGCTGTAGCTGTTAATGCAGGTGCAGGTGTGCTTCCTTGGATAGCAGGTTCCGGCGCAGCCGGTGCCGCAGCAGCCGGGGCTGGTGCTTCAGTTTTACCTTCAGAAAGGGCTTTCAAGGTGGCAGAGATCTCGTCCACTTGCGCGGCATCGACTTCAGACCCGTGGCGATGACCATCCAGTTGCATTTTGATCACGTCTTTAGCGGCCAGGAAAGCATCTACATGCTCCATGGTCAGTGCCATTTCCTGCTTGCGAATCTTGTCCAGCAAGTTTTCCAGGACATGGGTAATACCCGCCATATCCATAAAGCCAAACGTAGCTGCACCACCCTTGATTGAGTGTGCTGCCCTGAAAATAGCGTTCAGCTCCTCAATATCGGGAGAGTCCACATCAATATTCAGCAGGAGACGTTCTGCCTCAGCGAGTAATTCCTCAGCCTCGTCAAAAAACACCTCATAAAACTGGCTCATATCCACTGTCATTATTTTCTCCAGTCCCTTAACCGGCGCTTAAGCACCAATGACTTTTTGTACGACTTCGATCAAACGTTTAGGATCAAAAGGCTTTACCAGCCAGCCATTAGCTCCAGCGGCTTTACCCTTTGCTTTCATTTCATCTGATGACTCAGTAGTCAGCATCAGGATAGGTACTTTTTGATAGGAAGCCAGGTTACGCAGATTGGTAATCAGCGTCAGGCCATCCATGACAGGCATGTTCTGGTCGGTCAATACCAGGTCAACGGTCTTTTCCTTGGCCCTGTTCAAGCCATCCTGTCCGTCTACGGCCTGCACGACATCATAGCCGGCGGCTTTCAAACTGAACGCAACCATTTGACGCAAAGAACCTGAATCGTCTACTGTTAAAATTGTCTTCGCCATTTTCACTCGCCTTTTTCGCTCATTATGTTAAACATGCTGTGATTAGAATAAATCGATATCACCGGTCGCCAAATCCTGCTGATTTACTGACTTACGTAAATGGCCGGTGAGATAGGCGCTACCTTGATCAAAATTCTGGTTTAGTTGCATGATGAAATCTCTGATTTCTTCATGCTCGTTCTCTGCCGCCATCGGAAACTGGTGGCTGGATAACTCATCTAATAATGTTTTCAAGCCATTGACACGATTGATCGTGCGTTGCAATAGCTGGTTGGTCATGTCCTGGAATTGCATGCCAGTCACAACCTTGTTTACTTCCTGCCCGATATTGTCCTGGTAAACCTGCAACTGCTGCACCAGGTCAAGGTGTAGCTTGCCAGTGTCAGCCAATGACTGAATGACGGCTTGCTGCTCCGTCAATTGGGCATAGACATTCATAAAACTGGCGCTCAGTTTTTCAATCGCTTCGTTCAGCAAAAAGGTCGTTTGTTGTAAATCGGTTTCGATTTCCAGCAAATGCCAGTTGCCATTGCGAGAAACTGCAGCCAGTAACTCTCTTAACTCTTCGATGGGCAATGTTTTCATAGTGGTCCCTATCTTGCCTGATTTCCGTGTTTTTCAATCAAGAAATAAGCATTGTAAAAATCGCTCATTTCTTGGCTCCTTGATCTAATGTTTATTTCTTTTCAATTTCTTTTTGTGGCTCTTGTTGCGAACTGCTTTGTAATGCTTTCACCTGTGAAAGATCACTTTCGCTGGCTGAAATCTGGTCATTGTCTTTCAACAGATCTTCTTCGGTTTCTTTATTCATAATGATCAGGCTGATACGCCGGTTAATCGGATTAAATGGATTTTCTTTATCCATCATGATGGCAGAGCCTAAGCCGACAACCCGCATCAATTTGGTCTCATCCATACCGCCGGAAATCAGTTCACGGCGCGATGCATTCGCCCGGTCTGCCGATAACTCCCAGTTGCTGTAGCCATGGTCACCATTGGCATAACCTGCCGCATCCGTATGGCCGGACAAACTGATCTTGTTATCCACGCCATTCAGCGTTTTACCTATCTCGTGCAGAATCTGTTTGGCATAAGGCTGCAATTCCGCCTTGGCATTCTCAAACATGGGCCGGTTCTGCTCGTCAATAATCTGTATGCGCAGCCCTTCACTGGTGATATCCAGTTTCAACTGCGACTTGAATTGCTTTAAGGTAGGGTTTTCTTCAATCGCCTGTTCAATCTTGGCTTTGAGTGATTCCAGCTTGATCTTTTCAGCGCGTTTCAACGCTTCTTTCACATCTTCGATCTTGACCGTTTTCAGCTTGCCAGGATCGCCATCTACCGGTTTCACCTGTCCTTGTTTTTTGGTGACATCGCGGCCGCCGGTATTTTTCAGTGCAGAATCACTTTGCCCGACAGAAGGCCCCATCAGCACCATGTGTAAAGGTGTCTGGAAATATTCGGCAATGCCTTCTTTTTGTGCCTTGGAGGTAGAGCCCAGTAACCACATCAACAGAAAGAACGCCATCATCGCAGTCACAAAGTCAGCATAGGCAATTTTCCAGGCGCCACCATGATGACCGCCACCGGATTTCTTTATCTTTTTTACAATAATCGGGGCAACACGATCTTCTGCCATGATGTTCTCCAGCGATGCGCTGATTAATAACTAGGTTAACTATTTCGACTTGGCCTGTTTCACGTGCTCTTCAAGCTCGGTAAATCCAGGACGTTCGGTGGAGTACAAAACTTTGCGGCCAAATTCCACGGCAATCGGTGGGGCGTAACCGTTGAGGCTGGCAAGCAATACCACTTTCACGGTTTGAAAGCTTTTGCTGGACTCTTCCAGTTTTTGCTCCAGCAGTCCGGACAACGGGCCAACAAATCCATAAGCCAGCAAAATACCGAGGAAAGTACCGACCAGTGCATGTGCAATCAGGATGCCCAGCTCGGCAGGTGGCAATGCCACGTTTTCCATGGTGTGCACCACGCCCATCACCGCGGCCACAATACCAAATGCCGGCAGGCCATCACCCAGCTTGGCAATACAATGGGCAGGCACATGGCCTTCCATATGGTGGGTTTCAATTTCGTTATCCATCAGGTTTTCTACCTGGAAAGCATCCATATTGCCGGACACCATTAAACGCAGGTAATCAGTGATGAATTCCACCAGGTGGTGGTCATGCAGGATGGACGGATATTTGCTGAATAGCGCACTGGATTCAGGATCCTCGATGTCTTTTTCAATCGCCATCAAGCCATCCTTGCGAATCTTGGTCAGTATCTCAAACAGCAATGCCAGCAAATCCATATACAGCTGTTTGGAGTATTTGGAACCTTTGAATAAGGTCGGCAAGGCTTTCACGGTAGCCTTGATGGCTTTACTGTCGTTACCAACAATAAACGCACCAAACGCCCCGCCAAAAATCATCATAACTTCAAGCGGCTGCCACAGTGCGCCCAAATGACCGCCTGCGAGCGCATAGCCCCCGAAAATCATGCCGCATACGACTACATACCCGATGATAACGAACATGCCCTACTCCACTTTTAGCATTGAATACCTACAGCATAGCAATCGCCAGCTGGTTTCAATGTTTCAAATAAAAGGGATTTAGCAGGTTAATTATTGATCGTGCCGTTGCCGGCATACACTAAATACGGATGAGTTCGAATATAAAAATGGCTGCTAGCCATTGCTTGGCAAGTGATTTTAAAAAACAGCTTCTACAGAGTTAAAGGGTGTTACAAGGAATACACGTAAAGTGCAGGAGAGCTATTGGAGGGATAGATAATACGCCCTGCAGTTAATCCAGACACAGGAAACTCAGAGCTGACAAACAGGCTGCCTGGTCGCATTTCCTGATGAACTTTTTGCCATACATCCGGCATCACCGCAGGCGACAAATAAGCGAATACTACATCCAGTTGTGCAAAGTCACTCTGGCGATAATCACCTAGCGTGAATTGCGTACGGCTATGGGAAAAAATCGACCGTACCTTGCTCACCAGCCAGGGTAATGGCGCGATCTCAATACCGTCGATCTGGTCTTGAGTGCGTTGACGTGATAGAAACAACGACACATCACCGAGACCGCTGCCAATATCCAGCACACGCAAAGGCTGTTCACCGGCATGTTGGTCCAGGATTTGATGCATCGCACGCCATGTGGCAGGAAACGAAGGGTAAAAAGGAACGCGGGTATTGTGCACCGACCAGTAAAGCGTCAAAGTCACCACAAAACCGGCAAGATAAACGATAGCAGGCAAGTCAACTTGCAGCATCACTACGACCGCTACAGGAAAAACAAGATGAATCCAGCGCCACCATACCGGCATAAGCGCGGCTCTAGCCATGAGGCTGACTAGAAATGCATGTGGAATTAACCAGAACCAGACCGAGTCCAGTCTTAATCCGACGCTACGTAGTTCGAAAGCGAATACGCTGTTGATTACGTCCGGCGCAATGCTCGCAATCAACAACAAACTCAAACACTGAATCAGCAATGCCTGACACCATAATTTCTGTGGCCAGAACTTTTGAGACAGGGAACGTTGTGCAACAACTTGCTGCAACGCCCCTGCCGAAAGTTTAATAGAACGCATGCTGTGTCTTTCTATCAATACCAGGTTGCACTCATTAACCTGACCATCAGTCACTCATTCACTTAAGCTGTCATTGAAACCAGTTTGTAGCTGAGTTCTTTGGCTTTTTTGGTTTTACCGGCACGTGAAGGTACGTGGCAAAGGTTGCACACATAGTTCTGGTTCAAATCGTAGCTGTTCACGATGTATTGGCCACCGCAGCAATGACAGACTTTAGTCGTCAGCATTTTGCTTTCAATAAAGCGAACCAGGGTCCAGGCACGTGTCAGAGACAAGATTGGTTCTTCCGTCTGGCTTGCATCTGGGCTTTGCACTTGCTGGATATACAGTGTGTAGGCTTTGATAATCGCGTGTATGCCTTCAACACCTGCGTAATCCACCATGAAACGATAGATATTATAGAAAATAGAGGAGTGAATATTTGGCTGCCAGGTCAGGAACCAGTCGGTCGAGAATGGCAACATGCCTTTTGGTGGGGAAACACCTTTCATCTCTTTGTAGAGCTTGATCAAACGCTCACGAGATAAAGTCGTTTGTGATTCCAGCAATTGTAACCGTGCGCCCAACTCAATCATTTGCATGGCCAGTTTAATTTGTTCTGCTTCGTTAACTACACTCTTCTTTTGCATGATAAACCCTCTTTTCTATTATTTATCGTCAGATGGGAATGACAACTTATACGGTAGATTCTGCTGCTTGAGCGGACATCAATACCGCTGTATGCAAATGTGCTTGTGCTGGATCTTTAGTGTAGCTGGTCAACATACCCAGGATTTCGCTGTCATCAAAACGGAAGCGGGTCAGGAGCATGTTTGTGTTACACAGTTTGAGTAATTGCAGGTTGGTCAGGTTTTCCAGCAGGTCTGCGATTTCTTTGTTGATACCCAGACGGAAAATTGCGGTGGCTTTATCAGCGCGGATCAGTTGTTGTGCCAGCATCAGGTAGTTCAGATTGGCATCTTTGATTTCAGCGAGTAAATCGTTTTGCATGACATTCATGATCTTTTCTCCATTTATTTGCGGTTCAATTTAAGTACGCATTTGCGTTAGGCGTACTTTGCGCGCATTCATGGATGCCAACAATCAGGGTTTGTCGGTTAATTTTGTAAGACGGACGAAAACAGCCATGTAGGTGTTTGTCTTACAAAACCCGACATGGCATAACACATAACCTTAAAAAACATAAGGTTATGATATTTATTTAATGTTTAACTAGAATAAATATAGCTCTATCTTCTCAGTGATGATCTTCTTTCAATTCAAAAAATAATTAAAGTTTTCCCTTTGTATTCCGATAACAGATGCTTTTTCTCTAAGAAAACATCATCCGGTTAATCACGCGGGCACTTTTTGTCATAACTCGTTTACGGCAGTACGAAATAAAACTTTAGGGTTTTCTTTAAAAATAATTCATTTATTTTTTAAGTGATTGTTTTTAATAGGAAAATAAATTTAATATTTGCATTTATTAACATAAATCATTCTATAACGATTAGATTGCGGTCAATAAGTCCCTTTATTCGAACTATAAAAAAATGATTCACTGCTTAATAATCACTCATGTATTAACGGAACACCTGTCGTGTTTCTGAATACCAGATCAAAGAGTGAGTTATGGCAGCTGATGACAGCGATATGGAGAAAACCGAGGACGCGTCCCCCAAGCGATTGGAAAAGGCACGCGAAGACGGTGATATCCCCCGCTCCCGTGAGTTGGCAGCCTGTGCAGTATTGTTCACCAGTGGGATGGCCATCATGATGCTGGGCAAACCGATGGGTGAGGCATTAAAAGATGTATTGAGGCAAGGTTTGAGATTTGACCAGGCCTTGGCGTTTGAGCCGGAACTGCTGATCACTCATTTATTGAAAGTAATCGAGCAAGTGATGTGGGCCTTCCTGCCACTGGCAGTGATTATTGTGGCGGTAGCCGTAGCCTCTCCTATATTAGTGGGGGGATGGGTAATGTCACAAAAATCACTGATGCCTAATTTCGGCAAACTTAATCCTATTAAAGGATTAAGTAACCTGATCTCTAAAAACTCAGCCGTTGAACTGGTGAAATCGATTGCGAAAACGGTGCTGGTGGCTTCAGTCGGCTATGCCATCGTTAAAAAAGATCTGCAACCTATGCTGGGTTTATCTGAAATGCCGCTGGAATCCGGCATTAGCGCCATTAACGATTATATGGTGACCGGCTTCCTGACCATTGCTTCAGCCCTGGTGCTGATTGCGGTGATTGATGTGCCCTACCAGCTTTATCAGTATGCGCAAAAGCATAAGATGACCAAGCAGGAGCTGAAAGACGAAGCTAAAGAAGCGGAAGGTAGCCCTGAAGTGAAAGGCCGTATCCGCCAGCAGCAACGTGAAATGGCCCGCAGGAGAATGATGAGCAATATTCCGACTGCCGACGTCATCATCACCAACCCTACCCACTATGCGGTGGCTGTACGCTATAAAGAAGGTGAAAATGGCGCGCCTATCGTAGTGGCTAAAGGTGTAGATACGATCGCACAGAAAATTAAAGAGATTGCAGCTGAACATCAAGTGATGACACTGGAATCCCCTAAGCTGGCCCGTGCTTTATATGCACATACGGAATTAGAGCGCGAAATTCCACAAGCCTTGTATGCGGCCGTGGCCGAAATCCTGGCGTATGTATTCCAGCTGCGCGTGTTCAGACAACACGGTGGTGTACGTCCAGCCATGCCAGACAATGTGCCGGTACCGGATGCACTGGATCCACACGCTCTGGTGGCTACACCACCAAGCGCAACAGATATTGAATAGTTAAAGCAAGGTTTAAGGAGCTTATAGATGAATAACTGGCAACAAATGATGGGGAAACTGGATGGTCGCGCAGTCGCGGCACCACTCATTATTGTATTGCTGCTGGCCATGATGATCCTGCCGTTACCGGCCATCGTGCTTGACGTGTTTTTCACCTTTAATATCGCGTTGTCCATCCTGGTGCTGATGATAGGCCTGCAAACCACCAAGGCGCTCGACTTTATCGCTTTCCCAACCGTATTGCTGATGACCACCATGTTGCGCCTGGCGCTGAACGTGGCTTCTACCCGCGTGGTGTTGACCGAAGGTCATGCCGGACCGGATGCAGCAGGTAAGGTAATTGAAGCTTTTGGCCACTTCCTGATTGGCGGTAACTACGCAGTCGGTATCGTAGTGTTTGTGATCCTGACCATTATCAACTTTACTGTAATCACCAAAGGTGCCGGCCGTATTGCTGAAGTAGGCGCACGGTTTACCTTAGACGCGATGCCAGGTAAACAAATGGCGATTGATGCTGACCTGAATGCCGGCCTGATTGGAGAAGACGAAGCCCGCCGCCGCCGTAAGGAGGTCAGCCAGGAATCCGAATTTTACGGCGCGATGGACGGTGCCAGTAAATATGTTCGTGGTGATGCGATTGCCGGTATTTTAGTGATCATCATCAACATCGTTGGTGGCCTGATCGTCGGCATGGTGCAGCACGACCTCAGCTTTGGCGACGCAGTTAAAAACTATACCTTGCTGGCGATCGGTGATGGCCTGGTGGCGCAAATTCCATCACTGGTGATCTCTATCGCAGCCGGTGTGGTGGTTTCACGTGTTGCCAACAACGAAGACATTGGTGGTCAGCTGATCACCCAGTTGTTTGAGAATCCACGTGTCTTGAGCGTGACTGCTGGCATTATCGGCGGTATCGGCCTGATTCCTGGCATGCCGCACCTGGCTTTTCTGGCACTGGGTGCCATGCTGGGCGGCATGGCTTACTCTGTGAAAAAGAAACAGGAAAAAGCAAAACTGCAAGCCATTCTGGAACCGCAACCGGAAGATAAACTGGCACCTGCCAGCGAAGCCGAGGAGGCGACCTGGAACGACGTACTGCCAGTGGACACTGTCGGGCTCGAAGTGGGTTACCGCCTGATTCCATTAGTGGATAAAGCTCAAGGTGGTGAGTTGCTGAAACGTATCAAAGGTATCCGCAAGAAATTCGCACAGGAAATCGGTTTTCTGGCACCTACCGTACATATACGTGACAACCTGGCCTTAAAACCGAATGCATATCGCATCACCATGAAAGGTGTAGAGATGGCGAGTGGTGAATCCAATTTCAACCAGATGCTGGCGATTGACCCCGGTGCAGTGACTGGGGAACTGGATGGCGCAAAAACTACTGACCCTGCATTTGGCCTGCCAGCAGTATGGATTGAATCCGAGCGTAAAGAATACGCGCAAAGCCTGGGTTACACCGTAGTGGATGCAGGTACTGTGATCGCCACACATTTAAATCATATCATTTCACTGAACGCCGGTGAACTGCTGGGCCGCCAGGAAGTACAGCAATTGCTGGATCACCTGGGTAAAGAGTCCAGCAAACTGATTGAAGAGATTGTCCCAAAACTGATTACGCTTTCTTCATTGCAAAAAGTATTGCAGAACTTGTTGAACGAAGGCGTGCATATCCGCGATATGCGTACGATCCTAGAAACATTGGCTGACCATGCGCAATACAGCCAGGACGCTAACGACCTGACCGCCATGGTACGCGTCAAGCTGGGCCGCGCCATCGTACAGGATTTATTCCCTTACAGCGACGAAGTGACCGCGATGACCCTGGACGGACAGCTGGAACGTTTGCTGCTACAGGCATTACAGAACAATCAATCCGCACAAAACGTGATTGAACCTGGCATCGCTGAAAAACTGTCGCAACAGACAGAAATGGCTGCCAGACAACAGGAGCAAATGGGGCTGACACCGGTATTGCTGGTAGCCGCCCCGCTACGCCAGGCTTTATCAAGATTTTTAAGAAGGACTGTCCCGCATCTCAGAGTGCTGTCGCACGACGAGTTGCCAGACAACAAATCCATTCGAGTGACCAGTTTAATCGGAGCGCAATAACATGAATATCAGAAGATTTTTCGGCAAGAATGCACGTGAAGCATTGGCTCAAGTCAAGCAAGCCTTAGGCGAAGACGCCATTATCGTGGCCAACCGCAGCGTGAATGGTGGCACCGAAATTATGGCAATGCTTGAAACTGATATCGAGAACTCTGGTGGCAAGCAGTCAGCAGAGACTAACCATGATGCGCGTAGCCTGCTCGACTTTGTCAACGGCAAAGAACCGGCACCACGCATGATGGCGCCTCAGCCAGTGGCCGCGCCTGCTCCGGCGCCAGCGCCTGCTGAAGAAGCCGTATTAAAAGATCACGCAATCATGGATTTGTTCAAACAGCACAGCGAACAGCAAGAGCAGGCCTACCAGGTCGCTACGCAAACGCTGGAAGAAAAAATGCTCACCATGATGCAGGAAATGCGTCATATGCGCAGCAACTTTGAAACCCAGATGAGCGCCATGACCTGGCAACACCATTTACAACACAGCCCGGCCAAATCCAAAGTATTGAGCACCCTGCTCTCTGCCAGCTTCAGCGCAGCGCTGTCACGCCAGATTGCAGAAAAAATGCCGCAACATATCGATGTACAAAAAGCACCGATGTGGGCTAAAGAAGTGATCAGCCGCAACCTGCATACGCTGGATGATGAAGATGCATTGCTGGATAAAGGCGGTGTATATGCCCTGGTTGGCCCGACTGGCGTTGGTAAAACCACGACCACAGCTAAACTGGCGGCACGTTATGTGATGAAACATGGCACGCAAAACCTAGGCCTGATCACCACCGACAGCTACCGTATTGGCGGTTACGAACAATTACGTATTTACGGCAAAATCCTGGGTGTGATGGTACATGCGGTGAAAGATGAAGAAGACCTGAAAATTGCACTGAACGAGTTAAAAGGCAAACACATGATCCTGATTGATACCGTCGGTGTCAGCCAGCGTGACCAGGCAGTGACTGAGCAGTTATCCATGCTGAGCCGTGCTGAAACACCAATCCAGAAATTACTGTGCCTGAATGCGACTTCAACTGGTGAAACCCTCACTGACGTGATGCGCAGCTATAAAAAGCATGATATTGCCGGTTGTATCGTCACCAAACTGGATGAAGCGGCAGCGATTGGCAATGTGCTGGATGTGCTGATCCGTGAGCGTATGCGCCTTTTCTACACGACCAGTGGCCAACGTGTACCGGAAGATATTGAAGTGGCAAACAAGCACGGACTGGTAGAACGTGTGTTAACACCACATCAGGCCAGCCTGCCATACCAGTATCTGGATGAAGAGTTGCCGCTAGTGATCTCAAGCATGATGCAAGCGCAAGGAGAGCAGCAGCATGTTTAACTACCATGACCAGGCTGATGGATTGCGCCGTATCATGGCCCGCTCATCAGCACGTGTGATCAGCGTCATGGGGGCGAATGGCCAGCCTGCTGAAACCTGGCTCAGCCAGTTGGCGGCAAGTATGGTGGGTCCTGGGCAGCGTCTGTTGCTAATCCAGGCTAAGCAACGACCTATGACAAAATACACACTACATGCGGTGGCTTTGCGCCAAAGCATACTCAGCCGCGCGGTGGTCAAGCATCCGCAAGGTTACGATCTGGCGACGCTGGCTGAAACTGACATATTAACCTCGTCCTTATCCGGCGATTTAAAAACAGAGCTTAACGGTATAGTGAGTCAACTTGCGTATGACTACGATACCGTGATGATAGAAGCATTATTAGATCCGCTTGACCAGACCCTGATATTGCCCGTGATGGCACAACATACATTAGTGTTGCAGATGGGGCGTAATGAAGCAGCCATTAAATCAGCTTATATGACAATCAAGCGCCTTTGCCAGCAGCATGGGCAATTGCCATTAAGCGTAGTGGTGACGGATTCCAGCCATGAGCAGGGCCAGCAATATTTTATGCGACTCAACCAGGTCTGCCAGCAGTTCCTGGGAATCTCCCTGAGTTTTCTGGGCGCTATTCCTGAAAATAAAGTGGTACAAAAGACAGAAAACCGTCATGGCCTGGAGTCATCTCCGGCAACGCAGTCTGCACTGGCATTCAAGGCCATTGCCAGAAGCCTGGATCAACGTGTAAGCACGTCGTCACTGGCTGCTGCCTAGAGTAAAGAGGGATAACATGTATACCGCTAAAGGCAAAACTAACAATACTGACCAGATGCTCAAGCAGCATAGCGGCCTGGTCAAGAAAATGGCATACCAGCTAAAATCAAAATTGCCCTCTTGCGTGGAGGTCGATGATTTGGTGCAGGCCGGGATGATAGGCCTGATGGATGCTATTCAACGTTATGAAGATACGCACGGTGCGCAGTTTGAGACCTATGCCTCACAACGTGTGCGCGGCGCCATGCTGGATGAATTACGTGGCGCCGACTGGCTGCCGCGTGGTATCCGCAAAAACATGCGAGATATCGAAGTAGCCGTGCAACAACTAGAACAAAAGTTGGGCCGCCCACCTACCGAATCAGAAATCGCCAAACACATGAATTTCAGTCTCGAAGACTACTATGATGTATTGAGCGACTGTCAGGGTCACCAGCTTATTTATTATGAAGATTTTCATGATGACGATGGTGGTGGCGAGCACTTCCTAGACCGCTTTGTGGATGATGACAGCAATGACCCGGTTAAATCCTTGCTGGAAAGCGATTTCCGCGAGGCGTTGATTGACTCCATCGATAATTTGCCAGATCGAGAAAAAATGTTGATGGGCCTTTACTACGAACAGGAACTGAACCTGAAAGAGATAGGCGCCATTATGAATGTGTCAGAATCACGCGTCTGCCAGCTACATAGTCAGGCCGTGGCCCGCTTGCGTGCGTCCATGCGTGACAAATCCTGGACCGGAGTCTCCTGATGGATTGGGGTAGCCTGGCAGGCCTGCTTATCGCCCTCGCCGGCCTGGTGCTGGGTCAAACCATTGAAGGAGGACACCTTAAATCGCTGATGCAACCGTCAGCGTTTGTGGTGGTCATGCTGGGCACGGTCGGTGCAGTCTTGCTGCAAACCGAACTGAAAACATTTATCAAAGGCCTGCGCATGCTGCGCTGGGTATTCGTACATCCTGAAGACGACCGTCACAAGCTGGCCCAGCGCATTAACCAATGGAGTTTGCAGGCCCGTAAGGAAAGTGTCTTATCCCTGGAAAGCCAGATCAAGCGCGAGCAAGATCCTTTTGTACGCAAAGGCTTGCAATTGCTGGTAGACGGTACACCGGCTGACCGCATCCGCGAAGTGTGTGCCATTGATATGTATTACTTTGAAGTGCAAGAGCGCGATGCCGCCAAAATCTGGTCGGCTGCCGGTGGTTATGCGCCGACAGTAGGTATTCTGGGCGCGGTACTCGGTCTGATTCACGTCATGGAAAATCTCTCAGATCCTGCCAAAATCGGTAGCGGTATTGCGGTGGCTTTTGTGGCAACCATCTACGGTGTGGCATTGGCCAACCTGGTTTTCCTGCCGATTGCCAATAAGCTAAAGGGCCATATCCAGCATGAAATCTCACGCCGTGAAATGCTCCTGAATGCCTGGGTTTCTATCGCCAGAGGCGATAATCCGAAACTGGTCAGTGAACGTCTGGAAGCCTATCTGCGCCTGCGGGAGTCGTGATGTACAGGCGTAAGATCTACGATGACGATGATGAAAGCCACGACAGGTGGCTGATTTCGTATGCGGATTTCATCACCCTGCTGTTCGCTTTTTTTGTGGTGATGTATGCCACATCAACGATTAACCTGAACAAATACCAGACATTATCCAATTCGGTAGTGAATGCTTTTCAGGGTAATCCTAGCCAAGCGCCATCGCTGAATACTGAAAACCCATCCTCTTTGCAAAACCTGAGCGCCATCAAGAAACCATTGCCGCTGAGCTATTTGTACCAGGAGAAAAAACAGCGCGACATGGAAAAAATGCGCGCCATTGGTCAACAATTGGCCAACGTGTTATCCGTTTGGATAGAACAAAAAGCCATCACAGTGCAACAAGGTGAGTTTGGGGTGGATATTGCCATACAGAATAAATTGCTGTTCAAGCCCGATCAATCCACGATGTCGGACGAAGGCCCCTATGTCATTAAACTGGTGAGCGAAGTGTTGAAAAACGAATATCGCACCATACAGGTGGAAGGCCACATTGACCGCCATGCGTTTGCTGATGATCCTAACCCAGAGGCAAAACGCTGGGAAATAACCGCGACTCAGGCCGCCCGTGTGGCAGGGATATTGGGTACACGAGGCGTGATCAGCAAGCGGCTTTCTGCGATTGGCCTGGCCGATACCAAGCCTGCTTCCAGCAGTGAAAATGACCTGGCGCAGACCATCAATAACCGTATTATCATCCGCGTGCTGACTGCTGAAAGTAATGCGCAGCAAGCTGCCAATAATACCAGTACCACCCAGCTGGAAATTTTACCGAAGGCGACTGAGCCTGTTGAGGCTACCGGGGAGTCAATCAAGGAAATATTGGGCGAAACGCCTGCTGTCGTTTCAACCAACCCATAATTCATGCAGCCTGATTAGGCAGTCATCAAACCAGTGCCTGCTCCAGGCAGGCATCAAACTGTGCAATCGGCATAGGCTTACCAAACAAATAGCCTTGATAGCGTCGGCAACCATTATTCAGTAATAAATCCATCTGCTCCGGCGTTTCCACACCTTCAGCAATCACGCTCAGATACATGCTTTGCGCCATGGCAATAATCGTGCGCACAATAGTACGGTCGTGGCTGTCGGTAACGATATCATTGACAAAAGAGCGATCAATCTTGAGCTGGTATAAAGGTAATTTTTTGAGGTATTGCAGCGAAGAGTAACCGGTGCCAAAGTCATCCAGTGAAAACTGGATCCCCAGGCGACTCAGTTCACTCATGATACTGACAGCGTCATCCACATTTTCAAGCAACAGGCTTTCGGTCAGTTCAAGGCGCAATACATTCGGGTTGATCTGGTGTTTCTGGATACAGCTTTTGACCATTGCAATAAAGTTGGCTTGCCTGAACTGGCGGGCGCTAATGTTTACCGACAAACTGAGATCACTGGTTTTACGGTCTTGCTGCCACTGCGCAATCTGCGCGCATGCCTGATCCAGCACCCACATGCCTATATCGATAATTAAGCCGCTGGATTCCGCCACCGGGATAAACTGCAACGGGGAAATAAAGCCACGCTCGGGATGTTGCCAGCGCAATAAGGCCTCGGCACCAAACGGCCGACCGGTATGATCAACCTGTACCTGATAATGCAAAGCCAGCTGCTGCTGCTCGATCGCCTGGCGCAATTCAGTTTCCAGCATGATCTGGGTAGCAATTTCTGTCTGCATGCCGGCTTCGTAAACGCATGCGGTGTTGCGTCCCGCCTGCTTGGCTCTATGCATGGCGATATCAACCGCTTTCACAAAGTCGGTTTCAAGCGCATCGGCACTGGTAAAAGTGGATAGGCCCATGCTGGCCGTGATCTGCAGCTTATGATTGGCGACTTTAAATGCACGCTGAAATACCTTTTTGAGTTTGCGCTGTAGTGCCCACACTTGCTGCAGCGCTTTTTCGCCTTCGCCGGACAGACCCGACAGCAATATCAGGAACTCATCGCCACCCATACATGCCAGAAAATGTGGTGACGCAACCTTCTGCAGCCGCTCTGCCACTTGTAATAGCAAATTGCTGCCCAGCGTATGCCCATGCGCTTCATTTATCCACTTGAAATGATCCAGGTCAATATAGATCAATCCCCAGTGATGAGCAGTCTCTGCTTGCGATTGCAAATGTTGAAGCACCTCGTAGGCTTTACGGCGATTAGGGAGGCCGGTCACCGGCTCCAGGTAAGCCAGTGCTTCTATCGTATCCTGCGACAAATGCCTGTCGACCACGATACTCACTAGCTTGGCCGCCTGCTCAATCATAGACTGTTCGTTTGCCCTGGGCGTCTGCGGCTGGCGATAGTAAATGGCAAACGCACCCAGCACGTCACCGTCCGCTGTCAACAGGGGCTCTGCCCAACCCGCACGGATACCAGAAGCTTTGGCTGCATCGCGGTGATTTTTCCAGTTGGGATGCGTCATCACATCTTCCACAATCACGCGTTGTTTAAGTGCAATTGCAGTTGCCAGCGACCCTTTGTCAGTTTCAAGTTGCAGCTGGCACAAGGTTTCCAGCATGGCCTTAGGCAAGGTCGGCGCAATCACCGTTTGCACCAGCTTGCCCAGGTGTTGTGTGAGCACAATGGCGCAATACATATCCGCATGCATGGCTTCAATATCGCGGGCGATGGTTTCCAGCACACGGGTGGCATCCTGCTCTTTAAGGACCAGTTCCAGCATTGAAAACTGGAAGCGCTCATAAGCGATAGCGCGCAATTTCTCATGCTGGAACTCCTGCGCGGACTGGCGTTCTTGCGTTACTTCACGCACCAGCAACAAATAGCGCTTCTCGCCGTCACTGTTGGAAAAATCGTGGGTGACTATCTCAAGCCAGCGCTGATCTGCATTTTGTATGGGGAGTTGCGGTAATTGGAGTTGCTGTAAAGGGAGTTGTATGGTCCGCTGGGATACGCCTGGCAAAGGCTGGGAAAGTAATCCTTGTAACGGCCCATGTGTAAGCTCTGGCAAATGTGTCCATATTGAGGAAACCATTTGCCCATCGTTATCTGAAACAGCGATATTCGCCCGATTAAAAAATAATAAGGCATCGCAATTTCCGTGCTGATCGGTTTCCGCAGCTAAACCAAAACCAGAGGAATCAAAAGAGGAACGCCATTCTTCAAACGTGCTGGCGAGTGCTTGATTGGCCAGAACGAATGCGCTGGGCTCGAAAATTACTTTTAACATCAGATACCTTCACAACCGCAGTGTAAATCCAACTGCCGACAACCAAGACACTATGCCTGTCGGTTGTTGAAATGACACACCCCAAAATCATTAGTGAGAGTCGTCCCTAAAGTATTGCTCTCTTTTATATTTGCGATAATGTGTCCTGGCGTTAATGATGTCAAGCCTGAATTAAATATACAGACATGCGGCTGTCACATGAGAAGCTTAAACAGGGGATTAGGCGCTATGAATAACGCTCATGCCTTGCTGGAATCAGCCTTTGTTGGAAGAGCGTAGTGAACACAGGGATGGCATCTGGCATCAATACCTATCGTTTGGCCTGATTAACATGCAGTTTCCAGCGCGCAATCATTAATCCGGCAAACACCATGCTGTAAATCACCGGTTCAGTGACATCTTTTTTGACCAGCCACCAGTAATGCAATAAAACCAATACCCCGATGAAGTAAACCAGTTTATGCAGGCTTTTCCAGCGCTGTTTGAGTGCACGTATGGCACGCTGGTTGGAAGTGGCGGCCAGTGGTAAAGTCAGCAGAAAAGCAGATGCGCCAACCAGCACATAGGGGTGTTTGATAATGTCTTTAACGATATCCGGCCAGTCAAAACTGTAATCCAGCCACAGGTAAGTCAGCACATGCAAGCAGGCATAGGCAAACATCCATAGCCCGAGTAGGCGGCGCACGGCAATCAACCAAGCCTGCTGCGTCCATTGTCTGAGTGGCGTGATACCTAAAGAAAGTAGTAAAAACACCAGTCCCCAGGTGCCAGTGGAGCGCTCGACGAATTCAACAGGATTGGCACCTAAATCATCGGTCATTCCCAGGATTAGTAGACGTAATAGTGGCAGGCTTGCACCTAGCCAGATCAGTGTTTTTAAGGTGCGGATTTTAGCGACAGGACCTGTCGGTAATAGAGACGTCAGAGGGTTCATACAAACGTTAAAATCTGTTTTAGGCTGTACAAAAATACAAGCGATTTAATGATCAGTCCCTAGAAATTCTTTTTTAAATCCATTCCGGCGTACAGCTGCCCTACTTCATCATAACCATTAAACATTTTGGTTTTGATCCGGCCGGCAAATAAGCCTGAACCTATACGTTTTTCTGAGGATTGGGTCCAGCGTGGGTGATCAACTTGTGGATTGACGTTCGCATAAAAGCCATACTCACGCGGGCCGGCTTTCACCCAGGTGGTAGTCGGCATTTTCTCCACAAAGCGGATGGTAGTAATTGCTTTGGCACCTTTAAACCCATATTTCCAGGGCACGACCAGGCGGACTGGCGCGCCATTCTGGTTGGGTAACACTTTGCCATATAAACCCACCGCGAGTAGCGTTAACGGCTGCATAGCTTCATCCATTCGCAACCCTTCCACATATGGCCAGTCAAGAATCGGCATCCGTGCACCAGGCATATGACGCAGGTCATTGTAAGAAACAAACTCTATATATTTGGCATTGCCGGTAGGTTGCGCCCAATCAATAAGCGCTTTCAATGGCAAGCCTATCCATGGGATCACCATCGACCATCCTTCAACGCAGCGCATACGGTAAATACGCTCTTCAAGGGGTGCCAGTGCGAGTAACTGCTCAATAGTGATTGTTTTTGCCTGCTTGACTGCGCCTTCTATCTTGATCGTCCACGGTGTAGGTTTAAATAATATGGCTTCGCGCGCAGGGTCTTCTTTACCGGTGCCAAATTCATAATAGTTGTTGTAGCTGGTAACATCCTCGTAGCTGGTCAGTTTTTCGTCTTTACCATAGGCTGTTTTTTTCGCATCCAGGCTAGCAGTCGCCGCTTTGGCATAAGCAGGCAACAACAGACCTGTGGTTAAAGCACTGGCCGCCTTAAGTACTGTACGGCGCTGTTGAAACACCTCAAAGGGGGTGATTTCAGAAGGCTGTATGTCACTGGGGTTACGGCGATTATTGTCCAACAACATACTGGCTCCTAAGATGTTTTAAAAGGTTCATGCGTGAATCAGATTGGACATGATAGATTAATAAAGAATCCCAGATAGCCTTCTTTAAAAATAAAGCCTGCCTAGCAGACTAAAATATGCTTAAAAAAAGGGCTAAAGTCGTGAGACGTTTAGCCCTTTTGGTGTTACTCAGATGATTAAACGCGCTGCTTGGATTTTCTCGCTGCAACACCTGCAATCAAACCCATCCCCGCCAGCAACATGGCATAGGAACCTGGCTCCGGAACAGCTGCCAAACCTGTTACACCATTGAACGTACCGTTCAAAGTGGTTAAGTATGTGGCTGCACCTGTGGTCAGGTTGATAGAAAACAATTGGGAATTCAATGTGCCGTCATCAACATTAAACAATGCATACGCTTGACCGTTACCTAAAATATCAAAGCCATTAGCGGATAAAGGGTCAATGCCTAATGAACCTACTGTTTGAATTCCACCATTCGTACCTGGACTATTAAAACCGGTATTCAGGAAGTTCAGGGTGTTGCTGCTTGTGTTGATGTAATACAAATCAGTAGTATCACCCGCCCCTGGATTCACACCGGGATTGGAGTTCGTGTAAGCAACTGCGGTGTAACCATTGCCAATATTGTTAGCGGTATTACCTACAACGCCGGTATTAGCATTAACCGCATAATTATTGCCTGCGCCAGTCACCACACGTAATGAAGGGTTGCCACCAAAATCCGCTGTAGGATTAAAGTCGATGCCTACAGATTGACCAGTTAATGAAGCGCCAGTCAAACTGGCTTGAAAAGTAGCCGCGCCAGTCGTCGTATTGAATGTATAAAGATTATTAGCACTGGTCACACCGTATACCAATCCATCGGTAGGCCTGAGATCGACGCCAAGTAATCTCTCACCGGCAGACAGGCCGCTGACATTGATATAGGAAACAGCGCCAAGATTCAGCGTATCTATCACTGCCAATTGATTAGTGTTGAAGGTGTATAACGTGTCAGCGTTTGCCTGTAAAGCGCCGGCCAGCATGACTGTTGCAAGTACTGCCTTTCGAATAAAGCGTGTATTCATTGTCTAACCTCTCTCAATAATTATTTTATATAGAAATCTGATAACCCCGATAAACTATATCACGATAAATAATACTGTGTTTAATTATTAACAAATCCAACTTTTACACATAAGAATCAAGTTATTGTTATCGCAGATAGTCGAGCGTCACGGCGCTTAATCAGACTAATTTGTAAGGCAAGTTTGTAAGACGAGTCGAATCACATAAGAGACTTAACTCTTACACGTTGACAGGCTGAATTTACTGCTAGTTCTGAAGAATATGTAAATAATTATTAAGGATTTGCAGCGCGTGCTTTTTCAAGCAAGGCAGTTAATTCTGGATCCTGGATTTTTTGGCTGATACTTTCTGCTTGTGCCAGTAAACGCTCGGCCCCCGCTGCATCATTTTGTAAGTGCTTGGCTGCTGCCCATTCGATAGCCGTTTTAGCTTCATAAAAGCTGCCGCCATTTTCTTGCGCATACTCCATGAGGCGTTGATAGGTTTTATCAGCACTCACGAAGTCTTTTTTGGCTACAAATAACTTAGCTAAAACCAGACTCGCTTCAGCGTATTGCTGAGGTTCGGCTGATTTACGCAACATCATGACGCCTTTCAACTGATATTCAATCGCCTGGTCCAGTTGTTGCATTTGCTGAAACGTAAGCGCTTCATGTACATAACTATCAGCCCGCTCATCATCATTTAGTGCCAGTTTTTCACCTGCCTGAAACGCTTGCAGTGACTCGCTGTACTGGCCATTCTCAAACAGGGCTTCGCCGATCAAATTATGCGCTATTCGTACATAGCGCCGCATATTTTGCTGCTCGCTTAATTTGAGCGCTTGCTGGTAACTATCCAATGCAGCCGTGGTGTGCCTTGATTCCTGCTGCACATTCCCCAGCAGCATGTAGGCTGAAATCAAATCCAGACCTTGTGGCTTGAGGGCAATGGCTTTTTTAAAGCTTTGCTCTGCATCGGCAGACTGATTCAAGGCAGATTGCGCACGCCCTTTGCATAACCAGAACTCCGCTTGTGCGGGGTGTTTTTCAGCGATGTTGATGGCTTGGGAGAACTGACGTTTTAGCAGTGCCGAATCACAAGACTCTAATGCAGCATCTCGTGCAAATGATTCATTAATAATCAATAAATTAAGTAATATAATTAAAGTAATTTTTAGATGCATATCACAATAGATCAGCTTGTTTAGGTGAAGTAGTTTCTGCAGATAAATTTTCTTTGGTTGTTGTTTCTTTAACCGTACCGGCACCAGACGATGCCAGCATCGCCAGCAACGCGTCTTCATCAAGAATGGTGACATTAAGTTGCTGTGCTTTTTCCAACTTGCTGCCAGCCTCTGCACCTGCAACCACATAACTGGTTTTGGCAGAGACACTACCGCTTACCTTACCGCCTTCTGCTTCTATCAATGCCTGAGCCTGATCTCGCTTGAGCGTTGGTAAAGTGCCAGTCAATACAAACGTCTTGCCTGCAAATGCCGCTGATTGGGATTTTTTTGGCAGATCCGCCCAATGCACGCCCAGTCGCCGCATTTCAGCAATCACTTCTATGTTGTGCGGCTCTTGAAAAAACTGGTATACCGCCTCCGCCACCACCGGTCCTACGTCATTGACCTGCATTAAACTTTCAATGTTGGCATGGATGAGTGTATCCAGATCACCGTAATGCTGAGCGAGATCCTTGGCCGTTGCTTCACCCACATTGCGAATCCCTAGCGCATAGATAAATCGTGGCAAGGTGGCTTTCTTGCTTTTTTCAATGGCAGCCAGCACATTTTGTGCTGACTTATCGGCCATACGGTCCAGGCCTGACAATTTTTCTAAATCAAGGCGGTAAACATCATCCAGATGATTCACCAGGTTACGTGCAACCAGTTGGTCAACCAGTTTCTCGCCCAAACCTTCAATATCCATCGCACGGCGCGAAGCAAAATGTGTAACTGCCTGTTTACGTTGTGCCGGGCAGATCAATCCACCGGTACAGCGCGCAATCGCTTCATCCTGCAGGCGGACTACATGTGAGCCGCATTCAGGACATGTGACCGGCATGACAAATAAGCGCGCATTTGCCGGACGCAACTCAGGTTTGGGTGAAACAACTTCCGGAATGACATCCCCCGCCCGTCTGACAACCACCGTATCACCAATTTGAATATCTTTACGGCGTAACTCATCTTCATTGTGCAAGGTGGCATTGGTGACTGTGACACCGCCGACAAACACTGGCTTCAACCTGGCCACCGGGGTAATAGCACCTGTGCGACCCACCTGCACAGTGATGTCTTCAATTATGGTCAACGCTTCTTCAGCGGCGAATTTATGTGCAACCGCCCAGCGTGGCGCACGCGAGACAAATCCTAGCGTGCTTTGCAGATCAAAATCATTGACCTTGTAAACTACCCCGTCGATGTCGAAAGGCAAACTGGGGCGCAAAGCACCAATCTCGGCATAATAATCACGTAAGCCTTGTGCGCCTTGCTTAACGCCGCGCAGAGTCGTCACCGGAAAGCGTAAGTCAGCCAGGTACTGCATGGCTTCTGCGTGTGAATGCAATGCAGGAATCCCTTCACTTGCACCCAAGCCATAGGCAAAAAAGTGCAATGGGCGTTTAGCAGTAATATTGGAATCCAGCTGACGCAGGCTGCCCGCAGCGGCATTTCGTGGATTAGCGAACAGCTTGCCACCAATAGCGGCCTGTTGCTGGTTCAGTTTTTCAAAATCTTTCTTCAACATCAGTACCTCACCGCGCACTTCAAGTAAAGCTGGCGGGTTGCTTGAGGTTAGCCTGGTTGGAATTGCGCGGATGGTTTTAAGGTTGTGGGTGACATTCTCACCGGTATAACCATCTCCACGTGTTGCGCCCTGAACAAATACGCCATTTTCATAAGTCAGCGTAATTGCCAGGCCGTCAAATTTGGGTTCTACCGCGTATTCAATTTTTGTTTCATCTGTCGCCTCACGCACGCGGCGATCAAATGCTTCCAGCTCCTGCTCAGTGAAAGCATTGTTAAGCGAAAGCATGGCTTGCCGGTGTTGTACGCTTTCAAAAGCGGCTGACGCCAACCCGCCTACACGTTGGCTGGGAGAGTCTGGAGTGACCAATTCAGGATGTTTTTGTTCAATCTCCAACAACTCCCGGTAGACACCATCATATTCATTGTCATCCACTTGTGGTTCATCAAGCACATAATAATGGTAGTCGTACTCAGCAATACGCTGCTTAAGCTGTTGCAAAACCAGCGCAGCATCATTGACAGACATGATTAAGAGAACAGGCGTTTGGCATGGGCGCTACCGGGCGTAATACCCTGTGCAGCCATGGCATTTGAAATATTGTTTAACTGCTGGCGGATTTTGTCTAGCTGCACATCACCGATAGGCTTGCGGTTTACATCAATCAAACTCGCACTCAGGCTGCCTGCCATATTGCGTGCTAAATCGACCATGCGATCAAACACCTGCAGGCTGTGAGCTGTTGTAGGGATATCCAGCTGAAATGTCACTCCTGTCATAACTGCCGTTTTTAGCATCTCGCCAGAAAAAGGTTTACCTTCATAATTGCGAATCGAATACTCGAGGTCGCCATCACTGTTAAATAACTCAAAACGGCCTTCTGGACTAAGTTGCATACCGCTGGCTTCAGCGAGGCCACGTAGCTTGGTTGCGTGGAACATGCCCTGATTGGCCAGCACATGAAACTCAACGGCTTTATCCACCTCAATGCAAAAAGCATCAATTAACTGAGCCTGTTGCGACGGCTCGTATCCGCCCTGCCAATGAATGGTCAACCCTAATGCGCGCGCAAGGGTTTCCATCGACTTCTGGAAGCGTTTCAGTGTGTCCTGGTCAACCGGGCCACCCCTGTCTGCCAACTGCAAACTGCAAACTACCTGGCTTAATGGTACTTGATTCTGCATCGCGGCTGCATCCATTGCCAATACATCCAGCCACACTGCTGATGAAGCTTGTTGCCCCCATAAAGTAGCATGGTGCGGGAACGTCCTGGCTTCAGCTTGCAAGTCTTCCAGTTCAATCAGCATGACCCCTAATGGCGCATCGATTACGCCTACCCAATCCATAGCGGTATGCAAGGCAGCCGGTATGGCAACGGCTGATACTGAACCTGCTGCGGATTCAGTTTGATAGTCATTATCTGACCTTAAATCGTAAGATTCTGGAGAGTAATCTGTGGTTAATTGCTCCATTGCCGGTGATTTCGGCTCAGAGAAATGATCAGTTGCCTGGTATTGCGGCTGATGCGCGGATGGCTCGGCTTTATAAGCAGGCTCTGTAAAAGCGGGTTTTGTTTTTGAAACAGAAGGATTAGCCACCGGTGGCACTGGACGTAGTTCGCTACCCTGTTTGTTGGCATCAAGGGTTTTCAGGGGTGGTGCGGAGGCTGGTTTTGCTTTTGCATTATCCCCAACATTAAATTCCGGCTCGAATTTTACTGATGGGCGAACACGTGGCTCTGACATCCAGCCTTCAACTTCTTCGGCATTTTCAGCACCTTGTGTTTTCCTGGCAGGCTCTTTTACCTGGCTGCCGTCCAGCACATCGGCACGGGTGTGGCTGAAACGGTATTCAACATCTTTACGGTACTTTTTCTCTTGCCACCAGTTAAAAACTACCACTGCCAGTACGATGCTGACCCCCAGCAATACCAAAATCATCCACAAATCAGACATGTATGCTTACTATCCTTTAAAACTCCGCGATATGATACAACAAAACATGCCTTACGCCGCATGCATGCGTATCGCCTCATCTATATCAACATCTACAATCCTTGATACTCCGGATTCCTGCATGGTTACGCCTATTAATTGTTGAGACATTTCCATGGTGATTTTGTTGTGCGAAACAAACAAAAATTGCGTTTTTTCAGACATTACCCGCACTAACTGACAAAAACGCTCGGTATTACTGTCATCCAGTGGTGCATCCACTTCATCCATCAAACAGAATGGTGCGGGATTCAAGCGGAACAACGCAAAAACCAGTGCCATTGCCGTTAAAGCTTTTTCGCCGCCAGAAAGTAATTGAATAGTTGTATTTTTCTTGCCGGGCGGCTGCGCAAACACTTGCACACCTGTATCAAGGATTTCGTCACCCAGTAACTCCAGCTTGGCCTGACCACCATTAAATAAGGTCTGGAACAACTCGCCAAAGTTACGATTGGCCTCTTCAAACGTTGCACGCAGCTTGCCCCGCGTTTCCCGGTCTATCTTCTGGATGGCTTCTTCGAGCGTCTCGCTGGCGGTCAGTAAGTCTTTCAACTGGCTATCCAGATAGCCTTTACGCTCTTTCTCAACAGACAACTCTTCAATCGCTGCCATATTAACCGGCCCCAATTGTTGTATCTGCTGCTGTAATTTTTGTGTAGTTTGTGCCAACACATGCACTTTGCTATCAGTATCCAATCCATTTTGAATCAATGCCTCATCCAGCCCGGTTTCAGCCAGGGCAGATTGACATTGTTCTACCTGTAAGCGGCATTCCTGCTGCTTGAGGCGTCGTTGCTCAACAGCATCTCTTAACGGATGCAACTGTTGTTCCACCAGCATGCGGTTGCGCTCTTGTGTCTGCAGTGCATTTTCCTGCTCTGCAAGCTGGTTTCTCGCCTGAGCCAATGCTTGCTCGCAATCGTGCTGTTGCGTCAGCGCATGCGCAAGGTTTGCTTTTAGCGTTTCCATATTGCTGATGGCTAATGCCTGCTCAGTTTCAGCCAGATGATGTTGCAGGTTCTGACTTTCCTGTTCGTTTTGCGTCAGTCGCTGCTGTAAGTCATTGACTGCATTTTTGAGTAGCGTTTGCTCAAATACTTGTGACTGATGTGCCTTTTCAGCTTGTTGAACAGTATCACGAAGATTGTAATATGCCTGTTCGGCTTGCTGTTTTTGCGCCTGTGTTTCGCGTGCCGTTTGTTCCAGGTTAGCAAATTGCGCTTGATGCCCTGAAATATTGGCATGTGCCTGTGCGATTTCCGCAGCCAGATCAGCCTGGCGGCTTTCAGCTTGAGTAATGTCTTCTTTAAGCACTGTTTGACGACGCATGGCATTATCATGCGCCTGTTGTAAACGTGATACCTGCATCTGCGCGTCATGCAGGCTAGTCGTCAATTGCTTGATGCTTTGGTGGGATTGCTGCTGTTGCTGGCGGGTATTTTGCAGGCTGACTTCTTGCGTATGCACTTTTTGCTGCGCCTCAGCCACGGCCTCTTGCGCTTCTTTCAACCCGGCTTGAAGATTATCCAGCTGTTGTTGCCGTTCCAGCACGCCTTGCATCTGGTTTTGGCGACCATGAAACACCGCACTAAACCGCTGGTAAATATCCCCGCTTTTGGTCAGCAAACTAATATCATCTGGCAGTAGTGATTGATAGCTTGATAATTGCTGAGCATCAGCAAGCACATATACTCCAGCCAACCAGTGTTGCAATGCAGCAGCCACCTGCGGTTGCTTGATCGTCAACAAGCTATACAGACTTGGCAACCCTTGCCATTGCTCCGTAGATGAAGAGGCTGACCCAGCATGAACAATCGCAATAGCAGCCTGTGGATGTGGCAACTGCGACCACTCCAATATAGTTTCTGGCAATAATGCATTTAATTTATTACCCAGGAACGCCTCTAATGCCGTCTGCCATTCTGAATCGACCTGAACGACCTGCCATAAGCGAGGCGCGGATTGCAAACCGGTTTTTTGCAACCAAGGGCCTAGTTGCTGATCCTGTTTCATGCTTTGCTGCAACTTTTGCAGCGATTGAATCTCAGCTTCCAATTGATGCAAGGCACGTTGTGCTTGTTGCCAGCTATTGCGTGATTGCTGCAACGTTTGCTGTTGCGTGTGTTCCATCGCCCGCAAATCGGCAAGCTGCTGCTCTTCGCGCTGCAAAGCATCCTGCTGCTCAATCAACTGCAGTTGAAGCTGGCCTAACGACTGTGTATCCGGCAATGCCCAGCGTTCAAGCTCATAATGCAATTGCTGTAAACGTTGCCCTGCTTCGGTCAGGTTACGCTGGATAAAATTCACGTTATTCTGTTCCAGCTGCATTTGCTGGCGGCTTTGCTGCACAGCTTGCTGTGCCTGATTTGCTGCTTGCTGGATTATCTGTAATTGTGTTGATTGCTCCGGCAAACCTTGCTGCAAGGATTGCAGATTCAGCGCATGTTGCGCCACCGAACTCTCAGCAATGGTCAATGCAGCCGTTTTATCAGCTAGTTGTGTTTGCAACTGTGAGTGCTGTTGGGCGCGGTGTTCCATCTGGCGCTGCAACTGCAACTGCTCCTGCAGCAGCCGGTCTCTCGCTTCTTCTGATTGCTTGACTTGCAAACCGAGATTAGAAACCTGCGAATTCGCTTCATAAAAAGCGGCTTGTGCCGTATGCAATTGGGAAGAAGCTTCCTGATGATGTTGACGCGATTGTTCGAGTTGTAGCTCCTTGTCGCGCAAGCTGGCCATTTGCGCTTCCAGTGCATTCACCGCCTGGTCAACGGTTTGCGAAGCTGCTTCATGCGCTAGCACGGCATCCCGCTTGCGTAACCACCACCACTGCGCCTCAGCCAGCTTGTGGGCGTCTTGCAAGGTATGAAATTTTTGCGTGACCACTGCTTGCGCTTCAAGCTTGATAATCTGCTTATTCATCTCCCGCGAAATATCTTCAACCCGTTCGAGGTTTTCACGGGTGTCTCGCAGTCTCAATTCCGTCTCACGGCGACGTTCCTTATATTTGCTGATGCCGGCGGCCTCTTCCAGAAAAACCCGTAATTCTTCAGGTCGGGCTTCCACGATACGTGAAATTGTATTCTGTCCAATAATCGCATAAGCACGACCACCTAAACCGGTGCCCAGGAACAAATCTGCCACATCACGTCTACGCACGGCGGTATTATTAATATAGTAAGTAGAGCCTTTATCGCGCTCGATCACGCGCTTGACCGAGATTTCGGCATACTGATTCCACTCACCACTGGCGCCGCCCAGGCTGTTATCGAACACAAGCTCCACACTCGCACGTGAAATTGGTTTTCGATTGCCTGAGCCATTAAAAATCACGGCATCCATCGCATCGGCACGCATTTCACGCGCTGAGGATTCGCCCAGCACCCAGCGCACGGATTCCATCACATTGGATTTACCACAGCCATTCGGCCCGACCACGCCTACACGCTGGCCGTGCAGATGAATAGTGGTAGGATCGACAAAAGACTTGAACCCCGCAAGTTTTAGATGAGTGAGACGCAAAGTAAGAAAACCGCTTATAAGAATTTGAATGGTTGCTTAAGCGTTATAATACCCACTTTTCCCAAGAAACATAGCCTGCAATGAACGAACAATTACTCGGTGGCAAACCAACAGCTGAACCCACTAAAGCCCTGGAAACCTTTGAAAACCCGAATTCAAGCCGTGATTTTCATATTCATATGGAAATTCCGGAATTTACCTGCCTGTGCCCGAAAACCGGCCAGCCTGACTTTGCAGTGATTTATCTGGATTACATTCCTAACAAATTATGTGTGGAATTAAAAAGCCTAAAACTATATATGTGGTCATTCCGCGATGAAGGCTGTTTTCACGAAGCGGTCACCAATCAGATACTGGATGATTTAGTGGCAGCAATTGATCCTAAATTTATGCGCGTTACCGCTAAATTTTATGTACGGGGCGGCATTTTCACGAACGTAGTGGCCGAACATCGCGCCGCTGGCTGGCAACCACAACCTTATGTGGAGCTGTCACAATTCAGCGCACAGAGCAATATCCGCGGCTAAAAGCAGCTTTTAAACTGGCGCCAGCCATTGAATGAACGGCAATCACAGTTTTTTACAGAATCCTGCGAAAAATCGTTGACAAGATATGTGCCCGTCATTAATATGGCGCCTTCTTTGAATTGCAGTGCAAAACAAAGAAATGCATTACCAGGATTAGGGGGTATAGCTCAGCTGGGAGAGCGCTTGCATGGCATGCAAGAGGTCAGCGGTTCGATCCCGCTTATCTCCACCAAGTAGTTGAAAGTATTGAGTTTTTTATAAAAATATTTTTCGATTTCTTGAAACAATGGTATAATGCACATGTTGCAAAATTTCTTAGGTCCCCATCGTCTAGAGGCCTAGGACACCTCCCTTTCACGGAGGCGACCGGGGTTCGAATCCCCGTGGGGACGCCAAAACACTCTATAGTGTTTCTGCTTCAAAATTCATTGCAATCAAGGTTTAACCATTAAATCTTGAATACTTGAAAAAATCCGGTTTCACCTCCAAAACGGCATCGTAATTCCGTCGAACAAAACTTCAAGATTCATCCTCGTTCCACATAGTCATTCATAGTTTCCTACTGACTAGTGATGTCTTAAAGGTATCCAACATTTGCTGGAGCCTAGACGCTCTAAACTTATGGTTTCAATTAGCTATCAATGAAAATTGAACAATACTGCTAAAATACATCAAACTTAAAGATTATGTTTTTGACTTAACCAACTTCACATAAAGAGTTATATGACGGAAAACACTGCTTTACAACTGGAAGTCGCCGAGTTAATGGTGCAGGCATTGAACCTGGATGTTGCTGCGAATGAGATAGAACCTGATGCACCTTTATATGGCACTGGCTTAGGCCTGGATTCGATTGATATCCTTGAAATTGCACTGGTGGTTTCCAAACGCTATGGTCTGCAACTTAAGTCCGATAACGAAAACAATCACCAGATTTTCAGCTCTCTGCGTAGTCTTACCGATTACGTAGCAGCCAACAAAACCAAGTAGCGCGGCCATCCGCCTAGTAATCAAAAGACGCCATGCCTAAAGCTTTTAAAGCCATCAGTGGCCTGCTAATAGCATTAGTCATCGTCTCTTTTGCGCTCCTTGTTCACCATGTAAATACCTTGGGACAAGCTAGTCTGTTAGGTGCCCTGCTCGCCTTAGCGCCACTGTTATTGATTGCATTTGTATTTGCAATAAATATTGATTCCAAATTATTGGGAATCGGTTTCGTATTGCTGGTTTTAATCTCAAGCTGGTGGGCATTGCCGCTGATCAAACACCATACCGGTTTGATATTCTGGTTACAGGATATAGGACTTATGCTGATGTTACTCATTACTTTCGCCAGAACACTGCAAGCCGGTCGTAAACCTTTATGTGTAGGTTTTGCCGAGGCTATTAATGGCGGGCCACTACCCGCCGATCACGAACGCTATGCTTATCATGTAACAATAGCCTGGGTTACTTTCTTCGGTTTGATGGTAATTGTCTCTACTTTGCTTTTCTTTTTTTCCCCGCTGGCTACCTGGTCGTTTTTTGTGAACTTCCTGACACTGCCTTTGGTGGCGCTGATGTTTATTGCAGAATTCCTGGTGCGCCGAACCGTTCTTACAGACTTGCCAAATGGCAATGTTATGGATGCAGTCCGTGCATACCTGGACTCCAGACAATCTTGACGCTTTAAACAATTATTCCATGCAGAAACTTCCTTTAGTAAGCCACACCAGCCTCAATGACAAGATTGCCTGGCGAAAAAATTCAGCGGTAACTGTCGGGCAGTTTCTTGTTGATGTGGCTGCACTGGCAAATCAACTCCCGGCAAGCAAGCATGTGTTAAACGTCTGTCGTGACCGTTATCACTTTGCCGTTGGCTTTGCGGCAGCTTTGGTGAGTAATAAAGTGAGCCTGCTACCCCCGACACACACAGTTGAGATGGTGCAGCAACTGCAAGCTTTTGCTACAGATGTTTTCTGCCTGCATGACAATCAGGATTGCGACATCGCGCTGCCTAAATTGCTTTACCCGTTAAGTTTGGCCAAACAAACAACTGCTGAAGAAATTCCATTGATTGATGCTCAACAAGTGGCGGCTATCGTTTTTACTTCCGGCTCAACTGGCACACCATTGCCTCATATAAAAAGCTGGGGTTCGCTGGTGCATAATGTACAGGCGCAAACCGAAAGTTTGTGTTTAAAGCCGGACATTACATACACTTTTGTAGGCACTATACCGCCCCAGCATATGTACGGATTCGAGTCTACAGTGTTACTGCCGTTGCAAAGTAGCAACGCTTTGCACAGCGGACAGCCGTTTTACCCCGAAGATATTACGGAGGCGCTTAACCAAACCAATGGCGAACGGATACTGGTTTCCACCCCACTGCATTTACGCTTGCTGTTAGATGCAGAAGTGTCATTACCTGAAATTGCATTAGTGTTATCAGCCACGGCACCATTATCGGAAGCTCTCGCCCACAAAACAGAAGCATGTGTGCATGCACCTTTGATTGAGATATACGGCAGCACTGAAACCGGCCAGATTGCGACCCGGCGTACTACGCAAACCGATGAATGGCGACTGATGCCGAATGTGCGCTTGAAAACCGTCGCTGACCGGCTATGGGCTGAAGGTGGCCATGTAGAGATCCCAGCGGCACTCAATGATGTGATTGTGCCCACTGCTGATGACAGGTTCCTGTTGCAAGGACGCATGCAGGATATTATCAATATTGCAGGAAAGCGTAACTCTCTAGCCAGCCTCAATCATCACTTGACCAGTATAGACGGTGTGGTTGATGGGGCGTTCTTTATGCCAGACGAGCTGTCGCAAGACCACGTGACGCGTCTAAGTGCGTGTGTAGTGGCGCCTACCCTTACTGCCGCACATATATTAGACGAACTGCGCAAACGGATTGATCCGGTATTTTTACCCAGGCCTCTGTTGTTTGCGCAATCGCTGCCTCGCAACAGCACGGGTAAGCTTCCCCGCCAGGCATTACAAATCTTTATTAGTGAGCTCACGCGGTAACACTAAAGTAACTGAAGAATAGCTCATGAAAAAACATACTCCATTCAGCATCTCACCAGACCACCCGGCTTTCCCAGGCCACTTTCCGGGCACGCCTATCGTGCCGGGCGTTGTGCTGTTAGATAAAGTACTGCATGCCTTAAGTAGCGAGATTGGCCTGACAGTTACTGATTGGCAGATCAGCTCGGTCAAATTTCTGAACCCGCTGACCCCGGGTGAATCTGCAAGCCTGGAATACGAGCAGCTCGCCAATGGCAGCATCAAATTTGAAGTATTGTGCCCCCACAATAATAATCAACGCCAAATCGTCATTGGCAGCCTCAGCGCAAAAGTGAAGGCTTAACCGCATGTCACAACCAAAAGAAAGCGTTTACCAGAAATCTGCCCCATGGTTGCAGCGCAAAGAGCGCAGCAATATGCTGATGCTGCATATTATGAGCTGGATCTCATTGCGCCTGGGCCGTACTATCTCTCGCTCGGCATTGCATCTTATCGCCTTTTATTTTGTACTGTTCTCACCGGCCAGCCGTAAAGCATCCCTGAATTATTTACCGCGTGCACTGGGGCGGCCGGCTACCTGGAGAGATCTGTACCGGCATTTTTTCAGCTTTGCTTCCACTATCCATGACCGCATTTACCTCATCAACCGTGACTACGATTTATTTGATATCGAGATTCACGGTAAAGATGTCATTCGTCCCCTGATCGATGCCAAAGAGGGTGTGCTGCTGATGGGTGCCCACTTGGGAAGTTTTGAAGTGATGCGTGCAATTGGCCGGCAACTACCCGGTTTAAAAGTGTCTATGGTCATGCACGAAGACAATGCACAGAAAATCAATGCCATGCTGGCGGCGATCAATCCGGAAGCCTCTATGGGGGTGATTCCTTTAGGCCAGATCGACTCCATGTTGCAACTACAGCAATGCCTGGATGAAGGCATGCTGGTAGGAATGCTTTCTGACCGCACCTTGGGCAATGAGCCTATGGCAGAGGTAGATTTGCTGGGCGATACAGCAGCCATTCCAACCGGACCGTTCCGCATGGCTGCCTTGCTGCGCCGCCCGGTCGTATTTATGGCAGGTTTGTATATGGGCGATAACCGCTACCAGGTACACTTTGAAACGCTGGCAGATTTTTCAGAGGTTCCACGCGGTCAGCGTGAGCAGACGGTAAATGCAGCGATTGCGCGTTATACCGAATTACTGAACCAATACACGCGTGTGGCGCCTTACAATTGGTTTAATTTTTTCGATTACTGGCAGTCGACCCCTGCTTCATTGCTGGAAAAGGACAAATGAATATCCCGAATTTTATGACCAAACGCTACATAACGATGGCGCTTACTGGCTTGTTGCTATGCCTGTTGTCTTTGTCCGGCAAAGCCGAGGGTACCTGGGATCTGGACCAACTCATGCGATTGCTGGCAAATACCCAAAGCGGGCATGCCAGCTTTATTGAGAAAAAAAATATCGCTGTACTGGATAAACCTGTCGAATCCTCTGGTGAGTTGTTCTATACCGCTCCTGACCGCCTGGAAAAACGCACCTTAAAGCCCAAACCAGAAAGCATGCTTCTAGAGAAAGACAAGTTGACTGTTGAACAACGCGGCAAAAAACACGTATTGTCTTTGCAGAGTTACCCTGAAATTGCTGCCTTTATTGATAGTATCCGCGGCACACTGGCTGGCGACCGCAAAGCCCTGGAAAAGTCTTATAAACTAAACCTCTCCGGAACAGAGGAAGATTGGAAACTCAGTCTGCTGCCTGTACAGGATAAGATGAAAAAAGTAGTGAGCAATATTACGATTAGTGGCGCCAATCAGTGGATGCAGACCATAGAAATCAAACAAGCCGATGGTGATAGTTCGGTCATGACAATTACGCCTGTTCCTCAAGCGCCTGCCTCACTCGAATAGTCAGCCTACTTCTAGTGACCAAACCTTCTTTATTTGCTGAACAGAGCCCTGCCCGTACGGCAATCGTGCTGTGGCTACTCATGGTCTTGCTTAGCCTGGGAATTATAGCCCGCAGCCACTTTACCGCCGACTTATCGGCATTTTTGCCTAGCCACCCCACCGCAGAACAGCAATTGCTGATGGATCAGCTTAAAGATGGTTTGGCTTCAAGACTGATATTGGTCGGAATTGAGGGCGCTGACCCGCAAACGCGTGCAACGCTTTCTAAAGCTGTCGCCCATAAGCTACGCAGTCACCCTGCATTTGTCAGCGTTAATAATGGCGAAGAAATTACAGCAGAACGTGACCGTGAGTATCTGTTTAATCATCGCTACCTGTTGAGCCCCGCTGTGACGCCTGAACATTTCAGCACCGAAGGCCTGCGTGTAGCCATCACTGACAGCATAGACCAGCTAGCATCCCCGGCTGGTTTGCTGACGAAGTCTTTGTTACCGCATGACCCAACTGGTGAGATGCTGCAATTGCTGGATGCCTTCAGTGGAAATAGTCGCCCGGATATGTTTGAAGGCGCCTGGGCATCTCGGGATGGCAATACTGCACTGCTACTCATGCAAACAAGCGCCGCAGGGTCAGATACTGATGCGCAGAAAATTGCGATGCAGACCATCAGCACTGCATTCGACCAAGCGGTAAACATCAGTGCATCCGGCATCAAGCCAACATTATTAATGACCGGCCCCGGCGTATTCTCAGTCATTGCGCGCGATACCATCAAAATGCAGGTCAGGGTTATCTTTATCGTCAGTTCGGTCCTGATCGCATTGTTGCTGTTAGCCGTATATCGCTCGAAGATAGCTTTGTTATTAGGTTTTCTACCGGTCGCTACCGGCATCCTGGCTGGCATCGCATCGGTAAGCCTGGTGTTTGGCGTGGTCCATGGCATCACCCTGGGTTTTGGTACGGCATTGATAGGCGAAGCAGTGGATTATTCGATCTATTTGTTTATGCAAACCGAGCACGGTGGCAACAGGGAACAGAACCGCAAAAAGTGGGTGGCAACCGTGTGGCCTACCGTCAGGTTGGGCGTGCTCACTTCGGTGTTTGGCTTTGCATCGCTGCTTATGTCCGGCTTTCCCGGTTTGGCGCAACTCGGCCTGTATTCGGTTGCAGGGTTGATAGCCGCTGCGGCCATGACACGCTATGTACTGCCTTTCTTGTTACCTGCTAATTTTGATATCAAGGACTTCAGTAATAGCGGTACTCGACTGGCACACTATGCTAAATCCGCAAGTATCTTGCGCTGGCCGGCCATTTTGCTGGTAGTGGCGTCAGGCATCATTGTCTACAACCACCACGATCGATTATGGAATACAGAGTTATCGGCACTCAGCCCGGTAAGCGCGGCTGGCCAGGCATTGGATGGCCGGCTACGTAGCGGTATGGGCGCACCGGATGTGCGTTATGTCATCGTTTTATCAGGGGATAGCCAGGAAACGGTACTTGGTAATACCGAAAAAATATCGCTGACGCTGCAAAACCTGGTGAATAAAGGTTTGCTGGCCAGCTTTGATAGCGCCAGCCATTACTTGCCTAGCCAGGCCACCCAACAAGCCCGGTTGGAAAGCTTGCCTGATAGCGCAGAGCTCAAATCCAGGTTGAATACCGCATTGAAAGACCTGCCGATTAAAGCCGCTTTACTAGAACCATTCCAGCAAGATATAGAAACCAATCGGGCAAAGCCCTTGTTGCAGCGCAGCAACTTGCAAGGTACTTCAATGGCGATGGCAGTAGATGCCATGCTCTTGCAGCAAGGCCAACGCTGGAGCTCGCTGATCCCGCTGACTGCCCCCTCTGGCAGCGATATCGATGCCACTCAGGTACGTCAAGCGCTACGCGATGCGAGCATCCCGAATGTGTTGTTCGTTGATATGAAAGCCGAGTCCAACAAACTTTATTCCAGCTATATGCAGGAGGCAATCTTGCTATCGCTGGCGGGTGTGCTGGGGATTATCGGGTTGTTATTATTTGCACTGCGTTCATTCAAACAGTTACTGGCAATTATTATCCCGTTAGTGGCTGCAGTATTAACAGTGATGGCTGGCCTCGCTTTAGTTGGCCAGCAGCTGATTATCCTGCACTTGATTGGTTTACTCCTGATTGTGGCGATCGGCTCCAACTATGCCCTGTTTTTCAACCCAAGCAGTCAAGGCAATCAGTCTATCGCTCCCCAGACTTACGCTTCGCTGGTTTTCGCCAACGTCGCCACCGTGCTCGGTTTCGGCCTGCTGGCTTTCTCCACTGTACCGGTGTTACAAGCGATGGGGGTGACCGTGGCGCCTGGGGTGATTCTGGCATTGATTTTCTCCGCAGTATTCGCACGAAAGCAGCCGCCTGATGCGATACCTGGTTGATTTAGCCACTAGCGGAAAAAAAGCCGGCACTCTTTTTATCCTGCTGCCAGGCGCCACTCACAAGCCTGAGGACTTTATCGCGCAAGGTTTTGTACAGGCAGTACGTGAACGTGATCTGGACATAGACCTTATGCTGGTGGAATTGCCGTTTGAGCAGATTGCCAACCAGACTGCACTGCGTGATTTGAACCGTAAAGTGGTGACACCTGCGATTTCACAATACCAGTCAATCTGGCTGGCGGGCATTTCCATTGGCGGCTATATCGCCATGGCGCATGCGCATTATTATCCAGGTCAGGTGCATGGTCTATTCCTGATGGCACCTTATCCCGGCAATCGCATGACCACCGGCGAAATCGCCAATGCTGGTGGCTTGCTTGCGTGGCAGCCAGGAGTCATTGCAGATGACGATGTTGAGCGTGCTAACTGGATATGGTTAAAACATGCGCAGGCAGTTGAAATACACCTTGGTTACGGAACCGAAGACCGCTTTGCAGATGGCATTGCGCTGATGGAGCAGGCAATACCTGCCCCCCATATAGGTAAAATCCCAGGGGATCACACCTGGCCGGTTTGGCAGCAGCTGTGGTTTAACTTCCTGGATAAACAGCAGGCGAAGTGGAAAACCATCCGCAACCAGAATACGGCTGCACAATCATGACAGAGCTTCAAACCAAAAACGAAAGTCTTCTTTTCAAATGGAAGCAAGCACCGTCGTTTATCAAAGCGTCTATCTTGCTACATGTGGCATTACTGATTTGCCTGGTGATCGCCCCTGCTCTCTGGCACTGGTGGCTGGCTGTATTCCTGGCCAACCATTTGGTAATCTCGTTGGTCGGTTTATGGCCGCGAAGTTCCTGGTTAGGGCCAAACTGGACTAAATTACCGCCAGCTGCCATATTGAGGAATGAAATAGCCCTGACTATTGACGACGGGCCTGAGCCTGCAGTCACACGTCCGGTGCTGGATATACTGGACCGTTACCAGGTCAAGGCAACATTTTTCTACATAGGCAATAAAGCGGCACAGCATCCTGAACTGTGCCGTGAGATCGTTACACGCGGGCATGCGATAGAAAACCATAGCCAACACCATAGTGTCTTTTTTTCAATGTTCGGCTATACAAAAATGATGATCGAAATTCTGGCTGCGCAGGAAACTTTGCAACGCATCACTGGTAAACGGCCCACGTTCTTCCGTGCACCTGCAGGTTTACGGAATCCGTTTCTCGATCCTATCCTTAAAAAATTGGGATTGCACCTGGCAAGCTGGTCTGTACGCGGATTTGATACCAGAGTGAATGACACAGAAAAAGTGAAAGCCAAGCTCATAAAAGGTTTGTGCCCGGGCGCTATCATTTTGTTGCATGATGGTAATGCTGCGATCACCCCGGCCAATGAACCTGTCATAGTAGCCGTGCTGCCTGCTTTATTGGAGGCTGCCAAAGCAAAGGGATTGCGCTGTATCACCCTGGCCGAAGCCGCTAATTGATATATACATACTAATTGCCAGTCAATCTGTTTCAGTCTTAGGGTACTCAGCTATACTGAACTCATGGCTGGTTACGTTGTACTGAAGCTGTAAATGAACGCAGCAGAGAACTTTTGATCAATGCACTAGAAATCCGTACTAATTAAAGATTTGCGTAATATTAAATTCTTGTAACGAAAGCCGAGATTTTTTGAAACCATTATTACTTTCACATTACACCGTGACCAGTTGCATAGGCCAAGGCTTGCAGCAAACACTGGATGCTTTGTTACAACAACGGCAAACGCTTAAACCTTGTGATTTCGAAACCGTCGATTTGCCGACTTTTATTGGTGAAGTTGAAGCGCTGGATGATGTCGCCATGCCGCCAGGTATGCAGGAGTACGACTGCCGCAATAATCGCCTGGCAAAATTAGGCCTGGAGCAGGATGGCTTTGACCTGGCTGTCAAAGCAGCCATCGACACCTATGGCGCCGATCGTATCGGTGTCTTTTTAGGTACCAGTACCTCTGGCATATTGGAGACAGAACTTGCTTTCCGCAACCGTGATAGAACCACAGGTAAACTGCCTGAGGATTTTATCTATGGCAAAACCCAGAATACCTATTCAGTCGCATACTTTACCCGGGAGTATTTTAAGCTTGCCGGGCCGGCTGCTGTGGTTTCCTCTGCCTGCTCTTCCAGCGCAAAAGTATTCAGCATTGCACGGCGTATGATAGAAGCAGGCTTGATTGACGCCGCAATCGTTGGTGGCGTAGATACCTTGTGCCTGACTACACTCTATGGTTTCAATTCCTTAAACCTGCTTTCCAGCCAGGCCTGCCGGCCATATGACAAGGACAGGGATGGTATTTCAATTGGTGAAGCCGCTGCCTTTGCTTTACTTGAACGCGTGCCTGATACCCAGACGCCAAGCTCAGTTAACTCTACAAATTCAGCTGACACCATCTTGTTGCTAGGCGTAGGTGAATCCAGCGATGCCTATCATATGTCATCACCTCATCCTGAAGGATTAGGTGCGAAGCTGGCGATGCAGCAAGCGTTACAAAGTGCTGGCTTGAAACCATCTGACATCGATTACATTAACCTGCATGGTACAGCTACACCAAGTAATGATGCAGCAGAAGCTAAAGCGGTCAGGGCCGTGTTTGCACAGGAAAATAAAGATGTGCCATGCAGTTCCAGCAAAGGCGCTACCGGGCACACGCTAGGCGCTGCCGGTGCGGTTGAAGCTGTCATCTGCGCGTTGGCCTTACAGAACAACTTTATCCCTGGCGGCCTGAATACCGAGGCTGTAGATACTGAACTACAGTTAAATTACCAATTGCAAAACCGCCCTCAATCACTGCAACGGGTGATGAGTAACTCGTTTGGTTTTGGTGGTACCAACTGCAGTTTAATTTTCGGTTTGGCCAACGCAGCAGACGCAGAAACGAGTCACAAGCCATGAGCTCCAGATTAACCGTATATATCGATGGCATAGGCCTCATCGCGCCAGGATTGAATAATTGGGCAAGCGGCAGCCAGACGCTGGCGGGCCTGGCACCTTACCAATCCGCGAAAACAGTGATTCCTACGCCGGAATTGTTACCGGCAGCAGAGCGCAGGCGTGCCAGCGATATTGTGAAAGTGACATTAGCGACTTCACTGGAAGCTATCTCCCAAGCCGGTTTAAGGAACAACAACCTGTCCAGTGTATTTTCATTTTCCAATGGCGATGGCGTGAACTGCCATAGCATTTGTGAAATGCTGGCATCCGAAGACAGGGAAATATCCCCTACCCGCTTCCATAATTCGGTACACAACGCGGCTGCCGGCTACTGGAGTATCGCCACAAAAACCATGGCGACTTCATCAGTACTCTGCGCATTCGATGGCAGTTTTGGCGCTGGCCTGCTGGATGCCCTTACGCAAGTAGTGGTTGAAGATACGCCTTGCATCTTGATGACCAGCGATACGCCTTACCCGGAACCCATGTTCAGTAAACGGCCAATTCCTGATAACAGCGGGATTGCACTTTTGCTAACCCCTGAAAAGAGTCCAAAAAGTATTGCGAAAATCACAGTGAGTGTGACTGATGAACCGGCCTATCAATTTAGCGATGCCGAGCTGGAAACTTTACGAACCGCCATACCATCCATGCGCGGCCTGCCATTGCTGCAATCGATTGCACGCAAGGAGAGTGGCCATATAGTGCTGGATTACCTGGATGATTTACGCCTGGCGGTAGAGGTGCACCCTTGCTAGATAATCAAGAATTTTTTGAACCTGGTAAGCCATTGGACCACGCCTGGATTGCCAGTCATATTCCACACCAAGGCGATATGTGCCTGCTAGACCAGGTGCAAGCCTGGGATGCAGCCAATATTCGTTGTACGGCCATTAGTCATCGCTCAGCAGATAATCCTTTACGGGCAAATCAGCAATTGGGGATTGCCAATGGTATTGAATATGCAGCACAGGCGATGGCTGTCCATGGTGCGCTAACGGCGCCTAAAAACCAGCCTAAACCCAAAGTCGGTTATCTGGTCAGCGTGCGTGGCGTGAATATGCACGTGGCACGGCTGGATGATATCCAAGCAGATCTTTTCATTGATGCGACTTGTATCATGGCGAATGAAAATAATATGCTGTACGAATTTAAAGTAAGTGCCGGTGAAAAAATACTGCTTGAAGGCCGTGCCGCTGTGGTTTTAGATGCGGATGCCCTAATCGCTAATCACTAGAAAATCTATGAAGGTTGCATCATGAAAAGGGCTTTGGTAACAGGTGGTAGTGGTGGCATAGGCGCAGCGATTTGCCAACGGCTGGCGACAGATGGTTATCACGTGTTTATTCACGCCAACCATCATAAGGCGACTGCTGAGCAACTGGCACAGGAAATCACGGCAGCGGGCGGCAGTGCAGAAGCCTTGCAGTTTGACGTCACTGACCAGGCAGCGGTCAATACGGCATTAAGCCTGCTGGTTGAAGAGGAGCCTATACAAGTATTAGTCAACAATGCCGGTATACATGATGATGCTGTGTTTCCAGGTATGAGTCCGACGCAATGGCACCGGGTCATCGATGTATCAGTAAACGGATTTTTCAATGTGACACAGCCGTTGATGATGCCTATGATACGCAGCCGCTGGGGGCGCATTATTAATGTATCTTCTATTTCAGGGATCACCGGCAACCGCGGCCAGACGAATTACTCGGCGGCTAAGGGCGCACTGAACGCTGCGACCAAATCCTTGGCACAAGAAGTCGCCAGCCGTGGAATTACCGTGAATGCGGTTGCGCCAGGTATTATTGAAACGGCTATGACCCAAAATACCTTTGATGCGCAAGCTATAAGCAATATGGTGCCTATGAAACGTGCAGGCACCGCAAAAGAAGTAGCAGACCTGGTCAGTTTCCTGGCTTCGGATCAATCTACCTATATTACCGGGCAGATTATCTCCATTAACGGCGGAATGATTTAAAGCGCGAAGATGTGTGTGATTTAACTGCTGATCCAGGCTCGCAGACGTCGTGCTACCAAGATCGGCAGTCTAAAAACAAATCCTACAAACAATCGTGTATACATCCAGGTGAGCAGCACATTGTCGCGTAAGTAACGGAAGTGCGACACGCCACCTTCATCTGAGCTGAAATAACGTACCGGTGCCGGCAGATTAACCACTTTAACCCCCAGCCAGCTCAAGCGCACTGCGGCTTCAGGATCAAAATCGAAATGCCGCATCCAGGGATTAAATCGCATCACTTTCCTTAACGGCTCTATCGGATAGACACGGAAGCCGAACAGGGAATCGCCAATATTTCCACCCAGCGTTTCCAGGTTAGCCCACATATTGGAAAGTTTGCGCCCTTGCACACGGATATTAGGAGCGCTGGCATCGAAGATTGGCTTGCCAAGCACCATAGAAGCTGGCTGTTCAATAGATGACTGCATAAATTGCGGGATTAGCTCTGCCGGATGCTGCCCATCTGAATCCATGGTCAGCACATGCGTGTACGCTTCTGCACTCGCCTGATGCAGCCCCTGAAGCACAGCTGCACCTTTGCCTTTATTTTGCGGAAGATGGATCACACGCAATCCGGAATCTGCCTCTGCCATGGCTTTCAACGCCACTTCCGACCCATCCGTACTGCCATCTATCACTACCCATACAGGGTTCCAGAACTGGCGTGCCGCCTGCACAGTTTCGTATACTTTGACACCTGGGTTGTAACTCGGAATCAACACAATATGGGTTTTTGAAGGATTCATAGTTTGACTTATCATCAGATTTGCTTGAATCACCATTGAACCGGCGAATCAAAGTCAGGTGTATCAATGCTGGATGTATTGTGGCTTTCCAACATCGGCATTTTCAAAGCATCGTCCCTTAGCACATCCTTGAAATAATCTTCAAGTTCTTGCATAAAGCTATGCGTATCTTCAGGTGGAGAGAATCGTTTGCCGAGCCTGATCTTATAACTCACGGGCATGGCCGGTTTACGGAACAAAGACCAACCTTTGCTTAAATAGGGAGAGTTGGTTTCAATAATCACGGTTTGAACAGGTACTTTTGCCTGACGCGAAATGACTGCAATGCTGCCTTTTAAAGCGTTGACAGGTGGGCGCACGGTACGCGTACCTTCAGGAAATAATAATAAGTGGCTGCCAGTGTTAAAGTCTTCCGTGGCCTGCTTGATCATATGCCGTATCGGGTCATTACGGATGTAACGCGCTAAACGCGCCCCTGCCCCTAAAAAAACATTATTCATAAGTTCAGACTTCATGACGCAGGCGACATTAGGCAATCTGGAAATAATCATGACCGCATCTAACAGGCATGGATGGTTAGGCGCGATGATCAGTGGCTGCTCATTGCGGAGTTCGTCCAGTTCAGTCAGGTCAAAACTGCAACGTTGCGATAAACTCAGGCTGATCAGGTAAGCACGAAAAGAAATCATGATCACATATCGCCCAAAATAAAGCGCTTTACGTTCAGGCAATAATGGATAAATCAGGCTGGCTATCAATGTCCAGCACAAGCACAAAAAGCCTAACCAGAGTAAGCCTGCATAGAGCACAAAGTAGTCATACAGTCTCACCAGCAACGTTGAGAATGGAAATGTGAATACGCGATTAAAGGTCTTCATGCGATATGCAAAGCTTGCGAATCGTCTTGTATCAAGATCTCTTGCAGCGTTGCTTCTATCTCAACCAGTAACTCGTGACGGCAGATATCCGCTTGCACAAATATTGCCTTTACCTCTTTTTTAAAGTGATTGTTGAGTGTTTCACGAATGGATGCCAGGTCTGCTGCATGGCGAACATACACCCGGAAACATGCATTGGAAAGATTGAACAGTTGTTTGCCTTGCATACGGTTGGCCTCGCTGACCACTGCTTGCAGATTGATTAGCGTCTCTCTGGTTTGTCCAATGACATCTTGAACATGCAAAGTTTCATGGCCCACAATACTAGCAGTGCCTGATATAAACAAGCTCATTTGCTGCCCTATTTGCACCAGGGTCGCTCTTGAAAAACTAGGCGTCAGTGGACCGTATTGTTCTGGATAATTGTAAGCTTTAACCTGCCGGGGATTTTCAATCGCTATCGCAGGGCTTTTACCCGCCAAAAATGCGATGCTTAATGGTCCGGTTTGCAAACCTAGTGCACAGGCCGCAGGCAATTGCTCGCCGTGTTCCCTGCCCACATTCACAAATACGTTTTTACGGCCAATGTTGAATTGGCGATAACGCTCAAGGCTATCGCTATTTTCAACAGTATTGCCATTGATATCGGCCATGTAGTTCCAGAAACGGTAAACCTGCGAATAGCCAAGTTCATCTATCAATCCAAATATCAATTGATAAGCGATTTCAGTTGCCTGTTGTAATCCCGAAATCGTGTGCACTTGACTATCAATCATCATTTTGGATGACTCATCCAAAGTGATTACGCCAAACAGCAGCTCTGCGTTAAGTCTGTAACTGATGAGTCCTTTATGAGCGCTTATCAATGGCTGATTCTCTAGTATCGCGGATTCGAGAGGCAGCAAGACTTCGCTAGACAATTGGATACCTGACAAGACAGGCGCGTTGAGATGAATTTCCGGGATATTATCGTGACCAGACTGACTATCAAGGTCACCTCGAGAGCCGCTAAAACTGACCGCCCCTAAAACCTGATCTCGCCATGTTTGGGGTTGACGCTTTAATTCGGAATAAGGCATGTATTCAAGTTTAATGCCCATTAGATTACTTCATTTAAAAATTGCATTACACACCAAGTTCGGCACCAAACGGAATTAAATTTACTACTTTCATATTGGACACAAAGCAAGTTTGAGTCAATAAAAAGCTAGCCATTTCAGAAAATGAATTATAAGGGGTTACAGTGCCACAATTACCAAAGCTTTGATATTTATGATAATTAAATGCTTGGCATATTTTTTCAAACTGTGAAAGCGGCAGATTGTGAAGTGTTTTTTTGAATGGCTAGTTTGAATGTTGTTGTCACCTCAATATAAAAAGTATGGCCCGTGAGTTTTGCTCACAGGCCGTTATTTTTTCAAGTTGATAGTTACTTTAAGTACGGTTTTATTTTACTCAGAATCTCTTCACTATCAGGGCGAGTCATACTGTTGAATGAGTATACTTTTTGCCCACCCGGCAGAATCACGTATTTATAGAAATTCCATTGTGGTGCTTTGCCGGTTTGTGCGATAAGTTGCTGATACAGCGGGTTTGCGCTGGCACCAGTTACGCTGGTTTTTTCCATCATGGGAAACTTGACAGAATATGTCAGTTTGCAAAAGTCACCTACCTGCTTGTTATTGCCAGGTTCCTGTTTGAAATCGTTAGAGGGGAATCCAATGACAACCAGACCTTTATCCTTATATTGCTCATAAATGGATTCCAGCGCTTCAAATTGTGGCGTGAATCCGCATTTGCTAGCGGTGTTTACAATTAATATCGGCTTATCCTGAAATTGACAAAAATCGACAGTTTGACCCTGCAGCGTTTTAAACTGGTGTTGATATATAGGTAGGCAGTCTGCAATTGCCATTGAAGAAACTCCCAAGGTACACAATGCGATTATCAAACCACGCATTAAAAATCTCCTGATGATATTAATCATAATATTTACATTAATGCTTTACAGACAATCAGTTAGGCCAATTGTTCTATCTGATCGCTAGCATATTTTATTTTTCACTCTTTAAACATGGACTAATTGCAGGAACTAAACTTGGCTTTGGCACAGTCTATGCTAATGAATACGGTAAGAATGTCATGACTGACATGTTTGAGCAATAATTAACTGGTAATGAGGAGTAAATTATGTTGCAAAAAGCAGGCCCAACCGACAAATTCAAACGTATTGACCAAATGCTGGAAGACTTTGCAGGCGATGAAGTGGATGATTTTGACACTAGCTATGGCAGCTATGAAAAAAGTCATAAGCACTACTCTGCAGATGAAGATGCATTGATGGATATTGACGATTTATATTAATAGTGTGACCGTTTTTCGTGCAGAGTGAGCTGCATGGTTACTGATATAATAGCGTCATGGAAATTACTACACGCTTGGAGTTCGATGCCGGACATCGTATTCCTGATCACAAAAGTCAATGCCGCAATTTACACGGTCACCGCTACGCGATAGAGATTACGTTATCTGGTGACATTATTCAGGCAGAACACGCTTCAGAAAACGGAATGGTGATGGACTTTGCCGACGTTAAGCGCATTGCCAGAGAAACCATCGTCGATCGCTGGGACCATGCTTTCTTGGTTTACCAAGGCGATACCGCTGTTATAGATTTTTTAAACAGCCTGCCTAATCACAAAACAGTGATTTTCCCGACTATCCCTACTGCAGAAAATATGGCTGCCGAAGCTTTTAAATTGCTAAAGGCGCAATATCACGGCACTTTTGACAATCATCTTAAATTGATGAAAGTCAGGTTGTATGAAACACCTAACAGTTGGACAGATGCGTTTGATCAAGCCTAGCTAAGTTTTTTGATCACGTTAAGTTATTGTTTTTACTAGTTTTCGGACTGCTTACCAAGGTGTTGCACCGGATTTAGCCAGCCCTTCAATATATTTGGCATGTGCTGCGATCTCTTCTACATCTGCGGTTACCAATTTTAGTCTGCTTAAATCCACCACGATACTTGCATCATTTACCTGCTCAGCCGTACCGGTTAACTCCATTAGCAGGCTTTCCTGACCTCGCGTCATTGCGATATAGACTTCACCTAGCAATTCCGCATCAAGTAACGCGCCGTGCAGCGTGCGCTTGGAGTTATCTATGCCAAAGTGCCGGCACAGTGCATCCAGATTATTACGCTGGCCAGGACGTGATTCTTTAGCCATTTTAAGTGTATCAACAACACCACTGACTGATGCTTCCAGCTTATCCAGGCCCAATCTGGCCAATTCCATATTGAGGAAGCCCATATCAAACGGGGCATTATGGATAATCAATTCCGCACCGCGCACAAACTCCACAAATTCTTCGGCGATTTGAGCGAATAGCGGCTTGTCCTGCAAAAACTCCAGCGAAATGCCATGTACTTCCTGCGCACCGGCATCAATCTCGCGTTCAGGGTTGATGTAGACATGAAAGTGACGCTGGGTTGGTCTGCGGTTAAAAATCTCTACCGCGGCAATTTCAATAATCCGGTGGCCCTGGTCGGGATATAGGCCGGTAGTTTCCGTATCCAGAAAAATTTGTCTCATGTATCCGCTTTTTAAATGATTGATTTGCTAAGAGATGATTTTGCGATCGTTAACACGCCCTGGTTTGCCAGCACATCCGCGCGTTCATTGCCCTCATTGCCGGCGTGCCCTCTCACCCAGATCCACTCTATGGTATGCGGGGTTGCCAGTGCATCCAGCATTTGCCAAAGATCAGCGTTCTTGACTGGTTTTTTATCAGCCGTGCGCCATTGCTTTTGTTTCCAGCCTTTAATCCACTCGGTCATGCCTTTTTGCACATAACTTGAGTCGGTGTAAATCTTAATAAAGGAAGGTTTTTTTAAAGCCTGCAGGCCCTGAATCACCGCCATCAACTCCATGCGGTTATTAGTAGTGAGGGCTTCACCGCCAAATAATTCTTTTTCATGCAGCCCGGCTTTCAGCCAAACGCCCCAACCACCTACGCCCGGGTTTCCTTTACAGGCCCCATCCGCATACATTTCAATCCAGCTTTGTGTCGACATCCGCGCATTTTAACTGTTTTTGTACTTTGTTTTGAATGCGTGTCCGGCTTTTTTGCGTTTGTAATGCCTTGTTCAGCGGTGATTTTTTCCAGTCAGGCTTGAGCAGCCGAACATGAAGCACTCTTTTTTTCGCCACCAGAAAATAAACACCGCCGGTCATGCCAAAAGTGCAAGCTCCCCATTTTTCGAACCTGGTCTGGCGTTCAAGCCAATGTTGATCATTGATCGGTAAGGCATGCATCAGGTGATGGCTCTCTACAATTTCAAACCCCAATACATTTAACCAGTCTCGAATCCGCCGAGCGGTGAACAGACGTTTAAAAGCGCCTGCCTGCTTGAACCATCCGGCTCTCGCACGCAAACCAAGGCAACTGAAAGGCGTTATGCCGGTCAGGATTAAGGTTCCCTCAGGCACCAATACCCGAAAAGCTTCACGCAATGTTTGCTGCGGATCATGGCATTGCTCCAATACATGCGGCAGGCAAATCAGGTCAACGGAATTTTCAGCTAAAGGTAAATACTCAGGCTCACAAAACATGGAGCTGTCTTTTGTGAATTGCCCATGCAGATAATGCTTGTATGGAATACGGCACTGCGCGAGCAGATCATACCCTGACCAACCCAGTTGCAATGCATGAAAACCGAAAACGTTGGCGACAGCCTGCTCATAAACCTTAGTCTCACATTGGGCGATGTAGTGTCCCAGCGCAGTGGCATCGAAGGTGACTGGCTGATTAGGCTGCATGTAGGCTCCGATGAAATTTACAAAGATGATACGTTAAGGTTTTACGCCTAACTTGACATTAATGACCGTTTTCTCAATGATGCGTGATGCAAGAAACTTCCGCAAGTATAGAAATCACTGCCCTGCCCGCTTTTAGCGATAATTATTTATGGCTGATACACACTGGCAAACATGCTTTGGTGATTGATCCGGGCGATGCCACGGTAGTGGAGCATGCATTGCAAGCCAAGGGGTATCAGCTGGAAGGCATTTTATTGACTCATCATCACTCAGATCATGTGGGTGGTGCCCTCGCCTTACAGCAACATTGGCAGTGTCCTGTATATGCTCCCGATCATCACCACCCGACATACAATGCGGTAAAAGCGATACGCGTCAAAGAAGGTGATTGTATTGAGTTTGCGTCTTTTCCAGATTTATCCTGTCAGGTCATGGCATTACCGGGGCACACCCTTGACCATATTGCTTACTATATCAATCAACAACATTTATTCAGTGGCGATGTCTTGTTCGGTGCAGGCTGTGGACGTTTATTTGAAGGCTCTCCAGCACAAATGTATGCATCTTTGCAACGGATAGCGGCTTTGCCGGCAGATACATTGATTTATCCGGCGCATGAATACACGGTGCATAACATCGCCTTTGCCAGCACTGTTGAGCCTGACAATACTGCTTTACAAAAGCGCGCGCAAACTACTGCCATGCTCAGGCAGAACCAACAGCCTTCCTTACCGACTACACTGGCACTGGAACTGGCGACCAACCCCTTTTTACGTTGCGAGTCTCTGGCACAACAAACCAAGTTTAAAGATAAGCCAGCTGTCGAAATTTTTACCGAACTACGCGAACGCCGTAATGTCTTCTAACCAAAAACAAATTTACACGCACAAAGCCCATGGCTACGCAAGGGCTTGTCTCACATTGAAATTAACGTAGAATGTGTCCTCCTTTACCGTTCTCATACGTTACGTCAACCACATGCTGTTTGACCGGGATTTGCGGCCAATCAAGTTTTATCAATGCATGCACATGCATTCATACAGGGATAGCCAGGCTATCTGATGCGACATCGTGCATTAGCCTCAGGATTTTGAATTACCGTCATGCGTTTTAATCAATTACTGTTGTGTATTACCTTTTTGGCCTGTCCATTGCTGGTAATGGCCGAATACGTAGAACCAGCAACCTTGTCGGATGATAACGGCAGTTATGATCAAAGCTTTGGCGAAACCGAGGCTGAAAGTTACAGCTCCACCTACCAGTTTGAGGATGCGCTGACATTACAAGATAGCCTATGGGACCGTGTACGTGATGGTTTCAACATGCCGGATATTGATTCGGACTATACCAACAAGCACGAACAGTGGTATGCCTCGCGGCCTGATTATGTCTCGCGTATGCTGGAGCGCAGTAAAAAGTATCTGTACCACATCGTTGTCGAAGTCGAAAAACGTGGCATGCCGACCGAAATTGCGCTATTGCCTATGATTGAAAGCGGGTTTAACCCTAAAGCTTTATCGACCAGCAAGGCGTCTGGCATCTGGCAATTTATTCCCTCCACCGGCAAAGACTTCGGCCTTAAACAAAACTACTGGAAAGATTCACGCAAAGACGTCACCGCTGCGACACAGGCAGCGCTGAATTACCTGCAAAAGCTATATACCATGTTTGGTGCCTGGGACCTGGCCCTTGCGGCTTACAACGCCGGCGAAGGTACAGTGGCACGTGCGATTGAGCGTAATCAACGCCTGGGATTGCCCACCGATTACCAGCATTTGTCATTGCCTGACGAAACACGTAATTACGTGCCCAAGTTACAGGCGATTAAAAACATTATTTTCCGCCCGGAGCAGTATGGGCTGACGCTTAATGAAATTCCAAACAAGCCTTATTTCACCACTGTTCAGGCACCGAATAAAATTGATGCCAAACTGGCGGCAGAACTCGCAGGCATTTCGCTGGAAGAGTTCACCGCATTGAACCCAAGCTTCACGCGCCCGGTGCTCATCACTGAAAACAGTTACCAGAAGCTGTTGCTTCCAACGTGGGCAGCCAGCAATTTCACCAATAACTTGAATGGTTACACGCGCCCTTTATCCAACTGGCATAGCTATCACCCAAAACGTGGAGAGCGTTTGGGCGATATTGCCAATCGCTTTGATATCAGCCTGTATGAATTAAGTGCAACCAATAACCTGAAACCGAACAGGAACCTGGTGGTGCGCAGGACATTATTAGTGCCTGCAGGCAATCACTCTACGCTGACCAAGCCGATTGACGCAGTGGCAATGGCACAGATCCCGATTGAAGTGGCTGTTGAAAAAGCAGCTTCAAATAAATACACAGCAATCTCACACAAAGTGAAACAAGGCGATACACTCTCTAAACTGGCAAAACGCTACGGGGTAAGTTCCAAGCAAATCATGCAGCAAAATCACTTGAAAAGTAAAAACCTGGTGGTTGGTCAAACCCTGCAATTTGAGCAGCAAGAGAGTATGACCAGCGTTTCAGGCAAAAAGAGCTCTGGTGCACATATTACAAAAGCCAGTTACAAGAAGGCTTCATCCGGCAGTAGCCATCGCTCTAAAAAATCGACCTCTTCGAATAAATCGTCCTCTTCATCGAAGAAGTCCTCAACATCCTCTACAAAAAAGAGCAAAACCAGTCATAAATAACAGAATTTGTATATGATGTGTGTTCTGCCTGACTATAAACTTGCCTAACACACAATATTGCACATGGCTCACCGTTATTTCCTGATTATTTCTTTGTGTGGCTTGTTGGCAGCCTGCAGCGCAGACGTTTCCGAGCAAAATAACGCTCCGTACAATCAATCCTTTCCCAGTCAATCTGGCGGTACATTCATTGATGCTATGCCATCAGACCCCAGCAGCCTGATTTTCATGGTGGCGGGAGAATCCGCTTCCAGCGCGATTACTGCCAATATATTCAACACATTGCTGAGATATAACAAGGATCTTGATCTGGCTGGTGAATTGGCTCAGTCATGGCAAGTAGCTGCTGACCAGAAAACGATTACCTTTCATCTGAAACCTGGTTTAGTTTGGGCGGACGGTCGTCCGCTCACCAGTGAAGATGTGTATTTCACCTGGCAATTGATTATTGATGAAAAAACCCGCAGCCCTTATGCATCCGATTTTCAGCTAGTCACCAAAGCCGAAACACCGGATAAACTGACTTTTGTAGTGCATTACGACCAGGCTTTTTCGCCTGCGCTGGATAGCTGGGCTGGCTTGCAAATTCTGCCCAAGCACAAACTAGCCGGGCAGGATATTCACACCACCAGCTTCACGCAAAAACCGTTGGGGAGCCATTATTACCAATTAAAAGAATGGCGGCATGGCGAATATCTGAAATTAGAACGTAACCCGAAGGCTGTTTTAGGACAAGCGCAAATCAACACTTTGATAGAGCGGATCATTCCGGATCCAGGCGCACAATTCCTGGAGTTGATGGCGGATCATATCGACAGCATGAATATGGACCCTATTACCTATGCCCGTATTATTCCATCGCGTCCTGAGTTACAAGCCAGGTTAAATCAATATAAAGCGCTAGGTAACAGTTATACCTATCTAGGCTTTAACCTGAAACGCCAACCGTTTAATGATGTGCGCATTCGCAAAGCAATTAATTACGCGATTGATAAGCAGGAAATCATCGATGGCGTTTATTTGGGATTGGGTGAACAGATTGCTTCGCCATATAAACCTGGCACGCGCTGGAGCAACCCTCAATTAAAACCCTATGCTTTTGATCCGCAAAAGGCACGCACTTTATTGGCTGAAGCTGGCTACAAGGATACTGATGGTGATGGCATTCTCGAACGTGACGGCAAAAAACTGTCATTCGAAGTCTTAACCAACCATGGCAATAAGGAACGCGAAAAAACTGTTGTCATTATTCAGCGCCGCTTAAAAGAAGTTGGTATTGATATTCGTATACGCTCTATTGAATGGGCGAGTTTTATTACCCGCTTTATCAAAACCGGTGATTTTGATGCAGTGGTGCTGGGCTGGCAATTAGGGCTTGAGCCGGACCAATATGGCATCTGGCATTCCAGCCAGCAAAAGCCAGGCCAGTTTAATTTTATTGGCTACAATAACCCTAAAGTCGATAAGCTGCTTGAGCAAGGACGTAGTGAATTCGACCCAGACAAGCGTATGCACGTTTACCACCAGTTTGCGGAAGCTTTGTACGAAGACAGCCCCATCGTTTACTTATCGGCAGGTTACGGCCTGACAGCTATCCATAAACGCGTGCAAGGCATTATGAATCCGGTGCCACCAGCCGGCGTTGGTTACGACTCTCAAAAATGGTATATCCCACTGCCCCTGAGACGAACACAGATACAGGCTGAATAACATGCTTAGTTACTTGATAAGACGATTGCTTTGGATGGTGCCGATGCTGATTGGCATCAGTCTGATTTCTTTTTTTATTATGCATTTGGCCCCTGGCGACATCACCAGCACCGAGACTGCTTTTGACCCAAAGTCATCTGAAGAATCCAGGCAAAAATTACGTGCTTTATATAATCTGGACAAGCCAGTCATCGTGCAATACGGCCTATGGATGGAACGTATGGTACGCCTGGACTTTGGCCATTCATTTGCCAGCCATCAGAAGCCGGTGTTCTGGTCGGAAAAAGACAAAGACGGCAATGTGACGCCAGGCATGATTGAGGAAGCCCTGCCTATCACCTTGCTCATGAATATTGCAGGTTTGTTAATTACCCTGTCGCTTGGCGTGCCTTTAGGTGTGTGGGCTGCCAAACGATATGGGCAATGGCCTGACAGGTCAATTACCCTATTCAACTTTATCGGTTTTTCTATTCCCGGTTTCTGGCTTTCTTTGCTATTGATGTACTGGCTGGGCGTGATCCATCCCTGGTTCCCCATTTCAGGAATGCACAGCTTGAATTACGATCAACTGGATTTCTGGCAAAAAAGCCAGGATTTGTTTATGCATTTGTTCCTGCCGGTGGTGATTCCCTCTATTACCGGCCTGGCAGGCATTACTTTATTCGTTAAAAATGGCATGCTGGATGTCCTCAGTCAGGATTATGTCACTACCGCACGTGCCAAAGGCCTAAGTGATCATACGATCACTTATCGGCATGCGCTGCGTAATGCGCTTTTACCGCTGATTACCCTTATTGGCCTATCTTTGCCTGGGTTGATTGGTGGATCGGTGATTGCCGAAACCATCTTTGCCATCCCGGGCATGGGCAAATTATTTTATGAGGCGGTAATGATGCGTGATTTCCCGGTGGTCATGGGCATATTGACCATAGGTTCCGCACTGACATTGCTGGGTAACTTACTGGCAGACCTTGCTTATGCCTGGGCGGACCCACGTTTGCGCAAAGGTGTGATGCCTGCCCGGTAATCGACAAGTCAATCATGAAAAAAATATTGCATAATCCATTGGCGCTTACCGGTCTATTACTGATCAGCATCATTCTATTGCTCGCCCTGCTCGCTCCCTGGCTGGCACCATATGACCCAGACGATATACACGTGAAGCAAATTCTGCTGGCGCCTTCTATGCAGCACTGGATGGGTACGGATGGTTTAGGGCGCGATGTATGGAGCCGCATGTTGTACGGTGGCAGGGTTTCGCTACTGGTTGGTCTTGTTGCAGTAGGTATTTCGACAGCGATTGGTGTGTTTCTGGGCGCCATTGCTGGCTATTATCGTGGCTGGGTTGATACTATCATCATGCGACTGGTCGATATCATGCTTTCCATCCCCAGCTTCTTCCTCATTCTTGCCGTGATCGCTTTCTTAAGTCCCTCAATCACCAATGTCATGATTGTGATTGGCCTGACTTCATGGATGAGTGTCACACGGCTGGTGCGGGCAGAGTTCCTCAGCCTCACCCAGCGTGAATTTGTGACTGCTTCGACTGCACTGGGTGCGCAAGATTGGCGCGTGATATTTAAGCATTGCCTGCCTAACAGCCTGACGCCAGTCTTGGTCAGCGTGGTATTGGGTATCGCCAGTGCGGTGCTGCTTGAATCCGGCCTCAGTTTTCTCGGGCTTGGAGTGCAAGCACCGCAAGCTTCCTGGGGCAATATCCTGACTGATGGCAAAGAGTATATCCAGTTTGCTTGGTGGTTATCGCTATATCCCGGGCTTGCGATCTTAATTACCGTGTTAGGGTATAATCTGCTTGGTGAAGGTTTGCGGGATGTGTTTGACCCAAGGTCACACACCGCACGCTAACCGTTAACCCTTAAAATCAATAAACAGGATCAAGCATGGCATTTCTTGCTGGAAAAAAAATTCTGATCGCCGGTTTGCTTAGCAACCGATCAATCGCATATGGCATCGCAGCGGCCATGAAACGTCAAGGCGCCGAACTGGCCTTTACTTATCAAGTGGATAAACACGAAACGCGCGTTCGTGATCTCGCAGCTGACTTTGAATCAACTTTGGTATTACCCTGTGATGTGGCTGAAGATGCCCAAATCGACAATTTATTTGTCGAGTTGGCAAAAGTATGGGATGGCTTGGACGGTTTAGTACACTCCATCGCTTTCGTTCCAAAAGTCGCACTGGCTGGTGATTATTTGGACAATATCAGCCGCGAATACTTCCATATTGCGCACGACATCAGCTCTTACAGTTTCTCGGCAATGGCCAAAGCAGCCTATCCGATGATGCAAGGCCGCAATGGCAGCTTGCTCACACTAAGTTATTTGGGCGCTGAACGTACTATGCCTAATTACAACGTGATGGGCGTAGCCAAAGCCAGCCTGGAAGCCAATGTACGTTACCTGGCACAAAGTCTTGGCCCACGCGGCATCCGCGTGAATGCGATTTCTGCTGGCCCCATCAAGACATTGGCAGCTTCAGGGATTGCTGATTTCGACAAAATGATTGGCTTTAATGAGAAACATGCGGCCTTACGCCGAAATGTGACGATTGAAGAAGTAGGTAATGTTGCCGCCTTCCTTTCCAGCGATCTGGCTTCAGGGGTGACTGGCGAAATCACCTATGTTGATGGTGGTATGAATATCACTGCTGCCGGTCAAATCGACTAAGGCTTTCAATAGTTAGCAAAAAACGCCTGCACTTTAAATGTCAGGCGTTTTTTTGTTGCAAAAGTTAAAGAATTTACTTTTGAATTAAAACATTATTAACACTAAAATAGTACTAATAAAACTATTAATTCTTGTTTAATTAGGTGTACTAAATAAAATCAAATATCTAATTTTTATTTATAAATAAAAATATTAAATAAATATATTACTCACTCAATAATAAATATTAAAAGTTCAATTTTCAGTTTACCGGGTCCTTGCGTGGGTTAAATTATGAGAAATGAAAAAATAGATATACTTAGATTTATCGGTCTATTCATGATTATTTTCGCTCATGTAGATCCGCCAGGAATTCTCTTTCAACTGCGAAACTTTGACGTCCCCTTAATGATATTAGTCTCAGCAATGTCATTTAGCCTGAGTTATAAAACCAATGAGCCATACCAGTCTTATGTATGGAAAAGAATTAAAAGACTGGTTTTCCCAGTCTGGATATTTTTAAGTTTTTATTTTCTGGCCTTAATGGTATTTGATCCTGGTAACCAAGAGCTTGAAACGCATACCATAGTCACCTCTTACGCGCTGCTCGAAGGCATAGGATATGTCTGGGTAATCAGGGTATTTTTATTGGTTGCACTGATCTCGCCTGTGATATATGCCTGGCATCAAAACACAGCGAGCAATAGCACATACTATGGCATGCTGGCAGCCACCCTTTTACTTTATGAATTGGTACGTTACTTTGCCATGCCATACATCTGGCAAGGTCCAGCAGAAATAGCGTCGGCCATCTTATTGTATGTTATTCCCTACGGGATTCTGTTCGCGATTGGCTTACGCATGGCTAATGCCGCCAAGCCTCAACTTTACGTAATTACTGGTATTAGTTTGGGGATATTTGCCATTGCGGGAATGGGACTATTTCTTTTCAATGGCGAGTTTATTCCAACCCAATCACTGAAATACCCTCCCTCGATTTACTATTTTTCATATGCGGTTTTTGTTTCAAGCTTGCTGTGGATTTACAGCGATAAGATTGAGTATTTTTTTGAGAAGATTAATATAAAAAATGTTGTGCTGTTTATTGCCAGTAATTCTATTTGGATTTACTTATGGCATATTCCCTTGATTAAGAATATCCATACACAATACGTGCTCAAATTTTTCATTGTTTTCTTCACAGCTGTTGTGATCACTTATTTACAAACTTTGCTGATAAGCCATTTGCTTGAGCGTATCGATCGTGTCGAGCTAAAGAAAAACATCAAAATTTTATTTACTGGCTAAATTCGGCTAGACACAGTATTTTGGATATTGTTAATTAAACGAAGAGTAATGCATCACTGCGGATTAAACCCAGTGATTAAAAATAAACGGTTTGAACTAGCCAATTAACAATCCACGCCTATTGTTTCATTACCATTTCTTATCTGCATTTTCAGCTTTTTTTTCAAAGAGCTCCCTGGTTATTATTTTTGCAGCTAGCTTTAAGCATAATCGCCTTCGTTAGCCATTAAACTCTATTGATTGTCACGCAACTGCGGAAATAAAACCTTTTATTAAAAGCTCTGATCAAGAGTACTTAAGATCAGACAAGAAGTCGAAAACAAAAAAGGAGGGCAACTGCCCTCCTTCTTCACTGGTATCCAATTAATTAATTGTTACTGTTAGACAACAATACTTTCGTGTTGTACTGAATATCTTTTTTAGCTTTCAGCGATGACACATAAGCATATGACATTTCAGACCCAAGTGCCGCTTGATACGCTTTATAAGCCTTGTCAGCGACCTCCGGGCTGTCTTTAAGCTTCTGGTTCACGGCGATCACTTTAATCACGGTATAACCCTTATTAGGCTCGTTAAAACCATAATAGGCTGGCAGAGTATGAGTATTCACTTTGAATACATTTCTCATCACTGCATCAGTTAAGCCCTGCGCATTTCTACGGTCAATGGTAACAGGCGGAATCCAGTCGGCATTCACTGCTTTGCCAGCTTTTAACTCGGCAAGAAGCGCCTCGCCTTTTTGCTTGGCCAATTTAGTCGCAGCTTCAGCTTTCAGTAAAGACTCAATACCGCTTTTGACTTCATCAAAAGTACGCGGTGCTTCTGGTGTGTACTCAACTGCCCTCGCGGCAACCAAGTTGTTTGGAGAAATTTCTACAGCTTCAGTATTACGTTTTTCTTTTAACACTTCGTCAGAAAACACCATAGAGGCCAGACGGTCACTCTTAAAGAATTTGGCAATTTCATCTTTAGTCATTGCCGGTGAAGTTTGTACTTGCAAATTAAACTTCTTGGCGACTGGCTCTAAACTGCCTGATTGCTCGTAAACAGTATTGCCGAAGTCATCTGCTAGTTCAGCATATTTAGCCTGTGCTTTCTGGAACAGTAATTCGGCTTTGATTTTGAGCTTCATAGAATCAAAATCTGAAGACTGGCCAGTAATACCGGTCAATTTGATAATGTGATAACCAAACTCTGATTCCACCAGGTCACTAATCTCGCCAACTTTCATTGAAAATGCAGCATTTTCAAATGGCTTCACCATGGCACCACGTCCAAAACTGCCCAGATCGCCGCCTTTACTGGCAGAACCCGTGTCTTGCGAAAATTCAATTGCCAGCTTCTCGAAGTTTTTAGGATTTTCTTTTACCTGCTTAAGAATGGACTCAGCTTTTTGCTTAGCGGCCGCTTTTTCTTCAGCGCTAGCTGTACTGTTAAACCCAATCAGGATATGGCTGGCCTGGCGCTGCTCATCCCCTTGGTATTTAGCAGCATTTTCTTCGTAATCTTGCTTTACTTCTTCATCACTAACGCTGGCATCACCAACTAAGCCGGCAGCAGATAACAACGTGAATTGCAGCTTCACCTTGGCTGGCGCGATAAATTTAGTTTTATGTTGATTGTAGTACGCTTGTACTTGTTCAGGCGTGACGGTCACTTGATTAATAAAATCAACGACCTTGATGTCTGCAACAGACACTTCACGCTGTTCGAACTCAGACATCAATGACTGCTCTGCAACTTTTTGCGGCATAAATACCAAGTTGGTTAAGCCATCACGCACTTGCTGTACGGTTAAGTCCTTGCGGATATTCTGCTCGAACTTTGCGGGAGTTAATTTATTCTGCGATAACAGTTGGTTATAAGTATCTTCAGAAAACTTACCATTGCTTTGAAATTCAGGCATACCCACCACATGCTGGCTCAATTGGTCATCACTGATTTTAAAACGGTAATCCTGAATGGCGCCCTCGACTAAACGGCGAGTAATAATGCTATCCAGTACGGATTGTTTAAACGCTGGGCTTTCCAACAAAGCAGCATCTACTTTTTGCCCTTGAGATTGCAGGTAATTACGCGCATTCTCCACAGCGTTTGAATACTCTTGCAGTGATATTTTCTGGCCATCTACTTTCGCAACCGCGACCTGGCCGCCTGCGTTGTTTAAATATGAATCAATACCGAACAATGCAAATGGTACAACAATCAGTGCCAAAATGATTTTTGCCATCCACCCTTGTGTATGTTTTCTTAATGCTTCTAACATTTTTTAATTTCCATTACCTGATTTTTTTGCAACAGCAAACTATACCATAAACCGATACAAATCGCCCCAATCCAGCAGTTGCAATCGCTTTAAAAGCATATGGTTAAGAAGCTTGCGGAGCCTAAACTAATGACGAAAGTATCGAACGTGAAATCACTCGCTAATACTTGAACACGGGCACAGAAAATAGATTAGCAAATGCCATGGAGCATTTGTTGTTGAGAACATGTTTGGTGGGAAACGCATGATGCTTATGAAAAAGATTTCTAAACACAGATCATGATTAAAATTTTGCAGACTCAAGCTCAATTGACTAACTTATACATTAAAAGTTAAGCAATAGATCAACACAACATAAAAAAAAATGTTTACAAAAGACGAAAAAAAACGAGTTAGGGATTAACCTAACTCGTTTTAATATTGGCGGAGCGGACGGGGCTCGAACCCGCGACCCCCGGCGTGACAGGCCGGTATTCTAACCAACTGAACTACCGCTCCAGTACTCGTCAAAAATGAAATTATAGCACGATATTTTTTATAATTTCAACAACTATTTTATAACTATTTACCGCCACTTATTGCTACTTATTAAAGTAACTTATTAAGTGTGGCAAGACTCAAAAAATTAAGAGCGCAGACATCGCACTCTTGATTTTTAAATTGTCTGGTGGGTGCTAACGGGGTCGAACCGCTGACATTCGCCTTGTAAGGGCGACGCTCTACCAACTGAGCTAAGCACCCGTAACAACCCAAGTGTTGCTACAGTTGGCCGAGCATGTTAGCGCTCAACCAAAGCACGCTAGTTTACAGCATCTTTCAGACCTTTACCAGCCCTAAATTTAGGAGATTTAGCAGCCTTGATGTTGATTGTCGCACCAGTACGAGGATTGCGGCCGGAACGGGCTGAACGCTCACCTACATAGAATGTACCAAAACCAATTAATGTTACCAAATCACCTTTTTTCAGTGCACCAGAGATTGCCTCTGTTGTTGCATCCAGAGCACGAGCGGCTGCGGCTTTAGAAATACCGGCTGCATTAGCAATATGATCTATCAATTCTGATTTATTCACGTGTTTCCCCTATCTAGTTAAAAAAACAGGTACATCCTGTATTGCCTTTATATCAAGCCGCAAAACGAGCTGTCAAGCGCTAATCCCGCGTTTTGACAATAATTCGCATCAATTTGCCTAATGCGTGACTGCTTGTTCTGGATTTGCGTCTCCAGCAGCAACAATTTCAACGGCTTCAGTATTTACCGCAAGTGGTTTTGGCGCGCTTTCCAATGCCAAATCCAGCACCTGATCTATCCATTTTACCGGGTGAATTTCCAGGTCTTTTTTGATATTTCCAGGAATATCTACCAGATCTTTTTCATTCGCTGAAGGAATCAATACGGTTTTAATACCACCACGATGCGCTGCCAATAATTTCTCTTTTAACCCACCAATCGGCAATACTTCACCGCGCAGGGTAATTTCACCAGTCATTGCCACATCAGCACGCGCAGGAATGCCCGTCAGAACCGATACAAGCGCAGTTGTTAATGCAATACCTGCACTTGGACCATCTTTTGGCGTAGCGCCCTCAGGAAGGTGGATATGAATGTCCTTTTTCTCATAGAAATCAGGACTGATGCCCAGTCCTTCGGCACGGCTACGCACGACGCTCATTGCAGCAGCTACAGACTCTTGCATCACATCGCCCAATTTACCGGTCGTAATGGTTTTACCTTTGCCTAGCAAGGTTACAGCTTCAATCGTCAGCAATTCACCGCCCACTGAGGTCCACGCAAGACCAGTCACCTGCCCTACCTGGTTATCCTTGGCGGCAACACCGAAGTCATATCGTTTCACACCAAGATATTGCTCAAGGTTTTTGCTGGTGACGTTAATTTTTTTAACAGTTTTAGTTTTACCTTTAGCCAGCAACTGCTCTTTAACCGCTTTGCGGCAAATTTTGGCGACTTCCTGCTCAAGGCGACGCACCCCGGCTTCACGCGTGTAGTAACGTACGATATCGCGTAAAACACTTTCTGCAACGGATATATCCGTGGTTTTCAATGCGTGTGCTTTAAGCTGTTTAGGCAACAGGTAGCGCTGGGCAATATTGATTTTTTCATCTTCGGTATAACCTGAAAGACGAATAATCTCCATACGGTCCAATAATGGCTCCGGAATGTTCATGCTGTTCGCGGTGGCAACAAACATTACATCGCTTAAATCATAGTCAACTTCGACATAGTGATCAGCAAATGTATGATTTTGCTCAGGATCAAGCACCTCTAGCAAGGCAGAGGACGGATCTCCACGCATGTCTTGCCCCATCTTGTCGACTTCATCGAGCAAGAATAACGGGTTTTTCACGCCAACCTTAGTCATGCTTTGGAGTACTTTTCCTGGCATGGAGCCAATATAAGTACGGCGGTGACCGCGAATCTCCGCTTCATCACGCACACCACCCAAGGCCATGCGCACAAACTTGCGATTGACTGCTTTGGCAATACTTTGTCCAAGCGATGTCTTACCGACACCTGGAGGGCCTACCAGGCATAAAATTGGGGCTTTTAACTTACCAACACGTTGCTGCACGGCAAGATATTCAACAATGCGCTCTTTAACCTTATCCAGGCCATAGTGATCGGCATCCAGGATATCTTCGGCTATTTGCAGATCCTTGCTGATCTTGGTTTTTTTCTTCCAAGGCAAATTGAGCAAAGTATCTATGTAGTTACGGACAACAGAAGCTTCTGCCGACATAGGTGACATCAATTTAAGCTTTTTGAATTCTGCTGTGACTTTGGTTAAAGCTTCTTTCGGCATGGCAGCGTTTTTAATACGCTGCTCAAGCTCATCCATCTCGGCATTTTCATCTTGTTCGCCGAGTTCTTTCTGAATAGCTTTAACTTGTTCGTTCAAATAGTATTCGCGCTGGCTTTTTTCCATTTGCCGCTTCACACGGCCACGAATGCGTTTTTCAACTTGCAGGATATCAATCTCTGATTCCATCAGGTATAGCAAATGCTCCAGGCGTTCAATCACGCTGAGCATTTCCAGCACTTTTTGCTTCTCTTCCAGTTTCAATGTCAGGTGGGCAGAAATAGTATCCGCCAGGCGACCTGGTTCATTAATTGTTGAAAGTGACGTGAGGATTTCAGGAGGAATCTTTTTGTTCAATTTGACGTATTGATCAAATTGGGTCATGACTGTACGCATCAAAGCTTCCGCTTCTTTATCGCTTTGGTCAGTTTGCTCGACTTCTTCGCCCAATGCCATAAAGCATTCGTCGGTTTCTGTGAAATCAGTCACACGCACACGATGCAAGCCTTCCACCAGCACTTTTACCGTGCCATCGGGCAGCTTGAGCATTTGTAATACCGTAGCCAAAGTACCAATTTCATAGAGGTCTTCAGCCACAGGATCGTCTTTATTTGCAGACTTTTGCGCAACCAGTAAGATTTTTTTATCACCTTCGGAAGCACGCTCCAAGGCTTTAACTGATTTGGCACGGCCAACAAACAGAGGGATGACTAAATGGGGATATACCACGACATCGCGTAAGGGCAGCAATGGGATTAAGGTGGCTTCTTCTGGAGTCTCAACGTCAAACAAAGTGTGTTCAGTCATAGCTTCTTTCAAAAAGTGTCAAAGGCTTGTGCCTTTGCATTTAGATGGGAACGTACTTTGAAAAATCAAGAGAACGGATTCTCTTGTGACATAGATGGTATCTTGCAATAGCCCGAAGGCTATTGCAAGCATGATTTAACTTGCGTTTTCAACGCGTTTTTGGGCATCCTGATAAATCAAGATGGGTTCAGAGGTATGCTCGATCACACCTGCATCGACAATGACTTTGGACAAATCTTTGAGCGATGGCAGTTCATACATCAGGTCAAGCAATGAATGCTCCAGGATAGAACGCAGGCCTCGGGCACCGGTTTTTCTTTCCAATGCTTTTTTGGCGATCAACCGCAGTGCAGAGTCCTCAAACTCAAGCTCAACGCCTTCCATCTTGAACAATTTCATATATTGCTTGGTCAGCGCATTTCTTGGCTCAACCAGAATTGTCATCAATGCGGCTTCATCCAGCGATTCAAGCGTCGCCACGACTGGCAACCGACCAATGAACTCCGGAATCAAACCAAATTTGATTAAATCTTCTGGTTCCACATCACGCAATACTTCACCTACAGCGCGGATATCTTCTTTGCTTTTTACTTCAGCACCGAACCCAATACCACCTTTTTCTGAACGGTGGCGAATGACTTTATCCAGCCCGTCAAATGCACCACCGCAAATAAACAGAATATTGGTGGTATCTAACTGCACGAACTCTTGATTCGGATGTTTACGCCCACCTTGTGGTGGCACTGAGGCAATCGTGCCCTCAATCAGTTTAAGCAAAGCTTGTTGTACACCCTCACCCGATACATCGCGAGTTATGGAGGGATTGTCAGATTTACGGGAAATCTTGTCGACTTCATCAATATAAACAATCCCGCGCTGCGCTTTTTCAACATCGTAATCACACTTTTGCAGCAATTTCTGCATGATGTTTTCTACGTCTTCACCCACATAGCCTGCTTCAGTCAAGGTAGTGGCATCAGCCATGACAAACGGCACATCCAGCATTCTTGCCAGAGACTGTGCTAGCAGTGTTTTACCTGAACCTGTAGGCCCGATCAGTAGAATATTACTTTTCTGGACTTCTACATCATCTTTATTGTTTTGACCACCGTCAGAAAGCGGGTTGTAACCCAAACGCTTATAGTGGTTGTAAACCGCTACAGACAAATTCTTTTTAGCTTGCACCTGACCGATGACGTACTGATCAAGAATGGCGCAAATTTCTTGTGGTGTAGGCAGCTTTTTATCTGCTGACTTGATCTCGTTCAGACTTTGAATTTCTTCACGAATAATGTCATTGCATAAATCTACGCATTCATCACAAATAAATACAGAAGGGCCTGCGATCAGCTTTTTAACTTCATGCTGACTTTTGCCACAAAACGAGCAATATAAAAGCTTTTCGCTATCTGACTTATTGGCCATATTTATTCCCCTGCTGGTCGTCCTGCACTGATATTAAACAGTACGTGCGGCAATTACCTGATCTACCAATCCATAATCTTTGGCAGCATCAGCACTCATAAAGTTATCACGGTCTGTATCGGCAGCAATCCTGTCGACCGGCTGGCCGGTATGATGCGCCATGATGCCATTCAACTTGTCTTTTAAATACAGAATTTCTTTAGCATGAATGGCAATATCTGAGGCCTGGCCCTGGAAACCACCCAATGGCTGGTGAATCATTACACGTGAGTTTGGCAGGCAAAAACGTTTACCTTTTGAGCCAGCTGTCAACAGGAAGGCGCCCATACTAGCGGCCTGACCAATACATAAAGTACTTACATCAGGCTTGATAAACTGCATGGTGTCATAAATAGACATACCAGCAGTGACCGAACCGCCTGGTGAGTTAATGTACAAAGAAATATCCTTGTCAGGATTTTCAGCTTCCAGAAACAGCAACTGCGCTACAACGAGGTTGGCGGTCATATCATTCACCGGGCCAATCAGGAAAATAACGCGCTCTTTAAGCAAACGTGAGTAGATGTCATATGAACGCTCACCTCTACCACTTTGCTCAATGACCATTGGGATATACCCAAGACCTTGCGGCTCCATTCTTTCTTGCATCATGCCATCATGTGCGTTCATATAATTCATGGTTTAAGCACCCATCATCAATTCATCAAATTTAATTTTTTTGTTGGAGACTTTTGCTTTTTCAAGCACCCAAGCCACTACATTTTCTTCAGTCGCCAACGCTGCTGGCTCATCCAGACGTTTAACATCCGCGTAATACCAGGTCACCAATTCAGCCGGTTTCTCAAAGCTCAATGCAAAAGTATCTACCATTGCACGCACTTGATCCGCATTGGCTTGCAAATTATGGCTATTCACCACTTCAGTCAAAATCAGGCGCAGTTTAGCATTGCGTTGCGCTTGGGCTTCAAATAGTGAAGGATCCATGGGCACTGTTTGCGGGTCGACACCACGCTCACGCAAGTTTTGTGCTGCAACCTGCATCAATCGGTTGGTTTCAGCTGCAATGATAGATTTTGGCAGCTCAAAAGTAGTTTCGTTCACCAGCGCTTCAAATACGCTCTCTTTTAAACGTGCTGCTATGCGTTTGGCTACTTCTTGTTCCAGGCTTTGTTTGATTTCAGACTTCATCGTTTCCAGATTGCCATCTTCAACACCCAGGTTTTTAGCAAATTCCGCATCCACCGCAGGGTAAACCGGCTGCGAAACTGAAATGAACTTCACAGCATAACTTACTGTTTTACCAGCCAGTTGCGCTGGATTATGGTCAGCAGGATAAGTGATATCGAATGTTTTTTCAGTACCGGCTTTACCACCCACCAAAGCATCATCAAACTCGCTGACACGGCCAGGCTCACCAATCACCAGGTCAATACCACGGTCGCCAGTGCTCTCAACCTGCTCGCCATCGATGGAAGCGCTCAATGTAATGTTAATACGGTCAGCTTTTTTGGACGCGCGTTTTACAGGCTCGTAAGTAACACGCTGCTTAACCAATACATCCAGTGTTTTTTCAACATCGGCGTCAGTAACTTCTAACGTTGGGCGTTCGATTTTGACTTTGCTCAAATCGCCTACGGTGACTTCAGGAAAAATCTCAAAAGTCGCTACATACTCTAATTCTTCAGCCGCTTCTTTAAATGGAAGATGCTCAATGTTCGGGAAGCCGGCAACACGCAGTTTGTTTTGCTCGACAGCATCACCAAAGCTGGTTTCAACCGCTTTGGAATAGACTTCATCACGCACCTGGTTACCGTAGTGCTGATTTACCAGACCAACCGGCGCTTTGCCTGGACGGAAACCTGAAAATTTGGCGGTGCGCGAAATTTGTTGCAAACGTTGTCTGATTTGCCCTTCCAGCGGAGCTAAAGGGACTTTAATTGTCATGCGACGTTCCAAGTTGCTGACTGTTTCAACAGATACTGCTGCCATGCTGCACTTCCTGTAAAAATCGTTTGATAACGATGGGTTATGTGAATGGGCGCGCCATTGCGCGTCTCAATGAATGTTTAGCATAACCTGACCATACTCTATAAGCTTTACAAAGTGATCAAATCATGAAAAAAGAGCATAAAAATATAACACAAGTCTCAATTGAAATAAACTTCAAAACAGCACTCAACCCAGATGCAGGTTGCAGAGGCGATGTTGCGCGTTTCGATTAGATAAAACAATAGACCCGCAAGGATTTGAAGAGTCTTAGCCTTTAAATCTCGCCTAATGCCACAATGGCTTCAATTTCAACCAGTACATCGCGCGGCAATTTAGCCACTTGTACAGTAGAACGTGCCGGAGTATGGGTGCCAAAGGCCTCGCCATACACCTGGTTCATCGCCACAAAATCATCCAGGTTTTTCAAAAAAACAGTGGTTTTAACCACTTGATGCAAATTACCACCTGCTGCTTCAATAATCGCCTGCAGATTTGCCAGCACTTGCTGGGTTTGCGCCACCACATCGCCGTCATTCAAGCTGCCATCAGGGCGCAAAGCGATTTGTCCTGAGGTATACAGCGTGTTACCGACGATTACGCCTTGCGCATAAGGACCTATTGCTGCCGGTGCATTTGGAGTTTGTACGATTTTCATGATTTATTCCATTATGATTAAGTCAACAACCAATTAAGGCAGTGCCCAAACAATAAAGGCCTCCTAGGAAGGAAGCCTGATTGATCGTAATACAATTTAAATTTGATAAATTTTAAAATGCCGCCTTAAAACTTATGCCATACTTTTTTTTCATATGGCTTTAAATGTATGGTGCGAAAGGAGAGACTCGAACTCTCACGCCTCGCGGCGCTGGAACCTAAATCCAGTGCGTCTACCAATTCCGCCACTTTCGCATTGCCAGTCATACATGCAAGCATTCATGCGTGTACTACCGACTTCGCCATTATAGCGCATTCCAACTGCGCTCACAATCTACCTGACATCACATTGACAAGCCGAGCATTCAACTGCAAGATGCGGAATTGATTATCGTAAATAGTTAGTGTCAGGACAGGATATGCATTCAGCCGAAGAAAATATGCTCAGAGCAGAACTTGAGCTTTTAATGAGAGAACGTGAAGTGTTGCTCAAAATTGCAGGCGTTGCTGCAGGATTGATTGCAGAATTAAATTCGGCAGACCTTCCTATCCGTACTGTAGAGGCCGCTGATTTGCTGGCAACCAGCATTAACCAGTTACCAGAAGACCTGCTCCAGGATGCACTGGATGCTGTCAACGCGACTATCGTCGAATAAATTGTTGAATAGTGCTTCAACGTTGAGCATTTCGATCAGCCGGCTAGATTTCACCGCCAATACGCGCGCTATTTTTAAATACTGTTGACAATATGCGTTACCTAGCCTGCTTTTGCCCGCTATTACTCGCAGCATGCGGCATTGCATACCAGGCCCAACCAATACAACAGCAGCAAAATATTGAAAACATTCAGCAAGCCTCGCCTACACAGGAAGGTTTCAAAGAGTTTGTCCGCACACAATACCCGCAAACTGTTTGGCCGATTACTTCATGGGATATAGACAGGCTGACATTATCAGCCCTCTACTTCCACCCTGCCCTTAAAGTAGCCAAGTCTGATTATGCCGTTGCACTCGCAGGCATTACCAGCGCGGGCCTGCGCCCAATGGTCGGTTTGAATGGCCAGCTTTCGCATAGTAACCAGGCCAACGGCGATATCAATCCGTGGGCTTATGGCTTGCAAGTCGATATTCCATTTATCACTGCCAATAAACGCCAGATCAATATTGACATTGCGCAGTACCAGGCAGATATTGCCAAAATATTTATTTCAGAGAGTGCCTGGATGCTCAGGCAGCAACTGAGTCTGGATTTGATCACGCTGGCAGAACAGCAGGCCTTGCATTCCAGCCTGACGAAACTGCAAAAGTCGCAGGCGGATTTATTGAATGCCTATCAAAAAAGGCTGGACCTTGGTGTGGCGGGTAAGTCTGATGTGCTGCCGATACGCCTGCAGCATGATCAAGCGGCCTGGCAGCTACAACAGCTGACATTGCAGATCAAGCAAACCCAGCAAAAAATCATGCATGATGCAGGCCTGACCGACCAGCAAAATGTATCCCTGAATATTGCACAGCTGAACATTTCTCAAATTCTTAAGGCCAGATTTGACCAACCGCAAACCTATCAGGACGCAAAAACAATCCAGCATTACGCATTAACCAACCGCATGGATATTCAGCGCGGGCTGGCACAATATGCCAAGGCAGAATCACAACTGAGGTTGGAAATGGCAAAACGCTACCCTGATATCTCATTAAGCCCGGGTATCTTGTATGAATATGGTGACAGGATCTGGGCGCTGGGTATTGGCGGCATGCTGAATCTGCTAAATAAATCATCAGACCTGTGGGCATATGCCGAGCAGGTGCGGCAGAACGAGGCGACACGCTTTTATGCCCTGCAACACCACATTATCCAGTTATCTGAACAAACCTATTTAAAATATCGTGATACAGCCAATCTGCTGATTACAATGACGCAGGAATACACCCAGCAATCCAGCCGCAAGCAGCAGTTGGAAAGCCAGTGGCGTAAAGGTCTGATTGATAAAACGGAATACCTGCAAACTGAAATCCAGTTTTATGCCGCACAGCAACGACTGGTCATACAACAGGCCAATGTGCTGCGCGCACTGCAGGAAATTGAGAATGTCATGCAAAAACCATTGCTTTTATCAGAGCAATCGATGACATTTGCCATAAAGACACAAGAGGCGCCATTAAAATGAATAAAAAAGCACTCTGGATTATCGGGGCTCAGATTGCACTTATTATCCTGCTGATTTGGGCGGTTGTCCTGGTTGGCCGCGATGAATACGAGACCATGCAGGATGACAATGAAGAAGAAATTGAAGGCCCATTGCATGTAGTCGAGCAACACGGACTGCAGCTCGTGCAGTTAAACCTGGCCACCCAGCAAAATAGTGGCATCCATGCAGAACCGCTGCAACCTTATGACTATCATGGCAATATCAAGGTTCTTGGCACTGTGGTGTCCATTCAGACACTGGTGGATTACAACAGCCAGTATCAGCAGTTAAAAACCCAATTAGCCATTGCCGAAAGCATATTGCCTAACCACCAATTGCAATATCAGCGTTATAAACAATTAAATGAAGACGATAAAAACGTCTCTGACAAAGCGGTTCAAGAGGCGCAGGCACTGGTGATTAATGACCAGACCCAAATCAAGTCTGCGCAGGCACAATTAAAAGCGTTGACGGATACCATAGTCGCACAATGGGGTAAACCGTTGGCGACATTGATTACACAGCATCCTGCAACTGGCTCGCTGCATGATTTACTGACGCAAAAAAAAGTACTGGTACAAGTCAGCTTCCCGCTTAATTTCAAAGAGCCTGAAGCAAACTCGACTATTTTTATTTCGCCAATCCAGGATGAAATCAAACCTGTGCGTGCCGACTATGTTTCCCAGTCTATCCAGACTGATATCAGCAATATCGGTAAAACCTACTTCTATAGTGCGCCGGCAGAGTTCCTGCGCGTAGGAATGCGCGTCAATGTGGTGCCTGCCCAGTCGGCATCCTCTATGCTGAAAGGCGTGATTGTGCCCAACCAAGCCATTGTATGGCATGGCGGTATGGCCTGGATTTATGTCAAAACCAAAGCAGATACGTTTTTGCGTAAACCAGTGGCTTCTGATGTAGAGCTTGACAATGGCTGGTTTGATAATAGCCTGCGCCCGGGTACTGAAGTCGTCACCCATGGGGCGCAATTGCTGCTCTCGGAAGAATTTAAATTCCAGATTAAAAATGAGAATGACGATTAAGCCGCGCCAACTTAAGAGCCGGAAAGAGCCACAGGCATGATGTCAGCACTGGTCAGATTCGCGATTCGATTTTATGGCGTGATTATCGGCCTCGCACTGCTGGTGTTGGGTTATGGTACTTATAGCCTGACTCAAAGTGATTTAAACGTCTTCCCTGAGTTCGCCCCTACCCAAATCGTTATCCAGACTGAATCTCCTGGCCTGTCAGCCAGCCTGGTAGAAAAACTGGTCACCCAACCGATTGAAAATATCATCGCCGGTGCCATTGGCATTAAAAGCCTGCGTTCACAGTCCATTCCGGGATTGTCTGTCATCACGGTTATTTTTCAGGATAAATCGGATATCTACCGAAACCGGCAAATCATCGCCGAACATCTGAATATGCTTGGCAACCAGCTACCGCCAGGCATCACCCCCAATATTACCCCGCTCACTTCTTCTGCCAGTACGGTGCTGGGTCTAGGCGTCACCTCGGACAAACTCACCCTGATGCAGTTGCGTACCTTGGTTGATTGGCACCTGACGCCACATCTTATGGCGATTCCAGGCGTCGCGGATATCAATGTCTTCGGTGGCGAAGTCCGCCAGTTCCAGATAAAAATTGATCCGCGCAAGCTGATGCTATACCAGTTGAATGTACAGGATGTGGTGAATGCCGCAAGCCGCGCCACCGGAGTGCGCGGAGCCGGTTACATCCAAAATGATAACCAGCGCATTATTTTGAATAGCCAAGGCCAAACTACTACGCCGCAGCAGTTAGGTAATATCACGTTAATACGCAAGCTGGGGCGCACTATCCGCATCAACGACGTGGCAGAAGTTGCTGAAGGTGCAGCACCATCGATCAGCGCTGCCGCCATTAACGGTAAACCTGCGGTGTATCTGTCTGTGCAGGGCCAGCTGGGTGCCAACACCTATGCGCTTACCAAATTACTGGAAACCAAGCTGCGGGATATCAAGCCCAGTCTGACAAGTCAGCAAGTCACTTTGCATGAAGGGCTGTTCCGTCCGGCAAACTTTATTGAAACCGCGATTCAAAGCTTGCGCTCCGATATCCTGATTGGCTCAACGCTGGTCATAGCCGTGCTATTCCTGTTTTTGTTTAATGTCCGCACGGCAGTGATTTCTGCCACGGCCATCCCGCTTTCACTGCTTTCTGCCATTGTTGTGCTGCATCAATATGGCGTGGGCCTTAATATCATGGTGTTGGGTGGACTGGCGATTGCATTGGGCGAAGTGGTTGATGATGCCATTATCGATACGGAAAATATTTTTCGGCGCTTGCGCGAAAACCGTCAACTTGCGCAGCCTTTGCCGATTCCACAAGTGGTTTTCCAGGCCTCCATGGAAGTGCGCGGCTCTGTTGTCTATGCCACCATTATTGTCGCACTGGTATTTTTACCACTAATCACACTGACTGGTGTAGCAGGTAAATTGTTTGCACCTCTTGCCTATGCTTATATTTCAGCCATCATGGCCTCACTCGCGGTCGCACTTACTTTGACGCCAGCGCTATGTTACGCCCTTCTCGGCAACGCGCGGCTGGACAATCAGGAATCACCGTTACTGCGCTGGTTGAAGCAAAAATATGTGAAAGTGTTGCACCACATAGAACATCGTTATCAGCTGATCCTGGTCACCAGCTTTGTCTGTATTGCTATTGGGCTGGTGTTATTGCCGCTGTTCAGGAGCCAGTTTATTCCGGCCTTGCATGAGGGCCACTACATCCTGCATATGACAACCGTGCCGGGCACTTCAGAAGTGCAGTCCCTGAAACTTGGCAACCAGGTGACCAAGGTGTTACTGGAAATCCCGGGCGTAAAAAGCGTTGCCCAGTGGGTTGGTCGTGCGCCTAATGCTGCCGATACTTTCGGCACACATTACAGCGAGTTTGAGGTTGAAATCGGCACCGTTTCAGGTGCCGATCAGGAACGTATCTATCGCGCTATCCGAGAAGAACTCTCGGGAGAAACTGAAGATGACGATGACGACGGCAAAATAGAATTAGGGTTTCTAGGCGCAAACTTTGCAATTAATACTTTTTTAAGCGAGCGTATTGAAGAAACCATTTCAGGCTATGCTGCTGGCTTGGTGATTAATATCTATGGACTTGACCTGGATGCACTCGACCGCGATGCGCAAAGAGTAGCGAATGTTCTAGGCAGCATACGCGGTGTGCGCGATGTGATGGTGCAATCGCCACCGGAAACGCCCGAAATTGCGATAAGGCTCAAGCAGGAAAAACTTTCATTATGGGGTTTGCAGTCTGTGGATGTACTGGACACGGTTAAAGCAAGTTATGAAGGTGTGCCGGTCAATCACGTGTTCATGGGTAACCGTTCTATTGGCGTCAGCGTATTGCTAAACGACGCCAACCGGGATGATATTGCTGATATGCGCAACATCCCGATTTTTAATGCTGAAGGTCAAATGCTGAAACTGTCCGATGTGGCTTATATCGCACAGGAAGGTGGCCGCTCCAAAATTTTACACTCTGGAGCAAAACGTATTCAAACCATTACTGCCAATATTGCAGGCCGCGACCAGGAGGTTGTGCTCAGTGAAATACAGAAAGCCTTACACCAGAAAGTGACCCTCCATACCGGAAATTATATGGAATTTTCAGGCGAAGCTGAGGCCAATGCCGAGTCCCGTCGCGATTTAATCGTCCATTCAATGGTAGCCGGCGTCGCTATTTTCCTCATGCTTTATATCGCTTTTGGCAGTTTGCGTAACCTGTTATTGACTTTCGCCAACCTGCCCTTCGCGTTGATCGGCGGCATCGTGGCAACATTCTTTGCGGGTGGGTGGATTTCAGTCGGCACGCTGGTTGGCTTTGTAACGCTGTTTGGTATCACACTGCGCAATTCGATTATGATGGTTTCGCATTTCCAGCATCTGGTCGATAAGGAAGGTTGCGAATGGAACATGGAAACCTGCATCCGTGGTGCGACTGAACGCTTGCCATCAGTTTTAATGACTGCCTTGGTGACAGCACTTGGTTTATTGCCGCTGGCGATTGGTAGCGGCGAACCGGGACGTGAGATTGAAGGTCCGATGGCGACCATTATTGTGGGCGGTCTGATTTCTTCCACCATCCTCAATTTGCTGATCTTGCCGACCATCATGCTGCATTTTGGCAGGTTTGAGAAAACAAGCCAGTTTGAGACTACAGAATCAGGCGCCCGTTAAGCACTTTGGTATCCAGCCCTTGCTGAAACAAATCAAATTCGCTTTGATGCACTATCCAGGATTTGAATGCTGATTGCGGCAGGATTTTAGATAATCCGGCATCCACAATGCCCATGGCTTGCAAATCAGCCAGCGCAAAAGAAGTTTCTGGCTGCTGCACCCTGTCATCCGATTTAACTAGCAGTAAATGGCTGGCTTCAAGCTGGCAGGCCAGCCAGGCAGCCAAGCTGTCGGAAGTCGTTTCCCAGTTTTCCGGTAACGCTGTGTCACCCCATAGTTCCGGGTTCAATGCCATTTCACTAGGCAACCAGACCAGCCCCCGGTGCTGCCAGCCGCGCTCAGCGATTTCAAGTGGATTTCTAGCCAAAGCAAGTTCCGGCAGCATGGCTACCAGGCTGCGCGCCATTTGGTCCATGGCATAAATAGCCAGCGCATGCGCATGCAAGTCACTGATATGGCCATCGGGCAGCTCGGCACGTATTTGCTGAAATTGACGCACCGCATCGGCATACACACCGCCGCCCGGCACAATAATGATTTTCCCATCGCCCCAACGGACAACCAGCTCCAGCCATTTGAGCAGACTGTCATGGTGTGTCACGCTTCCTCCAAGCTTGATCACCCACATGATGTTTTCCCGAAAAAATTAAGAATGTGTTTTAAATTGCGCCACCAGTTTAAGAAACTGCGAAGCTTTATCCAGTGTTTCCTGGTATTCCTTATCGCAATCAGAGTCAGCAACTACTCCACCACCGGCATAAAACGTCATGGTCTGGTTGCAGATAACCGCTGTGCGTATGGATATATTGGTGTCCATACTACCATCAAATCCAACATAACCGATGCTGCCACAATAAATGCCGCGCCGGTGCGGTTCCAGCTCTTCTATAATTTCCATCGCCCGCAATTTGGGGGCGCCGGTAATGGAACCACCGGGGAAACAGCCGCGTAGCAAATCCATTGCATGATAGCCACTGGCAAGCACACCGCGCACAATGCTGACTAGATGATGCACATTGGTAAAACGCTGCAAACGAAACAGAGCATCTACCTTGACCGAGCCAATTTCGCATACCTTGCCGATATCATTGCGCAATAAATCGACAATCATCAGGTTTTCGGCTCTGTCCTTGATACTGCCAGCCAGCGACTCTGCTTCCTGCTTATCCATTGCTGCATCTGCATGCCGGGGGCGCGTGCCTTTTATCGGACGTGTTTCCACTTTATTATCAGTCACTTGCAAAAAACGCTCCGGCGACATAGAAAGCACTTCAAACGGCATCCCCTGCCCGTCATCCACCTGCAAATAAGCCATAAACGGTGCTTTGCTCAATTGGCGGAACTGGTCATACGCTTGCCACGCATCGCCTTGCACTTTGACAGCCAGCCGTTGTGCCAGGTTAATCTGGTAGCAATCTCCCGCCAGAATATAGTCTTTTACTTTCCGGAAAGCTTTTGCATAAGTAGGCTTGTCCATATTATGCGCAATGTCGCCCACTACGCTGAATGCCTGTTTCTCAGGCTGCTCTTTGGGCTGCAATAGGCTAAGCTGCAATGCATGGAGTGAGTCAGTAGTGTTAAAGCGGGCATGTGAAACCAGTTGGCAACAGCGTTTATGATGATCGACCACAATCGCCCAGTCATATATGCCGACCAGCAACTCAGGCAAAGGCATATCCTGTGCGGCCAGTTCAGGCATAGGTTCGATGCTGCGCCCCAGGTCATAAGAAAAATAACCTAGCGCGCCACCGGCAAAAGGTATATCGGTCACCCGGTCAACCTTGTGTGGTGCCAAGAAACGCTTGATGACTGCAAAAGGATCTTCTTCATACTGTTGCAGTGCATGTTTAACATGCACCTCTGTGACCGGGCGACGATGAATAATTCTGGCAACCGGTTCAGCAACCACGATATCAAACCTGGCGCCGAGGCTGATCTCTTCATCGACTGAAAACTGCTTTTCAACGGCATCAACACGCCCACTTTCCAGCAACATGGGCCACACCAAATGTCTGACCTGTGTTAGCCAATAAGCACCTTCGTGATAAGGTAATTCCAGCTGAATCAATGCCATGCCTGCCATAACCTCGCAACGGCATACGCCGGAAAACACACTTCTGCGTCGTTCTTTAATTGAGGATCATCAGCCAATATTGATGCCGATGCCGGTTTGTAAATCATGCCTAAGCGATGCGCAATCTCAGGCAACAAGAAACTGCCTGCTCCTAGCCCTGTTAAGGTTTGCGGTTGCATGGCTGACTTTTTTGTACAAGATTGAATCGCATTGACCAGTATGTTCAATTGTTTATCCCTGAATGCTTGCGCCAGCGAGCGCCAATGGATTGTATCGCCATCTTCCAGGTCATGACCTACCATGCGTGCCAGGCGCCGCGTGCTAGCATACAAAGAGCGATCCTGACCATCTGCTGTATCCGCCAGATCATGCTTAGAAGGTAATTCTTGCAGCACGCGGTAAACATCGGCAGTGGTAGCAAAATACTCGGCGGCAATATGACGCGCCTGTTGCTGCCACTCGATATAAGGTCCTAATGCCATCAAAGGGGTACGGACCACACCAGTGTAGAGCAAACCCTGGCTGGCCATGCGTTCGGCGTCTGTCCAGCCATTAGCCAGCACCTGCTGTGCATTGCAAACCGTAATATCGCAGGTGGTACTACCGATATCTACAATCAGCATACTTAAATCTGCATATATTTCTGCGAGGCATTGCGCTGAAGCATGCCAGTTCATAGAGGCGATACCAGATTCCTTGCCATCAACTAAAGCAACAAACGCAGATTTATCAGCTTGTGAAGCCATATAGAACATGGCTTGGGGCAAGTATTTTTTCACAGTGTCTGCAATAGCGCGTACGCCTTGAGCACGGTTCTCGAATAAATCCACCAGTTCGCCAGTCATGGTCACCACATGCATGGATTGATTTGGTTCCAAAGACCATAAATCCAGCACTTTTTGCAATGAGTCTTCGAGCCGGTCCAGACCCTTCCATAAAGCACACGCCTGCTGTGATACTCGCAAGACGCGCCCTTGCGCATCCAGCATCACCGCTTTCACATGCGCGCCGCCTATATCCCAACCAATGACCACATTACTCATACAGTAAAACTTTCATTCGACACAGCCTTGTACTCTGTATCAAACTCCACTGCAACAGACGGCAGTTCCAGCGAAACCGACGATTGCGCTACACACTCTGACAGCCTGTTATGTAAAACCGCATCCAGTATGCATTTGGCTGGATTCTCAGTAACTAACTTGGAGAGTTCAATATAGGGAGTTGTCAATCGAGGATTAATCTCAACCAAGGTTAACGCATTGCTATCAGTCAATATCATGTCCGCACCCCAATAACCAATCAATCCCGGAATAGCTTTTTTAATGCGTTCAGCCAGCGCTTGCATCAAAGGTAAATACTGCGCTGCCTGATTCACACCCGCACCCTCAAAGCTGAATTTTCCCTGGTTAATAGTGATCCTTTGCTGATGACCTGCAATTACTTTTACCTGGTCCTTGGTTGATAAAACAGACATGCTTAAAGCTTGACCGGCGATATAAGGTTGTAACAGTAATTTATCATAAGGTAATGAAGAATTATTTTTTATATTATTATTAAATTCAGTGACTTCTGAATCATTTTTAAAGTGAAAAGTATGTTCGCAACCAGCCCCATCATCGGGTTTAATTACCCAACCAGCCATGGTATTTTCATACCAGGTCAAGGATTGTAATGGTATTGACTCTTTTAAATAGCGACCAGGAATAACTGAAATCCCTGACTGATCGCAAATGTCGGTCATTAACGATTTGGAAGTTGTTTTCCGGATGGCATCTGCGCTACACCCAATCCAGCATTTTCCTGCCTCTTGCACCAACTGATACATGCGTTCAAGGATGCAATCCGTCTCTGGCGCGATTACCCAGCAGGCATCTACATCGTTGGTAGCCAATTGTTTACGCCAGAGTGCAAAAATATCATCTGCAGGCTGTATAGCCACGCTAGATACGCTGACTGGAGGCATCACCCTGACATCATGGCTGGTGATACAATTCACATCCAGCTCAGACAAGTCAGCCAGCAGAGCGTCGCGCATCAGCAGACCTTCCTGTAGCAGGCTGGCTGGCATTGATTCAGATGCCAGGCCACCGGCACTGACATACTCACAAACCCAGATGTTCAAACGAGATTTATTTTGCATATTATTCCCGTCATCGATTTGATGCATGGCCAGGTAGTACAAGCCATTCAGGGGCAACGCCAATCTTACCGTCCCATACAATCAAAATTGACAGACAGTCACGCCCTGCTCGATGTCGTGAATGCTATTTTACAAGTTTATGCATTTGACTGTGTGTATATTGCCGATTTAAATGCCATTACCGGTGATACCACATTGCCAAACCATAGAGACTACATTGCCGAAGCCATGCAGGTATTCCCACAGATTCAGTGGTGGGTGGATGCCGGCTTTAAAAGCACTGCAAACCTTGTACCCTGGCTAAATAACGCTATCAGGCCGGTACTCGCTAGTGAATCTCTATCGGATATTCACACTTATGAAAAGCTGCGTGAAATGGCAGAAAACAGTGTGCTGTCACTGGATTACTTCCAGGATGGTTTTCATGGTCCGGAGATACTTGAAAAAGATCACGCATATTGGTCGCAACCGACTATTGTGATGAGCTTGCCAAAAGTCGGTGCCAATCAGGGCCCGGATCTGGAAAAACTACACGCAATCAAACAGCCTACGCATACAGGGTTATATGCGGCAGGTGGTGTGAGAAATATGCACGATATCTACGCGCTGGAAAGCACTGGTGCGGAGGGAGTACTGATCGCCAGCGCCTTGCACCAGAAAAAAATCACGGCGGTAGACTTAAAGGGTTAGGTCAATAAAAAACCGGCCAAGGCCGGTTTTTTTACTGCGGGAATAAGCTTTATTCCAGGTTTGCGTGCAATGCGCGCATACCTTCTTCAGTCAGGCCTTTAGCGTGAATCAACTCTGAGATTGCGCCTTCCAGGAATACCAGGGTAGACAATTCAAATTGACCGCCCATTGGCATCCCTTTGACCAATGGGAAGCTGTCGTCCTGACCGATTTGAACAACCAGGTCAGCCACATCTGCCATGGCAGAAGATTTCTTCATGGAAATAACCACTAGTTTAGCGCCAACTTCTTTGGCTTTTTTCACGAATGGCAACAGGGTTGCAGTACCGCCAGAACCTGAAACCAGAATCAGCAGGTCGCCTTTTTTGATGGCAGGAGTCACTACTTCGCCAATCATGAAAACGCTGTAGCCAGAATGTACCAAACGCATTGCAAAGAAACGTGAGACCAACAGCGAGCGACCTGCGCCACCGATAAATGTTGAGCCTGCTTCTTCAACTAATTTGAGTAATTCAGCCGCTTTTGACTTGTCAGTCACGTCTAAAATACGTTTTAAATTGTCCAAAATAAACTGTTGATGATCCATGTTTTTGTCCTGTTGTAGTCAAAATATCAAATAAAAAACCCGACACATTGCTGAGTCGGGTTTTTATAATCGCTGATCAATAATTACTTATTGATAGTTAAAAAATTAACCGTGAGCGATAGCAGTGATTTCAGCAGCAGAAGCAGCTGGATCAGCAGCGCCGTAGATAGCAGCACCAGCAACGATGATAGTCGCGCCAGCGTCACGTACTTGAGCAGCTGTAGCAGCTTTAACGCCACCAGCAACAGAGATGTCAACACCCAGGTTCAAACCTGCGATCGCTGCCAAGTCAGCGAAAGGAGTTTGACCAGCAGCTTGTTGGTCCAAACCAGTGTGGATACCGATGATGTGAGCACCAGCAGCAACAACTTCTTTAGTTGTAGCAACTTTGTCTTCAACGCTGATCAGGTCAACTTGAGCTTTTTTGCCGTATTTGTTAGCAGCTTTGATTACGCCTTTGATTGTACCGATGTCAGATACGCCCAAAACTACGCAGATGTCAGCACCAGCTTTGTAGAATGGCTCAGATTCGTACTCACCAGCATCCATAGTTTTCAAGTCAACCAGGATTTTGTTGTTTGGGAATTTAGCGCGCAGAGTTTCCAGCAATTTGATACCGTTGTGCTTGATGCATGGTGTACCGATTTCCAGAATATCAACGTGCGGAGCAACTTTTTCTGCCAAAGCGATAGTTGCGTCAAAATCCAATGAGTCTAATGCCATTTGAGTTAATGCCATGTTTTTCTCCAAATATTTAAAGTTTCTAAATGCTATTTCTAGCGTACTACCAATTCAAGCTGGTCGCTAATAGTAAGCCGGCAGCCAAAATAAGTCAATGTTACAGGCCAATTTATGCCTGAGTGTAAAAATCAAAAACGGGCAGGTCCTGCCCGTTTTCTTATGTTCTCACACAGATATTACAGTTTTGCGGCTAATGCTGTTTCCAGTTTGTTCTGGTCAGCTACGAAACCACGGATACCTTCAGCCAGCTTCTCGGTCGCCATTGGATCCTGGTTCAATTCAAAACGGAACTGTTCCTCTGTCAATTTTGCAGGAGCTTCTTTGGTTTTGCCGCCATCTTTCAGCACTTGTACCAATGTACCTTCAGTTGCTGCCAGATCTTGCAACAGGTTAGGAGAAACAGTCAGGCGGTCACAACCGGCCAATGCAATCAGCTCGCCGGTATTACGGAAGGAAGCACCCATCACTACTGTTTTGTAACCATGTTCTTTGTAGTACTGGTAGATAGCACGCACAGAAACCACACCCGGGTCAGTTTCCTGTGTGTACTCGGTACCTGGGTTTTTCGCTTTGTACCAGTCAAGGATACGGCCAACGAATGGGGAAATCAGGAATACGCCAGCTTCAGCACAAGCACGTGCCTGGCCAAAACCGAACAACAATGTCAGGTTACACTGAATGCCTTCTTTTTCCAGTTGCTCACCGGCTTTGATGCCTTCCCAGGTAGAAGCCAGTTTGATCAGTACGCGATCTTTGGAAATGCCTGAATCTTCGTACAGTTTGATCAGTTTGCGGCCTTTGGCAATCATCGCATCAATGTTGAAAGACAAACGTGCATCTACTTCAGTAGAAATACGGCCTGGAACCACTTTAGTGATTTCAGCGCCAATCAACACAGCCAGTTTGTCAGCTGCATTTTCAATTTGTTGTTCCTTTGAACCACCTTGTGCTTTTGCATAGGCAATTGCTGTCTCGATCAGAGGTGCGTATTCAGGAATCTGACTCGCTTTCAATACCAGTGACGGGTTGGTAGTTGCGTCTACCGGTTTAACGCTTTTAATCGCTTCAACATCACCTGTGTCAGCCACAATAGTGGTGATTGCTTTCAACTGATCTAATAAATTTGCCATTCGCTTGCTCCTAAAATGCAATTATCGTTACGTATAGTTATACATAGAAACCTCTAATATTATAACTGAATTTAATTGAGATAGTTAAGGGCTGTTACAATAACTGCTTGTGTACGTGTTGCTCAAAACAGGCACATTAACCACTGCTGCCATCAATTAACCACTGCATATAACCATAGGCATCACTCCGGCCTTGGCTTTTCATCCAGCCCCTTTTCGGGCACAATTATTGTTTTTTGCAAGTGTTCATTCAGTTTGGAATATGGGTTCTGTCACCTCTTTAAATAAAGAACAAAACAAGACTCGCTTCGCACAATTACCTGTTGACTGGTATCTCAATCCGGAAATTTATGCATTAGAGCAAGCACACTTGTTCTCGCTACATCCTCAATACATCGGTCACGCATGCATGACACCAAAAGCGGGTGATTACCGTACGCTGGATTGGATGCATAATGCGATGGCGCTGGTAAATAACCAGGGCGAGCAGCAATTGGTGAGCAATATCTGCCGTCACCGCCAGGCAGTCATGCTGTCCGGCCAGGGAAACACCCAGCATATCGTATGCCCGCTCCATCGCTGGACTTATGACTTGAATGGCCAGCTACTTGGTGCCCCCCACTTCGAGAAAAATCCTTGTTTGCATCTTGAGAACCAGCCACTGAGTAACTGGCAAGGTTTGTTATTTAAAGCCACCCAGCCCGCAACTAAAAGCAAATCATTACAGATTGCTGACACGCTTAAAAAATTAGGCTGCAAGCAGGACTTTGATTTCACCGGCTACTACTTTGACCAGGCGGTCGTTGATCACTATGACTTCAACTGGAAAACCTTTATTGAAGTTTATCTTGAAGATTATCACGTAGGCCCGTTCCACCCCGGCCTGAATCAATTCGTTGATTGCGGTGAGCTGAACTGGGAGTTTGGCGAACACTACAGCGTACAAACCGTCGGTTACAAACCATTGCCGGATTATAGCTTGTCTCCGACTTACAAAGCCTGGCAACAAGCAGTTACCGATTACCAGTCAGGTAAAAATCCGAAATATGGTGCGATCTGGTTTGTACTTTATCCATTCCTGATGATCGAGTGGTACCCCAATGTACTAGTAGTGTCGCATATCATCCCGACCGGCGTCGACTCATGTAAAAACGTAGTTGAATTTTATTATCCGGAAGATATTGCCTTGTTTGAGCGGGAATATATAAAAGCGCAACAAGCTGCCTATTTCGAAACTGCAATCGAAGACAACGAAATCTGCCAACGCATGCACGATGGCCGCAAAGCGCTTTACCTGACCGGAAAAGATGAGCGCGGTCCTTATCAACATCCGATGGAAACGGGCCTGGAACATTTTCATCACTGGTATCGCAAACAAATAGAGCCGCACCTACCAGCGCAAGCAGTAAGCTAGACTCACATTTTGCCAACCTTTTCACACCCCAGACATTGGAAATTAGGCAGCCTCTGGATGCTGGTCGCCGGATTAGGCTTTGCCATCATGGGCGCATTTGTAAAAACCGGCGCCGAACGCTTCAGCAGTACAGAGTTAGTGTTTTACCGGTCTGTATTTAGCTTTATTACGATTGCCTGCATGGTTTACTGGCAAGGTAAACCGCTGAAAAGTCCTATGCTGCGCAAGCAGATGAGCCGCGCTTTGATTGGCTTTACTGCCCTGTTACTGTTTTTTTATGCGATCGCGCATTTGCCGCTGGCAACGGCCATTACCCTTAACTACACCTCTCCCATGTTTCTGGCATTGTTTTCACCGTGGTTGCTTAACGCAGAGCAACCGTTGTCACGCTGGCAGCAAAACACGTTGAATTTTTGTGTGATTGGCGGATTTGTAGGTGTGACATTGTTGCTGCAACCAAGATGGGAACCTGACCTTTGGCTGACTGCCGGTGTAGGCTTGCTGTCCGGAATAGGTGCTGCCCTGGCATATGTGCACGTCAAACAATTGGGCGTCAGTGGCGAACCGGACTGGCGCACGGTGTTTTATTTCACGCTGGTGTGTAGTGTTGCCAGTGGTGCTCTGATGTTGAATACCAAGATCACGACTTTACACTGGCAGGATATACCGTTGTTACTTGGGTTAGGCATCTCGGCAACTATCAGCCAGCTCGCCCTGACACGGGCTTACCGTACAGGCCATACATTGACTGTGGCAAGCCTGGCCTACAGCACAGTGGTATTCGCGACCTTGATCGGCGTGTTCTGGTGGGGCGAGCATTTATCCTGGCTTGAATATGCCGGTATGCTGCTGATTATGCTGAGCGGGGTTATCAGCTCCCGCGCCAGTAGCCCCAGACCATCAGCTTAAGGCTCAAGCAGGCCACAACGCATGGCAATCAGCGCAATTTCTGCTGAATTCTGTGCGTTCAGTTTCTGCTTGATGTTGTATAAATGCGTCCCCACCGTGCGCGGACTCAGAAATAATGTTTCCGCAATTTCATTAGTGGATTTACCGCGCGCCAGCGACATAAACACCTCAAACTCACGTTCACTCAATACATCGACCGGGTTCTGTTCACCTGACAATTGCTGAATTGCCATCTGTTGTGCCACGCTGGCTTCAATATATTTTTTACCATTAGCCACACTGCGGATCGCTTTAATCAACTCTTCCGCCGCGCTGCGTTTGGTGACATAGCCCATCGCGCCAGCATTTAGCACGCGTTTGGGATGTACCGAATCTTCATGCGCTGACAACACCAGAATACGCGCATGATTGTCCTTGGCAAGAATACGCTCAATCGCTTCCATGCCGCCAATACCGGGCATTGTGATGTCCATCACCACCACTTGCGGATGATGTTCAACATAGGCACGAATGGCCGCTTCACCACTTTCGGCCTCGGCAATGACCTTGATATCCTGATCGGATTCAAGCAGCATTTTAAAACCCATCCTCACAACTGCATGGTCATCTACCAGCATCACGCTAATCATACTTAGTCTTCCCTCTTGTTTTAGGCCGATTGTATAGGCAATCGGATTTCTAGTGCAGTTCCAGCACCGGCTTCTGTTTCGGAAACGATTTTAAACTGGCCATGCAAGGCTTGCACCCGCTCACGCATGCCTAGCAGGCCAAAATGGCGGGTTTGGTCGATGGCTTCTAGCGGCATACCGACGCCATCATCATTAATCGTCAGTAACAGGTCATCTTCACTGGAAACGATGTGCACATTGATCGACTGGGCGTGCGCATGCTTAATTGCATTGTTAACCGCTTCTTGCACTATCCGGTAAATATTGATATTCACATTTTCGCCCATAGGCTGGAATCGACCAGAAACATGTAACTGGATATTCAACCCCGCATGTTGCGCCTGGTAGCCAGCCACCATATCGCGCAAAGTTTCTATCAGCCCCATGTTATCCATCGCCGCGGGGCGCAACTGGCGGATGATATTGTGCATGCCGTCGTAGATGTGATTGGCGGCTGCCACGATGGTTTGCGCGCTGGCAGCGATATCCGGAGTTTTATCCTTGGTTTTGTTTACAATGGCCACTGCAAAGGTCTTAATTGCCGTTACGTACTGGCCCAATTCATCGTGCAGTTCACGGGCTAAACTGCGTCGCTCATCTTCAATATGCTGCTGAATCAGCTGTGTCAGTTGACGGTTCTGTTCCAATTGCCGCTCGGCATCCAGTGAAACCGCCATTTGATTCAGGCTGGCGCCTATACGATCAAACTCTGGCAGTGAAAAGCGTGGCAACCTGGTGGTCAAATCCCCCTGCTCTATCTGGTTGATGCCGCGCAAAATATGATGTACCGGGCGCAAAGCATGACTTAACAAGCCGTAAACCAGCAAATTTAGCAGCACAAAAAAACCGGTTCCCATGACAATCAGTTGCAGAAAACCTGACCAAGCTTCACGAATCGAACCTTCCGCACTTGAAGTGATGATCAGGATGCCATAGCGCACACGGCGTGTAACCGTTTCTACTTTGGGTGAAACCAGCTTCACAAACCATTGCGGCGGATCAATTTCGGTTTTAAAGGTGGAGTCAGGGGAAATATACAGCGGCGTATTTGAATAATCGTAGAGCTCGATCCGGCTGCTGCGCACATAGCCCAAAGACTTAAGAAAGTCCTGTAGAACATAATGGGTGGGACCCAGGCTGGGGTTCATGGCAGAGCTGACAATGACGGTATCCAGCAATTGCACTGTTACCCGCATGGCCGCTTCGACACGTTCGCGTATGCTGTCTCGCGTATCCCGCACCAATACCACACCGGCAGCCACCAAAAAGGCCAATGAGAGCATGGTTACCAGGAGATTTAATCGAAAACGTAAACTCATTTTTAAGCTAGCTAGTGTTAGGCGCTATTTAACCGTGATTAGCTGATTTAGGACAGCGTAAAATCATTAAATCCTACCTCAGTCTTCAATCACTAACTTATTCCACTCCTTGGGTTTTTCAGGATACGCCAAGGGCAAATCTTCCAGCGCCTGCAACAAAATCCGCGATATCAACAAATTTCGGTTGGTTTTTGAATCTGCCGGAATGACATACCATGGTGCATGTTCGGTAGATGTTTCCTGCAGCGCGATCTCATAGGCTTTCATATATTTATCCCATAACGCCCGCTCATTAAGATCGTTGGGATTAAATTTCCAGCCTTTGGTCGGATCATCCAGCCGCTCCTGCAAACGCTCTTTTTGCTCTTCTTTGGAAATATGAAGGAAACACTTAATGATGGTTGTGCCTGTTTCGGTTAACATTCGCTCGAAATCATTGATCTGCTGATAGCGACGTTTGGCTTCCGCGTCATTAATCCAGTCATGCACTTTGACGATCAACACATCTTCATAGTGGCTACGGTTGAAAATCACCAACTCGCCTTTACGTGGCACTTGCGCATGCACACGCCACAAATAGTCATGCGCCAGCTCGTCCTCACTAGGCCCTTTGAAACTGGCCAGTCGTATGCCTAACGGGTCGCAGGCACTAAATACCTGCTTGACTGTGCCATCCTTGCCACTGGTGTCCATGCCTTGAAGAATGAGTAACACCTTATGCTCACCTTGCGCATGCAGAATATCCTGCCGCTCGTTAATGGCTTCAGTCAGCTGCATTAATATCGCTGCATCTTCGGCTTTGTCGCCTGACCTGGCGGATTTATCGTCCGCTTTAATCTGTTTAAGGGAGAATTTTTTAGGGTTAACGCGATAGCTGCTTAATTTATCCATGCAATATATACCAACTCATTATCAGAAAATATCAAAGAGTGTATCGCAGTTTATTCAGCCAGGCATGCCTTCAGGCAAAAGAACCTCTGTCTAGACAAAACTAAGGCTGACTATTAAATACTTCATCAGCTAGAACCAGCAATAAAAAAGCCGGCATAGCCGGCAATTTTATTTAAAGTATTACTTGGAAGACCGTTTACGCTCATGCTCAAGCAAGAAGCGCTTGCGCAGGCGAATGGTTTTAGGTGTGATTTCGACCAACTCGTCGTCATCAATAAATTCCACAGCACTTTCCAGGCTGATAGAGATAGGCGGCACCAAACGCACAGCTTCATCAGTACCGGATGCACGTACGTTGGTCAACTGCTTGCCTTTGATCGGGTTAACCACCAGGTCATTATCACGGCTATGGATACCGATAATCATGCCTTCGTATAATCTGTCGCCTGGGCTGGAGAACATTTTGCCGCGGTCTTGCAGTTTCCATAAAGCGTAAGCCACCGCTTCGCCTTGTTCAGCAGAGATCAGCACGCCATTACGGCGGCCTGGCATATCTGCTTTCAATGGCGCATATTCGTCAAAAATGTGTGCCATCAAACCGGTACCACGGGTCAGTGTTAAAAACTCACCCTGGAAGCCAATCAGGCCACGGGCTGGAATGCGGTATTCCAGGCGTGTACGGCCATTACCGTCAGACTCCATATTGCTCATTTCACCACGGCGACGACCCAATTCCTCCATCACCGCACCCTGGTGCTCGTCTTCCAGATCGACGGTAAGTATCTCGTATGGCTCACATTTTTCACCATTGATTTCCCGGAAAACTACGCGTGGTTTACCCACTGCAATTTCAAAACCTTCGCGGCGCATGTTTTCCAGCAAAATAGTCAGGTGCAACTCGCCACGACCAGATACGCGGAACACATCGGTGTCTTCAGTATCTTCAACACGCAAAGCCACGTTAACCAGCAATTCTTTGGTTAAACGGTCACGGATCTGGCGGGAAGTAATGAATTTACCTTCAGTACCTGCCAATGGTGAAGTGTTCACCATAAAGTCCATGGTTAGTGTTGGTTCATCTACGCCAAGATGCGGTAAACCTACTGGCTTGTCACGGTCACAGATGGTGAAGCCGATACCGATTTCTTCGATACCTGAAATAATCACGATGTCACCTGCCTCAGCTTCATCAACCGGTACGCGCTCGAGGCCTTTAAAGCCAAGCACCTGGTTAATACGGCCTTGTGCTACTTGTTCATCTTCACGCATCACTGCTACAACCTGACCTGGTTTGATACGGCCATTAGTCACACGGCCAACTCCCAAGCGACCAGTATATGTAGAGTAATCCAATGCTGAAATCTGCAACTGCAATGGTGCATTGCTATCACCTTTAGGGGCTTCAACATGGCTTAAAATCGTTTCAAACAAGGCACGCATATTGTCTGAAGGTACCTTCATGTCCAGCGTTGCGAAGCCGTTTAAAGCAGAAGCGTAAACCACCGGGAAATCCAGTTGCTCATCGGTAGCGCCCAGGTTTGCAAACAAATCAAACGTATGATTGATCACCCAGTCAGGGCGCGCGCTTGGGCGGTCAACTTTGTTGATGACGACGATTGGCTTTAATCCCAGCGCCAATGCTTTTTTGGTTACGAAACGTGTTTGCGGCATTGGGCCATCAACAGCATCTACTAACAGTAAAACGCCATCCACCATACCCAATACACGCTCTACCTCACCACCAAAGTCAGCATGGCCCGGTGTGTCGACGATATTAATATGTGTGCCTTCATAAGTTAAGGCTGTATTTTTTGCCAGAATAGTAATGCCACGTTCTTTTTCCAGATCGTTACTATCCATCACACGTTCAGTCACTGCCTGGTGTGAGGCAAAAGTACCTGACTGTTGAAGTAACTTATCAACCATGGTGGTTTTACCGTGGTCAACGTGGGCGATAATTGCGATATTTCTAAGGTTGCGTGCCATGTGAACTGCCATCTGTTTTGGAAAGGGCGCGATTTTAGCATAAATCACGTTAAATATTTGACTTTTAAAATAAAATGGCTATACTGCGCTCAACTTAAAACGCACTGGGTTGAAATTAATGCCCGACTGTTTTAAATTCATCGCCCTGACCCATCGATAACTCGTGAAATTTTGAGGCTATCATCTTTAGAAGTTGTTTTCATGACAACCTCTTCTTTTATCGGTTAGTGGCTATGCCTAGCGCCGGTAAAAGCGATTCATCTCCATATTTGCTTTGGCTTACTTTAATGATTTAGCACACGACTTTTCTTTGTGCTGACATTGGTTAGCTTTGCTTTTTTGCTTTGCTTTAATTTGCTTTACTTGCGCCCTTTTTAATTGTTTATGAAAGGGACATTCCTTGTCTTTTGCAGATTTAAATCTAGACCCATCCATTTTGCGTGCATTGACCGATGCAGGCTATGAGAATCCAACACCTATCCAGGCTCAATCTATTCCTGAAGCCTTGCAAGGCCGTGACATTATGGCCTCTGCCCAAACCGGTACCGGTAAAACAGCAGCTTTTACATTGCCAGCATTAAATTTATTAGCAACCCAACATCCGGTTCGCAGCCGTGGCCCACGCATTCTGGTCTTAACTCCTACCCGCGAATTAGCTGCGCAAGTAAACGAAGCAGCCCGTAAATACGGTAAATTCCTGCGCGCACGTTGCGTCAGTATCGTCGGTGGCATGCCTTATCCATTGCAAAACAAATTGCTGTCACAACCATTAGATATTCTTGTGGCAACGCCTGGCCGTTTTATTGACCACCTTGAGCGTGGCCGTATTGATTTGAGCCGTTTGCAAATGCTGGTACTGGACGAAGCAGACCGAATGCTGGACATGGGTTTTATGCCTGATGTTGAGAAAATTTGTGCCGCTTTGCCTGCCGAGCGTCAAACTTTGCTGTTCTCTGCCACCTTAGATGGTATTAAGGATATCGGCAAACGCTTCCTGAACAATCCACTGACGATTCAAGTGGCTGGTCAAAGAGAACAACATGCCAATATCGAACAGCGTCTGCATTTTGTAGATGACATGAACCACAAAAACAAACTGCTCGAGCATTTGCTGATTGCTCCAGATGTAAACCAGGCGATTATTTTCACCAGCACCAAACGTCATGCCGATTTACTGGCGGAAGATTTATATGCAGCTGGTCACAGCACCGCGGCATTACATGGTGATATGACCCAAGGTGCACGTAACCGTACCCTCACTAAACTGCGTCATGGCGATGTCAAAGTACTGGTCGCCACCGACGTAGCAGCGCGTGGTATTGATGTGCATGGCATAACACACGTCATTAACTATGACCTGCCAAAATTCGCTGAAGATTACGTACACCGCATTGGTCGTACCGGCCGTGCCAACAACTCCGGCATTGCGATTTCTTTTGCTTCTAACACTGATCGTCACCTGTTGCGTAAAATTGAGCAATACACTGGTCATAAATTCCAGCCAGCAGTCATTGCCGGTTTCGAGCCTAAACGCGCTATCCGCATGGATGATGGTGGTGGTGAAAAACGCGGTAATGGTGGTAAACGTCCTGGTAGCAGCAATGGTCGCCCGCAAAATAAAGGTGGCTTTCGTGGTAACAGCCGTGATGGCGGTGGACGCGAAAACCGCGAATTCCGTGGCAACCGTGAAAACAGCTCTTTTGGTGACCGTGTGATGCGTGATGGCCAGCCAAGCAAACCACGTGAGCAACGTGCAACTACCGGCGTAAGCGAACCACGTCATGCTGAACAAAGAACAGACCGCGAAGTAAATGGCAACAGCAAAAGCTACACCAAAGATACTGATTTTCAGTTCGCCCGTGCATTGACCGAAGAGTTTGGTCAACGCCGCCCACGTTCAACTTCGGGCAGCCCATCTGCAAAGCCGCAAGAGCGCTTCGGCAATCCTAACGGTGGCAATCGTGGTGCAAACAAACCACGCACTGGTGGTAGCAAACCATTTGGTGAAGCTGGTGGTATCAAACGTCCCCGTTCATTTGCATAAGCAGACATATGTCAGAGCAAAATACTGTAGATTTAAGTGCACCTTCAGATGCTCCGCCATCCTTAGATTTTAGGTCTTTGGGCTTGGCTGAGCCGTTGTTAAAAGCCATTGAAGAATCAGGCTACACAACGCCAACGCCAATCCAGGCCCAGGCTATTCCTTTAGCGCTTGAGCGCAAAGACTTGATGGCAGGTGCACAAACTGGTACAGGGAAAACGGCAGCATTTTCGTTACCGATTTTGCATACATTGCTTCCTCATGCGAGTACCAGCACCTCCCCGGCAAAACATCCGATCCGGGCACTGGTGCTGGCACCTACGCGTGAGCTGGCAATCCAGGTGTATGACAACATTAAAACTTACGCCAAACATACCTCCTTGCGTAGCCTGGTGGTATACGGCGGTGTAGATATCAAGACACAGACACCGATACTCAAAACCGGTGTCGAAATTCTGGTCGCTACGCCTGGTCGCCTGTTGGACCACGTTGAGCAAAAAACACTGTCTTTAAGCCAGGTGCAATTTCTGGTGCTGGATGAAGCCGACCGTATGCTGGATATGGGCTTTATGCCTGACCTCAAGCGTATATTGGCGTTACTCCCAAAACAGCGCCAGAACCTGATGTTCTCAGCCACGTTTTCGGATGAGATTAAAAGATTGGCCGATGCCTTCTTGAACCAGCCAACATTGATCGAAGTGGCACGCAGCAATGCCACCAATGACAATGTGGAGCAAAAAGCCTTTCTGGTGAATACAGATAAAAAAGAACGTTTCCTGGTGCAGCTACTGAAACAATATGCCAGCCAGCAAGTGATTATTTTTACCAAGACCAAATTGTCTGCCAGCAAACTGGCACGTGCTTTGGAACGCGCTGAAGTTCCTTGTAGCGCGATTCACGGTGATAAGTCGCAGAAAGAACGTATTGAAGCACTGGATGCATTCAAGGCAGGTAGTATTCATGCCCTGGTAGCCACCGATGTAGCTGCGCGTGGCCTGGACATCAGTGACTTACCATTGGTAATCAATTACGAAATTTCTACTTCACCTGAAGACTATGTGCACAGGATTGGCCGTACAGGCCGCGCTGGAGCCAAAGGTATCGCTATCTCGTTGATAGATGAGGAAGAAACCAAGTACTTTGATGACATTGAAAAGCTGATTAAAAAACAGATTCCGAAAGAGAAAGCGGTAACCAGCACGCCTGATTACAAGTCTAGTCAATCATCGAGTCCACGTACACCTGGTTCACGCGCAACTGGCCAACGATCATCTAAAGCCAAAACAGCTGATGACGCCTGGTTTTACCAGCCTTATGAATCGACTGGTTTTGTTGAATCTACCAAACCAACGGTGGCGCCAACTACCAAACCATCATCAGCCAAACGTAAAGTGGTTGCTGCGCTATTAGGTGGCTTTGGTTTCAAGGCAACGCCAAAAGCTAAAGCACGCCCTGCCGAAAATAAACGGCAGAATACAAGCAAAGCCCGTCAGAAAGAGGGCTTAGAGCAACCGGCATCCCCAGAAGTAGAAGTCGAAAGCTCGCAATCATAATAAAAAGCCCCGTTTCAACGGGGCTTTTTATGTATTTTTAAATCAGTTGGACTTTAACCTTCGCGATTCCGCATAAAGTCAGCCACTCCATATAACTGATTAGCCATATGCCGGATAAGGCTCTCCTCAAACTGGCATTGGTGCATGGCTTTGATCATGCAATACATCCACTGATCCCGCTCGGATTCACCAATCGTGAACGGCATATGACGGGCGCGCAAGCGCGGATGACCATATCGCTCAATATAAAGCTGGGGTCCCCCGGTCCAGCCCATAAAAAACATGAATAACTTTTCACGGGTTTCAGTCAGATCTTGCGGATGTAGAGCAAGTAAACCTGATGCTTTGGGATCAGTTTCCATGATGTCATAGAAAGTCTCGACCAGCAGCCGAATATTCTCTGTGCCCTTCTCCGCACCGCCCAGCCACTCATACAAAGATTGCTTTGCTGAATTTGACTCTTGAATATCAGTGAATGCCATGTTTATTAATCAGCTACTTTTGGTGTGACAAGTGCTGCTGCCTGTTTGGCATGTTCACGCGCTAATTCAGTATTCTCTGCGGTAGCCAATGCCACGCCCATGCGACGTCGGACAAAAGATTCTGGCTTGCCAAATAAACGAATTTCGCTATTAGCCACTGACATTGCTGCTTCCAGCCCATGAAACTCAAGAATACTAGCATCTGCGCCACCATAAATCACGGCACTGGCGCCCGCTTCCCGTTGTGCGACATCGACTGGCAGGCCCAGGATTGCTCTTGCATGCAGCTCAAACTCATTCAAACGCTGGGTGCACATGGTAACCATGCCGGTATCATGCGGGCGCGGGCTAACTTCAGAAAACCATACCTGCTCGCCTTTGACAAATAGCTCAACCCCAAACAAACCCTGGCCACCCAAAGCATCGGTGACTTTCCTAGCAACTTCCTGCGCGTTTTCCAGCGCTTTAGGATGCATGGCTTGAGGTTGCCAGCTTTCCACATAATCACCCTGCTTCTGCACATGCCCGATTGGGGCACAGAAATAGGTTTTAACCTGCCCTGCTACATCTTTTGCACGCACGGTAAGCAAGGTAATTTCATAATCAAAATCAATCTGGCCTTCTACAATCACAACCCCTTGGTTGACACGCCCGCCGCTGGCAGCATATTCCCAGGCAGTTTTGACTTCACTGGCCTGGGTAATGCGTGATTGACCCTTCCCTGAAGAAGACATGGTAGGTTTTATAAAACAAGGATAACCAATACCTGCATCAATAGCCGCCTGCAACTCTGCCTCGGAACGCGCGAACGCATACGGAGAAGTTGGCAAACCTAATTCTTCAGCGGCCAGGCGACGGATGCCTTCGCGGTTCATGGTCAGTTGTACTGCGCGTACTGTTGGTACGACGGTCACACCAGAAGCTTCAATTTCTGCCAGCGCGTCTGTATTCAATGCTTCAATCTCAGGCACGATAAAATGTGGTTTTACTTTATTGACAAGCGCTTTTAACGCGTCTGCATCTGTCATATCAATCGTATAAGCATGATGCGCCACCTGATGACCAGGCGCATGCTCATAACGATCTACAGCGATCACTTCTACCCCTAAACGCTGCAAGGCAATCACGACCTCTTTACCCAGCTCGCCGCTGCCTAACAGCATGACTTTGGTCGCGTTTGCGCTTAATGGGGTCCCGATCATTGTTGCACTCCGATATAAAAGTGCAATTCTACCATGTGCGATTTACATGACAGCTTATCGGCATTGATTTAACGCAAAAGCCACGTGGTATTTTAAAAGATGTTAAATAAAAAAAGACCTCGCTTTCGCAAGGTCTTAAAACTGTAGTGACTTTGGATAAAGTCTCAAAAAATTTAAGAAGATCTAGCAATGCATCAAACAGAAATCCCGTGCTTATCCATACGGTAACGCATAGTCATACGGGTGATGCCCAATATACGGGCAGCTTTGGAGACGTTATTGCGTGCTTGCTCCAGTGCATTTAACAACATAGCTTTTTCAGCATCGTCCAGCGTTAACTGCGCTTCATTGCTAGCTGATGGACTCACTGATTGATGACCGATCTGGGGTAGTCCCAAATCATGCTCCGAAATTACCGGTTGCGTGCACATCAGAACTGCACGGCTGATCTGGTGGCGCATTTCGCGCACATTTCCTGGCCAGCGGTATTGCTGAATGGCAATTAATGCGGTCGAACTAAACTCATGGTAAGGCAATGCATAGCGCTTTTCGGTCATTTGTCTGAAATAGTTGGCTAGCAGCATCACGTCCTGGCCCCGGTCTCGTAACGGCGGCATCTGCATGGTGATCACATTCAGCCGGTAGTAAAGGTCTGAACGGAAACGGCCTTCGTTAGACATCTGGTATAAATCGCGATTGGTCGCTGCGATAATACGTGCATGTACCGGCCGTTCTTTGTTTGAACCAAGACGGCGGACCATGCGCCTTTCAAGTACATTAAGCAGCTTGGCCTGTAAGCCTAGTGGCAACTCACCGATTTCATCCAGAAACAAGGTGCCATCTTCGGCAGATTCAATCAGGCCCGGGCGGGAAGTCACCGCATTGGTAAATGCGCCCTTTTCATTACCGAACAACTCGCTTTCAATCAGCTCTGCCGGTAACGAAGCGCAATCCACATGCACGAAAGGTTTGTCATGGTTCACGCAACTCGCATGCAGATAACGCGCCACCACATCTTTACCAGTGCCGGTTTCACCAGTGATTAACACGGTCGGTTGCACGGCATCGCTTAGCGAGCTCAGTTGGGCAATGCGTGTGATTTGCTGGCGCACGCTTTGCATAGCAGCACTCTCGCCAATCAGCTGCACTGATTCATTGGCAATCGTGTCACGTTGACGTGAATAATCAAGGCTGGTCTGCAAGTCAGTTGTTTTCTCATTCTTTTGAATGATTAACAGCAACTCTTCAAGATCAATTGGTTTTTTCAGGTAATCAATCGCGCCTAATTTAATGGCATTCACTGCATCCGTCACATCACCGAACGCAGTCATCACGATGGTATTGATATTTTTTGCTACGAAGTCAGACAATAAATCCAGGCCATTGCCATCTGGCAATCGCATATCAAGCAATACGATATCCGGCTCAAACTGCTTAACAAGCAACCTGGCATCATGCAGGGATTCTGCATGCTCACACTCAAACCCGGCTTTTTGCAAACGCTTGACTACCGCGCGTGCAAAAAGCACTTCATCTTCCACCAACAAAATTTTCTTTTTGAAAGGTAAAAGTATCGATTTATCCGTAGATGATGAAATTTGTGAAAGCACGCATCCTCCTTTTTATTTTATTTTTAGTCTTTATCGTAACTTGCCAAAGATTGCTTAGGTTTGAACTCATAGCGCAAACCAATCCAGCCAGCACGTGGTGCACCTGGTAACAAACTCAACGTTTTGCTTTCAGCCCCAAAAGTACCACTAGCGTCAAACAAGCTTTCAGCTAAGCGGCCGGCAAGGTTATATTCCTTGTCAAAAATATTGGTAGCTTTAGCGAATAATTTCCAGCCATTGCCAAAGTTATACTGGCTATCCAGATTTACAATAAAGTAACCGCCAATTTTGCCACGGCCTGTGGCGCAGTCATCGCCATTACTACAAATCGCGGCATTTGATTGATGACTATTATTCTCGTTACCATAAACATACTGGTTAGAGTATCCAATTACGTTGGTACCCACATTCCAGCTAGGTGTGACTGAGTATTGCCCACGTAACTTCAACTGATGCTGTGGAATGGCTGGAATTCTGTCGCCAGACCGCGCCGTGTAAATTCCGTCATTGGTTTCACCTGAAGAGTTAGACCCGTTCACAAATTCAACATCAGTATCGTAGGTTGCATGAACGAAGCTGTAAGACGCGCTCCATTTAAACTTCTCAATAAAACCGTTAACACCCATATCGATACCCTGGCGTTTTGTTCTGCCGATGTTTTTGAAGTAACCGGCACCTGTTTGAGTGTTTGCAGCGGTAAACTGAATGTCATCATGGTTGATGGCATGATAAATGCCGGCGTTCCAGAACATATTGTCTGTCAGTTGACCACGGCCACCAAACTCATAAGTCTTGGCAACTACCTGATTTAAAGGTGGGTCATCCGCCAATGCCGCAGGCAGTAAGCAAGGTGCAGCTGGGTTAGAACAACCCAGTTCAATCGCTGTCGGTGCACGGCTGGACTCGCTGTAAGACGTATAAACGGTCAGCGCTTTAGTAGGTGTGTAAGTTAAACCTACAGTTGGATTCAAACGTGTGTAGCTGTCTTTTGCCGTTAAGCTATTGAAGTTATTGGCAGCTGAAGCCGGGCCACGCAATGTGTCAGTGTTATCTACACGCGTGAAATTCCAGCTGGCACCTGCATTCAAATGCCAAAACTCGTTGAGTGACAAAGTATCAGTGGCGAATAAACGGGCTGTGTATTGCTTGCCTGTTAGGCCTACAGTCTGACGCTGACCCAATGCACCGTCGCCGGAGGTCACAGGTGCCCTGCTTGGATCAAATACTGTACCGCTACCTGGGGTACCAGTAATGTCACCATCATCTATCGACTCACTCAAAGAAGACAAATTTATTTCTTCGTTTTGTTTAAAACGAATCAAGCTGTAGTCATATCCTGCACCCACTACAAACTGATTTTCCTTACCCATAAAATCTTGATTGAAAGTAGCCTGTCCTGTAGCACCATAAGTATTTTGGCTGGTATGCGTTCTATTAAACACAGAACCAATCACTTCACAGTCATCCGCAGGATTTGCGCATGTAATTCCTGGATAGCCAGTAAGGAAACTGCCGCCCAAACCATCATCAGTAAATGAACCTTCGTAGCCGTCGCCATTTAAGGTGCTACGGTTGGATTTTTTGTAATAAACGTTTCCTGACAGCAGAGTGTCATTACTTAACCAATGACTACCATTCAGGGCCAAGAAGTGTGAGTAATTATTCGTCGCGTCAGGACGCGTATGGATCTGGTCGCGATCTCCGCTCAGAAGAAATTCTGGCGTTAAACCATTACCAATTAATTTGTTATCTGCACCGATGTAAGTCAACTCAAGCTTGCTAGTTTCACTTTGCCAACCTGTTTTAGCAAATAGCTGGTTTACATGTGACGGCGAGTATTTTCTCCAGCCATCTTCAGTAGTGTGCTGAAACCCTATCAAGAAATCGACTGAGCCATCTTTAGAAACGCCACCATATTCAGCTAAGGTGCGTTGACGTCCCCATGAGCCCGCTTCGTATTCAATAGCAGCGCCTTGGTTATCGCGTCCGTTTTTAGTTTGCACGGCAATCGCACCGCCTAATGTGTTCAAGCCATACAAAGGATTTGAACCCGGGACAAGTTGCATATCACCGATAGCGAAATTTGGAATCTTGTCCCATGAAGTCACATCACCAAACGGTTCATTGACGCGCACGCCATCGACATAAGTGGATAAGCCTTGTGGGTTGCCTAGCAATGAAGAAGCAGAATAACCCCTGAAATTAATTTCCGGCTGCCATGGGTTACCACCCAGTTCTGTCACCGTCACGCCTTGCATATTACTGTTCATGTAATCTGCAATCGATACACCAGTCTGATTGTTTAAAGCAGCTGGATTTGCCATCTGGATATTGGCTGGCACTTTGTGCAGAGGCAAACCAATGCCTTTTAGCGGCGTGGCACTGAACACTTCAACGTTTTGAAGATTGAATGATTCATCCGCTTTCACGATGGTGGTTTGTGCTGCATATGCAGACACTATGGCAAGCAATAGCGGCTTGACAGTAGTTTTATTCATAAAGGTATCCTTTTCCCGAGAATATTAATTTTTAACTTTTATAAAAAAGCATATTCCCAAATGCAATTACTGTTCCGCAATTGCAGTAAAGAAAAAGACGTTTAAAATCAATAGAGTTAAAATCAGATGGTGTATAACAACCATTAAATTGGCTGTAGATAACCAATTTTATGGTTGTTGTTGGTTGCAAGCAACCATTTTTTATCAGGTAGGTAGTGGTTGCAGTGTGATTTCCAGGCCATAAGCATTGCGGCCAGGTTGCCAGGCGGCATCGACTGCGAGCGAGGTGAGTGAAACAAGGGTTGGGGAATCTGATTCTGACGAACTGACATGAACGACTGGATAAAATGCACGTTGCCATGGCGGAATTGCCAGCATTTGGAAAATAACTTTTAATTCCCTGCGTGGTCGCTTGGCGTCCGGCTGTAAAGTCTCACCGCCAGATCTGGGCAGCAACATTAATTCAAGTTTTTCAAACTTAGGTAACACTTGCCCATAGCGCCGGTGCAACGTGATAGCTGCAGGATTTACGCCCAAACGTGCAAGGGCAATTCCCCGCCCTTTACTGACTTTGAAATGCACTTGCCAGTCACCCCAAATTTGATTTTTGCCACCCTGCCACACCAATGGCGTTTTAGGTAATGCGCTAGGCTTGCCAACACAATAAAGGCGCTGCTGATAATGATGCAAATAGGCCAGGCCTCTACCGGCTTGCCCGTGTAAAGGCAGATGCAGATAGCGATGCGGTTTTACCGTAGATAGTTGTTGCCAGTAATCCTGCAATTGTTCGGTATTAGGCATGCGCAAATCAAACTGCTGAAACCAGTACCGCAACATGTTTTTTGCACGCACATCGCCCAACAACCGCAGGCGCTGGATATCTACAGACTGACCTAACCACTCCTCCCGCACATCGCATGCAGAAATATCCTGACTGGCTAACGTATCGAGCAAGATTTGCGCCTCAGCCATATGATGAGCACTACGTGACAAAGCGCTATCTAACTGTGGATAACGTTCGCGCAGAACAGGCATTGCTGTTTGACGCATAAAATTACGGTCATAACTGGTGTCTGTGTTACTTTCGTCCTCTACCCACTGGCACTGTAACTTATGCGCGAGCTCTAAGATATCTGCCTTTTTAACTTGTAATAATGGTCTTAACAGATGGCGATCCGCATCCCACTCACTCATGGCTGAAAGCCCCTTGACGCCGGCGCCACGCACAAGTTGTAAAAGCAAGGTTTCGCTTTGATCGTGCAAATGATGCGCAGTGACTATGGCATGCGCGGCAAGCTTTTGCCGCTGCTGCTCAAGCGCCTCATAACGCGCCTCGCGTGCGGTAGCTTCGACGCCTAGCCCACTGCGAGAATCGACATGTACTTTCTCAGCATAAAACGGTACACCTATTTCTCTACACACGCGTTCACACAAGCTTAGCCAATCATCTGCATGTGGGCTCAACCCGTGATGAATATGCATGGCAGAAAGCGTAAATGGCAACTCGGCAGAAAGCTTTGCCAGCCTATGCAGTAAAACAATAGAGTCGACACCGCCACTTAGCGCAAGAAGCAGGTGCGAAGGTGATGTGAGGTTTTTTTGTGCAGCCAGAAAAGAGGCAATGCTCTTTTCCAGCTTTGCAGATACAACGGATGCAGCGTTATTTGTCACTGTTATTTGTCAGTGGCAGCTTTAAACTTACCGTAGCTCATCAAACGCTGGTAACGAGTTTCCAGCAGCTGCGGTATTTTTTTGGATTGCAAGGTTTTAAGTTGCTGGGCGATAGTCTGGCCAATACGCTCCATCACCTCTTCATAGTTGCGATGCGCGCCGCCTAATGGTTCACTCACAATCGTATCAATCAAACCGAGTGACTTCAGGCGGTCAGCGGTAATACCTAATGTTTCGGCTGCGTCTGAAGCTTTGCTGGCACTTTTCCAAAGTATTGAAGCACAACCTTCAGGTGAAATGACTGAGTAAGTTGAATACTGCAACATATTTAAGTGATCGACTACGCCTAAGGCCAGCGCACCACCAGAACCACCCTCGCCGATCACAATGCCGATAATTGGGGTTTTGAGTTCTGCCATCACATACAAGTTACGCGCAATCGCTTCGGATTGACCACGCTCTTCTGCGCCTATACCCGGGTAAGCCCCTGGAGTATCTATTAGCGTGATGATAGGCATATGAAATTTTTCGGCTAAGCGGAACAAGCGCAAGGCCTTACGGTAACCTTCTGGACGCGGCATACCAAAATTACGGTATTGGCGCTCTTTAATATCGCGGCCTTTTTGATGACCGATCACCATCACCGGGATACCTTTAAAGCGGGCGATGCCACCGACGATTGCCGGGTCATCGGCAAAGGCGCGATCACCATGTAACTCCTGGAAATCAGTGAACAGGGCGTTGATATAATCCATGGTATAAGGTCGCTGGGGATGGCGGGCGACCTGTGAAATTTGCCATGCAGTTAAATTCTGGTAGGTGTCCTGCAGCAGCTTGTTATTTTTCTTTTGCAACAGATCCAGCTCTTTGGAAATATCCAGCGAATCATGCTCGTCATGAGATGACTGCAGCGCTTCAATGCGCTTTTCAAGTCCGGCAATGGGTTGCTCGAAATCAAGATAAGTCAGTTTACTAGGCGTCAAACGTTTGGCACTCATTATGAATTCTTTAGTTAAAAAGTTCAGGCATTATAAAGGATTTTGACATTTTCTTTTGACAACCAGCCCTGTAAATTCAGTAGCAGGTCATCGTGTAACACCACTTGCCAGTCATCGCCCAGCATCAGGCTAACCTGGGCTGACTGGTTATGGTAATCCACTTTGATCGGACAGCGTTTTTGCTCTTCATTGGCATAGCGATAAGGCGTCAGCACTGTCATCAATCGTTGCAGGTCGGATTGGCCGTTGCAACTCAGGGTTAACATCTGCGCAAAGCGGTTGCGCACGGCAGCAAGATCATATAATTTTCTGGCACTGACGCGAATACCGCCGGAAAACTCGTCATTGGAAATACGCCCCTCGACAATCAATAACTGGTCTTCCTTGATCCACTGTGCGTGTTGCATCAGCAATTCAGAGCCCACAACCACATCTGCTCTACCGACCGCATCATCCAGGGTGACGATGGCCATTTTGCCACGCTGGGTCATGCGTACCCGCACGCCCATCACCACACCCGCGAGCAGCTTAGGCTCATTTTGCGGTGCGAGCTCTCCCAGGTTGCCTTTGATAAACGGCCCCAACTGTGATTTATAGCTCAGGTAAGGATGCCCGCTGAGGTAGAAACCCAGCGCTGCCTTTTCTTCCTGTAACGCCTGCTCAGGGCTCCAGGGCGTGACTTCAGGCAGTTGATGCTGTGTCTCTACCACACCGCCAAACAGGCAATCTTGCCCGGCATGCGCGGCTCTTTGCTCAGCCGCACTGATAGCCCCATCCAAACCTGCCAGCAACGCAGCACGATTTGGCTCAAGCTTATCAAAAGCACCCGCCCTAATCAGTGATTCCATCACACGCCGGTTCACTTTGCGCAAATCCAGGCGCTGGCAAAAATCAAAGATATCCTTGAATGGTCCGTCGGCTTCGCGCGCAGCGACGATCAAATCAATCGCCGCGCCGCCTGTTCCCTTGATTGCACCCAAACCATACAAAATCTGCTGGGCACTCATAGGCTTGAATTGATAAATGCTGGCGTTCACATCCGGTGGCAATACTTCCACATGGTTGCCGGCACAATCATCAAAAAACGTATGCACGTTATCGGTGTTATTCATGTCCGCAGACATGGTCGCGGCAAGAAATGCGGCCGGATAATGTGCTTTCAGGTAAGCGGTATGGTAAGCCACCAACGCGTAAGCCGCGGCGTGCGACTTGTTAAAGCCGTAACCGGCAAACTTTTCCAGCAAGTCAAACAGGTCGTTCGATTGCTGCAAGGTCAATCCATTTTTAAGCGCGCCTTCATTAAAAATTTCACGCTGTATAACCATCTCTTCAGGTTTTTTCTTACCCATGGCGCGTCGCAACAAGTCAGCACCGCCGAGACTAAACCCAGCCACTACCTGCGCAATTTGCATCACCTGTTCTTGGTAAACGGCAATACCATAGGTTTCTTTCAGGATAGATTCTGTAGATGCATGCGGATACTCAACTCGCTGAGTACCATGTTTACGACGGCAGAAGTCTGGAATGAGGTCCATAGGGCCAGGTCGATACAGCGCTACCAGCGCGATAATATCTTCAAACAGGTCTGGCTTGGCCTGCTTCAACATATCCTTCATGCCGCGCGATTCCAGCTGGAATACCGCAGTGGTATTGGCTGTTTTCAGCAGATGGTAACTGCGCTTGTCATCCAGCGGAATGGTTTCAAAGCTTAATGGCGGTAACTGCTCTTGCGCGCGCTGCGCATTGGCATTTTCTAAAGCCATATTGAGGATAGTCAGTGTGCGTAAACCTAAAAAGTCGAACTTGACCAGACCGACTGCTTCGACGTCATCTTTATCGTACTGGCTAACCAGGCTGTCGCCATTAGGCTGGCAATAAACCGGGGAAAAGTCTGAAATCTTGCCTGGCGCAATTAGCACGCCACCGGCATGCATACCGATATTTCTTACCAAACCCTCCAACCGCAAAGCCAAAGAAAGTAATTCTGCGACCTCTTCTTCTTTTTCGCGGCGTTCCTGAAGTTGCGGTTCTTTTTCAAGTGCGGATTCAAGAGTAATGCCCAGCTCAAGCGGAATAAGTTTGGCGATGCCGTCTACAAAATTAAATGGCAGATCCAGTACGCGGCCAACGTCGCGGATCACCGCCTTGGCGGCCATGGTACCGAAGGTGGCGATTTGGGATACCGATGCCAGGCCATATTTGTTTTTAACGTAATCGATGACGCGATCACGCCCTTCCTGGCAGAAGTCAATGTCGAAGTCCGGCATCGAAACCCGCTCAGGATTGAGGAAACGCTCAAACAGCAGGTTATATTTCAGAGGATCAAGGTCAGTAATACCAAGGCTGTAGGCGACTAAAGAGCCTGCACCAGAACCCCGGCCAGGCCCCACCGGCACGCCATTATTTTTAGACCAATTGATAAAATCGGCCACGATAAGGAAGTAGCCAGGGAAACCCATCTGGATGATAATGCCGCACTCAAACTGCAGGCGCTCTTCATATTCAGTGCGCTTCTGCTCGCGTTTTTCCTCATCGGGGTACAGGTAAAGCAGCCTCTTTTCCAATCCCTGTTTTGACTGGTCAATTAAGAAAGCTTCCAGACTTTCACCGTTCGGTGTGGGGAAGTCAGGCAAATAACTCTTGCCCAAAGTCAGTGCCAAGTTGCAGCGTTTGGCAATTTCCACTGCGTTTTGCAGAACAATCGGCATGTCTGCAAACAAGGCCTGCATCTCTTCCTGGGTTTTGACATATTGGGATGCGACGAAGCGCTTGGGCCTGCGCTTGTCTGCCAGCACATACCCTTCAGCAATACAGGTACGCGCTTCGTGCGCCATAAAATCATCAGGTGTTTGAAACTGGATCGGATGTGTCGCCACCAAAGGTAAATCGAGTTGCTGGGCAATGAAGGCTGTTTGCTGTATTAATTGCTCCTGGGCACGCGACTCGGGGCTCCCGGCATCGTGCACACGTTGCACTTCCAGATAATACCGCCCCTGGAACACTTCTGCCCAATGCTGCGCGGATTGCAATGCCAGTGCCTGGTTACCAGCTTGTAAAAGCTGGCCGATATCCCCGGCATTAAAGCCTGACAACATCAACAGGCCGGCATTTTTCTCTTCCAGCCACTCTGGTTTTAATTCTGCCCGTTCACGGTATTGGTTTTCAAGATAAGCGCGGCTCAACAGCTCACATAAATTGCGATAACCCTGCTGGTTTTGCACCAGCAATAACATGCGGTGTGGCTGGTCGCGCTGTATGGTGTTTTCTACCCAAACATCGCAACCCACTATTGGTTTCAGGCCTTTGCCACGTGCAGAATTATAGAATTTGACCGCGCCAAAAAGGTTGGCAAGATCGGTCAAAGCAAGCGCCGGCATGCCATCCTGCTTGGCCGCTTTGACGTAATCGCCAATGCGCACGGTGCCGTCCACAATGGAATATTCACTGTGACAACGCAGGTGAATAAATGCGGGTGATAACGGTGGAGTTTGTGGCGATTCCATAGGGTTATTTTACCCGCCATCGACTTTTTTGTACCCATCCGAAATATAAATAATCTGGTTGACAGCGCTGAATCGCCGCCCAATCAAGGCTTAATCCATGGTCTTAACATATGCAAAAAGGACTTAAGTCCATCATGAATATGCACTATGATGTCAGGCTTGTTGATAATTAGGCTTGTTTGATATGTCGCACGCTATTTCATTACTTGATGAGCCTATTCTGATAGAAGACAATTTGCCGAGTGTGGGCGATATTTTGCCGTTCTTCCAGCTCGTGAATCACTTACTGGAAGACATTACCCTGGAATCCTTTCAGGGCAAACGCAAGATCCTGCATTTCTTCCCTGGTATTGATATCCCAACCAGCGCGCACAGCGTGCGTACATTGGATAAGCTTGGGAAAAGCTTATCCAATACAGTGATCCTGAATATTTCACCAGATCTGCCATTTACAATGACACGCTTTGCCGAAGCCGAAAATTTAACGCATAGCATCAACCTGTCTACCCTGCGTGGACGCGATATGTTTAAAAACTATGGTGTACTGATTATGTCCAGCAAACTGGCGGGCTTACCGGCGCGGGCACTGATGGTGGCGGATGAGAATGACAAGATCTTGCATGTGGAATTAGTAAATGACTTGACCACTGAGCCAGACTTTGGCGCTGCCCTTAACCTGCTTGCGCGTTGATTACCTTATTTTTTATAAGGTTGATTGCCACCGCATGAAGCGCTACAGTAGCTACTTTTAACACTTAACCCGTTTTGGAGAACACTATGGCAAGCGTAACGCTTAAAGGTAACCCGGTCGCTGTTGGCGGAAAATTTCTGGCAGTAGGTGATACCGCACCTGACTTTCAATTGGCGGATGCTAAGCGCAACCTGGTAGGCCTGGATGCCTATGCTGGTAAACGTAAAGTGCTGAATATTTTCCCTAGCATTGATACGCCGACTTGTGCTACTTCTGTGCGCACCTTCAATAAAGAAGCCAGTAAAGCCAGCAATACCGCCGTATTGTGCATTTCTGCAGATTTGCCATTTGCACAAAGCCGTTTCTGCGGCGCAGAAGGTTTGGAAAATGTAGTGACTTTGTCGACTTTCCGTGACACAGAAAAATTTGCCACCGACTATGGTGTTTTTATCACTGACAGTAGTCTGGCTGGCTTAACAGCCCGTGCTGTGGTTGTGCTGGATGAAAACAATAAAGTACTTCATAGCGAGTTAGTAAGCGAAATCGCTAACGAGCCTAATTATGAGGCTGCCTTGGCCGTTCTGTAACTGTTAAATTATTTAGTAGGCCGGCTTTCATAGCCGCCTGCTGGGGACTGAAATTCGCTTAGTTTCAACAAATAAAAAAGCCAGCAATAGCTGGCTTTTTTATTTGTTGATATCAGGTGAATTTAAACACGCTTAAACAACAAGCTACCATTAGTTCCACCAAAGCCAAAGTTGTTTTTCAAGGCATATTCAATCTTCAAATCACGTGCTGTGTTGGCACAATAATCCAGATCACATTCGGGATCCTGATTGAAAATGTTAATGGTTGGTGGCGATACCTGATGGTAGATTGATAACACCGTAAATACCGACTCCAAGCCACCTGCACCACCCAGTAAGTGACCAGTCATTGATTTAGTAGAGTTAACGACCAAATTATAAGCATGGTCGCCAAAAGTAGCTTTAATCGCATTGGTTTCGTTGGCATCACCCAAAGGTGTTGAAGTGCCATGCGCATTCATGAACTGTACCTGGTCAGGGCTCACGCCTGCATTTTTCAGTGCATTGACCATGGAGCGGCGTGGGCCGTCCATATTGGGTGCAGTCATGTGATATGCATCGGCACTCAAACCATAGCCTGACACTTCAGCATAAATTCTTGCGCCACGTGCTTTGGCATGCTCGTACTCTTCCAGCACCAATACTCCAGCGCCTTCCCCTATGACAAAGCCGTCACGGTCTTTATCCCAGGGACGACTTGCCGTCGCCGGATCATCATTGCGGCCAGATAAGGCGCGCGCAGAGGCAAAGCCCCCTACGCTCAGCTCTGTAATGGCTGCTTCTGCACCGCCAGCAACCATGACATCCGCATCACCATATTCAATCATACGTGCTGCTTCACCAATGCTATGCGTGCCAGTTGTACAGGCAGTCACAATCGCAATATTTGGCCCTTTCAGGCCCAACATGATCGACAGGTTACCGGAAATCATATTGATAATAGTGCCAGGAATGAAGAATGGCGAGATTTTGCGCGGGCCACCATCGTCGTAATTGTCGTTGGTTGACTCGATCAAACCCAAGCCACCAATACCCGAACCAATGGTGACACCGATGCGCTCGGCATTGGCTTCTGTCACTTCAAGACCGGAATCCTTGAAAGCTTCCAGGCCAGCTGCCAGGCCATACTGGATAAATGTATCCATGCGGCGGGCATCTTTGGCCGGGATAAAGTCTTCAGCATTAAAGCCTTTGACTTCACCGGCAATTTGCGATGCAAATGGCGTTGGATCAAATTTGGTTATACGGGCAATGCCTGATTGACCAGCGATAAGATTGTCCCAGGCGTTCTGGTAACCAATCCCTACTGGAGACACCACGCCTAAGCCAGTTACTACTACTCTGCGTTTGGTCATAATAGAAATCAGCCCTCTTGCGAGGGCTGATTAAAGAATTAAGTCAAAGAATTACTTAAGGTTGGCGCTGACGTAGTCAATCGCTTGCTGAACGGTTGTGATTTTTTCAGCTTCTTCGTCAGGAATTTCGCAATCGAACTCTTCTTCCAAAGCCATTACCAATTCTACCGTGTCCAGAGAATCTGCACCCAGATCATCCACGAAAGATGATGTGTTTTTAACGTCAGCTTCGTTTGCACCTAATTGTTCACAAACGATTTTCTTTACGCGTTGTTCGATGTCGGACATCTAAAATACCCCTTATTGATAAGTGTCGTGTTCAGTAAACCGGTATTCTAACAAATGTTGCCTAGAATACCAAAAAACTATTGTTAAAAAGATATGGCAATAGACTTACCATATCAAACTATGCGCAGTACATGCCGCCATTTACATGTATGGTTTCACCGGTAATGTAAGCAGCAGCTGGTGAAGCCAGAAAAGCCACGGTCGCTGCAATTTCATAAACCTGCCCCAGACGGCCAGCGGCGATACGCTCAAGCATTTTTGTCTTGATGTCATCTGACAACTCGGCGGTCATATCGGTTTCAATAAAACCAGGCGCCACACAGTTTACAGTAATGTTGCGGCTACCTACCTCTTGCGCCAATGACTTGGTAAAGCCGGTCATGCCTGCTTTAGCCGCAGCATAATTGGTTTGGCCCGCATTACCCATGTGCCCGACCACGCTTGAAATATTAATGATGCGGCCCTGACGTGCTTTCATCATCGGGCGCAACACTGCCTGACTCATACGGAATACTGATTTCAGGTTGGTGTTCAGCACAGCATCCCAATCATCATCTTTCATACGCATCAATAATGTATCTTTGGTAATGCCTGCATTGTTTACTAGGATAGTCACATCACCATAGAGCTCGGCAATTTTCTTAAGCACAGCATCGATCTGTTCCGGCTGCGTCACATCCAGCGCCATGCCTATACCATTTACGCCCGCAGCTTTGAGGGAGGTGGTAATCGCATCTGCGCCACTGGCGGATGTGGCCGTTCCAACGACGATTGCACCCTGCTTACCTAACTCTTGCGCAATGGCAGCGCCAATGCCGCGACTAGCGCCGGTCACTAAAACTACTTGTTGATTCAGCATCATTACTCCTTCACACAGCGTTTTTTTATTATTGGTTTATAAAGGTTTGTATGGACTCTTCGTTCACCAAAGCCACACAACTCATTTCAGCCACTATACGTTTTGCAAGACCGGTCAACACTTTGCCGGGACCAGCTTCAGCACTGCTTAAAACTTGTTGCGCAGCCAGTTGCTGCACTGTCTCTACCCAACGTACTGGGCTATATAACTGGCGCACCAAAGCATCTTTGATCTGTGCTGCATCGCTGTAAGCCGCGACATCCGCATTGTGCAAAACCGTCACTTGCGGTGACTGCACAGCGACATTCTGTAAATAATCATGTAATTTTTCAGCGGCAGGCTTCATTAATTCGCAGTGTGACGGCACGCTGACTGGCAATGGCAGTGCACGTTTGGCACCCTTGGCTTTAGCCAGCTCCATTCCACGTTCAACCGCCGCTTTATCCCCTGCAATAACCACTTGCCCAGGAGAATTAAAGTTTACAGCCTGCACTACCTGGCCTTGCGCAGCTTCGCTACAGACCGCACGCACAGTCTCATCGTCCAAACCTAAGATAGCTGCCATGGCGCCCTGCCCTTCAGGCACGGCTTGCTGCATGACTTCTGCACGGAATTTAACCAAAGGCAATGCCTCCGCAAAGCTTAGCGCGCCAGCGGCGACTAAAGCTGTGTATTCGCCTAAACTGTGTCCAGCCATCGCTACCGGTTGCTTGCCACCAAGGCTTTGATAGACTCGCCAGGTTGCAATACCCGCAGTCAGCATGATTGGCTGCGTATTCTGGGTCAGGTTGATTTCATCATTGGCTTCAGTCGCCATTTTCCAGAAATCTACCCCTAATACCGAGGAAGCCTCTTCAAATGTTTGCTTAACAATAGCATGAGACTCAAGCCCTTGCATCATGCCCACAGATTGTGAGCCCTGGCCTGGAAAGAAAAAAGCAAATGTAGACATAAGAGTAAGAATATTAAATTAATTATTTAAAAACAGATAGTTGGCTAAGAGTTAAGTTTTAGTGAACAACTTCCATCTTCACTTAAAATTTAACGAGTGCAGAGCCCCAGGTAAATCCACCACCAAATGCTTCCATTAACAGAATATGCCCGCGCTGGATACGGCCATCCCGGACGGCGGTATCTAATGCGAGTGGGATGGAAGCTGCAGAAGTGTTGCCATGGCGATCAACCGTTACGATCACTTTGTCCATGGACATATCGAGTTTTTTGGCAGTGGCTTGCAGAATACGGATATTGGCCTGGTGCGGAACCAGCCAATCAATATCGGATTTCTGCATGTCATTCGCTTTGAGCGTTTCGTCGACAATCTGGTCTAGTGTGTTGACTGCAATTTTGAATACCGCATTGCCTTCCATGACGACCGTATCTGGCCCATCTGGATTTCGTGGCACATGTAGCTGGTTTTCGTAACTGCCATCGGCGTGAATATGGGTAGACAACACGCCAGGCTGGTCACTGGCCTGCAGGATCACGGCGCCAGCGCCATCACCCCATAAAATACAGTTACTACGATCTGTGTAATCGCAAATACGGGTAAAGGTATCAGCCCCAATCACCAATACATTTTTATGCTGGCCTGAGCGCATAAAATGCGTGGCGGTGGCCAAAGCATAGATAAAACCGCTGCATACTGCCTGCACATCAAAGGCCGGACAGCCAGCAATTCCCAGCTTGCGCTGCACCATAGTGGCTACACTGGGGAAAATTTTATCTGGAGTAGTCGTCGCAACGATAATCAGGTCGATGTCCTGTGCCTGAATGCCTGCAGCCTCAATCGCGTTCTGCGCAGCTTTGGTTGCCAGGTCACTGGTGAGCTCATCTGTGACACGGTGACGCTGTTTAATACCTGTCCGGGAAAATATCCACTCATCGGTGGTATCGACCAATTTTTCCAAATCCACATTGGTCAATATATTGGGTGGCAGATAGCTGCCGGTCCCTGCAATTCGTGCGTAAATCATGGGTGCGATTATGCCTTAAATGGGTAAAAACGCCTAACAGAACAAAGGCATGAGCGCGCTACGGCTCTTCCGCCGTCGCCAGATGTTCGATTTCAAGCTGGGATTGAATGCGCTTCAAAACACCACTTTGCGCTTCTTCCATTGCCACGTGAATAGCATGGTAAAAACCAACCTTGTCTGCGCCGCCATGGCTCTTCACCACAATGCCACGCAAACCCAGAAAGCTGGCGCCATTGTAAAGGCGAGGGTCTACACGTTTTTTAAATGCCTTTAATACCGGAAAAGCACCAAGTGCCATTAACTTAGTCAGCCAGTTGCGTTTGAATTCCTGGGTAAGGAATTTACCCATCATATGTGCCAAGCCTTCAGTGGTTTTGAGGGAGACGTTGCCGACAAAACCATCACAGACCACCACATCAGTAGTGCCCTTGAAAATATCGTCACCTTCAACGTTGCCATAGAAATTCAGATGGCTACCACGCAATAACTCTGCCGCCTGCTTGGCCACTTCATTACCTTTAATATCTTCCGAACCAATATTGAGCAAGCCGATGGTCGGGTTAGGTTTATTGTTCACACAACTGACCACCATGGCACCCATAATTGCAAACTGGTATAAATGCTCAGGCGTACAATCCGCATTTGCACCCAAATCCAGCATAAAGGTGCTGCCTTTTTCAGAAGGCAAAGTAGAAGCAATCGCCGGACGGTCAATCCCGGGCAGGGTTTTGAGGACAAAACGTGCCGTCGCCATCAAGGCACCGGTATTGCCTGCACTGACACAAGCCTGGGCCTCACCGGTTTTCACCATGTTAATAGCCACCCGCATTGAAGAATCTTTTTTATTCTTCATAGCGCTTTGTGGTGACTCATTCATCAATACCACTTCAGACGCATGATGCACGCGCAGGCGCGGGCCAGCGGAAAGATGCAGGACTTTCAGTTCTGCCTCGATGGCATCCTGCAGGCCGACCAGAATAATATTGAGATTAGGATTTTCGTTCAGGATACGAACTGCCGCAGGCACAGTCACATGTGGACCGTAATCTCCTCCCATGGCATCAATTGCAATCACAACTTCCTGAGATTGCCCGTGTTGACTTGTACTCATGTTATTTCCCAAGTTTACTAACACACGATTTAGTTTATGCGCTGTATTACTGACACAATCATTATCTGTACACTAGTTCATTCATTCGCCAGTATCTGAGCACTCTTAAATCTACGCATGCCTTGCAGGGCATAGGAAAAGTAGTCGCTTGCGCCAGATACACAAACGCCGCGCATTTTGTGCGCGGCGCAGTTTAATACCTTAATGCTTTAGCAGCGATTTACTCGCCTTTTGCAGGCATCACTTTACGGCCACGGTAAAAACCGTTAGGGCTTACGTGATGACGCAAATGTACTTCACCAGTCGTTGGCTCGATTGCCAAAGGTGGGTTTGTCAAAAAGTCGTGTGAACGGTGCATACCACGCTTGGACGGTGTCTTTTTGTTTTGCTGAACTGCCATTTTAAATTACTCCAAAATTAACCGCCGCAATTTGCAAATGGGCAGTTTAAAAACCAGAATTGCTACCTAATCCAGCATTATAAAATATTCCAGAGACAACTGCAAACAAATAGTGCAAACGTCGCTTTTCATTGGATATTTTATCGTCAAGTTTAAATTTTTACTTATTCAACTTCAGATTTTTAAGCGCTGCGAAAGGATTAGGTTTTTCACCAGCGGTCTTTTGCAAAGGCGCGCACTCTTCTTCGTGCATCACTGCAATAGGCAAAGCCATTAGCAACTCATCTTCCACCAGAGATTCAAAAGTGGATTCAGCGTTCGATTCCAACCAGTCAACATCTTCATCTTCAAGCAGCGCTTCAGGCGGCTCGTCACAAACCGCAAATTCAAATTGCACATCTAAGGCTTGGGGCATTGGCGCAAAACACCGTTGGCAAATAAGGGGCAGATTTGTTTGCAACATGAGAGACAGCATGGGTAATTGCGTATCACCAAAATAGCGCGGTGGCAGGCCTTGTAGCTGATAGGCCACCGAAACTGCTGACAACGCTTTCGTATCATCCACACCGAGCTCCCGCAAGGCCTGCTCCAAACGGTTAAGCGATGCCATCTCCAGCACACCTTCGGTATGTTTTTGCTGCCTGGCTAATTCCAGATAACGCGCATTCGACAAAGAAAACTCCTTTTATTTACAGGCTATTTAATATAGCAAACTATACAGTGATTGACGAATTCTTCCATACAGACACTCGCGCCCTGTTTACTTCATACTATTTAAGGCGCAGGTTTTTTGTTATAATGGCGTCGCTTCACGCAGTGCTCTTTATCAAGAGCGCAACTATGGTGCGGTATGTATTATCAACCCAATTTTTTGTGGTCAAGATAGTACAAAGCTACAGCCTAACTAGCCCAAACAGTCTTGATACAAGGTTTTAAACCGCGTAAAAGCTGGTGCTACTAAAACTCTGTCCTTTTTTCTTGCTTTAAGGGTAATGTGTGTTTAAGAAAATTTTAGTCGCGAATCGCGGTGAAATTGCGGTGCGCATTGTGCGCGCGTGTTCGGAAATGGGCATTAAATCCGTGGCCATTTATTCCGACGCCGATCGCCATGCATTGCATGTCAAAAAAGCTGACGAGGCCTACAACATCGGCTCTGACCCGGTTGCGGGTTACCTGAATGCACATAATATAGTGAATATCGCCGTGGCTGCGGGCTGTGATGCCTTGCATCCAGGCTATGGTTTTCTTTCCGAAAATCCTGAACTGGCTGAAGTCTGTGACCGCCGCGGCATCAAGTTTATTGGCCCGGAAGCACATGTGATTCGCCAGATGGGCGATAAGATTCAAGCGCGTAATGCCATGATCGATGCAGGCATTCCATGTGTACCAGGTAGTGATGGCAACCTGGAATCGCTGGATGCAGCCGTCGCATTAGCGAAAAAAATTGGTTACCCGATCATGTTAAAAGCCACTAACGGTGGTGGTGGTCGCGGTATTCGCCGTTGCGACAGTGAAAAAGACTTACTAAGTAACTATGACCGCGTGATTTCCGAGGCCAGCAAGGCGTTTGGCAAGCCAGAAGTGTTCCTGGAAAAATGTGTCGTACATCCGCGTCATATTGAAGTACAGATTTTGGCTGACTCGCATGGCAATGTTATTCATTTGTTTGAGCGCGATTGCTCTATCCAGCGCCGCAACCAGAAGCTGATTGAAATTGCACCATCCCCTCAGCTTTCCCAAGCGCAGCGTGACTACATCGGTGGTTTAGGCGTAAAAGCAGCCAAAGCGGTTGGTTACGAAAATGCCGGTACCGTCGAATTCCTGCTGGATTCCGATAACAATTTCTACTTCATGGAAATGAACACCCGTTTGCAGGTGGAGCATACCGTGACTGAAACCATTACCGGTGTGGATATCGTTCAGCAACAGATTCGCGTTGCTGCCGGTTTGCCATTGCAATACAAGCAAAGCGAGATTGCTTTCCGTGGTTTTGCCATGGAATATCGTGTCAATGCAGAAGATCCGCAAAAAGACTTCCTGCCCAGCTTTGGTAAAATCACCCGTTACTATGCACCTGGTGGTCCGGGCGTGCGTATGGATGCCGCGATTTATAGTGGCTATGTGATTCCGCCCTACTATGACTCCATGTGCGCCAAACTGACTGTTTGGGCTTTGGACTGGGAAGGCGTGATTGAGCGCGGTCGCCGGGCATTGAATGACATGGTGGTGTACGGCGTGAAAACCACGATTCCTTACTACCAGCAAATTATGTTGCACCCGGATTTCCGTGCCGCCAATTTCAATACCAGCTTTGTAGAGCAACACCCCGAGCTGACTGAATATGACGTCGGGTTACCGAAAGAATTGATGGCCGCAGCGATCGCTGCCGCGATTGCCGCCCACGAAGGCATTTAATTAACGTATCGCAGATTATTAGATCGACAAGATTATGAGCAAAATACATATCACCGAACTCGTTTTAAGAGATGGTCACCAATCCCTGATTGCGACGCGCATGCGTACCGAAGACATGCTGCCTATCGCCAGCAAACTGGATGATATTGGTTTCTGGTCTCTTGAAGCCTGGGGCGGGGCAACTTTTGACGCCTGCGTGCGCTTTCTGAAAGAAGATCCGTGGGAGCGCCTGAGCAAGCTGCGTAAAGCTTTGCCTAACACGCCTATCAATATGTTGCTACGTGGCCAGAACCTGCTTGGCTACCGCCATTATTCAGATGATGTGGTACATGCCTTTGTAAAACAGGCGGCTGACACCGGCGTCGATGTGTTCCGTATCTTTGATGCAATGAACGATATCCGCAACCTGAAAACTGCGATTGAAGCAGTCAAAAACATTAAAAAACATGCGATTGGTACCTTGTCGTTCACAACCAGTCCGGTGCATGACGTCGCCTACTTCGTCAATATGGCCAGAGAGTTGGAAGCCTTAGGTTGCGACAGTATTGGCGTTAAAGATATGGCCGGTTTACTCACACCAACATTGGCCGGCGAACTGGTAAGGGAATTGAAAGCCGCAGTCAGCGTGCCAGTGCATATGCACAGCCACGCCACCTCTGGTTTAGCCAGCATGGTCATGCTAAAAAGTGTAGAAAACGGCGTAGATATTATCGACACCTGCAACTCTTCTTTCTCCGAAGGTGCCAGCCATCCGACGACCGAGAGCCTGGTCGCTGCTTTGCGCGGGACTGAATACGATACCGGCCTGGATCTGGGCAAATTACAGGAAATCACTGCCTACTTCAAAGACGTACGCAAAAAATACTGGCAGTTTGAAAGCGAATTCACTGGCGTAGATACCCGTGTACTGGTTAACCAGGTGCCGGGTGGCATGATCTCCAACCTGTCCAACCAGTTGAAAGAACAAGGCGCGCTCAACCGCATGGATGAAGTACTGGCTGAAATCCCGCGTGTACGTGAAGACTTGGGTTTTCCTCCATTAGTGACGCCTACTTCACAAATCGTAGGCACACAGGCAGTGTTGAACGTATTGACCGGTGGCCGTTACAAATCCATCACTAACGAAGTAAAGAACTACCTGCTAGGTCAATACGGTAAAGCGCCAGCGCCTGTGAATGCAGAAGTTCGTCAGAAAGCAGTTGGCGATGCAGAACTGATTACCTGCCGCCCTGCTGACCTGTTGCAACCAGAAATGACCAAGTTGCAAGGTGAAGCCGAACGCTTTGCTAACAATGAAAAAGATGTGCTGACGTATGCCATGTTCCCTGATATCGGCCAGACTTTCTTGCAAGAGCGTAATGCCGGTTCACTGCAACCTGAGCAATTACTGAGCAAAGAAGCAGTGACGCAGCAAACCGCTGCTGCACGCTACGCACCGAATGAATTCAATATCACATTGCACGGTGAAACCTACCATATCAAACTGACTGGTAGCGGCCATGCTGGTGAAGAGCGCCGTCCTTACTACGTAAAAGTAGATGGTATCTCTGAAGAAGTCTTCGTTGAAACCCTGGACGAAATGGAAATCAGTGATGGTGGCAATTCCAACGGTGGCAAGAAAAAAGCGGCTGCCGTGACTTCCAGCGGTCGCCCTCGCCCTACCCATCCAGGCTGCGTGACTACTGCCATGCCCGGCACTATTGTGACCGTTAAAGTCAACGTTGGTGACAAAGTGAATGCCGGTGATGGCGTACTGGTGATCGAAGCCATGAAGATGGAAAACGAAATCCAGTCCAGTAAAGCAGGTACAGTGGTCGCAATACACGTAGCCAAAGGCGATAGCGTAACGCCAGACGAAACATTGATTGAAATTCAACCTGATTAATAACCAGAGTAATCTACCGGTTTCATCACAATGCTAAAATCCCCGAATATCCTTCGGGGATTTTTTTATCCTAATGACTAAGCCAACCCTAATTCTTGCTTCTTCCTCCCGCTACCGTCGCGAAGTCCTGGAAAAACTGCACCTGCCATTTGAATGCGTGTCGCCTGGTATCGACGAAACGCCACTAGCGAGCGAAAGTCCGGAACACACTTCTTTAAGACTAGCTGAAAGCAAGGCGCTAAAAGTGGCAGAGAGTTACGCAAATGCCCTGATCATCGGCTGCGACCAGGTAGCCACGGTGGATGGTTTGCAAATAGGCAAACCAGGAAATCATGAAAATGCAGTCAAACAACTCACCATGCTCAGTGGCAGAGAAGTGGTTTTTCATAGTGCTTTATCTTTGTATGACAGCGCCAGCCAGCAGATGCAATCGACTATCGTGCCCTATTACGTTAAATTCAAGACACTGACGCCGCTGCAAATCGAAACCTATTTACGCCTGGAACAGCCTTACGATTGCGCGGGCAGCGCCAAGTCGGAAGGCATGGGCATAGCGTTATTAGACTATATGCGTGGCGATGACCCCAACGCTTTGATCGGCCTGCCTGTGATTGCACTGGTCGATATGTTGCAGCAAGTCGGCATTGATGTCTTATCGCTCACGCGAAAATAGTTCACGAACATAGCCTATGATTAGTTCTAAATTGCTTCTTTTAACTTTTGAACGGCTACTGCGTTAACACAGTCTCAAGCATACAAATACACAACAACGAGAGGATATTCATGCGACTTAGCTCCCTGCTATTGCTATCACTTGGCACTTTTTCAATCGCACATGCAGAAACCGCCATCATCAGCCCGCAATCAGACCAAACCGGCGTCGCTGTGACTATTTATAACGAAGATCTCGCCCTGGTCAAAGATAGTCGCAAACTCAAACTGAATAATGGCTTATCCGCTTTGTCATTCCGTGATGTCAGCGCTCAGATCAAGCCGGAAACAGCCCTGCTACGCAGCCTGTTGCCGAATACCAGCCTGCAAGTGCTGGAACAAAACTTTGATTTTGACCTGCTTAGCCCGCAAACCTTGTTAGAGAAATTTGTTGGCCAGCAAGTCAGTGTCATTAAAACCAATCCAACCACCGGTGCCGAGACTGAAGAAACAGCGACCGTCCTCTCAGCACAAAACGGCATCGTGCTTAAAATCGGCAATCGTATCGAAACCGGCTTTCCAGGCCGCATCGCCTATCCGAATGTGCCTGGTCAGCTGAGAGATCGCCCAACCTTGACCACGCAGGTGCAATATAAGGGTGCTGAACAAGCCAGTGTGGAATTAAGCTACCTCACCGGCGGCCTGAACTGGAAAGCCGATTACGTCGCTGAACTCAGCAGTAAGGAAGACACTATAGACCTGTCAGGCTGGGTCACACTAAACAACACCAGCGGTACTTCCTACCCGAATGCCAAAGTGCAATTAGTGGCCGGCGATGTCAATCGCGTGCGCGAAGCCATCCGCCCGAAAACCATGATGATGCGCTCGGAAGCCATGGCGGCAGATGCGCCAATGCCAACTGAGCAAGGCTTGCTGGAATACCATCTCTATACGTTGCCACGCACAACCAGTATTGCCGAAAATCAGACCAAGCAGGTGGCACTGCTCACCGCCCAGCAGATTCCTGCGCGTAAAGAGCTGGTGTTAACCGGCGCTGATTACTACTATCAAGGCCAATACCGTGACGTAGAGAAAAAGCAGAAGGTGCAGGTCTATGTCGAGTTTGAAAACAAGGAAAGCAGCAAACTGGGCATTCCATTACCCAAAGGCACCATGCGCGTTTACAAAAAGGATAGCGATGGCACTGCACAGTTTGTCGGTGAAGACCAGATTGATCACACCGCTAAAAACGATAACGTGCGCCTCAAATTGGGCAATGCGTTTGATGTCACCGCAGAACGCGTGCAAACCGATTTTAAAAACCTGAGCAAAAGCAATAACCAGGTGCCGCTGTATGAAAGCGCCTATGCCATCACCCTGCACAATGCCAAAAAAGAAGCGGTCACGGTCAACGTGCAAGAGCCGATCAATGGCGACTGGAAGATCCTGAATGAATCGCAGCCGCACAAAAAAACCAGTGCGCATCAGGCCACCTGGAAAATCAACGTTCCCGCTGAAAGCGATGTGACGCTTAAATATCGCGTACAAGTGAAGTATTAAATGATTTGCCGTTTCCATCTAATGGAAAACGGTGATCTATCAAGCTAAAAAAGCATCCTTTCACAAGGATGCTTTTTTTATGTCCGTCGTGGGATAATTCAGCTTAATCAATCAAACACCATACCTATGACAACCGGCACGCTTTATTTCATTCCCGTTCCCCTGGCAGAAGATACTTCGCCGCAACAAGTCGTGCCGCCAGAAGTGATCAGCCGCATGCATAGCTTGCAGCACTTTATTGTCGAGAACGAAAAAACCGCCCGCCAGTTTCTGGCCGCCAGCGGCCATCCGACGCCGATTCGAGAGTTGACGTTTAGTCTGCTGAATAAAGATACTCAGCCAAAAGAATTACCCGCCCTATTACAGCCCCTGCAACAAGGGACTGATGTCGGCCTGATGAGTGAAGCAGGCTGTCCCGGTATCGCAGACCCCGGCGCTGCCCTGGCAGCCGTGGCGCATCAAAAAGGCATACGCGTAACGCCGTTAATTGGCCCCAGCAGTTTGTTATTAGGCTTAATGGCAAGTGGGTTAAATGGCCAACGGTTTACGTTTCTGGGCTATTTGCCAAGTGACAAAGCTGAACGCATTAAAGCGATCAAAGGGATTGAGTTTGATTCCAAGAAACAGCAGGCAACGCAATTGTTTATAGAAACGCCCTACCGCAATCAGCATATGCTGGAAGACTTGATTGCAAACTTGCAGCCACAAACAAGATTTTGTGTAGCCTGCAATATCACGGCAGAAAATGAATTGATTGTGACTAAGACTACTGCAGAGTGGAAGAAAACACCATTACCGGATGTGCATAAAAAACCGACGGTATTTTTGTTACTGGCATAAAGCATCTAAAAGCGGACTGTTCTCACGCCTGGTGCTTCCGAGTTAAGGGTTTCCTGAGCAGCCTTGTCATAATCGCTTTGCGCTTTCAGCACTTCCTCAATATGCGTTTCTGACCATACGCGTACCGCAGCCAGCAAACCCACCAGTGTTTTACCCAATGGCGTAATGGTGTACTCCACTTTAGGCGGCACGGTGGGGAAAATGGTCCGCGCTATCAACCCATCCCGCTCTAAACCACGCAATGTTTGCGTTAGCATCTTTTGTGAGATCCCACCAATCTCGCGCTGCAAAATACTAAAACGTTTGGTTTCTGTCTCCAGCAAACCAAGCACCAACACTGCCCATTTATCCGCAATTCTATTTAATACCAGCCGCGTCGGACATTCAGTGTGATACGCATCCCAGCTACTCGATATCTGCAAAACCCGGTCACTGTTTTCAATCATCATCGTCTACTTTCAGTTAATTTTAGGTGCCTAAGTCACTTTTAAGTTCCTACTTACTAATAGTGACTATTGGCATTATGATGCGCAACTCCATCACACACAAGTGTTATGCAACCGTAGCAAGGAGATTTGATGAAACTTATCAAACGCATATTGAATGCATTGATTTTGACAACACTGTTAACGAAAGGAACCACCCTCATGGCGCAAGATATCACTCAACAAAACAAGCAACTATTGGCAGATTTCTCCGATGTCGTTTTTGTGAAAAAAGACTTCACTCAACTGCCGAAGTTTATGCAGCAAAACTATATTCAACATAACCCACTGGTGCCACAAGGATTAAGCGGATTTCAAGCTTTTTTTGCGGATTGGTTTAAAGCAGCCCCGGACTGGCACTATCAGCTGGAAAAACTGGTCGCAGAAGGTGATATGGTATGGGCGTATGGTACATATTCAGGAACGCAGCAAGGTGACTGGTTAGGCATCCCAGCTACCGGTAAGCATTACAGCATCCACGCAGTGGATATTTTCAGAATCGAGAATGGCAAACTGGCAGAACATTGGGATGTGCTGGATACCTATGGGCTATTTAAACAACTAGGGGTTATTCAATAGTCACTATTTGACGCTAGATAGATGAAGCCTGTTAATGACAGGCTTCATCATTTTAGATCAGCGATTAAACATTATTACCTTTACTAATCTTCCGGCAAACAAGCATAACCTCATCCACTCCTTTGGTGTCTATCATGCCAGTAACAAGGTCGAGCTTCTTCTGGAAACGTACACCAATCGGCATGAATACATTGTTATACCACCACAGTGCGCGTTCACGTCTATGGGTGAGAAACCACATGCCGAGATCAAGCAGGCGTGACGATTTCGGCTGCATACCGTAAATAGCACTTTGCTCGATTTCAAAATCATATTTGGCAAGCTTGGCGACGAGAGATTCTGGTTCGTAACGGCGACAGTGCCCGACAAAGTCGTCAAAAGCTGTCCACTGCGATGGATGCAGCGGCACCGAGAGCAGCAATGTCGCACCGGTGGCAGCCACACGCGAAAGCTCGGACAAAGCGCCATCGTCGTCATCAACATGCTCGACAATATCGAAAGCGCATACCAGGCCGAATATGCCATCCTCAAACGGCAGTGCCGAGACCAGGCCCTGCATCGCATTTGCTCCATGCGCCTGCAGTTTGGCAACTGCGGGTGCGCTGATATCCACGAAATGTGTGCCCTCAATAGGTAATCGCGGTCTTAAACCCGGAGCGATTTCAAGACGAGTTTGAGATTGGTAGATTAAGGATGAGACTAGCGGCCAGGTATTGAAGCGCTCAGGGCTGACTAGCCGCGCATCCGTCCATAGCGGGTCGTAGAATTGCCGGTTTGCTTCAATGAGTTCGAGGTCTTTACTGACAGTGGATGTCGCTGGATTTTTCATGCAGGCATACTAACAGCAGATTTGAAATAGCAGGAAAAAACATGCATCACCAATCGCTGCCATCCCACCAAGCATCTACTTAGCTTTTTTATTAGCCACTCCAAACGGAATATGCACCATCGGAATATCGCCAGCAGAGGACTTCAAATGACTCCTCTGGTCATCAAAGAACATATGCGGCTTTAAGACGGAGAGAATTCTGGCTTTTTCCATCCCGCCCAGGAAAAACGACTCATCCGCAGAAACGCCCCATTCTTTTAATGTTGTCACCACACGTTCGTGAGCAGGTGCACTCCTGGCTGTAATAATGGCGATTTTCAAAATCTTTTTGTACTCGGGATTCTCGCTCAGCAGTTTGTCTTCCAGCTTTTGCATTAAAGATAGTTTTTTAAATAAATCAGCCAAAGGCCCTGCCTGGTGAGGGATAGATTGCTTGGCAACCTCATGCGCTTCAAATTCGGTTAGATCATTATTCGTTTTAAAAACAGCTTCAGCTTCGTCATCCGCAATCACGCCATCAAAGTCAAAGGCGATCCTCAACTCCGTATCAGTCTCATCATCATAGACTTTTGAGGGTAAAACTACGCCTGCGGGATAATCTAAATCTATCGCACTTTGCACATCCGCTTCGTTGGCACTCAGGAATAGTGAGGTGTTGAATGCGGGAATATATTCATGCGGAGACCTGCCTGTCATAAAACTGGCGCGTGAGATGTCCAGGCCGTAATGTTGTATTGATCTGAACACTCTCAGCCCTGTTTCTGGTGAGTTTCTTGATAACAGCACGACTTCTACCGGTAACTCTTTGGGGAAGGCCTTGTTAATTGCCAGGAACCTGCGAATAAAGGGGAACGCAACGCCTTTTGCAAACGGAACATCAATATTCTTTTCTTGATGCTGGCGATACTCCTCTACGCCGTGGGTTTTATAAACCTTATGAGATTCAGTTAGATCAAACAAAGCGCTTGAAGCAACACTGATGACTAACTTTTGTTCAATTGGATAAGCCATAACCTATTATTTTCATTGAGTTTTATACAGGCTAAATTTATTGCCCGCGCATAAACATCTTATCCAAATCATTCAAGCTGACCTGGAACCAGGTCGGTCGGCCGTGATTACACTGCCCGCTTCTTTCAGTGGCTTCCATATCCCTTAGCAAAGCGTTCATTTCAGTGAGTGTGAGTTGCCTGTTGGCTCTGACAGCGGCATGGCAAGCCATCGTACCTAGCACTTCATTTTGACGTTCCTGCAATACCCGGCTGGCACCGTACTCATGTAGATCACGCAGCACTGCGCGGGCCAATGACACCACATCAGCATCTTGCAACATAGTCGGGACGGCACGGATGGCTATGGTGGTCGGCGACAAGGTTGCTAAATCAAATCCTAGCTGTTGCAAGGTATCGCTGCCTTGCAGAGATTGCAATGTCGCAACTTCTACTTTTTCTGCATAAAAGCTCATGGGGATCAGCAATGGCTGTGTGGCGATGGCTTGCTCGCTTAAAGCACTTTTCAGGCGCTCGTACATAATGCGTTCGTGTGCCGCGTGCATATCGACGACGACCATACCTTGCGTATTTTGGGCCAGGATATAAATGCCGTGCAATTGGCCTAGCGCGAAACCGAGTGGATATTGTTGCGCTTGTGGTGCTGATTCTTGAGTGAGAACGGCTTCAGACAGTGATATCGGGTTTAAGTAATCTTCTGAAAGAGCGTTTTCTTGGATACTTCCCAATACACTCACGTTAGTAGGTTTCAGGTCACCATACATTTGCCCGTAAAATTGTTGGGCAATAGCTGCGCCATTACTGATGGTCGGCTGGTAATTGCCATCGAAAACCGAGCGGTTTTGCAGCGGCATTTCCACTTGCTGGCGCGGCATGGATAGCCCGGGCGTAAACGGGTTAAATGGCGCTTGCACCGGCTGGCTGGCTTGAATCTCGGCTGAAGTCTTGCCTAATGCTTTGTGCAGGCTATGAAAAATAAACCGGTGCACGGCTTGCGATTCGCGAAAGCGGACTTCGGTTTTGGCCGGGTGGACGTTGACGTCGACTAGCGATGGATCGAGCTCCAGAAATAACACAAAAGCCGGATGTTTATCGCCGTGCAATACATCCTGGTAGGCTTGCTTGATGGCATGCGCAATCAGCTTATCGCGCACAAAACGGCCATTCACAAACACATATTGCGTATTGCGGCTATGGCGTTGATAGGTAGGCGATGCGGTCATGCCCCACAGGCGCAAACCACCATTGCCTTCATCCAGCCATACGCTTTGTGAGGCAAACTCGTTACCTAAGACATCGGTAATACGTTGCTGTGGCGTATTTACGGCCAGCCGCATAATGGCTTTGCCGTTATGTTGCAGTAAAAAACCAATTTGCGAGCGGGATAAGGCGATGCGGGTAAACGCATCTTCGCAATGGCCGAACTCGGTATTCTCGGTTTTAAGAAATTTTCGCCGTGCCGGGGTATTGAAGTACAAGTCATGTACCTCAACGATAGTACCCTCATCAAGCGCTGCCGGGCTGATTGGCTGACCTTGCGTGCCTTCAGCACTGATCTGCCAGGCGTGGCTGGAAGTCTGCTGGCGGCTGGTAAGCACCGTGCGTGAAATTGAAGCGATACTCGCCAGCGCTTCACCACGGAACCCAAGGCTGCCAACCTGCTCCAGGTCTTCCAGGCTCTGAATTTTACTGGTGGCATGCCGCGTTAAGGCGAGTTCGAGCTCATCTTTGGCAATGCCGTGGCCATTATCAGTGACTTTGAGTAGTTTGGTGCCACCTTGAATTAATGACACTTGAATCTGGGTGCTACCGGCATCAACACTGTTTTCAAGGAGTTCTTTGAGTGCCGAGGCCGGGCGTTCCACCACCTCACCTGCAGCAATTTGACTGATGAGTTGATCGGGAAGTAGTTTAATTTGCATCTGCTTATTCTACCTGTTTTGCTAGAATGGAGGCCATGTCGCTTTCCGATTTCCAGGCCTACCTCAACCGTTTTGCCCTCGCTCGCCAGCTTAAACGCCAGCATCACTTTTATGTCGGCCCGACCAATTCAGGCAAGACCTACCAGGCCCTGGAAACCTTGCGTAAAGCGGAGTCTGGCGTTTACCTGGCGCCCCTACGTTTACTGGCGATGGAAGTGCGGGACCGGCTGATGCAGGCAGGCGTGGCGTGCAACCTGGTCACGGGTGAAGAACGAGTTATGGTTCCTGGCGCGAGACATACCGCTTCCACGATTGAAATGCTGCGGCCAGATATGGCGTTTGATGTCGCCGTGATTGATGAAATCCAGATGCTGATGGACCCGGATCGAGGCAGTGCATGGACTGCTGCTTTAGTTGGCGTGCCCGCCAGACAGGTGTTTATCTGTGGCGCCAATAGCGTAACTGAAAGCTGCACCCATGTGCTGGATGCCCTGAATGAGCCTTATACCCTCACCCACTTGCAGCGCATGACGCCTTTGGTGATTGAAGATGCCAGTATTTGTGGCGAGCGTTATCATGCTGCCAAATTACGCAAAGTCTTGCAGGCAGGCGATGCGATTATCGCTTTCAGCCGCAAAGATGTGCTGACGCTAGCAGCCAGGATTCGCCAGTGGGGGTTTCAAGTTGCCACTATTTACGGTGCGCTATCTCCTGAAGTACGCCGCGGCGAATCAGCCCGCTTTGCCAGTGGCGAAGCGCAAATACTAGTCGCCACCGATGCGATTGGCATGGGACTGAATCTGCCTATCCGCAGGGTGATTTTTGCCAATATCCATAAATTCGATGGTGTGGCACCACGTATGCTGAACGCTACCGAAATGCGGCAAATCGCCGGGCGTGCCGGACGGCATGGTTTGTATGACACCGGCTATGTCACTGTGCTGGAAGATGATGAGCAATGGCATTTGAATGAAATGCTGGGCTGTGATGACACCGTGGCACCCTTTGCCCTGCCCATCGCAATCAGCGGCGGCGATATTGAAGATTTAAGTCAGCGGATTCCCACCTGGCGGCTGGCGGAATGTGTGGAATATTTACATACGCGATATCAACGACAATCTGGTACGCAAACCATGAAATGGCAGATCACATCGATGCAGCACCAGCAGGCGCTGTTGATTGATGAAACTGCTCCGCAACTGTCCATGCGTGATAAATATCGCCTGATGTGCGCCCCTCTTGCGATACAGGTACCGATTGCACGTGATTACTTTGTGCAGTGCATACAGGCTATTTATCACGAACAACCGCGCGCATTGCCTACGCTGCCAGAGTGGTTGAAAGGCAAACAAGCGCAACATCTGGAACAGGCAGAACTGATTTGCCAGCATTTAAGTTTGTATAGTTGGCTGGGGTATCAGTATCCTAAAATTTTCACGGATAGAGAGTTGGTGGATGAGGCGAGGAAGACTTTGAATGGGTTTATCAGCCGTGCGTTGAAGGTGCAGGCGGGATATGGAAAGACGCAGAGAGAGACGGAATTGGCGCAACAGCGCTAGTGCCTGAGAAGCGAAAAGGAATCGTGCATATCCAAAGAAATAACCAAATACTTAAGCAGTACAACGTACTTTTTCTTATTTACTGGCCAAAATTGACCCGGCCTGGATTCTGGCCTACGCCAGAATGACGTACAGAAGTGAGAGATCTGACTTTTATTTTTTTGAAAATGAAGGATTCGTTGCTACATACGACTTCACCCCCGACAGAATCGCATTGACCAACTTATCCTGGTACCCATCATCATTCAACCTGGCTTCTTCTTCAGGATTACTGATAAACGCCGTTTCTACCAGAATCGAAGGAATGTCCGGTGATTTTAATACCGCAAACGCCGCCTGTTCCACATACTTGGAATGCAAGGTATTAATTTTGGCAATACGCCCCAATACCGCTTTACCCATCCGAATACTGTCATGAATGGTAGCCGTTTGTGATAAATCCAATAAGGTACGTGCGAGGTCCATATCGCGAGTATCAATGGCCACGCCCCCAATCAAGTCCACCGCGTTTTCTTTCTTCGCCAGATAACGTGCGCCGGCACTGGTGGCGCCACGTTCGGATAATGCAAACACCGAAGAACCACGCGCGGTGCTGTTGATAAACGAATCTGCATGGATAGAGATAAATAAGTCAGCCTTTGCTGCACGCGCTTTTTTAACGCGGTCACCCAATGGTACAAAATAATCACCATCTCGAATCAGGATGGCTTGCATATTATCTTCGGCATCAATCTGCTGTTTCAGTTTGCGTGCAATCGCCAGCGTAATATTCTTTTCGTGGCTGCCCTTGGCACCTCTGGCGCCGGGATCCTCGCCACCGTGGCCCGCATCAATCGCGATAGTGATAATTTTCTGGCCTGGTTTTACTTGTTTAGGTTTTTCAACCGGCTTTTCAGCTGGCTTATCTGAAACTGGCTTCTCCACGGACTTTTCTGCTGATGTACCAGAAGTTACTGGCTCAGCGACTGGCTCGGTGGCATTACCAGGTTTTTCTTCATTGCCAACAGCTTCAGATTCTTGCAGTTTTTTTGTATGTGCCAAGACCGGTGAACCTAGCGGTGGTTCAGTTGTGGCTGTAGCCGGGGCAATGCTGATAGCCAGGCGTTGCTGCGAGTTACCCGCATTCATATCAGTCACCAAAGGTTTGATATCAGATTTGATATCAAACACCAGCCTGGTGGTGTTTTCGGTAAATGGCGCAATACGGATTTTAGAGAGATAAGGATGCTGCGGATCAAGCTGCGATGGCAGCGCTTTTAAGGTGGGGCTGATAGCGACTGTATCCATATCAATCACTACCCGAAACGGGTTATCGAGTGTGAATACCCTGTATTTCACCTGCTGGTCCAGCAACAACTCCAGATGCACCTGGCTACCCTGCTGCTGCAAATTGGCTAGAATCACTTCAGCGGCCTGTGACGCGATGCTGAACGCAAATAACAAAGCTGTCAGCAGCCAGACTTTAAAGCAGTTAAAACGACTTACTGGCATAAACCTTCCAATGATAGCGGTTGCTGGCTAGTGATATGCAGCACGCGCCCATGTGGCAAAATATCAAACTGAATCTCAATATCGGCAATTGGTAACAAAGTACCTGCATTCTCAGGCCATTCGACCATGCAAATACTCGTGGCATTGAAATAATCCCTGAATCCTGCGGCTTCCCACTCCTCAGGGTCTTGAAAGCGGTACAAGTCAAAATGGTAACATGAACCGATAGACAGGTTATAAGGTTCTACGATGGTATAAGTTGGGCTTTTGACTTTTCCGCTATGCCCCAGTGCATGCAGGATACCGCGCACCAGCGTGGTCTTCCCGGCACCGAGGTCACCATGCAGGTAAATCACCTGCCCTGGCTGTAACTGCTTTGCCAGCAAACCTGCCGCATGCGTAGTCGCTGCTTCGTCTTTTAAAATCTGTGTAGAATACGTTTCTGTCATGTCAGACCATTTACATCCCGCTCCCATTCACTTACCTGATCATCATGCTGCCGAGAAAATGGCGGCCACGATCAAGGGCTGGGCGCGCGAATTGGGCTTTGGCAGTATCGGCATTACCGATACTGACCTGTCCGCCGCTGAGCCAGGATTTATGCGCTGGCTGGAAAAAAAATACCATGGCGACATGGATTATATGGCAAAACACGGCTCCAAGCGCAGCCGACCGGCAGAATTGGTGCCCGGTACTTTGCGCGTGATCTCTGTGAGCCTGGATTACATACCGGACGATGCACAGGATGGCTGGAAAATTCTTGAAGATACGAACAAAGCTTATGTCGCGCGTTATGCGATGGGGCGGGATTACCATAAAGTCATGCGGCAAAAGCTCCAGCAGTTATGCACACGTATCACCGACACCTTTGGTAGTTTTGAATACCGGGTGTTCGCCGACAGCGCACCCGTGCTGGAGGTCGCACTGGCAACCAAAGCTGGTGTAGGCTGGCGCGGAAAACATACCTTGCTGCTTAATCGACAACAAGGTTCGTGGTTTTTCCTGGGTGAAATCTATACCAACCTGGCTTTGCCGATTGATCAACCAACGACTTCACATTGCGGCAGCTGCAGCGCGTGTATCGATATCTGCCCAACCCAGGCCATCGTCGCACCCTATGAACTGGATGCGCGACGTTGCATCTCTTATTTAACTATCGAGCACAAAGGCAGCATTCCATTAGAGTTGCGGCCATTGATCGGTAATCGCGTGTATGGCTGTGATGATTGCCAGCTTATTTGTCCGTGGAACAAGTTTGCTGTTGCCACTGAAGAAAGCGATTTCGCCGTGCGCAATGGCCTGGATAGCACAGATCTTGTTACCTGTTTTGGCTGGACTGAGGGTGAATTTCAGCAACGGATGGCTGGAAGTGCGATTTATCGCATAGGTTATATTCAGTGGTTGCGCAATGTAGCGGTAGGATTAGGCAATGCACCGACTTCTCCTGAAGTAATAGCTGCATTGAGAGCAAGACTGCAGGAAGAAAACGAGATGCTACGGGAGCATGTAATATGGGCTTTAGACCAACATAAACAATAAAAATAATCAATAAATAACAAATACTTAAGTATTAATATTAAAGCTATTTATTAAAATTTAGTGAATACTTGCCGGAAATGTAGCAAACAGACTACATTCATCAGGCAGGTATATCTGCAAGCAAGGCTGCCCCTAGCATTCCCGCATTATCTCCCGAAGTAGACATACCCACTTTGACTTTATCGCGTAGCACACGAATCAAATCAGTCTGCAACCGATCTGTAAATGACTTTTGCATCAAAACCCAGGAAGACACCACTCCACCTCCAATCACCACATTTTCTACATCGACAATGTTTAGCGTTAGCGCAACCGCCTGTGCTAGCTTTTCACCTGCAACTGCAAACACTGATTGCGCTTGTTTGTCACCTTGTGTAGCTAGTGTTGAAACTTCATGTGCTGACAATTGCTTGCCGGTTTGCCTGGCATAGTTTTTACCAATCGCTGTGGCTGATGCATACTGTTCTACACATCCACGATTGCCACAACCACATTCCGGGCCATCATGCTCAACAATCAAATGGCCTAACTCTAATGCGTAACCATGTACCCCTGCCCATACTTTGCCATTGGCAACCAATCCACCACCAATCCCGGTACCAAGACCTGCATATAGTAAACCACCAGCAGGTTGTTCGAGCGAGCAGTACTCACCATAGGCCGCTGCATTGCCATCGTTAACTACGAGTACTTTCCGTCCGAGCAGCTGTGATAAATCCCTGCCCAAATTGACATTAAGTAGCCCGGGGAGATTTGGTGATTGAGCAAGTACACCAGTTTCCGGATTGATAAACCCCGGGAAGCCTATCCCTATGCTCTGTATCTCAGGATGCTTATCCAGCATGGTTTGGATTGCCGTGGCAGTCACTTGCAATATATTTTGCCACGCTTGCTCGGGTGAGTTTTGTTTGCAAATAGCGGAATAGTTGGCTTGAAAACGGGTTTCTTCTAACAATATGAGATTAGAGAACACACCTAGTCTTAAGTTAGTGCCACCGACATCCAGTCCCAGGCGCATGGCTGTGCTGGATTCAGGCATAGGCGCGGCCACTTTCTTTTACCAGTTGTTTGAATACGGACACCTTTTCATCGGTGAGTTGTTCCCAATGCATACGCCAGGCCCAGTTATTAATGCTGGTGCCGGGTGTGTTCATACGCGCGCTGCCATCCAGCCCTAAAATATCCTGCATAGGCACTACAGCGAGGAACGCGATGCTGTTTAAGGCCAACCGCATTAAGGCTAAAGGCATTTCTGGCGATTCCTGGCGCACATAGTCCTGCAAATGCAACCGTGCACTTTCGTCCGCCTCCTGATACCAGCCCAGCGTGGTGTCGTTGTCGTGTGTGCCGGTATAGATCACACTGTTTTCATCAATATTCTCCGGCAGATAGGGATTATCGTAACCACTGCCAAACGCGAACTGCAGAATTTTCATGCCTGGCAGGTGGAAAGCATGCCTTAGGGCATCGACATCCTCAGTAATAATGCCGAGATCTTCGGCCACCAAGCTGAGTTGCGGGAAAGTTTGTATGATGGTTTGTAATAGCGCATGGCCTGGAGCGGATTGCCAGTAACCATTGATGGCAGTCGGTTCACTGGCTGGGATCTCCCATGCGGCCTGTAACCCGCGGAAGTGATCTATGCGCACAATATCGAATAGCTTGGACTGGGTTTCAATACGCCCCAGCCACCAGGAGAAGCCATTAGATTGCATGGCATCCCAATTGTAATGCGGATTCCCCCAGCGCTGGCCCGTGACTGAAAAGTAATCTGGTGGCACGCCGGCCACCACAGTCATGTTTGACTGTGCATCCAGTTTAAACAACTCTGGATGCGCCCATACATCAGAACTGTCATAGGCAACAAATATCGGAAGATCACCGAACAGCTTGATGCCGCGTTGGTTGGCATATATTTTTAGCTGGGCCCATTGCTGGAAAAATATATATTGTGTGAATTTGATCAGCGTCAGCCTTTCCTGATGCGTTTCCGCAAATGCCTGCAACGCCAATATATCGTGCACACGGTAAGCTTCGGGCCATTCATTCCAGCTTTTGTAGCCATGATGCTCCCGCAGGCTCATGAACAGGGCAAAATCTTCAAGCCAGTATTGTTGCGCCTGGCAAAAACGTGCGAAACCTGACCAGCTCAAACCATGGCCATCCACTTTGGAAATAGCACCATTCGACTGCACGCGCAGCATGACCTTGGAAAATAACTCAGGTTGAGACAGATTTACTTCATCCGGCAGGCACCAGCCCTCGTTCAAAAGCTGTTTTACACTGATCATCCCGGTATGCCCGGCATGCGCCGAAACGCTTTGGTAGGGAGACTGATCTTCATGCGGCAGGCTGACTGGCAAGGTTTGCCAGATAGATACTTCCATATCCACCAGATGATTTACAAAACGATACGCATCCGGACCAACATTACCTTCGGGTAATGAGGTGATATGCATTAATACACCAACTTGTCTGGCTTGCGTCATATTGTTTTTATTGAATTGAGGTCTTGTAAGGGTTAAGTGAAAGTAAAGGCGACTGGCTGATCAAGTTAATTGACACCCATTCAAGAAGTCCCTCGACGCATAGTGCCTGCATTTTCGGAATTGCCACCGCCCTGGCTGATAGATTGGGACAGGTTGTCAGGCGGGACTAATCCCAGCAAATGATAAAGATTGCTGAGGTTACGGCGGTAAAGCTTGTCAAAACTGGTGACGCTTTGCGCATTGTTATAATCGCCAAACCACCAGAACCAGTCTGAGCTTTCGCAGACAGACAGTTGCTGCTGGCATTTCTCCTTGGCAGAGACTGAAAGCTTGTGCACGTGCTGGTCATAGTCACGCTTAGCCTCACACAACAGGTCCCATGCGCGGTTTTTGGCTGGTTCACCGATCCAGGTACTGAAAGTGCCATGCACCCAGCTACCGGCGCTAATATCTTTCAGGAGTTTGGGCTGTGGTAAAACTTGTGATTGCTGCAAAGCAAGAATATCGCTAAAGGTCGTCATCTGGATCAGCGGGTGATTCGCCAGAGTCTGGTATAGCTCCTGCAAAAAGTAATAGCCGTTGTAAGGGTAATATTCCCAGGCATTCTCACCATCGAGAATCACGCTTACAACGGGCGTCGTATCTATATCGCTATTGGCGTGAATCGCTTCAAGTGACTGGATAAAATCTTTGACAGCCTCACTTGCATATTGCTTGGAATATTCAAAGCCAATTTTATCGGATAATTGGTCATCGCGAAAAAAACAGACGATATCCTGTTGGCCATTAGTGACACGATATGGCTGGTATAAATAGTCTTTCGCATGTTCGTGTTCCAGTCCCAGTTTTTTCAGGCTATTGGCAAGTACACCCTGCCCGGTCGCTGCCCAGGCAACGTCCTGCTCTGCCAATAGTGACAAGGCAGCATGAGAGACTGCTCCCTCTGCTGGCCACATGCCAATTGATTTCTGCCCAAAGACTTTCTCATGAAAAACCTTGGCGGCTTCAACATGGGTAATGGCGCGCGCATAACCATCCGGGTAATTCGGCGATTTAGGTAAAGGTGCAACTGGCATTGCGTCTTGCGTGCTTTTGAGGTCAATCAGCAATGGCAGGATAGGATGATAGTAAGGCGTGGTAGTGAGCTCAATCTGCCCTTTGGCAGCCAGTGCTTTGTAGCGCGGTAAAATGCCTTGCATGGTTTCGCTAAGCACCTCCAGCAAAGCTACGCGGTCCTCCAGGGTAAACAGCAACCCTTTTGTCATCAGGCGCTGAATGACCTTACTCTTGCGGCGTAAACCTTCGCCAGTCCACGCCAGGTGATACCAAACGAGAAGGTCAGACTTGTACTGGGCAGAGAGGTAATGAAATTGTCCTGTTTTCATCACTGGCTCGACCAACTCATAAAGGTGCAACAATCGCTGGTAATGCGGGAACGGACTAAGCATTTTCTCGTGGTGCGCTTTAAAGCAGCTATCCACAATCAACTGGCAATCCGCATCGCTAATATGATCTAGGTCAGGACTGGCCAATAAGCGTAACAACGGGTCACGCCATTGGCCGATACGGGATTGTTCGGCGTAATCCTGTAATTGCTCTACCAGAATAGGGACAAAATTGAAGGTAACTCTGGCCTTTGGATTCTGTTCAAGATGATAGGCCATGTCACTGTAATCTTTAAGCGCATGCAAATAGGTCCACGGCAGAACATACTCACCACTGACCTGATCCCGGTAATCGGGTTGATGCATGTGCCAATACAGATTCAATAACAATTTTTTATCGGACATACATCTCTCTTTCGTCTTCGACTTACATAGTTCTATAAATTACTTTACACGATACAAATCCTGACCCAGCATGTCTGGCGTGACAAGCACAATGCCTTTTTCGGACACGTAAAAGCGTTTGCTGTCTCGAACTAAATCCACGCCAATCTGCATGCCTGCCGGTATGTCACAACCGCGGTCAATCACAACATTTTTAAGGATGACACCCTGGTTGATCTTCACTTTAGGCAATATGACTGCGCCATCAAGATCGCAGTAATCAGCCACATGCACACCGGAGAATAATACCGAGTTGGAGACGCTTGAACCGCTAATCAGGCAGCCTCCGGATACCAGTGAATCTGTTGCCTTACCCGTTCGACCTTCGTCCTTGAAGACGAATTTTGCAGGCGGCAATTGTTCCTGGTAAGTCCATATAGGCCACTCACTGTCATACAAGTTCAATTCAGGAATGACTTTTGTGAGTTCCATATTCGCTTCCCAATAGGCATCTATGGTTCCGACATCACGCCAGTAAAAGCTGTTTCCCAGTGCGCCCACACAGCTATCGGTAAAACGATGCGCCTGCACCCGGTATTTTTTAATAATGTAGGGAATAATGTCCTGACCGAAATCATGGTTTGAATTGCGGTCGTAGGCATCGCGGATCAGTTGCTCGTACAAGAACTTGGCATTAAAGATATAAATGCCCATGCTTGCGAATGCCTGGGTCGGGTCATCCACCATCGGCTTGGGGTTGGGTGGTTTCTCGTCAAAAGCCACCACGCGATCCGTATTATCCACTTCAAGCACGCCAAAACCTTTTGCATCTTCGAGCGGTACATTGATGCAGGCTATGGTCATATCCGCATTACTGCGCGCATGCGTAGCCAGCATTTTGCCGTAATCCATTTTATAAATATGGTCGCCAGCCAGAATCAGAATGTATTCGCCGCCATTTTCGCGTAACAAGTCAATATTCTGGTAAACCGCATCTGCGGTACCTTTGTACCACTCTTCGCCCAAACGCTGCTGGGCAGGAATAATGTTCACGTATTCATTAAACTCACCACGTAAAAACCCCCAGCCGCGCTGGATGTGCTGAATCAGGCTTTGTGCCTTGTATTGGGTGGCGACATTGATACGACGGATACCGGAATTAATACAATTGGAAAGCGGGAAGTCGATAATGCGGAATTTACCGCCAAACTGTACTGCCGGTTTCGCACGCCAGTCAGTCAGATTTTTTAATCGGCTGCCGCGACCTCCGGCAAGGATAATGGCGACTGTATTTTTTGTAAGGGTACTGATAAACCGGTCAGAATGACGCTCCTGCCGTCGGTTGTATCTTCTGCGTTCTACGAATTCGACTGCTTGAGCCATGATACCTTCCTGTTTTCCTGATCCTGAAAATCAGCCTGCAGCTATGCATAGCGATACAAACTAAAACACGACACAACGCTTGTAAATAGCAGGTCCGACACCCACAGTCTGCATGATAATTCAGGCAAAGACAACGATATTTCCGCGGGAAACGGCGTAAAACCTCACTTTTTTTGTTAGGATGAGGGTTAGTCAAACGGACCTTGCAAGCATGACATTCAAATCAGCAGCATCGCATCAAATTTATTCCCAACACCTGCAACGCATTCTCGATGCAACTCATCACAATCCATTCGAGTTTCTCGGGACTCATCAGGATGAGGTGAACGGGCCATGGTTTGTACGTGTATTCCAGCCCAATGCTGAAAAAATCTGGGTGCATGTCAATGAAAACTGGCAACCGCTCGCGTTGGTTGACCGACAGGGTCTGTTTGAATTTGCATCGCCAGCGGCTTTAACCGCCCCAGTGCAATTACGCATTCAACCGCATGGTCAAGAAACCTATTACGAAACCACAGATACCTACAGTTTTAACAGCACCATTCCTCAAGAGGATATTTACCTGTTTGGCGAAGGCAGGCTGCTGGAAGCCTACAATACCCTGGGCGCTATACCGATGACTATCGATGGCGTAGAAGGCGTCAGGTTTGCAGTGTGGGCGCCAAGTGCAGAACGTGTCAGCGTGGTTGGTAACTTTAATCAGTGGGATGGCCGTGTGCATGCCATGCGCGTGCTGGGTGGCAGCGGCGTATGGGAATTGTTTATCCCGCGCTTGACCGAACATGACTTATATAAATTTGAGATCCGCAACCGCGAACATGGCTTTGTGGTGGTTAAAGCTGACCCTTATGGCAAAGCGTTTGAACCTAGGCCAGGTTCGGCCAACCGTATCTGCCAGAGTCGTTACATCTGGCAGGATGATCAATGGCTGCAAGATCGCCAGCAACATGACTGGCTGCATGCGCCGTTTAATTGTTATGAAGTGCATCTGGGTAGTTGGCAACGAGATAAGAATGGTCATTTCATGACCTATCGTAACCTGGCTGACACCTTAATTCCGCATGTAAGCAGCATGGGCTACACCCATATTGAATTATTGCCAATTGCCGAGCATCCACTGAATGAGTCCTGGGGATATCAGGTGACTGGTTACTTTGCGCCTACCCAGCGTTTTGGCAGCCCGGATGACCTGAAGTACTTTATCGATCAATGCCATGCCGCGAATATCGGCGTGATCCTTGATTGGGTACCGGGACATTTTCCTAAAGATGACTGGGCGCTGGCACGCTTTGACGGAACGGCACTCTATGAGCATGCCGACCCAAGATTAGGTGAACATACCGACTGGGGCACATATATCTTTAATTACGGCCGCAATGAGGTCCGTAACTTTTTGCTGAGCAATGCTTATTACTGGATAAAAGAATTCCATATCGATGGCTTGCGCGTCGATGCAGTCGCTTCGATGTTATACCTGGATTATTCACGTAATGCAGGTGAATGGGTGCCAAATATTTATGGTGGACGTGAAAACCTTGAAGTCATTGAATTCCTCAAGCAGCTGAATACCATGGTTGGCGAGCGCTTTCCCGGGGCACTTGTGATCGCAGAAGAATCTACTTCATGGCCAGCGGTTTCACGCCCTGTCTACACAGGTGGGCTTGGTTTCAATATGAAATGGAACATGGGCTGGATGAATGATGTACTCGCCTATATGGAGATCGATCCGCTCTATCGTCAATACCAACACAATCGGCTGACTTTTGGGCAAATGTATGCCTACTCAGAGAACTTTGTATTGCCGTTCTCGCATGATGAAGTGGTGCATGGCAAAAAATCCTTACTAGGCAAAATGCCGGGGGATAACTGGCAGAAATTTGCCAATTTAAGGTTGCTACTGACCTTCCAGATGACCATTCCTGGAAAAAAACTGAATTTTATGGGTAACGAATTTGCACAGTGGCGCGAGTGGAATGTCAACCAGAGCCTGGACTGGCATTTGCTGGAAGATAGCTATCCCGAACACCATATGCACAGGGGCATACAATCACTGGCTCGCGACCTGAATACGCTTTACAAGCAAAGTCCTGCCCTGCATGTGCATGACTTTGACCAGGAGGGTTTTCAGTGGATAGATTGCCAGGATGCGGGTCAATCCCTGTTGAGTTATATTCGCCGCGGCAATGACCATAGTTTTGTTATAATAGTACTTAATTTTACACCGGTACCGCGTCATCAATATCGCCTGGGCGTGCCAGAATCAGGTGTATACAAAGAAGTGTTTAACAGTGATGCAGCGATTTATGGCGGTAGCGACGTATGCAATAGCCATGACTGTCACACTGACCCTGTTCCGTGGATGGATCAGCCTGACTCAATCAGCATAAACTTACCTCCACTAGCGGGTGTCATACTTCGGTTACAATGAATTGATACACTATAACGATTAATAACGGCTCGCAAAAGGCGTTCAAGGATTGCCATTTGCGGGCCTGATGAATTTATCCGACTTGAAATTTAATTGACTTGAAAAATAAAGCAACAACATAACATGGCAAAATTAACGACGCATCCTAGCTGGCACGCGCTGAACCAGCATCAAAGTGATATCCGCAATGTTCAAATGCGCGATTTGTTTAAACAAAACCCAAAACGTTTCGAAGAATTCAGTTTAAATGTAGATGGCATCCTGCTGGACTATTCCAAACATCGCATCACTCAACAAACCTTATCGCTGCTGTTCCAACTGGCCCGTGACTCTAAAATAGAGACTTGGCGCGACCGCATGTTCAGTGGTGAAAAAATCAACATCACCGAAAATCGTGCCGTGCTTCACACTGCCCTGCGCAACCGCAGCAATACACCGATTGAAGTCGATGGAAAAGATGTAATGCCGGAAGTGAATGCTGTACTTGCGCATATGCGTACATTCACTGAACAAGTGCGCAGCGGTCAATGGACTGGCTACACCGGCAAACGCATTACTGATATCGTGAATATTGGTATTGGTGGCTCAGATCTTGGTCCGGTAATGGCTTGTGATGCATTGAAACCATATGCCAGCCCTGATTTGAAAGCACACTCTGTTTCAAATATCGATGGCGCACACCTGATTCGCGCCCTTGAGCAATGCAACCCCGAAACTACACTGTTTATTGTGGCTTCTAAAACTTTCACCACTCAGGAAACCATGACCAATGCGCACTCCTCACGTCGCTGGTTCCTTGAGGCTGCCAAAGATGAGCAACACATTGCCAAGCACTTTGTAGCATTATCTACGAACGCCAAAGCTGTAGAAGCATTCGGTATTGACCCGGACAACATGTTTGCATTCTGGGACTGGGTTGGCGGACGTTATTCGCTATGGTCTGCCATTGGCTTATCTATTGCCCTGTATGTAGGCATGGATAATTTTGAACAGTTGCTGGCCGGTGGTCACGCCATGGACCAGCATTTCAAAACCGCGCCGCTGGAACAAAATATGCCAGTGATTATGGCGTTGCTTGGTATCTGGTATAACAACTTCTTCCACGTCGATACGCATGCAATTTTGCCTTACGATCAGGGCATGTCGCGCTTTGCGGCTTACCTGCAACAGGCAGATATGGAAAGTAACGGCAAATTCATCTGCCGTGACGGTAGCCGCGTCAGCTATAAAACCGGCCCGGTCATCTGGGGCGAAGCTGGCACGAATGGCCAGCATGCCTTTTACCAGTTGATTCATCAGGGTACACAAATGGTCCCGGCTGACTTTTTGATGCCGGTAAAAAGCCATTACAAAGTCGGCAGCCCGGATGACCAGCATCACAAGATTTTGCTGGCTAACTTCTTGGCGCAAACACAGGCATTGATGCTGGGTAAAACCCGCGAAGAAGCCCGTGCAGAATTGGTCAAGCAAGACTTTAGCGGCAAAGCGTTAGAAGACTTGTTGCCGCATAAAGTGTTTGAAGGTAACCGCCCGACCACATCTATCATGTTTGAGCAACTAACGCCATTTACATTGGGTAAATTGATCGCCATGTATGAGCACAAGATTTTTGTGCAAGGCATCATTTGGGACATTAACAGCTATGATCAATGGGGCGTGGAATATGGCAAACAGATTGCCAGTCAAATCCTGCCATTGCTGAACAATAATGATGCGATCACCTGCTTTGATAGCTCCACCAACGGACTCATCAATTACTCGAAGAAAAACGCGTAGTTAATTGTTATTAAAATAAAAAAGGCCTTTTAAAAGGCCTTTTTTATTACTAAACTCTATTCAACCAGCTGGTTCTTGATTGCATAATGCGTAATATCTGCATTATGTTTCAGATTCATTTTCTCAAGTAAACGCGTGCGGTACATACTTACGGTTTTCACTGACAAAGCTAATTTATCCGCAATTTCACTGACGGATAGACCTGAAGCAATCATACGCATTACCTGAAACTCACGATCAGACAAAGACTCATGTAATGCAGCTGCATGTTCATTACCGACCTGTTCGGCCAGAATTTCCGCCACATTGGCGGTAATATATTTCCTGCCTTTAGCCAGAGTGTGGATGGCAGTAAGTAACTCCTCAGAAGCGGTATGTTTGCACAGGTAGCCGGAAGCACCTGAGCGTATAGATCGCACCGCATATTGGTCTTCCATATACATGGATAACATCAGGACATTCAATGCCGCATTTTCACGCTTAATCAGTTTTAGCGCTTCAATGCCGGTTTTATCTGGAAGCGAAATATCCAGCAACATCACATCCGCTTCAATTTCACGCACACATTTAAGGGCTTGCGCCACATTTTCCGCTTCACCAACGACGTCAATATCACCACTCGCCACCAATATCTGTTTAATGCCAGAGCGCAGAATGGCGTGGTCATCGACGATGATGACTCTGATTTTTTTAGTATCCAAACCGTTCCCTCATTATTTCCCTGGTTCTGTGCTAAATATCTAAGTAAAACATATTTAAGTCATCTCAAAGTGCAACAGTACGCACTGGCGCTTGTACGCGGATTAAAGTGCCTTTACCCTGCGCAGGGGATTCGATATAGCACTCTCCTCCAAAAGCGGCTGCGCGCTCCTGCATTCCCCTCAAGCCAAAAGAATTCGGCTTTATTTTATCAGCTGGTGCGATGCCAATGCCATTATCAGCTATGGTCATGAATAACTCTTCTTCAACCCTGTTCAATTCTACCCGTACTTCATCGGCTTGCGCGTATTTCGCTATATTAGATAAGGCTTCCTGACAGATACGGAATAAGGCCATCGATTTATCGTGGTCGCATTCCAGCTCTTCACAATTAGTAATGAACCTTGCCTTCAAGCCCAATTGTTTTTTGAATTGATTCACTTGCCATTCTAGTGCATCTACCAAGCCCAGATCGAGGATATTAGGTCGCAGGTTACCGGAAATACGGTGCACGGAATCGAATGTCTGGTTCACAATCGCTTGCAGCATGGTTGCCTGCTCAATATCTACCGGTGAGCCATTCTGAATTTTCTGGATAATCGTTGAAAGACCGAGTTTCATCGCCGTCATATTGCCACCCAGGTCATCATGAATTTCGCGTGCGATGCTGACACGCTCCTGCTCTTTTACCTGGTTTAAATGAGCGGTAAGTGCCTGCAAATCTTTCCTGGCCTGCTCGATTTCCAGTTTTTCCTGCTTGCTCTGGCTGATATTAAGCATAATGCCATCCCATTGCACAGCACCCTGCCCCAGGGCCTGTATGGTGGCGCGGATATTAACCCACTTCATGTCCTGCCAGTCGGCAATCCAGATTTTACCTTCCCAATCAAGCCGTTTATGTTGACGGGCAGATTGTTGCAGCTTGTGCTTTAGCTGGCTGGCGGACTTTTCATCCATAGCATTGAAAAAAGCCTGCACATTTTTCAGCAGTGCGGCGGCGGGAATGCCCAATAACGCTTCACAGCCTTCGCTCAGATAGGTAAATACGATTTGCGCATCAGCAGTCATGTGCATTTGAAAGACCAGACCGGGGATGCTGGAAACAATGGCTGAAAATCTGCGCTCGCTTTCTTGCAAGGCATCTTTGACGCTATCGACAGGGAGATCAGTGGTAGGGCTAGTCACAGTGCACCTCGTGTAAGATGCCAATTAGCATACCATGACACTTGCAAAAGTGGGTATGCTTTACAGAACGGCTAGGCGTTAGGCCTTGATTGCGCTGGAGCTGAAATTAACTAAAAATATATCAGGCCTGATTTTGCCGTAAATCTATATCTGTCATGACCCGGTTTTTACCGCTTTTTTTCGCCAGGTACATGGCCTGGTCAGCGCGTAATAAAATCGATGCCACGTCATCTTCTTCCTGGAATAGCGCCACACCCGCACTGAATGTAATCAGCAACTTCTGGTTATTACCTAAAAAATACTCTTTGGTAAGGGCGCGTTGCAAACGGCTCATGGTCGTCACCGCCTCTTCCAGATTGGTATTGGGCAGTATGACCACGAACTCTTCGCCACCCATGCGGGTGACGATATCCGTTGGCCGTACCGTGCGTTTTACCACACTAGCCAGGTGCTTCAATGCAGTATCGCCAGCTGCATGGCCGTGCTGATCATTCAAGAATTTGAAATTATCAATATCAAGCAGCGCGACGCTTAGCGGCTCGCCATTTCGGCGATAACGGGCTATTTCAGTGCTAAAAGCTTCGTCCATACCCCGGCGGTTCAGGACGCCGGTTAATTGGTCAATCCGCACGACTTCGCTGAGCTGGGTCAGTTCATCTTGCAGCTTTAAGATACGTTGCTGTGTGTCGCTGGCAACACGTTGCTGATTCAGCAGATCATCGCGAGAACGCATAATGTCGGTTTGCATAACCGAGGTGTCACGCATTAATAAATTGACTAACTCATTGATTTTAATCAGATCGTCCGTTTGTGAAAGTTGCTGCGCATAGCTTTCAATCTTGCCGCCATACAACTCGCTGGCGTCACCCATGTATTTCAGTTTATCGATAAATGAACTGATCAGGGTTTTAAAGGAATTTCTCGCTTCAATCAGGCTATGTTTCAACAAGCCCTGTTTGTAGATGACTTCTTTCAAGCTTTTTTCGGCCAGCTTAAGCTTGGCACGATCCAACGGACCACCAATGATCGATTGCACGGCATAGACCTGGCCGCTTAACCAGCTATCATCCGCCACCAGCTCGCCTATGTTGGAAAGCAGCAAATGCAGCAGGTCAATAATGTCGCCACGCACATCGTCTTCTTTAGCGCCTATTACCTCTACGCGTAGTAACAAAGCTTTAAGTGATTTAGCCAGAGCCTCCCACTCTTTGACTTTTTTTGCGCGCTCTGTGCTTTCTTGTAAAGCAACTGCTTCGGATTGCAAATCCGGATAACCCTCAAGCCTGGGGATTAACCCAAGATGCAATGTCTGTTTCAACAAGGTTTGTAAAATAGTATAGGCACTGTGGAATTGCTGCACCTCACCAGGTAATTCTTCTTTGGTCAAAGGCTCAATAGCCGCCGGGGCAGCAATTACAGCCGTATTGTCTTTTGATTCGGGAGCAGCAGTTACCCCTTCAACTCGGGCATCTGCGGGCAACCAGTTATTCGCCATGCCAAGCAATTTTTCAGACAAGGTGTCGTCATTACCAAAATTGATTAGCACACGCTCAAGCATTTCACGTTTTTTGCCTAAGTCCATGCCTGTACGTTTGTCATCCCAGCCTTGCATCAAGGTGCGGATCGCTTTAGGCCATTTGGTGGAATGGCTAAGTTGTTGCAACATTGCCTCTTTTAGCAAGTCTGCCAGCCCTTGCCAGTTGTCCTGCTTTAATACTTTTTCCCAACGGTTAACCCAGTTGGTTTGCTCCATAGAATCATGTGGTAACTGCTTTAATGCTTTACGCAAAGCAGATGCAGCATCTTCTTTGGCCGGTTTTCCAGAAATTTCCAGATAAATCTGTGCGTAATTATCCGGCGTTGGTTCCACGCGGCGAACCGCCATTTGCTTGATGGTTTCACGAGCAATTTCCGATGCAGTCATGGAGTATCCATTCGTTGCCATAATATTTGTTACCGCGTAAATTTATAGAAAATAAAGCACATTGTGAAGTGAAATCCGGTGAATCGATGTGACCATAAGAAGGCAGATTGCCTGTTATTTTTTAGCTATGCCGTTTATGCTTTTTAAGACATAACTTTTTAAAAACTCAGCCATGCTAGCCGGCTTTTGCGATACAATAGCGCCGGCGGGCCTCCCCGCATTGTAAGATAGCCAACCTGGTCAGATGCGGAAGCAAGCAGCCACAACTGTCAAGCAAGTGCCGGGGGTCGGGCTCGCCCCTTTCTGTATTGTCATTCCGGCATTTTTCTAATGTGTTCCTTTCAAAGATTAGTTGAGAGATGTGCACATAATCAGGCAATTTAGGCTAAAGTATTGGTTTGCCTCATGACATTTAATCAATAGAGTACGCAATGTCTTACCAAGTGCTGGCGCGCAAATGGCGCCCAAAATCCTTTAGCAGTCTGGTCGGACAAGACCATGTGGTTCAAGCGCTAAGCAATGCGCTAAGCCAGCAAAGACTGCACCACGCCTATCTGTTTACCGGTACCCGTGGCGTTGGTAAAACTACCCTTTCTCGAATCCTGGCCAAATCATTAAATTGCGCCACCGGCATCACGGCGACGCCTTGTGGTGAATGTGATGCCTGCCGTGCGATTGATATTGGCCGCTATGTTGATTATGTGGAAATGGATGCCGCGTCCAACCGCGGCATAGCAGATATGGTCAGCCTGCTGGAGCAGGCCATTTATGCGCCTTCTGCTGGCCGCTTCAAAGTCTACATGATTGATGAAGTACACATGCTGACCAAAGAAGCATTTAACGCCATGCTGAAAACGCTGGAAGAACCGCCAGCACATGTCAAATTTATCCTGGCAACGACTGATCCGCAAAAAGTACCGGTCACGATTCTTTCACGCTGTTTGCAATTTAATTTGCGTCAAATGGCGAGCAGTACCATTACAGCCCATTTACAGGATGTGCTTGGTCAGGAACAAATTACGTTTGAAGCCCCAGCTTTGCAACTGATTGCGCGCGCCGCCAATGGCAGTATGCGTGACGCCTTGTCGCTCACAGATCAAGCGATTGCCTATGGCAATCAGTCAGTGCGTGAAACCGATGTTCGCAGTATGCTGGGGGCGATTGACCAGAGCTATCTGTATGAATTATTACGTGCCCTGATTGCAAACGATGCACCAGCCTTGTTAGATATTGCGCAGCAAATGGATTCCCGCAGCATAGGTTTTGAAAGCGCGTTAAAAGACCTGGCAGCGTTATTACACCTGCTTGCAATTGCCCAGCATAACCCTCAGGCCATTGCAGATGACCATCCGGAACGTCGGACCCTGCTGGAGCTTTCATCGCAGCTCTCAGCAGAAATGCTGCAACTGTATTACCAGATCAGCATTTTGGGGCATAGGGATATCGGGCTTGCGCCAGATGCGTATGCAGGTTTCACCATGACACTATTACGGATGCTGGCTTTTAAAGCAGACGCAATGGCGCCCACTTCAGCGGCTCCTGCCGGCAATGCCGGGTCAACCGAAAATAATGCTCGCGCCACATCTGCCAGTGGTGGCGCACGCGCCGCGCTGGCGCAAAGCCGTCAGGCAGCGGCTCAAAATGTTCAGCAAGAACCGGCGAGTACAACGCCTGTTGGCCTGATGGAAACGACTATTTCTGTCACTGAGGCTGCAGTCATCAATCAGCCGGTGATCGAAAGTCCACAGACTGAAGAACCAGCGCCTGCACAGCCAGTCAGTAACAATGAAGCAGAGACAGTAAACTGGGATGGCAACTGGCGATCCTTAGTAGAAAATCATTTAAGTAAACTAGGGCTGGTGCGGGCATTAGCACAAAATTGCGAACTGGTATCTTATGATGCAGATCAAATGACACTACGCATCGGTGACGCACACAAACATCTTGCCAGCACTAATTACCTGGATAAACTGAACAGTGCCTTGAACAACTATTTTGGCCGCCGGATCAAACTGACTATCCAGGTGGGACAAGAAGCCAATACACCGGCCAGACAGATGGCAGTAGAAAAAGCTGAATTACAGGATCAAGCCAAAGACGCCATACTGAGCGACCACTTTGTGCAGGGTCTGATGCAGGAAATGGGTGCGACCATTGTGCCCAACTCGATTAAACCTCTACATTAACCACATCAAATTTAGGAGCATACGATGATGAAAGGTGGCATGGGCAATATGATGAAACAGGCCCAGATGATGCAAGCCAATATGCAAAAGGCGCAAGCCGAACTGGCATTGACTGAAGTTGAAGGCATTGCCAGCAATGGTTTGGTCAAAGTGACTATGACCTGTAGCAACGATGTCAAACGCATCCAGATCGATGACTCAGTCATGGACGACAAGGAAACACTGGAAGACTTGATCCTGATCGCTTTAAAGGACGGCAAAGCAAAGGCCGAAGCCACTTCTTCTGCCAAAATGAGTGGCATGATGCCAGCTGGTTTTAAATTACCGTTTTAAACCGGAACCGCGCGCTTGAACTCACCCGCAGTCCTTGAACAACTGATTAATGCCCTGCGCTGCCTGCCTGGAGTGGGGCCTAAATCTTCTACCCGAATGGCTTACCATTTGCTGCAACGTGACCGGGAAGGCGCCCAGCGTCTGGCCGCCAGCTTGCAACAGGCCCTGGATAAGCTGGCGCATTGCGACTATTGCAATAATTTCAGCGAGCATGCGGTATGCAGCCTTTGCCAGGATAGCCACAGAGACAAATCCTCGCTATGTGTGGTGGAGATGCCTACCGACCTGATGATGCTGGAAAATACACGTAGCTACCAGGGCCAATATTTTGTACTCATGGGTAAGCTCTCTCCCATGGATGGTATAGGCCCGAAAGATATTCATCTGGATAAACTGCTCAAGCGAGCACAAGATAACCTGGTTGAGGAAGTCATTCTTGCTACCAACTTCACTTCTGAAGGTGAAGCTACTGCTCATTACATCGGCCAAATGCTAAAATCCAGAGGCATTAAAGTCAGCCGGATCGCTCGCGGCCTGCCGATGGGTGGCGAAATTGAATATGTGGATAGCGGAACGCTTTCAACCGCCCTGCTAGAGAGAAAAATGGTAACTTGAGCCCACATGCACTTTCCAAAATTTTAATCCTCCTCCATCAAACCTTCTCCATCCCAGTCAACTAATTCCTACAGGAATTTAAGCTTAAACCTATTAAGCTACCAGACATGAATCCCTATAGTGACGCATTGCGTTACTTTTCCAATAAGGAGTCATGAGATGAGATTAGACAAATTACAAGTTTCTGTATTAAGCGTCATATTGACAGGGTTTTTACAATGTTCTTATAGTTGGGCAGCTGGGGCCGCCGCCGGAGGCGCAGCTGGGGCTGCTGGTGCAGGAACCGTAGGTGCAAGTCCTGCCGGTACAACAGGTGGAGTAACGAATGGTACTGTTGGCAATGGCGCAACAACAAATGGCGTATCCCCCAATGGTGCCACGCCAAATGCAACTGGAGCTGGATCAACAGGAACTGGCAATCCAGGCGTTATACCTCCGGCCAGACCGACTGTTAATCCGAATCAGCCGGCTTCCCCGACTGGTCAAGACCTAAATCCAACCACGAATCCGGGTAGAAAAGATATGAACCGTGTAGATCCTAATACACGTGATACCCGTGCCAGAAATAGTATGAATAATTCCACTACAACCGTGCCACCCGTTCCAAACAATGGCTGTTATTCTGTAGCTGGTCAGCCTACTTCCGGAGGTAGCGACTGTGTACCAACTGACGCTACATCCCGTTAAAATAGACGCATCAAGATAGAGCCGTTAAATAATAAAGCCAAGAAGTGATTCTTGGCCTTATTATTTTATTAAAACAAGTGGCTGTCACGCTGTACCGAGACAATAAGTATCATTGATCATATCCGATATCTCGCAGATTCTCTTCCACCTGTTCTTTAGCCAGTCCATAACGCTCCTGCAACTTACCTATCAAATATTCGGTATTACCTTCTGCCTCCTTAATTTCATCATCAGTCAATCTGCCCCATTTGGCTTTAATCCTACCGGCTAATTGCTTCCAGTCACCTTTTACAATATCTTCGTTCATAATGTTCTCCTCATAACAGCACTAATAGAAAAGTTCCTGAAAACATTATTGTGTCAATTTAATAACGCTTTTATAGGAAGTTACTTATTCGTTTGTAGGATTTTCAATCTGAAAAATGTAATGTGGGCAAAATCACACCGGCACTCTGTAATGAGGATTAGCAACCTCGCAGGCACTATCTATTTACAATGCAAGAGGGGCGAATTTAAATTCAAACATGCTTAGCTGATATGCGAGCAACAGAAATTATGCAAACTAATCATCTCTGCACTTAATTAAAATCCGACATTGTCGTTATAACAGGTAGACGCCCAGGTTTTCAAAACAATCACGTCGTCACTTAAGCCTGTTACACTTTTAAAAGCAAGGTCGTATTAAATGGAATTATTTCTGCATACTTTTGACGCCAACAGTCACGCCAATTCAGAAAACCCACTTTTTTCAGGAATTAATACTTCGTCGTTCAGCTATGATTCAGAGCCTGAATTGTTGAAAATTCTTGACCAGGTGATTGCAACAGAAGCCGCGCTCACATTAAAAGATACCTGGGTGCTTGTGACAGAAGACAATCACTCCATGAACCCGATGGAGGCACTGCAGGCAACAATGCCCTTCAATACCTTTTATGCACGTCACAAATATCCATGGTTGCTTTCTGACCTCACGCCCCATATTCAAATGCATTATCAGCCGATTGTTGATTTTGGCCAAGGCGGTAAAGTATTTGGCTTTGAGGCTTTATGCCGACTGAAAACGCCAGAAGGCAAATGGCTTAACGGCATGGAGGCTTTTGCGCTTGCGGCAGAAGTGAAGCGCACTCACGAACTGGATCTCGCTTGCCAGCAACTGGCTTTGATAGGCAAGTCACAATCTATATCTGCGGATAAGCCAATCTTTATTAATGTGCTCCCGCAAACAATCATGAGCCCCGGCTGGCTCGACTTTATTTTAAAGATATTGAATCAGCAGCAGATTGATAAACGCGATGTGGTGATCGAAATTGTAGAAAGTGAAAAAACAGACCCGGAAGTACTGGCTCGTTATTGTGACGAAATTCGCATGCATGGCCTGCGTATCGCGCTGGATGACATGGGCTCCGGCTTTAATGGGCTGCGTATTCTGGCTGAAGTACGCGCAGATTTCATCAAAATAGATCGCGCGATTGTGCATGAGGCACAAGGTAGCCGGGTGCGGACAGTGCTACTCGAAGCCATTATTTCCATGGCGCAACGTCTGGGATGTACCATCATTGCGGAGGGGCTTGAACGCGTAGAAGATATCACCTATTGTCAGGATTTGGGCCTGCACTATGCGCAGGGCCATTATTTTGCCCACCCCAAAAGCGTGCCCAGTGACCAGGTGACCGCGCTGCCTGTACGTGATGAATCACATCGTTCACATGTGCCTGATGATTTTCATATCGGTGAATATATCAGTCATGGCCTGACGATTGATGTCAGCTGCTCGCTGGCCGAAGCAAGACGTTTATTTAATGCTCATGCCGATATTGCGAATGCGGTGGTACTAGATGGACAAAAACCTCTCGGCGTTTTAAGACGTGGCAAGGTCTTTTCCAAGAAACAAACGGGGCTCGGTGCTTGTTGTGACCCGCTGCCAAAGGTCATTAACCATATGTGGCCTTCTTCTGTACTTGCGCGCATTTTTTATCTGGAACGTGGCAACATCGACATCTGGATTACAGTCAATGATGAAGGCGCTTATATGGGCGTTTTGCAGCCCATGGAGATCATGGCTCAATTAATCAGCCGTAAAGCATCCAGCGGTAATTTGCATCCACTCAGCCATTTGACTACCGGGCCTACGCTTAGACAAACGCTGGATAATAGCCTGCGCAATAACGCCAATACACAACTGATCTATATAGATTTGGATCATTTTAAAGCTTATAACGACCGCTACGGCTTTATCCGTGGTGACGCCATGATCCGGTTGTTATCGGAAATTATCCGTCAGGAATACCAAGATAAATCCGGCGTCATGGTGGGGCACATCGGTGGCGATGACTTCGTGCTCATCTACGATCATAATGCCCCAACACTGAATGAAACATTGCTACATATTATTAGCCAGTTTCAGGCGTTGGCGGTGCATCTTTATGACGCGACAGATTTGGAGCGGGGATTCTTTACTACCGAAGACGGGAAAGATCATCCAGTGGCCAGCGTGTCTATCGCTGTCGTCAACGGTAAACAAGGTGAGCTGGAAAACAGTGTGGTCGCGGCGGAACGGGCCGCCCAACTTAAAAAAATCGGTAAAGCCAATATTGGCAGTATTGTGGTGGTCGAAGATACACCACCGCAAACCATTTTGCCGAAAAAAGAGTTTTATTCAGGATGGCAACAGAAAGCACTGTCGGCATTACAGTCACTGTTGAATACGCATCGCTCAACGGGTTCACACGATCTCGACAGCTGCTTTGCCGAATTTCCTTATTTTGAAGTGATTTTTGAACTTGAACCTAACGGTGTCCAGCGCTATGCCAACTGGATTAATCCGAATATGTATGGAAAAATCAAGGCAGGCGGTGCAGGCATAGACCGTAGTCAACAGGCCTATTATCAACGCGTGGCAGAAACAAATGCGCCCTATATATCCAGCATCTACTTATCTACCGCCACTGAAGATTTCTGCCTGACGGTATCTCTGCCTATCCTAGATGACAACGGCCAGCTCGTCAGTATTCTGGTTGCCGATATTAATATTGCAGCGATGGCAGTGCTTAGCAGTGCACGCAGTTAAATCAAGGTAGGTTTAGCTTATTGGAGGAACTTAAAGATAGGCAAGTAATTCTTGCGGTTGCAGAATATAGCCATCGGCGCACCATTCCTGAGGCTTATCTGTATCAGACAGGTAGCCAAATAAAGCAACCAGTGTGGTCATACCGGCAGCTTTACCGGCCTGCACGTCGCGCTCAGCATCCCCTACATACAAGATACTGGCCGGATCCACCTGCATGTGTTCACAGGCTAATAACAATGTTTGTGGTGAAGGTTTAGGCAGCGGTGCATCATCACCACTCACAACTGCACTCGCACGGCTGCTCAACCCCATATGCTCAATCATAGGCAAAGTAAACCGCCTCGGTTTATTAGTCACTATCCCCCAACGTAAACCGCGCTGTTCAATATCTGCCAATGTTTCGGCCATACCCTCGAATAACACAGGCTGTCGAGTCATCACTTCAGTATATAAACTGAGATACTCATGTCGCATCGCATCAAAATCACTATCGGTGGGCTCTAAACCAAAACCAATGGCCAGCAAACCACGCGAGCCATGAGATGCATGAGGGCGGATAATATCATCAGCTAAAAAAGGTAACCCATGTCGCGCACGCTGCAAATTCAAGGCATAACCCAGGTCTGGTGCGGTATCAACCAAAGTACCATCCAGATCAAACAAAACTGCCTGCATTAATAATCCTTTATTGCATGCAACATGTAATTCACGCTGGTATCTGCGGTAAGGCTGTATTGCTTGTTCAGTGGATTATAAGTTACGCCGGTTTGATGTTGCAGCTCCAGGCCAGACTGGCGTAGCCAGGCTGCAAGCTCTGAGGGCCTGATGAATTTAGCATAGTCATGCGTGCCTTTTGGCAGCAGATTCAGTACATACTCTGCACCTATGACTGCCATCAAATAAGCTTTGGCATTGCGGTTAAGCGTAGAAAAAAACAGATGGCCGCCCGGTTTGACCAAAGCAGCACAAGCGCGTACGACACTGGCCGGGTCGGGCACATGCTCCAGCATTTCCATGCAAGTTACTACATCGAATGACGCTGGCTTTTCTTCAGCCAATGCCTCTACTGCAATGCAACGATATTCGATCTGTATTTCTGCCTCTAATGCATGTAGTTGTGCGACTTCCAGAGATCTTTCAGCCATATCAATGCCTAACACCCGTGCACCGCGACGTGCCATAGATTCACTTAAAATACCGCCGCCACAACCTACATCCAATACCTGTTTACCATTCACACTAGCGCGACTATCAATATAATCCAGACGTAGCGGATTTAATTGATGCAAAGGCTTGAATACGCCTTGTGCGTCCCACCACTGATGTGCCAGATCAGCAAATTTATTCACTTCAGCGGCTTCTACATTCGCCATGATGCATTCCTCTTCATTTATTCAAGACTGGGATGACTGTATTTTTAATTGCCATTGCAAAGCAATAGACCTTAATTCTTCGGTGTCTATGTCCGCAAAGACGGCTTGGCCTTCTTCTGTGCGTTGATAACGCAATTGGCCATCTACCCATGTGTGCGTAACCTGTTCCCTTCCGGCGACATATACCAGATGCGAAATCGGGTCATAACACGGTAAACTGTTTAAATCATCCAGCCTGACTGCAATCAGGTCAGCCTGTTTGCCCGGTTCGATGCTGCCTATCTTATCCTGTAAACCCAATGCCTGTGCACCGTTGATCGTCGCCATTTCCAGGGCTGTATAAGCAGGGACCGATTCAGCATTGTCATCAGCGACTTTAGCCAACAGCGCTGCAGTACGCATTTCCTGCCATAAATCCAGTCGGTTATTACTTGCCGCACCATCGGTGCCCAAGCCTACATTTAATCCTGCGCGTAAGGCAGCGGCGACAGGTGCAATGCCGCTGGCCAATTTCAAATTGGAACAGGGACAATGTGCAATATGCGTGCCCTGTGTAGCAAGCATCTCCAATTCGGCTGGCTCGAGGTGTACGCCATGCGCACATACGGTGCTGGGGCCAAGAATACCTAGCGCTTTTAATCTTTCTATAGGTCTCACCCCGAATTCATCCAGGCTTTGCTGGATTTCGGCGCGGGTTTCGTGCAAATGGGTGTGGATACCCATGTTCAATTGCTCCGCCAGGGTACTGATTTGCTCGAAAGTTTGATCGCTTACGGTATAAGGTGCATGTGGCGCAAATGAAAAACTGATACCTGCATCAGATTTAAACTGATCCCGTACTTCAGTGCCTAAACGAATATATTCATTCGCGTTATTCGCATAATTGGTAGGAAACTCCATAATGACCAATCCAATATGCGCACGCATACCCAGTCGTTTTACAGCCTCGATTGTGGCCTGGGGAAAGAAATACATGTCATTGAAAGTAGTAATGCCACCGCTCAGCATTTCAGCACCTGCCAATAGACTGCCATCATGCACAAAAGGCTTTGAAACCCATTGCCGTTCGGCAGGCCAGATATGGTCATTTAACCATGGCATCAATGCATAATCATCAGCATAGCCTTTAAGCAGATTCATGCTGCTATGCGCGTGCAAATTAATCAGGCCAGGAAGCAGTGCATGCTGGGAGCAGTCAATGGTTTCCCAATCACTCGCCCATTCCGGAATCTCATTTTTAGGAACCACTGCTTGGATAACACCAGCATCGACAATCACTACATGCTGTTCCAGCGTGGTCTTTTTTCCATCCATGGGAATTATCCAGCGTGGTTTGATAATAAATTGAGAGTCACTCATGCTTGAATTATAACCGAGGCTAGTCTGCACTGTGCCTGCTCAAAACTACAGACGTAAAAAAAGCCACGCATTGCGTGGCTTTTTAGTAAAACTAGCTGCTAATTATTGGCAACCAAGTTGTTTCGTACCTTCAGCACGAATTTCAACACGACGGTTAGGTTGCAAGCAAGAAATCAATTTCTTGGATACTTTTTTACCTTCGCACTGTACTACTGGCTCAGATTTACCTTTACCTTCGGCAGTGATCATACCACCATCAATACCTTGAGCAATCAGGTAATCAGACACTTGCTTAGCACGACGCTCAGACAGTTTCTGGTTGTAAGCATCAGTACCGATACGGTCAGTGTGACCTGTTACGATAACAGCAGTAATTTCTGGGTTAGCCTTGATTTTAGCTGCAGTTTCTTCAAGAACTTTACGGCCTTCTTCACGCAGGTTAGCTTTGTCGAAGCCGAACAGTTTTTCAGCACTTACAGTCACTACTTCGTTTTGCGGTTTGCACATCGGAGCAGGTGCTGGCGCTGGTGCCGGAGCAGGTGCTGGCTCAGCCGCTGCTACTGGTGCCGCTGCTGGAGCTGGTGTTGGCTCTTCAACAACTGGCTCTGGTGCGCCGAAACGGAAGATACCGCCAAGGTTTACCAATGTGTTGCCGATAGTGCCATCTGCATCCACTGTACGAGTAGCATTACGTGCATCAGCACGGCTCCACTGGTGACGTACATCTGCTTGAATACCAAATTTGTCGTTAAACAAATATTGTGCACCCAAACCAACGTTGGCCATCCATGAAGTGTTTGCTTTATCAGACAAACCTACATTACTGTAATCCACATCATTACGCGCTGCGCCAATACCTGCTAACAGGAATGGGCGGAATTTTTCGCGGCTGAATACATATAAAGCATCAAGGCCCAAAGCTGTTTGCTTGTATTTACCACTTGCACCGGCAATACCAGTATCTTCGTCAGCACGGTTGTAGCCCAAACGACCCTGGATATCCCAGTGTTCGCTTACTTCTTTACCAATTGACAAGAAACCACCACGGCCATTGTCAGCTTCAAGATCGTTGTCAGTGTTCATATAAGTCGCACCTGGTACAACATACCATGCACCACGGTACATATCTTCAGCTTGTGCAACTTGCGATGCCAGTACAAATGCAGACGCAATTGCCAAGCTTAAAAAATTCTTTTTCATTCATCGACTCCTTTATTATTTGGCTTAACTCGCCACATCTTTAGAAAGACTTACAAGTCAGACTATACGCAAACCTACTTCCAGAAGCAACCCTCAATAGCACTAGGACTCAAGTATTTATTGGGTTTGAGGCAATAAACAACAAATTTCAGACAATTTTGTTGTTAGCTGCTGTACTTTCTCCGTGATCAACGGCTGCCCCCTCTGCTGGTTCATGCACAAGCCACTTCTGAAGCCTAGATAATCCGGTGATAAATCTGCCAGCTGATCGAACTGTTCCAAGCTCAAACCACCAGCCAGCCCGACATATAAATTCAATGATTTTGCCGAATAGACGAAAGAATTCAGCATATCCAGATTAATCAATGTCGTTAAAGACTTTGATTTTTGAATGGTGTCTACCATGACTCCCCAATATCCTGCTTTAGCAAGTTCTGACAAAGTATCTTTGATGGTGCTTTGGTCAAGAATAGTTGCCGGTGACAACACTGCAATCAACTTGATATGCTTGAATAGGAAAGTGTTGATAACATCGTGATAACTTGGATTAGCCCAGATAGCCTCAGGCAACTTGATCACATCGATACCTATCGCCAACCGAGACTGAATCAATTCCTGCAAAAGCGTAGCGGACGAGCAATTATCACCAACCGTCGCACTCACTGTGATGCCAGTGTCCGGCTTGCGCTTGCGGTGAACATTCACAATATCTACAATTGATTGAGATAACTTGAGATCGAGTGCAGCCAGCGCTCCGTGTGAGGTATCTTTGAGATCAATCAACCGGACATCTGCTGACAAAGCGGTTTGCGCTTCTGGCACTGAACTAACACTAACCAACACTTGCATCATCAAGCCTGCTGCAAGCCGCTCTGGCGCGCTATATAGTTATTAATCGTATCCACCAGCCACTGCCAGGCTTCAAGCTCACGCTCACCGGCAGTTTTATCGATAGCAATTTGCAGATATTGCATTTCCTGGTTAACTTTTTCGATAGGCAACATATGTAAACGGCTCACAAGTACCGCCAATTCAATCACCGCCGCCTGGGCACGGTTGAATCCCATAAATGGCCCATGCAAAGCGCTTTCCACAACAGTCATGGTCAATCTGGGGCGCACTTCATCTTCCTCCATCTCATCCAGCTTGAGTACGTGATGCGTCAGGCAATCCTGCAGACGCACACAGCCGGGCGCAATCTCTTGAGTGGCAAACGGTGACTTTTTTGCAATGGCAGCAGCAAATATGCGCACATCATCCGTCAGGTTTAATACGGCGTGGCGGGTATCAAGGATGTTTTGCAACGTCGCAGAAGGCTTATAGGGTGAGATAACTACTTTGCCATTACTCCATTGCACACCGAATGGCGCAATATGCACTTCACCCTGGGCAGAACATGTGGTCACTATCGTTTCGTAAATCATTGGCTATTCCGGATCTGACGCTGGTTTAGATTCAGCGCGAGTGTTTTCCAATCGCTCTTTAATAGAGGCTTCGCGATGCGCAATTTTGGCCTGCTTGTTTTGCTGGATGGAAGCCACCCCCCACTCCAGCATTTCATCCTGCACATAACGTTTTTTCAATTGCCATGCGATTTGCGCACGGGCCAGCTCTACGCCCAGGTAATATGCATGGGATGCATCATTTTGCACATTCAGCCCAGCATAAAAGCTGAAAGGGTCAGTGCCATGCTGGATACCGTCACGATTGTAAACGTGTACGCCCTCTTCACTCACCATAATCCTGAAGCTAGGATCTTTGATCTGGCTAGCCAGATCCATGATTTCTTCAGTGGAATATGGAAATGGCTTGCGATCATGCAGCCCTAACAAGCCACTAGAATATCCGCGCGGCAAACGCTTATCCTGACTTGCCCGATACATGACACGCCTGGCGATATCCGCTTCTGCAATCGCTTCAGAAGCATGCGGACTCACTGAAGTTGCCAGCACGGCATTAATATTTAATTCGCTGATTACACCAAACAAAAGTGCATTGACACCGGTGGTATCAGCATCAGTCAATTCGGTCAGGTTACCAACACCCATCATGATCTCGATATCCGGATAACGCTTGCGCAATTTATGGTAACGAACAATAGAGTCTGTCAGGCCAAAATGAATCGGGTCAAGAATCGGGTCGGCGATAAAACGCCGTCCACGCTTAAGGCAATGTTTAATTGCCCGGGTCAGGCTGGCAGTATTTGCCGGTCTGGTGGGGATCAGGACAGGCGTCGCAGCAACTTCATCGGCTATCCATAAATTCTTCTCATGCAGACTAAGTAAGTAGTCGGCGCCTGCTTTGCCGGCTGCCAGTAAATCCTCATCGCGCATAGAATCAACGCTGACCTGGAACCCTTCAGCTTTCAGCGCGCTGATGGATGCCGGCATGTGTTCAAACGATTTCCCAGGCAAGCAACCCAGGTCAATCACATCCGCACCCTGTTGCCGGAAATGTTCAGCTTTGGCGACAATCTGTTCGACACTTAAATCAGGCGCATCGACGATCTCAGCAAAAATCGTCACGCTATGGCGAGTCAAGTCTGGCGCTTTGCCTTTTTGTCCAAAATATTGAGGTAAGTCTTTCAAGTCTTTAGGTCCACGTTCCACCGGTACGCCCCATTGCGCGACTAATGGTTCAAGGTCTCCCTGACATAAGCCTGGCAAAATTACCTTGTCTATATTTTCCACTTTAGGCACCCGGCGTGCAATCAATGATGGAGTCATCAGTGCGGCTACCGATACGCCTATATGTTTCACTTCATATTCAAATGGAGATTGTTTTTTATCCGCCAGGATAGACTCTATTACCTGGTGCAGACTATGTTCTGCCAGTTTTCCGGTGAGGAACAGCAGTTTAGCCATCACGCCTACTCAGCCAGGTGATCAGCTACCTGTACACCTGCGTGCAAATGTAAATCATGGTGCGTTGCCAGGCGTTGCATGATGGTGGATTGCAAATCAGCTATGTCTTCCACTACGGCAGTATCAGCGAATGTCTTCAGTTTAGCCACATTTTCCAGGTCTATCTGGCGTGGGTAGACTTTAACGACATTATCTCGTGGCGCTTCAGATTCGAGTTCCGGCGCCGTATCGCAGGCGAACACAATACTAGGCACTCGGGTCTTGCCTGCCTGGGCAAATAAGTTTGTGACCAGGCTATCTGAAAAGCCATAAGCCATTTTCGCGATGGTGTTGGAGGTCGCCGGAGAAATCACCAGCGTGTGATAAACGCCTTCATAAAAGCGCTCAACCGGGATACTGCTGGCGGTTTTATCCTGATACACCTTATGGCCAGTCGCATCCATCTGTGCCTGGAAACCGTATTGCTTGATAATTTCAGCAGCAGCGCGACTCAGGTAGATATCCACATCCTGCAAGGTCTGCAAAATATGCAGGGATTCCCGCAGGTAATGGCCGGAACCGGTAATTGCCCAAGCCAATCGTTGTGCGCGCATCGCTAAAATCCCTTAATCAGGCAAAAGGATGTTGCAAAACGATGGTTTCATCGCGCTCTGGGCCGGTTGACACAATGGCGATAGGCACACCGCATAACGCTTCAAGCCGTTTTAGGTAATGCTGGGCATTTTTCGGCAAGCCTTCCCAGGTTTTAACGCCAAAAGTAGTTTCAGTCCAGCCCGGTACCGTTTCGTAAATCGGCACACAACCAGCTACATCATCTGCACCGACCGGCAACATATCAACCACTTTGCCATCCAGTGTGTATCCGGTACAGATATCCAGTGACTCAATCCCATCCAGTACGTCTAGTTTGGTGATGCATAAACCAGTCAAGCCATTGATACGGGCAGAACGACGCAGTGCTGCGGCATCAAACCAGCCACAACGACGTTTACGACGTGTCACCGTGCCAATCTCTTGCCCAACGGTAGACATCTGGTAACCGGGTACACCTTCGGTTTCGATATCCAGTTCGCTCGGGAAAGGACCTCCGCCAACGCGGGTAGTATAAGCCTTGGTGATGCCCAATACATAATGCAACATATTGGCGCCAACGCCTGTACCGGCTGAAGCCTGACCAGCGATACAGTTGCTGGAGGTGACATACGGATAAGTACCATGATCGATATCCAGCAACGTGCCTTGCGCACCTTCAAATAACAGATGCTCGCCGCGTGCATTCGCTTCATACAAAGCGGCAGAAACATCAGCTACCATTGGTTTTAACACGGATGCATGCTGCATACTGGCATCGTATTGCTGCTGGAAATCCACGGCAGCTGCGCCCAGATACTTGGTTAACACAAAGTTATGGTAATCCATCACTTCCCGCAGCTTCTCTGCAAAGCGTTCAGGGTGGAACAAGTCATACACACGTAACGCACGGCGTGCGACTTTATCTTCATAGGCAGGGCCTATGCCTTTGCCTGTGGTACCAATTTTCTTATCGGCGCTGCGCTTGGCTTCGCGCGCAAGATCCACCGCTACGTGGTGGGACAAAATTAATGGGCAACCAGGGCTGACTTTCAGGCGGCTTTTAACATCTAACCCGCCCTGCTCCAACGTGGCAATCTCGTGCAATAAATGTGTAGTATCCAGCACCACGCCATTACCGATATAACAATTAACACCCTCACGCACAATGCCGGAAGGTACCAGGTTGAGTTTGTACACTTTTTGCGCATCACCCTGGCCGACGACCAAAGTATGACCCGCATTATGACCACCCTGGAAACGCACCACACCTTGTGCGTGATCTGTCAGCCAGTCAACAATTTTACCCTTACCTTCGTCGCCCCACTGGGTACCAATAACAACGACGTTTTTTGCTTGCCTTGATTGTGTCATGTTCAATAATTATCTTGTCAAAAACGAAAATGGGTTGCCAATTTAAAAACAGTTTTAAATCGCAACGACCTGCCAGCGACCATCTACTTTTTCCAAAGTACGGTCACATGCCAATTCAGAGTAATCCAGCAGCGCATCCGGCAAAGCCTCAACCACGATCTGGCCTTGCGCACGCAGGGTTTCAACGACTGTTGCCAGTTCGCCATCACTGGATGCAGGCGCAAGAATACCTTTGTTTAAAGTGGCCGGACCCAATGCCTGCAAAGCTCCGCGCAAATCCAGGCTAAAGCCAGTTGCGGGACGCGCACGGCCAAAAGCAGCGCCGACTTCGTCGTAGCGTCCACCCAGGGCAATCGGGCCGGCATATTCTTTAGCATAAGCAGCAAACACCATTCCATTGTGGTAGTGATAGCCACGCAATTCGCTCAGGTCTATGGTGACTGTCACTTCATCATTGCTTAGTGCAGCAGCGACGGTAGCCATTTCATGCAAGGCCTGTTCAATTTCAGGAGAATCAGGCAAGACATCCCTCGCCTGCTCAAGTACTTCTATACCGCCGCTTAACTGGGTCAAAGCCACAAAAGCTTTGCGTGACTTTTCGGATAGATTTGTAATTAATTCTTTTACGCGGGAGACGTCTTTGGCTTGTAATGCGATTTGCAATTCACGCTCTTGCTGAGTCCCCAGCTGCGCCATATGTGACAAGCTGGCAAAAATAGCCACGTGACTGAGATCAACAAACAGGGTACGCATGCCTAGCAACTGCAATGCTTTTACCATCAACCGCTGGACTTCGATATCGCTTTCAATACCGGCATGGCCGTAGATTTCCGCGCCCAGTTGCAATGGTTCACGCGTACGTGCCAGTCCATCCGGCTTGGTACGCAAAACGGTACCGGCATAACACAGGCGGGAAACCCCTTGATAGTTCAGCATATGCGCATCAATGCGGGCAGCTTGTGGCGTGGTATCCGCGCGCAAACCCATCAGGCGACCGGTGAGTTGGTCCACTACCTTAAAAGTAGCGATATCAAGATCATGCCCTGTGCCAGTTAATAACGACTCCACATATTCCATCATCGGGGGCATCACATACTGATAGCCATGAACACGGAATAAATCCAAGACTTGACGACGGTAGGATTCAAGACGCGCAGCTTCAGCTGGTAACACGTCTTCAATATATTCTGGAAGTAACCAATTATGCATCCCATTATTATACCTGCAAACCCCTGCCTAAGACATGGCTTTAGTAATGGAAATGGCTTGTAATCACGAGAGGCGAATATAAAAAAGGCACGCTGATTAAGCGTGCCTTCATATATTTCAAGTCTGCGATCAGCGATTAAGCCATAAAATCAGTAGCCCAACTAACGCTGAAATAAATCCGATAAAACGAATCTGTCCGTCTCTCAGTTGCAGGAGTTTCTCAAAGGTTTGCCGCCATGCCTGGGTAAATATTAATGGCATTAAACCTTCAATCAACAATACACCACCAATCAGCCACCACCACTTCATACAATGATTTTGCAGATAGACTGATTATTTTTTACCGGAATTACGCATGTATTTAAAGAAGTCTGAACTCTGGTCGATCACCATTACGTCAGATTTACTTTTGAAGCTGTTTTTGTAAGCTTCCTGGCTACGGTAAAACGCGTAGAACTCAGGGTTTTTGCCATATGCCTGAGCATAAACCTCAGCCGCTTTGGCATCGCCCTCGCCTTTTACTTTTTGTGCCTCACGGTAGGCTTCTGCAATAATGACTTCACGCTGTCTGTCTGCATCGGCACGGATTTTCTCGGCTGCCGCAGAACCTTGCGAACGCAATTCGTTAGCCACAGATTTACGTTCGGCTTCCATTCGCTGGTAGACAGACTCGCTGACTTCTTTAGTCAGGTCAACCCGGCGCAAACGCACATCCAGAATCTGGATGCCCATCTGGCGGCTTTCCTTGTCAGCGCGTTCACGCAGAATATTCATGATCGTGGCACGTTCGCCAGAAACTACGTCGTGGATATTACGTTTACCAATTTCTGCACGTAAACCATCGTTGACCATTTGCGAAATACGACGCTCAGCCTGTAGTTCTTCACCTCGCACAGAGACATAGTATTTTGCCGGATCAATAATGCGCCACTTGATGAAAGAATCCACCAGCACGTTTTTCTTCTCGCTGGTAATAAAGCGGTCTGGCTCTTCCCAGTTCAGGGTAAGAATACGCTTATCGTAATAACGTATATTTTCCACCATCGGCATCTTGAAGTAGAGGCCAGGCTCCTTTTTTACCGATACGATTTCACCCAAACGGAACACTAAGGCAAACTCACGCTGATCTACGGTATACGCTGATGAGGTAATCACTACCAGCAATACAAATACCCCGATTAACACACTTCCAATATTTCTCATGTTCTTTTTCCTTCAGGGCAAACTAGCGATATTCACGATCACGGCTACGCATGGCATCGCGCGTGCGATCCAGAACACCGGCATCAGATGATTGTGAGGATTCTTGCGCCGGCTTTTCAGCTGCTGGTGCAGTATTACTACTGCCTCCCGCCCCGCTTGCGCCCATCAATTTATCCAACGGCAAATAAAGCAGGCTGTTGCCGCCTTTTTGGTCCACCAAAACTTTGCTGGTATTGGCCAGGATATGTTCTTGCGCATCGATATACAAACGTTGACGCGTCACTTCCGGCGCCTTATTGTACTGGGTCAAAATCTGCTCAAAGCGGTCGGCATTACCTTTGGCTTCATTTTCTACACGTAATTTATAACCAGAAGCTTCTTCAGACAAACGTGCAGCCGTTCCTCGCGCTTTAGGGATAACATCATTGGCGTAAGCCTGACCTTCATTCTTTTGGCGCTCAAGGTCTTGCTTGGCTTTCACTGCATCATCAAACGCAGCCTGTACCTGCTCGGGTGGCTGCGCATTTTGCATGGTGACATTCACCACGTGCACGCCGGATTTGTACCTATCCAGCATTTCCTGCATCAGCTTTTTCGCTTTGGCGGCAACTTCGTCACGGCCTTCATATAGGACGAAATCCATTTTGCTTTTACCGGCGATCTCGCGAATAGCAGTCTCCGCAATGCCGCGTACGCTTTCTTCAGTCGAACGATTGCTAAACTGGAAATCCTCTACAGATTTGAGGTTGTATTGAACGGCCACCTGCAGGTCAATAATGTTTTCATCATCGGTCAGCATCAAAGACTCGCGCGGCTCTTTACTACGGCCAGACTCACCTTCAAATGAACGATAGCCCAATTCGATGGTGCGCACTTGCTCTAGGTTTACATTTTCAACCGTTTCAATCGGGAAAGGCAGATGCCAGCGCGGCCCAGGCGTAGTCGTTTCTACATGTTTGCCAAAGCGCAACACTACACCGCGTGAACCCTGATCCACTATGTAAAAGCCTGAACCCAGCCAAATCAATGCCACCAAACCTAAAATCGGTGCAATTGGCAAAGGCTGTGGCGCAGGTGAGTTACCCTTAGGGCTACCCTGCCCGCCCTTACCACCGAACATACGATTCAGCTTTTGATTCAAATCTTTGAAAACCTCGTCCAGATCGGGCGGGCCCTCGTTATTCTTATTCCAAAAGCCTGGAAACTTTCTCATTCTCTACTCCGTGTTTTATTTTCCGGTTAAACGTAAGCACGCTCTTCCGTGCTCAGTTTCTTCAGATGTTGCTGATGTTCCAGCAATGCCTGACGTAAATCCTCGATACCAGTACCATCCATGGCTGAGACGCGTACTGTCCTGATATTACCATACTCGTCGCGGTCGATTCCCGGTGACATACCCATGCGATCAATCTGGTTCAGCACGACAATTTGCGTCACTTGCGAGGCACCAATCTCGTTCAGCACGATATTCACTTGCTCAATTTGATTGTCGCGATTAGGGCTGGCGACGTCCACAATATGCAGCAATAAATCTGCCTGTGAAGCTTCTTCAAGCGTGGCGCCAAAGGCTTCGATCAGCGTGGTGGGTAAATGTTTGATGAAACCAACCGTGTCAGAAAGCACGACGGGATATCCTTCCGGCAAATACATTTTGCGCGAAGTCGTGTCCAGTGTCGCAAATAGCTGGTCTGCTGCGTATACACCAGAATGTGTCAGCCGATTGAACAAGGTGGATTTACCGGCGTTGGTGTAGCCAACCAATGAAACCGTCATCAGGTTGGAACGCTTGCGCGCACGACGCTGCATGCCACGCTGCTGTTTGAGTTTTTCTAGCCTTTCACGCAACTGTTTGACACGGACCCGCAACATGCGCCTGTCCAGCTCAAGCTGCGTTTCACCAGGGCCGCCACGTACACCGATACCGCCCTTTTGACGCTCAAGGTGAGTCCAGCCGCGTACAAGCCTGGTAGATAAATGCTCTAACTGTGCCAGTTCCACCTGTAACTTACCTTCATGCGATTGCGCACGCTGGGCGAAAATATCAAGAATCAGCCCGGTACGGTCAACCACACGGGCTTCCAGAAACTTTTCAAGATTGCGTTGTTGCGATGGGCTGAGGTCGTGATTAAACGCAGCCACTTTACTTTCGTATGTGGCCATTAATGCTTTGAGTTCATCCGCTTTGCCCGACCCGATAAAAAACTTAGGGTCTGGCGACTGGCGTTTGCCTTCAAGCGTAGCAGAAATATTTAATCCGGCAGTACCGGCAAGGTGGCGGAGCTCTTGTAAACTTTCTTCGTAATCAGCATCACCAAAGTTGACACTGACCAGAACGACAGCATCTCCGCCGCTAGGTCTATCAAACATGCATTAAGATTCTTGTGCGGGCTCGTGTGACCCCAGGCTAACTGGACGGGCTGGTACGATGGTAGAGATAGCGTGCTTGTATACCATCTGGGTAACCGTGTTTTTCAGCAAAATAACATACTGATCAAACGAATCGACCTGGCCTTGTAATTTAATACCGTTTACGAGATAAATAGACACTTGTACGTGCTCTTTTCTTAAAGCATTCAGAAAAGGGTCCTGCAGCATTTGGCCTTTATTATTCATCGAGTTGCTCCTTCTTTGTTTTAATCATATATTGGAGTTTTTATTATGTAGAACACCAATCCCTATCAGTGACTATGATTGTACCAATTTGTTCCAATTTCAATGCTTCTGCTTTATTTTTTTGGGAATAAAGCGCGAATGCGTTGTAAACAGGTTTCTTTGCCTAGAATCGACATCACCTGATCAATACTCGGCGACTGTGCAATCCCGATTAAAGCCACCCGCAATGGCATGGCCAATTTGGGGAATTTAATCTGTTGCTCAGTGACGACCTGATTCAGGGCATCGTGTAAATTATCGGCAGTCCAGTCGGAATCTTTAACCTTTTCCAGAAAACTTTCAATGTAAGCAGCTGTTTCAGGCTGGATATGCTTGCTAGCATCCGCATCATTGATCGCTGGCATTTGGTAAAAGAAGAAGATCTCCTGTGCCAACTGATTCAGGTTATTCGTTCGTTCACGGTATAAATTCAGCACTGCCATTAAATCTGGCGATTGAGTCTCGCTGATACCCAACTTAGCCAGACGTGGCTTTACTTCAGCAGCAATCTGTTCCAACGGTAAAGTTTTAATGTAATGCGCATTTAACCAGTTTAGTTTTTCGGTATTAAATTGCGCGGCTGACGCTGTGATATGGTCAAGATCAAACCACTGGCAAAACTGTGCCATATCAAATACTTCATCGTCGCCATGTGACCAGCCCAAACGAGCAAGGTAATTCAATACCGCTTCGCGCAAATAACCATCATCATGGTATTGCATCACGCTGACGGCACCATGGCGTTTTGAGAGTTTTTGACCATCATCACCCAGAATCATGGACAAATGGGCATACTGTGGAACCTGCGCACCCAATGCCAGCAGCATATTGATCTGGCGTGGAGTGTTATTCACGTGATCATCGCCACGGATTACCTGCGTCACGCCCATTTCCCAGTCATCGACGACCACACAAAAATTGTACGTAGGCGTACCGTCGCCCCTGGCAATAATCAGGTCATCCAGTTCAGCATTAGCGATCTCTATGCGACCCTTGACCAAATCATCCCAGGCCACCACACCCTCTTGCGGGTTTTTAAAACGCACGACTGGTGGCACATCTTTTGGCGGCTCAGGCAACACTTTGCCTGGTTCAGGACGCCAGCGGCCATCGTAACGCGGCTTCAAGCCTTGTTGCATCTGGCTTTCACGCAGGGCATCCAGCTCCTCTTTGCTGCTGTAACAATAATAAGCCTGACCTGCATCCAGCATTTTCTGAATCATGGCCTTGTATGTATCCATGCGTTGCATCTGGTAGTAAGGACCTTCATCATGATCCAGCTGCAGCCAGGCCATGCCATCCAGAATCGCCTGCACAGCTTCAGGTGTAGAGCGTGCAACATCCGTATCTTCAATCCGCAGGATAAACTGGCCGCCATGGCGTTTGGCATAGGCCCAGGAAAATAATGCGGTACGTGCACCACCAATATGCAGGTAGCCGGTTGGGCTGGGTGCGAAACGGGTTTTAACAGCTTGTTGCATGATGACTCTCTAAATACTTAAGCGGCCTATTTTATCATGCTGACGCCGCTCATGCTGTGCCACAAACCTGGATTACTCAGATTGAAGCGCCGAAGCAAACGCGTTATCATGCGCTCATGATGCAGTCTATTTCTTCCAGCGGTGAGATTCATGTCGGCGAGCTTTATGGCAAACCCGCCATGTCTAGTCAAACCAGTGTGATTTATCATGTGATTGCCGTGCACAAGCAAGGCATCACCTTGCAAAATATGGATAACCCATTGAGCCAGTTTGAAACCACGGAACACAAGCTGCTGCAGTCAGGTTATGTCAGGCTAAGCCAGACGCCTTATGTGAACCTGGCACAAACGAATAAAAGTAAAAATATCCAATCCAAACTGAAACGCTGCCCTTTTACACTGGATATTTTTGCTGATCGGGCTGATTGCGAACGGCCTCAATTCAGCCAACCTGCATAATTTAAGAATAAAGTTATAACAAACTCCATAGCACTACTGGATTTAAGTCACGGCGTTAAGCCGGACTATCAAATAAAAAATGCCGCAATTTGCGGCATTTTTATTTCTATCCAGCTCATTAAAACCCAGGTGGTGCGCCTATCAGGTCATGCCCTTGTGCATCGACAATCTGTACATCGACAAAATCACCCGGGCTAATACCCTCAGCGTCCTGCAGGTAAACAATACCGTCAATTTCCGGCGCATCCGCTTTGGTGCGCGCAATGGCAATCACGTTGCCATCATCATCTTCAGTCAGTTCATCCACCAGCACAGTTTGCAGGCTACCCACTTTGGCAGCCACTTTGGCAGCACTGATACGTTCCTGCACTTCCATAAAGCGGCTCAGGCGCTCTTTCTTGATTTCTTCCGGCACCTGATGATCCAGTGCATTGGCGGTTGCGCCATCCACTGCGGAATAGGCAAAGCAACCGACGCGGTCCAGTTGTGCTTCTTCCATAAAGTCGAGCAGCATTTTAAAGTCGTCTTCAGTTTCGCCTGGGAAACCGACAATAAACGTACTGCGAATGGCAATCTCAGGGCAGGTTTCGCGCCAGGCTTTGATACGGGCCAGATTGTTTTCGCTACTGGCGGGGCGCTTCATCGCTTTAAGAATACGAGGGCTTGCGTGCTGTAACGGCACATCCAGGTAAGGCAGAATCGCGCCTTCTGCCATCAACGGAATCACTTCGTCCACATGCGGGTACGGGTACACATAATGCAAGCGTATCCATACACCCAATTCACCCAGCGCCTTGCTCAGCGCTGTCATATGCGTTTTAACCGGCCTGCCGTTCCAGAAGCCGCTACGGAATTTCATATCGACGCCGTACGCAGAAGTATCTTGCGAAATCACCAGGATTTCCGACACACCGGCATTGACCAGGTTTTCCGCTTCGTTCATCACATCGCCAATCGGGCGACTGACCAGATCACCACGCATGCTTGGAATAATGCAGAAACTGCAACGGTGGTTACAGCCTTCAGAAATTTTCAGGTAGGCATAATGCTTGGGTGTCAGGCGCACGCCTTGTGGCGGCACCAGATCAGTGTAGGGATCATGCGGCTTGGGTAAATGGGTGTGCACATGCCCCATGACCTCTTCCAGCGCATGCGGACCGGTGACTGCGAGTACGCTCGGGTGCGCGCCGGTAACGACGTCTTTTTTCGCACCCAGGCAACCGGTTACGATCACCTTGCCGTTTTTATTCAACGCTTCACCAATGGCATCCAGCGATTCCTGCACGGCGGAATCGATAAATCCGCATGTATTCACCACCACTAAATCGGATTGTTCATAACTGTTGCTGATCTGGTAACCCTCAGCGCGCAGCTGGGTCAATATACGCTCAGAGTCAGAGCCAGCCTTGGGGCAGCCCAGTGAAACAAAACCTACTTTAGGCATAGTCTGCATAAATTAAACCTTTTAACCTTCCACCAGGAACTTGGTAACCGCGACCGAAGCGACGCCTAATGTAATCAATAATAACTGTAATAACGTATCGCGCAAGGCGGTACGTTTGTGTAATCCGGGAATCAAATCTGCCACCGCCACGTACAACATGCTGGAAGCCGCCAGACTCAAAATGTAAGGCACCCAGTGCTCAACCATGGAAAGTCCAGCATAAGCGATTAAACCGCCAGCCAGTGTTGCCAGGCTGGAGCCGATATTAAACAGGAATGCTTTGCGCTTACTGTAGCCGGAATGCAGCAGAATCAGGAAATCCCCTACCTCTTGCGGAATCTCGTGCGCAATAATTGCAAGCGCAGTGACCAACCCCACCTGCATATCTACCATAAATGCAGCGCAGATCAATACGCCATCAACAAAGTTATGAAAGGTATCGCCTATCATAATCATCATGCCGCTACGGCCCTGATCGTGATGGTGATGATGACCTAACACCTGTGATGATTCGGGTAGCACGGGCCTGAATTTGATAGCCCCTTGCGGAGGTTTTACTTTGTGTTCCTTGCCTGACCCTGAAGAGAGCTCCGGACAATGAGCTTCATCGTGCATGGCATGCATTTCGCAATGCTCGCCATGACAGTGGCGCCAAAGCACCAGTTTTTCCAGCGCAAAAAACAGCAAAATCCCAAACAGCATGGTGGCAGTCATCGCCTCTATATTCGGGCTGGTTTCAATCGCGTGAGGTAATATTTCCAGGAATACTGCCGCCAGCAAGGCACCGATAGCATAGCTGACCAGCAAAGGTACCCAATGTTTTCTGGCATTCAGTGCAAACACCGCCGCAATCGACACACTTAAAACGCCACCCGCCAGGCAAGCCAGAATCAGGCCAGTCAGTGGGGAAATGGTCGCTAGCACCGCGGTTAATGATGTCGGGAAATTAATCATGCATAGTTTGTGGAAATGAGGCGCGCATTATACGTGAGTTATGGCAAAAATGAGCATAAACAATTAGTTATCCTCTATGCAGGCTTTCAGATCAGATGAATTGCGCAATCACGTAACCAATCACAATCCCTAACATTAAGGCCACGGTTAAGCCGCGGTAAGTCAGTACATCTTTTGAATATCCACGCCGGATAGCTATAAACGAAACCAGATAGCCGAGTGCATTCAACAACCAGATAAAACCAAAGCTTAATACTTTGACGATGATGGGACCAATCACCGGTAACAAACCGATTAATCCGACTATCCACACAAATGCACCAGAAACAAAGCCTACCAGCAATGCCACGCCGGCCAGCATTTTGACATCCCACTGATGTTGCAGGCCCCAGTAAAGAAAAACAACCGTCAATATGGTGACTGGCAACATGACTTTCCAGTCTTGCCATCGCCATGAAGCTGCACTGTCTACAGGTTTGGCCGAAGGACGTCGAAGTCTGTTCTTGACCATGGCCCTATCCTTTTAAGTCGGCAATGGTGGTTGCCAGTGCATCCACTTGCGAACAGCGGTGCCAATGCGGTTTTTTTTGTGAGGCATCTGCGGCATAGCCCCAGGTCACCAGCACAAAATCCATATTGTGCGCATCTGCGGCCAGGCCATCTTCCAGCCGGTCGCCGATATACAGGCATTCCTCAATCGGCAATGCCAGGTCCTGCACAATACGGCCAACCATATCCGCTTTGCGACTTAGTGCAGGCTGAAAATAATCCAGGGCATACACACCCTGGAAAAACTGATCCCACTGCAAATGCCTGACAATTTTTTCGGTAGGGAATAATCGCTTATTGGTGGCGATGTATAACTTGTAGCCAGCCTGATGCAGTTGCTGCAACATCTCTGCCACACCATCAAACACAACCGATTTCAGGTAGCCGCTTGAGTCATAGTGTTCTTTAAACACCTTTGCCAGTGATTGCAATAATGCATCATCGTCTTGGCCGGAAAGCAATTGAAGGCTTTCAATCAGTGGCGGGCCAATCACATCATTGCTTAATGGCATTTTTAAAGGCGTCGCTGTGCTTTTGAATGCATGGGCATAGCCTTCCAGGATACTGGGGGCAGAATCGATCAAAGTGCCGTCCAGATCAAAAATCAGGTGTTTTTTCATGAGGTGCTTTATCTAAAAAAAAGTCGCATTGTTACGACTTGTATTGCGAGTAATGGCTATGTGGCAAAGCTGGGAGATTATTCCAGCCAGATGAAAGTCGCCATGCGCCCGGTATCCCCATCACGCCTGAAGCTAAAGAAAGATTCAGGTTCACTATAGGTGCATCTTCCGCCACCATAAATACGGGTAATTCCTGAACTCTGCAAACGTTGCCTGGCGATGGTATACAAATCACCCAGCCATTTATTGCCATGAGGACGGAATGCAGCTTCTGATTGCGCGTCCTGCACTATAAATTGTTGCCGTACTTCACCGCCGACTTCAAAGGCTTCCGGACCGATTGCAGGGCCTAGCCATGCCATTAAATGACTTGCCTCACCTGGCATCACTTCAACGGCAGCTTTAATGACACCATCACAAAGACTGCGCCAGCCGGCATGGATGGCGGCAACGACAGTGCCAGCTTCATCACAAAGCAACACCGGCAGACAATCTGCGGTCATGGTCACGCAAACGACTTCTTTGCGCGTTGAAAAACTGGCATCAGCAGTTTCAAGGCAACTCGAAGTACTGGCATCAATTACGCGTATGCCATGCACCTGCTGCAGCCAGACCGGTTCCGTCGGTAAAAACGGGCTTAATGACTGGCGGTTGTGCGCCACGTGTAATGGATTATCTTTAACATGATCACCCAGGTTCAGGCTGGCGTAGCTGCCGGTGCTGATACCCCCTGCCCGCGTCGTTTGTAACGCTTTAACGTTCGCAGGCGCAGGCCAATCTGGAATGATAAATTCGGGTTTATGCATCATCCTCGTCCGCTATCAGCGCTTCATCATCCCACTCTTCACTATCTTCCAGGTCGTCCTCAAGATCTTCATCGCCCCAGTCTTCATCATCGTTACCAATAAACAATCCGTTTTCGTCAACATTGAGGTCAACTGGTGATAAGGGTTCATCTGGCACTTCGGTGGCACGCATGGCCTCGAGCAAAGCACGCATATCATCCGCCAGCTCAATTTGCCACTCCATGTGTTCATTGGTTACCGGATGTGTCAGACCCAGTTTAATGGCATGCAGGGCCTGGCGTTTGAAATCGCCAATCACCGCACGCAATTCTGCAGACATCATTTTATGCGGGATGATATTGCCGATGCCGTACAAGGGATCGCCCACCATGGGCGCTTTTAAATGCTGTAAATGCACGCGGATCTGGTGCGTGCGCCCGGTTTCTAGATTGCAGCGCAGATAGGTATTGGTCCCAAAACGTTCCAATACCTGGTAATGCGTTACAGCAGACTTACCGCGGCGTATCACCGCCATCTTGACGCGCTGGTGTGGATGGCGCCCTATGGGCTGATCTACTTTGCCGTTGCGCCAGAGCTGGCCCCAGACAATCGCACGGTATTCACGCTTGACCGTATGCGCCTGTAACTGGCGCACCAGGCTGGTTTGCGCCTCTAGTGTTTTCGCCACGACCAGCAAGCCGCTGGTATCTTTATCCAGCCGGTGCACAATACCAGCACGTGGCACCTCTTTAAGTTGCGGCCGGTGGAACAGTAGAGCATTCAGTAAGGTGCCGCTCCAGTTCCCTGCAGCAGGATGCACCACCAGTCCGGCTGGCTTGTTGATCACAATCAGTGCATCATCTTCATAAACAATATCCAGCGGAATATCTTCGGGTTCAAATGCGTTGTCTTGCACGTTCACTGGTGGCGTGACGGTAATGCTCTCGCCTCCCCACACTTTGGTTTTGGCGGTTGGTGCTTTGTCATCAAGTAGCACCAGGCCTTCTTTGATCCAGCCTTGTAACCGGCTACGTGAATGGTCAGGCAGCATTTGCTGCAACACCAGATCCAGCCGCTGCCCACCAAGGTTGGTAGGCACGACCAGCTGTAAGGAAGCGCTTTCTTTCATATTTTCAAACGGCATCAGTTATAATGCCCTGAGTTTCCTTATATATAACGATATTGAACAACATGCTTCGCATTTTACCGCTTAACGCCCTGCTCACGCGTGCTTTTATTTTCATCGCCGCGCTTACCTTAAGCGCTTGCGCTATTTTTGGTGATCCCAATCCGCTTGATGAAACAAAAGGCTGGCCTGAGCAACGCCTGTACGCCGCCGGCCAAGAAAAAATGGTGGATAAAAACTACGATAAGGCGATCGAGTACTTCCAAAAGCTGGAAGCGCGTTATCCGCACGGTGCTTATGCCACCCAGGCACAACTTGAAGTGGCCTATGCTTATTACAAGAAAAGCGAACCGGTGTTATGCCTTTCTGCCGTTGACCGCTTTATCAAACTGCACCCGAACCACCCTAACCTCGACTATGCCTATTACCTGAAAGGCCTGGCCACCTTTAACGAACGCGGCGTTATCGAAAAATACACCAAACAGGAAATCAATGATCGCGACCCGAAAACATTGCGCGTGTCATTCAATGCGTTTAAGGAACTGGTCGAACGCTTTCCCAATAGCCGCTATGTGAAAGATGCCACGCAGCGTATGATTTTCCTGGTCAATACACTGGCTATGCATGAGATGCACGTAGCCCGTTATTACATGCAACGTAAAGCGTATGTCGCAGCGGTTAACCGCACCAAATATGTATTGGAAACCTATCCTAACTCAAGTGCTGTTGAAGAAGCACTGGTAACGATGATCAGCGCTTACGACGCTATGGGCCTCGATGACCTTAAAGAGGACACCTTGCGTGTACTCAAAACAAACTATCCGGAAAATCCTATGATTACCGGAAAAATCAACGAAGACGAAAAAGTCTGGTGGAAATTCTGGGAAAGCCTGTACCAGTAATTGATTAAAGTCTCGCCGGATACCGAAAAGCGCCAATCTTATGGCGCTTTTTTGTTTGGTAGTGACTCAAACCTTTTTATGGGTGTTGGTCTTTGCTACCAGTGCATCCATCGCGAAAGCTTCCAGCTCAAAAGGATTGTCATAATAAATATGCCGCCCTCTCAACCCCTGCCAAAGTCCCGCTAACAAATAAGCCGGGATAAACAGAATCCCCCAACGTTCAGCCTGCCGCACATGTACATGTTCATGCGGACGTAGCTGCTCAAGCCTTGTGGCTGAGAAACCCAATATTACATGCCCAAGCGTCATCGCCGCGAATCCGCGACGCATCATCCAGTATGCGAACCTGCCGCCATGCACCTCAACTACACCATGTGCAAGACGCGCTTTTGCGCCAAATAACATCCAGACTCCTGCAGCCAGCATACCGATCAGCGTGGTAGGTAACGTCCATAAAAGAATAAGTAAGCGCAAAATTTATTATCTTAAATATAACTAGCAGCCTGGTGGAGAAATTGACTTCAGAGTTGTCTTGGTGAAAACATAATGATAGCCATTCCCAACATTGCTACACCGGCACCGACAATATCCCACCCGGTCGGACGTATACCTTCTACCAGCCACAGCCAGATGATTGCCACGCCAATATAAACGCCGCCATAAGCCGCGTAGATACGTCCAGCTGCCGCAGGATGCAATGTCAGTAGCCACGCAAACACCGCCAGGCTAATGCCTGCAGGCACCAGCAACCACATGCTTTTTCCCTCTTTCAACCAGAGATAAGGCAGATAGCATCCTACAATTTCAGTCACTGCGGTCAGTGCAAACAACAAAAATGTTTTAATCAACTTATGCCTTATTGGTTTGATGCAGCAAAGCTTTCTTGGCTGCAACTTTCGCATCAAATTTGTCTTTGAGAACCACGAAACGCTCATGGGTGCCTGTAGCAATCAGGTCAATGTCATCGTGCGCTTCTACCTTGAATACTAATTTTCGATCATTTATTTCGATGAGCTCAACAGTAGCAGTGACGGTTAATCCAGGTGGCGTAGGCGACTGATGACTGACATTGATATGCGTGCCCACAGTTTGCTCATGTGGCTGATCAAGATAAGGCTGTATCGCCTTGATACATGCCCATTCCAGAAAGCCAACCATAAAACCTGTTGCAAACACTTCCGGCATCACCTGAAACTCTTCGGATTCCGGGTATAACGCCGGAACAGTTTTTGAAACAGGTACCAGGAACTGGTGCTGATATCTCAGGCCAGGTTGCAGCGCAGCATCCATAAAAATTACTCCTGCTCTGAAATAAGCAATTGATTATGGTCAGTTTTCAAGTAAAAAGTGCCGTTAGCATCAATCTGGATGGCTCGTATTCGGTAATCACTTAATACCGGCTCTGCATATACTAGCGTCGTGCCTTCACGGCGAACGCGGTACAAAGTGGTATTCCCCATACCGGCGACAAAAAAATCGTTATCCCAGAAATCGTTGCGACCGGTTTTCGGATATTTTGCGAGTGGGCCGATCCCAATCGAAGGCACAAATGTCATCAGCGGCTTCTCATGTCCCTCGTGGCTATTAAATTTGTTGCCGTAGTAGCCACTCATGCCATCACGCTCATAAATCGTGCCATAGCTGACTATTGGCCAGCCGTAGTTTTTGCCACGCTTGATCAGGTTGATCTCATCCCCACCACGCGGACCGTGATCGGTTAACCACAACTCATTACTTTCCCTGTCGTAAAACAGGCCGCCTGAAGGTGAGCGGAAACCGGTGGCATATACTTCTGTATTCAAACGCTGCAAGTCAATACGCATGACTTTACCAAGAGAAGTAGTTTTGTCCTGCACGCGGTCAGGTTTGGAAAAATCACCTATGCTTAAGTACAAGGTACGTTCATTTTCCCCCAACACCAGCTTGCCCCCCACCTGGTGACCGAGAATCGGTTCTTTAATGGCTGGTCGGCTGATATAAATCTCGCGGTCAAAGCTAACCTCGCTATTTTCAACATCCACCGCAAACTCGCTCACTGCCAGGCGCACACCGTTGGTTACTTCATCCCAGGCCGTATAGGCGACATAGAGGGTTTTGCCAATCAGCAGTGAGTCTTTGACGCCAGAAAGCTCTTTGCAATAAACGAGTTGCTTGCTGCTGCTCTCATCTGCCGAAGTATCACCGCCAGGTATAAATTTTGCCAATTGCTTGCCGGGCTTAACCAGCTCCATGGTTTCATTCTGGCGAACAAAATATACATCACCACACTTGCTGATAAACAAAAATAAATGTTTATCCAGGCGCTCAAACGGTCCACTTGGATATTGGTCTTCAAAAGGGAGCTTATAAACTTTTAGGGGTTGTGTGCCAAACACCGAGCTGATTCTTGGTGGCTCAGGCTCTTTGTTAGCATCTTTATCCGCTTGCGCAGCTTCACTGCCGGATAGCAGTAATCTTGGCACCACATCATCAGCAGCCTGTACATTCGGTGCAAGCATATTCAAGCTGAGTATCAGCCAACAGAGGGTAAATAATGTGGATTTTAAAAGTGGTCGGATTAACAATCGATGAGGTTGATAAAGCAAAACAAGGTTCTCCATTCTTATACTTACATACGAGTCGCAAGCACAGAAAAAAGTTTATAAAACGATTATATAAATTTTAAATTTACTACATAAATCAATAATATATTATTTTTTATTCATCCAATTTGTAATCATTATTTTCAGTAATAATGCAGCAATCATCACTGCCCATGCCACTAGTGTCAGTTTAATAAATACTGCAAAAGTATCCTGCTGGCAAACTTCAGCCAATAAGGGGTTAACAGTATCACAGCCAAAAGCCATTACCGCAAATGCAAAACCTGGCCCAAGGTGCAAAACGGCCAGGCCGTAAATCAATCCACGTAACATATGTTATTCCATGACAATGTTGCCATTAATTCCAGTTATCGATTTTGACATCGTCGCAAACTTTTGCTTGTGTGGCTTTGATGCTTACTCTATGAAAAATATCTGCAATACCGTCTACCAATACACTCAACAGCTTAACGTTTAAACGCCAGCACCAGTACCCCCATAGCTACCAACGCGACACCTAGCCAATCTCGCGCAGAAAGGCGTTCGCCCAAGAACAGGAAGGCAAATAACGCGACCAGCACCAGGCTGAATTTATCGACTGGCGCCACTTTCGAAGCTTCGCCCAATTGCAGTGCGCGAAAGTAACATATCCAAGAGGCTCCTGTCGCGACAGCGGATAAGCCTATGAATAATAATGAGCGCGCCGGCATGGTGAACGGATTGCTCCATTTACCTGCAAACCAGACAAAGGGTGCAAGCACGGCGGTGATGACCAGCGTGCGGATCAAAGTAGCCAAATCAGAATCAACGCCGGTGATACCGATTTTAGCAAAAATAGCTGTGAGGGCCGCAAAGCAGGCTGAAAGTGCTGCCCAGAAAAACCAGTCATTGATCATCACACTGCCCTTGTTTGCTAATCAACATTCTGACCAATGCGCCACAGCACACCTGAAGGATCGGTGATACAAAAATCGCGCATTTTCCATGGCTGTAGTTCTATCGGCCAAAGTTTTACGCCGTATTTATTGACCACACCGCTTTTCTCTACTTTCTGCCACCATGCGTCAACGTCTTCCACCAGCAGATGCATCATGAAATTTTCGGCAAAACCCTCAGCACAAAAATTTTGCAGTAAAAAACTCGAATTCCCAAAGTGGAAATAAGCGATACCGCCACCTTCTGAGGCCATGGTGAACCCAATGTCCTGATAAAACTGCCTGGATAATTCAAAGTCTTTGGCCGGAACGAATGCCTTGATTTCTGTAACTTTCAGGTTTGTCATGATGAGGTGAGCCTATCTAGTGAATTGCTTGTATGACTCAAGTATAAATCAAGCTCATCCCTTGCGTGTACCTGCCTCATATTCAAGGTACAAAGCCATGGCTACCTGCCCTATCAACTCCAGCGGCAAAGGCTGATCGAGTGGAAAGGATAAATTGCCTTTTTTGCCACGGTAGGGTTGCAATACATTGATTAATGCTAAATCCTTGGTGACAGGAGGATAGATGCCGATGTGTTGCTTGAATGCTGCGAAATAGAAAAATACATGTTGATTGGCGCGGAATGCAGGTATTTGATAACTGATACAACGCATTGCTTCCGGTAGCAAGGTCTCGACTTTTTCCTGGATAGAAAGCATTAAAGCCTGAATCTCAGGACTCAGGCTTTTGATATATTCCTCATGTGCGCTAAATGCCAAAGATGGCTCCTGGAAAGTTTAAGCTTCAATTTGCCAATCAGGATTCCAGACCACTTCCCAAAGATGTCCATCCGGGTCTTGAAAGTAGCCACCATAGCCACCCCAGAAAGTATCCTGTGCAGGCTTGGTGATGGATGCACCGCTTTTGCTGGCTTGCGCCATAACTTCATCAACCTCTGCTTTTGAACCGACGTTGTGTGCAATCGCAAAGCTAGTCGGGCTTGAAGGTAAAACTGGCAGCTTTGTATCATGTGCAAGGCTGTCCCGCGGCCAGAGTGCCAGCTTCAAGCCACCTTTCAGTTCAAAAAACACCACGGCACCATGTTCAAACTCTGTTCCCATGATCCCTTCAGTCGCTAACCCCATGCCATCGCGATAAAACCTGAGCGAGGCTTCCAGGTTATCTACGCCTAGCGTAATCATGGCAATCGAAGGTTTCATCGTTTACTTATCTGGTCAGGATGTATACGCATGTTGAAACGGCAGCGATAGACAAGCCAAAAGAAACAAACAGCATGGTTTTATAAGCGGCTACCTGTTTGTTTGCCACTTGTGCAGCCGCTTCAATTTGCTGGATAGCCTGCTGCATTTTCTCGGCCAGCACATGTATTGATTCTGCATTCTGCACAGCCGCAGCCTGAAGCTCTTGAATTTGCTTGGCCAGCAAAGGGTCAACCTTGGCAGCCGCTTCAGATTTGGAAGTAAAGGCAGGCACAGCAGAAGTGGCTACTTGCGCGATATACGGCGCCAACGCCTTGATAATAGGTAAAAACTGAATTGCCATAATAACCTCGCCAACATTATTTAACTTTGTCTGCATAGTACGGGCTGAATGCCTATACGTCCACTCTTGATAGCGAAACAGGTAGGTTGCGGAGTTTCAAATTGCTCCACTCTATTCGACAAAGTTATCTCTATCCTCAAGTAAGCTGAGAGTGATATCAACCGCGGCGAGCTGCTTCAATAGTGGCGATATCAATCTTTTGCATCTGCATCATCGCTTCGAAAGCACGTTTGGCCGCAGCACGGTCCGGATCGGTAATTGCAGCCACTAATGCGCGTGGCGTGATTTGCCACGAAATCCCCCACTTGTCCTTACACCAGCCACAGTCGCTTTCTTCGCCTCCATTATCCACAATCGCGCTCCATAAACGATCAGTTTCGGCCTGATCATCAGTAGCTACCTGAAAAGAGAAGGCTTCATTATGTTTAAAGACCGGGCCGCCATTTAATCCAAGGCAAGGAATACCTATTACCGTAAACTCAACCGTCAATGCATCACCTTGTTTGCCTGAAGGGTAATCGCCAGGCGCATAATGTACCGCACCCACCGTGCTATCAGGGAAAGTGGCGGCATAAAACGTTGCCGCTTCCAATGCATCGCCATCGAACCATAGACAAATTGTGTTTTTTGCAGCCATATCTCCTCCGCCGTGACCTTTAATAGTGCTGAGATTGGATCATAAATTAGTCATTAATGATGACAAAAAAATTTCAAAGCTGGTTCAATTGATGATCTTCATTGAATTTTATTTAAATCCATGCCTACAATTAATTTCATTAACCATATTGTTATATATTTCAATATATAAATAAAATTTAGTGCACCTGATAATAGAGATTAAAAAATGGATAGCCCACCTTTATCATCATCTCCGCCCAAGCTTTTCCCGAGCATTACTGAGCGTTTAACGACACTTCAATACAGCAAGCGCACCGAAGAATCTTATATTCAGTGGATTAAACGGTTTATTACTTTCCATGGCAAACGTCACCCACGGGATATGGGTGGTGAAGAAATAGAGGCTTATTTAAACCATCTGGCTGAAGAAAAGAAAGTTTCGGCCAGCACGCAAAACCAGGCCAAAAGCGCCCTGCGTTTTTTATATGAACAGGTGCTGGAACGTGAATTACCTGTGATGGAAAACTTGGTGAAAGTGAAAGCTCATAAAGCGCTGCCTCTAACCCTGACCAAACACGAAGTACAGGCCATCCTTTCAAACCTGAATGGCTCGATATGGTTGATCGCCAGCTTGCTATACGGCAGCGGCCTGCGTGTCATGGAGTGTTTACGGCTGCGCGTCACCGATATTGATTTCGCCAAACTTGAGATTTTTGTACGTGATACTGAAGGGTATAAAAACCGCATTACCCTGTTGCCTGCTAGCCTGGTTGAACCGTTGAAAGCGCATTTACTGGAAGTACAGTCATTACATGAAGAAGACCTTGCTAAAGGATTTGGCGAAACCAGAATGCCAGCAAGCTTAGCCAGGAAATATCCTGAGGCGGGTAAAGATTTGGCATGGCAATATGCCTTCCCTTCGAGCAGGCTTTCAGTTACCCAACAAACAGGGGCTATTTATCGCCATCATGCTGATGAAAAAACTGTACAACGTGCAATTAAAAAGGTGGTGAAACAGGCGGGGATTAAAAAATTAGTCACCCCCAATACATTCCGCCACAGTTTTGCTACCCATCTATTGCAGGGCGGGCAGGATATTCGTACCGTGCAGGAGTTACTGGGTCATGCCGATATAAGCACCACCATGATTTACACGCAGGTGGTGAATATTGGCGGGCGCGGCGTGGCTAGTCCACTCGATGTTATTTAGTGCTGCATTGATTGCAGATAATAGCGAATCGCACATAAGTTATGCAGCCGAAGATAGAATTTTAAGGCTGATTAAACGGGCAAACTGCATGGCTGGCATAGGATTGCCAAACAGGCTTCCCTGTCCTTCCTCACAGCTTTTCTCCCTTAAGTAGTTGTATTGGCTGCGGGTTTCAATGCCTTCTGCAATCGCTTGCAGATCAAAACCGTGTGCTATATCGAGCGTGGCACAAACCACTGAATCATCTTGCTTGTGCTCCAGCATGCCATGCACAAATGAGCGGTCAATTTTAATGCGCGTTAAAGGATAGGTCTTGAGCAAACTTAAAGAAGCATAACCAGTACCAAAATCGTCAAAAGCAATACCTACGCCAGAACTTTTTAACTTGCGCAGCGTTTCAAGCACCACTTCATCGCTATCCAGTGCAATATTCTCAGTCACTTCCAGCTCAAGAGCCTCGGGAGGCAAGCCATGTTTGGCCAATGTCTGCATGACTTCTTCCAGCAAGTTGCCTACTCTGAACTGTGCTTCAAACAGGTTGACGCCGATACGCAAATGGCTCGCGCCATGGCGTCGCCAGTATGAAACTTGAGCACATGCTTCATCAAGCACCCACGAGCCGACGATTGCAGCCAGCGGCCCGCCTTCCAGCGCTTGCATGAATGCAGCCGGTGCCAGGATGCCACGTTTGGGGTGATGCCATCGAATTAAGGCTTCTGCACCGGTAATGGCACCAGTGGCTAAACTGACTTGCGGTTGATAATAGAGCAGAAATTCGCCTTCATCAACCGCCCGGTGCAATTCCATGGCATATAGGCGACGTGTGACGGCTTCCATCCTTAGCGCTGAAGTAAACAGAAACGCCCGCCCACGCCCACCTATGCTTTTGGCTTTAAACAAGGCAAGGTCTGCATTGCTGACCAGCTCTAATGCTTCATGCGCTTGCAGAGGTGCCAGTGCTACACCACAGCTTGCTGCAACGCGTATTTCGTGACCATTAATGATGATTGGCTGCGCAATTTGAGAAATCAATACATTCGCAAACGCCAGTGCCTCTTCAGCATTGGTAATATTCGGGACGATGATGGCAAACTCGTCGCCGCCAATTCTGGCGACCAGGCCAGGCGCATTGACCACTGCAGACATGCGCATCGAGACGGCTTGCAGAACTTTGTCTCCGATCGTGTGGCCCAGTGTGTCGTTGACGTCTTTAAAGCCATCAAGGTCAATGATGAAGACAGCTGCCGGCTTGGGGATGAGCAATGTTTCTTCGACCACGCGATAAAACCTGCCGCGATTGGCCAAGCCGGTGAGTACATCAATATTGGCGCGCTGGCGCAGCTCAGTTTCTTCAATGCGCTGTGCAGTGATATCTTTCAAAATGGCTTCAAAACGCATTTTGCCGGCTTCTTTCCAGCTAAACAGTGATAAGCCCAACAGGAACTCGGTACCGTCTTTGCGCAAACCAAAAATTTCTGTTGGCGTTTCCAGGTAATCCAGCGAACCTGTTGCTACAGCACGATCTATAATATCTTTCAGAACAAAACGTTCACGCTCAGGGATAAGTATATCGATCGGCTGGCCTATCCCTTCTAACACCTCATAACCATGCGAGTCGGCTGCCGCCCGGTTCCAGGCAACAATCTGGCGATGCTCGTTAAACCAAACCACTGGTGAACCTGAGCTTCCGGCGTACTCTTCAAAACTGGGGCGGTTGCGGTTACTTGCAGTTTCAATACGCCTCAATTCCAGGCGGTCAGAAACCATTTGCGCTAACTCTTTCAGGCGGCGCTGATCTTCTTCTGAAAAATTAAAATGTGGCTGGTTATCTACCACACAGAGTGCGCCCAGCGCCAAACCATTTGGGGATAATAGTGGTACACCTGCGTAAAATCTGAGATTGGTTGCGCCGGTGACGAGGGGATTATCGTAAAACCTGTCATCAAGCGTTGCATCGGGCACCACCATGACTTGCGTCTGATTGATGGCATGCGCGCAGAATGAAACATCGCGGCTCATATCCGCTTCACCAATCCCCAAACTGGCAGCAAAGAACACTTGGTCGCTGCCTATGATGTTCACGGCGGCCACTGGCATGCCAAACATACGTGAAGCAATATGTACGACAGGATCTAAACTGGGTACCAGGCTTTCATTGTCGAGGCCATGCTCTGACAAAGCAGCTAATCGTTCTTGTTCAGTGACTAGTATTGCAGGACATTTCATCGCAGTCTCATGTTCCTGGAGCTTTGGATTAATGGGCTATGCCTAATAACTACTGGCTACTGACACATCATGCAAGTATCATGACATATATTTACATAAATACTAACCAGGAACTAGTCTGACTTTGCGGATTTATTTACACTTTGGCAACTATATTTTGCCAGTTTAATTCTTTTGTTTGTCCCCGATATGGCTTTGTCCGCGCACCTTGGCTAGCTTGACCTGTTTTTGACGCTCACGCAGCGATTCACGTTTGTCTTCTGTGAGTTTTTCAGAGCAATAAGGGCAAGAGATGCCTGCTTCGTATTGCTCACTCAACTTTTCTTCACTGGTCAGCGGCATGCGACAAGCGTAGCACTGGTCATGATCACCAACTTCCAGGCCATGTTTGACTGCAACGCGCTGATCAAAGACGAAACAATCGCCCTCCCATAAACTTTCTTCTTTCGGCACGGTTTCCAGGTATTTGAGGATGCCGCCCTGTAAGTGATAGACCTCTTCGAACCCTTGCTGCTTCATAAAGGAGGATGCTTTTTCGCAACGGATCCCGCCGGTACAAAACATGGCTACTTTTTTGTGCTTGGTTTTATCCAGATTGTCTGCGACATACTTCGGGAATTCACGAAAGGTGGTGGTTTTCGGGTCAACCGCATTTTTAAAAGTACCGATATGCACTTCGTAATCGTTACGCGTATCCAGCAAAATCACATCCGGATCAGAAATCAGCGCATTCCAGTCTTCCGGTTTCACATAGGTACCGACCACCTCGTTCGGGTCTACCCCCTGCACGCCCATGGTGACGATTTCTTTTTTCAGTTTGACCTTCATGCGATAGAAAGGGTGCGTGTCAGCCCAGGATTCTTTATGCTCAAGGTCAGCCAGGCGCGGGTCCTGACGCAGGTAATTCAAAATTGCTTTAATATCTTCCGGCTTACCGGCAATGGTGCCATTGATACCTTCATTCGCCAGCAGCAAAGTGCCTTTAATCCTGAGCATCAGGCATTGTTCCAGGATAGGTTGTTGCAGAGCTTTGTAATTATCCAGGGTAACGAATTTGTAGAGTGCGGCGGTAAGGTATTGACTCATTTGCGAAGTAGCTTTGTTTCAAAGAGTCGCATTTTACCACCCTAAGCCGCTGAATGAAAAAGGGAAATGTGCAAAAAAGAAAACGGGCTTAGCGCCCGTTTCATAATAATTGATCCAGATCAAATTTATTGAATCACTAAAATTTCTGCTTTGCCCAAACCGCCCATATCACCCATCCAGCGATGTACACGCAAACTGCTAATCTCGGCAAACCGGCTATCCAGCAATTTGAATGATTTATAAAGGATATTCAGGAAAGGTAATTTATGCGGCCCACAATCAATCCAGGTTGCTTGTGCCGCAGGTGTTTTTGCCAGCAAAAGCGTGCCGCGTTTCATGCCGTAACCTAGATAAGCACTGGTAGTGCCCAGCACACCCAAGGTTCCCGCCATCATGTCGGAAGCACAATAGTCTCCGACATTGCCTTCAATCAGCAACATGCCTCGGCGCATGCGATCACCAGCACGTGCGCCAGCATTACCCTTGCAGATGAGCACCCCATTTTGGAGTTGTGCACCCAGAAAATCGCCGGCATCCCCTTCAACAATCACCTGGCCAGTAGTCATGCCAAAACCAATATAAGCATGCTGTGAGTCGGTGTTTTTAAAGGTGACTTTCAATGTTTCAACACTGTTATCAACGCTTACCTCGAATACTTCACCCACAGTTGAATGTTTAGTCAGTTTGATAGCGGTAATTTCAGAGACTGTTTTACCCTGCAAAGCTTGTGGCGACAATGCACGGCAATCAATCTGGCGCGAGACGGGTTTGGCGGTTAAGACGATATGGCTCATACGGCCTCCCCACTTAAAATTGGACGCAGCTTGAAGTGATGCGGACCCAGTTTTCCACCATAGTTACCAGCAGAAATACGCAAAATGCCATTCTCTTTGCCCAAACCGCAAGCAGCTTCAATACCGGCTTTCATAGAAGCGGCAATATCTTCAAATGCCAGGCCATTCACCACAATCTCCATCACACTTTCTACACGCGGATCAAGCTCGCTTTTTACCGCGCCTTTTAATGTCGGACAGAAAGCATCATTGGTACTGGCAAACATTTTGGGATATTTGCTACCAACTTTGGAGCCTGAACGCACCACGCCACCCGGAAACGGCATGATCACATTCGGGAAAGTGCGCATGGCATCAATCGCCGCTTCACACGCAGTCAACACTTGCGCCTGGCTTGTGCCTAACACCAGAAAGTTACCGCCACCAATCGCGCGCACCATGCCAGTGGTTTCTTCGGTGAGAAACTCGCCATCCATCACGGGGATACGCCAGTAGCGCTTGAGCTTGCCTTCAGCATTGGGAATCTGTTTGGAGATTTGATTACCATCACCAAAAAAGCGCAAATGCTTGCCTAGGCTGATCATATCTTCGGACTCGATACCCGCAAAGGCGGCCGCAGTCGGACAAGTCAGGATACATTGCCCCATGCGGGTTTCCAGCTGCTGCATAAGCACTTTACTACCCATGGCAAACAACAGCACACTGACACCCGGACGGCCATCAGGCGTTTCGTTCTCAGTCAGTTCGCGTTCTATGCCTGCCTCTACACCACAGCCGATCACGCTGGTAGCAAAACCGGTCATGGCATTGGCTGCGTTGTAAGCCCAGCGCAAATTTTGCGCAGTGATCAATACGCGCGTGGCGCGCATATTGAAGGCTTCAGCAAAAGTGTCGTCTATTTCTACGCCGTTAATAACCATCATGCCCCCTGCACATGGTTAATGACATGGTTGCGGCCATCTTCCGCAATATGGTCATTACTGATTTTGAAGTGTTGCATTTGCATGGTGTGATAGCGATCAAAATACTGCTTGATGTCTTTCTCAACGCCCAGGTCAAATGCAGGCTTGGCAGTATGGGTAGCGCCCCATACTACTTTAATGACTTTTCCTTCTTTCACTACCAGTTCACCATCCTTAAACACCAGGTCAGGCTTGCTAAACATGGCTTCTTTGTCAGGCTGGTCGGTATAAACGGTAATATCGGCGGCGGCACCCACGCCCAAATGCCCCCGGTCTTGCAAGCCTATCAATTTGGCCGGCGCTGAACGTGTCATGGTGGCGATTTCGTAAAGCGTGTATTCGCGATCCAGCGCTTTCAGGTTACTCATCGCCTGCGCATCCAGGTTCAGTTTATCGAAAGCATCATTACGGAATGATTTGTCCATCAGCAAGCGGATCAAATGCGGATAGGTCGTAAATGGTGCACCGTTTGGATGGTCAGTCGTCAGGAACACACGCCATGGATCATCCACACTCAGGAACACCTCAAGGCCAATCGCCCACTGCAAGGCATTCACATAATTTTCGTCACGGTATTTGAATGGCACTACGCCGCAACCGGCATCGCACTCAATATCCATAATCACCGATTTTTTCGGGTTAGCCACTTTGGCGTTCAAATGCTGCATCATGTTGTCGCCAGAGGCAGTCACGGTCTGCCCGAACAGTATCTGGCCGACATCGGCAGTAATGTGTTTGTTTTGATTGATCGCTTCCGCAATATTGGCGGCGGCGGAAGAGAATTTCTTGTCGCCTTCAGTGCCGTAGCTATGGAATTGGATATGCGTTAAGTGCATAGGCAAACCATCACTGGCACCCATTGTATCCAGGGTAGTCTGGAAGTTGCCAGCTACCCCCAGGTTGTTACAGTGCACATGTAATGGTTTGGCGATACCAAGGTCATTCACAGCACGGCTCAGCGCCTGCAAAATACGGCGCGGCGTGATGTGGTAATGGCTGTGCTGCTGGTCCAGATCCTGGCGACGCTCGTTGAACTTGAACGCGGAGATACCACCCGGGTTTACCACCTTGATGCCTATGGTCTGTGTAGCATGCAAGGTCCAGGCAACGTAATCATTAATCGTTTTCTGGTCGGCATTCTGGCTGAGCAGGCGTAACAGGTAATCATCGTTGCCCAGCATGGCGTAGCCGCCTTTATCGATCATGGGTGTATCGCCCATTTCCATATGGGCCTGGCGGGCATTCACGGCCAGTATCGCCGGCTCAAATGCTGCGGTATAGCCCATCTCGATATAGCGCATACCTGTATCGGTGGTATTCGGCGTTGCGTGGTGGCTGCAATTGGCACCGCAAATATGCGCTTCAGGTTCCTGCATGCGGCGCATATCCTGGTATTCAGGGAGCAGCATGCGTGCAATATTCACTTTGCCGCCACCAATATGGCTGTGCATATCGATCGCACCAGCCATCACAATTTTGCCGTTCAACTCATGCGCCTGGTCGATTTTCTCGGTCTCGGCGGGCTTGGCGATAATGCGGCCATCACGGATATAGATATCTTCCAGTACGCCATCTTTATGATGGGCAGGATCAATTACCCTGGCATTTTTTAGCAACGTAATCATGCCTGCTTCCCTTCATTGGCTATGGCTTGTTCAATCAAAGCAACTACTTTAGATAAAGTAGGGACATCAGAAGGTTTGGCGGCTGTCAGCGGCAAAGTCACCGAGCCATCGACGCGGAATTGCTGACCGCCAGTATCCAGGCCTGGTGTGGCTACCGGGATAAACACCGCTGGCGGTGTGGTAAATTTGCTATCGGCTGCGCCCAGCACAATCACTGGCGAAACTTCGGCAGGCGGCATGGCTTCCGGGCTAAAACTGTTTACCCAGACGACTGCATCATGGTCTTGCCAGTGAGGCGCATCAATAATCACGCCATTGAGCCAGGTATGTGCGTAATTCACGCTGGTATCACCATCGCTGCCTCCCAGTGACAAGCCCATGGCGCGCGATTTCTGGTTCAGGGCAACCACGGTTTCGGTAATATTTTCTATGGTTAATTCTGCATGCTCGAAATGCAAGTCTTTGGACACCCAGACCAGGGTAGCGTATTTTGCGGCTTTTAGTGTTTCAGCCAGCGCGGCAAGGGTGCTGACTGGCACACCCGCAATATTTTCACCAGCCACAGGTTTGTTCATAATCAGTGCGCGCAAGGCAGACACAACTTCTGGCAAATGCTCCGAAGCACAGGCTATCATTTGCGGTGCGCGACCATCCGGCGAAACACCCGCCTGCGTTTTTAGCTTATCGCCACCCAGGTAAATAATCTGCCGGGCTGACGGTTCGGTAAACATGGCTTCGTCTACCCATACTACGCGCTCAAAAAAACGCGCATTGTGTGTGACCACATCGGTGCCTATCATGAGGATCACATCTGCGCGGTTGCGCACTTCAGTCAATGTCGTCGTTTGCCAGCCTCTATGCTGCAACACTTTCATATTGCGCAAAGTACTATCTGCATTCAAGTGTGTCATATCCGCACCGTTCTGGTTTGCAAGGCTGACCAATGCACGCGCGCCATGCACATCAGTACTGCTACCGGCGATCAAAGGCGATTGTGCCTGCTGGAGCAATTCGGCCGCTGCTTTTACCGCTTGCGCCAAGGAAACAGCTTGTCCATTAACCTGAGGCTGCACATTCAAAGAGGTAGACCGGGCGTAGAATTTCGCCGCCTTGCCACAAGAAAACTGCTGTTTGGCAATTGTATCCGCCGAAATATCGTCGCATAACAAGCCACACGCCGGGCAAGCATGCATAGTCTGTTCTGTATTTACCATATGTGGAAAGATCTCTCGTCTACGCTGAAAAAACTAACGCCATCGTTGAAAACAATCACATCATACAAACATCTAAACTAGATGGATAGAAAAAATAAAGCAGGGAATGCGCGTTATTTAGGCTATTGAAAATAAAGCTACCGGGAATCAATGATCCACTCATACATAAACAATCCGTAATCAAGGTTTATCAATCACGTTAAAAATAGTAGAATAGCTGTTTGATTTTTCTTGTTAATTAACTATATTGGAGTTCTCATGGCTTTAGAGCGTACACTTAGCATTATCAAACCAGATGCCGTTGCAAAAAACGTGATTGGTCAAATTTACACACGTTTTGAAAACGCTGGCTTGAAAATCGTGGCTGCTAAATTCACGCAATTGACACAAGCTGAAGCTGAAGGCTTTTACGCTGTTCACAAAGAGCGCCCTTTCTTCAACGACCTGGTTAAATTCATGATTTCCGGTCCTGTGATGATCCAGGCTCTGGAAGGCGAAAATGCTGTCCTGAAACATCGTGAACTGATGGGTGCAACCAACCCTAAAGACGCTGCCCCTGGCACTATCCGTGCTGACTTCGCTGAAAGCATTGATGCGAACGCAGTGCATGGTTCTGATAGCTTGGAAAATGCTGCGATTGAAATCAAATACTTCTTTGGATAATCATTGAATCGACGCCGGAAACGGCGTTTCCTGCTAAAAATGATTTCCTTATGGATTCATGTTTTAAAGCGTCATCATTTTTTAGCACGCCTTCACTGATTTAGCAGCCTGATGATTTAAAGGCGAATAATGCAGAAGGCCAATGATTGAAATCGAGAAATGGAATTTTGGTTAATTTACTGAATTTGAACCAACCGCAACTCGCCGAGTACTTCACCAGTATCGGCGAGAAGCCTTTCCGCGCCAAGCAGCTCATGCGCTGGATGCATCACTTCGGGGTACTAGACCTCGACCAGATGACCGATATCGCCAAAGTCCTGCGTGAAAAACTACGCCAGGAAGCCGAATTTAGATTGCCAGATGTACAGTTGGAACAAGTTTCCGACGACGGTACCCGCAAATGGCTCATCGGTACAAACAACCTGAAAGACGGCACTTCAAACAGTGTAGAAACCGTTTTTATCCCTGAAGATGACCGTGGCACTTTATGCATTTCCAGCCAGGTTGGCTGCGCACTTGAATGCACCTTTTGCAGCACAGGTCGCCAGGGCTTCAACCGTAACCTGACAGTATCTGAAATTATTGGCCAGCTTTGGGTAGCCAATCACTCTTTACGACAGGCTGAAGGCTATAACATGCTGCCCGCGAGTGACCGCATTATTTCCAATGTGGTCATGATGGGCATGGGCGAACCGCTCGCCAATTATGAAAATGTCGTGACTGCAATGCAGATCATGCTGGATGACAGTGCTTATGGCTTAAGCCGCCGTCGTGTGACTTTGTCGACTAGCGGCATGGTGCCGGCTATGGATAAACTGAAAGAAGATTGTCCGGTCGCGCTGGCCGTATCATTGCATGCGCCTAATGATGCCTTGCGTGATGAAATCGTGCCTATCAACAAAAAATACCCAATTAAAGAGCTGATGGCGGCATGTGAACGCTATCTTGTCAAAGCGCCGCGTGACTTTGTCACTTTTGAATATGTGATGCTGGATGGTGTGAATGACACACTTGAGCATGCCAGACAATTGCTGGACGTAGTGCGCAATGTGCCATGCAAGTTCAACCTGATCCCGTTCAACCCTTTCCCGAATAGCGGTTACGGAACTTCCAAACCAATGCAGGTGCGGGCGTTTCGTGATATGTTAATGCAGGCTGGCTACGTGGTCACTGTACGCAAAACCCGTGGGGAGGATATTGATGCTGCTTGTGGTCAACTGGCCGGTAAAGTGCTCGACAAAACCCGCCGAACAGAAAGAATCATCGCCATACAATCTGGTGCTATCCAGCCTGATGCTTTGCAATCTGGCCAATAAGTCATGAAAAAGAATTTTTTTGCGCAACACTTACTGATATTGCTGACTGCATGCGTGTGGCTGGCCGGTTGCGCACAAAATCCTACCACCGGAGCCAATACTGCGCCTTATGATCAGCAGCCCATCGGCCGTGAAACTGGCGATGTGGAATCCGCCCGTGTGCATACCGAACTGGGTGCAGAATATTTCCGCCTCAAACGCTACGATGTGGCACTGGAAGAATTCAATACAGCGATTGAACGTAGTGCCAGCTATGCGCTGGCTTATAACGGCCAGGGGCTCGTATATGCAGCCTTAGGCGATAAACCCCGTGCTGAAGCGGCGTTTCAGCGTGCGATTCAATTGCAGCCTGTAAACTCAGAATCTCATAACAACTATGGTCGCTTTTTGTGTGACCAGGGCCGTTACGAGGATTCGCAAAAAGAATTCATGCTGGCGGTTAAAAATCCACTGTACAAAACTCCGCAGGTGGCTTACTACAATGCAGCCGTCTGCGCCCTGCGCAGCAAACAGAAACCGCAAGCCGAGGCGTATTTCAGCAAAGCACTGCAAGTTGATCCCTTGGCGCATGCCAGTGCTTACCAATTAGCCAATTTGCAATTTGGCCGAGGCGACGCCACTGCCGCGATGAATACTTTGCAGAATAGTGTCAGCGTTGCCCCTACCCCTGAATCACTGTTGTTAGCCGTCCGCATCTACCGTGCTTTACAAATGCCGGATGAAGCGCATCATTACAGTGTGCAACTGCATAAATTGTTTCCAAATTCCAACGAAACCAAACAATTGTTGAAAATGGAGTAAATGCAAGTGACGTCAGAAGACAGAAATCACGTCAGCGCTCTACAGGCAGAGCAGGCAGAGAAACCCAAACGTGGGCGCAAGCGCAAAGTTGAGACCGGGGCTACGCCTGATCTAAGCTCAGGCAACGGCGCTGAAACCCACACTTTTGATACGCTTTCACCGGCAATTACAGGCGATAATGACAGCATGCAACCTTCTTCACCAGATAACGAATCACCCATCACTGAAGAGTCCCCTGTGGTTTTAACTCCAGGCTCAGGCTGCGGGAATATTTTAAAAGCCGCTCGTGAATCACAAGGCCTCAGCATCCATGAAGTATGCAGCCATCTGCGCCTCGGTCCAAAGCAGATCCAGGCGATTGAACAGGATGATTTTGACAAACTACCGCAACCCAGCATCGTGCGCGGATTTATCCGCAACTACGCCAAGTTGTTGAACATTGATGTCGCGCCAGTGCTGGAAGCCTATCAGCGCATGGTCCCTAGCACTGCACCTTTGCCACTGAGCGTCAGATCTAACGCCAGCCCGTCTATTATTGACAAGCCTGCGCGCGCTATTCGCCCGCAACGTATATTAACGTTTTTTATTTTTCTGATCCTGGCTGCGATTCTGGCTTACTTTTACGTGAACCATATCAAACCGCAAGCGCTCAAGAATGCCTCTCTGGCGCTTGATGTAGATGAAATCAGTGAAACTACCGGCCAGGAAATTAATGTTCCTGCACCCATGACTGACCCTGCTGTTCAACCTGGCATAGCGGCTGATGCAACAACGGCGCCTGAAGCCACTGTTGTACCTTCAACATTGCCAGCGACAGAACCTGCGGCTGGCAATCCGGCTGAAGTTGCACCAGCCATCGCTGCGGAACCGGCAAGCACACCTTCATCAACCTCTGATAGCACGATTGTCAGCACCCCTACCCCTGCTGCCAACAATGTTATAGAGAGCACGACGCTTAAATCTGCTGATCCGCAAAAAGCCGTCCTGGTATTTAAAGTCACTGAAGATTCCTGGGTGCGCATCGAAGATATGCAAGGTAAAAAAGTCTTAAGTGAAGTGCTGACAGCAGGTAGCGAGCACAATGTGACGGCTGAAAAACCAGTTAACGTCATTGTCGGCCACGCCCAGGGGACGCAACTGACGATTGATAATCAACCTTATGATTTGACGCAGGCGACACGTGGCCGTGTTGCGCGTATTCAACTGAAATAAACATGCTACCACGTCGAAATACACGCCAGGTGATGATAGGCCATGTCGCAGTCGGTGGTGGCCTCTATGGCACGACATCCTCACCGGTGGTCGTACAAAGTATGACCAATACCGACACGGCAGATGCTGAAGGCACCATACGCCAGGTGTACGAGTTATGGCAGGCCGGTTCTGAGGTGGTGCGTATCACCGTGAACACCGCTGAAGCCGCCGCACAGGTCGCTACCATACGCAAAGGCCTGGATGCATTGGGTTGCAATGTGCCGTTGGTAGGTGATTTCCATTTCAATGGCCACAAGCTGCTGCAAGCTTACCCCGATTGCGCAGAAGCCTTGGCTAAATACCGCATTAACCCTGGTAATGTCGGTAAAGGCAGTAAACGAGATGAACAGTTTGCCGCCATGATTGAGGCAGCCATCCATTACAAAAAGGCTGTACGTATTGGTGTGAACTGGGGTAGCCTGGACCAAGCCAAGATGGCGCAAATGATGGATGACAATGGCAAATTGGCCGAGCCGTTATCTGCCGATGCTTTGATGCGTGAAGCACTCATTCAATCAGCGCTGGAAAGCGCGCAACAGGCCATCGATCTGGGCCTGAGCCCCGACCAGATTATCATTTCCTGCAAAGTCAGCAACGTACAGGACCTGGTGCAGGTTTATACCGACCTTGGCCAGCGTTGCGATTATCCCTTACATTTGGGGCTCACCGAAGCAGGCATGGGCTCAAAAGGGATTGTCGCCTCAACCGCTGCGCTGGCGATTTTATTGCAATCAGGCATAGGCGATACCATACGCGTATCCCTGACACCGGAACCTAACGAATCACGCACTAAAGAGGTCGTTGTCGCGCAGGAAATCCTGCAAACCATGGGCATTCGTTCGTTCACCCCATTAGTGACTGCCTGCCCTGGTTGTGGACGTACCACCAGCACTTATTTCCAGGAACTGGCTTTGCAGATCCAGACCTGGTTACGTAACCAGATGCCGGTCTGGCGCAGCCAATACCCGGGCGTAGAATCATTGAATGTAGCCGTGATGGGCTGCGTGGTGAATGGCCCTGGGGAGTCCAAACTGGCCAACATAGGTATTAGCTTGCCGGGCACTGGCGAAACACCGGTCGCGCCAGTGTTTGTTGATGGGGAAAAAACGGTGACCCTCAAAGGTGACCATATAGCCGAGGAATTCCAATTGATCGTTGATGACTATGTGCGCGCACATTACGCAGAAGGCGGAAAATTGCGCGCAAGCAAACCCAGCGTGATTCCTATCGTCGCCATCTCCCAATAATTCAAGCAACAAGCGTTAGCAATGACCCAAAAATTCCAATCCATCAAAGGCTTCTATGACATTTTGCCGGAAGCCACCCCGCTCTGGTTCAAACTGGAAGACACCGCACGGAAAATCCTGAGCCAGTATGGCTACAACAATATTCGCATGCCGGTGGTTGAACCCACGGAATTATTTGTACGCAGTGTGGGTGAACATACCGATATTGTCGAAAAAGAAATGTATGCCTGGGAAGATGCGCTCAACGGCGACAAACTCACCCTGCGCCCGGAAGGCACTGCAGGCTGTGTCCGCGCCGTGGTCGAGCACAACCTGACTTACAACGGCCCTCAACGCCTGTGGTATATGGGCCCAATGTTCCGCCATGAAAACGTGCAGAAAGGCCGCCAGCGCCAGTTTCACCAGATCGGTGTTGAAGCATTTGGTTTTGAGGGCCCGGATGTAGATGCCGAGCAAATCGTGCTATTGGCTCGTTTGTGGCAGGCGCTAGGTATCCAGGACGTAGAGTTACAGATTAATAGCATTGGTGATGCCGATGAGCGAGCGCAATACCGTGAAACACTGATCAGCTATTTTGAGCAACATGCTGAGCTGTTGGATGAAGATGCCAAACGGCGTTTGCACCATAACCCCTTACGCATACTGGATAGCAAAAATCCGCGTATGCAAAACATCTGTGAGGCAGCGCCTAAACTCATGGATGGTCTGGGTGAAACGTCTAAACAACATTTTGCACAGTTGTGCGCCCTGCTTACTCAGTCCGGCATTGCTTACACCATTAATCATCGCCTGGTACGCGGCCTGGATTACTATAACCGCACCGTTTTTGAATGGGTGACAACAAAACTGGGTGCACAAGGCACCATCGCTGGTGGCGGGCGCTACGATACCCTGGTAGAGCGTATTGGTGGCAACCCTACCCCTGCCTGTGGCTTTGGTATTGGCCTGGAGCGTGTATTTCTGCTCATGCAGGAATACGGCATCAACGCTCAGAACCAGCCTGATATTTACCTCGTTAACGTGGGTGAGCTGGCAGAACAAAAAGCCTTTACCGTGGCGGAAACCCTGCGTAATATGGGGCTGAGTGTGGTCCTGCATGCTGGCGGGGGTAGCTTTAAATCACAGATGAAAAAAGCAGACCGTAGCGGTGCCCGCTTCGCTGCCATTTTTGGCGATGATGAAGCAGCTGCCGATGAAATTAGCTTGAAACCTATGCTTGGTCAGGGCGAACAAACCCGCGTCAGTATTGAGCAAGTGCCGGTTATCGTACAACCGGCTTGAGAAACACAAGGAAAACGGATGTCTGAATATACATACTCTTTTACATCCTTTTCAACGAAGTTGTTGCCTGCATCCAGAAAAGTCGATTGCGTATTTTTATAGCTTCATGAACGAAATCTTACGTATTGATCAGTTAAGTATCTATCCTGCCCATGCGCCGGAACGAAAACTGGTGCATCACGTATCCCTGTCATTAGCGCGCGGAAAAACCACCTGTATTGTCGGCGAATCCGGTAGCGGAAAAAGCCTCACTGCACTGAGCGTGATGAAGTTACTGTCTCCACAATTACATATGCAGGGCCAGGTGTTATTCCAGGGGCAAGACATCACAGGCCTGGGCGAAAAAGCCATGCAAAGCATACGTGGCCGACAAATAGGCATGATTTTTCAAGAACCCATGACCTCGTTAAATCCCGTGTTGACCGTAGGCTTTCAAATCGGTGAGCCATTGCAAACCCATTTAGGGCTTAAAGGCGTTGCACTCAAACAGAAAGTCGCCGATTTATTGCAGCAAGTAGGCATTGACCCGACCCGTGCCAATAGCTATCCAGATGAGCTTTCTGGCGGCCAGCGGCAACGGGTGATGATTGCCATGAGTATTGCTTGTGAACCGGCTTTACTGATCGCAGATGAGCCAACCACCGCACTCGATGTAACTGTTCAGGCACAGGTATTGGCTTTGTTGAAAGCACTCAAAGACCGCATGCAGATGGCGATGCTGTTTATCACGCATGATTTCGGCGTAGTGGCGGATATTGCCGATGAAGTCATTGTCATGTTCAGGGGTGAAATTGTGGAAGTGGGCAGCGTAGAGCAGGTACTGCATAGCCCGCAACACCCGTATACCAAAGCCTTGTTAGCTTGCGTACCAGACGCTGAAGGTAAAAAAACACTACAGCCTATGACCTATGATTGGTTAACCCCTGCCTGAGGGAGTGCATATGTCTGATTTCATTCTGCAAGCACATCACCTGGTAAAAACTTACACCCAGCGTACTGGCGCACTCGGGTTAGGCAATCATAGTATTCGCGCACTGGATGATGTCAGCCTGCAATTGAAACGCGGTACCACACTCGCGATTGTCGGTGAATCCGGTAGTGGGAAATCCACCTTGGCCCGTGGAATATTGCGCTTGTTACCGCTGGATAGCGGCCAAGTGGTATTTGACGGGGTAGATTTCCTGGCACTGGACAAATCTGCCTTACGGGTTGCCCGTCGCGATATTCAAATGATCTTCCAGGATCCATTTGCCTCGCTCAACCCCAGAATGCGGATAGGCGACATTATCGGTGAAGGCCTGGTCATCCACCGTATCGGCAATGCCAGCCAGCAGCGAGACGAAGTCATCAACATGCTGGAAAAAGTAGGATTAAAAGCTGAAGATGCGCAAAAGTATCCACACCAGTTCTCAGGTGGTCAGCGGCAACGCATAGGCATCGCACGTGCCTTGATTTTGCAACCCAAGCTCGTGGTATGTGATGAGCCGGTTTCTGCACTTGACGTCTCTGTACAGGCACAAATCCTGTTGTTGTTAAAACAATTACAACAGGAAATGGGGCTGAGTTACCTGTTTATTACCCACGATTTAAGGGTGGTCAGACATATTGCAGATGAAGTGCTGGTCATGCAAAAAGGCAAAGTAATTGAGCAAGGAAGCGTAGAAAACATTTATAATGCACCCCAGCAAATTTATACACAACAATTACTTAGCGCAATTCCCGGTCAGGGCTTGCGTGCAGCAACCGCATAATCACTCATACTAAAAAATAAGCAGGAAATATCATGGCGTACGATTTGGAAGAACAGGAACAACTCGACGAATTCAGAGTTTGGTGGAACAAAAACGGCAAGATGGCAATCCGCCTGGTATTGGTTGCTATCGTTGCCTATGCCGGCTGGCAAGGTTACCAATCCTGGATGAACAGTAAAGCCACAGCGGCTTCTACTGCCTATCAAACACTGGTCAGCACTTCATTGCTCGACGTAGATAGCAAAAAAGCCGAGCAAATCTCTAAAGATGCACAAGCATTACAAAATGATTTCAGCATGACACCTTATGCAGGCAGAGCTGCTTTGTTTGCAGCGCGCGCCTTGCATCTGGCGAAACAAAATGAAGCCGCCGAAAAACAATTGCACTGGGCGATGGCTGAAGCCAAAGAACCTGCTATCAAACAAATGGCTGCGATTGAAATTGCAGGTCTGCAAATCGAACGTAATGCACTGGATGATGCCAAGAAAACTCTTGAAGCTATCAACGACAAAGGGTTTGATGGACTGAAAAACACCATGCTGGGTGATATCTACATTGCAAAGAAACAGGATAAAGAAGCGAAAGAAGCCTATCTGCAGGCGCTTAAAGGTCTGGATCCTGAAGGTAAACTGTTTTACCTGACTCAGCAAAAACTGGACGCATTGGGTTAACATGCAACGCTTGTCCAGTCTCCCTGCCCTGCGTATGAAAAAACCAACCTCGATTAATGCTTTCACGCTGGCTGCCTTGTTATTGCTTGGCAGCAGCCTCACCGCGTGTACCGCGTTTAATGATGTGAAAACCAATTTGAGTGAAAGTATTTTCGGGGCTGAGCCTGCTAATCCGCCAGTTGAACTTGAAGATATCAAGAGTTCATACGAAACGCGCGTAGCATGGTCAACAGATGTGGGCGAAGCGGGTCGTTATACCTACGCGCCGGTGCTGGCTGATAACATGATTTATGCCGTCAATGCCGAGGGCAGCGTGATGCAACTCTCTGCTGACAATGGCAAAATCTTATGGCGCACTGAGCTGGATGAAGCCATTAGCAGCAGTGCTGGCATTGGTGGCGGGCTGGTACTGGCTGGCACCAATAAGGGTCATTTATTTGCGCTGAACATGAATGGCAAAAAGCTGTGGAGTGCGATTCTCAGCAGCGAGATTCAGGGACAACCGCGTTACTATGACGGTACCGTCATTGTCCGCACCAGTGATCATCATATTTACGGCATTGATGCTGCTGACGGCCGCCGCAAATGGGTATACGAACGCGCCACCCCATCGCTGTCACTTAAAAACCAGGCCGGGATTGTCGTGGATGGCGGTGCTATCTACGCAGGTTTTCCAGGTGGCAAACTGGTTGCTATCCGCGCCGACAATGGCAAACTCCTATGGGAAGCCACCGTCGCCCAGCCTAAAGGCGTGACTGAAATCGAGCGTATCGCAGATATCACCAGCCTGCCGTTTGTGGATGGCGCTTTCGTTTATGTAGTTGCTTACCAAGGCAAGGTAGCTGGCGTTGATCGCCAGCGTGGGCAGATTGCCTGGAGCCGTGATATTTCCAGCTATGTTGGCCTGACGGTTGATAACAGCAAAATTTATTTAAGCCACACCATTGGTTCTGTTTACTCTTTGGATAACAGCAATGGTAAAACTTACTGGCGCCAGGGTAACCTTGGTTACCGCCACCTGACCGTGCCATTACCGTTAAGTAATGTGGTTGCAGTGGGCGATCTCGAAGGCTATATACATTTATTAAGTCAGGATGATGGCAGCTTTGTAGGCCGCATTCAGCTTGGCTCCAAACCAATCATGTCACTGGTTGCGGGAACGAATAACCAGTTTCTGGCGCAATCACGTGATGGGCACATTTATGCCGTCACATACAAGTAATGTTACCTACCATTGTTCTAGTTGGCCGACCAAACGTCGGCAAATCCACTTTATTTAACCGCCTGACCCGGTCAAGAGATGCGCTAGTCGCTGACCTGCCTGGGCTGACACGTGACCGTCACTACGGCCGCGGCATGGGCGCAAGCCAGCCGTATCTGGTGATTGATACCGGTGGCTTTGAGCCGACTGCTGATAGCGGCATTCTGAAAGAAATGGCGAAGCAGACTTTACTAGCCATTGATGAAGCGGATGTGATTATTTTCCTGGTGGATGCCCGTGCTGGCCTTACGCCACAGGAATTCACAATTGCGCAGACTTTGCGTAGAGCCCAGCGCCCTGTATTACTAGCCGTCAACAAAACAGAAGGCATGCGCAAAGCCGTTGTCAGCGCAGATTTTCATGAGCTGGGCATCGGCGAGCCACTGTCGATTTCGTCTGCGCATGGCGAAGGCGTACGCGACTTGATCGAAATCGCACTTGAAACCATTGCTGATAAGCTGGAAGAAGAGTCCGCCCCCGTCAACCCAGATACGCCAAGAATTGCGATTGTTGGTCGTCCAAACGTGGGTAAATCTACCCTGGTGAATGCCCTGCTTGGTGAAGACCGGGTCATTGCATTTGATGAGCCTGGTACTACACGCGACTCAATTGAAATTGAACTTGAAAAAGACGGCAAAAATTACATCATTATTGATACCGCGGGTGTGCGCAAACGCGGCAAAGTGTTTGAAGCGGTCGAGAAATTTTCTGTCGTTAAAACCATGCAGGCGATTGAAGACGCCAACGTCGCCATTCTGGTAGTCGATGCCAAAGAAGGTATCACCGAACAAGATGCGCACGTGGCTGCGTATATCCTGGATTCTGGCCGTGCATTAGTGGTCGCCATTAACAAATGGGACGGTTTGCAAGACGATGAACGTGAGTGGATCAAACGCGAAATTGACCGTAAATTGCAATTCCTGGACTTTGCCAAATTCCACTATATTTCTGCCCTGCGTAAAAAGGGCCTGAATGAATTACTGGGTTCTGTTGATGTCGCCTTTAAAGCGGCCATGGCCAAACTGGCAACGCCTCAATTAACGCGCGTACTGGGTGAAGCGACCACGCAGCACCAGCCACCCATTACCCGTGGAATCCGCCCGAAATTGCGCTATGCGCACCAGGGTGGTAGTAATCCGCCGATTGTGGTTGTGCACGGCAATCATATTGATGGCATCAAGGATAGCTATACCCGTTACCTCGAAGGCATTTTCCGCAAAGCTTTCCAACTGGTCGGGACGCCATTAAGAGTGCAATATCACAAAGGTGATAACCCGTTTGATAAAGAAGACGAGCGCAAACAAGGCGAAGGCCTAGTAACCATGCGTCGCCGCAAGAACGAACTCAGAGCAAAACTCAAGCAACGCAACGAAAAAAATAAAACCAAAAAATAATACTCACTTGCATTCAAATAAAAAAGGGACATTGCTGTCCCTTTTTTATTGCTTCATTTCTATGATTTCTCTTGTGCGATTATCTAAGTATTGGCAAAAGGTTTTTGGCGTTCAATCCTAATTCTTGACCCATACTCGCACCCAGTTTTTTGGCAAAGCGGTCAACCACTGTTTCCTGGTAAGTGAAATCTACAATATCAGATTGCTTGATGATTTCACGTGCTACATAATCCGCGCTGCCTTCAGCATCGGCCAAGCCAAGTTTGATACTTTCTTCACCATTCCAGAACAAGCCACTGAACGTCTGTTCATTTTCTTTCAGACGGTTACCACGGCCTTCGCGCACCACTTTAATAAATTGTTGGTGAATCTGGTCCAGCATGTTTTGTGCAAAGGCTTGTTGTTTTGGATTCACGGGTGAGAATGGATCCAGCATGCCTTTGTTTTCACCAGCAGTCATCAACCGACGTTCTACGCCGACTTTTTTCATTAACTCGGTGAACCCATAGCCATCCATCAGTACACCGATAGAACCAACGATACTGGCTTTATCGACAAAGATTTTATCAGCCGCCACGGCTATGTAGTATCCGCCCGAAGCGCAGATATCTTCAACGACCGCGTATACGGGCACTTCAGGGTGCAATTTACGCTGACGATGAATTTCATCATTAATAATTCCAGCTTGTACCGGGCTGCCGCCTGGGCTGTTGATACGCAGAATAATGCCTTTGGTACCTTTATGGTCATAGGCGTCTTTCAGGCTGCTGATGACAGCATCAGCATTCACCTGGCCACCAGCCTCAATCACACCATTGATGTCTATCAGTGCAGTATGTGCCAGTGAAGAGTTTTTGTTTGCCCCTACCCAGCCCAATAACATCAGTAGCAAGAAAAAAAGGTAGATAAAAGTTAACGACTTGAATAACACAGACCAGCGTCTTGATACTTTTTGCTCTTGCAAGCCGGCTAATGCTATTTTTTCCAGACTGGAAATCGCGGCCCCTTGTGAAGGCTGGTTATTATTCAGTTCTGGCGACTGCTGGTTTTCTTCTTGCATATCAACTTTCATTAATAAATTTTAGTCACTCTAGTTTTGGTTACTTCAACAATTTTAATCAGTTTGCCACTAATTAGTCATTCTGCGCTAAAAGAAATGGCTAAAACTGATCCAGATGCACTGTCACAATACCGTCCTGTTCACTGACTGGGATAGGCGACAATGATTTACCCTGGCATGGTCCCACGATACAACGTCCGCTCTGAGGAGAATACATGGCGCCATGAGTCGCGCAAATCAACCATTCCTGGGTCATATTGAAAAATTTCCCATGTTCCCAGTCCAGCTCTACCGGTACATGCGCGCAACGATTCACGTACGCATAGGGTTTACCCTGAAAACGCACGACAAAACCAGTGGCGTGTGGCCCCAATATAGGCATGGCAAAGCGCAGCCCATCGCCCTTCTCCAGCAGATCGTCGCTGTTAAATTTCAATATGGTTTCATTCATATGGATTCCAGCAACCATGCGCTCAATGTTGTCACATCATTAAACATATGATTCGGCGAATACTGCTGTAAATGTGTGGCAGTTTGCGAGCCGTATGTCACGGCAGCTGTGATTACACCGGCATTCTTGCCCATTTGCATGTCATATTGCGAGTCGCCTATCATCAAGGTGCGCTCAGGCATGACCACCAGTTCATCCATCAACTCATCCAGCATTTGCGGATGTGGCTTCGAAAAACATTCATCTACCGTTTTGGTAGCACTGAAATATTTAGCAAGGCCAGATTGCTGCAAGGCAGTGTTCAATCCTCGTCGGCCCTTACCGGTAGCAACAGCCTGCTTACAGCCTTTTCGGGCGATGCTAGCAATCGTCTCAGCAATACCGGAAAACAGCAGAATAGTATTTTCAGCTGCGTAATAATGCTGGTTGTAATGGGTGATCAGCGCCTGTGCCTGAAAGTTGGGAATATCGCCAAAAAGTACCTCAATCGATTCACGCAAACCCAGACCGATGATGCTGCGCGCACGCGCTTCACTTAATGCGGGCAACCCTGCTTCGGCGGCCGCTTTAATCAGCGCCTGCGTAATCATGCCGGTGGAGTCCGCGATGGTGCCATCCCAATCCCAGACAATTAAATCAAACTGCTTCACATGTAACCTTCGTTTTTTAGATCAAGAAAAACATTATTCAGCATTTAGTTGACGCTGATATTGCAGGAAATTTTCCAGTTCTTCCGGTAAAGGAGCCACTAAATGTAACGGCTCTCCGGTTAATGGATGCGCAATACGCGTTTCGCTGGAATGTAAATACATGCGCTTCAAGCGCTGTTTGCTTAGCTGCTTGTTTAACGCAAAATCACCATATTTATCGTCACCGAGAATAGGAAAGCCCAGATGAGACAATTGCACGCGTAACTGATGCGTGCGTCCGGTAATCAATTTCGCCTGTAATAAACTATATTGCCCAAGTGGTTCTTGCAAATAAAACCAGGTTTCAGAAACTTGGGTTTCAACCTCAAACCTGCCTTTGGCTGCCTGCTGTTTTGCAATCACACCACTGGATTTGAGCGATTTCCGGCCGCCAGGTTCAGTGTTGAGTAAAGGTTGCTCAACTACATGTACTCGCCGCTCGCCACTTTCAGTGACAAACTTTTGCAAATCCAGCGTGACTTTCTTTTTCGCATCCTGCCACTGCCCCTGCACCATCATGACATAGCGTTTATCCATCTTGTGCTGGCGCATGGCTTCATGCAAAGCTGTTAAGGCAGAGCGCTTCTTGGCAATCATCAGTACGCCGGAAGTTTCCCGGTCCAACCTGTGCACTAACTCAAGAAATTTCGCTTGTGGCCTTTCCAGGCGTAATTGCTCAATCACACCAAGGCTGATGCCGCTGCCACCATGCACCGCCATACCGGCAGGTTTATTCAAGGCTAGCATGGCGTCATCTTCATAAATGACCATCTCTGCAAGCTTGGCTTTCACTATTGGCAAACCAGGTTTAGGCGCAGCTTCCGCAATACGTATGGGTGGCACCCTGACCTCGTCACCGAGTTGCAAACGATATTCGGCAGTGACCCGCTTTTTATTGACACGCACTTCACCGCTACGCAAGATGCGATAGACATGGCTTTTAGGGACGCCTTTGAGCACCTTAGCCAGGTAGTTATCCACGCGTTGTGTTTCAGACGCTTCATCTACAAGCAATAGCGTTACCCGGTCACTGGCCGGTTTATCCTGATGGCTGAAAGGCTTTTCAGGGCTTGCAAACGCCACCTGTAATGGTGATGATTGTGAATTCGAGGTCATATGCAGGTGTTGCTTTGCTTTATCAGGACTTATAGATATACTGTCGGCATTCTGGGTCTGCGTTTTTTCCGGTTTCGTCGACGATTTTTTATGATGCCGACATCGAATTAACCATTGTTACAGCCGCCATTTTACTGGCTCCGCGTGTAAATTCAGAATCAAAAAATTTTGGTGAATACCGCTCGCCATCAAGTAGCGATAATTAATAGAAATACGAAACGCGAAGCTCAAGCAGAATAATTAATGATATGAGCCCGGCGTTTGCCAAACCCGAATTTTAACGAATTTAGACTCTGCATAGGGTTTTATTTTAGTAGATAAATAGTGTTGGATCATACAGGTGGATAACAATCCTACACCTGCCAAACCTTTCATCAAGCTAGACTCTGTCAGATATATTGAGTATCAATATGATTGCCCTTGCGGTTCATTGACATACTTAAATATTGTGCATATTGATGCATGCATTGCTTTACTGCTTTGCAATTGCCATTGCACCTTACCCCACGTTAGATTCAGGTGGTTGATTCACAACCCTGGCTCGCCCTGTACTCATTCGTATTCTGCAGCTTCGTTTAGGAGCACTGCATGAAAAGAATGTTATTTAACGCAACGCAATCAGAAGAATTGCGCGTTGCCATTGTCGATGGACAAAAACTGATTGACCTGGATATTGAACATGCTGGCAAAGAACAGCGTAAAAGCAATATCTACAAAGGGGTCATCACCCGTATTGAACCTTCCCTCGAAGCCGCCTTTGTCGACTATGGTACCGACAGACACGGCTTTTTGCCTTTCAAGGAAATCTCTCGCAGCTACTTCAATGATAAACCTGAAGGTCGCGCCCGTATCCAGGATGTGATCAAGGAAGGCCAGGAAGTCATCGTCCAGGTCGATAAAGATGAGCGCGGCAGCAAAGGCGCCGCCTTAACTACCTTTATCTCGCTGGCCGGCCGTTACCTGGTGCTGATGCCTAACAATCCACGCGGAGGTGGTGTTTCCCGCCGTATTGAAGGTGAAGACCGCAATGAATTGCGCGACACCATGGCACAACTTGAAGTGCCAAATGGCATGAGCATTATTGCGCGTACTGCCGGGATTGGCCGTACCGCTGAAGAATTGCAATGGGACCTGAATTACCTGACTCAATTATGGCAGGCCATTGAAGATGCTTCCAACTTCCAGCCTGGCGCCTACCTGATTTACCAGGAAAGCAGTCTGGTCATCCGTGCGATCCGTGATTACTTCAGTGCTGATATCGGCGAGATCCTGATTGATACCATTGACGTACATGAGCAAGCATTACAGTTTATGAATCACGTGATGCCAGGCAATGTCACACGCGTCAAACTGTATCAGGATGAAATTCCGTTATTCTCCCGCTTCCAGATCGAACACCAGATTGAATCGGCATTCTCACGTGAAGTGCGTCTGCCTTCCGGCGGTGCGATTGTGATCGACCATACCGAAGCACTGGTATCGATAGATGTCAACTCAGGCCGCTCAATTAAAGGCGCTGATATTGAACAAACTGCATTCAATACCAACCTGGAAGCAGCGGAAGAAGTGGCACGCCAGATGCGCCTGCGTGACCTGGGTGGCCTGGTCGTGATCGACTTTATCGATATGGAAAACCAGCGCAACCAGCGTGACGTGGAAAACGCACTGCGCGATGCATTGCACCACGACCGTGCACGTGTACAAATGGGCAAGATCTCACGTTTTGGTCTGTTAGAGCTTTCACGCCAGCGCCTGCGTCCTAGCCTGGGTGAAACTAACCATATGACCTGTCCGCGTTGTAATGGTACCGGTCATATCCGTGGCATTGAATCAACTGCATTGCATATTCTGCGCATTACACAAGAAGAAGCGATGAAGGACAACAGCGCGATCATCCAGGTGCAACTGCCTGTTGAAGCCGCGACTTTCCTGCTCAATGAAAAACGTGCAGATATTCACAAAATTGAACAACGCACCGGGGTAGAAGTCATCCTCATCCCTAACATTCATATGGAAACGCCAAACTACAATATCGTGCGTATCCGCCTGGATGATGTAAACGAAGAAACCAATCAAGCCAGCTACAAAATGGTAGATCTGCCAACTGAGTCAGATTACCAGCATCGTTTAGAACAGGCAGCTGCCCCAGGCAAAGTTGAAGCATTGGTAAAAGGCATTACCCCGGCAACCTCTGCACCCATCGTGGAAGAGAAGCCTGTTTACGTAGCCGTAGAACCTAAAAAATCATTCTTCGGTGTGATTAAATCCTGGTTGGGCCTGGAAGAAAAAGAAGCCGTAGTAGAAGTCACCAAGCCAGCCAGAGAAACCAAAGACAATGGTCGTGACCGTAATAAAAACCGTAATCGTCGTGACCGTGACCGCCAACGCGAACGTCCACAACAAGAACGCGGCGAACGCCAGGCTAAAGACCAAGATACTTCTAATAAACCAAGACAGGAGCGTCCACAACAAGAACGCCCGCTGCAGGAAAGAAATAATCAGCAAGAAAGAAACAATAAAGACAGGCAACCACGTCAACCCGCGCAAGAAGCAGTAAAAACGGATGCTAACCAGGCGGCATTAACTGCGCAGCCAGCTGAGAATAGAGAGCGTAGCGAGCGTGGTAATCGTCGTAACCGTCATGGTCGTCGTGATCGTCGCCCGCGTGATGAATCTGCTAACAGCGAAAATGCAGAAAATTTAAACAACAACCAGACGGTTGAAGCGCAATCAGTAACGCCTACGCAAGCGCCTGCTGTAACAGCGCCCGCGGCCAATACTGAAGCAAATACACCAGTCGTTGAAACCAAGTCAGCGGCAAAAGCTAATGTTGCTGAAACTATTGAAACGGCTACGCCAGCAAAAACAACTGCTGAAGTGAAAGTCAATGAAAACGCTGGATCTGACGAAGCCGGTGCAGAAAAACCGGCCCGTAATCGCTCACGTGGCGGAAAAGCCGCTAACAAAACGCGTAGTAAAGCTGCAGATGAAGCGTCGGCTAACGCTGCGCCAGCCATTGAGTTAGTTGAAACCGCAGCATCTAGCAAAGTCAGCAATGATGCGGCTGCTGAAAAACCAGAAGCCCAGAAGAAACCGGCAGCTGCTCGCAAGCGCAAACCAGCCGCCGCCAAAGAAGCTAACGCTTCAACTGCAGATTCAGGTATTCAACTGGTAGAGACTAATTCTGGTGAAAGCAAAGCTGCAGAGACTAAAACTGATGCGCCAGCTAAACCTAAGAAACCACGTGCTACTGCCAAGTGGAAAAAAGATGAAGCTGCCACTGGCGAAGCGAATCAAATGGTGATGGTAGAAACGCAGAAGAAAGAGTAGATTTCACTTCTGGTGCTATACCTAACCAGCAAAAAAGAGAGCCAGTGATGGCTCTCTTTTTTATGGGGTGCTTTTAAAGATGCATTTCTACATGCTTACTGCCAGCGCAGCACACACCAATAACCAATCATGGTCAGTACAATCGATACAATCACATGGCTGCTAATGTGGAGTACCGCCCAACCATAATTTTGTTTCTGCATGAGGGTAAAAGCCTCTGCCGAAAAGGTGGAGAATGTTGTTAATCCGCCGAGGAAACCGGTAGTCATCAATAAACGCCACTCGGGTGATAAATTTGGCACACTTTGCAATATGCCAAGCGCAACGCCCATTAATAAACCGCCTATCGCGTTGGCTAGAAAAGTCCCCAGGGGTATGACCCCTACCCCATTCAAACTGACAGACAAGCCCCAGCGTATCCATGCACCAACACTCGCTCCTACCGCTACTGCTAGCCAAGATTTCATTTTATTGTCCTTCTAAAACCAATTCAGGCAATGTATCATAACTCGTTAACGATACTGCCTATCCACCTCATTCTGTTTGATTTAAAGAGATTCCCTTGCGTTTATTATTTGCCACCTCAGAAATTTTCCCACTTATCAAAACAGGAGGCTTAGCAGACGTCAGCGGCGCTTTACCAACAGCACTATTTGCCGCCGGTATGGATATACAGATTGTGTTACCCGCCTACCGTGGCATGCTGGCCACCTGCGAATCACCGCGATGGCTTGGATCATTGCAGGTGTTTCATGATATCAACTGTGATATTTACCAGACCAAACTTCCAGGTACGCAGATTCCACTACTCCTGATTGATTACCCCCAACTTTATGACCGAGAAGGTGGGCCTTACCACCATCCCGTGTATGGCGAATGGCAGGATAATGCTTTACGTTTTGGCGTACTTTCTAAAGTAACCGCCTTACTGGCGACTCCTAATGCATTACAAGCATGGCAACCGGAAGTGGTCCACTGTAATGACTGGCAAACCGGCCTTACCCCTTACTATCTACGCCAGATGAACAGTGAGGCCAAGTCTGTTTTCAGCATTCATAATTTAGCATTCCAGGGTAATTTTCATGCAGATTGGCGCTTCCGCCTCACCCTGGGTGAACAGGACTTCAAAGTAGAAGGCTATGAGTTTTATGGCCAGATCTCCTTCATGAAAGCAGGTATTTATTACGCTGATTCCCTATCTACAGTCAGCCCGACCTATGCCAGAGAAATTCAAACCGAGCAATTTGGTTTCGGCTTTCAAGGCTTGCTGAAACATCGCGCAGCAGACTTGACCGGCATTTTAAATGGCATTGACACGCAGGTATGGAATCCGGCGACGGATGCCTATCTGCCAGTACATTACCATGTTGATAAATTGCGCTGCAAAAAAGAGGTTAAACATGCGCTGCAAACTGAACTGGGATTAGCACAACAGGCAAATGTGCCTTTGCTTGGCGTTGTCAGCCGGCTGACACACCAAAAAGGCCTGGATATGCTGGCTACGATTTCCCATCAACTGTTGGAAAGCGGCTGTCAATTAGCGGTATTGGGAAGCGGTGAACCTTTGCTGGAGCAACAGTATCAAGCGCTCATGCAGCAATATCCGGGGCAAGTGTCTGTCACCATCGGTTATAACGAACCGCTATCTCATCGCATCATGGCAGGTACGGATATTTTTGTGATGCCTTCTCGCTTTGAACCCTGTGGCCTAAACCAAATGTACGGCTTGCGCTATGGCACAATTCCCCTGGTCGCTAAAACCGGCGGCTTAGCGGACTCAGTGCATGGTGGTGAAATTAAGGCAGAAGGCGTGCCTGCAAACATGACAGGATTTGTAATGCCGCAAAATAATCCGTGGACACTTTTGGTCACATTACGTCAGGCAATAAAGGTATTTGCCAATCCTAGTCAGTGGCAACAGCTACAAAAACAGGCCATGCTACAAGATGTCAGCTGGGAAACCAGGGCTGAAAACTATTCAAACCTTTATCAAACCGTTGTTTTAAAATAAAAAAATCAACTCTCACTTTTAAGCCATAAAAAAGGAGGAGAGCTGGCACAGAAGATGCTTATTACTAATCAAGCTTCTCCAAAGCTAACTTCTCCTCCCTCAGGACGCCCAAGTAGGCGTCCTTTTTTTATCTATTACTCAGTCTTGGCTGGTGGTGTCATGACCAGGAAATGTTCACGGTAATACTTCAGCTCATCAATAGATTCATAAATATCAGCCAATGCTTCATGGCGACTGGCTTTTTTAAAGCCTGAATAGATGTCCGGGCGCCAGCGACGTGACAACTCTTTAAAAACGCTGACATCCAGATTGCGGTAATGAAAGAATTGCTCCAGACGCGGCATGTAACGCGCCATAAAACGTCTATCCTGACAGATAGAGTTGCCACACATAGGTGATTTGCTCGCAGGTACATGTTCTTTCAGGAAAGCCAGCATTGCATCAGTAGCCGCTTCTTCATCCAGCGTAGAGGCTTTTACTTTATCAATCAGGCCACTGCGGCCATGCGTACCTTTATTCCATGCATCCATGCCATCCAGCACAGCATCAGATTGATGAATGACCAAGACGGGAGACTCTGCAATCACGTTGAGTTGCGCATCTGTCACAACGGCTGCCAGTTCAAGAATACGATCTGTATCCGGTAGCAAGCCACTCATTTCCATATCCAGCCAGATTAAATTGTCCTGATTAGTCGCCAATTGTGTGCCTCATGTCATGATTTCCATTAAAATGAAACATTATATTCAGTTCAGTGAACAAGGTGGATATAAATCCATCAAAATAGCTATCAATTACTCTAAGAATCCGTAACCTTTATGACTGAACTCTTTACTCAAATTTTTGTTGCTGTCATTGCGATCAGCCTCATCATCCGTGTCTGGCTTGGCTTTCGTCATATCCGTCATATCCAGCAACATCGCCAGCAAGTCCCTGCCGCCTTTAGTGAAAGCATCAGCTTAGAAGCGCATCAGCGCGCAGCTGATTACACATCGGCAAAAGTGAAATTGCGCCTGAGTGAAACGGTAATGGAATCAGTCGTCCTGCTGGCCTTAACATTAGGCGGTGTTCTGCAAATGTTGGACCAGCTTTGGTTACAGTGGCTGCCAGAACATGAAGTTATCCGCGGCGCTTTAGTTATTTGCTCGGCCATGTTAATTTCGAGTGCCGCTACCTTGCCTTTCGACTATATCCAGACGTTCAACGTGGATGAGAAATTTGGCTTTAACAAAATGTCCCGGGCGATGTTTTTCGCAGATTTGATCAAACACTCAATCGTAGGCCTTTTGCTAGGTGGCCCGATATTATTCGTGGCGCTTTGGCTGATGCGAGGCGCTGGCGACTGGTGGTGGTTGTACCTGTGGTTAATCTGGAGTGCGTTCAACCTGTTTATGCTGGCCGTATACCCTATCTGGATTGCGCCTTTGTTCAATAAATTCACACCGATGGAAGACCAAGGCCTGAAAGCACGTATTGAAGCATTGCTGAAAAAATGCGGTTTTGCCAGCCAGGGTTTGTTTGTGATGGATGGTTCTACCCGCTCTGGTCATGGCAATGCTTACTTCACTGGTTTCGGTAAAAACAAGCGCGTTGTGTTTTTCGATACTTTATTGGAAAAACTGAATGCGGATGAGATTGAAGCCGTGCTGGCGCATGAGCTAGGGCATTTCAAACATCAACATGTAATCAAGCGTATCGTCATGATGTTTGGCTTGAGCCTGTTGGGATTGGCTTTGCTAGGCTTTTTAATGAAGCAGGACTGGTTTTATAACGGGTTGGGCGTTGCCCAAGCAAGCAATCATATGGCCTTGCTGCTGTTTATGATTGTCAGCCCGGTATTCATGTTTATTCTGCGCCCATTGCTGGCAGCTTATTCACGTACCAATGAGTTTGAAGCCGATCACTATGCGTCACAACAATCTCGCCCTCAATACCTGATTGATGCACTAGTTAAGTTATATCGCGATAATGCCTCGACACTGACACCTGATCCACTGCATTCGGCGTTTTATGATTCGCACCCACCTGCAAGTTTGCGCATTGCGAAATTGCAGACCTACGCATGAAAACATTAGTCATCATCGCTTTATCAACATTCGTATTCAATAACGCCTATGCTGCTGGCTCTCCCGACTTTCAAGCAGGTGAAAAGCTGGTTAAAACGCACTGCATTTCCTGCCATGCCAGCAGCTTCGGTGGCGATGGCAGCGGCATTTACACCAGGGAATACCGCAAAGTGCGCTCATTTAATGGCCTGAAAGCCCAGGTCACCAACTGTAATACCATGCTTAATCTCAAGTGGTTTGATGACGATGAGCAACAGGTAGTACAGTATCTTAATCACACCTACTATCATTTCTAATATGCTTGAAGAAGGATTGATAGTCTCTGCGTTTGGCAAGCGCTATAACGTTGAATTGGCTGATGGGCGCGTACTCAGTTGTGTTACGCGCGGCAAAAAAGTCGATAACGCTGCGGGTGACCGTGTGTCAGTCAAACTGACTTCACATAAAGAAGGCGTGATCGAGAAAACCCTGGTGCGCGATACCCTGCTCTACCGCAGCAACGCCTTTAAAAGCAAAATTCTTGCAGCCAATGTCACACAGATATTGATCGTGCTGGCCACCCAGCCCAGTTTTTATGAAGACCTGCTAAACCGCTGCCTGATCGCGGCTGAAGCTGCTGGCATACGCGCAGTGATTATTCTGAACAAGAGTGATTTGCCTAACCCAGATGCGGTGGAAAAGCTTGCCCGATATGCACAGTTAGGCTACATCTCCTTACCACTCAACGCCAAAGAATCGGTAGATGCTTTACGGCCTATCCTCGCCGGACATACGAGCATACTGGTTGGACAATCCGGGATGGGTAAATCAACCATTATTAACGGCTTATTGCCCGAGGTACGTAGTAAGACCCAGGAAATCAGTACTACCCTAGATAGTGGCAAACATACCACTACGGCTACCCATCTTTATCATCTGGATGTTGACAGTGCCATCATAGACTCCCCCGGCCTACAAGAATTTGGGTTATACCACATCGACAATATCGCGCTCGAATATGCTTTTGTTGAGTTTAGGCCGCATATTGGCCACTGCAAATTCAATAACTGCACGCATACACATGAGCCTGAATGCATGATCCTGGAAGCCGTTGCCAAAGGTGAAATCGCCCCAGCAAGACATCAGATTTTCCAGCAGATACGTGCTGAAAACGCTGTCCATATTTACGGTTAGGCGCTAACTACTTCTTCTTTAGTCCAATGATTTTTAATGCAGATTAAACTGCTGCCCGCTCTGAATTTTATTTTTATTGTCAGCACTCTATAAAGCAAAACACCCTGCCGAAGCAGGGTGTTTTTAAGTCTACGCTTTTCTACGCGTAATGTGAGACAAGTCTCAAATTACAGTGCAAAAACGTTTAGTGCACCGCCGCCAGGAGCAGCGTTGTACTTGGTCAACTCTTTGTAACCACCAGCAGCACCCAGTGCGTCGGTGTCACTTGTCATACCCAGGTTCATCGCCACGCCAGCCCAACCACCGATACCTGAAAAGATACCAACGTATTGTTTACCTTTGTTACCGTAGGTGAATGCGTTACCAATCGCACCTGAACCAACCTGGAATTTCCACAACTCTTTACCGGATTTGGCATCAACCGCTTTGAACCAACGATCCAGAGTACCGTAGAACACCAAATCAGATGCTGTTGTCAGAGCGCCACTCCATGCAGAGAATTTCTCTTTGTTGTACCAAACTTTTTTGTTGGTCATTGGATCATAAGCGCCGAAGCCACCCATCACACCGTCAGGACCAGCAAACATAGTCAAAGTCGCACCCACCCATGGTTGGCCAGCAACGTATTTGGACTCAACTGGCTCGTATGTCATACATACGTGGTTCAGTGGAGAATACATCAAACCGGTTTTTGGTGAGTAAGCAGCTGGTTGTTGGTCTTTAGTACCCAACGCAGCCGGGCAAATGCCTTTAGCGTTGTAGTCCTGGTGAGTTGAATAACGGCCATCTTTGCTTGGTACGCCTGTTTTCAGGTCTACGTCATTTGCCCAGTTAACGAATGGATGTACTTTTTCAGCAGCAATCAAAGAACCTGTGTTTGCATTCCATGTGTAAGCAAAACCGTTGCGGTCATGGTGCCAAGCGTATGTTTTGCCACCTTTGTCGAACAGGATGACTTCGTTTACGCCATCGTAATCCCACTCATCATGTGGTGTCATTTGCATCGCCCATTTGGCCACGCCAGTGTCCAGATCACGTGCAGTCACAGTCATGGACCATTTGTTGTCGCCTGGACGTACATCCGGGTTCCAAACAGATGGGTTACCAGCACCGTAGTAAACCAGGTTTGTTTTTGGATCATACGGCCACCAGCCCCACACGGAACCACCACCATGTTGCCAGCCATCTTTGATCGCTTGTGGTTTCAACCAGGTACGTGTACCCAATTCTTTTTCGCCACCTTTGATTTGTTCAGCCGTCAAACGTTTGAAAGAACCACCTTCTCTGTTACCGCCGTTTACGTCTTGGTAAACTGACAGTGCGTTATACAGAGGATTGTCTTTGTTAGTGTTTGCGTCATGCAATGTTTCGCTGTCCGGGCCTGTTGAGTAGGCTTTCCATGCAGTGGAACCATCTTTGATGTTATAAGCCTGGATAAAGCAACGTACGCCGAATTCAGCACCTGAACAACCGGTCAATACTTTGTCTTTAATCACGTGTGGCGCGTTAGTGTTAGTCGCACCTACTTTTGGATCTGTGTTTTTAACTTCCCAGATTTTTTTGCCGTCTTTAGCATCTAAAGCAACCAGCATACCGTCATTCTGTTGCAAGAAAATTTTACCGTCGCCGAAACCCAGGCCACGTGTCACGTTATCACAGCACAGTACCGCTTGAACGCTAGGGTCTTGTTTAGGGAAATAGGACCAAACGATTTTTTGGTTATCATTCAGATCCAGAGCGTAAACGTTGTTTGGGAAAGCAGATACCAGGTACATCATATTGCCCACAACCACTGGTGAACCTTCGTGACCACGGTTTACACCGGTAGCGAATGTCCAGGCGGCTTTCAGGTTTTTGATGTTGCCCTTGTTAATTTGTGCCAAAGCGCTATAGCCCTGGTTATTGTGTTGGCCACGTGGATGTGCCCAGTTATTTGGGTCTTTCATCGCGGCTTCTTGGTCAGCAGCTGCAAACGCCATCACTGGCAAGGCAAGTGCTACGCTAGCAGCAACACCAAAAGCAGTTTTGATTTTCATCATAGTTATATCTCCGAAGATAAATCACATGTAGCAATATTGAAGAAACATTTAAACATTGCGGAATGCTTAAAGTTTGCAACCGGACTAGGCTTCCAGAGCTTTTTAACCATCTGGTAACAGATGTATCACTTTATTAAGCGGTTGTAACTGTAATATAGATAGCCAGGGATAACAGCCAGCCAGTTCAGGGTTTTATTCATGGGCCAGATAGGGAATTTTTCCGAAAACTTTGTTGAATTGATTTTTTTTTGTATCATTCTGTTATTGAGGGACATGTCCTAGTGTGACCTTCAAGTAATTTCGACATCTTCATTTGCAAAGATGATGCTTTTTTACTTGATAAATTTAAGGTAAACACTGGCTGTGCTCAGACCCTGGCATTACTCTCTGGTATTAGACAAAGACTCCTCTTCGTCCATCCATCAACAACTCATAGGGCATTTCCGCACCATGATTGAAGGCGGAGCCTGGCTTGGCGGTAGCGCCCTGCCCAGCTCACGCGACATTGCACAACGCCTGGGGATTAACCGCAAAACAGTTTCCCGTGTGTACGAAGAGCTTTCAGCCTTAGGCCTGATCTATACGCAGCCTAAGCGCGGTACTTTTGTATCAAGCGCATTACCATCAGCTTTAAATGAATCAGAGACATACCCCCCTTTGCAGCGCCAGCAGGTAGACCCTTATTCGAACAGCATTCACCACCTGATCCAGAAAACCAGTTTGCACCACATCCGTAGAGCAGCTTTGCACATGCACAAGCTGCAAGCGCATGATTACGATGCCACCGGATTGTTTAACCTTAAACATATGCTGGCTAATCTATTGGCGCATGAAAGAAGGTTCCTGGTGTCTCCTGACCATATCGCCTGCGGAAGCTGGCTAGCGCTGCAATACGCTGTCATCCAAAGTATCAGGCCCGAAGATGGATTGTTGCTGGCGGATCATCATACAAGCGCGGTGATGATCAAGAGCCTGCAAAAACAAGGTATTAGCGTTATTCAACTGCCGGAAAGTAATGGCAATCAGGCAATAAACTTTACCGAGCAGATCGAAAAGTATTGTATTAATTATCCCGTAGCGGCGGTCTGGTGTAATAGCTCGACACTCTTTAATCATGAGAGTGATGCAGCCGGCCAAACGCTGCTTATCCAAAAATTAGCTGACTACCACTTATTGTTGATTGATGACCAGCGTGGCAGTTTTCCATTAAGCCAGCAAAACCATCCACCCTTAGCCAGCAAATACGCTAAAAGCATGATGCTGGGAAGCTTGTACGGCAACTTTTGCGACACTTTTAACTTGTGCTTTGTCGCCAGCAATGAGAACCTTTCCAGCGAGTTTCTGAACGCCTTGAATGAGCAACACCAACAATCCTCATTGCTCAATATGCTGGCTCAAAGTGAGTTGATCAAACGCGGAGAATACAAAAAACTGCTGACTGGTATTTATCGCTTCATGCAAACCCCTGATGCCAAATTGTTGACACCAGCATAAGTTATGCATACAACCAAATGGTTGTAATCAACCACCTAAAATTCAGGAAAAACTCCCATTGACTGAAAAAAACGTTTTTTCAATCATCAGTTTAAATGCACACCTCAAACTGGCATACAAAATGCTGGTTACAAGCAGGGAGTGAACTATCACTAGGACCGATATGGGCAACTGCAAATTTGCCCATATCGGGGTAGACACTCCCTAACTTGCATATTGATCTCATGCAAAAAAGGCACCGCTGCCGCGGTGCCTTTTTGAACATCTTGAATGCCTGAGTAAACTTACAGGCTATTCAATTCACTTATTACTCTTGGCCAATTTGGTAAACTTCATAACTGGTTTCAACGATTTTGCCAGTCGTTGCGTCTACTTCAACTTTCACTTCTTCGTTGTCAGCTTCAAGAATATCAAACTCGTAGGAAGCTTTACCATCGGGCTCAAGTTCGTATTCTGTTTCTACGACCTTGCCTGGATGTGCTGCTAAAGCGGTGGCTTTTGCATCTTCTTCAGATACTTTTGCCAGAGCCTTGAATCTTTCATCATCAGCAGTCACTTCTTCTTCTACCTCAGTGATTTTGCCAGTTTTGGCATTGCACTCGATATCCCAGGCCTTACCATCGTTAGATTGTACGTCAAACTCATAAACCAGTTGCTTACGCTCAGACTTGGCTTCCAGTTTAACGATTTTGCCGTCATGCTTGGACAAAGCTGCTTTTACGCATTTACCCAGGCTGTCATAGGCTTTTGGCTTGATAGTTTCGTGGTCAGCAAACGCCTGACCAGACAATAGACCGCACAGGGCGGCAGTGATAATTGACACTTTTTGCATTTTTGATCTCCGTGTTAAAGTCATGATGAGGGTGCGATGCGCAAGCTAGGTACTCTCACACCGCGATTCATAACGCGAAAAGGATATCAAAAACGTAATTAGTTGTTTTAAATATTACATTCTGTTAACAAAATGGCTAAAAATAGCCATTTGTGATGAATTTTACAAACTGGACTATACAGCGACTGGCGCCTTAATGGCCGGATGTGGATCATAACCTTGCAGCGTAAAGTCTTCAAAACTGAAAGCGAAGATGTCCTTTACTTCCGGGTTAATAAGCATCGTAGGCAACGCACGTTCTGAGCGCGACAATTGTTCCTTCACCTGTTCCATATGGTTATTATAAATATGCGCATCGCCAAGCGTATGGACGAAATCACCTAATTGCAGATCGCAGACTTGCGCGACCATCATGGTCAGTAAGGCATAAGAAGCAATATTGAATGGCACACCGAGGAAAATATCTGCGCTGCGCTGATACAGCTGGCAGCTCAATTTACCATCCGCCACATAAAACTGGAAAAATGCGTGACACGGCGGCAGCTTCATTTGGTCAACATCAGCCACGTTCCAGGCAGACACGATCAAACGACGTGAGTCTGGCGTCTTCTTGATCTGGTTTACGACTTGTGTGATCTGGTCTATGTGAGAACCGTCAGGCTTAGGCCAGTTGCGCCATTGGTAGCCATATACAGGGCCAAGATTGCCTTCAGCATCCGCCCACTCATCCCAGATTTTTACGCCGTTTTCTTTCAAGTAGGCAATGTTGGTGCTGCCTTTTAAAAACCACAGAAGCTCATGAATAATAGATTTTAAATGGACTTTTTTGGTCGTCAGTAACGGAAAGCCTTGCGCCAGGTTAAAACGCATCTGGTAACCAAATACAGAAATCGTACCGGTGCCGGTACGGTCAGTTTTCTGGTGCCCGTGTGCAAGCACGTGGTTTAGCAGGTCATGATATTGTTGCATACATGGACTCCGTCAGTTTGAGATGGTTAGGTATTGGCAACAATGAAGCTTTTGATTAAATCTACATTGGCATCCAGTACGGTAGACTTCTGTGGCAAGTCTTCCAGGCCTTCCAGGCTGGCCGGACGTTCAGGCACTTCACCCAGCGCTTCCACGATAGCATCTTCGAATTTGGCGGCCAACGCTGTTTCCAACACTAGCATGGGCACATTCGGGTCGCGTTTTTCCAAGGCGACTTTTAAGCCATCTGCAGTATGCGTATCGATAGTGACGCCGTATTTTTCTTTGGTTGCGCGTATGGTTTGCAGGCGATTTGCATGATTGCTGCTACCGGACACGAAACCGAAATCACCTACCTGGTCGAAATAGCCCTCGGTGTTCAAGTCAAACTTGCCACCGTGATCAACTGCCGTCCATAGCTCGCGTATCCTGGCGCTATCACGGCCTACCAGGTCATAAACAAAACGCTCAAAATTGGAGGCTTTGCTGATATCCATGGACGGACTGGAGGTCTGGTAAGTATTAGCAGCGCCACGTGGCGCATAAACACCGGTCTTGAAGAATTCATCAAGAACGTCATTCTCATTCGTCGCTACTATCAATTGCGCAATCGGCAAACCCATCATGCGGGCGATATGGCCAGCACAGACATTACCAAAGTTGCCACTTGGGACGCTGAAACTGACTTTCTGGTCATTACTGGTGGTGACTGCCAGGTAACCCTTAAAGTAATACACGATTTGTGCCGCAATACGGCCCCAGTTGATGGAGTTCACGGCACCGATTTTATATTGCGCTTTGAAAGTGTGGTCGTTGGATACGGCTTTAACGATATCCTGTGCATCATCAAACACGCCTTTCACGGCAATATTGAAAATATTGTCATCTTGCAGGCTGAACATTTGCGCAGTCTGGAAGCGGCTCATTTTCTGGTAGGGCGATAGCATAAATACGCGCACGCCTTTTTTGCCGCGCATGGCGTATTCAGCGGCGGAGCCGGTGTCGCCTGAAGTGGCGCCCAGGATATTGGTCGTCTGGCCGGTTTTGGTCAGCACGTATTCAAACAGGTTACCCAGCAACTGCATGGCCATATCTTTAAAAGCCAGGGTTGGGCCATTGGAAAGACTTAACAGGTACAGGTTATCTTCCAGCTTAATGGTCGGTGTGATATCTTCGGCAGATTGCCCCGCACGTGTATAACCATATACGTCAGCGCGATAGGTTTTGTCGATAATGGCTTGCAGGTCGGTATGCGGGATATCGTTGTTATCCACCAGGCGCGACAAAATCGCAAACGCCAGCTCACGGTAATTCATACTGCGCATGGCCGTCAAATCAGCGTCACTGAATTGCGGGTATTGCTCAGGCAGGTATAAGCCGCCATCTGGCGCCAGGCCACCCAGCAAAATTTCACTAAAACTCGAGGCGGCAGACTGTCCGCGGGTACTGATATATTTCATTACATTAAACCTAATAATTTATAGCCACATTATGCAAAACTAGCTTAGCGCGACAATGTTTCCAGACGGATTTTGGTCACTGCGCCGGCGATTGCAGGTAAGGCTTCAATCTTGGCGATACCGGCATCCATGGTTTTTTCTTGGGTGGTATGCGTAAGAATAATGATATCTGCCTCGGCTTCACCTTCTTGCGGTTCTTTTTGCAGCATGGCATCAATCGAGATCGCTAAATCTGCCAGGATCTTGGTCACATCAGCCATCACACCTGGCTTGTCGGAAACACGTAAGCGAAGGTAATAACCAGACTGTATTTCGGCAATCGGCAATACCGGCAACGCTTGCTGCTGATCCAGTTGGTAACCCAGGAAAGCCACTCGCTGCTCTGCAGTAGTGCCATGCAAGCGCGCAATGTCGACCAGATCAGCCACCACCGCACTGGCGGTAGGTTCAGCACCGGCACCAGCACCGTAGTACAAGGTTGGCCCTACTGCATCACCTTTCACCACGACAGCGTTCATCGCGCCATCGACATTGGCAATCAGGCGTTTTTCAGGGATCAAGGTTGGATGCACGCGCAACTCAATGCCCGCTTCGGTTTTTTTGCTGATGCCCAACAATTTAACTCGATAACCTAACTCTCCCGCATACTGGATATCCTGGGTGGTCAGTTTGGTGATGCCTTCAGTAAAGGCCTGTTCAAACTGCATCGGCGTACCAAATGCAATGCTGGCCATGATGGTCAGTTTGTGGGCGGCATCAATGCCTTCCACATCAAAGGTCGGATCGGCCTCTGCGTAACCCAGACGCTGTGCTTCTTTGAGCACGTCCGCAAAGGCCAGGCCTTTGTCACGCATTTCAGTCAGAATAAAGTTGGTGGTGCCATTGATAATGCCGGCTACCCATTCAATTTTGTTCGCACTCAAACCTTCACGCAATGCCTTGATGATAGGGATACCACCCGCCACTGCCGCTTCAAAGGCCACAATTACGCCCTGCTCAGCCGCTGCCTTAAAAATCTCGTTGCCGTGTACGGCCAGCAAAGCCTTGTTAGCGGTAACCACATGCTTACCATTAGCAATGGCTTGCAACACCAGTTCTTTGGCGATGGTATAGCCGCCAATAAGCTCGACCACCACATCCACTTCAGGATTATTGACAACCGCAAATGCATCATCGGTCACAGCAACCTGGCCGCCAGTCACTTGCCTTGCCAGTTCCAGGTTTCGGTCAGCCACTTGCACGATGCGGATATTGCCGCCAATGCGGCGCGCGATATCAGACTGGTTGCGCGTCAGCACGGTATAAGTGCCGCCGCCAACTGTACCTATGCCCAATAAACCTACTTTTAATTCTTTACCGACTTTTAGTTCTTTCATATCCACATTCTATAACTTAGCAAACCTCTAAATAAATCATTGGCACGTGCTTGCACGTGCTATTTGGTATGTTTCTTACGGTAACCGTCCAGATAGCGGCCTATGCGCGTCATCGCTTCTGTCAGGTCATCGACATTGGGTAAAAATACCACCCTGAAATGGTCAGGTGACGGCCAGTTAAAGCCCGTGCCTTGTACCAGCAATACTTTTTCTTCCAGCAATAAATCCAGGATAAATTGCTGGTCATCATGGATCGGATAAACCTCAGGATCCAGTCTTGGGAAAAGATACATGGCTGCTTGCGGCTTGACACAGCTCACACCAGGCAAGGCGGTCAACATGTCATAAGCCAAATCGCGTTGCTTACACAGGCGTCCGCCGGGTGCGACCAGATCATTGATACTTTGATAGCCGCCCAGCGCTGTCTGGATAGCCAACTGCCCAGGCACATTGGCGCAAAGCCGCATGGAGGCCAGCATATTCAAGCCTTCAATGTAATCCTTGGCAGGTTTTTTATCACCTGAAATGATCATCCAGCCCGAACGGTAGCCACAGGCGCGGTAATTTTTTGACAAACCATTGAAGGTCACGAACAGGACATCATCTGCCAGCGAAGCAATTGAGGTATGCGTGTTACCGTCATACAACACTTTGTCATAGATTTCATCTGCAAAGATCACCAGGCCGTGATGACGCGCAATCTCGATAATGCCTTCCAGGATTTCTCGCGGGTACAAGGCACCGGTCGGGTTGTTCGGATTAATAATCACAATACCCTTGGTATTGGCAGTGATTTTATTTTCGATATCTTTCAGATCCGGCAACCAGCCAGACTGTTCATCACAGATATAGTGACGTGCACTACCACCAGCCAGATTTACCGCAGCGGTCCACAGTGGGTAATCCGGCATTGGAATCAACACCTGGTCGCCATTATTGAGCAAACCCTGCATGGCCATTACGATCAGTTCAGACACGCCATTACCGACAATAATGTCGTCTATGGTCACCCCTTCAATTTTCTTTTGCTGGGTGTAGTGCATGATGGCCTTGCGGGCTGAAAAAAGGCCTTTGGAATCAGTATAGCCGGAGGCCTGATCCATATTCAGGATGACATCCTGCACGATTTCTTCAGGCGCGTTAAAGCCGAAAGGCATCGGGTTACCGATATTCAGCTTGATAATCCGTTGACCGTCTTCTTCCATCTGGCGGGCACGCTGTAAAACCGGGCCGCGGATGTCGTAGCAGACATTACTTAATTTATTTGATTTATTGACTGGCTGCATACTCTGTTAACAAACACATTTGGCGTGTGTTAAGCTCTTAAAGTAAAACTTTCATTCTACCTGCAAAGCCTTTCTTCATCAATGAACGCCTGATGAACCAGACGATGAAGTGACGGTCATGCACGGTATAATTTCTGTTTTATTTTTGAATGTGAGAGATGAACACAAAAGCATGAAATTACACTTGCACAGCAGTGATCAGCAATACCAGATTAATGGGGTAGATAGCCAGTCAATTACCATCAATCACCAGCCATATACACAACCCCTGATTGTCAGTGATGATGCACTCACTACAGACTGGTTTAGCGGCGCATGGGAGTCTCTGGATGCAGAAAGACTAACCGCAATATTGGCGTTCACGCCTGAAATAGTGCTACTGGGTACGGGTGATAAGCAACGCTTTATTCACCCCAAACATACCCAGGTTTTTCTGTCGCAAAATATCGGTGTCGAATGCATGACTACCGCGGCTGCCTGCCGCACCTTCAACATACTGACAGCAGAAGGACGCAAAGTCGTCGCTGCCCTGCTGCTGGAAAAACACCTGGTGACTGACTAATCATTGTGGCTTTAATGTCACCTGCACTTCGTCAGCGGTTACACGCAAATTAGTCGGCTGGTATCGTGTCCCGCCATAGGTCAACTCTTCCGGTTTTACTTCATACAACACCAGCTGATTCAACCATTTCCCGCCCATATCTTTAGCCACCTGCTGCAACATGCCATTCCATTGGTTGTTGGCGCCATCGAGTTGAATAGTGTCGATTGCTGGCTGATCCAAAACCACGGCATTTCGCTCAGTATCGAACTTCAGTAAGCCTGACAGAGTCGCCTTGCCGGTTGCCGTATTCGCCAATAAATCACTGGCAATACTGGCGTCCATAGTGGTATGCACCCGGCCGGTCGCCGGATCAAGCTGCACCTGTGCATTAGACAATTGCACATGAAACGCGCGCATGACGGTGAATGGTTTTTCCAGTTTGTGATTCAGTTTCTGCTGAATCTGGCTCGCACTCATCCTGACAGTGCGTTCGCCCATCATGGTGGCACACCGGCTGAGCAAAAATATGACTAACAATCCTGAAAAAATAATTTTAAAAAGACGCATTTGTAAGCCTTCTTTAACACTTGCAACATTGGTCAAAAATTGACATTCACTTATCCTAGCTATTATAAAATGCTTCGCAATGAAGAAAAGTTCTTATTCTCAACTAGACTCGTTTAAACAGCCTGGTGTTGCACGCGGTTTTACATTAGTTGAACTAGTGATTGTCATGCTGATTTTATCAATCCTGGCGGCCACCGCTTACGCCCGTATCTCGCAAACCGGCTCCCAGGCAAGACTGGCCTCCCTGCAATCATTTAAAGCAACGGTGCTGTCGGTAGCCACCATGGCAAAAGGCGTATGCATGGCGGATCCCCAGTGCGATATTGATCCCAGCAATGTCACTTCATCCACCATGATTGAAGGTAATAACATTTTATTCACCGGCAGATACCCGGTAGGCTTGGCACCTAATAACGCCGCGGGCCTGGATCAATTGATACAGCCCGGTAGCAGATTCACCATCCAGCCTGAACTTTCGGATATCAATCGCGCCACTTATTTCCTGGCCGGCGCACATGACGAGCAACATTGCAAATTGGAATACAGCATCACTTCCGCCGCATCTACACCTTCAGCATTATCTGTCACTATTGATAGCAGTGGCTGTTAAAAACTTGGGAATGCAGCCTGAAGAAAAAACGCGAAAGTTAGAATCAGGCATGCAGAAACCGGAATAAAATAAAGTGTACTTCTGAAGCCAGAAGTACACTTTATTTATTTTAGAGATTTTTGGTTGATAAGGTCAAAGTAGCGTTAGTACCACCGAAACCAAAGCTGTTTGAGAGTGCAGTTTCAATCTTGGCCGATTTGATAGGCTCACGCACGATGTTGAGGCCTTCTGCAGCCGGGTCTAGATTATCAATATTGGCAGAGGCAGCGATAAAGCCGTGCTGCATCATCAACAAGGTGTAAATAGCTTCATTCACACCTGCAGCCCCCAATGCATGACCTGACAATGACTTGGTGGAAGCAATTGCAGTTTTGCTATCGCCAAATACCGTGCGGATAGCTTCCAGCTCTTTAGTATCACCTACTGGTGTGCTGGTACCATGGGTATTGATGTAATCAATCTGGCTGATATCCAGCCCCTGCAAAGCTTGCTGCATGCAGCGCACTGCGCCTTCCCCACTAGGCGCGACCATGTCGTAGCCATCTGAAGTTGCGCCGTAGCCAACAACCTCGGCGTAAATCTTGGCACCACGCGCTTTGGCATGTTCATACTCTTCAAGCACCACAATGCCGCCACCGCCGGATATCACGAATCCATCGCGATCAGCATCATAAGTGCGCGAAGCTTTATCCGGTGTATCATTATATTTGCTGGATAGCGCACCCATGGCATCAAACAGGTAGCTCATGGTCCAGTGCTCTTCTTCGCCACCACCGGCAAACACTATATCCTGTTTACCGAGCTGGATTTGCTCAACACCAGCACCAATACAGTGTGCACTGGTTGAACAAGCTGAGCTGATACCGTAATTCACACCTTTGATTTTGGCGCCAGTGGCCAGGCAGGCAACAATACCGCTGCTCATGGTTTTGGTCACCATATAAGGGCCAACCCGGCGTATGCCTTTTTCTTGCAGCGTATTAGTACCTTCGAGCATACTCTCAGTCGATGTGCCACCCGCACCTACAATCAGGCCGGTGCGCACATTGGAAACCAGGTCTTCAGGCAGGTTGGCATCAGCAATGGCTTCTTGCATGGCTAGCCACGCATAAGCATGTCCTTTCGCCATAAAACGCAATAACTTGCGGTCGATGAGCGCTTCGATATCCAGATCTTTGATAGACCCAGCCACATGCGAACGCAAACCGCGCTCAGCATACTCCGGTTGATAGGTAATCCCTGAACGGCCTGCTTTCAGGCTGTCCAGCACTTCCTGTTTGTTATTACCAAGACTTGATACGATACCAAATCCTGTAATCACTACGCGACGCATTGCGCCTCCTTAAGACTTCAAAAACGGTAAGGACCTCCAGGTAAGCTACGATCAGCTCACCTTCGTTACCATACATTGTTACTTGTAAAAAATTTTACTGATATATCAACTATATAACGCGTCAAATTTTTTACTCACCAAGTCTGGCTTATAAAGTTAAACCTATAAAAGCTTCCCTAAAAATTATCGGTGGTGGTAAACAAACCAACACGTAAATCACTGGCATTATAAATCTCGCGGCCATCGACTTCCATACGTGCATCTGCAATACCCATCACTAGCTTACGCATGATCACCCGCTTTAAATCGATGTGATAGCGGATCAGTTTAGCCTTAGGCAACACCTGGCCCGTAAATTTAACTTCACCTGAACCAAGCGCGCGTCCACGACCCAGGCCACCTTTCCAGCCCAGGAAGAAACCAACCAGTTGCCACATGGCATCCAAGCCAAGACAGCCAGGCATTACCGGGTCACCAGTAAAGTGGCATTGAAAAAACCATAAGTCAGGAGTGATATCCAACTCAGCAATAATTTCACCCTGCCCGTATTTGCCGCCATCATCAGATATTTTTACAATCCGGTCAAACATTAGCATAGGAGGCAAAGGCAGTTGTGCATTGCCCTCACCAAACATCTCACCCCGGCCACAGGCCAACAACTCTTCTTTACTGAAACTACTTTTCCTAGACATGTAATTTTGATTTATTAGTATAAAACAATATTTTCGCCGGAAATTGCGTTTAGTCAAAGCTTTTTGTCATTTCAAAAATATACAGACCTGTATACTTTTAAATAAAACCTAGGTAAGATTCCCTTAATTGTTACGGAATTTTACAAATTCAAAACCAAGGTTTTATTAAGGCTTGAATAATAATTCGCAACAAACGGCTGTTTAGAAATTACAATTTAGTTACAATTACCTTTCAAAAAATTATCTTACGTCAGGAAATCAGCAATGCAAGATCAACAATTAGCCGATTGGCGAGCACACGCGTTAAAACTTGAATCAGAAGTCAATAAAGTGGTGGTGGGTCAGGAAAGCCCAGTGCGCCTGATCACCACAGCCGTATTTGCTCGCGGCCATGTATTGCTTGAAGGTGATGTGGGTGTTGGTAAAACGACTTTGTTACGTGCATTTACCCGTGGTATTGGTGGCGGCTACCAGCGTATTGAAGGTACGATAGACCTGATGCCGAATGACCTGGTCTACCACACTTACCTGGGTGAAGACGGCAAACCGCACGTTAGCCCAGGCCCGTTACTTATGTCCGGGCAAAACCTTTCTATTTTCTTCTTTAACGAGATTAACCGTGCCCGCCCACAGGTACATTCGCTGATGCTGCGGGTGATGGCCGAGCGCACCCTGACTGCGTTTAATAAAGAACATTACTTCCCGCACATGCTGGTATTCGCTGACCGTAACCAGGTGGAGCGTGAAGAAACATTCGATATTCCGTCTGCGGCGCGTGACCGCTTTATGATGGAAATTCCGATTCTGGTGCCTCCTGCGCACGACATTATGGAGTCGCTGATTTTTGATACGCGCTTCCATGATGTGGATCAACTTATCAGCAATGTTGAAGAAGACATCTTGAAGTTTGATCAACTCAACAGTTTTGCCAAAGTGATCCAAGACAATATCTCTGCCACGCCTGCCCTGCGTAAATATGCGTTGAACCTGTGGCTGGCAACTAAAGACCCACTGGCGTATGGCATTAAAGTATCTAACGTCGATATGAAACGCCTTGTGTTATCAGGTGCTAGCCCGCGCGGTATGGGTATGTTGTTACGTGCAGCACGTGTTAATGCCTGGTTAAACCAGCGCGATGCCGTCATTCCGGAAGATATTCATGCTGTATTCCACGAAACGATTGCTCACCGCCTGGTATTCAGCCCTGTTTATGAAATGCGCCGTACTGAAATTGCGCGTGAAATGCTCTCCGGTATTGTTAACGCCGTTGCTGCGCCTTAACGTGGGTTTGAGTTCATAGCAATGGATTACATCAAGGAATTCAGTTATCACATCAGCTGGCGCTCCCGCTCCCGCCGTCCTGGCCGCCATAAAAGCAACCAGCGCGGCATGGGTATGGAATTTCGCGGGCACACAACTTTACTTGCCTACCCTGATCCGCGCCGGATTGATATACGCCAAACCATCCGCGACCCGATGGAACAGGTGTACGTGCGAATTTTCAACCAGAAAAGTGCCACGCCGGTATTTGTCATGTGTGACTTGTCCGGTTCAATGCAGTATGGCGTGCCACATACCAAACTGACTACCGCCGCAGAAATTACACGTTCAGTGGCACAGTCTGCCACTCGAAATGGTGACCCGGCAGCGTTCGTCGGCTTTGATGATGAATTACGCGATGAATGGCTGAGCACGCTTTCAGCCAGGCCGCACAGCATGCTGGAACTAGCAGACAGGCTGGAAAATCATTTGCCAAATGAAGTAGGTGCCGGGGCATTGCTTGATAGCGCCAGGGTATTACCGCGCGAACGCTCGCTGATTTTCCTGGTTTCTGACTTCCATATGCCGCTAGGGCAACTGGAAGAAGCGTTGCTATTGATGTTGCGCCACCACATTGTGCCGGTTGTGTTATGGAACAGTACCGAATACAAAGACCTGCCGGAATTTGGCGTAACCAGCATTAATGACCCGGAAACCGGCGAGCGCCGTACGCTTTTTCTGCGTGCCTCTTACCGCCAGCGGATTCTGGATACCTTTGCCGCGCGTCGCCAGGCGATTGAAGATATGTTTATGAAATTTGATATGCAGCCATTTTTTGTGGAAGACCAGTTTGATGCAGATATGCTGACTGATTATTTCCATCAATATGTGACTGTCTGAGGAAAGCGATTGATGAAAGCGCAAAAAACCTTATTCGCCTGTTTGCTCATGGCAATGCTGACCGCAACCACGTTGCCAGCCATTGCCGATGTAACATTGCCGAATGTAGACAATAAATATGTGACGGTGAAGGAAATAAACCCTACGCGTGATGCAGGCTATGTGGTCGGCGACAAGCTGGAACGCACCATCATCCTGACCGTGAAGAAGCCTTATGAACTGATTAAAGAATCATTGCCGATTGTCGGTTATGAACATCGCTATCGTGGCCAGGTATCCGGCGTCGAGTTGGCAAACATCAGTGTTGAAGATGAAACATTCTCTGACCGCAGTGTGCATACCATCCACCTTATTTATCAAGTGTTTAAATCTGGTCGCGTAGTGCGTCCGGCCATCCTGCGCGGTGAAATCGTCAAACTACGTCACAACGGTAAAACAGAATTACGTCAACTGCGCTTTCCATCGTTTAATTTCAGGACTTCCCCACTATCTGTATATGGTGAAGTCAACCTGAAAAACGAGATGAGCCCGTTCATTCCGCCCTTCACTATAGATACCAAAAAAGAAGAACAAGCCCTGAAGATCGCTGCCGGCGTACTTGCCCTTAGCCTGCTGGGATTATTATATATTCTGGGCGCCCGCACCTGGCTGCCGCGCATGGGGGGTGCCTTTGCCAAGGCTTATCGAAGTGTAGGCAAGTTACCCGACAACCAGCAAGGCTTGCAACAGGCGATTGAGGTTGTCCATCAGGCAATCCAGAAAGTCGCCGGGCATAGCGTATTTGGTAATAATGTAGACCAATTTTTGCAGGAAAAACCTGCCTACCAGCCCGCAAAACCAGAGATCGAGCGTTTCTTCAATTTATCACGCCAAGTCTTTTTTGACTCCAAAACACCGCTAGATCTTGGCATGCCTGCCAAGCAATGGTTACGTACTTTCTGTCGCCATATGCGTGATTGCGAACGCGGCCTGACACCTGACTTGAATTCAGTCTCGAAACCAGGGGCAAAATAGCATTATGGCATTCACTCACCCCTGGGTTTTGTGGGCGTTACCGCTGGCATTGCTGCCGCTGTTGCTTGAACGCTCACATAGCAAACATTATTCATGGATAGGCCTGTTACCTCCGGATCCATTATCAAGCATCATTGGCCTGCTGTTAAAAGCCCTGGCTGCATTAAGCATCTTATTTGTGATCTTAGGTCTGGCAGGCCCGCATACACTTGAGCAAAAAGCACTGCGCACCGGTATTGGCGCTCAAATCGGTCTGGTGCTAGACCGTAGTGCCAGTATGGATGATGCTTTTGTAGGCGACAAAGATGGCCATATCGGCGAAACCAAATCAGTCGCGGCTGCGCGTATCATCACCAATTTTATTAAAGGTCGCCGTAATGACATGATGGGCGTGATTACCTTTAGTAACTCGGCCATGTATGTATTGCCATTAACCGAGAATAAAGAGGCGGTGCTATCTGCGGTGCAGGCCACTGCCGGTAACTCTTTATTTCAAACTAATATCGGTGGCGGCCTCACCAGTGCGGTGGAACTGTTTAAAGATGTGCCCGACTCCGGTTCACGCGCGATTATCCTGATCTCGGATGGTGCCGGACGCGTCAGTGATATGGTGCAACAAAAACTGCGTGACTGGCTGCAACGCTACAACATCGGCCTTTACTGGATTGTGTTGCGCCAGCCTGGCGGCATCACCATTTTTGACCCTAAATATACCGAAAGTGGTTACGACGGCCATATGCCAACAGAAGTATTGCTTTATCAATATTTCCAGACCTTGCGCACCCCTTTCAGTGCATATGAGGCATCAGACCCGCGCTCACTGGAAGCAGCGATTGCCGACATTAACAGCAAAGAAAAAAAACCAATTCAATATATGGAAAAAATCCCCGGCCATGATTACACCAATTTGTGTTACTGGATTGCCATCGTCATGATTGCGATTCTGCTGGCGGTTAAATATCTGGAGATCAACACATGGCGCTCAGCGTAAAAAAACTGGTCATTGGCCTGATCGTGGTAGCGGTTGCCGCGACGGCGACCATCATATATAGCTGGCAACGGATTCAGCAAGCCAAGGATTTCAACCAAGCGATCACCACGGCCAAGACACCGCAAACGGATCAGCAAAGTTTTGAAGCCAAATATGCAGTGGCTTACTGGCTGGCAAAAAATGAGCGTTACAAAGAAGCTACCTTGCTGTTTGCCAAGCTGATTGATGGTTCGACGCCTGTGCAACGCGCGGCCATTTTGCATAACATTGGCAATATGTTTTTCCTGAAAGCGATTCAGGTCACTGGTGGCAACGATAACAGCACGCGTGATGAAGTTGAATACCTGTTAACCCAGGCGATGACCTCTTATAAAAGTGCACTTAAGGCAGATAACAACCACTGGGGCACCCGCCGCAATTATGACCGCGTCATGAGCTTGTTGCCTGAGAAACCCACGCCAGGTGTAGGCGAATCTGATAATCCGGGTTTGATCATGGGCAATATCCCTAATGGTCTGCCTTAAATGCAGGCGTTTATGCTTGCTTACTCACTTGATCAGTTAAAAGTATGAATATCTGGCTCAGACGATTTGTTAAACACCGTGATTCTGCCCTGCTCGGATTAGCACTGCTATTCCTGCTGGCGGCAGTTTTACGCCCTAGTATTCCGTTCAAACATAATATCTATACCTACTTTCTGGTTGCAGATATTTCGCAGAGCATGAATACGTCAGATATGACTATCCGTGGCAAAAAAGTCACGCGTCTGGCTTATATGCAAAACATGATGCATGAAGTCGTAGGCTCGCTGCCATGCGGCACTAAAATCAGCATTGGCCTTTTTGCTGGTAACTCAGTCGCGGCCATGTATTCGCCGATTGAAGTCTGCAAAAACTTTGCGGCCATCCAGGATACGATAGATCATCTGGATTGGCGTATGGCCTGGTCAGGCAACAGCCGCTTGCGTGAGAGCCTGTTAGTGACCGCAAAAGTGGTTCGCGGCATGTCTGAGGCTTCGCAAGTAGTCTATTTTACAGATGGCGAAGAAGCCCCGAGATTGCATGCTTTCAACACTAAAAATCTGGAAGAATTTCAAGGTGGTGACGACTGGATTTTTGTCGGCATAGGTTCAGAAGAAGGCGATGCTATCCCCAAGCTCAGCGAAGATAACCAGGTGATCGGTTACTGGTCTAATGAAAGCTTCGCCATGCAACCAGGCATTGCGCAGATTTCTGAAAGCACCCTGGGTGTGCGTGATGACAACGTCGCGGGTGAAAATGATCGCTATATATCCAAAATGGCCGCTGAATACATGCAAAGCCTTGCTCAGGAGATAGGTGCCAAGTTTATTAAAGGTGATAGCAGCTACACGGTGATCCAGGCCATGAAGGCCCAAAAACCTGCACGCCGTGATATTGCCCCATTACCCCTGGGCTGGTTATTCGCCACTTTGGGCGGTTTGTGTATTGTAGGCACTTATGCCAGCCGTCATCCATTACGCCAGATCAAGCAGAATCTTAAAATCTACCGCAATGAAATTAGAGCAAAATTGTTTGCACGTAGCGAGGCAGTTGCCCACGACAACCATTTTCAATAACTTTATAAACCAGCCTGATTTACCTCTGTCATCCTAGGCCAGTGATGCAGGCACTCATGAGAAGTCACCATGAAAAATCATTGGCTAAGATTCTGGCTGCACCATCGCGACACCATTTTACTTACTACAGCGTTGCTCTGCCTGCTGGGCGCAGTCTTAGTGCCTAGCATCCCCATCAAACGCAATGTACATACCTACTTCCTGATCGCAGATATTACCCAGAGCATGAACTCTGCGGATATGTCGATAAACCACCGACCCGTCAGCCGCCTGGAATATACCAAGCGCATGATGCACGAAATAGTCGCTCAACTGCCCTGCCATACCCGTGTCAGCATAGGTTTATTCGCCGGGGATGCGGTTGCCGCACTATATACGCCTTTGCATGTTTGCCGCCATTTTTCTGCCTTGCATGAAACCATAGATCACCTGGATTGGCGGATGGCATGGACCGGCAACAGCCAATTGCGCGAAAGCTTAGCTATCACAGCCAAGCTGCTACGGCAAATGCCCGAAGCGACTAAAGCGGTGTTTTTTACCGATGGCGATGAGGCGCCCTTGCTGCATGCGTTCAATACCCGCAACCTCAGGGATTTTCAGGGCGGGGATGGCTGGTTTTTTGTTGGCATAGGCACTGAAAAAGGTACCGGCATCCCAAAACTGACAGAAGACAACCAGATGATTGGTTACTGGTCGAATGAAAGTTTTGCCGTGCAACCGAACATTGCACAAGTCACCGCCAGCAAAAGCAGTGGCCGCGATGACAGCGTCGCGCTCTCTGACTATGATCGCTTCATCTCCAAGCGCGACTCGACTTATCTGCAAAAACTGGCGCAGGAAATCGGCGCGCAATATATCAATGGCGATGATACCTACGATGTATTGCAAACCATCCAATCGCACAAATCACCGCGCTATGAAATTGTGCCCTTTTCGATTGGCTGGCTACTGGCTACGCTGGCGGGCATATGTTTGCTAGGCACCAGTCTGCATCATGAGACCCTGCGTCAACTTAAACAAAAGTTTGGCATTTATCGCAAACAGCTTAAATCTAAATTGTTCAACCGCAGTGAAGTTGTCGCGCACGACAACCATTTTCAATAGGTTATTCGCGCAGCCCCCACTTTAACCAGACACGCAATGCTTTTTGGGAAATGGTATCTGCTTGATCAAACAATATCAGCAAGCGCTTGGGTCGTAGCCATTGCCATAAAAGCGGCTTTTGATGATGGGCATTATTCATCTGCTCGGATGCATCAGTTTTTAATTCTGTATAGGCAATGTGTAGCACCATACATCCATGATGCACCACGCTATCGGACAATACTTCAATCCGCCATAACTGCCCCAGTGCATTCATAATTATCATTTCCCCGAACACATCTACACTCAACTGTTGCACACTAAATCGCCAATGAGTAGCGACAAGCTGTGTCCATTGCCAAAAGCAAGCTGTGGCATAGAAAAAAGTGCCTGCGAATGCCCACCGCGGCGACAAGCTTAACCAGAGAGAAAACAGCACAGCGATTGAAAATACCAGCCACCACCCCCATAAAAATTTAGAAGGGTGAAAGCGCAAGGTTATTTCACTTGGTAGAATAGGTTTTTTCATCACGTTTGTGTGAAGCTGTTGGTGACAACATCCACACTATCAACAGAAAGTCATTTATGTCCAGCGCAGCTTGGCAACAATTCTTAATTTCACAGGGTGCTCAGTTTAACGAATCAGGCGAAGCTTCATTTGTCGCGCCTGAGATTCCGGCTTCAGGCCAATTATTCGACCTCTCAGTGGATGGCCTGATCGCCGTCAGCGGCGCTGATGCCCAGACCTTCCTGCAAGGTCAATTCACTAACGATATTAAGCAGTTGGCTGAAGCCTCACAATTTACCGGCTACTGTACGGCAAAAGGCCGCCTGCTGGCACTGTTTTATGCATTCAGCATCAACGAAGTAATTTATCTGCAATGCCCGCGCGCACTGATTCCAGATTTGGTAAAACGCTTGCGCATGTTTGTCATGCGCAGCAAGGTAGTGGTCGAAGATGTCAGTGAGCAATTTGTGTGTATCGGACTGGCCAGTGCTGACTCGGCAGCCCACATACAACACCTGCCATTACACCCGCATCAAACCAGCCATAGTGCATTAGGTACATTAATTCGTTTGACTAATAGCCATGGAAAGCAGCGCGCGGAACTGGTGGTGAATGCAGACCAGGCAGAACAAGTCTGGAAAACATTTTCGGCCACATTTAGCCCAACCAGTACCAATCAGTGGGATGCACTGGAAATCCAGGCTGGTATTCCGCAGGTGTATGCAAGCACGCGCGAGCAATTCGTACCGCAAATGATCAACCTCGATGCACTCAATGGCATTAACTTCAAAAAAGGGTGTTATACCGGTCAGGAAATCGTCGCACGTACCCATTACCTTGGCAAGGTAAAACGCCGCACATTACTTGCCACTTTACCCGCTACCACAGTCACGCCAAATCCCGGTGATGCAGTGCATGATGCCCAGCAACAGGAAGCGGGCCAGATAGTGCGTGCCGCGCCAAATCTGCAAGGTGGTTGGTGGGTATTAGCAGAATGCAGGCTGGAAGCCAAAGCTGCCGGCAGTATTTTCTGGCAAGAATATGAGCTGGCTTTTACTGAGCTCCCTTACGCATTGCCATAAGCAAACTCTATACATAAAAAAATGGCGCTTCAGGCGCCATTTTTTCAACTATATCTAATTACTATTGCTCTGGTATTGCAGCTGGGACATCCGGCGTTCCAGGATTCACGATGGACTCCTTAGACGGCACATTGGTGACGACACCTTTGGATGCCGGAGGATTAGCATTTTTGCGTTGCATCACCTGATAGAACACTTCGTCCTGCTTAATCATGCCTAATTCACTGCGCGCACGTTCTTCAACTGCTGATTGACCTTGTTTCAGGTCACGCACTTCAGCGCGCAATGTTTCATTCCGTTGCCGGTAATAATCATTGCGCTTTTCATGCGCTTCAATCTGCTGCGAATATTGCCAGACACGTGACCAACTGCCCTTGCCCAACCACAATGGATATTGCAGCAGGGCAATCAGGACAATGAAGATCACAGTCAGTTTGCGCACATCGACCTAGATGCGTTATCAGACTTGATTACTTGAACAACTGGTAGAACGCTGACAAACCAGCGTAGCTAGTCGCGTCGCCCAACTCTTCTTCAATACGCAGCAACTGGTTGTATTTGGCTACGCGCTCTGAGCGGCACAGGGAACCGGTTTTGATTTGCAACGCGTTAGTAGCGACAGAAATATCGGCAATCGTCGTATCTTCCGTTTCACCTGAGCGATGTGAAACTACCGCTGTGTAGTTAGCACGTTTAGCCATTTCGATCGTCTGGAAAGTCTCAGTCAGGGTACCGATCTGGTTCACTTTGATCAGCACAGAGTTAGCTGCACCTTTCTGGATGCCTTCACGCAGGATTTTCGGGTTGGTCACGAACAAATCATCACCGACCAGTTGCGTGGTTTTACCCAGGCGTTTGGTCAACAGGTCCCAGCCGTCCCAGTCGAACTCGCTCATACCATCTTCGATGGTGATGATTGGGTATTTACCAGTTAAAGTCGCCAGGTAATCACTGAACTCGGCAGAGCTCAATGAAGCGCCTTCTGATTCCAGGTGATATTTACCATCCTTATAGAATTCAGTACTCGCGCAATCCAGGCCCAAATAGATATCTTTACCTGGCTCGTAACCAGCAGCTTCAATCGATTCCATAATCAATTGCAAAGCTGATTCGTTAGATGGCAAATTAGGTGCGAAACCGCCCTCATCACCTACTGTGGTTGCCAAACCTTTGTCATGCAGTGTTTTTTTCAAGGCATGAAAAATTTCAGCACCAGCGCGCAACGCTTCACGGAAGGTTGGCAAGCCAGCCGGTACAATCATGAACTCTTGAATATCGACAGAGTTGTCAGCATGCGCACCACCGTTGATGATGTTCATCATTGGTGTTGGTAATTGCATGAAGGCTGAACCGCCCAGGTAGCGATACAAAGGCAAGCCACTTTCTTCAGCGGCAGCACGGGCACAGGCCATCGAAACACCCAGAATCGCATTGGCACCCAGGCGGTCTTTGTTTTCTGTGCCATCCAGCTCAATCAGGGTTCTGTCGATAAAGCTTTGTTCTTCCGCATCCAGGCCCAGAATCGCTTCGGTAATTTCGGTATTTACGTTTTCAACTGCAGTTAATACACCTTTGCCTAGATAGCGGCTTTTGTCGCCATCACGCAACTCTACGGCCTCTTTGGTACCGGTAGACGCGCCTGAAGGCACGGCTGCACGGCCAATGACACCACTTTCCAGCAATACATCCACTTCAACCGTTGGGTTGCCGCGTGAATCCATTATCTCGCGGGCGATAATATCTACAATTGCGCTCATTCTATTTTCCTTATGTTTTTAACTTAAACTTTACGAATACATGCGAAATCAATTTAAAGAGTTTGCTCCAGGCAAAATCCATTAAAGGGTATGTTCGGCGAAACCGGCTTTTTTAACCAGCTTGTCCATATCAACCAGCAAATGCAGCAAATCTTCCATTTTGCCTAATGGCCAGGCATTCGGGCCATCTGATAGCGCTTTACTTGGGTCAGGGTGAGTTTCCATAAAGATACCGGCAATGCCACTGGCAACTGCTGCACGCGATAATACGGGCACAAATTCACGCTGACCGCCGCTTTTCTCGCCCTGCCCGCCTGGCTGTTGTACCGAGTGGGTGGCATCGAATACTACCGGGCAATTGGTTTCACGCATAATTGCCAGGCCGCGCATATCCGAAATCAGCGTGTTGTAGCCGAATGAAGCACCACGTTCGCAGACCATAATGTTGTCTACGCCACCGTTAGCCTCTTTGGCTTTATTCACGACCTGTTTCATATCACCAGGCGCTAAAAACTGGCCTTTTTTGATGTTCACAGGTTTGCCGGACTGGGCACAGGCGACAATGAAATCGGTCTGGCGGCACAGAAAAGCCGGTGTTTGCAATACGTCTACCACTGCAGCCACATGCGGCACTTGTTGTTCGTTATGCACATCGGTCAGGATAGGTACGCCGATTTGCGCACGCACTTCGTCAAGTATCTTCAAGCCTTCTTCCATGCCAAAGCCGCGAAAGGTTTTGGTGGAACTGCGGTTGGCCTTGTCATAAGAAGATTTATAGATAAATGGCACACCGACACGCTCGGCAATCTCTTTTAACTGACCGGCAGTATCAATCGCCATTTGCCTGGATTCAATCACACACGGGCCTGCAATCAAAAATAGCGGATGCTCGATACCTACATCAAAACCACATAACTTCATGATAATCCCTTGCTTGAAAATTAAACTTTGCTTTTTTGCGCCAGTGCCGCTTGCACATAGGCTTTAAACAAAGGATGGCCGTATCTTGGGTTGGAAGTGAATTCCGGGTGGAACTGGCACGCGACAAACCATGGATGCTCGGTTTGTGGCAATTCAATCATTTCGCAGAGCTCTTCACGAGGAGTACGTGCAGATACCACCAGGCCCGCAGCTTTCAACTGATCCACATAATGATTGTTCACTTCATAACGGTGACGGTGGCGCTCGTTCACTTCGCTGCCATAAATGCTGGCAGCCAGCGTATTAGGCTCGATCGGCGAGCTTTGTGCGCCCAAACGCATAGTGCCGCCAAGGTCAGAATGTTCATCACGCTTCTCAATTTTGCCGCTGGCATCTTGCCATTCGTCGATCAGGCCGATCAGTTTATGTTCGGTAGATGGATTGAATTCCGTGCTATTAGCATCCTTGAAACCAGCAACATTGCGGGCAAACTCGATCACAGCGAGTTGCATGCCCAGACAGATACCCAGATAAGGCACTTTGTTTTCACGGGCAAATTGAATCGCCTTGATTTTGCCTTCGGTACCGCGCACACCAAAGCCACCAGGAATCAGGATGGCATCCATGCTTGTTAAGGCATCGGTACCGGACTTTTCGATATCTTCACTGTCGATATAGTGGATCTTCACTTTTGATTCGGTATGTATGCCAGCATGAATCAGCGCTTCGGTCAAAGATTTATATGACTCGGTCAGATCAACATATTTGCCGACAAAGGCAATATCCACCTGCGCTTTAGGGTTGGCAACTGCATAGCTGATTTTTTGCCAGGCAGATAAATCCGCCGCTTTAGCCAGAATATTTAGTTTATGACAGACAATTTCGTCCATCATTTGCTCATGCAGCAAGCCCGGGATTTTGTATATGGAGTCACTGTCGATCGCGCTGATCACCGCTTCGAACGGTACGTTAGTGAACAAGGCAATTTTGCGCTTTTCATCTTCCGGGATTTCGCGTTCGGCGCGGCACAATAAAATGTCTGGCTGAATACCAATTTCACGCAGCTCTTTAACAGAGTGCTGGGTTGGTTTGGTTTTCAATTCGCCTGCAGTCGGAATCCACGGCAACAAAGTTAAATGCACATAACAGGCATTATTTTTACCTTCTTCAAAACCCATCTGGCGAATGGCTTCAAGGAAGGGTAATGATTCAATATCACCCACCGTACCGCCGACTTCCACAATCGCCACATCGGCACCTTCGGCACCACGTTTAATATGTGATTTAATTTCGTCAGTAATGTGCGGAATCACTTGTACAGTCTTGCCCAGATACTCACCACGACGCTCTTTTTTAATCACGGTTTCGTAAATCTGGCCGGTAGTGAAGTTATTGCGTTTGGACATTTTGCTGCTGATAAAGCGCTCGTAATGCCCGAGATCCAAATCAGTTTCTGCGCCGTCATCGGTGACGAATACTTCGCCATGCTGAAAAGGCGACATGGTGCCTGGGTCAACGTTGATATACGGGTCAAGCTTGAGCATGGTCACTTTAATGCCACGCGATTCGAGAATAGCGCCTAAACTAGCCGCTGCGATACCCTTTCCAAGAGAAGAAACTACACCGCCGGTTACGAATACATATTTGGTCATGGATGAGGTACTTTGAGATTGTTGCAGACGGGAGAACATTTTACCGCAAAGCCCCCTCGCCGACAATGAAGGTTAGGGATAAAATCTCGCACCAACTCGCCAACCAGCCACTTCAAACATACAATTAAATCATGCCAGACTATCAATCGAACACTCCTGCCCTGTGGCAATCCTTATTACCGCAACCTGATGCCAACAGCCACAAATATAGCCGTGGTTATGTATTGATCCAGGGCGGATACCCCATGACAGGCGCAGCCAGGTTGGCTGCGCTAGCTGCTGCACGCAGTGGTGCAGGTATCACTGCCATTGCCGTGCCGGAAAACGCATTCAGCATTTACGCCAGCCAGTTGTTAAGCGTGATGGCGAAACCCTATTCAAACATCGCTGACTTGCATGCACTTATTCTGGATGCAAGAGTCGGCGCTTTACTGATAGGGCCAGGCGCTGGCAATTCGACAGACACACGGCAGACAACGCTTACCATGTTGCAAAGCGGGAAACCGGTGGTGATTGATGCAGATGCACTCAGTACATTTGCGCGACAACTTGATAAGCTAAGCAAAACCATCACTGCCGCTTGTGTATTGACGCCGCATGCTGGCGAGTTTCAACGTTTATTTGGCATTAATCCTGCCAGCAACCTGGATGAAAGAATCAGCCAGGTACTTCAGGCAAGTCAGCAGACCAATGCAGTGATACTTCTTAAAGGCGCCCACACTGTGATTGCAGCGCCAGATGGCAGAGTCATTGTGAACGAGGATGCGCCACCGACATTGGCTACGGCTGGCGCAGGTGATGTGCTGGCTGGAATGATCTCCAGCTTATTGGCGCAAGGTATGCCTGCGCTGGAAGCGGCAGCAGCGGCTGCCTGGATCCATAGCGAAGCTGCAAGATTATTTGGGATCGGGTTAATGGCAGAAGATTTGCCGGAATTGGTGCCACAGGTACTGGAACAGTTGCTTGCCTGAACTTAACACTCAGCAAGCATCAGAAATACTATTCCCGAGTACGCTGTTTGTTTTTCATTAACTGGTTCTGTTCGCGCTTCCAGTCTTTTTCGCGCTCGACATCGCGTTTGTCGTGTTGCTTCTTGCCTTTAGCCAGGCCTATCTGCACCTTCACCCTACCACGCGTGAAGTGCATATCCAGAGGCACAATGGTGTAACCGGCACGCTCGACCTTACCAATCAACTTGGCAATTTCTTCATTATGCAATAACAGCTTACGCGAGCGTATAGCATCCGGACGTACATGCGTGGAAGCAGCGCCCAATGGCGTCACATGGCAGCCAATCAGGTAAATTTCGCCACGCATAATCACCACATAGGCTTCTTTAAGGTTAATGCGGTTATCGCGGATGGCTTTCACTTCCCAGCCCTCGAGCACGACGCCGGCCTCGTACTTATCTTCGATAAAATAGTCAAAAAACGCTTTTTTATTTTGCGCGATGGTCATAACGCTGGTTTGCCGGCTTAAATCACTTAAAATAGCATTTTAACCCAAAACCAAACTCCGTTCCGGCGCTATATTCAATAATGGCTCAAGTAGAAAAAACCGTATTAGTGATGCACTCCTGCGAAACCATGTTTCAGCTGGTCGATGCTGTCGAAGATTACGCCAGCTTTTTACCATGGTGCGGCGGCAGTGACGTCATCGAACGCACCGAACAGGTGACGCAAGCCACTATCCATATCCGTTATCACGGCATCGTGCAGCATTTCACAACCCGCAACCACAAACAGTTTCCACACCAGATGGATATCACCCTGGTCGATGGTCCTTTCAAGCAACTAACTGGCCACTGGCACTTTATTGCCCTGCGCGAAGATGCCTGCAAAATAGAATTCAAGCTGGAATATGTATTCGCCAACGGCCTGATTGAGCGCATTATTGCGCCAGTGTTCAGTCACATTGCCAACACCTTTGTCGATAGCTTTGTGAAGCAGGCAAACAAGCTTTACTCAAATAACCAAACATGACTGAAGAGATTTCTGACCTGATGACTGTGGAAGTTGCTTATGCGCTACCGCAGAAGCAGGTGATTATTTCAATTGATGTTAAAACGGGCACGACGGCACTGGAAGCAATTCAACAGTCACAATTATTGCTGGCGTATCCGGAGCTATCATTGAAAAATTGCAAGATAGGTATATTTGGCAAAGTCACTAGCTTCGATGCCATATTAAAGCCTTTGGACAGAGTTGAGATTTATCGCCCATTGATTGCCGACGCTAAAGAAGCGAGGCGCTTAAGAGTTGCAACAAAAAAAGGAAGTGCAACAAACAAAGAAGTTGCTGCGAAAAGAGGCCGTGCTGCCAAAAGTAGTCAGCAAAAATGCCAAAAAGAATGATGCTTCAAAGGATTTCGCTATTCAACTGGACAATTTTCGTCAATTTCGAACTGCGCACGCGCCAGGTTTTCACGAATTTGCTCATCGCTTAAATACTCTTTTTCACCCATCTCATTCACCGTCTGCATCCGCCCGCCAACCGCATAGTTACGATAATTAGATCTGGCTGCGGCACAGTTTTGCGCTTTCATCCGTGTTTCAGCAGCTTTGGCGACAGCCGCCGCTTCATCAGACATCTGTGTCTTTGGTTTGCCTTTTCCAGAAGCAGTTTCTTGGTCAGCGGGTGCTGCCGTCGCATCTTCTTTATAAGCATCTGCGCGGGTTAACGGGTATTCACTGGTGACGGTAGCCGCTTTAATCTTCTGCGTACCTTCCTTGCCGGCAGGTGGCGGCATATCCGAATAATTGACCACGCCTTTGGCATCACGCCATTTGTAAATCTCCGCGTGCGCGGTCACATGCATCAAGCAGGCTATCAATACTATATTCCGCATCACTTCCATAAATTTCACTTTTGATTTCCGCCTCACCAGTCGCTACTTCGTTACTACCATCCGGAATGACTATGCATAAACCATGCCAGACAGCCTCAATTTGACTGCAAAAAACGCAAAACGCTTTGTCAAGGCAAAACGAAATCGGTATAATTATATTTTGGAGATAAGGATTCCACATGCGTTTGTTGCAACAAGCTCTAACCTTTGACGACGTTTTACTCGTTCCAGCCCATTCTACTGTGATGCCCCGCGATGTAAGCCTGCGCACAAAACTTACAAAAAACATCACACTTAACATTCCCCTACTCTCTGCCGCTATGGACACCGTGACGGAAGCCCGCATGGCGATTGCCCTGGCACAGCTAGGCGGCATGGGCATTATTCACAAGAATATGTCGATAGAGATGCAGGCTTCACGCGTCTCACGCGTTAAACGCTTTGAATCTGGCGTCGTGATTGATCCGGTGACCATACACCCGGCAATGACAGTGCGTGAAGTGATTGAGCTGACCAAGCACCATAAAATTTCAGGCTTACCCGTATTACAAGATGGCAAAGTGGTTGGCATTGTGACTAACCGTGACCTGCGTTTTGAGACTAATCTCGACCAGGCTGTCAGCAACGTGATGACCTCGCAAGATCGCCTGGTGACAGTGCGTGAAGGTGCAAGTCGTGAAGAAATCATGGGCTTGCTGCACAAGCACCGTCTGGAGCGTTTGTTAGTGATTGGCGAGCAATTTGAGCTCAAAGGCCTGATTACGGTGAAAGATATTCAAAAATCCACCGACCATCCGCTAGCCTGTAAAGATGAAAAAGGCCGTTTACTGGTCGGCGCTGCGGTTGGTGTAGGTGATGGTACCGATGAACGTATTGCCGCTCTGGTAGAAGCTGGTGTTGATGCAATCGTTGTCGATACTGCACATGGCCACTCACAAGGTGTTCTGGATCGCGTCAAATGGGCAAAAACCCGTTACCCCAACCTGCAAGTTATCGGTGGCAATATAGCCACAGCTGATGCCGCATTGGCCCTTGTAGATCATGGTGCCGATTGCGTAAAAGTAGGTATTGGCCCGGGCTCCATCTGTACCACGCGTATTGTGGCTGGTGTCGGCGTGCCGCAAATCACTGCCATCAGCAACGTCGCGAAAGCACTGGAAAAATCCGGCGTGCCGTTTATTGCCGATGGCGGTATACGCTTCTCCGGTGATATTTCAAAAGCCATTGCAGCTGGCGCAAACAGCGTGATGCTGGGCGGTATGTTTGCGGGTACTGAAGAAGCCCCTGGCGAAGTCGAGTTATACCAAGGCCGTTCGTATAAATCATACCGTGGCATGGGCTCTATTGGGGCCATGCAAAAAGGTTCTTCTGACCGTTACTTTCAGGACAACACGGCGAATGCTGACAAACTGGTTCCGGAAGGCATCGAAGGCCGTGTGCCTTATAAAGGCAGCGTACTGGCAGTTGTGCACCAATTAATGGGCGGCCTGCGTGCTTCCATGGGCTATGTCGGATGCTCTACCATTGAAGATATGCGTAGCAAGGCAGAATTTGTACAAATCACCAGTGCCGGCATGCACGAATCGCATGTACACGATGTACAAATTACCAAAGAAGCACCGAACTACCGTATTGATTAAATCTTACTGTTTAAACTAAACCTGGCCACAGAGGACACCGAGCGCACAGAGATTTTACTCTGTAACCTCTGTGTCCTCTGTGCACTCTGTGGCTAAAAAATGTCTCACTCAAAAATTCTTATTCTTGATTTCGGTTCGCAAGTTACCCAGCTGATCGCCCGCCGTGTGCGCGAAGCACACGTCTACTGTGAAATCCATCCCTGCGATGTGTCTGACGAATTTGTCCGCAGCTTTGGTGCCGATGGCATCATCCTCAGCGGCAGTCATGCCAGCGTCTACGAGGAAGAAACCGACAAGGCGCCCCAAGCCACGTTTGAGCTCGGTGTGCCTGTACTGGGTATTTGCTATGGCATGCAAACCATGGCGCAACAGCTGGGCGGCAAGGTTGAAGCCGGCCATAAACGTGAATTTGGCTATGCGCAAGTGCGCGCCCGCGGCCACTCTGCCCTGTTCCGCGATATCCAAGATGCAACCAATGCTGAAGGTCATGGCCTGGTCGATGTCTGGATGAGCCATGGGGATAAAGTTACAGAGTTACCGACCGGCTTCAAAGTGATCGCCAGCAATGATACGACGCCGATTGCAGCGATGGCGGACGAAGATCGCAAATTTTATGCGGTGCAATTCCACCCGGAAGTCACCCACACCAAACAAGGTCAAGCTATGCTGGAGCGCTTTGTATTGGAGATTTGCGGCGCAAAACCTGACTGGATCATGGGCGACTACATTGCTGAAGCAGTAGCCAGTATCAAGGCGCAGGTAGGCGATGAAGAAGTGATTTTAGGCTTGTCCGGCGGGGTCGATTCCTCAGTGGCAGCTGCACTTATTCACCGCGCCATTGGCGATCAGCTAACCTGTGTATTCGTAGACCATGGCCTGTTACGCCTCAATGAAGGCGATATGGTGATGGAAATGTTCGCTGGCCGTTTACATGCGAACGTAATCCGTGTCGATGCCAGTAAGCAGTTCATGGGCAAGCTGGCCGGTGTCAGCGACCCGGAAGCCAAACGCAAGATTATCGGCGGCGAATTTGTAGAAGTATTTAAGGCTGAAGCGGCCAAACTAAAAGCCAGCGGCGCGGGTCATAAAGGCGCCACCTTCCTTGCACAAGGCACGATTTACCCGGATGTGATTGAATCCGGCGGCGCTAAATCGAAAAAAGCAGTCACCATCAAGAGCCACCATAATGTAGGTGGTTTACCCGAACAACTAGGCCTGAAACTGCTTGAACCCCTGCGTGACCTGTTCAAGGATGAAGTGCGCGAACTCGGTGTAGCACTTGGCTTGCCGCGCGATATGGTCTATAGACACCCTTTCCCCGGTCCTGGCCTGGGCGTGCGCATTCTGGGTGAGGTGAAAGCCGAATTCGCCTTGCTGTTGCAACGTGCCGATGCCATTTTCATTGAAGAATTACGTAATACCGTAGACGAAAAATCCGGCAAAACCTGGTATGACCTGACCAGTCAGGCGTTTACCGTGTTCCTGCCGGTCAAATCCGTTGGTGTGATGGGCGATGGCCGTACTTATGATTACGTAGTAGCCTTGCGCGCGGTGGTTACCAGCGACTTTATGACCGCACACTGGGCAGAATTACCTTACAGCCTGCTCGGCAAAGTGTCTAACCGCATTATCAACGAAGTGCGCGGCATCAACCGTGTGGTTTACGACATTTCCGGTAAGCCACCCGCCACCATCGAGTGGGAATAACCCTTAACTTTGATTCGATCTCATACTAAACAGAGAACAAGACAATGAGCACAAAACCGATTATCCTCACCGGCGACCGCCCTACTGGCCCTTTGCATCTGGGGCATTTTGTCGGCAGTTTGCGCAACCGCGTGAAATACCAGCATGAATACAAGCAATATGTGATGCTGGCTGACGCACAGGCGCTGACCGACAATATGGATGATATTGATAAAGTGCACCGTAATGTGGTCGAAGTGGCGCTGGATTACCTGGCGGTGGGCATAGACCCCAAGTTATCGACCATTTTCATCCAGTCTCAGGTGCCAGAGCTGACTGAACTGGCGTTCTACTACCTGAACCTGGTCACCGTTGCGCGTCTGGAAAGAAACCCGACAGTGAAAGAAGAGATCCGCCTGCGTGACTTTGAGCGAGATATTCCGGCCGGTTTCCTCACCTACCCGGTTAGCCAGGCGGCGGATATCACTGCATTCAAGGCGACGCTGGTTCCGGTCGGTGAAGACCAGATCCCGATGATAGAACAAACCAACGAGATCGTACGCCGCTTTAACCGTACTTATAAAAACGCCAGCACCAAGCAGGAAATCCTGGTGGAAACCAAAGCCCTGGTGCCGGAATTGGGCCGCTTGCCGGGCATTGATGGCAAAGCCAAAATGAGTAAATCTCTGGGCAATGTGATTAACCTCGGTGCAACAGCTGACGAAGTCACCAAGGCAGTCAAACGCGTTTACACAGACCCATTACATTTAAAAATCGAAGACCCTGGTCATGTTGAAGGCAATATTGCGTTCACTTACCTGGATGCGTTTGATACCGACAAAGCCGCTGTTGCTGAACTGAAAGCGCATTACACGCGTGGCGGCCTGGCGGACAGCATTGTAAAAAAACGCCTGGAAGCGGTTTTGCAGGAAATGCTGGAACCTATCCGCACCCGCCGTGCCGAACTGGCTGGCGACAAAGGTTATATCTTGCAGTTGCTACGTGAAGGCACTGAGCAAGCGCGTGAAGTGGCCGCGCAGACCATGAGTGAAGTACGCGCTGCACTGGGATTAACCTATTTCTGATTACCGACAGGGAATATCACACTACACAATGAGTCGCGGATTTGTAAAGGAAGATGATCTGGAACTGGCGGGTACCGACCTGCCTGAGCGGCCGGTCAGCCTGCATACAAACTACGTGACTCCAGATGGCCTGCAACAATTGCAGCAGTCTGTAAAAACACTGGAAAGCCAGCGTCCGCAATATGCCGCGCGCAAGGAAGACCCGAACGCGCAACAGAAACTGGCCGAGATAGACCGTGATTTACGCTATTTATTTGCCAGGCTGGAATCTGTACAACCGGTTGATCCTGCCCAGCAACCGCGACATACCGTATTGTTTGGCGCGACAGTGACTGTAGAAGATGAGGAAGGCCAGCAGTTGCAGTTCAAAATAGTCGGCGAAGATGAAGCCGATATTGCCCGGCATAAAGTCAGCTATGTATCTCCGCTGGCTAAAGCGTTACTGGGTCGCAAAGTCGGCGACAGCACTATCTGGCAACGACCGGCAGGGCCGTTGCAATTAGACATTTTAAATATTGAATATTGAAGACTAAATGAAAGTATCACAAGCCATCAACGAACGGCGTTCTGTTAAGAGCTACGACCCTGACCACCGTATGACAGAAGCGGAAATTCAGCAACTGATGTCGCTGGCAATGCTTTCCCCGACCGCATTCAATATCCAGCACTGGCGCTTTGTAGTGGTAACTGACCCGGTGCTGCGTCACCAGATTCGTGCTGTGAGCTGGAACCAGGCGCAAGTGACCGATGCTTCGTTGCTGATTATTTTGACTGCTGACCTTAAAGCCTGGGAGAAAGACCCTGCACGGTACTGGGTCAATGCGCCCAAGCAAGCCAGTGATTACCTGGTGAAGGCTATCCATGACTATTACACAGATCACGCCCAGGCCGAACGGGATGAAGGCATGCGTTCGGGTGGCATGGCAGCCATGACATTGATGCTGGCCGCCAAGGAAATGGGTTATGACACCTGCCCTATGGATGGCTTTGACTTCGACGCGGTTGGCAAACTGATTAACCTGCCGGCGGACCATGTGCCGGTGATGTTTGTAGTAGTAGGCAAACCACTGGAAGCTGCCAAGCCGCGTAGCGGGCAACTGCCACTAAATGAAGTCGTCATTTACAACCGTTTTGAATAATTTTGCGTGACTTTGAATAAAGCACGCAGCCTTGATTAGCGATTTAATTAACTATTTTTTGAGAGTTCTTGCATGTTAGTTGCAAACAATATCACCATGCAGTTTGGATCCAAGCCACTGTTTGAAAACGTTTCCGTTAAATTCGGCGACGGTAACCGCTACGGCCTGATCGGCGCCAACGGTTGCGGTAAATCTACCTTTATGAAGATCCTGGCCGGCGTACTGGAACCTACCAGCGGCAATGTCAGCCTGGATCCCAATGAGCGTATGGCTTTCCTGAAACAGGACCAGTTTGCCTACGAAGACCAGCGTGTGCTGGATGTGGTCATGATGGGCCACGAACAAATGTGGAAAGCCATGCAGGAGCGTGATGCGATTTACGCCAATCTGGAAGCCACTGAAGACGATTATATGCGCGCCGCCGAACTCGAAGGTGAATTCGCTGAATATGACGGCTACACCGCTGAAGCACGTGCTGGCGAGTTGCTGTTAGGCGTAGGTATTCCTATCGAGCAACATACAGGCCTGATGAGTGCGGTAGCTCCGGGCTGGAAATTGCGTGTATTACTGGTGCAAGCTTTATTCGCTAATCCAGACGTATTGCTGCTAGATGAACCAACCAACAACCTGGACATCAACACCATCCGCTGGCTGGAAGATATCGTCAACAACCGCGACTGCACCATGGTCATCATTTCGCATGACCGTCACTTCCTGAACCAGGTCTGTACGCATACCTGTGATATGGATTACGGCAAAATTACCTCCTACCCAGGTAATTACGACGATTATATGGAGGCCAGTATTGCTGCGCGTAATCAGCAGGCCAAAGACAATGCCAAAGCCAAACAGCAGATTGCCGATCTGCAGGACTTTGTACGCCGCTTCTCTGCCAACGCGTCTAAAGCCAAACAGGCTACCAGCCGCGCCAAGCAGATTGATAAAATCAAAGTGGAAGAATTCAAGCCTTCCAGCCGCCAGTATCCATTCATCCGCTTTGAATTCGACGACAGGGAAAAACTGCACCGTAACGCGGTAGAGCTGAAAAAGCTCAGTCATGGCTTCGACAAACCATTATTTAACAATGTGGAAATGATGTTTGAAGCCGGTGAGAAAGTCGCGATTATTGGTGAAAACGGTATTGGCAAAACCACCTTCCTGCGTGCATTGGCCGGCGATTTACAGCCCAAGCATGGTGAAGTGAAATGGGCAGAAAAAGCCAAACTCGGTTATTTTGCGCAGGACCACGAATACGAGTTTGAAAAAGGTGAAGACCTGTTCGAATGGATGACTGCTCAGCGCCAGCAAGGCGATGATGACAACACTGTGCGCAGCATGCTGGGCCGTTTGCTGTTCCCTACCGAAGCTACCAAGAAGTCAGTGAAAGTGCTTTCCGGTGGTGAAAAAGGCCGCATGCTGTACGGCAAGCTGATGCTGGCTAAAACCAATGTGTTGCTGATGGATGAACCGACCAACCACATGGACATGGAATCCATTGAAGCGCTGAATACCGCGCTGGATAAATACAAAGGCACCCTGTTTTTTGTCAGCCATGACCGTGAATTTGTGAGTTCAATCGCCACGCGCATTATTGAAATCAAGGCTGATGGCATTGTTGATTTCACTGGCAATTATGAAGACTACCTGGCCAGCCAAGGGATTGAATAACCCCAGCACCAATCTATTGACTACCTGAGCGAATACCGACGCTGCCTGTGAACTCAAAATACCGTGTACTTTGATATTCGTTGGTTGCTCTTCACCTAGCTCACTCATTGGTTGAATGCTTGGAAATGAATAAGTGATACATTCCGATACATAGCCCTCAGCTCCTGACAAACACCCGATACATTCGGGTGTTTTAATGTCAACATTGCAATTTCGCAATGATGATTGAAAAGGATACATCATGAAATTAAAACAATTGGCTATCGCAAGTACTTTGGCTTTGGTATCCATGACTGCCTTAGCAGAGCATGGCGCTACCTGCGGTAAAGGCAAATTCGACAAAACAACCTGGCAAGAGCACCGCGCAGAACATTTTGAAAAGCACCAGGAAAGATTGCACACCGTGCTGCAACTGACTGCCGCTCAGGAAAGTGCCTGGAATACTTACCAGTCGCAAATCAAGCCTAAAGACAAAGCTGAACGCCCTGACGTCGCTGCTCTGGAAAAGCTGAACACTGTACAGCGTCTTGATAAAATGGAAGCGCTGGACAAAGAACGCGATGCTGAACAAGCACAACGTGCTAAGGCAATCCGTACGTTCTATGCACAGCTGAACGACTCGCAGAAAAAAGTGTTTGATGAGAATGCTTTCCCGCATCCTCACCATGGCAGACGCGGTCATGATCATGGCGGCCCTCAGCATGACAAACCACACCACGATAAGCCACAATCATAATCACAGGTAATACATATAAACCGGCCTGAATGGCCGGTTTTGTGCTCAAATATTTACTTCAACTGACAGAGATACCCAGCGATGACAGAAACCAGCCACGATACCCATGTTCTGGTGGTAGATGATGATGACGCAATCCGCGACCTGCTTTGTGATTTTCTGCAGGAAAATCAGCTGAGCACATATCAGGCCGCCAATCATGCGCAAATGTGGCAAGTACTGCAACAAAAAGTACCAGATGTCATCATCCTCGATATCAATATGCCGCAACGCAACGGCATAGAACTTTGTCGCGAGCTGCGCGAATCACCCAAGTACCACAGTATTCCCATTATCATGCTTACCGCACGTAGTAGCTCGCTGGATACCATCATGGGCCTGGAGACGGGTGCGGATGATTACGTAGCCAAACCGTTCGAGCCATTGGAACTACTCTCGCGTATACGCAGCGTGATACGCCGTAGCCGTATGGTGGCAGAAAATGCTGGCAAGCAAAGCGAAGAACTGGATAACGGCATTTTGCGCCAGATTGCGTTTAACGAATGGACGCTGGATATCCAGAACCGCACGCTGATTGATAAATTGAATACCAGCATCCCGCTCTCAAACGCAGAATTCAAGTTTTTGCGCTTTATGCTGTTACACGCCAACCGCCCGCTTAGCCGTGACCAGTTAATGGAAGAAATGCATGGCCGCGAGGCAGGACCTTTCGACAGATCCATTGATTTACAAATTAGCAGGATCAGGCAAAAAATCGAAATCGACAGCAAAAATCCCACTGTGATCAAGACCTTGCGTAATGAAGGTTACCTGCTCACCGCCGATGTGCGCTATGTCAAATAAAGGGACCTGACGATATGCTGAAAAATCTGTTAGGAGCCATGTCAGTCAGGATTTTCCTGATAGCCGTCATTGGCATCCTGCTCACCGCCACAGTCGTCAATGTGCTGGGCCAGCGTGATTCACGTGTCAACGAATCCCGTCTGCGCGACCAGTTTGCGTTTGACCGCATCGAAAGCATGATCCGCATCCTGGAAATCACCGTGCCCGAAAAGCGTTCTGAAATCCAGGATGTATTCAAGCGTATGGGCAGCAGTTTAAAGCTCGGCGCCGTGCCTCCAAAAAACGTACCTGCCTTACCGGCAGAACTGGAAAACCTGAATACCCTGCTAGTACCTGAAATTGCCGATGTGATCAGCATCACCACCCAGGGCCGCTGTAGTGCACGTAACCGTCCGCCTGAACCCCCACGTGAATTTGGCCCGCCACCACCTCAACCAGGCTATTGTCTGGCGGTATACACACATTTGCAGGACAACACACCCGTATTAATCCAGCTACGCTATGGCGGGCATCGGCCACCACCAGGCCACCCGCCTGAGCGTAATCCGCTTGCCTTCGTGCTGGCGTTACTGGGGCTGATCAGCATTATCTGGGTGGTTGCCTCCGTGGCAACACAACCATTACGCAAACTGGCAAACGCCGCACTGCAACTGGCGCACAACATAGAAAATCCGCCGTTGCCGGAGAATCAGGGGTCAACTGAAGTACGCCATGCTGCCAAAGCCTTCAATGAAATGCAGCGCAGCATCCTCAAGCATGTGCAGGAACGTGGCTTTATCCTCGGCGCAATCGCGCATGACCTGCAAACGCCGTTGACGCGTTTACGCTTGCGCCTGGAGAAAGTCAAAGACGCAGAACTCAAGCAAAGCCTGGTCAACGACCTGACCGCAACGCAGGAAATGGTGCGTGAAGGCCTGGACTTTGCAAGACTATGCAGCGAGAACGTCGATAAAAACCGGGTAGACCTCACGGCCCTGGCGACTGCTGTCTGCGATGATTTTGAAGAAGCAGGACATGCTATCCATAAAACCCTGCCCGACGAAGCCATCACCATCATGGGCTCGGCACACCTGCTTACACGCTGCCTGAACAACCTGTTAAATAACGCCATTCATTATGCACAATCGCCTACCCTCACCATTCAGGTGAAAGCGTCTCGCGTACTATGCACTATCTCGGACGAAGGCCCGGGCATTCCGGCACAAGAGCTTGATAATGTGCTGGAACCCTTCAGAAGGCTGGAAGATTCACGCTCCAGACATACTGGCGGTACAGGTCTAGGTTTATCCATTGCGCGCATGATTGTTGAAAAACACGGTGGTAGTATGACCTTGAGCAATAAACCGTCACCTGAATCAGGGTTAGTGGTGCAAATCGATTTGCCTTTGAACTGAATTTAGAGCTTAAGTATCTATTGAATCAGTGCGTTAGCAAGGTGTAGACTAGCGCCCTTTCAGTATTCTATTGCTGCGAAAAACGGAGAAGTGGCAGAGCTGGTTGAATGTACCTGACTCGAAATCAGGCATACGTGAAAGCGTATCGAGGGTTCGAATCCCTCCTTCTCCGCCAAAATTATTTGGCTAAAATTTAGCTGCAGGAAAGAGTCTTTCGGTAATTTCCGTTGATCAATTTTGAGTGGGCTCAATACATACTTAATCAACTCAGGAAGAACTCCCACGTACACAATTAATGATTCCCTGCATTCTAGCTAAGGGCTTTTTTGCCAACTAGGACGGATTGAAATGAGGTTGTTATTTGTTTCAAGCTGTGGTGAATCAGCCCCATCCCCGATTTAACAGGTATTTCCGAGTTTATAAGGCATCTTTTACAGGATGCCTTTTTCTATTATGGGACTGGACGTTTAAGTTTTGCCCCATATCACGACCTTTTTAAAGTAAAAAAATTTTTCCTCTACAGCCCATTCAAAAGCTGCCTACGTAGTTTAACGTATTAATAAACAACAGCTTAGGTGCGAGCATAGTGCCATAAACTAACACTTTAACAAGCTTGGCTGATGGTTAGCCTATGCAGTAATCACTTAGCATACAACCCGCCATCGCCCCACGACCATCCATTCAGAACCTGGCGGTTTTGATAAAAGTTTTTATGTATTTTTAACTCAGTGGAGTCTTTCAAAATGGCGGAACATACTTGCAGTCCCGGTTGTAATCATGGCATCACCCCGGAAAACGAGGGGTTGATCAAAGAAGAGTTTCACGAAGCTCGAAGATCATTTTTGAAAGATGCGTTTGCTGTTGGCAGCAGCACGGCCGCCTTGGGAGCATTGGGAATTACCATGTCGCAAAGTGCGTTTGCACAAAGCCCAAAAGTAGGCGCCGGTGCAGGGCGTGCCAGCCATTATTATGTGCCAGCCAATGACAAAACCGTTCACTGGGGCTTTTTCAGTAAATCCCTCAAGCCATTGATCGAGGTTGAGTCCGGTGACTATGTCACGCTGGAAACCCTCACCCACCATGCCAATGACGACGCCGAGCGTATGGTGCGCGGTGACCCTGGTGCAGAAAGCGTGTTTTACTGGGACAGTAAGCGCAAAGGCGTGGACCGCCGCGGCATTGGTGCGATGAATGCCAAAGTGGGCGCAGGTGGCGGTTTGGGCGTGCATATCTGTACAGGACCTGTTGCCATCAAGGGTGCTGAACCAGGCGATATACTGGAAGTACGTATTGTAGATGTCACCCCAAGAGCCAGTGCCAATCCACTTTACAAAGGCAAGGCGTTTGGCAGTAATGCGGCAGCCTGGTGGGGATTTCATTATGGCGACACGGTGGAAGAACCCAAGAAACGCGAGGTCATCACTATTTATGAAGTCGATGCCACGGGTGAAAGAAACTACGCCAGTGCGGTGTATAACTTTCGCTGGACACCGCAGACCGACCCTTTTGGCGTGGTGCACCCGATTATTGATTACCCTGGTGTACCGGTGGACCACAAAACCATACAGGAAAACCACAATGTGCTTAAAAACGTGCGGGTGCCTATCCGTCCGCACTTTGGCACCATGGGCGTGGCGCCTGCCGAAGCGGATATGGTCAACTCCATTCCGCCCAGTTATACCGGCGGCAATATAGATAACTGGCGCATAGGCAAAGGCGCTACCTTGTACTACCCTGTTTCGGTTAGCGGTGGATTATTCTCTGTAGGCGACCCCCATGCTTCACAGGGCGATTCCGAACTCTGTGGAACCGCGATCGAATGTTCACTCACCGGAACATTCCAGCTGATTTTGCACAAAAAAGCCAGCCTGCCAGGCACCCCTCTGGAAAGCCTGAAGTATCCATTGCTGGAAACGCAGGATGAATGGTTGCTGCATGGCTTTAGCTATCCTAATTATTTGGCAGACTTGGGCGCGGATGCGCAGAACAGTATTTTTGCCAAGTCATCAGTAGATTTGGCTTTGCGTGATGCCTATCGAAAAATGCGTGACTTCCTGATGAGCACGCAGGGATTGACTGAGGATGAGGCCATTTCACTGATGTCGATTGCGGTAGATTTCGGGATTACCCAGGTAGTCGATGGCAACTGGGGCGTGCATGCTTTGGTGAAAAAAAGTATTTTCCCGCCACGCAAAACCTGATTGAAGTGCTGGTAACTAACAGGGACAAAACACCATCCCTGTTATCTCAGGTGTTTAAATACAAACAAGCCGGTTGTTTTGCACATGGCTAAACAACCGGCTTCTGGATTCAGAAAATTGAATGTTCACTGCTTTACTTTAACGCACGAATCTCAGGCAAATTTCTCCACCAGCCATAGACATCCATGCCACAGCCAAACACATAACGGTTTGGCACCGTTAAGCCAACTACATCCGCTTGCAGCGGTTTGACACAACCATTATCTTTATCAGCCAGTACGGCAGTCAATACCTGTGTGGCACCTGCTTTCTGGCAATACTGCACGACTTCTGCCAGGGTAATACCTTCATCCAGAATATCATCGAGTACGACCACTGTTTGTGCAGTCATATCAAACTCAGGCTCCTTGGCCCAGACGATTTCACTTCCTGACGTGCCATGATAGCGATTGGCTTGCAGGTAATCGAGGCGCGCTGGCAGTTGCAGCCTTTGCATTAACTGGCCTGCCAGGTAAAGTCCGCCGCGCATCACACACAATAGTAATATTGACTGGCCAGCCAGTTTATCGTGCAATTCTTGCGCTATCTGATCCAGTGCCTTGGTGACATCAGCTTCGGTAAAGACGATGTCAGAATGTGCAAGCCAGTAGTCTGGCGACTGGTTATCGGGATCTTGCATGATCAAAAGCTGGTTAGATAGCCAGGGTTTTCAGGTATTCCCTGAAGCTGCCGGAAATTTCATCATGCTGCAATGCCAGTTCAACGTTGGCTTGCATAAAGCCCAGCTTGCTGCCGCAATCATAGCGTTTACCTTTGTAGCGGTAGGCTTTAACTTTTTCAAATTCCATCAAGGCAGCAATACCGTCAGTCAGTTGAATTTCACCACCCTTGCCTGGTTTAACTTTTTCCAGGCACTCAAAAATACGTGGCGATAATACATAACGGCCAACGACTGCCAGGTTAGAAGGCGCCTCTTCCGGTTTTGGTTTTTCAACCATGCCTTTGACCAATAACAGATCATCAGTTTCTGCAACCGCGTCCACTATGCCATAGCTGCTGGTTTCTTCTGGAGCAACGGTTTCAATACCCAGGATAGAACATTGATTTTGCTCATAGACATCAACCATTTGTTTGGTAATCGATACATCACCGCACAGTAAGTCATCGGCTAACAATACGGCAAACGGCTCATCACCCACGACTGGTTTGGCGCATAACACCGCATGACCTAAACCCAACGCTTGTGACTGGCGGATAAATACGCAGCTGACCCCTTTAGGCAAAATGCTATGCACGATATCCAGTAATTTTTGTTTACCTGCAGCTTCCAGCTCAGCTTCGAGCTCGTAAGCTTTGTCAAAGTGATCGGCAATTGAGCGTTTATTACGCCCGGTGATGAAAATCAGTTCGGTGGCGCCCGCTGCAATAGCTTCTTCAGCAGCATATTGAATCAATGGCTTATCAACCACAGGCAACATTTCCTTAGGGCTGGCTTTGGTTGCCGGCAAGAAACGTGTGCCTAATCCGGCAACTGGAAATACTGCTTTTGTAATTTTTTTCATGGTCGTATCCTAAAAAATTTCTAGTTTTAAATAATAAATAATCAGTAAAAGTGATCAATCATCAAAAAAATAATCTGGTATTAAAGCTGTGTCATAGATTTCATTTTTGGAGATTTCATTTTGAGTGACTGCAATTTTAACAAAAGAACACCACCTGCAAGTAACGCTGTAATCGCATTGGCGATGATCACCGGCCAATCGCCAATTAAAAGCCCGTACACCAGCCATAAAATAACGCCTAGCGTGAAAATTGTATACATAGGCAACGATATCCCGCTTAAATCACGCGTGCGCCAGGATTTGATGACTTGCGGCACAAATGCTACCGTAGTGCACATCGCCGCTACCGAACCAATACAGGTGTTTAGTAAACTCATTTCAAATCATCTACTTCGGCACCAAATGCTTGCAACTTGAGTTTTTTCAGCTGATCACGTAACTGGGCGGCTTTTTCAAACTCCAGGTTTTTGGCTGCATCATGCATGGCTTTTTCTACCCGCTTGAGTTCTTTGGCCAGCGTTTTCTCACTCATGTTCTCGTAACTAGCCTGTTCTTGCGCGGCTTTACGTTCACGGTGTGCTTCATCTTTATCGTACACGCCTTCAATCAGGTCTTTAATCCGCTTGGTCACCCCTTTAGGCGTGATGCCATGCTTTGCATTAAACGCTTCCTGGATAGTACGGCGACGGTCAGACTCATCCATCGCCAGTTTCATGCTGCGTGTGATCTTGTTGGCGTAAAAAATCACTTTACCATTCAGGTTACGCGCCGCGCGGCCGGCTGTCTGGATCAACGAGCGTTCAGAGCGCAAGAAGCCTTCCTTATCGGCATCGAGCACCGCTACCAATGAAACTTCGGGGATATCCAGACCTTCACGCAACAGGTTGATACCCACCAGCACATCAAACTCCCCCAGGCGCAAATCACGGATAATTTCTACCCGTTCTACCGTTTCAATATCACTATGGAGGTAGCGCACTTTAACGCCATGCTCGGACAAATAATCGGTAAGATCTTCTGCCATACGTTTGGTCAGCGTGGTAGTCAGCACGCGTTCGCCAATCGCTACGCGTTCTTTAATTTCGCCCAACAGGTCATCCACTTGCGTATCAGCGGGTTTAACAATGATTTTAGGGTCTATCAAGCCGGTCGGACGCGCAATCATTTCCACTACTTGCTGCTGATGGTTTTTTTCGTAATCCGCAGGCGTCGCAGATACAAACACGCATTGACGCATAATGCGCTCAAACTCTTCAAACTTGAGCGGGCGGTTATCCATCGCTGAAGGCAAACGCCAGCCGTAATCCACCAGGTTTGCTTTGCGTGATCGGTCACCCAGATACATCCCGCCGATTTGCGGCACCGTGACGTGGCTTTCATCGATGATCATCAATGCATGCTCCGGCAGATAATCGATCAGTGTCGGCGGCGGGTCGCCAGGTTTACGGCCTGTCAAATGGCGACTGTAGTTCTCAATGCCTTTGCAAAAGCCAATTTCATTGAGCATTTCCAGGTCGAACCGCGTGCGCTGTTCAATCCGCTGCGCTTCAACCAGCTTGTTTTCACTCAGATAGACTTTAACGCGGTCGCGTAATTCGGCTTTGATGGTTTCCATCGCACGCACCGTCGCTTCCCGCGCAGTCACATAATGGCTGGATGGGAAAATACGGAAATTATGGATTTTATTAAATACCTGGCCGGTCAGTGGATCAAACAACTGAATGCTGTCGATTTCGTCATCGAACATGCTGATGCGCACCGCTGTTTCACTGTTTTCAGAGGGAAATACATCCACAATATCGCCACGGACACGGAAGCAACCACGGCCAAAATCAAAATCGTTACGGTCGTATTGCATCGCAATCAAGTGCGCCACAATATCTTTTTGCTCAATCTTCAGGCCCTGATGCACATGCAGCACCATGCCATGATATTCACCCGGGTCTCCGATACCATAAATGGCTGAAACAGTTGCCACGATTACCGCATCTTCACGCTCAAGCAACGCCTTGGTCGCTGCCAAACGTAATTGTTCGATGTGTTCGTTAATACTGGAGTCTTTTTCGATAAACAGGTCGCGTGAGGGCACATACGCTTCCGGCTGGTAATAGTCGTAGTAACTGACGAAGTATTCCACCGCATTATTGGGGAAAAACTCTTTGAATTCGCTGTAGAGCTGGGCCGCCAGGGTTTTGTTTGGCGCCATGACGATGGCCGGTTTACCGGTCCGTGCAATCACATTGGCCATGGTGTAAGTTTTACCGGAGCCGGTCACGCCGAGCAGGGTTTGAAACTTCAAACCATCTTCAATGCCTTTAGTCAGTTTTTCTATGGCCTGAGGCTGATCCCCGGCCGGAGGAAAAGGCTGGTGTAACTCAAACTTGCTACCTGGAAAGGTGACGATCACGAAAACAATCTGATTAAATAAACAATAGTCTCATTTTAACTGCTTTTGGTTCAATGGGCGTGTGATTTACATTTGACAACGCAGCATTTAAGGAGAACTATTGGCTTTGAAAGTAGTCCTCTGTTGGATGTCTGAAAAATCACTCTGGAGATTGGCTTGAAGCTTTTACTATCGGTGTTTATTGTAATATTTTCTGCCTCTTCGCATGCTTATAACCAGCAGGCATTGATGGAAGCTTATTTTGGCGTCGTCATGATCCGTGGCTACAACGAGGATGGCGGCATGGCCTACGGTTCAGGCGTGGTAGTCGCTGACCATACTGTGGTGACCAATTGCCATGTGCTACGCGCCACCAAACAACCATGGGTTTCGCGTGGTGAAGATGCCTACCCGATCACCAGCGTCCGCGCCGATGTATGGCACGACTTGTGCCTGGTCACATCACCGACCCTGCCGCTTAAGCCGGTCGTACGCGGTAATAGCTATGCATTGACACGTGGGCAGGAAATAAGCGCCATCGGCCATTCCAATGGCGTGCCCGCACCCATCACCTCCATTGGTGAGATTCAAGGTCTTTACTCGACCCCTTCCGGCAATATGATACGCAGTAGCGCTAAATTCCTGATGGGCGCCAGCGGCAGCGGATTATTCGATATGGATGGCAAACTGGTTGGCATCAACACTTTTAAAACCGCGGGTTACGGCCGCAGCATCCATTTTGCTTTACCAGTGGAATGGCTGGAAACTTTGGAGAAAATGCCCGCCAGTACCGAGTTCCCCGTGCGTGGCAAAGCCTTATGGGAAGAAGATGAAGATAAAAAACCCTACTACATGCAAGCAGCGGTGCCAGAGTCACGCCAGGATTGGGCTAACATGGAGAAAATTAGTGCCATATGGACCCAGAATGAAACTAGCAACGCAGATGCCTGGTTTAGCCTGGGATTGGCTGAACAATCATTGAAACAATTTGATGCAGCAGCTACTGCCTATCAAAAAGCAGTCAGCCTGGATGGCCAGTTTGTAGAAGCCTGGTTCAGGCGCGGCGAAGTCGCACAGCGCTTGGGCGACGACAAAACCGTGAAAGACATTGAATTGCAACTGCAGAAAATTGACCCGTTGCTGGTATCGGTTTACCAGAACTATCTTAGTTGCGAGCAAAACTGCCAGAAACAGTAAGTTAAACGATCTATGAAACCCGTTTGATTGCGCCAAAAATCTGTTTAAAACTGGTGTCATTCACTTCCACCGCACGTGGTTTTTGCGTAAAATGTTGCGTTTTTCATTTTTTTGCAGGCACGAAAGTCTAGCCTGCTTGTGCACATACCGATCAACAAGGACGCCATTTTGAGCAAACCTGCCGCCAACGTGCTATCTGCGCGAGTTTTATCCATTAAAGAATCCCCTACTTTGGCGATCACCGCCAAAGCCGCCAAATATAAATCCGAAGGCCGTCCGATTATTGGCCTGGCAGCAGGTGAGCCAGATTTCGATACACCACAACATATTAAAGATGCAGCCAAAGCAGCCATCGACGCAGGTTACACAAAATACACGCCCGTCAGTGGCATTCCAGCCCTGAAAAAAGCCATTGTTAACAAATTCAAGAATGAAAACGGTTTTGATTATGCCGTGAATGAAGTGATTGTTGGCGTAGGCGGCAAGCAAACCATTTTCAACCTGTGTCTGGCAGTATTGAACCCTGGCGATGAAGTGATCATCCCAGCGCCTTACTGGGTCAGTTATGCCGATATCGCCATGGTGGCTGAGGCCAAACCGGTGATCCTGGAATGTGGTATTGAACAAGGCTTTAAATTACTGCCTGGCCAGCTGGAAGCAGCGATTAACAGCAAAACCAAACTGGTGATGTTCAATTCGCCTTCTAACCCGACCGGCGCAGTCTACTCTTTGGAAGAATTAAAAGCATTGGGTGAAGTGTTGCTCAAACATCCACACGTATTGATCGCTACCGATGACATGTACGAACACGTCAACCTGACCGGTGATCAATTCCATAACATCCTCAATGCCGCGCCTGGCTTGAAAGACCGCTGTATCGTGCTTAATGGCGTATCCAAAGCGTATTCCATGACCGGCTGGCGTATTGGTTATGCGGCTGGCCCGGCTTACATCATCAAGGCGATGGAAATCCTGCAAAGCCAGTCGACCAGCAACCCGACTTCTATTTCACAGTATGCCGCTGAAGCCGCCCTGAGTGGCTCACAGGACTGTATCAAACCGATGGTCGCTGCCTTTAAAGAGCGCCATCAATATGTGGTTGACCGATTCAATGCCATGCCGGGCTTAAGCTGTTTAATGGCTGGAGGTGCTTTCTATGCTTTCCCGGATGCGCGTCAGGCGATTGCAAATCTGCATCAGGCTGGCAAAATCAAAGAAACTTCAGACATGGCGCTGGCAGAATACCTGCTGGAAGAACACAATGTCGCGGTGGTGCCAGGCTCTGCATTTGGTGCTGAAGGGTATTTCCGTATCTCGTTTGCTACCAGCATGGATAACCTGCGCGAAGCATTGGACAGGATAGAACAAGCGCTTAAAGCCTAATCCTGCACTCAAAATAAAAAAGCGCCATCAGGCGCTTTTTTATTATTCCAGCACTAAGATTATCTAGTCATTCAGAAAGTCTTTCAGAGGGCTATTCGGTAACCCGATATCTGCACTTGCCGTTTGCGTCATCAGGTCTGCCAGTTCCGTAATCGGCATCGCGGCTGGAGACACTACCGCATGATGATCGCCGGAAATCAACACATCATGAATATTCAAAGCATCTGCAGGGCTTGTATCTTGCAGCGCCTGCTCGGTGATTGAAGTATGCGCGATTGAAACAAAAGCGCTTGCCTCTTCTTGCAGCATGGATGCCAGCGGCGGCGTTAAATCAATCGCATCATTCAATTGCAAAGCAGCCAGCACATGTTGAATCACCGCCGGATTCACTGCATGCTCACTGATATCCATGGTATGCGGCGATGCAGACACTTCGTCAGACAATGTGACCGACTGTTGTTCGGCAAATTGAACCATCTCGCCACTGATCGCCTGCATGGCAACCTGTGCGCCAGCCACGGTCACTAACTGATCGCCGGCATGCAATGTATCGCCCGCTTTCAACTGAATATGGTGACCATACTGATCCACAATTTCCGCAGTACCAGTCATACCAACCACTTTTCCTAAAACTGTACGCATAAGCATCTCCTGTTACCGCTATTATAAACGACCTTGCCCCAATAAAAAATTGACCCGTTTGGGTAACAAAAGTGCGATCTGACCATGCAAACCTCTTGACTTTTATGACTGCATATCAAGCAAAACCGGCATTTAAACTGCGCATCGAAAAATATGGAGAAATTCGCAAAAAGTGGTTGACCAAGGGGCACGGTCTCAGTAATATAGCGCCTTCAAACGACGTACCGATTCCTCAATAGCTCAGTCGGTAGAGCGCCGGACTGTTAATCCGTAGGTCCCTGGTTCGAGCCCAGGTTGAGGAGCCAAATTAAAAAAGCCTTGTAGAAATACAAGGCTTTTTGCTTTTCTAGTCTCTACATTTTCTACGCGTTTCTATGCTTGCGGTTTTTCTGCTGCCAGCATCTCACAAGCCAGTGCACCTACATCACGGACTGCTTTTTCTATCACCAAAGTCCACAGATGGCTGAAGTTAAGCCTTATGTAGTGCGTCAGTTCTTTCCTGAGTGTAAAAATCGTACCTGGCGCAACCGTGATGCCATTATCGATAGCGGCACGATAGAGTTCCAGCGCATCCAGCGCTTGAGGCAGCTTTACCCAGATGACGTAACCGCCCTTGGGCACAGAAAGCTCCGTACCTACAGGGAAGCTCTGTTCGATCACATTACGCATCAGCACATAGTTTGAACGCAAGGTATGACGTAATTGTTTGAGATGCTGCTCGAAACTATCGCGCTGCATGAATTTGGCAATTGCGATTTGCGGGGCTGAAGTCAGCGACAGGCTGTTCAGGAACATCAACCGCTCAACTTCTTGCCGGTAACGGCCAGCAGCCATCCAGCCAACGCGATAGCCTGGGGCCAGCGATTTGGAGAACGATGAGCAATGCAGCACCATACCGGTACGGTCAAAAGCCTTGGCGGGCAAAGGCGCTTGCTCGCTGAAATACAGTTCCCCATACACATCATCTTCAATCAGCGGAATCTGCTGTTCTGCAAGAAATTCCACTAAGGCTTGTTTCTTGGCATCGGGCATCACAAAACCGAGCGGATTCTGGAAGTTGCTGGTGAGGATAACGGCAGCGACGCGCACATTGTCGGTAACGGCACGTAACGCATCCAGATCAATACCGGAGTCTGGATGAGTGCGGACCTCAGCCACTCTCATGCCCAGGCGCTCTACTGTGTGGGCCAGCGCGTAGTAGCCTGGGGATTCCAGCGCGATGGTATCCCCTGCTTTGGCCACGGCTTGCAGGCAAAGGGTGATGGCTTCGGTAGCCCCGTGCGTGATGACGATATCGTCAGGCGATACATCCATGCCATTAGTAAGGTAACGCCTGGCAATCTGCTGGCGTAGCATCTCATTGCCTGGTGGCAGGTCGCTGAGAACGCCCCACTCACCCTGGTCATCGGTCAGGGCTTTTTCATACTGGTGGATTTTCTTGAGCGGAAACAGTTGCGGATCAGGGAATGGCGAGCCTAACGGGACCGTACCGAATTCGCGAATGGATTTGAGTGTGGTGAGGACCAGTTTGCTGGCATCGACTTCGGATAGATTGATATCTTTTGCCAGCGCTGAAGTTTGTTTCTGTTGCAGGCGTTTGCGTGGAGTGACGTAATAGCCCGATTGCGGATGGCTGCTGATCACGCCTTCCTGTTCCAGCAGTAAGTAACCACGTAAAACCGTACTGATGCTGAGACTATATTTTTCGCTGGCTTGGCGGACTGAAGGGACTCTGTCTCCCGGTCGCAAAACGCCTTCATCTATCATTGCGCGTATGCGGGCGGCAAACGAGACATAAAGCTTCATGGTGGTAAGACTGGGGAGAAACGCAGATGCGGACCATTATACGCCAGCGATATGCGGCGTAGCGGCGATATTGATGAAATATAAAGCGGCTTAAATTTAAGATGAACTCAATTTAAGCCGACTGCAGCGCGAGCGTGATTTCCTCTCCTGCGGGTGTCAGGGCCGCAACCAGGCGCTCTTTTTCCATCATGACATCGACCAGTTGCTGCTCGCTGAGTGCAGTCATCAGGCGTTGCAGTGTACTCATGCGTAATTCCAGACGCTTGCAGATAGCCGCCAGCGGAACCTGTGCCCGTCCATGCCCATGTTCTGCATGTAGCAAAGCCAGGATGCCCAGCATACGCACAGCACTGGTATCTAGCGGGGAAGGATCAATCCGGTCAGGATGATCAACACTGATACTTTCTTCTATGGAAGCGTCATACTGGTCGTAATCAAGCAGCATTGGCAACCTCAGAAGCTTTCTCGATGATCACCGGAATCGATTTTGAAGTCGGTGTACGTGAATGATCGGCAACACTTTCTAACGGCACCAGGTTATTGGTCTCCGGGTAATAGCCACTCAGGCAACCTTGCGGAATGTCGTATGAAACGACCATGAAGTTATCTGCGCGCCGTGTAATGCCGTCCTGCCAGACACTGACCAGGTTTATCCAGTCACCGGCTTGCAAACCCTGGCGCTCAATATCGGCAGGATTCATGAAAATGACCCGACGCTGGCCGAAGACGCCACGGTAACGGTCATCCATGCCATAGATGGTGGTGTTGTACTGGTCATGCGAACGGGTAGTCATTAACACAAACAACTGGTCACCATATTGCTCGCGTGCCTGATGGATAGGCGAGTTTTGCGGGATAGCCTGTAACGTGAATTCAGCCTTACCAGAAGGCGTATTCCAGATCCGCTGGCTTGAAGGGACCGGCATGCGGAAACCGCCCGGAGTCTTGATGCGCTCGTTGTAATCCCTGAACGCCACCGGCATCGTCTGCTCAATGATGTCGCGGATCTTGCTGTAATCCTTGATATATTCCAGCCACGGCGTTTTGCTGTTTTTCAGCGTGGCATGTGCCAGACGGGCGACAATGGCAGGCTCGGACAGCAGTTGTGGTGAAGCTGGCTTGTTCATACCGTAGGAGATATGCACCATGCTCATGGAATCTTCAACAGTGACGCCCTGCGGACCGGTTTCCTGAGTATCGATCTCTGTTCGTCCCAGGCATGGCAGTATCAGCGCTTCTTTACCATGCACCAGGTGGCTGCGGTTGAGCTTGGTGGTTACATGCGCAGTCAGTTCGCAATTGCGCATGCCTTGCCAGGTACGGTCGGTATCGGGTGTGGAAATCGAAAAATTACCGCCCAGGCCGAAGAAAAATTTCACCTTGCCGTCTATCATCGCTTCAATTGAGGCGACTGCATCATAACCTGGCGTTTTCGGTACATTCAGATCAAATACACGATCCAGGCTTTGCAGGAATTCCAGCGGCATTTTTTCGTAAATGCCAACAGTACGGTTTCCTTGCACATTGCTGTGTCCGCGCACCGGGCACAGGCCAGCGCCTTCCTTGCCGACATTACCGCGCAGCAACATTAAATTCACTAACGTCTTAATCGTCGCCACACCATGTTTGTGCTGGGTGATACCCATGCCCCAGGTGGAAATCACACGGTCGCCGGTGGCATAGATACGGGCGATTTCTTCAATCTGCGCTAATGATACGCCAGACTCTTCAACAATCACGTCCCAGCTTTCCTGGCGGGCGTCAGCGGCAATGGCTTCAAAGTTATTGGTGTGCTGGGCAATGAAATCCACATCTACCACACGCTCCGTACCTTTAACTATTGCGACATCATCCCACTGGATTACAAACTTGATCATGCCCTTGATCAGCGCCAGGTCCCCTCCCAGTTTCGGCTGGATAAACAGGCTGCTGATCTGGCTGCCTTTGAAGGACAGCATATCGAACGGACTTTGCGGGTCGGCAAAACGCTCAAGGCCGCGCTCTTTTAATGGGTTAATAGCCACAATCCGCGCACCACGTTTCGCAGCTTCACGCAGTTCACCCAACATACGCGGGTGATTGGTCGCCGGGTTCTGGCCGAAAATCAGTAAGGTGTCGGCATGCTCAAAATCCTGCAGGGTCACCGAGCCTTTACCTACACCAACGGTTGCCGGCAAAGCAATACTGGTGGATTCATGGCAAAGATTAGAACAATCCGGGAAATTATTAGTACCGAATTCACGTACGAACAGCTGGTACAGGAAAGCGGCTTCATTGCTGGCGCGTCCAGAGGTATAAAACACAGCTTCATCCGGGTCTGCCAGGGCATTTAAATGCTCAGCCATCAAGGCAAAAGCATCATCCCATAATACAACTTCGTATTTATCTGTGACCGGGTTGTAGCGCATCGGGTGAGTTAAACGGCCTTCATTTTCAAGGTCGAAATCGCTCCACTGCATTAACTCTGTCACCGTGTGTTTGGAAAAAAATTCGGGAGGAACCCGTTTGTTGGTGGCCTCAGCAGCTACCGCTTTCACACCGTTTTCGCAAAACTCAAAAGTCGAGGTATGCTCTTTATCCGGCCAGGCACAACCAGGGCAATCAAAGCCATCCGGCTGGTTTTGCGCCAGCAGGGTCAGTACGCCTTTCACAGGAATCTTCTGCAAGGCGAGTTGCGCGGCGACTTGCTTGAGTGCTCCCCAGCCTGCGGCAGGGTGATGGTATGGCTTGATTGTGGCTTTTGGTTGAGACATAGTTCCTGCTGTTCGGCAAACTTTTCTGGCGAAAACCTTAATAACGGCTAAATCTGGGAGGTATGTAGTGGGTGATAACCAGAAATCGCAAACGGATGAATGATGTGTTACATCCTAAGCCAGTCAATGCAAGGAAAACAGATACAGAAACGCCAAATTTTTAGAGTACAGTTATCCATTACCAAGCCTTAAAAACTTTAAGCGGCAAACTTTTAACATGCATGCAACTATCCCCAATCAAACCTGCTCAATGTAATAACCTTGGGCACTCTGATAATATTCATGAAGCATGATTTAGCTTGCCCTGTGGATAGCCGTTAGCATCAAACGCGTTACAAAGGATAAGAATGTCTGATTTGGCATTAACGTTAGCAAGAATCCAGTTTGGATTCACCATCTCGTTCCATATTGTATTCCCGGCAATCACCATCGGCCTGGCAAGCTATCTCGCGGTGATTGAAGCCAGTTGGCTAAAAACCAAAAATACTGTCTATCTCGACCTGTACCACTTCTGGATCAAAATATTTTCACTGTGTTTCGGTATGGGCGTGGTGTCCGGCCTGGTGATGGCCTACCAGTTTGGCACGAACTGGGCTGGTTTCTCCTCTGTGGCTGGCAGCGTCACAGGGCCACTGCTTGCTTATGAAGTATTGACCGCTTTCTTTCTTGAGGCTGGCTTTTTAGGCGTGATGCTGTTCGGCTGGAACAAAGTCGGGCCCGGCTTGCACTTTACTTCCACCGTAATGGTGGCGATTGGCACCCTGGTTTCAGCGACCTGGATATTAGCCTCCAACAGCTGGATGCATACCCCGCAAGGTTTTGAGCTGGTCGCTGGTAAAGTCATCCCGGTGGACTGGTTCAAGATTATTTTCAACCCATCTTTTCCATACCGCCTGGTGCATATGGTAGTCGGCGCCTATTTGGCAACCGCACTATTCGTCGTATCTGCGGGCGCCTGGCAATTGCTGCGAGGCAAAAACCATCCTGGCGTGCGCAAAATGATGTCTATGGGCTTATGGCTGATATTATTGCTCGCGCCTATGCAGGCCGTGATCGGTGACCTGCATGGCCTGAATACCCTCAAGCACCAACCCGCTAAAATCGCTGCGATTGAAGGCCACTGGGAAAATCCGCCAGGTCAGGCAACGCCATTGGTCTTATTTGGCTGGCCGGATATGGCACAAGAAAAAACGCATTTTGCGGTTGAAATCCCTGTGTTGGGCAGCCTGATCTTACGCCATTCACTGACTGAGCAAATTCCTGCTCTAAAAGACTTTCCGGCACAAGACAGACCCAATGCCACCATTGTATTCTGGACCTTCCGCCTGATGGTAGGCCTGGGGATGCTGATGATTTTGCTGGCAGTGACTTCGTTATGGTTGCGTGTCAAAGACCGTTTGTACCAGAGCACCCCATTCCAGAAATTCGCCATTGCCATGGGACCCGCCGGAGTGATTGCCATATTAGCGGGCTGGTACACCACCGAAATAGGCCGTCAGCCATGGGTAGTCTATGGCGTGTTACGCACCGCAGATGCGGTAACGCCACATACGACAACCGAAGTTGCACTCACCCTGGGCTTATTCGTGGTGATCTATCTGGCATTATTCGGCATGGGCACCTTATATGTGTTGCGACTGATTAATATAGGCCCGAAAACCGGAGAAGCATTGCAAGGGGATGCGATTTCCATCAACCCGACCGATGTAGACGAGTTTGCACTGGCACCAGAATTTCATCCTGATAACAAGGTGCCGGCAGCACCGGCTAATACAGACAAAACAGACAAAAAGGATCAATAAATGGGCTTATCACTGGACTTATCATTGGTATGGGCCATCATCATCCTGTTTGGCATCATGATGTATATCATCATGGATGGTTTTGATCTGGGCATCGGCATCCTCTACCCGTTCTTTCAGGAGAAGCACGACCGCGACCTGATGATGAATACCGTCGCACCGGTATGGGATGGCAACGAAACCTGGCTGGTCTTGGGCGGGGCCGGCTTGCTGGCAGCGTTCCCCCTCGCCTACTCGGTGATTTTGAGCGCACTTTCGCTGCCACTGTTATTTATGCTGATGGCGCTGATTTTTCGCGGGGTGGCATTTGAATTCCGGTTCAGGGCGACTGATGAAGAGCGGCATTTCTGGGACAAGGCTTTTCTATGTGGCTCGATTGCGGCGACTTTCTTCCAGGGCATGACGCTAGGGGCTTATCTGCAAGGCATCAAAGTTGTCAACGATGCCTATGCCGGCGGGCCGTTAGACTGGATCTCGCCTTTTTCGATTTTCACCGGCCTGAGCTTGCTGGTGACTTATGCCTTGCTGGGATGTACCTGGCTAATCATGAAAACATCAGGAGATTTGCAGAAAACCTGTTACAAGCTGTCACGCCAGATTTCAGTATTCCTGTTTGCCACTATCGTCATCATTAGTATCTGGACGCCATTGATGGATCACGGTATCGCTGATAGATGGTTCACCATGCCCAATTTGCTACTTCTTTCGCCGGTGCCGCTGCTGGTGGCATTTTTCTTTTACCGGCTGCAGAAATCACTAAGCGATAAATCCGAAACCACACCTTTTATTTACACACTTTGCCTGATCCTGCTTGGCTACATGGGCCTGGGCATCAGTATCTGGCCTAACATTATTCCGCCACATATTTCCATTCACGCCGCGGCTGCACCGCCACAAAGCCAGATGTTTGCCCTGGTTGGGGCATTGGTTATTATCCCGATTATCCTGATTTATACAGGCTGGGCATATTACGTATTCCGCGGCAAAGTGAACCCGGACGATGCTTATCACTGATAGAGGTATGCGATGACTGGCACAACACGGAAAAGCAGTTTTGCTAAAAGATTAGGCTGGTTGCTACTGATCTGGCTAGGCAGTATCGCCGCTCTCACGCTTGTGAGTTTTATGATTAAGTTACTCATGAAAGCAGCAGGCTTTAATAGCTAAACAGCCAACACTACATAACAGACAGGCACGATGAATCAACAGCCGCGAATCTTTTTCATTTTTTCCGGTCACCATAGAGATGGCCTTTTAAATTAAATTTATATTTATAAACATCTTGCCTGTTCAAAGATGGCCCGTTTAACATGCAAGTCAAAGTCAACTAACCTATAAACCACTCCATTCAACCTCGATGACAGAGCAGCAAAAAATAAAATGGCGGCGTTTGCGTGCCTGCAGTGCCTGCGATCTGGTCAGTGCCATTCCGGTGTTGCGCCCGGGTGAGCACGCCAACTGCCCGCGCTGCGGCCATGTGCTGGCAAGGCGGTATCTGCACCCGGTACAGCGTAGTATTGCATTGGCTGTCACTGCCCTGTTGAGCTTGATGATTGCGGTCGCCTTCCCGTTTATCAGCATGGATACCAATGGCCTGGATAGCCAGATTGCCTTGCCGGAAACCGCGGCGACACTGGTGAATGTGAACCAGCCACTGGTGGCGCTGATTGTGAGTGCGACGGCGATCATCCTGCCCGGGTTGTACCTGATCGGTGTCATCCTGATGCAGGCAAACGTATTGCGTAGAGTGCCGCGCGCCTACAGTGACGTGATTGCCCGGTTATTCTCGCAACTGCATCCGTGGATGATGGCCGATGTATTTATCATCGCGGCGCTGGTGAGCCTGGTTAAGCTGACTGACATTGGCGAAGTGCATCTGGGCGCTTCATTCTGGGCATATTGCGTATTTGCCATATTATTATTGATGACCACGCGCTCAGTGGATATTGATTTGTTATGGTTAAAGCTGGCCGGCGAACCCTCGCCGGACCCATCCATCCGTTGCGGCATTAACGCGAGAGACCAGCATGTGATCGGATGCTCCACCTGTGGCCTGGTCAACGCGATACCCGAAACCAAAACTCCATCCGCATTGATATGCATCCGTTGCGGCAGTACCTTGCACAAGCGTAAACCCAACAGCCTGCAATTTACCTGGGCCTTGTTGCTGACAGCGGCCGTGTTATATATTCCGGCCAACGCTTACCCGATGATGATCACGACCTCGCTGGGCCAAAGTCATTCTTCGACCATTATTGGTGGCATGATAGAACTCTGGCAGCACGGCTCGGAACCGGTGGCGGTGATCATCTTTGTCGCCAGTGTCATGGTACCGATTATCAAAATGCTGATACTGGCACTCTTGCTATGGCTGGCGCGACATCCCGGCCCGTTGAATGCGCATCAGAAATCTGCGTTGTACCGGATCACCGAGTTAATTGGCCGCTGGTCTATGGTGGATGTTTTTGTCGTCGCCATCATGGTGGCGCTGATACAATCCGGCAACCTGATGTCAGTATTACCCGGCCCTGCGGCACTGGCATTCAGCGCAGTGGTGATTACGACCATGCTTGCCGCCATGGCATTTGATCCCCGTTTATTGTGGGATACACAAGGAAAACCTAATGACAGAGCACTCTAATAATCAGCCGCCCAATGATGCGCTGCCGCCTAATGATCAGAGCAAAAACGATCAGCAAGCTGATAATCAAGATACTGGTGACCTGCCACAAAAGGATCACCAGCTGGCAAACGTCAACACAGCCAGAATCTCGCCTATCTGGATTGTGCCTGTGGTTGCCCTGCTGATAGGCTTATGGCTGGCTTATGACAATTACACTAAGGTTGGCAAACAGATCACGCTCTCCATGACCAATGCCGAAGGCATTGAAGCCGGTAAAACAAAAATCAAGGTACATAGCGTCGATATCGGCCAGATCGAGCAAGTGACCTTGTCGGATGACCTTACCCATATTGAAGTCATCGCCCGCATTACGCCTAAAGCCCAGCCTATGCTGGTCAAAGATACCCAACTGTGGGTAGTTAAACCACGTATCGGGCTGGAAGGCATTAGTGGATTAAATACCGTGATTTCGGGTTCTTATATTCAACTGCAACCGGGCAAAAGCCTGGAAGAAACTGACCAGTTTACTGTACTTGATCAACCGCCTATTTCCCTGAATGGCGCCAAGGGTGTGCATGTAAACCTCGAAGGTAAAGTGGGCAACGCCTTACGCGTCGGTGATCCGGTCACATACCAGGGTTTACGTGTAGGCCGTGTCGTCAGTGCCACCTTTGACCCGAAACAGCGCAAGATGCAGCACGAGCTGTTTATCGAACACCCTTACGATGTATTAGTCACCAAGAATTCGCGTTTCTGGACCGCTGTCGGCATAGACGTAAAACTGGATGCGCAAGGCTTCAGGGCGAATATCCCTACGGTGGAGTCATTGATTGCCGGTGGTGTCAGCTTTGGTCATCCGGATGATATCCCGATGGGGCAACCGGTACGCTCGGAGACCACCTTTGAACTGTTTGCCAATGAAGAAGCCGCACGCCAGCAAACCTACGACCAGTACATTGAATATGTGCTGCTGGTGGATGACACCGTGCGCGGCCTGAACAAGGGCGCGCCTGTGGAATTCCGCGGCCTGCGCATAGGTACCGTCATGAGTGTGCCATGGAAATTCAATTCGCCTGAGCGTAAAAAAGAATTCCGTTACGCAATTCCGGTGCTGATTCACCTTGAACCCGGGCGCTTGGCCGATAACGGCCAGGCAAACCTGGAAGAATGGAAAACCCGCATTGGTCATATGCTGCAGCGCGGGCTACATGCCACCCTTAAATCCGGCAACCTGCTCACCGGCTCGGTTTATGTCGATTTGAATATGGATCAAAAATCACACAAACCCTATAAGCGCGAGCGCTTTGAAGGTTTGCCGGTATTGCCGACCAGTGCGACCAGCCTGGCCCAGATCGAACAGAAACTGTCTGACCTGCTGGATAAACTGAATCAGCTCAAGGTGGAGCCTGTGCTTTCCGGCCTGGATAAAAACCTGCAGCAATCAGAAGTAACGATGAAAGAGATTCGTGCGCTCAGTGAGCAAGTGAACAAGTTTATCAGCCAGCCTGAATTGCAGCAGATGCCTGCCAACCTGAATAAGACCATGCAGGAACTGCAAGCGACGCTCAAAGGGTTGTCACCGGACTCGCCTGCTTATCAGGAGCTGACGACTACCTTGCAACGCCTGGATAAAGCCCTGCGTGATATACAACCGTTGGCGCGCACTTTAAATGAAGAGCCAAGCGCGGTGCTGTTTGGTCGCAAGCCTGGCAATGACCCGGTGCCGCAAGCACCGGCTAATATACAAGCACCGGCCAACCCGTAAGGAATTCGCAATCATGATCACTACAAACTACTTACGTAACGGCCTGATGCTAGTTCTGGCATGCAGCCTGGGCGCTTGCTTGAAATCCAACCCACCGGTAAAAAGCGAACGTTACAGCCTGCCTGAAGTGCAAGCATCAGCCAGCGCGGCACAGGATAAATCGGCGACCAGAACACTGGTGCTCAATAAAATCCAGCTGGCTGATTACCTGGACAGTGACAGGATCGTAGTCCAACTGGACGATATTACGTTACATCCGGCACGTGACCATTTATGGGTAGATAATCTGTCACAAGAATTAAGCCGAGGCTTGCGCACCCGCCTTTCCAGCCGTCTTGCTGATACCGCAGTGGTTGACCCGCTGCCTGGCGCACCGTTAAAAGCCAACAGCCTGCAACTCACCATAGACCAGTTCCACGGCCAGATGCAGGGCTATGCGGTGCTCAGCGGCCATTGGCAATTGCTTTCAGCCGACCGTGCGCCGTTGCAAAACCAGTCATTTAAATTTACAACGCCATTGAGCGAGAGTGGCTATCCTGCACTGGTACGCGCATTGGGCAACAATCTTGACTTGCTCAGCGAGCAAATTGCTGCGCAAATACAACATAAGCAATAGACATTCGCATTGATAACGCTGATAGTGACTACAGGATTGATTTAAGCGGACTGTAAGGTTGAAATGATTTAATTAAGTTAAAGTTAATTAATTTAGGAGCCTCTGACATGTACTCATTTTTTCGTTTATTAAGCATCGCTGGCTTGAGCATGAGTTTGCTGGTTGCCTGTAGCGACAATGAAGCTTCCATTGAAAAAGCCTATGAGTCTGCTCACGAAGAGACAAAGGAGGCCGCTGGAGAAATTAAAGCGGCGACATCAGAGGCTGTCGAGGCCGCTAAAGAGGCAGCGGCAGTAGCCAAAGAGCACATTAAAGAAACCACCGAGGCTACTGAAAAAGCAGTATCCGATCACTAGGATTGATAGCCGTTTGATTCATAAAGCACCCGCATTTCATATGCGGGTTTTTCATGTCATGCAGCAACGTTAGTTAGTAAACCTTTGCTTTTCTTAATCAACTGGCCCAGCTATAACCCAGGAATTTTTCATGTACACTGCCCCGTGATTTGCAGCGTTTACTGGAAAATTTAAATTGCCACGTTATCGGTTTTGGACGCTCATAACGCTTTGGATCAGCCTTATTCCACTAGGATTCGGCCTGATATCTTCAGGGTTTAGCATGATGCCACCGGCATCAACGGCTCCGGCATTGCTCGGCACAACCTGCATTAATCAGCAAGGTGTGCTGGTAGCCAGCATTCCATTACAGGGCGGCAAGTTTGTCTGCCAGAGCGTGCTGAAAATTGCACAAGCCAACCAGTACGTCATCGATTTCAAAAACACCTCGACCATCGCCCGTTTCCAGCACGAAATTTTCGAGGAAAATATTGCTGAAAACAAAGTGATTGAAAAGCCGGCTATGCTGGCAATGATGAAAGGCGGCTTAAGCAGTTCTGAACGTAACCCTTTCGTGTTGCGGCATGGCCGCATCGTCAGCCTCAATCCCGGCACATACCGTCTGATCACCTGGCTGCAATCGCCCTACTATCTGGCGCCGCCCGTGCTGATGCTTTCCGACCTAGCCAGTTATCAGCAACAAACTAATATCAGTGCGGCAATCAGCCTGTTATTACTAGGTATTTTATTGGGATTATTTACCTATTATGCGACGATAGGCATGTTAGCCGGCCGCATTACCGAACGCCTTTACGCGTCTTTCCTGTTTGGACACCTGGTATTTCATGCGGCAGCGCTTGGCATTTTTAACCAGTTTTTTGAGTGGCACTGGTTTTACCTCACCGGCCTGCCCTTGCTGATTGCCAACCTGGCATATGTCAATTTCGTTTGCCACCTGCTAGGTATCAATCCATTTCACCGCCCGCGTCTCTACCGGCTTTCGCTGATCATCAGCGGCCTGCTGATCGCGTTGATCATCTTAGGAATGATTTTTCCTCACTGGATGCTGGATATGGCACGTGTAGGCATCCTGCTATTGCTCGGCTTTGGCCTGGCCTGCGGTTTGCGCCTGAGCCTGCAACGCCAAATCATCGCGCAACTTTACCTGCTTGCCACTATCAGTTTCGGCCTGCTCGCGATGATGGCCACAAACAACACGCAACCCACTTTCACCATAGAACAACTCGGGCTGTTTGCGGTTACTGTGCACGCCATCCTGGTCTCATTGCTGGTAGCCTACAAAATCACCCGCCTGCATCAAGAGAAAGAGCTGATGCTGGTCGAACTGCAAAATACGCGTTCACTGGCACTGACCGACAGGCTGACCGGCATTCCCAACCGTCACGCGCTGGAAAACAAGCTGTTACAAATGCCGCAGCATAGCTGCCTGATGTTTCTGGATATGGATAACCTGAAACAGTTGAACGACCATTTCGGCCATGAAACGGGTGACCATCTGCTCACACTTTTTACCAAGATTTTATCCAGTAAACTCAGCGAGCATGGCAAGCTTTACCGCTTGGGAGGTGATGAATTCGCCATCCTTTGCCATGAAGATGATGTGGAGTGGTGCCAGCACCAGCTTGAATATACCCACCTGCAATTACACAAAGAAGGCTTTGGCGGTGCAGGTGCCAGTATGGGCGTTGTATTTGCGCATGAGGCCAACAGCACAGAAGCGCTATTACGCATCGCCGACAAGCGTATGTATGAAAACAAGCGTTCGCGCAAAAACCGCAAAGAAATGCTGCACGTCATGCGCCCTTAGTGTCGTCCAGAAAGTGCATCTGTGTACCCCACGCGCCGGAATGATTTATACTCAAGCAAAATCCATTATTTATTCAATACTCTCGCATTTCATCTCATGTGAAATTTTCAATCGGGCATTTTTAATCAAGCGCCAGTCATACACAGACACGCTGCGCTAGTAAAATCCTCATGGCACATACCGGTGATTGCAGAAAGTATTAAAGAAAGAAGTAATGCCGTTACTCACCACACTGCTTGTACTGATTGTCTGCGCCCGCCTGCTTGGGCAACTTTTCAGCCGCTTTAATCAGCCCGCCATCATTGGCCAAATGGTTGCCGGTGTCATTCTTGGCCCCAGCATTCTCAGCCTGATCACCCCTACACCTGCCTTGTCAGGCATTTCCGAGTTGGCGGTATTCCTGATTGTGTTATCCGCTGGCCTGGAAATGAATTTCAAGGAGGTCATCGACTCCATGCGCGGTAAAGGCATCGTGATTGCCTTACTTGGGTTTATCCTGCCGCTCACCGGCGGCATCCTGATCGGCGTCAGCTTTGGGCTGGATGTCAGCCGTACTATTTTCCTGGGCTTATGCGTTTCCATTACCGCGCTGCCAGTCACCGTCAGCATCCTGCAAAGCTTCAAGCTACTCGATTCAGACATTGCCCGTTACTCGGTCGCTACCGCCATCTTTAACGACATTGCCGCCCTGCTGGTACTAGGCGTCATCCTGAATCTGCCTGAACAAAAATCCTACCACGCGGTCAGCATTGCCATCTTTAATGCCAGCTCAAAATTGATCTTGCTGATACTGATGATTCTCGGTGTCAGTCTGCTGATCAAAAAAGTGGTGGATACTGGCGTCAACCTGCATTTATGGTCAGAGAAACTGGTTGCGCTGATCGGTAATGAAGCCCTGTTCGGCATCCTGCTGTTATTCGTGCTGGTATTCGGCTCCGTCAGTGCAGCGCTTGGCTTCCACTTTGTGATTGGCGCTTTCTTTGGTGCACTGCTGATAGATCGTAACTTCTTCCTGCCCTCCCGCTACAAAGAATTAGAGTTAACGCTAGGTTCTATCACTGGCGGTTTTCTGGCGCCGGTGTTCTTTGCCTACCTGGGGCTGGAGTTCAAGGTGCAGATCATCGAATCATTCTGGTTTGTGACAGTCGTGCTCATCGTATCTATCGCGACCAAGATACTGGCTGGCTGGCTGGGCGGACGTTTGATCGGTTTGGCCAAGAGCGATGCACTGGGCATAGGCTTTATCCTCAATGGCCGGGGCGTGATGGAACTGGTGATTGCCAGCATCGCCTATGAACGCGGTTTTATCGGCCAGGAACTGTTCTCGGTGCTGATATTAATGGGGGTAATCACCACCATGATCACGCCGTTGATGTTCAGAAAATGGATCATGCCGCAGCTAGAAGCCAGAGCCAGCGAGGCGTCTTCACGGCGCCAGCAATAAAAAATCAGGTTCAGCAATAAGGTTAGACAAGGTTGTGTGCTTTTATTAAAGCATTCTGACACTTGAAAATTCTTTGCGGGTTCAAAATAACCAGCTAAGATTCATACATAATAGCGAATTCCTAGTCGCTAATGCCTAAGGCTAACTTTTGTTGCTTTCCCGACTTTTTCATAATTGTTTAATACTGTTCACAAGCCTGCTGCTTGCTCACTCAGTATTTGCCCACCCGTTGCTAGGCTTAACAGGGTGTGTGAATGAACATGGGCAGTCGGTAGAAAGCATTCCGCTACACGGTGGAAAATTTTCCTGCCACACCACACTCAAGATTACGCAAGCTGACAGCTATGTCATTGATTTTAAAAACACCACCGTCATTGCCAACTTTAGCCATCACCTCACCGCGGCTGATGGCAAAACCTATGATGCGCATGGCGGTTTAAGCAGCCGTGAAACGAACACTTACCTGTTACGTCACGGGCGCAGGTTTGACCTGACGCCAGGTACCTACCAGCTGACCACCGAGCTCAACTCTCCCTACTATCTGGCGCAACCTGAATTGTTTATCGCCAGCGAACCAGATTACCTGAACCAGATACTGAAGAGTTCGGCAGGCGCCATCCTGATGCTGGGTGTGCTGATGGGCATCTTCTTTTATTACATCTCTATCGGCATCGCCCCCGGTCATACCACCGAGCGCATGTATGCCTTGTTCATCCTGGGCAACCTGATTTTCCAGGGCACAGCCCTGGGCGCCTTTGCGCAACTGGCAAACACACACTGGTTTTACCTCAGCAGCGCCCCTATCCTGCTTTCCAATATGGCTTATGTCAGCTTCGTCTGCAACCTGCTGGGGATCAACCGTACGCAAACGCCCAAGCTGCATAAACTTGCATTGCTGGTCTATGCGGTGTTGCTCGCGCTCTTGATCAACGGGTTTGCCAACCCGAACTGGATGCTGGAAATGGCACGCACCGGCGTCGCAATCTTCCTGACCTTTGGTTTTATTTGCGGCAGCTACTTTAGCTGGCGTAACGATCGCACTGCACAATTCTATCTGATCGCCATCACGGTGTTCGGCGTGCTGGGCGGCATGTCTATCAGCGCGCAGAAACTCAGCACCAATATCTGGACCATAGAGCAAATGGGCTTAATCGCCGTGACTGTAGAAGCCGTTCTACTGGCGCTGGTGCTGGCCTACCAGATCAATCACCTGCATAAAGACAAAGACCGCATGCTGGTTGAATTGCAGAATACGCGTTCACTAGCCATGACTGACAGGTTAACCAACATCCCCAACCGCCATGCGCTGGAAAGCAAAATGGTGAATTTCCCTGAACATGGCTGCCTGATCTTTCTGGATATGGATAACCTCAAGCACTTCAACGACCATTTCGGCCATGACGTCGGCGATAACCTGTTGAAAAACTTTAGCCTGTTCCTCAACCAGCGCCTGGAGGGCGATGCCCAGTTATACCGGCTGGGCGGTGACGAGTTCGCGATTTTATGCCATCAGGACCAAGTTGAATGGTGCGAGCACCAGATAGAAGCCACCAACAAGCAGCTTCAAAACACCGGCTTTATTGGCGCAGGCGCCAGTCAGGGCGTGGTATTCGCCAATGAGGCCAGCACACCGGAAGAGTTGATGCGCATCGCCGATAAGCGTATGTACGCCAACAAACGCGCACGCAAAGACCGCAAGGAAATGTTGCAGGTTTTTCAAAACGAGCGCGCTTAAAAACCATCATCACTACACTCCCTCAACCTGAACCGTCTTCCAGCGCAATGATGGGTGCAGCTCTCTTATTGTGGGCGTTCCGGCTGAAAAAGCGATCAAAAGCTTGATAATGATGTTTGTGCCTAGCCTCCCTTGCGGAGGCTTTTTATCTGCACTTCACACAAAATTCATTATTTGGACCCTCCACATCCGTTATAATGCCGCCACCTTTGGGGAGTAGCCTGCTTCGTCCTAATCAGTTTTTGGGATGCGAAGTGCCTGTGTCAACATAATCGACGTAAGTCGTGGTGCAGGCGGCCGTTTTCGGTTGGCGAGACTAATGGATATCAGTGCGACAAAAGTCGGGCGTGCTGCTATCTGTTAATTTCGTCCCGACTAGAGAACCCAATATGAACTTCACCTCCATCGCGCTGATCGCGCTAGCCATGTCCACCGACGCGTTTGCCGCAGCTATCAGCAAAGGCGCAGCGCTCAAACATCCCAAACTGTCAGAAGCACTACGCACCGGGTTGATTTTTGGTGTCATCGAAGCCATCACGCCCTTAATCGGCTGGGCCATTGCCACCTTCACCATCAAAACTTTTGCGTCACATTACATTACCGATTGGGATCACTGGATCGCCTTCACCCTCCTGCTCGCCCTTGGCCTGCATATGATTTACGCAGGCTTTCAACCAGCAGAGCCTGCAGAAGAAAAACCAACCAGTCACTCCTTCTACATACTCGCAATCACCGCATTCGCCACCAGCATTGATGCGATGGCTGTTGGCGTCAGTTTGGCGTTTATGGAGGTGAATATATTCGTAACTGCCGCAGCCATTGGACTTGCTACGTTTACGATGGTGACTATTGGCGTGATGCTTGGGCGAGTGTTGGGGTTGATGTTTGGAAAGCGCTCGGAAGTGGTTGGTGGTTTAGTGTTGATTGCGATTGGATCTTATATTCTCTATGAGCACATTGTTTTGAACTAGAATAATTAGTTTCTAATTCGTAGAATGCATATCGACTTTCATTAAAACTCAAGGGAGAGGATTTATGGAAATACTGATACAAAACTGCAATTGCATCGACGAAGCAAAAATCCAGCTTATTGAAGGCAAAATAAATATCAAATATGCAATGAACGGAACAGGAAAAAGCACCATTGCTAAGGCTATAGAATCTTCAATAAAAGGCGAATCCGCACTTGCTACACTAAAGCCATTCAAACATGGCGACAAAACTGAAAAACAGTATTTGCCAATCGTAACTGGCGCGGAGTCTATAAAAACAGTCGCGATATTTAATGAGGAATATATAAAACAATTTACTTTCAAACCTGATGAAATAATTAATAATAGCTTTGAAGTATTTATTCGAAATAAAGAATATGACGAAAGAATGGAAGCTATTGAAGCATCAGTGAAGGAAATTAAAGAAACGTTTTCTAATAATGAGGAGTTAGATTCGGTTATTAGAGATCTTGGTGAGTTAAAAGGCACATTTGGAAAGTCAGCTAATGGTTACTCAAAAGCAGGAGCTTTACATAAAGGCATAGGTAACGGTAACAAACTGGAAAACATACCTGCCGCTTTAGAACCATATAAAGCTTATTTGCGAAACGCCAATAATGTCAGCTGGTTACAGTGGCAGCTAAAAGGAAAAGATTATCTCGACATTGCCGATAACTGCCCTTATTGCGTAACGCCAACAGAAGAAAAGAAAAAAGAAACCATACTATCTGTTGCTAAAGAATATGATTCAAAAATGATTGAACATCTGAATAAGATACTGCAAATTATTGGCAATCTTAGTAAGTACTTCAGTGATGAAACCAATGAAAAACTTCGGAAAATAACAACAAATAACTCAACAATTTCTACAGAGGAAATTAGTTATCTAACAGAAATTGGTGGAAATGTAACCATACTAGAAGAAAAATTAACATCTCTGAAATATATATCATTTCATTCATTTAAAGACGTCGATAAAGTCATAGAGAAATTAACAGAATATGAAATCAAAATTGAATATCTGGCGAAGCTTGACTCAAGTCATACGCGCAAAATCGTTGATTCAATAAATGAAAAACTCAAGGCTCTAATTAACAAAGCCACAGATATACAAAAAGCCGTTGGCATTCAAAAATCAAATATCCAAAAAACAATTCAAGCTTACAAGAAAGAAATAAACTCCTTTCTACAATATTCCGGCTACAAATATTTCGTTGATATAGAAGACGAGAACAATGTGTACAAAATGAAACTAAAGCACATTGATTCTACAAATGCAGTACAAAAGGGTGATCAATATTTGAGCTTTGGGGAAAGGAATGCATTTTCTCTAGTGCTATTCATGTATGACTCTCTGAAAAACAATCCAGATTTAATTATTTTAGATGATCCAATTTCTTCTTTTGACAGGAACAAAAAATACGCCATCTTAGAAACTCTATTTCGAAGAGAGAAAAGTTTCAAAAATAAAACTGTACTCATGTTAACTCATGACTTCGAACCAGTTATTGATGTCATACACACCCTCTCTGGAAAATTCCAAGAGCCAATTGCAAGTTTCCTAACTTCATCCTCCGGTAAAGTTGTAGAAATACCAATTACAAAACAAGACATTATTACGTTTAATGAAGTCTGCTCAGTGAATCTAGCTGCTGGATGTGATGACATCGTAAAAGCTATTTATTTGCGCAGGCGATATGAAGTTAATGGAGAGAAAGGAAACGGATATCAACTAATTTCTAATTTACTTCATAAGCGTGCAGTTCCTCTTTGGATCGGCACTGGAATAGAAAGAGATATGACAGCACAAGAAATTAGTGCTGCCGTCAGCGAAATTGAGGTAGCAATAGATGGTTTTAATTACGATGCTCTATGTAACAGAGTGAACGATGATGCACAGATGATCGGGGTTTATACTTCAGCAACAAATAATTACGAAAAACTCCAAATATACAGAATTATATACATGGACAAATCTTTGCATGAGAGCGACATTATCTCTAAATTTATCAAAGAGTCATTTCATATCGAAAATGACTATTTAATGCAATTAAATCCAGCAAAATATCCAACAACACCAAATTACATTATTGAAGAATGTGACAAAATGATTAGTGTTGCTACGGTTGCAAAGGCTGCTTAAATTTTTAGTTTTCTCACAAAATAAAAGTCTCAGTGAATGAGACTTTTATTTCTTATTCTTAACTTGAGATTAGGATGTATAAGCACCATATAATTTTAAACACTTAGCACCACCAACAATCATCCGCGTTAAAATACCTCCACTCTCGTTTTATTAGAACTCATATGGATAAACGTATCCCCGTTACGCTGCTAACTGGTTTTTTGGGCAGCGGCAAAACCACCCTACTTAATAAACTGCTGCATAACCCGGCGATGAAAGACACCGCCGTGATAATTAATGAGCTTGGCGAAGCAGGATTGGACCAGATTTTTGCCAATAGCCAGATTTCGCAAACCATTGAGAGCGAGCATATTGCCGATAACACGGTGTTGTTGAGTTCTGGCTGTTTGTGCTGCTCACTCAAAAACGAGCTGGCAGATACCATGCGCGATTTGTTCTTCAAACGCAGTTTGCAAGCAGTGCCGGAATTTAACCGACTGGTGATTGAAACCACTGGCATGGCTGACCCTGGCCCGATTTTAGCCAACCTGATGAATGAGCCGGTGATTGAATCGGTTTACAGATTAGACGCAGTGGTGGTGACGATTGATGCGGCTTACGGTTTGCAGCAGATTGAAACGCAAAAAGAAGCACTAAAACAGGCGGCGGTGGCGGATGTATTGCTGATTACCAAGAAAGACACGGCTACACCTGAGCAGATTAGCGCTTTGCAGGCCAAGCTGAGTGCGATTAATCCGAATGCGACTCAGCAATTTGTGTTGCATGGTGAAATCGACCCGATGCAGATTATTGATGTGGGGCTGTTTGATTTTGCCAATAAGCAGGCTAACCCTCAGCGCTGGTTGAAAGCACCTTCTAGCGGCTTTAGCGCAGCTAAAAAAGGCACGATTCCACAAGCACCAGCGCATGATGATGTGACAACGTTTACCGTCTATTTGCCTAAGCCGATGGCATGGTCAGATTTTAAAGGCGTGATCCTCAAGCTGTGCCAGGTGCATGGTGAAAACCTCTTACGTTTAAAAGGCATTCTGCATGTGGAAGATGCGCCGGCACCGCTGGCGATACACGCGGTGCACTTTACGCCCTACCCGCCTACGCTGCTGGAAGGCTGGGATGAAGATGAGCCGATCAGCCGGATTGTGATTATCGGCAAAGGTATCGACGAAGCAGCAATCCGCGAGATGTTGATGCAATTTTGATCTGGGAACGATTTTAGAAAAACAGCGTCATCTGGATGGTTTAATCAATTTGTCATTGAAGTGACGCTGTAGAAGTTTAATGTGCAAAAGCACAGGATTTTTTGGAGTAAGTAATGGGACGTTATTTAGAAAAAATATTAGAAGGCTGGATTTTCCAGAGCCGCTGGTTGATGGCACCGATGTACCTGGGTTTGGTCGGTGGTTTGTTTATTTTGCTGGTTAAATTTGGCCAGGAATTCTTCCACATTGTTTCGCACCTGGCTTCGTTCTCGGAGCAGGAAACCGTGCTGTCACTGCTGGCTCTGGTGGATATCACGCTGGTCGGCAACCTGCTGATCATGGTGATTTTCAGTGGGTATGAAAACTTTGTCTCACGCATTGATACGGCGAATAGTGAAGACAGACCTGAGTGGATGGGTAAAGTCGATTACTCCGGCCTGAAGATCAAGCTGATTGGTTCGATTGTGGCGATTTCTGCCATCGACCTGTTGAAAGCATTTGTGCACCAGAGCTCTGGCACTGCCAGCTTCACTACCGAGCAAATGGCATGGCTGGTCGGCATTCACCTGACCTTTATCATCACCGGCGTGCTGTTCGCCTGGATGGATAAAATTGCTGGTCACAGTCATGGCAAAGGTAAGTCAGATCATTAAGTAATTTGTCAGCGCAGAAGTTATACTGATTCAAACAGCAAAGACTGTACCCGGAAATGTTCGTGAGAACTATTTCAAAAATTAATCAGATAACCTTGGGAAAACCAGTATGATCAAAAAAATTGTTTTATTAGCTTTAGTTAGTATGTTGCTTTCAAGCTGTGTAGTCTTGCGTGACCGGGATCATTGCCCGCCGGGCCAGGCTAAAAAAGGTAATTGCTAAATTACTTGATTGAAATAAAAAAGCCTCACATCTGTGAGGCTTTTTGTTTTGCTGGATTTGTTAATTAAGCACTTTTTTTGCGACGTGCGATTAAACCAGCGATACCGAGACCCACCATCATCAAACTCAGGCTTTCTGGCTCAGGCACTGCCGAAGCTACAGATGTCACTGCAGTATATTGCAGGCTCAGGAAGCCGTTGAAAGGCAACTGCCAGCCTTGGCCCGGGATCGTGCTGTTATAGGCATTGCCAAGACCAAACCCCGATGCGTCTGCTGCAGTTTGGGTACGTGACAGCTGAATACCAGTCACGCTTGCGTCACTACTGGTGAGGTAGGCAATGTATTTGGTGCCAGCATTCAGGTTCAGGCCCAGGTTTTCAAATGACAAGGTTGTGTAACCGCCTGCAGCATTGTATGTATCCACCGCGTTGAACGTAGAGGTTAACAAGTTGCTGCCAACGGTATTTACTGCCTGGTTCTGGGCGTTGGTACCTGGGTTCCACTGGGCGACGTTCAGCTGGAAGGAGGCTGAAGTATTACCAACTGCGTAGAAGCTGAACGATGACAGCAGGCTGTCGGATGTCAGTGAGAACACCTGGCCTACTTTAGGTGAATCACCGCTCGGGTTGGCTGCATTGCCGAAAGAGGCAAATGGCAAGCCAGTGTTGGCGCCAGCTGGCACGTTGGTGTAAACCGCCGCTGAGGCGCTACCGGCGAAAGCCAGCAACAGGCCGGCAACTACTTTCATTTTTAATGCTGATGAGGTCATGATTTTTTCCTTAAGGTTGGCGATGGCGCGATGTTAGAACCGCTCTCTAACACAGCCAAATTATCCTTGGAATATTTCAGCTATTTGAAAAAATCTGCCCCACCCTAGTCCGCAGAATGGAAGCTATCCATACACAATAAGGGTACAAACCATGCTTGTAAATTTATATAAAACTATAAGCCTGATGAATTTTAAACGGCAACAAAGGTCAGTATTGTTAACAATGCTTGGTAAGGCTGGAATAAATGGAAGAAAAAGTATTTTTCAATTTTGATGGCGTCACTGTCAGCAATAGCAGATTCATCGTCCGTAGCCAGACGTATGCCATGCAAAGCGTGACTTCGGTGAAGCCGGGTATCGTTGAGCCGAAACACGGACTGGCTATCCTGTTTCTATTTATAGGATTTTTGCTGTTGATTGGCGAAATGCTGGAGTTATATGACGCGGGCGTATTGCTGATTGCAGGTGCTGTTGCCATCGTGATAGGCCTGGTCGCATGGTTTATCGAAAAACCCAGGTACTCGGTGATTTTGAACACATCAGCCGGTGAGCACCACGCGTTAATCAGCGAGAAAAAGCAGGATATCGAACACGTGCTGCAAGCGCTGAACCAGGCGATTGTCAGCAGAGGCTAGTCTTAAACCTTAGGGATGGCTGAATACTACCCCTTGCATATACAACCTGCTGTCAGGATCAATATTTGGCTGGAACAAACATCTCTTTAGGTACCGGCCCGCGTATGTAATCGGCGTTATGCACGCGTTTCGGCAATACCACCGGTTTATGTTCCACGTTGCCATATTCAATCTGGCTGAGCAAATGGCTGATACAGTTGAGACGCGCTTTCTTTTTATCCACCGCTTCAACCACCCACCAAGGCGCTTCAAGGATATGCGTGCGCTCCAGCATCACTTCTTTTGCTTTGGTGTATTGCTCCCACAGGCGGCGTGATTCCAGGTCCATGGGGCTCAGCTTCCATTGTTTTAACGGGTCGTGAATACGCGTCATAAAGCGCAAGTGCTGTTCGTCGTCTGTGATTGAAAACCAGTACTTGATCAGGATGATGCCGGAACGCACCAGCATCTTTTCGAACTCGGGCACCGAGCGGAAAAACTCTTCGTATTCATCGTCGTTGCAAAAGCCCATCACTTTTTCTACCCCGGCGCGGTTATACCAGCTGCGGTCAAACAGCACGATTTCGCCACCGGCTGGCAAGTGTGAAATATAACGCTGGAAATACCATTGTGTGCGTTCACGCTCGCTCGGTGCCGGCAATGCGGCTACCCTGCACACACGTGGATTCAGGCGCTGAGTTAACCGTTTAATCACCCCACCCTTGCCAGCGGCATCACGGCCTTCAAATAGCACCACGACTTTCAGCTTGTTTTGCACTACCCAGTCTTGCAGCTTGACCAGCTCACCTTGCAGCCGGAATAACTCTTTAAAATAAGTCTGGCGCTGAGATACCGAGGTTTGCGATTTTTCTGTGTGCAGACCATAGATTTCAGAGGCGTCCGCAAACTCATTCAGGATCTGGTCCATGCGCTCGTCGTCGAGCTCCATCTCGAGTTCTTCATCAAAACTATCCATCATTTCATTGTTGAATCGCTCATCAGCATTGGGGATTTCGTCAGAGATGGTCATGTGGTTTTCCCAAAGTCTATTTAATTGAATAATCAAAAAATGCTAGATTTTTTTTATGACAGTTTGATGACTATTTCATTTTCAGGCATTTCTAAACAGTCAGGCGTTGTCATCAAACTGTCATCTTCAAAAACAATACTGCTGATATCTCGATAAAAATCAGGCGAATATTTATGGATACTTCAGCGGCTAGCTCTTCGTCACGCTTTCAGAGCGTGTCACCTTCCAGGCCAAATCTGGACAAAAAACCCAGCACACTGACCACGGTTATTTTCATAGGCCTGATGCTGATAGGTTTAATCTACACCGGCTTCAGCCTGATGAGCGACGTGAATGACACCGGTGCCCCAACCACCACCTGGCTACCGTTTATATTATTAGGCGTGGCACTGGTGATTGCGCTTGGGTTCGAATTCGTCAATGGTTTCCATGACACTGCGAACGCAGTGGCAACGGTGATTTATACGCACTCATTACCTGCCAACTTCGCAGTGATCTGGTCAGGCATGTTCAACTTTCTCGGGGTATTGGTTTCCAGTGGTGCGGTAGCTTTCGGCATTATTTCACTGCTGCCGGTCGAGTTGATATTACAGGTAGGCTCCGGCGCCGGCTTTGCCATGGTATTTGCCTTGCTGATCGCCGCAATCATGTGGAACCTGGGTACCTGGTTGCTAGGGTTGCCTGCCTCTTCATCACACACCCTGATTGGCTCTATCATTGGCGTTGGCGTTGCCAATGCACTGATGCATGGCCGTGATGGCACCAGTGGCGTAGATTGGGCACAAGCGACTAAAATCGGTTACTCGTTATTGCTCTCGCCTATTATTGGTTTCTTCTTTGCTGCGCTTTTATTGCTGGCACTCAAAGCATTCGTCAAAAGTAAAGAGCTTTACCAGGAGCCTAAAGGCAACAAACCACCTCCGCTGTGGATTCGTGGTTTGCTGATTTTGACCTGTACCGGCGTGTCGTTTGCGCATGGCTCCAACGATGGTCAAAAAGGCATGGGCTTAATCATGCTAATCCTGGTGGGTACGGTGCCTATGGCCTATGCCTTGAACCGTGCCATGCCAGTCGATCAAATGACCAGGTTCGTGGCGATAGCCCATGTCACGCAAGAGTCGTTAGCGCAAAACACCAATATTTCACCACCTGCAAACGACCAGGCTGCGCGCCACGACCTGACTGCATATGTGCGTACAAAAACAGTGACTCCGGAATTGATTCCTGCTTTGGCAGCCATGACCGGCAGCATTGGTGCACAGGTAAAAGCCTACGGCACATTTGCTGCCGTGCCGGCTGAGCAAGTGGGTAACGTGCGTAACGATATGTACCTGGTTTCTGAAGCGATTCGCTTGCTGGACAAAGATAAATCTGTGACTTTTGACGCCGATACCAAAGCCAACGTGACTGCCTTTAAAAAGGAAATCGATGGCGCGACCAAATTTATTCCATTATGGGTAAAAGTAGCGGTCGCGATTGCGCTGGGTTTAGGCACCATGGTCGGCTGGAAACGTATTGTGGTGACTGTAGGTGAAAAAATCGGCAAAACACATTTGACTTACGGCCAGGGCGCTTCTGCTGAACTGGTGGCCATGACCATGATTGGTGCGGCAGATATGTACGGATTACCGGTATCAACGACTCACGTATTGTCGTCTGGTGTGGCGGGTACCATGGCGGCGAATAAATCAGGTTTGCAAATGTCGACTATCCGCAACCTGCTGATGGCGTGGGTGCTGACATTGCCAATGGCGATGATCTTGTCCGGCAGTTTGTACTGGCTGTTCACGCAGTTGATTTAAGGCTGTTTTGTTTTAATAAAAAAGACTCAATGGTGTTTGCACACCTTGAGTCTTTTTTATTGCAGGGATGACTGGTGTTACAAGTGTCTATTGAGTGCTTGAGCAATCAGGCAAGATATTTGTCCGTGGAAATCACCGAACCATAACCAAACGCAAGTGCAGCCATCGCTGCGGCATGGGCTTGTGCCGCAGGAACGGTCACTCCATCAAACTCGAGATCAAGCGTGGCACATGCATCGTGCAATATGGTCGCGACATAGCCCATATCCACCGCCGCCCGCACCACCGCATCAATACACATATGGCTCATCGCGCCGACGACAATGACTTCTTCCACCCCTTGCGCATCCAACTGTTGTTTTAGATCAGTATCACGAAAGGCATTGATGTGATTCTTCACGATCACAGGCTCGCCTCCTACTGGCGCCACGGTTGGCTGGATATTGACGCCATCCGTACCGGGCACAAACACCGGTGCTTCACCATTGGCAAATTCGTGCCGGATATGAAACACCGGAACCCCATTTTTCCGCGCATGGGCAATGACCTTGGCTGCATTGGCAGCAGCGGCTTCAATACCAGATAAGGGCAGTTTGCCAGTAGGCAGGTATTCGTTTTGCAAATCAACAACAATCAGACCGCTTTTTTTCATATTGCTCTCCTGATGGGGGTTTTAAGCATGGCGATTAAACATAAGCGATTTAAAACTGGCGGCTTTGGGCCTTAATACTCTTCTATCGCTATGTTCAATCGATTGTATTCACTCGTGTTTTCCGAGGCATAACATTCCAGGACTTTGGAATCGCCATCCTTGAATTTAATCTTCTCGATAGAATTAATATTCTTTTCAAATTCCGGATTCAACTCTCCGCATTTTTTTGCCCTGCTGCTCACAAAGTGTAAATACTCTTTTTTGTTCGCCTCGGCACTGGCTGAGCCATTATTCAGCAGGTTGGTATATGCCCTTCTCAACCTGAGCTCAGACACACTCCACAGGCTGAAAGTGATTTGGGTAGTCGACACGTTCCTGAGCGGTCGCAAATCCTCTACCGGTGCAGGCTCAGCTTTTGGTGGCGTTGGCACTTCGGCCACAGATTGCGGCGGTTGCACGACTTCTGCCTGTTCAATCGCAGGGGCAGGTTTTTCAGGGGCAGCAGGAATCACCATTGGAGCCACTCGCGGTGGTTGGGCAGGACTTTCGGACTCTTCCTCTATCTCCGGTAGATTAATCTGCTGCTCTGCTTTGGTTAAAGAATCAGCCACATCACTTAAAGGTTCAACCGCTGGCGGTGGCTCGGACTGATTCAAGCTGAATATCACCAAACCTAAAACGATTACTCCCACTAAATAGAATAAGACAGTAGCGATAAAGTTGAATTTTTCATTGGTGGTATTTTCGCTACCGCAATTCGGACAGCTGGACGATACAGCCTCGTCTTTTGGATACCATATAAACCCGCACTCATTGCAGACCTTGTGTAGTCGAAGAATAATGCTCATCAGATTTCTCTTATTTTTGTTTGAAACGCAGTTGGTTGAGGGGAAAATCGATTGGCAGTTTAAGTGACAGCATTGATCACTGAAATGACTCTTAATTTAGGTTTGGACATTGCAGATTAGTTCATCCGGCATTTAAACAAAAAGGACTCAAAGTCATTTCCCCTGCGTTCTATATGCTTGCTTATTCCCGCTCCAACAGGATGGTAATCAATAGTGTGGTGTCAGCAAGCGCTTTCACTGTATGCGCTGCACCGGCACTCAAATACACCAGGTTATGCGCTTGCAATATCCGCTTATCCCCTGCCAGATCCAGCTCTACTTTGCCTTCTATGCACTGCATAGTCATGGCACCTGCGGCGGTATGTTCTGGCGTGGTTTTACCCGCCTTTAATATAAACCTGAACACCTCAATGTGACTTTCACGGATCAAGGTCTCAGAGGTGGCTTCCTCAAAATTGTCGCCATACGGGCGGATATTAATCACTTCTCCTGGTGCAAAATGTTGAATACTCATCAGCGTACGCCTTTATTTTGGTAAGGATGTGGGTTGATTCTAGCGCGATTGGAATCGCTTTCCAATCTGGTGAAGAACACAAGACTCGCGATTGCGAAATGCAAAGACTATAAAGATGACTATTGAATCGAGCCTGATCAAGTATGTCTGCGACCAAATCATTATAAGGGTTTTACCTTATGGCGATTTAATCATTTAACTCATATAAAACAGTATTTTCTTATTTCTTTCATAATCGTTTACTTATATAAATAATATTTAATAAACGTAGAACAAAGCCCGAAAAGCACTTTAATGAGCGAAATGGAACATAAATCCATTCCTTATCGCGCAATCCTTTTGCGCACCTTTAATATTTAATATCCAGTATCAAAAACCAACAATCGTTTGAAAGCAACTCCCATTGAGGCTACCACTTATGAGTATCGATTTTCTGAATAAACTGACAGGCAAAACCAGTAAATCTGACGCGGCCAAACAGCGCGATGACAATGGCCAGATCCAGGCCATTCACCAGGTCATGGGCGTGATTGAATTTGACCTGCAAGGCAATATACTGGCGGTCAATGACAACTTTGCCGCGGTGACTGGTTACAGCAAGCAGGAAATCGTCGGCCAGCACCACAGCATGTTTGTAGACGCCATCTACAAGAAAAGCGCGGAATACAAACAGTTCTGGGAAAATCTTGGCCGTGGCCAGGCCGATAATGGCCAATTCAGGAGATTAGGCAAAGCTGGCAGGGAAATCTGGCTGGAAGCCAGTTATGTGCCGCTGGCCGATGAAACCGGCAAACCATTCAAAGTTATTAAATATGCATTCGATATCACCGCTGAAAAACAACGTGATGCCGAATCGCAAGGCCAGATTGCTGCGATCAATAAAATCATGGGCGTCATTGAATTTGATCTTAAGGGCAATATTCTGGCGGTCAACGACAACTTTGCCGCGGTCACCGGTTACAGCCGCGAAGAGATGGTCGGCCAGCACCATAGCCTGTTTGTCGATTCCGCTGACAAATCCAGCCAGGAATACAAACGGTTCTGGGAAGACTTAGGCGATGGCAAAGCCAACGAAGGCCAGTTCAAACGCGTAGGCAAAGGTGGCCGTGAAATCTGGCTGCAAGCAAGTTACAACCCGATTTTTGATGCGGCCGGCAAGCCTTTCAAGATTGTGAAATATGCGACTGATATCACAGGCGCGCAAATGAAAAATGCAGATTACGCCGGCCAGATCAGTGCCATCGGCAAAGTCATGGGGGTAATTACCTTCGACCTGAAAGGCAATATCACTGACGTGAACGACAACTTTGCCGCCGTCACCGGTTATAGCAAACAGGAAATCATTGGCCAGCACCACAGCATGTTTGTAGACGCCGCTTACAAAAACAGCCCCGAATACAAGCAGTTCTGGGACAAGCTGGGTAATGGCAAAGCAGATGAAGGCCAGTACAAACGTGTTGGTAAAGGTGGTAAGGAGGTCTGGTTGCAGGCAAGCTACAACCCGATTTTTGATGCGGCTGGCAAACCTTTTAAAGTGGTGAAATATGCTACCGACATTACGGCAGAGAAACTGAAAAACGCCGATTTCTCTGGCCAGATTGATGCGATCGGCAAAGTGATGGGCGTGATTACCTTTGACCTGACAGGCAAGATTACTGACGTTAATCCTAATTTTGCCGCGGTAACCGGTTATACAACACAGGAGATCATTGGCCAGCACCATAGTATGTTTGTCGAAGTGGCTTATAAAAACAGCCCTGAATACAAGCAATTCTGGGAAAACCTGGGCAAAGGCAAAGCGGATGAAGGCCAGTACAAGCGCATAGGGAAAGGCGGCAAGGAAGTCTGGTTACAGGCCAGCTACAACCCTATTCTTGACATGAATGGAAAGCCATTCAAAGTCGTCAAATATGCGACCGATGTCACAAGCAAGGTGGCAGAAGCCAATGCCATGAAACAGGCAGTGCACGAAACTGCCGAAGTAGTCGCGGCCACCAAGAGCGGTGACCTGACACAGAGAATAGATACAGATAACAAGCAAGGCGAAATCAAAACGCTTTGCGAGGGCGTAAACACTATTGTTGACGAAATGACAGACATTTTGTCTGCCGTCAAAATCGCCGGTGAAGCGATCAATTCTGCTGCAAGTGAAATTTCGCAAGGCAATAATGATTTATCTCAACGCACCGAAGAACAAGCCAGTTCATTGGAAGAAACCGCTTCCAGCATGGAAGAAATTGCGTCTAATGTGAAAAATAACGCTGAAAACGCAAAAGAAGCCAATACGATGACCGACCAGGCCAGCAGCATTGCCGCCAAGGGTGGTGAGGTATTTGGCAAAGTGGTTTCTACTATGTCAGAAATTACTGAAAGCTCGTCACGCATCGAAGAAATCATCTCCGTGATTGATAGTATCGCCTTCCAGACCAATATCCTGGCGCTGAACGCTGCGGTTGAAGCCGCTCGTGCGGGTGAACAGGGTCGTGGTTTTGCAGTGGTGGCCAGCGAAGTACGCAACCTCGCACAACGCTCAGCCAGCGCCGCTAAGGAAATCAAATTACTGATCAATGACTCTGCCACCAAAGTCGCCAACGGCTCTTTATATGTAGAACAGGCCAGCGGCACCATGGAACAGCTAGTGACTGTGATTGACCGATTCTCACAACTGATTAGCGAAATCACTGCCGCTTCGGTAGAGCAAAGTAGCGGCATAGACCAGATCAATATTGCCGTTAACCAGATGGATGAAGTGACCCAGCAAAATGCTGCCCTGGTTGAAGAAGCCGCGGCCGCAGCAATGTCGCTAGTCAACCAGGCAGAAAAACTGCAAGAGACTGTCAGCCATTACAGATTTGTTAATCAGGATAGCAACGGCTCATCCGCAAGAGCTTCAAAACCACAATTGCAGGCCAGAAGCCAGAGTTATGCAAAGAAAGTCAGAACAGGTACCGATAACGCTGGCTGGGACGCGTTTTAATTACACTGTCCATACCCAATACAGAATTACATTCAAACCCGCCTGCTGGCGGGTTTTTTATTGCCTGAAACCTTGCTGGATTTATATGTGGAATTAATGAGGTCACTGACTGGGCTGACGATAAATAAGCTTGATTGCGGTCTGCTACTCAATCATCAATATTTCCTTCTATTATTTGCATTTTTTATGCTGATTCTTTGTTAGATTGTCCAGAAACCTCTTTTATTTTTGCTGGGTAAGCATACGAAATAAACCATATATATTTACTTCAATTAAATAACGGATAAATACCTTTCTTTTCCACCGCTTAATATCTGAGCACCTAAATTAATATAATTTAAACTTCATTCATCTTAATTTATTACCAAAGGATTTGACATGCTCAATATCTTTAAAAGTAGTGCAAATTCGGCCAGCAAAGCGCTTTTACACAAGCAGATGGATCTGAGCGGTCAAATAAACGCTATTCATAAAGTCATGGGCGTGATCGAATTCGATCTTAAAGGCAACATAGTGGCGGTCAATGACAGCTTTGCTGCGGTGACCGGCTATAGCGTCCAGGAAATCCTGGGTAATCACCACAGCATGTTTGTGGATCCTGAATATAAAACGAGTGCTGAATATAAACAGTTCTGGGAAAGACTTGCTCAGGGCCAGGCTTATGATGGCCAATATAAACGACTGGGTAAAAACGGCAGGGAAATCTGGCTGCAAGCCAGCTATAACCCGATTCTGGATACGGAGGGCACGCCATTCAAAGTGGTCAAATATGCCACCGATATCACCCACGATAAATTTGAGCATGCAGACTTTTCAGGTCAGATTGCCGCTATCGGTAAAGTGATGGGCGTGATCGAATTTGACCTTAAAGGCAACATTCTGGCGGTCAATGACAATTTTGTGGCAGTCACCGGTTACCACGCAGACGAAATCGTAGGCAAACACCACAGTATGTTCGTGGCGGAAGATTACAAAGATAGCAGCGAATACAAACAGTTCTGGGAAAGCCTGGCATTGGGCGAATCCAATAACGGTCAATACAAACGCTTTGGCAAAGACGGCAGGGAAATCTGGCTGCAAGCCAGTTACAACCCTATTTTTGATGACGATGGCAGGCCATTTAAAGTGGTGAAATATGCGACCGATATCACGCGTGACAAGCTCAAGCACGCAGACTTTTCAGGCCAGATCGCCGCTATCGGTAAAGTGATGGGCGTGATTGAGTTTGATCTCAAAGGCAATATCCTGTCAGTCAACGACAATTTTGCCGCAGTGACTGGCTACAGCGCCAACGAAATCGTAGGCAACCATCACAGCATGTTTGTGGCACCGGAGTATAAAGGTAGCGCAGAACACAAGCAGCTCTGGCAACAACTGGCCAGCGGCGTAGCTAATGACGGGCAGTATAAACGTATTGGCAAAGGCGGCCGTGAACTATGGTTACAAGCCAGTTATAACCCGATTCTAGATATGGATGGCAAGCCATTTAAAGTAGTGAAATACGCAACCGATATCACCCGAGAAAAATTGCAATACGCTGACTTTTCCGGACAGATTGCTGCGATTAGTAAAGTGATGGGCGTGATTGAGTTTGATCTTAAAGGCAACATCCTGGCGGTCAACGATAACTTTGCTGCAGTGAGCGGTTACAGTGCTGAGGAGATCATAGGCAATCATCACAGTATGTTTGTTGAAAGTGCTTATAAATCCAGCCAGGAATACAGGCAATTCTGGGAAAATTTAGGTCGTGGCCAACCTGATAGCGGCCAGTACCAGCGTGTTGGCAAACGCGGTAAGGAGATCTGGTTGCAGGCCACGTATAACCCGATCTTTGATATGGATGGTAAACCATTCAAGGTGGTGAAATACGCAACCGATATCTCTGCCAAAGTCAAAGAAACCCACGCCATGAAACAGGCAGTGGATGATGTAGTGAGTTATACCCAAACCGGCGACTTGACGCACAGAATCCCTACATCGGACAAATCCGGCGAAATCAAGCAGTTATGTGAAGGCATTAATATCATCATTGATGCCATGACCGATATCCTGAGCATGGTGAAAACATCCGGTGAGACCATTAACCTGTCTGCCCATGAAATCTCCATGGGTAATAACGACCTGTCCCAGCGCACCGAAGAACAGGCCAGCTCACTGGAAGAAACGGCAGCCAGCCTGGAAGAGATTGCCGCTACCGTCAGGAATAATGCCGAGAGCGCTAAACAGGCCAACATCATGACTAATAAAGCCAGTGCAGTGGCCAATAAAGGCGGCGAAACGTTTGCCAAAGTGGTGCAAACCATGTCGGAGATTACCGAAAGCTCCTCACGTATTGAAGAAATCATTACCGTAATCGACAGCATTGCGTTCCAGACCAACATTCTGGCATTAAACGCTGCGGTAGAAGCAGCACGGGCGGGAGAACAGGGTCGCGGCTTTGCAGTGGTGGCCAATGAAGTGCGCAACCTCGCACAACGCTCTGCCACAGCTGCCAAGGAAATCAAGCAGTTGATTTCTGATTCAACCAATATCGTTGCCAGTGGTTCCCAGTATGTGGATCAGGCCAGTGGCACCATAGAAGAAATGATGACTGCCATCAAAAATGTGACAGACATCATTGCCGAAATCACTGCCGCCTCTGCTGAGCAAACTACCGGGCTGGACCAGATCAACTCGGCGATGAACCAGATTGATGAAGTGACGCAACAAAATGCGGCATTGGTGGAAGAAGCTGCTGCAGTGGCGATGTCACTGGTTGAACAGGCAGACAAACTAAATGAGGCGGTCAGCCAGTACAAACTGCCGGAATCAAAAACGGCACATCCAGCCAAGGTGGAAAAAGTTGCCAGATATGCCGCTGCCGCATAGGCTTGGGGTGATTAACCTCGTTGCCTGCCTGTCACATAGCTAAATGGGAAAGTTTGTTCTGGCACCTTGCATGGTCCTGCAAGGTGCCTTTTTTTATATCTGCACCCGGCTGCCCAGCTCAATAACGCTATTGGCCGGAATATTAAAATATTCCACGGCGCTGCTGGCATTACGCGACATGACTGCAAACAACTGGTCACGCCAGCGTGGCATACCGCCCCCGACATCCGGCACAATAATATCGCGGCTTAAAAAGTAAGAGTTACTGAACGGGTCCAGGGATTCGCCATCCAGCGTCAAACCAAGCAAAGCCTGAGGCACATCGGCATGCTGCATAAAGCCATAACGTAACTCTACCTGCCAGAACCCTTCTGCCAGTTTTTGCACCTGAATGCGCGACTGCGTATTCAGCAACGGCACATCCTCAAACACCACATTGACCAACAGATTACGCTGATGCAATACCTGGTTATGCTTGAGGTTATGCAACAACGCCTGCGGCACAGTTTCCAGATTGGAGACCATGTATACCGCGGTTCTCTGTACGCGTGGATGTTTGCTTTCTGCAATGCTGGCAATCAATGCTGACAGTTTGGGATCGGTCTGCACCAATCCGGTCAATAACAGATGGCGGCCTTTTTTCCAGGTAGTCATCAATACAATCAACACCAAGCTCAATGCTATCGGAAACCAGCCACCCTGCATAAACTTCATCGAAGCCGAGCCAAACAATACGCCATCTACCAAGCCCAACAGTCCTACCAATGACCAGCTCAGCCACATCGGGAATTTCCAGCGGTGACGCATCACGAAATAAATCAATACTGTGGTGATAAGCATGGTGCCGGTAACGGCAATGCCGTAAGCAGACGCAAGCGCCGATGAGCTCTGGAACGCCAGACAGACAATAATCACCGCCAGCAATAACGCCCAGTTCACCGCCGGCATGTAGATCTGCCCGGATTCACTGGCAGACGTATGGATAATGCGCATACGTGGCAAAAAGCCTAACTGGATCGCCTGGCGCGTCATGGAAAAAGCACCGGAAATGACCGCTTGCGACGCAATAATGGTGGCTAGTGTTGCCAGAATCACGGCTGGGATCAACAATGGTTGCGGAAAAGAAAGGTAAAACGGATTGCTGACAGCTTCAGGGTGCTGCAACAGCAAGGCACCCTGCCCCAGGTAATTTAACGCCAGACAGGGGAATACCAGTCCGAGCCAGGCCATCTGGATGGCCGGCCTTCCAAAATGGCCCATATCAGCATACAAAGCCTCAGCGCCGGTCACCGCCAGCAGAATGGCACCTATCGCAATAAACATGGCACCACCACGGGATTGCAGAAACTGCCAGGCATATTGCGGCTGTATGGCCTGCAACACTTCTGGTACTTGCGCAATCTGCCACACGCCTATGCTTGCCAGGGCCAAAAACCAGACAATCACAATCGGGCCAAAAAACCGCCCGACTGCATGGGTACCATGACGCTGAAACCAGAACAGCCCGATTAAAATCCCGATGGAGATAGGCAATACTTGCGCGGCCAATGCTGGCGACACGACCTGCAACCCTTCTACTGCGGACAGCACCGAGATCGCTGGCGTCAGCACACTATCCCCGTAAAAGAGTGCAGCACCTAGCACGCCCAGCAATAACAAGCTGCTTGCGCGTTTATCCTGCGGTTTTAAAGTAGATAGTGCTAACGACAGCAAAGCCATCACGCCGCCCTCGCCTTTGTTATGTGCACGCAAAACCAGCAGCACATATTTAAAAGTCACCACAAAGGTCAGCAGCCAGAAAATGGCCGACACGGCGCCCAGAATATTGGTCTGGTTAAGCGGCACACCGGTACTTTCGCTGAAAATAACCTGCATGGTATACAGCGGGCTGGTGCCGATATCACCATACACCACGCCGATGGCACCCAGTGCCAGTGCCGCCAATCCGCTCTTCTTGATTGATAAATTGTCCATCTCATCCTCTTGTTAGTGATTGATGGGTATCAATATGCGCGTGGGCGCATATCAAACGCATAAACAACTAACGCAAAGACCAGAGATAGAAAATAAACAAAAGGATCAAGCCAGGCGATAGCCAATGCCCAGTTCAGTCAGCAGGTATCGAGGCTCGGCAGGTGTCGTTTCCAGCTTACTGCGTAAACGACCAATATGAATACGCAGGTAATGCGTGTCATCTACATATTCAGCGCCCCACACGCTGGTCAATAACTGACTATGCGTGAAAATAGTGCCGGGTTTACTGGCCAGTAACATTAACAATGCATGCTCAATCGGGCTGAGATGCAGTTGCACGCCTTCTTTGGTGACTATGCCGCTGGCGCGGTTAATCAGTAATCCTTCGTGCTGATACGCGTGGTCTCGCATTTGCATCATGGCAGTGCGGCGTAAAGCCACCTGGATACGTGCCAGCAATTCCGGCAGGCCAAACGGTTTCATCAGGTAATCATCGGCGCCCAGATTCAGGCAGTGCACTTTATCTGCCTCATCCTGGCGGGCTGACAATACTAGAATCGGTACATCAGAATAGGCGCGCAATAGGGAAATAAATTGCTCACCGCCGCCATCCGGCAAGCCTAAATCTAGAATAACCATGGCAAAATCGCTGGCTTGCCGGGCTTGCGCGAGGTCACGCGCATGCAGCACCCGATAGCCATGGGCAGATAAGGCTGGCACCAGAAACTGGTAAACCCCTGCGTCATCTTCGACCAGTAATAGAGTTGGCTGTTTATCGCTCATGGTGCAATTAACTCACTCGCGCGTACAAACGGGAACATTAACTGCACGCATGTCTGCTGATTGTGCCCTGAACTGATCTCCAGTGTGCCCTGATGTAATTGCATCACGGTATTGACGATAGAAAGGCCAAGCCCAAAACCACGGGTGCCGGCAGGTCGTTGCGTGTGCGGCGCAAACGCCGAAATGGCAAATCCTTCAGGGAAGCCCGGCCCTTTATTCAGCACTGAAATTTGTAACCACAAGTCATTCATGGAAAGTGTGATTTCAATCGCCGACCCTGCGCTTCGCCAGCAAATAGCATTGTCGATCAGGTTAGCCAGTGCATGTGCAACCAGCACTGCATCCATCCTCACCAGCACTTCCTCATCGCTGATATTCACCTGCAATGCTTCAGGCGGCGAGCGGCGCTGGTACCTGCTGACTACATGCTGAATCACATCCTGCGGCGACTGCCAGTCCAGTTGCAGGCTCCTGGCACCGGCATCGAGTTTGACCAGGGTCAGGATATTTTCAGTGGCCTGGCTAAGGTAAGTGGTTTCGGCCTGTATGCTTTGCAATAATTGTTCGGACTGGGTTTCGGTGAGCGGGATCTGGCGGTCTGTCAGCACATTTGCTGCGCCTAGAATGACCGTTAATGGTGTACGCATATCATGCGACAAGGCGGTCAGCAGTGTTTTCTTGAAATTCGCTTCGCTAGCGGCGAGCTCGGCTTGTGCAAGTGCAATCTGCTGGCTGAGCTTGATATAAGCCTGCGCGCATTGATGCGTCAACAATTGCAGGAAATGCAAGTCTGGCATGGTATCCGACGCATCCAGTACCATGACTTCTCGCTGCGGAAACCCGAATGGCAGCAGGCAATATCCCAGCGATGGCCAGTCATTGGTACCCTTCCCCACCGGCCGGTTAAAATCCAGCGACCATTCAACACTGGCAGCCTGAACCGGAATGAATGTTGTATCTTGTACATCCGATCCTGCCAGCCTGATCAAATCACCCGCTTCAGTCAGTCTCATCACGCGTGCCTGCAAGGCAAAGACTTCGGCTATATGCTGGCAAGCGGCTTGCAGTAATGTTTCGGTGCCTGATTGTGCAGCCAGTAGCTCAGCCAGTGATTGGAAAAAACGGGATTGCTGTGCCGCCTGGCGGGATTGCAGCATTTGCTGCTTTAAGCGCTGCATCACGCTGCTGACCGTCAAGGCGACGGTGGCGAATACCAGCAGAATGACCCAGGACTGGGTGCTGGCGACGCCTAAACTGAAACGAGGTTCGATAAAACAGTAATTGATCAGCAGGAAAGCAGTGATGGCCGTCAGTAACGCGGCAGAAAAACGCAGGAAATAGGCCGCCCACAATACTCCCAGCAGATAGAACATTGTGATCACGGTGACCCCTAACTCCGCAAAATAGGCGAGACCCAGCCAGGTCACCACTGCCAGCCAGCTGATCAGAAGTAATAAATTCAGAGTAGAAAACGAAAATGTCACCAGTGCTGACCCCTTACGCCATCTATTCTGTTTCGGCAATCGGCTATCAGCAGGTGAATGTGGCATGGCTGGTTTATTAAACGTTAGTGCCCGTATAAATCCTGGCTCTTATAGTTTGGGCCAAAGAATTCTTTCATCAGGAAATCTTCCAGCCCGGCACTGTCAGCTGGCCTTGCGGACAAGGTCACTGTGCGACCCAACCGGTTGGAAATCCAGTCAAAGTCACCGTTGTAATGCTCACGGATGATCGCGATCATTCGGCGCACCATCACCAGGCGGATATCTTCGCCACTACCCGCTTCGACCTGGTAAAACTGGGTATTGGCCGAGGTGTAATCATTGACCCAGCCTTTAAAGCTGAAACTGGCGTTATACGGATCCATACGCTTGATCATAAACAAACCATTGGTACCGAACTTGAGGTTGTTCATGATGTTTTTGGTGCGGCGCTCATCTTCGGAAGGGCCACGTTCCGCTGCTGCGGCTGCATCATTAATTTCCTTAGCGGCTATCTCCTCCGAATAGCGGTCAGTCTGCTTACGTTTGATCATGCTGGAAAAATCTTCCACCGGTGGAGGGGATTGTTGCGGCGTTGGCTGAGGTTTAGGCTGCAGCTTGGGTTCAGGCAACTTGAATGCGCTGTCAGGATTCTGCGACTGGATAATTTTCTTAGGTAGCCTGGGTACTTCTTTAGGTTGTGGCTTGGGTTTTGGCTGCGGTTTCGGTGGTTCCGGCGGCATTTCAGGAGGCGGCTCTACCGGTTTCGGCTGACTTTTAACAGGTAATCCGAGATCCAGTACTACATTGATAGGCTCTTGCGAAGGCTCTTTCATGGGTTTCAGCAGGTCCAGCAAAAAACCCCAGAACAGGATCGCGTGAAAAATCAGCGATAGCAAAAACCCCCACATCAACCTGGCGGGGATGCGCAACACACGGTCCCGCTGCTTTGGTCTTAGCCAGTTGGGTGTGCTGAAGGGTTCAAATGGGGAAGGCTTTTGCATGAACAGGATTAATCACAGAGGTTGCTGATGTCATTCATGACTATTGTATTTCTTGCCAAAGTTTTTCGAGTCTTTTGATTGAGACAGGATAAGGCGTCCTTAATTCCTGTGCAAATAATGATACACGTAACTCCTGCAACTGCCACGCAAAGTCTTGTAACCCGCTTGTTACAGACAGGTTGGCTTTACGCAATTGTTCAATTCTCTGTTGCCATCGCTGCTCCAGTTGCACAATCGCCTGCGCATGCTTTCCATCCCGCTCTATGCTGGTCGGGTATTTATCTATACGCATGCGTATCGCTTTTAAATAACGGGGGACATGCGGCAATTGCTCCCACGGCGTGCGACTGAAACAACCGTGATAGACCAGCGCATTCAGTTGTTGTTCACATTCACGTTTGATTTTCTGCGTCACCGGTGTCATTTTCTGCAATTGCGCGGTTAATGCCTGGTATTCGCTGGCAATGAGTTGCACTTGCCGCGTTAACGCTTCTGCCACCGCCGGTAAACGCGTGCGTGCGCGGGCTTTAAGCTGCATAAATTCGGCATTAGTACGCGGCAAGGCATCTTCGGCGATAAACGCGCGGTCGGCAATCGCTTGCAGCATGTCTTCGCGTAACTGCTCAGGGTTCATGACGGCGCGTAACAATAAAGCGTATTGGTTGAATCCGGGCAGGCCTTTTTCCAGCTGCTTCATCTGCTCCTTGAGCTCAAAGCGCATCAGGCGGCACACACCTTTGCGGTGCGCACTGGCCGCCATATCTGCCGTATCAAACAGTTTAACGGCGACACTGTCCTGGTTATCTTCTATGGCAGGGTAACCAGTCAACTGGCGGCCATCCTTGCTGAAGGTCAGCGTTTCCGGCAAATCACCAAAGTCCCATTGCTTGAGATCAGTCTTTTCAATATCCGGCGAGCCGCTGCGGAAAGTCAGTTGTGCCGCAGAACCCAGTTGTTTCTTGAGTGCACTCCAGTCACGGCCCATGCCCAGCTCGCGGCCTTTTTCATCCACCACGCGGAAGTTCATCAGGTGATGGGCATCCAGCCCGGCCAGGTCAAATTCTTCCGGCTTCAGCTTGAGCGAGGTTTTGTGCTGGATAAATTGTGACAATGCCGGCAATAAAGCGCCCTCTGTCTTGTGCGCCTGCAAAAAGCCGGTCACGAAATCAGGCACGGGTACGCACACGCGTCGCAAGGTTTTGGGCAGTGCTTTAATGAGAGCGGTCAGCTTGTCACGTATCATGCCGGGCACCAGCCATTCGGTCACGCTGGCATCCAGCTGGTTTAGTAGCGCTAACGGGATAGTCGCCGTTACGCCATCCAGCACATGCCCAGGTTCAAACCGGTACTTCAATGGCACTGTTTCCCCATCGATGGTCATCTGTTCGGGGAACTGCACCTCGGTAATCGCATTGGCGCCATGTCGCATCAGCGATTCACGGGTCAGGTATAACACTTTCGGATTAATCTTTTCTGCATCCTGCCGCCACTTCTCGAACGAAATGCCATTGAAAACACGGTACTGCTCGCTGATTTCCGGCACTACCTTGTCGTAGAAGGCAAACAGCTGATGCTCATCAATCAGCACATCCTGGCGGCGCGCCTTGTGTTCCAGCGCTTCCACCTCTGAAATCAGGCGGCGGTTAGCTTCCTGGAAAGGCGCGCGGGTATCAAACTCCATATTAGCCAGCGCTTCGCGGATAAAAATCTCGCGCGACTGCGTCGGGTCAACCGGACCATAATGCACACGACGTTTCGGTACGATGGTCAGGCCATACAGGCTGACGCGTTCCCACGCGACCACTTGCGCGGTTTTGCGGTCCCAGCGCGGGTCACTGTAATGGCTTTGCGTTAAATCACGTGCCCCGCCTTCATGGGCGACCGGTTCAATCCAGTCCGGGTCTATCCTGGCGACGATGCGTGCATACAGCTTGGTCGTATCCACCAGTTCTGCAGCAATCACCCATTTCGGCCGCGTCTTTTTCAATGCTGAACCTGGCGCAATGGTGAAACGGATGCCACGCGCACCGGCGTAGGTTTCGCCGTCACCATCCTTAAAGCCTATATTACCCAGCAGACCGGACAGCAAGGCTTTATGCACTTGCTCATAACTGGCTTCTTTATCCCCAAGCTTGAAGTCCATTTCCTCGACCATTTCCCGCAGTTGCGCATGCAACTCACGCCATTCTTTCAGACGCAGAAAAGACAGGAAAGACTGGTGACACTGGTTCAACAACTCTTTATTGGATTTTTTGTTTTTCAGCGCCTGATCGTACCAGTCCCACAATTTGAGATAACTCATGAAATCGGAGTCATCTGCCTTGAATTTTGCGTGCGCCTGATCAGCCGCTTCGCGTTTATCCATAGGTCGTTCACGCGGGTCCTGCATGCTTAGCACACTGGCGATGATCAATATTTCGCGCAGGCAGCTTTCTTTTTTCGCCGCCAGTATCATGCGCGCCACGCGCGGATCCAATGGCAAGCGCGCCATTTGCCGGCCGATCTCGGTAATCTCACGCCGCTCGGTTACCGCACCCAGCTCCTGCAGCAACTGGTAACCGTCGCTGACGAGACGGGAAGAAGGCGCTTCAATAAAAGGGAATTCGGCGACATCCCCCAGGCGCAAATCGGCCATACGCAGAATGACGCTGGCCAGCGAACTGCGCAAAATCTCAGGTTCAGTAAACTCGGGGCGCTGGTTGAAATCTTCTTCCGAGTACAGGCGCACACAAATACCACTGGAAACCCGGCCGCAACGCCCTGCCCGTTGTTTGGCCGCTGCTTGCGAGATTTTCTCAATCTGTAATTGTTCAACCTTGGCACGCGGGCTGTAACGGTTAACCCGTGCCAAGCCGGCATCAATCACATATTTAATGCCAGGCACAGTCAGCGAGGTTTCTGCGACGTTGGTCGCCAGCACAATCCGGCGCTGTCCGCCGGGACGGAAAATCTTCTGCTGGTCCTCTATGCTCAGGCGCGCAAATAAAGGCAGAATTTCGGCCGACTTCAGCTTGAGTGAACTGCCCTGGTTTTTACGCAAATGGTCGGCGGTATCGCGGATTTCGCGCTCACCCGGCAAGAACACCAGAATATCGCCATCACCCTGCCGTAACAGGTCTTCAGCGGTATCGAGGATAGCATCTTCCATCACCTCTTCTTCGTCATCTTCTTCCAGCCAGCGTGTTTCCGTGCGTGGCGGCTTGCGCTTGATGCCCATCAGGTCCTGTGCAAAACGGTCTATATCGTCCAGTCCGTCATCAATCGGCACTTCGACTGCCACCATGGTGGTTTTATTGCCCAGCGGCCGGTAACGGATCTCCACCGGATAAGTTCGCCCCGACACTTCAATCACAGGTGCACCATTAAAATGGTTGGAGAAGCGATCCGCATCAATCGTCGCCGAAGTGACGATGATTTTCAGGTCTGGCCGTTTTGGTAATAACTGCTTGAGGTAGCCCAGCAGAAAATCGATGTTCAGGCTGCGCTCATGTGCCTCATCGATGATGATGGTGTCATAGCCATTGAGGAATTTATCACTCTGCGTTTCCGCCAGCAAAATACCGTCGGTCATCAGCTTGACATAACTACGCTCGGACAATTTGTCGTTAAAACGAACCTTGTAACCGACCACCTCGCCTAGTGGGCTGTGCAGTTCCTGTGCAATGCGGGAAGCGACAGAGCGCGCCGCGATGCGGCGTGGCTGCGTATGCCCGATCAGGCCGCTGACGCCACGCCCGAGTTCCAGGCAGATTTTAGGTAATTGTGTGGTTTTACCTGAACCGGTTTCACCGCAGACAATCACCACCTGATGTTTCTGGATCGCCGCTGCGATTTCGTCTTTCCTGCCGCTGACTGGTAATTCTTGCGGATATTCTGGTTTTGGTAACGCGGCTAATCGCGCCTGCACCCGTTGTTGTGATGCCTCTACTTTATGTGCGATATCCACCAGGGGTTTATCGACGGGTTTGTTTTGTTTAAGTGCATCACGCAGCTGGTTTAATCGGCGCTTCAGGGGGAAGCGGTCAGCCAGCATGCATTGCGGGAGTTGTTTTTCGAGCTGGCTGATGAGTTGTGCGGGGGAGACGGCAGTCATAGGGGTGGGATTTTAACATGACGGCGTATATGGCCATTCATTCTCTGGAGTAAGAAAAGCGGATAATTTATTGAAACTGGTAGCGTTCTATTTCGCCTCTAGGCGAGTTACTTTTCTTTGCTTGCCCAAAGAACAAGTAACCAAAAGAAATGCACCCTAGCTTCCGCTTGTTTCCTGCGTTGCTCATCAAAACAAGCGGTCGCGAAACTCGACCTGGCAGCACACACAAATCGTGAGCTGCTGCGGGACTCGAACAAACGCTCCCTTTCCCCTTGTTTTGCCTGCGCTACTCAGCGCGTCAGATAGGGGCCCATTGAAACCCACCACGATGTGGCATTGCTTGTACATGAAGGCTGGTGGACGCTAAGTAAGTTTTATACTTTAAAAACCCAATTCAAATTCTTATAACTCTAATTCTTTTGTATCTTTTCCACAGTGGGTGTGCGTGATGCAAAGCAAAGGATCTCAACCAAGTTAACGCGTGTGGTTTTCACGGGCCCCTATCTGACGCGCCGAGTAGCGCAGTCAGCGTGGGAGTCTTCGGCCAGCGTCTGTTCGAGTTCCGCAACAAGCCATGTCTTATGTGGCTTGTCAGGGCGAGTTTCGTTGGACGCCCACGTTGACGAGCAACGCAGGGAACAAGCGGAAGCTAGGGTGCCCTTTCTTTTGGTTACTTATTCTTTGGGCAAGCAAAGAAAAGTAACTCGCCTAGGGGCGAAATAGAATGGTGAATATTCTAAAGAATTAACTATTTAAGATATACAGCAAGCGCAGATCTCGCTCTTCGATTTCACCAACCTAAAGATTAATCTAGCCTGGATTCTCCCTTGCAGGGCGCACTGACTTCTGCAGAAGTCAGTCGTTCCGCAGGCATAGAGCATGCTCTATGAAACCCCTGCTACACCCTACGCCAGAATGAGAAACTAAGAATTACCTTCTAACACACTCCTCAACTCCCGTATTGCCACCCTTAAACGCCGGTTCAAAATAAAACTTCCTGAACTGCAGTCTGCCATTGGCACCCTTCTTAAACTCCGCAATCCCGGTACCAAAATCATTTGTCTTGCCACCATACTCGCCATTTTCTATCGGCAAGGCAAAGTGCATCGCCGCATGCATGCCATGTGCCGCCGCGTGGCCTTTATAGAGTCCATAATCAGGCACTTCCAACTGAAAGTCATAACTGGTATCTGACCCTTTGCTATGCTCCTTGCGCAACTTCATCGTCACTATGCCGGTATATTCCCCTTCATGTGCATCCTCTCCACGGCAATCATAGATGCCGCTGAGATCAACCGCATAAGCATTGGTGACCAGTAATCCCATCATTAGCGCTGCAAAATATTTCATATTCTTTTCCTAAACATTATTCAGGTGGACGCACCCGTACAAAGCTGGCAAATTTTGGTTTGCCCTTTTTAGTGATATCACGGTAAGTATAAGTGACCTGGCTGCCGATTTGTGGCGGATTCGCACGCTCTGCATCACTAAAACCTGTACCTAACTTGAATTGCAATCCATCCGGCATTTCTACCAGTAAGGCACCCATTTTACCAACGTATTTGCCTTTGCCGGGCACATGCGCAATCACTATGGCTTCGGCATCCAGTTGTGGCTTAAGTTTAAGTAAAGCATGATTGCGGCCGGTGAGATATGGCGCATCAGCACGATGCAACATCAGCCCTTCCCCATGTTTGGCAACGACGTTATCGAGTGTGCGTTTCAGGGATTGTTCATCTTGCACATGAAATTGTTTAATGGCTTTCAGGTAGGGGCTGTTTATTTTTTGTGCGAGTTGCTCCAGCCGCAAGGCGCGATCTGCAAACGAGCCTTCTGCATTCGGTAGCTCGAATACGTAATAAATCACTTTTCGCCACGCCGCATCTTCCGGCACTGTTTGCCTGACGGTAGCCGACAATAATTCAAATTGGCCTCGCGCTATCCACAACTCGCCATCCAGTGCCTGAGCGGGAAATTGTTTAGTGAACCAGGCTGGTGCGTGAATCTGATGTCCCTGACGGCTGACTAATTGCTTGCCATCCCAGACTGCGCGGATGCCGTCTAGTTTTTCGCTAACCAGGTATTCACGGAAGTCTAAACCTTGCTGATAAATATGTGCTAACAGGATATCCGGCGCTTTAGCATAGGCTGGGAAAACCCATATAGTGAATACCAAAATGATGCAGGCTTTAATAAGACACATAGAATTACCCCTGAGTAATTAATTTAAATTAACAAGAGTAAACTACATCAGTCTGGTGATTTCGGCAATATTTCTTATTTATAAAGCAAAAAATTAAAGTAATTTATATTTAATAATCAAAGTACTTGGCACCATAATTTATCGTGATGCATGAGGTCCATCCATAAGGCTATCAAGCTTAATACAACCAGCATTATGCCGCTGATACGCATGCCGGTGGTTTCTTTAAACCACGTCGGTAACGCCTGCTGGCCAGACTGCCATAGCACAGGCACGATCGCCATCACGGTAGCAGAACCGATAGCGAATGCAATCATGACCAATGCACCTTGCAGCCATTGCGATTGCAGGGAGGCCAGCATCACGGCCGAATATAGCAAGCCGCACGGTAACAAGGCCCAGACCATGCCGGTAAACAGAAAATTAAATCTGGCGTGCCGGGTGTGTTGTTTAATCCAGGCCCAGACCTTTTGTGCACCCTGCACTGCCCATTGCGGTTGTTGACCGGTGACCAGCAACAAAAAACCCCAGGCGAAAATCAGGGTATGCGAAAACGTCCACAAGGGCTGGAATACCTGGCTTTGATTGGATAACCAGGCGAGACCACGCAGGCTTTGTGCGGCTAATGCGCCTAGCATGCCATAACCAAGCATGCGCCCAAGGTAAAAGCTCCAGGGGACAGTCTTTACAAGGCGTATCGGGATGGATTTAACGTGGGAGGGAGTTTGCATGGCGCCGCAAGCTGCACCACACATGGCTATGCAGTGAGGCCCGCCTGCCAGCCCCATGACGAAGGCGGTCAGGAGTAAACTGGCTAACATGCCGGCAGTTTAAAGGATTTTGGAGAACCTTGCACGGTTGGCATCGTGCTGTAAATAACGGTCAAATACCAGGGCGATGGCGCGGATAAAGAACCAGCCTATCTCAGTCACCTTGATCCCATCTTCTTCTATCATGATCAGGCCATTTTTTTCTTTTTCTACAAGTTCTTGAAGCTCTGACTTAAAGTATTCTCTAAAGTTTATCATGTAGGATAATTCTATGGACTCATAGCTTAACTCGCCATGACACATGATGGCCATAATCACCGCACGGCGGATCAGGTCATCACGGCTGAGGGCCAGGCCACGGACAATCGGCAATTGTTGCTGATCCAGACAGTCATAATACTCTTCCAGCGTTTTGGCATTCTGGCTGTAAGTCGCCCCCATTTTACCAATTGCTGACACACCTAAAGCCAGGATATCCTGGTCAGCCATGGTGCTGTAACCCTGAAAGTTGCGATGCAACCTGCCCTGCTGCTTTGCAATGGCCAACGCGTCTTCAGGCAAGGCAAAATGATCCATGCCTATGTAGACATAACCTGCCTGCATTAACTGCTGAATGGCTTCTGACAACATCTGGATTTTATCAACCGCATGAGGTAGATCTTCCTCCAATATACGGCGTTGCGGTTTGAAGCGTGAAGGTAAATGCGCGTAGCCATATAGTGCAATTCGATCTGGTTTTAAGGTAATTATCTGTGAAATGGTTTGCCTGAAAGTAACAGGGGTTTGCTTGGGCAAACCGTAAATCAGGTCAGTGTTCAATGACTGAAAACCTATCTCGCGCGCTTGACGCATCAGGCTGGCCACTTGTTTGTACGTCTGGATGCGATGCACAGCTTCCTGCACATCGGCATCAAAATCCTGCACCCCAAAACTCAGGCGATTAAAGCCGAGGTTTCGCAAATGTTGCAAACGTGCCTGGTCTACCGTGCGTGGATCTATTTCAACCGAATACTCACCTTCTGCGCTGAACGTAAATGCCTTTTTCAACATACGCATCAGACTGGATAATTCTTCATCACTAAAGAATGTAGGTGTGCCACCTCCCAGATGTAACTGGTTGACCTTTTGCTGCTGACCTAATGATTGCAGATGCAAATCCAGCTCGCGTTGCAGGTAGTCCAGGTAAATTGCACTTTGCTCATAGCGCTTGGTGACGATCTTGTTGCAGGCGCAGTAAAAACACAATGATGCACAAAACGGTATATGTACATATACCGACAACGGTTGCGTCCAGCTGTTAATATTGCGCTGCTCAATCGCCTTGCAATAGGTCGTCGCATCAAACGCCTCAACAAACCTGTCTGCCGTCGGGTAAGAGGTATAACGGGGTCCCGAGACGTCATAACGCTCGATATGCTCCTGCGTAATCATCAACGGTTGTTTCATAGCTAGCAAACTGTTTCCTGTCCGGGTGGGTTGACTGTAATGCCTGTCATGCAATGGGATTCACTTTGCCACAAAGTAATTGACGGCTACTTGATGCACATCAAATGGATAGCGGTCGTGCGCGCGCACAATAGGGCCACCTAAAAAATGGGAAGAGAGCGCACAACATGTTCAATGAAACATCAGACCAGGACGCGTATAATTTGGCAGATACTCAACACCAGTCCAGGATTGTCTCTATGCATACTGAGCCAAGGCCAATTGAACACCAGCAAGCCGATGCCAAACAACTGGAATCCAGTTTCAAAGTCGCCTGTTCTAACTGCAACCTGCGCGAACTTTGCCTGCCTATAGGCCTGAGCTCAAATGAAATGCAGCAGCTGGATGGTATGGTCGCCACCCGCAAAAAAATCAAGCAAGGTGGGCATCTGTATAGCAGTGGTGATGCATTCACCATGCTGTACGCGATTCGTACCGGCTTTTTTAAGACTTGCGTGGTTTCTGAAGATGGTCGAGAACAAGTCACCGGTTTTCAGATGGCTGGTGAAATTATGGGCCTGGATGGCATTGTTAGCGATAAACATAACTGCAATGCTATTGCGCTGGAAGACGCCGAAGTATGTGTGATGCCGTTTAACCATGTAGAAGATCTGTCACGGCAAATCCCGATGCTGCAACGCCATGTGCATAAAATCATGAGCCGCGAAATCGTGCGTGAAAATGGCGTCATGATGCTGTTAGCCAATATGCGCGCTGAAGAGCGCCTGGCTGCTTTCCTGCTGAATTTACTGCAACGCCTGCACGCGAGGGGCTACTCAAAAAGCGAACTGATCTTGCGTATGACGCGCGAGGAAATCGGCAGCTATCTGGGTATGAAACTGGAAACGGTCAGCCGCACATTTTCCAAGTTCAGCGAAGAAGGTATTATCGAAGTCAAACAGAAGAATATCCGCATCCTGGATCACGACAAGCTGAAAGCGATCTTTAACGCCAGCACCTGCTAAGGCAATATTAAGTGCAAGCCATTCTGGATCCAAGCTCAAGCGCTATTCAATAAGCTTAAAACCTACTGCGGACAATGTGATACAGGATTATGCGGGGGAGACTGCGCGCACAGGAGCTTCACGTGCGCGCATTTTTAGTTACAAATAAGTAGTGAGTCAATATTTAGTCATCAGCCGGTTTCATACCGGTTTGCGCGTGGTTGCGTGCGGCAATGGCGGGTGCCATACCATCTCTCTCAGCATCCAGTGTCTTATTGATTTCAATCCCTTTACGGTAATAGTCGTCAATCGGTGGATCAGGATGGGTAATCGCCAGATATAGCGTGATAAAGGAAGCCACTATCACTAATGCCGGGCCACCAATAATCAGCCAGACATAGGGGTTTTGGTACCATTTTTGTCGATCAGCCATCTGTGCTCCTTTGTGCATAATGCTGTGTGCCACGCTGCTCTACTCCTTTTGTTCGTACCTGGTTACCCATTAATTACTGGGCACGATAAATACAGATTTTTCCTTGATGGTTTCTTTGCTTTGAATATCTGTCATTTCAAACAAAATCTTGTGCGATCCGGCACGTATTTCACCATCCGGCAACTGTATCTCTACAATGACATTGCGCTTCTCAAAAGGTTTGAGCGCTTTGATTTGCTGGACATTGTTATCTGAGAAATGAACGGCCAAGTCAGGTATACCGGTGACTTTCAGATCGTAATTCCGCATCTCTTCAGTCTCGTTTTCCAGCTTGAGGTTGTAGACGTTTTCAATCTTGCCATCATTGGTATAACGCGCCATCACTGCGCGGTCACGCAATACATCCAGCCTGAAATCAGCTTTGTAGTAGATGCTGACTACCATGCCGACAACCAGGGTCATGAGAATAGCTGAGTAAATCAGCACACGTGGCCTTAACAAACGCGCCAGCATCTGCTGGCGGCTCCAGCGGTTATCCATGCCGTTTTGCGTGGTGTATTTAATCAGGCCTCTGGCATAGCCCATTTTATCCATGACATCATCACAGGCATCAATACAGGCACCACACCCGATACACTCATATTGCAAACCGTTACGGATATCAATGCCGGTCGGGCATACCTGCACACAAATATTGCAATCGATGCAACTGCCCAGGCCGTTGGCGTTTTCGCCGGCTTTTTTAGAACGTGCACCGCGTGGTTCGCCGCGCGCTTCGTCGTAGGTCACGTTCATGGTATCGCCATCAAACATGGCGCTCTGGAATCGCGCATACGGGCACATGTATTTGCAGACCTGCTCGCGCATATAGCCTGCGTTGCCATAGGTGGCAAAGCCGTAAAAACACACCCAGAAGGTTTCCCAGCCACCAGCCTGTAACTGTAGCAAGCTCGGCACCAGCTCGCGCATGGGCGTGAAGTAACCAACAAAGGTGACGCCAGTCCATAACCCAAATGCTATCCAGGCGAATTGCTTCAGGGATTTACGTGTCACCTTGTTGAGATTCCATTTACTGTCATCAAGGCGCATACGCGCAATACGGTCACCCTCGATTTTCTGCTCCATCCACATGTAAATCTCGGTGTATACCGTTTGCGGACAGGTGTAGCCACACCATAACCGCCCGGCAATGGCGGTGAACAGGAACAGCGAAAGCGCTGAGACAATCAGCAGGAAGGCCAGGTAAATCAAATCCTGCGGGTGAAAGATCAGGCCAAACACATAAAAGCGCATGCCTTCCAGGTCAAACAGCATGGCCTGGCGGCCATCCCATTGCAGCCATGGCACACCGTAGAAAAACAGCTGCGTGACCCACACCATGACCCAGCGCCAGTTGTTGTAAAAACCTGAAACGCTACGTGCGTATACCTTGTCTTCAGATTTATAAAGCGAAAAAACCACCTCCTGCTCAGGAATGGTGGTTATTTTCACAGCGTTCTTTCCAATGTCACCCATGGATTTCTGCATGCCTTACTTGTTTGAAAGACCCCAAACATAAGCAGTCAGCAGATGGATTTGCTCAGGACTAAATTTCTCTTCCCAGGCTGGCATCTGGTTGGTTTTACCTTCATGGATACGTTTGATAATGGCCGCTTCACCCTGACCATGCAACCAGGTGTTGTCTGTCAGGTTAGGGGCACCTATCATCTGGTTACCTTTGCCTTCAGCGCCGTGACAGGCTGCACATACCACGAATTTATCCTTACCGGCATTGGCACGCCCGGAGTCATGAATACTGCCAGACAGGCTTAATACATAGTTAGCCACGTTTTTAACGTCTTCTTCGCTACCGACAGCGGCTGCCATCGGTGGCATCATGCCAATACGGCCTCCGGTAATGGTTTCCTTGATTCTTTCCGGGCTGCCACCGTACAACCAGTCAGTGTCAGTCAGGTTAGGGAAACCGCGGCTGCCTTTGGCATCAGAACCATGACAGGCTGCGCAGTTATTCAGGAAAATACGCTTACCGATATCACGCGCTTCCGGGATCTTGGCAACATCTTCCACTGGCATCGCCGCATATTTGGCATACAGCGGTGCAATTTTTTCGTTGTTTTTGGCTTTTTCGGCTTCGTACTGTTTAACGGCAGTCCAGCCAAATTTACCCTGGTATTCACCCAAACCCGGGAACAGGAACAGGTAAGCCAGACCAAAGATGACGGTGATGATAAACAGGCCTACCCACCACATTGGCAGCGGGTTGTTCATCTCTTTAATACCGTCCCACTCGTGGCCATTGGTATTGTCACTGTCCAGCGTCACTTTTACGCGGCTGGCGAAAATCAGCAAGCCAACACAAAACGCAATGCCACCCAGGGTAATGGTCGAAATCCAGATCGGCCAAAATCCACTTACAAAATCATTCATGATGTTTTCCTTAACCTTTTTGCAGAGGTTTTAGTCTTGATCGAACGGCAGGTTCTGCGCGTCCTTGAAATTTTTGGAATTGCGGTTGCGCCATGCCCACACTGCGATCACTACAAACAATACAAAGGTCAGTAATGTAAACAGTATGCGTAATATGCTGATGATGTCCATGGCGCGACTCCTTATTTAAGATGAGTACCGAGTACCTGCAGGAATGCCACCAGCGCATCCATTTCGGTTTTGCCTTTAATGGCAGCACTACCCTCTTTGATCTGTTCATCGGTGTATGGCACGCCTACTTTACGCAGCGCAGCCATGTGGTCACCAATCGTTGCATCATCCACCAGGTTCTCATTCAACCAGGGGTACGCCGGCATGATGGACTCAGGCACGACGTCGCGAGGCTGGTTAAGGTGTACACGGTGCCAGTCATCGCTGTATTTACCGCCTACACGGTGCAGGTCTGGACCCGTACGCTTGCTGCCCCACTGGAACGGATGGTCATACACATATTCACCCGCGACAGAGTAATGGCCGTAACGCAGTGTTTCAGCGTGAAACGGGCGTATCATCTGTGAGTGACAGTTGTAGCAACCTTCACGCAGGTAGATGTCACGACCTGCCAGCTGCAATGCGGTGTAAGGTTGCAAGCCACGGATAGGCTCTGTCAGTGTCTTCTGGAAAAACAAAGGCACGATTTCTGCCAAACCACCGAAAGAGATGGTGATTAAAGTCAGCACGATCAGCAAAAAATTATTGGTTTCGATCTTCTCGTGCAGATTGCCACTATTTTGTTCATGAGATGCCATGATGAATTCCTTAAGCGTGTGCAACCACAGCCGGTATTTCTACCGTGGCTGGTTTGCCGCTAGTTGCTGTTTTATAGGTGTTCCACAACATGATGACTAAACCGCTCATGTACAGGAAACCACCAATCGCACGTGTGAGGTAGTACGGGAATTTTGCTTTTACGCTTTCTACAAAGGTATAAGCCAAAGTACCGTCAGCGTTCATTGCACGCCACATCAACCCTTCCATCACACCGGAAATCCACAATGCTGAGATGTATAACACCACACCAATGGTCGCCATCCAGAAATGCACTTCAATCGCTTTTACGCTATACATCTGTTTCTGGCCGAACAGGCGTGGAATCAGGAAGTACAGGGAACCGATAGAGATGAAACCCACCCAGCCCAATGCACCAGAGTGCACGTGACCTACGGTCCAGTCAGTGTAGTGAGATAACGCGTTCACTGTTTTGATCGCCATCATCGGGCCTTCAAAGGTACTCATACCGTAGAAAGACAATGAAACGATCAGGAAGCGCAAGATAGGGTCTGTGCGCAGTTTATGCCAGGCGCCGGACAAGGTCATGATACCGTTGATCATACCGCCCCAGCTTGGTGCAAACAGAATCAGGGATAACACCATGCCTAAAGACTGGGTCCAGTCAGGCAATGCGGTGTAATGCAGATGGTGAGGACCCGCCCACATATAAGTAAAGATCAGCGCCCAGAAGTGGACGATAGACAAGCTGTAAGAATACACAGGGCGCTCGGCTTGCTTAGGCACGAAGTAGTACATCATGCCCAGGAAGCCCGCTGTCAGGAAGAAACCAACCGCGTTGTGACCATACCACCATTGCACCATCGCGTCCTGTACACCTGCGTAAGCAGAGTAAGACTTGAACCAGCCAGCAGGGATCGCCGCACTCTCAACGATGTGCAACAAAGCCACCGCCAGGATAAACGCCCCGTAGAACCAGTTGGCCACGTAAATATGCTTGACCTTGCGGATACCGATGGTACCGAAGAACACAATCGCGTATGAAATCCATACGATCGCAATCAGGATATCAATTGGCCATTCCAGTTCGCCGTACTCTTTACCCTGGGTGTAACCCAAAGGCAAGGAGATGGCCGCTGCAACAATCACTGCTTGCCAGCCCCAGAAAGTGAAACTCGCCAACTTATCGCTAAACAAGCGGGTCTGGCAGGTACGTTGTACGACATAGTATGAAGTCGCGAACAAAGCACAGCCACCAAATGCAAAAATCACGGCATTGGTATGCAGTGGTCTCAAGCGGCCGAAAGAGGTATATGACAAGCCCAGGTTTAAATCAGGCCACACCAGCTGGGACGCGATAATCACGCCCATCAATGTGCCAAATACACCCCAAACCACTGCCATGATTGCGAATTGGCGAACTACTTTGTCATTGTAGGTCGCAGCCTTCACGGTTGCATCTTGCATGGATTTCTCCCAATCATTAAAACAAACACCCAACATGAAAAACTACTTTTTTTGATGTATGCCCAATGTCGCACACATTAAGTGGCGACGATTTGACACATATCAATCCTGCTCTAATATTCGGGATCCTTCTTCTTCCAGATCCTCAAATTGTCCTGTATGGATGGCCCACCAAAAACCACCCAGTATTACAAACACCAGCAACACCGCCAGCGGTATCAATAAAAACGCTATTTCCATGGAGCTATGCCTGACCTTTCTGCCAGCCGGACTTGTTCCAGTCCGTCAGCCGCAATGCATTAAGCAACACCAACAGCGAACTGGCCGCCATCCCTAAACCTGCCAACCAGGCAGGTAGCAGCCCCATGATCGCTAAAGGCACTCCGGCAGCGTTATAAAGCGCTGCCCATAACAAATTTTGTTTGACGATGAGGATAGTTTTCTTACAGTGCGAAATGAGCGAAACCAGCACACCGATATCATTACCCAATACCACCATATCGGCTTGTGCCTGCGTCAAAGGGACGCCGGTACCCATTGCAATAGAAGTATGCGCTGCTGCAATGACAGGGCCGTCATTCAAACCATCACCAACCATTAAAACTTTCCGCCCCTGTTTTTGCAGCAACATCACGTGTTGCAGCTTATCTTCTGCTTTTTGCAGACCTGACGCACTCTGAATACCGAGTTGTAATGCCAGATTTTTTACCGGCGCTATTCTATCACCAGATAACAGTTGAATATCAAGCCCTTGTGAAATTAATTGTGAAATTGCCGCCTTGGCATGTGGCTTCACCTGCTCCGTCAACGTAAATCGCGCCACCATCACGTTGCCAGCCATTAAATACACCTGGCGCTCTGCCCCAATATCCGATTCCATCACGCCACTGAACTGCGCGTTGCCCAGTTTGACGGCTACAGCAGCTTCGGCTTGCGTATCCAGGGTCGCCGAAATACCGCCACCGACAACTTCCTGCCAGTCATGCATGACCAGGTCAGTGAGCGCATCTTGTTCTACAGCATAAGTATGCAGCGCCTTTGCCACCGGGTGGAGGGAATCGCGGGTGATCGAAGCCAGCATATCCAGAATCAGGGTATTGCCCCAATCAGGATGTGTTTCAGCCAATTGTACCTGTTGCAAGTTCTCGGTCAGCGTGCCGGTTTTATCAAACACGATGGTATCGATTTCACTCATGGCCTGAATCGCCTGCAAGCGGCGGATCAGCACGCCACCTTTGGCAAACGTGCCCGCGCTGGCCAGCATCGCCGCCGGTGTCGCCAGAGACAACGCGCATGGGCAAGTCACCACCAGCACCGCGACCGCCGACATCACGGCTTTGGCCGGGTCTATAGACCACCAGTAACCAACTGCCACCAACGCGGCTAACAACACACCCCACAGAAAAGGTTGCGCGACTTTGTCAGCCAGCAAAGCAATGCCAGGCTTTTCAGTCGATGCGGATGCCATTAAATTCACCAGCGCATGGTATTGCGTGCCCTCGCCCACCTGCTCGACCTGCATCTCAATCACCGAAGTCAGGTTGCCGGAACCGGCAATGACCTGCGCCCCGGTTGGTTTCATCACCGGATCAGATTCGCCGGTAAGCATGGATTCATCGGCACTGGTATTGCCGACAATGACCTTACCATCCGCCGCAAATATCTCGCCTGGGCGAACATACAGAATATCGCCGACATTGATATTGCTGGCCGCAATCTGCACCCACTCGCCTGTTTCACTTTTTTTCAGCACTGCATGCGGCAAGCGGCGCATCATGTTTTCCAGTGCACCGGCAGTACGGTTGCGCAGTTTCACATCCAGCCAGCGCCCGATCAGCAGGAAACTGACGAACATGGTGAGTGAGTCGTAATACACCACATCACCCCACCAGCCGCCAGGCGCAAAGGTTGCCAGTGTGCTCATGACAAAGGCAGTGATAATGCCAAGCGACACCGGCACATCCATACCGAGCTGGCGCTGCTTGAGACTAATCCAGGCCTGGGACAAAAACGGCGTTGCCGAAAACAGCATCACCGGCAACGTCAGCACCCATGACGCCCACTTCATCAATTGCACCATATCCGGTGCCATGTCATTGCTATCGGCGGTATAGGTCGGGTAAGCGTACATCATGACCTGCATCATGCAGAAAACCGCGACTACCAGCCGCCAGAGCATCTTGCGCTGCTGGACGGTTCTATTGGTAATGGCGTTGTATTCGTTGACTGGCATGGCGGTATAGCCAATCTCATCCAGATTGGCAAACCATTGCGAAGGGGAAATTTTTTGTGCATCCCAAACCACGCGTACGCGTTTCGAAGCTGCGCTGGCGTACACTGCAAGTACACCGGGAAGTTGCTTGATGGTCTGCTCAATGCGCCCGCTGCAAGCGGCGCAGTGCATAGAATCGACCCAGACGTGCGAGGTCCACACATGCGAAGAACTGGTATCACGCTGGCTAAAACGTTCCCATTCGGACTGGATATCCAGCCCTTGCCAGGGATTTGCACCGCTCAGTGCTTGGGACGCTGCCATTGCAATATGGACCATTCGTGAAACATTATACAACTTTATATTATATGATTGAATATAATATAAAACAATGATTTAGCCGGGATTTGAAATGTTTATTAACACCGAAAACGGCTGTATTTTCTTTGATTTAGCGCAAGGAATTGCTAAATAAGACAACCCAGTTATGACAGATGTCGGCGCATTCCGTTCCGGAACATCATCATTCAGTGTGCATTATTTGACACGCATACCAGGTTGCGCTCCACTGTCTGGTGAAAGAATATACGGTCCGCCACGCTCATCACTGGCTGCCAGTACCATGCCTTCACTCATGCCGAACTTCATCTTGCGTGGCGCCAGGTTTGCCACCATCACGGTCAGGCGACCGACCAGGGTGGCCGGGTCATAGGCAGACTTAATCCCAGCAAAAATCTGGCGCGGCTGTGCTTCGCCAATATCCAGCATTAATTTCAGCAGTTTTTCTGCGCCTTCCACATGCTCGGCACTGACGATTTTTGCAATGCGTAAATCCACCTTGGCAAAATCATCAATCGAGATATAAACACCCTCTTCTGCTGGCTTGCTTTCGACTTTCGCCTCAGCTTTAACGACTGGCGCAGCTTCAGTTGCCTGCAAGTTTTCCTTGTTGGCTGCCACCATGGCTTCGATCTGCTTGCCTTCCAGACGCGTCACCATATGTGAATACGGCTGTATGGTTTGCGAACCCAACCCAAATGCCGCATCGGCCCACTGCAAAGGTTCGACATCGAAGAAAGCCTCAACCGCCGTTGCAATATTTGGCAGCACTGGTTTCAGGTAAATCGTCAGTATGCGGAACATTTCCAGCGCGTTACTGCAAATGGCATGCAATTCCAGCGATTTACTTTCATCTTTCGCTACCACCCATGGTGCCGCCTCCGCCACATAGGCATTGGCTGCATCTGTCAGTTTCATAACTTCGCGCAAGGCACGCGCAAAATCACGCGCTGTAAAAGCTTCAGCAATCGCCGGTGCAGCAGCACGCATATCATCGATCACCGTATGCTGGGCAGGAATGATTTTGTTGTCGAATTTCTTGGCAATGAATCCGGCAGTACGGCTGGCGATATTGATGTATTTACCTACCAGGTCGCTGTTGACACGTGCGACAAAATCTTCCAGGTTCAGGTCGATATCTTCCATACTGCCATTCAGCTTGGCGGCATAGTAATAGCGTAAATACTCAGGATTCTTGACGTGATCCAGGTAACTGCGCGCCGTGATAAACGTGCCACGCGACTTGGACATTTTCTCGCCATTCACGGTCAGGAAACCATGCGCAAATACCTGTGTCGGCGTGCGGTGACCGGAATACTCCAGTGTCGCCGGCCAGAACAAGGCATGGAAGTAAAGAATGTCTTTACCGATAAAATGATACAGCTCGGTGGTGGAATCCTTTTTCCAGTATTCGTCAAAATTCAAATCAGCCTTGCCGCACAAGTTCTTAAAACTGGCCATATAGCCAATCGGCGCATCCAGCCAGACATAAAAATACTTACCCGGCGCATCAGGAATCTCAAAACCGAAATAAGGCGCATCCCGCGAAATATCCCAGTCAGATAATTTGTTCTCACCCGCTTCGCCCAACCACTCATTCATTTTATTGGCAGCTTCGGCTTGCAACGTGCCGGAGCGGGTCCAGTCACGCAAGAAATCTACACATTCGCTTAACTTAAAGAAGTAGTGCTCAGTCTCTTTACGTACCGGTGTCGCGCCAGACACTGCAGAATAAGGATTGATTAATTCTGTCGGGCTGTAAGTGGTGCCGCAGACTTCACAGTTATCACCATATTGATCCTTGGAGTGGCATTTGGGGCACTCGCCTTTGATAAAGCGGTCCGGCAAAAACATGCTTTTGACCGGGTCAAAATACTGTTCAATCGTCTTATTGGCGATCTTGCCATTAGCCTTGAGCGCACGGTAGATATTACCGGACAACTGGCGGTTCTCTTCCGAGTTGGTGGAATAGTAGTTATCAAACTGCACCAGGAAATCGGAAAAATCCTGGCTATGCTCAACATGCACCTTTTCAATCAGCGCTTCTGGGGTGATGCCTTCTTTTTCCGCACGGAGCATGATCGGTGTGCCATGCGTGTCATCCGCGCAAACGTAATGCACAGTATGGCCCTGCATTTTCTGAAATCGCACCCAGATATCGGTTTGAATATATTCAACCAGATGCCCCAAATGGATACTGCCATTGGCATAAGGAAGTGCAGAAGTGACCAATATTTTGCGTGTCATGACACCGTAACCAAAACTTAAAACGACTATTTTAGCAAACCCGTTGCAGTTTCAACGAATCTTTATGCCATTCGACACCACATATCACTCGCCGTAAATCATATTGCCCGCGATTAGCAGGCAATATAATGAGTAGCAATGCCACAACCATTTATTGCAGCAACATTGGCGAAATCAATAATGCTTGATTGGCCTTAAGCTTTGGCAAAGACTGATTACGCTCACAATTCACTAACTTTTAGGAATCAGCACAGCACTCACAGTATGAATCACACCATTATCGGCATTGAGTTCATTGCCTTCCACTGCAACATTATTTACTTTTACGCCTTCGGTAACAGATAGCTTCAAATTTGCGCCCTCTAGTGATTTTATTTGACCGGCACTCACATCAGCCTGTGTAATTTTTCCAGGATATATATGATAGCTGAGCACTTTTTTTAACTCGATTGGGTTAGCTAATAATGCATTTAATTTGGCTTTGGAAAGTTTGGCAAAAGCGGCATCATCGGGTGCAAACAAGGTAATCGGCCCATCGCCATTCAAGGTGCTTTCAAGGCCTGCCACTTTTACCGCTTTTAAAAAAGTTTTAAAGCTGCCATCTTGCTGAGCTGTTTGTAACAAGGTATCTGCATAAACAACACTGGAAAGGCTCATGGCCAGGGCAGTGAGTGCGAGTATTTTTTTCATATTATTTTCTCCTGATAAATGGGTAACTTAAATGTTCGGGCACAAATCTCTGTTACCGATGTATCCACATTATCCGTGGAGCCTTACGAGTAACTTACCAGAGCATACTTACAGCTTACAGCCACCTTACTGGTCGGACGGAGAACGTGCCTTGGTACCTAATTTAATGGCTAAATCGCATAGAGTCTGCATGACTAGGAGTGCTCAATGGAGTAAGATACCCGCTCTCTTTAGTCAGGCATTACCTCAGGAATCCCAGGCATGGCCATCAGCGAATTATTGATTCAAAGCACCTTAAAACTTTGCATAGACCCAAATACTGGTAAAGATTTTATCAGTGCCAAATCCATCAAAAATATCCAGATTAACGGTAATGATGTCAGCCTGGATGTGGTGTTGGGCTACCCGGCACAAACCCAGTTTGATGTGATTCGCCAGCAAGTGGCGGATGCACTGAGAACTATGGATGGCATAGGCAACATCACGGTCAATGTCGGTTCGCGTATCGTGGCACACAGCGTACAGCGTGGTGTTAACTTGCTACCCAATGTGAAAAACGTGATTGCCGTGGCATCAGGCAAAGGTGGCGTTGGCAAATCCACCACCTCAGTGAATCTGGCCTTGGCCTTGGCGGCTGAAGGTGCAACTGTAGGCTTGCTGGATGCAGATATCTACGGGCCTAGCCAACCGCAAATGCTGGGTATCAGCGGTCGCCCGGATAGTGCCGATGGTAAAAGCATAGAGCCTATGCGCGCGCATGGCATTCAGGCCATGAGTATCGGTTTTCTGGTGGATACCGATACGCCTATGGTCTGGCGCGGGCCTATGGTGACTGGTGCGCTGGAGCAGTTATTAAGAGATACCCGCTGGCAAGACCTGGATTACCTGGTGATTGACCTGCCGCCCGGCACCGGCGATATCCAACTGACCCTGGCTCAGAAAATCCCGGTCACTGGTGCGATTATCGTGACTACGCCACAGGACATTGCCCTGCTCGATGCGCGCAAAGGTCTCAAAATGTTTGAGAAAGTCGGCATCCCTATCCTGGGTATTGTCGAAAACATGAGCACGCATATTTGCACCAACTGCGGTCATGAAGAGCATATTTTTGGCGCGGGTGGCGGCGAATTGATGGCCAAGGATTACAACGTGGATCTGCTGGGGAGCTTGCCGCTGGATATTAATATCCGCATGCAGGCGGATAGCGGCCAACCGACTGTGGTTGCTACCCCGGATAGCAAAATTTCAAGCACGTATAAACAGATCGCGCGCAAGGCGGCCAGCAAGATTGCGATTGCCAATTTGGACCATAGTGCCAAGTTTCCCAACATTGTGATTCAAAAAACCTAGAAAGAAATCGCATGACTATCCGTGAGCACCATATCGCAGAAGACCTGATTGGCGCGCAGTACGAGGCCATGGATGAGCATACACAAAAGGTGGCGAGACAGCTGACCGAGCGCCGCCATATTTCACGTAACCCATCACAAAAATCCGGCCAACCCTCCGATCTCGGCCAGCGTGCTGCGGATGCCGTGGCGCGTTTTGGTGGGTCTTGGACATTTATTTTTGCGTTTATTTTTGTTCTCGTTGCGTGGGTTATATTGAATTCTGTCATCTTGCTTCACTATGACCGTGCGTTTGACCCCTACCCTTACATCCTGCTCAATTTGTTTTTATCCATGCTGGCATCGATACAGGCGCCGATTATATTGATGTCACAAAACCGCGAAGCCGAAATTGACCGTAGGCAGGCCGAACATGATTACGAAGTGAATCTCAAAGCAGAATTAGAGATTCTGCTTTTACACGAGAAATTGGATGATTTACGCGAGCACCAGTGGCAGGAGCTTATTCAGTTTCAGCAACAGCAAATTCAATTACTGGAAAAGTTACTCACTGAAAAGAGTAGTAAATAAAGCATCTAAATTTAAGGTATAAAAAAAGCGCCTGTGGGCGCTTTTTTTATTTTTCGCTATAACTACAGTTCTATTTCAGCTCAACACCAAAACAGTATACATCCACCCCGTTTGGCGACTGAATCAACTTTGCCGGGATCGCAACACCTTTACGCCAGTTATCAACCGCCTCTTGTTTGCCGGCACCAGTCACCAGAAACATGACTTCATTGGTATTGTTCAAACGGTCCTGACTAATGGTAATCCGGTCGGCAGGTGGTTTTGGCGAGTTGTAGACTGGCACCACGTCAGCAGTGTTATCAACCAGCTGGCCCGGGAACAGGCTCGCAGTATGGCCATCTTCGCCCAAACCTAGAATGACCAGGTCAAATGTACGCACACCTTTTAAAGTCTGTGCATACGCCTTGGCACCTTCAACATTGCCCAACTCAGCAGGGATATCATGAATCTGGTTTTGTGGAATCGCTACGTGGTTTAGCCACGCTTCACGCGCCATTTTGCTATTGCGCTCGGCATGATCGGCTGGCAGGCATCTGTCATCGTTATGATATATATGCCATTTTGACCAGTCTGCATCGGCTTTCGCCAGTAACTGATAGACAGCTTTAGGCGTACTGCCCCCAGCTAACACCACCAGGAAATTACCATGCTTGGCAATGGCTTCATCAGCTGCGGCTAAAATGCGCTGTAAAGCTGCCTGGTTAATTTCATCTTGTGATTGAAAAGTGTGCCAACGTGTTTGAGAGTTCAAAGACATAAAAAACCTGTAAGAAAACGATACAAAACAACTTTAAGTCATTCACAAAAACACTTTGTGACATTTTTGTTAAATAACAAAATGCAGCCTTTCAGTCGCTGGCTGCATTTGTTATAATTATAACCGACTCGACATGATAATTCTGCAAAATTATCAAATAACCCGCTCGGGTTCATGCCATCCAAAAGATGGGTGTTTCAATAACTGTCCTTACACCATAGGAAAATCCTGATGAAATTAGCAATGATTGGCTTGGGCAAAATGGGCGGCAATATGGCTGCACGTTTGCTTCGTCACAAAATCAACGTGGTTGGTTTTGACTTTAATACCGAATTCGTAAACAAATTAGTAAAAGACGAAGGCCTGGAAGCAGCAACCTCAGTTGCTGATGCAGTTAGCAAACTGGAAGGCCAAAAAATCGTCTGGTTGATGTTACCAGCTGGTGAAATCACTGAAAACCAAATCAAAGACCTGATTCCACTGCTGAACAAAGGCGATATTATCGTTGATGGTGGTAACTCTAACTACAAACACAGCCAACGTCGTGGCGCTTTATTAGCTGAACATGGTATCGGCTTTATCGACTGTGGTACTTCCGGTGGTATCTGGGGCCTGGATAATGGCTATTGCCTGATGTACGGTGGCGAAAAACAATACGCTGACGTATTGGCACCTTATGCACAAGCATTAACACACGCTGACCGCGGTTGGGCACACGTTGGTCCAGTCGGTTCCGGCCACTTCACCAAAATGATCCATAACGGTATCGAATACGGCATGATGCAAGCATTTGCTGAAGGTTTGGACCTGATCAAAGGCAAGGAAGATTTCCATCTTGACCTGGCGCAAATCACTGAATTGTGGCGTCATGGTTCTGTAGTACGCAGCTGGTTGCTTGACCTGACTGCAGAAGCCCTGAAAGACGACCAGAAACTGGAAGCCATTGCACCATACGTTGCTGACTCAGGTGAAGGCCGCTGGACAGTGGTTGAAGCGGTTGAGCAAGGCGTTGCCGCCCCAGTATTGACAGTGGCATTGCAAGCACGTTTCCGCAGCCAGGACTCAAAAGGTTACAGTTATAAACTGCTTTCCCTGATGCGTAATGCATTTGGCGGTCACGCAGTAAAAACCAAGTAATAAAACAGGCCTCTCTTGATGAGAGGCTTTTTTGCTTATTACTAGTGATGTTTAAAATATGGGAAAGGCTTGCCCTTTCCCGTTTACATTTTTATCTTAAGGTTAGAAATGACGAATAAAATTGATCCATGCACACTGGTGCTGTTTGGCGCTAGTGGTAACCTGGCCCGCGTAAAACTTTATCCTGGCTTATTCAGGCTGGACTCACTGGGCCGCTTGCCAGCAGAACTGAAAATTGTCGGCGTTGGCCGCCAAGTGGTTGATCTTGAAGCCTGGCGTGCAGACATCAAAAGCATGCTGGATGCCAAATTTAAAAAAGGCTACGACCAGGCCGTGTTTGAGCGCTTTATTGCGCGAAACTTCTACCATGCCAACCCGCCAACCGACCCTGATGCATTCAGCAAGCTGAAAGCAACGCTGAGCGATGAGTCTGTATTCCCGCAGAATCTGGCCTACTTCCTGTCAGTACGTCCGGTGGATTTTGCTCCGGTAGTGGAATCACTGGCGAATGTCGGCCTGACACAAGAAGACAAATACTGGCGCCGTGTGGTGATCGAGAAACCGTTTGGTACCGATTTACCATCTGCGAAAGAACTGCAAGCAGCGATTACCAAGCACCTGAAAGAAAGCCAGATCTACCGTATCGATCATTACCTGGGTAAATCTGCACTGCAAAATATCTTGCTGCAACGCTTTACCAATACTGTGCTTGAGCCGATCTGGAATAACCAGTATGTGGACCACGTACAAATCACCAACACCGAAATGCTGGGTGTAGGCGACCGCACCCAATTCTACGACAGCACCGGCGCATTGCGTGACATGTTGCAAAGCCACATTCTGCAAACCCTGGCACTGACCGCGATGGAATTGCCTAAGGACTTATCTCCTGAAGGTGTGCGTGACGCAAAAATCGCATTGCTGGAGCAAATTCGCCCGATTCCGGTTGATGAACTGGAAAAACACGCATTCCGTGCGCAATATAGCGCTGGCGAAATCAATGGCGAAAAAGTACCGGGTTACCTGGAAGAGCTGGGCAACAATGACAGCGTGGTTGAGACTTATGCCGCACTGAAACTGTTTATCGACAATCCACGCTGGAAAGGTGTGCCATTTTACATCCGCACCGCTAAACGCCTGCACGAAGCCGATACACGTATTGCTATCCGCTTTAAAAAAGCGCCGCTGCAAATCAATGACCAGGACCAGAACTGGCTCATCATTGGTATTCAGCCACGCGAATGCATCAAACTGGAAATCCAATCCAAGATCCCTGGCCTGGATATTCAAACGCGCACCATCCAGCTGGATGCCGCCAACCGTTGGGATAGTGATGACTCCGTAGATGCATACGAAGCTTTATTGCTGAACCTGATGCAAGGTGACAACTCCAACTACCTGCACATTTCTGAAGCTGAAGCGCAATGGCGCCTGGTTGATCCGGTCGTTAAAGCATGGGCTGAAGACAAGCGTCCGGTATATCAATACCCTGCCGGTAGCCGTGACCCGGCAGCGTCTAAAGTGATCTTCGAAAGTGAAGATCAGTTCTGGCGTTACAGCATTGAATTGGGCGGCGACAAATAAGCACTTGCGGTAGGAATACCGCAGGCTTAAATAATCGCCAAAAATTCATAAAAAAGTTTGCAAAACTGACAGCATTTATTGTTATTATTTGCACCTACTAAAAGCGGAGTTTGAAACTCCGCTTTTTTCTCTTTATTTGCAAGTACACAAGCGCCACAAAACGCGCAAAGACTGGATATCGGAATGAGCATTAAGTCGGACAAATGGATACGCAGAATGGCTGAACAACACGGCATGATTGAGCCGTTTTCGCCGACACTGATACGCGAAGAGAATGGCGGGAAAATCGTTTCATACGGTACGTCATCCTATGGTTACGATATCCGCTGTGCTGACGAATTCCGCGTGTTTACCAATATCAACAGCACCATTGTCGACCCGAAACAGTTTGACCCGCAATCATTTGTCGAAGTATCTGGCAAAGGCTATTGCGTGATTCCGCCCAATTCGTTTGCATTGGCCCGCACGGTTGAATATTTCCGCATCCCGCGCTCGGTATTGACTATTTGCCTGGGAAAATCCACGTATGCGCGTTGCGGCATCATTGTAAATGTCACACCATTTGAACCAGAGTGGGAAGGCTATGTCACACTGGAGTTCAGCAATACAACTCCGCTGCCTGCCAAAATTTACGCAGGAGAAGGTTGCGCCCAAGTACTGTTTTTTGAATCTGATGAAGTGTGCGAAACCAGCTATAAAGATCGCGGTGGCAAATATCAGGGCCAGGTCGGTGTGACGCTACCAAAGATTTAAATTTGTCCGTCATTCTGGCGCAGGCCAGAATCCAGGCCTGATAAAAACTCCCCATGACTTTGATATGCAACCATCTGTTTATATCATGACTAATCAACGCAATGGGACATTGTATATCGGAGTTACATCTAACCTCATACAGCGAATTTGGCAACATAAACATGGGGCGAGTGAAGGCTTTACCAAGAAATATGGTTTACACATACTTGTTTGGTATGAATTACACGCCACCATGGAATCCGCTATTACCCGTGAAAAACAACTTAAATTTTGGAAGCGTATCGCTAAATTACGCATTATTGAACAGATGAATCCAGATTGGCTGGATCTGTATCCTGAAATTACTGGTCTGGATTCTGGCCTACGCCAGAATGACAGCCATTAAAAAGGTAGACTATGAAATTCCGTTTCCCCGTCGTCATTATTGATGAAGACTTCCGCTCCGAGAACTCTTCCGGTCTCGGCATCCGCGTATTGGCTAAAGCGATTGAAGAGGAAGGGACTGAAGTACTGGGCGTCACCAGTTACGGCGACCTAACCTCATTCGCACAACAGCAAAGCCGTGCCTCTGCGTTTATCCTGTCAATTGATGATGAAGAAATCGTCGAAGAAAAACCGGAAGCGATCGAACAACTGCGTAATTTTGTGCAGGAAATACGTTACCGCAATGAGGAAATCCCGATTTTCCTGCACGGCGAAACGCGTACCAGCCGCCATATCCCGAACGATGTGTTGCGTGAACTGCATGGCTTTATTCACATGAATGAAGACACGCCCGAGTTCGTGGCGCGTCTGATTATCCGTGAAGCTAAAGCTTACCTTGATAGCCTGCCGCCGCCTTTCTTCAAGGCTTTGACACATTACGCTGCCGATGGCTCTTATTCCTGGCACTGCCCTGGTCACTCTGGTGGCGTGGCTTTCCTGAAATCGCCAGTAGGCCAGATGTTCCACCAGTTTTTTGGTGAAAACATGCTACGTGCCGACGTCTGTAACGCGGTTGATGAATTGGGCCAGTTACTGGACCATACCGGCCCGGTGGCAGCTTCAGAGCGCAATGCAGCACGCATCTATAACTGCGACCATTTGTACTTTGTAACCAACGGCACATCGACTTCCAACAAAATCGTCTGGAACTCGACTGTTGCCCCGGGTGACATTGTGGTGGTTGACCGTAACTGCCATAAATCCGTGTTGCACTCGATCATTATGACCGGCGCGATTCCGGTGTTCCTGATGCCGACCCGTAACCATTTCGGTATTATCGGCCCCATCCCGAAAAGTGAATTTGCCTGGGAAAATATCCAGAAGAAAATCGCGCGCAATCCATTTGCCAGTGACAAAAATGCCAAACCACGTGTATTGACCATTACACAATCTACTTACGATGGCGTGTTATACAACGTGGAAGAAATCAAGGAAATGCTGGATGGCAAGATCGACACCCTGCACTTTGATGAAGCCTGGTTGCCACATGCGACTTTCCATGATTTCTATGGTGATTACCATGCCATTGGCGCTGACCGCCCGCGTTGTAAAGAGTCTATGGTGTTCTCTACCCAATCCACCCACAAACTGCTGGCCGGCTTAAGCCAGGCTTCGCAGATTCTGGTGCAAGATGCACAGGACAATCATCTGGACAGGGACTTATTCAACGAAGCCTACCTGATGCACACCTCGACCAGTCCGCAATATTCGATTATTGCCAGCTGTGACGTCGCTGCTGCCATGATGGAAGCGCCTGGCGGTACTGCTTTAGTGGAAGAGTCGCTGAAAGAAGCGCTGGACTTCCGTCGCGCCATGCGCAAGGTGGACGAAGAATGGGGCACCGACTGGTGGTTTAAAGTCTGGGGACCAACAGATTTGTCTGAAGATGGCCTGGAAGAGCGCGACGCCTGGATGCTGAAAGCCAACGAGCGCTGGCATGGTTTCGGCAACCTGGCCGAAGGCTTTAACATGCTGGATCCGATTAAAGCGACTATCATTACTCCCGGCTTGGACGTGGACGGTGATTTCTCTGAAGAATTTGGTATCCCTGCAGCCATTGTGACCAAATATCTTGCTGAACACGGTGTGATTGTAGAAAAAACCGGCCTCTATTCTTTCTTTATCATGTTCACCATCGGCATTACCAAAGGCCGCTGGAACACCATGGTGGCTGCGTTGCAGCAGTTTAAAGACGACTACGACAAGAACCAGCCATTATGGAAGGTATTGCCGGAATTCGTACAGAAACATCCGCGTTATGAGCGCATAGGCCTGAAAGATTTGTCTACACAAATCCATGAGGTCTATAAAGCCAATGACGTCGCACGCCTGACCACGGAAATGTATCTGTCGGATATGGTGCCTGCCATGAAACCTACTGATGCCTTCTCAAAAATGGCACACCGCAAGATTGAGCGTGTGGCGATTGATGATTTGGAAGAGCGTGTCACGGCAGTATTGCTGACGCCCTACCCGCCTGGCATTCCATTGCTGATTCCTGGCGAGCGTTTCAATAAGGTAATTGTGAATTACCTGAAATTTGCACGCGAGTTTAACGAGAAGTTCCCTGGTTTTGAGACGGATAACCATGGATTGGTTAAGCAGTTGGTGAATGGTAAAGCAGAGTATTTTGTTGATTGTGTTAAGCAGGAAGATTAGGAATTAGCTAAATTGTCGTAGAGTTTATATGCTTTATGCTCCGCTGCATTTCACCACCCGGCGAGTTACGTTTCTTTGCTACCCGAAGCATCAGTAACTCGCCGCGCCGTATGGCGAAAAACATTGGTTAGCGCTAAAACTAGATATCTATGTGAACAAGGTAGCTCAAACCAACAGTTAATGTGAGCTAAACACGCTTTTGATACACTAAATCACTATAGTGCAAGCCATTTTCCGAAATATTAGCCTCTTCAGAAACCAGCTCCCAATCAGCCATTTCAATGGCTGGAAAAAAAGCATCCCCTCGCACTTGTGCAAACACACGCGTGAGATACAAGCGTGTCACAACTGGCAAGCCCTGCAGATACAGCTCAGCCCCACCAATCAGAAATGGCTCGCTATCTCCCGCACACGCCGCCAGCGCCTCGGGAATCGAATGCACCACCTTCGCCCCTTCAACCTTGTAATCCGGATCGCGGGTAACAATGACAGTCGTCCGTCCCGGCAACAACCGCCCCAGTGACTCATACGTTTTGCGGCCCATAATAATATGATGCCCCATAGTGAGTTTCTTGAAACGTTTCAAATCTTCCGGCAGGTGCCAGGGCAGCTGGTTATTGTGACCAATCACACGGTTATCCGCGTGCGCTACGATCAGGGATAGTGCTTGCATCGTATTCTTCTTAAAAAGCTGAAAGGCGTTTCAGGTCATTGATAATCACTTGGCTATGCCCGTCAGGATTCACGTTACTGTAAATCTCCGCAATGGTGCCTTGCGGATCAATCACAAAGGTTGTGCGTTTGGCTATCTGGATCACCATCAGGTTAAATAATGCACCATAGGCATCTGCAACCTGGCCATTGGTGTCGGCAAGCAAGGGGAACGGTAAACGATGTTTGTGCGCAAACCCGGCATGGCTGGCAACGTTATCGACGCTGATGCCTACTACCTCGGCGCCCAAAGCATGAATTTGCTGGATATCGTCACGAAACTGACAGGCTTCTTTGGTGCAGCCGGGTGTATCGTCTTTAGGATAGAAATAAAGCACCACCCATTTGCCTTGCCAATCAGCCAGGCGACGCTTACCGCCCTGAGCATCCGATAGTTTAAAGTCTGGTGCTTTCATACCTACACTGAGTCTTGCTGAAGGCTGGCTATACTGACGATAGCCCCATACGGCCAACCACAATATCAGCCCATACATAACCAGTTTGACAAGCATTCGCATTTTTCCTCTCTAAATCAGGCCCCAAGGCGGATGGGCCGTTGACGCAATAAGCTGCTTATTGTACCTTAAGGAAGCTATGGTTAAGAGCAGCTTCCAAGCCAAACTTGGTGCAAATATAAAATTTTTACACGGTATATATCTGATATATAAGGAGAAATTTTTTAGAGCACATGTTAGCTTTAAAGAGTGTTCAAGCTATGCATACTTAAATCCGCCATCTACTTTTAAGGCACACTACAAACGCGTGAAGTATCGCAGTCATCCACATGAATAATGAAGCCATCGCAAAACTGCTGAAACTGATCGCCGCCGACCCGCAGAGGTGGGAGGCATATCAGAAACTGGCGGGGCTGATGCTGCAAAATGATGAGTTTCATGCTGCCGAGCAATATTTGCTGCAGGCAATCAACTTGCAGCCGAAGGCACTGCAATTGCGGCTGCAACTTGCCAACTTGCAGATGCGCACCCAGCAGTTTTCAGCGGCGCATGACTCTTACAAGGTGGCGATTAAACTGGATGCCAGGCAGACACAGAGCTATTACCTGGATGCTCGCGCACTGAAAAACCTTGGTCGCGCACAAGAGGCAATTTTGCGTTTGCGCACGGTGACCAAGCTGGATCCGCAACACATCCAGGCATTTACCGAATGCGTCGATTTGATGCTACAAACTCAGCAGTTTGAACAGGCGGTGACTGTACTTAAACAGGCAGTCAGCGCACATCCTGAACACGTACATTTTCACTATCGGCTCGGCGTGTTACACCAGCAATTACATGCGCCTGCTGAAGCGCTGGCCTGCATGGATACCGCCATCAAAATTCAGCCTGACTTTGCCGAAGCACACCATCAGCGTGCATTGATTTTGCAAATGCAAGGGCAACATGCAGATGCATTGAAAGCGTTTCATCATGCTATCGCCTATCAACCCAATTTGCCGGTGCCCTACAATAATCGCGGTGTCGTGCTGTGCCAGCTTGGTAAATACCCGGAAGCCATTGCTGACTTCCGGCAGGCATTACAGCTGAATCCCGGTTATGCGTCTGCTTACTGCAATCTTGGCCTTGCACTTTACGAAAACGGCGATACCGATGAGGCTTATGAGTGCCTGGAAACGGCATTAAAGCACGCACCCGCGCATGCACAGGCACGCTACGTCCTCAGCATGTTAAAACTGGCACGTGGTGAATACGAAGATGGCTGGCCGATGTACGAATCGCGCTGGCAGGTTTTACCAGCTGGCGCATTGCCAAATCGACAATTGTTATGGACAGGTGACACGTCCCTGGTTGGCAAAACAATTCTAATTCTTGCCGAACAAACGCTGAGCGACACTCTGCAATTTTGCCGCTATATCCAGTTAGTGAAGGCTTTCAAGCCCAACCAGATAATAGTCGCCGTGCCAGATGCATTGTTCAACTTGTTCAATGAATTATGGGGTCATGCAGAGGTGATTCAGGTCATCCGGCTGGATGGCCGTGCCCTGCCACATTTTGATTTGTATTGCCCCATGCTGAGTTTGCCGCTGGCGTTCAAGACTGTTACTGAGGCAATTCCGGCTGCGCTACCCTATCTGCAGATTGCAGAGCGGCATGCGCAGCCATGGCAAGATCTCCTGGGCCCGGCGAGACGATTGCGTATCGGTGTGAACTGGTGCGGTGATGCGCATAACAAATATGACCGTCAGCGCAGTATTCCGCTACATTTGATGGCGCCATTATTGAAAATGGAAGTTGAATGGCACAGCTTGCAAAAAGAGTTCCGGCGTGAAGATCACATCATGCTCAAACGATTCCCCATGCTGGAATGCCATCATCCTTTACTGGCTGATTTTACCAATACTGCCGGCTTGATCATGCAAATGGATTTTATTATTTCGGTAGATACGGCTGTCGCGCACCTGGCTGCGGCACTGGGCAAAAAAGTATGGCTACTACTGCCTGAACAAGCCCATTTCCGCTGGTTACAACAGCCGGAAACCTGCGCGTGGTACCCCGGCATGCGATTATTCAGGCAGGCGCCTGACACCTCATGGGAAGCTTTGATTGATACGGTGCATCAGGCGATTACCGATGTACTTAGCCAAAGTTACCGAGCGGAATAACTATTGCGCGTTAGGCACGCCAACAATGTGCATGACACGTGGCACATCCACATGCAGCAACTGCGCAATGTCTTTGTAATCGTCCGGCAACGCCGCGTTATCCCATCCATCAGCAGAATGCCTGGCCAGGTTGACGGCAAATTCCACATTCCGCACCCGCGGCAGGTGCGCACGTTGCTCATCCATCAGGTCATTCAGCAATAAAGGTAAATTAAAGGTGCGCACCAACTCAGCCTGCAAATCAATGACCTTGAATCCCAACACTTCTTGCTGGACAGCCCGGCTACGCAATGTTTTATCAGCTAACTGGCGCTTATGCACTTCACTCATGGCATCCGGGTTAAAACACCACATCAGCATTTCGGCAAAGTCATGCAGTGAGGCTGCCACACGTAATTCTTCAGCATGCAAATCCATTAAATGGGATGCAAATTCCGCAGCAAAATAACCAGCGCGATGGGCACGCACAACGAGTTTGATTAAATCGACCAGCGCAGCCACATTTTTGCTTAGCATCTCTTCCACATGCGGCACGGTAGGAATCTGCTCAAAGAAAGTACTGGTGCCCATCATGATAATTGCCTGCTCTACCTGCACCAGGTCTTGCAATTGGTGGCGGCTACGATGGTTATTGGCAAAGGTCAGCACCTTAAAAGTCATCAGCGGGTCATTAATCACAACGCGTGTAATATCACGTGCGCCGGTTTCATCTTCGTGCTCATGCAGCTGTGCGAGCTCCCTGGCGGTTTGCCGCAATACAGGAATATCAGCATTTTCAAAAAATGCCACCCAATCGGAAATGTTCCGGTTGGCTCTTGCCTCGGTAAGTGTCACCATCTAAACGCTCCTGCTTTAGTTTTGTCCGCCTGAGTATAAAACAATGCCAAGCTTCCGAATGTGTCGATGAGTCACTGAATTCACTGCCAGTTTTAATCATGAGCTGACTGTTTCAGGGCTATAAAAGGCTTGTTTCTTTAGGCATGAGACCCAATCTGCTATGTTAGAATGCAGTCTTTGTGACTAGCTTCAGAGTCAGGTGATATGCCGCGACTCCCCTGTGACCAAATTTATGGCAATTATTCTGCATACACCCGAAGATATTGAAAAAATGCGCGTGGCTGGCCGGCTGGCTTCAGAGGTGCTGGATTACATCACGCCTTTTGTCGTCGCGGGTGTCACCACCAATAAACTGGATCAGCTATGCCATGACTATATCGTCAATGTGCAACAGGCAATTCCTGCGCCTCTCAATTATGCACCGGATGGTCATACACCTTACCCAAAATCAATATGCACTTCGATTAACCAGCAGATTTGTCACGGTGTGCCTAGTGAAAAAGAACTGAAAAATGGTGACATCGTTAACCTCGATATTACAGTAATCAAAGATGGTTACCATGGCGATACATCGCGCATGTTCCTCATTGGCGCCGTCTCACCACAGGCCAAGCGTTTATGCGAAATCACCTATCAGGCGATGTGGCGTGGTATCGAGAAAGTAAAACCTGGCAATACCCTGGGCGATGTCGGCTATGCGATTCAATCTTTCGCAGAAAAAAATGGCTACAGTGTGGTGCGTGAGTTTTGTGGCCACGGCATCGGCAAAAAATTTCATTGCGAACCACAGGTGCTGCATTACGGGAAACCTGGCAGCGGCGTCACCCTTAAACCTGGCATGATTTTCACCATTGAGCCTATGATTAATGCCGGGCGGCGCGAGATCAAATTCATGTCTGATGGCTGGACAGTAGTGACTAAAGACCGCAGCCTGTCTGCACAATGGGAGCACACTATCGTCGTCACCGATGATGGTTTTGAAATCATGACCGTTTCCGACGGGTCTCCCCCACGTCCAACCCTGTAATATCCATTCCATACCATGCCAGTGATAGCCAAAGAACAACTCAAGCAGTGGCGTGAGTCGTTCCAGCGATCACAGCAACAGCTTGCTGCCGCTTATCTGGCAAAACCTAATGCCAAAGTCCTGTTACAGCAAAATACCCGCCAGCTGGACCAGCTATTACGTGACATCTGTACCGCATTCGAATTACCCGCGACAGTCAGCCTGATCGCTGTCGGCGGCTATGGCCGTGGCGACATGTTCCCGCATTCAGATATCGACCTGCTGATTTTAATGCCGGAAGAGTGCCCTGCTGCTTTGCAAACCGAGATTGAATCGCTGATTGGCGCCTTGTGGGATATCGGCCTTAATATTGGTCACAGCGTACGTTCGCTGAGCGAGTGTCTGGCTGAAGCGCAACTTGACGTGACGATTATGACCAACCTGCTGGAAGCACGCTGGCTCACAGGCCACAAGCCTGCTTTCAAAACCTTGATGCAATCATTGCATGCACAATTAGATAAACCGCGTTTCTTTGCGGAAAAGCTACGTGAGCAGCAAATCCGTTACTCAAAATTTCACGACACTGCTTACAACCTTGAACCAAACATCAAGGAAAGCCCGGGTGGCTTGCGTGATTTGCATATGATTTTATGGATAGCACAGAGTCAAGGACTAGGCCACGACTGGCAAGACCTGGTGCATACGGGTTTGCTCAGCCATGCACAGGCAAGACAACTCAAAAGCCACGAACGTTTACTGCAAAACTTGCGTATCCGCCTGCATTTGTTAGCCAAGCGACGCGAAGACCGGTTGGTGTTCGACTTCCAGAATACCCTGGCTGAACAAATGGGTTACCAGACCACTACGCAAAAACGCGCCAGCGAACAGTTGATGCAAGGCTTTTACCGAAGCGCCAAAGCCATCATTATCGAAAACGAAGTCTTGCTGAAGCTGATGCATGCGCGTGTCACTCCCCAGAATGAGCCTGCGACGGTCATTGATCAAGACTTTGTCCTGTCGCACGGCCTGCTAAGCGTACAAGCGCCTGACTTGTTTCAACTCAAGCCCGAGGCTATTTTGCGTTGTTTTCAGCTGCTACAGCAACACCCTGCCATCGCAGGATTCAGCGCGCCATTAGTCAGGGCGTTGCAGGCCGCGCAACCGTTGATTGACACCACGTTCCGTCAGCAATCGGTGAACAAGGCGTTATTCCTGCAAATTCTACAAGCCAAAGAAGGGGTCCACCGTAGCCTGCGGCGCATGAACCGCTACGGCATCCTGGGACGCTACATCCCTGTGTTTGGCCGCGTCATCGCGCAGATGCAGCATGATTTGTTTCATGTGTATACCGTGGATGAACACACCATGAATGTGTTGCGCAACCTGCGCCGCTTTGCAAAACCTGAGTTACGGCATGAGTTTCCCTTGTGCAGCCAGTTATTTGCAGAATTTAGCCAACCGCATTTGCTTTACCTGGCAGCTATTTTCCATGACATAGCCAAAGGTCGTGGTGGCGACCATTCTGTGCTTGGTACCATCGATGCCAAACGCTTCTGCCAAAAACATGGCTTACCCAAAGCAGACACTGAACTGGTCGCCTGGCTGGTTGAAGCACACCTGAAACTCTCCAGTACTGCACAGAAAAGTGATTTATCTGACCCTGATGTGATTGAAGCTTTCGCAAGACTGGTAGGCTCGGAGTATCGCCTGACGGCTTTGTATTTACTCACGGTGGCCGATATTCGGGGCACCAGCCCGAATGTGTGGAATGCATGGAAAGCCAAATTGCTGGAAAGCCTGTTTTTACAAACACGCCGCGTATTGCAGCAATCATTGAATACCGACGCACAGCTAAGCCTGCGCAAGCAGGAAGTCCTGCAAAAACTCAGCAGCTTCAACATGAAAGAAGATTCAGTACTGCCTTTGTGGCAAGCGTTCGGCGAAAGCTATTTCAACCGATTTGACAGTGATGAAATCGCCTGGCAAAGCCGCTTGCTCATCCCGCATATGCTGACTGAAACCGCTATTGTGCGCGCCAGACTCAGCCCCAAAGGCGATGGCATACAGGTCATGATTTATAGCCGGGACCAGAAAGAGATTTTTGCCCGTATTTGCCATTTTTTCGACAGCATGCAATACAACATCGTACAGGCCAGAATCTACACCACCGCTCATGGCTATGCGCTGGATAACTTCATTGTGCTGGAGCCTGACACGCATCAAATCAGCTACAACGGCTTGTTAAAGCATATTGAGCAAGGCCTGACCGAACAGCTTTCCGGCACCATAGCGATTCCAACGCCTATCCGGGGCCGCGTCAGCCGGCAGGTGAAACACATGCCATTAACCACGCAAATTTTCATTCGCCCTGCCAGTACGCACAACGACCAACAACAACAGTTTCAACAGCTGGATGTGATTGCCAATGACCGGCCTGGGTTACTTGCCTGTATGGCGCTGGCATTGCTACACAATGATGTCGCTTTGCACAATGCCAAAATTAACACCTTGGGCAATCGGGTGGAAGATAGCTTTCTAATCTCAACCAGTGATGGAAAGCCACTTGATGATACTCAAATCGACGCATTGAAAGCGGCTTTTAGCGAGCTTTGATACTGTATACGGGATCACAGTAACTCACATACTCACCACATTCAACTGCATCCTACCCCTATCAATTTAGCCATCAAAAAACTACGAATTTCATAAAGTTAAAAAATTATCGTATAAATTATTTGGTTAAACATTTCTACATTACACATCAATATGAATGTGGCAAAAATACAAAAAAGATGAAATTCATTGCTGCTGAAGACAGATCGGTCTAGCTTTATTTTTGCATTGCTTGCTATATTTTCAACCACTATAACTTATTATTTCTCGTGGTTAATGACAACAATGAAAACAGCCCATCTCATCGTATCCCTTGTTATCGCAGTATCTTCAATATCACTCTCACAAGCTGGCACATTAGGGATCGCGGCCGGTAGTTATGATTTCGACGGTTCGCATTCTGCCGCTGACTTTCGCCTGGAATATGAAGCTGATTCCAATATCTGGCTGGACAATCTGAAACCCTGGGCGGCTGTGCAGGCCACCACCGACGGCACTCTTTGGCTGGGAGGTGGATTGCTGTACGACTGGCAGTTTACTGAAACCTGGCATTTAAAACCCAGCCTGGGCGCCGGTTACTATAGCCGCGGCAGCAGCGATCTTGATCTGGGCCATCCGCTAGAGTTTCGTTCGCAATTGGAGATTGCCAAGGACATCAACGATCAACAAAGTCTTGGTCTTGCAGTCAGCCATTTGTCAAATGCCAATCTAGGTAATGAAAACCCTGGCGTTGAAGTATTAAGTGTTTATTGGCACTATAAATTCTAGCCTTAATATATAGATAACACCGATTCATCAGCTTTATCCCCATACTCACGCCAGCGACTTGTGACGAGCGGATGATTTAAACCCGATGATGGCTTAAAATATAGCCTCACATGTTTACTTATCCGCAACTCACTCCACTCGAACAAGCCAGTTTACCGAAACTGATTGCCCAACCAAGTGCTATCCCGAATAAATTTGAGGATAGTACGCATCAGCTGTTTTATTGCCAAACGGCGGATGGTGAAATGGTGTTGAAAGTTTGCAATCAGACGAATATAGGAAAATCTCACTTCTGGCTAGGCGCAAACCGTTTATTTGCCGCTGACTTTCCAAACAGTTTGGGCACTATCCACTTAACGCACAATTTTTTGGAAAAAAACGGTGCGCTTACCGTACCTGATTTTGTCTCAGCAAGTAGCAATCGATTTGTAATCAGCCGTTTTTTAACCGGGGAAGATGTAAAACCGGAGCTTATCGGCGAGTTGTGGGTTATACAGTTAGCCGAACATATTGCAAAACTACACCAATTCACATGCGCCAGCTGGGGCAAGCTACATGCGCCGGAACTTTCTGCAACAGACTGGGCCAGTCGTTTACAAGAAACCCTAATTTTTTTGCTTGAGCAGCACGACGCGCCCATTGCTGAACCGTTACTGGCTGAAGTATTAGCGCAAGCAAAAAATATCCAGGAAATCGAATTCGTCCCCGTGATGTTGGATTTGCGTTGGGATCAGTTCCGTTGTTTAAGCAACAATGATCTGGCGCTGATTGATCTTGATGCGTTCGTGATCGCGCCACGTGCACTGGACCTGGTGTTGATTGAATATGTATTAACACCCGCGCAATTGGCTTTATTTAAGCAACATTATACTCAAACGCATAGCTGGCCTGACCACACTGCCAATACACCCTGCTACCAGCTACTGTTATTTTTGATGAATATACTGGGTGAAACTGATTTGGCAAAGTGGATGCAGCGTATATAAATCAATCACTTTTATCGCCTTTAGCATTCAAGCTTGTTGCCGGTAAAGCTTTACCCAACTGATAAAGCCTACAATTGCCAGGATAGTGTTAAGAACAAATAAAGCGGCAGTAGCGTAATAGCCTGTTTGAATATACAAAAGCGTGGCAGCGCCATCAATCACCGCCCAATATAGCCAGTTCTCCAACACCTTCCTGGCGATCAGCCAGGTATTCATTACAGAAAAAACCGTCGTATACGCATCCAAGACAGGGCTTTGCGATTGTCCGCTTTTTTGCAAATAGGCACTTACCAAAGCACTCACGACCACGCCGACAGCAATAAAACCAACATGCCAAAGCCAGGGCCAACGGCTGATCGATAACGTGTCAGTTTGCTTGCCATGTGTATGCCATAGCCAAAAACCATAAATAGCCATACCCATATAATAAAAATTCAGCAGCGCCTGCATGGGAAGCTGACCTTCCCAAAACAGTGCGGTGTATACCAGCGTGCTTAAGAAAGCAAACAGCCAGCACCATTGCGACTCTTTTGCAGCAAGCAGAATATAGGCAACGCCCATTAAAGCAGCAGCAATTTCCCAAGAGGACATTTGCTGAAATGCATTCAGGACAGGCTGAAAGTTATCTTGGTTCATGGCTGGAAAGCACCTAAGAAGTTAACAAATGGTGGCTATACATCAACAACATCAGCCCTGTCAGTGCCTATAAACTTCATTACAAACACACTGTGCGGTATCGCATTAAACACGGCTTCCATTTCAGCATCGAGGCAATCCATCACTTCGCGGTATTCACCAAATACTTGCGTAGCCAGGCTGTTGCGCTTTACCACCAGGTTTGGATTGGCTTCTAGTTTGTTGATAAACTCCAGAATGGGTTCTACATAGCCCTCGGTTAAAGGGTATAAACTGATATCGACTGAAATACGCATTTACTTCTCCTTTAAATCCAGCGGGCTATAAAAGCCCAGCCAGAATGTTATTTAGTAGTCATAACTCACAGTCACGCCAGCGACGCGTGGCTCGGCAAACTGAACGTATTTTTCTTTTACATCACTACCGCCATTAGCTGGATTGTTATCAAAGTAAAACCCCCGCGTGGCATAGTCTTTATCAAATAAGTTTCTGACCCATACCCGCACTTTGTAATGCCCATGTTTGTAATCTGCAGCTGCATTCACAATCGCATAGGCGCTAGATTTTGTATTATTACTGTCTGAAAAGTAAAAGCTATCTTTGCCTTCCACATTGGCACGTAGTGTCCACGCATCATTTACATAATATTCAGAGCCTAAATTGAAGGTGTATTTAGGAGCGTGTGCGACCTGGCGACCATCGAAATTGACGCCATTGACGGAGCGTTTATCAAAGGTGGCATCAAGCAGACCCAGTGCGCCTAGTACACGCAGATTGTCAGTGATGAACCAGTCCAGACTCCCTTCAAGGCCTTGATGGGTAGCATTTGAGGTATTGCCAGTAAAATCAACAAATTGCACACCTGTATCTCTGGAGTTGTCTACTTGTGCATTACGTCTATCGGTGTAAAAAACCGCCAAAGCAGTTTTTAATCGCTTATCGAACCAGCTGGATTTCAGGCCCACCTCTATACCTAGATTGTATTCAGTATCAAAAGCCAGCAAATTGTTTGGCAATCTCGCGTCATTATTCACTCCACCTGATTTGTAGCCACGAGAGAATGTGGTGTAAATTAAATGGTCTTGGTTTGCCTGATAATTTAGGCCAACCTTACCACCATACAGACCTTCATTCTGGTTAATCTTCAAGGCATTAGAGTCAGTGTATCTCGCTTTAAAATACTCAACCCGCGCACCGGTTATCAGAGTCAGTTTATCGGTCAAATGTGTATCGAGCTGACTGTAAATAGCCGTATTTTGTGTGTTGTAATCGCCATTTCTGAGCGTGGTGCCAAAGATACCAAAATCAGAATTTTGCTTAAAGGCTTCATCTTGATCCAAGAAATAAATGCCCACTGTCCAATCTGTAGAGTCGTTAAAAATGCGGCCAGCTCTATCTGACAGTGCACGCAGCTCAAACGAATAGTTTTCACGGTGCCTATCATACCGTTCAAACCCGTTGTAAGCGTCACCGGCATCAGGAGATAATGCAGTAGCGTACTGCCCAGCATATCCCCAGTCCGCATCATAACTATAAACAATATCGCTTTTTAGATAAGTTGCTTCCGATTGCACAATCACCGCGTCAGAAGCTTGCCAGTTGCCTTTAAGTGCAAACGCATTAGTGAGCTGTTTATCTTGCCCAGGCTGGTCAGAGAGGCTGTGACGGCTGTTATTGAGTGTAAAAGCGTCATAGCCATTATTAATATCCAAGTGGGTATAACTTAAGTCAAATGTTAAATCGTCAGTGGCTAATAATCTTAGTTTGCCGCGGAAAGTGAGCTCATCCTGGTTTTGTGTATTGTCGCGATTCAAAAAATCGTTGTTCATATAGCCATCTGACTTGTGGCTGTAAATGGAGGCACGGCCTAATAACTTATCTTCAACCAATGTGCCACCTACTGCGACACCAAAATTGCGCGTGTTATATTCCGCTAAGCCGGATTCAGCCCGCAGGGAAAACTCTTTTGTGGGTGCTTTACTACGCATATTGATCGTACCGGCCAGGCCATTGGTACCAAATTTGGTACCTTGCGGACCGCGCAAGATTTCAATCGAATCGATATCAAACAAGGTGGCTGCGCCACCCGTACGGCTAAAATCCACCCCGTCAATCACCAGGCCAACCGATGGATTGAGCGGCGCACTGAATTGGCTAGTTGCACCCATGCCACGAATTTGAAAAAACTGACCGCGCGAAGCACCACTGGACAAGTTCACATTCGGGGCCAAGCCCAAGACTTCTTCCAGATGCTGCGCGCCGCGTGACTCTATAGTTTCTTTATCAATCTCGGTCAGGCTTACCGCTGTTTTGTCTGCAGTGCTTGGACGAAAATCCGCGCTTACCACCACATCAGGGAGTTTGACTGCCTCCTCGTCTTTTGCGGCATACACCGGGGAGGTCAGTAAAAGCCCGATCAGGGACAATGGTTTTGTAATCGGTTTCATGAAAATCCTTTCTATAAGACATATAAAAAGGACAGGGGGAGAGTGACAATGACGTGAGTAGGTTTGTTGAGGGACAACAAACCAAAAACATTTGCGTTGTAGATGCTCTGCCTGTCCCTACGCCAGCATTATCTGGGTCAGGTTCATTGGGTTTCTCACTTGCGCGAGATCTCAGGTGTTAGCCACCCCAAGGCGATTTGATTTTTCAATCAGGATGAGATTGTAGGTTGATATCGATTACTTTGCTAGAGAGTGATGCTGTATTGCGTTTAAATACTCTGCATACTTTGCAAAATTTAAAGATAAAGCTTGATTCAAAACAAAAAGCCCTGCGATGCAGGGCTTTTTATTGAATACTTGCTACTACAATCTATTAGAAATGTTTGTAGTGTTTTTTCAGTTGCTTCACAACTTCCCACTGGGATTTCAGGCCTTTTGGAAACTCAACGTAGTCACCAGCTTTGATTGTTACTGTGTCGCCACCTTGTGGAGTCACTTTGAATTCGCCTTCCAATACGTAAGCTTTTTCAGTCGCAGTGAAATCCAGAGGGAATTTTGAAGGTGCGCAATCCCAGGTATTCCAGCTTTTTACGCCCAGGTCTTTCAATTTTTCTTCAGATGGATTGTGGTCGATGATGATTTGAGTCATGACATATTCCTTAATAAATTAAAGTGATTATAAAACTTTAAATAGAAATGCCGCATTTATGCGGCATCTTGGTAACTGGCGGAAGAGGTGAGATTCGAACTCACGGAGGGCGTGAACCCTCGACAGTTTTCAAGACTGTAGCATTAAACCGCTCTGCCACTCTTCCGGAAGGCAGAATTATAGCAAACAATCAGTCGTCTGGAAGTGTTATTCCAGGAAAAAGTACATCATTAAAGCCAAATTTTGTTAGATCGCGGATACGCATGGGGTAAAGTATGCCAAAAAGATGATCACATTCGTGCTGCACTACCCTTGCATGGAAACCGCTGACAGTGCGATCAATCACGTTACCTTGCGGGTCAAAACCTTTATAACGTAAATGCTGAAACCTTGGAACAATCCCTCGCATCCCAGGTACCGACAAGCAACCTTCCCAGCCATCTTCCTCTTCGTTTCCAACAGGTATGAGCTCAGGATTAATCAGGATGGTAAATGGCACTTCCTCAGCATCCGGGTAACGCGGATTTTTGCCGACACCGAACATGACCACCTGCAGACTCACGCCAATTTGAGGCGCGGCAATCCCGGCACCATTCATCTCGGTCATGGTGTCATGCATGTCTTGTATTAATGCATGCAAGTCTGTTGTATCAAACTCGGTGACTTTTTCAGCCACTTGATACAACACCGGGTCGCCCATTCTGAGCACTGGTTTAATAGCCATGATCAGGCTCCATTACATATATCGAAAAATAGATCATGCGGTTGCGCAGTTGTGGTCAGATAAATATTGCGCAATCACACACTTCACTTTTTCCATGGTTTGCTGCAATAAAGGCATCACCTGCTCGAAATGAATGGCTTGCGCGCTATCGCCGCGACCGGCAGCAAAATTAGCTACCGGGCAAAGCGCGGCATAGGAAACTCCCAGCTCGCGTGCTAACGCCGCCTCCGGCATACCAGTCATACCAACAACGGTTGCGCCATCGCGCTCATATCGGTCAATTTCAGCTGCGGTTTCCAGTCTTGGCCCTTGTACGCAGGCGTAAACGCCCCCCTCCACCAATCCACAGCCTGCATCCAGAGCTGCTTTCTGGCAGCGTTCACGCATGGCTTGTGAATACGGCTGGGTGAAATCAATGTGCCTTACCGGCAACTCCACACCATCGTGGTAAGTATTATCCCGGCCATAGGTGTAATCCAGAATCTGGTTAGGCAAAACGATATCTCCAGGAATAAGGTGTTGTGAAATACCCCCTACCGTCGCTACTGCCAGCAAGTCTCTCACACCCACCGAATGCAACGCCCAGATATTAGCGCGGTAATTGACTGCATGTGGCGGAATGGTATGTCCGCCGCCGTGTCGCGCCAGGAAAACCACTTCCTTACCGTTTATTTCACCAAAAACCAGTGGCTGTGAAGGTTTGCCATATGGCGTGCGCACAATCAGGCGTTTTGAAATATTCAGATTGGTGAGCTCTGTCAGCCCGGTGCCCCCAATAATGCCTAACATCCTATGATCTCTCTCTATTAACGCTAGTTATATCCAAGGTGTAAGCGTATCACGGATTTATGGCATACTTAAGCCATGCAAGCCTTTTCCAAGCCAGTGAAGACACCGGCCAGCCTGCCACTGGCACAGACACATTATGAGAATTTCCCGGTAGCTTCATTGTTGCTCCCCGCGCATTTACGCTATGCGGTCAGTGTGATTTACCAGTTTGCGCGTGAAGCCGATGATATTGCCGATGAAGGCGACGCCAGTGAATCGGAGCGTTTGCAGGCACTACAGTCCTACGAAGACGAGTTATTACTGATCCAGGCCTATATTCAGGCTGAACGCCCGCTGTTTAAAACGCTGCAGCATGTAATCAGAACACACAAGCTTGAGGTGCAATCCCTGCTGGATTTAATCAGTGCCTTTAAGCAGGATGTCGTTAAAACCCGCTACGCCAATTTTGAAGAGTTACTGGATTATTGCCGCCGCTCAGCCAATCCGGTTGGCAAGTTGATGCTGCAATTATATGGCGTGGATACAGCGCAAAACCGGCAATGGTCAGACCAAATCTGCACTGCTTTGCAGCTGATTAATTTCTACCAGGACATAGCCATTGACCTGCAAAAGCATGGCCTAAATGGACGCATATATCTCTGCCAGGACGAAATGCTCGCTGCCGGTATCAGCGAACAGGATTTACACCAGCAACGATTAGATGCTATCTGGCAGGCATTCTTTTTGTACAATGTAGCCCGCGCCGAGCAATTATTGCAGGCCGGTAAACCGCTGGGCAGACATTTGACTGGCCGTATCGGGTTCGAGCTGCGCATGATAGTCGCCGGTGGCGAACGTATTATTTATAAATTGAAGCGTTGCCGTGGCGATATTTACCAACACCGTCCAACACTGAATGCTTTTGATTGGCCGATTATTTTGCTGAAAGCCCTGTTTAAACAATGACCCCGCAACAATACTGCCAGCAAAAAACAAAACAAAGCGGCTCCAGCTTTACCCTGAGTTTTGTGTTCTTACCCAAACACAAACGTGAAGCAATGACTGCGCTATATGCATTTTGTCGAGAAGTGGATGATGTCGTCGATGAATGTACGGATTACCAGATCGCACAAACCAAGCTGCAATGGTGGAAACAGGAAATACATCGTTTATTTCATGAAACCCCGCAGCACCCGGTCACCAAGGCATTGAAGCCAGTAGTGGAAGAATTTGGCTTGCAAGAAGCGCATTTCATAGAAATTATCGATGGCATGCAAATGGATACGCAGTACAACCGCTATGCCGATTTTGAGCAACTGGCATTATATTGCTACCGCGTCGCCAGCGTCGTCGGCCTGCTCTCGGCGCAAATTTTTGGCTACAGTGATAAATCCACCCTGGGCTATGCGCATGACCTGGGGATGGCTTTCCAGCTGACCAACATTATTCGCGATATTGGCGAAGACGCGCGACGCGGCAGGATTTATATCCCGATTGATGAACTGGAAAAAGCGGGTGTGACTGAACAGCAGTTACTGCAAAGCCAGGCCTCTGTACAGACACAGGCTTTATTACTCAAGCAGATTGAACGTGCAGAAATGTTTTATGACAAAGCCATCAGCCAGCTGCCTGAAGCTGATATCAAAACCCAGCTACCTGGCCTGATGATGGCAGGCATTTACCGCGCACTACTGCGGGAAATCAAGCAAGACCCTAATCTGGTGCTTAACCACAAAGTCATGCTGCCCCCTTTCAGGAAACTGAAACTGGCCCTGGGCGTATGGTTTAAACGCCGCTGATGCATTGGAATGCTTAACCACACACCTACTCCCCGCAATATCGCGGTTGTCGGTGCCGGGCTGGCCGGGCTGGCGGCCGCCTACACCTTACTGAGATCAGGAAACAAGGTATCGGTATTTGAAGCTGCTCCGCAAGCCGGTGGCCGTGCGCGTGGTGTGCCACATGCTGAAGCCATGCTAGATAATGGCCAGCATTTATGCATAGGAGCCTATCAGGCAACGCTGGCATTATTAGCTGAAGCTGGCCTTGACACTGAGCGACTCTTTACCCGTTTACCCCTGGCGTTGCATATGCATCATCGCGCAGATCGCATGTCACTCGTTACATCCACCTGGTTACCTGCTCCGCTGCATTTATTGTGGGGATTGCTCACCGCGCGCGGATTGACTGTTAACAGCAAATGGCGAGCCGTCCGCTGGATGTTGTGGTTAAAACAATCTGCATTTACATTAGCGCAAGATACCACTGTCGAACACCTTTTACAGCAAGGCCACCAAACAGAAACTGCTATCAAGGCGTTATGGGAGCCTTTGTGCCTGGCCGCATTGAATACCCCTATCCAGATTGCCAGTGCGCAGGTATTTCTGAATGTATTGCGTGACAGCTTTCAACAAAAGCGTTCAGACAGTGACTTTCTGATCCTGAAGTCGGATTTATCCAGCAGCCTGATTGAGCCTTTGCTGGGGAAAATTACCATCTCAGGTGGCAAAGTATCATTGCGCACGCCTGTGATTTCTGTCAAAAACGAACACTCTCATTGCGTGCTGGAAACCTCAGAAGGCACACAGTTATTCGATGATGTGATTCTGGCTGTAGGCCCGCATCAATTGAAAACCGTGGCTAGTGACATTGCGGTGCCAACATTTGAATACCAGCCGATCACCACGGTGTACCTGCAATATTCGACTTATTTCAGGCTACCCTACCCGGTAATGGGATTGTATGGCGGTCTGGCACAATGGGTATTTGACAGAGGGCAATGCTGTGACCAGGCAGGTTTGCTGGCGGTAGTAATCAGTGCACATGGGCCATTAAATGGTGTTAAGGCAGCATTGATACAGCAATGTATCAATGAGTTGAATCAGGCATTGTCATCGCATGACATCAAACTTGAAACAGCACCCTTGTGGACGCAAGTCATTACCGAAAAGCGCGCCACGTTCAGTTGCACGCCAGATTTACATCGCCCGCAACACAAGACTTCGCGGCCGCATATCTACCTTGCTGGCGATTATACTGCCGGACCGTATCCAGCTACCATTGAAGGCGCTGTCAGAAGTGGAGTCTCGGCTGCCAATCTGATATTGGGCTAGATCATACTCCACTAAAGCCAGCTTCAAGCTTGCGGATCTTTACAGCCTACTACCAAATGGTTTCTGGCCGGGACATAGATACCGTCACCTGCATCCGGATAAGTCTCACGATAGGAAAGATGCGGATCAACCTCAAAACCATGTGAGCAGTTTTCACTGGCTTTTTCCTTGCATTGCTCCAGCGTGGTATTAAATTCGCTACAGGTAAGTTTATAACCCGGCCTGCCATCGCTGGTGGCGTGTGAGGTTGGCTGGTTACTTGCGCAAGCAGATAGCAGCAGTGAAATCAGTATTAGCGTTTTTTTCATTGTTTCTCTCCATTTCCACCTTTATTACATCCCGTCATATTATTGTCATATTAGTGTGTTATGGACACACATAGGATAAGGCAAGAAACGAACCATATAGTTTCATGAAGATTTTGTGAAAATAACCGCGCCAATTCAACGCCAAGCCTTACCCAGACTTGTATCCAGACGGCTACAAACTGCTACAAAACCGGGCGCTTTGTAACTGACCTGCCAGTTCAAACTTCTTATACTGTACTCACTGGAATCAATACGCAGTCATGAATCAATATGAAGTCTTTAAAATGCTTTGTTAAGAATAAAACAGGATTTTATGCATAGCGGGCAGTTGCCCTGGAAATGCCTGTTGGCACAGTGAATAAAATTGAAAAAACTACAGGCAGATAAATAGCGAAGCTAGATTATCAAATATCAAACCCACTTCCCTGTGGCTGTTCAACCTCTTCTGAACAACCACCACTCAAGGCAACGATGCCACTCCCTGACATCGTTGCCATTTTTTTATCCCCGCAACAGATCGATAGCCTGTTCCAGCCTGTCAATTGCATCAATATGCAACCCAGGCACGCCGCCTTTAGGCGCATTGGCTTTGGGGATAATGGCATGGGTGAATCCCAGCTTGGCAGCTTCTTTAAGACGCTCTTGACCGCGTTGTACTGGCCGAACTTCTCCCGCCAGCCCTACTTCGCCAAACACAATTAATTTGTTTAGTAATGGCTTATTCTTAAAGGATGAAACAATCGACAGCAGTACTGCCAAATCCACGGCTGGTTCGCTGATTTTCACGCCGCCCACTGCATTGATAAATACATCCTGATCGAAACACGCGACGCCGGCATGTCGATGCAATACCGCCAGCAGCATTGCCAAGCGGTTCTGCTCTAAGCCAACACACAATCGCTTGGGGTTCGGAGCATGGGAGGTATCAACCAATGCCTGTATTTCAACCAATAAGGGACGGGTACCCTCTTGCGTTACCGTGATGCATGACCCTGGAACAGGGGTATCGTGATGAGACAAAAACAGGGCAGAGGGATTGCTGACCTCGCGCAAGCCCTTTTCAGTCATGGCAAACACGCCCAGCTCGTTCACGGCACCAAAACGATTCTTGAATGCACGGATCAGCCGAAAACTCGAATTCTGGTCACCCTCGAAATACAGCACGCTATCCACAATATGCTCAAGCACACGCGGGCCTGCCAACGAACCCTCTTTGGTGACATGGCCGACCAGTATCATGCTGATGCCCAATTGCTTGGCGATACGTGTGAGTTGCGCGCTACATTCCCGTACTTGTGCCACCGAACCTGGCGCAGACTGCAACGCTTCGGAATACACTGTTTGGATTGAATCAATAATCACCAGATCAGGCTGATGCTGCTGCAATACCTGGCTGATTTTTTCCAGATTGATTTCAGCCAGCACATCAACCTGACTGGCATCTAGCCCAAGCCGCTTTGCCCGCATGGCGATCTGCTGCGCAGACTCTTCGCCGCTGATATAAAACGATTTCAGGTTCTGTGACACCTTGCAGACTGTTTGCAGCAACAGTGTAGATTTGCCGATGCCGGGATCACCACCGATCAGCACCACACCGCCAGCCACCAGACCGCCACCGAGCACACGATCAAATTCATCGATTCCGGTTGGCTGACGCGAAACATCCTGTGCTTCAACATCTGCCAGCTTCTGCAACTGTGCCGTGGGTGCCAAACTGGCAAAGCGGCTTTGGGTAACGGTTTCCGGCACTGTTTCGACCAAAGTGTTCCAGGCATGGCAACTAGGGCACTGCCCTTGCCATTTAGGCTCGCTAGCACCACATTCGGTACAGGTATATTGTGTTTTTGCTTTAGCCATGAAGACCTTGATTTTGCTTATTGTGTGACCATGAATGACAGAGACTGCGTTTGGAACCTACCCATGGTTAAAGATCACCCGCAAATCTCAACTGATTTTTCTTCACAAGCCGAGCGGTTGCGACTAATCAATCACGTGCATAGGCACGCGTGCTGTCACTGCACAAAGCAGCTCATAGCCTATGGTTCCGCTGGCCTGTGCCACTGCATCGACAGGGACCAAACTGCCCCATAATTCAACCCTACTGCCAATATTGGCATCCGGAATATCCGTGATATCAACCGCCAGCATATCCATAGACACTCGGCCCAAAGTCCGTGTCAGCACGCCGTTGACAGCGGCAGGCGTTCCGGTAGGTGCATGACGTGGATAGCCATCTGCATAGCCGCAAGCGACGATGCCTACTCTGATGGGTTTATCGGCAGTGAACAAGCTGCCATAGCCTACACTCTCGCCCGCCTGAATTTCCTGTACGCCGATCAACCCGGATTGCAATGTCATCACCGGCTGCAACCCCAATGAAACGGCCGTTTTATCTGCAATCGGTGTAGCACCATACAGCATAATGCCCGGGCGTACCCAATCAGCATGGGTGTGTGGCTGCTGGACAATCGCCGCTGAATTAGCCAGTGAACGCTTGTAAGGCTGTATTGGCATGACTTGCCCCACGATAGTTATGGCCTGAGTGACACCGTCTGCAATATCTGAATTAGCAAAATGGGTCATCAGCACGATTTCACTGACATTTCCGCTGGCGGCCAATTGATCTAAAGCTGCTTGATAAGCAGAAGGCTGGAAACCCAGTCTATGCATCCCGCTGTCCAGCTTCAGGTAGACGCGGACTGGTAAATTCACTTGGTATTCCAGTAGCCATTGCAGCTGACCCCGGTGAGAAATAACCATATCCAGCCGGTAACGATCCACCTGTGCTATTTCTTCAGCTGAGAAAACACCTTCCAGCAACAGGATGGGATGCTGATATCCGGCATCCCGCAAAGTGACGGCCTCGCTGATATTCAAGACCGCAAACGCATCGGTTTCTTTTAGCCCACGCGCAGCATTCAGCAAACCATGACCATAGGCATTCGCCTTTACTACGGAAATGACTTTGGACTCTGGCGCATATTGCCTGACTCGTGCCAGGTTGTGTGCCAATGCTTTTTCTGAAATATAAGCAACGATAGGACGCATATTGAAAAACCCGGTGCGTTAATATTCGTCTTGCATGTATGCCGCATTAGCATAATTTTCGAAGCGTGTATGCGCGCCCATAAAGGTCAGGCGAACACGGCCAATCGGCCCGTTACGTTGCTTGGCGATAATAATCTCGGCAGAGCCTTTTTCAGCACTGTCAGGGTTGTAGTACTCATCGCGGTACACGAACATGATCAAGTCAGCATCCTGCTCAATCGCACCCGATTCACGCAAGTCACTCATGACCGGACGCTTGTCCGGACGCTGGTCCACACTGCGGTTTAACTGGGAAATGGCAATCAACGGCACATTCAACTCTTTTGCCAGCGATTTGAGAGAACGTGAAATTTCGGAAATTTCCGTGGCGCGATTTTCACCTGAGCGGCCAGAAGGTGCTGACATCAACTGTAAATAATCGATCACGATCAGTCCCAGTTCACCCGTTTGCCTGTGCAATCGCCGTGCACGTGCACGCACATCAAAACTGCTTAAGCCTGCACCTTCATCGATAAAAATCGGCGCTTCGTTGAGCTTACCCAGCGCAGTGGTCAGTTTTTCCCAATCTTCATCCTCGAGGTTACCGTTACGCATTTTGTGCTGGTCCAACCGGCCAATGGAGCCGATCATACGCGTCGTTAATTGTGTGGCGCCCATCTCCATCGAGAAAATGGCCACTGCCTTGTTGGTTTCCAAAGCGACATTCTCGGCAATGTTGATCGCAAAGGCAGTTTTACCCATGGAAGGACGGCCGGCAACAATCACAAGATCGCCACCCTGCAAGCCTGAAGTCATGGAATCCAGATCACTAAAACCGGTAGGCGTACCCGTCACATCTGAATGGTTTTCACGCGAATACAGGTAATCAATCCGGTCAGCAACTTGTGGCAGCAATACCTGCATCCCCAAAAAGCCCTGGCTTTTGCGGTTGCCGCCTTCAGCAATCTGGAAAATCTTGGCCTCAGCCTCATCCAGCAATTGCTGCGCATTACGCCCATTTGGCAGATAAGCGCTTTCGGCGATATCGGTACCTACAGTCACCAACTGGCGCATCACGAATCGCTCATGCACGATTTCGGCATAGCGTCGAATATTCGCAGCGGTTGGTGTGTTTTGTGCCAGCGCACCCAGATAGGCAACACCACCAATGGTAGTCAGCTCAGCCGTGCTTTCGAGTGATTCGGCGACAGTCACAATATCCGCTGGCTGATTGCGTTCAATCAACCTGGCAATATGTTCATAAATCAGCTTATGGTCGTGCTGGTAAAAGTCTTGTCCCGATAAAATATCAGCGATTTTGTCCAGCGCTTCATTGTCCAGCAACAGGCCGCCCAAGACGGATTGTTCGGCTTCGATAGAATGCGGGGGAAGTTTGAGAAATTCGAGTTGTTCATCAGCCATCTGGCGATTATACCGAAAAGCGAATCAGCGTTTTCGAGTTTTGAAATTAACTGTGGGCCTAGGCAGTTAAAGTGGGTAGATTATTAGTTGAGGATGTATCTTTTACAAAATAAAAAAGGCTACCGAAGTAGCCTTTTTATGTGTTATTAAACGCTTGAATTAAGCTTCAGCAACCACTGTGACATTGATATCAACAACAACATCATGATGCAGTGCAACGCTCACAACAAACTCACCCACATTTTTCAACGGGCCGTTAGGCAAACGTACATCTGATTTTTTCACTTCATGACCTTGTGCTTGCAAACCGGTTGCGATGTCCAGATTGGTGACAGAACCAAACAAACGACCATCAACACCTGCTTTTTGCGCAATAGTCAGAGCAAAACCAGCCAATTTTTCGCCGCGTGCTTGCGCAACTGTCAGCAAGTCAGCTTGTTGTTTTTCCAGATCTGCACGACGTGCAGCAAACTCAGCCTGGTTAGCTTCAGTTGCACGCTTTGCTTTACCTTGAGGAATCAGGAAGTTACGGCCGTAACCGTCTTTCACACGAACCACGTCACCCAAAGTGCCCAGGTTTGCTACTTTTTCTAATAAAATTACTTGCATGTTATTCTCCTAAGCCGCCAATTAACCTGGGTGTTTGTCTGTGTAAGGCATCAACGCTAAGAAACGTGCGAGTTTAACCGCAGTTGTCAGTTGACGTTGGTATTTAGCCTTAGTACCAGTCATACGGGCTGGAATGATTTTAAAGTTTTCAGAAACGAAATCCTTCAACAGATCTACGTCTTTGTAATCTACGTGTTTGATGCCTTCTGCACTGAAACGGCAGTAACGGCGACGTTTGTACATATCTCTTGCCATTTAAAACTCCTTCAATTCTTTATGCTGTATTAGCTGTATTTCTTGTATATGCATGACCACTTGTGTGCTTTTTGCACTGCGCTGCGCCAGGAAACCTTTAACTTTGATCTGATCTCCGCTTTGCAATGTCAGGTTGGCTTTTTCACCAATCAACACTGCCGCTAACTGGCACTGCACTTTGCGATTCAGACCTGCTTCCTGCTGCTCTGAATCATGTTGCAACTGCAAACGCAACAAGGGTAACCCGGCCGGTGTATAGCGTAACGGTTCAATTGCTTGCACCGTCGCTGCAATCACCAGCGTATTCACAACGATTTAGGCGGCTGCCTCAGTAGTGGCTGCAGGTGCGTCACCAACGATGGTTTTGGATTTTTCCTCTTTCATCATTGGGCTAGGTGCAGTTACTGCTGTTTTCGTCGAAATAGTCAGGTGACGTAATACAGCATCGTTAAATTTGAAGCCGTGTTCCAACTCTTCCAGCAACTCTTGGCTCACTTCAATATTCATCAGAACATAGTGTGCTTTGTGTACTTTTTGAATTGGGTAGGCAAGTTGACGACGGCCCCAGTCTTCCAGACGATGGATGTTGCCGCCATTGCCGGTGATTTGCGTACGGTAACGCTCAATCATCGCAGGCACTTGTTCACTCTGGTCAGGGTGGACAATAAATACGATTTCATAATGTCGCATGAGATCTCCTTACGGTTAAAGCCACCCTAAATGCGAATCAGGTGTGGCAAGGTTGGAAAAGAGCGGGATTATAGACTATAAGTCCAGTTTGAATCAAGGACTTATCTTGAATGCCTCAAAGGGAGCTTAGTTTCGCCAGGTGGAAAAATACCTGGCATCAGGAATTTCAAAGAAAACCGGAAAAGTTTGCTTGCCAGAATTAAATTTACCAATGCTTTAAAGCACTTTTTCTTAAATCACTTTTGAATTTTATTCTCAAGCTCTTTATCTTCTTTGGGTAGGTAATATGGGTCAGCCACATACCCGGGGCCCTTCATGATAATAATCACCACCAAGCCTATGATCATGGCACCGATAAAAAACCAGAACGTGAATAGCAAACCCAAAAACATGGAGGTGCGCTCAAGGTTCTGCGTCAGCAATTCGCCTTGCTGCCACCACGTATAGACTAGCGGGCTGGCAAATACCAGTGTTCCCAGTAACCACCACTTTGGCAGTTTCTTTAATAACTGCCATTCTTTATGGCTTGGGTAACGCACACCATTCGGAAGCTTGTTCAACAATCCCATCTCATTACTCACTTAAGCTACTTAACTTGGTAGACACTAAAAATAGTGATTGTTTCATTCTAATCCAGTGTCATTCAGATCTTCTTAAATGATTGTTTCATTCGATGAGCTTGGCTCTTCATAAAATCTCATATTAAAGAAACCCAGAATTCAGCCGTAAAAAACTCAGACCATGAATATTCACGGGCAAAGTTCGCCCTGAGCATAACAACTGAGGTGGCTTCATGCAGGCACAAAAAAAACAAACTCATTGGGAAGGCGTCTTGCATGCCATACAGACTTCCTATGCCATTAAACGCCATGTTGACCTGTTTAACTGGCTGAAACAGGACATTCATCCACTGATGCGTCACGATGTACTGCTTGCCGCATGGGGCAATTTCAGCACAGGTGACCTGCATTTTGATGTGTGCTCATCATTACCGGACGTGACAACACAATGCCTGTTACAAGACTCAGCCATCGTAAATTACCTGATGTGCAACCTGTACAAACGCTGGATTGAAAACGAAGAAAAGTGGTATGTCGTTAATCAATTCGATGCCAATGGCATTTATACACAATCGCCCAACCCGTTTACCCAGCAATTGAAAAAGATGCACTCACTGATGGTGTATGGGGTTCGCGATACCCGCCGCCAGGCTGATTGCATTTATGTATTTTTTGACCGCAGCAAAGAATTTCATGTGCCGGACCAGTTATTAGGAATGATCATGCCGCACCTGGATGCAGCCACTCGCCGCGTTGAACACCTAAAGCCAATTGTGAAGGATGAAGACCTGCTCGATACTATGGCGCAAGGTGGATTATCAGATCGCGAGCAGGAAATTCTGCATTGGGTACGCAGCGGTAAAACCAATTTGGAAATCGGCATGATCCTGGAGATCAGTGCCAACACGGTTAAAAACCATCTAAAACGTATTTTCCAGAAACTGGATGTTTCGTGTCGTGCCCAGGCGGTAGCCAAAACAGGTACTGTGACGGCCTACTCCAAGCCTAACTAGGCTAGCCCCATATTTAATCCCGACCAGTAAAGCGCTGAATATCACGCATTTGCCGTTTGGTGGGGCGGCCAACACCCCGATCCCGTTCGGCAAAGTGATCGGCGCCGCTTTCCTGGGCCTGTTGCCGCACACGCAGACTTTCTTCCGTTTCGCGGTAAAGCAAGGCTGCTTCTGGCGCTCCACGACGCACATTACTAAGCGCTAGCACTTCAACTTCTATTTGCATGTCTTTGTTTTTGATGCTGACGCGCATACCCGGCTTCATCTCCCTGGCATTTTTGGCGCGGTCACCATCTACCCGCACCTTACCGCCATCCACCGCATCTGCTGCCAGGCTACGCGTTTTAAAAAAGCGTGCCGCCCATAACCATTTATCCAGGCGGCAACTGTCGTTTTGGTCATTCTCTGACGTGGCTTTTTTATCTGCTTTTTGGTTGTGTGCTCTGGCCATTATCTTTATTAAGGCTTGCTTGTGTCAGCCTGCTGTTGAATGTAAGCCATGTGCGCCTGATTGCGTTCCAGGGTGGCTCTGAAGCTAGCGAGCACCGTTTGCGCGCGCGCCATCAGCGTATTACCGGTGTAAGTACCATCCGCCTCTTGTGTGCCTGCTTCACTATTGGTGAGGTAGGCAATCCCTTCCAGCACATGATCGATGGTGATAATTTTGAACATGCCATTATTAACTGCCGTCACTACGCTTTCATCCAGAATCAAATGACGCTGATTACGTTTCGGGATAATGACGCCCTGCTCTCCATTCAAGCCCAATGCCTGGCAAACTCGGAAATAACCTTCAATTTTTTCGTTGACGCCACCAATTGGCATCACTTCACCAAACTGGTTGAGGGCACCTGTGACCGCGATGCCCTGCTTGATAGGCAAGCCGGTCAATGCCGACAATAATGCAAACAATTCCGCGCATGAGGCGGAGTCGCCTTCAACGCCGTTGTATTCCTGCTCAAACACTAATGAAGCACTCAGGCTTAATGGTGCCAGTGCCCAAAAGCTGGCGCTTAACCAGTTTTGCAGAATATAGATGCCTTTATCGTGGCTAGGACCACTCATCTCGACCTCGCGGTCAATATTAATCACTCCGCTACGGCCAGGGTAACAGCGTGCAGTAATCCGAATCGGCGAGCCAAAACTGGCATCGCCCAATTCAATATGGGTTAAGCCATTCACCTGGCCGACCACGTCGCCATGGACCTGAATTAATAGTTCATTATCAATAATCGAATCACGGATTTGTGCTTCAAAAAACTGTTGGCGCAACAGGCGTGCAGATAATGCCTGATTCACATGCGTATCTGTCACCAGACGCTCATCCCCGGCTGCGGCTGCACTTTCATGCATAAGTTGATCCAGGTGTGCAAAGCGGATACTGAAGCGGCTTTGATCTTCTTCCAGCCTGTGCATGAATTGCAGCAACACATTGACGGCTGCACCACTAAAATGCGGCAGCGCTTGCTGCTGGCATTTTTGTGCGATATAGCCTGCCACCCAGGCATAATTTTCCAGCGTCGCCGACACCCGGTCCTCAAACTCGACCTTGACCGGGAAAAAATCAAAGAAATCCGGCTGGGCTTCCAGGCAATCATAATAATCTTCGCGGCTGGCAATCATGATCAGCTTCACATTCACAGGCAACGCACTTTGACGATTACCGCCTGTACCTTGTTGCGCATGGTTGGCCCAGTCTTCGATCTGAATCTCATGATTACGCATCAAACGGTACAGCTTCTCCAGCAAGGCACCGCCGTTACTTTCATCCTGCATCAGGTCACGCAAATGCAACATCAGCATGCCGCCGTCGGCGTGGTGCAAACTACCGGCACGCAAGCGTAAAAACTCAGGCCATTGCGCTGCTTCACCGGCAGCGCTCTCCAGCGTGCCAAACAAGGCAGCAAAGCCAGGGTCTTTTTCTTCCACGATAGGCTGCTTAACCCCTGCAGTCAGGTTGGCGCGCTGATCCACCAGCAGATTGACTCTAAAGCGCGACAAAAAGCCTTCATTCACCAGGCCATCCGCATTATTTTCGGGTTCATTGCCTAATTGTTGCCAAGCCTGCAAATAGGCCAAAATTTCAGGCTTGATCACATTGAAAAGTGGAGATAATTTGGCGCTGCTCAGCTGCGCGCGCATGCTATCGATACGCTCTTCCAGCCAAACTTCAGCCAGCGAAAGATTGGCTTGCCCATTGCTATCCAGCCACTGTGGCATTTCTGCCATCAGCGTCTTGATAAATATATCCATTACCGTACGCAGCTGTGAACCCAGCCCGGCGGGAAGCTTGATGTAATTAACACCGGATTGCTGGCTAAAATCGTATAAGGCGACCAGGTCTGTGAGTGAAGTATCAATACCGGTCACGGCTGCCGCTTTCATGGCGGCCATGGTCAGCCCGGCACGGCCGGAGCCTGGTGTACCCTGCACCAGCACATTGCAACCGGACTGCTGCATCGACAACCCCATCATCAGCGTTTTCTGTGCTTCGGGCTGGAGCTTCCAGCCATAATCGGTAAGGCTTAAGTCGCTGGCTTCCAGCAGCGTTTCGGTTGATTCAAACGACATCGGCGACAGTTTGTAAGAAACGGTCAGTTCATTAGGGTTTAATACTTGCATCATGTAGGTGACTTTCCATTATTCTTTTGCCACTGTTGTTTGGCATGTTCATCGGTCGCACGGGCTTCTACCCAGCGCTCACCAAAATCGCCTATTTCTTTTTTCCAGAAAGGTGCTTCTGTTTTTAAATAATCCATCATGAAAGCACAAGCTTCGAATGCCGCCTGCCTGTGCAGGCTGGTAGTCGCGACCAGCACGATCTGTGCTTGTGCAGCCAATGATCCCACACGGTGGATCAAGCGTATCCCCAGCAATGGCCATCGCTGGCAAGCCTGTTCGGCGATGCGCTGCAAAGCGGCTTCCGTCATGCCCGGATAGTGTTCAATGACCATTTCATCCAGTTTGCCATCTGCCGATAAATCTCGCACCATGCCGATAAAGTTGACCAATGCCCCCGCCTGCGGCGTGGCCGCTTTTAGCTGCTGCAACTCAGCCCCGGTATCAAAATCCTCCGGCTGTACAGAAATCTTGAGATACACAGGCGCGCTCAAGCTTAGCCTCCTGTCACCGGCGGGAAAAATGCCACTTCATCGCCTTCGTCCATGGTCGCCATATCATCAACCAGTTCATGGTTAATTGCAGCACGTACCACGCCACTGCCGTTAAACAGTTTCTGCCAGGTTTCACCGCGTGTAGACAGCCATGACTTCAAGGCGATAATAGTCTCTATACCCTCAGGCAACACCACATCTTCGGACGAGTAATTAACAACTTCCTTGATGCGTGCAAAATACAAAATGGTGATCTTCATGACGGGTTACTCTTCTCAATTTCTTCTAGTTCATCCAGCAGTTCCAACGTACCCAATCCTTCTTCCTGAGCCAGCTCCACTTTTTCAATCTGGGCAAAGCGCCGGGTAATCTTCTGGCTGCTGATATGCACATCCTGGGCATTTTCATGCGCCTGGCGGATATTATCAGCCAGTTTTTTCATGCGCGTATCAAAGCGGTTAAAGTCTTTGCTGAGCTTGCCGAGTTCATCTTTAATGATATGCACCTGCTTACGCATTTCCACATCTTTCAACACGGCGCGGGCAGTATTCAGCACGGCCATCAGGGTAGTTGGTGATACCAGCCACACACGTTTCTGCATGGCATAATCCACGACTTCGCTATGGTAGGCGTGAATCTCGGCAAACACCGCCTCAGCCGGGATAAACATCACCGCGCCATCCGAGGTTTCATTGGCAATAATGTATTTATGACTGATATCGTCGATATGTTTCCTGATGTCCGCCTTAAACTGTTTCCCTGCTTGCGCCTGCAATACTTCGCCCAGGCTGCTTTCATACATGCGATGGTAATTTTCGAGCGGGAATTTGCTATCCACCGCCACAGTCCCTGTTGGTTCAGGCAGGAACAACGCGCAATCCACGCGTGCGCCATTACTGAAAGTGTGCTGCATTGCAAAACTGTTGCTGGGCAGCACATTGCGCACCAGCCCCTCCAGTTGCACTTCACCAAAGGCGCCACGGCTGCGTTTGTCGCCCAATAACTCCTGCAAGCTGACCATGTTGACGCTAAGACCGTCAATTTTCTTTTGTGCTTCATCAATGGTCGCCAGGCGCGCCATCACGCTGACAAAAGTCTCGTTGGTTTTCTTGAATCCGGCTTCCAGCCGCTCGGAAACCTTGCCGCTCATTTCCTCAAGGCGCGAATCTACAATCTTGGTCAGCGCTTCAACGCTTTGCGACAATGTTTGTGTGGTCGTTTGCAATGCAGTCTTCAGCATGTTTTGCTGCGATATGCCTTGTTCAGCCAGGCCATTACGCAAACTCAGGCTGAGTTGCTCTGTGCTTTGGGTTAAATGATCACGCTGGGCAACCTGTAGCTCCTGCATGGCGACGCGCAATGTCTGCATGGATTCGCGCGTGGCGGTCAATTCTTGTGACAGTTGCGCACGCAAACGGTCCTGCTGGTCAGCGTTCAGGCTTTGCAATCTATCTGCCAGCAGATTGAGAGATTGATGCATTTCCCCCATCATCAGGCGATGCTTTTCTTCAAGTTGCTGTGAAAGCAATAACGCCAGGGCTTGCTGTGAGTTCTGTTGCTGCTTGCGTGAATGCCAGAGCAGAATGCCGATAATCAGCAGTAATAACAGTAATTGAATAATTTGAAGTGCCATGACGGCATTATAGCCGATGACAATAGCAGCCACATGGACTCAGGAAAATAACGACTAAAGGGGTTGCGTCTCCCGGCACGGGAGACTCTTAAAGGTTAAGTATGAATACTTTTAAGCGAGGCACTTACTAATGATTGTGCTCTTGCAAGCCAGGTGCACCATGCGCACGCGCCAGCCACTGCATTTCTGATGGGTTATGTTCCATGTCACCGAGGTCGGCATAATCCACATGCTGGTAATTGCTTAATGTCGCCAGTGTTGCCTTCGGCGGCTTGGCAGCATCGGTGGCAGCAAGCGCTCCGGTTTGCAAAGCTTGCATCCGGATGGTGACTGTATGCTCGGGATAGTGGTATTGCACTGTAAATGGCAATTTCAGCGCAGGCATCCACAATACTTCTGTACGCACACCGTTACCTAGTTCACCAGCATACTTTTCCACATCCTGGCCATATTGCTGTTGCTTGTCTGCCGGTATTTTTTTTAACTTCGCCAACTCTTCATCAGTGATCAGTTGTGACTTCACCTGCCAGATTTGCGCATCGGTTTTAATCGCCAGCAGTTTCAAGTCTACATCTGAATAATCAATGGCGCGGCCATCTTCGTGCATCAGGTAACTGTAGTTAAATTGCCCGGCCGGCTTTTTCATCCACAGGCTACTATTGTGTGCTGGCTGGCCATTCTGGTACAGGTGGCGGATCTCGACCTGGTCGTCTTCACGCATTAACCACCACTGCAAGCGTTTCGCTGAAGCAGCTGTGCAAGGTGTCGTGCACTGTGTCGTTTCAAAACGTGCATTGACGATTTCTTCTGCAATACTTGCTTTGGCAGCCATCATCAACACTGTCGCTAATCCTAGCGTTTGAATTATTTTCATACTTTTTTCCATCATGTGGCACAGGGCGACACATTGCCGCCCTGTATTGCAAAACACCTAAACTAGGTACGGACACTTTCTTAAAGAACCCGGAAGTGAGCGAGCGGGATAAAGTACAAGGCGCACGACACGCAAAAACCGGAATGTACATGAGTACATGAGGATTTTGAGTACCGCGCAACGCAATAATTTGCCCGCGCAGCCACTTGGCTCCTCAATTAATAACCAAAAGCGTCTTTCATCACTTGATAAATATAGCTTTGCTCTTGCACGCCATGTACCAGGTAAGATTTAGGACCCACCGCGTAAATCGCTACCTCTTCACCGGCGTGGGTTTCAGAGCTCAATGGCACCAAAGCTTCCTGGTGGAAATCAGGATCTTCAGTATCCACACCTGACATATCGACTACACGACCGGCAGCAATCGCTTCGTTATACACAGCGTCGCCTGGTGAGTTGGTGTGGAAGCCAGGGCCGTTAGCAAAGCTCACAGTGGTGTAAGGCTTGCCGTCAGCCGCCAGGGTTGGCGCTGTTTTGCCAGGCTCAACGACCTTACCCAAAATCGGGTTGCCACGTTTCGGGTAACCACCGATAGTCAGTGTATGACTATGGTCAGCCGTCACGATGATCAGCGTGTCGTTCAAGTTCACCTTGCTTGCGGCTTCGCGCACTGCGTCGGACAATGCCACTGCATCTTTAAATGTACGGTAAGCGTTACCTGCGTGTGATGCGTGGTCGATACGGCCACCTTCCACCATCAGGAAATAACCATTCTGGTTTTTCTTCAGGATATCAATCGCCTTGCCGGTCAATTCAGATAATGAAGGCTCGCCAGCGATATCGTTCGGACGGTCTTGTTCGTATTCCATATGTGATGGATTGAACAAACCGATCACCTTGTTGGTGGTCACTGGGTTCAATGCATCAAACCCGTTCTTGTCCTGAATATACACGCCACCAAACTTGCTCACATATTCTTGCGCCAGGTTACGGCCATCGGTACGACGACCTTTGCTACCTTCAATATCAGTCACTGTATTTGGCAGGAAGTAGCTGCGGCCTCCACCAAACACCACATCAATACCATCACCAATCTTGCCGCTACCAAAGTTGTCTATCAGTTGCGCAGCTATGTCTTTCACGCCGTTAGTCGCAGCAGCGGATGACAGGTTGGAGTTCGCTTCCCAGTCGCGGTTTGAAATATGGGCATAAGTTGCCGCTGGAGTTGCATGCGTAATACGCGCAGTAGACACCACGCCTGTAGATTTACCGGCAGCTTCAGCTTGTTCCAGGATAGTGGTTACCTTGCCAGCGTTGATCACAGATGGATTGGCTTCGTTTCTTGCCACAGACTGGTTCAGCGAAATAATGCCGTCATTGGTTTTCACACCAGAAATGATTGCCGTCATGGTCGGGGCAGAATCAGAAGTCTGCTGGTTAGTAGAGTAAGTCTTGGATAAGGCTACGTAAGGAAACTCTTCAAATGACAAGCGGTTGCGTTCGCCATCTATGCCTTTTAACTGGCCCTCAAAAATACGGGCACCAGTTACAGTAGAGATACCCATACCATCCCCCACAAACAGGATGATGTTTTTAGCTTTTTTAGCATTTGGCACCAGTTTTTTGCTGTCATTCAGGCTGGCAGCGCCATCATTCAGCCAGAACTGTGCATCTTCAGCCAGGGCAACGTTAGTAAGTGCGATTTGTGAGCCCAGTAGCATGGCAACCACGGCAGTGCGTTTCAAGTTTAAAAAGTCCATGATGATTCCTTTATTTAGAGTTTATAGTATTTTTAATTAATCTTTGCGGCGGCGCTTCACACCTGCCATCAGGCCCAGGCCAGCCAGCAACATGGCAACTGAATCGGCTTCGGGGACAGCAGATACTGTATTCAGGCTAATGTTATCGACACCCAGCTGTAATGAATTCTGGTTTGCCACAGTGGCAAAGCGCAGGATATAACTTCCGCCTGAAGCCAGGCTAGCACTCAGGTCAAAGCTGTAATTCACATAGTTGTTCGCTGCCAGCACACCATTGGCGCCGCCGATATAAAGACTTTGTACAACATCCGCGCTATTGATAGAGAAAGGGTCCGCACCTGCCTTCAAAATATCTACACGCACGTGCTGGTTAGGATTGTCTGTCGCATCTACGCTGTAATCCAAGCCTGCAGCATCGATATTAGTGGTGCTGTTCTGATTATTTACAAACATCTGGAAGCTTAAAGTAGCTGATGAAACCGCGCCGGTGTTGAAGGTCTGGAACAATGCATTGCTGGCATTACCGTAGTTATCCAGAATGCCATAGTAGCTGCCCTGATAAGCGCCAACGGTATTGTTTGCGGTGACTTCAGTAGAAGTGCCGGTTTGCGCCAGCACACTGCCAAAAAAGCCCTGCTCCGCCACTTGCCAGCCGGTGATATCGTAAACATCCGCGCCGTGTGATTCGAAACCGCCGTTTTGTATGAGTTCGGCCGCCTGTGTTGCAGGTGACAGTGCTGCCATTACCAGCATGCCAGTCATCGCCCAAGAGTTAAGCTTCATGTGAATATTCTCCCTGATTGTCTGTGATTAACTTGTACGCGGGTGTTTCGGCCTGCGTACTTACCCGAGTATTGTTAAAAACATCTGTTGCAGAAAGGTTTCACTCGCGTGAAGCTTATGTGACTAGTAAGACTACTGGCTAGTTAGGTACTAGAAAAGAAAAAACCCCGAATAAACGGGGTTATAAATGACTTTAACTTGAAAACACGACACAATCACACGAAGGCATCCATCATGCTGATGATCATGAGTAGCATAAATCCAAAAAACAGAATTTTCAGATTTAAACTCATAAACGGCCCTGTGCATTTGTGATGTTGCTAGAATAGGACTATCGCATTTGTCTCTCAATGGCCCGTTTGGGTCAATCCAGGCATGGCGTACGACAATAATACTAACCATCCCACCTTGGCGTCACACGTCATCACAAGGGAGCGATATGCTAAAACTAAAACTCATGCTGGGGTTCTGGCTGGCCAGCCTGACCCGCAGGCTGAAAAATAATTTTTACCTGTATCTGGCATTGCTGTTCAGCGCTTTTATTTTGCTGGATGCAGGTGTGTTCCATGTCGGGCAGAACATGCGTGACAAGGCGTTTGACATGATGGTGAAAAACCGCATTTTCAAACCGGACCCTGATCCTGCCATCGTCATTATCGATATCAATGAAGCCAGCCTGGAAGCGATGTCCAAGGAATATGGCCGCTGGCCGTGGCCGCGCCAGGTGATAGGCGAGCTGGTCGAGAATATCCAGCGCCAGCAACCGAAAGCGATCATCTTCGATATCGTGTTTTCGGATGCCGATGTGTATAACCCGGATAGTGACAGCTACTTCAATGATGTCATTACCGCTTGTGAAAACTGCTTCTTTCCGCTGTTGCGACTGGATGCCAGCCAGGACAGTAAAAGCCAGCTGACTTACGCGCAAATCCCCGGCTTGACTCATAGCACTGATGCAGACCAGCAAGCGACGTTTGCGGCTATCCCCCCGTATTTCAAAGGGGCATGGAAACAGCAGCGTATGGGTACCCATAATGTCTATCCGGATAGTGATGGCGTGGTGCGCCAATACCGCATGCGCCATCACGACAGAGGCTGGACCTTACCCGCCCTGCCCTTGCTGGTGGCAGATGCCATGCAGTTTGAGACCAGCAACACACCGGATGACATGCTGCTGAACTGGCGCGGCAAACCGTTTACCTACCAGTATGTTTCATTCAGTGATGTTTACACCGATAGCTCCAGCTCACAGCCAAAACGTGCTGGTGATGAATTCAAGGACAAGATTGTCATCATAGGTTCCACCGCGCCGGCACTGTTTGATATCAAGCCAACTGCGATGGATAAGCAATTTCCCGGCGTGGAGATTCTGGCAACGGCGCTGGATAACACCTTGCACCAGGATTACCTGAAAGTCTGGCGGGGCAAACTGCCTTATATTTTGCTTAGCCTGTTATTGGTGTGGCTGACCACACTGGCGTTTTATTTCAAGGTAGACCGCGACCGTTTCAATGGCATCTTTACCGGCAGCCAGATCGGCCTGCTGGTATTGTCATACCTGGCGATCAACTTTATTCATACTTATCTCGACCTGGCCGCGCCTATTGTCTGGGCAGTGGCTTATTTCGGTATCGCCAAAATCTATGCGCTGGCGACTGACCGTGCCCTGCAGCGCTGGCTGGCGTTTGGGCTCACATCTAACAGTGAAGAACTGGAAGTCTTGCTGATGCCGATAGCGATTGAAAGCCCGGAAACCCTGGGTGACGCCGTGATGAAACTGGTCCGCAAAGAAATCGAATTTGCCTGCCGCGCCCCCAACCAGACTGATATTCTGGTTGGCACCCAAAGCGGCATCTGGGGCTTGTTTGGCGACATGGTCATTGTTAGCTGGCAATATAAACCTGAAGACGCTTATCGTGAGGCTGCAGCACAGGATGCGCAGCAACTGGCGGCACAATTACCGTCATTGCTGAATAAGCTGGGTCTGCCAAACCACCCAACGCTGCGTTATGGCATGCACCAGGGCAATATCATCAACCGGGCCGACCAACTGGCGGCGCAATGGCGGCTCTTGTTTGCACAGGCGATGATAGAACTGGAAAAAGACTATTTATCAACCACGGAGAAAGTTGAGACACCTAGATGATAAAAAGAAGCATGATAAAGAACAGTCTACTGGGACTGTTGACCGCACTCGCTTGCAGCAGCGCGATAGCAGCCGAGACTGGCGTTGTATTAAAACCTGATCAATTACGCGCCGATGCTTTTAGCGATGCCAAAGTAGTCGGTAATGTGACTAAAAACGATACCGTCGACATATTGAACAAAAAAGGCGCCTGGCTGCAAATCAAATCCACAGGCAAAACCGGCTGGGTGCGTTTGCTGACGGTTAAACGTAACAGTGCTGGCGGTAATAACGTCGCCGGTGTAGTTGGCGTGGCTACCGGCCGCAGTGGCACGGGCAAAGTAGTCTCCACGACCGGTATCCGCGGACTGAGTGCCGAGGATCTGAAAACAGCACAATTCAATGAAGCTGAAACCAAAAAACTGGAGAGTTACACCGTCAGTGCGGATGAGGCAAAACAATTTGCCGCCAGCGGTGGCTTAAGCAGCCGCCAATATCCATACTTTCAGGGAGCCAGCCAGCCATGAATCACAGATTATTGAACAAAAACCTGTTAAAACAGGCAGTCATGCTGGCTATCTGTAGCGGCATGATGGCTGGCACCGCCGTCGCCCTGGACCTGAAAGGGGTGCTTAAAGATGCGGTGAATGAGCAACTTGGCGGCAAGACTGAACAGCCTGCACAAGCCAATGAGGGCCAGAATACTTCTGCGCAGGATAAACTAGCCAATATCAACTGGAAAAATCCCAGCCAGGAAGACGAAATTGCAGTTGGCCGTAACGTGACCGGCACCATACTTGGCGCCGCGCCGCTGGTCAACGATGCTAAGCTGCAAGCATACGTCAATAAAGTCGGGCGCTGGGTCGCCAGCCAGTCCGAGCGTACCAGCCTGCCCTGGCATTTTGGCGTGATTGATAGTACAGATGTCAATGCATTTGCAGCGCCGGGTGGGTATGTACTGATAACCAAAGGCCTGTATCAACGCTTAACCAGCGAAGCACAACTGGCTGGTGTACTGGGTCATGAAATCGCCCACATCGTGCAAAGGCATCATTTAAAAGTGATGCAAAAACAGGCGCTGATGGATGCCGGCACATCCTTCCTGAAAGAGAAAATCAGCAAAAATAAAATCACGCAGCGTGCCGTGACTACCGGTGCCGAAATCAGTGCCCGCAACCTGGATAAAAGAGCTGAATATGAAGCTGACAGCATGGGCACAGTATTAGCCGCAAGGGCCGGTTATGATGCTTATGGCCTGGCAGAAGTATTACAGGAGATGGAACTGCTAGGCAATAATGATGGGAGCGTAGCGCTGCTTTTCCAGACCCACCCTCACCCGGATGACCGTGTGGCGCAACTGAGTCTGGTCAGCGGTGACCAGATAGATAAAATCAGTGGTGGTAAAACCCTGGAAAACCGCCTTTACAAGCTGAAGTAAAATTTATTGCTGAAAACTAACAAGGCTCGCCGTGGCGAGCCTTGTTTAATCTAACAACCGGCACCTATACCCAACCGCGCTCGCGGCACTCATTTTTAATATAAGCGTAATATACAGGTGCAGCTACTATGCCCGCCAAACCGAAAGTGGCTTCCATTAGCAGCATCGCGACCAGTAATTCCCAGGCGTGTGCGCGTATCTGGCTGCCGACTATCCGCGCATTGAGGAAGTACTCCAGTTTATGAATCACAATTAAAAATAACAGTGACCCGATGGCGACGATAAAGGAGTGGCTGATACTCACAATCACAATCACGGTATTAGAGATCAGGTTACCGACCACCGGCAGCAAACCAACCAGGAAAGTCAGCAAAATCATGGTTTTGGTGAATGGCAAATGGATGCCGCAAAGCGGCAGGATAATCGCCAGGTAAATAGCAGTCAGGCTGGCGTTCACCGCAGAAATCTTGACTTGCGCAAATACGATATTCTTAAAAGCCTGCGCAAATAACCCCACTCGCTGCAACAGGCTTTGTGCAAACGGACGCTGGTTAGTTTTGGTTTGCACGTCATGCAAAGCCACCATCGCGCCAATCACCATACCAATGAGGATATGTGCAAAATGGTGCCCGGCTTCTTTACCCAGCAACTGCCAATCTGCCGAATGCGCACGTAACCATTCGATCACCGTTTGCTGTAGTGTAATGGCATCATCGGGCAGGCGGTCATTCAGCCAGACTGGCAGCACTGCACGCGAATCTTCAATAATACGGGCAAGCTGGTCAAACAGCATGGTCAGACCGCCAGTATCACTGCGGATCAGGGTCACGATACTCATACCCATCGCCACCAGTAAACCAATCACAAAGGTCGCGAGCAGAACCACCGCCAGCCACTTGGCATATTTTCCAGGCACCCTGCGCGCAATAATCGGTGAAATCACATGAATCAGCTCGAATACCAGCAGGCCTACCAGTAAAGCGGGCAGTAGCTGTACTTTTAATACCAGCCACATCAAAACGGCCATCAGCACATAGGTGGCGGTATCAAATTTTTGGGTTTGGGTCACAGCAGACTCCGGACTTTCGTCATGAATGGCTAATATTTGGCTTGCAACTGCCGGGCAGCATCGACCGGTAATTTAAGCAGGAAGTGGACAGCTTCATCAAACTGCTTGTCCAGCACTTCCCCGTTTAATCTTTGTACTTCCCGCGTCAGCTCATCAACGCGTTTGTAAGAAGTGGAAATTTTCAGGTGTACCATTTCAATAAACGGGATTGTCCCAGCCTGATCCATGGCCTGCCTGGCAGTACCGCCATAGGCACGCACCAGGCCACCAGTGCCCAGATTAATCCCGCCGTAATAGCGGATCACGGCGACGCAGCAATTGACATAATTTTGACCATCCAGCATTTGCTGAATCGGTTTGCCCGCAGTGCCTGCAGGCTCGCCCGCGTCAGAAAAGCGAGCGACTATGCCTTCAGCGGTTTTCATGCGGAAAGCATATGCCAGGTGACCTGCGCTTTGATGCTCACTGGCAAACTGGCGCAAAAACAATGCGAGCTCGCGTTCGTTTTCACACCGCGCAGCGCGGGCAATAAAGCGTGACTTGTTGATGGTTTGGTCGGTCTGGCCGAGTTGACTAAACGTCTGCATGACTAAGATTTCAGGAAAGGCCGCTTATTCTACCACTGGGATCCACGGTGATACGCTGGCTGGCGGGCTGTTTCGGCAAGCCCGGCATGGTCATAATGTCGCCACATACAGCGACAACGAAACCGGCACCACGCGATAATCGCAACTCTCGCACATGCAAGGTATGCCCTACCGGTACGTTGCGCAGCTTGGCATCAGAGGATAATGAATATTGTGTTTTTGCTACGCATACCGGCAAGCCGCGACTTGCTTCGGCCATGGCCTCTAACTGTTGTTCTGCCTGCGTGCTGAATGTCACATCTTTAGCACCATACAGCGATCGTGCAATGGCATGCAGTTTATCAGTTAATGACAAATCATCCTGGTAGAGCAATGTTGGACTGGCTGTTTGTTGCGCCAGGTTGGCAACCGCATGTGCCAGGTCGAGTGCACCCTTACCACCCTGCGCCCAATGCCGGCATACATGTAGACTGCTTCCCCAGGATTCAACGGCTGACTGTAACAACGCAACTTCAGCCTCAGTATCATGCGTAAAGTGGTTAAGTGCGACCAATACCGGCAAACCGAAATACTGGTGCATGTTATCCACATGTTTTTTCAGGTTAGCCATACCGACAGAGAGCGCTTGAAGATTCTCTGTATTCAGATCAGCCACTTCCACCCCACCGTGATATTTGAGTGCGCGGATAGTCGCCACCACTACAGCCATATCCGGCCTTAACCCGGATTGGCGGCATTTGATATCCATAAACTTCTCGGCACCGAGATCGGCACCAAAACCCGCTTCAGTCACTACGTAATCTGCCAGCCGCAAAGCGGTTTGCGTGGCGACCAGGCTATTACAACCATGAGCGATATTGGCGAATGGACCACCATGTAACAACGCTGGCGACCCTTGCAGGGTTTGCACCAGATTAGGCTGAAAGGCATCTTTTAACAAGGCGGTCATTGCGCCTTCCGCTTGCAAATCACTGGCAAAAATAGGCTCACCTTTTGTTGACTGTCCCACTTGCATACGACCCAGACGGCGGGTTAAATCTGCAAGATCAGTCGCCAGGCAAAAAATCGCCATCACTTCACTGGCTACCGTAATATCAAAACCGGTGTCATAGGCATACGGCTGGTTAATGGTAATCCTGCGCAAGGCGCGGTCATTCATATCCATACAGCGCCGCCAGCTTACATGATCAAACTGCAAGGCATTGCCATGGTAAATATGGTTATCCACTAAAGCAGCCAGCAGGTTATTGGCAGCACTGATGGCATGAAAATCGCCGGTGAAATGCAGGTTGATATTTTCCATGGGCACGACCTGCGCGTAACCACCACCGGTTGCACCACCTTTCATGCCAAATACGGGGCCTAAAGAGGGTTCGCGCAAACAGGCCAATGCCTTGTAGCCAGCCAAGTTTAAGGCATCGGTCAAACCCACCGTCGTGGTGGTCTTGCCTTCGCCTGCTGGCGTCGGATTGATGGCTGTCATCAAAATCAGTTTGGCACGCGCCGGTTGTATACGCAGTTGATTCACGGTGGATTGCGTAAGCTTGGCCATATGCTGGCCATGAAGATGCAAATCTGAATCAGAAAGCCCTAATTGCCGGGCAATATCAGTGATAGGGCTTAATGTGGCCGCTTGCGCAATTTCGATATCACTTAACATGCGTATCCCTGGTTCAGGTTTCAAGGTCAAGTTTGATGATTAACGTTTGGATTTGCTGCCTCCAAGAATAGATCCTAGCACGCCCCTGATAATGGCACGGCCCAGTTGAGAGCCAATCGCCCGTGCTGCAGATTTCGCTGCAGACTCTAATACCGAGTCGGAGCGGCTTGTTTTACCACTGAGAATTCCGCCCAGATCAAATCCGGAAGAGGACTCTTGCTCTTGCGGGGCTTTTTCCTCAGTGGCCGCAGCGGCTTGCTCAGCCCGTTGCTTGAGAGTCTCATAGGCAGATTCCCTGTCCACTAACTTGTCATACACTCCCGCAACCAGTGACTGCGTCATTACCTGGTTACGTTCAGCATCGGTTGCGGGACCCACCCTGCTTTCCGGCGGACAGATAAATGTGCGCTCTACCGGCGTCGGGGCACCCTTCTCATCCAGGAATGAAACCAGCGCTTCGCCTACCCCTAGCTCGGTAATGGCAGTAGCCACATTCAATTTTGGATTAGCGCGGAAGGTTTGCGCCGCGACCTGCACTGCTTTCTGGTCACGCGGCGTAAAAGCGCGCAAAGCATGCTGGACACGGTTACCCAATTGCCCTAGCACCACATCCGGAATATCCAGCGGATTTTGCGACACGAAATAGATCCCTACCCCTTTTGAACGCACCAAGCGCACCACTTGTTCGATTTTCTGCATCAACATTGCGGGTGCATCGTTAAACAGCAAATGCGCTTCATCAAAAAAGAATACGAGCTTCGGTTTTTCCAGGTCACCCACTTCCGGCAGTTTTTCGAATAGCTCGGATAACAGCCACAATAGTAAAGTGGCATAAACACGTGGTGAATTCAGTAATTTATCCGCCGCAAGGATATTGATATAGCCCAAACCTTTGGCATCGGTTTGCATCATATCTTCCAGGTTTAGCGCTGGCTCTCCGAACAAAGCATCTCCGCCTTCAGTTTCCAGTTGCAGTAACGATCGTTGAATCGCGCCCACACTGGCGGTTGAAATATTGCCGTATTGCGTCTGGTAGGTCGCGGCATTTTCGGCACAGTGCTGCGCCATGGCACGTAAATCTTTCAAATCCAAGAGCAGCATGCCATTGTCATCGGCCACCTTGAAAATCGCGTTCAGTACACCGCTTTGCACTTCGTTAAGGTTAAGCATGCGGGAAAGTAGCAAAGGGCCCATTTCGCTAAGTGTGGTGCGAACCGGATGCCCTTTAGCACCAAACATATCCCAGAACATGACCGGGTAAGCTTTATTGCTGTAATCCGTTAGCGCCAGCTGCTGCACGCGTGCCTCGACTTTGGCATTGCCACCGCCAACCTGGCTCATGCCGGATAAATCCCCTTTGACGTCAGCCATAAATACCGGCACACCAATACGTGAAAACTGTTCGGCCAGACTTTGCAAGGTCACGGTTTTACCTGTACCGGTGGCACCTGCAATCAGGCCATGGCGGTTGGCCATTTTTGGCAACATCACGCTGTCGGTTTCATTATTTTTGGCGATGAGCATCGGTTCTATCATTGGAAGCACTCGTTTAAGTAATTGTTTGGTTGAGTATAGGTGATGCCCCAGAAAAGTGGAAGGTAGTTGGCGGCAAACGATAGATCAAGAGTCGCTTAAAAATCACCGCGACGGGCTTTTTCCATCAAACCAATCAAGGCATCTTCCAGTTGTTGCGCAGAAGCCTGCGCCCTGGGAGTAGGATTTTTTATATTTTTCAGATCATGCGTAGGCCTATCCAGCCCTAGGTATAAACGCCGCTTGCCTTGCGCATCCGGTTTTTCATATACAGCCACCCGGCAAGGCGCAAATACCAGGAACTCGGGATGATCGAGGATAATTTCCGTGCCCATGCTGAGGTTACAAAAGGTGCGGACCTCCTTGATCCCTTGTGGGTCTTGCCCGCGCAATTTCATATGTTCGCCAATCGGGAAATTGGCTGGACTGACAAAATTCATGCCTTCAGAAATAGACTTTAAGCTATCCACCAGATCCTGGTAGCTGACATTTGGCTGAACCGGTACTTCATAAATCGCGTTATCCAGATCTACATCCGGCATGCCATGGCCGATTGCACGCATGTGCGGCCCTTTATCCATCGCCTGTGCACACCCCATAATCGGCATACATAGCCATAGCAAACAACATAAGCCCGAGATGCAGCGATGCATGGTCAACATTCCTTTTTTAATTGAAGTTCATTACAGCACAGCGCCCTAAGCAGTCATGTGACTAAAATCACGGCAAATCACCAGCAGGGTTTATAAGTCTTGATGAAAAGCGCGCTGCACCGTACGTTTGTCGTATTGCGGCGACAGCATGGTAATAAAATTCAACATATAGTCACGCAAAAAAGCATCACGACGCACGCCCAGATAAGTCGTGCTATTCGGGAATAGATGACTGCAATCCAGGCTTTTAAGGGGCGCATCTCGTACTTCGTCATAGGCCATATTCGCAATAAGACCTATCCCGAGACCAAGGTTGACGTAAGTTTTAATCACGTCGGCATCAATCGCGGTAAACACAACGTTCGGTTGTAAATCGGCGTCATGAAATACTTTAGAAACCAAAGTACCACCGGTAAATGCAAAGTCATAGGTAATCAGCGGGTAATCCGCCAGGTCTTTTAATGTCAGTTTGCCTTTTTGCAGCAAGGGATGTTGCGGCGGCACTACCAGGCAGCGGTTCCACTCGTAACATGAAAGGCACGACAAACGCTCGTCATCACTGATATTTTCGGTTGCGATGCCGATATCGGCCTCACCGGAAGCCACATGCTCGGTGACCTGTGCCGGGTTACCCTGGTGGATCGCCAGTTTGACGTTAGGATATTGCGCGATGAACTGTTTAACCGCAGACGGCAAACGGTACCGTGCCTGTGTGTGTGTCGTAGCAATGGTGAGTTCACCACTGTCCTCCTGGCTATATTCATCGCCCACGCGTTTGATATTCTGCATATCCAGGATCACGCGTGCTGCCAAATCTACAATCTTACGGCCGGGTTCGGTGACACCGATCAGGCGTTTGCCATTACGCTGGAATATTTGCAGGCCCAACTCTTCTTCAAGCAACTGAATCTGTTTGCTCACACCCGGCTGTGAAGTGTGCAGCACTTCTGACGCAGAAGAGATATTCAGCTGTTGACGGACAACCTCATGTATATAGCGTAATTGGTGAAATTTCATTGCCTGCTCAATATAACCAAAAGCTATATCATAGAACAACTGGTTATTAAATCAATAATTAAAAATCTGGTACATTTCGCGCACTAAAGTTAAGAAGATACTCCTCATGGAATTCGGATACATACTGGCAGGCTTTGTTGTCGGCTTTTTGGTGGGTTTAACAGGCGTTGGCGGTGGTTCGTTAATGACACCTATTTTGTTGCTGGTTTATAACGTGAAACCAGCGGTAGCAGTCGGCACAGACTTACTCTATGCATCCATCACCAAATCTGTCGGTATTTTTGCGCATGGCAAACTGGGGAACATTGACTGGCGCATTGTGAAGCGCCTGGCTATCGGTAGCGTACCTGCCTCTATGGTCACATTGTGGGCGCTGCAAAGTATGGACTTGCAATCTAGCAGTGCCGTCTCCACCATTAAGTTCTGGTTAGGCATTGCACTGATTATCACTTCTATCGCTGTTTTGCTGCGAAACAAACTTATCTCCCTGGTTGCCAGTGAAGAATGGATTCCCGTCCGCTATGTGCCCGCAGCGACGATAATTCTCGGCATCATACTTGGCGGATTAGTGACTCTCACTTCAGTCGGTGCCGGCGCTTTGGGCGTAACTGCGCTCATCATGCTCTACCCTAAAGAAAAGATCACCACTATTGTCGGCAGTGATATCGCGCATGCGGTGCCATTGACGCTGGTGGCTGGTGTAGGTCATGCCTCTTTGGGCACAATAGACTACACCTTGCTAGGCACATTATTGATAGGTTCAATCCCCGGCATCTACCTCGGTAGCCACCTGAGTTCGCGGGTTGCCGAGCACTGGGTGCGTATTGTGCTGGCTATGATATTGATTTATGTAGGCTTTAAGCTGGTTTTCCATTAAAATACTGCCTCTTCGCAATGGCGAAAAAGTGATTTAAGCATGTACAAATACGACCCTATAGACCAACAAATTGTCAACGAACGTGTCGCCCAATACCGCGACCAGACCCGCCGCTACATCGCTGGCGAGTTATCCGATGAAGAATACCGCCCGTTAAGGTTACAGAACGGCCTGTATATCCAACGCCATGCGCCTATGCTGCGTATTGCGATCCCTTATGGTTTGCTTGCAAGCAAACAGTTGCGCAAACTGGCAGATATTACAAAAAAATATGACCGCGGATACGGACATTTCAGCACCCGCCAAAACCTGCAATTGAACTGGCCAAAACTGGAAGATACGCCGGATATCCTGGCGGAGCTTGCCACTGTCGAGATGCATGCCATCCAGACCTCGGGCAATTGCATCCGCAATATCACGACTGATCAGTTTGCAGGGATTGCACCGGATGAAATTATTGACCCGCGTGCAATTGCAGAAATCATGCGTCAATGGAGTACATTCCACCCGGAATTTGCGTTGTTACCTCGTAAATTCAAGATTGCAGTTTCCGGTACAACGCAAGACCGCGCCATTGTGCAAGCGCATGATATCGGCCTGGAATTTTACAAAGACAGCAATGACCAGATGGCAATTAAGGTCTGGGTTGGTGGTGGCCTGGGCCGTACACCTATCCTGGGCACGGTAATTCGCGAGCATCTTGAATGGCAGCATATCCTGTCTTACTGCGAAGCCGTCATTCGTGTGTACAACGTGCATGGCCGCCGCGATAACGCTTACAAAGCGCGTATCAAGATTCTGGTGAAAGCCCTGGGCATTGAAGAATTCAAACGCCAGGTAGAAGAAGAATGGGCGCATTTGAAAGACGGCCCGCTCACGATTACCAATGCCGAACTCGACCGCGTGGCCCAATATTTTGAGCCTATGCCTTATGAAACCTTGCCAGCGCATGATCCATCATTTGATGCTGCTATTGCCTGCAACCCGGCATTTGCGACCTGGGTGAAGCGTTCAGTACAACCACATCGTGTACCTGGTTACCGTGCAGTGACCTTGTCATTGAAACCACATGGCAAAGCGCCAGGTGACGTCACTAGCGAACAAATGCATGTAGTTGCTGATCTTGCAGATGCTTACAGCTTTGGCGAACTGCGTTCTTCACATGAGCAAAACCTGATTTTGGCAGATGTGAAACTATCTGATTTGTTTGCCGTTTGGGAAAAAGCACGCGCAGCCGGTTTGGCAACGCCTAATATTGGCCTGCTAACAGACATTATTTGCTGCCCTGGCGGTGATTTCTGCAGCCTTGCCAATGCTAAATCCATCCCGATTGCAGAAGCGATTCAAAACCAGTTTGATGATCTGGATTACCTGCATGAAATTGGTGACATCGAACTGAATATTTCCGGTTGCATGAACGCTTGCGGCCATCACCATGTAGGCCATATTGGTGTGCTTGGCGTGGATAAAGACGGCTCTGAATGGTATCAGGTGACTATTGGTGGCAAGCAAGGCAATGACGCCAGTATCGGCAGCGTGATTGGTCCTTCTTTCTCGGCTGAAGAGATGCCGGGCGTAGTGCAAAAACTGATAGAAGTGTATATCCGTGAACGTCATGAAGATGAGCGTTTTATCGATACTGTCCGCCGGTTAGGCATCGCGCCATTCAAAGCGCATGTTTATGCAGACCAGAAAAAAGGAGCCACGGCATGAGTAACCTGATTCGTCTGAATGCCGAAGGTGTAGCTGAAATCGTGCAGGATGAATGGATACGTGTGATCCCCACTGCCCTCGGTGAAGAGTCTGTACGCAAGCAAGCGGGTAAAGTCGTATTGTTCAAGTTGACTGGCGAAACCACTTTTACACCTGAACAAATTGCCGACACACAAATCCCTGCAACTGGCAAAGTGCTGGTACCGCTGACGGTGTGGCAGGCTCGCAAGGCTGAGTTGCAAGCTCGTTTTGACGCTGGTGATGTTGGCATTGTGCTGGCAACCCATGAAACAGCAGAAGCTTTGCAGGCAGAATTTTCAGATATGAATAGCCTGCCGCTAGTTGCTGTATTCGTTGAGCGCTTTGCTGATGGCCGCATTTTCACCCTCGGCAACTGGTTGCGCACCCGCTTCGGTTACAAAAATGAATTGCGCGCCATTGGTGACGTATTGCGCGACCAGTTGTTTTTCCATAAACGTTCCGGCTTTAACAGCTTCCTGATCCGCGCTGACCGCTCTGCACAAGAGGCCGTCGCCAGCCTGAATGACTTTAGCCAGCCTTACCAGGGTGCTGTGGATGACGTGCCTGTCTGGCGGAGAGTAAATCGCTCATGAGTGGTGCTGTCAGCATGCTTAAGCCGGCCGCTAAAAATCCGGCTACCAGTCCTGAACTGATTGATGCATTGGTCAGCAGTGTGCAGGCCAAGCGTGCGCAAGCGTTAGAATTGCTGAAAGCAGCCGTTGCCGAATTTCCGGCAATCACCTTCGCCAACAGTTATGGCGCTGAAGATATGGTGCTCACAGACCTGATCGCAAAAGAGCAACTGCCTATCGAGATTTTCTCACTGGATACCGGTCGCCTGCCTGCTGAAACTTACACATTGATGGCTGATGTGGAAAATACCTATACCATTAAACCAATGGTGTTTTTCCCCAGGCACGAAGCGGTTGAAAATTATGTGCGCACGCAAGGCATTAATGCTTTTTACGAAAGCATTGAGCTGCGTAAAGCCTGCTGCCATATGCGTAAAGTCGAGCCATTGCAGCGCGCCCTTTCCGGCAAACAGGCATGGATCACAGGTATGCGTGCTGAACAGGCGACTACACGCAGCAACCTGCCGACCCGTGAATACGATGCAGGCAACAAGCTGGAAAAATTCAATCCTTTAAGTGATTGGACTGAAAAAGAAGTATGGGCCTATATCCGCATGTATAGCGTGCCCTACAATGATTTGCACGACCAGTTTTACCCAAGTATAGGCTGCGCGCCATGTACGCGTGCAGTCGCCATGGGCGAAGATATCCGTGCTGGCCGCTGGTGGTGGGAAGACCCGACGAATAAAGAATGCGGACTGCATGTTAAAAAGTAACGACAAATGAATACGGTTCAATACATACGCTGTGTTGAACCTGAAAGCATTTGTGGCTGATTGATAGAAGATTGAAATGACAACTAAACAACCTTTGTCCCACCTCGACTGGCTGGAAGCTGAAGCCATACATATTTTGCGCGAAGTCGCTGGCCAATGCTCAAACCCGGTATTGCTGTTTTCGGGTGGTAAAGACTCATTATGTATTTTACGCCTGGCAGAAAAAGCATTCCGCCCTGGCCGTTTTCCGTTTCCGCTTTTGCATATTGACACCGGTCATAACTACCTGGAAGTGGTGAACTTCCGTGACCAGCGTGCGGCTGAATTGGGTGAGCGCCTGATTGTGCGCTCAGTGGAAGACTCGATCAAACGCGGCACGGTGGTATTGAAATCGGCCGATGAACCGCGTAACAAGCATCAATCTGTGACTTTGCTGGAAGCCATTGAAGAATTCGGCTTCGACTGCTGCATTGGCGGTGCCCGCAGGGACGAAGAAAAAGCGCGTGCCAAAGAACGCATCATGAGTTTCCGTGATGAATTCGGTCAGTGGGACCCAAAAAACCAGCGTCCTGAATTGTGGAACCTGTACAACGCCCGCGTGCATAAGGGTGAAAACATCCGCGCCTTCCCGATTTCAAACTGGACCGAAATGGATGTCTGGCAATATATCGAGCGCGAAAAACTGGAACTGCCTAGCATCTACTTTGCGCATCAGCGCGATGTCGTGATGCGTAATGGCTCGATTTTCCCGGTGAATGTGCCCCTGTCTGACGGTAGCCTGATTAATCAGCCAAAAGCGGCTGAAGAAGTCATCAACATGCAGGTGCGTTTCCGTACTGTAGGGGATATCACTTGCACGGCGCCAGTGATTTCGGATGCTGATGATGTCAGCAAAATCGTGATAGAGACTGCTACAACGACTATCACCGAGCGCGGTGCGACCCGTCTGGATGACCAGACCTCCGAGGCTTCGATGGAGCAGCGTAAAAAAGAAGGTTATTTCTAAAAATGCAGATAAATCCATGGGTAGCATTCCATAGGGCGTTTCCCAAGAGTTCTTCAGCATTTTAATTAAGTGAACATTATGACAACACAACACAATGATTCTTTGCTACGCTTTATGACTTGCGGCAGCGTGGATGATGGCAAAAGCACTTTAATAGGCCGCCTGCTATACGATACTAAAACCATTCTGACCGATACGCTAAGTAATATTGAGCGTACCTCGAGTAAACGCGGTATGGATGCCGTGGACCTGTCATTACTGACTGATGGCCTGCAAGCTGAACGTGAGCAAGGTATTACCATTGACGTGGCTTATCGTTATTTCAGCACCGGCACGCGTAAATACATCATTGCTGATGCGCCTGGTCATGAGCAATACACGCGTAATATGGTGACTGCCGCTTCTACAGCGAATCTGGCAATCATTTTGATAGACGCCCGCCGTGGTGTGCTGACACAAACGCGCAGACACAGCTACCTGGCGCATTTGGTAGGTCTGCAGCATATTGTGGTAGCAGTGAATAAGATGGACCTGGTTGATTATGACCAGGCCACATATGAAAAAATTAAAGCGGATTACCTGGCATTTGCTACCGAAATTGGCTTGGCGCAAGCACGTGATATCAAGTTCATCCCGATGTCTGCCCTTAACGGCGACATGCTGGTAGACCGCCTGGACAACCTGGATTGGTATCAAGGCGAGACGCTGCTGGAAATCCTGGAACAGGTGCCTGCAGCGCACAGCGACCCGGCAGAACAATTCCGCTTCCCGGTGCAATTTGTTTGCCGCCCACATGATTCTGCTAATCCTGAACTGCACGACTTCCGTGGCTTTATGGGCAGGGTTGAGTCTGGTGAGATTGCTGTAGGCGATGCTGTTACCGTATTACCTAACGGCTACCAATCCAAAGTCAAAGCCATTCAGATTGGCAATGATCAGTTGCAAAGCGCGCAAACAGAACAAAGTATTACCCTGTTGCTCGAAGACGAAATCGACACCTCTCGTGGTGATATGATTGTGAAAACCGCAGAAGTGATAGAACCGGTGAAACAGATTGAAGCTCACGTTTGCTGGTTGTCTGAAACACCGCTGTCACCAGCCCGTACGTATGTCGTGCGTCACACTTCTCGTGAATCCAAGGCCAAAATTGGAGCGATTCAATACAAAGTTGATGTGAATACGCTGGAACAACAATCGACCGCTGACTTGAAAATGAATGACATTGCGCGTGTCAGCTTTAAACTGGCTCAGCCGTTGATGGTGGATAGTTACGATAAAAACCGTGCCACTGGCGCGTTTATCGTCATCGACGAAAGTACCAACAATACCGTTGGCGCGGGTATGATTGTTTGATCAATCGCAACGCAACTCATCGTCAATTAGACTAATTTGCAATAAAATATCGTTCTGGCTGACCCTAATATTTTGGCTGAAACCAAGCCGCTAAGGATTTGAAAAAATGACCTATGTAGTAACCGAAAATTGTATTCAGTGCAAATATACCGATTGCGTAGATGTGTGCCCGGTCGACTGCTTTGTTGAAGGCCCTAACTTTCTCGCCATTAACCCGGATGAGTGTATTGATTGCACCCTGTGTGTCGCGGAATGCCCTGCTGAAGCCATTTTCTCGGAAGACGATGTGCCAGCCGACCAGCAGCACTTTATCGAACTGAATGCGCGTCTTTCAACGGTATGGCCTACCATCACCTCGAGAAAAGATCCTCTGCCTGAAGCAGACGATATGAACGGTAAACCAGGTAAAACTGCGTTGCTGGTTGAGTAACCAACCTGCTCCAAATAAAAAACCGCTCAAGTGAGCGGTTTTTATTTGTTCACGCTTGGGTTTTAACCACTTGCCGTGACGGCCTGATGGCTTAAACCCACAACAAGCAGTTTTTTCACAGGTGCATAACTGCGACGGTGCTCAGCCGTTACACCGTATTCCGCCAGGCGCTCAAGGTGCAACGCAGTCGGGTAGCCTTTATGCTGGGCAAAGCCATACTGGGGATATTGTGTATCCAGTTCCAGCAAAGAAGCGTCCCTGGCTGTTTTTGCGAGGATAGAAGCCGCAGAAATTTCAGCGACTTTACTATCGCCTTTAACAATGGCTTCACATGGCAAATCAAACTTTGGCCGGCGATTACCATCTACTTGAATCAAGGTCGCATGCATATCAAAATCGTTCACCATTGCCAGATACGCGCGCTGCATCGCCAGCATACTGGCTTGCAAGATATTGATCTCGTCTATTTCCTGCGCGCTGACACTGGCAATGCCCCAAGCCAAGGCATGTGTTTTAATTTCAATAGTCAGTGAATTACGTTTGGCTTCAGATATTTTTTTGGAATCCGCCAACCCTGGGATGGGGCGTTCTGGATTAAGAATCACAGCCGCTGCATACACCGCACCGGCCAATGGACCCCTACCCGCCTCATCAATGCCACAGAGCCGCTGAATAGTCATGATGCGGCCGGCAAGAACTGCCTGATGACAGCAGCCGCCTTTTGCGCACTGTTCTGTTTTAATTGCGTATGGATAGCGCGATATTTTTCGCGCAGCACCGCCAGGCCGGTTTTATCTGCCAGTAAGTTATACAGCGTCTGTGCAATTTGTTCGGGATTGGCGTCCTTTTGTAATAACTCAGGCACAATAAATTCACCCGCCAGGATATTCGGCAAACCTACATAAGGTTGCAGACGCATGCGTTTCAGCAGTTGCCAGCTCATATTAGACATTTTGTAAGTGATTACCATCGGTTTTTTAAGCAAGGCTGCCTCAAGCGTTGCCGTGCCTGAAGCAACCACAATAGCATCAGCGGCTATCATGGCCTCATGGGCATGGCCGAACATGATCTGCATATCGATGTCGATATCAGGCTTTTGTGTCAGTAACTGATGCCATGCATTCTGGAATATATCGCGTGTTTCACGCGTCACCAGTGGCACCAGGAATTGCACGGTATTGCCATTCTCGCGCATCAACCGCTCAAATGAAATGGCCGTTTCCAACATCAGCTCAGCATGAAAAATCACTTCTGACTGACGGCTGCCAGGTAATAGTGCAATCACTACACTATTCTTCTTCAATTTGAGCTTTTCACGCATTTGCGGCACATCTGGTTCCATAGGCAAAGCATCTGCCAGCGGGTGACCGATATAGGTCACAGGAACGCCTATCTGCTGATACAGGGGGGGCTCAAACGGGAACAGTGCCAAGATATGCGAAACCGCACGTTTAATACTGTGAATACGGTTTTTGCGCCATGCCCAGATGGAAGGGCTCACGTAGTGAATAGTCGCAATGCCTTTGGCTTTCAGTTTCTTTTCTAACCAGAAATTAAAATCAGGCGCATCAATACCAATAAACACATCAGGTTTCTGTATCAGGATTTGTTTGAGTAACTCTTTGCGTAGCTTTAGCAAGCCCCAAAGATGCCGAAGCACTTCCAGGTAACCACGTACCGAAAGGCGTTCAATCGGGTAAAGAGATTTAGCCCCTAAACTCATCATTTTAGGTCCGGCAATGCCAAAAATCTGAATATCTGGATGCAGTGACTTGAGCTCCTGGATCAGGTGGTAACCCAGCAAATCACCGGAGGCCTCGCCCGCCACCATTGCAATTTTAGCCATAGTGTTTTTGAACTAACGCACAATGCCGCGCGTAGTTTGCGCGAGAAAACGGGTCATCAGGCCGATTTCAGGGCATGATTTTTCCATTTCAGCCAAAGCCAGTTTTGCTTCTTCAAATGACAAACCCTGGCGGTAAAGCACTTTGTAAGCACGCTTGATCTGCTGAATCGCTTCCGGAGTATATCCGCGTCTCTTCAGGCCTTCCGCGTTAATACCATGCGGTTGCGCATCATAGCCGGCAGCTGTGACGTAAGGTGGAATATCCTTGAATACAACTGAACCAACCGCAGTAATAATATGTTCGCCAATCTGGCAGAACTGATGCACCAGGGTAAACCCGCCGAGGATAGCGTGATCGTAAATGGTGACGTGACCCGCCAGGGATGAGTTATTGGCCATAATCGTATGGTTACCGACGATACAATCATGCGCAATATGCACATAGGCCATAATCCAGTTATGGTCGCCAATTTTGGTCGTGCCTTTATCCTGGATGGTGCCGCGGTTGAAAGTACAAAATTCGCGTATGGTGTTATGGTCACCGATTTCCAGTGTCGTCGGTTCATCCTTGAACTTCTTGTCCTGGGGTTTTGCACCCAGGGAAGAAAATTGGAATATCTCGTTTTGTTTGCCGATAGTGGTCGGCCCTTCTATGACCACATGAGAGCCAACTTTGGTACCCGCATCAATACGTACACCGGCGCCTATGGTGGTGAATGCACCCACTTCAACCGAACTATCCAGCTCAGCTTTGGGGTCAATAATGGCAGTAGGATGAATCAGGCTTTGCATCTTTTAATGTGTGCTGCATACCGCAGCAATACGGAGATAAGGGTTATTTTTCAATCGCTTTGAGAATACACATCATGCTGGCTTCAGCCACCACTTCGTCAGCCACTTTGGCGACCGCATTGTATTTCCAGATACCTTTTAAGATACGATCAATTTTGACATTCAGAATAATCTGGTCACCTGGGGAAACCGGCTTTTTAAAACGCACATTATCGATTCCGGCAAAATAATACACAGAGTCATTCGTCGGTTTAATGTTCATGGTTTTGAATGACAAGATGGCAGCTGCTTGCGCCATTGCCTCCACAATCAATACACCTGGCATCACAGGATGATAAGGGAAATGACCTGGGAAGAACGGCTCGTTCACTGAGACATTTTTCACTGCCACAATTTCCTTGCCTAGTTCCATCGATAAAACGCGATCCACTAATACGAACGGGTAACGATGCGGCAAGTGTTCCAAAATCTCATGAATATCCATGCTATTCACTGCATTCTCAGCCATAAATTCTCTCAATCTTCTGTATGTTTTTTTATACTGCTTACTGCTTGCTCAAGCTGCTTGAGCTTGAGATTGGTTTGTTCTAAATGCCGGATATTCGCAGCTGTCCGTAACCAGTCTTCATGTTTCTGGAACGGCATCAACGCAGTGTAAGTACCCGGTTGCTGGATTGAACGCATGATCATGGAGCCTGGTGATATCGTTACGCCATCTGCAATCTGCAGATGGCCCAATATCATTGCGGCGCCTCCAATTTTACAATGCTGACCTATCACAGCGCTGCCCGCAATGCCGGTACAGCCTGCAATCACTGTATGCGCGCCAATGCGGACATTATGGGCGACCTGTATCAAATTGTCCAACTTCACACCATCTTCGATGACAGTATCATCCAGGGCACCCCGGTCTATGGTGGTATTAGCACCTATATCTACATGATCACCAATAACGACGCGGCCTATTTGCGGTATTTTAACCCATTGACCCTGCTCTTCGGCATAGCCGAAGCCATCATTTCCAATAATACTGCCAGAAAACAGATGACAGTCATGACCGATGACAGTGCCATGCTTGACGACTACGCGCGGCTCGAGAACCGTATGTTCGCCGATAATGACATCATCCTCAATTACGCAGCCTGCGCCAATACGTACGCCCTTACCTAATGTCACCCGGTCACCAATCGTGACCATCGCATCTATGGTTAGCTCATGAGGGAGTTTAGTCTCATAGCCAATCACAGCACTATCATGAATATGATTGCTATATTGCTTGGGCGGATTTAGCAGAGCCGATAGCTTGGCAAAATAGGCATAGGGATTTTCTGTCAGGATGCACGGTAATTCAGTCAGATGCCTGTGCTCAGCACGCAAAATAACCGCTGAGGCTTGCGTCGCTCGCAACGACTGCGTGTATTTGGTGTCATTGAAAAAAGCGATGGATCCAGCCTGCGCTTGCGCCAGGGAAGACATGCGAGAGACTTTAACGGATGTTTCTTCAGGCGATGACCCTGTACTGACTTCGCCTCCCAATGACGCCGCAATATCTTGCAATGAAAAAAGTTGCGTCATGGATACCAGACCTTAGAATGCTTTCTGACTATATCGCAGGCTATTTTTTGCCAAGCAACTTGAGTACTTTATCGGTGATATCGATACGTTTGCTAGCGTAGGCAATGCCACTATAGGCAACCAGATCGTAGCCTTCATTTTCGGCAACGGTTTGTACTGCTTTGTTAATACGTTCCTGCAACACGGCCAATTCTTCATTCTTGCGTAAGTTGATATCTTCACGCAGCTCACGCTGCTTGCTTTGGAACTCCAGGCGCATATTATTCAGCTGGCGTTCTTTGACACGACGATCAGACTCATTAATGCTCGTGCGATCATGATCAAGCTGTGCCTCCAGATCGCGAATCTGCTTTTGCAGTTTTTCCAGATCCAGAGAGCGTGGACTAAACTCTCTCTCCAGCTTTTTGCCCGTTTCAACCGTTTGCGGTGCTTCTTGCAGCAGTTTATCGACCTGCACGTAGCCTACCTTGAAATCGGCAGACCAGGCTTGTCCGCACCACAGCATAAGGCTCAGCCACACCACCAGAAGACTTCTCATGCAGCTACCCCTTTCTGCGTTTGCATTATCCTAAACTTAAGCAAGGATGCCATTAAAATTGCTGACCAAACTGGAATTGCAATGTTTGTGTATCATCATTTTCTTTTTCTTTAAGTGGCTTGGCAAGAACAAGCTTCAATGGGCCGAATGGTGACACCCATGTCACACCGACACCAGTTGAAAATCTCAAATAATCGGAATTGATAGAATCGTTCTCACCAAAAACACCACCGCCATCCACGAATGCACTCAATCTGAACTGGTTAGACTGCGAGACAAATGGTACCGGCATAAATAATTCTATGTTTCCAACCAACCGTTTAGTACCGCCGACCGCAAAATCGGAACCTGAAATCGGGTTTACATCACGCGGACCTAATGATGAGTTCAGGAAACCACGTACACTGTTCACACCACCGGCATAGAAGTTCTTGAAGAACGGGTAATTTTTGCCGCCATAACTTTTCGCATAACCTGCTTCACCATTCAACATCAAGGTGAAATCTTTGCCCATGTCTTTAAACCAGCTATGTTGGTAACTCATTTTGTAATATTGCAAATCCAGACCTGGCAATGACACATCGCCAGACAAACGTTGCAACACACCACGGCGTGGGAAAAGAATGTTATCCCTGGAGTCGAAAGTCCAACCCGCATTCAGCACCACAGAGTTACTGCTACAACCATTGCTGTTTTCACAGAATCTCAGATATTGAATCGGACTGTCAGCGGACAAATCAACACTGGTAAAATCAAGCGTCACACCGGCACTGAGGAAATCCATTTCAGATAGAGGCATACCGAAACGCATACCTACACCGTAAGACTGGCTGTTATAGTTACCCACGTTTAAAGTAGAGGAATTTCTTCTGCTGGTATCCACGTCACGGCGGTATATATCGAAGCCACGGCTGATGCCATCCGGCGTGAAATAAGGGTCTGTGTAAGACAATGAATACACAGTGTTATAGCTACTGGTGTTCACTTGCAATGCCACACGGTTACCAGTTCCCAGGAAGTTAGGCTGGTTGACGTTGAAGCCCAATACCACACCATCACTACTGGATAAACCGGCACCAAACTGGACGCTGCCAGTGGCTTTTTCAGCCACCGTCACCGTCATATCGACCTGGTCGTTAATACCTGGGACGGATGGTGTCTCTAACTCAACACTATCGAAGAAGTTCAGGCGCTGGATACGCTCTTTAGAGCGCTTGATCTTATCACCGGCATACCAGGCGGATTCCAGCTGGCGCATCTCGCGACGGACTACGGCGTCACGTGTTCTGGTGTTGCCTTGCACATTGATACGGCGAACGTACACTTTGCGGCCAGGATCAACAAAGAAGGTAAAAGCAACGGTGTGTTCCAGTTTATTGATTTCCGGCACTGCATTCACGTTAGCGAACGCGTAGCCTTCTTCACCCAGCTTGTCATTGATATTTTTGCTGGCATCAGTGACTTTTTGACGGTTAAATACATCGCCATCCTGGATATTGATCAGCTTACGCAGGTCCTCTTCCGGCAATAACATTTCGCCAGCCAGTTTGGTCTTGCTGATGTTATATTTTTCGCCTTCGGTGATATTGACGTTGATGTACACATCACGTTTATCAGGAGAAATCGATACCTGTGTTGAATCAATGGAGAATTCCAGGTAACCCTGATTCATATAAAACGAACGCAAAGCTTCAAGGTCAGCGGTCAGTTTTTGTTTAGAATACTGGTCATCTTTATTCCACCAACTCATCCAGTTTGGTGTCGTCAGCAAAAAGTTAGCGCGTAAATCCTCTGTTTTGAATAGATGATTACCGACGATATTGATATCGCGGATTTTAGCAGCCGGGCCTTCAGTGATTTCAAAGCGGATAGATACGCGATTGCGCTCAAGCGGACTGGAAGTTGCTTTTACTTCGGCACTGTACTTGCCTTGCGAAAGGTACTGGCGCTTGATTTCCTGCTCGGCACGATCCAGTAAGGATTTATCAAAAATCTGTCCTTCGGCAATACCGATTTGTTTGAGGCCTTCTTTTACTTTGTCAGTTGGGAAAGATTTGTTACCGCTAAAGTCAATCTGGGAAATGGAAGGACGTTCCTGGACAGTCACTACTAATACGTCACCATCATTTTCAATACGTACATCCTTGAAAAAACCGGTGGAATACAGCGATTTAATCGCCTGTGCGGCCTTTTCATCGCTCATCACATCACCTACCTGCATCGGCAGGTAATTAAACACCGTACCGGCTTCGGTACGTTGCAAGCCCTCTACACGAATGTCAGAGATGACAAAAGGCTCTGTCGCGTAGGCTTTCAGGTGGATAATTGCTGTTAACAGGCACAACAATAACTTGGAACTAGACTTTATTCTCATTAACTATGCTCTCAACCTACCAGGTAACGATTAATGTCATTGAAAAAAGCGATGAACATTAAAGCACCCAGCAACCCCAAACCAAGACGCTGGCCAATCTCCAGCACCTTGTCAGGCAAAGGTTCTCCTCGAATCAATTCCGCCATATGATACAACAAATGCCCGCCATCCAATACTGGTATCGGTAGCAGATTCATGACTGCAATGCTGATACTTAACAATGCGATAAAGCCGATATAAGGCTTAAGTCCTAGCCCAGCGGTTTCGCCAGCTGCATCAGCAATACTGACAGGGCCACTGATCGCTTTTAAAGAGGCTTGCCCGGTCAGCATTTTACCAATCATTTTTAAAGTAAATACGATGGTTTCCTGTACACGGTGCACTGCGCGTATGGCTGCCTCGGATACGGTGTAATGGCGTTCAACGCGGTAGGGTGCCAGGTCAACAGCCTCCATATTGACTGCTGCACCAAGGCGCCCGATTTTTTGCCCGGCTTCTACCACCGTTTCCGGCAGCAATTTCACCTTTAATATTTCGCTGCCCCGCTGATATTCAACTTTCAATGGTTTCGATGGGTTGGCCCTCACCCACTTCACAAACTGCTGCCAGTCTTCGACCGGCTTATTATTAACGCTGAGAATATGATCGCCTACCTGCAAGCCACTGGTTTCCGCGACCGAGCCCGGCAGAACCTCTCCGACTACTGCAGGAATGACGGGCATCTGCATGGAAATGCCAATTTTCTGCAAGACGTCGCCTTCTGGCTCGCCAGGTAAGGCCGCCATTGGCAGGATATGCGTATGCGCTTCGCCCTGCACTGTGCGGGTGACCACTTTGATTGACTGATGCGCCACCCAGGCTTCAAGCAACTGCCATTGGGCGTCTTGCCAGGTAGTGACCGGTTTGTTATCGAGGGAAACCACCAGGTCGCCTGAGCGCAGTTTAGCCTCGGCTGCCAGTGAACCTGATTCTACCGGGCCAATATATGGTTTCAAGCCTACCTCGCCCTGGGCAATCAAGCCCCAGTAACAGACAAAGGCCAGTAACAAATTAGCCAGCGGCCCTGCAAATACAATCCACATTTTAGCGGCAACATGTTGGCGGTCAAAAGCGCGCGACCAGTCGGTGGTGGTGGCTTGATATTCTGGCGCTTCGAGGGATTCGGACTCACGGCTATCAAGCATTTTGACATAGCCGCCCAGTGGAATCCAGGATAGTACCCACTGAGTGGATTCTGGCGAGTTCTGGTATTTAAAAATAGGCTTGCCAAAACCAATCGAAAATTTAAGCACCCTGACGCCACAACTTCTTGCAGCCAGGTAGTGACCAAACTCGTGGATGGTGACCAGCACACCGATGGCGATAATGAATGCCAATACAGATGTCATAGCGCTACCGCTTTAAAAACAGAGGTGACTGTTGTTTTCGCAATCGCATTCTGGACACAGGTACGAGCCTTTGCATCAATTTCCAGTAATTGCTCTATGGAATTCACTTTTTCGACCGGCAGTTTTTGCAGCGCTTCATGCAGCAACCGCGGAATATCTAAATAATGAATTTTATCCTTGAGGAAAGCCGCCACCGCAACTTCATTGGCAGCATTTAGGACGGCAGGCGCGGTTCCCCCTGCGGCCAGCGCATCATAAGCCAGTTGCAGGCAAGGGAAACGATCAGTATCAGGGTCTTCAAATTCGAGTTTAGCAATATCGACCAGGCTCAGCGGTTTGACACCTGAAGTGATCCGTTGCGGGTAACCAAGACCATAGGCAATCGGCGTGCGCATATCGGGGTTGCCCAATTGCGCCAGGATACTGCCATCCACATAAGACACCATCGAATGAATGACACTTTGCGGATGCACCACCACTTCAATCTGGTCAGGACGTGCATTAAACAACCAATGCGCTTCAATGACTTCCAGGCCTTTATTCATCAGGGTAGAAGAGTCAACGGTAATTTTTGCGCCCATCACCCAGTTGGGATGCTTAAGCGCCAACGCGGGCGTCACTTCGGCCAGCTGCGCGTGCGTATAACTGCGGAACGGACCACCGGAAGCGGTCAGGATTATCTTATTGACGCCAACATCGGCAATGTCATCATACGCCTGTCCCGGCATGGCCTGGAAGATGGCATTATGCTCGCTATCAATTGGCAGAAGCGTCGCTTGTCCTTGCTTGACCGCATCCATAAACAATTGGCCGGCCATCACCAGCGTTTCTTTATTGGCGAGCAATATCTTTTTGCCAGCGTTTGCAGCTGCCAGCGCAGGCAATAATCCGGCGGCGCCTACAATCGCGGCCATGACAGCATTCACGGTTTCATGCGCTGAAACTTCGATCAACCCCTCAATTCCAGAGAGCACTTCTATCTTAAGATTTTCAGACTGTACACGTTGGCGTAAACGCTGCGCTGCATCTGTATCCTGCATCACGGCATATTGTGGTTTGTAGCGCGCGCATTGTTGCAACATGGCATCCACATTCTGGTGTGCGCTTAAGGCAAACACGGCGTAGCGGTCCGGATGTTGTGAAATCACATCCAGCGTCTGCTGACCAATGGTGCCGGTACTGCCCAGTATAGTGACGTATTGCAAAATGGCCTTTTAAAATGAGTAAGACTGTTGCCAGTAATGAAACCAGAATACCAGGCATAAACCTACCGGCAGTGCCGGGATCACGCCATCGACACGGTCCAAAAATCCCCCATGCCCTGGTAAAAACTGTCCACTATCCTTCAGGTTGGCGCGACGCTTGAAAAACGATTCGAATAAATCGCCATATACACCAACAATGGTGATCATCCACAAGCCTGGCAGCACCCACCAGGTTGTCACGGCTCCGGTAGCTTTCAAAGTAACAGCATACACCCCAACCACCAGCAAAGCACCCAGCACGCCTTCCCAAGTTTTGCCAGGGCTGATGGCTGGTGCCAGTTTATGCTGCCCAAATTTTTTACCAAAAAAGTAGGCCGCGGTGTCAGCCAGCCAGATAGTAGAAATGATAACCAGCAATACGTAAGGATTGACCTCTTGCGCAGTCACCAGTGCCATCCACAATGACAGCATCAGGAAGCAGCCGAGGAAAAGATTAATTGCCTTCTGCTTGAAAAAGGTATTAAAAAACATCGCCACTGGCACAACAATTAACCAGAAAAATGTCATCCCTATAAACACTTGCAAGGCATGATAGAAAAACCAATGGAAACCCCATCGCTGCAACAAAACCAGCAAGGCCACGCCAGTGAGTGTAGCAAATGTTAAATAGATCCAGGTCTGCGTCGGGCTTAGCTGCAAAAAACCGGCCCATTCATGCAAGCAGACCAGCGTTAGCAGTAACATCGCAGACGCCCACCACATCATGGGCAGGTAAAACAACGCCGGGAGAAATAGCCCTAGCAATACTACTGCCGTGATCACTCTGGTTTTCAACATAGGTATAAATAAATTAAGTCGCGCTACTATCGCTGCTGAATTGTTCACTGGTACGTCCGAAACGACGTTCACGTTGACGGTAAGAAACTAACGAAGCTTCAAAGGCGGCTTCATCAAAATCAGGCCACAAAGTATCTGTGAAATAGAGCTCTGTATAGGCAAGCTGCCACAACAAGAAATTACTTATGCGTGTTTCACCGCCGGTGCGGATAAACAAATCCGGTTCCGGTGCATAAGGCATTGAGAGATATGGCGTCAGGTCAGATTCATTGATTTCAGTGACCTTGCCGTCCTTGGTTTGCAATAGAGCATTTACTGCATTGATCACGTCCCAGCGTCCGCCGTAGTTAACGGCAATGGAAAGGGTCAGTCCGCTATTACCAGCTGTCTTCTGCTCGGCTTCGAGCATTTTTTGTTGTAACACTTCATTAAACAGGCTACGCTCGCCTATCAATTTGAGAATGATGTTGGCTTCGTGCAGCTTGCTGACTTCCCGCTCCAACGCTTCCAGGAACAAACCCATCAGGAAGGTCACTTCTTCAGAAGGACGGCGCCAGTTTTCGCTGCTAAACGCAAACAAGGTCAGAAATTTGATATCCAACCGCACGCAGGCTTTCACCAACTGCCTGACAGACTCAAGGCCGCGCTGGTGTCCTGCTACCCTGGGTAAAAAACGTTTTTTTGCCCAGCGGCCATTGCCATCCATAATCACCGCCACATGTTGCGGCAGCTCGTTGGTGTCGGGGACTTGCTTGGTAGAACTGGAAAAGAAACCCAAAATATACGCTCAACTAGATAGCAGCTTACACTGCCATCAAATCCGTTTCTTTCTGTTGCAGCAGTTTATCCACTTCAACCACCGCTTTATCGGTCATTTTTTGTATTTCTTCTTCAGCACGACGCTCATCATCTTCTGAAATCGCTTTGTCTTTTTCCAGTTTTTTCAATGCATCGTTGGCATCGCGGCGTATATTACGAATCGCCACTTTGGCGCTTTCACCTTCTGTGCGTACAATTTTAGTCAAGTCACGACGACGCTCTTCAGTCAGCATAGGCATAGGTACACGGATCAAATCGCCGTTGGTTGCCGGATTCAATCCCAGATCACTGTCGCGAATAGCTTTTTCCACTTTTGCAATCATGTTTTTTTCATAAGGCTGCACATTAATCGTACGTGCATCACCCAGGTTAACGTTGGCAACCTGGTTAACCGCCACCATAGAACCATAGTACTCAACCATGACATGGTCCAGCAAACCGGCATGCGCGCGACCTGTGCGTACCTTTGCCAAATCTGTTTTTAATGCGTCCAGAGACTTTTGCATTTTCTGCTCGGCAGATTTTTTAATGTCTTCAACCATGTTTTTTCTCCAATCTCACTTTACTTCCGCAACCGTCAAGCCTTGACGCGTGTGCCTTCGTTCTCACCCAGAATAATGTTCTTAAGCGCGCCTTGTTTGAAAATACTGAATACTGCAATTGGCATTTTCTGGTCACGGCATAAAGTAAACGCGGTAGCGTCCATTACTTTCAGGTTTTTATTAATCGCCTCATCAAATGAAACGGTGTCGTAGCGGGTCGCTGTCGGGTCTTTTTTCGGATCAGCCGTATAAATACCATCGACCTTGGTCGCTTTTAAAACGATTTCTGCATCAATCTCTACGCCACGCAATGCAGCAGCCGTATCGGTGGTAAAGAACGGGTTACCGGTACCGGCACCAAAAATCACCACTTTACCCTCCTCCAGGTAACGAATTGCTTTGCCACGAATATAAGGTTCAGCCACTGCTTCGATATTCAATGCACTTTGTACACGCGCAGCGACACCCGCGTGCTTCATGGCGTCCTGTAATGCCATGGCATTCATGACCGTAGCCAGCATACCCATATAATCAGCAGTCGCACGGTCCATCCCCTCGGCTGCAGGTGCGATGCCACGGAAAATATTGCCGCCACCAACCACTATCCCTACTTGCACGCCCATATCGACGATTTCTTTGACTTGCAAAACAATCGCATTCACTGTCTCACGATTAATGCCGTAAGCATCATCGCCCATTAGCGCCTCACCGGATAATTTAAGGAGAACACGCTTGAAAACAGGTTGTGCCATTGCTATTTTTCCCAAACTCAAAATGTGCCTATTTAATCACAAAACGCGGTTTCTTGGGCCAGAAACCGACCCGTTAAGCATAAAAAAAGTGGAATCCGCAGATTCCACTTTTTAGTGATTGCTTGAAAGCAATTAAACTTTTGCCGCAGCAGCTACTTCAGCTGCATAATCGACCACTACTTTTTCAATGCCTTCACCAACAACATACATCGTAAATGAAGCAACGCTTGCATTGTTATTTTTCAGCAATTGCTCAATCGACAGTTTGTCATCTTTCACAAAAGTCTGGCTCAGCAAAGTCACTTCTTTCAAGAATTTTTGCACAGTACCGTCAGCGATTTTTTCCAGCATGGCGTCTGGCTTGCCAGCTTCTTTAGCTTTCTCAATCGCTACGCGACGCTCTGCTTCAATCAAAGCCGCATCCACGCCACTGGCATCCAGTGATTTCGGTTTCGCAGCAGCTATGTGCATGGCCAGGTCTTTACCCAGGTTCTCGTCACCACCAACCAAGTCAACCAGCACACCGATTTTGCTACCGTGTACATAGCTATACAACTGGCCTTTGGCTTCAGTGCGTACAAAACGACGTGGCGTGATGTTTTCACCGATTTTACCAACCAGTTGCGCACGCACAGCTTCAGCAGTCTCACCACGCATTGGCAAACCAGCAACCGCTTCGATATCGGCCGGATTATTTTCATTAACCACTTGTGCCAGTTCAGACACAAATTTCAGGAACTCTTCATTTTTGGCACAGAAATCTGTTTCAGAGTTTACTTCGATCAAAGTACCAACTTTACCACCAGCGGCGATATTGATACCTACGGTACCTTCAGCTGCCACACGGCCAGCAGCTTTGCTTGCCTTGTTACCAAAACGCACACGCAGAATTTCTTCGGCACGTGTCATATCGCCTTCAGCTTCAGTCAATGCTTTTTTACAGTCCATCATTGGTGCATCGGTGCGCTCACGTAACTCTTTCACCATGCCTGCGGTAATTTCAGCCATTTACTACTCCTTTTGTTAGGATTCCTGCTTGAGGATTTACTAAATATTCTTTTAATCAACAATACACTGACGATGTGTCAGCCATATTGCATGCGATGCAATAGAAAAAGGGGCGAATAGCCCCTTTTTTCGCTGCGAGTAATTACTCGGCAACAGCCTCTGTAGTCGCGGCTGCTGGCGCGGCTTCTTCTTGCGCTGCTTTAACGATTTCAGTAATCGCGTTAGCACGGCCTTCCAGCACTGCATCTGCCATACCACGAGCGTACAGACGAATCGCACGTGATGAGTCATCGTTACCAGGAATTACATAAGTAATACCATCTGGTGAGTTGTTGGTATCAACGATACCAATCACTGGAATACCCAGTTTGCGTGCTTCAGTAATCGCGCCACTTTCATGACCAACGTCGATCACGAAAATCGCATCTGGCAAGCCGCCCATCTCTTTAATACCACCGATGGAACGCTCCAGTTTTTCGATTTCGCGTTTGATGCCCAAAGCTTCTTTTTTACCGAACTTTTCGATGCTGCCGTCTTGCATCATGTTTTCGAAGTCAGTTAAACGCTTGATAGATTGTTTAACAGTTTTGAAGTTAGTCAACATACCACCCAACCAGCGATGGTTAACGTATGCGCAGCTGGCACGTTGCGCTTCTTCTTTAACGATATCGCGGGCTTGACGCTTGGTGCCTACGAACAGAATACGGCCCTTGTTGGCTGCCAGAGTACGCACATATTTTTGCGCATCTTCAAATAAAGGCAGGGTTTTTTCAAGGTTAACGATATGGATTTTGTTACGATCGCCAAAAATGAACTCAGCCATTTTCGGGTTCCAGTAACGAGTTTGGTGACCAAAGTGAACACCAGCCTCCAACATTTGACGCATAGTCACTGACATAATAAGTCTTTCTATTTCAAAGGGTTATTCATTCACATGCATTCAATAACACCCTTGCGGGCACCCTATGTGAATACATGCCAAGTTAATTGACAAAAAAGTCAATCCGCAATTATATGGCAGAAAACGCTTGTTTTCAAGCACTTACCACGATTACTCATACGGAATGGGTGTCCCCGTCAGGACTCGAACCTGAAACTAGCCCTTAGGAGGGGCTGGTGATATCCTGTTTCACCACGAGGACAGCGGCAGCATTTTAAACGCTAGTGATCAAAACGCCTAATCCAGCAGAAGATAAAACAAGCTTGCCATGCACAATTGCTTATCAGTAGCATAATGTTTGCATACTTAAAAGCTTGCCTGAAAACACATAGATGATGACATTAACCCAAGATGAATAGCGACACAATTAACCATAAGGCTGCAGCCATTCGCGCTGCCATTCTGCAACATGAAGCGGATATCGAAGGCCTGGACCGGGAGATCGGCGATGGCGACCACTACATTAATATGAAGCGCGGCTGTGAGGCAATTGTCGGCATTGCCCCGGAACTCGAGGCTTTGTCAGCCGCTGATGCGCTTAATAAAATCGGCATGAAATTGCTGAGCACGATAGGCGGCGCCTCCGGCCCTTTGTTCGCCAGCTTCTTCATGAGCATGGGTAAAACCCTCAAGGCCTTCGATAACATAACCACTAAGGAAATCGCGCTGGCTTTTGACGCTGGCGTGCAGGCAATCATGCAGCGCGGCAAAGCACAGGCAGGTGAAAAAACCATGCTTGATGTACTGATTCCAGTGTCGACTACATTTAAACAATTAGTCGAACAAGATAAATCTGCAAAAGAAATCGCATCAGCATTAAAAGTGGTTGCCAGTGAAGGCCTGGACTCTACGCGCAATATGCTAGCCACCAAAGGTCGCGCTTCCGGCCTAGGCGAGCGTGCTATCGGCCATCTGGATGCCGGCGCCAAAAGCTGCCAGGTGATGATACATAGCGTTTGTGATCTGGTCTTAAGCAATTAAAATCATCTGCAAAACTGATACGCGATGCAAAACCAAACAATTAAAAACGATTAGCGGCTTACTATGTCGGGCACAGGAGTAAATATGAAAAAATTTCTAAACAATGTAGATCATATGCTGGTCGAAAGCCTGAGTGGCTTTGCCACTGCGCATGCCGATCTGATTGAAGTGCAATTCGAGCCTACCTTTGTCATCCGCAAACAGAAAGCAAAAAATAAAGTCGCGATTATATCCGGCGGCGGTTCTGGCCATGAGCCATTGCATGCCGGCTATGTGGGCAAAGGCATGCTGGATGCCGCCTGCCCCGGGCAAGTCTTTACCTCGCCAACGCCAGACCAGATGCTGGCGGCAGCAGAAGCGGTGCATGCCGATAAAGGTGTGCTATTTATCGTTAAAAACTATGCCGGTGATGTGATGAACTTTGAAATGGCGGCTGAAATGCTGTCATTTGAGCATGCAACGGTATACACCTCAGATGATTGCGCTGTAGTTAACAGCACTTACACGACTGGCCGCCGGGGTGTGGCCGGTACCGTGATCGTAGAAAAATGTGTAGGCAGCCTGGCAGAAACCGGCGCGGATCTGGAAGCATGCAAAACACTAGGTGAAAAAATCAACCTGCGCACATCCAGCATAGGCGCAGCGTTGACCAGCTGTACGGTGCCGGCTGCGGGCCGCCCTACTTTTGATATTTCAGAAAGCGAAATTGAAATGGGCGTTGGCATTCATGGAGAGCCTGGCCGTCGACGTGAAAAGATGCGTGAGGCAGATGCAATCGTCAGTGACATGGTGGCTGCGATTTTGCACGATATTGAAGCTAAACAATTACCTCTCAATGGCGAAGTACTATTGCTGGTCAATGGCCTGGGAGCGACACCATTGATGGAGCTTTATTTGATCTACAATACCGCTGCCAAACTGCTGAAAGAAAAAGGCTTTACTCTCGCCCGCAGCCTGGTTGGTAATTACATCACGGCTATTGATATGGCAGGTGCATCAATGACCGTTTGCTTGCTGGACGAAGAAATTAAGCAACATTGGGATAGCCCGGTGCATACTGCTGGCCTGCGCTGGGGCGTATAAGAATCTGGGGGGGGGGCTTCCTCTTTGTCAGCCTTTGGATTCAAATACCGACTGCCATAGGGCAATCACTGGCTGTTGCAATGGTTCTGCCAATGATTTTTCGACCTTGGCCGGCTCACCCTGTAATTTACTTGCGTGTATCCAGGCACGGTACTGACGGTATGACTGCTGCACCAGTTCGGCAAGTGGCGCATTGATCAACCCACTTTCTGCCAATACTCCCAGCAAGGCAATATTACCAATGTTCTCGGTTAATTTTTGGTAATCTGCCGCATGCAATAACACCAGATATTGCACCAAGAACTCAACATCTATAATGCCGCCAGCTTCATGCTTAAGGTCAAACATGGCAGGGTCAAAACGATGGGAAGCACGCATCTTCTGTCGCATATCCAGTATCTGTTGCTTGATATCTGACTGATTGCGCCTAGACTTCAATATATCCATACGGATACGCTCAAACTGCTGCCCCACTTTGGCTTCACCGGCGACAAAACGCGCACGAGTAATGGCCTGGTGCTCCCATACCCAGGCTTTATTTTTCTGGTACTCCTCAAAAGCACCCACACTACTCACCAGCAAGCCGCTGTTACCATCCGGCCGTAATTGCAGATCGGTGTCATACAGCAAACCGGCATTGGTGATGGTATTGAACCAGGTATTCAGCCGTTGCGCATAACGGGCATAGACTTCCTGCGCGTTATCGGCGTCATCGTCATACAGGAAAATAATGTCCAGGTCGGATAAATAGCCAAGTTCCTTGCCACCCAGCTTGCCATAGCCAATCACTGCAAATTGTGGCGTTTCTCTATGTTTGAACGAAACATTCTGCCAGACAGTTTGCAGGCTGACCTGTAGCACCACTTCAGCGAGCGCGCTCAGGTCATCTGAGATCGCTTCCAGCGGCAAAGCCGTCATCAAATCCTGTGCGGCGATTTTCAGTACATTGGCATGCTTGAAGTGGCGCATGGCATCCATTTGCGCTTCCACATCACCCGCCAGATGCGCCATATGCTGGATCAATTCGGCTTTTAATTGCGCTGCATCCAGCCGTTTAAACAGGGTTTGTTTATTCAGTAATTCATCAAGTAAGACCGGGTGTGCGGACACATATTGTGCAATCCACGGGCTGGCGGCACACAATTTCACGATCAAAGCCAACGCATCGGGGAATTCAGTCAGCAAGGCTAAATAGCTGGCGCGGCGGCAAATGCTTTCCAGTAAATCCAGCGTACGAATCAATGCCGTGTCCGGTACTATGCTTTGCTGCTGTATCGCCTCACGCAGCAGTAGTGGCATTAATTGATCGAGGCGGCGTTTGCTTTGTTCGGGTAATTGCTGAATTCTCTGGCTGGCACGCGTGTTTTGCAGCAGCTGTACAATATCGGCAGCTCGGGTATAGCCTTGCTCCTGCAACCATTTCTCAGCCTCACTTGCGGCAATCGTGCCTTGCCAAATGGCTATTTCCTGTTCTAAATCATTTGCTTGCTGATCATTAGTTCTCTGATCCTTGAAAGTATCATCAAAGAATCGCTGCACTCGGTCCCTGTGCTGATTCAGCTCGGCGATAAAACTGTCCCAGCTCTGATGTTTAAGCATGCGTAACAGGTAGTCACGATAGGTCTCTGAATCCGGTAGCTCCTGTGTCTGCTGGTCATCGATATACATCAATCTATGCTCCAGGTTACGCAGGTAGATATAACTCTCTGTTAGGGCCGCGACATCTTCCGCAGGCAGCATGCCGCGTTCCGCCAGACGCGCCAGCACAGCCAATGTTGGCTTGATCTGTAAGTCGGGCAACTGCCCGCCACGGATCAACTGGAACACCTGTGCAATAAACTCAACTTCGCGTATGCCACCGCGACCCAGCTTGATATTGTTCGACATGCCGCGTTGCACCACATCGCGCTGGATCTGCGTTTTCAGGTCACGCATTGAGGCATACGCGTTAAAATCCAGGTATTTACGGAAGACGAATGGCCGGATTAGCTTATTCAAAGCTTGCGCTGGCCCATAGACCACCCTTCCCTTAATCCAGGCATATCGCTCCCATTCGCGTCCGTAGTTCTGGTAATAATCTTCCAGTGCATCCAGGTTACAAACCAGTGCGCCTTCAGAACCATACGGGCGCAAACGCATATCCACGCGGAACACAAAGCCTTCGGCAGTCACATCATCCAGCGCCACAATCAATTTTTTACCCAGCCTGGTAAAGAAATCCTGATTGCTGATGGATTTTTCCCCATCAGTGTCGCCTTCGTGCTCATAGGCAAAAATCAGGTCTATATCAGATGACACATTCAGTTCACGCCCGCCCAGCTTGCCCATACCAACTACGATTAGTTGCTGAGGATGGCCTTGCGCATTACGCGGCGTGCCATAAGTCTTGACCAGTTCGGCGTGATAGAAATCTGCCGCCGCAGCAATCGCCGCTTCCGCCAGCGCACTGGTGGTCTCTACAACTTCTTCAAAATTAGCCAGACCATTCAGGTCGCGAGCTATCATGTGTGCCATCAAGCGTTGACGAATCTGCCTGATTTGTTGCAAAAAAACCGCTTCTGCCTGATTTTTTTCAGTTGAATCCAGATTTTTTTCGACTGAAAATAGCTTGGCGACATCTGCAGTCTTATAGGTCTTGTATAAGTTATCTAACAGATCAGTCAGGAAATCTGTATTTTTTGTAGCGAATCTGGCAAAAAACGGGCTACATGCCGCCGCATGCAGCAAATAGGCCGCTTCTGTAGACGGCACCTGCTTTTCTGTTAGAATTTCGGCAAGCTGTTGCATGAGATATCGCTCTTAATGAGGGTGTTTTGTGTGCTCGGAGAGTTGGTCAATCAGAACCAGAACAATAATACCTGAGGTTCACCAAACCTGCATTTTGGTTTGATTTTTTAAGATTGATTTTTGGCATTTTTTGACATTGATTTTTGGGGGACGCTATGTCTATCGAATCTGTACTTCATGAGCACCGCGTGTTTGCACCGGGCGCAGCTTTTTCCAGCAAGGCAGCCGTGGGCAGCATGGAGGAATACAACCGTTTGTGCAAAGAAGTTGCACAGGATTACGAAGGATTCTGGGCCAACCTAGCACGGGAATTATTGATCTGGCACAAACCGTTCACTAAAACACTGAATGAAGAGCAAGCTCCGTTTTACAAGTGGTTTGAAGATGGTGAATTAAACGTTTCAGCCAACTGCCTGGACAAGCATTTAAAAACCATCCCGAACAAGACAGCCATTATCTTTGAAGCCGATAACGGCGACATTAAAAATGTCACTTACAAAGAGCTTTATCATCAGGTTTGCCAGTTTGCCAATGGCCTCAAATCACTCAATCTGGTCAAAGGCGACCGCGTCATTATTTACCTGCCTATGGGCATTGAGGCAATTGTCGCCATGCAGGCCTGTGCACGCCTCGGCCTTATCCACTCTGTGGTATTTGGCGGTTTTTCTGCCAAAAGCCTGAATGAGCGCATCATTGACGCCGGTGCTGTCGCAGTCATTACCTCTGACGGCCAATACCGTGGTGGCAAAACACTGCCATTGAAACAAGCAGTGGATGAAGGTATCGCGATGGGGGGCTGTGACAGCATCCGCAATATCGTGGTGTTCAAGAAAACCGGACAGGATGTGGCCTGGGACAGCAAATGTACCTGGTGGCATGACCTAATTGCAGGAAAACCCGACGAGTGCGAGCCGGTGATGGTCGAGGCCGAACATCCTTTATTTCTGTTGTATACCTCAGGTTCCACCGGTAAACCTAAAGGTGTACAACACAGCTCGGCGGGTTATTTGCTCCATGCCATGAACACTATGCGCTGGACTTTTGATATCAAACCGGATGACATTTACTGGTGTACCGCCGATGTAGGCTGGATTACCGGCCATAGTTATGTGACCTACGGCCCGTTGGCCGTGGGCGCAACGCAAATCGTGTTTGAAGGTATCCCTACTTTCCCTAACGCGGGCCGTTTCTGGGAAATGATACAGCGCCATCAGGTCAGCGTGTTCTACACTGCGCCGACCGCAATCCGCTCACTGATTAAAGCTGGCGAATCTGATGCTGCTACGCACCCTGGAAAATATGACTTATCCAGCCTGCGCTTGCTGGGCACGGTAGGTGAACCGATCAATCCTGAAGCGTGGATGTGGTACTACGAGCAAGTAGGCGGCAGCCGCTGCCCTATCGTGGATACGTTCTGGCAAACAGAAACCGGCGGTCATGTCATTACACCGCTACCGGGCGCTACTAAGCTAGTTCCGGGTTCATGTACCCTGCCCTTCCCCGGCATTGATATTGATGTGGTGGATGAAACCGGCAAAGATATTCCCTGGGGCAATGGCGGTCTGCTGGTAATCAAGAAACCCTGGCCGTCCATGATTCGTACTATTTACAATGACCCAGAACGTTTCAAAGCCAGTTACTACCCGGCTGAACTGGGTGGCAATATTTACCTGGCGGGGGATGGCGCCGTACGTGATGCCACCACAGGTAACTTCACCATCATGGGCCGGATTGACGATGTGCTCAATGTTTCCGGTCACCGCCTTGGCACCATGGAGATTGAATCGGCACTGGTTGCTAACCCATTGGTCGCTGAGTCAGCTGTCGTGGGCAAACCGCATCCGATTAAAGGCGAATCCGTGGTGGCGTATGTAGTGTTAAAAGGCAAACGTCCGGAAGGCGAACAAGCCAAGAAAATCGTCGCTGAATTGCGTGAATGGGTAGGCAAGGAAATCGGCCCGATTGCCAAGCCGGATGAAATTCGTTTTGGTGATAATTTACCAAAAACGCGTTCAGGGAAAATCATGCGCCGCTTGCTGCGCAGTTTGGCCAAAGGGGAAGAAATCACCTCTGATATTTCCACTTTGGATAACCCGGCGATTCTGGAGCAGTTGAAACAACCAGTGAGTTAAGACAGAGCAGTATGGAAGGCCTGATTATCCTGGCGGTATTTATCGCGATTGCTGTTTTCCTGATGCGAAAATAGCAATCAGCTTACTCACAGCCATCCCCATCAGGCAAATAGGTTAAAATAGCGGCTTTTAAACGAGCCGCTATTTTTTCATGTCCAGTTTGCAGCAAGAAGTCCAACGCCGTCGCACCTTTGCCATTATTTCTCACCCGGATGCGGGTAAAACCACGCTTACTGAAAAGCTGCTGTGGTTCGGCGGCGCCATCCAGGTCGCTGGTGAAGTCCGTGGCCGCAAGGCTGCGCGCCATGCCACGTCTGACTGGATGGAACTGGAAAAGCAACGTGGTATTTCAGTCACCTCTTCCGTGATGCAGTTTCCCTACCGTGACCACATGGTCAACCTGCTGGATACACCAGGCCATGATGACTTCTCTGAAGATACCTATCGTACGCTGACCGCGGTTGACTCGGCCGTGATGGTGATTGACTCTGTCAATGGCGTGGAAGCGCAAACCATCAAGCTGCTCAACGTCTGCCGTATGCGCGACACGCCTATCATTACCTTCATCAATAAGCTTGACCGCGAAAGCCGTGCGCCAATTGAGTTGCTGGATGAAATCGAAACGACACTGGGCATGGAGTGTGCGCCCATGACTTGGCCGATTGGTATGGGTAAAACTTTCCGTGGTGTTTATAACCTGGTGACTGACAGTATTCTGTTTTTCGATCCACGTGCTGAAAAAGGCACTTCGGAAACTATCCAGGGTATCGACAACCCGCGTCTGGACGAGCTGATAGGCTATCAGGCACAAGAGCTACGCGTGGACATTGAACTGGTCCGTGGTGCATCGAATGAGTTTAATAAAGAGCGTTATTTAAGCGGCAAGCAGACGCCTGTATTCTTTGGTTCTGCCGTGAATAACTTCGGCGTGCAGTCCTTGCTGGATGCAGTGGTAGACTTATCGCCACCGCCACAGGCACGCAACACGGCAACCCGCTCTGTAGCCGCTAATGAAGAAAAATTCGCAGGCTTTGTATTCAAGATTCAGGCCAATATGGACCCAAAACACCGCGACCGCATTGCATTCCTGCGGGTGTGTTCCGGCCGTTTTGAACGTGGCATGAAAATCAAGCAAGTGGCTTCCGGCAAAATGCTTAACGTCAATAACGCTATCACCTTTATGGCGCAAGACCGTACCATTATGGATGAAGCGTACTCCGGCGACATTATCGGCATTCCTAACCATGGCACTATTAAGCTCGGCGATACATTTACCGAAAACGAAGCACTGAAATTCACCGGCATCCCTTCATTCGCGCCGGAATTTTTCCGCCGTGCGCGCATTAAAAATCCGATGAAAATGAAGCAGTTACAAATAGGCCTCAAGCAACTCTCCGAAGAAGGCGCAGCGCAGTTGTTCCGCCCGCTACTTTCCAACGATCTGATCCTTGGCGCCGTAGGTATGCTGCAGTTTGACGTAGTGTCGCATCGCCTGGAACATGAATATGGCGTCGATATGATTTTCGAGCCATATGACTGTTACACGGCGCGCTGGCTGAAAGGCTCAGATGCAGATCTGAAGGCCATCGCTGACAAGTACGGTTTCAACGTAGGTTTGGATAGTGCAGATGACTATGTATACCTGGCACCTAACCGCGTCAACCTGCAAATGGCCCAAGAGCGCTACCCGGATATCCAGTTTATGGAAACGCGGGAAATCGCTTAACTCTATTCATTCGTTGGCAGCCGGACTATGTCTATTTCAATACCGTCAGGCGTGATCAAGGCTTTATCTTTCAAGCAACCGTTTGCCTGGCTGATCGCAAACGGCTACTTGCTGGTCGATGACCGAACCTGGGGCACACAATATCGCGGCCCCATGCTCATTCATGCCAGCAAAGGGTTGTACGCGCAGTATTACCAGCACATTAAATTCAACACCGACGTTCCCATCCCTGATGTGGATAAACTGGAATATGGCGGTGTGGTTGGCATTGCCAAACTTGTGCTGTGCTGCAAACCTGGGGAATTACCAACAGGAGTTAGTCGCGATCAACGCGCGCATTTCGGCGGTGTGCATCATGACTATTTTGGTTTTTTATTTGAACAGGCAAGACCGCTACCGTTAATGCCATGTGCGGGCAAACTTGGTATCTTCGAGCTTGATATCGATCAGTTATTGGCGGCCCCGCCGGCAGCACAAACAGAGTTGTTTTGATGCAGACTCGACCTTGGAACAGAATTATCGACAATCACTTGATCGCTAAACGACTTGCATACTGAGATTCGGAATACCCAATGAAAAATGCCTGCCCATGTTACAGCGGTAAAGCTTATACAGACTGCTGCCAGCCTTTGCATAACGGCACACCCGCACCAGATGCTGAACGTTTGATGCGTTCGCGTTACAGCGCCTATGCATTAAAATTGCCAGAATATATTTTGCATACCTGGCATCAAGACACACAACCTAAAAGCCTTACTCAAGAAGATTTAGGAGGTATCAAATGGTTAAAACTGCAGGTGCTTTCACATGAGCAGCCGGATGCGGATACGGCGTTTGTAAAGTTTGTGGCGACTTTTCAGAGTGGTAAACAGAAGAAAGAACAACTGACCGAATATAGCCGATTTAGTCGAGAAAGTGGGCAATGGCTTTATATTGATGGGCAAGCTGACTAGGTGATTATTCAATATAAAAAGGCAGCGACTCCGCTGCCTTTTTTAATTACCTGAATATTAACTTAAAGCCCCTGCTTGAGGCTTTCCATAATAAAAGGGTCCAGGTCGCCATCCAACACGCCCTGCGTATTGCCAATCTCGACATTGGTGCGCAGGTCTTTGATACGTCCCTGGTCCAGCACATAACTTCGGATCTGGTGACCCCAGCCGATATCGGTTTTGGCATCTTCCAACGCCTGCTTTTCCTCGTTACGCTTGCTCAGCTCTAGGTTATACAAAGCACCCTTCAGCATATTCATCGCTTCCTCTCGGTTACGATGTTGCGAACGGTCATTCTGGCACTGCACGACCACATTGGTCGGCAAGTGGGTGATACGCACCGCTGAGTCGGTTTTGTTAATGTGCTGACCACCAGCACCACTGGCGCGGTAGGTATCAATGCGCAAATCCGCCGGGTTGATGTCAATTTCAATCGAGTCATCTACCTCAGGGAATATCTGCACACTGGCAAAGCTGGTATGACGCTTGGAGTTGGCATCAAACGGGGATTTACGCACTAGGCGATGCACGCCGCTTTCAGTACGCAATGTGCCGAACGCATAATCACCGCTGACTTTGATCGATGCGCCCTTAATCCCGGCAATATCACCTTCTGATTCTTCCAGCACTTCGACTTTAAAACCTTTGCGCTCTACATAACGTAAATACATACGTAATAACATGCCCGCCCAATCCTGCGCTTCAGTACCGCCACTACCAGATTGAAATTCGATAAAGCAGTTGTTGGCATCCAAAGGCTGCGAGAACATGCGTTTGAATTCCATCGCAGCGATGATTTCCTCAATCTTTTTTGTGTCTGCTTCTACACTCAATAAGGTGTCATCATCATTCTCTTCACGCGCCATCTCAAACAACTCACGGCTATCAGACAATGACTGATGCACATCGTCCAGCGTCATGACCACGGTTTCCAGCATGCGTTTTTCCTTGCCCAGGTTTTGTGCCTTTTCTGCATTGTCCCAAATCTTGGGATCTTCGAGCAGACCGTTGACCTCGGCTAAACGTTGCTGTTTGTTTTCGTAGTCAAAGATACCCCCGAAGGGCCTGGTGACGTTGCGTCAAATCGCTGAGTGCGTTGGCGATACTATTGAGGTGTTCGGCTTCCATTTTTGATTGGTCAGAGAGTAAAAGCCAGCATTATACCGCAGCCTTGCATGTGATTCAGGATCATATATGGGCATCAATTTAGTAAAGAATTCATATTTTTGTCACATTCACTGTCACAAAATAGTAAAATCACGGTCACAAAACTTTGTAACCGTCCGGGAGTCCTCAATGGCGCATGCCACCTTTGGCCGCATTATGGCTGCAATCAGCCCTAGAAACGATAACTATTTTGTGCTGTTTAACCGTCTGGCCGACTGTGCTGTGCGTGGTTCCAAAGTATTGGCGTTAATGGCCGCAGAGGTAGATCAGGCCGGGTTTCACACACATTTTGCCGAAATCCGCAAAATTGAATCCGAAGCGGACGAATATACCAAAGAGATCCTGCTTTCCCTGCACAAGACCTTTATTACCCCGTTTGACCGCCGAGAAATCCGCGAACTGGCGATGGCGCTGGATGACATCATTGATTATATGGAAGCGATTCCGCAGAGTGCGGAAATCTACGGCCATACCAAATTCACCCCTGAAATGGTAGCACTTGCGCAGATCCTGTTAAGAGCGGCCGAAAAAGTACGCGATGCCGTGCATATGCTGTCAGATATGAAAGATGCCGAACGCATTTTGCGCACTTGTGAGGAAATCAGCACCATCGAAGGTGAGGCCGACCACATTATGCGCTCTGGCATGCACAGGCTGTTTTCTGAAGACCATGATGCCCGCACCCTGATCCGTTCCAAGCAACTATATGATTTGTTCGAAGAGGCTGTCGACAGCTGTGAGGATGTCGCGGATGTGATTCACGGCGTCGTGTTGGAACGCATTTAAGGAATCGTCATGGATCACGTGATAATCGTCATGGCGGTGCTTGTTTTCGTCGCCCTGATCTTTGATTTTATGAACGGCTTTCATGATGCCGCCAACTCCATAGCGCTAATGGTTTCAACCCGTTTGCTAACTCCTCAGGCAGCCGTGATCTGGGCTGCTTTCTTTAACTTTGTCGCTTTCCTGTTTTTTGGTTTGCATGTGGCAGATACAGTAGGTAAAGGGATCATAGACCCGAATATCGTCAACAATACTATTATCTTCGGCGCCCTGTTTGGCGCAATTGCCTGGAACGTCATCACCTGGTGGTTCGGCATCCCCTCCTCCTCGTCACACGCGCTGATTGGCGGCCTGATCGGCGCAGGCATGGCGCATTCAGGCACTAAGGGCGTGATCATAGGCAGCAAACTGATCAGCACCGGTATTGCCATTATCTTGTCGCCATTGTTTGGCATGTTGCTGGCGCTGCTGTTGTCCATCGGTATCATGTGGGCATTTCAGCGCTCATCCCCTTATAAAATCGAAAGCCGCTTTAACAAGATGCAATTTATTTCATCTTCGTTATTCAGCCTTGGGCATGGCGCCAATGACGCGCAAAAAACCATGGGCATTATTACGGTCTTGCTGTTTGCCAATGGCTACCTGCAAGGTGACTTTCATGTGCCATTCTGGGTGGTGATTGCCTGCCAGCTGGCAATGGGCCTCGGTACCCTGTTTGGTGGCTGGCGTATCGTACGCACCATGGGCATGGGCATTACCAAGATTCGCCCGACCGGTGGCTTTGCAGCACAAACCTCCGGCTCGATTGCATTATTTCTGGCCACTAGCCTGGGGATACCCGTTTCAACCACCCACACCATTACCGGCGCCATTGTCGGCGTAGGACTATCACGCCGGATGACCGCTGTACGTTGGGGATTAGCTTCGCGAATTGTCTGGGCATGGGTACTGACTATCCCCTGCGCAGCAATTATGGCAGCAATTGCGTACCATATCGGTGAAAGTGTGTTGTAAGAAAAATGTCATGCAAAATAGGCGCCTGGTGCGCCTTTTTTATTTTTTGTCACATTTCTGTCATATAAAGTTTCTAAGATTCACGCATTGCAAGATAACACCACACACAGGAGTGTATAAATGAATACCACGTTGTTCCGCACTACTTTAATCGCTTCATTGATTGTACAAACATTCAGCTTTTCAACAGCTAATGCAGCGGACAAGATTATCAAAATTGACGGTTCGAGCACTGTATACCCGATTACCGAAGCCGTCGCTGAGGAGTTTCAGCGTACCAAAGGTATCAAGGTGACTGTAGGTGAATCTGGTACTGGCGGTGGTTTCAAAAAATTCTGCCGTGGCGAAACTGACATTTCAGATGCTTCACGCCCAATCACACAAAAAGAAATAGACCTGTGTAAAGAAGGCGGCGTACAGTTTATCGAGTTACCAATCGCCTACGATGCATTGACTGTAGTGGTGAACAGTAAAAATGACTGGGTAAAACAACTGACAGTCGCAGAACTGAAAAAAATCTGGGAGCCAAACTCTTCTGTTAAAAACTGGAAGCAAGTGAATGCAACCTTCCCGGACAAAGCGATGAACCTGTATGGTCCTGGTACTTCTTCCGGTACCTTTGATTATTTTACTGAAGCGGTGAACGGCAAAGCCAAAGCCAGCCGTAAAGATTACACGCCATCAGAAGATGACAATGTCCTGGTACAAGGCGTTTCAGGTAACCAAGGTGGTTTGGCTTACTTTGGCCTGGCTTACTACCTGGAAAACACAGACAAGCTGAGAGCCATTCCTATTGTTGCAAAAGAAGGCGGCAAACCTGTATTGCCTTCTGAAGCTACGGTAATGGACGGTACTTACCAACCACTGGCCCGTCCATTGTTTATCTACGTGAACGCAACTTCAGCTGCATTCAAACCGGAAATCAAGGCGTTTGTGAATTTCTACCTGGAAAATGCACCGGAACTGGTAAAAGAAGTGAAATATGTACCATTGCCAAAAGAAGATTACGATGCAGTTAAAACACATTTCAAAGCGATGAAACCAGGTACCGGCTTTAACGGTTCTTCAGAAGTCGGCATCAAGATTACTGACCTGTTATCCCGAATCAAATAATGATTAAGGGGCTGCAATAGCCCCTTTTTTCGTTACTTTCGGCCTGTACCGCGGATTATCCGCTAAAATTCTTACCCTGACAGATCATCACTATGGCGACTCAAGCAATGCAAGCACCCGTGGAACTGCCCATCAGCCCCAGACTGGCTAAAAACATCCGTAGAAATGTCAAAGAACGCATCATTGAGTTGATACTGATGATGGCGGCACTGGTAGCGGTAGCCACTACCTTCGCGATTGTAGGCGTGTTGTTATATGAGTCTTTAAGTTTTTTTAAAACCGTGTCTGTGGTCGAGTTTTTCACCGATACCGAATGGACACCCCTGTTTGAAGATGCACACTACGGCATCTTGCCACTGGTTTCAGGTACATTAACGACTTCTGCCATTGCCCTGGCAGTGGCCGTGCCTATCGGTACCATATCGGCGATTTTCCTGTCTGAATTTGCCACACACAAAACACGCGAGATTGTAAAGCCTATCCTGGAATTGCTGGTGGGTGTACCAACCGTAGTGTTCGGCTATTTTGCCTTGTTCTTTGTCACGCCATTACTACAGACCATCTATCCGAATCTGCCTAGCTTCAACATGCTGGGTGCCGGTATTGTGATGGGCATCATGATTATTCCTTACATTGCCTCACTGTCTGAAGATGCCATGCGCGCGGTGCCTATGAGCATGCGTGAAGGTTCTTATGCGATGGGTGCAACCCGTTTCCAGACTGCGGTTAAAGTGGTCACACCAGCGGCTATCTCCGGTATTGTGGCTGCCTATATCCTGGCGATCTCCCGCGCGGTGGGTGAAACCATGGTGGTGGCGATTGCTGCGGGCCAGCAACCTAACCTGACATTCAATCCACTGGAAAGCGCTGCGACGATTACTGCTTACATTGTGCAGGTGGCCATGGGCGATTTGCCGCATGGCAGCATTGGTTACCAAAGTATTTTTGCCGCCGGACTGGTGTTAATGGCAATGACGTTAACTTTTAACATCATCGGTCACTGGGTACGCAAACGCTATCGCGAGAGTTACTAATTCTTAAGATATACCCTGACGCAAAGCTGACATATAACAACGATACACTGCCGGTAACCGACTACCGGACGATGCGGGAATAATACCAACATGGAACATAAAGCTTCTGTACTTGAAAATCTGGCCGAAGTGCGCGCCATGATTAAACGCCACAAGCGTAACGACACGTTGTTTGCAACGCTGGGCCTACTCTGTCTGATGCTAGGCCTGATGACACTGATGTTGCTGTTCTGGCAGTTGATTGCTGATGGCTATCCTAAATTCAACCTTGAATTCCTGACTGAATTCCCTTCGCGTCGTGCAGCGCGTGCCGGCTTGCTTTCCGCATGGGTAGGTTCATTGCTGGTGATGATTGTGACATTCCTTTCTGCGGTGCCTATAGGCGTCGCCGCCGGTTTATACCTCGAAGAATATGCGCCGAAAAATTTCTTTACTGACCTGATTGAAATCAACGTCTCCAATCTGGCTGGCGTACCCTCCATTATTTACGGTTTGCTGGCGCTAGGTTTATTTGTGTACATCCTGGGTTTGGGTCAAAGTATCCTGACGGCCGGTTTAACCTTGGGTCTGCTGATTCTACCAATTGTGATTGTGTCTACCCGCGAAGCCATACGTGCTATCCCGGTTTCTATCCGCGAAGCCGCATACGGCGTTGGCGCGACCAAATGGCAAGTGGTGTATGACCATGTATTCAAATACTCTTACGGCGGCATTTTGACCGGTGTGATTATCGGTATGTCCCGCGCTTTAGGTGAAACTGCACCGATTATCACCATTGGTGCGCTGACATTCATCGCCTTTCTGCCACCCTCACCAATCACTACAGAGGCACCATTCATTAACTTTGAATGGTTATCCTCCGGCTTTACTGTGATGCCGATCCAGATGTTTAACTGGTTGTCCCGCCCTGACCATGCATTTCATGTCAATGCGGCCGCCACTGGGGCACTCATTATTGTTGTCACCTTGTTGATGAACGGTGGCGCAATCTGGTTACGCTACAAAATTCGTAAAAATATTAAATGGTAATGCCACACAGGATTTAGAAAATATCATGGCCACAATAACGACCCCGATTAAAGCCGAAGCACGCGATTTAAACTTTTTTTATAGCAACGGTGCCCGCGCACTCAAAGGTATTTCCATGCCTTTGTACGAGAACAAAATCACTGCGCTGATTGGTCCTTCAGGCTGTGGTAAATCCACATTCCTGCGCTGTTTCAACCGCATGCACGACCTGTATCCTGGTAATAAATATCAGGGCCAGATTGTAATGCACCCGGATAACACCAATGTGCTCGATAGCGGCGTGGACCCGATTGAAGTACGCATGCGTATCAGCATGGTGTTCCAGAAACCTAACCCGTTTCCGAAATCGATCTATGAGAACGTGGCTTACGGTCTGCGCGTGCGTGGTGAAAACAACAAACGCATCATGGATGACAAAGTAGAAGAAGCGCTGAAAGGCGCAGCATTGTGGAATGAAGTCAAAGACCGTTTGCACGATCTGGCATTCAACCTGTCCGGTGGTCAGCAACAACGCTTGTGTATTGCCCGCGCGCTGGCCACGGATCCGGAAATCATGTTGTTCGATGAACCGACTTCAGCATTAGACCCGATTGCAACGGCCAACATTGAAGAGTTAATGGTTGAGCTGCGTAGCAAATTAACGATTCTGGTCGTGACACACAATATGCAACAGGCAGCACGTGTGTCCGATTACACGGCGTATATGTACCTGGGTGAACTGATCGAGTACGATGATACCGACAAAATCTTTACTAACCCTGGCCGTAAGGAAACTGAAGATTACATTACCGGTAAATTTGGTTAACTCCACTTTTCCAATAAAAAAACGCCGCAAATTGCGGCGTTTTTTATTGGACACTTACAACATGCTCAAGCATTAACCTTCGATAACTTGCTCAGATGAAACTGATCCGTTATTTAGGAAGGTAAGGGATGGCACCTGCAACATCAGTGTCATCTATCAACTGGAAACGGCTTTCAGTACCCTCTTGCCTGGCTTTTGAGAATGGCGCATATTCGGGGTCATTCGCAAATGCTAATGCTGCTTCTTTATTAGGAAACTGAATTAAAGCAATCAATGTGTTTTCCAATGGCTTACCCTCAAGCACATCAATATTAGCACTTCGACTCAAATATCTTCCACCATGTTTTTCCGCAATCAGGTGAACATGCTTTGCATATTCAGGAACCCATTCATCATTTTTAAGTAGTACATCTGCAATTAAATATGCTGCCATTTTTACTCCTTGGATGTGTAGAAATAATCAATTAGTGCGAGTTTAAACTCTATTGTTTAAATCAATGAGAAATTTAAAGACTGCCAAATTCTGGCTGGCACTCAAAAAAGGCAACCAGCGTGCGGCAGGTGTTGAGTTAACATATTAGATTATCCTGAGATTGTGCTGCTTGCTCGAGTGCAAGGCTGCCGGTATCTTGGCGCGCCAGCTGGCAAGCGTCAAGTGGTCCAGGAAAAATTCCGGAAAATCAGCAGGGATGGCAGCATCACAGTAAGTGTGTGCTGCCTGAATTATGCGGCTGCAGAAGCTGACAGCGGAAAATTGGCCAGCATCAAACGCTCGTAGCACTCCAGCAACTTCTTGGCCTGTGCTTCGCTTGACCATACCTGTTCCACATAGCGTTTGCCATTTTTACCAACACGCTCACGCAACTGGTGGTCAATCAGCAAGGTTTGTACTTGTTCGGCAAAGTGCAACTCGTCATCTTGTGCAATCAGCGCGCCCTGCTCATGGCGCAAGATGGAGGCAGTGCCCAGTTCAGCGATGGCAACCACCGGTGTTTCCTGCGCCATGGCTTCCAGCAATACTAGCCCTTGTGTTTCACTCTTGGAAGCAAACACAAAGATATCCGCAGCACGGTAAGCGGCATTCAGGCCGACAGCACGGTCCAGGTAACCCAGGAACATCACGTTCTGTTGCAAGCCGTTATCCTTTGTCATTTTTTTCAACATCGCTTCGGCCGGGCCTTCACCCGTGATCACCAGTAAAACCTCGGGATGATCCTGGATGACCAGCGACAACATTTCCAGCAGGAACTGGATATTCTTTTCATGTGCAACCCGGCCAACAAACATCAGCAAAGGCCTTTGTGCGGGGATGCCATATTTTTCCCTGAAGGCTGCGCCATCACCAGGTACAAAACGTGAGGCGTCCAGGCCGGTAGGAATCACGGTAATTGGTGTGGTCACCCCGTATTGTTGCAAGACATCACGCATTTGCCCTGAAGGTGACACCACGGTATCCACTTGCTGGCATTGCTTACGAGATACCCATTGCGCAATATTCACCGCAAACTTGCGTGGTACCCACGGCAAGTAATGGTGCATATAGTCTTCAAAGAAGGTGTGGTAGGTTTCCAGCACCGGCACTTGCAGTTTCTTGGCGATTTTAAGCCCGGCATAGTGCGCGATAAAGGGAGTATGGATATGCACCATGTCGTAATCACCAGGATGCAGGCTTTCAATATAGGCCACCAGTGCAGACCACTTCATTAAGTAATCTTCAGGATCAAACACAATCTTGCGCGCATCTATGCGCGTGATCCAGGCTTCATCACCAATCAGAGCATGATCGAGGGACTGCGCGTATTGAGGCGCAATCAGGTGCACGCTATGCCCATCGGCACGCAGGCTTTCTGCAAAGGTACGAATGCTGGTTGAAACGCCATTTACGCGTGGGAAATACACATCTGAAATCATCAATATTTTCATGCAAAGTTCCGTTTAAGCGGTTCCATGTAAACAATTCTCACATACTTTAACAAGGGTTCGTGATGCTTTTATGACTAAATCCCTTTCATATCAATGTCATACAATCATCATGCATCTGTCATCTACCAGGCGCAGAGTGCGCACATGCAAAAAAGTATCTTCAGATGTTTAGCCGTACTGCTATTACTGATTGCCATACCCGGCGAAGCACATGCCTGGGGGTTGTATTCCCATGTGGCTTATACCCATAGCTGGTTACAGACATTACCTTTATTGCCCTTGCCCTGGTTAGGCGTGATGCGGCGTTACCCGACCCTGGTGCTGGCTGGCGCCTGCCTGCCGGATCTGGCAGTAGTTTCCCGTACCTTTAATCACAGCCATGGCTGGGGCATAGGCCAGCAATTACTGCATACCAAAAATGAGAGACAACTGGCGCTGGGGATAGGGTATAACGTGCATTTACTCACCGATGTCGTTGCCCACCAGCATTTTGTACCTACGTTTGAAGCCAAGTGGCAGCATGACAGTCTGCTCACGCATGCGGCTGCTGAATGGGCAATGGATGCTTACCTGCAAACGACGGACATTCCTTCGCCTTCCAAACTATTGCGTATACACCGCAAAACCATTGTGGAAACGTTAACGCAAGCGATGCAATGTGATTCCGGCATCGTGGAAAAAGCTGTTTCCAGGTTAGCTACCGCCGACCAGGCATTGCGCCTGTCGCGTATTCCCCAATATTTGTTGCGCCGTTACGGCAGGCTGGATAACGAGTTTGAACACAAACTGGCCTATTACCGCGATCAGGTAAGTTTGGCATTGCAAGACCTGCCTCAGTTACTCAACGGGTCGTTTCCCTCATTGCATGCCGAGCATGTCAATTTAGGCATGGAACAACTGGATGACTGGCGCCAAAAATGCCTGCAAGACGCCAGGCTGCGCCCTACCCGTGCCATCCAAGCGTTTGAGCATTACCATCATCAGTGGTTTAACCAGCCAGACTGCTAGCGCAAAAAGCCAAGCTGCCGCTGTTGCTTTAACAGCTAGCGGGTATGCTTTAATTATCAGGCTGACTTGAATCTATTGGCGCTGGCTCCATCTAACGAGTACCCATCCTCCAGCCAACAAAAACAATACATGCCGCCTCTACGCTTTCTGCTCACATTCACCACCATGGTCAGTGTCTTGCATTACTACATCGGTTCACGCCTTCTAAACTCGGTTGCCTGGGCTGATTGGGTGCTGTGGGCCGGTTGGATATTCCTGGTCATTTCAACGCTGCTGCAGCCAGTCGCTTTCCTGGCACGCGGGCTGCGTAACCATGCTTTGCGTGATACCACCAGCTGGGTCGCAATGACGCTGATGGGCGTGTTTTCTTCATTGCTGGTACTGACACTAATACGAGATATTTTCTTGCTGGTGGTCGCTGGCATGGATGCTTCCCACTTTTTCCAGGCAAACTTTTTAACGCTGGAGAAGAACACTGCTTTATTGGCAATCACAGGCGCAGTGGCAATCAGTGTGATCGGGTTTTTCAATGCCCGTCGATTAGCCAGGGTGATTAAAATCAAAGTGCCTTTACGCAATTTGCCTGCCACGCTGAATGGCTTCCGTATTGTGCAGATCAGCGATATCCACGTAGGGCCTACCATTAAAAAAGGCTATCTTTCGCGCATCGTTAACCGCGTCAATACCTTGGACGCCGACCTGATTGCCATTACCGGCGACCTGGTGGATGGTCGCGTCAGTGAACTCTCAAGGCATACCCAACCGCTGGCGCAATTGAATGCGCGCCACGGCAGTTTTTTTGTTACCGGGAATCATGAATATTATTCTGGCGCACTGGACTGGATTCAGGAAATAAAGCGCTTAGGGATACAAGTATTGCTGAATGAGCACGTGCAGCTGAAACATGATGGCGCAACGCTGGTTTTGGCGGGGGTGACAGACATAACCGCAGGCGGGTTCTATGACCATCATCAGAGTGACCCACATGCAGCGATTGCAGGTGCGCCCCTGCATGCACCAAAAATCCTGCTCGCGCACCAGCCACTGAGTTCCAAAGAAGCCGAGTCAGCAGGTTTTGATTTACAGTTATCCGGACATACGCATGGCGGCCAGTTTTGGCCATGGAAATACCTGGTGCCACTGCAACAGCCTTATGTAGCTGGGCTGCACCGTTTGAAAAATTTGTGGGTATATGTGAATCGGGGGACCGGTTATTGGGGCCCACCCAACCGCTTTGGCTCGCCGTCGGAGATCACCTGCCTGACACTAGTACCGGCAAATGATTAGAGCGTCATTGACGTTCTAATCAACGCTTGGCGCTGTTAACCCTCAACGCGCCTGCGGTAAAGCACATCTGGCAAATAGCTAGCCAACACTAGCAGTATCGCCAGCACCAGATACACGACGCGTAGCGGGTAGTCTGTGACAAAACTGGCTGTGGCTTTTTTTGCGGCAATAGACTGGTAAAACGCTTCCTGGTCTTGCCCTTTCACGTAACTGCCTTTGAATTCCGCTGACAGCTCTTTCAAATACTCTTCTTCCAGTTGCGACAGCATGCGGTCATATTCTGCATAAGCCACCGGAGGATCCGGTTCATCACTACTCGGGTCCGCATAAGTCACGCCTACAGCACCTGCGTTATTATTTTCGCTAACTGGCCAGTATCCCACTGGTTTATTGGCAGTGTTATAGCGTGTAATCGCCACCTTTTCTGGACCGCCTACCCCGACAAACGTGAAAAACTCACCGATCTGCACCCCGCTTAAATCCTGCTTGATGGTCACGTTCACGCGTGGCGCTTCATCGCCATCGGTGAAAAACAGCATTTGTGCCGGTTGATTCAGCGCATCATAAATATGGGTCGCTGCATGTACGGCAAAGCTCAGACGGCTATTGCCTTTCCATGCCATGCGCCATTCCAGGTGATCAATACCATCGGTAATCACATCCAGGTTTTTGCATACTTCCAGCGGTGTTTGCAACATCGCCACGTTATCAGAAGCAAAAATGCCTAAACTGAAATACGTGCCGCATGGTGCTTTATGCACGATCTGTTTCATCAAATGTTGTGCGTAGGCAATGCGGCTGATTTTTTTCTGGTTCAGCATTTCATCTTCAGCATTCATACTTTGTGACACATCGGTGATCAGCAAATAATGCTGCACCTGCTGCCTGAGCTGTATGCTGGGCTTGACCAGTGCCAACACCAGCAAACTCAAAGCGAGTGCGTAGAGCACAGGCTCATAGTACTGTTTCAGCCATGCTATCGCTTTCATTATGGCAACCCGATCGGCAGATTACTGAGTTCCATATGCGACTGGTCTTTAGTGCCCGCCTGCATGCCGCGCGCCATCACCGAGTGCAATAGACTCAAATTGAATTTGGCCGCTTTATCTGCAGGCTGCAGGCGTAATGACTGTTCATAAGCGATTTTTGCCTGTGTAAATGCATAGCGCGCCTCATCCTGAAACGAACCATCTTCATTCACTGTGCGCACCAAGCCGGACAAAAACAGGTTATTCCCGATATTGAAATGGATATGCGGCAGCTCGGCTTCTGGCGGACCGACTTCCAGCAACTGGCCATAGGTTTGCACTGCATGTTTATAATCGCCATGTTTGCCCTGGTCATAGGCCGCAGTAAACCGTTGCAAATACGGATATTCTTTCTCTTTAATCAACGTGCCATTCTGGATTTTTTGATTCAGCGCCTGTAATGACTGTAACTGCCAGCCAAAATACATCGCACCAATGATTCCTGCCACGGTAATGCTACCCCACAGCCAATTGGCTTTTTTTGCATGTGTTGCCATTAGTACATCCTTATATGTTTAACCAGCACCAACCCAAATCCCAGTACCAATGCCAGCAAGATTAAGTCTTTGGCATAGTCATGCCCGGGAATCATGATGGCGTATTGAATGACGTTCTTTTCCTTGGCATCGATTTCACGCAGGGCAGATTCCAGCGCCGTGGCGTTATCTGCCTCAAATGCCTTGTATTTGATCTTTAAGGAACGGAAAAATCTATCCAGCGCTATGGCTTCCGGTACGCGCTCTTCTTCATAGACGTTGTCACTGAAAATACTGATGTCATCAGGTTCACGTAGCACAATCCAGTACAGATTGAGTTTTTTACCTGTCAACTGTTTCTGGATCTGGTATTTCACGCGCGGGCTTAATTTACCGGCACCATCCGACAGCAAAACGATAGCGCGCGAGCCGGTGCTGGCAATGTTTTCAAACAATGTTACTGCATTGGTGATGCCGGCACCGATATTGGTCTGGTTCAAGGCCGGGCCAGTCGCGGCCTGAATTGCCGAGTGGATGCCATCGCGATTGGTGGTGATTTTCATGCCATACAGGGCAGAGTTGGTGAAGCCAACCACGCCCATCATGTCATCCGGTCGGGAATCGATAAATGCAGTAATTAATCGCCTTGCCGCCATGGACTTGATTTCTGCCGCATGCCCACCGGTACTTTGCCCGGCAAACGGGTGATCCATACTCACGCTGCGGTCAATCACAAATACACTTTGCGCCCCTTTGCCGACTTTTTGCTCCTGGTGGCTATCGCCCTGTGGACCAGCCAAAGCTAACACCAGGCATAGCAGCATCAGTGCAGTAGCGGCTTTAACCAGCCGGTTGGCGGTATCTGAAAACGGGTCTGCAGGCACCATTTGCAACCATGAATAAGTTTGTGCATGCCGGCTTTTCAATAGGAAAGGGACAGCGACTACTGGCAACAGCAGCAAGAACCACGGGTGTAACCAATGCATCAGACGCCCCGTTCACAATCGCGCAGCTGGCGCGTAAATGTTTTACATTGCTTTAAATAACCGGCAGCGTCGATGGCTTGCCCGCTATACAGCACCGCATTGGACTCGGCAAAAAAAGCATGAAGCGCTTGTTCTAGTGGTTTAAAACCAGGTTGTTGCGCGACAAACTGCGGCACATGTGACGCCAGCATTTGCTGGCCGAAGCGCTGATTCAATGCATCTTGCACAATCAGGGCTGCCTGCTTCTGGCCTTCAGCGTTTGCTGGCAGTTTTTTTAGTTTGCGGAAAGCACGGGCAAAGTGCCCGTTCACCATAGGCAATAAAGTCCAGTCGGAATTCCGGTAAAGCAATACCAGGCCACCAATCACCGCTAGTAACAGGCTGATAAGCAATCCTCGTTGTGGCGTTTGTGTATCCAGTAATGCCGGGCGGTGTTGTGCAACCACACTTTGCCTGGCTTTTTGTAACTGGTCTGGCAGTTGCGCCATCAACCAGAAGCGCCATGAAGGTAATTCAACCTTGGCACCGCTTTTAAATGTCACTTGTTCGGCCGGCAGTTGCAACTGCACAGGTTTGCCACTGCTGGCGAATACCTGGTAATCGTATACCAACTTGTAGACTTGTTGATTTCCCTGCTTGCGGCTATCGACTTGCAACTGCCGCAGTTCAACACCGTTACGTTGCAAGCCTTTCAGTGGCAGGTTGTTGTCATTGAGCTGATCATTTGCAGCCACCGAAACCTCGATGGAGCGTTGCAATACATCACCGATCTGTATCCCTGCATAAGAAGCCGGGTTTTGCACGCTAAGTACTTGCACTTTGGCCACTGGTGTTTCGGCCAAGGCAAAGCTTGGGCATACAGCAGCCATCAACCACCATAAAAAAATCTGTTTCATCAGCACACTCTAATGGATAAGTTGTTCAAAATAATCCGACAGCAAGGCCGAATCGAAGCGTCCATCGACATACAGCGGACGAATATCAAAGCGCGCAAATAGCTGGTCCAGCGCCTGTTTACGTTGCTCAAACATCTCGACAAACTGCGCGCGTATGGCCTGGCGGAAGAAAATGGTTTTTTGCTGGCCGGTTTCGGGGTCTTGCAAGTTACCGAAACCAAAGCGCGGCAAACGCTGATATTCCAGCGGATCCCATAATACGATGGGAATCATTTGGTGATTGGCCATCAGGTTCAAGCCATGCTCAATCAGTGACAGCGGCAAATGAAAATCGGAAATCCAGAACACCAGGCCTTTTTGCTGGCCCAGTAATCCGGCCGCCTCGACGATGCCACTGCCATCTCGTCGCGTACTGCGAAAATCACCGATTTCGGCGATGGTGGCAAAAGACTGGTGCGCATGGTGCCCGGCTGACAGGCTCAAATGCGGAATCACGCTATGGTCATAAGAAACCATGCCAAACAGGTCACTGTTCTCATGGGCCGAGCAGGCAATCGATGCTGCCACCGCTTTCACCGTATCCAGCTTGCTCACTTGCCCCTGAAACTGCATGGAACTGGACAGATCACATACGGCATACAGAGGAGACGATGCCTCCTGCTTGAATACACGCACCTGGATCTGCTCATAAGGATCACGCAGCGTTTGCCGCAAATCCACGCGCCTGGCATCCGGATAATCAACTAGCGAAACATGCTTGCTGAATTCATCGCCCGGACCACGCTGTATGCCCAGGTGTTCGCCAGTATGCACGCTGGCAGAGCGCCAGGGCACCTGGTAGAAAAAGGGCTGGGCGTAGTCGGGAATCATGCCGCTTTCGCCTTGGATGGCACGCTCACTGAAGCCAGTATCTGGTTGGTCAGTTCGCGGGACAGTTCGGTGCGACGGCTTTCAAACATCGGGTTAAGCACCAGTCTGTGCGCAATGATTTCATGGAACACCGCATGAATATCTTCTGGGAATAAACTGTCACGATTCATTAGCCAAGCATGCACACGGGCTGCTTTTAATAACATACCCATACCACGCGGACTGGCCCCGGTATGTATCAGGCGGTTAACATCCACGCTATCAAGCTGAATGCCGTAAGCAGATGGTTTTTGGGTAGATTCCCACAAATCCAGCGCATAATCTTCAAGCACATCGCTGGCGCGGATATGGCTTTGCAATACGTCAGAAAAAGCATTCAGCTGGTCATAAGCCAGTACGCCGGCATCCACTTGCTGGGTCAGGCGCTCGGCATGCTGGAACTTCACATCGAACATCAAGGCCTTGCGTAATGCACGATCCTCAGGAATTTCAATCGGGATTTCCATCATAAAGCGGTCGCGCGCTGCGGATGGAATCTCAAAGGTTTCATTTTTTTCTACCTGGTTACGGTCGGCGAATACCAGCATGTGCGGCAAACGATATTCTTTTTTGAACGCGCCAATATGTCGCTCAGCCATCACACGCAGCATCAATGCATGTACCTGCGGCCTGGCGCGGTTGATCTCGTTAAAAAAGAACACAGACAACTGCTCGCCTGCCCGCAGCAACGGACCCTCTTCCACTTTTGGACGGCCATCCTCGCCAAGGAATGTGTGGTAGATCAGATCGTTAGGCATCAGGTCAACGGTGCCTTCAATACGCTCATAAGCCCCCCCCAAACCACGGGCAATCGACTGCAACAACGTCGTTTTACCCACACCTACACCGCCTTCGAGTAACACATGGCCGCGGGCAAAAATGGCAATATTAATGGCACGGATTGCCTTGTCCTGGCCGACCACTACTTTTTTCACTTCGTTTTCGAGCTTAAGCGCATGGTCGCGCCACTCGGTCAATTGTGTTTCGATTGATACGGATGTCATGGTTATCCCTTGTTTACAAATTCAGCCGGGGCTATGATGCCAAAGTAGCTTCTGGAAAAGGTGTGGAAGAACTGGTTGCAATTTGTGGTTTGCCACGTTAATATGCAGACAGGTCTGTTCACTTATTTCTAGTCTACTGCAGCCATCGAAAAAAAAGCAAGAAGATTTTTATGGGGTTACCAGCGTGAACGTACTAGCGATAATGAAGAAGACAGGACAGCGTGGCGCACGCAGCGTGAAAACCTACGCGCTCTATGGCCTTTGGAAATTGGGATTTAAGCAATGGTGTCGACATGCGCCGTTATACATGTTGCGCCAACAGCTGGTAGCCTGGAACTCGCAGCGCATGCATGCCCATGGTGCCAGTGCTGCTTTAAATACGCAGGACATCCTGCATATTCGGCAGCTGATAGAACGGGCTCAACATACAGCGGATGTGGCACTGTCGCCAACCCTGCTGGACCAATGGTTTTTCCAGGCCATAGGCGCCATTCGTGTGCAATCGCAAACAGGTGTCGATACTGCCTGGCATTTGTTTGAGCAGTCCGTGCATGAACAACTAGGGAGCCAGTCATTTAGCCGTTCATTGTCCTTTGGCTTGGTGGTGACGCTCAGTGTGGTCTGGATGACTATGGTAACGCCAATGCATCAGCCGACGCATACTGAATGGTCACCATTGGAAGAAACACAATTTGAGTCAGGTGCGACCGCTGATCCAGTCACGCTCAGCTTGCTAAACCTGGCTTACCAGAAAATGCAAAACGGCAGTTGCCAGCTACCACAGGCAGCAATGTTGCCAGATGCGCAGCGACAGGCATTTATTATGTTTGTCACCAATGGCAAGGTAGATGTTGACCATGTGGAACAGTTGCGGCAAGCACTTGGATACGTGAGTTGCCTGTACCCACAAGAACTCATGCGCCCGCAAGGACGTGAACGTTTTTAAACCAGCATAAGCAGAAAAATCGGGATCTCCCATTGAATGGGAAAAGGATAAATGATGAACATGCGTGAGAAAATTTTAACCATTGCCAGCAGCCTGTTTGATACCAGAGGTATTCAGGCTTCGGGCGTTGATACCATTATCATGGAGGCAGGCGTCGCTAAAGCAACCCTGTATAAGCACTTCCCCAGCAAAAACCAGTTGATTACGGCTTATTTGCGTGAGAAATCAGACAAATTTTATGGCTGGCTGAATGCCCAGCTGGCTACAGGTAAAAGGGAATCGATTGAGTTACTGATTCAATTGTGTGAGTTACTTGAGCAATGGATAACACAGCCAGAATTTCATGGCTTGCCGTTTCATATCGCTGCAGTAGAGTTTCCGGATCCTGAGCATCCGATTAACCAGTATTCAGCCGTTCTTTCGGTAGAGCTGCAAACCTATCTATGTAAAATTGCCCGCAATGCCGGCGCTAAGGATCCGGAAGCATTGGGTCAGCAATTAACCATTCTTTTTGAAGGGGCGGCATTAGTAGAACGACTTGCCCCGAACACCGGTGCCGCTACCCGTGCAAAACTAGCAGCGATTACCCTGGTGCATCACGCTACCTGATCACGTGAAAATACCAATGTGCTAACCTGGTGGCACATTGGTGTTTTTACAGTTTCTTTAGTCATCTCTGCTAACACTTCTGAGCTCGTTTTTTATTCATACCCTGCCTGATCTCACTTAGAATTAATCTCTAAACAATGAGATTTGGCTACGCATTTGAGCTTTTAAATAGAGTGGGATTAGCTTTTCAAAAGCAATGCCTTTTCAAGCCTCACACCTGTAATTTCAAATAAAATATTAAATTATTTACCGATTGGTAATAAATATATTGACAAGCATAAACGTCTTCTTTACTATTTATATACCGAATGGTAATTAAATAGTAAATCAAATTTTACAAGGACTTTAAAATGAGCACACCACAGCAACGTATTGCATTTATTACTGGCGCTAATCGCGGTATCGGCTTTGAAACTGCCAAGCACTTAGGCGGACAAGGCATCAAAATTATTCTTGGGGCACGTGATGAAGTCAAAGGCTTGGAATCAGTAGCGCTATTAAAAGCCGCGGGCATTGATGCGGAATATTTGCACTACGATGCGGCATTAACAAATGCCCCTCAAACAGTAGCTGAAGCATTGCAATCACGCTTTGGGAAACTGGATATCCTGATTAACAATGCCGGGATATTGAAAGAAGAATTGATTGGCCAGAACAATACGTTAACCGTTGACCAGGACACACTGAAAGCTACTTTTGATGCCAACTTTTTTGCAGTAGTGGCACTGACTCAAGCCCTGCTGCCCTTGCTTCAAAAATCTCCAGCGGGCCGAATTGTTAACCTGTCCAGCATTCTGGCTTCACAAACACTGCACAGTTCACCAGACTCGCCTATAGAGGTCGCAAAAGGACTGGCGTATAACGCCTCGAAAACAGCATTGAACATGTTTACCATACATCTGGCGCATGCGCTAAAAAATACCCACATTAAAGTCAATTCTGCGCACCCTGGCTGGGTGAAGACTGAACTGGGCGGGCCTAATGCGCCAATGGAAATCAGTGACAGCTGGAAGACTTCAGTCAGGTTAGCTACACTGGACGATAATGGCCCTACCGGTGGCTACTTTCATGAGGACCAGGCTTTGCCATGGTAAATAGCACAAACAAACGCGTGGCCTTCAAACGTAAACTGCTATTCGCAGCACTGATGTCACTGGTGACTGTGAATATCGTGAGCATTTCCATCCTGCTGATTAATCACGTCCCTAGGGCGCTATTGCTTGAAAAGTGGCTAACCAGCATCACAGTGGCCTGGCCGATCGTATTTGTGAGTATTTTGATGGTTGCGCCGTGGTTGTTACGGCTGACGGAATGGCTGGTAAAAGACCATAAGTAACCTTGTTTCCTCTGCTGTAGTGAGGAAGCATGGAGAGCGAGTCTGGCTGCCCTGAATAGGCAGACCTGCTCGCTTAAACTGACGGGCAGGTTAGAAAGGCTTGCGCGGTTCCAGGTGACGGAAAATGATACGACCTTTATCCATATCATAAGGAGACATCTCAATAGTAATCTTGTCGCCCGCCAGAATACGGATTTTATGTTTACGCATTTTGCCACCTGTGTAAGCGATCAACTCATGACCGTTTTCAAGTTTCACACGATAGCGCGCATCCGGCAAAATCTCGGTGACTGCGCCCTGCATTTCAATTAACTCTTCTTTTGCCATTCAGCATCCTCTAAAAATAAAAAAAGCCCGGAGATTCCGGGCCCCTTTTCCGGTAGGCCGTTAACCAGCCTTGCGGACGTGCAATTAATTATTCAATGATTTGAATATTTGCAGCTTGTTTGCCTTTAGGGCCAGTAGCTACTTCAAAGCTAACGCGTTGGTTTTCTTTCAAAGTTTTGAAACCTGCAGATTGAATTGCAGAAAAGTGTGCGAATAGATCTTCGCCGCCGTTGTCAGGAGTGATGAAACCAAAACCTTTTGAATCGTTAAACCATTTAACTGAGCCTGTTACCATGATAAATCCTTGAATGAAAATTAAAAATTTGGGCTAATTGCCCATAACGAGGATCAAGATGGCGGGAAGTAACGATACACCAAAAGATAGAACCATAGAACAACGACACTACTTGAACTTCGTGAGGGCACACTATGCACGTAATCTTGAATATTGGCAACTAGTATTTGATAAACCGCTAAAAAATCAAAAAAATCATTAGATATCATGTTGTACACACTGATAAAACAACGATTTAGCTTTTAAAAAAACATAGGGAATATGATTATTCCAGATGAATTTTTTATTTAAAAGTACTTAGGATTTCAAAAGTCTTTTCATCATCACAATGCGCTACATTGAAACGCAACCATGAAGAAGGTGCTTGATGGGGGCTAAATAAATTGCCGGGTGCCAGCATGATGTTTTGTTTTGCTGCGATCGTCGCAATTTCAGCTGCATTACCTTCGTTTGCAAGCTGCGCCCATACAAACATACCGCCCGCCGGCTCTGCATATACACTTAAGCCACAAGCCTCTAACTTGCTGATTACCCGCCCTCTTTCGACTTCAAGCCGGGAACGAATTTTCTCCATATGCTTACGGTAGCGTCCTTCGACTAGTATCTGGTACATCACACGTTGATTAATTTCTGAACTGGTTAGCCCGGTGAGTAATTTCAGGTCTAGCAATCGCATGGCTAGCTCGCTATTGCACGCCACAAAACCTACACGTAGGCTGGCCGAAATGGTTTTGGAATAGCTGCTGACATAAATGACCCGATTCAACTGATCCAGCGTGGCCAAACGTGGCACATGATTTGAGTGGAAGTCGCCGTAAATATCATCCTCAACAATATATAAGCCTGACTTTTCAGCCAGCTGCAATATCTGGTGGGCAATCGCCATGCTGGTGCTGGTACCGGTTGGGTTATGCAACACTGTATTGGTGAAAAAAAGTTTGGGGCGATAGGTTTCAAGATGCTGCTTTAGCGCAGCAACATCCGGCCCATTCATCCCGCGTGGTACAGCTATCAGCTTGGCGCCCAGAGATTTCAGGTATCCAAACAAAGTGTAATAACCAGGGTCATCCACCAGTACCACATCCCCAGGCTGGATAAATAGCCTCGCCACCAAATCCAGCCCGTGCGAGGCACCATTGGTCATGATGATCTGTTGCGGCTCCAGGCTGATGCCTATATCCGCCAGGTTCTTTTGTGCCAGTTGTTGACGCAAGGGCAAATAACCACGGATATCGCCATAGCCCGTTAAAAATGCACCGGGCTTGCGCGAAAGCTCGTGCAGGCTCTTTTGAATGACCTTTTCATCCAGCCAGTCAGTGGGCAACCAGCCACACCCCGGACGGATGATATTGGGAACATCCCGAAAAGTGTTATGCAACAACCACAATACGTCGTCGGCACGTTCCAAAAAAGTGGTTTGCGGAATCGCCTCTTCGGTTTGGGTGAGGGAAGCCACATAAAATCCTGATCCGCGACGTGATAACAAATAGCCAAGCGCTACCAAGCGATCATAAGCGTCCACAACGGTAAAACGGCTAATGCCATGCTGGATTGCGAACTCCCGGATCGATGGTAAACGTGTGCCTGCGCGCAACACACGTTGCTCAACCAGATTTTTGATACCGGTGACTACCTGCTCAACCAGAGGAACAGAATCTGAAGTATTCACTGTGATTATCGGTATTACTGGCATGGCAATATGACCTGTACAGTTCTATCAACTGAAATAAAAATTGTACATGTAGTGTACATGATGATAACGATATGATGCTTTTAAAATTTATAAAGCAAATATTATGAAATCGTTAATAGCTCTCTTGATTGTTGCAGTCACAGTTTCGCCATGGTTAGCAAGAACAGAGCGTCTAAAAACAACGCTCATGGCTCAAACTGCTAAATCTCAGCAGAGAGATCAGCTATCACCTTGCATTCTGCATTTAAGCGCTCCAGCTGATTGCAAGGACTTATCCCAACCAACACAAAAGTTCGTGCTGGTCAGAGGTCAACCGTTACCTATTTAACATTATGTATGTCCCTCAACACTTCTCAGAGCCGAATATTGATGCATTGCATGCGCTGATGCGCGCTTATCCGCTGTCTACGCTGGTTTTAATGTCAGAAGACGGTTTAAATGCAAATCATATACCTTTATATCTTGACACTGCCAACGGTAAACATGGCACTCTCAGCGGACATATAGCGAGGGCTAACCCGCTGTGGAAAGACCTTGCTGCCAATCATCAAGTGCTAGCCATCTTTCACGGCCCGGATGCTTATGTGACGCCTTCCTGGTATGCGAGCAAAGCGAAAACAGGCATGGTGGTACCCACCTGGAATTATGTCGCGGTGCATGCGCATGGCAGAGCAAAAATGATTGAAAACAAGGAGTGGTTACGCACACATCTTTCATTATTGACCACTGACCAGGAAGCCAAATTTGAACATCCTTGGCTGATTGAAGATGCACCGGCAGGCTTTATCGATAAGTTGATACTTGAATTGGTGGGAATTGAGATTGAGATCATTCAACTGACGGGTAAGTGGAAGGCTAGCCAGAACCAGTCAGTGGAAAATCAGTTGGGTGTTATTCAAGGACTACGTGAGAGCGCCAGTCTTGAACAATGCGAGATGGCCGCGATTATTGAAAAATCAATAACCAGTCATTGAGTAAGAATGGCGCCAATAGCTGCCATTCTCCTTTCAATGCTTTAAAACAAGGGTGAATAAGCCGCTACCAGTAAATACCCTACCCCGGCACCTGCCAGCACATCGCTTGGATAATGCAAACCAAGTACAACCCGTGATATACCTACCAGCACCACAAAAGGATAAACGATAGGAAACAGTTGCGGATAATGTTGCACAGCCACCATCCCAAAAGCCACTGCGTGCAAGGTATGTCCGGAAGGGAAACTGAAATAATCCAGCGGTGTACCGCTTAAGAGTACATCCTGTCGGACTTGAAACGGTCTTGGTCGGCTAGTGCGGTGTTTCAACCACTTATACACCAGGGTACCGCTGAGGCCTACGGTAAGCATTTGCAGGCATACGTATAAGCCGCTTTGGCCCTGAGTGATTGCAATCACCAGCATCAATAGATACCAGAACATGCCATCGCCCATGCGCGAGATGGCGCGAAACAGGTTGCGGATCAATCGATATTGGCCGGTATGACTTACTTTGACACACACACGGCTATCAACCGACTGCACCCATCCCAAAGTTTGTTGTAATTTAAGCATCTCAGGTCCTTTCCGCGGTTTGCCCCAACTTTAACGGGGTGCGCCGACTACTTAGGTGAGCTTAGTATGAGCAGGATGCTTGAAACTATAGTGAAGAATTCGTGAAATTAATGTGACTTGCTTATAGTGCCAGGAACTATTTCCAGAGTACGCGGTAAACAAAACCCGGGAAGGAAAATACGAGGAACAGGCAGACAGTGATACTGTAAAATTCCCAGCCTTGTGGCCATACCTGACCCATGACCAGTTGTTCCACAAAGTAGGCAATCACCAGTGTGATCAGGTAAGCAGGCACCAAGGCAGCGAAGCGTTGCCATAATTGATTGACGCGACCAGCGATACCCAACCACTTGTCTGAAATCCAGCCCAGGTTGGCCATGAAAAGTATTAATACCAGGTACAGCAGTTTAGTTAGCATAATGTGATTACTGCAGACTCATTAACAGGCTGCGGCCACAGACACTCAGCAGAATTTCCGGGAATAAGCCCAACCCTAATAATGCCAGTGAATGTACGCTTAATACAAAACGCATATCGATCGGCGCAGTCAGTGGGGAATGATCAACCGGTGCATCAAAGTACATTTTGCGCACGATATTCAGGTAGTAGAAAGCGCCAATCACTGCCATTAATACTGCCAAGACCACTTGCCAGGTAAATCCGGCCTGCCATGCAGCTTGCAACACGGTAAATTTGGCATAGAAACCGATGGTAGGCGGAATGCCCGCCATGCTGAACATGATGATCAGCATCATGAAAGCAAACCAAGGATGGCGTTGATTGAGACCTTTAAGGTCGTCGATCTCTTCCGCTTCAAAGCCCTGACGGCTTAACAGTAAAATAATGCCGAAGCCGGCGATTGAGGTTAGGACATAGGTGCTGATATAAAAGAAGCTTGAGGCAAAGCCATTGGCATTGGCGCTCATCATGCCGAACATGATAAAACCGACATGCGAGATGGTGGAATACGCCAGCATACGCTTGAGGTTGGTCTGGACGATGGCACTGAAGTTACCAATAATGATAGACAGGATTGCCATCAGCATCAGCATATCCTGCCAGTCTTGTGCGAGCGGATGCAGACCTTGTACCAGCAACCGCACCGTCATCGCAAATGCTGCCAGTTTCGGTACAGAGCCGATCAACAGTGTCATTGGCGTTGGCGAACCCTGATACACATCCGGCACCCACATCTGGAACGGCACGGCGCCAAATTTGAAAGCAATCCCTGACACCAGGAATACCAAGCCCATAATCAGCACAGGGCTCTTGTTTTGCTGCATGATGCTGTTGGCAATATCACTGACATCCAGGCTACCGGTCATACCGTAAATCATACTCATACCATACAGCAACATGCCGGAAGCCAGGGCACCCAGCACAAAGTACTTCATGGCTGCTTCTGAGGCACGCGGATTATCGCGGTCAAACGCAACCAGCGAATACAGGCATAGAGATAATAATTCAAGGCCAATATAGATAGTCAGCAAGTTATGACCGGACACCATAATCATCATACCCAGCAGGCCAAACAGCACCATGGCATAAAACTCGCCACGGTACAAACTGCGGTCCTGCAGGTATTTGCGGCTGTAGACAAAAATCAGTGAAGTACCCAGGTACATCATCATTTTGATCACGTCCGACAGCGTGTCGTCGATGAACATGTGGGAGAACGCAAAGCCAACTGCAGGCGTATGGGTTTTAAATGTAAAGAATGCTGCGGCAAACAAGGTGAACTGGCTCAACCCATAAATGATGGAGCGGTTTTGCGGCAGGATAAATAAATCCAGCAGCAAAATAAACATGGCCATGCCCAATAACACCAGTTCCGGCAACAGGGCGAGCAAATCGAATTGCATATTATCCATTTTCTAACATCCTGCCTTAATAGCCAGTGACCGGCAATTTGGAAATCGCCATATGTTTCAGGAATTCACTAGTGGTAGCCTGCATCACTTCAGTAATTGGCTGTGGATACACACCGAACCCAATGACCAGAATTGCCAGAATACCCAGAATCAGGAATTCGCGTTTATTGAGATCTGTCAGCTCAGCTACGTGGTGGTTTGCAACATCACCAAAAAATACGCGCTTGGTCATCCATAAGGTATAAGCAGCACCGAAAATTAAAGTTGTGGCTGCAAAGAAACCAACCCAGAAATTAAATTTGACTGCGGCCAGAATCACCATAAATTCGCCAACAAAGCCCGACGTGCCTGGCAAGCCACTGTTAGCCATGGCAAACAGCACGGCAAACCCGGCAAACACCGGCATTTTGTTGGCGACGCCACCGTATGCCGAAATTTCACGGCTGTGTACGCGGTCATACAATACGCCTACGCTCAGGAACATGGCAGAAGAAATAAAGCCGTGCGAGATCATCTGCACCAAAGCACCTTCCAACGCCAGCTGGCCAAACATAAAGAAGCCTAAAGTGACAAAACCCATGTGTGAAATTGAAGAATAAGCAATCAGTTTCTTCATATCGGTCTGCACCAGGGCAACCAGGGCGATGTACACCACTGCGATCAGCGATAGCACGATCATGGCGGTACTGAAGTAGTGTGACGCGTCCGGCGCTATCGGCATCGCAAATCGCAGGAAGCTATAGCCGCCAAGTTTCAATGCAATTGCTGCCAGTACCACAGAACCACCTGTTGGCGCTTCCACATGGGCGTCCGGCAACCAGGTGTGCACTGGCCACATGGGGATTTTCACAGCGAAGGCCATAAAGAAAGCAATAAAAATATAAATCTGCGCTTTCATGCTTAAAGGCAGCAAGTAGTAATCGGCCAGTTCAAAACTACCGGTCTGGTGATACAGGTAGATAAATGCCACCAGCATCAACAGGGAACCGAGCAAGGTATACAGGAAAAACTTGACGGTGGCATATACGCGGTTAGGACCGCCCCACACACCGATCACCAGGAACATCGGGATCAGCATTGCTTCCCAGAACACATAGTAGAGCATTGAATCCAGTGCCGTGAAGACACCTATCATAATCCCGCTCATGATCAGGAAGGCGGCCATATACTGGGCAACATGCTTGGTGATCACTTCCCAAGCGGCCAGCACTACAATCACGGTAGTAAAGCTGGTCAGCAGCACCAGCGGCATGGAGAATCCATCGATACCCAGGTGATAATGGATATTAAACGCAGGGATCCATGGCAGCAACTCTTCAAATTGGAAGAAGCCATCCTGCACATCAAACAATGTGTAAAGAGGTATGGTCACCAGAAAGCTGACCAGGCTACCTGCCAATGCCAGCCAGCGGGTTAAAGTCGCTTTGTGGTCACCGCCCAGCAGCAATACCAGCACACCGGATAATATTGGCAGCCAGATGGCGAGACTTAACCATGAAATACTTGTGAGGTCGGCTTGCATCATCAATTAATTTTTACAAAGAAAGTCATAAGAAGAAACACGCCAATAATCATGGTAAAAGCGTAGTGATAAATAAGGCCTGATTGTACATTGCGTAATCTGGCAGCAATCTTACCCATGGTTTTGGCGGTGCCATTCACCATGGCACCATCAATTAAAGTGATATCGCCAAACTTCCACAGCAAACGGCCCAGGCAACGGGAACCGCCGGCAAAGAATTTCTCGTTAAAACTATCGAAACCATATTTGTTATCCAATATGCGGTAAATCACGTCGAATCGCTGTTTGATCGCCGCCGGAATATCCGGGCGCTTCATATAGAAGAACCAGGACAAAAACACGCCAGAAGCAGCCAGGATAAATGGCAGGCTGGCAAAGCCATGAATCGCCATACCAGCCGGACTGTGCATAAACTCATGGTAATGATGTGCCAGATGCTCCATCGCCGGATGCGCTTCAGGATTCACGAAAATCACATTCTTGAAAAAATCGCCAAACACCATAGGCTCCAGCGCAAAATAACCAATGACCAGTGATGGAATTGCCAATAATATCAATGGCAAGGTCACTACCCAGCCTGGCTCATGCGGATTGTCATTCGGGCCAAGGCCGTGATGATGCGCATCGTCATGTGCATGATCGTCATGATGGTCATCTGCATGCGCATCGTGCGTACCATGGGCATCGTTAGTATGCGCGACATGCTTATGGTCTGCGTGTCCGGCATCTCCATGCGCTACTTGGCGCCATTTTTCTTCACCGTGAAACACCAGGAAATACAGTCGGAAAGAATAGAATGCTGTCACAAATACGCCAACGATCACCGCAAAGTAGGCGAACCCGCTGCCTGGAATATGCGATAACTCTACTGCTTCAATGATGCTGTCTTTTGAATAGAAACCGGAGAAGAAAGGTGTACCGATCAAGGCCAGCGAACCTATCAGCGAAGTAATCCATGTGATCGGCAGGTATTTTTTCAGGTTACCCATGTTGCGGATATCCTGGTCATGGTGCATACCTATAATCACAGAACCGGCACCCAGGAATAACAAGGCTTTGAAGAATGCGTGTGTCATCAGGTGGAAAATTGCCACTGAGTATGCCGAAGCACCCAGCGCGACCGTCATATAACCGAGTTGTGACAGCGTGGAATATGCCACCACACGTTTGATATCGTTCTGGATAATCCCCAGGAAACCCATAAACAAGGCAGTAATCGCCCCGATCACCATCACCGTGGATAAGGCTGTTGTTGACAGTTCATATAGCGGCGACATACGTGCCACCATAAAAATACCTGCCGTTACCATGGTCGCGGCGTGAATCAATGCAGAAATTGGTGTCGGGCCTTCCATCGAGTCTGGCAACCAGACATGCAACGGCACTTGTGCCGATTTACCCATGGCGCCCACGAACAATAGCAGACAGGTGACTGTCATCAGAGACCATGAGCTGCTACCCAGGATGTTCACTTGTGCATCTGCCATAGATGGTGCGCGTTCAAACACGGTCGCGTAATCCACACTGCCAAAATAATACAGCACCATACCTATGCCCAGCAGGAAGCCAAAGTCCCCTACCCGGTTCACAAGGAAAGCTTTCAGGTTAGCGTAAATGGCTGTTGGACGTGTAAACCAGAAGCCAATCAGCAGGTAAGACACCAGGCCTACCGCTTCCCAGCCGAAAAACAGCTGCATGAAGTTGTTACTCATCACCAGCATCAGCATGGAGAAGGTAAACAGCGAGATATAGCTGAAGAAACGGCTATAGCCCGGATCCTCTTGCATATAGCCTATGGTATATACGTGCACCATCAACGACACGAAAGTGACGACTACCATCATCATGGCACTCAGGTTATCAATCAGGAAACCGACTTCAAAATGGATATCACCTGAGTTTAGCCAGGTATATACGGATTCATTCAGGGTAAATCCATCCAGTGTCTGGTTGAGTATGGTGACGGATAGTACAAAAGCTGCACCGACACCGGCGATGGTAATGGCATGCGCAGTCCAGCGTGGCAGTTGATTGCGGAATAAACCAACGATGGCTGCCGAAAATAACGGCAGCAAAGGGATCAATATCAGGATTTGTTTTATTGTCATGCCACTAGCCTTTTAACTGATCCAGATCATCGACGTTGATAGTGTGAAGATTACGGAATAGCACCACCAGAATTGCCAGTCCAATCGCCGATTCAGCAGCTGCAACCGTCAGGATAAAAAATACAAACACCTGGCCGGCGATATCGTTGAGGTAATGTGAAAAAGCGATGAAATTGAGGTTTACCGCTAATAGCATCAACTCAATCGCCATCAGCAGGATGATGACATTTTTACGATTGAGGAAAATGCCGATCACGCTAATTGCAAACATCAGCGCGCCCAAAATCAGGTAATGAGACAAGCCGACCATGGTTATTTTTTCTCCTCGGCAACAGGTGTTGGCGCTGGCGGTTCAACTTCGGCAGGCATGGAAACAATTCTCAGCCTGTCATTACGCTTCACTTTCACCTGCTCGGATGGGTTCATGGATTTGTTATCCTTGCGCTCACGCAGGGTCAGCACAATGGCGGCGATCATGGCGACCAGCAACACAACAGCGGCTAACTCGAAAGGTAACAAATAGTCGGTATACAGCACTTTACCCAATGCCGCGGTATTGCTGTAATTGGCAGGTAACTCTACCGCCTGGCTTGGTTGCAGGTTTTTGTCAGCCAGCACCAGTGTCATTTCAACCACCATCAGCAAACCAATAAAACCTGCCATTGGCAGATATTCCCAAAAACCTTCACGTAATTTGTCGAGGTTGATATCCAGCATCATGACCACAAACAGGAACAACACCATCACCGCGCCGACATAGACAAGGATCAGCGCGATAGCGAGAAACTCTGCCTCAAGCAATAACCAGATACCGGCTGCGGTAAAAAACGACAATACCAGGAACAATGCCGCATGCACCGGGTTGCGAGTAGTAATCACGCGGATGCCGGAAAACAGCAGGATAGCTGCCAGCACATAAAAAACAATATCAGTAAATACCATAATTTTCCTGTCCGCGCTTAGCGATAAGCCTTGTCCTGAGTGCGATCGGCAGCAATTTGCGCCTCATATTTATCGCCCACTTCCAGCAACATTTCTTTGGTGTAAATCAGGTCGCCGCGCTGCTCACCGTGATAATCAAAAATTCGCGTTTCAACAATGCTGTCTACCGGGCAAGACTCTTCACAGAAGCCGCAGAAAATACACTTGGTCAGGTCAATGTCATAACGCGTAGTACGCCGGCTGCCATCTTCACGCTGGTCAGATTCAATAGTGATTGCCATCGCCGGGCACACTGCTTCGCACAATTTGCAGGCAATGCAGCGCTCTTCACCATTCGGGTAGCGGCGCAATGCATGCAAACCACGGAAGCGGTTCGATTGCGGTGTGCGCTCTTCCGGGTACTGGATAGTGATTTTCTTGGCAAAGAAATAGCGTCCGGTCAGAGCCATGCCTTTCAGCATTTCCCATAACATTAAACTGCCTAATGTATTTTTAATCGCGTTCAACATGGTAAGGTTTCCAAATTCTTTGTCCGTACATCCTATTAATGGAACAGGTACGCCCACTGGGTCTGCATCATGGCGGCAACTACGACAATCCACACCAGCGTGATCGGAATAAATACTTTCCAGCCCAGACGCATGATCTGGTCATAGCGGTAGCGCGGGAAGGTCGCACGGAACCACAAGAATAAAAATAATAAAAATGCGACTTTGGCTAACAGCCACAAAACACTGTCTGGCAAGAATGGTACTGGTGACAACCAGCCGCCTAGGAACATCAGTGCGGCCAGCATGGACACCAAAATCATGTTGGCATATTCCGCCAGGAAGAAGACCGCGAAAGCCATACCGGAATATTCCACATGGAAGCCAGCCACAATCTCCGACTCACCTTCAGCGACGTCAAACGGTGCGCGGTTAGTCTCCGCGACGGCACTGATGAAATACACAATAAACAGCGGGAACAATGGAATAAAGTACCAGTGCCAGAAACCACCCTCCTGCCCCATGACAATCTTGCCCAGGTTGAGGGAGTTTGCACACATGAGCACACCGACAAGCGTAAAGCCCATGGCAATTTCATAAGAAACGATTTGTGCGGCAGAACGTAAAGATCCCAGGAAAGCATATTTGGAGTTGGATGCCCAACCGGCAATAATCACGCCATAGACCGCGACTGAAGTCATGGCCAGGATATACAACAAACCAGCATCGATATTAGCTAACACCAGTGTCGCATCAAACGGTATCACAGCCCAGGCGGCAAAGGCAGGTGCAATTGTCAGGATAGGGCCAATAAAAAACAACACTTTATTCGAAGCGGTAGGCAGGATGATTTCTTTGAATAACAGTTTTAATGCATCTGCCACAGGTTGCAACAAACCGAATGGACCAACACGGTTAGGCCCGATACGCACCTGCATATAGCCAATCACCTTGCGCTCGAAATAGGTCAGGTAAGCTACGCATACCATCAAAGGCAGCACGATGGCGACAATTTTCACCAGTGTCCATGACACCAGTTGTACTTCCGGCCAGTAGGATCCAAATAAGTCAGCGAAGAATTGCATGTTATGCCATCTCCGTCAGTTGTTTTTCGTAAATCGCCACTTGCTCGACTGCCGCTTTTTCAATCGTAATATCACCCATCAGATCACCCAAACCGACTGTCAGCGGATGTGCTGCGGCTACACGCACGCAACCTTTTGCCACATGATTATCTGCGCGCACTTTCAGCACCGCGCTGCCTTTGCTCTGGCGGACAACCACAATATCGCCATCCTGCAAGCCTAATTCGGCCAGCTGGTCGCCGTGAATACGTGCCATCGGGCGGATGTTGTATTTGGTCTTTTGTAGTGGTGCAGAGCGACGCACGATAGGGTCAAATTCGTACTGCGGCACTTCACCGATACGCTGCAAACCTGTCTTCTTGATATTCACCTGGATTTCAACCAGCTCTTTCAGGTTGTTGTTCAGACTGCGCCAGACTACGGCAGAAGGCTTCTCACCATTGAACAGTGCGTTTTTAACCTCTTCCGAACTGTTGTAATCAAAACCGGAAAGTCCCAGTGTATTCGCTAACACACGCAATACCTTCCAGCCAGGACGACATTCGCCTAACGGACGTGTCACAGCCTGGAAGCTTTGTACACGCCCTTCCATGCTCATAAAAGTACCGGAAGTTTCAGTAAATGGTGCAATCGGTAACAGGATATCGGCGTTTTCAAGGGCAGAAGACTTGTAAGCTGTTAATGCCACTACACACTCGGCTTTAGCCATCGCCTCGTTAGCCAATGCCGCATGCTGGCAATCCAGTTCTGGTTCGATATTCAATAACAGGTAAGCTTTACGCGGTATTTCAATCATGGCGCGCGCATGCATACCGGTGGCTGAAGGCATGACGCCTATCATATGCATACCGGTACTATTCGCTGCCGGAGGCAAAATACCGCCCTTGGCACCACTGATACCGCCAATCGCTTCCGCCATACTATACATCTCGGTAAAACGCGGATCACTCAATGCCATATTGCCCAGGAAAATACCGACCTTAGGCGCAATCAGGATCAGGTCCTCACGGATACCGGCCAGGCTTTCCGCAATTTTTTGCGTATTTGGGCGTATCTTGATTTCTTCCAGCAACTCATTCAATGCCGGTGGCAAACATAGTGACAGTTTTTGCAGACCGGACATGGCTTTCAGAATCTGTCCCAAAACATTGACCATATCATTCGGGCGCACAATCACTTTGTGCGCAATATCCATCAATGGATCATTGTCCAGCGGGCTGACAATACTGAGCTCGGCACCATTCGCCACCGCTTTACGGATACGCTGTGCCAGCAATGGGTGTTCATTACGGATATTGGACCCGATCAACAGGATACGGTCCAGCTCTTCAACTTCCTGGATATTACAGCCCATCCATGGCGTACCGGTACGCTTACCATCGAGACGGAAATCCGTCTGGCGCAATCGGTAATCGACGTTGCCGCAACCCAAGCCATCAGCCAGTTGCTTGATCAGGTAACCTTCTTCCATGGTGCTGTTTGGGGAAACCAGCACGCCGAGCGCCTCGCCACCATGTTGTTTGGTAATGTCTTTGAGCTGGCCTGCAGCAAATTCCAGCGCTGTTTTCCAATCTGTTTCCTGCCATTGCCCGTTGTGCTTGATCATCGGCACTTTCAGGCGATCCGGACTGTTCAGGCCTTCGTAAGAGAAACGGTCGCGGTCAGATAACCAGCATTCGTTGATTGACTCTTTTTCACGCGGCAGTATGCGCATGACTTTGTTATCTTTAACATGCACTTCAACATGGGAGCCAAGGCCATCATGCGGGGCAATTGAAGGACGACGTACTAACTCCCAGCTACGTGCAGAATAGCGGAACGGCTTACTGGTTAACGCGCCGACCGGGCATAAATCAATGATGTTGCCGCTTAATTCTGAATTAACTGATTGATCAACGTAAGCAGTAATTTCTGCATGCTCACCACGGTTGACCAGGCCCAACTCCTGCATACCGCCAACTTCCTTAAGGAAGCGCACACAACGAGTACACTGAATGCAGCGTGTCATATCGGTACTAACAAGCGGGCCGATATTTTTGTTGAACACCACGCGTTTTTCTTCTGTGTAACGTGAACCGGAAGCGCCATAGGCGACTGCGATATCCTGCAAATCACATTCACCGCCCTGGTCACAGATCGGGCAATCCAGCGGATGATTGATCAGCAAAAATTCCATCACGCTTTTTTGTGCTTCAACGGAAGATTTGCTGCGTGTAAAAATCTTCATGCCATCGGCGACCGGTGTGGCACAGGCAGGCAAAGGTTTATTGAATTTCTCCACCTGTACCAGGCACATGCGGCAGTTTGCAGCTACAGACAGTTTCTTGTGATAGCAGAAACGCGGGATGGCAATGCCTACCGCATCCGCAGCATCAATAATGGTGCTGCCGTGTTCGACCTCTAGTGGTTTGCCATCAATTTCAATATTTAACATGTCTGCAATCTCTAAAATTTATTTGTTGAGCTGGTCTCAAAAATAGATTTTTATTTACCGTCGATCATGGATTTTCCATGCTGTATGTAGTACTCAAACTCGGGGCGGAAATGCTTGATAAAGCTCAACACCGGCGTTGCTGCCGCATCACCCAGCGCACAAATTGTGCGACCGGAAATGTTGTTGCTTAAATCAGTCAGCAAATCCAGATCTTCCATTTTGCCTTTGCCATTCACGATGCGCTCGATAATGCGATATACCCAACCGGTGCCTTCGCGGCATGGCGTACATTGGCCGCAGCTTTCTTCGTAGAAAAAATAGCTTAATCGTTTAAGCGTTTTAACCATGCAAGTGGTTTCATCCATCACAATCATCGACCCTGCACCCAGGCTGGAACCGGCTTTACTCAAGCCATCGTAATCCATGGTGGCATTTTCAATCGCACTGGCTGGCATAACCGCCGTAGAAGGTCCACCAGGAATAACCGCTTTTAGTTTTCGACCTTTCCAGATACCACCGGCCATTTCGAGCAAGTCCTTAAAAGGCGTGCCCATTCTGATTTCGTAGTTACCTGGTTTGTTGACATGGCCTGAGACTGAAAACAATTTACTGCCGCCGGAATTAGGCACACCCAGGTCTGCAAACGCCTGGCCGCCGTTCTGCATAATCCACGGAATCGAGGCGTAGCTCTCGGTATTATTCACATTGGTAGGCTTGCCAAATACCCCATAACTGGCCGGGAATGGCGGTTTAAAACGTGGCTGGCCTTTTTTACCTTCAATGGATTCGATCAAGGCGGTTTCTTCGCCACAGATGTAAGCACCGTAGCCATGCACTGCGTATAAATCGAAACTGAAATTGGTGCCAAACAGGTTTTCCCCTATATAGCCCGCTTCACGCGCTTCGGCCAATGCCGCTTCGAATATTTCGTAATCCTGCCATATTTCACCGTGGATATAGTTATAACCTACGCGCGCGCCCAATGTGTAGGCGGCAATCGCCATACCTTCAATCAACTGGTGCGGGTTGTAGCGGATAATGTCACGGTCTTTGAAAGTGCCTGGTTCACCTTCATCGGTATTACACACCAGATACTTGGTGCCATCGTAATAACGTGGCATAAAGCTCCACTTCAATCCGGTCGGGAAACCGGCACCGCCGCGTCCGCGCAGGTTAGAGACTTTTACCTGGCTGATGATTTCCGGCGCTTTGATTCCCTCAGTAACTAATCGTTTGAGTTGAACATAACCACCCAATTTTTCATAGGTCGCCAGTGCAGCAGGATTTTCTTCAGTCAGTGTGCGTAAGGTGACCAGGGTCTGCCCCGCCAGGTCTGTTTTGACCACAGGCGCTTTGTTTGCAGGGGTATTTGAAGTGCTTGCCATGACCCGTTCCTTCAGCCCTTGTTTAACTCATTGATGAGCGCATCCACTTTTTCAGTGGTGAGAAACTCATGCATTTGACTGTTGTTCACATGCAGCAACGGCGCACCGCCGCAACATCCCATGCACTCTCCTTCTTTGAGGCAGAATTTGCCATCAGCAGTGACTTCATTAAAACCAACTCCAAGCTTATGTTGCAGGTGTTCGACAATCTCATCCGACCCGCGCAACATACAGGAGATATTGGTACAGATGGTGATCTTGTGTTCACCCACCGGCTCCAGCTCATACATATTGTAGAAAGTAGCCACTTCAAGTGCAGCAATTTCCGGAATACGCAGATACTTCGCTACTTCTGAAATACTCTCCTTGGACAGCCATCCGCGCTCCATTTGCACAATACGCAAGGCTGACATCACAGCAGCCTGGCGCCTGTCTTTGGGATACTTACCCAGTTCGTATTCAATTTTCTCTATCGATTCTGCACTTAACATGCTTGTACCTTAAATATCTTTTCGACTTATCCAGTGTGAAATCCGGGCCATCTTATCGATCCGATTACCTATCGACTTTTATCTATCAATTTCGCCGAACACAATATCTTGTGTACCAATAATCGCCACCAAATCGGCAATCATATGCCCTTTGGTCATTTCATCCAGCGCTGCCAGATGCGCAAACCCTGGCGCACGAATTTTCAAGCGATAAGGCTTGTTGGCGCCATCGGAAACTATATAAATACCAAACTCACCTTTAGGATGTTCAATGGCGGCATAAGCCTCGCCTACAGGCACGTGAAAACCTTCGGTAAACAACTTGAAATGGTGGATCAAGTCTTCCATATTGGTTTTCATGCCTTCGCGGTTAGGCGGTGCAATCTTATTGTCACTGGTGATTACCGGACCAGGATTCACGCGTAACCAGTCTATACATTGCTTGATAATCCGGTTGGACTGACGCATTTCTTCCACACGCACCAGGTAACGGTCATAACAGTCACCGTTCACACCCAGTGGAATATCAAAGTCCATTTTGTCATAGACTTCATACGGTTGTTTCTTACGCAAATCCCAGGCAATCCCTGAACCACGCAACATCGCGCCAGTCAGTCCCAACGCTAATGCACGTTCAGGTGTTACTACACCAATACCGACCGTACGCTGTTTCCAGATACGGTTATCGGTCAGCAACGTTTCGTACTCATCCACATACGTCGGGAAGCGGTTGGTAAAGTCTTCAATAAAATCAAGCATGGAACCCTGGCGGTTCTCATTGAGTTTCTTGATTTCTGCATCGCTGCGGAATTTAGTCGTTTCATGCTGCGGCATTTTTTCCGGCAGGTCACGGTATACACCGCCAGGGCGGTAATAGGCTGCATGCATACGCGCGCCGGAAACCGCTTCGTAAACGTCAAACAAATCTTCACGCTCACGGAACGCATACAGGAATACTGTCATCGCTCCCACGTCCAGCGCATGAGCACCCAGCCATAACAGATGGTTTAGGATACGGGTAATTTCGTCAAACATGACGCGGATATACTGCGCACGGACAGGCACTTCCAATCCGAGCATTTTTTCAATCGCCATCACATAAGCATGCTCATTGGCCATCATGGATACATAATCCAGACGATCCATGTAGGGCACGCTCTGCAGGTAAGTGCGGTTCTCGGCCAGTTTTTCCGTGGCCCTATGCAATAAACCAATGTGCGGATCTGCACGCTGAATCACTTCGCCATCCAGCTCAAGCACTAAACGCAACACACCATGCGCCGCAGGGTGCTGCGGGCCAAAGTTCATGGTGTAATTCTTAATTTCAGCCATACTAAAAATTCCCTAGCTTGCCAGATTTAGCCATGATGTTTTCCTTCATCACGAATCAGGCGCGGTACATTATTGCGTTGATCAATCGAAACGGGTTGATAAACCACACGTTGCTGTACCGGGTCATAACGCATTTCTACATTGCCGATCATGGGGAAATCTTTACGGAACGGATGGCCGACAAAACCATAATCCGTCAGCAGGCGACGTAGATCCGGGTGGTTTTCAAACATCATGCCGTAAAGGTCAAACGCTTCGCGTTCAAACCAGTTGGCAACCGGCCAGACATCAACCAATGTAGGAAATAACGGAAAGTCATCATCCGTCGCAAACGCACGGATACGCACGCGCTGATTCAAACTCACAGATAACAAATGTAACACCACCGCAAAACGTGGGCCTTCCCAACGCCCGTCAGCATAGTCAGAATAATCCACACCACACAAGTCAATCAGCTGCTCGAATTTGAGTTCCGCGTGCGTTTTCAATTTATCCGCTACGGCCAGCAAATGTTTAACATGTACTTCTACCGTAATCTCGCCCAGCTTTTGTTCCAGCTTGATCACGCCATCACCCAGTGCTAACTTGAGCTGTGCGGATAAATGTTCGAGTTTTGCGGACATAGTTTGATTTCTTGGCTGAGTTTTTTAGATTCTGGTGAGCGTATCAGGTTCGGGCAATCGTATTGGTACGTTTGATTTTTTTCTGTAGCTGGATAATGCCGTACAGCAGAGCCTCTGCAGTTGGCGGACAACCTGGCACGTAAACATCGACCGGCACAATACGGTCACAGCCGCGCACTACCGCATATGAATAATGGTAATACCCACCACCATTGGCACAGCTACCCATAGAAATAACCCAGCGAGGTTCGGCCATCTGGTCATAAACCTTGCGCAACGCAGGAGCCATTTTGTTTACCAGCGTGCCAGCAACAATCATCACATCCGATTGCCGCGGGCTGGGGCGGAATACGATACCAAAGCGGTCCAGGTCATAACGCGCCGCGCCGGCATGCATCATTTCTACCGCACAACACGCCAGGCCGAACGTCATCGGCCACAAAGAGCCGGTACGTGTGTAATTGATCACCGTATCCAGTGTGGTGGTGACAAAGCCTTTTTCCAGTACGCCTTCAATGCTCATAATGCACCAATCCTATTAGTCCCATTCCAAGGCGCCCTTCATCCATTCAAAGATGAAGCCGACCACCAGCACAAACAAGAAAACCATCATCGCCCAAAAACCAGCCTGGCCAATTTCCTGGATCACGATCGCCCAGGGGAAAAGAAAAGCAATTTCGAGATCAAACAGGATAAACAGGATGGCGACCAGGTAATAACGCACATCAAATTTCATGCGCGCATCTTCAAACGCTTCAAAGCCACATTCATAAGGAGAGTTTTTTTCCGCATCAGGGCGATGCGGAGAGACGAGTTTACCAATAATAAGCGGCCCCAGGCCAACGCCCAAGCCCACCAGGGTAAACATCAAAATCGGGAAATAATTTTCTAACACTGATTTGCCTTAATCGATCATGTTAACAAGTCATTTCACTGCAAACCCAAAGGTCTGGCAACTACACAACAAACACGCCCAAGCAAACACTTCCCAACCAGCCGACGTCGCGAAACCTTGAATTAATAGATCACGCATGAACATCGCTGGTGCCGTCGGCGAGACTCGAACTCGCACAACTTTCGTCACTACCCCCTCAAGATAGCGTGTCTACCAATTCCACCACGACGGCTAAAAATTAATTGGGAATATCTTTGGGTGTATTTTCAACCGGCTTGGCAGGTTCAACTGCCTCGCCTTTGGCCGGAGCCTGTTGTGTCAGCGGGGATTTAACCACGCTGCCAGAACCCGCTTTATTACTGGACAAAAATGCCAGCGTCAAACTGGTTGCAAAAAATACTGTAATAAAAATCGATGTCAGCTTGCTGAGCAAATTGGAAGAGCCGGAAACCCCGAACAAACTACCTGAGGCGCCACTTCCAAACGCTGCACCCATGTCAGCGCCTTTGCCGTGCTGTAATAAGACCAGGCCAATCACTGAAGCTGCTGCCAACACATGAATGACAAGAATGACGTTTTCCATATTCCTTAATCCGATAATGTAATAACAATGATGCTTTTGGCACGTTTGCTATTGAGTTAGAGGTGCTATTTTACAGGAACGGCCTGACATATTTTTATAAATTGCCCAACATCTAGCGAGCAACGGCCGATCAGCGCACCATCTATTTCCTTCTGATTTAATAATTGTACCGCATTTTGTGGACTTACGCTCCCTCCGTAGAGGATTTTTAAGCTGGCAGAGGCCGATTTATCGGCATTCGCTACTGACTCGCGAATAAACTGGTGCATGGCGACCGCCTGCTCTGCAGTCGCGGCCAAGCCAGTACCAATCGCCCAAATCGGTTCATAAGAAACAATGGTATCGGCAAATGCTTCGCCACCAAACAGGCGAATAATTGTTTCTAACTGCCGACCCACCACACGCTCCATGACGCCGGCTTCGCGCTCAAGCAGAGTTTCACCGACGCACAAAATCGGCTTCAGGCCATGGCGTTTGGCTACCATCATTTTTTCAGCGATATTCTCATCCGACTCACAATACGCCGTACTGCGTTCGGAATGCCCGATAATCACATATTGCGCGCCAAAATCGCGCAGCATACTCGCACCGACTTCACCGGTATAAGCACCTTGCTCGAACTTGGCCAGATTCTGTGCACCCCAGCCTATCCGTGAATTGGACAGCAACGATTGTGCCTGCGCCAGATATGGATACGGTACGCAAACTACAACATCTGTTTGCGTAAGCGAAGTTAAGCCTTCCAGGTAGCCCTCAATCAATGCCTGGTTAAAAGCCAGGCTGCCATGCATTTTCCAGTTGGCAACAATTAACTTATGGGGCTTTGTGTTTGAATCAGGTTGAGACATGCAGAAATTAACTCACAATGTACGGAGCGTTAGCCCATTGAATTTGCTTTGCGCGAATTCTACGCCCGCACACCGTGAGCGACAAGTCTGGTGATAAAACTTAGGTATAAAGCCAGGCAATAAGACCCGGCAACATCATTAAGCGCTCAAGAACGGATAATCAGTATATCCCTTGTCAGTGCCACCATAGAATGAAGAAGGGTCGGCTTCATTCAGTGGAGCATCTTTCGCATAGCGCGTAACCAGGTCAGGGTTCGCGATAAATGGCACACCGAAAGCCACGGCATCCGCATGCCCACTGGCAATCACTGCATTGCCACGCGCTTTGTCATAGCCAAGATTGGCGATATAGCCATTGTTGAACAGTTTACGCAGTGCCTCAAAATCGAACGGCTCAGCTTCACCGCCCCCATGAATGCCGCCTTCAACCGCATGCAAATATGCCAGATCAAACTGATTCAATGCCTGTGCAACATAATTGAAAGTCTTTTGTGGCTGGCTGTCTTTCATATCATTGAACGGATTCACCGGCGAAATACGCACACCCACTTTGTTCGCTCCAATAGTGTCCACTACCGCTTGCACCACTTCCAGCAATAATCGGGTGCGATTCTCTAGAGACCCGCCATAAGCATCCTCGCGCTGATTTGATCCATCTCTCAAAAACTGGTCTAGCAGATAGCCATTTGCTGCATGCACTTCAACCCCATCGAAACCCGCCGCGATGGCGCAACGCGTCGCATGTACATAATCTTGTACTATGGTGGGCAGCTCATCCAGCTCGAGGGCGCGTGGAGTGACATAATCCTGCAAACCTTGATAAGTAAACGCCTGCCCTGCCGGTTTGATTGCTGAAGGAGCTACAGGCTGAGACTGGTTGGGTAATAAACTAGGATGTGAAATACGGCCTACATGCCACAACTGGATGACGATTTTGCCACCTTGTGCGTGGACGGCATCGGTCACTTTTTTCCAGCCGGCAATCTGTGCATCGGTATAAATACCTGGCAAGGCCGGGTAACCATGCGCCATTGGTGAAATCGGCGTCGCTTCTGTAATAATCAGGCCAGCTGTGGCGCGCTGCTCGTAGTATGTCACATTCATCGCCTGCGGCACGCCGCCCTCACCTGCACGGTTCCGCGTAAGAGGTGCCATCACTACGCGATTTTTTAATGCGATTGCGCCCAGTGTTAATGGGGAAAATAAATCTAATGCCATGCTTATCTCCAATACTTACATTTTACGAATCTTAAAACGAATATACGGAAGCCTGACCAAACCAGGCTTCCGTATTCATATTGCTAATTACTGTGTTATTTAGCTTTAACGCCTTCAATCAACAAGGTCACTTCAATCTCATCGCCTACTGGTGAGTTGGCACCAGTCGCCCAGCCATAACCGTAATCTGAGGCTTTCAGAGTTACATGCCCCTCAAAACCTGCGCGTTGCCCACCCCATGGATCAGAACCGTATCCTAATACGCGAACAGGGATATCCACTTGTTTGGTGACGCCATGCATGGTCAACTTGCCCTGTAAAATGGCCTGATTCTGGTTTGAAGCAGTAATCTTGGTGCTTTCGAACTGAATCTGTGTGTATTTGGCGGCATCCAGATACTTGTCGGCTTTGATATGCTCATCGCGCTTGGCTAAACCAGAGTTCACACTCGCAACATTAATTGTCGCGCGCACGGTAGCTGTATTCAAGTTGGCCGGATCAAGCGTAATCACACCCGTCACATCATTAAAAGTGCCGGAAGTTTTGGCAACCACATGGCGGATGCTGAAATTGGCAAAACTATGTGCAGCATCAATATTGTAGGTTTCGGTTGCGGCCCAGGCTTGTGAAGCTGCCAACAGACTTACAGCTAAGAGTAACTTTTTCACTTTAATTTCTCCCTAATTTGGATTGTTATTTAGATTCAGAAAACCGTTTGGCAATCGTAGCAACGCGCTCACCCAAATGCTCGGCAGTTAATAGATCACTAGGAATCGGTCCAAACTCTGGCCCCTGATCGGCATTCGCCTGCGCCATCGCGCCCAAGAAGCCACCCAAACGATTTAAATCGTTGACCGACCCTTTACTGTTATTGTTCCCCGGCAATAAATCCTGTCCTACCCAGATCATGCCGTGTTGTGCTGCAAACACTGCTAACTGTATTAATGTACTAAGCTTGTCCCCGCTTTGGCTGGCAGAGGTGGTGAAGCCAGCTGCAATCTTGTCTTTCCACTCGCGGACATACCATTTCTCCGAACTGGCTTCCATAAAAGCTTTAAAAGCAGCTGACGCTGAACCCATATAAGTCGGGCTACCAAAAATAATCGCATCACTTGCTTTAAGTGCATCCCATTGCTGCTGGGCTTCTTCTGCAGTAAAAAGATGCAGTTTTACGCCTGCCACTTTCTCGACACCGCGCGCAACCGCTTTGGCTTGCTCTGCGGTATGGCCATAACCACTGTGATAAACAATTGAAACTTGAGTCATGTTGTTACTCCCTTCATATTAAATAATGAATGTTAAAACCTATTTTTTATTGCCAGGTAAATCAAACCACAACACTTCACTTTCTTCGTGCGCGCGCATTTCCAGTTTAGTCGCATCTTCAATTTTCAGCGCATCGCCAGTGGCTAATCGCTCACCATTGATCTCAACTGCACCGCGGGCAACATGCATATAAGCGCTGCGGCCTTCGCTCACTTCCAGAGGCAGGCTATGTTCTGCCTCAAGCACGGTGGCGCACAAAGTCACATCCTGGTGAACTTTCAATGAACCATCCCAGGCATCAGGCGAGGCGATCAAAGCCCAGCGATTCAATTTATTCTCTACAGAAATCGTTTTTTCTTCATAGCCTGGCGCCAGATTCAAAGTCGCAGGCTCAATCCATATCTGTAATAAATGCGCGGTGGTTTTGTCAGAGGCATTCATCTCACTATGACGCACGCCAGTACCGGCCGTCATGCGCTGCACATCACCGGCACGAATGACGGACCCATTACCCATGCTGTCGGTATGACGTAGCTCACCCGCCAGCATATAAGTAATGATTTCCATATCCTGATGGCCGTGCATGCCAAAGCCGGTTGCCGGGGCGACTTTATCGTCGTTAATCACGCGTAATACTGAAAACCCCATATGGGCCGGATCGTAATAACTGGAAAATGAAAAGCTGTGAAAGCTTTCCAGCCAGCCATGATTGGCGTAGCCACGTGTGTTTGAAGGGCGAATGTTCAACATTTTATTCACTCCGTTTGAAAGATTAAATGTATGATAAAAAAACACTAACCCCATTGATAGCAAAACATTTTGCATCACTTGTTCAATTTTTTTGATTAAGCATTTATGAGCCTCAAACTCAGCATTGAAGCGCTGGAAGTAATTGACATGATCGCGCGCAAAGGCAGCTTTGCGGCAGCAGCAGAAGCTTTATACCGCGTGCCTTCTGCACTCACCTACACGGTACGCAAGCTTGAGGAAGATTTAGGCATAGAGTTATTTGATCGTAGCGGCCACCGCGCGACCCTAACAGCAGCGGGCGCAGAATTGCTTAAAGAAGGCCGTTATTTGCTGGACGCGGCCCAGACGCTGGAATGCCGAGTGCGCAGGATAGCCACTGGCGTTGAAACCGATATTGCGATTGCTATCAGCGACCTGTTCGATTTTCAGCCTATTCTGAATTTACTACAAACGTTCTACCAGCAGGGATTTGGCACCCGGGTTAAACTTCTGCGTGAGGTCTATGGTGGTAGTTGGGATGCTCTGCAAACCAACCGCGCAGATATTTCAATCGGTGCACCGGGTGATTCCCCACCCGGCAATGGTTTTGGCACTCATTTGCTAGGGCAACTGGAATTTGTGTTTGCCATTGCACCACATCACCCGTTGGCAGCGCTGCCTGAACCATTAGACGCCAATGATATTGTGCAGCACCGGGTAGTCGCTGCAGCGGATAGCTCACGCAACCTGCCTCCGCGCACCTCCGGCATACTTTCCGGTCAGGATACCCTGACCGTGCCGGACATGCAGACCAAGCTGCAAGCACAGATATCCGGTATTGCGATCGGCTATTTACCAAAACAAATGGCGCAAACCGCAGCCGATAAAGGGCTGCTTCTGATCAAGCAAGTGGCGGAACCCAAGCCAGTAGCGCCGACTTTTATTGCCTGGCGGCATCAACGCCCTGCCGATATGGGCAAAGCCATACAATGGCTACTCAAGCAACTCTCAGAACTCACTTTGGAGCAATTACTCACCAAATGATTTATCATTTGGGCTGGATTGCCTAACGGAAAAAGCATGTCACAAGAACAACTGCCTGAAGAGTTCGAACCATTAAACCGCATCGCCATCAAGGCGATGCTTTGGCTCAACGGCCTGGCTCATATCATCATTGGCCTGGCACTCGCCATCTCGGTCATCATGTTCACCTGGCTGTTCTTTATCGATGTAAAAGAAGCTGCTTCGACCAACAACCTGGTACATGGTTTTTTACGTGCACTGGGTACATTAATGTTGCTGTGGTCCATATCAGCGTTAATCTCAGCAGAAATCCGCTACCTGCGCGGCCATAAATTACTGGTTGAAACCTTTGTCGAGGTCGTCCTTGTCATGTTTCTACGTAAACTGATCGTGCTACCTGTGCAGGATGCCACCCCAACCTACCAGGAAATCGGCATCTGGCTGGCGGGCGCTTTTACCATGGGCTTGGTATATATCCTTATTCGCTTGGCCGATAAACCCAGTAACACATAATATTTATGCAAGACCAAGATTACATGCGCATGGCAATTGCGCTCGCTGAAGAAGCGGCCAGCCTGGGTGAAGTGCCGGTAGGCGCAATAATAGTGAAGAATGGAGAAGTGATCGGCCGTGGGAGAAATGCCCCTATCAGTCTAAATGACCCGACAGCACATGCTGAAATCCAGGCTATGCGGGAAGCCGCCAAACACTTGGGTAATTACAGATTGGTGGATTGTACGTTGTATGTGACTTTAGAACCTTGCGCCATGTGCAGCGGCGCTATCCAGCATGCACGTATTTCCCGCCTGGTGTACGGTGCCAGCGACCCCAAAACCGGCTGTTGCGGGAGTGTCATTAATTTGATGGCAGAAAATAAGCTAAACCATCACTGTGAAGTGACCAGCAATGTAATCGGTGATGAATGTGGCTCCCTGTTAAGCAGTTTTTTCAGGCAACGTCGCCTGGATAAAGAACAAGACAAACTCTTGCCCTAGCGCTTGCCGGGCTCAAAAGATCCAAACAAGTTAACGTACCTGACGCATAAAAATAAACCCGCCGAGGGCGGGTTTATTGGTCACTGCCTGGATGAATTAAGCAGATTTACGGCGGCGAACGATACTCCCGATCATTGCCAAACCAGCCATCATCATGGCATAAGTTTCAGCTTCTGGCACCATAGTCACAGCGAAACCGCTCAGGAACATATCCTGACGGATACGGCCACCTTCTGAAGATGATGCACCTTGTACGATGTGTACAGCGTTCGATGTCCATTCAACAATTGAGTTATTTGCACTGAACTTGATCAGATACAAACCACTGTTAGGATTATCTTCGCCCAAGCTTACGTCTGTTCGGATCGCTACTTTGTCTGCATCAAAGTATGCGCCTGTAGCAGCCGTACCAGCATTGTAGGAGGCAATGTAATCAGAACGAGAAGGATCACGCAAACGATAGCCAGCCTCTGCACCACTATAGATACCGGATGCATAAGTCCATGCTGCACTTAAATCACCGGTTGCGTCGGCGAAACCGCTACGCACAATAGAGTTGATTTCAGTAATACCATGGTCATCATTGGTTAACTGGAAATAGGTACCGATGATGTAGGAGTTACTTGAAGCTTCATACCAGAAAGAATCCACAAACTGTCCAACAATCTGGCTTGTACTGCCAGCAACTGGCGAGTAAACATCCGTAGTGACAGAGTTCTTCAGTGTCCAGGAAGATGGCAAATCATTAATAAAGAACGGATCAGTTGCAGGGTTGTTGGTACTGCCTGGGGTACGGGCGCCATTGTTAGAGATAGTGGTGAAATCACCTGCGTATGCAGAACCTACAGCTGCAAAAGTAATCGCAGCGGCTGCCAAAGATTGTTTCAAAAGAGTAGCTTTCATAGTATTATTTCCTCGCAATTAAGATATTTAGATGGCGGGGTAGCCTTGGCTCCCCGCTCTTTTTTTCATGGCATTTATAATTTTAAGTATGTCTATGCCATTATTTTGATTGACGACGACGTGCGGCTGCGCCTGCTACGCCAAGGCCGGCCAACATCAAGGCATAAGTTTCTGCTTCCGGTACAGGAGTGGCAATGAAACCAGTCATGAATCCACCGACTACAGACTGACCCTCTTCACCAGCTTGATAGTAACCAATGGCGTTAGCGCCGAGGCCATAATTCACAGCATCGGTTTTTACCAGATACAAGCCAGACCAAGGGTTACCTTCTGAAACGCTGATATCAGCCTTTTGACGAACAATACCGTTGGTGTAATCTACAACTGGGTCATAAGTAAAATCATTTGTCTGGCCGGCCTGATACATACGCAAATCAAAGTCGGACAGGAATGTCCAGGCGACTGAAGGATTATCACCTGCGCCCTGGCGATATAGGTAGTTAACTTCCTGATCGTTATCAACCAGGTTCATATAACGCGTACCAAATACCAGTTTGCCGTCGGCGCTGTCACGGTAGACATAATCAAACACGGTTGCCTGGGCAATACCAGGTAGCAAAGTTACGTTTTCAGTCACGCGCCAGTCAACCAGGGTCAATGTACCTGTTGAAATCGTTGGATTACCGGTAGTAGTTGCAAAGGTTCTATAATTCAATGCAGATGCAACCACACCATTGTCTGAACCGTACTCATAACCACTCAGATAAGTCGTTGAGGTCAGATTTTCAATGTAGAAAATGTCCCTGTTCGGATTATTGATACCGTTTTTCAAACCACCATTTGCTAGGGAAAGGTCTCCGCCCACACCTTGTGTTAAGGATACAAAATTCCCTGCATAAGCACTGTTTACGCTTAATGCAAGCATACTGGCTAACAATATTGCCTTTAACTTCATCACTAATCTCCTTTATTTAAAGAATATTTGTTTTCAATCTAATTCCAGTTGTCATGGCTAGATAACAAAACTAATTACCTGCTGCATTTTTAAAACAATCTATTGATCTCTACCAGCTTCGTCTTTAACAGGTGGCAAAACCTGTGCCAGCGGTTTTCCGGTTATCAGAAATTTACAAAAGAAATTTACTGCGACAGGAGAATTTATAAGTAATTGATAAATAATGATTAAATTTTTATAAATTTAAATTTTTCTTTAAATTTTATTAACAAATTTAAAGAAAGTTCTTAATAAAAAATCAATCCATAATAATGGTTGTTATAAACCACCGATTGGTTGCCGAAAACAACCAAGAAAAAAAACCAGCAATCAATGCTGGTTTTTTATCTCATCTTCACTTTTAATCTTTAAAGGCTTTGTTTTTCCAATCCCAATCAATTGAAAGCCCTATCCATGCTGCTCTGGGCGCACCAGGACCAATGAATGTTGTATTGTTCCAGTTGTTAGAGTTAGTTTGAAATTGGCCTGCAGAATTGAATGGATTTCTTCCTAAATCACCCGCGGTGGCGTATTCTCGATCAAAAATATTATCCAATTTCAAGAACATTTTCACACCTGGATTAAATTGATAATTGGCTCGCAGATGGAATACTGCATAACCTGATGTCGTACCTTCACCAATATAGTTATATCTTTCAGTAGAAATTCGACCTCGTGGTTGGTGATCATTATTTTCATTCCCCCTAACAAAAGCGGAAGAATGCATAACCATTGATAGAGTTGCATCAAATTTATCAGAAAATCTGTGGCTCCAGCTTGCCTGTAAAATATGATTTGGCATACCTGGCAATTGATCTCCAGACTCGACCGTTACGTAAGCCTGTGCTGCCGCAGCAACAATTTGCGAATTAGTACTATTTGCGTCATTGATGATCCTTTGCGAGGATTCAAACGTAGCCCTCATAAAGGTATAGTTTAGACTGAACTTATCATTATCTACCCCCCCTTTAACACCCATTTCTATCCCTTGTCGTAAGGTTGACCCAAAATTATCAAATACACCGCGATTTCTCCGACCTAACGGAACAAACAAAATATCATCCTTCAATTCAGTTCGGAACAATCCGATATTCCAATCCCAACCTTGAGTTTCACCTCTGAAACCAGTTTCATATGAGGTGGAACGTACCTGTTTTAAATATGGATCCGAAGATAATGAAGTGGGTATAGAACAACCAACTTGATAATTTTGACTTCCAACTGCGGCAGTTGCATTTTTATCATTTGCGCACCCAAGTTCAATCACGGTAGGTGTTCGTGCCCCTCGACTTACATTCCCATAAGTAGTTAAGTCTTTTCTTACTTCCCAAGTTACCCCTAGGGATGGATTAAAGCTACGATAGTCATAATCTCCCGTACTACATGCATAACGACCACGAGTTGGAGAAACATCGCCACGCACCAAGCATTTTTGCTTTAGTGGATTGTAATCATCATCCGTAAATGCATGCAGTTCCTTACCATTATCTGAAATAAGTGTATTTTTAACGTTTGTCCAATTTAAGCGTGCTCCGAGAGTTAAATGCAAATCATCGGTTGGCGACCAAGTATCCGAAATAAAAGCACTTTTTGTTTTGCTACTACCCTTCAAATTATTTCTATCTACAATGTAGTAAGCACCATAAAAACCGTTGTCTTCAAAAAAATCTGTATTTGTTGTTGGTCGTACTACATGATTATCATCAATTTCACCCATTTGCTGAGATTGTAAGAAGCCGATTCTATTGCTATCTATAGATACGCCAGCAACAACTTGATGCTTATCAAAATCAAAAGAAGACTGAAACATTCCCCCACCACTGATTTGATTGAGAGCAGTGTAGTTAAACATCCCATTCAACTTACCGGCATCATCCACTCCATCTCCATCAATATCATTTCCCCATTGAGAAATTAATGCTCGATATGGATCATAGACATCTCCGCTTATCGCAGATTGATCTAAGCGCCGCTTGTATAGCGACCCGGATAGAGTAACGTTATCATTAACATACCAACTCCCATTTAACGCATAATGTTCAAGTGTACTTTTCACTTGATCAGGTGAGGTATAGACTTGAGTCCTATCTCGTTCAGCTATTTCAAATGGAATCATGCCATTACCGACAAGAGCAGTGTCCACATTCATAGCAGTAAAATTCAATTCACCAGCATCTAACCTTACTGATGCTTTGTTGAAAAGTTGACGTACATTCGTTGGAGAATTATCACGCCAGCCATCCTCCTTAAAATGATTATAGGCCGTGAATAAAGCAAATCTCTCACCATGTAAACCATTTGAAAATTGTGCTTGCTCCCTGCCCCATGAACCAAAAAGATATTGCGACCTTAGATAGTTATCTGAAAAACCATCTTTAGTACGAATAGCTAATGCACCACCGATGGTATTTAAACCAAACAATGGATTAGACCCTGGGATTAGATTAAGACTGGAAATAGCATTCATGGGAATTAAATCCCAGTTGACTACCTCACCAAACGCTTCATTAATACGAACACCATCCAAATAAACCGAAATGCCTTGTGGCGTACCTATAGATGGTGAAGCCGTAAAACCACGAAAATTTAAATCTTGTTGAAAAGGGTTCCCAGCATAATCATTCGTTGTGACCGATTGCATATTCCCATTCATAAACTCCGTCACATTGAGTGCTTTTGTTTCTTCAATCTCTTTTGAAGTTGCGCTTTGTATATTAGTAGTGGCCGTTGCCTTATCGATGGGAACCCCAGGCAAAGGGGTAATGATTCTCTGACGCTTTGCCTTTACTTCAATTTCATCAAGTAGGATTGTTGCATTTGGCTCTGCCGCTTGGGAATTGTTGTTTGAAGGCTCGGCATCCAACTCCGCCCCAATCAAAACTCCAGAATAAGTTGCCATTAGCAACACTAACTTCAATTTATTATTTAACACACTGTCTCCCCCATTTGGCAAAGGCAGTGCAAAAATCAATCCACCAAAATTACATTTTTTTTACTATTAAAATCATATAGTTACTTATTAATTTATCTTTACAGCCACATATTTTTGGCTGTATGAAACCAGTGCGGTTATAAATAACCATTAATGAAAAGGCTTTAACCAATAAAAAAACCCGCCGTAGCGGGTTTCTTTTTTATTGCTAGTTATTAGTGCTTAATCACGGTTACCTAGCAAAGCCAGCAAGATGTTTAACAAGTTAACAAACAAGTTATAAACATCAAGGTACAGATTCAATGTCGCCATTACATAGTTAGTCTGGCCACCACGTACAATCTGGTTTACGTCATACAAAATGTAAGCTGAGAAAATAAGTACTGATACACCAGAGATAGCCAATGACAATGCTGGAATCTGGAAGTATAAGTTTGCTAAACCGGCAACAATCACCAGAACCAAGCCAACCATCAGGAATTTACCAATGCCACTGAAGTCACGTGCCGGGGATGAGCCGATACCAGCCAGTGTTAAAAAGGTAATCCCTGTACCCGCTGCAGCCAAACCTACAATCTCGGCACCATTACGTAAATGCAATGCATACTGGAGAATTGGGCCAAGCATAATGCCGAATGCGAATGTCATTGCCAACAGCAGCCACACACCAATACTGCTATTCTGGTTAACAGCAATCAGTTTGAACATACCAAACATCACAGCCAGAAAGCCGATTGCGAATATGAACGGATGCGCCGCCAAAAATCCAAAATTCATTTGCAGGCCTACATAGGCGCCAATGACGGTTGGGATCATACTCAAGCCGAGTAGTGCATATGTGTTGCGCAACACGCGGTTCTGCGTATCGGATACATTACCCTCACGACCTAAAACTTGCATATCAGACATAATGTTTTCTTCCTCTCAAATAAAACGTTATTACTTTTAACTTCTAAACCTTTAACTTTCAAGAACTAAGATAAGGGCAAATGGACAAAGTTTCAAGTTTAATCATCACTTTTAGACTATTTATCCTAAATTTTCCAGATGGCATAAATCACTAGTGCGATTAGCAGGATTCGGGTGATTTGATAAACTGTCCGGTTCCAGCGTTTGAAGCGGCGACGATATTGTCCAACTACCCAGGCGTAGTGAAACAGGCGGTTAATCACGCCGGTCTGGTCACCATCTTCATTGGGTGAGCTGGCCGCTGTCACAATGGTATTAGCTAAAAAACGATTCACAGACTGTGCCCAGCGATAACGCATTGGACGCTCGATATCGCAAAACAGGATGATGCGGTTTTCATCAGTTTTGTTATAGGCTTCATGGATGTAAGTTTCATCAAACATCACCGCTTGTCCATCGCGCCAGCTGTAATTTTCGCCATCAACCTTGATATAGCACAAGTCATTATTCGGCGTTGCCAATCCCAAGTGATAGCGCAATGATCCTGCATACGGGTCGCGGTGCGGATTCAAGTGCGCACCTGGTGGCAGTTCGGCAAACATGGCGGCTTTGACGCTGGGGATACTTTGCAGCAAAGCCACTGTTTGCGGGCAATAAATGCTGGCGGAAGGATGCTCCGCGTCATACCACTTCAGGTAAAAACGTTTCCAGCCGGTTTTGAAAAATGAATTGAAACCGGCATCGTTATTGTTTTTAGCGGCGGCAATACGTTCCTGGTCGCGCACATGCAGGGCTTCCTTGAGGATGTCCTGCCAGCGGTCGCTGATCACTTTCAGTTCTGGGAATTCGCTGACTTGCACGTAAGGCGTCGTCGGTGCTTTTGAAAACAGGTATAAAAACACATTAAAGGGCGCCACAATGCCTGAGTGATCAAACAGTTGCCTGTAAAACTTATGCCGCACCTTGCCGCGAAAGTGCACGTAGCTGACAGAGGCTAAAAATATCCCTAAAACAATCCATTTCATAGCAATTACCGATGATTGAGCTTGAAAAATTACTTTTTAATTAAGTGCTTAGCTTACTTTATCCTGGCGTGATTAGAAAGCCTTCACGCAAACAAATCTGCTTCCTTTAAGCCCACCAGCGCAACCCGTTTTACGGCATCTACATAATCAGCTGATTCACGTAGCGCAATCATATCTGCCGGGTGATGCGCGCCGTGCATACGCGCTAAGCGCGCAATCGTTTGTGCAGAAATGCTCCATTCGAGGTTTTCCAGTAACTCATCCGCCAGATCTGGGCGGTTGCACAACAACACCATATCGCAACCGGCATTCAGCGCCGCCAGTGTGCGTGCTGTCACATCGCCCGCTACGGTCGCGCCTTCCATACTCAAATCATCGCTAAAAATCACGCCGTTAAACCCCAGGCGCTCACGCAATACTTTTTGCAACCAGCGCGGCGAGAAACCGGCAGGTTTTTCATCCACTTTAGGATAAATCACATGTGCGGGCATAATCGCATGCAAACCCTCATCAATCATCTGGCGGAAAGGTTGCATGTCGTTTTGCGCAATCTGGTCAAACTCACGATCATCCACCGGAATACTGACATGTGAATCAGCTACCACAAAGCCGTGCCCGGGAAAGTGTTTGCCAACTGCCGCCATACCGCCTTTTTTAAGGCCCTGCATCAAATGAAAGGCTAATTCATTAATTGCCTGCGGATCGCGGTGAAAGGCACGGTCGCCGATGACCAGGCTATCGCCGTAATCCATATCCAGCACGGGGGTAAAACTGAAATCCACTCCATGTGCACGCAACTCAGCTGCCAGGATATATCCGGCCTCTACTGCCAACTCTTTCGCTTTACGCGGATTTTTGTCCCAGATATGGCCAAACTCTCGCATGGGTGGAATTTTTGTAAAGCCTTCGCGAAAGCGCTGCACGCGCCCGCCTTCATGATCGACCGCAATCAATAATGGCGGCTGGCGCACGGCATGAATGCTGGCGGTCAGTGCTTTTAACTGCTCACCATTCTCAAAATTACGCGCGAACAGAATCACGCCACCCACCAGCGGGTGTTGCAAACGGCGGATGTCATCAGCAGTGAGTTCTTTGCCAACAACATCCAGCATGACGGGACCTAAAGACATAAAGTTTCCTGATGTTTTCTATGAATGATTTAACCTGTTTGGCCCAGGCTAGCTCAATTTTAAACGATAAAGGCTGGTTACTTCTTTTGATCTTGCAGCAAAAAGCGGGTCCTGCTTATCCTGTGATTTACCATGTTTAGGCTGCGTGTCTAAACGCTCAATCACTTGCAAGCCAGCTTCAGCGATCCAGCCTGTTAAATCATCTGGTTTGCGCAAGCCAATCAGCTCCGCCAGATTTGACATGACCAGCCAGGCCTCACCATCCGGGTTTAAATGCGCTTTAACACCACTTAAAAAACCCTTCAGCATCCTGCTATCGGGGTCATATACCGCCTGCTCGATCGGCGTGTTGGCCTTAGCTGGCAGCCACGGCGGATTACACACTATTAAATCGGCTTTGCCTTCCGGAAACAGGTCTGCTTCAACAATCTGAATATTGGTAAGCATATTCAGTTGCTGTACATTGTCTGCAGCGCAGATTAAAGCGCGTGGACTGGTATCCGTAGCAATGACATTTTTTACGCCACGTGTCACCAAGACGGCGGCGATGACACCGGTACCGGTGCCTATATCCCATGCAACCTGAGGATTATTGAGTAGCGCCTGGTCAATCAGTTCTAGATACTCACCACGTACGGGCGAATACACCCCGTAATGGGCGTGGATATTGGCATTCAGCGCGTTGATGGGGACGCCCTTTTTACGCCATTCATACGCGCCGACCATACCTAACAGCTCACGCAACGAAAGTACCAGGCGTGCGGGTAATTTGTCTTTTTTCTCATCAACAATCAATGCGCCCTGCACTGCCGCTTTCACATCCGGTGCACGCGGTAAATCACATTGCCCGTATTTAAGCTCAATCAACACTTTGTTCGTGATGTTGGCACGGTCGATCTGGCGTGCACGGTGCTGGTGAAAACTCTCCAGCATCGTAGCGGCAGGTTTGACCGGTTTGCGATCTACACGTCGCGTAATCGCCTGCAATAATTGTTTGGCATTTTGAAAATCGCCACGGTAAAGTAAAGCGGTGCCTTCGCAGGCCAGACGATAGGCCTCGTCTGCTTTTGTCGTGTCATCTGCGATGACTACGGCTTTTGGCGGCAGATTGCCTGCTTCTGACTGCCAGTCAGCAGCTTGTGTTTTGTTTTTTTCGTACCAGTTAACTTGGTTCAATGGGGTTCCGATAGGTATATGGATAAAAATAGGACGGATGGCACACGTTAAAGTTTGAACGGGCTAAAGTCCGTATGCGTGTCGTAGTAATCTTCATTTTCTGCACGCTTCAGAAACGCAACGATTTTATAAGTAACTGGCGTAAAAGCAATTTCAACCAGCACTTTGGCGACAAATTGCGCCAACACGATTTGCGGCATCATAGCATCCGGAAACTCTCCAGAACCATAAAATGCCAGAGGAAAAAACAATATCGTATCTACCGCTTCACCAAATAGTGTCGAGCCTATGGTACGACTCCATAACCAGCGCCCCTTGGTGAGGATTTTCATTTTGGCCATGACAAATGAGTTCACAAACTCTCCTGCCACAAATGACACTAATGAGGCGATGGCAATACGTGCTGTCGAACCAAATACCGATTGATAGGCAGCCTGATCGTGCCATTCAGGCGCCGGTGGAAGTGCTACTATGACCCATGCCATCAGGCTGGCAAAAGCCAGGCAAATAAACCCGGTCCAAATCACCCGCCGGGAGGCGGCATAGCCATACACTTCAGTGAGGATATCTCCAAAAATAAAGCTGATCGGGAAAAACATAATGCCCGCACCAAACGTCAGCGCACCCATCAACGGCATATGAATCTCGGTGATCTTACCTGGGCCAATAATATTGGAGCCGACCAGCACCACGGCAAAAGCCGCCATGATCAGGTCGTAATAACGATATTGCTTTCTCATGATCTGGATTCGCTTCGAACATCCAGTTTGTCACGCAGCACATCGCCACCCAGGTTAATCGCGAGAATTAGGCTCATCATGCATACACCTACTGTCAACACATAATGCGGGGCTACCAGCATAAACCTGACTGCATCCCGTAGCATGGCACCCCACGAAGCATTCGGTGCTTGTATACCTAGCCCCAGAAAAGATAGTGACGCTTCTGCGATCATGACGCTGGCCATGCTGTAAGCGGCTTCAACCAATAAAATAGAAATCAGCAGCGGCAATATATGCAACAGCATCACCCGTAATGAACTGGCACCAAGTGACTCTGCCGCCAATACATGCAATCGTTCCCGCAATGCCAGCGTTTGCCCACGGGATAATCGCGCATAAGTCACCCAGCCTGTGAGGCATAAGGCGAGGATCAAATTATTAATACCCGCGCCTAATACCGCAGCAAATGCAATCGCCAGTAAGATACCGGGAAATGCCAGGAAAATATTGGTAAGCTGCATCAAGGCATGATCGAGTTTTCCGCCCTTGTAACCGGCGATCAAACCAATACTGATGCCTATGGTCATGGTCACTGCGGTGACTATCACGGTGACCATAAAAGAAACTTCTACGCCGCGGATCACACGCGCCAGGATATCGCGACCGAGGTCATCTGTACCTAACCAATGTTGCAGGCTGGGCCATTGCAGAATCGCTTCAAGATCGGTGTGATTGGGGTTTGTGCCAACGATATGAGCCATGATGACTGCAAACAGCCAGAAAGCCAGCGTAGACAATGAAAAAGTTTTCATCGTGCGCCTCTGGTGCGAGGGTCAAGCCAGCGATAAGCGAGATCTGTTGCCTGGTTGATCAGCACATAGCTCAATGCGATCACCAGCACACATGCCTGTGTCACCGGGTAATCGCGCTTCTCTATACTATCCACCAGCAGGCGACCTATGCCGTTCCAGCTGAAAATGGTTTCGGTAATCACAGCACCCGCCAATAGACTACCCATTTGCAAACCGACGATGGTGACCAGGGGCAGCAACGCTGCACGCAATGCATGTTTTAATAAAACCTGCCGTTCGCTCAGGCCTTTGGCACGAGCAGTGCGGATATAGTCTTCGTTCAACACTTCCAGCAGGCTGGTGCGTGTCATGCGTGTCAGAATGGCACTCAGGCCTAAGCCTAGGGTCACCGCTGGCAAGATAATGGAGGCCGGACTGCTCATACCACTAACCGGCAACCAGCCTAACCATACCGCAAATACCAGCATCAACACCGGCCCCAGCCAGAATGCGGGCATGGCGGCGAGACGGATACTCACCATGGTCACCATGACGTCCTGCCAATGTCCGGCTTTCAGGGCTGACCATATCCCCAGCGGAATACCTATTAATAAGCCTATGCTCAATGCAGTGAATGCGAGTATCAGTGTTGCGGGATAAGCCTGTGCCAGCAATTGCGTGATGGGTGTTTGGGTATGAATAGAAACGCCAAAATCCCCTTTAAGGATGTTCGAAACATATTGCCCAAACTGCATATACAAAGACTGATCCAGGCCAAGCTGGACTTTAAGCAACTCGCGATCTGCCGGGCTGGCGGATTCGCCCAGCATGACATCGACCGGGTCGCCGGGCACCATATGTAACAAGGCGAAGGTCAGACAGAGTACGCCAATGATCACTGGCAATAATGAGGTGAGGCGTTTAATCATTCACACCATGGGGAATAGATTGACCTTCTACCCCCCGAGCTTCTGTCTGTTGATCATTTTGTAATTGATTAAGCCGCTTTTGATCTTGTGGCGCTTGATCATGAATATTCACGGTAGTACCGACCGGCACCTGGTCAAATAGCGCAATTAAATCAGCATTGCGCATGCGTACACAGCCATGCGAGCCGGGCGCACCAAACGCAGTCGCCTCCGGCGAGCCGTGTATGTAAATATAACGCTGCATGGTATCGACATTTCCCAGGCGATTTTTGCCAGGCTCTGTGCCACTTAACCAAAGAATGCGGGTTAATATCCAGTCACGCTCAGGGAATTGCTCCTTTAATTCAGGCGTAAATATTTCTCCAGTCGGCCGGCGACCTCTAAATACCGTATTCTCAGGCACATCAGCACCAATTTTGGCACGGATAATATGGCTGCCCAATGGCGTACAACCGCTATCTTTGACACACCCAACGCCATTAGCGGCAGTGGAAACTGCATAATGGCTAAGCTGCTTGCCGCTGTCGTCAAACAGCGTCAAAGTCTGTGCCGGGATGGATATTTCAATGTGCATAAGCATTATTCTAAGCGATTTGCCGGGGATTTGCCTTGAGAATGGCCGCTGATTTAATGGCAGCTCTATCTCACGCGGTAAATTACATTACAATCTTTGCCATTACGTTTAATGAGTTTTGCATATGCCGCATCACGAAATGCATTTTTTACAGCGCAGCGGCTGGTTAAGGGCTTCAGTGCTGGGCGCTAACGATGGCATTATTTCCACCGCCAGCCTGTTGATGGGTGTCGCGGCGGCAGGTGCTGGCAATCATGCATTGTTGATTACCGGTATTGCAGGAATGGTCGCTGGCGCACTTTCGATGGCGACTGGTGAGTATGTATCTGTCAGTTCGCAAACGGATATCGAGCAAGCGGATCTTGCCCGTGAAGCCAGGGAATTGCGGGAAGACCCGGATAGTGAACTGCGCGAGCTGACAGGCATTTACGTCCAGCGCGGATTACCCCAGGAGCTTGCGATTCAAGTCGCACAGGCACTTTCGCATCATGATTCACTGGCCGCGCATGCACGCGATGAACTGGGGTTGCATGACTTTAACCAGGCCAACCCTTTGCAGGCAGCAATGGCTTCGGCGCTGGCATTCACCAGTGGTGCCGCCCTGCCCTTGCTCATCGCCTGGCTGGCGCCTCATGCGCAAGTGCAGCTATGGTTAATCTGCAGTACCTTGCCGTTTTTGGGATTACTGGGTGCAGTGGCTGCGAAGGCCGGTGGTGCCAGTGTGTGGAAAGGAATGAGCCGTGTTGTGATTTGGGGTGCACTGGCTATGGCCGCAACTGCCCTGATTGGCCATTGGTTCGGGGTAAACCCTTAACTATTCATCGGATGGCTGGAACACAACTTTGGCCAGCCCATCCCAATTACCGTCTGGCATCGGCTGGTAGGCTTCGACACTGCTGCGGTAAGCTGCGAACTGGCCTTCATACCAGAGCGGTATATACGGTAACTGTTCATGAATGCGGCGGGTGACTGCTGGCCAATCTTCATTTTTCAGCAAGGTATCCAGTTCAGCATCCCGGTAACCGCCACGGTTAAAGCCTTGGGGTGGCGCACTGCCTGAACCAAACACTTTGCTATAGATTTCTGGGGTTTTAATACCCACCCAGGTCAGCCCTGATAGCTGAAAATTACCTTTTTGCACATCGGCAAAGAAAGTCCCCCAATCCAGGCTTTTAATCTGTAAATCAATGCCTGCTGCCTGCATTTGTGCCTGCAAAATCGTGGCCAATCGCACGCGTTGGGGGTCGGTGCTGGTTTTGTATACCAGCGTTAGCGGTAGTTTGATGCCTGCTGATTGCAATAGCTGCCTGGCCAGTTCCGGCTGATAGCTGTAAGGCTGTAATGCAGGATTACCAGCATAATGTTCTGGCGGCAGGATGGCATTCGCCTGCCGGCTGTGGCTGACCATGACCTTGTCAATAATTGCCTGCGTATCAATGGCATAGGCAATGGCACGCCTGACCCTGACATCGCGCAGGAATTCAGCCTGCACATTCAAGCCGAGATACGAATAGTTGGCACCAGCCACGGTTTGCACTGTGATATCTGGCTGTTTTTGCAGGTATTTCACCAGTTCAGGCGGCAAATCTCCCTGAATGAGGTCCGCTTCACCTCGCTTGAGTTTTAGCACACGAACATTTGGGTCCTTGACTTCATTGAAGCTGACTTTGAGACCGTCACTCAGCCTGACTAGCTCAAGCTCGCTATCCCAGCAATTAAGTTTGAATGGGCCACTGCCAACAGGTGCATGACCAAAATCATGCCCCGCTGTAATCAGTTCAGCGGGTAAGATACCGATAATCAGCCTGGCCGGGAAATGGGGATCCGGGCGGCTAAGCTCAAAATCAATGGTGTGTGAATCCGGCGTGCTGATCTGTTTGATATGCTTGAATTCAGCAGTGTGTGGCGAGTTTTTGAGTTGCAACAAACTTTCATAAGTAGCTTTCACGTCGGCAGCGGTCAATGGTTTGCCATCATGAAAGACTGCCAATGGCCGCTGAAGCTGAAAGCGGTAATGCAGTGCATCCTGCATTTGCCATGAAGCTAACCCTGGCACCTCATGCGAAGCCGAATCAAACTCAACCAGCCGCTGATAAAGCAGATGATTAACCCGCTCCGAAGCGGCATCTGTGGCATACCTTGGATCCAGGTTAACTGGCGCTTGTGCGATTGCAAACACCAGCGCGCGCGGCTCAGTGTCTGACTGGCAGCCTGACAACACCAGCGCAATCGCTAATAAGCTATAGCCTGCAACTCTTCTCAACAACATGTCAAATGCCTTCAAGCAACTTCGCTAAATCAAACGCGTTCAAACACAGCGATTGATTCCACATGTGCGGTGTGCGGGAACATATTCATGACACCTGCGGCTTTCAACTGATAGCCTTTAGACTGGGTCAAAATCGCTACATCACGTGCCAGCGTAGAAGGATTACAGGATACATAGACGATTAACTGAGGCGCGCCTTGGCCATCATCCGGCAATGACTTGATCAGCTCCATCGCGCCATCACGTGGCGGATCAATCAGCCATTTATCAAAATAACCCAGGCCTTGCAGCAGTTCCGGCGTCATATCAAACAGGTCAGACTCAGCAAACTCGACATTACTGATGCCATTTAAATGGGCATTTTCAATCGCGCGTTTAACCAATGCCTGTGCGCCTTCTACACCGTAGACTTGGGCACCACTGCGGGCGATTGGCAACGTGAAGTTTCCCAGGCCACAGAAAAAGTCGGCAATGCGCTCACCCGCTTTGGGTTGCAACAATTGCATGGCGCGACGGATCATCACCCGATTGATACCCGGGTTTACCTGGGTAAATTCTATCGGGCTGAACGGGTATTCCAGGTTGTATTCAGGCAGGCTGTAATGCAGGCGGTCACTGTGGCCAAATAAGGGCTTGGCGGTGTCCGGGCCTTTGGTCTGCGTCCAGAATTGCACGCCATGCCGTTCCTCAAAAGCTTGCAACAAAGGCAAGTCACGCTCTTCGAGCGCTTCCAGGATACGCAGAAGTAATACAGTGGCATCTTCGCCGACTGCCAGTTCAATCTGAGGCAGTGACTGCCTGACGCTTAACTGCCCTATCAATTCCTTTAGTGGCACAATCAGGTCAGAAATGGCTTTAGGCAGCACCTGGCAGCTATCCATAAACGTGACATAGCTAGTACCTTTTTCATTGAAGCCTACCAGTACGCCGCCTTTTTTCTCTACGTACTTGACTCGCAGACGCGCTTTGTGACGGTATTGCCAGGGCGTACCCTGGATTGGTGGCAGTATTTTTTCAGGCTTAATACGGCCAATGTGCCATAAATCTGCTTCCAACAACCTTTGCTTGGCAGCCACTTGTGCAGAAAACTCCAGATGCTGCATGGCACAGCCGCCGCACGTGCCGAAATAGACACAGCCTGGGGTAACACGCTGGCTGGAAGGTTTAAGCACTTCCAGCGTGGCAGCGACTTCGTAGGTAGCTTTTGAATAATGCGACGCAAAGCGCACTTTTTCAAATGGCAATGCGCCTTCGATGAAAACGACTTTGCCATCGACATGCGCGACCCCTCGACCTTCCTGGTCCAGGGATTCGATGACGGCGATGCGGGATGTTTGTTTCGCCATGGACGCTGGCGACAGGCGGGTTCTTTGACGGTTGCTTCTCATAGCTGTTATTTTACCTGAATTGGGCTTACAATCCTTCACGAAGCACTGCAAATAAGGGAGACCATATGTTAAAAAAATGGAGTCTATGTATTGCTCTGGTGATGGCAGTTTGCTCCGCAACCTGCCTCGCAGATGTCGCCATCCAGCAGGATGAACATGGTGTGGATTATGTGACTGGTGGAATCGGCTCGGAAGAAGTTGAGGCGCTGGAAGCGTTTAAAAAGCAATTCAACCTGTATTTCCTGTTTTCGGAAGGTAAAATTGGCCGGCTGGTAGATGGCGTCAGTATCACTATCATTGATGCCAAAAAACAGACCGTATTCAGCCTGGATCAAGCGGCCCCCAGATTACTGCTCAATCTACCTAATGGCAAATATTCCATTATTGCCAGCTACCAGGGAAATACCCAGCGTTACACTTTCACCAGCAACGCAAAAAAACATCAGCGTGTGATTCTGAACTGGAAGAATGCCAATCTCGATGAAGATTCACGCGAAGACCACAGGGAGGAAGACGCGGCGCCTGATGAAATTAAAAACGATACCAGGGCCGCATTGCCTGGCACTAGCTGACTTTAAGCTGCCGATCCTTTAAGCTGAGCTAACTGGGGTCCAGGCCGCTAGAAATTGTTGCCAGTGCGTGCCGGCGTAACTAGTCAAGGTCTCACGCGTCACGCGGATTTCTTCTTCATATTCCGCTTCGCTTAAATGGCCGCGCATTTTCAGAAAACGCAAATAAACCAAATGGGTATTGGCAACATCGGTTTCACAGTAATCGCGTATCGCCTTGATTTCACCATTTAAATACGCTTGCCACACTTTGCTGCCGTCCATGCCCAGTTTACCGGGGAAGCCACATAACTGTGCCACCTGATCCAGAGGCGCATTGGCACGGCCGCTATACATTGCCAGCACATCCATCAGATCCAGGTGACGCATATGGTAGCGGCTGATGTAGTTATTCCATTTAAATTCTTTATCATCCTCGCCCAGATCCCAGTAACGGGGCGCAGTAATGCCGTGCACCATGGCGCGATAGTGCAAAACCGGCAAATCAAAACCAGCACCATTCCAACTGACGATATTTGGCGTGTATTTTTCAATGCCGTCAAAAAATCGCTGGATGATTTCTGCTTCAGAGGAATCTTCGTCGCCCAAGGTCCAAACCTTGAACTGGTTGCCTTCACGCAAAGCACAGGAGACAGCGCATACACGTTGCAAATGATGCGGTAGAAAATCATTACCGGTTTGCTGTCGGCGTTGGTGAAAAGCGATATTGGCTACGTCAGCATCACTCAAACCGGAAGGAAGGTCGTGCAATTGACGTATACCGTCAACATCGGGAATAGTTTCGATATCAAACACAAGGCTGCGAAGCATAAGAGCCACAATCCGGCAGGATTGCCTACAAAATAATATGGTCGTAACCATATCACAGGCAATGGCTACCTCACTAGCCGAAAATCCTCGTCTTTGAGCAATTTAAAGACTTTGGGGAATTAATTCACCAGTCAATTGTTCACAGGCATTGGCCTTAAAACCAGCCAATCACCTGCTAAAAATCAGGCAATTTCCAGCTGTAAAATATCCTGATCATTATTTTCCTGCAGCCATTCCGCAGGCGCTTTGTGCAATCGGATCGGCGTTTTCATCTCGTCCCCTTCAAACGTCAGGATGGCGTAGCTAATATCCTCTGGCGCTTCAATGGGGGTGAATTTACCAAAACCAAAATCAGCATTACGCATGACTTGCCAGGCACCTACCGGCTCGGTGTATTCAGGCTTGGAAAAATAATGTGCGATTTGCTTGTCAGTCGCAGTTTTGAGCACGCAATCATTTTCGCGTGACATCACCGACCAGCGATAATCCAGACCGTCGGCAATCGGCTGCAACTGCAAGATATACCAGTGCAAATTTTCACGCACCAACTGTATCAACGATCGCACGCGGCCAGTTTGCTGATTCAGGATATAGTAGATCCCGGAATCTTCCTGTCGGATAGGTTGGCCCAGACGAGGTAGAACGAAAAGATTATTTGCCACAACAAACTCCTTCCATTGCAATATGCACTTAGTTTGCATGCAATGACCATGCCTGAAATTTAAATAAAGTGCTTTTACCCCTTTGTTTTTTGATTTGTTGTAGCGGCAAAAATATTACTCAACTACTCTTTAACGCATGGTCATTTCATAAAACTTGAATAATCTATTTTCTTTACAAGGCCTTAGCGCGATGCAGACAATTACTTCCTGGCCCACTGTCCGTCGCGCTGTACCATCCAGCCTGCTTGCGCTCTATCAATCCAGCGCTGGGCGAATGTGCGTTGTATCTCACCTTCCCACTCCGGGTGACCATTTGCGGCAGCAATTCCCTGATATAGCTTTGCGCGGTCAGCATTTTCATCTTTCACCAGCGCGGTCAGCGCACTACGTTGGGACAATGGCACCAATCCGGCATCCTTCACGGCGACAAATCCATCAGCAGTCAATCCCACTGCGCCCGATAGATAATGCGGTGATAGCAATTGATGACGGTTTTGCATACTGGCTTTTACTGCAGCAACAGCGGGCGTGTTTACATCAAGGTCGGCTGCTGCATGTACCTGCATCGACAACAATCCAAATATCATGACAAATATCAGGTGCTTAAAGTTGTGATAACAATCAAGCGTAAATAGTTGCAATTTCCCTAACCATGGTTTGCGTATTTTGATGATTGAACTCATGGTGCAGACTCCTGATTAACTGATAGTGTCACTGCTGGTGTGGCTGCAGGGACATTGCTTTCTTTAGGGGTTGGGTTGGGCGCCTTATCCGGATTATGCGAAGGAGCTTGGCCAGCAGGTGTTTGCCAGATTTCGTCGATCACTTTATCGGCTGCTTTTTCAGCCGCCGCGGCAGGAAAGTAGATATTGATCGTGACGCAAGCGGTCAATCCGCACGCGGCAACTGCCAGTAAACATCCATTTACCCAATGCCGGTATGGTTTAGCAAAAGCGAGTTTCAATCTGGTTCCTTTCACAAAATTCCGCTTGTTTTAATCAGTTAAACAAGTTCTAGTCGATAATGATTTTACTATTACTATCCGTTACCCGCTGCATGCGTGCCAGCACATCTTTCCAGCTGACATACCTGGTGTACCCGTTCACATTGACCGAAGGCGCACCTTTGCCTTTGACAATCACAAAGCCATCGGGAATCGCTTCCACCCCACCCATTTTGCAGATATCACCACGCAATTCACAGCGCAAGCCAATTTTCTCGTAGCCAAATTCTTTAAAGAACCGCAGGAAAGTGCGTTGCAAGGCTGCAGCCGTGCCTTCCCCACCCAGTGCGGTAATATTCTCAACAGCACGCTGCGATATCTTCTTCTCAAACGGTCCATCGGCAGTCTGAATGACAGCATCCATATATACCGGCTTCCAGTTTTGCAAACGCAAGTGCCTGATATCGCCTTCCAGCTTGCCGGTAATCGAGCCAAAATTAAATGTACGCGTAATTTCACCCAGGTCTATATCGCGCATGGTGAAGTTGGCGTGCAGCTTTGGTACTGCACCTAAGGGGTCATCAATATCCAGGTCAGACATACCGACCATGCCATTAAACAATTTAAACTGCATATCGCCTGTCATGCGCAATTCGTGGTTGGCATAGGTGATTAAGGGCACCGACCCGGTTATCTGGCCACGCATGGTCGGCCAGTCCAGCGACTGACTGAACTGTGACATGCTGATAGGCTGCATATCCATTCTCACATGCCAGACCATGCTTTGATTGATCCAGGCAGCGGAAAGATCCTGAAACTCCAGCGCACCATCCAGTATCGGCAACTTCAGGCTGGGTGAAGTGATCGAATAACGGTTCACCTCAGCCCACCAGCTGGTGGGCCCCAGCGGGACTTTTAAAACATGACCGGACTGGTAACCCATGGCTATCTGTGTTGGTTGCTCATAATCCCACGGGATATTGGCATTAAAATGGCTAAAGCCAAATTTGCCGAGCTGGTCTTCGAGGCTCGCATCGGTAATATTCAGGTGAAATTTTAATGGCTGCAATCCTTTGGCTTCAAAAGACCAGTCAGCTTTGCCGGAAACTTTCAGGTGACCAAATGCCGAATCGGGGATCAATGGCTGGATGAATGCCTGGTAAACGCCGTTAAAATCAACATCACTGGCATCGACCTTTAATAAATCGAATTCTTTGCTGACCAGGTTGACGCGGCTCTGGCTGTGCAATGTACCTACGCCAGGTAAGTTAAGGGTCGCTTGCTCGACATCAAGATAAGGCTGCCGGTAAAACCCTTTGATTTCAAAGCGCTTGTTGCCATCGGCAAAATAAAACGGTTGCCAGAATAATTCACCCTGCTGCCAATCGAAAATACCCTGCCAGCGCCAGCCACCCGCTTGTTCATGCGCAGAAAGACTGACCTTGCCGGTAAGTTTATCCGCCGCATGCAAGCCTTCTGCATCACTGAACTTTGCCTGGTTTACTGATAACTCCAGGTCTACGCCCCTTGCCATTTCACCGCTTTTACCAACCGATTTCCAGGTCGGTGTCACCAGCAACTCAAATGGGATGTTGGAACGGATATCTTGATACAAGCCATCTTCGCAACGCCAGGTTTGCGTAGCCGCTTGTGCTGGGACCAGACAATGAAGGTGAAACTTGCCCCACACTGCGTCATGCAATGCTTTAACTTCAGCATCCAGGGACAAAGTGGGTTGCAGGACCTTCTGCCGGTAATCCAGGAAAATGCGTGGATGCCTGACCTGGTATGGCTCCATTTGCAGTTGATCGGAAGTAATCAGCAAGGTCGGGCGCTGGCTGATATCGAGTGAGATATTCGGTTTATCCAGTTTGGCATCACCCAGTGTCAGGCGTTGGGCATTGATTTTAACCTGTTGTTTGCTGCGTAAATCCAAGACGGCATTGGGTTTATCGAGTCGAAACAGGTCGCTGCTGATACTGTCTGCGCTTAAGCTAATTTGGCTGATGGCACAGGCCTGTGCTGACCATAACATCAGGCTCAGGCACCAGATGCGCATCAGTCTGGGAAAACTCCGGTCGACAGGTAACGGTCACCGCGGTCGCATACGATGGCGACAATCACAGCGTTATCGACTTCTTTGGAAAGTTGTAGCGCACTGTATAGAGCCCCGCCGCTGGAAATACCGGCAAAAATACCTTCTTTATGCGCCAGTTTGCGCGTGGTATCTTCCGCATGTTTCTGGCTGACGTAACGCAGCTCATCGACGCGTTTGGCATCAAAAATGGTAGGCATGTAGGCTTCCGGCCATTTGCGGATACCGGGAATCTGTGCGCCATCTTCCGGTTGCACACCGATGATCTGGATGGCAGGATTCTGCTCTTTAAGAAATTTTGAGGTACCCATGATGGTACCGGTAGTACCCATGCTGGAAACAAAATGCGTGACTTTACCCTCAGTATCACGCCAGATTTCCGGCCCGGTGCCTTCATAATGCGCGAGCGGATTATCCGAATTACCAAACTGGTCCAGCACAATGCCTTCGCCTTCTGCCTGCAGCTTCATCGCGACATCACGCGCCAGCTCCATGCTGCCGTCTTTAGGCGTCAGCACCAGCTCAGCACCATAGGCTTTCATGCTTTGGCGGCGTTCAACGGACTGGTTTTCCGGCATTACCAACACCATTTTATAACCACGCATGGCCGCCACCATCGCCAGTGCGATGCCGGTGTTGCCACTGGTCGCTTCAATCAGGGTGTCGCCAGGCTTGATATCGCCGCGTTGTTCGGCACGCAGAATCATGCTGTAGGCAGGCCTATCCTTCACCGATCCGGCCGGATTATTGCCTTCGAGCTTGAGCAAAATGGTATTGCTCTCATTCGGGTTCATGCGTTGCAAGGCGACCAACGGCGTATTGCCGACAAAGTCATCTAAAGTTTTATATGGTTTCATCACAGACTGACAGAGATTGTGTTCCGGACCCGGAATCAACCGTCATCCAACATTTCAAATTTGAGGAATAATTTAATACACTCGCCAGCTTAATATATGTAAAATTCCCATATTGTTACTGAGTTAGCTGGTGAAGTACGCATTTTACATAAACTGACCGCATCACAAAAACAATAATTGCCGAGGAAAAACGGATGTTGAAAAAGTGGCTTAGCCGAGTGCTTGTCGTCATGTTACTTCCGATCCAGCTTTTTCCGAAATTAACCGATACGGTTAACGTTCGTTACAAGGTTATTTTCCTCAATAACGTTTTCACCTTTGCTGGCCTTGTTTCCCTTGCAATGAGCGTGATCCGCTGGAATACCAATCCGTTTCTCGGCAAAGTCGACCTTTTATTCTCCTGTATCGCTTTTATCCTGCTATGGATACTGCACCGCCACCATAAACTGGTTGAATTAATTGCGAGCATTGCCCTCTGGCTATGTTTCGTACAATTTCTGATCGTGTTTTTTCTCGCCAACGGCAATCCAACTCGAAGCGGTCTGCTATTGCTGGTACTGGCTTCCGCTTTTTACCTCAAAGGTCGCAAAGCGGGGTATTCGATGCTGGCAATCATACTAGCTCTGGTGGTGGGCAATCATTTAACAGGAATGTTCCCTTCGGAATTCAATAACCTGGATATTCTCAGCCTGGGGTTTTACATGCTGGCCCAGTTTTTTATTATTCATAACTATGAAAGCCTGCGCGAAACACAAACCAACTACCTGAAAGCGTTAAATACGGATCTGGAAGCCCTGGTTAAGCAACGCACCGAACAGCTGGCGGCCGTGAATTCGGCGCTGGAGAAAGAAAAAGAAAACCTGACCAGACTTTCCAGCACGGATCATTTAACCGGCTTGAGCAATCGTCACCACTTCGAGACAGTATTTGCCGAATACTCTCCCGCTGCGCGTGGCAAAACGCCTGATGCGCTGATATTGATCGATATCGATAATTTTAAAAAAATCAACGACACCTATGGGCATGTGCTGGGTGATAAGGTGCTGAAGAACGTGGCAGCATGCATTAAACAACATAGCCGGATTTCGGATATTGTCGTGCGCTGGGGTGGTGATGAGCTGATTGTGTATGCGCCTCGCACGTCACTCAAGCAAGCCTCTCAACTGGCTGAAAAGATGCGCAAACAAATACATTTACTCAATATTAGCGAGATAGAGTCAATCACCATCAGCGCGGGGGTTGCCGCGATGCAAGCCGGTGATACACTCTCACACTTGCTGCACCGCGCTGACAATGCGCTGTATGAAGCCAAACAGGCCGGGCGTAACAATGTATATTCGGCTGAGTTAGGCTAATGCGCTGTTGGAAAAAAGTACCTGACAACTCCGGATTTAGTTTTATTTATGATGTTTAGATTCCCTGCCCTTGTTTTAGTCGTTTTCTTGCAGTTGATACTACTAAGCCCTGATTTATACGCGGAGCAATGGCAAGCGGTTCAGGGCCGCGAAAAATTCCTGACTGTGTCCGTGGACCTGGACTCTCTGCAAGTCGGCCAGCTCGACGATATGATCCGCTTCAAATTAAGGGCGGACGATCATGATGACACCATCACTACCAAATACGTGCAGGCATCGTGCAGCGAATTTTCGATAGAAGCAGAACGTGAAGTGGTGTTTCATAAATCCACTATGACTTCAGAAACACTGGACTGGAAAAATGATAACGCGTTAAAGAGCAGCGCTGAATCCTCCCAGGCCAGATTGTCATTCTGGGGATATACCCAGTCTTACGGGCAAGCGATTTCACTGGCATGCCGCAAGGTCGGCAATCGTGCGCCAGAGCGTTTGTTAAGCATGCCTGCTACCAGCGAACAGTGTGCAATGACGAACCCGTTACGTAAAGTAGCGTGTGCCAGTCATGGCAGCTGGCGTGCCAATTACAAGTTATATATGTCGCGCTCGCATGATGTGATCCATAACTGCGGTATTGCGGAAGACCGCATGACCAAACAGGCGGCATGGTTGTTGAAGAATGTCATGCGCTGCCAGAATGAAAGTTGCGGTAATGAGATTCTGGAGAACTGGATACATAAACGCGGCGAAGATATTGCCAGCGTGATTCATATGCCGAAGAATGCCAGCTACAGCTGGAGCAGCCAGCAAGGCCCAGTATGCAAATCGCTCAATCAGGCTGATCAGGCGATTGCAAGCATGCAAACTGAAGAGATTTACGCCAAGGCCAAATACCTGGGTTGCGTAAAACGCGAAACAGCCAGACTACGCGCTGCCAGCATCCCAAATGACATGCTTCCGCAGTTGGCTGAGCAATCATGCGAAAGCCAGTTTCAGGAATGGCATGAGACGATATCCAGGCAATCTGCCATGCTGGAAAAAACAACATCTCATTATTAATGAAAAAGGCGCTTTAAAAGCGCCTTTTTCTATGCCGCCAGCAGAATAATCATTAACGACTGCAACGTCTCGCACGGAACAGGAACACTGCATACGTGCCAAAAGCTAAAAAGCTGATCAGCCCCAGTTGCGGCAAGGTCAGACCAAGGAAAGTCCAGTCAATCGCGGCACAATCACCGGTACCACGAAACACCAGCGTCAAGGCTTTCTTCAGCGGGAAGTTTTCAAACATATAATCAAACCCCACGCCGCAGTCGGCAATGATTTCGTCTTTATGTACTTGCAACCACCAGTGACGAATCGCCACGCCCACGCCGCCCAAAGCAGTCAATACCTCAACCACTGCCAGACCGGAACTTAACCAGGATTTGGGCGGTAGAAATGCATGCAGTAAAAACAGCACGCCTAAACTCATAAAAATAATGCGCTGTGAAATACACAGTGGACAAGGTTCGAGGTTGTAATGCACCTGGATTGCCAACGCCAGCGCGACTATCCCGAAACAGGCCAGAAACCCTAACACGTAACCGCCTTTACCCTTAAACCATTGACACATTGCCTGCTCCTGCGCATTGAATAAAATTGAATTGTAATGGATTAAGCGCTAATGCGGCTGCTGATGTAGACATGGGCCTGACTTTGATGAATGTTTGAAGCTGGCATCAGGATGCGGCAGATATTGCATCACTCTCGCGCATGGCTGACTTTTGCCTGACCTCGTGATGTTTCTTTTTATAGTAGTGAGCAACCCGTTTCACATAATCACGTGTTTCAGGATATGGCGGAATACCTTTATGCCGTTGCACGGCATTTTCGCCCGCGTTGTAGGCTGCAGTCACCAACTCGACATCACCTTTAAAATGGCCGATTAGCCAGCGTAAATATGAAAGCCCGCCTTTGATATTCTGTTCAGGGTCATAAGCATCTTTAACATGGAACCTGGCCTGCGTGTCCGGCAATAATTGCATCAAGCCCTGCGCCTTCTTGCGTGAAGTCGCTTTCGGGTTAAAGCCAGACTCCACTGCGATTACCGCCATCGCCAGGTCAACATCTACACCATACTTGGGAGCATGCTTTTTCACTAACTGATAGACCGGGCCACGTTTGCGGTACAACACTTGTGCCGCAGAATTTTCATGCGCATGCATACATGCTGGCAGTTTTGCCAGTTCGGCATTGCCCGGCTCTTTATCCAGCCATTCCCTGGCCTCCCTATGTCCTTGTATGGCCGCCAAACTAAAAAAGCGTGCCGCAATATCATGATTCACTTCCACACCTTTGCCAGTGCTGTATAACCAACCCATGGCAAATTGTGCATCCGGGTCGCGCGCCTCGCCCGCGAGCGCACAATAATGCGTGTAGGCTTGCTCATAACTGCCAAGGCCCAAGGCATTTTTAGTACCTGAAGCGAGGCTGATTTGCAGCTTGATAAATTGCTTGTAAGCATCATTCTGCATTTTTGACTGCTCACGGGTATAAGTGGTGTTTGGCTCAATGACTGCTGGCATATCATCTACTTCAATCTCTTTCGCAGGTTGGGATGTAGCAGCTTCATCAATCGCAGGCTCACTTATACCAGGCTGGCTGACGACAGCCTCGTCATCCGCCATAGACGCCAACGACCATAGCGCAAAAAAAGCTATCACCAACCAGGTTGTAAACCAGGTCTTAGTCGTAAGCAAAATGAATTTATATAGAGAATAGGAATTTGTGTTTTGGCTAGCTCGCATTGTTTGACACCATATTAAATATCGCAATGCCCCACTCTTTAAAAGACCTCGAGGAGCTGACAAAGTGCCAACTACATTTGTTAAAGAGTGCGAAAAACATGATTAAAATTTGTTTTTATAATTTCTAAATGGCTGGTGGTGTACTGAAAACCTTGCCGGTTTTATAGAAAAATAGCCAAACTGCAATCAGCTGTTGGATAATGTAGGCCTATGGCTAGTTTGTTATCGACGTCTTCCAAGCAACTCTTGAGTGTCAGTGACCTGACGCGTTTAACTAAAGAATTACTCGAGACCAGTTTTCCGTTGTTCTGGGTCAGTGGCGAAATTTCCAATTTCACCCGTGCGGCCAGTGGTCACTGGTACTTTTCGCTCAAGGATGCCAAAGCACAAGTCCGTTGCGTGATGTTTAAAGGGCGCAACAGCCTGGTGGAAAGCATGCCGCGCGAAGGTGATTCGATAGAAGCGCGCGCAACGGTGACACTGTATGAAGCGCGTGGTGATTTCCAGCTGACCATCGAGTTCATGCAACCGGCCGGTTTAGGGCGCTTGTACGAAGCTTATGAGCAACTAAAACAGCGCTTGCAGGCCGAGGGCTTATTTGACCAGTCTCGCAAGCAACTTATCCCCGGCGACCCGCATACCATCGGCGTCGTTACTTCTCCCGATGCAGCGGCGTTGCGCGATGTGATCACGGCGATACGCCGACGCCACCCTGGCATTGCGGTAATCGTTTACCCGACGCCAGTGCAAGGCAAAGGCTCGGCCGAGCTGATTGCGAATGCCATCCGCCTGGCCGATCAGCGACAAGAAGTTGATACGCTACTGATTTGCCGTGGCGGCGGGAGTATTGAAGATTTATGGTCATTTAACGAAGAAGTCGTAGCGCGAGCAATTGCCGATTGCCGCCTGCCGACCATCAGCGGCGTGGGCCATGAAACCGATTTCACCATTGCTGACTTTGTCGCTGATTTGCGTGCTGCCACGCCTACCGCGGCGGCAGAACTGGCCTGCCCGGATCAGTCGCAATTGCGTTTACAGGTTTCCCAATTACAACAAAGACTGATGCGAGCCATGCAATCCCTGTTGCAAAAACAGGCACAAACGCTGGATTATTTATCGCGCAGGATGATTTCACCGGCGCAGCAGTTACAGCAGCAAAAGCAATCCCTGGAGCAATGGCAACACCGTTTGCAATTAGCCATGCAACATCTTTTGAATAAACAATTACGGCGGCTGGACCATTTTTCGACCAGCCTGCAACAGCTGAATCCGCATCAGGTACTGGCGCGTGGCTATGCCATTGTGCAAAAAACGGATGGTCATGCAGTCACAGATTCCCGGCAACTGACTTCGCAGGAACCCTTGCATGTCACTTTATACAATGGATCGGCAGAAGTGGTGGTTACCGAGATCCACCAGCCAGATCAGCAATCCTGATTACCTTGCGGATAATTGAAAAATTTACAAACTCTTAACACAGGGCACACAGGCGCGGCTGCAAAAGTCATTGGTTAAGCTGTCAAATTGACAGATAATAAACGTTTGCTTTACGTAGTTCACACAATGGACAATACAAAAAGTCAGCCTGCGGCATTGCATACCATGGCACTTGCCGCCCTCGGGGTCGTATTTGGTGATATCGGAACCAGCCCCCTCTACACGATGAAAGAAGTATTTGCGGTAGGTCATCACCCATTACTACTCACACAAGATAACGTTTACGGTATTTTATCGTTAATAACCTGGGCACTCCTGCTCATTGTTTCCTTCAAATATGTAGCCTTTATCATGCGGGCGGATAACCGCGGTGAAGGCGGGATCATGGCCTTGCTATCCCTTGCCAGCCGCTATGCAGGTGGTGAACCGGAGCAAAGAAAGCGCATTATGATGCTGGGTATTATCGGCGCCTGCATGTTTTATGCAGATGGCATGATTACCCCGGCGATTTCAGTATTATCCGCAGTCGAAGGCCTGGAAGTCGCCGCCCCGCAACTGGATAACTGGATAGTCCCCATCACCTTGCTGGTCCTGTTTTTACTGTTTTGGGCGCAGAGTAAAGGCACCGCGGTGATGGGCGCGTTTTTTGGCCCTATCATGCTGACATGGTTTGCGGTGCTGGGTATTTTAGGCGCAATTAACATTAGTCATCACCCCGAAATTCTCAAAGCACTGAGTCCTTATTACGCTTTCCTGTTTTTTAGTACCCAACCCAAGATTGCGTTTATTGCCTTAGGTGCGGTAGTACTGGCGGTCACAGGTGCCGAAGCACTATATGCCGATATGGGGCACTTTGGCCGCAAACCGATACGATTGGCCTGGTTCCTATTCGTATTGCCTGCCTTAATCTGCAACTACTTCGGCCAGGGCGCATTGATTCTTTCCGAACCTGACTCTATCCAGAACCCGTTTTATCACCTTGCCCCCGACTGGGCTCTTTTCCCACTGATTATCCTGGCGACCCTGGCCACAGTGATTGCCTCACAAGCCGTGATCACGGGCGCATTCTCTGTCTCCCGCCAGGCCTTGCAGCTTGGCTTTATCCCGCGCATGCACGTTGCGCATACCTCTGAACAAACCGAAGGCCAGGTCTATATGCCGAGGGTAAACTGGGGCTTGATGATTGCGACCATGGGGCTGGTACTGATTTTTGGCAGTTCCGGTGACCTGGCTGCTGCTTACGGCATTGCCGTGACTGGCGACATGGTGATTACCACCCTGCTGGCAGCAGTGGTTTTCCATCATTTGTGGGGGTGGAGCAAGTTCAAAACCGCCTGCCTGATTTCACTGTTCCTGGTCATTGATCTGTCTTTCTTTACCGCCAACATCCTGAAAATTCCTGATGGTGGCTGGGTGCCGCTGTTGATGGGTCTGATCATCTTCACCCTGATGCGCACATGGAAAACCGGCCGCGCTTTGTTATACAGTACCCTCAAATCAGAATCGATGGAGCTGGTACCGTTTATTAAAGCGATAGGTGCGCACCCGCCTGCACGCGTCAACGGCGCCGGTGTATTCATGACACCTAACCCGGACGGTGTGCCGCATGCACTGTTACACAACCTGAAACACAACAAGGTATTGCATGACAGCGTCGTGATTTTGACAGTACGTTTTGAAGATTACCCTTACACCAACAGGGAAGAACGCGTATTGGTTGAGAATCTGGACTTTGGGTTTTATCGCGTCACCATCCGCTATGGCTACATGGATGAACCGGATTTGCCGCGTGACCTGGCATTGACCGAAGCACAAGGTTTGATACTGGATGCCATGGACACCTCTTTCTTCGTTGGTAAAGAAAGTCTGATTGTGTCTGACAAGCCAGGCATGGCCTTCTGGCGCAAAAAAATATTTATTGGTTTGTTCAGGACGGCAGAAACCATTACCAACCAGTTCAAATTACCGCCTAACCGGGTGGTTGAATTGGGGTCACAAGTAAAAATTTAAGTTGGTCAACATGACTGTGTCACACTAGAATGTTATAAAAAATAACCCGTATCCAGTCTGGGTGTATTCCGGTACCGAGAAAGGAAAAACTTTAATGTCCATGATAACAACCACATCGATCAAAACAACTTCCATCGCCATTTTGTGTGCCATGCTTTCCGCTTGTGCCAGCACCACGAATAACAGCGTATCCGGCGTGCAGCGCAGCCAGCTGCTGCTGTTGCCGACAAGTACCGTGAACCAAATGTCCTCGCAGTCATACACAGAAACTTTGCAGGTAGCGAAGAAAAATAACACCCTCAATGCTGACAAGGCGCTATTGACGCGTGTCACCACTATCTCCAACCGGCTGATTGCGCAGGTAGGTGTTTTCCGCCCGGATGCGGCGCAATGGAAATGGGAAGTGAACGTCGAAAAAAATGACCAGCTGAACGCCTACTGTATGCCTGGCGGCAAAATCATGGTGTTCTCTGGCCTGGCTGAAAAACTCAAAGCAACTGATGATGAATTAGCCGCAGTGATCGGCCACGAAATTGCCCACGCCCTGCGTGAACACGGTCGTGAACGTATGTCGCAAGCTTATATACAGCAATTTGGCTTGCAGGCGCTGGCTACCGTAGTGGGCGGTACCGCCGGTAATATGGCGGCACAGGGTGCCGGGCTTGGCAGCCAATTACTGTTCTCCATGCCAAATGGCAGGGAGCAGGAGCGCGAAGCTGACCGTATGGGACTGGAGCTGGCAGCCCGCGCTGGCTACAACCCGGAAGCGGCGGTAAGTTTATGGAAAAAAATGATGGCGGCTAATAAAGAAGCGCCACCAGAATTTTTAAGTACCCACCCTTCCAGCGAAAATCGCATTAAGGATTTGCAGGCGCTGACTCCTAAAGTCATGCCACTCTACCTGGCGGCGAAGTCTAAATAACTTCCCCCGGCTTGGGATAAGCCTGCCACATTCAATCAGCACTAAAACCCCGAAATTAGGTTAAAATTTCGGGTTTTACTCCTCCCTATCATTTAGAGAACATCATGGATCCACGTCTAAGTATTATCGAGGCGGCTTTTGAAGACCGCGCCAACATCAACCCTGCAAATGCATCTGCAGAAATCAAGCAAACTGTTGCTTCCATTCTTGATGACCTCGACGCTGGTAAATTGCGCGTGGCCAGCCGTATCGGCGACACCCAGCAATGGGAAACCCATCAATGGCTGAAAAAAGCCGTGCTGCTGTCTTTCCGCCTGAAAGATAACTACCTGATGGATGATGGCGTTACCCGTTACTTCGACAAAGTGGACCCGAAATTCGCGGACTATACCGAAGAAGATTTTAAAGCTGGCGGTTTCCGCGTTGTGCCAAATGCCATCGTGCGCAAAGGCTCATTTATTGCTAAAAATACTGTGTTGATGCCTTCATACGTCAACATCGGCGCCTATGTCGGCGAAGGCTCCATGGTGGACACCTGGGCGACTGTCGGTTCATGTGCGCAAATCGGTAAAAACGTACATTTGTCTGGCGGCGTTGGTATTGGCGGTGTGCTGGAACCAGTGCAAGCTGGCCCTACCATTATTGGCGACAACTGTTTCGTCGGTGCACGCTCTGAAGTGGTTGAAGGCGTAGTGGTTGAAGACAACTGTGTGATTTCAATGGGTGTTTATATTGGCCAATCAACCAAAATCTATGACCGCGAAACTGGCGAAGTGCATTATGGTCGCGTACCAGCCGGGTCAGTAGTCGTTTCCGGCAACCTGCCTTCCAGCGATGGCAAGTACAGCCTTTATTGCGCAGTGATCGTGAAAAAAGTTGATGCCAAAACATTAAGCAAAGTCGGCATCAACGAATTGCTACGCGGCATCTAAATTCTGCAGCGGGAATCACTTAAATAATAGTCTCAGGAACGATGCGCTGAGACTTAGAAACTTAAGCTCAAGTTATCAGCGCAACCAGTCGTTATAACAGTGATTCTCGTTAATGCATAGGCGAAGACGAGATTTGAGGATGGAGAAATAGAGTAGCAGTAAATTAATCAGGCTATAAAGCACAAGCAGTAAAGTAGTAGTGTCACAACACCAAAAATCAAAATAATCGTGAATCACTCATTTATGACTACAACGCATCTTTTTGTCCCGATTCTTTTCACACTCAGTGTGGTCGGGTGCTATTTTGCGTTTGAACTGGTAGATCGCCTGCGCAAGGTAGCTGCCAAAGACCATGACAGCCTGCTCAGGAAAAATGCGATTATTGTCGCCCTGGGCGTATTCCTGTTGCATTGCGGCTATCAAATGTCTGCTGACAATTTCCCCAGAATTGCCGAACATCCGGTCGACTTCGTCGGCAGCCTGTTATGTGCATACATGCTTTCACTGTCGTTACTCAGTACCGTCAATAAAAAGAAACTGCCACTGCGGGAACTGCTATATGGTTCACTGGCCGCAGCACTAAGTGGCTACCTGCTTTCATATTTTTACCAGATCAGCGCTGGCGCAATCAATACGCGTATCGATACCTGGACTGCATTATTTGCGTTCTTCCTCTCATGCCTGACTTCTGCCCTCGCGATTGTCACCATGCTGTGGATCAAAAGTTACGAAGGCAAAGCATTGCAACGCCTCAAAGTCATGTTCTCGGTTGAAATCGCGCTAGGTTTCCTGGCCTCGCATGCGGCGATTAACCTGAGCATACTGCACAACAACATGTTTATCGGCCAGCCAACTGACCAGGCAGGCAATTACCTGGTACTGCTATTAACGCTGGCGCCGGTTTTGCTATTTATCACCTCATTTATCCTGGTGATTTTTTACGAGCGGAATGTGGATCTCGCGCAAAGCAAGCTGACTTTCCGCAACACCCAAAGCGCCAACAAAAAATTCCTGGCTTATGACCCTCTGACACAATTGCCCAACCGCGATGCACTCAACCAGCATCTGGCTATTAATGCCAAGCGCTGTGACCGCAACGGCGAATCATTGGCACTGGCATATATTGACTTGGACCACTTCAAGCCGGTTAATGACCAGTATGGCCACCATATCGGTGACCTGCTGTTAATCGAGGTTTCCAAACGCATTAGTAACGCTATCCGTAACTGTGATTACGTCGCCCGCGCCGGCGGTGACGAATTTATCGCTGTACTCAGCGAAATCGAAAATCACCAGAGCGTAGTCACTGTTATTCAGCGCATCATTGATTCCTTGCGTGAAACCTTTGTGATTGAAAATCACGTAATTGAGATTTCCTGCTCTATTGGCATTTCCATGTATCCGCAGGATGGCAATCTGCAAAAACTCAAATTGAATGCAGATGCGGCCATGTACAAAGCCAAGGAAAACGGTAAAAACCAGTACCGTTTCTTCGATGCTGAAATTGAGCAGGCTTCTGACGAAATGCAGCAGACTCGGGTGGAGTTGAAAAAAGCCATTACTGAACAAGAATTCAGGTTGTTATTTCAACCCAAGGTAGATGCGGCCACGCGGCTGGTTCATGGTGCTGAAGCCTTATTGCGCTGGCAACACCCTACCCGCGGCCTGCTATCACCCACTCACTTTATTGAGGCAGCCGAGCGGTTTGGCATGATTGAAGAAATCAATGCCTGGGTGATTTCGCAGACCTGCAACACCATCAGCCAGGCCAGGGAGCGTGGCATAGATTTGAGTATCTCAGTGAATTTGTCTAACCAGCAATTCAGGAACAAGCATCTGAGTGCGCATATACAAGCCATCCTGGAAGAACATCAGGTTGAAGCGCGCAACCTCATTTTAGAGGTGTCCGAAACCACCGCTATCCATCATCAATCGCAGTTTAAAGAAACATTGCGGCACTTTAAAAAGCAGGGGTTGAAAATCTCGCTAGACGATTTTGGCTTGCATCCTTTCAGCCTGACCCACCTGCAAGATCTGGAGATCAGCGAAGTAAAACTGGACCGCTCACTGACTAAAGGTGTAGCTGCCTCAAAAATCTCGTTATCGATTGTGGAAGCGATTGTCAAACTGGCACATGCGCTGGACTTGAACGTGGTGGCTGAGGGTGTGGAAGATGAAGAACAGCGCCAGGCCTTGGTCAGCATCAACTGCGACCAGATGCAGGGTTACCTGTTCTCGAAACCGGTTGAGCAAAAATTCCTGTTTGATGTGTTCAGTGAACTACAGTTGAAATCCATCACCAAAAGCCTGTTTTAGTTTTTTAGTGCTCCCTTCTCCCGCCGAATTAATTACTCCACCTTTGCTGCTGGCTGGTAAAATGGTTTCTTTGACCAAGAATTATCGCCATGAAACTTTACGGCATCCCCAATTGCAGCACTGTCAAAAAAGCACGCGCATGGCTGGATCAGCATGCAGTCGCTTACGAATTTCACGATTTTAAAAAACTGGGGCTGGATGCTGCCACCGGGCAACAATGGCTAACCCAGCAACCCTGGGAAAAACTGGTCAACCGCAGTGGCGTGACCTGGCGCAACCTGAGTGACACCGAGAAAAATGCCGTGGTAGATACAGCCAGTGCATTGCGGCTAATGCAGGAGAAAACCTCAGTGATTAAACGCCCGGTACTGGTCGATAACAATCAGATTCTCACCCTTGGTTTTAACGAAGCCGATTACAACCAACTCTTTGCCAAAGAATAGTGATCATGTCAAAAACACTGGAACTCGCCATTGACTTGCTTAAACGCCGCTCCCTGACACCGGAAGATGCCGGCTGCCAGGAAACCATGATTGCGCGCCTGGAACCACTGGGTTTCAAGATTGAGCGCATGCGTTTTGGCGAAGTAGATAACTTTTATGCCCGCCGCGGCACTACCGGCCCATTGCTGGTATTTGCCGGCCATACCGATGTGGTGCCTACCGGCCCGCTGGATAAATGGCATACGCCACCTTTCGAACCGACCATTAAAGATGGCATGCTATATGCGCGCGGGGCGGCCGACATGAAAACCTCATTGGCGGCATTTATCACCAGTATTGAAGAATTTGTGGCGGAGAATCCGGATCATCCTGGTTCTATCGGTTTATTGATTACTTCTGATGAAGAAGCCATTGCCATTGAAGGCACGGTCAAAGTAGTAGAAGCATTGCAGGCACGCGGTGAGACTTTTGACTATTGTATCGTTGGCGAACCGACCAGTAACAAACTGGTGGGCGACATGATTAAAAATGGCCGTCGCGGCTCATTGTCCGGCACATTGATCGTTAAAGGTATCCAGGGCCATATCGCCTACCCGCACCTGGTGAAAAACCCGATTCACCTGGTGGCGCCTGCCATTAAAGACATGGTGGAAACGGTGTGGGATAACGGTAATGAATACTTTCCGCCTACCTCATGGCAGATTTCGAATATGAATGGCGGCACCGGTGCGACCAATGTGGTGCCTGGTGAAGTCGAAATCCTGTTTAATTTCCGTTATTGCCCTGAGGTCGATGGTCAAGGTAGTTCTGAGACCAGCTTGCGTTCACGTGTGCATGCCATCCTGGATAAACATGAACTGGACTATTCTCTGGACTGGGAACATAACCAGTCATACATCACGCCGCGTGGTGAGCTGGTTGCCGCCATCAGCCAGGCCATCGAGCAGAATTATGGCATCACTCCGGAACTGTCGACTACCGGCGGCACTTCTGATGGTCGCTTTATTGCGGATATCTGCAAGGAAGTCATTGAATTCGGCCCGCTAAACGCCACTATCCACAAACTGAATGAATGTGTTGGCGTAGCGGATATCGAACCCTTGAAAGAGACCTACAAGCGGACCATGCAATTGCTGCTGAAATAAACCGAATAAACCTATGACACACACTTTACAAACCATACGTGACTGGCTGCGCTACGCAGTCAGTCGTTTTGAAAACTCGGATATTTTTTATGGTCATGGCACCGATAACAGCTATGACGAAGCTGTCTGGCTGGTGATGAGCGCACTGCATCTGCCGCACGATACGCTGGATAATTTTCTTGATGCACGGCTGACGGCAGAAGAAAGCCAGCATCTCGCAACATTGATAGAAAAGCGTGTCACTGAACATACACCCACTGCTTACCTGGTCAACGAAGCCTGGTTACGCGGATATAAGTTCTATGTCGATGAACGCGTGATTGTACCGCGCTCATTTATTGCCGAACTGCTTGAAAATGGCTTGCAGCCATGGGTAGAGTTTCCGGAAATGGTGGAATCGGCTGCCGATATTTGCACCGGCTCAGGCTGTTTAGGTGTGTTGCTGGCGGAGGCTTTCCCGAATGCGCATATCGATGTGATCGACATCTCTCCGGATGCAATTGAGGTGAGTAATATCAATATAGGACGTTATGGCCTGGAGCATCAGGTACAAACCGTGCAGTCCGATATGTTTACTGCACTCAAAGGCAGGAAATACGACGTTATTATCAGCAATCCGCCTTATGTGGATGCACCAAGCATGGCCGAATTACCGGCAGAGTATCGCCAGGAGCCTCAATTGGCGCTAGGCAGTGGTGATGCGGGTTTGGATCACACGCACACGCTGCTTACGCAAGCCAGTGAATATTTAAATGATGGTGGCGTGCTGGTAGTTGAAATCGGTCATAACCGTGATGCCTTGCATGCGGCCTATCCTGATCTGCCATTCACGTGGCTGGATACCAGCGGCGGAGACCAGTTTGTGTTTATTCTGACCAGGGAAGACTTGCTGGAAGCAGGTTTGCTTGCAGAGTAAAGCTGTTGTTTAAGCTTTACTGAATCGGTTTTTTTCAAATACTAATTAGGCTTTTTAACTTGTCTGCCGCGATTAACGCAGTGTCAATTTAGCAAGCCTTGGCTTTATTCCAGTTATCCGCGACCACGATCCCTATCGCTACGCTTTTTAGCCCCAGAGTTCACGCGGGCATTCTGGCGCGAAGCCTGTTTTAAATCTGAATCCTGGCGAATACGGCGTGTACCTGGTGGGGGTGCCGGACGCGCAGGTTTTTCAGTGGGTGCAGCGCCATTCGCTGTTTCCAGCAGGCTGCGGCGTTGTTTGCGCACTTTCGGCACAAATACACTGGTTGCACGGTCTTTTTCACGCGGGCTTAACTGCTTCAGCGGTTTGTTTGGCACCGGCAATCCCACCCATTCCAGAACACCAACCACCTGTTTTTGTTCCAGTTTAAGCATGGTACCGCGTTTAAGACGTGGCGGTAGATTGATAGGCCCGAAGCGCACACGCATCAAGCGGCTGACCGGTAAATGGAAGGCTTCAAACAGGCGGCGAACTTCGCGGTTACGGCCTTCTTTGATCACCACCTGGTACCATTTGTTAACGCCTTCACCACCGGTCGCATAAATGCTCTCGAAATTGGCCGGGCCGTCTTCCAGTTCAATACCTTGTTTCAGTTGCGCCATCTGGTCTTCAGTCAGCTCGCCCAGAATACGTACCGCATATTCCCGTTCAACTTCATAGCGCGGGTGCATGAAGTGGTTAGCCAGTTCGCCCGAGTTGGTGAATATTAATAAGCCGCTGGTATTCATATCCAGGCGGCCAATCGCGATCCATTTACCCTGTTTGATCTTGGGTAATTTATCAAATACGGTAGCACGCCCTTCCGGGTCGTCCTGGCTGACCAGTTCACCTTCTGGTTTATGGTAGAGCAATATTTGTGGCAATTCCGGTTCAAACGGCAAATGCAGGATGCGGCTATCAAGACGGATGACATCGTGCTCATCAACAGTAGCGCCCACCACAGCGACTTGGCCATTGATGGTGATGCGGCCGCTACCTATCAGGGTTTCCATATCGCGGCGCGAACCAAAGCCTGCCAGAGCCAGCAGTTTATGCAAGCGATGCCCCGCACGTGCAGGGGTAGCCGAATCTTCACCCTCCTCTTGCACGACTGGTGGCGGGGTAACGGCCGGACGTTTTGCGGGAGAACCTGGTTTAGGTGTTTTAAATGGACGCGCCATGCTTAACCTCTTGAATGAAGGCTCTATTTTACCGTATTTAAGAGCTTCGCCCTAAGGCTAAATCTTGGCCGATTTGAAAACTTAACCTGAAACCCGGCTTGGCGGCATTCAAGCAGGGCAACACACGGCAGGCAAATCTAATACGTGCGAGATTAGGTCACAAAGTCTCGGCATACACCACCTGTAATTGCAGGTTTCTGGCGCCATTGAATTCGTTGATTTGCAATGCATAGGCCAACGTCACTTTTTCGGGCAACAAGGTAGCCTGCTGGAAATAAATAGCCTCAAACTGTGCGCCCTGTTTTTGCAAACGCAATTTAAGGTGTTTTTCGCCCAGAATGCGCTGTTGAACTACTTCAAAGTCGTCATAAAACAAAGGCGGCGGAAAGCCCTGACCCCACACCTGATGGCTGAGAATTTCTGCGTTTTGCAGGGTCATCTCCTCTATTTCCAGGGCACCGTCGGTTTCCAGCACTTGCTGCAGGATTTCTGCAGTAATCAACTGCTGTACTACCTGCTCAAAAACCTGCTGGAAACGGACAAAATCATCGGCGCGTATACTGAGGCCTGCCGCCATTGCATGGCCACCAAACTTGATGATTAAATCAGGGTGTAACTTGGTCACCAAGTCCAATGCATCACGCAGATGCAAGCCGGCAATCGAACGACCGGAACCTTTAATCAGGCCGTCACCGGCATCTGCAAATGCAATCACCGGGCGGTGAAAGCGCTCTTTAATGCGTGAAGCAAGAATTCCAATGACGCCTTGGTGCCAGTCTGGCTGAAAAACGCTAATCGTGTATTGTTCATCCTGAAAATCCTGCGCCAGGTCTGCCATGGCATCCCATTGCATTTCGGCTTCGATTTGTTTGCGTTCAGCATTCAGCGCATGCAATTGCTGTGCGTACTGCATGGCTTCTTGCGGCGTGGCTGCCAGCAGGCAACGAATACCTATGGTCATGTCATCCAGCCTGCCGGCAGCATTCAGGCGCGGACCTACATAAAACCCCAAATCTTGCGCAGTGACTTGTTCCGGATGACGGCCCGCCAGTTTCAATATTGCCAGAATCCCCGGGCAAGCCTGCCCCTGCCTGATACGTTTTAAGCCCTGCCGCACCAGGATGCGGTTATTGGCATCCAGTTTGACCAGGTCAGCTACCGTGCCAAGTGCTACCAGGTCGAGCAAACTGCCAAGATGCACTGCGTCATCAGTCAGCAAACCGCGCTGCTTCAACTCTGCGCGCAGTCCTATCAGCACATAAAACATCACGCCCACCCCGGCCAAATGCTTGCTGGGAAAATCGCAACCACGCTGATTGGGGTTCACGATACAATCCGCCACCGGTGTTTGCTCTGCCGGCAAATGGTGATCGGTGATCAATACCTGCATCCCCAGCGCTTTCGCCGCGAGTACACCGTCAATACTGGCAATACCATTATCTACCGTTAAAATCACATCCGGCCGCTGCCTGGCGGCCAAAGCGACGATTTCCGGCGTTAAGCCATAGCCATATTCAAAACGGTTGGGTACCAAAAAATCTACCTGCGCACCCATCATCGCTAAGCCACGCATGGCAACACAGGTGGCGGTGGCACCATCCGCATCATAGTCACCAATAATCAGGATATGCTTCTTTTCCTGTATTGCATCCGCCAGCATTATGGACATCTCGGTACAACCCGTGAGTGCCTGTGGTTTTAGCAGATGCGGCATGTCTTGCATTGTCCAGTCATCAACAGACACTGTCCTGGCAGCCAGTAACCGGGCTAATAAGTCAGGCAAGCCTTGCGCCTGCAAGGCCTCAAATGATGTTGTTGAATATGGTCTTTGCTGAATTTTCATAAATGATTAAACGCGAGCGAAGGCGATTAAATGGCCTCGGGTAATTTGGAGGTTGGCAGTGAGGCTTCCAGATGCGCATACAAACTTTCCAGGGTGTAGGCTTTACGCCAGAAGTGCCAGCGATGGCTTTTTTTACAGCTGATCCGCACACTGCGCTCGGCCACCGGCAACACAATTTCAAGCTGAGACAACTGTCCTTTTTGCCATGCATTGCTAAGCGCATTCCAGTCAACCTGATCAACGCGGTCAACCACCATCAATGCGTCCTGATTCGATTGGCCAAGTGCTTCAGCCATTGACAGCTGTTTCACACCCGGCAGCTGGCAGGCGGATAAGCCATCAAATACGTCACCCGAGCCATAAACCACTTGTGGTGGATGTTGCCATTCCGGCAACGTTGGCACACTCGCAAACCACAAACTGTTAAGCTGCGCCGGCCAGGCTGTTAAACCAGTTTCGCTGGATAGCTGATGCAACAGCATCTGAATTTCATTCGTCCACTGACGAACAAGTGAGGCATGCTTACCTTGCGGTTGCCACTGGAAAGCCTGCTGATATAAACAGTCTTGCGGCCAGGGCGATTGCACATCCAGTTTGCTCAGAGGTTGTATCCACCAGAATCGCTGACCCAGTGTTGGGCACACAATAAAATCTTCTTGAAAATGTTGCTGCAATCGCTGGGTTAAATACACATAAACTTCAGCAGGTAACTGGATAGTACCTTGTAAGGAAAACGTATCCCGCTGTAAACCGAGATGCACAGGCAGCATGCACATTACAGGCGTATCTTTCATCGCATCATTGCTTGCGCGCAGTACGGCTGACACAATTGATGTAGGTGCTGAAGCCTTATCCGTAACAAGCTTATCCTTAACGCGCAAAGCTGAAAACAAAGCAGCCAGCGGTGTGGCGGAGCTTACTTGCCAGTCAGCCTTTAACAGCATGGAGCACTGTCCAGTCAGAGACTGCACTAGGCCAGCCGTTTCAGTGGCTGCATCGGAGAGATAATCTGTGATATAAATTTGCTGTATCATGAAAAAACAAATACACTCTTTTTACAAAAACGAGCCAACTATATGCAAGACTGGCTTAAGCGGGTCCGCAAAATTTACTGTTGGTATCTTGTGGACTTATACACGATTTAAGAGGGGATGTCATGACATTAGCAATACCCATATGCGATAATCATCATCGCACATCCACCACCGTGTTGAACCAACCGAATTACCCGTCACCATGCAATTTTTCCAGCAATTAAGTATCCAGTCCCGATTATTGTTATTAGTAATCGCGCCGATATTTACCTTATCCTGCTCCCTGCTGATGCTGGATTTCAAAGAGCAGCTGCAACGTGATGAAGAAAAACTGAGCCAGCATGCGCTGACCACTGCAAAATTTCTCTCAGCCGTTGTGCATAACCAAACAGACCTGCATGGTCGTCCCTATATCGAACGCCTGCTTAAGGCTAGTCAGCTAGATCGCGAACCTTATCTTTCCCTGATGATTGCGGATGCAGATAAACGCCCGCTGGCACAACTGGGTGCTTCGTTTACCGTAGGTGATTCATTACCTCGCCAGGACGCTATCGTGATGCAGCAAGCCACGCATGACGTCACTATGGTGAGAGTGTTTACCACTGAACCTAAGCATGCCTTGCTGGGTTTTGTGTTTGTTGCCATCGATAAAGCAGCTTTGATTGAAGATCACCGCCAGGCGTTTATCAGGAATGTAGGTTACATCACATTAGGGCTGATGCTGTGCTCAATACTGGTATATTGGGTCAGCCGCTCCATTAGCCAGCCCATTCGCGAGATGACAGCCGCACTGAAGCGCTTCGTGATAGGTAACCAGCACATCAGCCAGGTGAAAAATACCCTGCCTGAAATTAATTCGCTGCAAACAACGATCAATGAAATCTCGAGAGAGATGCAGCACGTCGAAGCTGACATGCGTCATCGTATCCAGGATGCCCAGGCACAATTACGTTACCAGGCACGACATGATGCATTAACTGGCCTGGTGAATCGCCAGGAATTGGAAAGACGCCTCCAACAAGCATTGGAAGACGTTAAGCAGCACCGTGCAGATCATGTGTTTTGCTACATGGATCTCGACCAGTTCCGCGTCATTAATGACACCTGCGGCCATCCTGCCGGCGATGAAATGCTGAGACAGATCAGCATGATCCTGAGTCAACGCATACGCGCTGAAGACACATTTGCCAGGCTTGGCGGTGATGAATTCGGCTTACTGCTCAGCTATTGCCAGGTCGAAAAAGCCATTGAAATCGCCGCTCAATTGCGCCAAATGGTGGAATCATTCCGGTTTATGCATGAAGGCAGGTTGTTTCATACCGGCATCAGCATAGGTATCGTTGAAGTCACTGCTGACCTGAAAGACGTAGGCCAGATTACCCGGCATGCCGATGCCGCCTGTTATGTGGCTAAAGATAACGGACGTAACCAGATACATTTATTCCATCCTGAAGATGATGTGTTACTCAAGCGACATGTGGAGATGGAATGGGTATTGCGCATCAATGAGGCAATAGAACACAATGATTTCGTACTGTATTGCCAGGGGATTTTCCCCATGCAACAGAAAGAGTTGCCGCCGTTCTATGAAATTCTGATCCGCAAGCGTGATGAACATGGCGGCATTATCCCGCCTGCAGAATTTTTACCATCAGCTGAACGCTATCAACTGATGAACAAGATTGATCGCTGGGTTATTCAGCATGCTTTTATGGCTTTGCAGCCTTTATTCAAAACGCAATCCAGCAACAAACCATTTATCGTCAGCATCAATCTCTCGGGCATGTCTTTAGGCGACCCGACGCTGTTACCTTATATTAAAAATTGTTTCAGCAATTACGAAGTTTCTCCCAGTCATGTTTGTTTTGAAGTCACTGAAACTTCAGCCATCATTAATATCGACAACACCATCAAACTGATTAACGAATTGAAGCTGATGGGCACGCGCTTTATGCTGGACGACTTTGGCAGTGGCATGTCTTCCTTCAGCTACCTCAAACATTTGCCGGTCGATTTTCTGAAGATGGATGGCGCTTATGTGAAAGATATCACCACCAATAAAGTGGATCTGGCGATGGCAAAAGCGATTCAAAGTGTCGCTGAGTCCATGGAAATTGAAACAATAGCTGAATACGTTGAAGACCAGGCCACTCTAGACTGCCTGAACGAAATGGGCGTTGCCTATGCACAAGGTTTTTACCTCAACAGGCCGATTCCATTGAGTGAGGCACTTTCCCGCCATATCGCTACTTCGCAGCCAGCCAAAAAAACAGTCACCACGACTGATACCATTGCTTAGTCACTCGTCATCCGCAGCGTGCTTTAGAGCAATACGGACTTGGCTTCATGTCAGTTTCAAAGAAACAGTGTTGTTGCACTTTCTAACGATGCTTGCGTGCGAATATCATCAATTGTGAATATCGCTTCCTCGCCGATATTTGTCGGAATATCCAGTTCGTTACCCACACTGTTAATACGGATTGAATCAATCGAAATCCCGCTTTCAGTGTAATGTACACCCACAATAGCTGCATTCATCACCTGCTGCTGACACTCAGGTAATACTTCATCCATATTGAGCAAAACCACGATAGCCGGTTTGGCATTTGCTGTTGTCAAACCATTTTGAGAAATTGAAGAGATCACGTTGGCACTATCGGTGGCCGCCTGGGCGTAAATGGAATGATGCACAGGAAACAGAAAAACAAAAAATACCATGCAAAAATCGATAGGTCTTTGATGAAATAATTTCATACATCAGGCACCTATCAGAAAAAGAATCAGCGACATGATTGCGACAGGTACAATGACCGCCACCGCACCAGCACCGGCTAGAAGAACCGCCGTAGAAGTGTTCATGCGACTCACCTTGAGAGAATGACCCTCATGCGTTGGTGGAATTTGAATCCGGTGAGTGTGCTGACCTGATAAATGCGATTTCGCCATGATCAATTCTCCACAAATAGTATTACAGAGTGTTACATTGCTCATTAAAGAATTCAGTCTGATAACGTACACAATCGACACACATTCACAGCAACTCCCCAATCTCAAACTCGATTGATTATTGTTTGGATCATCAACTTTCCCGATGCAAACTTTAAGACGGTTTTTCAGATGGAAAATATTCAAGGCTGATTTACTGCTATTCTAAAACTGGAGTTTTAATGAGCAATCATTGTGGACTCATACGTTTGCTTATCCATCTCATAGCAATAACATGCTTTTTGCAGCAATGCCAGCGGGTTCAATATCTCAATGTGACCCCGGCTGTAATGTACGATTTTAGCTTGCTGTAATTTACTGGCGATATTGTTAATGCCTGCCCGGCGCACTCCCAACAAAGTCGCCAGTAGCTCCTGGGTGATGGTAAGCGTCGATGTCTGCAGCCGGTCACTATAGGCGAGCAGCAATCGAGCCAGCCGTTGCTGTACGTTATGCAGGCCATTACACACAGCAGCCTGCGCATGTTGCGCATTCAATACTGCAATATACCGATCCAGACAGATACCGAAGTTTTTGTTGCTCAACTTGAGGGCATACAAATGCTCTACAGAAATGCGCAGTGCCGTCCCTTGCGCAAGCACGATGGCAGAATACGGCACAAACTGAACACCAAGTGCTGGCGCGATATCTAACATTCCCTCATTACCAATCAAGGCAATAGCTAATGGCTTATCCAGCGCGTGCTGCAGGATTAAAGCAATGACTCCGCAAGTTGGAAAATAGATGTATTCAATGGCAATGCCAGGTGCATTGAGTTGTTGTCCTAACGTAAGCTCTACCCATACTCCATACTTTACCAATCGATTTTGGCAACGACGATCTAGTTGGTTTATTAGCCTGTTCCAAGTAAGCGCGTGTTCCATTCAACAAAAATAACATCTATGCAATGTTACGTATGTTCGTTTACACACATGCGGAGCATCCCTTCCCGCTTTAGGCATGCTTATCTGTTAGACAGTCACGGCATCTTTAAAGAAAGATGGCCTTAATGAAACCTTACCTAGCTTAGGTTATGAGGCTTGTATCGGGCTATTACTGGCGCGCATATGTTGCGCAGCAAATATATAAGGAGATGGCAGCTTCAATCAAGCTAAATGGTATCGGCTTTTTGATGATGATTTCTTTGCATATCCGGGAGTAATCGATCAAATTCTGTTTTAACTACCTGATAGCACTCGCATACTGCCTTTTCCAGCTTGGGTCGGTCCAGTACGCGTATGTGCCCACGTGAATACTCTATCATGCCGGCACGTTGCAACCTGCCCGCTGCCTCAGTCACCCCTTCACGTCGTACACCCAGCATATTGGCCATTAACTCCTGTGTCATATGAAGATCATTTGCAGATAACCTGTCCAGGCTCAGTAATAACCAACGACACAATTGCTGTTCAATCGAATGATGGCGGTTACATACGGCAGTTTGGGTCATTTGAGTAATTAAGGCCTGTGTGTAGCGCAATAGTAAATGCATCATCGCGCCTCCACGGCTAAATTCCAGTTTTAACAGGCTGGCCCGCATTCTATAACCATGGCCTGAACTTTGTACCACAGCACGGCTGGGCGTCGTTTCACCACCCATAAACAATGAAATCCCTAATACCCCTTCATTACCTACGACTGCAATTTCCGCGGATGCCCCGCTTTCCAGGACATACAATAAAGACACGATAGAAGTAGTGGGAAAATACACATGCTGGAGCTGACCACCAGACTCGTACAGCGTATGCCCCAAGGGCATTGCGACATACTCAAGCATGGGTTCAATTCGGAGATAATCGGATTCTGGCAGCGCCTTCAACAAGTGGTTTTGTTGTGGTTGTGGAGTGGGCTTGCTAACCATATTCCGCCTTTAGCTGAAAGTTACATGATAGTACACCTTACTTATCTCTTATGTGCGATAGCGTACATTAGGATTCTTGCATGATGCACAGTGTTAACCTGCCCAAAGCTAACTACATAGATAGTGATGGCGGGATTCACACTTTGACCGAGTCTATCCCAAGCAACATTCTGGTTTAACTCACGCGCAATCCACACGGAAAAAAGTATAAAAAAGCGCCATGCGAATGGCGCTTTCTATTTATTATCAAGTCTCAATCCAATGTGATTTCCTTACTAACCTTTCCTGGTGCGACGTGCACCAATCAAGCCAATCAACCCCAGTCCTGAAAAAACCATCAGGCCGGTTGAAGCTTCCGGTACGGCAGCAGCTGAAGCAAACCCTTCAGCATTTGAACCGATCCCATTTGATATCACAAAGTTTCCTGATTGATAGTTTGTCGCATTGGTACGGATAATCTGGATGTAACTGGTTGACCCAGGTTGAATATCGCCCGTCACCACCGGTACGAAATTAAATCCGATGACACCGGCGTTTGAGCGGTCTGCGTTATCAGAAAACTCACTGCCATTTGCGAAGATCCCGAAACCAGTTCCAGTCTGATACACATCAACCACACTCGCGCCCAGGCTACTAAAATCAAATCCCGCAAAGCGGTGAACGCCATTCTGGGAGCTGTCTTCATTGGTGAACTGATAGTAAAAGTCAAAACCTGTGGCGGTTTGATATACGGCAGAACGGGCGGTACCGTTGTAACTGATATTACTGATGGCCGTGATAGCACTATCAATCAAAGTGCCACCAAAACCGCTGGCTACGATATCTACGCTAGTGGCCGAAGAATTCGACACGAGTACGGTGGCATGGGCACTACTCATTACACCTGCCATAGCAAGGGTAAGGACTAAAATTTTCATTTTCAAATGCATGTCGAGCTCCTTAAGGGGAAGGGATAGCGCAATAAATCAGGTGAACTCTTGCGCTGATATGCATCATTACTGATTGCAAACGTGAGTTCTGTACGCTAGAACACTTATCAAAAAAGAGTTCTGGCGTTGGTTGTTTTTTGCCTAATTCAGTGCAAAAGCAATGAAGACCACCTGGATAAAATTGCCGCTTGAGCTTGGATAAACAGGGTTTATTTTGGGTGATGTTGAGTGATCTTATGCCTGCCCCTGTGTTCGATAGCGTACAGACACTAATTCAATAACATCTCAATATATGACTTATAAATGTGCTGCAGTTGCCAGAAGATAAATCAATTGCAGAGGACTTTTAGAAACGTAACTTGTGCTTGTTTAACAGGTGATGAGTTTGTACCACTTAACTCTTTCCCTATGGCTATCCCCTCCATAAGAAAAGGGAAATCCCGCTTCGGCGGGATTTTTTTGCTAGATACGCATTGAAAGATTACAAACCTGTAATGCGCGAAACCGCACACAGGAGAGAAGCCAGTCCAGGTTGTTAATTGATAATAGTGGCAATGACTGGCTTGATTTGCCAATCATGCAAAATGTCTGCCAGTGGCGTATACACTGGTCTTTGACCGGTATTATCAGCATAGCCTAACAACCCTGCCGGGCAATGCCGGTTATCATCCCAACCTGGATAATCCACCACAGGATAGAGACAGACGCCATCAATCGGAATTCCGGATATTTGCGCTTTAGCCACTTCATTAAAAATATAGCTTGCCCAGGCTGCGCGGTTTTCTCCTTCAGCACCCGTTTCCGCCACCAGCATGCGCCGTCCATAGCGCAAATATACTTCAGCCAGCATGTCGTACAAAGGCCGGTAAGCCGGCGACGTGGGAGACACTTTTTCACCTCCGATATACCACTGGTTATTGCTGTAATAATTCAGACCGACAATATCCAGATATTTAGGATCGCCGCCTAAGCCAGGCCATGCTTCACCAATCAGCATATCTAACGCTTCAAATTGTGCTTGTCGATAAGCTTCAGCCTGGCCTTTATCTCTTGGTCGGTCAATTCTGGGTAATACGTTAATCAACGGCTCAGCGGTGATGAAACGTGCACGAGGGTCTACCTCCCGTATAGCCTCAATCGCAGCGATGGTAGCACGCACGAGTTGATGTTTCAGCTCCAGTGCGCGTCCCTTCGCTAAAGGATTAAAAAAGGCGACTTCTCCACCGGCCCAGGCCCAAAACGACATTTCGTTGACTGGGCAAAATAGCGGGATAGTATCTGTTTCATTTTTAATCACGCGTGCCACTTCAGAAGCAAACCGCGAAAACCGTTTCACAAATTCTGGACGCCAGATGTTCAATCCATCCGGGATGCCATAGTGACTCAGATCCCAGATAACCTGAACTTGAGCGTGATGGGCAGCCTTCACCAGTGGTAAAAAACTTGACCAATCATATTCACCTGGCCGGGTTTCAATCAAATGCCATCGCAGGCCATCACGTATGGTTTTAAGCCCATGCGCACTAAGTGCCATGTAATCTTCAAGTGCCCACCTGTCATGCCTGGTAGAAGCAATCAGGTCCAGCCGTCGCCCATCTCGTCTACGATGTGTCGAACATTCAAACCCGCCCATAAAAAAACTGTTGAAACTTTCAGAAGGTTGCAACTTAGGTCTCTTTAAGCGCAGTAGCCATGACAAGCGCCGAATCAGCCTCTACCGTTACTAATCGCTGGTAAGTTGCCAATGCCTGACCCACCACCTGGTCCATGTTGTAATACTTGTAAGTGGCCAGACGCCCGACAAAAGTTACTTCCGGGGTTGCCTCTGCCAACGCTTGATATTCTTTATACAAAGCTGCATTTTGCGGTCGCGGGATAGGATAGTAAGGATCTCCCTCTGCCTGCGGAACTTCATAAGTCAATGCTGTTTTGTCATGCACTTGCCCGGTGAGGTATTTATATTCCGTGATACGCGTATGCTTGATCTGTTCATCCGGGTAATTCACCACAGCCACGGACTGGAATTGGGGTTTATCAACTGTCACATGCCGGAATTCAAGCGAGCGGTATGGCAACTTACCAAAACAATAATCAAAATATTCATCAATAGGCCCGGTAAAAATCAAATGCCCATACTTGATGGTATTTTTGACGACGCGGTAATCCACATTTAAGAGTGTTTTAATATTGGGATGGTCCACCATCTTTTTAAACATGGCGGTATAGCCATGCAGTGGCATTTGCTGGAATTCATCCTGGAAATAGCGGTCATCATCATTCGTTCGTGTAGGCACACGCGAAGTCACCGATTTATCCAACTCAGAAGGATCAAGCCCCCATTGTTTTTTAGTGTAACCGCGAAAGAATTTTTCGTATAACTCTGTGCCAATCTGGTTGATGACTACATCTTCTGAAGTTTTAATGTCCGCCACAGGTTCGGCGCGCGCTGCCAGGAATTTCTCGGCCTGTTCAGCATCCATGTTCAAACCATACAACTTGTTCAGTGTTGTTAAATTAATGGGGATGGGCAGCAACTGGCCATCTACATCTGCCAGCACGCGATGCTCATACGCGCGCCATTCAGTAAAGCGCGATAAATAGTCCAGGATACGTTGCGAGTTGGTATGAAAAATATGCGGGCCATACTGATGAATCAGGATGCCATCATGATTGAAATAATCATAAGCATTGCCGCCAATATGCGGGCGTCGATCAATCAGAAGCACACTTTTGTTAGAATCAGACGCCAACCGTTCCGCCAGCACGCTACCGGCAAACCCGGCTCCTATAATCAAGTAGTCGAACTCTAATTCAGCCATTAACTGCTCCCTAACAATACCGGACTTGTTTGCGATACTTTAGAGAGAAAAGCATTGGCTGGACTGATCTGCAGCTTATCTTCCATCTGCAAATACATTTTTTGCCAGGTTTTATCCCATGACATGCCACGCAAAATGCTGTCGGCTTTTGCAGAAATAACAGCAGGATTTTCCATCGCTTCGAGCGCCATCTCGATGGAATCAATGAATGCCTGGCTTTCTGCGGCAATGAGCACCAGCTCACTTTCACCATACATGCGGACAACATCATGAATAGGGGTGGAAACCACTGGCCGTCCGCCTGCCAGATATTCCGGTGTTTTGGTGGGGCTAATAAACCGCGTGGATTGATTAATGGCAAATGGCATTAATGCCACCTTCCAACCACTTAAATATACCGGCAACTCATCATATGTTTTTGGCCCCAGGTAATGGATATTCGGCAGTCTTGGCAGCGTCTCCGGGTTTATCTTCACAATCGGTCCTATCATTACCAACTGCCAATCCGGGCGCGCGGTAGCAATCTCCCGAATGAGCGCAACATCAATCCGCTCGTCAATCACGCCATAAAAACCGATTTTTGGTCCAGCTATATTGGCCTGATCGACAGGCTGTTCATTCACGAGTCTTGCCTTGCCAAAATGCACGGTATCAACGCTACTTGGAATCGGATGCACATTCTGGTGTTGCTTGCGTTTCGTGTCATAGAGGCTGTAGCCACCGGTAAACACAATGTCAGCTTTTTTGAATAAAGCCTTCTCATAACCGAGCAACTCAGGTGGTGCCCCAAGAAAAGCAGAAAGTTCATCCATGCAATCGTAAACAACCAGCGACGCATTAATATGATCAGTAAACGACAGGCTCATCGGCGTGTAATACCACAATATCGGATCAACGTCGGCAATCATCAGATAGCGATCGAGTAAACTCCTGAGTAAATCCGTGCCGCCAGTCGTACCTATCTCTCGGGCAGGAATATGCGGGATAAGTACACGAACATCCTCATGTGCCATTTTCACTTCCAGCCAGGCAGTTTCGCCTTCACTGGCAATCGGTTCTTCAAAAAACAATACCTGGAACATCTTGGAGAAGCGGCTCATCAGATGCTGCGGTCTCTGGTACACAAAATCCCAGCGCAAATGTGATAAACATAACAATGCAGGTTTGGAATTACCTGGCAAAGCGAGTAGTCCCTGACTGTTGTGTGCCGCATGCGGCTTGATATTTTTAACTTCAAAAGGCGACCGACTCATCAACTGCTCCTCATTAAATTTTTAGACCTTGCTTAACTCCTTTGTAGCTTAAGGGTTTGGCAGACCAAACAAAATCGGCCTTTGAATTATTCTCATGTAGGAGGATATTAAGGATTAAGACGGGTGCAGTTAAACAGGCTCTTTTATTTCACAGAAATAACAACAACATGAAGTATTAAGCGGGTTAGCGTACAGTGAAGAGCAGGAAATTATGATCTGTTTTTAGATGTGAAGCCTGCCTAAATTACTTTTATTGCAAACCATCATGGCTAAAAAGATAGCCTTTGATATTCAAAAAATTCACACGTGATACACAAAAAATATAGCCAGCCCATCAGGCTGGCTATTTTCAGATTGAAGCAATTAACTAAGAAAAACTTTAAAGATTTTTGAGTATTTAAGCGTTTAAAAACAGATTAGACCAGCGGCGGGTCTGTTTCACGAGAGTGATCGCGCGGTTTACCCAGTGCAGTGATGAATGCTTCAATATTGTCATAAGCGTCATCATCCGCGATAAACAGGCTTGGATCAGGGTTACCATCTGATAAAACTTCCTCAATGCCTGCTTTTTGCAATAAGCTTCTTGCCGTATTAGGAACCAGGATAGGTTTGCAATGACGGTATTGATTTTGCAGGAATTCACAGGTGTGGGCATTGAGTGCCAAATTGGCCACCGACTGCTCACCCTCGGCGATTACCATCCCATCAAACAGCACGCCAGGCATGGTTTCCAAGGTCGCTTCAACATGAATAGTCTTTCCTTCGGAGGTTTCCAGCTTGCCTAGTTTAGTGCTCAATATACGTGGTACCCCGCCTTGGGCAAGGATGGCATCATACAAGGCATTGACGTTGGCTCCATTCACACCATGCGCAGCCAGGATGGCTACACGTTTGGTTTTAATAGTGCCATCACCTGGATAGAAGGTTTCTGACAAAGCTGGTGAGGCATCCAATACGGGAAACGAAATATCGCTGGCCAAAGGCGCGGCAGCAGGCAAATCAATGCCCAAGCCATCAGCCACTTCCTGAGCCAATGTCTCATCCACATTCACTAACAGGGATACGACCCGTTCGCGTATGGCAGGCACCTGTATGCGGGTGAGTTCGAACCTGAAGGCATTGATAATGTGCTGCTTTTCAATTTCCGACTGGCTAATCCAGAAAAGCGTTGCTTGAGAGTAATGGTCAGCAAATTTTTCCGGCTTGCCGCGCACCTTATCCTCCGCGACAGGTTCCGGAAAGCTGGTGAATCCCTGCATACCTGCCTGGAATGGGCAACCACCGCCTAAGGAGTTGGGTTCATAAGCCACACGGCCGCGTGGAATATTCTGTCTATGCATGCCGTCGCGCTGATTGTTATGAATTTCTTCTAGCGGCGCATTAATAGGGATTTCATGGAAATTGACACCGCCTAGTCTGGAAATTTGCGTATCCAGATAAGAATGAATGCGGCCCTGTAACAATGGGTCATTAGTGAAATCTATACCTGGAATAATATGTGCAGTACAGAAAGCAACCTGTTCGGTTTCTGCGAAAAAATTATCCGGATTACGGTTCAGCACTAATTTTCCAACTGCAACCAGCGGCACCAACTCAACCGGAATCAGTTTGGTCGCATCCAGCACATCAAAGTCAAATTTATCGGCTTCTGCTTCAGTGAATATTTGCAGGCCAAGTTCCCACTCAGGATAAGCACCCGCTTCAATCGCTTCCCACAAATCACGGCGATGAAAGTCTGGATCGGCGCCACTGATCTTCACTGCTTCATCCCAGGCTAACGAATGGGTACCTGCCACTGGCGTCCAATGGAACTTGCAGAATACCGATTCATTATTTTCGTTAATTAAACGGAAGGTGTGTACGCCAAAGCCTTGCATCGTGCGATAGCTACGGGGAATAGCCCTATCCGACATTTGCCAAAGCAGCATATGGGTTGATTCAGGCATCAGGGAAACAAAATCCCAATAAGTGTCATGTGCAGAAGAAGCTTGCGGCATGGCATGGTGCGGCTCAGGTTTCACCGCGTGGACCAGATCAGGAAATTTCATCGCATCCTGAATAAAGAACACCGGAATATTATTCCCCACCAGATCCCAGTTGCCTGAGTCAGTATAAAACTTAACGGCAAACCCGCGTACGTCCCTGGCTGTATCACTTGAACCGCGCTCACCAGCCACTGTAGAGAATCTGACAAAAACCGGTGTTTGTTTGCCCGCCTCATTAAAAGGCGTAGCTTTGGTATATTTGGATAAAGGCTGGTAATTCTCAAAATAACCGTGTGCTGCAGAACCACGCGCATGCACTACGCGCTCCGGGATACGCTCATGGTCAAAATGTGTAAGCTTCTCACGGAGGATAAAATCTTCCATCGCGGTCGGACCACGCAGTCCAATTTTAAGAGAGCTTTGATTATCACCAACAGCAACGCCTTGGTTGGTTGTGAGTGTCTGGCCAGCCGAATCAGAACGAACACGATCCAAATCGCCTTTTTGCAGATTCTCACCATCTGGCGGACCTTCACCAGTCTTTTCATTGGTATTCAATTCACTGACGGTGCTGGCGCCGACTATTGCGTCTGGCGCCTCTGAAATCGTACCTGAGAAAGGACAACGTGAAGCTTCACCGTATTCAGAGGATTTTGTGGCATTGTGGGGAAAAGACGTGGAAAGCTCATCCGACCCTACAAATTTATCTACTAATTTGGTAGGCACTGAATTATCCAAAGCTGAGTCCGGCGGCTCATGGGTAGAAGGTCCAGATACAGTTGATAAAACGGAACCTAATCCAATTTGAGTCTTCGGTGCTTTAGCCATGATATTTATTCCAATTTAATTGATAAGGAGCATGGATTATCGAAAGTTAAATGGAATGCGGTTATAAGTGCCTCCTTATTTTGATGTAGGAAGATCGTTTCTTTTTGCTCACATAAAAAAACCCGCGTAATGCGGGTTTGTTTTCCTTGACCTAATAATTACTGAATATAGCCCTTGATCTCATCTTCTTTCCTGACAGGCGTGGTGAAATCCAGCTTCATTGCGGAAGGATTAGCTTGCCAGTTTGGCGATGAGAAAGCACGTAAACAGGTAAATGCATTTGGAATATTGCCACTACTGTCTTGCTTACAGATATCAATGGCAGCCACCATGCAACGCGCGCCATTCTCAAAACCCGATCTAATCTTGTCCACACACACCGACTCGCCTATCAACGGGCTTACTGACGGGTCATCCATCTTAAGCTTGATTGAATCATAAGCATTTAACTTAGAAGTCACACATTCGTTAAAGCGTGGAATATTTCCTGCATTCCTAAAGTCATGGCAAGTATTCAATTCTTTGGATAACAGGAGCCTGGACGACTTATAGAACCAGGCGTTTTTTTCTGCATGGGCTGCAAGTACGCAAGTCATTAAAGTTAATGCCAATATAAGCGTTTTCATAATTGAATTAATTGGTTGAGCTTAAAGTGTGAACGTATTGAAGATCATTCAGTTTACATCATGAATACAGCCAAAAATGACTCACTTCAGACTGCATATAGCTAGAATCTCTAACTTTGAACGATCAAGTGAATATCTCGAAGATCTAAAATTTAGATAATCACCGATTCTCCTGAGTCAAACAATACACTGATATATCTACACCCAAATACCCCCATCTATTAAATGTCACCATCCCAAACAAATCGTCATTACAATTAAGCAAGTAAAGAACGAGGTCTATGATGATAAGAGTATTGATTTCTCTGGTTGCTTTAGGAATAACATCATGCGCACAACAGCAATCTATCACCACAACAAATACTTACGAAAAGGCAATGCCGTTTTCTAAAGCTGAAATAAAAAAAGTTGAAGCGAATCAAGAGGGTATATGTGCTAAATATTCTGCCAAATCAAACATCCGGATAAAACGCATGAAAGCAATCAATGCCTCCATGGATGAGCAAGGCTTAACGCAAAAGCAGAAAAATGAAAGGTATGATTATTTAATGTCACACCTTAATGACGGCTTGGAAGACTCTGAACAATGGAAAGATAAGTGTGATGCTTTGAATAAAAAGCTTGATGAAATGTATAAAGCAAATCAAATAGCTGGTGATAAATACTTAGAACAGCGAACACGTAAATACTAGAAGCGGTTATTTGCTTTTAATCTGGGCGAGGAATTCTGATTATCCAACCTTACATACTCGGACGAACGACAAGTTTTCACCCGCATTTGATTTGGGATTTAGAGCCGTTTTAAATAAAATGGAACACTTAATTTAATAAGTTTCGATTGGTCGGGACGGAGTGATTCGAACACTCGACCCCTTGCACCCCATGCAAGTGCGCTACCAGGCTGCGCTACGCCCCGACATTTGAGTTCTAGCGGGAACCCGCCTGAAAAGAACGCTGAATTATAAAACAAAACCGCATATTCGCTAAGCAGAATATGCGGTTTTGTGTGTCTGGAAGCTAGTCAGGCAGCGACTTTGAGCAGGTTTATTACCTGCTGTAACTGCTCTTTTAAAGCCAAAATATCTACAGTCGGCAATTTTGAAGCTTCAGCTGAGATTGCTGTTGCATTCTGGTTTGAAGATTCTGTTGCTAAGCGTCCGGCCTTTTCTGCTTTTTCATCCACGCCATCTAACCGATTGCGGGCACCACTGATAGTAAAGCCTTGCTCGTAAAGCAGTTCACGAATCTTGCGGATAAGCAAAACTTCATGATGCTGGTAGTAGCGACGGTTACCGCGACGTTTAACAGGTTTGAGCTGGGTGAATTCTTGTTCCCAGTAACGCAATACGTGTGGCTTTACACCGCACAATTCGCTGACTTCACCAATGGTAAAGTAGCGTTTGGCGGGGATAGGCGGTAGCGTGATTTTTTGCGTTTCGACCATGTGTAAATACTAAATTAAGCTTGTGCTTGCAAAGGTTGTTCTGCGTAGTGCTCTTCTACTCGCAATTTTAATTTTTGACTGGCATGGAAAGTCACCACGCGACGTGCCGAAATTGGTATTTCTTCGCCTGTTTTCGGGTTACGGCCAGGACGTTCTGATTTAGTGCGCAACTCAAAATTACCGAAACCGGAGAGTTTTACGCTGTCTCCATTTTCCAGTGCATTACGAACTTCTTCAAAAAACGCTTCGACCATATCTTTGGCTTCACGCTTATTTAGTCCGACTTGTTCAAACAACAAATCAGCCAAGTCAGCTTTTGTGAGTGTCATTAACGATCCCCTGAACCTTCTTATTATGTGAGATTACGCTAGTATTGAATTAACTGATATTCCTCGACTCACCGAGGAATATCCGAATAATTATCTTAGTACTGCAGAAAAATTCGATGACCAATTTTTTAGGATTTGTGACAAGATTGTGTCCACTTCCTCATCGACCATAGTCTTGGCAGTATCTTGCATAAGTACAAGAAATGCAAGGCTTTTTTTGTTTTCTGGCACGCCTTTACCCTGATAAACATCAAACAATTTGACCGTTTGCAACTGCGGAATTTGCTCTGCAATTATGGCTTCTATCATTGCTTGCGCAGAGATATTTTGATCAACCACCATGGCTAAATCGCGACGCACCGGCAAGAATTTACTTACCTCTTGGTACACTGGAACTTGTTTGGTCTGGATGGCAGCCACATCTATCTCAAACAGGAAACAAGCCTGGGTAAGTTGATATTGCTGTTGCCATTGCGGATGCAATTTTCCCAGCCAGCCTACGGCTTTATCACCCATGTAAATACGTGCTGACTGACCAGGATGCAGTGCCGGATGTAATTCGGAAACGAAACGTACTGTGTTCGCGAATAATGCTTCTACATGTGCTTTGGCATCGTAAAAATCAAACTGGCGCGCTGCACTGCCCCATTGTTCTGGCAACACATTGCCATAACATAACCCTGATAACACCAGTGTCTCCGTATAGCCTTGAGCCTGGCGCAAATAGCGACTGCCAAGCTCAAACAACATCGCACGCGATTGCTGACGGTTGAGGTTATAACTCAAGGTATCGAGCAAGCCGCCCCACAAACCAGAGCGCATCACACTCAGATTGCTGGCGATAGGATTTTTCAAGGCAATAGGTTGGTGGTTAGCATATAAATCACGTTCCCAGGCGGCATCGACAAAACTATAGGTGATAACTTCCTGATAGCCTTGTTGCACCATCACGTCACGCAAACGGTCGTGACTACGCTTAGCTTCAGGCGCTGCCAGCATGCCTTGAGACGCGACTGGCGTTAATGCCGGGATATGCTCGTAACCATGTAACCGGGCAACTTCTTCAATCAGGTCTTCTTCACGCGCAATATCAAAGCGGAAACTAGGCGCGCTCACTTTGAACACCCCATTCGATTCGCTGAACACAAAGCCTAACTGGGTGAGCAATTGGCCGACCTGCGCTGCGCTTATCTCAATGCCAAGCACCGAAATCAAACGCTCGTAACGTAAAGACACCTGTTTTCGCTCTGGCAGTTGAGCAGTCGCAGAAGTGATAGGCCCAGCGCTGCCACCACAGATTTCCAGCACCAGTGCTGTCGCGCGTTCAAGCGCTTGCGAAGTATTGCCGAAATCCACGCCACGCTCAAAACGGTAAGATGAGTCTGTGCTTAAGCCCAGACGGCGAGCTTTGCCAGCCAAAGTATCCGGCGTAAAGAAGGCGCTTTCAAGGAATATGGAATGTGTCTTATCTGTCACTGAAGTAGGTTTGCCACCCATAATCCCTGCCAGTGCCACTGCACCATTACTATCTGCGATGACGAGGTCATCGGCTTTCAGGGTTACTTCAGTATCATTAAGTAGGGATAATTTTTCACCCGCTCGTGCAAAACGAACCTGGATATCGCCTTGCAGCAGATTCAGGTCAAACGCATGCAGTGGCTGACCCAGCTCAAGCAATACGTAATTGGTGATATCAACCAAGGCGCTGATACTCCGGATACCGCTACGCTCCAGCCTGCGAATCATCCAGTCCGGCGTTGGAGCCTGTGCATTCACACCTTCAACCACTCTGCCGTAATACGCTGGGCAGGCTTCGCTGGCGGTGACATTAACAGCCTTGCTTTGGTTACTGTTGACGACAGCAGCCTGGATGGCAGGCACTTGAATCGGCGCGCCTGTCATGGCTACGACATCTCGTGCGATGCCGAGAATGCTGAGGCAGTCAGCACGGTTAGGCGTTAATTTCAATGTGTAAGTATGATCATTGAGGTCAAGATATTCACGGATATCCTGCCCGACTGGCGCATCGGCAGGCAGTTCGAGCAGGCCGCTGGCTTCGGCAGCAATGCCCAGCTCCTTGGCTGAACACATCATGCCGAATGACTCGATACCGCGCACTTTAGCTTGTTTAATACTGATACCAGGTAATTCTGCACCGACTAATGCACAAGGTGCTTTCAGGCCGGCACGTGCATTAGATGCGCCGCACACAATTTGCAGCACTTCCCCACCGACATTGACTTTACAGACCTGCAAGCGGTCAGCACCCGGATGCTTGGCCGTTTCAAGGATTTCTGCCACCACTATGCGCTGAAAAGCAGGCGCAACCGCGGTTAAATCTTCGACTTCCAGGCCCGCCATCGTCAATGCATGACCAAGTTGCGCAGTATCCAGCGCTGGGTTGACCATTGAACGTAACCATTGTTCTGAAAACTGCATATTCTTATTTATACCTATCTGATAAGGTTTAAAAGTGACGAGCGTTTATTTAATAAACTGCTGCAAAAAGCGAAGGTCATTATTAAAGAAATGACGCAAATCATTTACACCGTAGCGCAACATTGCCAGGCGCTCTACGCCCAGGCCAAACGCGAAGCCACGGTATTTTTCACTATCGATATTCACGTGCTTGAGTACTTCCGGGTGCACCATGCCGCAACCACCGATTTCCAGCCAGCCGCCATTCCAGCTCATATCCATTTCGGCAGATGGCTCGGTGAACGGGAAGAATGAGGGACGGAAACGCACTGTGAGGTCATCGCGCTCAAAGAATTTTTGCAGGAAATCCTGTACCACGCCTTTGAGGTTTGCAAAACTGATCTGCTCATCTACCCACAGACCTTCCACCTGGTGGAACATAGGTGAATGGGTGGCATCGGAATCGACACGATACACGCGACCAGGTGCAATAATCTTCAGCGGCGGCGTGTTGGTTTCCATGTAATGCACTTGCACTGGTGAGGTATGCGTACGCAACACGTGCTCCATACTGTCAGTGCCGTTATCTACGTAAAACGTATCGTGCATGGCACGCGCAGGATGATTATCAGGAATATTCAGGGCGGTGAAATTATAAAAATCAGTTTCAATTTCAGGGCCGTTGGCAACGCTGAAACCGATAGAATGAAATAGTTCTTCTACCCGGCGTAACGTCAGCGTAACGGGGTGCAAACCACCTGCAGCCTGCGCTCTTGCCGGTAAGGTTACATCAATGCTCTCACTCGCCAGCTGTTTGGCTTGCTCTGCAGCCAGAATGCTGTCGCGGCGTGCATTGAGTGCCTGCTCAACCGATTGTTTAACCACATTAATCGCGGCTCCAGCTGCCGGACGTTCTTCCGCAGAAAGTTTACCCAAGCCTTTGAGGGCTTCGGTCAATGCGCCAGACTTACCCAGATATTTGGCTTTGGCGTTTTCCAGGGCTGTCACATCATGACAGTTAGCAAAGTCTTGCTGCGCTTCTGCGATTAAGGGGGTGAGATCGGCCATAATTATGTTTTCTTGCGATTATTTTTGTTGCAGCAATTGAAATAAAAAAAGAGGCCGCAGCCTCTTTTTTCGTTAGGTCAGACTAGGCGCTTAAACCTGTTTTTGCCAATTCTACGAATTTAGCGAAAGCAGCTTTATCAAACACAGCCAGGTCAGCCAATACTTTACGGTCAACTTCAACCGCAGCTTTTTTCAAGCCATTCATGAAGCGGCTGTATGTCAAACCAGCCTCACGGGCTGCAGCGTTGATACGTGCAATCCATAATGTACGGAATTGACGTTTTTTCTGACGACGGTCACGGTATGCATATTGACCGGCTTTCATCACCGCCTGTTTGGCAACGCGGTAAACGTTCTTACGACGACCACGGTAACCTTTAGCTGCTTTTAAAACTTTCTTGTGTCTTGCGCGGGCTATGACGCCACGTTTTACTCTAGGCATGTCGGTCTCCTTATTGTGTTGGCATCATTGCGCGAACGCGTTTGACATCAGTTGCAGAAATAATGGAAGTACCGCGCAGCTTACGTTTTTGCTTGGTGGTTTTCTTGGTCAGGATGTGGCGCAAGTGGGAGTGCGTACGCTTCACTTTACCGTTACCCAAGAACTTGAAGCGCTTTTTGGCGCTGCTCTTTGTTTTCATCTTTGGCATTTTGGTCTCCTTAGAGGTTGAATAGAGAGTAACTAGGCAGCCAATTTAGCCGTATTACTCCAAAAAAACTTTTTTATTGCTTAAGCTTGCTGACGTGAAAATTATTCAACGCCTGATGTTTCTTTATCAGCAGGTTTATCTGCTTTTTTGGCAACCGGAACGACTTTTTTAGCCGGTGCCAGTACCATGACCATTTGTCGGCCTTCCATTTTAGGATATTGCTCAACCAATGCATGTTCTGTTAAATCTGCTTCAAGGCGTTTTAACAACGCCAAACCAAATTCCTGGTGCGTAATCTCACGACCACGGAAGCGTAAAGTAATCTTCGCTTTATCACCATCACCCAAAAAGCGGATGATATTACGCAGCTTGATGTTGTAATCGCCATCATCGGTGCCGGGCCTGAACTTGACCTCTTTAATTTGCACCTGTTTTTGTTTTAGTTTTTGCTCATGCAGACGTTTGCTCTCGGCGTATTTGAATTTACCATAATCCATCAAACGGCACACTGGTGGTGCTGCATTTGGTGCAATTTCAACAATATCAATATCAGCTTCTTCCGCTTTGGCAAAGGCCTCTCTCAGAGTCATCACACCTAACGGTTCGCCATCTACACCAACTAAACGCACTTGTGGCGCAGTAATATCGCCATTGATGCGTGTATCTTTATCTTGAGCTATAACAATCCCCTAAACAAATAAACAAAGCCGCACAGCACCTGAGAAAATCAGACCTTGCTTTGGATGTCTTGTTGCACACGCGCTACAAACGCGTCTACCGTCATCACACCCAGATCTTCACCTTTTCTGGTACGTACGGCCACTTGACCATTTTGCATTTCCTTGTCGCCTACCACAATCAGGTATGGCAACTTCTGCAAACTATGTTCGCGTATTTTATAGGTAATCTTCTCATTTCTCAAGTCAAAATCGCATCGAATGCCATTTTTCTTCAAACTTTCAACCACTTGGCGCACGTAATCAGCTTGACCATCAGAAATATTCAATACCATGACCTGCACCGGAGCCAACCATGTGGGCATGGCACCAGCAAAGTTCTCAATCAAAATACCCAGGAAACGCTCCATGGAACCGACAATCGCGCGATGCAACATAATCGGGCGCTGACGGGAATTATCTTCTGCCACATATTCCGCACCCAGGCGTTCCGGCAGGTTCGGGTCAAGCTGGATTGTGCCGCATTGCCACATCCTGCCTAATGAATCTTTAAGTGTGAACTCGATTTTAGGGCCATAAAATGCACCTTCGCCGGGCTGATATTCAAACTCAAGCCCATTAGCTTTAATCGCATTTGCCAATGCGGTTTCAGCCATATCCCACGCTTCTTCAGTACCCACGCGTTTTTCAGGACGGGTAGACAGCTTGACAATCACGTCATCAAAACCAAAGTCTTTATAGACTTCATACAGCATCTTGATAAAGTCGGCCACTTCAGCCTCGACTTGCGATTCCATACAGAAAATATGGGCATCATCTTGGGTAAAGCCGCGCACGCGCATCAAGCCATGCAAGGAACCGGAAGGTTCGTTACGATGACAGGAACCAAATTCAGCCAGACGCAAAGGCAAATCACGATAGCTATGCAGGCTGCTGTTGAAAATCTGAATATGCCCAGGACAGTTCATCGGTTTCACTGCATAATCGCGGCTTTCCGACTGGGTGATAAACATATTGTCACGGTAATTTTGCCAGTGGCCGGATTTTTCCCATAGGGTCTTATCCAATACTGTCGGCGTGCGCACTTCCTGGTAATCATATTCTTTGAATTTGGCGCGCATATACTGCTCGACTTCTTGCCAAATCACCCAGCCACGTGGATGCCAGAACACCATACCAGGCGCATCTTCCTGCATATGGTAGAAATCAAGCTGCTTGCCCAGCTTGCGATGGTCGCGTTTTTCAGCTTCTTCCAGCATATGCAGATAAGCTTCTAGCTCTTCTTTATTGCGCCAGGCTGTGCCATAGACACGCTGCAACATCTCGTTGTTACTATCGCCACGCCAGTAAGCGCCAGCCAGCTTCATCAATTTAAATGCTTTTAATTTGCCGGTGTTCGGCACGTGAGGACCGCGACACAAATCGGTAAAGTTACCTTCACCATACAAAGACACATCCTCATTACTGGGGATGCTGGCAATGATTTCTGCTTTGTAATGTTCGTTAATGCTTTTGAAATAAGCGACCGCTTCATCGCGAGGCAATACCGTGCGCTCGACTTTTTCGTCCTTTTTAGCCAGCTCAACCATTTTCTTTTCAATCGCTACCAAATCGTCCGGTGTAAACGGGCGCTTATAGCTAAAGTCATAGTAAAAGCCGTTTTCAATCACAGGACCTATGGTGACCTGCGCATCAGGAAATAATTCTTTGACGGCATAAGCCAATAAGTGAGCGGTGGAATGACGGATCACCTCCAGGCCCTCTTCATTTTTGTCAGTGATAATTGCGAGATCTACGTCCTGCTCGATCAGGTAACTGGTATCTACCAGTTTAGCCTCTTGCCCTGGATGCGTGACTTTGCCTGCCAAAGCGGCTTTCGCCAGCCCAGCACCAATATTCATCGCAACATCAGCCACGGTCACCGAATTCTCAAAGCTTCTGGTGGACCCATCAGGCAAGCGTATTACAGGCATGTATTCTCTCTCGAAAGGTTAAAATCACTAATAAAACAAGCGCATGGCACTGCTTTGTGACCAAACGAACATTATCGCACAGCGCGTGAAAAGTCTGCAACGGAACTGCTCACCAAAGTTGAAGCAGTCAACCGTCATTAAGCTTGGCTGATCAGCGTCGAAAATGCGAAAATAAAAAAGCCACCTCGCTTGAGGTGGCTTTTAATATCTGGTAGTCGCGAATGGACTCGAACCATCGACCCCCACCATGTCAAGGTGGTGCTCTAACCAGCTGAGCTACGCGACTATAAACTCACAGACATGCTGCGAATCAATAAGGTTGCGCATTCTATCCGAAAGCATTCAGCTAGGCAATGGCATGCATTTTAATTAATGGGCTACAAAACTCATTGCAATAAGCCGGCACTGGCTACACAAATATCAATTAATGGCTTAAATAGGTGCCTGAGCAATGTTATTCCTTCATTGCCGGTTGATTTTGCGCTGACTTCACAACATCTTTTGCGTCAACATCAGTTCACAAACTATCGATCACTCTTTAAGGGGGTGGCGCAGTCAGCCGGTTAAATATCTCAACACCCGGGTAACCATCCTGTGGCAGCTTCTGGGTTGCCTGGTAGCGACGAATCGCGGCTTGCGTTTTGCCACCAGGAAAGCCATCCGGAGTGCCGCTATCAAACCCCTGCGCGTTCAGTGCTTCCTGTAATGCCCACATTTGTTGGTAACTAAGGGCCGGCGGTTCAGGGGGCATTGCCAGGGTGTACATATCCTGCCGTAACTGCTGGCTTAACAGACTCACACTGAGTGCATAATTCACCGAGCGATTCCATTGCATGATCACATCAAAATTCGGGAATATCATGTAGGCAGGTCCATCAAAGCCTTGTGGCAGGATAATCGCTGCTTGCGGCAGGCTCATCGCATTATCCGGCACGCCAATCACCCCCAGTTTTACCCATTCACTGACCGGTTTATACAGCTGCAACTGTGCCAGGCTGTAATCAAACCCTTGAGGCAATGCCACCATCATACTGATGGGTTTTCCGGCCTGCCAACCGGCCTGGGAAAGATAATTGGCCGCTGAGCTGAATATATCCGGGTATGAATTCCAGATATCAATTTTGCCGTCGGCATCGGCATCAACCCCGTACTTAAGCAAAGTGCTTGGCATGAATTGCATATGTCCGGTGGCGCCTGCCCAAGAGCCTGTGACGACACTATCGTAGTGATGCTCACGCTCAACCACGCGCATCAGGTTAAGCAGTTCACGCTTGAAAAACTCTGCCCGGCGGCCTTCATAAGATAAAGTTGCAAGGGCGGATGCCAGGGGGATATCGCCCATATAGCCGCCAAAGTTGGTTTCCAGCCCCCAAAAAGCGACCAGTACCTCCTTGGGCACCTGATACAGCTCTTCCACCACATACAAAACACCCTGGTAATCTTGCAGCATTTGCTTGCCTTTGATGACTACACGCTGGTTGATGCGGCGATTCACATAGGCTGAAAAACTGGTCACAAACTCTGGCTGCTTGCGATCCAAATCAATTAGCTTTGGCAGATAGGTTACATTATTGAGCGTGAAATCCACGGCTTGTGGCGCAATGTGTAAAGCCAGCGCTTCCTGACGTAACGCCGAGACCCAGGATTGAAACGCTTCTTCATCTTCTGCATTCGCCATCACACTATTGAGCAGCAGCGCTGCAATGCATAATACCTTCAACATAGCGTGTGATTTTCCCTACATGAGTGATAGAAGTTGGCCATTACTGTCTGGCTGCCAGTATGGCTTCGTAGCCTGCACGGTAATCGGCAAACTTTAATTTAAAGCCACTTTGTGGCAAAAACTGGTTAGTGATGCGCTTGCCGGTTTGGGGCTCTAAAGGAGGCGTGTCCGGCAATGGCAATTGCATTTTGCCAGCCATCCACTGCAACACTTCGTGCTGTAGCGCCGGTACACCATCTGTCACAATGCAATGTGCCGGCAAAACCATGCCGTTCGCCACCTGTTCATACAAGTGCACTACAGCCCTAGCTACATCGAGTTCATGAATACGGTTGGTCCAATGGGCCACTTTTGGCCAGCGCGCTTGATCCTGCACTGCACGCAATAAATACAAACGTTGCGGGCCATAAATGCCTGACACGCGTAACGCAGAATGCGCGCATGGCAACTCATACAGCAATCGCTCAGCGTCTAGCATTACCTGTCCATCAGCATCTGCAGGCACAACGGCAGTACTATCATCCACAAATTCGCCTTGATGTTCGCCGTAAATGCCGGTACTGGAGATAAAAAAGACATGGCGTAGTGCAGACTTGGAGACATGCGCCAGCACATTTTTCAAGCCTTGCACATAGGTTTGCTGGTAAGTCTGGCCTTCCACTGGGGCCAGGCAATACAGCAGAATTTCAGGCTGCAACTCGGCAATCGGCGCTAAAGCGTCTCCTTTTACCACATCCAGATGCAATACTTGCGCACCTTGCGGCACAGCCTGCCTGGAACGCCTGACGATAATCAGCTCATGTCCGTGTGCAAGCGTTTCTTGCGCAACTAATGTGCCCAAGCCACCACAGCCTATTTGTAATACTCTCATCAACTACTTTCTTAAAGACTTAATCCTGACACCGGATGTTTGAGCAAGTATCGCTCTGCCAGCAACATCGCACCCATCGTTTTACTGTCAGTGATTTCGCCGCTTTCAATTGCTTGCATCACGCGCGCAAACGGCCAGACAAACACATCCATCGCTTCGTCAATATCCCTGGCATGTGCTCCCAGCGTCAGGCCAGTCGCCAGGTAAATATGAATCACCTCATTCGAATAGCCAATACAAGGATGCTGAACACCTAGCTTCACCCATTCGTTGCCGCTGTAGCCGGTTTCTTCCAGCAACTCACGCTGCCCGGTTCGCAATACCGGTTCGCCCTGGTCAATTTTACCGGCGGGCAATTCTATAAATACCTGCTTGAGCGGATAGCGGAACTGTCTTTCAAGCACCACGCCACCGTCTTGCGTCAACGCGACCACCACCACAGCACCCGGATGCATCACATACTCGCGTCCGCTAATGGTGCCATTAGGTAAGCGCGCTTCGTCGTAACGCACGGTCAACATCTTGCCTTGCGCCATGATCTCGCTGGAAACGGTAGTTTCAATTAAGTGCTGATCGACTGATTGATCACTTGCAGACACAGCCTGAGAAGAATTACTTTGTTCAGTCATACCTTAAACATCCATACCACTTACTATGTTTACACTGCATTTTTAAATGTATTGCAATCATTGACACTCCCTGATTGCAGGCCCGCTTTAAACCATTGCACACGCTGTTCGGCACTGCCATGAGTGAAACTGTCGGGCACTGCATAACCGCGCGCCTGCTTTTGCAGGGTGTCATCGCCAATCGCAGTCGCTGCGCGCAAAGCTTCTTCAATATCGCCAGTTTCCAGGATACGGAATTTCTCATCCGCATGATGGGCCCATACGCCGGCATAGCAATCTGCCTGCAATTCCAGCTTAACCGAATACGCATTCGCCTCAGCCTCTGAACCTGCCTGTTGCCGGGCCTGCTGTACTTTTTGCGAGGTACCCAATAAATTCTGTACGTGGTGGCCGACTTCATGTGCAATCACATACGCCTGGGCAAAGTCACCGGGCGCTTTGAAACGCTCTTGCAGTTCTTTATAAAAACTCAGGTCAATATAGACTTTCTGGTCTGCCGGGCAATAAAACGGCCCCATCGCCGCCTGGCCTTGTCCACAAGCCGTTTGTGTCGCGCCACCAAATATTTCAAGGTTAGGTGCACTGTATTGCTGCCCGGCGTTGGAGAATAATGATTGCCAGACTTGCTCGGTACTCCACAACACGCGGGAGACAAACTTGACGTTAGGATCATTGTTATCGGCTGCTGGCACCGAAGTTTGCGTGGCAGGCTGGCCCTGTTGCGCCAGATTCAATACCAGGTTTGGGTCGACACCAAAATACATCGCCACCAGCGCAATAGCAATCGTGCCTATGCCTATGCTGCGGCCACCGATCATGCCGCTGCCGCGGCTATCTTCTACATGCTGGCTTTCTTCAAGATCATCTAAACGCATATGGTCACCAAGCCTGGTTGAAAATTGTTGGATTATGAAAAATGTTGCGTGAATGTGATTACTTTAGCATGCAGCACTGATAAAATCACACCATGTTCACTGGGATTATTCAAACCGTCGGCTACATTGCCGACGTAGTCACACACGGCGACGATTGCGCATTACGTATCGAAGCCTCCGATTTAGGCCTGCAAGATGTACAGCTGGGTGACAGCATTGCCGTGAATGGCGTGTGCCTCACTGTTACCAAACTGGAATCCACTTCCTTCGAAGTTATGGTGTCCAAAGTCACTTTAGATGTGACCAGTGGCCTCGGCCAACCTGGTGCTGTGAATCTTGAAAAAGCGTTGCGACTGGCAGACCGGCTGGGCGGCCACCTGGTGACCGGCCACGTTGATGGCGTCGGCACCATTAGCGTTTTGGAGCAGGTAGGCGAATGCTGGCTGCTGAAAGTACGCGCGCCACATGCCCTGAGTAAATACATCGCCCAAAAAGGATCGTTGTGCGTCAATGGCATCAGCCTGACAGTCAATGCCATCACGCAGGATGAAGTCAGCATCAACCTGATCCCCCATACCATGCAGCATACAATTATGCAGTATGCAAAACCCGGAGACGCAGTGAACCTGGAAATTGATTTGATTGCGCGTTATGTAGAGCGCATGCAAGCCTGGGAGCAGGAATAATGTCGGCGCAGATTAGTACTATTGAAGCGATTATTGCCGACATCCGCGCCGGAAAAATGGTCATTCTGGTCGATGACGAGCACCGCGAAAACGAAGGTGACTTTGTGATTGCGGCTGAATTTGTGACCGCAGAGCATATCAACTTTATGGCTAAATACGGCCGCGGCCTGATTTGCCTGACATTGACAGAGCAACGTTGCCGCCAGTTGAATCTACCGCCGATGACCCGCAAAAACGGTACGCGCTTGGGCACAAATTTTACCGTCTCTATCGAAGCGGCTGAAGGTGTCACTACCGGCATTTCAGCGGCTGATCGCGCAACCACAATCCGCGCAGCTATCGCCAAGAATGCCAAGGCCAGTGACATTGTCAGCCCGGGGCACATTTTCCCGATTGGTGCCATGAATGGCGGCGTGCTGGTGCGTGCCGGGCATACTGAAGCGGGTTGCGATCTGGCACAACTGGCCGGCTGCGAACCTGCCAGCGTGATCTGCGAGATACTCAAAGATGACGGCGAAATGGCGCGCCTGCCAGACCTGATGCAGGTCGCAGCAGAGCATGACATCCGCATCGGCACCATCGCCGACCTGATTCATTACCGCGCTGCGCATGAAACCCTGATTGAGCGCAGTGCCGAGCGCAAAATTGAAACGGCTTTCGGCCCCATGCAACTGATAGCCTATCGCGACAATATTGCGCAGGAAACGCATCTGGTGCTGGTGAAAGGTGATCCGTTAACCGCTACTGAAACCCTGGTACGGGTGCATGAACCTTTATCCATGATTGACCTGCTGGATAGCAGCCATCAATCGCATAGTTGGAATCTGTTACAAGCCATGCGTACCATCAGCAATGCGCCGTGTGGTGTAATTGTGTTAATCAACCATGATGAAGATGGCCTGGGACTGACAGACAGGATTTTACGCGCAGACCAGAAAATCACACTCAACCAGGAATTACGAAACTACGGCATCGGCTCACAAATCCTGCTCGACCTGGGCGTGAAGAAAATGCGCCTGATGGCTGCACCGCGCAAAATGCCAAGCATGGATGGTTTCGGCCTTGAAATCACCGGCTACCTCAGCGAAGAAGAGGCGTCACCCTTATGAGTGAACAATTACCTTTGTCCGATATCAGCGAACGATTAAACCTGACTGGCCAGATTCTCATTGCCATGCCAGCCATGCAAGACCCCTATTTCAGCAAAAGCGTGATCCTGATTTGCAGCCACGACCATGATGGCGCCATGGGTATGATCCTCAATCATCCGTTACAACTCAATGTCGGAGACCTGTTTGAGCAACTGGATATGCCATGCGACGCCCCTCACCAACAGGACCGTCTGGTACATTTTGGTGGGCCGGTGCAGGTCGAGCGCGGCTTTGTGCTGCACACACCTGCTACTGAATTCAACACCACGCTGGGCTTGTCTGAAGGGCTGGCGATGACTTCTTCCAAGGATATCCTGGAAGCGGCAGCACGCGATGAAGCCCCAAAGGATATGTTTATCGCTCTCGGTTATACCGGCTGGTCTTCAGGCCAACTGGAGGATGAAATCCAGGCCAATGCCTGGCTCACCCTGCCGCTGGATGACCGCGAGCATTTACATAAGCTCATCTTCAACCTGCCCAATGATGACAAAGTGTTGTGGGCCATGCAGCAGTTAGGCGTAGATTACGCCACCCTGTCCGAGGTTGCAGGGCATGCCTGAGATCAAGCACAGCAAGCAACCCTTAACGCAAAGTCACCTGCCTATTACCGAACGCCTTTATCCAGATATTAGCGGCAGTGTGCTCGCGTTTGATTTCGGTGAAAAAAGGATTGGCGTCGCAGTGGGTGAAACCCTGCTCGCACTGGCGCATCCGCTGCTCACCATTGAAGCGGAAGATAATGCCGGAAAATTTGACCGCATCGCGGCTATATTGCAGGAATGGCAACCGGTTCTACTCATCGTTGGACTACCCATGACCATGGACGGCGACGCCCATGCGATGACCGCCCTGGCACAGAAATTTGCGCAGCGCCTTGAGGGCCGCTTTAACTTACCCGTGATGATGATAGATGAGCGCCTGACTTCAGCCGAAGCGTCACAATCACTGCGCGAAGCAGGGGTCCGGGGCCGTGCGCAAAAACAACATTTGGACCAGGTTGCCGCACAAACTATATTACAATCTTACTTTGACGCCTATCACTCACGTTCATAGCACAGGACTCTCATGATACTGCCTGACCCCGAACAGTTGCTGGATCAGCTTTACCAACAATTAAAACCCCGCGTCCATGAAAATACCGCTTTGGTCGGCATCTACACCGGCGGCGTGTGGCTGATGGAAAAATTGCTGCAACGCCTGCAAACCGAACTGGGGCGTGACATTGCCCATGGAAAACTGAATGCATCCATGTACCGCGATGACTACGCCAGACGCGGCATGAAAACCACCGCCCAACCCGGCCACATCCCTTTTGACGTGAATGACAGGCATATCATCCTGATCGACGATATTTTCTACACCGGCCGCACAGTGCGCGCTGTGATTAACGAGCTATTTGATTATGGTCGCCCTGGCTTGATAGAACTGGCCGCACTGATCAACCGTGGTGGCGCACAATTACCGATTCGTCCTGATATCGTTGGCGCCGATATCCCATTGCTGGCCCACCAGGCATTTGAACTTTCCATCAATACGCAGGGACGTTTGCACCTGACGGTGACAGATTCCAGCCAGTCTGCTACCCATTCCCCAGAAGCCAATCTGCCTAACGACAGTGGAGCCAATTAACATGTACAACCCGCAACTGAACGCGCAGGGGCAACTACAACACCTGCTCAGTATCGAGGGCCTGCCCAAACGTATCCTGACTGATATTCTGGACGCTGCTGAAAACTTCGTCGGGGTAGCTGAGCGCGAAATCAAGAAAGTGCCGCTATTACGTGGCAAAACGGTCTGCAACCTGTTTTTTGAAAACAGTACCCGTACGCGCACCACCTTTGAAATTGCTGCCAAACGTTTGTCTGCCGATGTGTTAAACCTGAATGTCAGCACCTCATCGCAATCCAAAGGCGAGACCATACTTGACACGGTCAACAACCTGATTGCCATGCATGCCGACATGTTTGTGGTGCGCCACCAGCAGAGCGGCGCCGCTCACTTTATCGCACAGCATGTACCGCCGCATATCAGCGTAATCAATGCCGGTGATGGCCGCCACGCGCACCCTACCCAGGGCTTGCTGGATGTATTTACCATCCGCAAATACAAACCTGAAATGCATAATCTGCGCGTTGCAATCGTGGGAGACATATTGCATTCCCGCGTGGCACGTAGCGAAATTCACGCACTCGCCACGCTAGGTGTACCTGAAATCCGTGTCATTGCACCCCGCACCTTATTGCCTGCAGAAGTGGAAAAACTGGGCGTACAGGTTTATCACAATATGGATCAAGGTTTGAAAGACGTTGATGTGATCATGATGCTGCGCCTGCAAAACGAACGCATGTCCGGCGCCCTGCTGCCAAGTACACAGGAATTTTTCCAGACCTTTGGCCTGACACCCGAGCGGCTGACGCTGGCAAGGCCAGATGCGATTGTCATGCACCCGGGGCCAATGAACCGTGGGGTTGAAATCGACTCCAGCGTGGCGGATGGGAAACAATCGGTCATTCTTCCGCAAGTCACCTATGGCATCGCGGTACGCATGGCCGTGATGGCAATTCTTGGGGGAGGCAACGCGGCATGAATATAGTCATCAAGCAAGGCCGTGTGATCGATGCCAGCCAGCAACTGGATCAAGTCTGCGATATCTATATCAGTGGCGATAAAATTACCGCCATCGGCAATGCACCAGCCGGTTTCAAGGCAGACCAGACGCTGGATGCCAATGGCAAATGGGTACTGCCCGGCCTGGTAGATTTGTGTGCGCGCCTGCGTGAACCTGGTAGCGAATACAAAGCTACCCTGTTGAGCGAATTACGTGCAGCTATGGCCGGTGGTGTCACCAGCCTGGCATGCCCACCGGATACCGATCCGGTACTGGATGAACCTGGGCTGGTTGAAATGCTCAAGCACAGGGCGAAGTCACATGCCCTGGCAAATGTCTATCCTTTAGGTGCCGTTACCCGCCAGTTAGAAGGCCATTTCCTCACTGAGATGTTTGCCCTGACGTCAGCCGGTTGCGTCGGTTTTTCACAGGCTGACACACCGATTGTCGATACGCAAGTGCTCTGGCGTGCCTTTGAATACTCTGCCACCTTCGGCTATACCCTGTTTATGCGTGCAGAAGATCCGTATCTGGCAAAAAACGGTGTTGCACATGATGGCGAAGTTGCTTCCAGGTTAGGCCTGAAAGGTATCCCGGTTGCAGCTGAAAGCATCGCCCTGCAAACCATGCTGCGTATTGCCCAAAACACTGGCGCTTCATTACATATTGCCCGTGTTTCCACGGCGGAGTCTGTGGAATTGATACGCCAGGCCAAACAAGCTGGTGTACGCCTGACTGCTGATGTCAGCATTCAGCACCTGCACCTGACAGAAATGGATATAGGATTTTTTGACAGTATGGTGCACCTGAAACCACCAGTACGTACCCAGCGCGACCGCGACGCTTTGCGCGCCGGTTTGCTGGATGGCACGCTGGATGCCATTTGCTCTGACCACACACCGGTTGATGATGACGATAAAGCCTTGCCTTTCGCCGAATCCCGCCCCGGCGCGTCAGCACTGGAATTATTGCTCCCATTGACTTTAAAATGGGCAGCGCAAGCCAAGCTTTCACCCGCACAAGCGCTACTGAAAATCACGCAAACGCCTGCCAATATTTTAGGCGTGCCGGCAGGCACCCTCAAAGTCGGGGCGATTGCCGATGTAGTGATTTACGACCCGGAAATCGAATGGCGTGTAGATAGCCGCGTGTTGGTCAGCCAAGGAAAAAACACACCGTTCCTGAATCAGTCACTGGCAGGAAAAGTCTCGGCAACTTTCACCAGCGGTGAATTGGTATTCCAGCAGGAATCATTGCAGCAAACCAAGTCCTAAGCAGTTGCAGGTGCCAGAAATAAACAAGCCCCACTAACCAACGCTAGTGGGGCTTGCTATATTCAACTCTTATTCTTTACGACTGTCTCAAAGAATCACTTTATAAAATATCAAGGTTGGAAATCTTGTTTTGATCCTGATTTTCCGGGTTTGCCAGCTTGCTGTTCAGTTTAATTTTCAGTCGCAAATCATTCACCGAGTCGGCATTACGCAATGCATCGTCATAAGTGATTTTGCTGGCTTCATAAAGCTCAAACAAGGCCTGGTCAAAGGTTTGCATACCTAACTCACGCGATTTGGCCATGATCTCTTTAATCGCGTGCACATCGCCTTTGTAAATCAGGTCAGAAATCAATGGCGAATGTAGCAATACTTCAACCGCCGCCACACGACCACTGCCATCGACTTTGGGAATCAAGCGCTGCGAAGCGATACAACGCAGATTGAGTGATAAATCCATCAGTAATTGCTGACGTCGTTCTTCGGGGAAAAAGTTAATAATCCGGTCTAATGCCTGGTTGGTACTGTTGGCGTGCAAAGTCGCCAGGCACAGGTGGCCGGTCTCAGAGAAGGCAATCGCATAATCCATGGTCTCACGATCGCGGATTTCGCCAATCATAATCACGTCCGGCGCCTGGCGCAGGGTATTTTTCAGCGCCGCGTGCCAGTTCTCAGTATCTACACCTACTTCGCGCTGGGTAACGATACAGTTTTTGTGGCCGTGGATAAATTCCACCGGGTCTTCAATGGTAATAATATGGCCATAGCTGCTTTCATTACGATGGCCTAGCATTGCCGCCATCGAAGTAGATTTACCCGAACCGGTACCACCGACAAAAATCACCAGTCCGCGCTTGGCCATCACTACGTCTTTAAGGACTGGCGGCAGTTTCAAATCATCAAATTTTGGAATATTGGTATTAATGACGCGGAATACCAGGCCCACCGCGCTACGTTGAATAAACGCATTCACGCGGAAGCGGCCAACTGACGACATGCTAATCGCAAAATTGCATTCCAGGGTTTCTTTAAACTCCTGGGCTTGCTTGTCATTCATCACTGCACGGGCAATTTCGGCAGTTTGCTGCGTATTCAGAGTTTGCGATGACACCGGTGTCAGTTTGCCATCAATCTTCATGGCGGGCGGAAAACCGGCTGTAATAAACAAGTCAGACGCTTTTTTGGTGACCATCAGCTTGAGCAGGTCGTTCACAAACTTTTCAGTTTGTGCTCGGTCTTCGCCTGTTTGTATAGTATCCATCCTGTTTCTTAGCCCATGATTGAGTCGCGGTTTGCTGCTTTGGTACGTGCTTCATCTGCACTGATCACATTGCGCTTTACCAGATCCTGCAAGTTCTGGTCCAAAGTTTGCATGCCTACGTTTTGCCCTGTTTGAATCGCAGAGTACATCTGTGCGATCTTGTTTTCACGAATCAGGTTACGGATCGCCGGTGTGCCTATCATGATTTCATGCGCTGCCACACGGCCTTGCTCATCTTTGGTTTTACAGAGTGTTTGCGAGATCACCGCACGCAATGATTCGGAAAGCATGGAGCGCACCATTTCTTTTTCAGCGGCAGGGAACACATCGACCACCCGGTCTATGGTTTTTGCAGCAGAGCTGGTGTGCAAGGTTCCAAATACCAAATGACCGGTTTCCGCAGCTGTCAGCGCCAGGCGTATGGTTTCGAGGTCACGCATCTCACCTACCAGAATCACATCCGGGTCTTCACGCAGTGCCGAGCGCAAGGCATTATCGAACGACTGTGTATGTGGGCCGACTTCACGCTGGTTGATCAGGGATTTCTTAGAGGTATGCACAAATTCGATCGGGTCTTCCACGGTCAGGATATGCGACATTTGCGTCTCGTTGATGTAATCAACCATGGCTGCCAGGGTGGTGGATTTCCCGGAACCGGTAGGACCGGTCACCAGCACAATGCCACGTGGCGTATCTGCAAGGTCTTTAAATACCTTGGGTGCATTCAATTCTTCCAGCGTAAGCACTTTGCTCGGAATAGTACGAAATACGGCACCGGCACCACGTTGCTGGTTAAATGCATTGACCCGGAAACGTGCCAGGTCAGGGATTTCAAACGAGAAATCGCATTCCAGGTTTTCTTCATACACTTTGCGCTGGCTGTCATTCATGATGTCATACAGCATGCGATGCACTTCAGCGTGCTCCATGGCCGGCAAATTGATTTTACGCACATCGCCATGCACACGGATCATCGGTGGCAAACCGGAAGATAAATGTAAGTCTGACGCTTTATTTTTAACAGAAAATGTCAATAAATCTGAAATATCCACATTTGACTCCAGTGATTTTTATATAATGTTATTTTGTCTTTCAAACTGCATACCGGCACACCCATGACTGCGCTTAACAACCTGGCCGATAATATTGCCGATATTCAGCAACATATTGCCCAAGCCAAAACGAGCTTTAAAGCGCCACAACAAGTAACGCTATGTGCAGTCAGCAAGTCGCAACCACCCGAGGCCATTCGCAGGGCTTTTGAGGCAGGTCAAACCATATTTGGCGAAAACTATCTGCAAGAAGCGCTGATGAAACAGCAGCAATTACAGGACTGTGCAATAGAATGGCATTTTATTGGGCCGATTCAAAGCAACAAAACACAGCAAATTGCCCGTCAATTCGATTGGGTACACTCAGTTGACCGCCTGAAAATCGCACAACGCTTGTCAGATGCACGCACTGCAGAACTCGCGCCGCTGAACATTTGCCTGCAGGTAAATATTAGCGAAGAGGCAAGCAAGAGTGGTGCCAGCGGCCAGGAACTGCTGGAACTTGCCTTAAATATCAAACAATTGCCGCATTTACGCTTGCGCGGACTGATGGCGATTCCGGCGCCCCAACAGGATTTTGATGCGCAACGTGACCAATTCCGGCAGGTGCGGGTATTGTTAGAGCAATTGAATAGCCATGGCCTACAACTCGATACTTTGTCGATTGGCATGAGCGGTGATTACCAAGCTGCCATCGCCGAAGGCGGCACATTGGTACGTATAGGTACCGCAATCTTTGGTGCACGTTTGCCGAAAACTTCCCCAGATTCAGATTTAGCTACCAAAGGAGCTGTTTAAACATGTCCTCACTCGCATCGCCCCGTATCACTTTTATTGGTGGCGGCAATATGGCGCAAGCACTTATCACCGGCCTTAGACAGCGCGATTTTGCCATGCAACAGATTACCGTGATTGATCCGGATGCCAGCAAGCAAGACAGATTGCAGCAAACCCTGGGAGTCCGCACCGCACAGGCGCTGTCGGCGGAAGCTTTGCAGGCGGATGTCATTGTACTGGCGGTAAAACCGCAGCAATTGAAAACAGTCGCTGAATCACTTGCACCCTACCTGCAGTCACAACTGGTTATTTCAGTGGCAGCAGGTATTCGTACCACCGATTTAAGCCGCTGGTTAAATGGCTACAGCACGTTGATACGCACCATGCCGAATACACCGGCACAAATCCAGGCGGGAGTGACCGGCGTTTACGCACTAGCGAGTGTCAGCGAAGGCCAGCGTCTACTGGCAGATAGTTTGCTGCAAGCGGCAGGTGACGTGGTGTGGCTGACCGATGAAGCACAACTGGATGCCGTCACCGCCATTTCCGGCAGTGGCCCGGCCTATGTATTTTTGCTGATTGAAGCACTCACCGATGCGGGAGTCGCGCTGGGGCTGGATAAAGACCAGGCATTACAACTGAGTGTGGCGACTTTTAAAGGCGCCAGCCTGCTCGCCGCCGCAAGCGAGACACCCATTGCCACATTACGTGAGCAAGTCACTTCCAAAGGCGGCACCACCGAACAAGGTTTGCTGAGCCTTAATCAGCATAATATTCATGCCATCATGCAACATGCGGCACAACAAGCGGCCAACCGGGCAAAAACCCTGGGCGACGAACTGGGAGGACAATAACAATGTTAGGTGAAATGAGCATATTTTTGCTGAGGACAGTATTCGGGATTTTGACGTTTTTACTGGTGTTACGTTTTTTGATGCAATGGACCCGCACCTCGTTTCAGAACCAGCTCGGGCAAATGACTGTGGTGCTGACCGACTTTATGGTCAAACCTGCGCGCAAGCTGATACGCCCGGTCAGGCAATGGGATATGTCGACTTTATTGCTGGCCTTGCTCATGCAGGTGATTTTATTCGCGCTGCTTTCCACCCTGTCCGGATTGCCGCCTGCACCGCTGTTCTGGTTATGGCAGGCCGTAGTTGGCGTATTGGCGCAAATCATTGACGTATTTTTCTATGCGATTCTGTTGATGGCAATCTTAAGCTGGGTTAACCCTTACAGCCCGATTTACGGCGTACTCAACCAGCTGAGTTCGCCTATCCTTGACCCGTTGCGCCGTGTATTGCCGCAGATTCAAGGCTTTGATTTTTCAGCATTGGTCGCGCTGATCTTATTGCAAATGATCAGCCGAGTGGTGATACCAGGGTTGGCAGTCGGCGTTATTTAATTGGATTACCGGGCGGCTGAAAGGTCGCCCGGCTTGCATCGTGACTATTTTTACATCCATACGATATCGAACTCTTCACGCCCGTACTGGGTATCCGGGTGCAGTGTCACCGGCTTTTTAATAAAGTCGGAAAGGCTGGCGAGGCTTTGTGACTCCTCATCGCCCAGCATATTGATCACTTCTGGCGACGCCAGGATTTTAAAGGCATTGGCACTCTTGAACTGCCTGGATTCACGCAGCAATTCACGCATGATTTCGTAACTGATGGTTTGTGCCGTTTTCAGTTCGCCACGTCCCTGGCATGCCTTGCAGGATTCACACAACAAATGCGCCAGGCTTTCACGCGTGCGTTTACGCGTCAGTTCCACCAGGCCTAAAGCAGAAAAGCCGTTGACGTTGATACGCGCCCTATCCAGGGTGACCGCTTTGCGCAATTCCTCGAGTACTGCTTCCCGCTGTGCGTCTTCATCCATATCGATAAAATCAACAATGATAATGCCGCCCAGGTTGCGCAAACGCAGTTGGCGGGCGATGGTTTGTGCCGCCTCAAGATTGGTTTTGAAAATGGTGTCGGACAGGTTTTTACCGCTGACAAAACTGCCGGTATTCACATCGACAGTGGTGAGCGCTTCCGTCTGGTCAAAGATCAGGTAGCCACCGGATTTAAGCTCTACTTTACGTGACAGCGCTTTTTCGATTTCATTTTCAATATCATAAAACTCGAACAGGGAACGCTCGCCCTTGTAATGTGTAAGAGGTTTTACTGCGTGCGAAACATATAATTCAGCAAACTCTTTCAAGCGCTCAAACATTTCGCGGGAATCCACACGGATATTGGTGGTTTCCTTGCACACCACATCACGCAAGATCCGGCGCGGCAAACTGAGGTCGTAAAAAATCAGCGAACGCTCACCGACGGTTTTGCTCTCGGTCTGGATCTTGCTCCACACCCGGCGCAGGTACTCAATGTCAGCCAGCAACTCTTCATCAGTAGCAGCCTCTGACATAGTGCGGATAATGTAACCACCTTCGCGATCTTCCGGCAGCAAACCAAGCAGACGATTACGTAAAAATTCGCGCTCTTCCTCAATATCAATCCGCTGTGAAACGCCGATATGTTTTTGATAAGGCAAATAAACCAGGAAACGGCCGGCAATACTGATTTCAGTGGTCAGGCGCGCACCCTTGGTGCCAATCGCTTCCTTGATCACTTGCACGATAATCGATTGGCCTTCGTGCAGTACTTCCTGAATCGGCCGGTCAGTTTTAACATCGCCTTCTTCAGCATGGCAATCCATGATATCCGCTGCATGCAGAAAAGCCGCGCGGGGCAAGCCTATTTCAACAAACGCAGATTGCATACCTGGTAACACGCGCACGACCGTGCCGCGATAAATGTTGCCGACAATACCAAGTGAAGATGCACGTTCAATATGCAACTCCTGAACGACACCCTGTTCCAGAATCGCCACCCGAGTCTCCTGCGGCGTGACGTTAATTAGTACTTCCTGCGCCAATGACATTTTGCTTTACCCGATCCCAACTATTATCGTTTTTTTCCAGAGTTTACCACGCGTGCAACAACTGCGCCGTTTCATGCAGCGGTAAGCCCATCACCCCGCTGTAACTGCCGTCAATGCGCGATATCCAGGCACCTGCGCGGCCCTGTATTCCATAGGCACCGGCTTTGTCCATCGGTTCACCGCTAGCCACATAATCCTGCAAAACATCCTTAGGCACTTGCATCATTTCCACGCGCGTTGTGTTCAATAAAGAGTGCACCTCCCCTGCCTGGTAAACCGCCACCGCGGTATGCACCAGATGCACGCTGCCACTCAGGCGGGACAACATCGCCATCGCCTCTTCAGCATTCTCTGGTTTGCCAAGAATGTCTTGTCCCAGCGCCACCGTGGTATCCGCAGCCAGAATGGGTATTCCGCTATCCGCATAAGTAGCAGCAATCGCCAGCGCCTTGGCTTTTGCCAGACGTTGTACATATAGTGCCGGGTCTTCTCCTGTGAGGGTGGACTCATCAATATCTGCCGGCACGATTTCGCACTGCACACCAAGTTGCGCCAGTAGCTCGACACGGCGCGGGCTGCGCGACGCCAGAATAATCTTTTGTTGTTGCATAGTTAAGTAGCCTGTTGAAATTGAAAACGTGACTGGTATAAGCCCGACAAGTTACCACAAAGGCGCCGATATTTTCGGTAAAGCCCTTTTGCCAAAGCAACACTGCCACTGACAGCCCTTTCCGGCATTGTGTACAATAGCCGCTCAGCTCACATCATGATTTAAGAAAACCTGCATGAATTCGATTGAACACCTGCTACAGCGCGCCGAACAACTAATCACGCGCCTGGAAACCCTGTTACCTGCTTCACTGGCAGAACCTAACTGGCAAGTGACCGCCTGGCGCTGGGTCAAACATGGTGCGCAAAGCCAGTTGCAAGCAGTCGAACACCCACATACGGTTTCACTGGAAGATATCCGGTTTATCGACAGGCAAAAAACTGAAGTAGTACGCAATACCAAACAATTCCTGCAAGGCCTGCCTGCCAACCATGTATTGCTGACGGGTGCGCGTGGCACCGGCAAATCGTCATTGGTAAAAGCCTTGCTGAATGCTTATTCAGACACTGGTTTAAGGCTGATCGAAGTCGATAAACAAGATTTAACCGACCTGCCACAAATCACGCAATTGATCAGGAACCGCCCGGAAAAATTCATTATTTTCTGTGACGACCTCACGTTTGAAGCGAATGACACCGGCTACAAAGCCTTGAAAGTCATCCTCGACGGCTCAATTGAAAACGCCTCTTCCAATTTGTTGGTATACGCAACTTCCAATCGCAAAAACCTCATGCCTGAGTATATGGCGGATAACCAGCCGATACTGGAAAAAAGCGGCGAAATTCGCCCGAATGACACCATAGATGAAAAAACCTCATTAGCAGAACGCTTTGGCTTGTGGTTATCGTTTTACAGTTTTGACCAGGATGAATACCTGAGCATTGCAGAACACTGGCTGCAAACTTTTGGCGTCAGCATGGATGACACTGCCCGCCATGCTGCCTTGCAGTTTTACCATACCCGCGGTGCCCGCAGCGGACGCGTCGCTTACCAGTTTGCCAAGGATTATGCCGGCAAACTGCAACTGAAATCTTAATAATGGCAAAACTAGTCCAAGTCGCGGTCGCCATCCTGATACGTCCAAACGGTGAATACCTGCTCGCCAGCCGGCCTGATGGCAAGGGCTGGGCAGGCTGGTGGGAATTCCCCGGTGGCAAGATCGAAGCTGGCGAAACTCCGGAACACGCATTGATCCGTGAATCACAAGAAGAGCTAGGTATCACACCGACAAAGATTCAACCCTGGATAAAACGCCGTTACGACTACCCTGCCACGCATGATGCAGAAGCCAAAACCGTGCTGCTGCATTTCTTTTTTGTCAGCGAATGGGAAGGAGAATTGCAGGCACGTGAAGGCCAGCAGTTTGCCTGGCAGCATCCTCAAAAGCTCAATGTCAGCCCGGTGCTCCCCGCAAATGCCCCTATCATGCAGGCGCTATCATTACCCTCTGTGTACGCCATCAGCAATGTGCAGGAAATGGGGGAACATGCTTTCTTGCAAGCATTGAGAAAACAACTGGATCAAGGCCTGCAACTGCTGCAAATCCGCGAACCGCAACTCGACAAAGACAACCTCACTCAGTTGAGCACAAAAGTATTGTCATTGTGTGCGCCTTACGACTGTCGCTGCCTGTTGAATGGCAGCCCGGAGCAAGCCATGCAACTCGGCTACCAAGGTGTGCACCTTAACAGCCAGCGCCTGATGACCATGATGACTAAGCCAGGCAACCTGCTCATTGGCGCTTCCTGCCACGATGCTGGGCAACTGCAAAAAGCACAAGCCCTGCAACTCGATTTTGCGCTACTCTCGCCTGTATTACAGACACGCAGTCATCCGGAATCACCTAGATTAGGCTGGGAGAAATTTGGTGAAATGCTCAATGGTCTGGAAATACCGGTTTATGCGCTGGGCGGAATGCAACTGGAACACTTGGCACATGCCCAAGCCTATGGTGCGCGCGGCGTCGCTATGCAACGGGCGATCTGGATATAACTATGACTGTATCCAACCTTGCATCGCATCTGTCTTCAAAACATAAACTCAAAGCAGGGATTAAATTGACAAGGTATCTTTTAATTTTTATCGCTTTCGTTATTAGTGGATGTAGCACCCTCAGCCCAAGGTCGAATGCAGACTGGGTTGGATACAAGGAAAGTGGAAAGGCGTCATATTACGCCAACAGCCACCAGTCAAAAAAGACGGCAAGCGGTGAGCTATATAAACAGGAACTTAAAACAGGTGCACATAAAGTTTTGCCATTTGGTTCGCTGGTTAAAGTGACAAACGTCGATACTGCTAAATCGGTGATTGTCAAAATCAATGATCGTGGTCCCTATGTAAAGGGACGGGTAATTGATCTTTCAAAGTCTGCATTCAGTGAGATCGGCAGCATTTCAAACGGTGTTATTGATGTGCAAATCGAGGTTATCGAATAATATCTCACTCAAGCGTTTGATCTTATATAACTCGAGGACTTTCAACTCTGCCTGGCGCTGGGCATTTTAGCGCCAAAGTTTAGCGCGCAGCGACTATACATGGTGGAAACCGAATTCTTAAGGGCAAAGTGCATACGAATGGGCGAGTTGCAAATCGCGCAGGATAATTTTCGAATTGCCAACGCGAAATCAGAGGGCCGGGCATTTCACAGCGAGGACAAAAGTACAAAAGCTGCTAACTGAGAAGATCAGCAGCTAACAAATCATTTCAGGCGTTCGGCTTCGCCAGCGCCTGCATTACAACGCTAGCCATGAGCACAAATTTTGGAAACTAAGAATGCGGTCAAAAAATACTGAGAAAGTCCTACACCCAAAGCTTGGGTTTCCCAGAATTCTCGCGCTTGCTTTTGTTTTCTTATGGTTTTTTATTGGTGGAATTGCGCATTTTGCCTTTACTGAACTCGAGATGAAAATTATGCCTCCCTGGTTGCCGGCACACAGGGAACTGGTGCTGATTAGTGGCTTCTTTGAGTTGGCAGGCGCTATCGGGATTTTATTTGCCCGCACTCGTCGTATTGCGGGTTGGGGACTGATTCTTTTAACTATTGCAGTAACACCTGCGAATGTTTTTATGTTGCAAAACGCGAGCCAGTTTCCCGAGGTGCCTTATTGGGCGCTAGTCGCTCGCTTACCTTTGCAGATACTGTTGTTGTTATGTATTTGGTGGGCAACCAAGCCTCCGGTACTACATTTTCGCGCAACTAAATAAAATCCATATTGTGCTGTACCAAGGCTGCAATTTAAGTCGAGATAAAACCTGATAATTTTAGAAGTGTATTGAAACGCTCATTGTCTTATAGGCTGGGAACAGGAAGTTAATTTTTTAAAGGCCTAACCTACTACCAAAGCATGATTAGCTAACTTCCGCACCTTTGCTTTAGGCTACAATCGTTATCATGTACGAATCAAAAAATAAGCCACCTATTCCACATAGACTGTTCGCCAAGCGTGTGGCGCTCCATGCTGTAATAGCTATCGGTTTGCTGATGCTTTCACTGGCTATAGGGATGGCGGGCTACATGCATTATGAGCAGCTCGCGTGGCGCGATGCCTTTTTAAACTCGGCAATGCTAATGGGTGGCATGGGGCCTGTGGATGCGCCAAAAACAGATGATGGAAAAATCTTTGCCGGCCTGTATGCACTATATGCGGGGCTTGTTTTTATAGTCACGGTTGGTTTGGTTCTTACGCCAATTGTGCATCGCATCATGCACAAATTTCACTGGCAGCAAGATAGCCAGGCTTAATAAAAAAACATAACCTGCCCCAAATGACTACCTCTAAACCTGCTCAGCCAAATAATCCCTTACATGGTGTCACCCTTGAAAGTATCGTGACGAGGCTTGTTGACCATTACGGCTGGGATAAACTTGGCGATAAAATCAATATCAATTGCTTTAAGAATGATCCATCGGTGAAATCCAGCCTCAAGTTTTTACGCAAAACACCCTGGGCCAGGGAACAGGTGGAAAACCTTTATCTTTCCACTTTCTAACTAAGTAGCTGGCAACGGCTTTAATGCTGTTTTATAAACGCTGCAATCGTATCTAACATACGTTTGTCACGTAGCGGTTTTGCCAGTTTGGCAGCCATATCGACATGGCCATACCCAGCAAACTCGGCGACCTCTACCGGCCCGCCTGCAGCCTTGATTTTAGCCGCCAGGTTATACGTGTTTCTGGGCCAGACGGTGCCGTCTTTGGTACCTACCATTAGCAACATGGGTGGATTGTTGCCAGTGACAAAATTGATGGGTTGCGATTTGGCCCGCTGGTCTTCCGGGCCAAAAATTGTTTTTAATCGATTACTTTTGAGCGGCAGAAAATCATACGGGCCAGCCAATCCTATCATGCCGGCGAAGTCTTTTGGTTTGCTGTTCTGCTCTGCAAGAAACTCAGTATCTAATGCCAGCATGGCGGCGATATGCGCACCGGCAGAATGGCCTGCCAGGAAAATGCGATCAGGGTCGCCTCCCAATTCGGCTGCGTGCAATTTCACCCATTTAGCAGCTTTGGCAGGGTCTTCCATAAAGCCTGGAAATAGCACCTCAGGGTAAACGCGATAATCGGGAATGATGGTGATAAAACCCTGCGATGTCATGGCTTCGCCTATAAACTTATAACTCCCGCGATTGCCGGAATCCCAGCTTCCGCCGTAAAAGAACACCACGACAGGCAGGCCTTTGTTGGTAGTGCCAGTGCCAGCAATATCCTTTGAGGTATCTGGCTGCGCATTATTAGCCAGCAAACGATGTTTAGGGATATAGATATCTAATGCTTGCCTGGGTAAGTCACCATAAGCCACCCCCTCTCTCAATTGATATTCTTTATCCGAAATGACAGCATTAAGTATGTTGACCGGCGAGCAAGCAGTGGCGAGAAAACCCATGATAATTAAAACAATATAGTAAAAACTGGTTGGGAAGATCGATGGACTGGCATGGCAATGAGGCATAAATTGTTATTAGTGTCGGCAATAAGCATCAGTGGATGAATGAATAGCGTATAAATGAATTACACCGATATGAGCTTTAAATGCTGAAAAAATTCATTTCAAAGCCAGAGTAAGTGTGCGTAAAGTCCTGCCAGAATTTTCGAGTTAGCTATTTTGCTAACCATCATGATGCCTGCAAATGAAAATTGCAGTTTAAGCAATTACTTGTGTATAAATATTTCTTTAACAGGTAGTGTTTGGCCTTCCAGCCGTTACAGCTCAAATGGCAAAGGTGGGGCGTAATAATATGCCGTAGATTTTTCTCGCATCGCAATGATTGTCATTGCTTTATAACCCGTTTTACTAATCGTCTTAGATGATAAAAGGCACTTGAATTCATTGAGCTTTTTATTATTTAACGGTGCTATTACCTGGAGTGAATACTGCCAGCGAAAAAAGGCATGTTAATTATTTGTGCGAGAATTCAATAATTACACTCGCGTGTAACCATTAAAGTTTTATTCAGGCTCGTCAAGATCGGGGGGCGTGGTATCAGGAATCCTGAATTTTTCCGTAGCCCAGTCGCCTAAATCCATCAACTTACAGCGTTCGCTGCAAAACGGCCTGTATGCATTGGCGGTCGAATACTCTGTCATTTCGCCACAGCCCGGGCAAGCAACCTTGCGTGGCTTTACTGCTGCTTGCATCAATTGTGTCCTGGCCCAGTAAAATTGCAGATAATCATCTTAAAAGGGATATCTTGCTCGCAAGCCTTAGGCCGTTGCACAAAATCCAGTTTCTGGAAACGGATATTGATGGCGTATTTATTGGCACTCACCTCGGGGAAACACTCATCATGGCTAATTTCAATCCGCAATAGTTGTGCAGGTTTGTGCCCTGAAAGTTGCTGTTGGTAAGCGCCTTTATGCGCCACCAAGGACATGACTTGACCGCTGCCGCGCAGCAATTGCAGGAGCATGCGTATCGCTTCGTACATTGGCATCAGGCGGCCCAGCCATTGCGCAAAGTCGGTTCTACGACGATCTACACTCAAATACAGCCAATGCCGGTAGGAAGGCAGGTCAAACTCGCAGACACCGCCTGGAATACCGGCACGCTGTTTCACGCTCATCAACCAGTCATTGTCACGTAACGATTGGCCCAGTTTCTGGTGATCTGATCTTAATAGCGTGGCACACCGGTCCAGGCTAGCCAGGGTTTCACCAAGGGCATTTTGATCAATATTCGGATTGCCCTGCAAGAATGAAAGCTGGACTTTATGCCTGTCCAGTTCCTGCAATAAATCGACTTTTAAATCGCCACGATCAATCAGGTCCAGGATTTGTAACAGCGTTAGCAGCGCCACATGGTGATTCACCTCATGGCCTACTTCAATGTGATGCAGCATCTTTACAAACAAATCTTCCAGGCGGAGATATGTTCTGATGCGCTCGTTAAATGGAAACTCGTAGCTAGACACGGCAGCCTTTTCTGTCAGCTGATACTTGAAAAGTATGCAATAAAAGCCTGATTATGAAACCCTTTTTACTCAGTGGCAAGTTTTTGAGAAAATTTGATGAAAGTTAAGCACTTTTTCACGTAAATTTTCCAGGGTTTGATTGTTTTCAATGACTGAATCTGCAATTTCCAAACGCGCTTCGCGACTGCTCTGCGCGGCGATAATAGCTTCTGCCATGGCTTCGGATAGCGCACTACGTTGCATCACTCGCGAGATTTGTATTTGCTCAATGCAATCGATCACCAGCACATGGTCAATCATGCGCCAGTCATCACGGCTTTCGACCAATAGCGGAATCGCTAATACGACATAAGGCTGTGCAGCATAATGTGCAATCTGCTGTACAGCCTCTTCACGGATGGCAGGATGCATAATGTTATTTAATTTATCCAGCGCATCTGGTTCTGAAAATACCAGCTCGCGCAATTTGGTACGGTCCAGCTGACCCTCAGCGTCAAACATCGCATCCCCGAAAGCCTGACGCACAGCCTGCATGGCTACGCTGTCGGGAGTGCTCATTGCACGGGCGATTTCATCCAGGTCTACCACTGGCACACCCAGTTCAATAAAGGTTTTACACACCTCGCTTTTGCCACTGCCTATGCCGCCGGTAACGGCCACTACTTTAGTCATTGATAATATATTCGGGTACGAAGGAAATTAAGGGGCCAGGTAAAAAGAGGCCAAAGCTTGCCCATAAAACAGTGCGGCTATACCACCCAGAGCCAGAAAAGGACCGAACGGAATGGCAGTCTGGCGGGTTTTACCTTTGAATAAAATAAGCGCTATGCCAATCACACTACCGACCACTGAGCTGAGCAATATGACCGCTGGCAGTAATTGCCAGCCAAACCAGGCGCCAATAGCAGCCAGCAGTTTAAAGTCACCATAGCCCATACCTTCTTTACCAGTCACCAGCTTGAACAACCAATACACAGCCCACAGCACCAGGTAACCTGCCATCGCACCTACAACTGCTGAAGTGATGTCGGTGAACCCGTTATTTAAATTCAGCAGCAAGCCCAGCCACAACAATGGCAAAGTGATGTCATCCGGCAATAACTGGGTATCAAAGTCTATAAAAGTTAATGCGATTAATGCAAAGACGAATATCAGGGCAAATAATGTCAGGTGGCTATAACCATATTGCACTGCCACTGCCAGCGACAGTGCCCCGGACACAGCCTCTACCAGGGGATACCGCGCTGAAATAGAGGCTTTACAGGCTTTGCAACGCCCGCGTAAAAACAGGTAGCTGACGACAGGGATATTTTCCAGTGCACCTATCATGTGTCCGCAATGAGGGCAGGTAGAACGCGGAACTACCAGGTTATATTTAGGCTGCTCGGGTACAGGTTGGCCTTGCAAATCCAGGCAGTTAGCGTGCCACTCACGCTCCATCATTTTGGGCAGGCGATGTATGACTACGTTAAGGAAACTGCCAACCAGCAAGCCCATCACCAGGCATACACCCTGCAGAAAATGTGGTTGCGTTCTCAACAAACTTAAAACAGGCTCAAGGATTTCTGTCATGATACCGATAACACTATTAAGGTTGCTGCATCATCTCATCGTTAATACAAGTAATCAAGGCTAAAAGCCTGTGACGCATGGTAAAGCCTGTTAGAAAGCGGAAATTACTGCCTTGAAAACAGGTTCAATGTCACCATTTATGTGTAAGATGAGAATTGCACTCCAGCCGAGTGACTTCGAATCCGAATCTTATTAGTGAAGGAAGTTGCCTATGTCTGATCAAATCAAATTCACGCCTCCCAGCGAAGTCGAACTGGGCCAGGTAGAACATCCTGCCTGGGATGAACCGGTTATCTGCCGTGTTGAAGTCGACCTGCCAGGATGGTTGGCAAACCTGACCGGACAATCACACTGGGAAGTTTACAGTGAAGAGGAAGAGGAAAATTGCGTCAGCTTCGCCATGCGCGCATCACAAAAACATGGCCTGCATACCATTACCAGTCGTATCGACAATGCATTGCAAGCTGAAGTGACGCTTTACCATAATGGTTACGCAGTGGTAGATGTCAATGGCGAATCATTGTTTGATGGCGCGTTGACTAACGCAACCAATGAATGCGCAAGACTCAGTTATTACCATGCCAGTGGTGAACCGATAGCGCTAAACTAACGTAAGAGGTGTGGCATGCATTGAAAAATGCATGCTGCCGGTTCTTATTGTTGGCGGCTGACTGAAAACCTGGCTAAATCCAGCAATGCTTGCTTAGCCGGGCTTGTTTCAAAAATATCTAGTGCTTCACAGGCGAACTGTGCTTCTTTTTGTGCAACCGAACGCACATAATCAAATGCTTTTACTGCATGCAGGATTTCCAGTACTTGTTCGAGGTGCGTAACCTGCCCTTCCAGTAATGCCTGTTTTACCAGTTCTGATTGTGCGGTTGGCGCTTGCTGGATCGCATACAGCATCGGCAATGTGACCTTACCCTCTGCCAGATCATTGCCTAGCGTTTTACCAAATTTTTCACTATCTCCGGTCAGATCCAGTACATCATCAATCAACTGAAATGCCGTACCTAAATGCATGCCATAGGTTGCCAGCGCTTCTTCGCGTTCGGGGCTAGCCTGGCATTGCACGGCTCCCAGGCGGGTGGCCGCTTCAAATAACTTGGCTGTTTTAAAATGGATAACTTGCAGGTAATCCTGCTCACTGACGCCTATATTGCGCACATTGAGCAATTGCAGGACTTCGCCTTCAGAAATAGTATTAGTAGCGTCAGCCAGAATTTCCATCACGCGCATGTTCTGCAGCTTGACCATCATCTGGAAAGCACGGGAATACAAGAAATCACCCACCAGTACGCTGGCTGGGTTGCCATACACATGATTGGCGGTGGATTTACCGCGACGTAAGTCAGAAGCGTCTACTACGTCATCATGCAGCAAAGTCGCCGTGTGAATAAACTCAATGATGACTGCCAGCTGATGATGTGCAGGCGTGACTCGTGTGCCAGCCAAATCTCCCGACATTAACACCAATGCCGGACGCAGGCGTTTGCCGCCACTATGGATGATATATTCCGAGATTTGATTAATGAGCGGAACTTGCGATGACAAAGACTGGCGAATAACGACATCCACCTGCTGCATATCGTCTGCAATCCGCGCCAAACAGGCATTTAAAGACACTAACATACCAATAAAAAAACAAAGCTAGAGCATATCATATCTGACACTCCTCTCGCTATGCAGGAATGCTAGTGCAGGCAATACCGATACGCTGAATATTTAGCCCAGTTTGATTGGAAAATTAACGATTAAGACTTTTCTTACGTTTGATGCGTTTAAAAATCTAGGGCTACTTTTAAAAGATTTTCTTTTTAATAAGAGAATATAATTGAGATGGAGTGGAAAAGAAAAAAGCCTTGTTTCGTGAGAAACAAGGCTTTTATTTTTTGGCGCGCCCGGAGCGATTCGAACGCCCGACCCTTTGGTTCGTAGCCAAATACTCTATCCAACTGAGCTACGGGCGCCAAGGTGTTACAACGCTGTTGCAACAAGGTCAGCATTATAACACAAGTTTAAATTTTTTGGCGGTGAGCGAGGGATTCGAACCCTCGATACAGGTTTAAGCCCATATGCTTCCTTAGCAGGGAAGTGCCTTCGACCACTCGGCCAGCTCACCGTTTTAAACGAGTACTACATTACTGCTCAACACAGTATTGCTACTGCATCGAAGGGCGCCATAGTACGCGAAAACCCTTCGTAAATCAACGCAAAATTAAAGAATGTTTTTAGTCAGATTACGCATCATCCAAAGCAAAAGCTTTATGCAACACACGCACTGCCAGTTCCATATATTTCTCTTCAATCACCACGGCAATTTTGATTTCACTGGTGGAAATCATCTGGATATTGATGCCTTCTTCCGCAAGAGTGCGGAACATCTGGCTGGCGATGCCCACATGTGAACGCATACCAACACCCACTACAGATACTTTAGCAATTTTGTCGTCGCCACTGATTTCACGTGCCTGGATATGGCCCTGCACTTTGTCACGCAAAATACCCAGCGCTTTGTTCATTTCATTCTTGTGTACGGTAAACGTAAAGTCGGTGGTGCCATCTGCGCCGACGTTCTGGATGATCATGTCCACATCAATATTGGCATCGGCCACCGGGCCTAAAATCTGGTAAGCGATACCCGGTTTGTCAGGCACGCCTGCCACAGTCACTTTTGCTTCATCGCGGTTAAATGCAATGCCGGAGATGATTGGATCTTCCATGTTTTCCTCATTTTCTTCAAACGTAATCAATGTGCCATCGCCCTCTTCCTCAAAGCTGGAAAGCACACGCAGTTTCACTTTATATTTGCCGGCAAACTCCACTGAGCGAATTTGCAATACTTTGGAACCTTGAGATGCCAGTTCCAGCATCTCTTCAAAGGTAATTTTTTCAAGGCGGCGCGCTTCTGGCACCACGCGCGGGTCCGTGGTATATACGCCATCGACATCTGTATAAATCTGACATTCGTCCGCACCCAGGGCCGCAGCCAAGGCGACGCCGGTGGTATCAGAACCACCGCGACCAAGGGTCGTAATATTGCCATTGGCATCTACACCCTGGAAACCGGCGACGACACAGACATAGCCATCATCAAGGTCTTTTTTCAGGTGATGTTGATCAATATCCAGAATACGGGCTTTGGTATGCGCATCATCGGTCAGAATTCTCACCTGTGAACCGGTATAGCTTTTAGCTTTAATGCCCAGCTCCGACAATGCCAGTGCCGTCATGCCTATCGTCACCTGCTCGCCGGTAGACAACATCACATCGAGTTCACGCGGATCCGGATCCGGCATGATTTCTTTAGCCAGTGCAATCAGACGGTTGGTTTCACCGGACATGGCCGACACTACCACTACGACCTGATGACCCATGGCTTTATAACGCGCGACGCGCCTGGCCACATTGCGGATACGCTCAGGATTTGCCACTGAGGTACCACCATATTTTTGTACTATTAATGCCATTATTAAGCTCTAATTATCAAATAAATTAATGTAATTTTTGTTTTACCCACTCAGGTACACTACTTAATGCCTGTGGCAGTTTGCTGGCATCTGTACCGCCCGCCATTGCCATATCTGGCTTACCGCCACCCTTACCACCTACCTGGCCGGCAACATGGTTCACCAGCTCACCAGCTTTAAGCTTGCCAATCAAATCCGCAGTCACACCTGCAGCCAAACTGACTTTGCCGTCAGACACACTTGCCAGCACAATCACGGCCGATTTGAGTTTGTCTTTCAGTTTATCCATGGTTTCACGCAGGGCGTTGGCATCAGCACCTTCCAGAGTCGCTGCCAACAAGTTAACACCATCGACATTCTGCACCTGGTTCACCAGGTCATCGCCCTGCGCGCTGGCCAATTTCGATTTCAGACGCGCCAGTTCTTTTTCAAGGGACCTGACGTTATCCAGCACCTGGGAAATTTTGGCCGGTAATTCGTGTGCAGGTGCTTTGAGTTCACCAGCCACCTTATTAATCAGCACTTGCTGCGCTTGCACCAGTTTGAGTGCACCCTCGCCAGTGGTCGCTTCAATACGGCGTACGCCCGCAGCAACACCGCTTTCAGATGTGATTTTGAACAGGCCTATATCACCAGTGCGGCTCACGTGTGTCCCACCGCATAATTCTCTTGAAGTCCCGATATCCAACACGCGTACTTCATCGCCATACTTTTCCCCAAACAGCATCATGGCACCTGTTTGCTGAGCGGCTTCAATATCCATTAGTTTTGCCAGTGTGTCGGTATTGGTCAAAATCTCGGCATTGACCAGCGCCTCCACTTTGGCGATTTGTGCATCGGTCACCGGTGAATTGTGCACAAAGTCAAAACGGGTTTTTTCAGTATCGACGAGGCTGCCTTTTTGCTGCACATGTTCACCCAGCACTTCACGCAACGCTTTATGCATTAAATGTGTGGCTGAGTGGTTACGCATGGTCGCGTGGCGTGCTTGCAGGTTGACCTTGGCCGTTAAAGCATCACCCACAGACAGGGTCCCGGTTTTCAGCACCCCGTGGTGGCCGAATACCGCTGCCTGGATTTTCTGGGTATCTTCCACTTCAAAAATACCATTAGCAGATTTAAGCTCACCACTATCGCCAATCTGGCCGCCGGACTCGGCATAGAAAGGGGTGTCATCCAGCACGACTGCGCCAAGGTCGCCTTCATTCAATGATTTAACAGGGCTGCCGTCTTTATACAAGGCTAATACTTTGGCTGGTGTTTCCAGTTTTTCGTAGCCATGAAAACTGGTGGCCTGGCCTGCATATTCCAGGTTAAGTGCCATTTTGAATTTACCGGCCGCACGTGCCTGGTCTTTCTGGCGTGCCATGGCTGCATCAAAACCGGCCGTATCGACAGTAACACCGCGTTCACGGCAAATATCCGCAGTTAAATCCAGCGGAAACCCGAAAGTGTCATGTAGTTTAAACGCCAGATCACCATTGAATACCGCTGGCTTGGTCGCCAATTCTGTTTCCAGAATCTGCATGCCATTTTCGATTGTTTCAAAGAACCGGTCTTCCTCCTGTTTAAGCACTTGTGTAATACGTGCTTGATTACTGATCAATTCAGGATAAGCCTCACCCATTTCCAGCACCAGATCTGCCACCAGCTTATGGAAAAATGCAGCACGACAGCCCAGTTTGTAGCCATGGCGAATCGCCCGGCGAATGATACGGCGCAGCACATAGCCACGACCTTCATTGCCTGCAATCACACCATCAGCGATCAGGAAAGAACAGGCGCGAATATGATCAGCCAGCACTTTCAGGCTAGGGCTTTCCAAATCGGCAGTTTTAGTTTCACGTGCCGCGGCTTTAATCAGTGCCTGAAATAAATCGATTTCGTAGTTGGCATGCACGCCTTGCAATACCGCAGAAATCCGCTCCAGGCCCATACCGGTATCTACCGAAGGTTTAGGTAAAGGATGCATGACGCCCGCTTCATCACGGTTGAATTGCATGAACACGTTATTCCAGATTTCGATAAAACGGTCACCATCTTCATCGGGGCTGCCTGGTGGGCCTCCAGGAATATGATCGCCGTGATCATAGAAAATCTCGGTACAGGGGCCGCATGGGCCGGTATCGCCCATCATCCAGAAGTTATCTGAGGCATAACGCGCACCCTTGTTGTCGCCAATGCGTACAATCTTGTCAGCAGGCACGCCGATTTCCTTGTTCCAGATGTCATAAGCTTCATCATCTTCAGCATAGACCGTCACCATCAGGCGCTCTTTAGGCAAGGCGTATACTTGAGTCAGTAACTCCCAAGCGAACGTAATTGCGTCGCGCTTGAAATAATCGCCAAAACTAAAGTTACCCAGCATCTCGAAAAATGTATGGTGACGCGCGGTATAACCCACGTTTTCCAGGTCATTATGCTTGCCACCTGCACGCACACATTTTTGCGAAGAAGCGGCACGGGTGTAAGCGCGTTTATCAAAACCGAGGAACACATCCTTGAACTGGTTCATACCCGCATTTGTGAACAACAAGGTGGGGTCACCATGTGGCACCAGCGAGCTGGAAGCCACCACCTGATGGCCTTTAGAAGCAAAAAAATCCAGGAATGCCTGGCGGATTTGCTTGCTGGAAGGTTTACTTCCGTAACTAACTGTAGTCTTCTGGAATGTCATCTTCTGCGTGTCTATTCAAAATTTTCTTGATTACATCAAACGTAAAACCCCGGCTCTGTAAAAAACGGGCTTGTTTAGCCCATTCTTCACGCGTGGTCGGGGACGCTTTAAACTTTTTGCGCCAGACTTCACTGGCGCGTTCCACTTCATTGACCTGTAATACAGCCACTGCCTCGGCTACCAGAGCATCGTCAACGCCCTTCTCTCTTAGCTCATTAGCCACACGTGCAGCGCCGAACTTCACCTGACGGGCATGTATCATTTGCTCGGTGTAGCGGGCATCGCTTAACCAGCCGCGCGTCTTGAAATCAGTAATCAATGCAGGAATATCATCCTCTTCATTGGCATAGGCTTTCAGTTTCTGCGCCAGTTCAGCCTCGGAATATTCCCTTTTACTTAGATATTCCAGGGCACGCTGACGCAGTGACTTTGCAGGCTGCTCACGCAAATGCTTTAATCATCCTCAGTTCTGGCAGCAGTCATGCCATCTGCCAGGATGTTGGAATTGGCACGAATCTGCGCTTCAATTTCAGCGGCAATGGCCGGGTTTTCGCGCAGGAATTCCTTGGCGTTTTCTTTACCCTGGCCGATTTTTTCACCCTTGTAGCTATACCATGCGCCAGACTTCTCAACCAGTTTGGCGTTAGAACCTAACTCAATCACTTCGCCCAAACGGGAGATACCTTCGCCATACATGATGTCGAATTCAGCCTGCTTGAATGGAGGCGCGACCTTGTTTTTGATCACTTTGACGCGCGTCTCGGAACCAGTGACTTCATCACCCTTTTTGATGGCACCGGTACGGCGGATATCCAGGCGAACAGAAGCGTAGAATTTAAGCGCGTTACCGCCAGTGGTCGTTTCAGGGTTACCGAACATGACACCGATTTTCATACGGATCTGGTTAATAAAGATCACCAGCGTATTGGTACGTTTGATATTGCCGGTCAATTTACGCAAAGCTTGCGACATCAGGCGTGCCTGCAGGCCCATGTGGCTATCGCCCATTTCGCCTTCAATTTCGGCACGTGGAGTCAAGGCGGCAACCGAGTCGACCACCACGATATCCACTGAACCGGAACGCACCAGCATATCTGCAATTTCGAGCGCCTGCTCGCCCGTATCCGGCTGCGAGATCAACAAATCAGGCACATTCACACCCAGTTTGGCTGCGTATTGCGGGTCCAGCGCATGCTCGGCATCAATAAATGCAGCAACGCCACCCAGTTTCTGCATTTCGGCAATCACTGACAAGGTCAATGTGGTTTTACCTGAAGATTCAGGACCGTAAATTTCGACAATACGGCCACGCGGCAAACCACCGACGCCAAGGGCAATATCCAGGCCTAACGAGCCGGTTGATACCACCTGTAAATCTTCACCGATATCAGCATCGCCCATACGCATAATGGAACCTTTGCCAAATTGCTTTTCAATCTGGGAAAGTGCGGCGGCGAGTGCTTTGCTTTTGTTGTCATCCATGGTGTTGCCTTCTGTATGTAGGGGAAAATGCGTTTTTAATTTAAACGCTATATAATCAGATAAATAACTGCTAATTATTTCATAAATCGACCATCAGTGATATGGCATTCGAACGATTAGTGTAGTGAATTGTCAACCGTAATAAGGCATACACGTTTAATAGCCATCATGCTTTAATCGTTTTCCGTGAGAGGAGCCTTTATGAAGATCGTTAAATACATTTTAGGTGTTGCATTAAGCAGCATAGCAGCATTATCTGCCCATGCTGATAACAACTGGTCAGTCGGTGTAGTAGTGGGTAACCCTTATGCAGCTCCACCCGTTTACTACGCGCCACCACCGGTGTATTACGCACCACCGCCAGTGGTAATTTATCGTCACCCGCATAGTACTTACTACGGTGCACCAGCGGTCGGTTATGCGCCACCAGCACCCGGCTTTATCCAGTTTGGTTATGGTAACGGCGGGTACCGGAATTATGACCGAGGCCCCCGCGGCGGTTGGGGACGTGGTCATGACCATGGTCACCACCACCATCACCATTAGCGCGGTCAGGTTTCTTTAATCAGTGTTAGCAAGCCTGCCAGTGAATAACTGGCAGCTTGTTGACGAATGTCTGCTCTATCCCCATCAAAATAGCGTGTTGCTACCAGCAGTTTTTTCGGTTGCTTGTTGTTGAAGCTTATCGCCCAGCCGAAACAAACCATTCCCACTGGCTTTTGCACAGAACCTCCGCTTGGGCCAGCGATGCCGGTCACGGAAGCACTGATATTGGCGCGACTATGTTGTAATGCGCCTAAAGCCATCGCTTGAGCGACCGGTTCACTGACTGCGCCATGCTTACCAATCAGGGTTTCAGGCACGCCTAGCATTTCTGTTTTTGCTTCATTGCTATAAGTAACAAAGCCACGGTCAAACCAGCCTGAGCTTCCGGCGATAGCAGTGATCGCTTGTGAAATCATGCCACCGGTACATGATTCAGCCAGAGCCAGTTGCAAATTTTTAGCTTGCAACGCTTTTCCCACGGTTTGGCTTAACGTTTCGAGGTCATCCATTACAGCGACCATTTAATCAGTTGCAAAACGATGATTGCCATCATTGCTGCCAGTGCATCATCCAGCATCACACCCAAGCCACCTTTGACGTGCCTGTCTGCCCAACTGATTGGAAACGGTTTCCAGATATCAAACAGGCGGAATGACACAAATGCGGCCAATCCCCAGCCCCAGGTCAATGGCACGGTGATAAGAATCGCTGCCATGGCGACAATTTCATCCCAGACAATGGCACCATGATCATTTACGCCTAACGCGCGACCGGTAAAAGCACTGCACCAGATACCAAATATAAACATCAACAGAATAGCCAGCCATTGTTGCGATTCCGGCAAGTGCATGATGACCCAGAATAACGGAAAACCTAACAGCGTGCCTGCTGTGCCTGGCGCTTTGGGAAACAGCCCAGTACCTAGTCCCAGACTGAAGAAATGCAAAGGATGCGAGAAAAGCAGCGCCCAGTCAGGATCAGTGGCTGGATAACGGTGGTTAGCCAAAATGCAAATATCCTTTCTGCGATAACTCGATCTGAACTTCACCATCCGTGACGTTCAGGCCAGTTGCTTCGGTAATACTACCTATCCGCGTTAAAGGCAGATTAAGTTTGTCTGATAATGCCAATACTTCGTCACGTCGCTGCGCAGATACAGTAAAACATAATTCATAATCATCGCCTCCAGCCAGCACTGCCTGCTGAAGTACTGACTGCGCAATATTGTTGACCAATTGAGGTTTGGAGAATAACGCCCAATCAAGCTCGGCGCCTTTGCCGGAAGCCTGGAGGATATGGTTCAAATCCGCCAGCAAGCCATCTGAAATATCAAGTGCTGTATGCGCGATGTCACGCAATGCCAGCCCCAGGGTCACCCGAGGTTGTGGTTGATGCATGGCAGGCGCAAAATTCGCTACATCTTCCGCATGCAAATCAAGCTTACCCAGTTTATTTTGCAACCACAATGCCGCTTTACCTAGCGTACCGCTGACCCAGATATCATCACCAACCTGCGCCCCACTACGCTTAATCGCTTTGCCCAGCGGCACTTCACCTAAAATATTAATCGCTATGTTTAATGGTCCGCGCGTGGTATCACCACCAATCACTAAGACGCCATAGTTATCGGCACAGGCGAATAAGCCCTGGCTAAAACCTTGCAACCAGTCATGATTGATTTCCGGCAAAGCAATCGACAATGTTGCCCATTTAGGATTGGCGCCCATGGCTGCCATATCACTGATATTGACCGCCAGGGCTTTCCACCCTATTGAGTAAGGATCAGCCTCAGCAAAAAAATGCGTCCCTGATACGGACATGTCGGCAGAGACAGCCAGTTGATAGCCTGGCATTACGCTGATCAATGCTGCATCATCACCAATACCCAAATCGGGATTACTCACATCTGCTGTGCCCGGACGGGTAAAGTATTGAGCGATAAGATCAAACTCAGCCATGCCGTTTTTTCCACCAGCGTTCTAGCGAAACTATCACTAGCCAGGCCAAGCTGATGCCTGCTAAATCTGCGAACCAATCATAGACGCTGGGCTGACGTGTGGTTGTCAGCACACCTTGCAACACTTCCATTAATGCACCAAACACCGTCAATCCAATCGCGATAGACAGTCTGTGCGTTGGGAAAGCCATCAGGCCCCAGAACGTCACACCGCCAAAAGCAATAATGTGTTGTATTTTGTCTTTGTAGATGGAGACATCATTAGATGGCGGCATTTCCATTAATAACAAATAGGTCAATATGCTGAAACAGGTGATAAAAATCAGGGTGGAAATCTTTTTGTAATTCATCATTCATTCGTTTTTTGACGTTGGGCAGATTTGGGTCTAAAAGACTTAACAATACTTTCTGCAGTTTCAAGATACGGCATAGGCTGATTGACTGTCGCCAGTAAATCGAGGCAATATGGCACCGCTGCAAAAATCCCCGGCACCAATGTATTGCCCTCGGCATCTTTTAATCCTTCCAGCGTTTCCTGAATTGATTTTGGCTGCCCTGGCAAGTTTATTACCAGGCATTGCTTGCGAATCACTGCCACCTGCCGTGACAAAATGGCAGTGGGAACAAAGCGTAAACTGATTTGACGCATTTGCTCACCAAAACCAGGCATTTCGCGATCTGCAATTGCAAGCGTGGCTTCCGGGGTAACATCTCTAACCGAAGGTCCGGTGCCCCCGGTGGTGAGGATCAAATGACATTGTTCTTCATCGACTAATTGCTTGAGTGTGTCTGAAATGGTGGCCTGCTCATCGGCAATCAAGCGGGTCACGATTTCAAAAGGTGAAGTCAGGGTTTTTTCAAGCCAGGAAGACAATGCTGGAATGCCCTTGTCTTCATAAACGCCTTGCGAAGCGCGATCACTGATGGAAACCAGCCCAATGCGCGTGAATTGTTGTTGCATAACTTGAGGTCTATGTTAAGTTGGTCTGTATTGAGATGGTCTGTGTTAATGTACCAGCACATCATAACATTACCCGACACATCAGTAAGCTGAAAAGGTGTCATTCGTCATGGAGAGTCAGATGAAAGTCTTATGCAAAGCAGCGCGTGTAACAGGTCGAGCCGCCTCGCCTCGCCAGTGGTTTATTCTATTGCCTTCGCTGGTAATCATTACCTTGCTGATGTTCTCGAAAACAGTATTGGCAAATGAAAACCCTTATGCTGCCAATTACCAGGCACAAAACCAGGGTAATTTACATTCACTGCAAAACAATCCCGAGCCGCAATTACTTATTGGTACCCGTCGTGATGCCGACAATATCAAAATGCTGGAAAACGGCTATGACCTGATGGGCCTGAGTGAGTTTGAAGCAGGAGACATCGCACCCGAACAGGCGATTGTTCATGGACGCAATATCCAGGCGGATACCATACTGGTGTATGTTAAAAAATCCGGTAATGCGACACCGGCCTCCAAGATGGAAGTGATTAAAGAAGCCGTCAAAAAAGGCCAATCGCTGACTGAAAAAGATATGGCGATAGACCCAGGCAAATACCGCTATTACGCAACCTACTGGGCCAAATTGCCGCCGCCAGTGCTAGGCGTGCATGTGATTAAACTGGTTGCCCGTAAATCTTCTCAACAGGATGAACAAGCCCAGGCGACTGATGTCAATGAAGGCGTTAGAGTGATTGCTGTGATACATGGCTCTGCTGCAGAGCAAGGCGGGTTATTGCGCGGAGACCAGTTACTGAGCCTCAACCAGGAAAAAGTAAATGATGCTGCGACTTTATCCAGCCTGGTGAGACGCTTCAAAGGCAATACGGTCACCATAAAAATTCAACGGCAATCTGAACAGCTTTCGTTAAAAGTCGCCCTTTAACTGCGAGCCATTCTGAACTGTCATCATATTAAATAGAAAGTGTTTCAAATGTTTCAAGTTACGTTCGAGCATCAGGCAGCCCGCATAGCGTCTGGTCATATCGACGACATCCAGTTTTTACGGGCGCTGCTTGATGATATTCGCCCTCGTCACTCAAGCGATACCGAAAGTGCAAGCAAGTCGATACAGGCGCTGTGTTTCTTGCTACAACAGCAACCTTCATTTGCCCTGGAATTGCGAAACAGCATCCTGCGCCTTTTGAACGAAAAAAGTGTGATTTCACTGTATTCCGAGCATGGCATCCAGTCTGACTTAGGATTTTTTACTGAAATCTACCGGCGGTTTTCCCATAAATTATTACCTGAAGTCCCAGACCCTAGATACCTGAAAGATGAATTTGGCCAAGTCTTTCACCACACTCATGATGCCAACTGGGTAACCGGCGTGCCAAATACCGTATGGCGCGACTTTATACATACCCTGGCATTAGGTGAAGGAAATGATTTGCAGCAGGAGAGCTGCATTCAAGAATTGAAAGATGCATTACAGGTACTCTCTTACCGCTTATCCGCTTCTGGCCTGGACCCTGAGCTTATTTTGCAGCATGAAGACCTGGAAAATAACACTTCGCCATTCATCACCCAGAATATCGAAATCCAGAAATTTCTGTCGCTCACCACTACCACTGCAGACGACATACAGCATATTTATGACGTATTGAAACGCTGCCAGAACCTTAACGATGAAATCCGCAAAGCGAATGCAAAGACCGGTACCAGCATTTCGCTGACTGCCCTGATGCAAAGAATGCAGCAGCAAATTCATCGCATGCAATTATTAGTGGATATTCTGCACGGGCTTTTACTCAAGCATGATGTCAGTGATGCGATTACGCGTTTGTTCAAGCAACTGGTATATGCAGAGTGTAAAAAGAATAACCTGTCCGAATATTGGCGTCATAACACCGAGTTACTGGCCCTGCGCGTGACTGAAAACGCCAGCCACACCGGTGAGCATTACATTGCACAGCATCGGCAGGAGTATTTCAAGCTGATGGGTTCAGCCATGGGCGCCGGGGTCATTATTGCCTTTATGGCCATGTTTAAAATCATCATCGCCAGCTATCACTTTGCCCCGCTTGCCGAAGCCATTTTCTTTAGCCTGAATTATGGCTTAGGGTTTGTCCTGATTCATCTGCTGCATTTCACAGTTGCCACCAAACAACCGGCGATGACGGCGGCAACAATTGCATCAGCGATTGATGATGACGGGCACGATAGCAAAAATATACATAGTCTGGTCAACATTGTCGCGCAGACGACCAGCAGCCAGACAATCGCCATTCTGGGTAATGTGATCGTCGTGATTCCGATGGCAATGTTTATCGACTGGCTGGTAGTGCAATATAGCGGCCATCATTTTATAGGTGAGGCCAAAGCCAATATCTTGCTGGACTCCAACAATCCATTGATCAGCCTCAGCGCGCTGTATGCTGCAGTGGCTGGTGTGTGCCTGTTCTTGTCCGGCCTGATTGCGGGCTATCATGACAATTTGGCGGCTTATAACCGCATTCCTGAACGTATTGCCCACCTGCCGTTTTTACAACGCCTGCTGGGGAAAGCGCGCCTGCACCGTATTTCAGAATATATACGCCATAATCTGGGCGCACTGGCCGGTAACTTCTATTTTGGCTGCCTACTTGGGTTTGCCTCCGGGTTGGGAGTGATGCTTGGCTTACCTCTGGATATCCGTCACGTGACTTTTGTAGCGGCATTCTCGGGCTATGCATTTTCTGCACTGGATTTCCAGATCACCTATTACATGCTTGGTACAGCCTTACTCGGGATTTTTGTGGTGGCGACCATTAACTTGCTGACCAGCTTTGGTTTAGCCATTTTTGTCGCCATGAAATCACGGCAAGTACGCTACCGGCATTGGAAAGCTTTTGCGCTGGAATTACTGACTTTGCTTTATCGCCAACCTTGGAAATTCTTTTTGCCACCTAAAAAGATGGGGATGGAGACTAGACTTGAGAAAACTAGCCACTAAGTAAAAGCAACTTAGTGGCTATTTAATAGATTTCTTTGTTTCCTATGTGGAGCTTTTGTTATCAGGAAGTTTTTTCTATTACAAAGTGAAATATGCCGTCTTCCTTTTTAAAGGATAGCAAGGTCACCGGATGATTGGTAATCAAGTTACGGATATTTTGCTCGCTACCTAGTGCTGTTGTTTTAACCAGGATAATCTGGCCAATGGACAGTTTATCTATTGCTTCCTTGGTTTTTAACATCGGTTCAGGACTTTCCAGCCCTGTTAAATCCAACTCTAAATCAACGTTCTGTTTCACGATAACCCCTAGATAGACAGTACTTCGGCAAATGCCAGGTACTTTTTTAAATTGTAGTGCATTATTGGGAGCCGTAAAATTACCCACTTTACAGGCAGCATATAAACTTGCATTAAACGACAAGCTAGCCGTCTGACTTTACGGCCCCAACTTAACCACTATTCGGTATGTTCATCCGGCGCGTTTGTAGCACCTTCAGCCAGGTCCCGTATCATCTTGAATAACTCACGGCTGCTCTTGGGCGGCTTATTGGCAGCCAGCTCTTTTTGCGCATTGCGGATCAATGTACGCATATGCTGCACATCGGTATGCGGATATTCCACCAGAAATGCCTCAACCGCCTTTGCGTCTTCTATCAGGCGTGTACGCCAGCGTTCCATCTGGTGAAAGCGGGCATTTTCTTCCACATGCTTACCTTCCCATTTCTGCAGTTGCTCTACGATTGGCGCCAGGTCAATGTCACGCATTAAACGTCCAATATATTGCAATTGGCGGCGGATAGCCCCGTTGGCAGTCAAGCGCTTTGCTTCGGCAATCGCGTCACTCAAGGCTTCGTCCAGTTGTAACTTTTTTAATCTCTCTTTTGGCAGTTCAAGTAATTGCCGTCCGATCTCCTGCGCGGCATCGGCTTCTGCTTTTAATTTGGTTTTACTGGGTTGGGAATCTTCCATGGGTTTAGCTATCATTCGCGGTTGTGCAGTTATGGTAAAAGCAATCTCTGCCAAATCACGGTATGATACCAGCTTTAATTGCCAAGCAAAAAACAAGCGCTCATAGCATGCAACTGGAACAACTCAAACAAATCTCTGAAGATATTATTCAACTGGCCAGGCAGGCAGGGGCCAGCAGTGCCGAGGCCGATGTCAGTTTCGGCACCGGCCAGAATGTTTCTGTCCGCCAGGGCGAGACTGAAAATATTGAGTACAACCGTGACAAAGGTTGTTCGGTGACGGTGTATTTCGGGCAGAGAAAAGGCTATGCCAGCACTTCTGACCTTAGTTTACAGGCGCTTAAAGATACCGTCGAAGCCGCCTGTAATATTGCGAAATATACTGCAGAAGATCCTTTTTGCGGCCTGGCCGATGCTGAATGCATGGCAAAAGAACTCCCGGACTTGTCGTTACACCATCCGTGGGCTATCGATGTCGATCAGGCGCTGGAATTAGCCAGGCGCTGTGAAGCAGCAGCACTTGCAGTAGACCCGCGCATCAGCAATAGTGAAGGCGGCAGCGTTTATAGCCAAAATGGCGCATTTGTATACGCAAATAGTCACGGTTTTGTTGGCGGTTACCCTAGCTCACGCCATAGCATTAGCTGTTCAGTGATTGCCGAATCCAACAACCAGATGCAACGCGATTACTGGTATAGCAGTGCGCGTGATGCGCTGGACCTGGAGTCACCAGAGCAAGTGGGCCAAATCGCAGGCTCACGCACGGTCAAAAGATTAGACGCCCACCCACTCAAGACAGGCCAGTATCCGGTGTTATTTGAAGCACCGTTGGCAAGTGGACTTATCGGTACGCTGCTGAGTGCAATTTCAGGAGGTAATCTATATAGAAAATCTTCTTTTTTACTTGATAGCCTGGGGCAAACAATTGCCAGCCCGTTATTGCATATCGATGAAGATCCTTTCATTCTCAAAGGTGCTGGCAGCAGCCCGTTTGATAATGAAGGCGTTGCCTGCCAGAAACGTACCCTGATAGAGAATGGCGTGCTGCAGGGTTATTTGCTTGGCAGCTACTCTGCACGCAAACTGGGCATGCAATCCACCGGCAATGCCGGTGGCGCCCATAACATCCTAGTGCGGTCTACCGGTCATAACCTCGAACAATTATTACAGACCATGGGCACCGGAATACTGGTGACAGAACTACTTGGTCATGGCATGAATATGATTACGGGTGATTACTCACGTGGTGCTGCTGGTTACTGGGTTGAAAACGGGGTCATTAGTCACCCGGTAGAAGAGATCACGATTGCCAGCAATATGCAGGAAATGCTGAAAGGTATAGTTGCGATTGGCAACGATATTATTCCGAATAGCTCCAAGCTGACCGGCTCAATATTAATTGATCGCATGACCGTCGCCTCGGCTGACTAGCCCTAGAGAATGCGGTACAAATAAAAAAGGCTTTGCATCACTGCAAAGCCTTTTTTGTCGCACTAACCAATGATCGCTAAAAGGATCAAGCCCCTTATTTAGCTTCCAGTGTTAGTAAAGTATCGTCGATACCTGCAACTACTTCTGTGGCAGTGCTTTCCATTACCACAGGCTCTACAGGAGTTGGTTGCTCGCTCACTTGATCAAGTAATGGTGGCAACGCCTCTTCTGGTGCAGATTCAATGGCTGGTGTTTCAGCCAGGTCAGCAGAAATATCAGGTGTTGTTTGCTCAGTGGATACTGTCGACTCTTCAACAGCAGGCTGTTGAACTTCTACCGTTGCCGCATCTGTAGTCAGCATGCCTGCTTGCTCCTCAATCGGTACAGCTGATTGCAATACAACGGTTTCAGAAACAGCTGGCTCAGCTGCAGCACCATTTGCAGCTGGTTCATCTTCTGGCTCAAATTCATCCTGCAACAACTCTGCCGGCACAATGCCATCCTGAACCATGCTTGCTCGGCGTTGCAGGTAGGCATCACGCATGAAAGCATACGGGTCGATAGAGGCATCATCTACCAGGTCTTTGGCATCCAGCAATTGCGTACGTTTGTCTATAAACTGCACTAAACGCACCTGGTTATGCGCGCGGATCTGGCCGGTGTTATGCAGGTAGGTAATCGGGTCTGAAGTCACAGTATCAAATGCCAGACCACCCGCATCCCGCACAGTACTTGGTCCCAAAATCGGCAATACTAGGTAAGGGCCTGTGCCGACGCCCCAGTGACCTAAAGTCTGACCGAAGTCTTCCTGATGTTTTGGGAAGTTGTCTTTACTGGCGACATCGATCACGCCAGCGATACCGAAGGTGGTATTGATCACAAAACGACCCGCATCGGTAAATGCCTGCGCAAATTTGAGTTGCAGCAAGTCGTTAACCACTGTGGTCAAAGTACCCAGGTTATTGAAAAAGTTGGTGATGCCAGTACGCACTGGTGATGGTGTAACTGCCTTATATGCCTTGGCAACCGGCTTCATAGCATATTTATCGACCACATCGTTGAATTTGTAAATCCCGCGGTTAACCCCTTCAAGCGGATCTTTATTGGTGGTTGCACACCCTGAAAGGCCAACAAGTACGGCAATCAATAAAACGGCTTTTAGTTTATTCATATTTGTCATTATATTTAGATCAAGCGCCTTGGTATCAATAGCATTAAAAAATCATCTTGGCGTGTAACAAGCGTAGACTTGAAACACCCTGCAATCACTTTTATCGGCGCCTTCTTCAATAATTGAAGGGCAACAACGCTATCGCGATCTACTACAGAATCCTTACTACTAGCTTAATAACTGCAAAGTAAAACGAGTTTATTCTACATCAAATGTCATTTTTACTTCACATTATTTTTGTATAGCGATAATGCCTCTTGCCTTTGTACAGCATGGTCTACAATAGCCATGGGATAATGTATTTGAGGCATACTGACGAGCAAATCTTTCTTGTTTGAAGTATCCGCATATGGAGCATGAATCTTCCTGTCATCTAACCCCGTTAACTCAGGTACATATTTGCGGATAAACTTGCCTTTTGCATCAAACTTTTCCGACTGTGACTGCGGATTAAAGATCCTGAAATAGGGCTGCGCATCACATCCGGTGGAAGCCGCCCATTGCCAGCCGCCATTATTGGCAGCAAAGTCAAAATCAATTAATTTCTCGGCAAAATATTGCTCGCCCCAGCGCCAGTCGATCAGCAAATCCTTAACCAGAAAACTAGCTACCACCATACGCAAGCGATTATGCATATAGCCGGTCTCATTCAACTGCCGCATCGCTGCATCCACAATTGGATAACCGGTACGCCCTTCACACCATGCCGCAAACCAGTCGCGGTTATTGGGAAAAGGTAACTGGTCATACTCCAGCCTGTATGCGCGCCGTTCCAGTTGCAAATCCGGCCGGTGATAACACACCTGGAAGTAAAAATCGCGCCAGATCAATTCACTCAGCCAGGTTGCAGCACCTTCATTACCTGCCAAAGACAATTGCCAGGCTGCATGGGCCAACTGGCGAATTGAGATAGTGCCAAATCGCAAATGCACCGACAAATAAGAGACACCTTTGATGGCAGGATAGTTGCGTGCATCATGATAATCTTCTATGCGCTGTAAAAAGTCATCAAACAACTGTTGCGCACCCTTGATGCCTGTCGGCAAGCGCATCGTTTTCAAGTTGGTGCGGGAGAAACCCATACTTTCCAACGACGGCATACTTTCAGCCTTGCCACCGGCCAATGACTTAAGGTAACGTTGTACCGGATAGGCCTTTAAGTAAAACGGATTCAACTTGGCCAGATGCGCACGTTTATAAGGCGTGAATACGCCATAAGGCTTACCGGTCTGGGTCAGGATTTCGTCCTGTTCAAATAGCACCTGATCTTTGAACAAATGGAGCGTTTTGTCTACGCGCAATAAAGCCTGTGCCACCTTCTCATCTCGTGCAATAGCCAGCGGCTCGTAATCACGATTGGCGTACACTGCGGCGACTTCGAGCTGTTGTGCCAGCCTGGGTATTTCTTCTATGGCTTTGCCATGGCGTATTAAAAGGTCGCCGCCCTTTTGCTGAAGTGCCAGTTTAAGTTCATTAAGACTTTCCCAGATAAATTCAACCCGCCGGTCGTATTTATCAGGCAAGGCATCCAGTATATCGGTATCAAACACAAACGCCACGTACACTTGCGCGTGAAGCTTCAAGGCGTGATACAAGGCAGCATGATCGTCAATGCGCAGGTCGCGACGCAACCAGACCAAAGCTTTAGACATGATTATCCCGGTGATAAGGATGACCACTTAGGACCGTGTGGGCGCGATAGAGTTGCTCGGCGAGCATTACACGCACCATTCCATGTGGCATGGTGAGCTTGGAAAGACTGAATAACCACTGTGCCTGCGTCTTCAGTTGCGGGTGTAAACCATCCGCGCCGCCTACCACCAGCGCCACATCGCGGCCCATTTCCTGCCAGCCTTTTAACTTGTCTGCCAATTGCAAGGTAGTCACGGCTTGACCGCGCTCATCCAGCGCCACCAGGTAATCCTTGCCGACCACTTCAAGAATGCGCCTGGCTTCCGCCTCTTGCACCACTTCGCTATTTTTTCCTGCTGCCCGTTTGTCAGGTTTGATTTCGATAATGCGGGTTTCAAGCTCGCGCGGCATGCGCTTTAAATACTCGGCACAAGCCGATTCAACCCAGTCGGGCATTTTATGTCCCACCGAGATGATATTCAGCTTCATACAGGGATGACGAAGATTGTGCTGGAGAAATTACTGTTTGCGTTCACACGCAAAACCTTGGTGCAAACAAAAACTCACTCCGGTTTTGGTGTCCGGTGCAATGTGCACGTTCTTATGCGCGTACATAGTGAGTAGGCAGATCGCTTAATTAAGCAGCGGAAGCAGCGCGGCGCGATTGCGATTCGCTCCACAATTGCTCAAGGTTGTAATAAGCGCGGGTGGCAGGCACCATCACATGAATAACGATCTCGCCCAGGTCAACAAGCACCCATTCACCGTCTTTTTCACCTTCAATGCCACGCGCATCAACGCCTTTTTCTTTCAGTTTCTCGCGAACGTTATCCGCAATCGCCTTACATTGGCGGGTGGAATTACCGCTCGCTACAATCATGTAGCTGGTAACGGTGGTCATCTGACGCACATCCATTACCGTAATATCAAAGGCTTTAATATCTTCCAGCGCGTCTACAACGGCTGCTTTTATATCTTCAAGAGGGAGAGTTTTATCTATAGGTTGCATAGGCACATTCAATGGGTTCAGGCAGCTTGCGCCGGGATATGGTCTTTTTGTTCGACGACACGGTTGTGTGTATCGACATAGACCAGTTGTGGATGGTAGTTGGCCAATTCGGCTTCGGTGTATTGTGAATAACTTGCAATGATGATCAGGTCATCCGGATCTGCTTTGTGCGCTGCGGCCCCATTGACTGAAATGACACCAGAGTGACGCTCAGCGCGAATCGCGTAGGTTGTAAACCGCTCGCCATTGTTGATATTGTAAATCTGGATCTGCTCATATTCATGGATATTGGCAGCTTCCAGCAAGGCTTCATCGATGGCGCAACTACCTTCGTAGTGCAGCTCGCTGTGCGTCACACGCACCCGATGCAGCTTTGATTTCAACATGGTTCTTTGCATTGCATCCCTTCGGTTAATTTCCGCCAGCGCGGAAAAGGTCGTAATTATAAAGTTATCAATAGCTTAGCGCAAAATAATTTTCATAAAACCGTGACGATTTCTCTAAAGATTGACTTCACAATTATCAATCAAACGGGTATTACCCAGTTTGGCCGCCGCCACTATCACTAGTTCAGTTTTATCTGGGGATGGATCACTCAAATCCGTTTGAGAGCGGATATCTACATAATCTACCTGCCAGCCCTGCTTTTCCAGACTGGAAATGCTTTCCTGGCAAAGCGTAACATAATCACGCCTGCCATGTTCCAAGGCAGTTCGCATCTGCTGTAATTGTGCATATAACTGGGCCGCCTGATGCTTTTGTTCTGGTGTCAGATAGCCATTGCGGGAGCTCATCGCCAGGCCTGAAGGTTCGCGCATGGTATCCACACCCAATATTTCAATGCCAAAATTAAGCTGGCGCACCATTGTGCGTATCACCATCAGTTGCTGGCAATCTTTTTTACCAAACACCGCCAGGTCAGGTTTAACCATATTGAATAATTTGGTCACCACCGTGGCGACGCCGGCAAAGTGGCCTGGACGGCTGGCTCCGCACAATATATCGGCCAAAGGCGGTGGTTGCACAATCACCTGTTGCATTAAATCCTGCCCATTAAAGTCAGGGTACATTTCATCTACCGCAGGCGCAAACACGACATCTGCACCCACAGTACGTAACTGATCGCAATCGGCTCGCAACGTACGCGGATAGCTGCCGAAATCTTCGTTGGCACCGAATTGCAGTGGATTGACGAAAATACTGACTACCACGATATCGGCTCGGCCTTTAGCCTGGGTTACCAACTGGCAATGCCCAGCATGCAAGTTACCCATGGTCGGCACAAAACCAATACGCTTGCCTGCACAACCATCGAGGAAAGCGCGCAACTCGCGCAAAGTATGAAACAACTGCATGCTAGTGCTTACCCTTTAAAGGCTTAAGATCGCAGCAATATAACACAGCGCAGTTTGGCATTCGATGCTGTCAGCCAATTGACAAGCAGGCGAACCAACGCCTATAGTCGGTTATGCAATCTTGTATAAATAACAATTAGAGGAGTGTGAAGTTATGAGTGTGGCATCCGAATTCAAACAATTTGCGCTAAAAGGCAACGTCATGGATCTGGCAGTCGGTGTGATCATCGGCGGTGCATTTGGTAAAATCGTGGACTCTCTGGTCAATGATATTATCATGCCAGTGATCGGCAAGATTTTCGGTGGCTTCGATTTCAGTAATATGTATTTCCCGCTGAACGGGCAATCTGCCGACCTTGCCTTGGTAGAAGCAAAAAAACTGGGGGCTGTACTTGCTTATGGTAACTTTATTACCATTGTGCTCAACTTCATTATCCTGGCTTTTATCATCTTCCAGATGGTGAAATTCATGAATAGCTTGAAACAAGCTGAACCGCCACCAGCACCAGCTGCTACGCCGGAAGACATTGTATTACTACGTGAAATTCGCGATAGCCTGAAGAAGAAATAAACGATTCAGTATGCATCAACAATAAAGGGCGCCCAGGCGCCCTTTATTTTGAACCTAAAATCTTAAGGTGTTGGTTGTATTTCATAAGTCTGGCCCGATGTCGCATCTGAACCATCATTATTCAAAAATACAATCACGCTCACCTGGTCATCAATCAGGTCCAGCTCCGTGGTCGGGTAATAAGCGCCCTGCGGATCCTTATTGATATTATGATAATGCCAGATAGAAGCCACTACACGACCACTGTCCTTTAGCTTCACATCTTCGGCTCGTGCCGGCTCACCCAGCAACGCAATAATTTCAGAGCGCTTAAGCTTGCCAATGGCAGTGACAAAGCCCTGCTCGTCTTGCGGGAGTTTTTCAGTCGTATTGCCCGCCAACACGGAAGTGCTTAAAGTAACCAGCGCCAACGTTGCCAAGAGGGTAAACCAGGATTGTGTTTTCATTTTAACGCTCCTTTTCAGATACTAAGGCAATCAAAACAAAAATTGGTTCGCACCAGTGAGGCACTCACACAATTTCTTTAAACAGATTCAATCGGGTAAACTTCTTCCGGCAACTGTTCGACCATCAATACATGTACCCGACGGCTATCTGCATGCACCACAGTAACACTGAGGTTACCTATGCGGATCTGCTCGCCTCGTTTAGGTAAATGGCCGAAATGATTAACCACCAGACCACCTACGGTAGAAAACTCTTCGTCGCTAAAGTCGGTGCCAATCGTCTCATTTAGCTCGCCAATTTCAGTCAGCGCCTTGACGCGGTATTTGCCGGCGTCTTGCAGAATAATGTTGCCTTCATCCTCGTCGTCGTCATATTCATCTTCAATATCGCCGACAATTTGCTCGAGTACATCTTCAATGGTGACCATACCTGCCACGCCACCATATTCATCCACCACGATGGCGATATGGTTGCGGTTGCTGCGAAACTCTTTCAACAGCACATTCAAGCGTTTGGATTCGGGAATAAACACTGCCGGACGCAGCATGTCCCGTAATTCAAAGGTTTGATTGGCGTAATAACGCAGCAAATCCTTGGCTAGAAGAATCCCTATCACATCGTTTTTATTATCTTCAATAACCGGGAAACGGGAGTGGGCTGTTTCAATGACAAATGGCAGAAAGGTCTCGGCGGGTTGCGCAATATCGATCACATCCATTTGTGAGCGTGGGATCATGACATCCCTGACTTGCATCTCGCTAACCTGTAGGACACCCTCAATCATGGCGAGGGAATCGCCATCCATCAGGTGGTTTTCATAAGCCCCGTGCAGCAACTCAACCAGCTGCTCGCGATCTTCTGGCTCGCGCAGAAGGAAATGACTTAATCGTTCTAATAAAGAGGGTTTATGGGACAACTTTTCCGGCTCAGAAGCCATATGTACTGCTGAAAACAGCATCCTGTGTAAAGAGATGATTTAAGCATACATTAAAAACGATGAATATGTCACCTCCGGCCACTGGCCTACTGTGGATTTATGCCTGATTTAAGGTGGTTATTGGCACTTTTCGGCACAAATCTGCTAAATTATCTCGCTATGTTAAATCGCTTTTTTCTCCTGCTGGCTGCGCTGCGTGCATCGCTTATCTTTAAAATTATTGCCGGATTACTTATTTTCTATTTTTTGTTCGCCTGGCTAGCCATTAATCCCCTGGCGAAATGGCTGCTACCTAAAATCGCCGAAACCCAATTGGCGAGTAAAGCCTCCGTTGAAAAAGTCATTTTTGATCCTTTCCGCCTGATAGCGACGATAGAGCACCTTGCGCTGGCTGAGAAAAGCGGCGCACCGTTAGCGTCTTTTGACAAATTGGTCGTAGATATGGAATTCAGCGGGCTGTTTAGCTGGGCCTGGAAAATGAAACATATCGAATTAACTGCACCCCAAGTGAACGTCCATATTTCCAAGCAAGGAAAACTCAACTGGTCAGACCTGATTGCCAAGCTTAACGAAGAGCCATCTCCGCCAGAAAAAGACCTGCCGCGTGTGATTATTGAAAATATTGATATTCGTAAAGGTGATATCGAATATCTGGATGACCAGCATTCAACACCGCTACAAGCCTCCTTAAAACCGCTGGACTTCGAACTGGATGGCTTCTCGACCTTGCCTGAAGACCGTGGTGATTACCTGATAGCCGCCAAACTGCCTTACCAGGGTGGGACGTTGAAGTGGAAAGGTAACTTTGGTGTTAATCCACTGGCATCGCAAGGCTCACTTGCCATAGAAGGGTTGAAAATTGCGAAACTCGTACAATGGGTGAACACTCAATCATGGCCATTTCAACCAGATGCAGGCACCTTTTCCAGTCAGTTAAACTATGATTTTTCACTACCAGACCAGCATCCTAAACTGTTAGTAGCTAATGCGACATTTGCGATTGATACCTTGGCGGGAAAACTGGCACAAGGTGATCGAGTAACATTCAACCAGATCAAGCTCCTGATCAGGCAATTTGCATTTACCCAGCCATCGCATACCACGATTACAACACAAGGCATTACCCTTAATCTTGATCAACTCAAGTTACAAAAACCGCAAGCAGAATTTACACTGGCCTCAGCCAATGCCACCTTACCCATGCTTGAGTTTACCGATAAGGACCATGCGCAAGTCACTTTTGAAAATCTCAACTTGCAATTTGCGCAATTGCTATTGCAGCATCAGCAAAAAAGTCTTTTCCAGCTCCCCGCATTATCTGTAGAGCAAGTCAGTCTGAATCTGGCCGAACGCCAGGCAGACGTCGGAAAAATATTGCTGGCGGATGGCAAATTTTCTGCAACCCATCACGCCAATGGCACACTGGATTGGCAGCAGGCATTAGCCACCGCAACCGCATCAAAAACAGAACAAAAAGTGTCTGCAAATAAGGAAAAATCCGAGGCTACGCAAAAACCGGATGCCCCTTTCCATTTAAATATAGGCGAAGTTGCGCTAGAACATTGGCAACTCGCTTACCTTGACCAGCAGTTTGCGAAACCCTTGGAAGCGAATATCGCCGACTTTAACTTGCATCTGGCGCTAGACCAGCAAACAGACACACAGATAAAACAAATCAAGGCCGAAGCCAAGCAGCTCAGCGTGCAATCGGACAAGAAACCAGTCGCGCAACTGGGCAGTCTGGCGCTTACTGATGGTTCATTGGGATTGGCTCAACAAAAAATCAATCTGGGCGCCCTTCAACTTACCGGTCTCAAAACCAGTGTGATCAGGCAAGCTGACCAGCAGTTAAACTGGCAGGCATTACTTGCCCCGGCGGCTAAAATGGCAGAAGTCATGCCGACACAAGGAAACAGCATTTCTGTGCCAAGCAAGCCAAAAGCGACTACTTCTGCAGCATCGGAAAAATCTGCCTGGGCATTTGGTTTAAAACGTTTTACCTTGCAGAAGGCCGATATTCATATTGAAGACAATACCACCGCTACACCGGTGATATTGGATGTCGCAGATGGTAGCATTGAGCTTGCTGACCTGAGCCAGCAGATGACACGTGCATTACCGGTGAAAGCCGCTTTCAAAGTAAAGCAGGGCGGGCAGTTCAGCGCCCATGGCAAATTATCTCCTTCACCCTTTAAGACTGACTTGCAATTATCGCTGGTCGATTTATCACTCAAACCATTCGCTCCCTATATCCAGCAAGTCGCCTTGCTCAACTTGCAAGATGGAAGCGCCAGTATTCAGGGGAAACTCCAGAAAATCAGCAATGGTGCGACCACCTTTGATGGCGGATTCAATGTCAAAAATTGGTCACTGCTGGAAGAAGCCAGCCAGCAACCTTTTCTGCGTTGGGAATCATTGCAGGGAGATAGACTTGCCCTTTCGCTGGCACCCAACCGCCTGCAAGTAAACACGCTAACGCTGAATAGCGCGCAAACAAAATTTATTATTTACCCTGACCGTAGCCTGAACATTTCCAAGGTCATGCGAACCTCGCCGACTACAGCCAGCAAACAAACTGCCACCAAACCAGCCGGCAATGAGCCACCCGTGACAGCGGCTGACACTAAGCCAGCGAATACAAATAACCATTCACCGGACTTTCCTGTCAGCGTGGATACGGTGCGTATCAATGGCGCCAAACTCGAATTCGCGGATTTGTCATTGCCACAACCTTTTGGGACCAACATCCACTCGCTTGGCGGAGTCATCAACGGCATTTCAACCAATCCCGTTGCAACAGCCCAGGTAGAGCTTGATGGCAAGGTAGATGAATATGGGGCAGCGCGTATTCAAGGGTCGTTGCAACCATTCAAAGCAACTGAGTTTACCGATATCAAACTGGCGTTTAGCAATCTTGATATGAACCGGCTCACACCCTACTCCGGCAAATTTGCCGGGCGCAAAATTGAATCCGGCAAACTATCGGTGGACCTCGAGTACAAGATCAAACAGCGCCAGTTGACGGGTGAAAACAAATTTGTGCTCAAGAAACTGACGTTAGGTGAAAAAATAGATAGCAAAGATGCGCCTGACCTGCCACTCGACCTTGCCATCGCCATCCTGGAAGACAGTGACGGTGTGATTGACCTGGATTTACCGATCAGCGGCAGCCTGGATGACCCTAAATTCAGCTACGGCGGTATTATGTGGAAAGCCTTTACCAACGTGCTGACTAAAATTGTGACCGCCCCATTCAGCGCATTAGGCAAACTGTTTGGCAGTAGCGAAAAACTAGAGGCTATTGTGTTTGAGGCAGGAAAAACTGCAATTTCGCCTCCGGAACTGGAAAAGCTGCACGCAGTCAGCAAAGCACTGGAAAAACGCCAGCAATTGAAATTAGGTATTATTCCTGGTTATGACACGGCAGCGGATACCCGTGCCATCCAGGAAATGATACTGCGCAAACAAGTCGCTGAAGAGATGGGCATACGTCTTGAAGCGGGGCAATCGGCCGGGCCAATAGACTTGAATAACCCAAAAGTACAAATAGCCATAAAAGCTTTACACGACCGTCTGACCAATAAAGGCCTGCTCAAACGCCTGGCCGCCAAACTGGAAAAAGTACCCGAAGGTTTTTACCCAAAGGCGCAAGAAGCATTAACCACCAGCATTCAGGTCACGGAAACCGACTTGCAGAACCTGGCCAAATCCCGTGCAGACTCTATTCAGAAAACATTGCAAGAGGCGGGAGTCAGTGCGCAAAGAGTGACGTCAGAGAATCCCGTGACGGTCAAAGGGGATAGAAACCAGGTGCCAAGTAAATTGACACTGGATGTGATAAAAAATTAGCTGGAGCTACAGAATCAAGGTCATTAAGAGTGACCTTGATTAATTGATTGGAAAATCTACATTACCAGTACCGTCAGTAACTGCTGAAAAAACCTCAATGCCGGTGACAGGATCATACTTAATACGCCGGTAAATAACAGCGCAATCAAGATCAGCATACCGTAACGCTCTACCTTGGAAAATGCGATTGCTGCTCGCATCGGCAACAGACTCACAGCCATCCTGCCACCATCTAATGGGGGTAATGGCAATAAATTCAGTACTAACAGCACCAGGTTAATCTGAATGCCGGCAATACTCATTTGTGAGAGGAAATCCTGCGCTGACAGCGGAAACAGTTCAATCCTGGCAAGAATCAAACCCCAGCCTATTGCCATGACAAAGTTGGAGGCAGGCCCGGCCAATGCGACCCATAGCATATCTTTTTTAGGATGACGCAAATTAGCGAAATTCACCGGCACTGGCTTAGCCCAGCCAAACAACACGCCACCCAGCATCACGCTTAATGCAGGTAATAAAATAGTGCCGACAGGATCAATATGCTTAAACGGGTTCAGCGTAATCCTGCCCATACGCTCAGCCGTCAAATCCCCAAAATATTTCGCCGCATAGCCATGCGCGGCTTCATGCACGGTAATCGCGAACAAGATGGGTAATGCATAAGCTGCGATTTTTTGTATGACGGTTAATTCCATTTGATTTCAAATTCCTAAATTCTGACCTAGTCAAGGCCAGGGAGCAACACCGGCACGTACCAGCTCTGGTGGGTCTTGGGTCAAATCCAGCACTGTGGTTGCGCCAACATGCGCAATATCACTATCTATCACCGCATCCACCTGGTGTTCGAGTGTCTCGCGTATTTCCCAGCCGACCGACATCGGCACATCATCGCCAGGCAATTGCAAGGTCATGCTTATTAAAGGCATATTCAACGACTCAAGCAATTCTTGCGTGACGATATGCTTGGGTACGCGTAATCCTATGGTGCTGCGTTTAGGGTGCTGCAGGCGGCGAGGCACTTCGCGACTGGCTTCCAGCAAAAAGGTATAAGCGCCGGGAGTTAAGGCTTTGAGTAAACGGAACTGGCTGTTATTTACTTTGGCATAGGTGCCAATCTCGGCCAGGTCGCGGCAGATTAAAGTAAAAGGATGGTCATCATCCACGCCGCGCATGCGCCGGATACGCGTTTGTGCGTCCTTAAACTCCATCGAGCAGACCAGTGCATAACTGGAATCTGTCGGGCAGGCAATCACACCGCCCTGCTGTATCAACTGGGCTGCCTGCTGGATCAATCTGGTCTGCGGATTTTCCGCATGAATAATAAAATATTGTGCCATCGTAACTATTGCAGCAGGCTTGCTTCCGGCCAATCCTGCCAGACAGGCACGCAGCCGGCTGGCAAATCCGGCAAGCGCCCCATTTCCATGTAGGACATACCAGGCCCATGGTAATCAGACCCTTGTGAAGCTTTCAGGTCAAAACGGTGCGCAAGTTTGGCAAACTGTGCATATTGTGGTGGCTGATGGCTCCCAGTGACCACTTCCAGCGCCACACCCCCTTGATCCCTGAACTCATTCAATAGCAAATGCATATTAACGAAGCCTAGGCCATATCTGCCCGGATGCGCCAGCACCGCTTGGCCACCGCTATCTTTAATCAGCGTCAGCGCCTCTTCGAGGCTCATCCACTCATGATTCACATAGCCAGGCTTGCCTTTAACCATGTATTTTTTAAACACGGATTTAATGTTTTTTGCGTGCCCCTGTTTCACCAGGAACTGGGCAAAATGGCTACGCGTCATTACGCTATTGCCGGATATTTCCCGTGCACCCTCATAGGCATTGGCAATACCGGCCTTCGCCAGCCCCTCGGCTATCTGGCGGGCACGCGCATCGCGTCCCTCCCGCACTCTGGCAAAAGCCTCCAGCAGTGCAGGATGCTGAGGATTAACGCGCAATCCAACAATATGCAAAGTTCGCTTTTTCCAGGTGGCTGAAATCTCAACCCCATCAATCAAATGAATGCCATGCTGCTCGGCGGCCACACGTGCACGTGCCAGCCCACTCACTTCATCATGATCGGTCAATGCCAGCACACGTACACCTTTACTGGCGGCGTGAGCCACAAGCTCTTCAGGCGAAAGCAAACCATCAGACATGGTTGAGTGGCAATGCAAATCGATGGGGACTGTCATGATTGATGATAATGCTGATTCGGTAATTGGGAGGAAACTTCGCCTGTTCTGACCTTCGTTAGGAAACGAACTTTGCAATTCGACAGAAATCATAGCAAAATAGTGCCCTCACAGATAGCAGGAATTCAGTCACCTGATCCCACATGCAAGTCATTATCGATTTATTGCCCGTCATCCTCTTTTTTATCGCCTATAAAAAAGCAGGTATTTTTGTAGCCACCTCTGTTGCTATTATCAGCACATTAGTACTCATGCTGGTCGTGTGGCTAAAACGCGGCAAAATTGACAAGATGCTGATGATTAATGGCGCGGTAATCACAGTGCTTGGCGGTATCACCTTATTGCTACACGATAAAACCTACATCATGTGGAAGCCAACCGTGATTTACTGGATAGGCGCACTGGCACTTTTATCCAGCCGCTACATTTTCCAGAACAACCTGATTGCCCGCATGCTGGGCAAAATAATAGCCCCGCCAAATAATGTATGGGATAAGCTAAACCTGTGCTGGGTACTCTTTTTAGTAGGTTTGGGCAGTTTAAACCTGTACGTGGCTTTTCATTATGATGAGAATGCCTGGGTAAATTTCAAATTATTCGGCACGACCAGCATCATGTTCATATTCATTATTTCGCAGGTGTTTGTGCTAAAAGATTATTGGATAGAGCACACACCGCCTGCCTGAGAAAACTGACGGATAGTCCTTATGTTATACATGATTTACGCCCAGGATAATGCCAACAGCCTGCCGTTGCGCCTGCAGCACAGGCCTGCCCACCTGGAGCGCCTGCAGCAGTTGCAAGCCGAAGGCCGCTTGGTACTGGCAGGCCCGTTACCTGCCATTGATAATATAGACCCGGGCGAAGCCGGTTTTAGCGGCAGCCTGATCGTGGCAGAATTTGAGTCATTACAGGCCGCTACCGAATGGGCTGACAACGACCCTTTCAAGCATGCAGGCGTCTATGGCAACATTGTAGTGAACCCTTTCCGCAAGACGTTGCCATAATGCTGCAAACTGAAATTACACAACGTCTGCAAGCACTTCAGCCCGAACAACTCGACATCGAAGACGACAGTGCTTTGCACAAAGGACACGCAGGAAACACGGGCGGCGGGCACTTTACCATCACGGTGAAAAGCTCGCTATTTTCAGGAAAATCACAGATAATGCGCCATCGCATGGTATATCAATGCTTGCAAGATTTGATGCCTCATCGCATACATGCGCTCAGTATCAACGCATTATCCACTGATGAGTCATCTGATTGAAACAATTCTGTTTTTTAATATTGCACCATTTCGTTTTTTAAGGATATTGCATGAAATTTTTGAAAATGATGTTGGCGATTGCATGCTTCAGCGCATTGCCACATGCTTACGCAGCTGATGCTGATGCCATTGCTACTGTTAACGGTAAACCAATCAAGAAAACCTGGGTTGAATTTATCTTAAGAGATGCTGAAGCACGTACTGGCCAAAAAGCCAACGATGGCATGAAAGCCGCTGTCGTGAATGAACTGGTAGGTTCTGAACTGGCTTACCAGGAAGCGCAAAAAGCAGGCATTGATAAACAGCCTGACTTTATCGCGAGTGAAGAACTGGCTCGTCGCAAACTGTTGGTAAATGCGTTCCTGGCTGATTTCATCAGAAAAAACCCAGTGACTGAAGCCGAGAAAAAAGAAGGTTACGAGCAGTACAAAAAAGAGCTGGGCGACAAGGAATACAACGCACGCCACATTTTGGTTAAAACCGATGTTGAAGCAAAAGCGATTATTGCAGACCTGAAAAAGGGCACTGACTTTGCCAAGATTGCCAAAGAGAAATCATTGGACCCTGGCTCTAAAGAAAAAGGTGGCGACTTGGGCTGGTTCTCACCGGCTGGTATGGTTAAACCATTTGCAGACGCATTGCTAGTGTTGAAAAAAGGCGAAACAACACCTGAGCCGGTTCAGTCTCAATTCGGCTGGCACGTAATTAAACTTGTGGATACACGTGCATTGCAAGTGCCTCCTTTTGACAAAGTTAAAGAAGGCATTGAGCGTACTATTCAGCAACGCAAGCTTGAAAAATACATGTTGAGCCTGAAAGACAAAGCGAAAATTGAAGTAACAGGCGTTGAGAAAAAAACACCTTAATCGCTTCAGTGTTGATGAGTTAAAAGCCAGCCCATGCTGGCTTTTACTTTTTAATGTGCCTGTAAATTGCAGTAATCGCCATTTAAGGTTTTACTCACCTCTGGGTTCTGCGATAAAATCAAGAATTGTTCTCATTTGCAGGCTTGCTTAGCCCCTATGCAACTCAACGCACTCAAACCCGGCGAATCCGCAATCATCAATGGCATCCAGGCCGAACAGGCACTGGTACAACGCCTGCATGCCTTAGGATTTCGCCCGGGAAAGCAGGTGCAAGTTGTCCGCCAGGCCGCCTTCAACGGACCTTTACATATCCGTATAGGCTCAACGGATGTAGTGATCCGCGTGCAAGATGCGCAGGCCATTCATTTAGCTAACCCTTCACCTGAATCCTTGTCCGCATGAAACGTGTTGCTCTACTCGGCATGCCCAACACGGGCAAATCCACCTTGTTTAATCGATTAAGCGGTGCCTCGGCACGGGTCGGCAACTGGCCAGGAATGACAGTAGACCTGTTGAGCGCCAAAATTTTACTTGGCGGCCATATTGCTGAACTCGTGGATTTGCCTGGCCTGTATGACCTGCACGGGTTTTCAGATGATGAAGAAGTCGTCAGGCATTTCCTTAGTAATCATCCGATCGACCTGGCGCTGATTATCCTCAACAGCGCGCAGATTGACCGGCAACTCTCTCTAGCTTTGCAGATCCGCGCATTGGGTTTACCAACCGTGTTGCTACTGAATATGGAAGACGAAGCGAAACGCGCTGGCATCACCATAGACACCAAGCAGATGAGCCAGGAACTTGGCATGCCGGTGCTGACTATCAGCGCCAAATACGGCAGCGGTTGCCCGGAAGCTTTGCAATTGGCAGCCAGAGTGCTTGAAAAAAAAACACCTGCAAGCGACCCCCAGCTGATTGCTACTCAGCTGCAAGCCGACAATGCCGTCGAACAGGAAATGCAACGCATTATTGACCGTTCGGTGCAAATGCCTTTGCAGCTGAATACGTCGACGACTGATCGCATTGACCGTGTGCTCCTGCACCCGTGGTTTGGTTTACCTTTATTTTTTCTCGCTATTTTTCTGTTATTCCAGTTTATTTTCACCATAGGTGCTCCGTTACAGGATGCCACTGCCTGGATTTTTGACACTTTACGGGGTGAAATACTGGATCCGGCATTGTCAGGACTGCCAACATGGCTCAATGGATTATTACTGGACGGGCTTTATACTGGCCTGAGCACGGTCGCCGCTTTTGTGCCGATTATTGTGCTGTTTTTCCTGGTGATGAGTATGGTGGAAGATAGCGGCTATCTCTCCCGAGCTGCTTTCCTCATGGATACATTGATGGCCAAAATGGGGCTGGATGGACGTGGATTCGTGATGGTACTGATGGGGTTTGGCTGTAACGTACCGGCGCTGATGGGCACCCGTGTCATGCGTAGCCGCCCTATGCGCCTGCTGACCATGCTGACGATCCCCTTGTCACTGTGTTCTGCACGTTTGCAGGTATTCCTGTTTATGATCGCCATACTCTTCCCTCCTTCACAGGCAGCAATGGCACTGTTCTCGCTATATATGGTGAGTTTTTTCACTATTTTCCTCACTGCCATCCTGTTCAAACAGAAATTTGTCAGCAGTGAACCGTTTGTGCTCGAATTACCTCCATATCGTTTCCCTACGCCAAATCAAATCTGGATACGTGGCTGGCAGGAAGTCAAACATTTCCTCTATCGCGCTACTAAATTTATCGTCATCGGGGTGTTGATGGTCTGGCTGTTAACGCATTTGCCTACCACGGCAGTCCCGGCAAGCTCAGAAACCTGGGCCGGCAGCATAGGTCGCTTTTTTGCGCCGGTGCTTGACCCGATCGGCATTGATAATCACCTGGCGATTGCGCTTATATTTGGTTTTGTCGCCAAAGAGATTGTCGTGGGTTCGCTGGCCGTGATTTATGGTTTACAGGGAGATGCGCTTAGCCATCAGATCGCCGCCAATATTGATTGGGTACAAGGCATGAGTTTTATGCTGTTTACACTGATTTATACGCCGTGCCTGTCAACCATTGCCACTTTGCGGTCAGAAAGCAAAAGCCGCGGATTTATGTGGCTTTCGCTTGGCTGGTCACTTGGCCTGGCGTGGCTCATCAGCCTGGCTTTCTATCAAGGCGTTCGCGCACTTGGCTATTAATCAGCCAAAAGCTGCATTTAAACTCAAATCGATCCAGACAATTTCACGGCAACTCGCGGCTGCTGTTTTTAACCGGCGCTTGTTTTTGGCACTGCGGGACTGTTCACTTTCTGCTAAAATAGCGGTTTGAATTTTCACCGAAAAATCCACTCGCCTCATGTCTAATCAAGCGCAATTTTTAAGCCTGCGCGGCAGTGCCGCCCTCTCCCAGTTCCGTCTCGATAAACTCTATAGCACACTCAAAGTCAGCGCCCCGAATATTGCGCATATTGCTACGGAGTTTGTGCATTTTGCTTTTAGCGAAAATGCATTAAGCGCGGCAGAGCAAGATACCCTTCAGCAGATTTTGACCTACGGCCCACAAACCAAAGCCGAGACTGCCGCCGGCGAATTGTTGCTGGTGATTCCACGCATAGGCACCATTTCACCATGGGCTTCCCGTGCCACCGATATCGCGTACAACTGTGGTTTGCACTTATTGCGCCTTGAACGTGGCATTGCCTATTTCGTCACCACCCGCGATGGACAGCCACTGACGGACGCTGAAAAACAGGCTTTGCGTGCAGTGATACAAGACCGCATGACTGAAACGGTGATTTACAGCGTGGCAGATGCCGAAAAGCTGTATCACCATGCCGACCCGAAACCATTAGCAAGCATTGATATCCTGGCCGGTGGTAAGGCAGCTCTAGAAGCCGCCAATAATGAAATGGGCCTGGCACTGTCTCCGGACGAAGTGGATTACCTGCTTGAGAACTACCTTAAAATGGGCCGCAACCCGACCGATGTCGAGTTGATGATGTTTGCGCAGGCCAACTCCGAGCATTGCCGCCATAAAATCTTTAATGCCGACTGGGTGATCGACGGTGTACAACAAGAGCTGTCGTTATTTAATATGATCCGCAACACGCATAAGCTGAACCCGGGCACGACCGTGGTCGCTTATTCGGATAACAGCTCGATTGTGCAAGGCCAGAAAACCAAACGTTTTTACCCATCGGCCGACCGCAGCTACCAGTTCGTTGAAGATGACATGCACTACCTGATGAAGGTAGAAACCCATAACCACCCAACCGCCATTTCACCATTTGCCGGGGCTGCCACTGGCGCCGGCGGCGAAATTCGTGATGAAGGTGCTACCGGTATCGGTTCCAAACCCAAAGCAGGCCTGGCTGGATTCTCGGTTTCCAACCTCAACCTGCCTGACTTTGAGCAACCATGGGAGTCGAACTACGGTAAACCTGGCCGTATCGCCAGCCCGTTGCAAATCATGATCGACGGCCCATTAGGCGGTGCAGCGTACAACAACGAATTTGGCCGTCCTAATATTGCCGGTTACTTCCGTACATTTGAGCTGGAAACCACTGGTGCCGATGGCAATGCTGAAGTCCGCGGCTACCATAAACCGATTATGCTGGCCGGTGGTGTCGGTAATATTTCCGGCAGCCATAGCCATAAAAACACTATTCCTGCGGGCGCAGCGCTTATTCAGCTAGGTGGCCCTGCTATGCTGATTGGCCTCGGCGGTGGTGCGGCATCCAGCATGGATACGGGGGCCAACACTGAAAACCTGGACTTTGACTCAGTGCAACGCGGCAACCCTGAATTACAGCGTCGTGCCCAGGAAGTCATTGACCGTTGCTGGCAGTTGGGCGACAAAAATCCGATTGTAAGCATTCACGATGTCGGTGCCGGCGGTATCTCCAACGCTTTTCCTGAGTTGGTTAACGATGCCAAAGTCGGTGCGATATTCCAGTTGCGCGATGTGCATAATGAAGAACCTGGCATGGCTCCACGTGAATTGTGGAGTAACGAAGCGCAAGAACGTTATGTGCTGGCAGTGACCCAGGATCAGTTGCCATTATTTGAAGAAATTTGTGCCCGCGAACGCTGCCCATTTGCGGTGGTGGGCATTGCAACTGCTGAACGTCATTTGACGGTGGAAGATAGCCACTTTGCCAATAAACCGGTGGATATGGATTTATCCGTATTGCTGGGCAAACCACCAAAAATGTTGCGTGATGTGAAGTCTAGCCAAAAAACTTTATCTGCATTCGATACCAGTAAGATTGATTTACAAGAGGCTGTTGCCCGGGTATTGCGTTTGCCTGGCGTGGCTGACAAAACTTTCCTGATTACCATTGGTGACCGTACGGTCACTGGCCTGATTGCGCGCGACCAGATGGTCGGCCCATGGCAAGTGCCTGTCAGCAATGTCGCTGTGACGTGTGCCGGTTACGAAACCAACGAAGGTGAAGCGTTTGCCATCGGCGAAAAAGCGCCTTTGGCATTGCTAGATGCGCCAGCTTCAGGCCGTATGGCGATTGGTGAAGCGATTACCAATATTGCCGCCGCTTCAATTAGCGACATCGGCAACCTGAAACTTTCCGCGAACTGGATGGCACCAGCGGGCCACCCGGGTGAAGATGCTGCCTTATACGAAACGGTAAAAACGGTGGGGATGGAGTTATGCCCTGCCCTTGGCATCAGTATCCCGGTGGGTAAAGATTCCATGAGCATGAAAACAGTGTGGAATGAAGATGGCCAGAACAAAGCTGTCACATCACCCATTTCACTGGTGATTTCAGCGTTCGCCAATACTTCAGATGTGCGCAAAACACTGACGCCACAATTGCGTACCGATCTCGGCGACAGTGAATTAATCCTGATTGACCTGGGTAATGGCAAAAACCGCATGGGTGGCTCGTCACTGGCGCAAGTGTATAGCCAGCTAGGCGACACGGTGCCGGATGTAGATCAGCCTTCACAGCTGAAAGCATTTTTTACCGCCATCCAGCAATTGAATGCTGATGGCAAACTGCTGGCTTACCATGACCGTTCTGATGGCGGCCTCTATGTGACTTTGGCAGAGATGGGGTTTGCCGGTCATTGTGGCTTAACTGTGGATTTGAGCAAGCTGCCGGGCGACAGCATCAGCGTTTTGTTTAATGAAGAACTGGGTGCCGTATTGCAAGTGCGCGCAGCTGAAGCTGCAGACATTAGTAGCTTGTTGCAACAAACATTGGGCAGTAGCGTTCACCGCATAGGCAACGTTAACAATGGTCACGACATTGTCATCAAGCATGGCGCCACTCACTACCAGGCCGCTCGTATAGACCTGCATCGCATGTGGTCTGAAACCACTTACAGGATGCAAAGCCTGCGTGACAATCCAGCCTGTGCGCAGCAAGAATACGACCGTATCCTGAATGCAGATGATGTAGGCCTGCACGCAAAGTTAACGTTTGATATTAACGACAATATTGCCGCGCCTTATATCAATACCGGCAAACGCCCGAATATGGCGATCTTGCGCGAGCAAGGCGTTAATGGCCAGACTGAAATGGCCGCTGCATTTGATCGTGCCGGGTTTAACAGCGTTGATGTGCATATGAGCGACGTCATCAGTGGCCGCGTGTCACTGAAGGACTTCGCTGGACTGGTGGCCTGTGGTGGCTTCTCGTATGGCGACGTGCTTGGTGCCGGTGAAGGCTGGGCAAAATCCATCCTGTTCAACAACCGTGCGCGCGATGAATTCAGCGGCTTCTTCAACCGTGGTGACACGTTTGCACTAGGCGTGTGTAACGGTTGCCAGATGATGAGCAACCTGCACAGCATTATTCCTGGCGCTGACCTCTGGCCGCATTTTGTGCGCAATAAATCAGAACAATTCGAGGCACGCTTTGCGCTGGTAGAGATTTTAAGCTCGCCATCCATCTTTTTTGATGGCATGGCAGGCAGCCGTATGCCGATTGCTGTGGCCCATGGTGAAGGATTTACGGAATTTACTGATGCCAACGCTGTCACAAATGTGCTAAAACAGCAGCTGGCAAGTGTGCGTTTTGTGGATCATGCGTCAACGCCGACGGAAGTCTATCCGTTTAACCCTAACGGTTCCGCCCAGGGGTTGACCGGATTCACCACTCCGGATGGGCGTTTCAGTATCATGATGCCACATCCGGAACGCGTGTTCAGGACTGTGCAGAACTCATGGCATCCGGATGACTGGCAGGAAGATAGCCCGTGGATGCGTATGTTCCGCAACGCCCGCAAGTTTGTTGCTTAAGCAATAAAGCAAAGTTGTTAATTTTAAAAAATGAAAATCAGGTGTTTGGAGAAATTATGAAATCGATTAAATGTTTACTGGCCTTACTCGCCTTGTCCTTTTCACTGCAGGCTTTTGCGCTGTCAGATGAAGAATATATGGAGTTTACTGAAGCGCTTACCGGCGGCAATGTTAAAGTCGTCAAGAAATACGTAGAAACTGACCCAAGCCTGGTTAACCAGAAGTTTTTCGCTTGGGAACCCTTGCAAATGGCGGCTTCTAAAGGTCGAATGGACGTAGTGAAATACCTGATTTCAAAAGGTGCTGACAAAGATTACGTTCACCCGGCCAGCAACAATACGGCTTTTCATATGGCTGCCTTTATTGGCGACGAAAAATTAATGAGATATCTGGCCGCACAAGGGGCTGATGTGAATAAAAAACTGAAAGGTGATGTTTCATTGATCCGTTATTTCAGGGAAGAGCACAATGAAAAAATGGTTGCGTTACTCACAGAGCTCGGCACTAAAGATGACGGCTGTAAGGAAGAAAAATGCTTTTAATGTATGGTAAATACCATCATTAAAAACAAAAAAACGGTCATGGCTTGCATGGCCGTTTTTTTTGCATGAAATCTCTGCAGTCCAGCGATGTAATTTTTAGTAAGCGGATTCTCTAATGTAACCAGAGTCACGCACACCACCGCGATGACTTAGAATAATATAAAACAAGAATAACTAAACCAGACTCCTGGGGGATTGATGAAAAGATTGCACCTGAGTATTGCACTGGCTTGTAGTGTGACGTGGATAATGCCACTGTCCCTTTATGCTCAAGACAATGATGCACAAAATATTTCTCATGCGATAACGACACTCGCCGCCTCTTGTGCCGCTTGCCATGGCCCTCAAGGAAACAGTTTGGGTGGTACGCCTACCCTGGCGGCGTTAAATAAAGACTATTTTATCCAACGCATGCAGGGTTTCAAAAACGGCTCAATTTCATCTACCGTGATGCATCATCATGCCAAGGGCTTGAAGGATGAAGAAATCACCGCATTGGCAAATTACTTTGCTCTCCAGCAAAGACACACGCCCACAGTTGCACCACATCAGTCTTTTCAGGGGGCACAATAATGCGTATGAACAAACACCTCCCCTCAGCTCTTGAAACGTCATCCCGCAGACAATTTGTTCGCTCAGTTATTTATGGAGGCCTGGCTTTTTATGGCATGCCTGCGTTTGCGCGTGCCAGTAAACCACCTCTTGGGCATGTAGTGATCGTAGGTGCCGGTTTTGCCGGGCTGACAGCCGCCAAATATCTTCGCGAATGGAGTCTGGGCAATATCAAGGTGACTATTGTTGAACCGAATCCACAGTTTATTTCCTGCCCGCAAAGTAACCTGGTATTAGGCGGCAGCCGCACGCTGGATGATTTAAGTTTTTCTTACGCGCTGGCACGCAAGCAGCATAACCTGCAATGGATTAAAGATGCGGTCACCGCGGTAGATATCGCAAACAAACAGGTGACCCTGTCACGCGGGAGTTTACGTTATGACCGCCTGGTACTGGCGCCAGGTGTAGATTTTGATTACAGCCGAATCCCTGGCATGCCTGCGCCGATTGCTGATATTCCACATGCCTGGAAAGCGGGCAAACAAACATTGCAATTACGCCAGCAACTGGAAAGCATGCCGGATGGCGGCGTATTCGTGATGACCATTCCGGCAGGCCCTTACCGTTGCCCGCCCGGGCCTTATGAGCGTGCCTGCCAGGTCGCGCATTATTTCAAACAATACAAGCCAGGTAGCAAGGTCATTATCCTGGATGCCAATGCCGATATCACTTCTAAAAAAGGCCTGTTTTTGCAGAGCTTTCAAGGCGCCTATCAGGGCATCATTGAATACCACAATAACAGCGGCATTTTGCAATTAGACACCGCCAGTAAAACCATCAAGACAGACTTTGAGACAGTGAAAGCGGATGTACTGAATGTGATTCCACCACAACTGGCAGGCAAAGTGGCTCAAACTGCTGGGCTGGCCAATGTTGATCAGCGCTGGTGCGAAGTAGACTTTACAACCTATGCTTCAAATGTAAATTCGGATGTACATATTATTGGTGACAGTATTTCGGCGGGTTTGCCAAAATCTGCGCACATGGCGACTTCGCAAGCCAAAATCTGCGCTGCCGCCATTGTTGATATTCAGTCAGGCATCCCGCCGAATCCGCTGCCGGTATTTGCTAACACCTGCTACAGCTTTGTCGACGACAAACAGGCAATGCACGTGGCAAACGTCTACCGTTATGATCCTGCCAAAAAATCCATGGTGTCCGCTGAAGGCGGTGGTGTGTCTACGAAAGCCACGGACCAGGAAGGTGACTATGCTCAAGCCTGGGTGCAAAACATCTGGGCGGATACATTGACATAATGACTGTCCACTTGAATCTGCCGCTGCAATGAAATTATCAAAACGTCTGTTAACAGGCTTACTCGGCGTATGCAGTGTCGTCGCGGTAGTTTTCATTCAAACTATTGCTTTAGCGCAAACTGAAGTCCCGGCTCAAAAGCAAACCACAGCCCCAGCTTCGCTGAAACAAGACCCAAAAGTGCAAACAGCGCTGTCCAGATTAAGCGTTGCAGACGGTCTGAAAATCGAACTTTTCAGTGATGTAAGTCAATGGGGATCGCCACGCATGCTGGCCCTGGACAAACAGGGTCGCTTGCTGGTGAGCCTGACAGATCAAGGTCGCGTCATTCGATTGAATCAGCAGGGAGAGGTTGAAGTCATTGCCCAGGGATTGGATGCGCCGCATGGCATAACGCTCCTGGGTGAAGATTTGTTGATTGCCGAGCAGACAGGAGTAGTGAAACTGGTCAAACAAGGTGATCGCTGGGCATCACCCCAACCTTTTATCCGCAACCTGCCTGGCGGCGGACACAGTTCAAAAACGGTAAAAGTATCTTCCGATGGTTTTATCTATATTAATGTCGGTTCCAGCTGCAATGTATGCACTGAAGAGAATGCCATGCGTGCTACGTTGCTGAGATTCACTGCGGATGGTCGCCCGGCGGGTGCTTTGCAAACGGTTGGCCGGCATGCGCAAGGCGCCATCTGGGCCACAGGGCTGCGCAACACGCAAGGGTTTGCCTGGCACCCAGAAACCGGCGACCTGTTTGCCACCAATAACGGTGCTGATAACCGCAGTGGTGTTAAAAATGGTCCCGCAAATGATGACTTGCCTCCGGAGCACTTGAACCAGATCATACCCGCCAAAAATTACGGCTGGCCTTATTGCTGGGCAGACATCAAAAATCAGGGGCACATGTTTCAAGATCCAAACTTTACCGGCGAAGCCGATGTATGCAAACAAACACAAGCACCAGCCATTACCCTGCCGGCACATAGCACACCCATAGGATTAACATTCTTGCACCGGAGCCGTTTGCCGGAAAACATGCAACAGGATGCGATTGTCGCCTTGCATGGTTCATGGAATCGCCGACAGTCAAGTGGATATGCTTTGTACCGTATAAAATTCAGGAACCATCAACCGGTCGCCACCGTCCCATTCATTGAAGGCTGGTTGCAAGGTAACCAGTCGTGGGGAAGACCAGTAGATGTGATTGTTGGCGCTGATGGCTGGCTTTATGTCAGTGATGATCAAACTGGCTGGATTTATCGCGTACGCAATGACTAAGTCCAGTTGCAATCCTTATGTGTGATCCCCATTTGGGATAGTGAATCAGCCATTTAATGCTGATATAACAGGAGCAAGGCATGAAGCAAATTTTAATGACCGTGGGCTTGATCTGTGCAAGCTGGATCGGCGTCGCTAACGCTGCAACTACGCCGGCATTAGTCATTCAGGTACCGGATACTTTTTACCAGCATCCGGTACGTTTATTACACCCTTATGCCAATTACTGGCATAACCGTGGAGAGTCGGCTGATAAAGTAAGTGCATCTGCTTTTCAGTCCCAGCATTACACCACCTCAAGTTGCACAGCAGATGCGAATGGCCAGGCGCTGGTTGTTATTGAGCCGAATATGTTTTATAACCCGCAAATGGGCGTATTTCATAGCCAGATCACTGCACGTGTTTATACCAAAGCAAGCGCAGACAGCGCCTTGGGTAAACCGCTATTGACCGCCAAAGGCGAAGGCCAGTCACGAGGCTGGATCACTTACAATGTTGAAAACTTTGCCCAGAAATCTTACCAGCAGGCATTCGACCAGGTGATTCAGCAGTTACAGAAAGATCCTGTGTTCAAACAATCAGTTGAGCAAGCGTCTGTACAGAATTTTGAGGCTTTATGCGATAGTATCAACACTATTACCCAACCAAAATTATTCTTTTAGGAGCAACCATGTTGTCTTGCTATCGTCACCGCGTTATCTCAAGTTTATTCGCAGCAGCGTTCTTTTCTTTAAGCAGCTATAGCCATGCACATGGGCTGGATCCGGTTAACGGATTGCTTACCCCTGAATCGGTCATTCAGGCAGCAGATGGCAAACTGTATGTATCCGAAATTAACGAGTTTGGTAAAGATGGCGATGGCCAGATCCGCGTCATTGATCACGGAAAATCCAGCGTGCTGGTGCAAGGCCTGGATGATCCCAAAGGATTGACCATCATCGGCACTGACCTGTTTGTGGCTGATAAAAGCAGAGTATGGCGCGTATCACTCAACCAAACCCCAGCTAAGGCCGAGGTGTATATCGCTGCTACTGAGTTTCCTCAAGTACCGCAATTTTTGAATGACTTGGCTGCAGATGCAAACGGCAATCTATATGTCAGCGACAGTGGCGACATTATGGGCACCGGCAAAGGCGGTGCAGTTTATAAAATTACGCCGCAACGCAAACTCAGCCTGGTGATTGATGGCAAAGCAGATCCGCGGGTGCTGGCGCCTAACGGCTTACTGGCAGATGCCAAAGGCGAACACCTGTTAATCGTTGATTTTACCTCCGGTATTCTTTACAACTATGATCTGGCAGCCCGTAAGTTACAGGAAATTGCCAGTGGATCTGGCGGCGCTGATGGCATCGTTCGTCAGGCAAACGGTACGGTTTATGTGAGTGACTGGAAAAACGGCAAGGTTTACCGTGTCGATAACAACAAGGCTGTGCTGCTTAAAGATGGTTATCAGTCTGCCGCAGATATCGCGCTCAGCCAGGATGATCATCATCTGCTGGTACCGGATATGAAAGCAGGCGCGCTGGATGTCATCCGTCTGAAGTAACTGAACGAGATCGACAGACAAAAAAAACCACGCTTGCGCGTGGTTAAGTGAGAGGATACACACGAAACCGCTAATTGTCTCAGCTATACCGCAGGGAATACAGCTAGCTTTGGCAACATCACAGTTACTTGCTTTGCGCAGTTTTTTTGTCAACCTCCTTTCGGGGGTTAACCACTGGCTGCGCACCAGCGTGTTTGGCAGACCTGAGATGCTTGTTCATCTCGACTTGTTCTTGAGGAGTCGGGTTGGTTCTCGCAGTACAGGCAATCGAAATCAACAAGCCTAGCATTACGATAGAACGCTTCCTCATCATCGCTCCTTACATATGTTCCAATGGCGCTTTTTAAATTTTTTCATCGCACGGTGATATGTATTCCGTGTCGTCACCATTGCACAATACGCCCCTCCCCTTACAGCCAACTTACAAACCAAAAAGACAGATAATTTGGAGTACACTGCACTCGTTCATATTGATTGGCAGACATAATGCGCTTATTAATTGTTGAAGATGATTTGGTCATTGCAAACGGGCTGGTGCGCGTACTGACGCAGGCAGAATATGCAGTGGACCATGTGGCAGATGGCAAACAGGCCATACGTGCCATTCAGGATGGTGTTTATGACTTGGTGATTTTAGACCTGGGATTGCCGACGATGGACGGCACGCAGGTATTGTCGCACTTACGACAGCAGGCAAACCCGGTAGCGGTGTTGATACTCACAGCGCGAGAGGATGTCGCCACGCGCGTACAGGCGCTGGACCTGGGCGCTGATGACTTCCTTACCAAACCTTTCCACCTTGAAGAACTCGAGGCGCGCGTGCGGGCGCTCATACGCCGCAGTAAACTAGGTAATAACTTACCGTTGCAATGCGGCAATCTGAAGCTGGATGTTCCTAACAAATTGGCTAGCATTAACGAGCAGGCAATTACCTTGTCAGCCCGTGAACTGCATCTGCTGGAAACCCTGATGATGCGCATGGGTAAGATTATCGCTAAAGAACAGATTATGGAATCGCTTTGTAACTGGGACGAGTCCCTCGGTGACAATGCGATTGAAGTGTATATCCACCGCCTGCGCAAAAAGATCGAACCAAGTGGTGCACGCATCCGCACCGTTCGTGGCCTGGGTTACATGCTGGAAGCTGAACATATCAACCCATGATGGCACCACCCCGCTCGCTCAAAAACCAGTTACGTTTATGGTTGCTGCTCACCATGTTGTTTGTGCTGGGCATTTCTGCGGCTATCTCTTACTCGCGCGCATTGCATTATGCAACGCAGGCTTATGACCAGGCGTTGCTGCGTACGGTGCTGGCACTTTCCGACGAAGTGATCGTCGATGAGCATAACCAGGTCAAAATCGAATTGCCGGAAATCGCCAGCCATTTACTCAGCTACAACGAAGGTGATCATATCTATATCCGCATTACCGGCCCCGAAGGCAAGCTGGTATTTGGTGAAGCCCACCTGCCGTTACCCACACACCCGGTGATAGGCAATCAGGAGATATATTACAACAGCACCTACAAGGGCGAACCTATTCGTGTGGTGACTTTCGCGTTACCGGTCAGCACCGAGCCCAATGCAGGGAATATCCTGATTAGCATGGCGGAAACCACCGCCAAACGGGACGCGATGGTGGCAGAGATGGTGGAGGAAATGTTGCTGCCGCAAGTACTGATGATGATACTGGCCGCCATCGTGATCGAGCTAGGTATTTTTTTCGCACTCAAACCGATGCAAGATTTAAAAAACGCTTTGCATGAACGTTCTTACCGCGATTTAAGTGCACTAGATACTGACTCCACGCCACACGAGCTTCAGCCTTTGGTACAAGCCATGAACGCCTTGCTGGAACGGGTCAAATCCGGACTACAGCAACAGCAGCAATTTATTGCGGATGCCTCACATCAATTACGCACTCCCATTGCCGGCTTGCAAACGCAGGCTGAACTGGCCCTGCGCAGTGAGCCGCCAGAGTCAGTGAAAGAACCGCTTAATTTCATATTGCGCAGTACTACGCGGCTATCGCACCTGATACAGCGGCTATTGAGTATGGCCAGAACAGATGCGGCAACCACTCAATTGAAATTCCAGACAGTATCGCTGACCAGCATTATTTACGAAGAATGCGCACGCTGGATAGGCCCGGCAACTGACAAAGGGCTTGAGCTCGAAGTGTTGATTGAAACCCAGCATGATCATGTCTGGGGCGATGCCTTGATGTTGTCCGAGATGCTTAACAACCTATTGGAAAACGCTATTCTGTATACGCCTGAACAAGGGCTGATCAAAATCAGGCTATGGCAAACCGCTAGCGATGTGTTTTTGCAGGTCACAGATAACGGGGTGGGCATTCCCCCAGAACAGGCTGCTCGCATATTCGAGCGCTTTTACCGGCTCAACCCCAATCAGGGCAACGGTTGTGGTCTTGGCTTGGCGATTGTGGCCGAAGTAGCCGAGCATCATAACGCCACGATTAATGTCAGCCCTGGATTAGAGCATCCGGTGACACACGACACCGGTAGCCAATTCACGGTAAAATTCGGCTGCTATGATGCCCTGCCTCAGAACACTCGCCCTGCAAATACTCACGCTCAGTGACCCGCGACTAAAATGCACACGAGTGCATTTGCTGTGGGATGACTTGAATACAGGAAATTTGCACCTAAATACCTCGCTTAAATTACATAGTGATGCGCCTATTCCAGGCCGGCCTGAGCGCCCAGCGTTAGTCCCGCCCAGGGAGCTTAAACGCCGCGCCATGAATACGGTTGAAGGGCGTGCTGCCCTGATTCACGCACTCGCGCATATCGAATTCAATGCTATCAATCTCGCCTTAGATGCCGTCTGGCGGTTTGCAGACATGCCAGCAGAGTATTACAGAGACTGGTTGCAAGTGGCGAAAGAAGAGGCTTATCACTTCACCTTACTGCGGAAACACCTGCAAAATCTTGGGTTTGATTACGGTGATTTTGATGGTCACAACAGCTTGTGGGAAATGGTCGAAAAAACACAATCCGATGTGCTGGCCCGCATGGCATTGGTGCCGCGAACCCTGGAAGCACGTGGCCTGGATGCAAGCCCGCCGTTAAAACAAAAGCTGGCACAAGCCGGTGACCATGCGGCAGCGGCTATCCTCGATATTATTCTGCGTGATGAAATAGGCCATGTCGCCATTGGTAATCGCTGGTTCCACTTTTTGTGTGATCAACGTGGTCTTGACTCAATCGCAACGTTTGAAGAACTGTGTGCTCAATTCCAGGCCCCCAAATTAAAACCGCCATTTAATATGCAAGCACGCAAACAGGCCGGATTTACCGATCAGGAATTAGCCTATTTAAACGGGGAATTTGTTTAAAAACTGGTATCCCCCTTTATTTATTTTGCCACCTGACAACTATCTTAATATCTGTAATTACACGGTTATTTGCAAACCCTAGTCTCAACAAAGTACCGTTTTCGGTAATATTTATATCCAAAACATACTTTTTTTAAAACTAGAAAGCCTAAACTGACGTAAGAACTATCTTTTATTTAAACAATCGCAATATGAGTGAAATCATTAAAATAGGCTTCTATTTAGCCTGCACAAGATTTCAGGTCTGTTTTAGTTACTTATAATGCAAAAGGAACCAATTGAAATGAATTGCGGCAAGTGTAATCCACAAGATCTGGGAATTGATTTCTCAATGGCTTTTCAGCCGATTGTGGCATTTCAAGAAAAGAACGTGTGGGGTTACGAATCGCTGGTGCGTGGCCTCAACAATGAACCCGCTTCTTTCATCCTTGATCAGGTGAATGGATCAAAAGTGCACAGCTTCGACCAGATCATCAGGTCACGATCCATCAGACTCGCCAATAAACTTCAATTTGACCAGATACTCTCTATCAACTTTTTGCCTAACGCAGTCTATAACCCTGAAAACTGTATTCAGGCGACTTTAAAAGTGTGTGATGAATTGGGTTTTGATAAAAAACGTATTATGTTTGAAGTGACAGAAGCAGAAAAAATTACTGACCACGCACATTTGAAGAATATTTTTACTGAATACAAGAAGCACCAGTTTCTGACAGCGATTGATGATTTTGGCGCAGGTTACTCAGGTCTCAACCTGTTAGCGGAGTGGCAACCGGACATTATCAAGCTGGATATGAATCTGATCCGCGATATTGATAAAAACAAAACCAAACAATTGATTGTGAAAAGTATTTTGGATGTATGTCATGGCTTGAATATCACCGTGATTTCCGAAGGTATAGAAACGGGCGGTGAATTGTCAGTCATGGTGGATTTTGGCGTCAATCTATACCAGGGCTATTATTTCGCCCGACCACTTTTCGAGAACTTGCCTGCGATTCCTGAGGAATGTTTTAATCTCGGTTGATTCGGCACACTTTAGCCTATTGATTCACATTAAATTAACCATTGCGCCACCGCACCCACCAACCCGCTCACTAAAATCACAATCGCCACATTTACGCGATATTTGAGCACCGCAATCAGCGCCAGTAAGCTGAGCACAATTGAAAACCAATCGATACCGTTTGCCATACCCTGCGGCCAGAAGATATGCCATGCAAAAAATAAAGCCAGATTAAAAATAACGCCCACCACGGCGGCAGTCACACCGCTCAAAGGTGCGGTAAACTTGAGGTTACCATGCGTGGTTTCAATCAAAGGTCCGCCTAGGAAAATAAAAACCAGGCTAGGTAAAAAAGTAAAAAAAGTCACAATGGTTGCTGCCACAATGCCTGATAAACCGGCATGTCCCGCACCCAGTATTTCGTTGTTCCAGCCACTGACATAAGCAACAAATGTCACGACCATAATCAGTGGGCCGGGCGTCGTTTCACCGAGTGCCAGTGCATCCATCATCTGGCCTGCCGTTAACCACTGGTAGTGCTCAACAGCCCCTTGATAAACATAAGGCAATACCGCATAAGCGCCACCAAAAGTGAGCAGCGCTGCCTTGGTAAAAAACCAGCCCATCTGCGTAAAATCGCCTTGCCAGCCATACAGACCAACCAGTATCAGCATCACTGTTACCCACAGAAAAATAGCACATAAGATCACATGCCGGAAACGTTGCCAGCTGAATATCGCATGGAGCGGCGTTGGAGTAGCGTCATCAATCAATGCCGGAGAATGGGCTTGATGGGTTACAGCATGCCCGCTTATCTGTTGGAAATAATGAGGAAAGTAATAACCACCGGCCACACCAGCCAGGGCGGCAAACAATACAATCAGCGGAAACGGCAGCTTAAAGAAAAAAATACCGATAAATGCCAGGATGGCAATGCTCCACAGCAATGGATTTTTGAGGGTTTTGCTACCTATGCGGTAAGCAGCAAATAAAACAATGGCGATCACCGCCGGTTTGATACCATGAAAAATACCTGCCACGGTGGGGATTGAGCCATAAGCCATATACACCCATGCTAAAGCGACTAGCATAAAAAATGATGGCAGAAAGAAAAGGATACCGGCAATCAGGCCACCTGCCGTACGGTGCATCAGCCAGCCGATATAAGTCGCCAGTTGCTGCGCTTCAGGGCCAGGCAATAGCATGCAGTAATTCAGTGCATGTAAAAAGCGGCTTTCTGATATCCAGCGTTTCTGTTCAACCAGGTCATGGTGCATCAGTGCAATCTGACCGGCTGGGCCGCCGAAGCTGATACATCCCAACTTAAACCAGTAGAGGCTGGCTTCGGTTAACGAGACCGCCTGTGGCGGAGAATCTGTTTCTGTGGACACGCTCATGACGCCTTCTCAACAAGGTTATGCTACCAACATACACGTCCGATATGACAATTACCGATGTGGGACTACATCGTTAACAGGTTTGCCACACCATCAAGGCCGACTATATTTAATGCATACTTGGCCTGTTGCTGTACCACAGGCTTGGCATGATAGGCCACCCCAACTTCAGACACTGACATCATTTTCAGATCATTGGCACCATCACCAATCGCAATTGTCTGTTGGGCGGTTAAGCCAAGCTGGTCACGCAGTTTGACCAGCTCGTCGGCTTTGCGCTGGGCATCGACAATATCGCCCAGCACTTGACCAGTCAATTTGCCATCAACGATTTCGAGAGTGTTGGAAACGGCGTAATCCAGCCCTAGCGTTTGTTGCACATAATGCGCAAACACAGTAAAACCACCCGATACCACCATGGTTTTAATGCCGTGCTGTTTACAGGTATCTATCCACTGCGGAACGCCGGGATTAAAACGTAATCGTTCATCTATTACTTGTTGCAGTGCTGTTTCCGGCAAACCTTTGAGGAGTGCAACACGCTTGCGCAAACTGGCGGAGAAATCGAGTTCACCACGCATGGCTGCTTCGGTGATCTCGGCCACTTGCGGTTTGATATTCATCATGTCTGCAATTTCATCTATGCATTCGATCGAAATCAGGGTGGAATCCATATCCATGACGCACAGACCAAATTTTGCCAGACGATGCGCGTCTTCAACCAATGCACAATCAATTTGCTGGCTGGCACAAAATGCTTTCACCTCCACATAATCGCCTTCGGCAACCGGCAGGTAATATGCATGCTGAGCGACTTGTGCAAACTGGTTATAGCCACCAACCAGGCCATGAATGTGCGTGAGATGCGCCATGCTGATGGCAGGCCCTTGAACCACTAAACGCATGATGAAATCAATTCGAATTTAAAGGCTGAATTATACCAGCGGAAGCCACAATGCCTGATTTTGTATTGTTCAGGCATATTTCTGTTTTAGGATTCGCTCCGCCGATGGTATGCTTGCCAAAAAATTTGAAACTTAGTATTCAACATCTCACCTGGGGAAAGTAATGAAACAAGCGTCTCAAACATTACCGTGGCTTAACCTGCCTAACCTGCCATTGCCGCTTAAAGCTTTGTTCGTAGGTTATTTGCTGGTGGTTGGCGTGGGCTTGTGTATGGCCGGTTTGCAAATCATGCTGACACACGGCATGGCTGACGGTAAATTTGGTTTATCTGTAAACGACATTGTATACAGCTATTACGGTGACCGTAGCGGCACTAAACTGGCAAGCAAACTGAATGGTTCGATGTCAGACAAAGCGCCGCTGGAAGTGCGTCAGGACATTATCAAGTGGGCGCAGCAAGGCGCTCCACAAGACCAGTGGGAATCACACTATAAACAGATTTTTGCCCAGCACTGTGTCATGTGCCACAGCAATATTCCCGGCATTCCTGACTTTACCAAATATGAAGAAGTCAAAGCGCGCGCTGAAGTGAATGAAGGCGCGACTATTAGTGGCTTGACCCGCGTGTCGCATATCCACTTATTTGGTATCAGCTTTATCTTCTTTTTCATTGGCCTTATTTTCAGCTTCGCTGTCAATGTGCCAAAAACCGCCAAAGTGATTGCTATCGGCTTTCCTTTCGCCTTTTTGATTGCCGATGTGATGTCATGGTGGCTGACCAAATGGTCGCCCCATTTTGCATGGTTAACCATTATCGGCGGCATGGGCTATAGCTTGGCTTCCAGCTATATGTGGATTATCAGCATGTATCAGATGCTGATACTTTCGCGCAATGGAAAAGTTTACGGCAATGCCTGGGCTGAAGACCTCTAAGCAATAAGTTCGTATAGCCAATACCGCACTTTAGCCAGAAAACCGCACTTGGGTGCGGTTTTTTTGTTTGCAGCCTAGCTTTGAGTGGGTATTTGCGCGAAAATAACAGCTTAATCATAAAAACAGTTTATTTTCATGAATCTGCACGAATATCAGGCTAAACAATTACTGCAAAAGTATGGTTTGGTCACTCCCGCCGGCCTGGTTGTCCAATCCGAAGAAGCTGCTGCAGCCGCCACCAAAGAACTGGGTGGTGAAGCCTGGGTGGTGAAAGCCCAGGTACATGCCGGTGGCCGTGGTAAAGCTGGTGGCGTAAAGGTCGTGAAATCGGCCCTGGAAGCGCAAACAATGGCTGGTGGCCTGCTCGGCAAACACCTCGTCACCTACCAGAATGCACCTGATGGCCAGCCTGTACATCAGGTGCTGGTGGAGCAGACATTGCCGATTGCGCGAGAACTGTATCTTTCAATGCTGGTAGACCGCAGCCTGGAACGTGTGGTCATGGTCGCTTCCAGTGCAGGCGGTATGGATATTGAAGAAATCGCAGCTACGCAGCCAGACAAAATTCTGCAGGAAATCTGTGACCCGCTGAATGGCCTGGTCGACTACCAGGCGCGTAACCTAGCGTTTGGCTTAGGCTTAAGTGGTGACCAGATTGCGGCTTTCACCAAACTGGCCAAAGGCCTGTACAAATTATTCAAGGATAACGATTTATCCCTGCTGGAAATCAACCCACTGGTGGTGACCACTGAAGGAAAACTGGTCGCGCTCGATTGCAAGATGACCGTTGATGATAACGCGCTCTATCGCCAGAAACCGTTTGCGGAAATTCGCGACTGGTCACAGGATGATGCCAAGGAAGCTGAAGCGCATCACAGCGGACTGAATTACATTGCACTGAATGGGAACATCGGCTGTATGGTGAATGGCGCCGGCCTGGCGATGGCAACCATGGACCTGATCAAGCTACATGGCGGCATGCCGGCTAACTTCCTGGATGTCGGCGGCGGTGCCACGGCGGAAACCGTGACCAAGGCATTCAAAATTATCCTGGCAGACCAGAACGTAAAAGCCATCCTGGTGAATATTTTCGGCGGCATTATGCGCTGCGACATCATTGCGACCGGCATTATCACTGCTGTGAAAGAAGTAGGCATGACTATTCCGGTTGTCGTTCGACTGGAAGGCACCAATGTGGAGCTGGGTAAACAAATGTTGCGCGAAAGCGGCCTGAATATTATTTCGGCAGAAGGCCTGACCGATGGGGCAAAACAAGCAGTTAAAGCAGTAAGTGAAGGTGTGTAGTCATGGCAATTTTAGTTGATAAAAATACCAAAGTATTGTGCCAGGGCTTTACCGGTAAACAGGGCACATTCCATTCTGAACAAGCCTTGGCTTACGGCACTCAAATGGTCGGTGGCGTGACGCCGGGCAAAGGTGGCCAGCTTCATTTAAACCTGCCGGTGTTTAACACCATGCGCGAAGCGGTCAAAGAAACCCAGGCCAATGCCAGCGTGATTTATGTACCACCGCCATTTGCCGCTGACTCTATCCTTGAGGCTGCTGATGCCGGCATAGCACTGATTGTGTGTATCACTGAGGGTATTCCGGTGCTGGATATGCTGAATGTGAAAGCAGCCTTGCTTGCTAACGGCACCCGACTGATTGGCCCCAATTGCCCTGGCGTGATTACGCCGGATGAATGCAAAATCGGCATTATGCCGGGCAGCATCCATCAACGCGGCAAGGTTGGCGTGGTTTCCAGGTCTGGCACATTGACTTATGAAGCCGTACATCAAACCTCTGCGCTTGGATTAGGTCAGACGACCTGTGTCGGCATTGGTGGCGACCCGATCAAAGGCCTGAACTTTATTGATTGCCTGGCACTCTTCCAGAATGACCCGGAAACCGAAGCGATTATCATGGTGGGGGAAATTGGTGGTAGCGATGAAGAGGCCGCGGCTGACTTTATCAAACACCATGTGACCAAACCAGTGGCGGCTTATATTGCCGGGTTGACTGCCCCTAAAGGTAAACGTATGGGCCATGCAGGTGCCATTATCTCCGGCGGTTCTGGCCGTGCTGAAGACAAAATCACAGCGTTGGAAGCCGCGGGCTGCGTGGTAGCTGATTCACCTGCAGGCCTGGGTGAAGCGGTATTGGCGGCGATTCAACGTGCTGCAAAATAATTGTTTGGAGATAGCATGAAGCGTATTGCGCGGACGACTTATTGGACCAGCTTGTTGTTGTGTGGCACCGTACTGTTGCTAGGCTTGTCCTTGACCGCTGAAGCTGCAAGCAAAAAAAAGAGTAAAACCAGCCCCGACGAAGCGACCATAGTCGATAAATCAGCCATGGATGCGCCGCCGGTAGACGCCAGCGCAAACATTTCCTATCTGCTGATTGCATCCTCCAAAGGAGATGTCGCAACGGTAAAAGCGTTGCTCAAAAGCGGCGCTAATCCCAATGTCACCGATGCAGAAAAAATAACACCTATCATGTATGCCGCGCGTAAAAACCAGGCAGAAGTCATACGTGTCTTATTGGAAAGTGGTGCCAGCATCAATGCCAAAGACCAGGGTGGCTGGACTGCGCTGATGTTTGCCGCCAAGAAAAACAATATTGATGCCGTGAAAGTATTGCTGGATAAAGGCGCTGATGTAAAAGTCCGTGATCCGGATGGCTGGAGTGCGCTTGGCCTGGCGGCGACTTCAGGCTACAGTGATCTGGTCGGCATGATCATCGCGAAAGGTTTTGATGCCAATGTGCGCGCCAGTGATGGCAAAACAGTGCTGATGTATGCAGCTAAAAGTGGCAGCGTGCCTACTATCACTGCGATTCTTAAAAACGGCGCTGATCCTAACCTGAAAGATAAGCTCGGCACTACTGCGCTAATGATTGCAGCCCGCGAAGGCTTTACGCCTGCCGTGATCTCCTTGCTCGAACAAGGTGCGAAAATTGATGAAGAAGATGAACACGAATGGACAGCGTTGACCTGGGCGGTAAAAAAAGACCAGAAGGATGTCGCCAAAGCTCTGCTGGAGCGCAAGGCGGATATTGATCATCAGGATAGCGAAGGCACACCGCTACTACATTTGGCCGTCAGCAATAATTCACCAGACATGGCGGACTTGCTCCTTAAACACGGTGCCAATGTCAAAACACGCGACCAGTATGGCCTGACTGCTTATGTCTATGCTTTAAAAGCGCAAAACCCGGCCATGGTCGAACTGATTAAAGCCGCAGGTGGCAAATACTGAATGTCCGCTGCATGAAACTCGCCATAGCCCAAATGAATAGCATGGTTGGCGCCATGCAACAGAATGCTGAACATATACTGGAACGCGCCAGCCTGGCCTATGCCGAAGGCGCGCGGCTGCTGCTGACCCCTGAACTGTCACTGTGCGGATATCCGCCGGAAGATTTATTATTCAGGCAGGATTTTTACGAGGCGAATCAACGCGCATTGCATTGGCTGGAACAGCAGTTGCCAAGCGATATGGCAGTGGTGATTGGTCACCCTCAGGAAATTGCTGGCAACCGCTACAATGCAGCTTCCGTGATCCATTCAAAACGTATTCAGGCTACTTACCATAAGCATCACCTGCCCAATTACAATGTGTTTGATGAAGAACGTTATTTTGAAGCGGGCGAGCTACCAGTGGTGTTTGAATGGCAAGGCACGCGTTATGGCATTTTAATCTGTGCAGATATCTGGGAACCGGCGCCCGCACTGCAATCCTTGCAGGCAGATGCGCAAGTCTTGCTGGTGATTAATGCATCCCCCTATCACATGCACAAGCAGCTCACTCGCTACCAGGTTTTGCGAGACCGTATCCGCGAAACCGGCCTGCCGATTATTTACGCGAATATGGTGGGGGGGCAGGATGAACTGGTGTTTGATGGTGGCTCATTCGCTATGAACAATCAGGGCGAGCTCATGCAAGAATTACCGATGTTTGAAGATAAGCTGAGCTATGTGTTACTGGAAAACAACCAACCGGTTGCTACGACACTTGAGACGCATCCGCCATTAGAAGCGACGGTTTATCAAGCTTTGCAATTAGGCTTAAAAGATTACGTCAATAAAAACCGTTTCCCTGGTGTGGTGCTGGGTTTATCGGGTGGCATTGACTCTGCGCTGACACTGGCAATCGCGGTCGATGCATTGGGTAAGGAACGTGTGAAAGCAGTGATGATGCCTTCGGAATTCACTGCAGATATCAGCATTGACGATGCCGCAGAAATGGCCAGACTGCTGGATGTGGAATATAGTGTGTTGCCGATCAAACCTTTATTCAATGGCTTTTGTCAGGCGCTGGCTGAAGAGTTTACTGGTAAGGCATTTGATACCACTGAAGAAAACTTGCAGGCGCGTATCCGAGGCATGTTGCTGATGGCGATCAGTAATAAATTCGGTAATATGGTGATTACCACCGGCAACAAATCAGAAACAGCAGTTGGTTACAGCACCCTGTATGGTGACATGGCGGGTGGTTTTGCGTTAATCAAGGATGTGCCTAAAACGCTAGTTTATAAACTCGCCCGCTACCGCAATAGTCTCGGCCAAGTCATTCCAGAGAGAATTATCACACGTCCCCCAAGTGCCGAATTACGTGCTGACCAAACCGACCAGGATAGTTTGCCGGCCTATGAAATACTGGATGCGATTATGGAAGCTTATGCCGAGAAAGACCTCAGCATTGAAGATATTATCCAACAAGGCTATGCAAGGGCAGATGTCGAAAGAGTGACCCGCCTGATAGACAGAAACGAATATAAACGCAGGCAGGCTGCAGTGGGGGTCCGTATCACTGAGCGTGGATTCGGCAAAGACCGACGTTACCCGATCACCTGCAACTTATCATTTTAGTTTTACAAATTAATTACTCAGTCATTCAGTAACCATGGCATTTGAATTAAAAGCAGCGGTTGCGTAGAATGTTTTAAAAATTAATCACGGAGCACTTATGAAAAAACTAGAAGCCGTCATCAAACCATTCAAACTAGACGAAGTGCGCGAGGCCTTATCAGAAATTGGTGTCAACGGACTAACCGTCACAGAAGTCAAAGGATTTGGACGTCAGAAAGGCCATACCGAGCTTTACCGTGGTGCGGAATATGTGGTGGACTTTCTGCCAAAAATCAAAGTAGAAGTTGTCCTGGCAGAAAACATGCTGGATAACGCGATCGAAGCGATTATTAAGGCTGCGCACACCGGCAAGATCGGTGATGGCAAAATTTTTGTAACTTCGGTAGAGCAAGTGATTCGTATCAGAACCGGTGAAACAGGCGAAGCCGCTATTTAAGCCAAATTACTTTATTCCCATGGCAACTTTGACCTGAAGTTGCCATTCTTACTTCCTACAGGAAAACCAATGAGTTTTACCCTCCTTAAAACCATTGTACTGCTTAGCATTTCCAACCTGTTTATGCTGTTTGCCTGGTATGGCCATCTCAAAAACCTGAATAGCAAACCCTGGATCATCGCCGCCCTGATTAGCTGGGGTATCGCCCTGATTGAGTACCTGTTCCAGGTACCGGCCAATCGCATAGGATTCACACAATTAAACCTGGCGCAACTTAAAATCCTGCAGGAAGTGATTACACTGGTGATCTTTGTACCGTTTGCCATTTTCTATATGCAACAGCCGCTGAAGTGGGACTACCTTTGGGCAGGCTTGTGCATAATGGGCGCGGTATACTTTATTTTCCGCCATTGACTTTCGCCAGCGGCTTACCAGCGTTCTACATGCTCATTGACCCTAACGGGCTATTTCATTTAATAGTCCGCATCCTTATGATTGCCACATTAACAAATCCAAATAACCAATCTTAATCAGGGAAAAAATATCATGAAAAAATTACTTGCCGCAGCGTTGTTGTTAGCCAGTACTTCCGTTTTTGCTACCACCACTACATTTAGTGGCTATGACCAGCCAGGTACAAGCAATTCAAAAACCACCAAAATCAGTATTTCTTATCTGGATGGTAGTTTTGACCTGTCAGGCGTATTGGATCCTAGCTTCAGATTGATTAATGAGCATAACTCAGGTTTCTATAACGGTTTAACTCTGATTAGCGATGCGGATGATACTTTTACATACTCTCCTATCATTTTCCCTTTGCACGATTTTGACCTGACAAGATACACATTCAGCTTCTCAAATCTGGCTGCTGGTACTTACACATTGCAATTCAACCTGATTGCAGGTGGTCACTACAACGGTAGCTACACTATTTCGCCAGTCACCATTCCGGTACCGGAGCCAGAAACTTATGGCATGATGCTGGTAGGCCTGGGCCTGATGGGTACCATTGCACTGCGCCGCCAGAAAAACCGCTAGTTTTTAGCTTTAGTCTTAAATAAAAAGCCTCAATTAATGAGGCTTTTTTTATTGCTCGCAAAACTGAATAACGTTTTAGCATGCCTATGATTGCATGGCAAAAATCTGTCGTACCGCTTCTAAATCGGCGGCGGTATCCACGCCACTGGCCGGTGCGTTCTCAGTCACTGTCACAGCCACCTGGTAACCATGGTATAACACGCGCAACTGTTCCAGACTCTCAATCTTTTCAAGGGCAGTGGCTGGTAAACTGGCATATTGCTTAAGAAAACCAACGCGATAGGCATAGATACCAATGTGCCTATGGGCGATTAACTGCTCCCGGAATTCTGAATCACGTGGATAAGGAATAGGCGCGCGACTGAAGTACAGCGCCTGGTTGTGAACATTTAACACCACTTTGACGATATTGGGATTCTCAAAAGCTGCGCCGTCATGAATGGGATGGCAAGCCGTTGCCATGACTGCTTGCGTATCTTTGGCCAAAGCCTGTGCGACCTCATTGATCAATATCGGATCTATTAGCGGCTCATCGCCTTGTACATTCACCACAATCGTCTCATCGGGCCAGCCCATTTTTTGGACGACCTCGGCAATCCGGTCAGTGCCTGAAAGATGATCTTCACGTGTCATCACTGAGGCAAATCCAAACTGTTCGGCCACCTGTGTAATGGGAGTGTGGTCAGTTGCAATCACCACTTCGCCTGCCTGGCTTTTATTAGCCTGGATAGCTACCTGGATTACCATAGGTTTGCCGGCAATATCCAGCAAAGGCTTACCCGGCAGGCGGCTACTGGCAAAACGGGCAGGAATTACCACTTTAAACATGCGTCTGCCCTACTCTGTGTATTCGTGTTCTTCCAAACGGCGGGCTTCGTCTTCCAGCATGACCGGAATGCCATCACGCACCGGATAGGCCAGGCGGGCCGACCTGGAGATTAATTCCTGTTTTTGTTTGTCGTATACCAGCGGCCCTTTGGTGACCGGACAGACCAGAATTTCCAGTAATTTGGGATTCATTTTAAATTTCCTTCGCGTTTTTTAGCAGGCCCAATACGCAGCCTGCCAAGGTTTGCTGATGTCCTATTGGTGTCAGTTCGGCAGTCACTGGTAGAAACCAGGCATTGTTTAAATCAAGATGTCGACATTTTACGGCATCTTTCTCGGTCATCAGTAGGGTTTTGCCTGCCGCATCCTGAAAATCTTGTCTGGTATATGCATAATGGTCGGCAAAAACTCTCGTCTCAAATACCAGCCCCATTGCAATCAGTGAGTCGAAAAACCTGTGCGGATGTCCTATTCCTGCTATAGCTAACAACGGTTTCTGTTTCAATGCCTGCGCTGAGATTGGACTTGAAAAATCAGAAACAGCCGTCCACTCACCGGCTTGCAAAGATTGTTGAAAACAAGGTTGTTCGAGGGGGACGATTGGTAATTGCCCGGTCTCAACGATGACATCAACTTTTTGCAGGCGGCTCAGGGATTCGCGCAATGGTCCAGCAGGTAATAAACGACCATTACCCAGGCCATGCGGACGCTGCACAACTGCAATTTCAATATCCCGCTGCAAATCATAATGCTGAAGGCCATCATCACAAATTAGGACATCTGTTTGCGGATACGCCTGTAATAAAGCCCGGCCACTTTCTGCACGTAGCGGGTGCACCCACACCGGGCACGCAGTCCGATGTGCGATCAGCACCGGCTCATCACCATATTCAGCAGGCATACTGGTTGGGGTGACTTTGCCAGTGTGCTGTCCCCCATATCCGCGACTCAAAATACCCGGATGGTAGCCAGCTGCCCGTAAAGCATTGGCGAGATAAATGACCAGTGGAGTTTTGCCTACGCCACCTACTGAAATATTGCCCACCACAATAACGGGAACCGGCAGCTTGCTGCTGGAAAACAATCCAGCTCGATATAGCGCTCTGCGCAAGGCGGCCAGGCTTGCGAACAGCCAGGTTAATGGCAACAGCAGGCATTGCGCCCAGCCTTTATATTGCCACTGCTGTTCAAACCATCTGCGCCACATTAATCGTCTTTAAACTCTTTGTGATAGAGCTTGTTGTAGTATCCGTTCAGCGCCAGCAGCTCTTGATGTGAACCGGTTTCAATAATTTTTCCGTGATCCATTACGAAAATCCGGTCAGCATTTTCAACAGTGCTCAGCCGGTGCGCAATCACAATAGTCGTCCGGTTCTGCATCAATCTATCCAGCGCATTTTGCACATGCAACTCAGACTCGCTATCCAGTGCAGAGGTTGCCTCATCCAGCAATAGTATAGGCGCATTTTTAAGGATAGCCCGCGCAATGGCAATGCGTTGTCGTTGACCGCCAGATAAACGCACGCCTCTATCGCCTATTTCACTTTGCAAGCCAAGCGGCATGTGCTCGATGAATTCCCAGGCGTTGGCAGCTTTGGCTGCTGAGATCACTTCTTCTTCGCTGGCGTTACGCAACGCACCGTAGGCGATGTTGTTAAAAATGGTGTCGTTAAATAATACGATATCCTGGCTTACCAGTGAAAACTGGGCACGCAGACTATTCAACTGGTAATCGCGCACATTCACACCATCAAGCGATACTGTTCCCTCTTGCACTTCGTAAAAACGCGGCAACAGGTTGACCAATGTTGTTTTGCCACTGCCGGAACGGCCAACCAGCGCTACTTTCTCACCGGCCCGCACATCAAAACTAAGCTGGTTTAATGCACTTTTCTTGGCCTGGGGGTAACGCACAGTCACGTCCTTAAAGCTTAGCTCTCCCCGCGCATGCGCAATGCGGTAGTCGCCACTTTCACGCTCGTTATCCAGGTCCATCAGCTCGAATACGCTTTGCGCAGCTGCCAGGCCAACCTGTACATCTTCATTTGCGGCAGTAATATGTTTGATGGGGGCAATCAGCATCAGTAAGGCCCCAACAAAAGCGGCAAATTCACCCACTGTGAACTGACCCAACGCGTAGTAAACCACCAGGCCTAAAGCGACTGCGGACAAAATTTCAATCACAAAGCTATTCAGGCCGGAGATTCTGGCAGTGCGTAATTCCAGTGTGCGATTTTTTGCGACTACATTGGCAAATCGCTCATTCTCGAATGTTTGCGCGCCAAAAATCTTGACGATACGCTGGGCTGAAATCGCTTCTTCAGCCGTTTTGGTGATTTCCCCCACCGCTTCCTGGACTTTTTTAGCATTGGCACGTAATTTTGGCGTTGAGCGCGCGAGATACATACCCATCAATGGCGCCACCGCAGCAAACACCAGCGTCAGCTTCCAGTCCAGGTAGAGCATGTAAGCGACCAGCCCGATGACTGTCAGCACGTCGCGTAAAACATTCAACGCCGAACGGGTAACTACGTTGGAGAGACGTTCAATGTCGTAAGTGAGTTTTGAAACCAACAATCCGTTGGAATTGGCATCAAAGAAACTGACAGGCAGCATCAATAACTTGGAAAACACCTGGTTGCGTAATATCTCAACTACGCGCCGCGCAACAATACGCAAGCTATACGATGAAAAGAACCCTGCCAAGGCGCGAATAGCCATCAGGCCAAACAGCATTAATGGCAATAGCAGCATTTCCTGTGCAGACTCTTTCACAAACCCATCGTCAGTGATTTTTTTAATCAATGCCAGAAATGCGGTGTTACTAGTAGAGAGGACAGCGGTGGCCACCATGGAGACCAAGAAATGGAATTTAAATTGCCAGGCATAAGCAATCAACCGGCGGTATAACTGGCCGGGATTAATGATTTTATTCTGCTCAGATTTCTGTCTACGGGACATGCAAATTCTCGGATACTATAAACAAATAGCCCGCCAAAGTTGACGGGCTTGTTTGCAGGCAATCACAGCAAGCTGCAACTCACACATCAATGCGAGTTTACCTGTGTTGCAAAGGTAATATGGGTGTAATTCGCCATGCGCGAGGCTTCCATAATATTAATGACCGACTGATGCGTGGCTTTTGCATCCGCGTTAATAATGATGGTTGGCTCTTTACCGGCCGGGCCACTGGCAGCTGCTTGGGTTAATGCGTTCGACAAATCCGCGACTACCGCACCATTCGCCTCTTTACCGTTTACCAGGTAACGGCCACTGGCATCGACTTCAACCGTAATCGTCAATGGTTTTTCCTGCGGCGAACTGGCGTCCGCGGTAGGTAAATTGATTTGCAGTTCACTGGTACGTGAAAAGGTGGCACTGACGATCAGGAAGATAATAATCACCAGCAACACATCAATCAGTGGAATAAAGTTAATTTCCAACTCTTCGTCGCGGACACCACGCTTGAAATTCATAAATTGCCTTAGCCTTGTATCTTGACTGTGATCAGCTTAATTGCGATCGCCATGAATAATTTCAACCAGCTTGATGGCTTGCTGCTCCATATCCACCAGGAAACCGTCTACTTTACTGCGGAAATAGCGGTAGGCAATCATGGCTGGCACAGCGACCACAATACCAGCGGCGGTGTTGTACAGTGCCACTGAAATACCGCGTGCGAACTGGGCCACATCGTGACCGCTGTTGGTAAACGAACCAAACAGTTCTACCATACCAATCACAGTACCCAGCAAGCCGAGCAATGGGGCGACAGTAGCGATTGTGCCCAGGGTTGGCAAATACTGTTCCAGCTTGTGTGCGACGGCACGGCCGGTTTCTTCAATCGCTTCTTTTGTGATTTCACGGGAGTTACCGATATTGGCAAGTGCGCTGGCGAACACTTTTCCTAACAGGGAGTGGGCTTCCAGGCGGCTTAAGGTTTCACGGGTGATGCCACCTTGCTTAAGCCAGTTTTGTACTTCAGGCAATAATTGATCAGGAGTGACGACCGATGCGCGCAAGGCCCAGGAACGCTCCACAATAATCGCCAGTGCAATGACTGAAGCAATAACCAGAGGCCAGATTGGCCATCCGGCCGCTAAAATGATTTCCCACACAGCAAACACTCCAGTTGTTTTTAAACTTCCGCTACTTTAGCGTTAACCAGCCTTAAGGGCAAGTTTTGTCCAGTATCTGCGCCGTTACAATTCCCAGTAATGCGGTTCTATTTGCCGCCATCGTTTGACTACTGGCGCCTCGCCTGATAAGAAATCAATCAAGATGGCGCCATCGTTGTCTGATCGCAATACTGTTGTCTCGATTGCTTGATAACGTGAAATCACCTCCGGTTTGGGATGACCGAAGCGGTTAAGGTAACCGACAGTGGCGATGGCAATCGCAGGTTTGGTCGCATTAACAAAGCCGATGGTGGAAGAAGTTTTACTGCCATGATGAGGCATGGTCATCACGGTTGTCGCTAACTGATCCGGTTCGGATGCCAGTAAGCGGCGTTCGGCTTCCTTCTCGATATCCCCCGTCAGCAGCAAGCTACCATGAGGTGATTGGACTTGAAGCACGCAACTTTTATCATTATCTTTTAAATCTGTATCGGTGTTTTTTTCGGGTGACAGCATGCGGAAACTAATATTATCCCACTGCCATTGCTGACCCTGATAACACGGTTGCGGCCGCAAAACTGGCGGATTCGGTAAGGTTTGAATTTGTTTGAAAAAATCAGACGCCGGCGTTAGCGAGCTTAGAAAATTATCGACCGATACGCCTGCCAGCACTGAAGCCATACCGCCAGAATGATCATTATCATCGTGAGAAATGACTACTGCATCCAGATGACTCACCCCCAAATGGCGTAAATAAGGAAGTACGATGCGCTGACCGGCATCGCTTTCTTCATTATAAGCAGGCCCGGCGTCATACAGCATAGTATGGTGAGCGGTTTGCACCAGCACACTGAGTCCCTGCCCGACATCCAGCACCGTTACCCGCATTTGACCAGGCTGCAATGCGACTTGCGTAGGTAATAAGAGTGGAAGCCACAACAATAGCCCGGCCCAGCGCAACGGCCAGCCACGCGGCATTAACCAGACCAGCATGCCTGCCATCGCCAGCAGCCAGGCCCAGATCGGTGGCGTGGATAAATAGCAGACCGCGCCCGGCAGTTGGCGTAACCAGTGCAATCCATGTGCGCACCATTCCCACAGAGTAGCGGACAGGTGTAACAAAAAGTCGAGCGGCAGTATAGCGCCATCGATGGCAAGCGGCACGATAGCCAGGCTCACAATGGGAATGGCCAAACCATTCGCCAGTGGTGAAATCAGCGAAAGCTGATTAAAAAGTAAAATAAGTACCGGCACAAACGCCAGCGTGATCACCCACTGGGTTTGCAATGCACTTTGCCACCAGCGCGCGGGCCGCAAACGGCCACTCATGGCAAAAGCCAGAATAGTCACCGCGCCAAATGATAGCCAAAATCCGGGTGCCATTACCGCCCAGGGATCCACCACTAACACCACCCACACCGCGGCACTCAATACCCATGAAAAAGGCAATCGCTGCTTGAGGCTAAGCATGACGATCATGGTCAGCAGCATCAATAATGTACGTTCGGTGGGGATTGAAAAGCCGGCCAGTGCAGAATAGGCAATCGCCACCAGCGCACCACCGACCCCTGCCGCCAGCCTTGACGGTATTCGCAAAGCAAGGCGTGGGCGCAATCGCCAGGCCCAGCCAGTAAGCAGATATCCCATAGACGCCAGCATGGTGATATGTAGCCCTGAAATGCTGATGAGATGATTGATGCCAGTATCCACAAACAGCTGCCAGTCTGCCCGAGCAATCTGGCTATCATCGCCGATCACTAACGCCCGCAATACAGCGCTTTGCGGGGTCGTTCCCAACACTTTTTCAATGCGATTACCGACAGCAGCACGCCAATGAGCAATAAGTGCCGATGGTTTCCACACTAGTCTTTGCAATCGGAGCATAGGTGTTTTGCTCACAATGGCCCCACTAGCGCCGATGTTATTAGACAGGCACCACGCCGCATAATCAAAGCCATGCGGGTTTCTAGTGGCATGCGGGCGCTTTAGCCTGACACTCCATTGCCAGCGCTCTCCTGCCTGCAAGATCGGTAATACAGGAGATGCTTTAGCTGACTCGCCACGATAGGATTGATGATAGAGATGCAACCTTACCCGTTTAGGCATGGGGCAATCTGCCGTGAAACTGCGCTCAACAGCAAAATCCACATGTTGCCCGCGGGCATCACGTTCAGGCACACTGACAATCACGCCTTGTACAGCAATGACCTGTTGCTCGCAGTCTGAGGGTAGTTGCGTTTGCAGGCGGTCCCATGCAAGCAACTGCGCCCAGGCAAACCCGAGTGCAGCAATCAATACAATAATGAATAGTTTACGGAAGGTATGTTGATAAGGAATATGCCGAGCGGCTATCACCTGATTGCCATAGGCTAAGCACCCGATGAGGATTAAGGCTGCCAGCCAGCCCAGCCATGCACTAACTGACCACAGATGCGGTTGTTGCTGAAACAGCCACACACCAAACAACAACCCGACTGTGGCGCCCGGCAGCATGGTATGCGTTACACCGGGGTAAGCGCTGGCTCGGAAATAGATTCAAGGGGTTGCAGTGTGCCGTCTTGCAACCGGTATTGCTTGTGCATGCGTGCAGCCAATGATAAATCATGTGTCACCACCACCAGCGCAGTGCCGCGCTCAACCTGGATGTTTAACAATAACTCAAACACCTGCTCGGCGGTTTGCCGGTCAAGGTTACCGGTTGGCTCATCTGCCAGCACGCAACGCGGCTCTGTCACCAACGCACGTGCAAGTGCAGCCCGCTGCCGTTCACCGCCGGACAATTCGCCTGGGGTATGTTCCAGTCTATGGGCAAGACCGACCAGAGTCAGGTAATACTCGGCTTGTGCCAATGCTTGCGCACGTGGAATGCGGCGGATAAACAAAGGCATGGCTACATTTTCCAGCGCACTGAATTCTGGCAACAAATGATGAAACTGGTACACAAAACCCAGGTACTGGTTACGCATGGCGCTTTTTTCCACTTCGGATAACGTGGTCAACGGTTTACCCAGCCATTGCACTTCGCCGTGCGTAGGCGCATCCAGCCCGCCTAGCAAATGCAACAGCGTACTTTTGCCGCTGCCAGAAGCACCGACAATCGCGATATGTTCACCGGCAGCCAGGCTCAGATCCACTCCGGTTAACACCGAGGTATCCAGGCCCTGATAGGTTTTAGCCAGGCCCTGGCACTGCAAAATCAGATTACTCATAGCGCAAAGCCTCCGCTGGATTCATTTTGGAAGCGCGGCCACTTGGATACAGTGTCGCCACCAGGCTCAGGAAAATGGACAAGCCGATAATCGTTGTGACATCCGACCACATCAGCTTGGAAGGCAGATCACTGATGTAATACACGTCTTTGGATAAAAACTGCACATTAAAAGTACGCTCTATCCATGGCACCACCGTTTCAATATTCAGCGCCAGGATCACACCAAGCAATGCACCAGAGACAGTACCAATCACGCCTATCATGGCGCCTTGCACGACAAACATACGCCGTATCGCCTGCGGCGTGGCGCCCATGGTCCGCAAAATCGCGATATCGGCACGCTTGTCGGTCACAGCCATGACCAGCGTCGACACGATATTAAACGCAGCCACGGCCACAATCAGCGCCAGGATAATAAACATCACGCGTTTTTCCAGCTGAATCGCCTTAAAGAAATTGGCATGCTGTTGGGTCCAGTCAGTAATGTAATAGTTCGGCCCCAGCGCTTGCATCAACTCACGGCTAACGCGGTCTGCAGCAAACAGGTCAGCCAGTTTCAAACGCAAGCCGGACACCTGGTCGCCCAAGCGATATAGTTTGGCAGCGTCATCCAGGTGTATCAATGCCAACCCGGCATCATATTCATACATACCCACCTGAAAAATACCGGTCACGGTAAATTGTTTGATACGTGGTACCAGACCCGCTGGCGTTACCTGGCCTTGCGGTGCCATCAGCACCACCTTTTCGCCTATGCGCACGCCCAGTGCCTGCGCCAGGTCACCGCCGAGGACGATATTGAATTTCCCCGCCTGCAAATCCTCTAATTTACCTATTTTCATTTGCGTCGATAAATCCGACACTGCGCCTTCGGCCGAAGGCAGCACCCCACGAATTAACACGCCTTGCACTGCCTGGTCACGCGTCAGCATGCCTTGCGCCATCACATAGGGCGCCATGCCTTGTACCGGGCTGGAGAATGTTTTTGGTGGCAGGGATTGAATCTGGCTTTGCACATGCTGCCAGTCAGACAAGCCAGCATCAAAACTGCGTACTTCTATGTGTGAAGCCACACCCAGAATGCGTTTACGCAATTCGTCCTGGAAACCATTCATCACAGACAATACGACAATCAAAGCCATCACACCCAAAGCGATGCCTATCATGCTGGTCAGTGAAATAAATGAAATGAAATGATTGTTACGTTTGGCACGTGTGTAGCGCCAGCCTATCCACAATTCATAAGGTAGCCGTTGGGCCAACGCGTGTTTAAACGCGGAAAAAGAAGCTTTATTCATGCTCGCATGTTAACAGGTTTAAAGCCTAATTTGATCGCAAAAGCGCAAGGTTTAAACGAGTTGTGATACATCCATACCGGCTTCAAACTCATAAAACGGGTGATGTCCTAAATAGAGAGTGTGCGATTAATTGTCAGTCAAGTCTTACGCACAAATACTCGATTCACCGACTTATCTCCAAACTAATTCTGGATACTATGATTCCCAGGTCGTTGACCGATACTAATCCAAAAAACTAAGGAGACTTACATCATGAATAAAGACATTTTTGAGGGTAACTGGAAACAACTTAAAGGTAAGGTTCAAGAGCAATGGGGCAAGTTGACCAATGACGACCTTGATGTGATCGAAGGTAAACGCGAACAAGTGGTTGGTAAAATCCAGGAACGTTACGGCATCACTAAAGATGAAGCTGAAAAGCAAATCAACACATGGGAAAACGATCACCGCGGATAATCCGTGATTGATTCTCAAAAAAGGACAAGCTCAGCTTGTCCTTTTTTACTATCTAAAACACTAAAACTTCAACACTAACCGGTATTCCTCAATCCAGCCGCAATCCCGTTAATCGTCAGCGGGATTGCCAATTTGAGTTTTTCATCAGTCTCGCCGTTGCGGTAACGTTGAATCATTTCCACCTGCAAGTGATTGAGTGGATCCAGATAAGGCAAACGCTCACGTATAGATTTTGCCAATACCGGCTGGCTGGCAAGCCTTTGCGTGCTTCCAAGTAACAAATTCACTACCTCTGTGGTCAATTTGTGTTCCTGCTCTATACGGCTAAAAATTTCTTCACGCAAAGTGCGGTCAGGCAGCAGGTGTGCGTAATGCCTGGCAACGATGAGGTCGGTTTTGGCTAGCACCATATCCACGTTATTGATCAACGTTTTGAATATAGGCCAGCCAAGCAGCATCTCTCTTAGCAGTGCCAAACGGGATTCTTTATCACTGCCTGGCTGGTGTAGGTATTGATGAATTGCACTACCCAATCCATACCAGCCTGGCAACAATAAACGGCACTGCCCCCATGAAAAGCCCCAGGGGATGGCGCGCAAGTCTTCAATGCGCCGCGTAGATTTGCGCGAGGCCGGGCGGCTGCCTAGATTCAATCCGGCAATCTCCTCAATGGGCGTGGTACTGAAAAAGTATTCGGCAAAGCCCGGTGTTTCATAAACCAGGCTCCGATAAGTGGTCATGGCAGTGGCGGAGAGCGTTTCCATCACACTCTCGAATGCACGCCGTTTAGCCGGCTCCAGCTGATCAGAAGGAAATAAGCTGGCATCAAGTGTCGCGGCAATCAGCGTTTCTAGGTGCTGGCGCCCGACCACCGGGTCTGCATATTTATTGGCAATGATTTCGCCTTGCTCGGTTAACCTGATCTGGCCATCGACCGTGCCTTGCGGCTGCGCCATGATTGCCTGGTAAGTCGGCCCACCGCCACGCCCCACCGTACCGCCGCGCCCATGAAACAAGCGCAGCTTCACTTTAGCCTGCTGGAACAACTCCACCAGTGAAATTTCGGCTTTGTATAACTCCCAGTTAGAAGTCAGGAAACCGCCATCTTTATTACTGTCCGAATAACCAAGCATGACTTCCTGCTCACTGCCCTGATTGCGGATCACGTGCCGAATGCCCAGCAAGCTCAACCATTTGCCCATAATCATAGGGGCGTCGCGCAGGTCGGCAATGGTTTCAAACAGGGGAACGATATTTAAATCTACCTGGATATTCGCCGAACCCCATACGCCACGCAGCAAGCCCGCTTCGCGTTGCAGCAGGGCGACTTCCAGCAGGTCGGACAGTGTTTCAGTATGCGAAATAATATACTGGCGCACGGCGTGGCTGCCAAAGCGTTCCCGCATTTCCCGCACAGCTTCCAACACGCCGATTTCTTTGTGCACCAGCTCGGAATATTGCTGGAAAGGCGAGAACAGCAGCCGTGGCTGTTTCAACTCTTCCAGCAAAATACCTATTTTTTCATCTTCATTGAATCCGGCATAATCAAATTCATAGCCCGCTTTTTGCAATAGCTCGGTGATCACGGCTTCATGTACATCTGAAGACTGGCGTACATCCACGGTCGCCAGATGAAAGCCAAAAGACTCAATCGCTTTCATCAGCTTGCCCAGACGCGGATAGATCAGCGCCTCACCGTGATGTTTGCGTAAAGACTCCGCAATGGTCTGCAAAGGTTGCAGCAACCCTTCGTAACCTTCATATGGTAAAAGATCGCTATCGCTGTCATCTGCCCAATTGCAAGACGGCAGCAAATTTTTTGCAGTCACCAATAAACGGTCATGAATGCCATTCAGTGCCAAGCGATAAGGCTCATCCATGCGATGTGCAGACTGGTCACGCGACGCTTTGGCCAGCGCCAGCACGCCCTCTTCCACCGCGATCAGTCGGGTGGAGACACCTAGCTCACGCTTAAGTTGGGCTAGTTCCTGCAGATAAAAACGCAACACGGTCGCCGCCTGCAAACGCAACGCTTCACGTAAGGTAGTACCATCGACAAACGGATTACCATCCCGGTCGCCCCCGATCCAGCTACCCATGCGTAAAAAAGCTGGCAAGTGATAGTGGTTGCCTGCTGGCAGCAGTGCCTCCAGATCACGTTCCAGATCCTGCAACAGTTCAGGAATGGCATGCAAAAACGTGCTCTCGTAATAGGTCAGTGCATTTTCTATCTCATTCACTACGGTCAATTTTGAAAAACGCAGCATACGGGTTTGCCACAAGGCAGCAACCGCTCCCTGCAGCAGCAAGGTATTACGTGTCAGCTGGCGTTCTGCCATTAAGTGGGCACGCTCTGCCAGCAACTCTACAATGCGGCGCTCAATATCAAGCACGCTTTTACGTTGTACTTCAGTAGGATGCGCTGTCAATACTGGCGACACCAATGCATCATCAAAAAACTGGTGCACAGTATCAAAAGGGACTGCCTGGTCGCGCAACAGTGCCAATGAATGTGCCAGCATTCCTGCCACTGCGATACCTTGGTTAGAATTGGCGATTTGCTGGCCATACAAATCTTCAGCCAGGTTTACCAGATGCTTGTAATAACTCAGCGCGCGGACGACACACACAGTTTGTGCTGGTGTCAGCGCTGCCAGCAATTGCTCCAGCTGTAATGAGGCATTCTGATCGTGCGTGTGGTGGAATTTGGTCGCCGCCTGGCGGATAGAGTCGATCTGTGCAAAAACGGCTGGCCCGTCTACTTCCTGAATGGCCTGGTCAAGCAAATTCCCCAATAGATGGATATTATCTGCCAGTCGCGCTTCTGCCGAAACAGTGCTGCTGGCCTCTGGTTTTTTTATCATGGTGTCTTCTCCCCTAGCTCAGTGATACACTAGCAACAAGCAGGCCACCTCTATATTGGGATTTTCCACTTAAAAATCATAAGCTTAAAAAAATCATGCTACGGATTTTTTTAACTGCATTTAAAAAGTGCACCGATTTGGCCCACATTGAAATAGGCTCAGGGTTACAAGCGGGGATTGAGCACCTTTATTACAATGAATGTGCAAGACAATGAACTATATAACGCATCATGGTCATATTTGATGGATATAAAACAGATGGATGAAAATCGATTGATACAACAATTGCTGAGTATCTGGCAATCCATGGCCCCGCAAGGCGCGTGGGTTCAGGATGGTTTTTTGTTGTTCATGAGTGTGATTGCAGTGGTGATGCTGTTTTTTTCAGGCACAGTGATAGGTCTTTTTGTGCAATCGCTATGGGGAATTTTTGTGACCCATCGTCACGCTGTAGAATCTGAAACTTAGTTAACAATCCTGGTATTACTTCAGGTTAGAAGCCAATAACTGCCTGATGGCCTCCAGTTCACTTTGTACATCATCTGCATAATCCTCATACTTGCGGCCATCGGTTTTCGCATACCAGTATTTACTATTCCAGGTATCCCCTTCGACTTTATGCAACACCGCATGTATCCAGTTTGCCGTGGAGTCACTGTAATCCTGCGCAATCATGTGCGCAGCATCCCAGTCACTGACCTGCGCCAGTTCCACGGCCTCAAGCAAATGCGCTTGGTTAGACATGCTGCGGATACTCGATAGTCCCCTTCTGGATAAATTCGATCTTATAGCCGTCCGGGTCTTCAATAAACGCAATTATAATCGTGCCGTGTTTCATCGGCCCGGCTTCACGTATCACCTTGCCGCCCTGGGCTTTCACCTGTTCACAGGCCTGGTAGGCATCATCCACTTCAATCGCCATATGGCCATAGGCTGCACCCATATCGTAACTAGATTTGCCATAGTTGTAGGTCAATTCCAGCACCGTATTGTTGTATTCGTTGCCATAACCGACGAATGCCAGCGTGAATTCGCCATCCGGGTAATCCTGGGTACGAATTAATTTCATACCCAACACGCCAGTGTAAAAATCGATAGAACGTTGTAAATCGCCAACGCGCAACATGGTATGTAAAATTCGCATCATTACCCCTTATATTATTACTGCTCTCAATATTGATACTTACACACTGGTAATGCGCAAGTACTTTTCCATTAACTGTTCCTGTGTTTCCGGTCGGTCCGGGTCTAGCGGAATACAACTGATTGGGCATACCTGCTGGCATTGCGGCTCTTCAAAATGTCCTACGCATTGCGTGCACAGGTCGGGATTAATTTCATAAATCTCTTCGCCTTGCGATATGGCTTCATTAGGGCACACGGGCTCGCACACATCGCAATTAATGCATTCATCAGTAATAAATAAAGACATACGTAGTATTAAGCCGCCAGCTTTTGTTTGATAGCCGCTTCAACGCCAGGAGAAACAAACTGGTTTACATCACCGCCCAGACGGGCAACTTCTCGCACCAAGCTGGATGAAATAAACATATACTCTTCTGCCGGCGTCATAAACAAGGTTTCCAGTTTTGGGTACAGCTTGCGGTTCATGCCTGCGAGCTGGAATTCGTATTCAAAATCGCTCGCTGCTCGCAAGCCACGAATCACCATTTGCGCGCCCTGTGATTGTACAAATTGCATTAACAGGCCATCAAAACCCACCACCTTGATGTTCTCGCCAGCAAATACCGATTGCGCCAATGCCACACGCTCTTGCAGGCTGAACAGGGTTTGTTTGCTGGTACTGCCAGCCACGGCCACGATGACATCGTCAAAGAGGTTGGCAGCACGGCGCACAATATCTTCATGCCCCATGGTAATCGGGTCAAAAGTACCCGGATAGACTGCAATTCTGGTTTTGCTCATTCACTGATATTCCCGAAAGTCATGCGCACGCTTAGACAGCTGTTGCTGTCGCTGGCGTGATTGCTGGCTGCAGCAGATGGTAATAGACTTGCCCTGCCTTGCCAGACTTGACCACTTGCCAGTCAGAATCAGATTTTAACGCATATTCGGCTTCTACATACAGCCAGCCGTCATTGGACAAATGGGCAGCCAAGTGTGGCAGCAATTTATCCAGCCATTGTTTATGATACGGCGGATCGCAAAAAATAACATCGTATCGTTGCGTGTTTTGCGCCAGGAACTTTAGCGCATCAGCCTGGCGGATATCGGCTTTTGTCGCATCCAGCAATTGCTGATTCTGCACCAAGGCCTGGAATGGCGCTTTGGCGAGTTCCAGCATGGTGACTTTGCTTGCATTGCGGGACAGCGCTTCAAACCCTAGCGCGCCGGTGCCGGCAAATAAATCCAGGCAGGTTTTTCCTGTCAACTCTTGCCCCAGCCAGTTAAACAAGGTTTGACGCACGCGATCAGAGGTAGGACGCAAGCCCTCAGCATCGGGAAATTTTAATACCCGACTACGCCAGACCCCTGCATTTAGACGAACTTGATTCATGAATACTACTCAATTCATTAGCGACCAGGTCAGCATTATAAAGGGGATGCATACAGAAGGCATCGCGTTTAACCCATAAAACGGATCGTGCTATTATTCACAGCAATTAATAAAGGAAATTACATCGAATTTTTATTTGGATTTGGTCTGCTAGGCAGCTTAATAGGGTTAGCGCTAACATTGTTTTGGGTATGGATGCTGGTCGATTGCCTTGCCGATCAGAAAGAAGACAAACTGGTCTGGTTCCTGGTGATTTTCTTCCTTAATCTGGTGGGCGCTGTTTTATATTACTTCCTGGCACGCAAAAAACGTAAGGGTTCAGTACTTTAAAACAATCAAGCCATTATCAAAAAAGCCGACAATTTGTCGGCTTTCCTTTTTCACTCAGCTACTCGGATCCAACAATCACAGTGGCAAAATTCTCAGGATGCAAGCGGCGTTTGAACGCATCATTCACTTGCTGCACAGTTACTTGCGCAACGCGATCATTAAAACTGTCCAGATAGTCCAACGGCAATTTGTAGAAGCCAATAATATTCAAATACTCCAGAATCTTGCCATTGCTGTCGATACGTAACGGGAAACCACCGATCAGGTTATCCTTGGCTGCCTGCAGTTCTTTTTCGGTCACACCTTTATCAATAAACTGCTGTACGGTTTGCTTGACCAGCTGCAATCCTTCTTCCGCCTGCTCTTTCTTGGTTTGCAAGCCGATCTGGAACGGGCCTAACTCTGCCATCGGTAGAAAATAGCTATAAACGCTGTACGCCAGGCCGCGTTTTTCACGTACTTCTTCGGTCAGCCGTGAAACAAAACCGCCACCCCCTAAAATATAGTTACCGACATATAGCGGGAAGAAATCTGCATCACCGCGCTTGTTACCGGGCTGGCCCAACAGAATATGCGCCTGCAAGGCAGGATGCGGTAACTTTTTCACGCTGGCAGTTTTCAGCGCTGGTACTGGCGGCACCGCTGCCACCGCCGGGCCTTGCGGCAAACCTGCACTTAGGCGCTCGGCAATCTGTTTGGCCTGTGCCGCCGTTAAATCACCTATCAATGAAATTACTGCTGACTTGGCTGTGTAATGTGTCTCATAAAACTGGCGCAAGTGCGTCACGGTTAAGGATTGCACCGTATCAATTTCACCGCTCTGGTCGAGACTGTAAGGATGCGTGCCATACAGCGAGCGCATAAACGCTTTTTGCGCGATGCTGTCAGGCTCGGTTTCGGCTTCCTGCAAGCCCGCAACAATCCGCGCCTGTTCACGCTTCAATACCGCCTCGGGAAAATCGGGTTTGTGCAACACAAAACTAAAGGCTTCTAGCGCAACGGCTTGCTCACTGGTCAGTGTACGTAACTTGAATCCGGCACGGTCCGCATCAAAGTTACCACCAAGCACAGCGCCAATATCGGCAAAACGGTTGGTCAGGGTTTCTTCATCCAGCCCGCCAGCGACGAGTGCCATCAGGTGTTGTGTCACTCCCGCAGCGCCTGAAGTTTCCGGCGAATCGTGCGCGCTGCCTGCCGGGAAATTGACGCTGATATCCATCATAGGCAAAGCATGGTTTTCAACAAAATAGACCTCACTGCCCTGTGCGGTGGTCCAGTGCTGAATGTTCAAACCAGCCAGCACATTGATGGCATGGCTTTGCAGCAACAATGCCAGCAGCGTGATTTTTAAATACTTAAAAGCTTTCATTCTGTTTCCTACACAACGTGTGTTACGCGATTTCCGTTACGGATTTAAATTTATTGCCAGCTTTAATGCTGGTGTGGTCGCCCGGCCGGTTTGGCATTCGGGTCCATCGGTTGCGGATCCAGCGTAACCAGGGTCATCTGGTCCGGGACCAGGTATTTCCTGGCTACCGTCTGCACCTGTTCGGAGGTCACTGCCTGTACGCGTGCTGCGTTTTTTTCCAGCAGGCTCAATGGATAACCCATGGTTTCCAGTTGGCCGATCTGCATCGCCTGGTAAAACATCGAATCCCGTTTATAGACATCTGCGGCAATCACGGCGGCTTTTACCCTGTGCAACTCGGCAGCCGTAACACCCTTGTTTTTTACTTCTTCCACCAGCTCCCAAATGGCTTTTTGCAGTGCCTCCAGCGCGACGCCTTCACTGGGTGAAGCGGCAATCTCAAACATCGACTCCTGGCCACGGTTGGTACCGTCATAACCACTATCTACATCCAGCGCAATCGCCTGCTCACGGACCAGTTTCTGGTTGAGTCGCGATGCATCATTGCCACTTAAAATACTGGATAACACTTCCAGCGCGTATGGCTCCCAATCCTGCTCATTGTAAGCAGACCCGTTTTTCATGGCTGGCGCGTGAAAGCCCATCGTAAAATAAGGTAACTTGGCCGGTGCCTTGACAATCGCACGCCGCTCACCCAGCTGTGCGGGTTCCACCTGGGGTTTACGCACAGGCAACGGTTTGGCCGCCAGCTTGCCGAACGTGTCTTGCGCCAGCTTGAATACTTCTTTGGCATTGACATCCCCGACCACCACGACGGTGACATTGTTGGGTGTGTACCAGGTGTTGTACCAGTCACGAGCATCTTGTGCCGTCATGTTGTCGAGGTCGTTCATAAACCCCACCACCGGGCGGCCATAAGGATGCGCACGATAAGATGATGCTTCAAACTGTTCATTGACACGCGACTGGGGTTTATCTTCTGTACGCCAGCGACGCTCCTCCTTGACCACTTCAATTTCCTTGGCAAATTCGGCATCGGTAATCTGCAGATTGGCCATACGATCAGCTTCCAGCTTGAAGGATAATGGCAGTTTTGATTTTTCCAGCTGCTGGAAATAACAGGTGTAATCCTTGCTGGTAAACGCATTTTCCTTACCGCCTGCGGCTGCCACCTGGCGTGAAAACTGTCCGGCCGGGACTTTTTTCGTGCCCTTGAACATCATGTGTTCCAGCACATGGGCAACCCCTGTTTTGCCATTGACCTCGTCCAGCGAGCCGGCGCGGTACCATACTTGTGAAACCACCACCGGCGCCCGGTGGTCTTCCTGCACAATCACCTTGAGGCCATTTTTCAAGGTGGTTTGCACAATTTCGGCCGCTTGCAAGTGACTGGCACTTAATAACGTAGCCAGAATCAAGATTGCCTGATTACGCATGGGAAAACTTTTTGTCATGGATGAAATCACTATAGAAACAGGTTTTAAAAGCAGAGGTGTGACCGAATGCTTGACTACTAAGTTCGCCAGACTATAACGTTATCTGTACAACACATATATTCCAGAACGCCTTTGCCGTGGCGGTAAAGCGCGATTCGGCATAAAATAACCATATTACCGAGTTTTAAGCTGCCATGTTCAATCCCTTTGCCAAAAAAACCGAGTCTTCTGCCCCTCCTCCTGAAGAAACTACCAGCCTGAGCTGGGCACAACGCCTCAAAAATGGCCTGGCGAAAACCCGCCTGCAGCTGGGCGGTCAACTAAGCGCCTTATTCGGTGGCGGCAAGATAGATGAAGACATTTATGAGGAACTGGAAACTATCCTGTTGACCTCGGATGTCGGTATCAATGCCACACAGCATTTGCTAGAGCAGCTACGCGCCCGCGTCAAACGGCAAGAATTACAAGACACCATTGCACTAAAGCAGGCACTGAAAGAAACGCTTTCTGACCTGCTCTCTCCGTTACAAGTGCCGCTGGATGTCAGCGGCCACCAGCCTTATGTGATGATGATGGTAGGCGTCAATGGTGCCGGTAAAACCACCACCATAGGCAAACTGGCAAAATACCTGCAGGCGCAAGGGCATAGCGTTTTGATCGCAGCCGGTGATACTTTTCGTGCTGCGGCACGTGAACAATTGCAGGTGTGGGGAGAGCGTAACGATGTACATGTGATTGCCTCGGAAAGTGGCGACCCTGCCGCAGTGATTTATGATGCAGTCAACTCGGCTATTGCCAGGAAAATAGATGTGGTGATTGCCGACACCGCTGGCCGTTTGCCGACACAGTTGCACCTGATGGATGAGATCAAGAAAGTCCAGCGCGTGATTGACAAGGCATTGCCAGGGGCACCGCATGAAATCCTGCTGGTGCTGGATGCCAACACAGGCCAGAACGCGGTTAACCAACTGAAAGCCTTTAACGATGCGCTTGGCGTCACCGGCCTGGCACTAACCAAACTGGACGGCACTGCCAAAGGCGGCGTGATTGCAGCGATTGCGCATTTGAGCCAGCAATCTGCACATAGCACCCCCGTACGTTTTATCGGTGTCGGCGAAAGTATTGATGACTTGCGTCCCTTTGACGCCAATGACTTTATTGATGCCCTGATTGATTAGACGTGACACTCTTTAACTATCCATTGTTAAACCAGAATGTTAAAACCAGATTATCAAAAACATGATTGCATTTAACAACGTCAGCATGCGTTACCCGAATAGCGCGCACCTGTTCCGCCAGGTCAGTTTCAACATAGAAAAAGGTGACTTTGTGCTGATCACCGGCCAGTCCGGCGCCGGGAAAAGCACTTTGCTCAAACTGATGGCAGGCATAGAAGCGCCCTCCGGCGGCCATATCCTGATCAACGAACAGGATATCAGCCAGTTGCATCAAAACGCCATTCCCTACCTGCGCCGCCGTTTTGGGCTGGTGTTCCAGGATCACAAACTACTTTATGACCGTAACAGCTTTGAAAATGTCGCCCTCCCACTAAGCATACAGGGCATTACCGGCGAAGAAGCTGCCCGCCGTGTGCGTGCTGCATTGGACAAAGTAGGCTTGCTAAACAAAGAAAAAGCCATGCCTATCACCTTGTCTGGCGGCGAACAACAGCGGCTGGCCATTGCACGGGCGGTAGTGAGCCGTCCCTCAATCGTTATTGCCGATGAACCTACAGGCGGCCTGGACAGGGTCGCTTCGCTGGAAATCATGCAACTGCTGAAAGCCTTTAATGATGTCGGCGTCACCGTTGTCATCGCCATGCATGATGTGGCGCAAGTGAGCACCATCGCCTATAGAACCTTGCATATAGACCAGCAGACAATCACGGCGATGCCAGCCCAGGTGGGTATGCTATGAAAAACTGGCTCAATCAACATACGCTTGCGATTAAATTGGTTATGCAGAGGCTGAAGTCGCACTGGCTGAACACCCTGACCATTTGCCTAGTGATCGGTATTACTGTCACCTTGCCAGGCTTGTTGTTCGTCGGCGTGGACAATCTGCAAGACGCCTCGCGCTCCATCAAGCAGGACGCGCAGATGAGTGCATTCCTCAAACCTGCGCTGAACGGCAATGTCATACAGCGTTTAATTAATGATGTGCAGGAATTACCCCAGGTAAAAGAAGTACGCTTTGTCTCCAAGGAAGACGCGATAAAACAGCTGGGGGAACAATTCCTGCAAAAAGACCTGCTTGCAGATTTGCCGCAGAACCCGTTACCGGATGCTTTGTTTATCACCTTGGCCGACACAAACCCGATTACAGCCAAATCGGTGCAGGATATCCTGCAAAAACGGGCAGAAGTGGAAGAACTAGTCATCGATAGCGTCTGGATGGAACGCCTGAACTCCATGCTGGTGCTTGGTAAACGCATTGCGCTGATCTTTGCCAGCCTGCTGGGGATCGCCATGATCACAGTCATCAGCAATACGGTACGCATGCAGGTGCTGACACATGAAGCCGAGATTGAAGTGAGCCGGTTGATTGGCGCGACACACAGTTTTATCCGCCGCCCGTTTTTATATATGGGTAGTGTGTATGGCTTGGGTGGTGGTCTGATTGCGGTTGGCTTGTTGTTTGCGATCGTCTGGAACCTCAAACAGCCAGTGCAGCTGCTGGCAAATAATTACCAGAGTAATTTCCAGTTGGTGTTTCATCTGGTGAATATTGGCGGATTGATTTTATTGGCTTCGACGTTGATAGGCTGGATCGCGGCGTTTATTGCTTTGACGCAGAAACGTTAAGCGACCTCGCTGGGGAGACTGCTGGCGGATACTGGATCCATCTTACTCAATAACAGTTCGGCATACGGGCGTTGGCCGAAACCCAGGTAGTGTTCATATAGAGCTTGGAACAACAATGAGAGAATGTTTCACTTTCTGTGAAATTCTAATCGTTATTTCTTTAGAACTTCTATTAAGCACGACCTTAGCTCTTTTATCGTAACCAAACCAAATATTACTCTCGCCTGGATTCTCCCTTGCAGGGCGCGCTGGCTTCTGCATAAGCCAGCCGTTACGTAGGTGACCTAAATTACTGCGAAACGTAATTTGGCCCGCTGCCACCCTCTGGTGGTACCCACGTAATATTCTGCGTAGGGTCTTTGATATCGCAAGTTTTGCAATGAATGCAGTTTTGCGCATTAATCTGCAACACTTGCGTCCCTTCCTGCTCAATAAACTCATACACCCCCGCCGGACAATACCGCTGTTCCGGGCCCGCATACTTCGGCAGATTAACCCGCTCGGGAATATCCTTCACCGTCAATTTTAAATGGCATGGCTGCTGGTCATCATGCCCGATATTGCACAGGCTAACCGAGCTCAGCTTATCAAAAGTCAGTACACCATCTGGCTTAGCATACTCAGGCTGCCGACTATTTTTGGCTTCATCCAGCGTGGAATGATCAGCAGTGGTGTGTTTCAAAGTCCAGGGCAAAGTAATACCGAAGCCGGACAACCACATTTCCGCACCACCCAGCACAGTGCCTACCCACGTGCCCCAACGCGACAAGTAAGGTTTCACGTTGCGCACAGCAGTTAAATCCTGCCATACCCACGATGCCCGCAGCTTTTGCGGATAACTGGTCAATATTTCCGGTGCGCCCTGCTGAATGGCGTCAAACACCGATTCTGCCGCCAGCATGCCGGATTTCATTGCGTAGTGGCTACCCTTGATCTTGGGCACATTTACCAGGCCAGCGCTGCATCCCAGCAATGCACCACCAGGAAATGCCAACTCTGGCAATGCCTGTATGCCGCCTTCTGAAATAGCACGTGCGCCGTAACTGATTCGTTGCCCGCCTTCCAGCAATGCTTTCAGTTTCGGGTGGGTTTTATAGGTCTGGAAAATATCAAATAAAGACAGGTACGGATTGCTGTAATCCAGGTGCACCACATAGCCGACTGACACCTGGTTTTCACCATGATGATAGATAAAGCCACCGCCACCGGTATTAGCATCCAGCGGCCAGCCTAACGTATGCTCAATCTGGCCTTTCTGATGCAGGTCCGGTTTGATGCGCCAGATTTCTTTGAAGCCCAAGCCGTATTTGGCCGGACTGGAAGCCGCGCGTAAACCATAACGTGCTTCAAGCTGTTTGGTCAGCGAACCACGTGTGCCTTCGGCCACCAAGGTATATTTGGCACGGATCTCGATCCCAGGCGTGTAATTTCCAGTGGGATTGCCTTGTTTATCCAGGCCCATATCACCGGTAATCACGCCTACCATGCGGCCGGCGTCATCATAACTTGGCGTTTGTGCAGAAAAGCCTGTGTAGATTTCCACACCCAATTCTTCCGCTTGCGTAGCCAGCCAGCGGCAAACTTCACCCAGGCTGACAATATAGTTGCCGTGATTGCGCATCAGCGGCGGCAACGTCCAATCGGGCAATGCCCAGTCTTTTTCCTTACCCAGCACGACAAAAGTATCTTTACCCACCGGCGTATTCAAAGGTGCGCCCAAAGCTTGCCAGTCTGGCAATAGCTCCTGCAAGGCCCTGGGGTCCAGCACTGCGCCGGAGAAGATATGACTGCCGACTTCGGCACCCTTTTCCAGAATACAAACACTCAGTTCCTGACCTTGCGTCTGTGCTAATTGCTTGAGACGGATGGCGGCTGATAATCCTGCCGGGCCAGCCCCGACAATCAGCACATCATATTCCATTACATCTCTTTCCATGCTTCCTCCAACATTCAGGTTCCCGCCATTAGGCAATTGCCGGGATATCAATTAAATCGCTACGCGTCGCCCCTTGGGTGAACGCCTGGCAAAACGCCAGGAACTGGCGGATACCGCCGGTCTGGTACTTTTGTCTATGCCATAAAAAATAAAAATTTCGGTGAAACTGCAAACTATGGTTTTCGATCGGCACCAGGCTGCCGCGCCGGAATGCATCTTTAAGTGCCAGCCTGGAAATACAGCCTATGCCCAGCCCCGACTCCACCGCACGCTTGATGGCCTCGGTATGTTCCAGCTCCAGCGTGATATTGAGCCTGGAATAATCCTGGCTGAATGCGCGGTCAAATGTCTCACGCGTACCAGAGCCTTTTTCACGCACTATCCACGGTTGCAACAGCAAGTCAGACTTATAGATGGTTTTACCTGTCTGCGCTAATAGCGCCAAGGGATGCGAAGGTGCGGCAAAAATGACCAGCTCATCTGCAATCCAGGGCGCTACAGCAATATCCGGATGATTACACTCGCCCTCTATCATACCCAAATCCAGTGTATGATTCGCAATTTGCTCAACGATGGTACGGGTATTTTGCACTTGTAGCTGGATGTGGCTTTGGGGATATTGCTGCAGGAATTTGGCAACCAGCAAGGTGACCAGGTAATTGCCGACGGTGAGTGTAGCGCCTATTTTCAAATGCCCATAGCCTTGCTGGCCATGCAGCATGCGTTCGATTTCACGGGCGCGGTCCAGCAACTCGACGGCTTTAGGCAGTAATTGTTGCCCGGATTCATTGATACGCAGGCTTTTACCGACGCGGTCAAACAACTGGATTTCAAATTGCTTTTCCAGCTCGATCAAGGCGGTGCTGGCAGCGGATTGAGACAGGGCCAGTTGCTCACAGGCACGGGAGACACTGCCAGCCCGGCTGATGGCGACGAAAATCTCTAATTGCCTGAGGGTGTATTTCATTAAGTAAAAGGATTATGCGAGATTTACGTCGCATCAATATCAATCTATAAAATAGATATATATTATTATAATAATCAATTTAATAAATATTACAAGCTAGCTTAAAATGCTCGGCTACGAGCAAGAACATCTCAGAGAAAGCAACGTTTTATGAAAGCATTAATAGCGATCAAAAGGGTCGTTGATTATAACATTCAAGTCCGCGTGAAAGCCGACGGTTCCAATGTGGATATTGATGGCGTCAAGATGGGCATCAACCCTTTCGATGAAAACGCGATTGAAGAAGCCATTCGCCTGAAAGAAAAAGGCATCGTCAGCGAGATCGTTGCAGTGACTATCGGTGGCGCGGCCAACCAGGATATATTGCGCCACGCGCTGGCGATGGGTGCAGACCGCGCCATGCTGATTGAGACACAGGAAACCTTGCATTCCCTGGGTGTGGCTAAAGTATTGAAAGCGGTAGTAGAGCGCGAACAGCCAAACCTGATTTTGCTCGGTAAACAGGCCATTGATGATGATGCTGGCCAAACTGGCCAGATGCTGGCAGCCTTGCTGAAATTGCCGCAAGCCACCTACGCTTCGCAAATCACGATTGAAGGTAACCAGGCAACTGTAGTCCGTGAAATTGATGGTGGTACGCAAACACTGGCTGTCAGCCTGCCAGCCGTGATTACTGCTGACTTGCGCCTGAACGAACCACGCTATGTCAAACTGCCTAACCTGATGATGGCGAGAAAAAAACCACTGGAAAACGTGCCATTGGACTCCCTGAATATTTCCCTCAGCCACAATGTGCAGCAACTGAAAGTTGCCACACCACCTGCCCGCCCAGCTGGCGTGATGGTGAAAGATGTGAATGAATTACTGAGCAAATTGCGTACGCATGAGGGGATTTTGGGATGAGCACACTGATTATTGCCGAACACGACGGCCAGCATTTGAATGAACAGCTCGCGCGTGCCATCACTGCTGCGCAGCATTGGAAGCAGCCGGTAGATGTGCTCATTGCCGGGGCCCAGCCAGATGACCTGGCCTCACAGATTGCTGCCTTACAGGGTGTGAATAGCGTATTGGTCGCAAGTGATGCGGCCTTGCAACATCCGACTGCCGAACACCTGACTGATATCATCGTGCCGCTGGCTGCCAATTACAACGTAGTGCTGGCTGCGCACAGCGCCTTTAGCAAAAATGTGCTGCCTCGCGTTGCTGCCTTGCTGGATGTGAATATGCTGTCCGACGTGCTGGAGATTCTGGATCGTAACACTTACGTGCGTGGCATTTATGCCGGTAACGTACTGGCAACCGTGCATAACCAGGATGCGACGCAAGTGTTAACCGTGCGCGGCAGCAAATTTGCCGCTGCACCGTCTGGCGCTACAGCAGAGATTAAAGCAATTGCAACGCCAGCCGCCCCGCAAGGCAGCCGCTGGGTATCTGAAGCATTTAACAAGTCCGAACGCCCCGCCCTGACTGCTGCCAAAGTGGTGGTTTCCGGTGGCCGCGCCCTAGGTAGTGCAGATGCTTTCGCCCAGGTGATCGCGCCATTGGCGGATAAACTGCATGCAGCCATTGGCGCCAGCCGTGCAGCCGTAGATGCCGGTTATGCGCCCAACGATTTACAAGTGGGACAGACCGGCGTAGTGGTTGCCCCCGAACTGTATATCGCCGTCGGTATTTCCGGCGCGATCCAGCATGCGTACGGCATGAAGGACAGCAAGGTGGTTGTGGCTATTAACCAGGACCCGGAAGCACAAATCTTCAAGATTGCAGACTACGGCCTGGTGGCAGACTTGTTTGAAGTCGTGCCTCAGTTGACAGCTGCGTTATAATAATCCCTTTAAATTCAAACCCTTTGCCTAGTCGCGAGTAAAAATAAAACATGAGTAATAAAAAATATTCCACCGAAACGATCCTGAGCGTTCACCACTGGAACGACACCCTGTTTAGTTTTAAGTCCACGCGCGACCCAGGTTTGCGTTTTGAAAACGGCCAGTTTGTGATGATAGGCATGGAAGTTGACGGCCTGCCACTGACTCGCGCCTATAGTATTGCCAGCCCTAATTACGAAGAGCATCTGGAGTTTTTCAGTATTAAAGTGCCTAACGGCCCGCTGACTTCACGCCTGCAGCATCTTAAAGTGGGCGACCCATTACTGGTGAGCCGCAAGCCGACCGGTACACTGGTGACGCATGATTTGAAACCAGGTAAAAACCTGTATTTCTTCTCTACCGGAACCGGCCTGGCGCCTTTCATGAGCCTGATCCAGGATATCGAAGTATATGACCGCTTTGAAAAAGTCATCCTGATTCATGGCGTACGATATGTAAATGAACTGGCCTATGAAGAATTCATCACCAAAGATTTGCCGAATAACGAATTCTTTGGTGAAGAAGTGAAGAACAAGCTGATCTACTACCCGACAGTGACACGCGAACCATTCAGAAACCAGGGCCGCCTGACTGACCTGGTGGAAAGCGGCAAGCTGTTTGAAGACATCGGCCTGCCACCGCTAAACCCGGAAACTGACCGCGCCATGATATGCGGTAGCCCGGCCATGCTGGTAGACACCGCTGCCATGCTGGACAAACGCGGGTTCAAGGTTTCACCGCGTATCGGCGAGTTGGGTGACTATGTGATTGAGAAGGCTTTCGTAGAAAAATAAGCCTACTCACAAAAACTAACACAGCAATATGATCGCAGTGTCCAGATATCAATAGTATGAGCAAGATATCTGACACTGCGATTTCTTTTGAGCAAGCTGAGCTCTCTGACCTGCCGGCATTAAGCGCCCTGCTCACCCTGCTGTTTTTGCAGGAGCAAGAATTCACACCTGACCCTGCCGCCCAGCAATTAGGCCTGGCTGCTATTCTTGAGCAACAGGACAGCGGCCGTATCCTGGTGGCACGATATCAGGGTGAAGTAATTGCCATGGTAAGTTTACTGTTTACAATCTCCACCGCATTGGGTGGCCGTGTTGCTTTGCTGGAAGATATGGTCGTAAACCCGACACATCGTGGCAAAGGCATAGGCTCGCAATTGCTGGCCTATGCCCTGGCGTTTGCCCGGACGGAGCAGATACTCAGAATTACCTTACTCACAGATCACGACAATCTAGCCGCTCAGCACTTCTATCAACAGCATGGTTTTCAGCAGTCCGGCATGCAAGCGTGGCGCTTGATACTTTAAACTTCTGAGTTGGAATCGGGCGAATTAACGTCGGGCATCTTTCATGCCGATGGCAACCACAATCGCCAGCACAAACACGACGGAAAGTAACAAAAAACCTTGCGCATATGCCTGGAAGGTTCCGGCAGAGGTTGCGCCGCACATTTCCTGCCGCCATTCAAGAAACACTGCCATCATAGTCACACCGACCACGCCACCCAATTGTCTGGCATAACTGACCACCACCGAAGACTGCCCTAAATCTTGCGGCTCCATCTCGTGCAAGGTAGCAAGATTGAGTGCGGGCAGGATCATACCGAGGCCGATACGGCCAACCACAGTGGCGGCGACAATTTCCCAGTATTGCACCGTATCGGCCGCGACGACAAACACCAAAAACGAGGCGCCAAATATAGACAAGCCTGCCAGCGTGATGCGCCTGGGGGACAATTTATCCGCCATTTGCCCGGCAAACGGGATCGTCAGTACCAGCGCGATGCCGGAAGGGAGCAGCAACAATCCGGCGTCAGTGGCACTGAAAGACAAGGCTGTTTGTAAAAATACCGGTATCAAATAGGTAGAGGCAAATAAACCAAAGCCATAGGCAAACGCCACAAAAGTACCGCGGCTAAAAGTTGGCTTGGAGAACAGGTGCAATTGAATAATAGCGTGCGGCAACCTACGCGCATGGCGTATGTAGCATGCCATGGAGACGACTAGCAAAGTGGCATAACCCAAAGTCCAGAATGCTATCAAGCCGCTATGATGCAAACTTGATACAAACTCGATTAATCCTATGGAGGCGGCAGATAGCCAGCCCAGGCCTGACCAGTCAAATGGTTGCACCTCCCTTTTGCGTGGCGCCGGCAACCAGATGCGGGCGGCGATCAGCGCCAGGAATGCAAACGGCACACCTAACAGGAAAATAGCTTGCCAGCCAAATTGGTCCAGCATCCAGCCGCTGATGGAAGGTGCAATCGCAGGCGTAAAAGCAATGCCGACAATCAGGATGCCTGATGCACGCCCCTGGATATTAGGTGGAAATAAGCGCATTAATGCCATGATGCCCAGCGGTTGCAACACGCCCGCTGCCAGGCCTTGCACCAGGCGTGCGATAACAACGTGGACAAAGGTATGCGAATAAAACCCTGCCACACTGGCGGCAATCAACAGCCATAAGGCCGCCATAAATACACGCCGCAGGCCAAAGCGCTCAAGCAGCCAGGCGGCAGGCAACATGGCAATGGTCATGGCAGCCAGGAAAGCCGTCATCGCCCACTGCACATGGTCTTGCCCCAAATGGAACGTTCTCGTTAACGCTGGCACCGCCACATTGAAACTGGAGGTGCATAATACCCCGGCTATCGTGCCCAGGCCGATGATGCATAACACCATCCACTTATACTGCTCACCATAATGCTGCGTTAAGGCATCATAGGAATGCACTCGTCTAAACAATCTCACAGATTTCGCCTGTTCTTTTTATTCAGCGTAAATAGCCATACAGCATTGTGACTTACAATTACCGAAGCCGGTTCACCATGAAATGAAATAGACTAGCCCCGCACTATATGGTTATCGTTAAACCACCAGGACGCTTAAGTGATTAAGCCTTCGCGCCAAAGCTTGAAAACATACCCGGCTAAAACGCGCTCTTGATGACGCCGCCATCTACGCGTAAAGCAGCACCTGTCGTTGCGGAAGATAAGGGGCTGGCAATATAGGCCACCAGATTAGCGACTTCTTCAGTGGTAGCAAATCGCTTGATCAGCGAGGTTGGCCTGACATGTTCAAAAAACTCCTGCTCGAATGCTTCCTGTGATTTGTTTTCTGCCTGAGCAAGTGCTTCAACAAAGTCGCCTACCCCACGGGATCGTGTAGGCCCGGGCAATATGCTGTTGACGGTAATCTGCGTCCCCGCCAAAGATTCCGCCAGACCACGCGCGACCGCAATCTGGGCAGATTTTGTCATGCCGTAATGAATCATTTCCGGCGGAATCTGCACGCCGCTTTCACTGGAAATAAACACGATACGGCCCCAGTCTTTTTGCTTCATGCCGGCCAGGTAAAGCCTGGCGAGACGAACACCACTTAATACATTCACATCAAAAAAACGCTGCCAGTCAGCGTCAGGAATATCTTCAAAATTCTTGGGCTCGAAGATCCCCAGATTATTCACCAGTACATCGATTTCCGGATAGTCCGCCACCAGCTTCTCGGCCACCTCTGCCTGCGTTAAATCTCCGGCAAAGCCCGAAACTTTTTTACCGGTCGCATGCTGAATATCCTCGATCGCCTGCTGCACCGAACGTTCAGAACGCCCGTTAATGACTACTTCTGCCCCTTCTTTTGCTAATAAGGTAGCTATTGCCAAACCGATCCCCGCCGTGGAGCCGGAGACCAATACCTTTTTACCTGCCAGTTGCAAGTCCATAACCGCGCCTTTCCATTTAGTTTAAAAATTGACAGTTATTCTATTGCGACTTGAGTATTTGCGCCATGCAAGAAAAGATGCTTCGGCGTTTCGGAATTTTCTTGAGAATAGCCTCTGCAATCGGCTCAAAATCTATAGAGATACCTCCCTTATCTATGTGCTGTCAAAGCACCAGCAGCTTTACCTTTGCTGTTTATACGGCAACATAAAAATTCAATCATTCTCACAATTCCTAATCCAATAAAAGAATAATCATTTAAATTAAATCAATCACTTAGCCGAAGTGAGCAAATGACGCAATCCGCTTTTCCAAGCTGGCATGCTAGATGCTAAAGAGATCAGCACCAGAAACGAATAAAGATTGACCTGCCATACGGGATCATCATTCAAAAGATATGACCCGACTATCATTTTTTCAAAATCAAGGAGATACCTTTGAAAACCGCCCATCCATTAGGCATCGCAGCGCTTGCACTGACTACAGCCACTTCATTCATCGTACCTGCGAATGCACACCATGCCTTTTCAGCTGAGTTCGATGCCAATAACCCTGTTGAAGTTAAAGGGGTAGTTACCAAGCTGGAGCTTACCAATCCACACAGCTGGTTATACATAGACGTTAAAAACCCTGATGGAAGCGTGACGAACTGGGGTTTTGAATTCGGGGCGCCGTTCAGCCTGCGCGAAAAAGGAATTAATAAAACCGTTCTCAAAGCAGGGGTAGAAGTTTCAATCAAAGGCTACCGTTCTAAAAACGATAAAGAATATGGTTATGCAGTGACTACTACCCTTGCGGATGGCCGTAGCTTCAAAACAGGCGGCGCGCAGGATGCTCCTACAGTAAACCCATAAACATTTTAATAATCATCCATTTAAGGAAAACAAGGAGTCACTTTGAAAACGCTATCCTTACAGCTCGGCAAGCCATCCTGGCGCGTCGGCTTGCACGCTTTGATCCTGGTCGTGGCAAGCACCCTTACCAGCCAGGCTTATGCCGCTGAAAAACTGCCGCGCCTGGCTAATGGCAAGCCTGACTTTTCCGGCATCTGGCAAACCACCAGCGCAGCCGATTATGATCTTGAGCCACACTCTAATCGCAAAGACGCCCCGCCAAGTGCCGGCAACGTTGAAGGCAACCTGATTCCCTACCTGCCCAAAGCATTGGAGCAACGTAAGAAGAACTTTGAAGCACGTGCCACCGACGACCCCGCGTTAAAAGGTTATACCTTGGGTGCCGTACGCGGTGTGTACTATCCTGAGCCCTTCCAGATTTTCCAGCGCGCCAATGACTTGTTCGTTGTACACCAGTTCGGCCATTCGGTACGCACTATCTACACCAACGGTACAGACCATCCGCTGGAACCTAATGACTGGTGGTTAGGCGACTCCCGCGCAAAGTGGGAAGGCGACACGCTGGTAGTGGACGTCAAGCACTTCAATGGCAAGACCTGGCTGGACCGTTCCGGCAACTTCCACAGTGATGCACTGCATGTGGTTGAAAAATGGAAATACCTGGACGCCAATACCATCGAGTACAAAGCCACGCTGGAAGATGAAAACGTCTACAGCAAACCCTGGACACTGAGCGTAATCTTGTACCGCCACCGCGAAAAGAACTTCCAGTTGATCGAGGATTACCGTTTCACCCTTGATTACGATGAGTACTATCCACCTAAACGCCCGGCCAACGCCGAATAGCTCCTTTACGACATCGCGATCACTAAAGATAAGTAATCTATCAAGAGAGAATAAGTATGCAAACCAACTCATCTATCAAGCATCCGCTGGCCTCGTTGTCAAATGTGGTGGCGGGTTGCCTGTTACTCACCCCGCTGCTTGGTATTTCTGCCGATCAGCCAGCAAAAACGCCACCGGCTAAACCAGTTGCAGCGACAGCTGGCAGCACGCAAGGTACGCCCAACCCTGAAGTGGCCCGCTGGGAAAAAGAATTTCCGGCCATCGCTTCAGGCAAATGGACTGGCGCACGTACTGCGGACGGTCAACCGGATATTTCAGGCCACTGGTCCAACACCATTGCCAACCACAACAATTTCACTGACCCGCAAGGCGGTATTCCTCACGACCCCAATCCTAACCGCCTGGCCAAAGGCCCGCGTAATGAACGTGCGCCTAGCCGCGTCAGCGATCCGGCAGACGGCCAATTGCCATTACGGCCATGGGCTTTGGAAAAAGTGAAGGAGTTCCAGATCGGTTTCCACGACCCGAAAAAACCTGAATACATAGAGCCATTGGCACGTTGCGCGCCGGGTGGCGTTCCCAAGACCTTTACCTGGCATGGTTTTGAGATCAGCCAGTATCCAGGTTATGTGCTGTTCCAGTTCAATTCCGGCACCCGCATTATTCACCTGGATAACAAACCGCACCTGCCGGACTACATCAAGCTGTGGAACGGTGATTCGCGCGGCCACTGGGAAGGCAACACACTGGTAGTGGATGTAAGCAACCATAACGGTAAAGCCTTATTTGGCCGTTCTGGCGAGTTCGTTAGCGAAAATGCAAAAATCCAGGAACGCTATATTTTTGATAAAGACAACAAACGCTTTAACTATGTTGCGACGTTCGATGACCCTGAGGTTTATACGCGACCATTTACAGTGACCATACCCGCCAAACGCTGGACAGCTGCTGATAAGACCAATGGCTGGCAATTTGAAGCCACTATTGCCAATCACCCACAGGGCAAAGTTTTTCTAGATCGAGAAGAACGTATTTGTACCGAAAATAACGGTGGATTCGGTTTAGGCGCCCGTAGATAAGAAACTGTTAGAGACTCAAAAGCCGGAAGCGAATGCTTCCGGCTTTTTTATAAATTATTTTGTATCTAAAATGATACAAATTGAATCTATCATTCATTATTAATCATTAAAATGACGTCAAAAACAAACATCATGTTTCTGTATAAACAGTTTGCTTGAAATATGTTTTATCATCAACAAAATAACTCATCCCCCCACGTATTTACATAAAAAAACACAATACTCAATGTTTATTTTTCATTAAAAATCAGTTACTTATTAAATCACATATAGATCACACCGATTAAAACTCCCTTACTCTGGATATGGAATGCAAGTTGCTAAAGCCATGGCACCTCAAACAAGTAAAGGGACTCTAAAAGTGAACTATATAAAAAAATATCCGGCCGATCAGATTGTCCGGCCGCTCTTTCGACGAACATTGATTAGCATTGCCGTTGCCGGACTTTCGCTGACTGCAGTTAATCCAGTCTACGCGGCTGACGATCAGGAAGTGAACGAACTAAGGCAAGAGGTCGAACGATTGAAACAAGCGCTTAGTCGTTCTGAAAAAGCCTTGGCGGAGGAAAAGTCTGAGAAAACGGGTACTGAAAAGACTGAAACCGAGGCAACAACCACTCAGTCACCGCAACAGGCACAAACAACGCGGCCGGAAGATGCGAATGAACTGGATTCGCTGGTCGTTACCGCTCGCAAGAAAAATTCATTAGAAAAAGTGAAGGACAAATCCGCTTCTATTTCCATAGTCAGTGGTGAAGAACTGGATCGCTTCCAGGCAACAAATATAACCGAAGTATTGCGTCGCGTAGGTAATGTTAACTTTAACTATGGCAACCCGCGAACAGGCTCTTTGACATTGCGCGGTATTACTACCGGATCAAGCGACCAGATTGACCCGACTGTCGGCGTCGTTATCGATGGCGTAAGCATTGCTTACACACCTTTGGCAAATGGATATATTTACACAGACATAGATACCGTTGATGTCACCCGCGGCCCGCAAGGAACCGCTGGGGGTAAAGCCAGTAATATTGGACGCATAACATTTAAAACGAAAGAACCAACGTTTTACCCGGTCGCCAGTGTTTCACAAACATTTGGCGAGTGGCATACATCAAAAACCCAAGCCGTCGTTGGCGGGCCTATTATTGATGACCTGTTAGCCTGGCGCGGTAGTTTTGTACGTGACCAGCAAGAAGGGCCATTTAAAGAACAGTTTCCAGATTCTGAAGGTCGAGGCAGCTATCAGAATACAGACCGTACATTTGGTCGAATCCAATTTCTACTTACTCCATCTGAGAACTTTAACGCCAAGCTCAGCTACGAGCTTCAGCCTAAAGGTTCAGAATTTGTGAATGGCAATACTGTCAGGCATCCAGAACCAACGACTTATAGTGATGGGGTTGCCAGACCAGCCAACCTTGTAGATACCAATTATAAAAAATATGTTAATCGCTCCTGGTTTAACCAGTCACCATCCACGTGGAATCCATCAACAGACTTTTATAGATATATGACCAATACCGACAATAATGGTGCGATCATCACCAGTTCGGAAGGCTTGACCGCTAATCTATATTTAAATGCCGTTGGACATGAGTTTAAGTCGATTACAGGCTGGCGCAATCACTGGTTCAGCGCCTCTAACGATGAAGGAACTCCGTATGACATCACCAAAAGTGGGGGTTATATTACTGACTTTAAGCAACTCAGTCAGGAGTTTAGATTCAACTCAATCAAAGATGAAAACAGCCTCGTTGATTACCAAGGTGGTTTGCTATATTTAAAAACAGATAATCACTCTTTAGGAAGTCGCACGCGTTATGGTAATGATGCTGGTGCATTTCAGGCCAGCGATGCTTTGTATAATAGTTTGAATGCATCTGCTGCTGGCCAGGCTTTGTTGAAAGATTCTCTAAACCTGGCATATCGCTCACAAAATACAATAGTAGAAAACAAGAGTATAGGCCTGAATGCGCAAGCAGATTGGCATTTAAGCAAGCCACTTACCTTGACCACTGGATACGCTATTTCGGTAGAGGATAGAAGTACGACACAAGGATTATTTTTACTTGATCCAGGCGTGGGTGTCGACCTGACAACCGCTTTTGGCAACAGTGCGACCACCACAGGTATTGGTGGCTCGGCAGAAGCACAAGCGGCGGCTGATAGGCTTGCTGCACGGTATTTTGGCACTGGTTCAACCTTTGCCGGCCTTACCGCCCCTCAACAAACGCTGTTACGTGATGCAGCGCGTGTGCGTAACGGAACTTTGCAACCAGGCTCAGCCTATCCTTACGTCAAGGCAAAACCTTGGGAAGGAGCCGTACAATCCGGTGTTGTAACCTTGACGGATAAGATCAACGACCAGCTCTCTGCTTACGGATCCGTACAATACGGTGAAAAAGCAGGTATCGCACAGATCAGTGCAGGCGGAGTGCCTAGCCTTATTGATAAAGAGCGTACAACCGGTCTGGAATTTGGTGTGCGTACATCCCTGCTGGATAACCAGTTGCTATTCAATGCCAACGTTTATCTCAACGACATCAAGAACTTCCAGACCACGGTCGCCAATGTAGACCCGGTGGCCACTGCCATCAATGTCGCTGGAGGTAATTGTAGCGGTGCCGATTGCCAGGCATATATTAGCCAGGTCGGCAACGTGCCAAAGGTTCGTGCGAAAGGCCTGGAAATCGATGCTACCTATCTCGGCTTGGAACACTTCAACTTCCGCTTGGCTGCTGCATATAACGATGCCCGCTATGCAGATGATGTGTATTTCGCTTTTCCTAGTGAGCAAAATCCAGGAACATTACCTGCCAACCAGCGCTTCTACAATGCCAAAGGTGACACACTAACCCAGGCGCCTAAATTTACCAGCAACCTGTATGCGGGCTATAACTTGCCAGTATTTGGCAATTATGTGTTTCATGCAGACGCCAACTACAAATACTTCAGTAGTTACTTCACCAGCACCTCATCTTATGACAAAGTCGATGGTTATGGTCTGCTGGATTTAGGTGTGGGTATAGGCCGCAGGGATGGCTTATTTGATGCAAACGTACTGGTAAAAAATGCGTTTGATAAAGAATACAACCCATACGGTTTTGCCAGCTATACCCCCTCGCTACCGCGCTGGATCGGGATTGTGTTCACTAGCAAACTGTAACGAAACTTTTAATAGTTAAAAAAACCAGCGTGAAAACGCTGGTTTTTTATTGGGCATTACAACAAGTTTTTTATAAATCGTGGCAGGACTTGCAGGTACGGGATAACACAGTCGCCTTTTGCCCGGCATGCTCGAAATCACCGGCATCCACCAGGAATTTAATCTCTTTGGTGAGCTCATGGCTTTTTTGTGCCAGCCCTAACTGCTCGTCAGAATCAGCCTTAAGCGTGTAATAAGACTCCACCTTGGAGAACATGCCTATCAATCTCTGCACGTCGTCATTGCTGGCTGTCTTGTTATTCAACGCCAAGTGATTAGTCAGGCTTTTGCTGGTATCTTCAACTTCATGCATGAAGTCTTCATCGACTTCAAAATCCCCTGCTTCTACACTCCAGCTGGCGGCAAGCATGACCGCCAGCATCATGACTACCCGCAAACGCATTATGCCAGCAGTTCATCAATCACCCGGCCATATACCACAGTCGGTCTCTCAGAACGTCCATTATTCAGATAGGTTACTTTGAGGTGATCCAGGCCTAACAGATGCAGGACCGTTGCATGGAGGTCATACGTGTCAACAGCATCATCTTTATTTGTTACCTTCAGGCCAATGGCATCGGTTTCACCATAGGAGGAACCTGCTTTCACACCACCGCCAGCAATCCATTGGGTGTAGCCAAAGGCATTATGGTCACGACCTGTGCCGCTTTCACTCCAGGGTGAGCGGCCAAATTCTGAAGCCCATACCACCAGCGTACTATCCAGCAAACCACGTGATTCGAGGTCAGCCAGCAAACCTGCGACCGGTTTATCCACCATACGTGACATCAGGCCATGGTTGCCGTCCAGGTCATGGTGCGCATCCCAGTCATCGGCAGAACCTTCCGGCCTGTTATCTGGCGCGGCGGATACCACTTGCACAAACCGTACGCCTCGTTCCACCAGACGACGTGCACGTAACAAGGTAGCGCCATACCCTTCACTGGTGTTGTCATCCAGGCCATAAAGGGCTTTGGTAGCAGCGGATTCTCCTTTAAGGTCTACGGCTTCAGGCGCTGTCAGTTGCATACGTTCAGCCAGTTCATATGACCGTAACCGCGCTTGCAACTCGGTATCATGGGTGTGTCCCAAACCACGCAACCGGTCTAACTGGTTAAGTAAGTCCAGCGAATTTCGCTGTTGTGAAACTGAGCGCAGTTCGGGGCGATCCAGATAAACAATAGGGGAATCACCAGGACGGAAAGCAGTACCCTGGTACACAGCCGGCAGGAAGCCGGAACTCCAGTTGACCGAACCGGCATCCGGTTCACGCATGCCGTTGTACAGTACCACATAAGAAGGCAGGTCGCGGTTGGCTGAGCCAAGTGCATAATTCACCCAGGCGCCCAGTGAAGGCCGGCCAGGGTTTAAATCCCCGGTATTCAGCTTGAGGATAGAAATATCATGCGTGGCACCCACGGTCACGCTGGAGCGAATAAATGCCATCTTGTCGGCCTGACTGGCCATGTTAGGCAGCAGATTTGAAAACCAGGCACCACTGTCACCATGCTGCTTCCAGTCACGGTTGTTAGCCGCATACAGTTTGCCTACGCCCCCTTGAGTAAAGGTTTTAAGCCCTCTGAGGAAAGAGGCTGGTACATCTTGCCCGGCCAGCCTAATCAGTTCCGGTTTATAGTCAAACAAATCGAGTGAGGAAGGCGCACCTTTCATATGCAGCCAGATCACCGACTTCACCTTGCCAGCAAAGTGCGTCGGTTTTGGTGCGAGCGGATCCACCAGGTCGGACGCCATGGCCGTCCCAATAAAGCCAACGCCTGGAATAAATCCAGCCGCAGCGGCTGCGCCACCCAGGCCTAAACCGGCATTGATCAAAAACTTCCTGCGACTGTCATTCATTGTTTTCCCCAAAGCTTAAAAACGTTAATCCTAGAAACTCACATTTAAGGTAATACGGACTTAGAACCTGTATACAAACTCATTGGTATTCACCAGGCTTTGCACCATATCGACGAAAGCTGCGGTACGTACCGGGTTAAGGTGGCTGGTATCTGCCACACCTATGGGAACGGCGACAGCAAATCGGCCATCCTTGGCCTGCGTTTTAATGATGTTTTCCTGCTTATTCAGGAAATCCTGCAATGAGGCGCGCTCCTGGTTGCTAGGCAAGCGGGAGAAAATCACCTGATACAACCGGTCCAGCTGTGCTTTTTCATTGGTACCGGCTTCATTAATCACACGGCCAGCCAGCGACTGCGACCAGTTGACCACCAGCGGGCTGTTGAATAAGGTCAACGCCTGCAAGGGGGTAGTGGTGACATCACGTTTGTGATGGGCCTTGGAAGGATCCGCCGGATCAAAATTCTGCAACATCGGATAGGGCAAGCTGCGTTTACTGTAGATATAGATCGAACGGCGGTTCCAGTCAGATGTAGTTTTTGAAACCGGCCACAGGCGGTTGCCATTCTCATCCACAGGCCCCTGATCGCCCGCCGTCACAGGCGGCAATACCGATGGGCCGCCTACTTCCTCGTTTAGCACGCCGGCTACATAGAGCAAGGAATCACGGATCACTTCAGCTTCCAGTCGTTTGCGCGGATAAGTGGCCAGTAATTTGTTTTCCGGATCGACTTTGGCCGCTTCCGGACGCTCTGCTGAAGACTGGCGGTAGACGCTGGACAGCAGAATCTGGCGATGCAGTTTCTTGATGCTCCAACCCTGCTCGGTGAAGTTAGTCGCCAGCCAGTCAAGCAGTTCGGGATGCGTAGGTTTGTCGCCGGCACGCCCAAAATTCTCAGCCGTGGAGATAATGCCGCGGTCAAAGTATTGCGCCCACACGCGGTTGACATATACACGGGCAGTGAGAGGATTTTCCGGGCTGGCCAGCCAGTTAGCGAGCGCAGTCCTGCGGCCTGAAGAAGCGGCGGTCGGCTTGATGTCGAGTGTGGCATTACCCCACAGCTTTGGCAGGCCTGGCTGCACAGCTTCGGTTGGCCGCTCATGAATACCACCGAACCGTACAAAGGTCGGTGGGATATCAGTCGCGCTCAGCTCTGTCGCTGCCGTGTAATTTGAGGAACCACTGGCAGGTTTCAGGTCATCAAACTTGCGCAATTCTTTCTGCAGGCGCTGGTATTCATCCCACGCAGCCACCTTATCCGGCGTATGCTCCGGATGCTCCTTGGTTTCAGCCACCAGTTTCAGGTAGCCGGTGCCACCATTCACGCCAGACACAGACTGCCAGCGGAAATTAATCCATTTATCCAGCCCGTTCTGTTCCTTTTCCGGCTTTTGCAAGGCAGCCAGGGTGTCGGTGATATAGCGCGACTTCTGGTACTGAATGCTGGCATCCTTGTATGGATCCAGCACTTTGCGTTGAGCATCACGGATATGTTTGGTTGCGGCCTGGTATTTGACAAACTGCTCCACATATTGCTTGTCCCAGACACTTTCAGAACCTTTTGCTAGCTCTTTTTTGGTATCAAACACCGTGTTGGAGAACACCGATTGGAACTGGAAATACTCTTTCTGACTGATTTTGTCCTGCTTGTGGTTATGGCAACGCGCACATGCCATGGTGGTGGCCAGGAAAGTCTCGCTCACATTGTCAGCAATATCGGTTTCAATCTGGTATTTGCGCTGTATCATGTCGCGCGAATTGCTGTTATCAGGATAGCCAGCGAGATAACCCGTGGCGATTTTTGCTTCCTGGCTGTCCGGCCATAATTCATCCCCGGCAATTTGCTCCTTGATAAACAGGTCAAACGGCTTGTCCTGGTTAAAGGCCGCAATCACATAATCGCGATAGCGCCAGTTATTTGGACGCCCGGCATCATTCTCAAATCCTGCACTATCGGCATACCGCGCCAGATCCAGCCAGCGACGTGCCTGACGCTCCCCGAAGCGAGGAGATGCCAGCAGGCGATCTACCAGCTTTTCATAGGCGTCAGAAGACCTGTCAGCGGCAAAAGACTTCACCTCTTCGGGGGTAGGTGGCAAGCCCCAGGCATCCAGGGTAGCCCGGCGGATAAAAGTTACTCGATCAACTTCTACAGCAGGCTTTAACTGTTTACTTTCCAGCTGCGCCAGAACAAAACTATCGATAGGCGTGCGTACCCATGCTTTTTGCGACACCACCGGCACAGCAGGTTTTTGCGCTGTCTCATAAGGTGACCAGCGTTTTTCTGTCACTGAATTAGCCGGACTCCCCTCTTCAGCCATTAACGGACCAGCAAATAAGACTGACAGTAAAGCCAGGCACTGTATGTTCTTCATTGTTTTTATTTCCATCATCAGGTAAATGTTAGAAAACGCACCGTATCGGTTACGACACCATTACATCGGCTACAGGGGATATAGCAAACGCTATACCAGATGATAAAAATGCTTACATCACATAACTTATTGCAATAGAAACAATGAGATAAGGATTACTAAAGGCAGGCCGGGAGATAAGAAAAATAATTTAACAAAAGAAAATTTGTTTTAAATAAAACAGTAGGCTGTTGCAGCAACAACAGCTTAAAAATCCAGATCAGCAAAAAATACCAACAAAAAAACCATCACCAGGCCTGGTGATGGTTTTTCTGATGACATCAGCTTTGAACTGCTAACCGAGTTAGCGATTACCGGATAAAAATTAAAATACTTATTCAACCCCCTGTGGGTTAAAACTAGAATTTAATTTTTGAAGCGACCAGCGAAGCGGCAGCTGTCCTGGTTTCCACCCCGAGTTTCTGGAACACGTGTTCAAGATGTTTATTGATAGTGCGCGGGCTGGTACCCAGGATCTCACCAACGTCCTTATTGGTTTTGCCCTTGACTGTCCAGTAAAGCACTTCTGATTCACGTTTGGTGAGCTGGAATACCTTACCCAGTGATTCAATCTGCAGTTCGTCCGAGTGCTCGCGCAGCACGATTACCCATTGCTCTTCACTGGTATTGGCTACCGTGAGGCTGAGCCGCGCACTGCCTTGATTAACATTCAAGGTTTGCATGGTTTGCTTGGCGGAAAATTGCTGTACACAGTTTTCCAGCCATTGATAAATCATGGGTGGCAAAGTCTGCACTGCGCTGTAAGCCTCTTTGGCTACCCATTCGGCGAAATACTGTTCCAGGTATTGCTTGGCTAAAGGCGTTTGCCAGACCAGCCGTTTATCCGCAGGTAGAATGGCTATCGTGGCCTGGCCAAAGGCATCCAGGGCAGAAGTGGCCTGATGCATTTTTGTGGCATTCTGCACATGCGCTTTCACACGGGCCAACACTTCCGCCGGACGCACGGGCTTGGTCACATAATCCACGCCACCGGCGTCAAACGCCATGGTGACGTGTTCAATTTCAGTCAGGCCGGTCATGAAAATCACCGGGATATGCTGGGTTTCGGCGGTGGCCTTGATGCGCCTGCAGGTGGCAAATCCATCCAGGCCAGGCATCATCGCATCCATCAGGATCACATGCGGCTGCATCAGGTGGGCGACCTGCAAGGCCATTTCACCTGAATTGGCGACACAGACCTGATAGCCAGACTCATCCAGGGCATCATGCAGATAAGCCAGGTTTTCCGGCACATCATCTACAATCAACACGGTATAGTTTGGGTTGGTCATTTTGCATCCTCAATCAAGCGTTGCAGTGTAGCAAAATCAAAGCGGTCTATGGCTTGTTGCAGAGCGTTAATCAATGTTTGATGATGTGAATATTTTTGCGCCAATGTCGCAAGTACTTCTCGCGCACCTTTTACATAGCCGACCTTGGCATACTGCATCAGGTTTTCCATTAATTCTGCCGGAATAGCGGGGGCGTCTTTTGGAACTGGTATCGCCTGAGCGTCTGACAGCAGTAACTGGGTCTCTTTGTTGCTATCTACATACCGCCAGACCAGGCCCAGGCGGTGCCCTACCCAATCCAGCACTTCGTCCAGATTCACCGGTTTAACAAAGAAATCCTGTGCCGGTATTTTGGCCTGGTTATCCAGGCTGCGGTCGTAGGCATTGGCAGACACAATCGCGATAGGAATCTGCGAGTGATGCACCTCGCGGATAATATAAGCGGCTTCCCAGCCATCCATCACCGGCATCGCCAGATCCATCAAGATCAAATCAGCTTTCACTGTCCGATACTGATTTACACAAGCCTGGCCATTGGCCGCCTCATGGATAATAAACCCCAGTGGCTGCAAGGTATCCCGCAACAACTCTCTATCGACTTCTTCATTATCCACCACCAGAATAGTGCGGGGCGAGCCTTCGTAGCCGGTACGTTGCCTGACCGCCTGTTTGGATAAATGCGCAGTCTCGCGGATTTGCGGTAAAAACAACCGGATGTCAAAACGTGTGCCATACCCAACCACGCTGTCGAAATGAATTTCACCACCCATCAGTTGCGTTAACAGCTTGCTGATCGTCAAACCCAAGCCAGTGCCCCCAATGCCGACCACATTCGCTGCACTGCCCCGCTCAAATGGCTCAAAGATTTTCTCAACCTCATTCGGAGCAATACCGGGGCCGGTATCCTGAATTTCAATCTGTGCAATTTCACGTGCGTAGCTGATGCGGAAAATCACACTACCCTTGGTGGTAAATTTCACCGCATTACCGAGGATATTTACCAATATCTGCATCAGGCGCTTGTGGTCTGCACGCACATATTCGGGCAAGGTGCCGCTCTGTTCAAACTTGAAAGTCAGGCCTTTATTTTGTGCCTGGATTTCAAACATACTCACCATATGGCTGATGAATTCGGGAAAATGCAGTGGCTTCACATCAAACGCCATTTTGCCACTTTCAATACGCGCGATATCCAGCGTACTCTCAATCAGTGACAGCAAATGCTCACCGCCACGGCTGATGGTTTTGATTGCCTGTTTACGATGCGCAGGGATACTGTCATCGTTAGTCAATAATTGGGCATAGCCAAGAATGCTATTGAGTGGCGTGCGCAATTCATGGCTGATGCCGGTAATGTAACGGCTCTTGGCCTGGTTAGCCTCTTCAGCCAAGCGGCGGGCTTTTTGCAATTGGGTATCGGTTTTTTTATGAGATTCAATCTCTTCCAGCAACAGGCCTGTCTGCCGGTTGGATTCTTCCTGTGCGACGCGGCGGCTGGCAGAAGTCAGCACCAGCCACCAGGCCACAATGCCGCCCAAAAACAGCAATGCAACAAACACCTTGAGATAGCCAGAGCGGAAGCGTGCCATCAGTTCAGGATACTGCTGCCCTATGGTCAATGAATCATGCAGGTAAATCAAGCTGATGGTCGCGCCAAATAACAGCATGGCTATCACCATCAGCAACAAGAAGTGCGCCACACCACCGTTAAGATGTGGCCAAAAGCGCTTTGGCAGGATTTTTCTATTGACTGCTTCCCACTGCGCACTTAACCGTGCCTGCGGTTTACAGGCATCATGACATCTTGCGTCCAGGCAGCAGCATAAGGAGCAGATCGCGCCGCCATATGCCGGGCAATGCGCCATATCGCTGACTTCATATTCACGTTCACAAATCACACATTGCTTGGTCGCTGAAGGTTGCAGATAGATCGGGCGCTGCCTGGCCAGGTAATACTTGCCTTTGGTATACCAGGCAATCAGCGGCGATAGAAGCATCGCGGTAAATAATGAAATAAAAGTAGAAAAGGATTGCGCTACTACACCCATGACACCGGTGTAAGCCGCAATCGAAATCGCCGATGCAATAAACATGGCCCCCACGCCAACCGGGTTGATGTCATATAGATAAGCACGGCGGAATTCAATGCCTTTCGGGCTTAACCCGAGCGGTTTATTAATGACCAGATCAGCAACCACTGCAGCAATCCAGGCAATGGCAATATTGGCATACAGCCCGAGGATTTCTTCCAGTGCCTGGAACACATTCAGCTCCATCAGCACAATGGCAATCATCACGTTGAAGGCTACCCAGACGATACGCCCTGGATGGCTATGGGTGAGCCGCGCAAAAAAATTAGACCATGCCAGTGAGCCGGCATAGGCATTGGTCATATTGACCTTGATTTGCGACACACAGACAAATAAGGCCGTGATTGCCAGCGCAATGTCGTGATTGCTGAACACATGCTCAAAACCAACCAGATACATGTGCGTCGGGTTGACCGCAGAGCTGATTGGCATATTCCGAGTAAATACCAGGTAGGCTAACAAAGCCCCTGCCAGCATTTTGAGCATGCCGAGAATGACCCAACCGGGGCCAGCCATTAATACACCAATATTCCAGCGCCAGTAATTTTCTTTAGTTCTCGCCGGCATAAAGCGCAAAAAGTCGACTTGCTCACCAACCTGCGGAATCAGCGCCACACCAACAGCGGTCGCCGCACCAAACATCAACCAGTTGAAATGCCCACCATTGGTGGATGTCCCGGCAAAATTACTTAGCCTGTGCAACACATCGGGATCCGCATGCAGAATCGCAAAAAATGGCAGGAACATCAGCGCGATCCAGATCGGCTGAGTGATCATCTGGATGCGGCTGATCAGGGTCACGCCATGTGTGACTAACGGAATGACAATCAGTGCGCTGACCAGGTAACCCAGGTATAGCGGCAAATGGAAATAGAGCTCAAGCGCATAGCCCATAATCGCCGCTTCCAGCGAAAACAGGATAAAGGTGAACGAGGCATAAATAAAAGACGATATCGTCGAGCCGATATAACCAAATCCGGCGCCGCGGGTCAGCAGATCCATATCCAGCCCATATTTGGCCGCGTAATAGCTGATAGGCAGACCGGTCAGGAAGATAATCGCGCCGACAGCCAAAATCGCCCATAAGGCATTGGGGAAACCGTAATTAATGGTGATTGTGCCGCCAATCGCTTCCAGCACCAGGAAAGAAATGGCGCCCAACGCAGTATTGGATACCCGTAAAATGGACCATTTGCGAAAGGCACGCGGCGTGTAGCGCAGCGCATAATCCTCAATCGTCTCGTTCGCTACCCAATTGTTATAGTCGCGACGAATCTTGACGATACGCTGTATCGGTTCGGCAGTAATTTCGCTAGCTAATCCGGGAGACGGCGTAGACAATCAATAACCCTTTAATGATGACAGGCTTTAATAACATGCCTGTGGCAATGCACCACAGACCAAAAACTTTCCCCACGCTATATTAAGGTCTGCAGGTAAATCAATCATTACGTTAATTGACGTAGCGATGAAAGGCAAGCAACATCACAGGCCTTTACATTAAAAAAGCGGATCTCAATGATCCGCTTCAAGGTGATTCGTATTTATAAATTCGTGATCAGGCAATCAGCCAGTAAGCGCCCAAGCCCATCATCATGCCGCCCAGCAATTGCGTAGTGGCTTTTAGCCACGGCTGTTGCTGGCGACCCAATATCCAACCCAGGCCATGCAGCGTGGCTGTTGCCAGCACCATGCCAGTTAATGAACTCCAGCTTTGGCCAAGCTCAACACCATGCACATAACCATGCGCAGCCGCTACCAATCCCACCAGGCTAAACTGCGCCCATTTAGATAATTCCACTTTTGCAATCAGTAAACCACCCATCACCAGCACACTTGCCGCCACCATGACTTCCGCCAGTGACATCGGCAACCACACCATCGCCAGTGCCGCGAACACTGCCATCACACTGACAAACAACACTGGTAATTGCCAGCCCTGTTGCGTCTGGCGACGTGCTGCCCAGATACCTAAGGACAACATTACCAGCAGATGATCCCATCCGGTCAGTGGATGTAAAAAGCCAGTTGCGAACCCCGCCTGTAAGTCATGTCCAGGATGCGCGTATGCCACACCCGATAACACACTAGCCCCGATACCTAAAAGAATACTTTTTTTCATAGAATCTTCTCCCACAGAATTGTAACTATTTATTTAGCTCGCCCATGATCATCTACTTAAAGCTGAACGCTGCTTGTTTGTGGCAAGGCGCATGAGCGCAGACAGTACAAATAGTACGGCAAGCCCATGCAACACCGCCACAGACAGGCAGCGTTCAGCTTTATTGCATGAGGCCTTGTTTTTCGATGAAGGAGACAATCTCCTCCAGCCCCTGCCCACTCTTCAGGTTACTGAAAATAAACGGTTTTTCACCTCGCATGCGTTTTGCATCCTGATCCATCACTTCCAGCGAAGCGCCAACCATAGGCGCCAGGTCAATCTTGTTGATCACCAGCAAATCAGACTTGGTAATGCCCGGGCCGCCCTTGCGCGGGATTTTCTCACCGGCGGCTACGTCGATCACATAAATCGTCAGGTCAGATAGCTCAGGGCTGAATGTTGCCGCCAGGTTATCGCCACCGCTTTCGACAAACACAATATCCAGCGTCTGGAAGCGTTTACTTAACTGATCCACCGCTTCCAGGTTCATGGAGGCATCTTCACGAATCGCCGTATGCGGACAACCGCCGGTTTCCACGCCGATGATACGCTCAGGCGATAACGCCTCGTTGCGCGTCAGGAATTCGGCATCTTCCTTGGTATAGATATCGTTAGTCACCACGGCAATGTTGTACAGCTCACGCAAACGCTGGCAAAGCGCAAGTGTTAAAGCCGTTTTACCGGAACCGACCGGGCCACCAATGCCGATACGCAAAGGCTCTTTGTACTCGGTAACCGCGGGGGTGGGTGTTTCAAATTGGGTATGTATTTTCATGATCTGAATAATCTACTGTATTGCGTTTCGTGTTGGCAGCCGGCAATGCTGAGTAACGGGTTAAAGTTGCTCATGGCATCATCCGGCAATTGCATAGCGGCCTCTATCACTTGTGGCAAGCGCTCTCCCAAGCTAAGCAGGATGGTCTGCCCGGCCACCTGACCAAGCGGCACCGCTTTCATGGCAGCGCTGGCCTGATTTTCCAGCCAGCCCCAGATATAACCATGCAGCAGCTGTTCAGCCGGAATTTGCCAATGCTGGGCAATGGCTGCATACAAAGTCGGGAAAGATGGTGATTCCAGTGCGTTAATCTGTGCCACCAATGCGGGCGACATGGGCTTGAGGTCATTCAGCAGTCGCCGCAGGGAGTAGCCCATTTGCCGTGTCTCTGCCCATCCTTCAGCGGTGTCCCGCCCTGCCTGGTAAAACATGTCCCACTCTTGCACTGCGACTAAATCCTGTGCCTGCCAGGCCTGGTATAAACGGTACAGCACCGGCAATTCAAAACGGGCCTGATAAATCTGCAAACTGTCGCCTATCCAGGCTTGTGCGGTTGCAACACTGGTAACTTCACCCGATTCAATCGCCCATTCCAGTCCTTGCGAATAGCCATAAGCACCGACTGGCAACAACGGGCTAGCCAATTGCAGCAAGCGACTGAGTGCCAGGGCATTAACCATGCGCACGTCCACTATTTTTTGGTCGTAACGAATGCAAGGCATCTTCCCCATGGCGATGACCGCCACCGTAAGCGCCGGCTTCCGGCTCAAAAGGCGCGTTAACCTCGCTCACCTGCATGCCTAACCCCAACAGCATATCTCTCAGCACATAATCCTGCTCCAGGCGTAACCAGCCATCGCCAATTTGCAATGGCACGTGACGGTTACCTAAATGATAGGCTGCACACATCAGGTCGCGAGGTGTAGGTGCAATGACGTTATAGACCGGCTCTTGCGCTGCCACAATCTGGACGACCAGGCCATTCTCAGACTTGAGTAGATCGCCACCACGCAGGATGATGCCCCGGGTTAAAAACAATGCCGCTTCGTTGCCCGAAGCCAATTTCACGCGCAGGCGACTTTTCTGCCGCAGGTCAAAAGGCAGTTCCAGTGTGTCGTCTATATGACCACTGACAGTAATACGTTCGGTGAGATGAATCATTTTTATCTTTTATAAACTCAGTTCCATCAATGAGCGAGCGGGATAAAGTACAAAGTGCCCGGAACGATGCAATTTGCCCACATTGATCAGAATAAAAAGTAGCGTTGTGCCATAGGCAACACTTCCGCCGGTTCACAGACCAAGGGCATGCCATCAGCAAGCACTTCATAAGTTTCGGGATCGACGTCGATCTTGGGTAACCAGGTGTTATGCACCATGTCGGATTTTTTAACGTCACGTGTACCTTTGACAGCGACTAGTGTTTTTTGCAACCCCAGTGCCTTCAGTTCAGGATTTTCCAGCCCGGCTTGCGAAACAAAGGTCACTGCCGTTTTCAAGCCACCGCCATACGCGCCAAACATGGGACGGTAATGCACGGGTTGCGGGGTTGGAATGGAAGCATTGGGGTCACCCATTGCAGCCGCCGCAATCATGCCGCCCTTAATAATGGTAAAAGGCTTCACCCCAAAGAATGCCGGTTTCCAGACCACCAGGTCAGCCAGTTTGCCCACTTCAACAGAACCGACCACATGCGAGACACCGTGCGTAATGGCAGGATTGATGGTGTATTTGGCTATATAGCGCTTGATACGGAAATTATCATTACCAGCTGTGTCTTCCGCCAGTGGTCCACGCTGAATTTTCATCTTATGCGCGGTTTGCCAGGTGCGGATAATTACTTCACCAACTCGCCCCATGGCCTGTGAATCAGACGACATCATCGAGAAGGCGCCAAGGTCATGGAATATATCTTCCGCAGCAATTGTTTCGCGGCGGATACGGCTTTCGGCAAACGCGATATCTTCTGCAATTGCAGGATCCAGGTGATGACAGACCATCAGCATATCCAGATGTTCGTCGATGGTATTAACGGTAAATGGTTTTGTTGGATTAGTAGAGGAAGGCAATACATTCGGATAGCCAGCCGCCTTGATAATATCCGGCGCATGGCCGCCACCCGCCCCTTCGGTATGGAACGTATGGATGGTGCGGCCCTTGAACGCACCAATAGTAGTCTCAACAAAGCCTGATTCATTCAGGGTATCCGAATGAATGGCAACCTGCACATCCATTTCGTCAGCGACGCTCAGGCAATTATCAATGGCTGCCGGTGTGGTTCCCCAGTCTTCGTGCAATTTAAGCCCGATCACACCCGCCCGTACTTGCTCACGCAGTGGTTCAGGCAAACTCACGTTCCCCTTACCCAGAAAACCCAGGTTCATGGGGAAAGCATCTGCGGCCTGCAACATACGATGGATATGCCATGGTCCTGGTGTACAGGTAGTGGCGAAAGTGCCAGTCGCCGGGCCGGTACCGCCACCAATCATGGTGGTGACGCCGGACATCAATGCTTCTTCGATCTGTTGCGGGCAAATAAAATGGATATGCGTATCAATACCGCCTGCAGTAATGATCATGCCTTCACCGGCAATGACTTCAGTACCTGCGCCCACTGCAATTGTGACGCCGGGCTGGATATCAGGATTGCCTGCCTTGCCGATGGCAGAAATATAACCACCTTTGATACCAATATCGGCTTTAACAATACCCCAGTGATCAATAATCAATGCATTTGTAATCACGGTATCAGCAACTTCAGCTGCCAGGCCTTGCCCCTGGCCCATGCCATCGCGGATCACTTTGCCGCCGCCAAACTTCACTTCCTCGCCATAGATGGTGAAGTCTTTTTCGACCTCCACCCACAACTCGGTATCCGCCAACCTTACCTTGTCACCGACAGTCGGGCCGAACATTTCAGCATAGGCGCGTTTATCCATTTTCACTGTCATTGTTTTTCCTTATTGCTCTGACTTTATTGCTCGCCTGCTATTTCAGGGCGCCCATGACTTTACCGGCAAAGCCGTAGACTTCACGCTTGCCCACCAGTTTGACCAATTGCACTGTACGCGTCTGGCCTGGTTCAAACCGCACCGCCGTCCCCGCCGCAATATTCAAGCGGGCACCGTAAGCTAAAGCCCGGTCAAAAGACAACGCTTCATTCGTCTCATAAAAATGATAATGTGAGCCGACCTGGATCGGCCGGTCACCCGTGTTCGCCACATCCAGCGTCACCGTTTCACGCCCTGTGTTTAATTCGATGTCGCCTGCTGCGACCTGCATTTCGCCAGGAATCATTAATTACTCCAGTCGTTTCTTACTTTATTTTCAAACATTATTTCTCTGCATATTCAGGCGTGGAGTTGCAAGCGTGGAGGGCAAGGTGCACAACCGCAGACAGTACAATAAGTACGGCAAGGATAAGCAACACCGCCATCTGCGCTTGCAACATCGAGCCCTTATGGAATCGGGTGGTGGACGGTGACTAGCTTCGTCCCATCCGGGAATGTTGCCTCTATCTGGATATCCGGAATCATCTCCGGCACCCCTTCCATCACTTCATCACGTGCCAGCAAAGTCGTGCCATAACTCATCAGTTCCGCCACCGTTTTGCCGTCCCGCGCCCCTTCCATGATCGCCGCGGAAATAAAAGCGACGGACTCAGGATAATTCAGCTTCAAACCACGTGCCTTGCGCCGCTCGGCCAACAGAGCGGCGGTGAAAATCAATAATTTATCTTTTTCTCTTGGGGTTAATTCCATAAGCGGCTAATTCCATAAATGGTGAGCTACGTAGACAAATGCTCTTTGACTATTTCTTTGGCGATCAGGTATTCCAGATACGTGGCCTGATGGCGTCTTTTTGATAATACCACGGCCTTAAAATCTGCCAGCAATGCTCAAAGTATTGCCTGGCCTGCTGCGATGCATTACCAATATAACGGATACACAGCACATCAGGTAAGGCTGTGATACCTACGTTGGCATTTGATAACACTATCTCACGGCAGGCTTGTAACAATTCGGCAGGTACAGCGCCTGCACATACCAGAAAGGTGCCGAATACCGCTGCACCCCCCAAACCAACTCGACTGGTCTTGACCAGGTCATCCGCCTGCATGCGCGCACGCTCGTTCCAGATCAATCTACCATTTCGAGTGATACGCTGATTTAATTGGTAAAAACCAGTTTGCCAGATTTCCTGTTGCGCCTGGCGGCCAAGGCAAACGATATCCCACGCCGCCAAAGTGGCATCTGCTGCCAGCGCTATCTCTGCAGAAAAACCTACTTCTGCAGCATCAAATAAAATATTTTCCTGTGGCAACCATTCTAGGCCACTGCCTGCCGCCAATTGAAAGGTGAGCGTTTGTGTCGCTTTGGTACCATTGGCCTTGTACCACTTGCCTGCACCAGGCGTCGTCAACAAGGCTCTTGCACCTTCTCCGACTTGTACCTGTAAATGCAGTGCGTCGCCACCTGCCACCCCACCGGGAGGATGCACCACTACCGCATGACAGATATCTTCGCCTTCAGGATGCAGGCTTTTCTGAACAACCAATGGTCCATGATGCAGACGATGTGCCAGGTAAGAGCGTGCATCACGCCTGGCGAAGCCAAGCTCAAGCCTTGCTTGCCAGTGTTTTGTGGCAGTGAGCTTTAAGGGTGGCGATACGATCGCAGGCTTTAAATCATCCATAACGGCATCATGCCACAGCTTAGAAAATTATTTTAATACTTGGCACAGAGAACACTGAGTTCACTGAGAAAAACTTAACTCAGCATTTGAAATCTGTGTTCTCTGTAGCTAAAACAATCCTAAAGCTAAACAGACAAATAGCTTTTCACCTTGGCAGCATCGACATTATCGCGGGTATCTTCATGAATAAAGCGGCCTTTATCAATCACGATAATACGGTCAGCCACTTCCATCGTGAAACTCAACACCTGCTCTGAAACAATGATGGTGATTTCACGCATTTTGCGGATTTCGTTCAATACCCTGGCAATATCCTTGATGATAGAAGGCTGAATCCCTTCGGTTGGCTCATCCAGCAATAACACTTTAGGATTAGTCACCAGCGCACGGGCAATCGCCAGTTGCTGTTGCTGACCACCAGACAGGTTACCGCCCTTGCGCTTGCGCATTTCATGCAGCACGGGGAACAAGGCAAAAATATCATCGGGGATCTCGCGGCTGGAAGATTTCTCCAACCCGGTTTCGATATTTTCCTGCACCGTCATGTTAGGGAAAATCCAGCGGCCTTGTGGTACATAAGCCAGGCCCTTCATCACTCGATCATGCGTAGCGGCACCTTGCAGATCCACGCCGTCCACAGTGGCCTTGCTGGATTTGCTAGGCAAAATACCCATCAATGACTTGAACAAGGTCGTTTTACCCATACCATTGCGGCCCATAATCGCCAGGGTTTCGTTTTTATTGGCTTTGAAGTTCAGGCCATGAATCACCTGGCTTTGGCCATAACTCACCTGCAAATTCTCAATTTCAAACATGCTGTGCTCCTCTAATGGCCTAGATATACTTCAATGACTTTTTCGTCAGCTTGCACTTTTTCCATCGGCCCTTCGGCCAGGATTTTGCCTTGGTGCAGTACAGTGACCTTGTGTGCGATTTTCTTGACGAATTCCATGTCGTGCTCGATCACAATCACTGACCTGTTCTGGCAAATGCGGTTAAGCAACTCAGCCGTCTGGTCGCGTTCTTTTGCACTCATGCCAGCGACTGGTTCATCCAGCATCAGCAACTCCGGCTCCTGCATCAGCAGCATGCCAATCTCCAGCCATTGTTTCTGGCCGTGGCTGAGCAAAGCTGATTCCATATCCAGGAACTCGGTCAGCATAATGTCTTCTGCTACCTTGCGTACCCGGTCTTCCACTTCCTGTGTACGTTTGAAAGTCAGGCTGCCAAACACGCCACGGCCTTTCGGGTAAGAAACTTCCAGATTCTGGTACACAGACAGATTTTCATAAATCGATGGATTCTGGAATTTACGGCCTACCCCTGAGCGTACGATTTCGTGCTCAGAGAGCTTGGTCAATTCGGTATTGTTAAACTTGATCGACCCGGCGGTAGATTTGGTTTTACCGCAAATCAGGTCAAGCACCGTGGTTTTTCCGGCACCGTTAGGGCCCACCAGTACACGCAGTTCATTTTTGTCGATATACATGGTCAAGCTATCCACTGCTTTAAAGCCATCGAAGGAGACGGTCAAATCTTCTACTGCCAAGACGAAGTCGGTGTTACTCATGCTTCTGCTCCTCTTAATTTATTACCCTCGATTGCAGATGTTGCATCTGCTTTCTTGCGCGGTGATCTCTTGGTGGCTACACCGGTAGAGTCTGTAGCCAGGGATGTTTCAATGCTTGTTTCGGTAAGTACTGCTTGTGCTTCTACCTTAGAAGTACTTACCTCAAGCTTTTTTGCAGGTGCCTTGTCTTTGAACCAGCCATATTTAGTCGCGTATTTATCCCAGATACCAGCCAAACCGCTTGGGAAGAACATCACCACTGCGATAAACAGCCCGCCCATCAGGAACAGCCACATTTCAGGATAAGTTTCCGAAAACACGGTTTTTCCATAATTCACCAGCAAGGTGCCATAGACAGCGCCAACCAGTGAAGCACGGCCACCCACTGCACAGAAGATCACCATTTCAATTGATGGCACGATACCGACGAAGGATGGTGACATAAAGCCCACCTGCAGGGTAAACATGGCACCACCCACCGCGGACATCATCGCAGCCAGGCAGAAGATAAAGATTTTGAAATTGGAGACGTCGTAACCGGAGAAACGTACGCGCTCTTCTTTGTCACGCATCGCCAGCAACAACATACCGAACTTGCTGCTCATGATGTACTTGGACAGGAAGATCGCACCGAACAGCAACAGGCCATTTACAAAGTACAGGATGTATTTGGCAGAATCACTACGGATATCCCAGCCCAGCATGGTACGCAAATCAGTCATCCCATTCACACCGCCGGTATAACCTTGCTGTCCAACAATCAGGATACTCAGGATCAGCGCCACGGCTTGCGTAATGATGGAGAAATACACACCGCCCACCCGACGTTTAAACATGGCGTAACCGATGATGTAGGCGAACAATGCCGGAATGGTCAGCACGGCAAAGATAGTGAAAGGCAAACTCTTGAACGGCTCCCAGAACCATGGCAAGGCAGTCAGCTGGTTCCAGTCCATGAAGTCAGGAATACCAGGGGTAGACTGGATCTTGGTACTCAGCGGATCAGAAGCCTCCAGTTTAAGGAACATGGCCATGGCATAACCGCCGAGGCCGAAAAAGATACCCTGGCCTAAACTCAGGATACCGCCGTGCCCCCACAGCATGACCAGGCCGACAGCAACAAACGCGTAAGTCAGGTATTTACCGATTAAATTGAGGCGGAAGATATCTAAGCCCAGTGGCAGTACAACGAAGATGATGGCAGCCAGCACAGCCAGGCTGATCACTCCCTCTTTACCACCCAGTACAGGGCTGGCTTTCATTTTTTCCCATAATGTCATCAAGATTTCTCCTCTGTTGATGCGTTGATTCTATTGCGGCAGGGCAAAACACTTAATACGTTCATTTACTTATGGCAACGCGTGGGAAACCTGTTCACACGTTGCCATCACCCTTTTATTTACGCAGTTTGGAGGCAAACAAGCCCTCTGGTTTCATCATCAGGATAGTGACGATGACGAGCAAGGTAGACACCTTACCCATAGAGCTGGTCATAAAGAATTGCAGGATAGATTGTGCCTGGGCGATACCGAAGGCAGAGGCAATCGTACCGACGATACTTGCTGCGCCGCCAAACACCACCACCATAAAGCTGTCGACGATGTACAAGGTACCTGTGGTCGGGCCAGTGGAAGCAATGGTAGTAAACGCAGCACCAGCGATTCCGGCAATGCCGCAGCCCAGTGCAAATGTGACGCGGTCAACTTTGGAAGTGTTGATACCTACTGCACCAGCCATGGTGCGGTTTTGTACGGTAGCGCGCACACGCAGGCCCCAGCGGGACTTGTACATAAACATATACACACCGAAAGTCACCAGCGCTGCCAGCACCATCACGAATACGCCATTAATAGGAATATCAATATCTGGTGTCGGTTTAAATGACCCAAGCATCCATTCAGGCAACTCGGCGCTGACTTCTTTGGCGCCAAAGGTCGAGCGGAAAATTTGCTGCATGACCAGGCTCAAACCCCAGGTGGCCAGCAAGGTGTCCAGTGGTCGCTTGTAGAGGTGCCGGATCATAATGAATTCGATAAAATAACCGACGGCGAATGCCAGTAAAAAGGCAATCGCTATGGCAAATATAAAGTAATAATTAGTGAATCCGTAGGTCGCGGCCACTTTGGAAAGCAGGACCGTGGTATACGCACCGATGGTCATGAACTCACCATGTGCCATGTTAATTACACCCATTTGCCCGAAAATAATTGCGAGACCAAGTGCCATCAGCAGCAACACTGTAAACATGCTCAGGCCGGAAAAACCCTGCATCACCACAATATTGCCTATATCTGCCATCGAATAACCAAACATACAGGTCTCCTTGAAACTTAAAAAACACACACTAATGGGATTGAATACTTGCGCTAAACGGTAGCCGGCAAAACCGGCTACCGCTCAGGCATTTAAGACCAGACTAGTTTATTGGTAGCCTTTTGGAAATGGATCAGGTTTGATGTAACCAGAGGTGTAAACCACTTTCGCCTGGCCATCTTTACCCCACTGACCAATACGCAGTTTGGTAGTCAGGTGATGGTTAGCTTCTACAGTCACAGGGCCTTCTGGTGCATCTTTAAACTCGTAGCCAGGCAATGCTGCTTGAACCTTGTCTACATCGAAGCTGCCAGCACGTTCAACCGCTGCTTTGTACAACCATGGGCCCAGGTAAGCCGCTTGCGTCACGTCGCCGATCACAGCATCTTTACCCCAGCGTTTTTTGAAGGCTTCAACAAATTTTTTGTTTGCATCGTTGTCTTGCGACTGGAAGTATTTCATGGCTGAGTAGAAGCCAGCCAGGTTCTCACCACCGATACCTAATACTTCATCCTCGGTCACTGAGATGGTCAACATGGTTTGCTTGCTTGAGTTCAGGCCAGCTGCGTTCAACTGTTTGAACCAGGCAACGTTACTACCACCCACAACCGCTGCATAAATCACGTCAGGTCTTTTCAGTTTGATTTTGTTGATCACAGAACCAAATTGCGTATCACCCAAAGCGATGTACTCTTCACCTACCACTTTGCCGCCCAGATGTTGCTCGATGTGTTTACGGGCAATTTTCATGGAAGTACGTGGCCAGATGTAATCAGAACCGATCAGGTAGAAAGTTTTAGCTTTCTTCTCTTTAGCGATCCAGTCCAGACCTGCCAGGATTTGTTGTGTCGCTTCCTGACCTGTGTAGAACACGTTTTTAGATTGCTCTAAACCTTCGTAGAATGTTGGATAGAACAGCAAGCCGTTGTCTTTTTCAAACACTGGCAATGCAGCCTTACGTGAAGCGGATGTCCAGCAGCCCATCACAGAAGCCACTTTATCTTTTTCCAGCAGTTTCTTCGCTTTTTCAGCAAAAGTCGGCCAGTCAGATGCGCCGTCTTCCTGCACGACTTCGATCTTGCGACCCAGGATACCGCCCATGGCGTTGATCTGCTCAATCGCCAGCTTTTCAGCCTGGATAGAACCTGTTTCACTGATCGCCATCGTGCCGGTTGCGGAGTGCAGGATACCGACTTTGACGGTTGTGTCAGTCACGGCCAAGCCGGTGGTGTTCACTTTTGCTGTTGGATAGTCTGCAGCAAATGCGTGTCCGGTAACGAGACCCGCTGCCATCATGGCACCTAACATCGCGCCTTTGATAAAACCCCTTCTGTTCAAGGTACTCATTACAACTCTCCTTTAAAAATCAGTTAACTTCAAAATTAAACATTGCTCACTACATACTGTATTCAGGAACTGCTTTATTACGATGAGGGCTTTAGTCGGCTGATCAGACGAGTGTCCGATCAGCTTTACTTGGTCGATCAGACTAGTGTCCGATCATCCAGGGCCTGGCCGTTTTCTTGGTTTGCATCTGCATCGCCGGTTTGCCGTTATCAGGGTTCACCTTGGTGGTGGTTTTACAGGTATGTGAGCCTGTACAACCACAACTTGAGCGGCGACCACTGCGTGGCTCGTGGGCAGATTTCTCGTTACGTTCATGCGCAGACCGTTGTTGCTTGCCCATGATGGCCAGTTTAGGCACCGACAGGATGCGCGGACTTTCAGACCCACAGCAATCACAATCAGCTGGCAAACTGGATTCACTCATCTTGCGTAGCGCGGTAAACACACCACAGCTGTCACACTCATATTCGTAAAGAGGCATCTCGCTTTTCCTTATGCAAACTTTTAAAACGTAAACCTAAGTTTCCTTAAATCTTACGTACTTGGCGCCACATTGATTCCAGGTGGGACTTCGATCTTCGGTCCATCAGCATTTGGACGGATATCAAATTCGAAGATCTCGGTCGGGACCCACAACGTTGCACATGCATTCGGGATATCTACAATGCCGCTGATATGACCTTCTACCGGGGCCGTGCCGAGGATAGCCACCGCCTGTTCGCCGCTGTAGCCGAATTTCTTCAGGTACTCGATCGCATTCAGGCAAGCCTGGCGGTAAGCCACATGTACATCCAGGTAGTGTTGTTTACCAGCTTCATCTACCGAGATACCTTCAAAAATCACATAATCACGATAAGTCGGAGTGATCGGGCTAGGCTGGAAAATCGGGTTCTTGATACCGTATTTCTTGACGCCATCCTTGATCAGGCTGACTTTGATGTCCAGGTAGCCGGCCATTTCAATCGCACCGCAGAAAGTAATTTCACCATCGCCTTGTGAGAAGTGCAGATCACCCATGGAGAGACCACCGTCTTTCACATACACCGGGAAATATACTTTTGAGCCTTTGGTCAGGTTCTTGATGTCGCAGTTACCGCCGTGGTCACGTGGCGGAACGGTACGCGCACCTTCCGCTGCCGCTTTTTTGGCAGCATCACCTGACAAGCGGCCCATTACCGCAGATTGTGGCTCCGGTGGCAGTGCCAGCGCCGGTACGCGGTCAGGGTCGGTGGCAATCAGCGCAGCTTCACGCTCATTCCAGGTTTCCAGTAACTCACGTGATGGCAGGCAACCAATCAAGCCAGGATGCATGATGCCGGCATAACGCACCTTAGGTACATGGCGGGAAGTAGTGTAAACGCCGTGGAAATCCCAGATTGACTTGCTTGCCTTAGGGAAATGGTCAGTCAGGAAACCGCCGCCATTTTCCTTGGCAAACAGGCCGTTAAAGCCCCATTGCTGGTCTTCAAACGTACCCACGTCGAGGATATCCACCACCATCAGGTCGCCCGGTTCAGCACCTTCAACCCCGATAGGGCCACTCAGGTAGTGCACCTGGGTCAGGTCCACATCACGGATATCGTTGGCGCTGTCGTTGTTACCGATCTGGCCGCCGGTCCAGTCCATGCACTCGACACGGAACTCGTCACCAGGCTTGACCATGGCAATCATCGGCAGGTCCGGGTGCCAACGGTTATGGATCTGACCGTCCTGCTCCCAGGGTTTTTTATCCAAATCCAGTTTCACTATTGTTTTCATTACACTCATCTCCTTTGTGAGAAAGGGTTATAAGGTTTGTTTAAAATTGCATCTGTAACGCAAGTTTGAAGAAATTGTCGCTAGAGGTAGTAGGCGTATCTGTCTTGCCATAAGTTGCGGTGATCACTGAGTTGTATGGAGCAATCACATAGTTGGCACCGACTTCGAAACGTTTGGTATCTGCACCAGTACGGGTATTGACGCTGCCAGCGGTTGTCAGGCCATCTGCATCAAACTTCTGATAGCGAACGATAGGCATGATTTTTCCCCAGCCGACTGGATCATTGAACAGGTAGCCAAGTCCAGCGGAGTAAGCTTTACCTTGTTCAGCCAAAAAGACATTGTCTGTATCGTAGTAGTAGTAGGCTGCTTCGGCAGAGAATGTGCCAGGACCCACATCTTTTTTCTCAAGTAAAAAGTCAACGCTATAGGATGTGTAATCACCTATTGCGCCAGTCGTAGCCACGGCACCGTCTTTTTTCACGCGCCCTGCAACACCAATAGAAAGAATATCTTTAGCACCAAAATAATTACCTGTACCGTAATAGCCAGGCTCAGCATCCCAGAAGTTATATTGCACACGACCTGCATACATCAACTTATCTTTCACTGCTGGTGATTCACCTTGCGCACCTACACCACTGAAACGGAAAGTTTTATCGCCTTCAAATGCACCGAAAGAAACAGCCAAGTGATCTTCCAGAAAACTGGTTACAACCGCTACACCTTCATCACGGCCAATGACACCACCGTTCCAGCCATAACGTGAAGCGATATTTGCCCAATAGCCTCCACCCATGGAGTAGTAAGGACCGGCCATGTTTGCGCGGTCACTTGGAGACAGGAAACGACCTGCCCAAATTGCAACTTCAGGAGTCAATTGGAATTGCACGTTAGCGTCAATCACTTCAATATTGCTACCTACATCGCTACCGCCACCGGATTTCTCAGTGTTCAACATCCCCTTGATGTATTTATTGAATGAACCTGACAAATACAAACGTGCACTATCCAGCGCAAAATCGTTTGAGCGGTCACGGCCGTTGTTAGACGCGTCTTCAACAGAGTTGTAACTGGTGATAAAACCGAAGCCGGCACTGATATACTTGTCTTCACCAAAACTGATAGTGGCGCCCGCATTTGCCAATTGCGCACCCAAGCCACAAGCCATTGCTACAGCGGTATGCAAGGCACATTTTTTAATATTCATCATCTAAAACTCCCTTTCTCGTTAACTTCAAAACAATCACAGTCGATCAAAACTTGTGCCCAGATTAACGACAGGGAGGTGTAGGACAAATACGTCAATTTGCGTAGGATGCTAAATAGCAAACCCCGCTAGACTTCGCATAACAAATTGAGAACAGGACTCGCAATGCGTCTTTTAACTTACTTAATATTGATAGCTTTATTGACCGGTTGTGGCGAGGTTTCATATAAGCGCGGAGGTTCGCAACAGGATATAGACAGGGCGCACCAAGCCTGCCGCGGCAGCGGCGATCAACTGAGCGCCTGCCTGGCAGAACAAGGCTGGCAAAAACCAAAAGTTGACGCGATGGATCCGCTGTTTGCGACCATAGAAACCCATGACAACCACCAGGAAGTCATCAGCAAGCCGAGTCCGTTTATTGAGATCACTCCGGATAAAAAGGAAAAACCAGTCGTACCTGCTGTTGCGAAAACACCACAGAATAGTGCTACGACGTTAACCAAGCCTACAGAGATAGCTGCACCTACCGCCGCTGCAACGACAACCAGCACGACCGCTGAAGAGAAAACAGACAAGGCCGCCAGCCACTCAACAGTAAATGACGGCCCCGATGTGGAATACGCGATTAACTCCTGGTGGAAAATGGGGGCATTTCCAGACAAGCTGAAACAGGATCAAGTCTCCTGCGAGAAGAAACTGGGGCCAGATTATTTACCCAACTACAAAACCCAGACGTTCAAACGCGCCTTTGTAGTATGTATGCATGATTTGGGATGGATGGCGATCAGGAATATTAAGTAAGGTATCGCTTATTAAATTACACGCAGGAAAATTGCACTTCATTTTCCTGCATCCTTTAAGCTATCACTTTAATAAACATCTTTTCTGCTTATCTGCCACTCTCACTAGGATAAATTCCTATCCAGCTGTCAGCGCATTCTGACGAAGCTATCAGATTTATGAGACTACTTTCCTTTTGTACAGATTTTTAAAATGCCCACCATACATTTATTTCATGCTTAATCTAATAAGCATGTTTATCTGAGAGGAAATACCATGATTAAAAATGTAGCGATGGGTATAGTATTTTTAACAACTTCAGCGCTAGCCTATGCAGATGGCGTCGCTGTCAGTATTGGTCAACCGGGATTTTATGGTCAGATCGTTTTAGGTGACCCCTACCCGGCCCCACAAGTCGTCTATGCGCAACCGGTGATTATCCAACCACCACCTGTAGCTGTTGTCCAACCCCCTATGTATTTGCGTGTCCCGCCTGGCCAGATGAAAAAATGGTCACGCTATTGTGGTCACTACGGCGCATGTGGCAGACAAGTATATTTTGTCCAGGACTCCTGGTACCAAAACGTATATGCGCCACGCTATGTGTCTTATGCACATGATCATGGTGATTACAGGGGTAGAGACGACCACGGACATGACCATTATGACCACAAAGGTCACGGCCCCAAGCATGGTGATCGTGGCCCTGGTCCTGGTAAAGGACGCGGTCATGGCAAAGGCAAAGACTAGGCTTTTTTCCGTAATTCTTACAAAGTCATCAGCCATCTCCTGATAAACCTTATTGGCACTCACATTTATGATTTTGATTCGATGAAGAAAAAATAAATGATGAATGTTAAGGAGATTGGAAGTATGAATAATTCCCCAAAAAATCTGGTAGAAGAAATTATTGATAACGTTGTTACCCCAGACGCAAGTAATGAAAGTTTACTGTCGCAGGAAAGAAACTTGAATATAAACCAGATTCTTCCGGAAATGCCGGTCGTCTGTTCGCAAGGTGGTCAGTTTGCAACAGTGGATCACCTTGAAGGCACTGACTGCATCAAGTTGAATAAAGATAGTAACGGTCAGCATCACTATATTCCGACCAGTTGGGTAATCAGTACTGAAAATGGCGAAGTTGTCGTTGATCGCCCTGGCGATGAAGCAATGAAAAATTGGTCGCTAACACCAATTCATTGATGCATTCTCTGCTATTCAATGAGTATTATTTTAAACAGACTCAAGGTTAACTCTTTGAGTCTGTTTGATAATTAAGCGTCGATATCTCGCTGAAATTTTATTATCCATTCGACAAACAATTAGGCTGGTCACTTTAAGTCAGACTTTACTCTTGGCTAACTTCAACCCTGCTTCAACTTCAGCTCTGCGGCCGGCATCAGCGTCTTCGCGTCCAATCCTTGGTGCGGCAACCAATGCTTTTTCATAATACGGAATGGCTTGCTTATATTCACCTTGTTCACTCAGAAAATCCGCATAAAAAAAGTTGGGATCTATGCCAGCTGGATTTATCTGTAATGCCTTTTCAAGATAAGCTTTAGCTTTTTTCTTGTCGCCGAATCCGATTGGCCAGCCTGGTACCTTGTAATATAGTGAACCTAAACTGGTATACGCTGATCCTTGGAGCGCATTTGGATTAGACTTTTCGGCTGCAAGCAGCAAGTCACGTGCCTTTTCGGCAAGTTTAAGTGCCCCAAGCCCACCTTTCGCTTTAGCATAACCAGCATTGGCAATGCCCTCCCAGATCAGGGCTTCCGGGGCATTAGCATTTCTCTCAGTGATCAGGTGCGCTTCTTCGGACAGACTTTTGAACGCAGACTCCTGTGCATCTTTAGGGGTACTGTAATTGGCCTTCGCCCATTCGTGCTGCAAACTGGCAATACTTCCATCAAGTTTTTCATCGGCCATGACTAAGCCGGAAAATAAACTGAGTAAGAGAACGGAAATACCTAGCCGATAATGTTTCATGAGAATGCTCCTTAAAAGTTATAAAAAATGACTTGCAATGGCTGTATCTTTTTTAATACCACTGCTGACTAATTTTGGACACACGCCATTTAGCCAGGCAAAGAATGACTGTGGCTGCCCTATAAACACTTCTTGTTGATTTTTTTCAAGGCCGCGAACAATACGGTTGGCAACCACTACCGGCTCATCCATTTCACTGTTAGTCTTCTCCCACATGGCAACAGTATTGGCATCGTTCATCGCTGTGTTAATCCCTCTGGGTGCAATATAAGTGACGCCAATATTGGTACCTAATAGCTCACGGCGTAAGGATTGAGAAAATCCATGAATAGCGAACTTGCTGGCGCAGTAGGTTGCAAAATGAGGAAAACCCAAAGAGCCAAATATTGAGCCGACAAATACTAAATGGCCTGTACCCCTCAGCAGGAATTCTGCAAGCATTGCGTTAGTAAGCTGAATCGGTATGGTTACATTTGTTTCTATCATTTGCTCGATGCGCTCTGGAGTCTGCTGTTCAAATTTAATGAAATCCATGACACCTGCGTTATTGATTAAAATATCGACCCCGCCCATATATCGCCTGGCAGCTTTTGAAACGTGAGAAATTGCTCCCGTTTCACTGAGATCAATCCCAATAGTGTGCGCACTTTTGCCAATCTGAAATAACGAATTTTTCAGTTGTAGCAATTTGGCCTCATCACGGCCAACCAAGGTGAGTTCAGCGTCTCTTCTGGCAAGTGCGATTGCAAGCTCTTGGCCTAACCCGCCTGTTGCACCAGTCAGGAGAATTCGTTTTTCTTTGAGGTCCATATCAAGCCTTCCCAATGAACTGCTCACCCAAATCCCGAAAGATATCGGCATACAATTTGTAAAATACCTTGGCAGCATGCACCAATAACTGCTGATCTTTCTCATCAGAGATTTTGTTAACAATCTCCTCATAGAATTGCGTGTGCTCGACATCAAGAGCGCCATGAGAAGCCAGATAACTAAAGCAGTTGGCTGGCAGATTCAGGCTTTGAGAAATTGCTTTTGCTGCATGGCTCGCCACTGCTGTACTCGTCCCTTCAAGTACTAATACCATGCCAAAAAAGCCGATTGGATTGACACGGTTAACCATATCATATGCGTATGAAACCATCAGTTCAGTGGCCAGGCCTGGCTTGCCATGGCGTACTTTTTCTTTATCAAATCCGCAGGCTTCAATATCGTTCAGCACCCACTCCTGATGACCCATTTCTTCTTCGATATATTCACCAGTCGCCACCCGTAACCACTCGTATCGCTCCTCTAAACGTCCGCCTGTGGACATCAGTAATGGAATGGTATGTTTAACATGATGGTAAGCCTGGGTGAGGAATGCCACATAGGCTTCCAGACTCAACTCACCTGCAGCACCGAGTGTAATTAGCGGCAGACTTAACAGTGCTTTTCTGTCCGGTTCTGTTGCTTGCAAAAGCTGTTCGTAAAAGGTCATGCCAATTCCTTGTATAAGTGATCAATCGCTGCCTGGTGTACTTGATAAATTGCCTGTCGTTTCAGTCTGCCATTCAGGGTTAACTGTTGATTGGCACTACTAAATGGGCTGACCGGCACCCACTGTTTGATACGGGCGTAATCTGGCAACTGTTGATTAATTTCCGCGATTGATTCGGAAATCAATTTCTCGGATATGCCTGGTTTACATACGATGAGTGCAATATTCCATGGCTGCGCTTCTCCATAAACACACGCTTGGGCAATGTACGGAGAATTCAATAAGGCGCATTCAAGCCATTCGGGTGAAACGTTTCGACCAAACGATGTGATGAACATGTTCTTTTTGCGACCTTTGATATATACATATCCCTGCGCATCCACGGTACCTATGTCACCAGTGGCTAACCACTCATGGCGAGCAACTTCCGCTTGTCCGGTATACCCTAGGAAATGCGTACCTTTCACCAATATCTCACCATCATCGGCCAGCTTGATTTCCAGATGTTGCAAAGGTTTACCAACACTGCCGACTTGATTTTCGGACATGGTATTTAAAGCAACCACTGAGGCACATTCAGATAGCCCATAACCCTGAAAGACTGGCACTCCAAGCTTATTGGCTCTGGACAGCAATTGGCTCGCCACAGCTGCACCACCCACTGCAAGAAAGCGCAAATTGGGCAGAGGCAAGGCCCCGGACTCAATCACACTGACCAGTGCATTGAGTAGCTCTGGAATGAAAATAGCGGTGTTGGCTTGCGTGTCCGATAGTGCATAATGCAATTGCTGAGCATCTAATTGACTGCCATTTAATCCCACTTCCTGGCTGGAGAGTAAATGCACCTTTGCGCCTGCAAGCAGGGCTGCATAAACACCCGCTACATTTTCCAAAAGTGTAGCTAGTGGCAATACGCATAAATGATTCGCTTCACCAGTGATCCCGGTTGCGTGAATCACAGACTCAGCTACATTCAACATGCTTTCTACACTTAAGCACACGCCCTTCGGGGTTCCGGTGGTGCCAGAGGTATAGGTAATTTTTACAGTTCCTTTTGGTAAACGCTTTGGAGGAACACTTAACTCGATTTGCATGACGCGTTTACCTGCAATCAGTAACGTCATTTTTCTCTTGATTAAGCTTGCAAAAATTCCACTGAATCGTTCAGGCTGGTCTGTAATCAATGTCCCGACACCGGCATCCAAAACCGCATGGAAGATTTGCGTGTCAGTGAAGAAAAATGGAAGAGGCACTAACGGAATTTCACAACCTAATACAGCGATGTCCAATACAACCCATGCCGGATGATTGGAAATTGCAAAAGCAATCGGCTGACAACTACTATCCAGAGCTAACTCGCGTCTCAGTTGATCAACTCCGAGCTGCAAATGCGCATAGGTAAGTGCTGTGCTGCTACCCTGCAATGCAACGGAATGAGGGCTTAGTAAGGCATGTTTCGCTAAAGCTTGTTCAAAAGTAGCGTATTGCATTTTCTTACCTCACAGGCTGACGAACAACCACGACTTGTGGCTGGTTATCGTAGTAACGCCCCCAGTTGGCTAGTTCACCAGGGGGTAAGCGCATGGGGTCCACTGGTGATAAAGGCAGTACATCGACGCCACCTTTAATCAATCCATTTTGTAATGTGTGATGAGCAGTCGCCACACAATACTGCACCCCTGCATTGATGCTATGTTGAATTACATGTGAGATAAGGATGCCGGCGTTTCTGGGATTGGCAACAGCAAGATTGCCGATCTCAGTGATATCTGAACGTTGGATTTTGCAATTCAGGTTTTGCGATATAACGTTTTCAATAGGTTCATCCAGATACTGTTCCAGGAATAAAGATGAATCGCTTGCATCGCGCATTCCAAACGCCGCCATCAATTGATGATTCTGATCTCGTAAAGCGATCAGTTTAGGCATGAAATTTTTTACATGCGCGCCGTATGCAAAATCGAAAACTGCTGCAATGAAGTTTTCGACCTCGATTCGATCCGAATGAGTTGCATTTATTTCAAACGCGTTAATCTCTTGCAGGGTATATCTTTTGGGTTTTGCAAAGACGCGTAAATCATAGGCTCTTTCAGCATAAAAGGCCTGAGGAAACACTGGGATCGATGCGCTGAACATATAGGCTTTCCGTAAGAATACGATCCTAACTGAGCAATCGACATGCCAGTAAAAAAATTACTTTAAAATCATTAAGTTAAAGAAATTAAATTGATAATTCATGCAATAAATGCATAGCTGCGAAAGAAAAGCCCTGCAAACTTTGCAGACAATTTATCGCCTAAACTCGCGAATTAATTCTTACTTAGATTGAGGGCCGATAACTTCTCTAATAGCATGTATATCCACTCTAGATAAATAAATTGGAACACCATGTTTTTGCATCTATAGAAAATTTAGATATTTTTACCGGGCTCATATTTTTAAATTTAACTTTTCTTTCCAACTACTCTCTAAATGACGCTATGCCCCGCATTATCAATTGCTCAGTATCAATGAAAATGGGGACATTACCTGTTTTAGATTAAATGCTATGGCAACCGCCAACTTGCAAATCATCACAATTTGCCTGAACTTTTCTATCAGGCTAGCACTCTCACTCTTTGAGTGCTAAAATTAGTTTAAACCTCTTTATCAAACAAGGAGCTTTACCATTAACGCTTTAACTATACCTGTCGTTTCCTCAGCGGACAGCTTGGATAAATACCTGCAAACCATCAAGCAGTTTCCAATACTCACGCCTGAAGAAGAATACAGCTATGCCAAACGCTTGAAAGAAACCGGCGACCTTGAGTCCGCACGTGGGCTGATTGTTTCGCATCTTCGCCTGGTTGCCAGTATTGCGCGTGGTTACAGCGGCTATGGCTTACCGCAAGCTGACCTTATTCAGGAAGGTAACATTGGCTTGATGAAAGCAGTCAAACGCTTTGACCCTGAGCGCGGCGTGCGCCTGGTGTCTTTTGCCATGCACTGGATTAAAGCTGAAATTCATGAATACATTGTGCGCAACTGGCGCTTGGTGAAAACCGCGACTACTAAAGCACAACGTAAGCTATTCTTTAATCTGCGTAGCATGAAGCAAGGCTTTGAAACATTAAGCCCGGATGATGTAAATCGTATCGCTACCGAACTGAATGTAAAACCTGAAGAAGTCGTTGAAATGGAATATCGCCTGAATGGTCAGGAGATTCCACTGGATGCTCAGGTAGATGATGATGGTGAGGAAGCGTACAGCCCGATTGCTTACTTGCAGGATGAAGGTCCTGAGCCGTCAGCTTTACTTGAGACATTGCAAACAGAGCATATGCAGACTGAAGGCTTAAGTAATGCCATGCAACAGCTGGATGAGCGTAGCCGCCGTGTGTTGCAGGCGCGCTGGTTGACTGAGGGCGATGTATCTACTCTGCACGAACTTGCAGCTGAGTTCAATGTGTCTGCGGAACGTATCCGCCAGATTGAGCAAAAGGCGATGCAGAAAATCAAGACTTACATGCTGGAAAGCAAATAATAAAAACGGGTGCTTAGGCACCCGTTTTTATTTGTGTTATTCAACTATTATCTATCTCTAACTAATAATCTAAGCCGCCTGCACAATCACATCTTCGTGTTGCAGGGTATGTAAGGCTTTGCCATTTAGTTGCTCCAATTCGGCAAGTTGTTGCCTGATGGTCAGTTCGACCTGCTCCAGGTCTGCAATACGCTCTTCCAATGTATCAGTCGCCTGGTAAATACGTTTAATACTTTCCACGCGGCGTTTCAATTGCACATGATGCTCACGCATCTGGCTTTCCATAGGCGCAATCACGGCTTTCAGCCAGCTTTCAGCGTCACGGTTGGCTGCTTCATACTCAAGAATCACATGACTGGCCAATGTTTCAAAAAACTTGCTGGTTAAGGTGAATTTTTCATGCGCAATCATATTGAATGTCGTATTGAACTGATCGCGATATATGGTTTCAAGCTTATTAAGCGCTTTGAGGTAGCGCGAAGTTGAAAATGGGGGTGGGCTTTTCTGCAACAGGCCGTGTTCTTTCGAGAATTTTTCGTACATGGCTTCCATCATTTTTTTGATTTCGAGCACATGAATGTCCGCTTCCATCATGCGGCGCTTCAAGTCACTGAAAAAATCATCCATGGCCTGGCGCATGGTTTTCGTGAATGACGCTTTCATCATATTGTCGCGTGTTTCGCGCACTTTGTTTTTGAGTGCCGGCATGCCCAGGTGATGAAACAACTGGTTGGATTGCACCGAAAATACGCTACGTAGCGCTTGATAACGCTGCAAACCAATTTCAAAATTGACTTTATCCTGCTTCACCTTGCGCATCATTTGCGCAATCACATCTTCGTTTTTGCCTTGCAGGCATCTTAGCTCATCGGTTTGATCGATAACACTTTGCAAGCGCGTTTCCAAAATGCTGCGCGTTTGCAGCATCATATCTTCGAGTTCGCTATGTATGCTTTCACGCACAATTTCCTGCTTGGCAGGAATCAATTCATCAGAGAGATTTTTTTCCAGCTGTAACAAACGGCTTTTTGCCAGTAACTGATGATCTCCAGTCACTTTTGCCAGCAGGCCTTTCTGAGCAGAGGTGGGTAAAATCTGCTCACGTGAAAGGCCCAGGAGTTCGGCAGTTGTTTGCAACTGGCGAGACAGTTCGGCTTGAATTTCATCGTCAGTTTTTAGCGGATCCCATAGGCCATCTATCTTGTTGAGCACCGCCATGCGCCCTTTTTGCTTCCAGCGTGCACCACTGATGTAACGGCGCCAGACTTCCATTTCGGACTTGGTGACACCGGTATCGGCACCCAGTATAAACAGTACTGCATGCGCATTTGGCAGCATGCTCATGGTTAATTCCGGCTCGGCACCAATCGCGTTTAACCCTGGCGTATCCAGAATGACTAAACCTTGTTTGAGCAAAGCGTGCGGAAAATTAATCACCGCATAGCGCCAGCACGGGATTTCCATCAAGCCATCCTGGCCGATAAGCATTAAGTCATCGGGATGGTCAGGATGGTATAAACCTAATGCTTGCGCTTCTTCACGCGTGACGCGACGGGTGCGGCTGACCTCTTTAAAGGCTTCAACCATGCTCTCGCGGGAATGGGCGTCGAATTCAATCACCGACCATGCCTGCGGCATGCGTCTGTATTCACTGATGGATATTTGATTGGCGCCGCTCTCGATCGGCAATAATGACAGGCTGACTGGCTTGCCCAGGTCATAACGAAGTTCGGTAGGACACATCGTGGTGCGGCCGGCACCGGAAGGTAATAAGCGATGACCATAATCTGAAAAGAAAATAGCGTTGATCAGTTCGGACTTGCCACGGGAAAACTCTGCCACAAATGCGACCGTCAGTTTATCTTCCCGCAAACGGTTAAGCTGCTGCTGAATACGTTCTTCAAGTTGCACATCGCTGAGTTGCTTATCAGCCAACCAGCGCCGATACTCCCCCAATACATCAGCAATCGTCTCACGCCAGCGCGTATACAAATCAAATTGTTGTGCCAGTCTGTTATTTTCCATAGGACCTGCTTATATAGTTATCCGGTAACCTACTTAGGATTGCCTGTTTTTTCATTAATCTATCATGATTTCGTAAAAGTTCAAATAAATCATGAAGGTATAGCCATTAATTCATAAATAAAATGAATTATCAACCATAAGATTAGACATATACGCACTTATGCGTAGGTGGTTGTCATCTGCTATCATTCACATAAGCTATATAACGGTCCAAAGTACGACATTCTTCAATGCCATGAGCGGTCTTCAAGCAGAAACTCCAACCCCTACCCTGATCCAGTTACATCAGGGATCGCGCTTGCTGGAAATTCATTTCGATAACCATACCGAATGTATGCTCTCATGCGAGTTTTTGCGGGTGTATTCGCCTTCGGCAGAAGTGCGCGGTCATGGTGCCGGGCAGGAAGTCCTGCAAACAGGTAAAGAACTTGTGAACATCAGCGGAATCGAACCGGTGGGCCGATATGCTATTAAACTGATTTTTGATGATGGTCATGATACCGGCCTGTATTCATGGGATTATCTGTACTACCTGGCCCAACACTATGAAAGCCTGTGGCAGGACTACATAACCAAGCTAACCATCGCCGGCCACACCCGTAAGGAAACCTAATATGCAAGACAACACTGAGCAGGATAAAACGACCCACTTTGGCTTTGAAACGGTCGCCGAGCACGACAAGCAAAAGAAAGTCGGCGAGGTTTTCCATTCTGTGGCGCAAAAATACAACATCATGAATGATGTGATGTCGGCCGGATTGCACCGCTTATGGAAGCGCTTTGCAGTGGATGTCAGCGGCGTTGGCCAGGGTGACAAGGTGCTGGATATTGCTGGTGGCAGTGGTGACTTATCCAGCCTGTTTGCCAAAAAAGTAGGTACCCAAGCAGCACATAACCCCGGTCAGGTAATTTTGACCGATATTAATGCCTCCATGCTGAGTGTGGGCCGTGACCGCATGATAGATGCAGGGTTGAATATTCCGGCTGCCCAATGCAATGCCGAAATACTGCCATTTGCAGATGAAACATTTAACTGTGTGATCGTGGCATTCGGCTTGCGCAATATGACACATAAAGATAATGCGCTGAGTGAAATGCATCGTGTACTGAAACCGGGTGGCCGCCTGCTGGTACTTGAGTTCTCCAAAGTATGGCAACCACTTGAAAAATTATACGATACCTATTCTTTCAAACTGCTGCCCAAACTTGGTAAATGGATTGCCAATGATGAACCCAGTTACCGTTACCTGGCTGAAAGCATCCGCATGCATCCGGACCAGGAGACACTGAAACAGATGATGCATGACGCCGGTTTTGCCAAAGTGGATTATTACAACCTGACAGCGGGCGTTGTTGCCTTGCACAAAGGCATTAAACTTTAATTCTATGTTTAAACCATTGATTCAATTTGTGCTGCAACACCTGATGCAGCAAAACAGCTGGACTGCACCCCTGCTTCAGCCATATGCCAACCAGACCATCTGCATGGATTTCAAGGTGGCCCGGGTCGCCCTTACCATCCTGCAAAATGGTGAACTGGCCGTCGCTGCCGACTCCGCGACGGCGGACGCCACGATTCATTTACCCCCTAGCCTGGCCATGCGTTTGTTACGCAAAGACCCGCTCGCCTCCAGCCTGATTAAAATTGATGGTGATGTCGCTTTGGGTATTGAAATCGGCAAAATATTCTCTGCTATCCGTTGGGATGTAGAAGAGGACTTGAGCAAAATTGTCGGTGACGTCGCCGCCTACCAGGTAGTGCAACTGGGCCAGGAAAAATTCAAACAACTGCAAGCCAATGCCAAAAATCTCGGGGAAATGCTGGTGGAATACTGGCAGGAAGAGCAACCCTTGATTGCCAAGAAATCCAGTATTGAACGCTTCAACCAGTCAGTAGACCAGCTGCGCGAAGATACTGACCGTCTGCAATCGCGCGTCGACAGATTGCTGGCGGCCGCGCCCTCGACAGAAAGCCGATAAACATGCACTGGTTTCGCCTCTTCCATATTATCGGCATTTTTATCTGGTATCGACTGGACATCTTTTTTGTACGCGAAGAGAAATCCAATACATTACCGCGCCTGCTAAACCTGCTGTTCTTCTGGCGCCAGGCACCCCATCAGCGCGCGATCAGGTTACGGCTGGCACTGGAAAGACTAGGGCCGATTTTTGTTAAGTTCGGCCAGATGCTGTCTACCCGCCGCGACCTGTTACCGCCTGATGTGGCCGATGAACTGACAAAACTGCAAGACCGGGTACCACCATTTGCATTCAGCATGGTAGAAACCATCCTGATGGATGCTTTTAATGCACCACTTCAGAGTACTTATGCCGATTTCGACCCGGTGCCGGTCGCCAGCGCCTCTGTCGCGCAAGTGCATTTCGCCACCCTGCACAGTGGTGAACAGGTAGCAGTTAAAGTATTGCGCCCAGGTATTGCTGCGATTATCCATCGTGATATTGCGCTATTACGCACGCTGGCATGGTGGGTCAAAAAACTGTCAAATGAAGGCCGCCGCCTGAAGCCGGATGAAATGGTGGATGAATTTGCCCGCCATACAGAGCATGAACTAGACCTGACGCTTGAAGCTGCGCAATGCTCACAGCTGGGCCGCAACTTCAGTGACAAGCGCCTGCTAGTACCCGTTGTTTACTGGGACTATTCGCGCAAACAAGTCATGACCATGCAGCGCATGTTTGGCACACCTGTGCGTGATACCTACACATTAAAAGAAGCAGGAATCAACCTTACCCAACTCGCACACGAAGGTGTTGAAATATTCTTCACCCAGGTGTTTCGTGATGGCTTCTTCCACGCGGATATGCACCCCGGTAATATCCAGGTTGTGACCGAAGGCCCGGATAAGGGAAAATTTATTGCCCTGGATTTCGGGATTATGGGCAGCTTGTCCCCGACAGACCAATATTACCTGGCGCGGAATTTTCTGGCATTTTTCAACCGTGATTACCGCGATGTCGCGGTAGCGCATATTGAATCTGGCTGGGTGCCAGCGGATACCAACGTTGAAGCGCTGGAAACGGCGATCCGTGCCATCTGTGAACCGATTTTTGAGAAACCGCTTAAGGATATTTCGTTTGGCCGTACCCTGCTCAGCCTGTTTCAGATGTCACGCCGTTTTGGCGTCAACATTCAACCGCAGCTGATCATGCTGCAAAAAACCCTGCTCAATATTGAAGGCATGGGGCGTGAACTCGATCCCAACATCGACTTATGGCATAGCGCCAAACCATTCCTCAAACGCTGGATGAGCGAGCAGATAGGCTGGCGCAGGTTAATCAAATCCGCCAAGCATGAATTACCTTATATGCTGGCACACGCGGCTGAAATCCCAAGGTTATTCGAGCAATATTTACGTAACCAGAGTGAGTTTGCCAAACAGCAAAGCCATATTGATGCCATGCTGGCAACGCAACACAAACAAGCGATCTGGCAGAAATGGTTTATCAGCGCCATTGGCGTACTGGTATTGTTACAACTCGCCAGTTTGTTCTTGTTATTCACAAATTAAGTTGCAACACGCACGCACAAGTAAAAAAGCCTGGGTTTCAGGCTTTTTTACTTTTCCAGACAAAACAAACCCTATCCTTAAACAGGTTTTGTTTTAAAATCTGCCTTTTGCAACGGCCTTAAAAGGATAGAGATAGTGCTGCTCTGGTTTGTAATAGCGTATTTGCTGGTCTCCATTGCAATTGGCCTGTTTGCAGCCAGAAATGTTCACAGCACCAAGGACTATGCGGTCGCTGGCCGCCATTTACCGCTACCCGTCGTCATGGCGACGGTATTTGCCACCTGGTTTGGCGCCGAAGCTGTGTTTGGCGTTTCCGCGACTTTCGTACGCGAGGGCCTGACCGGCGTTGCGGCTGACCCGTTTGGCTCCAGTATGTGCCTGATCATTGCCGGTATCTTCTTTTCCAGCCGCCTGTATAAACTCAATATCCTGACCCTTGGCGACTTTTATCGCATGCGTTATAACCGCACGGTAGAAATCCTCACCACTATTGCCATCGTCGTCTCCTACATGGGCTGGGTCGCGGCACAAATCAAAGCACTGGGACTGATTTTCAACCTGATCAGCGATGGCCATATTCCGGAACAGACCGGCATGATTCTAGGCACCGCGATTGTCCTCACTTACACGACATTAGGCGGCATGCTATCTGTCGCTATCCTCGATTTTGTGCAGATGATTGTAGTGATAGGCGGGCTGCTTTATATCGCCAGCATTGTTTCCGGCCAGACGGGTGGCGTGGGTCCGGTGATAGAGCATGCACGCAATGCCGGAAAACTGCATTTTTTCCCGCAATCCACCAACTGGAGCGTCTGGCTGACTTTCCTGGGCGGCTGGCTCACCATGATGCTGGGCTCGATTCCACAGCAAGATGTTTTCCAGCGTATCACCTCGGCAAAAACGGCCAATATTGCGCTATGGGGTTCTTTACTGGGTGCCAGCATTTATTTCTGCTTCACTTTCGTGCCCATGTTCATTGCTTACGCGGCAACGTTGATAGACCCTGCCACCTTTGGTGCGCTAGTTGAATCGGACTCTCAGCGTGTGTTGCCTACCTTGGTGCTAACGCATACGCCGTTACTGGCCCAGGCAATTTTCTTTGGCGCAGTGCTGTCGGCCATCATGAGTTGCTCTTCTGCGACCTTGCTGGCGCCTTCTGTCACTTTTGCCGAAAATGTCATTAAAGGATTTGTCCCCACCATGACCGACCATGCATTCCTGCGCGTCATGCGCCTGTGCCTGGTCGGCTTTGCCGGTATGGTGCTGTTTTATGCGCTGAATTCCGAGCTCTCTATTTTCGGCATGGTAGAAAGTGCTTATAAAATCACCTTGGCTGGCGCATTTGTGCCACTCTTTTTTGGGGCATTCTGGAAACGTGCCAGCAGCCAGGGTGCGCTCGCTGCGATTATTTTTGGTATCGGCAGCTGGATACTGGTAGAAGTCATGATTGGTGACGAAAGCGTGATTCCGGCACAATTACTGGGATTGGTCATCAGCGCGATAGCGATGGTGGCAGGCTCACTGCTACCACAAAAATTTGGCGGCTCACCGCAACCGCCGCATGGTTATCTGCACGAACATGCTTCGCGCAGGCATACAGAATAAACCTTCGCAGGTAACGCTTGATATAAAATGATCGGATCCGGAACGGTATTTATGGAACTGCAGTTTATAGCCACGACTGTTCCCGCAAACAAAACAGGCGGGCATTCAGGATAATGCCGGGGCGTTTCAGCAATTTGTAAGCAAGCATTTTATGGTAGTCAACAAACGGTTTTACATCATCATCCTCAGCGTCATTGTGTTGACAGGTTTTCTGGCGACCAGCCTGATTGGTTACTTTGTGGCCAAAGACTCGTTGACCGAGCGCCTGCAGCAGGAAATGCTGCCTCTTACCAGCGACAATATCTACTCGGAAATCCAGCGTGACTTGTTACAGCCACTGCTGATTTCTTCGCTGATGGCTAATGATGTATTTGTGTTTGACTGGGTAAATGGTGGCGAAAAAGATGCCAGCAAGATGACCAGTTACCTGGCCCAGATCCAGAAAAAATATAACACCATCACCGCATTTTTCATCTCCGAAAAATCCAGGCTTTACTATCATCCATCGGGTGTATTAAAGAAAATTTCGGAAAAGCATGAAGATGAAAGCTGGTATTTTGAGGCAAAAAATTCACGAAATCCTTATGTCATCAATATTGATCGCGACACCGCAGACGTACGTCGCTTAAGCATTTTTGTGAATTACCGGATTGAGGACAAATCAGGCAATTTTATCGGCATCATCGGTGTTGGCCTGGCCTTACAATCGGTGGTTGAACTGATAGAAAACTATCAAAAACGCTATGGCCGCGAGATTTACTTCGTTAACCGCCAGGGCGAAATCATGTTGCGAAGCAGCCAGTATCATGCCGAGCTGCATAACGAAAATAAAGCGGCATTGAGCAAGGCATTTGTCAAAATCCTGACTTCTCCAAGCGCGTCATCTTCATTTAAAACCAATAATGGCAGTACGCTTTACCTCAACAGCAGGCTGGTGCCCGAGTTTGACTGGCATTTGATTGTCGAGCAGGTCAACGATCCGAGCTCTGACCGCATTGAAACTGCCTTTATTATTAATATGGCAGTAGCGCTGGTTATTAGCGTGATTGTATTGTTACTCGCACATGTGGCGGTGCGTGGTTACCATGAAAGACTGGAGTCAATGGCGACACAAGATAAGCTAACCGGTGCCACCAGCCGCCAGGTATTTGAGTTTTACTTTGGTCAGGCTGTTGCGCGCTGCAAACGGCGTGACGAATCACTGTCATTAGTTTTGCTGGATATCGACCTGTTCAAGCTGATTAACGATAACTATGGCCACCAGGCTGGCGATTTGGTACTGACCCGAATTGCCCAGCTGATTAAATCCCACGTGCGTGAAGAAGATATTGTTTGCCGCTGGGGCGGTGAAGAATTCCTGCTCTTACTGACGAGCTGCGATCTTGAGCGCGCGCGGGGAATTACCGAAATCATCCGGTCAGCAGTCGCTGGTTTGGAATTTCACTTCAACAACCAGATTGTCAGGGTGACGATTAGTGCCGGGCTGGCAGAAATGCAGCAAAGTGAAGCGTTCGCCCAAGTGGTTGAACGTGCTGACCATCACCTTTATGAAGCCAAACATGCCGGACGCAACTGCATTAAACCTGATAGCGATACGGATAACGAGACGGCTTGATAAGGCTGGCTTGATGAAGCGTTATTTGAAAATCTGGCAGTTTACACAAGTGCACGCGGCTGGCATGTCGCGCAATAAAAAGTAGAGCGCTGGCCCAGGCGTATATTAGCAATCAATTGACCACACACACGGCAAGGCTGTCCTGTACGGCCGTAGACATAGTAGGTCTGCTGAAAATAACCAGGGTTGCCATCTGCGCCAAAAAAGTCCCTCAAACTACTCCCACCAGCTTCCAGCGCCGCAAGCAATGTTGCCTTGATCTCTGCTACCAGCAACTGGCATTGTGCTAGCGTCAGACTTCTGGATGGTGTCTCCGGATGAATACGCGCCCGGAACAAAGACTCACTGGCATAGATATTCCCGACGCCGACAACAATATGCGCATCCATAATCGTTGGTTTGATTGCCGCATTACGTGAGCGTAATTGCTGGAACAAATACTCGCCATCAAACGCGGCATCCAGAGGTTCCGGCCCAAGGCTACTTAGTAATGGATGCTCAGATGGTTCTTTATCTAGCCACAAGACGGCACCAAAACGTCTTGGGTCACGCAAGCGGATTACTCGCCCATCTTCAAAGGCAATATCGACGTGGTCATGTTTCTCATGCGGAAAGTAGCGCTCCAGCAAACATAGCCTGCCCGACATACCCAAATGCAGTAACAATACGCCTTGGGAGACCGGCTCCCCAGCATCGCTAATTTCGCCGACTTCCATCAGGATATATTTGGCTCTACGGGTGAGCTGCAATACCCGTTTGCCGTGCAAATACTGTGGTAAATCAGCCGGAATCGGCCATCTCAGGCCATGATGGCGGACAGTGACTTCGCTGATGCGCGCACCCTGTACCGGCAACAAACCGAGGCGGGTGACCTCTACCTCAGGTAATTCTGGCATGCGTTATTTGCTTTTCGGGGCCTGGATATTCACCGGTGGATTGACCATAGTGAAACCAACATCGTTTGGGAAGTGATAAATAATGCCTTCATCGGGGCGTGCCAGCAGGTATTCCGGGGATTCCTGTATTTTATCAAAGTGCACTTTTTTGCCATCGCGCAGCAGCACTTCGAAAGACGCGTAAGGTTGTCTGCGATCCGGCGTATACACTTCAACTGAAGTCGCCTGCGCCTGTTTCCAGCTAAAGTCCAGCCACTCATTCATTTCATTCTGGGTAGGCTTGGCCTTGGGGTCGTTTGCTGACCATTTCCCATCAGTTGCCAGCGCAATCTTGAGGGCGTTTTCTTCCCACTGTTCAAGATGCGCCAGGTCTAGGCCAGCCAGCTGTTTGCGCTCGGCAGGTGACAGCGGTGTTTTATCTATCATCTCAATAGGCTGCGTTGACGCCGCCTCACTATATTGGCCGGATAGCATATACACATTGCCTGCGTAGCCTACATACTGCTCTTCGGTGACAGGATTATGCGTGCCGAAAATAAACACATGCTCGCCCTGCGCGCCTGACAGAGTCACTTTCAACTCCGGCTGGTCCAGTCCGTATTTCGCGGCATCCTGCAATGGCAACTTGGTACCGCTGGTGGCAGCAATCACAGACAAGGCACGCTGGACAGACATCTGGTCAGCACGTGCGGCATATGGCTTGCGCATCATCCAGTAACCATCCTGGCGTTCAAAAATGGTCGGCGCCTTGGCTGGGAATTCGATTTTCAATGCCTCTGCATCCGCCATTTTGAGGCTAGACACATCATACTTGGCAGCCAGCGCTTTTTCTTCAGGTTTCAGGTGCAGGAAAACGGCAATGCCAACCACGACTGCCAGCAGCAACAGGTTCAAAATCCATCTTTTTTTCATTGCGACCAACTCCGTGCGCGATACGACTTCAATAATTCACAAACTCTACTCAATTATGCTTTACGGCGTTTCCACCACAGGAAAAAGCCTGCGATCAGGATAATGACCGGCAACACATACTGGGTGCCATAGCCGACGACTAATGCCGCAATAGAGCCTGATGGGATATTAATATTGATATCTTTCAAGGGCATGGGTTGGATAGTAATCAAACGGTCATCACCTGCCAGCCAGTTGATGATATTAATACCCAGGTCAAGATTACCGCCATTGGTGATAAACGTATTAGCCAGGAAATTAGCATTGCCAACCACCACCACGCGTTGACCTTTTTTACCAAATTGACGCTCTAAAGCCACACCGATATTAATCGGGCCGGCTTTGTCCTTGCCCTGGTCAAAACGGACTTTAAGGTTTTGCGCACCGGCTGGTATTTTGTCCGATTCCAGCCAGCCGTTCTGGGCCACATCAATCAGGCGCCCTACTTTCCAGCCCAGGTCATCAGATGCGTGACCATCGATCTCGTGTGCCTCAGGGAATACGGTGCGCAACATGAAATTACGGGTAATCGGATGATCACCATAGAGGCTGGCAAATGACATTTTAGGGTCCGCGCCATACTGTTCAGCCGTGCGGTCAACCACCATGCCTGCTGAAACCTTGATACCAAGATAATCGGCAACCTCTTGCAAACCATGCAGGTTATCATCATCCAACAACCAGAGCACATTGCCACCGGCTTCAATATAAGCCTTGATTTTCTTGGCCTCTACCGCACTGACATCTACTTGCGGTGCTGCGATTACCAGCATGGAACCGTTAGCCGGTACATCTTGAGCAATGGTTAAATCAGGATTGGCGAACTTGAAGCCTTTGCTTTCCAGTTGCTTGCCAAACTCGCCCAGGTCATGGTTTTTCTCGCCTTGCAGCAAGCGCTCACCGTGTCCATCCAGGTACATTACCGGCTGGTTATTGGTACGTGACAGGCGTACCAGCAAATTGGTCATCTCCTGCTCGGCGAACGGCGGGTTAATGTGCTCGCTGCGTTTGTTGTATTCAACGATGGTTTCTCCATCCACCTTGACACCGGCTTCTTGCGCCAGTTTTGGCTCTTCGGATGGATTGACGAAATTGATGAACACATTTTTCTTTTCGCGCTGGTAACGGGCCACGAAATCCAGCATACCCTTGCGGAAAGTGTCTCCGTTACTGGCGTCATCCTTGGTCGCATAGACGGTAATATTGATATCACCATCCATCTGCTTGAGCACATTGATACTGCCCTGAGTGAGGATATTACGGTTGGCCTGTGTGATATCTTTTGCCCAACGGTACTGGTTAGATAGATAGCCCAGCATGACTATCATGGTTAAAAACACCAGCACGAACATCCAGTTTTGTGCCAATAACTGCAATCTAAATTTACGGTTAATTTTCATAATGCTTTCAAACTTAAAAAACAGTTCCTGTTAACCACGCAGACGATCAGCATCCAGGCGACGGATGGTCAAAGTTAAAAATGTGATGATGAATAAAATAAAGAAGGCCAGGTCAGCGGTATCGAGCAGCCCATTGGCAAATGACTGGAAATGGGTGGAGAAAGAAAACTGCCCTGCTACATTGGTAGGGTCGTTTGCGAAAAAACGCCCCAGGATCATCAGGATAAACGACACAATAAAACTCAAGATACCGGCAATAATAGGTTGGGAAGTCAGGCTGGAAAAGTAAATCCCCAGCGCACAGAAGCTCCCGGTCAATAATAGCAGTCCCAGGGTGTTCGCAATGATGTATCCAAAGTCTATGTCGGACCACAGATTGAGCGTAGATAGCATCAGGCCTATATAGAGGATCAGGCTAGACAGGAATATCATCAGTCCTAGAAATTTACCCACGACGATATCGGTAATGGACAGTGGTGAGCTAAACAGAAACGGTAAAGTTTGGCTACGGCGTTCCTCGGCAATCAGGCGCATTGAAAGTAAAGGCACGGCGAACAGCATGATAAAAGAGGCCGAACCATAGACACTCTGCGATACAGATTGCGTAATACCAAACCGCTCGGCCGGGCGAATGGCACCAGAGGCGACATCCAGGTAATCAGTCACGCCATTGGCGAAGTAGTTACCAAACATCGCGGCGATCACAGCCAGGATAATCCACCCCATAGGCGAGGCGAACATGCTTTGTAGTTCTTTTCTTGCTATATTCAACATACGTGGTCTTTCAATGTAGACAGTCTTGCAGAATCAGCTTAAGCCGCTTTTGGCAGGTCTGACGAAGTGGCAGAATCATGATAGGTCAGCTGAACGAATACGTCTTCCAGGCTGGTCTGGTCAGGAGCGATATGATACAGCCCCCAGCCATTTTTAACTGCAGCCTGCACAATCGCTTCGTGCGGCTGGCTACCTTCATGAAAGCGGATGCGCCATAAACCGTCTGCGGCTTCAACCTCTGCGACACCTTCGATGGCAGCCAGCTGCGCAACATCTGGTGACTGACGAAGACCTACCAGCAATTTGTTACCGATACGCTGCTGTTTCAGCACATCAATGCCACCATTAAACACCAGCTTGCCTTTATCGATAATCTGCACGTGGTCACACACCATTTCCACTTCCGGCAGGATATGCGTAGACACAATCACGCTATGCGCCTGGCCAATTTCTTTAATCAAAGCACGGATATCGCGAATCTGGATAGGGTCCAGACCGACAGTCGGTTCGTCCAGAATCACCACCATAGGGTTATGAATAATCGCTTGAGCGATGCCAACGCGTTGTTGATAGCCGTTAGACAGGTTCTCAATCAGGCGCTTGCTCATGTGCGTTAACCCGCAACGCTCCTTGGCATGTTCAACCGCCTTTTTAATGTGTTTGCTGGAAACGTTATGCAGTCGTGCTGCAATAGTCAGGTATTCGTCTACCGTAAACTCTTTGTACAGCGGGCGCATCTCCGGCAAATAACCGATCAATGCCTTGGCTTCCTTGGGACTTTCTATCATATCGATACCACAGATTTTCACGCTGCCGGCACTAGGTGCAAGGTTGCCGGTCAACATTTTCATCGTGGTGGATTTACCTGCGCCATTCGGGCCGAGAAATCCGAGTACTTGTCCTTGCTGCAAGGTAAAAGTCACGTCACTTACTGCGGCACGACCTCCATAAAGACGGGTCAATTCAATTGCTTCAACTGTCAAATTTGCCATAATTCTTCCACACACCTGCTTACTCAAGACTTTGCCTTACTCCGGCACAATGATGCACCGGCAAGCAAATTCCTAGACAAAGTTTTCACCAAAAAGTTATAGTGTCTACATCACGTTTTATCAGTGGCTGAAGACCGATGATAAACGCCAATTACAATTCAGTTACAAATCGCACATTATGGATGAACTTGCAGCAACTGTCACGGACTAAACTAAAACTCAGCGATCACTATTGCCCGCTTCATGACCCTCACTGCAGCCTCCATTACAAGACTTATTAAACAGGAATCAAGTATGCCTCAAACCCGCCGCCCAAAGCTTAAACCAACCTTACTGCGCCGCCCGGCGTTGGCGCTGTGGCTTGCATTATTGGCACCCCCTGTCTGGTCTGCCAGCAGCTCTCCCACGATGACCACACCCACTGCCGAATTTGTGTACAAATACCTGTTGGGAGAAGTGGCGGCTCAGCGCGGTGAGTTTGTACTAGCCAGCCAGTTGTTCCTCGATTTAGCGAAACAAACCCGCGACCCATTACTGGCAGAACGTGCCACCCAGGCGGCCACCATCGCACGCGCGCCGCAACTCGCTCTGCCTTCCGCAGAGCTTTGGTCTGAACTGGTGCCAGACTCCATCCCTGCCGCACAAGCCGCCAGCCAGTTATTAATCGCCAACGGTGAACTGAAAAAAGCGGTGCCTAATATCCAGAAAGTACTGGCGGATGAGCGCATACGCCCAAGTGCCTTTATGGAACTGAACAGTCTAATGATGCGCGTGACAGATAAGAACAGTGTGCTGGAAACCATCCAGTTGCTGGCTAAACCTTATCCTAAATTGCCTGAAGCGCATTTTGCTATCTCGCAGGCGGCTTACTTTGCGCGCAATGAAGCTTTGATGGAAAAAGAGCTGAAAGAAGCCTCGAAACTGCGCCCTGGCTGGGAAGCACCGGCACAGATCCGCGGCCAGATGCTGACTGAGAAAGACCCGCAAAAAGGCATCGCCTATTACAGGGAATTCCTGCAATCGCACCCGGAAGCTGACCAGATCAGGCTGGCGCTGGCACGCACGCTGCTTTTACAGAAAAACCCTACCGAAGCAAAAGTAGAATTCACCAAACTGGTGGAAAGACACCAGAACAATCCGGAAATGAACGTGATTGTTGGCCTGCTGGCGCTGGACGCCAAAGAATATGAATTTGCTGACCGCTATCTGCAGCATGCACTGGAGGTAGGATTCAAGGAACCGAACAAGGTCTACTTCAATCTGGGCCGCTCGGCTGCTGAACAGCATGATGATACCCGCGCGCTACAGTGGTTTGACAAAATTACCGATGGTGAACAGTTCCTGGCCGGGAGATTAGCGGCAGCGGCGATTATTGCCCGTCGCGACGGCATCGATGCCGCGATTGCCATGCTGGATAATGTCAGCGGCCTCACCCCTGAACAACAAACCCTGGTTGTGCAAAACCAGGCTCTGCTACTCAACCAGACCAAACGCACAGATGAAGCTTATGCCCTGCTGAAAAAGGCAGTGCAAAAATATCCGGATAGTCCTGAGCTTTTGTATGACTATGCGTTGAATGCCGAGCGTGTGGGTAATTTCAAGGTGATGGAAGACACCTTGAGTAAAGTGATCCAAATGAAACCGGATTTCGCGGCTGCTTACAATGCACTTGGATACTCATTTGCTGATCGCAACATCAAGCTGATCGAAGCCAAAGCGCTGATTGAAGCCGCCACCAAGTTGTCACCAGAAGATCATTACATCATGGATAGCCTGGGCTGGGTTTATTACAGATTAGGCGACATGGGTCATGCTGTTGAGCAATTACGCCGTGCTTATGCGATTCAGCAAGATCCTGAAATCGCTGCCCACCTGGCCGAGGTGTTATGGAAGCAAGGCCAGCGTGAAGAAGCCAAGCAAATCCTGGATAAGGCGCTTTCTGCCAATCCGGAAAACGAAGTGCTTGCCTCTACGGCGCAAAAACTTAAATCACCACTGTAATGCCGCTGCTTTTGAAACTGTCTACGCCCCTGGCCTGGGGCAGAATTGTTGCAAGCTGCTGTTTGGCGTTAGCCGTGGCAGCTTGCAGCATCCTGCCAAAACAGCCAGTGAGCCAGACTGCAAGCGCTGCTTCACAGCAACGCATACAAACGCTCGCAGCAGTAAAACAGTTTTCTTTAGAAGCCAAGCTGGCTGTGCAATACAACGGCAAAGGCTATACCGCAAGGCTGGACTGGCAACATGATGGTCAGGAAGATCACATGCGCATTTTCAGCCCCTTAGGCCAGCAAGTCGCGCTGATTCATCGCACTGCAAATTCCGTCACCCTCACCGACCAGGCGGGCAAACAGCATCAGGCTGGTGATGTTGCCAGCCTGACTGAGCGCTTGCTAGGCTGGAGATTGCCACTGGCAGGCCTAAGCCAGTGGATATTAGGTATTCCGCATAATGCCAGCCCATACCAGGCCAGCTATCTTCCTGGTGGCGAACCTGCTACCTTAACCCAGGATGACTGGCGCATAGAATATGATGACTACCAGACAGCTTCAATAAATGGCATCACAGCGTCGTTGCCATACACCACCCGCTTGCAACAGCAGGATGTGCGGCTAAAACTGGTGATTCAGCATTGGTAATAAATCTGTATTAAAAACAGCCGATCATCACAACCTGCGGTAAAAGCCTGCGTTCTAACTAAAGATTCATCCCCAGATGTCGATAATGGCACTATGAGCCGTTATCAGTTTTCAATCATTTACTATCGCTTTTGGCTAGCCTCCGGCCTGCTAATCCTCGCCTGCTTGCCGTCTATGGATTGCCAGGCTGCGCAATGGCTGTCGATCAAGAAAACAGATCTCAACCAACTGATGGTTGACAAGCAATCACTGGTAGAAGAAAAAAATTACATCAAAGCCTGGGTAAAAGTGGATTACCGCCAGCCGCAAAAAAATGTGGAGTCGGTAGACCGTGTTTACAATCACGCCAAAGCACTATGGTATTTTGATTGCGCCAAGCGTAAAGCAGCGACTATCCAGGTATTTCAATATGACCAGGGTGAGCTGGTCTATTCAGCTGGTACTACACTCAAACAAGCCGATTTTATCGAGCCACTGCCTGACTCCGAAGTGGAAATTACGCAGCAATATGCCTGCAAATGGCAAGCCAAGGAAAAGCAGCGCGCCGAAGCCATCGCCAATCGGGCGGCCAACCCTATCAAGCCAGCTGTTGCTAACGATAAAGATAAACCCGCTTCTCCAAATAGTGTAGCCGAACCTGCGACACCGGCTGCAGAGGCCGCACCTGCGGAGAAAACCAGCGCCGCCGCTAAACCCGCTGCAGAAAAACCTGCGCCCGCCAAAGATGAGCCAGCCAAAAAAGCTGAGCAAGCGCCTGCAACAGAGCAAACCAAAGCATCGGAAAAAGACAAGAACAAAGCCGCCAAGCAAGACAAACCTGCCCAACAAGGCAAAGAGGAGAAGCAGGATAAAGATAAAGAAGATAAGTCCTGGGCCTATAGTGGTCCGCATGGTCCTGATAAATGGGGCAGCTTAAACCCTGATTTTGCGGTATGTAATGCTGGTAGCCAGCAATCTCCGATTAACGTGGACAACACCATCACCGCAGCGCTGAAGCCGATCAAACGCTTGCAAAAGTTTCCGCTGAAGAATATTGCCCTAAAAGACCACAGCCTGATTCTAGATGCGGGTAGCGGTAATATGATGGTGCTGGATCAAAAGCCTTACCAGTTGAAATATATCAGCGTGCATGCGCCTTCCGAGCACCAGATTAAAGAAAAGTCTTATGCGGCAGAATTGCAAATGGTGCATGAAGACAAGGCCGGGCATCGCGTGATTATTGCCGTCATGCTGGAAGAAGGCACTGCGAATAGCACATTGGAAACGTTGATCAGCAGCATTCCTAAAGAAAAAGGACAAAGCAAATCTCTGGCGATCCGGGTCACACCGGCAGAGTTGATGCCAACGAAACCGGCGTACTACCGCTACACCGGCTCATTGACCTCCCCGCCTTGTACCGAAGGTGTGCAATGGATCATCATGAAGGAAGCTTTAAAAATATCCAAAGCACAGCTGACCAGATTGCAACAGGCGATTGGCGAACCAAACTTGCGTCCTATCCAGGACAGCCAGGGCCGCATGATTCTGGAATAAGGCCAGGATTTAAAGTTAGCCTCGTTCCAGAATCAATATGCATGTGCCTTTAAGTGAGGCACATGCTTTACAATACGCGCATGGATTCTTCGTTATATTTCGCGCCGTGCAAGCTCAACCTGTTTCTACATATCACTGGTCGCCGTGCCGATGGCTACCATGCCCTGCAAAGCATTTTCCTGCTGCTAGACCATGGCGATGACTTGCGCATTGGTGTACGGACTGACGGCCAAATCGTGCACCAAAACCCGCTCGCCGGCGTGCCGCCGGAAAAAGACCTCGCCGTTCGTGCTGCCCGTGCCTTAAAAACTGCCAGCGGTTGCCAGTTTGGCGCGGATATTCATTGCACTAAACGCATTCCTATGGGAGGTGGCCTTGGCGGCGGCAGTTCAGATGCCGCTACCACCCTGCTGGCCCTTAACCAATTATGGCAACTGAATTACTCGCGTGAGCAGCTGATGCAGATTGGCTTAAACCTGGGTGCCGATGTACCGGTATTTATTTTTGGCCAAACTGCCTGGGCAGAAGGTGTTGGCGAACAACTTTCGGCAGTCACTTTAACCGCTGAAATGCAGGAAAAATACTATGTGGTGATTACCCCGCAAATTCAGGTTCCAACGGCTGAAATATTTGCGCATCAAGCATTGACAAGAGATTCAAAACCATTGAGAATAGCGGACTTTTCAAACGGCGCTAATTCCAGCGCGTTCTGGCAGCAAGCCAAAAACGATATGGAACCAGTTGTTTGTGCACTCTATCCTGAAGTTAACAATACGTTGGCCTGGTTAAAACAATACGGCGATGCTCGTATGAGTGGCTCCGGTGCTTCAGTATTTGTGGCGGTAGACAGTGCAAAAAAAGCAGATGAATTGATTGCAAACAGACCAGAAAACACTTCTGGTTTTTGGGCAAAAGGGTTAAAATACCATCCGCTTTTCAGCTCGGCAAAAGATTAAATTGCCGGCAGTAAAAGTGATAGTAGAAAAGTTTTTTGGGGAGTCGCCAAGCTGGTTAAGGCACCGGATTTTGATTCCGGCATGCGAAGGTTCGAATCCTTCCTCCTCAGCCAAATATAAAGCGTGTAGATTTAACAATTTACACGCTTATTTTTTTGCAGGTTTCTGCCTCCGGCAGGAATTCGGGTTTTAAGACATCGTTTTCGCTGAAAAGGGTACAACGTTGAGTAACGCCAACATGATGGTTTTTACCGGCAATGCCAATCCGGTACTGGCACAAGAAGTTGCCACGCATTTGGGCATTGAATTAGGGCGCGCTGATGTTGGCCGGTTTTCGGATGGCGAAATCATGCTGGAGCTGCTGGAAAACGTGCGCGGCCGTGATGTATTCGTGCTGCAATCCACCAGTTATCCAACCAATGACAGCCTGATGGAAGTCATGGTCATGGTAGATGCATTGCGTCGCTCATCCGCTGGCCGTATTACCGCAGCGATTCCCTACCTTGGCTATTCTCGCCAGGACAGACGCCCGCGCTCTGCCCGTGTTGCGATTACGGCCAAAGTGGTGGCAAACATGCTTACCAGCGTCGGTGTAAACCGTTTGCTGACCATGGATTTGCATTCCGACCAGATTCAGGGTTTCTTTGATATTCCGGTCGACAATATTTATGCAACGCCGATTTTGCTGGATGACCTGGCCCTGCAAGGTTATGAAAACCTGGTGGTCGTTTCGCCGGATGTTGGTGGTGTAGTGCGTGCACGCGCCGCTGCTAAACAATTGAATGCTGACCTGGCAATTATTGACAAGCGTCGCCCAAAAGCGAACGTTGCCAAGGTCATGAATATTATTGGTGAGGTTGAAGGCCGCACCTGCGTCATCATGGATGATATGGTGGATACCGCAAATACCCTGTGCGAAGCCGCAGCAGCGCTGAAAAATCAGGGTGCGTTGAAAGTGGTGGCTTATGCTACTCACCCTGTACTGTCAGGCGGCGCCGGCGAGCGCATACTGAATTCGGAGCTGGATGAGTTGGTAGTTACCAATACCATTGCGCTAAACGACAATGCTCGGGCCTGTAGAAAGATCCGCCAACTGAGTGCGGCAACCTTGCTGGCTGAAACCATCAAGCGCATCAGCCAGGAAGAGTCAGTTTCTTCGCTGTTTATGGACTGAATGTCATAAACAGTTAAGGCTAGGATTAAAGAATAAGTTTTACACCACCAGCTGGTCGCGGCGGGTGGATTTTAGTGTAGTACCACCATTTTTCATGGTGTTTTTAGGAGTTTTCCACATGAGTATCGAAATTAAAGCCGTCAAACGTGACGTTAAAGGTACGGGTGCGAGCCGCCGTCTACGTCGCGCTGGCAATGTGCCAGGTGTAGTGTATGGTGGTGAAAAGCCAGCCATCTCTATCGAGTTTGATCATAAAGAACTGTTTATGCAGTTCCGCCACGAAGCTTTCCACGCTTCTATCCTGAGCCTGGTTCTGGATGGCAAAACAGAAAGCGTGTTACTGCGTGACTACCAACTGCACCCAGTGCGCAATACGATTCAGCATATCGACTTTCAACGTGTGTCTGCTTCAGAAAAAATCCACGTTAAAGTGCCTTTCCACTTCATCAATGAAGATGTAGCACCAGGCGTTAAACTGGGTGGCGGTAATATCTCGCACATCCAGACTGAAGCTGATATCAGTTGCCTGGCAAAAGACCTGCCAGAGTTTATTGAAATCGACCTGGGCAACCTGGAAACAGGCCATTCAGTACACTTGTCTGAAGTCAAACTGCCTAAAGGCGTTGAGTTCGTACAACTGGCACATGGTGATGACGCAGCGATTGCAACACTCCTGAAACCACGCGGTGGTGAAGAAGAAGTGGCTGCTGAAGAGGAGGCACCACCAGCAGCTGAATAATCATCGGCCAGGCCGGCGATTTAACGCTAAAATAAACGCGCACAGTTTTGTGCGCGTTTTTTTATGGCGACAGGTTATTAGATTGAATTTCCACGTGAAATATATAGGCTAATTTTATTGCAGCCACTCTTAAAGCTGTGCGCTTTTAATCATTAAAGACAACTCATGAGCGGGATCAAATTAATTGTAGGCCTGGGTAACCCGGGTGAAAAGTACACCATGACCCGGCACAACGCCGGCTTCTGGCTGGTAGATATTCTAGCGCAGCAATCTGGCAGCCGTTTATCTCCTGAAGCCAAACTGTTTGGCATCGCCGGAAAATGGTCGCCGCATGCTGACAAATGGCTTCTAAAACCCACAACGTTTATGAATGCCAGCGGAAAATCCGTCGCTGCACTCGCCAATTACTACAAAATATTACCTGCCGAAATTCTGGTGGTGCATGATGAGCTGGATTTACTACCCGGTCAGGCAAAACTGAAGTTCGGCGGCGGCCATGGTGGTCACAATGGCCTGCGGGATATTCATGCAGCATTAAACACGCCTGAGTATTGGCGCTTGCGCATAGGCATAGGTCACCCCGGCAACAAAGCAGAAGTGGTTAATTTTGTATTGAAAGCGGCCAGTAAATACGAACAGCAGGCCATCGATGACAGCATTATTAAAGCCACTACCGTGACTGATCTATTGGCACAAGGCCAGTTTGAAAAGGCCATGCTGCAACTGCATAGCAAATAACAACGCCACTATCAGCGGTGCGCTGAATGACTTCAAAACAACCTACTGCGACACGGTATGCTGCTGCCACTGGTGGACCCAATTGACAAAATCATCTGGCCGCAGTGGTTGCGAGAAATAAAAGCCTTGGCCGTGATCACAACCCATATCGCGTAATATTTCCAGCTGGCGCAGACTTTCAATACCTTCTGCAATCACCTGCATGCCCAGGCTGTGAGCCATCATGATAATGGCACGGCACAAAGCTTCATCTTCACTGGAAGTCTCCAGTTCGCGTACAAACGAACGGTCTATTTTGACGTAATTAATCGGGAATTTTTTCAGGTAAGACAATGACGAATAGCCTGTACCAAAATCATCCAGCGCCACCTGCACGCCCGCCTGCTGGTATAACGCCAGGCGTTCACTCACCTGCGAATTGGCATCCATTAACAAGCGCTCAGTGATTTCCACTACTACCATGTTGCGTTCGGTATTGCCGCTTAAAATCTCTTTTAGCCAGTCATGCTGTTTTTTATACTCGGATGCAAACTGCACAGGCGATTTATTAATCGCCACCTGAAAATCAGCATGTAAACTCTGCCGCCATGTGCAGCATTGCTGGATTGCGGTTTTAAATACCCAGTCGCCAATCGGCACAATCAGCAAGGTATCTTCTGCAATACTGATAAACTCCATCGGCGGGATAATGCCTTTAACCGGATGCTGCCAGCGTATCAGTGCTTCTGCTTTTAACACGGCGTTGGTTTGCAGATTGACCACCGGCTGGTATTCGAGGAAAAACTGCTGGCCCTTTATCGCCATATGCAGGTCATGCGACAACAGCATGCGGTTTTCAGCATGCTCCTGCATGCGGGGCGTAAAGTAGGTGAAGCAGTTACCACCCTTCTGCTTGGATGCATACATGGCCTGATCCACCCGTTTCATCAGGTCATCTTTATTGCTGGCATCATCCGGGAAAATCGCAATCCCCAGGCTGGCGGCAACATACGCATGGCTGTTTTCCAGCTTGAATGGTGTAGACAGGCTATCAATCACCTTCTGTGCAATATTCTCCACATAAGCTGCATGCGCATCGGTGAGCATCAATACAAATTCGTCACCGCCCAACCGCGCCACCAGGCCGTTTTCATCAATACATTGTGTCAGGCGTTGCCCAGCATGTTTCAGTAACAGGTCGCCCTGATCGTGGCCTTGCGAATCATTCACCTCTTTAAAGCGGTCTAGGTCTAGAAAGATAATCGCCACTTTATGGTTATTGTTCTTAACCAGTCGCAATTGCTGATCCAGGCGTTCAAAGAACATGCGCCGGTTAGGCAAGCCGGTCAACGTGTCCACATTCGCGTATTGCCAGATCGCCTCTTCAGACTGCTTGATTTTGCTGATATCTGCCAACGTGCCAAGTACCCGCAATGACTTGCCCTCGTCATCGCGTTTGAACACCATGCCGCGGTCATACACCCACTTCCAGCTACCATCCTTGCATGCCATGCGATATTCCATCGCGTAGTGGTCACGCTCGCCATCCAGCACCTGTTGCAGCATGGCCATCGCCGCCGGGTAATCATCTTCATGAATACGCCTATGCCAGCTGCCAGGCTGGTGATCAAACTCATGCGGTAAAAACCCCAGCATGCCTTTCCAGCGGTCAGAATATACAATGCGGGATTCCGGTACATACCAATCCCACAAACCATCGCCGGTACTTTCCAGTGCCAGCATCCAGCGCTGCTCGCTGGTATTAAATTCCTGGTTAAATTTCTCCAGTGCCTGCTGAGTCTGGCTGCGCATCACTGCGAAGTAGGCAATGCCGCCCAGCAACATACTGAGGAAAATCCCCAGAATACCGATACGGTTTGCCTGGCCATAATCAATTGTCGCTTCAAATGCAGGCGTGGAGCGGGCCCGCAAACTCCACTCCTGCCCATTGATGCCCAGCACATGCGACATGCCGTAAATCGCCTTCAGTGCGTGCAGTTGCGATTCGTCATTGCTGTGGTACAACGGCGTCTGTCCCTTGCCTTTGACCTGGTCAAACACATCAAAATGCACATGCCGCTGCTCTGTCTGGTGCAGCGCTTCACTTAAGAAAACCGCCACATCGAAACGCAAAAATACCCAGCCATTTAACATGCGCCTGCGGTCATGCACAGGAATATCCGTCAGCTTGCCGCGATACACCGGCGCATGTAACACATAATGTTTTTGCAGCGGCAAAATATCATCTATCATCGAATGGGTAGCCATTACCAGCTGCCCACCATCCCCAGACGTTAGCAAATCAGCCCTTATCGCTGCATGACCAAAAGCATTCTTGAATAATACTTCACGGTTGGTATCGTTTCGAGGCTCCACATAGATGATAGGCGCGAACTCGTCGCCCTTGAATGTATTGCCACGCTCCTGCAACAGTTTCTGGATAGGCATTTCCAGGTCTTTAAAAGTATCAGGGTGTTGCAGGTTGATGTATTTGATAAATCCGATCGCGCTCAGGCTGGCATCACCGGGGCGCTCGATAAAGTCATTCACATAGAGTTTGAATTCATCGGCAGAAACATGCTCTGAAGAAATATAAAGCTGTTCAACCCCCTTTAATATCTGGCGGTAGACCTCTATCCTGTGCTGAATATCTTCCGCGGCATTGACGACGGATTGCCTGAATTGTATTTCCTGCAATGCTTCCGCATGGTGACGCTCGCTGACCCACAGCAAGAGTGTAGTCAGCACCGCTCCCGAAAATATCACCCCGGCAATCCAGCGCGACATTAGGAGTTGTCGCAACGGCGCCATTTCGAAAAGAAACATTTCTCATCCTTATCCAGGAAGATGCATGACAGGATGATTATGCCCCCGCTGTCATGCAATGTATATTGTCATCATCCTGCCCGCCTGCCTGTATAAAAGCAAGTCATTGCAAGATACTTTTGTTGTATTTCTTTACTAACGGTAAAATATCACTTTTATTCAATGCCAACCGCAAAAATCTTGCGCGGCAGCACACACTGAAAGCCATTCCATTATGAAATGCGGTATTGTCGGCCTGCCAAACGTAGGCAAATCCACCCTGTTTAATGCAATTACTAAAGCCGGCATCGCCGCAGAAAACTACCCCTTCTGTACCATCGAGCCTAACGTTGGCATTGTTGAAGTACCGGATAACCGCCTGCAACCGCTGATTGACCTGGTCAAGCCGCAAAAAGTCCAGCCTGCCATTGTGGAATTCGTAGATATTGCCGGCCTGGTTGCCGGCGCTTCCAAAGGTGAAGGCCTGGGTAACAAATTCCTCGCCAACATCCGCGAGACTGATGCCATTGCCCACGTCGTACGCTGTTTTGAAGATGGCAACGTGATTCACGTAGCTGGCAAAATCGATCCGCTGGCCGATATTGAAGTGATCAATACCGAGCTGGCACTGGCGGATATGGAAACCGTAGAAAAAACCATGCAGCGCGAAGGCAAAAAAGCCAAAAGTGGCGACAAAGACGCCATCGCACTTATAAAAGTATTAGACAAAGTATTACCGTGCCTGAACGAAGCCAAAGCCGTACGCACACTGAACCTGGATTCTGATGAACTCGCATTGCTGAAACCGCTGTGCCTGATCACCGTAAAACCAGTGATGTACATCACCAACGTGATTGAAGGTGGGTTTGAAAACAATCCACACCTGGACAAAGTACTAGCCCTGGCAAAAACCGAGAAAGCACCCGTCGTGACTATCTGCGCCAAAATCGAAGGTGAAATCTCCGAACTGGACGAAGAAGACAAACTGCTGTTCCTGGAAGAGCTAGGCCAGGATGAACCAGGCCTCAACCGCGTCATCCGCGCAGCATACGATTTGCTAGGCCTGCAAACCTACTTCACCGCCGGCGTACAGGAAGTCCGCGCCTGGACTGTGAAAAAAGGTGCCACCGCACCGCAAGCTGCTGGCGTCATCCACACCGACTTCGAACGCGGCTTTATCCGCGCCGAAGTGATTGCCTACAATGACTACGTGCAATACAAAGGTGAGAAAGGCTCGCAGGAAGCAGGCAAAATGCGTCTGGAAGGCAAGGAATACATCGTGCAGGACGGCGATGTCATGCACTTCCGCTTCAATGTTTAACTGACTTAAAAGACTGCGAAAACACTATAAACGATTGTTGTCGTCCCTAGACACAACTGCTATAATCGCGGTCTTTCAAATGGTGATGTAGCTCAGCTGGTTAGAGCACAGGATTCATAATCCTGGGGTCGAGGGTTCAAGTCCCTCTTTCACCACCAAAATACTAAATAAGCCATTGATTTAATAGATCAATGGCTTATTTTTTGCCTTAATTCCGACTATGGTGGTACACAAGGGTGGTACACATCATGTCAGCCAACTTCTTGACGCAATCACGTCACAGGTCAATTTATTACTTCCGGCGCCGCATACCGTTCGACCTGCAACATCACTTCCCTAACACCATACTGAAAAAATCACTTAACACTGCCAGTAAGAAGCAGGCTATTATCCTGGCGCGTGGCCTTGCTAGCCAGGTAGACAGAATTTTTGAACATATCCGAAGTATGAAAAAGAATAACGAAGAAGACTTAATTGAAATCTCATGGGGCTTTGAGCTGCATTACGATGAGCATCAACAACCAATTCTCAAAGTTACAGATGCCCAACCTCAGGACACTGAGTCGATAACGGCTGTGGTTACAGCCGCGCTAAACGCCTCTAACAATAAACAACATAGCAAACCACTCGACCAACCGATAGGCGCGACTATAGCCCCCTCAAAATGCTTTCAGGACTATATTGAGTTGTACTTTTCAAAATCAGAGCTGAAGCCAAACACGATAGCAAACTACAAGAGCAAACTCGAAGACGCCAGGCAGTTCTTTGGTGAAAACTCAAGCCCTTTAAGCATCACACAAATCGGCATTGTTCAGTATTCAGACCACGTGAAGGCCAGAATCGAAAATATCACGACCCAAGGGCTTTACATTCAAGTTGTATTGTCATTCGTCAACTGGCACCGCATTCGTGAAGGTCTCGGAACTTTAACGTCATCTACATTGATCCCTACTCGGCTTACGCCGCAACATGAAGATAGAGAGGAATTTAGTGATGATGATATGCATATCATATTTACGAATGCGTACAGATATAGTCGTCAGCAACCACACAAGTGGTGGGTAACAATTGCTGTTGCCTTTTTAGGTTGCCGAATAGAAGAGTTATGCCAGGTGAACATCAAAAGTGACTTGTTTCATGATCAAGCTCAGGACATTTGGTATTTCAACTTTAATGAATCTCCTGACGCAGATGGCAGCCAGAAGAAATCACTTAAAAAGATGACAAGTTGGAGAAAGGTGCCTATTCACCGAACATTAATTAAACACGGTTTTATTGACTACCTTAAGTCGCAGTCTGCAAAGGGTGCAAACCGTCCATTTGAACTGCGCTGGGCGGCTAGGGTCGTTGAAGCTGATGGCATTCACAAATGGAGCCATTACGTAACTAAATGGGCAGGCAGGGAACTGACTAAGCTTGCCGAAGATAACCGGGTTGTGAAAGGCAAGAAAACATACTTCCATTCTATGCGGCATACATTCGCCAGACTAATGCAGGATGCCGGCGTGGCTGGTGAGATTAGCGAAGCACTCGCTGGTCGCAATGCCGGTATTGGTGAACAGGAACGGTATGGGAAAATTAAGAACAACTACGCTTTGCTTTACAAAGAAGGTATCGAGAAAGGCCTAGGGCCGCTCGAAGATATTTTGGAGTCAGTAATAAATCATAAGTAACACCCATATATAAATACTATTAATAGTATTTATATATGTATTAATAATAATCTTCAGGTGGGGAGACGAAACTCCCCCTAACCCCTTTAAAATTAAAGAGGTCAGTTTTATCCTGAACACAATTACCAAATTTCTTCAGTATGGGTCCCTCCTGCAATTCCTGTACTTTTATTGATTTGTAACCACTTACAGGTCCGACGATAGTTACAATCTCACTGGCACGGCTACTAGGACCTCAATTTAGTTGAGGCAACTCCACCGATAAGTTTCAGCCAGAATCCTTCTTGACTTCGCTGACATATAGCTACAATTGTGGCTGCTACTACATGGTCAACTTATACAACTGTGCCAGAACGTTTGGATGCCGCTAGCACGCACAGAGGGCTTCTAGGTACATTATAGTCAGCGATGACTTATCTTTTACGCTGTAAGCAAAATAAACTTAGCCTGGAAAATTGATTTGGCAAAACTACCTGAAAGCGGCTTCCAAGATGCCTTTAATTGCACAATAGCCCACTTGTAGAACCGCCACTTACAATCACCCACCCTACCCCATATCTACCTATAAAATATCGCGTTTAAACGTGACTTATGAAACAAAAGAAGAGTGTACGGATATTACTTATGAATGAGATTGCATCTGTATTTTCAGTTAATTACTATTAGAATGCTGTAAGTCTATTTCACAGTTCATGCCTATGCGCGAAGTCGAAAGCCATTCCCATTCATTCCTACCCGGTACGTGGCCATTTAAAGTTCCAACGACAGCTGCTGGCTTCACGACTGATCGGCTTTTAAAGGAAAACTTGCCGATCTTACGTGTGTTTCACTCCTCAGACGGAGACTGGCAATTTTTCAATGGAGATATTGCGGATGATGACGAGTGTAAGTTGGTCTGCTTAGGGTGTATGTACACACGGGATAGCACCATTGGTATCTTAAGCAGCCTTCCATGTGGATGGTTTGCAAGCAGAGAATCAATTGATAGCTCTTGGGAATGCGAGCCATATGAAGAGGATGGCTCTGAAATTTGATATTGTAGCAAAGCAAAACGGCTTGCAATTTATTCGCACCAGACATTTAAACTATCATACTAAGCAGCTCTTAAGTATTGATAGAGAGTTTCCCTGGCTATTCCATATTCACGTGCTAATGCAGCTCTGTTTTTGTGGTTATTGGCTTTATCTTTAGCCACCAGCTCAGCCATGTCATCATCACTCAATGACCTCTTACGGCCGGTATAAACACCGTTAGCCTTGGCAATAGCAATACCTTCGCGCTGACGCTCTTTAATTAGCGAGCGTTCAAACTCCGCAAAGGCACCCATTACCGACAACATCAATTTAGACATGGGCGAATCTTCGCCAGTGAATGTCATGCTTTCCTTAATAAACTGTACCGCCACGCCCCTAGCAGTTAGATCACCGACAATCCTCCGGAGATCATCTAAGTTTCGTGCAAGTCGATCCATTGAATGAACAATGAATGTATCGCCATTACGAAGATGTTTCAGAGCTGCTTGAAGTTGTGGCCGATCAACACTCTTACCACTGGCATGATCGGTGAAAAGCATATCCAGATTTAACCCTGCTAACTGATCCTCTTGCCTGGCTGTCTTTTGATCTATTGTCGAAACACGAATGTATCCAACTAGCTGACCTTTACTACCTGTCATCCTTCTTTCCCTATGCGAATGTGTCAGCATAGACTCTAGGATGATGCCTGATAGGTGTCAAGTAAATGGTGAACCAATCCTAAACTTACACAAATCTCACAATCTACTGACGTCAGGTTTAAGTACACTCCAAACTGACAGATTAACTGAGCTATTGTAGGAGTTGAGTGCAAATCCTACAATTTACAAAACTGAGTTTTATAACCTCTTGGGAGAAAAGATGATTTCAGCACTTGAATACGCGGACCTAAACGGATTACAAATTTCGGATGTGATGCAGAAAATCCATGCCGGAGAGTTAAAAGCAGTTGAGATTGAAAACATTTGGTTCATCAAAGGTTTTGATAGCCCTCTAGATAAAAAGAAATATCAGACACCTATTACATCAACAGTTATGAATACATTCGCAATACTTACATTATTCAGTGGTTTTATATTGGTGCTGTTTCTGATCACTGGCGACAATAGAATAGGTTTGTTTGGCTATAGCGCGACTGTAATTGGTGCTGTAGCATGCATTTTACAAGGGACACTATTTGTTATTTTAGGTCAGGTCGTATTTTATTTATCTAAAATAGAATTTAATACCAGAAAGAGTTCTGATTAATTCACAGCAAGGGTATTGAATCAAAAAGTATATTGCTACTCCCCCTTCTTTGGAACTAGCTTTGCTACTGAATCGAACAGTTCTTTGACAGAGCCGATCACCACGTCCGATCGATTATTGTCATTATTATGAGTAGTTGGCGCAGTGAAAATAACATTCGTTGCGCCTGTTACGATTTGATCCCGAACAGCAGGCTCACGTGTTAGGTCCCCATAGTTTGGAAGTGATGTAGCCACTGCTGCTTTATGCGCATACTCTTCTTCAAAGTCTCGTTCTTTTCTATATTGCGAAAAAGAAAAACCAAATGCTGCATACAATGGAAATAGTACTATTGAGCGAATCGCAATCGTCGCCCATAAAACTTGAGAGGTAACAGGATATTTATTTGGTGTTAATATCGCTGCGCCGATCTCGGCAGTGAATGAATATGTAGCGGTAATAGAGTAACTACCCGCAACTAATGCAATCAAACCCCAAACTATTCGACCATAAAGTAGAGTTGTTTTGCGAGAAGTGAATGCTTGCGATAAAGAACCTGCAACAGCAGGAGCAATCAAAGCTTTAACCTCTTTGCTAAGTTGATTATATTCAGATTTCGCCGTCCCTACATCATCTAGTTCGGCGCTTATTGTTCGAGTATTTCGCTCAAAAGTCAGACTACCAAAAGCCGAAGACACCATATGGTATATTCTTAAGTGGTAATCAACCGAGTCTAGATGAGAAATGAAATTGATAAAATCATTAGGATTTTTATTGACTTTGAAAGCCGCATATGAGTTGATCAAATTGACTATCATTGAGTCAACAGAGTTAAGAGTTGTCCAAGAAAATTCATCCCAGCTATCATTCTCAAGCAACTGCTTTAAAACCGCTCCAATATGGTTTGCAGTTTTCTTGGCATCTTCAAAAGACAAGCCCTCAACAGCGTCAGGAAACTCCCCCTCAAGCTTTTCAAAAGCTGGTAACAATTCCTCAACAACCGATTTGGCATTTGACTTTAATCGATTAATTACAGTTTTCTTGGCCATCCAGCTTCCTTTATAAAATTTATCCTTGATTTGCAACTTTGTTAAACATACAGGAATTCCTACATAATTTACAATCTTTGCATATTTCTAGATAAACTAACCTCAACTGATTTAAGCATTTATTCAATATGTCAAATATTCGAAATAAAATTGACGATGCCAAATGGCTATTGGAGCGAATGTTGAGTTGGGTAGCTGCAGCCGATGTTAAAACTGGAATTGTTTTAAGCATTCAAATTGCAATGTTTGGTGGGCTAGCGGCTACTTATAGTACAGCTGATATAGTCAATCGCTCAAACGCTGCCTATTTCTTCGTTGCTTTGGCTTGTGGCAGTCTAATCTCTGCTGTTTCTTGTGCTGCCGCTGCTGCAATCCCCAGAATCTCAGGTCCTATACGCTCAAATATTTACTTTGGCCGAATTGTTAAAGTTCCTGTTGCCAGCTTCAATGCTGCATTTGAAAAACTTAACGATGCGGATTTCCTGCAAGATCTCACCTCTCAGATACATCGAAATGCTGAGATTGCCAACTTAAAACATGCATGGATTCGATCAAGTATGGAGTGGACTTTTGGTAGCGCGATTCCTTGGTCGGTAGCAATTCTATTATTAATTTAATGGTTTGAGATAATTATGAGTCTACAGGATGATCTTAAAGCTCTTGTTAGCGCTACCTTTTCTGATCTTTGGGAAGTCCAGCAAACAACCAGCATTCCTGAGCCAGCTGATTTAAAACTTGGCGCGAACCATGCAAAAGACCTAGAAACTGCAACAGTACTATATGCTGACCTTGATGGCTCTACCTCCATGGTTGATAGCATGCCTTGGTATTTTAGTGCTGAAGTTTATAAAAACTACTTACGTTGCGCAGCGTTAATCATCCGAAGTGAAACTGGAATAATCACGGCTTATGATGGAGATCGCATCATGGCAGTATTTACTGGCAATGGTAAGAACACTCACGCAGTAAGAGCAGCTTTCAAAATAAGCTATGCAGTTGAATGCATTATCAACCCTGCTCTGACGAAACAATATTCCACTAGTGATTTCATTGTAAAACACGTCATTGGCATTGATACAAGTCAACTTCATGCAGCTCGTACAGGTGTTCGTGGAGATTCAGATATTGTTTGGATCGGTAGAGCAGCAAATTATGCTGCTAAATTGACATCAATGCCTGCGCAAAAAATTTGGATCACTGAAGATGTTTATAACAGACTCAATGATTTTGAAAAATTCACCACAACTGGTGAACTTGCATGGCAAGCTTCAATTTGGTTCGCAATGAACAATCAAAGAATTTATAGCTCGGATTGCGCCTGGACTGAAGTGTAGCCTTTGTAATTCCGGATGTATAAGTACAATTTCAAAAATTCTCGGAAAATTTAATCACCATACCCTCCAACACTTATAGTACCTATTTAGACTTTTTCTTTTTAAATACCCATCCAGCTTGCTATATTGCAAACCAATCTACCCTTAACTAGGGTCAATTACCGGACATATTTTTAAAATCGCTGTTTTATGGTGACATCTCCATGACAGTTCAGTGACATTTTTTGAGCTAAGTCCCTAATGCTACAAGAAAAGTTCTTAAAATCACTTCAGGCTCGAAATGTCACAATTTTGCTCAGTATTTAATTTATTCAAGGGCATTGTTGGCAAAATGTCACAGCAAGTGTCACAGTATTTGACCAAATTTGTTAAATCCACCAGCGCAGAAAATAGCTAAACAGCTGAGAATGATCTATTGATAGGACATGCACAGCACGCTCTCAAACGCATTAATTCAATAAACCTGCCCAGAAAGCGCTTATACTAAATTGGCGGTCTTGTAGCGCTTTAAATGGCGGTTTTCCTGAGATACTCCTGCTCTAATTGACACCATTGATCCGAGCTAAAGTTAACTGGCTCTTGTGCAATCATTCTTCTCTTTAACTTCAATTGACTATCCGCCTTAAATCTTTCATAGCGCATTGTGGACACCTGAATGGCTTGGTTCCAGTCTTCATCAGATGCATTTTCAATCAAAGCCTCAAGCAGAAGCTCTGGAAGAACGTTTGCATTATTGGAAAATCTTCTTAGCAGAGGAACAGCTGAGGATTCTTTAGTAGTAGATATTAAGTTTATTGCTAACATTTGCATGAAATATCCTTTACTCAAATTTAAAGTTAATTCCTCAGTAAAAAGGCGGAGACTAATGCTGCGTCGGAATTTCGATAAGTGCCTATGTATACATCAACGGCAGCACTGGAGCTTTTCAGGATTGAGATTAGTGGACTCAAAGTTTGTCTGATAGATTCATCGGCCTGAAGCTGCCCGCTACCCAATCCAAAGACTGGTATAAAAATTGAATTAAGATGATTTGTATTGCAGTAATTTATGGCAAATTCGATTATTTCTCGGTTTGCAGCCTCTTCAATGAGAACAACCCCTGACCCTCGCTTCTCAATGGCAACTGCATGAACAATAGCTTTTACGCCCCGGCTGTAAGCAGCAAAGGGGGGAGATACGAAACACTGCCCCAATCTGTATGGCCCTGAGTATGGCAAATCTTTCTTTTTTTTATTTATATAATCCCCCAAAGAATCCTCAATTAGCCCTCCACTTGCATCAAATGATGCCGCAAGACGCCTTACTCTACCCGATACTGATGTGCTGCTGAGACTAGCTATATCAAAATCTTTATTTTCAGAAGCTACTATCACATCAATATTCAAAACTCCTAGAAGTGAGCCGCAATAACAATAAACTCTAGAATTTCCTGCAGTTACAGGACCCGTCAAACTTACCGTATCTACAATTGATTCTCGTTGATTAGTTACACTTTTTTTAGCCAAATACGCAAAGATAAATGTAAGTATTAGAAAAATACCGCCAGCTAATAATGGTGACAGCGGAATTTCAGAGGGAGGGTTTGTAAAATTTGATGATAACTTTTCTAAAACTGGTTGCCACCAAGGTGTGATCCACGCCCCTGCACAAAAAGACAACGATGAAATAGCAAGTAAGCTATAAACATTGCTGGGGCGCAATAGGCGCTTCATCGCAAATTCAAATAACAATCCAATTACAAACTCAAGCTTTTTAACTATACGCCACATGCCTCAAACCCAGTCATTTTTTAAATATATTATCCCGGTGAAATTTCATAAACCCACTTTGCTCCTTGTTTAGCCCCCCACAACCATCAGTGGGGTCTATAGCCCAAGTTTTTAGTATGTCGCTAGAAAGATTACTTGAGACTAACATTGCTCCATCATCTGTAAAGCTGATATATCCACGATCAAAGAGATGATCAATATGCGGGGAAAGCAAAAGCCCATTGTTACCGTCAAGCTTCTCGTCATCAGTTGAGCTTCTCCATGGTTTGATATGGCTGGCAATTAAATGAGACTTAACATTCACTCCTGTTACCCGGCAAGCTGATTCCACATCGGCAACATTCTTACGAAACAGCCCTTGTCCACGCCTTGCCTTAATCAATTGCAGCTTGTGAGTTTCTCCAATGTCTTTGCGAGCGGAAATTTTTCTTTCTTCACTAATGTCCTGATCACTTAAACTGGTTTCATCAGCCTCAGTCTTTACAACATCAACCTGACCATCTAAAAGTCGATTTAACTCCTCTGCCATTGGCTCAGGAATTTGACATAAGTAGACTTGATTACCTTTACCATTCGACTTTATTGGTGAGTGCATTGATGGCAGCAACTCCCTTAAAGAGTCCATATGCTTTGATGGAGTCAACGGCAGTTCAATTAAACTAAAATCGACTTTAACAAGCCACCCGTCATCACTCCAGCTTGCCCCCGCTGCTCCAAACTCTGGTTTAGACTCAGATACGGCTCGTGATAACGCTATACCTATAGCGTTAATTGAACCGTTGTAATATGAATAAACAACATCCCCCGGCTCTATTTTTGTCATGTTGTCGTATGAGTTACTAGATGAGCCGTTTCTATTGCGCTTAGGCGACCACATGAAGCCTTCATAGACTTCTTGCTTATAGGTTTGCTTTTGATTCACCCACCAATATTTCATACATTTCCTTCTTTGTTATTCTTATTGAATTATTGAGTAAGCATAACACCTGGGAATAAGATCTATATCAAAGAACCTTATGCCTGATTCTGAGTTAGAATTATGTAAGTATTTACATAATTTTTAGATCTATTTTTTACGATAAGGGGATTTAGTATGTCAGAAGAAAAACATGCCTTTGAAGAAAACTATTCAGACAGCGACTTCTGGGACAAAGTAATTACGTTCGCAAAAACTGCCGGCATAGAAGTAATTCAAAAAGCTCTCTGGCTATATTACGCTGCTCAAAGCCCACTTACACCCTCATGGGCGAAAACTGTAATCTACGGCGCACTTGGTTATTTCATCTTCCCAGTTGATGCTATTCCTGACGTCGTACCTGTCGTTGGCTACGCCGATGACCTTGGTGTTCTCGCTGCAGCATTAGGCACCGTAAGCATGTATGTAGATGACGAGGTTAAAGCACTAGCCTCGCAGAAATTGAAAGATTGGTTTGGTGAGTAACCCGTATACTTGTTATTGCACATGTTCCTCAACTGACCTGCCACGTAGGTAGACGGGTAAAGCCATAAAGCTAGCAGTAATGTCTAAATAGATAGTTTCAAATAAGAAGCTCATTACTACGAATGACCTACAAGCTAACCATTCTCGACCTGCAAAGAAATACAAAAATATTTCGTTTGCAGGTCGCTAGGGCATCTCCGGGAACTGATATTTTTAAAGAGTTACCTATTTAGAAACTAATTAACTTTGGATGTATAAGGTCATTTTCAAAAACTCCAAAAAAAATTAATCACCATACCGTTCAGCACTTATATTTCCCTATAAGACTTTTTCTTTCCCACCGCGTGACAACATATCCGAAGCATTGCGACGGTGTTAATAGGGTCAATAATCATCAAGAATTCAAATAAGGCTGTTTTAGAGTGACACTTGTGCGACAGTTCGGTGACATTTCGCTCTAGAATGCGCTCTGCATGGTAGTGGTTGCTTAGTCAAATTATCCCAAATGTCACTATTTCAAGCTCGTCAAAGCTCAAAATGTCACACATTACTAAATAAATGTCATAGGAAATGTCACTATTTTGACTGAAATGTCACATTGCAATTAGGTGCAACCCACCAGTACACGATGGTGTCTGTGAAGTTATTTGCACCCCATTGAGTTTACGTACACAGGACGATCTGAGAGACACTTTATTAATTCATCAAGGGTATTGACACATACACCGACTCAATTGGCGGTCTTGTAGAGCGTCCTAGATGCATCACAGTTGCTTTTTCTTTTGCGGTTTAACTAACCCAGGCTTCTTACCGAGAGACTCTAAACCGCAGCAATTCAACCTTGCTGACAAGAAGCATAGCCACATTGCTGTTCGTTAAAGTCGGTAAATACGGTAAAGACGATATTGCATGTATTTCAGGTACAAGTTTGTCCAACGTGGCTACTTCGGTTATGCTTTTAGGTGGTACACATTTTATCAATTCACACCACCAGGCTGAATTTAGGTCTATATAAATCAACAGGTTAATTTAATCCTGGGGTCGAGGGTTCAAGTCCCTCTTTCACCACCAGATACAAAAACGGCTTCCAGAAATGGGAGCCGTTTTTATTTGTGTCATTTACTTAACCAGATATTTATTTTGATGCTAAAACTCAATGAATTCTGCTGCAATCTTAAAGCTTCACTAGACCTAAAAAGCTTTAGAATAGTGGGATTGAATCCATCTAAATATATTTCAAAGTCAACATTCGCATGGAAATCAACAACAGTTTTGAATTAGAGTTTATTGCCTGTTTTTCCATGCATCTGGAAAATATCTACAGCGAACACAACCATCCGAAAGACACCAGACAAAGGGATAGGTACTCTGAACTGATTGCCTTCATCAAAGAGTCACCTTTTGAAAGTGCGTTGGAAAAATACAGGCAAATATCACTCGCGGATACTGACATCAGCCTTTTCGACGAGTCCACGATCAAAATGGCGCAGAGACTGGCAAGAATTGAAATGGACCTGCCTCTCGTGCTTGATAATTAAAGTTCTAAATTCCCCAAAGTAGGCCAGCCATTAAGTTAGTCGCAAATTTAGCAATCTCAGAAGATCTTAAAGCCATCTTTAAGTATGTGATTTCTGTGCGCACGCTGTGTGAACTGACTGCCAAAACCGGTAGCCTGGATCAACGCTTCACGCCCGCCCCTACTGCGATAGAAGGCATGCTGGGTCATGTGGCCGTGGCCTACCGTCGCGAGCATTATTACCAGACTGAAATTACCCTCACCGGTGAATACCAGAATATCTTTGTGCGTGGCAGGGCGGATGGCTTTGACCCGGAGCTCAACCAGCTGGAAGAAGTGAAAACCTACAAAGGGCATCTGGACCGCATGCCTGAGAACCACAGGTTGCTGCACTGGGCGCAGGCCAAGGTGTATGCGCATCTGATGTGTCTGGAGAAAGAGCTCCCCTCCATCAACGTGGCCCTGGTGTATTACAACGTGACTTCCAAAGAGGAAACGCTGCTGGTTGAAGAATATTCGGCAGCTAACTTGCAAGCATTCTTTGAGTCATTGTGTCGCAAATTGCTGGTTTGGGCGGAGCAGGAACTGGCACACAGAGCCAGCAGGGATAGTGAATTATCCAGACTCAATTTCCCGTATCCTGAATTCAGGACTGGTCAAAGAGTGCTGGCAGAGTCGGTCTATAAATCAGCCATGAAACAACGGCACCAGTTGATTCAGGCCACCACAGGCATAGGGAAAACACTGGGCACTATCTTTCCCCTATTAAAAGCCATGCCAGAAGCCAAACTGGACAAGGTCTTTTTCCTGACTGCCAAATCATCCGGCCGTGAGCTGGGATTGAATGCCATCAGAACGGTACAAAAGACCAATCCAGGCTTGCCTATCAGAACACTGGAATTAACCTCCCGCGAGAAGTCGTGTGAGCATCCGGACAAATCCTGTCATGGCGAGTCATGCCCATTAGCCAATGGTTTTTATGACCGTTTGCCCAACGCCAGAAATGAGGCGCTTAAACTAAATATGATGGATAAAAGCACCATCCGAAAGGTTGCGCTTAAACACCAGATTTGCCCGTACTACCTGTCTCAGGATCTGGCTAACTGGAGCGATGTGGTGGTGGGTGATTACAACTACTATTTTGATCTGCACGCTTTGCTGTATGCGGGCACTGTGCTCAATGAATGGAAAGTCAGTGTGCTGGTTGACGAAGCGCACAACATGATCGAGCGCTCACGCAAAATGTATAGTGCAGAATTGAATTATGGCGCTTTCAACGAAATGCTGGCGCATGTGCCAAAGTCATTAAAAGGTGTACTGGAAAAACTGAATGTCAGCTGGGCGGTATTGAACCGTAGGCAGACGGTGCGTTATGAAGTGTATCCCTATATCCCTGAAGAGTTTGAAGATGCATTACAACGCGTGATCTCAAAAATCACTGATTATCTTGCGGAGTACCCCACTTTCAATGATGCCAAAGTGCTCAATTTCTATTTTGATGCCTTGCAGTTTTCCACGCTGGCTGAATCATTTGGGGATCACTCCCTATTCGACATCACTAAAACCGAAACCAGTGTCGGCCTGTTTCAGCAAGACGCCACGTTATGCATCCGCAATGTGATTCCGGCAAAACATTTAACCCCCCGCTTCCAGGCAGCCAATTCAAACACTTTATTTTCAGCCACATTAAGCCCCTCCTCATTTTTTAATGACATGCTGGGCCTTCCTGAAAATACCAGTTTTCTGGATGTGGAATCTCCTTTTGATGCCAGTCAATTGAAAGTGAAGGTAGCCAGACATATTTCAACCAGGTTTAAAGAGCGGCATTCATCCCATGAACCGATTGTGCATCTGGTGGCAAAGCAGTTCATCGAGAGACCGGGCAATTACATATTGTTTTTGAGCAGTTTTGATTACCTGAACGATGTGCAATCCTTGTTCAATAGCTTATATCCTCACATTCCAACGCGCGCGCAATTGAGGGTAATGTCGGAAATGGATAAACAGCAATTTATAAATGACTTCACCCTCACTTCAGAAGGCATCGCGTTTGCGGTATTGGGCGGCTCATTCGGTGAAGCGATTGACTTAACGGGTGACAGGTTAATCGGCGCCTTTATTGCCACCTTAGGCTTGCCACAACTCAATGATGTGAATGAGCAAATGCGCTTGAGAATGGAAAAGATATTTGGCTTGGGTTATGAATACACCTACCTCTATCCGGGATTGCAAAAAGTCGTCCAGGCAGCCGGCAGAGTGATCCGCACCACCAATGATAGTGGCGTGATTCATTTAATGGACGACCGCTACAACCAATCCAAAATTAAAAAACTGCTGCCTAAGTGGTGGCCATCCCCAGATCATTAACGTCTGCATTCAATCTAGAGCTTCAAAAAAATGAACATATTGAAGCGCATAAAATCATATAAGGTTAAACAAGTAATTGACTAACCTCTGAGAATGAAGCTTTCGGCCAAAATAAAATCAAAACGCTTAGAAATTATCCAGATCGTTGAGAAAAATCACGCGTTATATCCTCGAATACTTTTCAACGATTTACATGGCTATGATCTTGATGAAACATTTCTAGAAATCGTGGTCGACCGTACCTATGAGTTTATGCCAGAAGATATTGGCAAAATTCAACATCAACTGGAACAGCTGTTAGACGTCGCTGTATACGCTTGTACACCCAACCAGCTACCAGACGCTGATCGCGAAAGGCTATTAGCGGTTGCAAAGGTGATCTGACTTCCTGGCGCTGACGGCGTCAGTCATTGAATTAAAACATATGGCAATACTTGCTGGATGCTAATTCGTTGAGGCGCCTTCCTACATTCGAATCAGAATAATCACACTCGTCACATCACATTCCAATACCTACACTGGTCGCTCTAATAAAAAACATTTTGGAGAACAACTATGACTACAGTTACCGGTTTATTTAAAGATCAGGAAAGTGCAGAGCGTGCATATCTTTCTGCTACTGAAGCGGGTTACGGCGCGAATGACATCAGCGTCATCATGTCCGAGGAAACGCGTGAGCGCTACTACGGTAAAAATGCCACACTAGAAACTGAAGTGGGCAGCAAAGCGGCTGAAGGCGCGGCTATCGGCGGTGCACTTGGTGCAACGGCAGGTGCGATTGCAGCTGCTATCGCCGCTGTTGGTACAGCCATTGTGGTACCTGGCTTGGGTCTGGTCATTGCCGGTCCATTGGCCGCAGGTATTGCAGGTGCTGGTGCTGGCGGGGTGACCGCCGGCCTGGTTGGTGCACTGATTGGCTGGGGTATTCCGGAAGATACCCTGAAACAATACGAAACTGATGTTAAAGAGGGTGGCATCCTGATTGGTGTTAATTCAAAAAATGATGAAGACACACGCCGTTTTCAAAGCGACTGGGGTAATCCAGAACTCAATCGCGTTTAAAAGCCGGATTAAATAGCACTGCCATGAAAAACCACCTCCGGGTGGTTTTTTATCACGCCCTTTTAGAGAATGATTTATCGCTCATTGAAGCGCATCACAGTCTTTGAAGCAATCACCTTACTTAACAATCTGCCAGTGCTTGCATTATTTCCATATTTATGGAAATATAGAATCTATGGAAACGACAACAGCAGTTACGCAACTCTCAGCCATTGCCCAAGAGGCCAGGCTGGAGATATTCCGGTTACTGGTTCAGGCAGGTGCCGAAGGCCTGCCGGCGGGCTCAATTGGTGAACAGCTCAAGATTCCTGCGAGCACCTTGTCTTTCCACCTGAAAGAACTGACCCATGCCGGATTAACCAGCTCACGGCAGGTCAGCCGGTTTATTTATTACACAGCCAACTATGAAGCCATGAACACCCTGCTCGCTTACCTCACCCAGAACTGCTGCGCAGGCCAGGCTGTGTGTTGCCCTGACCTCAATTGCCACCCCGAAACGGAAAACAATCCATGAAACGTATGCACCTGCATGTCGCTGTCGACAATATCCCGCAAAGCGTCAGGTTCTACTCGGCACTTTTTGGAACCTCCCCGACGGTTGAGAAACCTGACTATGCCAAATGGATGCTGGAAAGCCCACACGTGAATTTCGCCATTAGCTCGCGCGGTGCCAAAGCGGGCCTGGACCATATCGGCATCCAGGTTGAAACAGAAGAAGAGCTGGAGGATATCAGGACACGACTGGAACAAGCCGAGATGTCACTCCTTACCCAGGAGGGGACCACCTGCTGTTACGCCAGATCAGACAAGCATTGGGTGCAAGATCCCTCAGGCATTGCCTGGGAAAGTTACCGCACGCTGGAAAGCGCGCCCACGTTTAACAATGCAGAAACCGAAAGTGCATGCTGTACGCCAGTAACGCAAGCCATACAAATCACCCCGAGAAAGTCAAAAGAACATCATGGCTGCTGCTAACCCAACTGCAATCTCTAGCTTTGAACGTAACCTGACCTGGTGGGTACTGGGCTGCATAGTGGTCGGGATAGCATTAGGCCACGCCTTTCCCGCCTTCTTCCAGGCCATAGGTGGCTTAAAGGTTGCCGAAGTAAACCTGCCAGTGGCCGTACTGATCTGGCTGATGATTATCCCCATGTTGCTAAAAATCGACTTCAGCACCATGAAAGAAGTCCTCGCGCACAGCAAGGGCATAGGCGTAACCTTGTTCATTAACTGGGTAGTCAAGCCGTTCTCGATGGCCTTACTTGCGTGGGTCTTTATAAGGCATCTGTTCGCAGACCTGCTACCGGCAGACCAGCTCGACAGCTACATCGCTGGCTTGATTCTGTTAGCTGCTGCCCCCTGCACGGCCATGGTGTTCGTCTGGAGCCAGCTTTGCAATGGTGAGCCCAGGTTCACGCTGTCGCAGGTCGCACTCAATGACACTATTATGCTGTTTGCCTTTGCCCCCCTGGTAGCGCTTTTGCTTGGCCTTTCCAGCATCGCTGTGCCATGGGACACGCTCTTTATGTCCGTGGTTGTCTTTATCATTGTGCCTGTCTTGATCAGCCAGGCTCTGCGTAAGGTCATGCTGGCAAAAGGGCAAGGCGCACTTGAAAAGTTACTTAAGCGCATCCAGCCTGTTTCCCTGTCCGCCTTACTGGCAACGCTTGTTTTACTATTTGGCTTCCAAGGCCAGCAGATCCTGGAACAACCACTTATCATCGCCTTGCTTGCCGTGCCTATCATCATTCAGGTGTACTTCAATTCCATGCTGGCTTACTGGCTGAACAAAAAACTCAAGGTCGCCCACTGTGTTGCTGCGCCATCTGCACTCATCGGTGCTTCCAACTTCTTTGAGCTGGCTGTGGCAACAGCTATCGCACTGTTTGGCTTTCACTCAGGGGCAGCGCTGGCCACTGTCGTCGGCGTGCTGGTAGAAGTCCCTGTCATGCTATCCGTCGTTTCCATCGTCAACCGTAGCCGTACCTGGTACGAGACTCAATAATGTTTGAAAGCAGTCTATGAATATCCTGTTTCTATGCACCGGCAACTCCTGCCGCTCCATCCTGGCAGAAGCCACGTTTAACGCACTAGCCCCGGCAGGCATGCAAGCCATGAGCGCCGGCAGCCAGCCTACAGGCGAAGTACATCCGCGTTCCCTGGCATTGCTTAAGCGTGAAGGCATCGCCACAGAAGGCTATTACAGCAAGTCGTGGGATAACCTGCCAGCAACGCCAGACATTGTGATCACAGTGTGTAGCAATGCTGCCGGAGAAACCTGCCCGGCTTATTTAGGGAATGTATTAAGGGCACATTGGGGCGTTGATGACCCTGCAAAAACAACGGGAAGCGAAGCTGAAATAGAAGCCTCATTCTTCAAAGCTTACTCCACGCTGCGCAAACGCATAGAGGCACTCTTAACCCTGGATGCCGCGTTGCTGGCAGATAAAAATACACTGCAAAAAGAATTGCAGCGCATAGGCGAAAGCATCTCCTAGCGGCTAATTTGGGTTTCAAACAAACTTTCAATGAATTTAAATGGGCTGCGGTAGTCGTATTTGTTCCATTCATAAAAATAAGGAAAACAAATGCACGTAAGCTTTGAAGTCGCACAAGAAATCATAGATAAAGCAGTTGAAAAATCCAAAGAGATCGGCGTCAAGATGTGTATCGCCGTACTGGATTCTGGCGGCAACCTGAAAAGCTTCACAAGAATGGATGATGCGTGGGTCGGCAGTATCGATATTGCCATCAAAAAAGCGAAAACCGCCTGTTACTTCGCCATGCCATCTGGCGAAATCGGCAAACTTTCAGTGCCTGGCTCGCCTTTATACGGCATTGAGCACTCCAATGATGGCTTGATCACTTTCCCGGGTGGGTTACCGATTGTGGATGAAGAAGGCATGTTGATTGGTGCTATCGGTGTAAGCGGGGATACGGTTGAAAACGATCACTTGGTTGCGCAAGCCGGTGTGAATGTGGCTGGTGTCTGTGATGTGCCTAAGCATCCTTGGCGTACATAGTTTCAGATCAGATCAGAAAACTAATAACAGCGCTATTTAAAAAGCAGCAGGACCCAAGCGAATACCTTGAGTCCTGCTTGCAAAATACTTCATGAGTGTCGATAAACTCTAACAAAAATCAAAGATAACTTCGGATTTTTGCTCACTGCCTTTGGCGTGATAATCACGCTACTGGATAGATTATTGTTTCCGACGCGCAAACATCATCCCGATCAATAATAATCCTGCCATCAACATCGCTTTGTTTTCAGGTTCTGGCACTGGGATTGCGACTGCAGCCATCTCAGCCTGCGAAAAGATCGTGTAGTAATTGCTACCCGAAGCCTGCGAATCCTGCGCGAGCATCACATTGTAAAAGTTAGAGCCAGGAATGTTGTGCCATACCCAATAAGACTCTGACTCATTCAGCCCACTGCTGGTATCAAAAAACGTCACAACCTGCGTGGTCTGGAAATCATTGCTTAAACCTAGTGAAGACGCAACATCATCATCAATAATCAGCGTTGCCCCGGTAAATGTTGTGGGTGTAGCACGACCAGTTTCAATTCTCAGATAAATATCATAAAAGCCACCGGTAGAACCTTGCATCACGACACTGTAACTGCCATTCGTGTTATTAGGCGGCGAATACACATTACCGCCACCGTAAAAATTTGAACCTGGAACATTTAATGTGAATGACCCACCACCACTACCGGCGACATCTGGCGTGCTATCAACCGGCACTTGATCGAAGTTGTTCCAGCCCACATACATTGAAGTTGTCGCACTACCCCATGGTGTGGCGGAATCCCATGTATCCATGGCAGCGTGTGCATTGACTGTTGTAGTGGCGGCTGTGACTAGCAACGCATGTTTGAACAATTTAACTTTTGATATTTTCTTGAGGTAAGTACTTGCCTTACGATTCAAAAATAACATGAACATAGCCGCAAGCATCAAGCTGCTACTCATTGGCTCCGGTACTGGAGTGACTGAACCAACCACTGCGATGTCTACCTGGGTGAAGTTAGTTTGATTAAAAAGATTGCCAACGTTGAGCACCTTGAATTGATATGTGCTGTCCGCCGGTATTCCCTGAAACAGCCAATAGTACTCATACTCCAGGAAATTAGAATCGGAATAGGCAACGATACTTGTAGCCATATACGAATCGGTGCTGGTAAATAAATAGGCATCCGTCAGTACCGGCGCCTTGTAGGTCTCCAGTCTCAAATACACATCAAAAGTACCCGGCAAAGTGGGGTCCATACCCGATATATTTGAGCTTAAAATTCCACTGACATTCCCAGCCGGATTCGGCATGCTCACGTTGCCACTACCGTAATATGGAGTGGGAGCCATAAAAACTGGCCCGCCATTGTAAGGATAAAAAAACACGGACCCTGTACCACTCCCAGGAGCATCGGGCGTGTTGTCTTGGGGCAGCACGTCGAACACATTCCACCCCGCATAATAAGTTGGCGAAGAACCCCAAGGTGCTGCCGCATCCCATACATCGAATGCAGCTTTGGCTGGACTTACAAAAAATAGAAAAACATATAGAACTGTCAACAAACGTATGAATTTATTCATGATTTTAACAGTGCATAAGATGCACTAAAAATGCGAATTAAATGAATATCTGCCAGAGCAACACTTTCAAACTTGCTGCACTTTCAAAGTTTGATCATTAGATTCGTGAGCTTTGATCTCCTAGAATTTAGCTTGTGTAAACTGCTGCCTTAACCAAACCATCGCCTCGTCCTCTTGAGACTTTACATGCCACGCCATGCCTAGCTCGAAAGGCGGGATTGAGAATGGCAGCTCAATCAAATCCAACGTATCTTGATACTTCTCAAGTAACTGCTTAGGTAAGGTGGCGACGCAATCGCTATTAGTGAGCACCAAAGCAATCTGGTTATAACTGGGCACAGACGCCACGATATTCCTGGTTTGCGACTGCTCGGATAACAAATGATCAATTGAGCTGGATAAGTCACCTTTTGCAGATACGATGACATGCGAGAGTTGACAATATTCATTGAGCGTCGGTTTTTTGGTGCCTCTCGCATGCCTTTTTTTCTGCGCCATGATAAAGCTGTCTTTCATTAAGTACCTGACTTTGAGGCTGTCTGGCATTTTGTTGATATCGCCTATGTATAAGTCAATATGGCCTTTCTCTAGGTCTTCTTTCACATTCACGCCAAACACTGACACGAATGAAATTTGCAGCCCGGGATTATTAAAGGAAAGAACCTTTTTTAAGACTGGCAAGCCCAGAATCGTGAATACACTATCGTTGGTTGCAATGGTGAATTTGCGGCGCGAGGTGAGTGGGTCAAAGCTGGATTTGAAATTGACGGCAAACTTAAGCTCGTTAATGGATGCCCTTAATTTATGCTGAAGGTTTAAAGCCCGCTCAGTGAGCACCATACCGCGCCCTACTTCAGCCGGAACCAGCAACGGGTCTTCAAACAGCACCCGCAGCCTGGCTAACTGCGTAGAGAGCGCTGGCTGGCTGATATTCAGTCTCTGCGCCGCCTTGGTGACGTTTTTTTCTTCCAGAAGAATATCCAGCGAAATCAATAAAGGGAGGTCGGCTCTTTTAATATCCATAATATTTATACTTCCAATACAAATATTCAATTTTAAATAATCATTAATTATACGTATTCTGACGGCAATTTAAATGAAAAGGAGAATATTGATGAGAAATGTGCAAGGCAGAAAAAGAATGAGATTCAAAAAGACGGTTTTAGCCATCGGCTTATTGTTACAGTGCCTGACTTACGCCAACACTTCTGTTGCCGGAGCTGAATTACCAGCAAGCCCTGTTGCTAAATACCATGCTGAAACTGGTTATTACACGTTTAAATTAGGTACGTATGAAATCACGGTGATTTCGGATGGCACGGTACCTCAAGACTTACATGCATTGCTAAAAGGCGCGCCCCAGCAAACGGTGGATGGCTTGTTGGAGCAGGTGCATTTGCATATCCCGGTAGAGGCATCCATCAATGTGTTTTTAATTAACACAGGCAAGAAGTTAATACTGGTGGATACGGGTGCGGGCGATTTTTTTGGCAAGGGGTTTGGCGGCAAGTTTAGTGAGCGCTTAAACAAGTTGGGCGTGAAGCCTGAGGATATTTCTGACATATTGATCACTCATATCCATACCGATCATACAGGCGGCCTGGTGCATGAGGGCAAAGCGGTTTTCCCCCATGCGAATATCTATGTAGGTAAAGCCGATGTAGCTTTTTTTCTGGATGCTAAAAACCAAAACGGGGTGAATGGCTATGACAAAGCCTATTTCCAGCAGGCACAAACTGCGATGCAGCCTTATGTGGCGTTGGGCCGTGTAAAACCGCTGAGTGGCGTACAAAAAATTCTTGCTGATTTTAATGCTTACCCGACACCCGGCCATACCCCTGGGCATTACTATTACAGGTTAGAAAGCCAGGGCCAGTCGATTACATTCATTGGTGACTCCGTGCATGTTGAAGCGGTGCAGTTTCCTCAACCTGACATCACCATTACTTACGATGTTGACCAACCTAGTGCAGCGAAACAACGACAGACTCAATTCGATCAACTTGCTAAAAGCAAGGCCATGATTGCCGCCCCACACTTGCCGTATCCTGGGATTGGCTACATTCATACGCAAAAAGAAGGGTTTGCATTTATCCGTGCAGAATTTCATGACAGGGATGGACTGTGATTAAGCAGATTTAGACGTGAAAAAGCCCTCTCAATGAGGGCCTTTATTTTAGGCTAGGTTAAATCTGTGCCTGGCCCCCATCTATAAAAAACTCAATCCCGTTAATAAAGCTGGCATCTGGTGATGAGAGGAATGCCACAGCTTTCGCGACTTCATCAGGGTCGCCCACCCTGCCCATAGGCACTTGAGCGCCTAAGTAATCCAGCAAGCCTTGTTGCTGCGCTGGGTCGTTACCGGCCAGTTCAACCAGGCCTGGGGTTTTGATCGGGCCAGGGCTGACCACATTGACACGAATACCGCGGTCTTTGAGGTCTAAAATCCAGCTTCGGGCCAGGTTGCGGATTGCGGCTTTTGAGGCGCTGTAAATACTGAATGCGGCGGTACCTTTGATGCTGGTGGTTGAGCCGGTTAATACAATAGACGCGCCATCTTTAAGCAACGGCAAGGCTTTTTGCACGGTAAAGATCACGCCTTTTACGTTCCGGCCAAAAATATCTTCATAGTGATCTTCAGTAATGGCGCCTAATGGCAACATGTTACCGCCACCTGCATTGGCGTAAATAACGTCAATTTGTGAGTGATTTTGCTGTACTGCATCATAGAGACGGTCAATGTCCGCCAGCTTGGACATATCGGCCTGGATGCCTTTCACCTTACCGCCTATGGTTTTGATGGCGGCCTCTAGTTCAGCCTGTCTGCGACCAGTGATATAGACATAAGCGCCCTGGTTTGAAAAATGTTTGGCTGTGGCCAGGCCGATACCGCTAGTGCCACCCGTAACCACGACGACTTTGTTTTCAAATGTTGTTGACATGATATTTCTCCTTAAGTAATTAAATGAACGTCACTGCATGGATGAAATATTGCCAGTGGGCCAATAAATGCACTAGACTGCTTTTTTGAGTTTAATTGTTCCAATAATGAGCCAATATGCGTGACATTAATGATTACATCTTGTTTGCGGAGGTGGTGAGTGGCGGCAGTTTTGCAGCGGCCAGCCGACGCGTACGTATCCCTAAATCCACCATTAGTCGAAGAATCGGTTTGCTGGAAGAAAGGCTGGGCGTACGCTTGATTGAACGGTCCACCAGACGGTTTCGGGTAACTGAAATCGGGCAATCGTTTTATGAGCGGTGCAAAGTGATTATGCTGGATGTAGAACAGGCGGATTCTATTGTCTCGGAGTCACTTAGCGAACCGAAAGGATTGGTGCGGTGCAGTTGCCCGCTGGGTTTGTACGAAACCCTCTCCTCTATTTTTTCTTCATTTCTGTTGGCCTTTCCCCAAGCCAAGTTGCAGCTGGTGGCCGGAGATAATGCGGTGAACCTGATCGAGGATAGAATCGATGTCGCCATCAGGGTGCGTACGGTTTTGGATACCGATGGCTCGCTGGTAATGAGGACGCTTGGCCATTCTGAACGCATCCTTGTGGCCTCACCGACGCTGGCAAAAAAAATAGATCAATCTAGCCTGGACAATTTATCCAGCCTGCCGACCATTGCGACTTCGGACCAGAACCATGCCATCGAATGGCAATTCCATCATGCTTCGTTAGGAGAAAAATCTATCTGGCATGAACCCATATTGAGTTGTGTGGATTTTTCAACGGTGAGAGAGGCGGCTATGACTGGGATTGGCATTGCATTGCTGCCTGACCATACGTGCAGCGAGGCTTTGAATGAAGGCAAACTGGTAAAGGTTTTCCCTGAATGGAAAACCACCATGGGTATTCTGCATATTGTGTTCACGACCCGACGCGGTTTGCCACCAGTGGTGCGGGCATTTATTGATCATCTGGCGGCTCAGGTGAAACAGACTGCCACTACCCCAAATTTAAAAATATAAAACGGCTTCTGTTGCCAGAAGCCGTTCTTCATATGTGGCCTTCCTTGTTTTATGCTGCCATTATGACTCCGCATCCTGTTTGAATTTAAACCGACTGAACAGGCCACAACGGACTTTTTCTGCCTCATCTGCGGTCATGGCGCCATCGCAGCAATGCCTGTGGTGATGCCCATGACGACCTCTGAATCCACCAAAAAGAATCCTGCTCAGAATCAACAGCCCGACTGCATGCCAATAATCAATCGCATGAATACCATCGGCTAATGAAATAACCACGTGGTTCCACAACAGCATGACCACATACGATAACGCTGCAATGCAGGCTACGGCTAACGCTGCAAAGCCAGTACATTTACTTTTACAACTTTTCATTCATCTCTCCAATCATTAAGTCATTAATACGATTAGTCACTGGCATGCAGTTGCTCTCTGAGGAAAGTCACTGCGTACCTTTTTCTTGCTAACAAGGTGTTGATAGAAACACCGGTTTCTGCGGCAATTTGTTTGAAGCTTTTGCCATCAATCTCATGTGCGATAAACACTTGTCGTTGCTCAATTGGTAGCTGATTAAGCGTCGCAATCACGTGTTCAACCAGCATTTTTCTTTCGTAAATTGAGGCCGGAGTTTCGTTTTCAATCGAAAGTATCGATTCCAGCCATAGGGAGTCTTCATCCTCATCCTGGTCAAGTGTGACCTCCTGCTTTTGCTTTCTAAAACGGTCAATAATGCGATTTTTTGCCACACGATATAACCACGCACCGACCTGCTCCAGCGGCTCGGGCAAGCGATAAGCCGACACAAACTCGTAGAACACATCCTGCAAAATATCATCTGCGTCACCGGCATTCGGGACACTTTTTCTGATGAAATTGCGTAGTCTGGCTTTTTCTTTATTGAATGTTTCTGTGATCACAGAATCTTGTTGGGCCATGCGCAAGTTGTTTTCTAAATGTATATCCATGCTGTGTAGACGTTTCAGCTTTGGAAATATTGTATGGAGGCTGAAATATGCTTAAAAATTGAGTGGCGCAGCTAATGCCACTCCGTCGGTGTAACGCCTAGCCGTTTTGCAAACACCCGGCTGAACGCCGCTGAACTTTGATAACCCACTTGGCTGGCGATACTTTTGAGTGGCTTGCCTTGTCGGATCAGGTTTTGCGCAATGGAGAGCCGCCAATCGGTGAGATAGTCTAACGGCGTCGTGCCTACCGTGGCTTTAAAGTTAGCCGCGAACCTGGCGCGTGACATGCCGGATACATCGGCCAGGGTTTCCAGTGTCCACGGATGTGATGGGTTTTCGTGCATGGCTTTCACGGCCTGCGCCAGGCGAGTATCGGCCAATGCTGCAAAAATGCTTTGCTGCAACTGACCGTGCTGAATCACATGCCGTAATACCTGAATCAGGAAATACTCTGCCAATCGGTCTAAGGCAGCCTGCCTTCCCAATGCTTGCTCAAATGCCTCGCTAAACAATAATTGCAGGGTGGGCGCAATGAGCTGCACTTCATTCAGAGGCACGATCACAAATTCTGGCAATGCAGTCGCCAACGGGCTACGCACACTGGCACCTAAATCAATCGAGGCACACACCAGCTCACAGGCTGAGCCCGCCACAGGCGTGAGCATATGTATGCTGGGGCGCGGGAAAAACACTACGCTGGGCTGTTCTATCTGTGAAATAGGCTGGCCTTTCCACATGAGGTCTAGCTTGCCGGACCGTAGTAAGTGGATATGTCCCACCTGCCCTGATCCATCAAAGTTTGCAATTTCACATAGATCACCGGTAAAAAATACTTTGGCAGACAGTGAAATCTGATTCAAAAGGGGTAATAATGGGTCCAAACGATACTACTGATCAACATAATGAGACCTTTGATAATCATTAGTATTGCATGATATCTCCAACGCACAAAGCGTCTTAATAAACCAAACAAGGAGATTTATCATGGCACGAATTCAAACTATCAACCGCGAAACCGCCAGTGCGGAGATCAATGCAACGCTAGACACAGTCAAAGCCAAGCTGGGCAAAGTCCCTAATTTGATTGCCACTTTTGCGCAGGCACCGGTTGCGTTAAATGCTTACCTCAGCTTAAGTGAAGGAGTCACCAAAGGCCGCTTGACCGCCAAACAAAGGGAGTCACTTGCACTTGCCATTGGGCAGGCCAATAGTTGCCAGTATTGCCTGTCTGCGCATAGCCTGATTGCCAGGGGGGCTGGCCTTAACTCAGAGGCTATCCAGGCCGCACGCCACGCCGGGGCAAACGATGAAGTGACTGATGGATTGTTGAAACTGGCGGTGAAAATTGTGCAACAGCGTGGGGTATTGTCAGAACAGGACTTGAGTGAAGCGCATTTGGCAGGTGTCGATGACGGTTTAATTCTGGAAGTGATTGCCAATGTTGCTTTAAACACATTGACCAACTACACCAACCATATTGCGCAGACGGAGATTGATTTTCCGGTGGTGGCAGTGTAAGCACGAGATCAGGCCACAACGCTGTGGCCTGATGAATTCTGTTGGTGATAATTGCTGAGGTTAATTAACTGGCTAAACAAGGAAATTTTCAACCGTTTGTATAAACAGCTGTGGCTGTTCGGCATGTACCCAATGATCCGTTGGCAGACTGATAAATTCGGCTTTAGGGAAATGCTGCTTAATCTCAGCAATATCACTTTCTTGCACATATTGACTGCGCTCGCCGCGAATAAACAGGCAAGGCTTTGCAAAGTGCGCTGAAAGTGCAGCCTGAAATTTTGGGTAGTTAACTTTGATTGCTGGCAGGTTGATCCGCCACTGTAACTGCCCTTCTACTTTTACCAGGTTAGTCAGTAAAAACTGGCGCACCATCAGGTTGCTGATCGGTGCCTTTAATGCGCGATCAACATCATTACGTGATTCCGCATGGCTTAAGTCTACGGTCATCATGGCATTGATTAAATGCGTGTGTTCATCGGCATAAGCACGCATCGCCATATCGACCACAATCAACTTGCTGACACGCTCAGGGTATTGCGTGGCAAATTGCATGGCGACCTTGCCGCCTAAAGAATGCCCCAGTAAATGAATCTGCTCTAAATCTAAGGCATCGCATAGCTCCAGCAGGTCATCTGCCATGTCAGCATAGCTTTGCGACTCACTATGCGGCGACCGGCCATGATTGCGCAGATCAATACTGATCACCTGGAAATGTTGAGCAAAATGTTTGGCGATATTGCCCCAGTTATCGGCTGAGCCGAACAGGCCGTGTATAAGGACTAACGGCAGCCCCTCGCCTAGCTTTTGATAATGTAGTTGCATACTTTAGGTATGCCGGCATTCGCCGGCAGTAATGATATTAAGTGACTTTTTTCTTGACGGCGGCATCAAACATTTCGTGGTTGATCGGCGATTCCAGTCGGCCGTTATTCAGCAATGTCAGTACCAGGTCTATCGAAGCTTCATTAATGACAATCGCGCCATTCTCGACTTGCAGACCCCAGTTTTTCAGCTGGTTGACCTTGACCAGTTCTTCCATGAATGTGGCGTCTTTGTAGTAGCCACTTTTCTGGATCGAAGACACCTTGCGCAGGTAATTCAGGTTGGCGCCTATATGTTCTTTGAGCAAGCTGGCATCGTTGAATATGTTCAGGTCTACAAATTCCTTTAGCACCACATCTCGGTTTTTCTCCATGCCGGCGCGGAAATTCAACGTCTTTTCAAACTCTTTTTTATTGGCGATGAAAGTCGTGCCGTCATAAGTGAAAAAATCCACCTGGGTATCGATGGTGAAGATCTCCTTTTCATCCAGGTCTTTCAGTTCCTGGTCTTTGAACTGGATAAAAGACACATGCGACAGGCGGGCTGCATGATTGAATTTATTGATTTTGCGGTAGGCATAGATGGCTTTGTCCTGGTGCTCGAGCTTGATCACCATCGCCCATGAATCCAGCAATTGCTCATATTGCTCGACTTTGGCGTTGGCGGTGCCTTTTTCGATCTCGGCCTGAATCAGGGTGACATCAGTCTCAGACGAAGCAATGGTTAACAGGCTTTTGTCCTGGTCGGCGGTTAGGAAGTCGTAATCATCCAGCTGGTAGTCCTGATCGAGGATTTTTTCGGTGACTGCATTTTTAAGCTTTTGCTCAAGTTTGGCATCAGTATCTACTTTTAACACCGAATATTTTGCCTGCTGCTGGCTGAGCTTTCTTTTCACCAGCCAGAAAGTGGTCACCCAATGCTTGAAATCACTGGCGCGCAGGGCCTGCAAGGTGTTTTTCACATTAGTCGTCACTGAGATACTCCTTCGCCTGCTTCCTTCGTGACTTCTACATGAGTGACAAAGTACATTAAATTGGAAAGCCGTTTGATCGCGCAATAATCACCAATCTGGAAATGCTGCTTTGACAGCAACAGACCCTGCCTCTCTTGTGTGCCATCCTTGAACTGGCAGTCATACAGCCCGTAACCGGCCAGCGCCAGCACCGGGTTAACGAATACATTTTGCGTACGATATGACAGCACAAACATGAGGCTCAAAAAGATAAACAGGCATAACAGCAATTTCCAGTCACCCAGGTCAAACTTGTAAAAAGACATCATGTAGGGGATGGTATAAGTAAACATATCGCCGGATTTATTGGATACCTTGGAAATCTTCACCGGCACGCCCTGCCTGATATTGCGCGCTGCGCTCAAGGCAAATAAAGCGCTGAGCGCGAAGATCACAAGAATGGTGAGCGCACGCATCGGGTGCTCGAAATAGAGCGTGTCTTCATTCAAGTCCTTGATGATGAGAATCAGGCCCAACGGTGCGTAGCCGCTGATAAAAATGGCTAGCGCCGATAAAAAATGCAGTTGCATATTGCAAGCTTAGATAAGTTGATCCACCCAAGAATACAGGCAGTTTGCATTGCAATCAAATGGCATGCAACGGTGGTTAAAGCAAGTCAGCCCATTCCTACGTTACTATCAGAATTTAGTGTATTCACGGCATGAGGCGATTTTTGAATAATGGAACCTCCTAAATCCACTCAAGAAGGAAACATTATGAAAAATACAATCAAATCATTATTGCTGGTAAGTGCTTTGGCTTTGCCTATGACTGGTTTTGCTGCTGACGGTGACTCATTGGGTACCAAAGTAGAAGATTCAGTGATCACTACTAAAGTTAAAGCTGCTTTCGCTAAAGACAAAGTTGTTAGCGCAACTGACATCAGCGTCGAAACTGATAGCAATGGCCTGGTACAACTGTCAGGCAATGCAAAATCTAAAGCTGAAGCTCAAAAAGCAGAAAAAATTGCTAAGAGCATCAAAGGCGTAACTGCCGTTAAAAACGAAATCGTTGTTGCTAACTAAGCAGCAATCGATACTTAGATAGACAAGACTTACAACTCGCCACATCTAAGCGCAGGACTTGCCCATAGGAATTTCAAAATTCCTATGGGTATTTAATTTTCAGGGCTCTTATTCTTGAGCTAAATACATCCTCACCATCTTCAGTTGCCACCCGGCTTTGCTTTTATCATTCATTGATTCGCAACATACAGCGTCACATTAGCGCAACGTTAAGGGTCGCGCGCCCGTGCTAACCGTCCTATAATGGCTTGAACAGTCTGGGGAGAAGCCATGATCGCGCATGCATTAACCATCATTGTGAATGAGTTAAATCATCAACTCGTAGAGGCGTACGGTATCAGTAGTAATGCCACACCAGCCGAATTGCATGATCTTTCTTCTGCAAATGCTCAGTCCGCGACGCGTGAAGGTTTGAACCTGACGCTGGTGAATATTCAGGAAGATGCCGGGTTAAAAAATTCGCCGCCGGGCATGAGCCATGAGCCCCTCCCATACCGTTTATCAATCGCCACCGCTGCAGCTAAACCTGCTTGTGTTGCTGTCCGCGACTTATGCATCCTATACTGAAGCATTGTTAATGCTTGGACGCGCCATGCAGTTTTTCCACGCACAGCCATTGTTTAGCGAAATGAATGTGAAGCACGAATCGATGACGCATAACGCGCCGACGCATGCGCTGGACAGATTGCGCGAATTCAAGCTTGCGATTGATTTATATTCCCCGACACTGGAAGAAACGCATGATGTGTGGTCGACATTGAAGGCAGTGCCAGTACCTTCTGCACTATATAAATTACGTTTACTGACCGTAGCGACAGATGCGCCGGACACCAAGGTATTACCTATGCTGGAAAGACGGCTGCCCACCCCTAACCGCGATAAAAATTAAATCATGGCCCAATACAAAACTCCAGGCGTGTATGTAGAAGAAATCGTCAAGCTACCCCCGACAGTCACCGAGGTTGAAACCGCATTTCCGGTGTTTATCGGCTATACAGAAAAAGCTGAGCGCGATGGTGCATCGTTGTTGCAGGTGCCGACCAGAATCTCGTCCTTAGTTGAATATGAATCCTGCTTTGGTGGTGCGCCTGCACAGTCTGTGACGCTATGGCTAGATGAGCAAAACCAGGTCGCTGATACCAGGGTTGATCATGTTTTTTACCTGTATGACAGCTTGCGTTTGTATTTTTTTAATGGTGGCGGCCCATGCATGATAGTGTCAGTTGGCGGCTACAGCAGTGCTATTTCCGCAGCAGCCCTTGCTCATGGATTAAGCAGTATTGAAAAGCTATCTGAGCCAACCATCATCGTGATGCCGGAAGCCGTTGCCACTGAAAAATATGGCGCGCCGCTATATATGGCTGCACTGGCGCAATGTGCAGAGGTGCACAACCGTATCGTTATTTGCGACTTGGGTTACCACTCAACCGATACTGATTTTAGCGAAGTCGTGGATACATTCAGAAACGAGATCGGTAATGAGAATCTTAAATACGGAGCGGCTTATGGGCCATGGCTGATCAGTACTCTTCCCAGAGAAATCCGGTTTGCACATTTGGCCCTCAAGCGCACAACAGATGGCACCGACATCCGGCCGGAGAGCCTGACAAGCGATGCCAGTATTCTTGAATTGATCGCACAGATCCGCCTGGCAGAAACCTCAGGAAACAGTGTTGAGATAGAAGCTACAGCAGTTAACACTCAAATTGGGCATAAATCTTTACAGCAGCTATACAACGAACTCTACTCCCAGTTTGAATTATTCAAAACTTGGGTGACTCAATCGACGGCAGCCCTGAATACCATCCCGCCAGGCGGCGTAATGGCGGGCATTTATGCACGCGTAGATGCTAATCGTGGCGTCTGGAAAGCCCCGGCTAATGTGTCTATCAATGAGGTCGTAGAGCCTGTATTTGCAATCACAGATGACCTGCAAGAAACGCTGAACGTGCATGCTACGGGTAAATCCATCAATGCTATTCGTCGTTTTAGCGGCAAAGGGACCCTGGTGTGGGGCGCGCGGACCTTGGCAGGCAATGACAATGAGTGGCGTTACATCAGTGTGCGCAGATACTTCAACTTTATCGAAGCATCCGTTAAACAAGCGATTCAGGCATTTATATTTGAACCCAACGATGCTAATACCTGGGTCAAAATTAAAGCCATGATTGAAAGTTTCCTAACACTGCAGTGGCGTGTAGGCGCATTACAAGGTGCTAAACCTGAACATGCTTTTTACGTAGCTATTGGCTTGAACAAGACCATGACAGCCTTGGATATCTTAGAGGGGCGCATGCTACTGGAGATCGGGTTGGCCAGCGTGAGGCCAGCTGAATTTATCATTCTGAAATTTAGCCAGAAAATGGCTCAGAATTAATTCTTATCAACGTTGAGACATAAAAAAATGGAGAGGCTACATTGCCTCTCCATTTTTATTCTTGATAGTGCTTATGCATACTCGGCAACACCTACCTTGAGGCATTCTTCGGCACAACGTCTGCAAGCTTCCGCACAGAGACGGCAATGCTCAGATGCATGTTTTTCACATTCTTCCGCACAGGCAGTACAAATCTCAGCACAGTCCTCGCAGACCAAATCAACAAACTCACTACCACGGGCAATAAATGAAGCTGTCAGACGGCAAAAGTCGGCACAATCCATGTCATGTTCAATGCAGGTTCGCATCATCGGGTTGGCTTCGCTTTCGCAAGCGATGGCACAGCTGTCACATGCATCTGCAGCCTTTTTACAGAGATCCATGCACAATTTTAAATTCTGTTCGTTCATCTTAATCTCCCAAATAATAAATCAGCTGTCAGGAACCACATTTGATAATAGTGACTTACGTTCTCACCCCTATTGAAAAGGAGTGAAAACGTAAATTTACAGAGGGTTATTTACCCTGTTGAACGTTAGTACCACCATCAGCAGGTTGCTCATGGAAGCGTTTGCTTTTTTCCATATTGCTGCCAGGCTTGGATTGTTTATTACCAGAGCCTTGGTTGGCACTGTTACCATTGTTGTTGTCTTGCTGTTCTTGCAGGTAATCACCATTTTTGGTGGTGTTAGGCACTTCTTTTTTCTGCTGATGCGCAGGCGGTACATCACGACCCGCTCCAGCATTAGTGTCGGCTGCAAAGGCAGCAGTCGTCGTACACATAAACAGGCCTGCAAGTAAAACTGTGAGTAATTTATTCATGGTATCTCCTCAAAAATTATTGGATTGCTTCTTATTTTAGAAGCGTGATAACCATGTTACTTACCCACGTTTTACTTGTATGTAAGCAGGGCTACGAATGTGATGTAGGATAATGACGAGCGCTAACTATCCTCGTTACCGGTCAGGCTGCCATGGCTACGAATCCAGGCAATTACCTTCAATAACTCATCCGGTGAGATACCATTATTAGGGTCGGAAGGGTCCATCAGGCCTTTACCTTTTGCACCCATACCGCCATTAGTACCATTCCATACCGTTTCAAACATGCCTTTGTTAGTGGCATCTTTGGCATAATTATAATTTGGGCCAGTCAATGCCGGGCCTACCTGGCCACCGGCTTCAGGGCCATGACACTGTGTACATGAATACAGCTGGAAAATTTTCTTACCGGCTTTAATCGCATCATCCTTACCCACATAAGGGTTTTTACCAGTGGCTAAAAATTCTTTCGCTGCTGGCGTATCAAATAACTCAGGTTTGATTTCCAATGGGGAGCCATCCTGAGTTTTCACGAATTTGATGGCCGGTCCACTGGCACCTGCAGAAGCAGCCTCACCAGAACCGGATTCATTTTTGTTACAGGCCGTAAGGCCTGTGATCAACACCAACATGCCAAGTCCGAGCTTAGTATTCATGCTTATTCTCCTTAGTATTAAATGTTCTCTTGAAAAATTATTGTAGTCACTGCTTATATAAGCATTGCTTGCAGACCGATTATGAATAAAACAGAAAGTGCCGCCCATGTAAGAATGGCGCAATCTTTTGTAGGACGATTCGGACAGAAGATTTTTTTCGCTATCAAATCTGGAAGGATTTCATCAGCCTCAGGCATTAAAAAAGCCCGGATTTCTCCAGGCTTTTCTATATGCAGCTAGTTAGAATTTGCTTACTCTAGCCGTGCTGCTTGTTACTTTGCTGACGGGACTTATCTTGCTGGCTACCAGGCGATTGCTGTTTTCCACCTTGCGCATGTTGCTGCTGATCTTTGCTGGTAGAGCCAGATATTTTAGAACTTGATTTATCCTGCTGCTGATTTTTGTTATTTTGTACATTTGCCATTGTTAAATCTCCTTCGGAATATTATTTAGTCAAACCGTTACTTGAATGACCTAAATGTTTCTTGAGAAATATAGTAACGTGAGTTCATGATAAAAGTGTTTTAGCAATGACTTTATCGTGAAAGCGCCTAATCTGCTGTCAGAATATCCAACCTTTTCCCCCATATATAACCAATTGTCAGAAACAAAAAAACCTGGATGACTCCAGGTTTTTTATGATCAAGCGTAGCAGGCATTAATTACCACTATCGCCTTCACCTTGCTTATTGCCACCTGACAAAGGCTGGCTACCAGGCGCCTCATCTTTACCAATATTGGACTGTTGCTTTTGGGCTGGGTCAAGATGCTCAGTACCTGCCCCAATGCCTTGTTGCTGTTGATCTTGCTTAGGCTGATTCTGTCCTTGTTGGCTTGAATTCTGGCCTTGCTGATTATGCTGACCCTGGTTTTTCTGATCTTGGCTGGATTGACCCTGGTTCTGCTGACCTTGTCTTTGTTGATCCTGACCTGGTTGAACCTGATTCTTCTGGTCCTGGTTGTGTTGACCTTGGTTGTGTTGACCTTGGCCTGCTTGATTTTGCCCTTGCTGGCCTTGACCTTGTTGGCTTTGATTCTGCTGACCTTGATTTTTCTGATCTTGGCCTACTTGATTATCTTGTGGATTTGACATATCGCTTCTCCTAATGTGTAGATGCAGCCAAAGGGTTAGTAGGCTGAATCCCTAATTTTAAATTTAACCCTAAGTTATCTTAGGTGACCCCAACTGCCGCGGTTATCATCCAATGACGTATTCTGTTGTCAGACAAACTAATGCTAAACGGTTAACATTTAATAAACATGTCCGCTAATTAATCTACCCGGCGACATGTGGAAAATGGTTAGCCATTCACAACTTCACCACCGTTTGCATGTAAAACCTGGCCAGTCATATACGAAGAGTCCTGGCAGGCTAAAAAAACATACGCAGGCGCAATTTCACTTGGCTGCCCTGGGCGCTTCATTGGCACCTGATTACCAAACTCACTCACTTTCTTCTCATCAAAAGTGGAAGGGATCAAAGGTGTCCACACCGGCCCTGGAGCGACAGCGTTTACATAAATCTCTTCTTCGACCAACTGCTTTGCTAATGAACGGGTAAATGAAACCACCGCGCCTTTGGTCGATGAGTAATCCAGCAGTTCAGGGCTGCCACGATAAGCGGTAACGGAAGTGGTATTAATAATGTGGCTCTTTTTCGGCAAATGCGGCAATGCCGCCTTGACCAGGTAAAACATAGAGAAAATATTGTTGCGGAAAGTATGTTCCAGTTGTCGCTGAGTAATATCGAGGATACTTTTTTGCGGAAATTGCTGGGCGGCGTTGTTAATCACAATATCCAGCTTGCCAAACTGTTTTAAAGTATTCAGCACGGATTGCTGACAAAATGCTTCATCTGAAATATCTCCCGGCAGTAACAAACATTTGCTACCGTAAGATTCGACCAGCGCTTTCGTCTTATGCGCATCCTCGTGCTCATCAAGATAGACAATCGCCACATTGGCGCCTTCAGCTGCAAAGTGCACCGCCACTGCGCGTCCAATACCACTATCACCGCCGGTAATGATGGCTACTTTATCTTTTAATTTACCACCTGCACTATATGCAGCATCAATATAAACTGGTGCTGGCTTCATCTCTTCTTCCGAACCCGGTTGATCTTCCTGATGTTGTGGCGGGTTAAGTTTTTCTTTTGCTGCTTCCATACAAGTTCTCCTAACGGCTAGTTGGCAGGATAGCTAACTAGCAAAACTACTGTGCTTCATGTGCGTATATCTGTGACATGTGTTCTAGGTGGAAAAACCAGGTTATCACCTGGCTTTTTCCAGAGTGGCTTTCTGTGACCTAATTCTGCAGATTGTTTTCAAACGAGGTAGGCTGCATAGGCTCTCGAGGGGGAGGAATATCTTTCTCGCGGTTTGGCAAACCTTCAGCAGGTACTTCTGGTGGCACAATCACGCCGCGCTCGTGTGGCATTTTCGGTGGCACATTCACGCTATCCGAATCCATATCACAGGAAGGTTTTTTTGAGTTTGGGGAGTTATCACAGGGGGGCACTGCATTATTTACCGGAGGTTTGGTGAGGGGCTTTTTAACTGGTTTATCAGCACCCCAGGCCGTCCCTATCATTGGCATCATTACAAGTATCATCACAATTAATTTACGCATAACTACTGCTCCTTTATTTATTGTTAAGGGAAATACTACTGAACCAGAAATAAACGGTTTTATTGAATTTCCACGTTATTTTAGGGGCACATTAATAACCATGTCATAGGCAAAAACTGATTTCACTGTAGGAATCGGTTTCAATTTTTGTACTAATTGAGCGTTGCAACAAGAAAAAAACGTCAAATTCGAGAGGGGTAATTTAGCCAGATATTAGCCATGAATTAGGCACCTTAACAGGCGTAAAGACTTGTGTCAGACAGGTCTGACAATACAATCAGTAGCCGACCTATGTTGAAAAACATACTTCATTTTTACACTCAAGCCTTCGTTTGACAGTAATCATCATTTTCTGAAAGCTGGAAAATTGATCTCAGCCTGACTCATGCAAAATGCTGTGGGTTCATTAGAAGTTTTCAGTTAAATCATGTATTAGCAGGAGTCTTTATGCGTAATACCAATCAAGCTCTATCCATGTACGAAAACTCGCTGTATGAAAACTCGCTGGTTTCTGCAATGAGTGTTGAGAAAGCCAGGATGGAGATCGCCAAAGCGCGTTTACTACTCGCCTGCCCTCGTCCGATGTTGGCGAATTCGTATGATTCAAACGATGCTGATTTTTCGACTAACCCTGATTCAGATAATGCCTAGCCATTGTTTTACAGATCAATTTGGAGACAGATAACATGTTAAGCAACACTCATCACCTGCTTCCATTTGATCAAGCATGGCAATTTGACGAAACCAGTTTAACTTTCTCATCCAGTTTACCTAGTGCATCCAACGAATTACCCTCGCCTGATACTGCCGGTGCAGTCAATGAAACATCGAAAGCACGTTTTATCCTGAACCGTTTATTCCAGGACTATAGTGGATCGTTTGCGGTTCGCTTATGGAATGGCAGCATGCTTTATATCGGCAACGACACACCTGCATTTACATTTTGCCTGGAACAAGCGTCAGTGTTGCGCGACATGGTGTTTTTCAGTGATCCGGCTCGTTTGGCAGAGGCCTACTTTGCCGGTGAAGTACAAATTTTAGGTGATTTCAATGCAGCTATGCAGCTGCGTTATTATTTTGAGTCGCTGTCATTGCCACTGCATGAAAAATTGGGACTGGTATTTAAAGCGCTGACACTTGCTGATAATCAGACTGATGTTGCCGAAACAGACCAACATACTGTTGCAACCAATCAATTGCAAAAAAATGAATCCCCAGCATTTACCCTTGATTACGACCTACCCAGTGCTTTTTACCGTTTGTGGCTAGATGAAAGAATGCTGCATTCATGTGCCTTTTTTAGCAATGCTTCACAAGACCTTGCTCAAGCGCAGCATAACCAGCTCGATCTTATATGCCTGAAACTGCATCTGCAACATGGCGACAGGTTATTGGATGTGAGTGGTAGCTGGGGCGGACTGGCATATTGGGCGGCTAAAAACTATGGTGCATTTGTACACACTTTAGTCCAAAACCCTGAACAATATGCGCACGTATCTGCCGAGATCAAAAAACAAGGGCTGGAAAAACTGGTGACTGTGGAGCAAGGTCGATATGACAGTTTGTCCGATTTTGCGTGCTACGACAAAGCCGTGAATATTGATGTTTGCGGACAGGTTGGCGAACAAAACCTGCGAGCTTATCTCGCTAAAATCCATCAGGTGCTGAAACCAGGCGGATTGCTCCTTCATCATGCCATCACCACTGAAAGCCCTGGTCGCCAGCATGAGCTCTCCACCGAATTCATTAACCGCCAGATATTTGCTGATGGTCCCTTAACCTCCCTATCCCATTTTCGCGAACAAATGCATGCGGCAAAGCTGGAAGTATTTAACGTGGAGGGGTTGCGTCGGCACCAGGCACTGACATTACGCCGCTGGCTGGCAAAAATGGAACAATTTCACCAAGAAATTACACAGATCGTCGGTGAGCGTACTTATCGCATCTGGCGCCTGTATATGACAGCTTGCGCCATTCAGTTTGAACAAGGCGTCACCGGCACTCACCAGATTCTCGCCGTCCGCACAACATAATTAAATTGCCATCATAAAATAGCCTGAGGAGTTACAACATGCAAACCACACCCCCACAACACCTGCTAAAAGCTTCCCTGTTAATGATCGCCCTGAGTGGCTGCTCGCAACCAGCAAAACTGCCCGAAGCAGCGGGCTTTGGTCCCGAACCCGATTTATCTTCCTATCAGACCGGTTTAATCCCTACCGTTAATGTCGCCAAGGCGGTTGGCTGGCCGGAAGGAAAAAAACCAACTTCAGCACCTGGCACTAACGTAGTTGCGTTTGCCACTGATTTACAACATCCGCGCTGGCTATATGAATTACCGAATGGGGATATTCTGGTGGCTGAAACTAACCATCATGAAAAAAGCGATGGCTTTAGCCTGAAAGGCTGGATCGCCGGTTTGTTTATGAAAGAAGGCGGTGCCGGTGCTGAGAGCTTTAACCGCATTACATTGCTGCGCGATATCGATGGCGATGGCGTCGCTGACCAAAAGCACATTTTTTTGCAAAATCTTAACTCGCCTTTTGGCATGGCTTTGGTAGGTAATACATTTTATGTCGCCAATGCGGATGCACTGGTGAAGTTTCCTTATGAAGAAGGCCAGACTGAGATCACTGCGCCGGGAGTGAAAGTGACCGATTTACCTGCCGAACGCAATCACCACTGGACCAAAAATATTCTGCCAAACAAAGATGGCAGCAAGATTTATGTCACCGTGGGCTCCAACAGCAATGTTGGCGAAAACGGTATGGAGACTGAAAAAGAGCGCGCTGCCATCTGGGAGGTGGATGCGGCTTCCGGTCAGCATAATATTTTCGCTTCCGGATTACGCAACCCAAACGGCATGACCTGGGAACCAGACAGTGGTGCCTTGTGGGTAGTAGTGAATGAACGCGATGAAATCGGCAGCGACCTGGTGCCTGACTACATGACCTCTGTCTCGCAAGGAGGATTTTATGGCTGGCCTTACAGCTACTATGGCCAGCATGTGGACACCCGCATCAAGCCACAACAGCCGGAATTGGTCGCTAAAGCCATTAAACCGGATTATGCGCTGGGTTCGCATACCGCTTCATTAGGCCTCACTGCCGCAAAAGGCAACAACCTGCCTGACCAATTCAAGAATGGCATGTTTATTGGCCAGCATGGTTCCTGGAACCGGATTCCATATAGCGGCTATAAAGTGATTTTTGTGCCGTTTGAAAGTGGCAAACCAGCAGGTAAACCGATTGATGTGCTGACTGAATTCCTCAATGTAGATGGCGAGGCACAAGGCCGTCCGGTCGGTGTCATTGTTGATAAACGTGGTCACCTGTTAGTGGCTGATGATGTCGGCAATGTTATCTGGAATGTTAAAGGCAATAATAAAACCGCGACAAAATAAGACCAGCATTTACGCTGTGCTCCTGATAGCGGGAGCGCAGCGTTTAATTATTGAAAGATATGTTTTTAACTGATGATGGACTCTGAACTGTCAAAAAATACCCGATCACTGGCTGAAGATACACATACTTCGATTGATATCGACGTTGCGCGTGAAGCCAGGTTAAACAAGCTGCATTACATCCAGGACAACACGCCTGGGTTTAGCAGGGAACGCTTTCGCGGAAAATTCAGGTATTTGGATCTGCAGGGTCAGTTGATCAAGGCAGAAAACGAAATCAGCCGCATTATTGCGTTAAGAATCCCCCCCGCCTGGGAAGCGGTATGGATTTGCGCCCGCGCCAACGGACATCTCCAAGCCACCGGCCGCGATGTGAAGGGCCGCAAACAATATCTCTACCACGCTGAATGGCGCCGACTAAGGGAAGCGAAGAAATACGAGCACATGATAGAGTTTGGACGGCAGTTACCTGCTATCCGCAAGCACATTGCACACGACCTGGCGTCATCCGGCCTGGGCAAAGAAAAAGTGCTGGCAATGATGATTTACCTGCTCGAAAACACCTTGATCCGAATAGGCAATGACGAATATGCCAAAACCAATAAATCATTTGGTCTTACTACCTTGCGCAATCGCCATGTCGAGATAGCGGGCAGCGAAGTCAAATTCCATTTCCGTGGCAAAAGCGGTGTCGAACATAGCGTCAGCTTGAAAGACCGCAGGCTGGCGCGCATGATACGCAATATGCGCGAGTTGCCGGGCCAGGCACTTTTTCAGTATGTTGATGCTGAAGGAGAACGCCACACCATAGGCTCATCAGATGTGAATGAGTATTTGCAGCAAATCACCGAAGGCGATTTTACCGCCAAGGATTTCCGCACCTGGTTTGGCAGCTTGCATACGCTGCTGGCTCTGAGCGAGCTGGAGCCATTTACCAGTGTCACCGAAGCCAAGAAAAATATAGTGGCAGCCATTCGTATTGCGGCTTCAAAACTGGGTAATACGCCGGCGATATGCCGCAATAGCTATGTGCATCCTTTTATTCTCGAACACTACCTGTCCGGCAGTGGATTTACACACGATGTGCAAGAAGCCGAATATAAGGATACCGAGCTGAATCCAGCCGAGCAATATATGTTGTGCTTATTAAAACAAAGGGTAAGCGCACAATCATGAATTTATTGATCACAAGTTTAGTTTGTAAAAAGTTATGTTTTTTGCTGACTCTTCTTCCCTTTGATCTGGAGACGAAGAAATGAAAAAAATATTATTACTCTATGGCCATGAATTAAGTCATAACGCACTAAAAGCCTTGATAGACGCCGATGGCACCATGCATCTCGCTGAAGAAGTGAGTGATGTCGGGGAAGCCATCGAAAAAATCCGCACCCAGCAATTTGATGTAGTGGTACTGGACGTTTCCGCGCCCAATAAAAACGGTTTGGAAACTTTTTGTGACCTGAAACAGGCTTACCCGAATTTAGCCATATTGATTATTAATGGCAGTGACCAGGTAGACCGGATGGCGAATTTCACCCGCCTAGGCTGCAGAGGCTATCTGTCTTACACCGCCACCAGCGCACAAGTAGTACCGGCGATTAAAGCCTTGGCACGTGGCCAGACCTATTATGCGTCGACGCATGAGAAGCTGGATGAAAGAGATCACCCTTTACTTCATGAGCGCTTGTCTATTCGCGAACTGCAGGTGTTTTTTAAACTGATTAAAGGACAGGCGGTAAATTCAGTGGCGGAAGAGCTTTCTATCGCACCCGGTTCGGTCAGTGTATTCAGGTCCAAGATACTGAAGAAAATGAATATGCATAATAATGCTTCGTTAATCCACTATGCGCTTGATCATCACCTGATTAATTAAGCGCTGAGTTGCTCGCCACCTTTAATTCACATATCAGATTAAAACAAAAAAACCTGCACTCAACCGAGCGCAGGTTTTTTTAATAATCAATATCTAGGACTTTTTGACCGCGAATTGCAATTGTTCAATCGCTTCCCATGAAATCAGGGATCCGATCATCACCACGGCAAATCCCAAGCCGGCAGTACAAACAATCGCTAGTGTCAGTGTTGCGATCGCACCACGCTCTTGTATCGTGAATATATATTTCACCCCACGATAAACCAGGCCGATTGAAATCAGCACGGCCACCGCATGCACAATCACATTAAAGCTCAGGCTAGGCACTACATAAAAAATAGAAGTTAGCCATAATGGTGTGGTGGCGATCGCAATCATCAGTAACGAGTCACGAAACGATGGCTTCCTATTCACCATTTCTGCCAGGTTCTGCGTAATCCAGGCCATCGCTAGAATGACACTGATTTGTAACAAAAGCAGCTCGGCACTGATGACCATCAAACGGTTACCGGGTAAGGTATCCATAAACTGTTTCGGGTAATTATGGTACAAACGGAAATACATCATCGCGCATGGAATCAGCGACAGCGGCAGTACATAGAACAAAATTAACTGCATGGCACTGGGTTTTTCAGCTTTAAAGCTTTTTTCCCTGCTTTTAGGCGTGACATAACTAAACAAGCGGATGAGATTCATAATGTACTCCTGACTACTATTAAAATTGGTGATGGCTTAGATTCAAAAGCCCGTTAGTAGCCATTATCCAGCGTTGCAGAAAAGTCACTACAAGACTGCGTCTGATTTGAATGTAGGAAAAAGCACATTTCGCATGAAGTAGATTCCCACAATGTTAGCCTGACTAAAATCCTGACTAAAATCATTGATACCCGCCTTTCGCGCATGCTCCGTTATTTGCTTCCAAGGCAAGACTCAATGAATAACCACGCTGAAATATCGCATAGCAAAGTTTCGTGAGCGCCTATATTTTATTGTAAAGGCATTCCTACAGGTATTTACGACTCTCTCTGATTCAGATGGCGAGATGCTGTTGGCATACTGACATTTCTACTCTTAAATTTTAACTTTGGAGAACGACATGGCAGATAACGACGAAGTAATTTCTACACTCAATGATTTGATTGAAACTTCTAAAGATGGTGAAGAAGGATTCCGCAGTTCAGCAGAAAATGTGGACGACCCACAGTTGAAAGCATTCTTTTTACGCCGATCCTTAGAAGTGGCTTCCAGCGTGAAAGAACTGCAAGGTCTGGTACGTTCATTAGGTGGCGACCCTGCCGATTCAACCACCTTGGGCGGTGCGTTGCATAGACGCTGGATTGATTTGAAAACAGCGTTGTCCAGCAATGACACAGTCGCAGTGTTGAATGAAGCTGAACGCGGTGAAGACGTTGCACTGAAGGCTTATCGTAAAGCGGCTGAAAAAGACTTGCCAATCAACGTGCGCATGGTGGTTACTCGCCAACTTGAAGGCGCTAAACGTAATCATGACGAAGTGAAACATTTGCGTGACGCAGCACGTGCTGCAGCTGAAGTACACTAAGGCGTGAAGCAGAAAAAAGCCCTGTCATATGGCAGGGCTTTTTTGCTTCTACAATGTGAAAAACGTTAAACGTTTTCCATTGATTTAGTGGTCCAGTCCTTTTTAACTTGCTCAAGCGTGCGGTTAATCTTTACCACACCGCCTTCAGTAGAAATGACCCAGCTAACCGGAATGTAATGGTGAGTGCCTGAATCATCCTTCTTCAGCTTGATCGAATCGGGCCCAGTGGTGTGATCAACTACCGCGAACTCTTCAGCTTGTGCAGTCACTACCGGCATATCTTCTTTAATTTCATGAGCTTCAATCATATTTAACTTCCCTTCGTTGGCATTAGTTAATCCAGATGCGTACTGAATTCGAACTTCTATTTTGCCTGCAAGCCGCCTCTAGCCTCTAGGGCACTATGACTGAATGTTTTGTAGGAATATTCAACTGGTTGTGACTATCCATGCTTCCTTGTGACTGACATAAAAATAAATGTTATCTGACAGCCTTATCCTTGAATGTCCTACGGCAAGTTCAAGAGTGAAAATTTATGATTACTCATAACAGGTTAGTCGTAAAGAAATATATAGAACCTATTTCTTGAGACTAGCTTTAAATACAGGAGATTATTCGATGGCTTTATTTTATGTAAGCGCTAGCAAACCCAAGCAAGACGTTCCATTCTGGACATCCAGCGTAATTGCGCAGGATATGGAAGAGAGTTACCGGATAGGCAAAGAGCGATTTGAAAGCGAAAACCCCGATTTAAATATAGAGGACTTTACCTTGGTTGCGACCGGTGAATCTGCTGAAAAATCGATTACGACTTAACTAACAAAATACCTGGCTTAACCACTATTGAATTAATTTACATTGATCTATTTAAAAGGAAAAAGAATGAAAATTCACCCTCAAACAACAGAAGAACTGACCAAACTGGGCGAGCTGATTGAAGACTTCAGAATTTCAATGCTCACCTTTATCGATGACAAAGGTGCTTTAATCAGCCAGCCTATGGGTCCGATAGAAATGGATAGTGATGGCAATATCTGGTTTTTTACTGACAGCACTTCAGAAAAAGCGCAGCACCTGGATGAATTAAACCTCGCCTTTAGCGGCGAGCCTGACGGCACTTATATTTCCCTGTCAGGTTACGGCGAGCTGGTGACAGATCAGGCGCGTAAAGAAGAGCTATGGTCGCCATTTGTGAAACCCTGGTTTCCTGATGGTCCTGATTCGCCTAATTTGGCGTTGCTTAAGTTTGTACCGCATACCGCTGAATATTGGGACGCACCGCATAGTTCCGTGGTCAGGTTGTTTGCAATGGCAGCTTCCATTGTTGCCGCAAGACCCATCGGCCTGGGCGACCATGGACATTTAAACCATCTATAACAACAGGCTTTACAAACAACAAACCCGACACTACGTCGGGTTTGTTTATGCAAGTTAACGCTTGAATTATTTGTTCATGACGTACATAGTCACTTCAAAGCCAAAACGCATTTCAGTAGCAGCTGGTTTAGTCCACATAGTCATTCTCCTAGAAGGTTAAGAGCGCATCACATGATGCATCTCGTTAGGAATAACTATACGCAGATGCCGTGCACAAGGCTTGCGTAGCATCCCTAAAAGTCAGTCATGATTTTACGTAGTGAGCGTTTTCGGTGGCAGCACGATCTTAAGCCACCACCAGCCGATAACTCCGGAAAACAATGAACCCGCCAGAATCGCCATTTTAGAGATATGGATGATTTCTTCTTCACCAACATAGGCCAGGTTGGTGATAAAAATAGACATGGTAAAGCCTATGCCGCCAAGAATACCAGCGCCGATTATATGCCCCCATCGTAACGAAGAAGGCAGCTTACATAGGCCAGCTTTCACCGCAAGCCACGCTGCCAATGCAATACCAACCGGTTTGCCAATCAGTAAACCAGCGATAATACCTATGCTATTGCTGTGAGAGAACATGTCTTGCAAACTGCGCATATCAATCGCCAGCCCGGTATTGGCAAATGCGAAAATCGGCAAAATCAGGAAAGCCACAGGCAAATAAAGGGCATGTTCAAGTTTATGCGAAAGTGAATCCTGGTCTTCCCTTGAAAAGGGGATGGTAAACGCCAGCGCAACGCCGGCGACAGTGGGATGTACACCGGATTGCAGCGTTAACCACCACACCATCACGCCACCCAGTATGTATGGCACCATGAAGCGCACCTGCCACCTGTTCAACAACAATAAGCATGCGATGACTGCCAGAGCAGCGAGCAGATAAGCCAGCGAGATGGAGGAGGTATAAAACACGGCGATCACGATAGCCGCACCAAGGTCATCAATCACCGCAAATGCCACCAGGAACACCTTCAAAGCGACGGGTACACGCGATCTCAATACCGATAGCACTCCAATAGCAAACGCGATATCCGTTGCCATCGGGATACCTATACCTGACTGGTACTCGGTGCCATGATTGAATGTCCAGAAGATCAGGGCCGGAGTTAACATACCGCCGATGGCGGCAACAGTCGGCAATAAGGCATCATTGAGATTGGATAGCTCACCGACATATAGCTCGCGCTTCAACTCCAGGCCAATCAGCAAAAAGAAAATGGCCATTAGCCCATCGTTTACCCACTCTTCCAAACTCAGATCCAACCAGTGGACATGCCAAAACGCATGGTATTCCCCGGCTAAACCGCTGTTGGCAATGACAAGCGCCAGTATGGTGAACAGCAATAGCAGTAAACTACTTGACTGATCGGACGCAAAAAGCCTGCGAAGTTGATTAAATAGCCACATAAGCCGTCATGTTACCTTGATACATACTTGCCAATACACTTTTACAGAAACTTGGAATTACTCCCCAATGGCAAAGCCAATTCCGAACATCGTTTGTGCCTGGTTGTAATCCAGCAGTGATACACCATAGCCACTTGCCAGCATGGCGTAAAATTTAACACTTTCGCTCTTGAGTGGTTTGTATTGCACATCAACCTTCACGTAGCCTTTGTTATCGCTGCGCAAATTGTTGCGCAATGTAAAACTGGCAGCCGTGTCATTGGCTTCATTATCCCAGCGCAAGCTTACGTCGCCATAACCCATGTACTTGCTGATGTCAGGGTTGTCATCTTCTGATTTACTTTCAGGAATACGCCACCATGGCTTGAACAACAGGCTGTAACGCTCGTTCAGTTGCCAGCCGCCTTGCAGGTAAATCCTGTTCCAGCTGCGTGACAGTGGCTGTGAACGCCCATTGGAGTCATGCACTATGCCCAGGTTCAACATGTCCGGCATGACTGCCCACTGTTTGGTTTCGCCAGGTTTATTAAGGCCTAATGACAAAATCAGTTCAGGGGAATAGTTGTGGTCACGCATGGGGCGCGATTGGTCTTTTTCGGTCACTTGCCAGAAAGATTGCTGGGTGTAAGCACCCCAAAGCCTCGCGCTATGTACCCAGTTATTCTCGGGCAACCAGTCAGACAAATTCATTAGTTGGGTTTTCAGGCTGATCTGGAAATGCAGGTCACTGTTACTCAAATCTCTATTCTGGGTGTTAGGCCTGGAAGGTGAGGTAGGTACATCGTTCGGGTTAGAAGAAATCGAACCGACCACGTAGTTCAGTTGATACGTTTCCAGATCGGTGAAATGCAACTCGTCATCAGGGTTCAAATGCCATTTGCGTGCCAGGAAGCCGGTTTTGGCATCCACCGTTTTCACAAGATTTTCCTGCTTGGGCGTTAAGGCCACGGCAGCGACTTGCGTGGTTGCATATTGTGCTGCAACCTGGTCAAAACACACCAGCCGGCGACTGGCATCATCGATAAACTCGGTTTTGCAGGTACGCAGAGCATTTTGCATATCATTGGTGGTCGCTGCATGTGCTCCGCTGGAAAACATTAATGCCAGCATCATCAGGCCAGTCAGCCCATTACTTTTTAACATACGATTTTCCTTATCCAATTACTTTAAACAGCATAGTGGTTACTACGCTCTATATATCTTTGATTCATCAGGGCGCTGGATTCATCATGATTAAATGCAACTGCTCAATTTCTTGCAAAACCTCATCGCTTAAGTGAACCTTATAAGCAGCAACATTTTCTTGGAGCTGCGTCATGTTGGTCGCGCCAATAATGGTAGTCCCCATAAACCAGCGGTGATAGACAAAGCTCAAAGCGAGCTGAGTCGGCGTCAGTCCGTGCGCTTTTGCCAGCGCAGCGTAGGCAGTGGAGGCGGCCAGCACACCCGGCTTTTTGTAACGCTGCGCATAACCAAGAAACATGGTGACCCGGCCCTGCGCGGCAGGATTTTTAACATATTTGCCAGTCAAATGGCCAAATGCCAGCGGTGAATACGCCGCCAGGCTGATACGTTCGCGGTATAGGATTTCTGCCATGCCAAACTCAAGACCGCGGTTCATCAGGTTATAACAGTTCTGCAATACAGAAATACGCGGCAATCCCTGTTCGCGCGCAATTCTTAAAAACTCCATCACTCCCCAGGGCTGCTCATTGCTAAGCCCGATTGTGCGCACCTTGCCTTCCTTGATCAGCTCAGCCAGCGTTTCCAGCTGGTGCTGAATAGGCACCCATGCCATCGGTTGGCCGCCGCTATCAAGTTCAGCTTCAGGATCAAACTGGTATTGGCCAAACATAGGCACGTTGCGCTCCGGCCAATGCAGGTAAAGCACATCCAGGTAATCGGTTTGCAGTCTCTGCAAGCTGTCATGCACGGCCTGGCGGATATTCGCCCTATCCATGCCGGTGGGACCTCCGCGGATCCAATGCATGCCGCGCCGCGGCCCGGCTATCTTGCTTGCCAGTACAAAGCGGTCGCGCGGTTGCTTCTTGATCCAGTGGCCAAGGATGGTTTCAGTGCGGGTGACTGTTTCGGCTTTGGGCGGCACCGGATACATTTCAGCGGTATCGATAAAGTTAATGCCTTGCGCCATGGCAAAATCCAGCTGGTTCTCTGCATCCTGTTGGGTATTCTGATCGCCATACGTCATAGTGCCCAAAGCAATTTTAGAAACGCGGATGCCGCTGTCTCCCAGATACGTCTCATCCATTAATGCAACACCTGCTTTTCTGTTGGTACCTGCATTACGATGCTGGAAACGGCTTGTGGTTCCTTCTCTGCCGGTAAAACCCAACCGGCGTCTTTACTGGCGATCATCAACATGCGGCTGATCGCCAATACCAACTCTTTATTCAAGCCCATATTGACGTTCATGCCGCCTGCACATACCAGCTGCATGCTGTTCAATTGATCATTGATAGACACAAATCTGGCCTCGATTGCCAATAACTCTTGCTCACTCACTGAAGATCCGCGTTGCTGATAAGCAGTATCAAAATCCAGCGCTTCCAGGTTTTGCACCGCTTCTGCTTCCTGTTCAAACTGGCGTGTCGCTTCTGCCGGGGATTGCATATTATCCAGCAAGGCAGCAGTCACTGAAGTCGCGGCCACCGGCAAATGCGCCTCACGGTTTAACACAATGAATATTTGCCGCGCGACGCGGAAAGTAATCCATACGCGGACTTCCTGCTCATTATTGACAGCCGCTTTCAACAGCAGGCGATCCTGCTGGTTGTCATAAGCCAAATTGATTTGCTGCACGGATTGGGATTGAGGTTGCATCTTGTACTTCCTGGAATCAAGCAATTTGCTTGCGCACTCTGTACGCACTTTGACAAGTTACTAAAAGCAGCCTTAAAAAGATAGGCTATCAAGCGGCTTTTTATGGAAATGTTTCACTTTGGGCGTGTTGGCAACAAATGTGGCTACAGGGCAATACGCTTTCAAACACTATAGATACAAACTGATACAAAACAACAAGGGTATTTATGAATAGATTTCATTATTCTCCAGTCTTAATTGCTAAGCGTATTACCGAAGTTTTTTGGGAGTAAATGATGAAAATGAAATCAAGTATTTTAGCAGGTGTGCTGGTTAGCCTGGCGCTAATCAGCAACATCGCACAAGCGCATCCACCCGGTCACCGCGGAGGCTGGCGTGGCAGTGTAGGCGTCTATGTCGGCAGCCCCTACCCGTTCTATGCGCCTCCGCCAGCGTTTGCATATTCTTATGGCTATCCTTATTACCCATACCCATATGCTTACAGCCAGCCGCAGGTGATTGTGACACAACCACCACAACCTCAGGTATATATCGAACAGGGTGGGAGTATCACTTCAGTGCCTGATGCCAACGCCAACGCTCAGCCACCAGCACAGGCTGCGCCCTCTACCAGCGCAGGTAACAGCCAGGGTTACTGGTATTACTGTGAGCAGTCAGAGACTTATTATCCATACGTGAAAGAATGCCCGGCCGGCTGGAAACAGGTGACACCAACACCTCCAGCGACTTCGGCGAAATAAGCATATGAGCAAGACAACAAATATTGCGCTTTTCAGTTTGACACTGGCTTTAACGGCCTGCGCAACAACCCCGACCGGCCCTAGCAACATGGCCTTACCCGGCACCGGCAAAGACTTCAACACATTCAGGAGTGCCGATTTATCCTGCCGGGATTTTGCCATGACGCAGATCGGTTCCAAATCGGTCAATCAGCAATATAACGAGAGCCTGGCCGCGACCACCGCAGTTGGCACTGTCATCGGTGCCGCGATAGGCGCTGCCGCTGGCGGTGGCCAGGGTGCTGCGATTGGTGCCGGTGTGGGCGCATTATCCGGCGGTGCGATTGGCGCAGATACCGCCGCGGCTAGTGGCGAGAATGCCCAGCAAAAATACGACAATGCGTATTTTCAATGCATGTATGCGGCAGGTCATAAAATCCCCGTGCCTGCCAGCATGGCTAAAACCTATACCCAGGGCACCAGCTCAACCCAAATCACCAGAACGCAAACTACAATCGGTACGCCTCCTGAGAGGTCAACTTACTACCCTCCTCCACCGCCACCCCCTGGCTATCAGCGTTAATAAACCAAACAGGCAGCCATTTTGCGCTGCCTGATGGCGACTGGTCTGTTCATTTTCTATTCCGGGCCGCGCATACGCAGGCACAGGTGCGCCTGCGTAAAGATGGTTTCGGCAAAGATAGCGCTGCTGATGAGCCAGGCCAGCTTCACAATAAAACACTAGCTATAAATCACTGCATCGCAAACTTAAGTATTGCAGGCGTGGTCCTAGAGTCATGCAAATAATTAAAAACCTGTTTATCCTGGCGCTCGCTTTTTCAACTCTCAGTTGTAGTGTGGTAAAAACCGCTTACAACAACGCGCCTGCGCTGATCGCATGGCGGCTGGATGATTACTTTAATTTCAGCGATGCGCAAAAAGCCAAACTTAAACCAGCGCTGCAGGAGTTGCATGCATGGCACCGTAAAAACGAGCTGCCTCGTTATGTGGCGTTGCTGGATGAAATAAACAACGATCTAGGCCATGAGGTGACTGCAGAAACCGCCTGCCAGCGCATTGAATCCATCAAATCAAATGCGCAGGCGCTGCAAACGAAATTCATCCCTATCATAGTGGACATTGGCGCTACCCTGAGCGATAAACAATTGCAGCATTTCCAGCAAAAGCTGGAAAAACGCAATGCAGAATGGAAAGAGGAATGGTGGCAGGAAACCGCCGAAGAACAGCGCGAGGTGAGACTGGAGAAATCCAAAGAGTATGCTGAAAAAATATATGGGGATTTAAACGAAAAACAAATAAACATCTTAAAACAAAGCATTGCCAGGAATAATGTGGATCCGGCTACTATCTACTCTGAAATTCTACGGCGTGATGAAGATGCGTTGAATATTTTAAAAGCCCTACGAAACCCTTCCACGTCAAACGAAGAAAAATCACAACTGGTCCGGGCAGGTTTTGAGCGTATGCAAAACAGTCCCAATCTGGCTTACCAGGCGCACATAGATAAAATCACGCAACAAACCTGTGAAACCATCGCCAGCCTGCATGCAAGTACAAATGCGAAACAACGGTTGCATGCTCAACAGTGGGTAGAAGATTACAAGACGCAATTCACCCAACTGCAAAGCAAATAACCTGATGGATTTAAGGTGAGAAAAAAACAGGCATGAGAATGCCTGTTTTTTTATCCATGCGCTTATTAAATCAACATCCCGCCTGATGCCTCTATCCGTTGCGCATTCACCCAGCGGTTATCTTCAGACAGCAAACTGGTAATCATGGGGCCGATATCATCCGGCACCCCAACACGGCCAAGCGCGGTTTGTGAGGCTATAAACGCATTCACATCCTTGTTGTCCCGTACCAGGCCCTGGCCAAAATCGGTTTCAATCGCACCCGGGGCCACAGTATTTACCGCAATCCCCCTTGCCCCCAGCTCTTTAGCCATATAGCGCGTCAGTACCTCGATGCCACCTTTCATGGCTGCATAAGCGCTGTAGCCAGGTAAAGTAAATCGTGCAAGACCACTGGAAATATTGATAATGCGACCACCATCAGTAATCAATGGCAGTAATTTCTGCGTCACGAAGAAAGTAGATTTCAGGTGGATATTCACCATGTCATCAAAGATCTGCTCAGTCGTTTCCGCAAACGGCGCAGTGATTCCCGTCCCTGCATTATTTATAAGAAAATCAAAGTTAGCGGTTTGCCACCGTGTATTTAAAGCCTGTTTCAAATTTGCCGCAAACACATCAAACGTGTTCACTTGAGCTACATCCAATTGCAAAGCCACCGCTTTGCGGCCCAATCCCTGAATTTCACTCACTACCTCGTGCGCCAATGCCTGATTGCTTTGGTAAGTCAGCACGACATCTATGCCTTTTCTCGCCATTGCCAACGCCGTGTTTTTGCCCAATCCACGGCTGGCACCAGTAATCAATCCAATCTTTGTAGCCATTTTTAATCTCCTGTAGTGATTTAAAGTAGCGCCAGTTTATTGTTATCACTACCAAAGATAAATATGCATTATTTGATTATACTGTTCATATTAAATGAACAATTGGCATACCTATGGATAGGAACGAGACATTAAAGCGGTTTGTACGTGTGGCAGAACTTGGCAGTTTTACCAAAGCTGCCGAAAGCCTGGCATTGCCCAAAGCCAGCGTCTCGCAAGCCATACAGCAACTGGAAACCAAACTGCAAACCCAGCTGTTTCATCGCACCACACGCAAAGTGCAACTGACACCGGACGGCCAACTGTTTTATGAAAAAAGCAAAGATGTGCTTAGTGAAATTGAAGAACTGGAAACCCTGTTCATTAGCGATGACAGTCAAATTTCCGGCGTCATCCGCGTCAATATGTCGCACCCTATGGCGCGGCATCTGGTGATTCCTGCCTTACCGGCATTCCTGCAACGCTACCCTAACCTGTCCATAGACATCAGCAGCGAAGACCGCAAGGTTGACCTGATCAGCGAAGGCTATGATTGTGTGGTCAGAACTGGCGTTGTCGAAGAATCAGGCATGATCATGCGCAAAATTGGCGAAATGCAGCAAACCAACTTTGCCAGTCCCGCCTATATTGCCGAACATGGTGAACCACGCAGTATCGAAGATTTACAGAACCACTACCTGATTCATTACCAGACCAGCACCAACAAGCGATTTGATGCATTTGAATATAGCGTAAAAGGCCAAGCGCAAAGCTATAAAATGAAAAGCCGTATCTGCGTCAATAACACGGATGCCTATCGCGCAGCCTGCGCCGCCGGACTAGGCATCATGCAAGCGCCCAGGTTTGGCGCGCATGAACTTTTGGCTAGTGGTAACCTGGTTGAGATTTTGCGTAATAGCACAGCGCCAGCCATGCCAGTTTCACTTCTTTTCCCGCATAGACGCAATCTGTCCAAGCGGGTACGTATTTTTATGGACTGGCTAAGCGAAGTGATTAAAACGCAGCTTTAACGAATCTTCATTTTCTCTGATTCAATCAACATCTTTTTACTCTCCACGCCCCAACGATAACCGGAAAGTGAACCATCCAGCCTGACCACGCGATGACAGGGGATTACCACCGCCAGTGTATTGGCGGCACACGCGCTGGCCACTGCCCGTACCGCTTTTGGCATACCCAGCTTTTGGGCTAGTTGACTGTAAGTAATGGTCTTTCCGCAAGGAATCTCACGCAAGGCTTGCCACACCCTTTGCTGGAAAGCCGTCCCTTGTATATCCAATGGCAATTCCAATCCGAGCTTGGGTGCTTCGATAAAACCGACCACCTGTGCGACAAGCGACTCATATCCAGCATCACCACCAATGAGATTTGCCTGAGGAAACTTATCCTGCAATTCACGTAATAAAGTATCCGGAGCATCACCCATGGAAATTGCACATATGCCTTTGGCACTGCTGGCTACCAGGAGGCTACCGAGCGAACATTCAGCCAGGGCAAAACGGATCTCGGTATTAGCGCCGCCTTTCTTGTATTGCGAAGGCTTCATGCCCAAGGTCTGGCTGGATTTTTCATAAAAGCGGCTATTCGATTCATAGCCTGCCGCATAAATGGCATCGGTGATATTGATATTGGCTTGTAGATTTTGACGCACGTTGTGTGCTCTATGCGCCGACGCATAAGCTTTAGGGGTTAATCCAGTCATGGATTTGAACAGCCGGTGAAAGTGATATTTGCTTAATGCTACGTGAGCGGCCAACTGCGTCAGCGTAGGCGCTACCTCAGCACTTTCTATCAGGCGACAGGCTTCGGCAACCTTTTCTGCATGTGCAGCCGACAAAACGAGTTGATCTGGTTTGCAACGCTTGCAGGGCCGGAACCCGGCTTTCTCTGCCTCGCTGGCGGTCACGTAAAATTCAACATTTTCCGGCAAAGGTAGCCGTGCGCCACACGATGGGCGACAGTAAATGCCGGTGGTTTTTACTGAATAAAAGAATGCTCCGTCTGAGTCACGGTCTCGCGTGAGCACTTGCTGCCAGCGGGGATCACTCCTGATATCTGGTTCACGGTCACTATGCATGGTCACACTATCCTGCCTGAACTTGTTTGGATAATCTCAAAGATACCCGGAAATTAAAATTCAAGAACGCCGATTCTTGCTTTTGAATTAGTGCGATGCGTTTTCCACAATTACCAGCTTTGCGGAATGGCACTCACCAGGTAGTCTACAAACGCCCGCACTTTGTTGGTGATGGCATGCCGGTCACGGAAACAGGCATAGAACTCCAGTGGAACTGTATCCGATTGAACCTCGTCAGCGCTGGCAGGATCGGGCTGAAATAATGCGACTAGCGCTCCCCGGTTAATATCTTTATTGGCGATAAATGTCGCCAGGCGCGTAATCCCCGCGCCTTCAAGCACCAGGCGATGCAGTGAGTCAATGTCATTGCAAATGATGCTGGGCGTGATTTCGGGCGCATAACGGATACCTTGACGTACAAATGTCCAGCTGAATAGACGACCATCCACAGGCACACGAAACATCAGGCAGTCATGCTGCGACAACGCTTCTGGATTGTTCGGGATGCCTTTTCGTTGCAAATAGTCTGGAGAAGCACAATAGACGACAGGTGCGGTTGCAATCTTTCTGGCGACCAGGCCAGGTTCCAGCTGTTCCTTGAAGCGGATACTGACATCAATATCTTCGGTGACGTGATCCAGGCTGCGGTCAGATAACACGACTTCAATCGACAGTTTAGGAAAATGGCGCGCAAATACCGGAATCAAAGGCATCAGGATATGCCGCCCGAAAGCCACGGAGGTGCCTACCCGTAAACGCCCTTGCGGCTGGCCATGAAACTCAGTCACTGCAGATTGCGCACGAGCCAGACCCGCAATAAGATGCTCAACTTCTGCGTAATACAGCTCGCCACTTTCCGTCATCGCCAGATTGCGTGTAGTACGAATCAGCAAGCGCGTGCCGAGTGACTTTTCAAGACGCTGTATATTCTGGCTGGCTGCAGCAGCAGTGATGCCTTGTAACCGCGCTCCGGCAGCAATGCTGCCTGCCTGTACCGCTTTGACGAAACTTTCAATACTTCTGAGCGTATCCATAACTATCGAATAATGAATGCATTCGATAGTTTATCTTTAAGATGAATAAATAATCAATCTTCTACCGGACCAGTAAAGATACAAATAAAGTGTCGCTTCGAATATGGAGGTGAAAATGAAACAAGTAAACAGTACATACAGAATTCCAAAAAGGTTTACCCCTTATGTGTTTGCTTTCTTTATGGCAGGCATCATGGCTTTTTTAATGTCCATGGTGATTGTGGCGGCGAATAGCGGCATCCATAGCGGATATATTTGGCGTGTATTGCACGCCTACACACTGGCAATGCCGGTGGCATTTTTTTGCGTGCTGATTGTCAGGCCGGTCGTGATGCACCTGATATCAGTCGTGGTACACATTGATTAAACATGACTTCAACCGGCTATCTTTTGCGGTTCTGCAAAGATAGCCAACTGCACATCCACGCTGATCATGTATTAAAACCTTGAATCTCACCCGATAGCAACACGCGTTTTCCTTGATGTCTGGGGACTTCAGAAACCAATGCCAGGGCAATTTTTCTTGCCTCAACCGCTTTGTAATTCATGGGCAGTAATGGATTCAAAAGCGTGCTGAGCCAGGTGCCTATTTTCTCGCCAACCCGTCTGGGCTGGTTCAGCTTTTCCCTGTCACCGATGATCAATGAAGGCCGGGCGATAATGAGTGTTTCTAACGCCAGGCTGGATAATGCATCTTCCAATTCGCCTTTCACCCGATTATAAAAAATGGAAGCGTTGGCGTTGGCCCCCATGGCACTGACTAAGCCCAGACGCTTTGCACCCGCCGAAAATCCTGCATGCGCGACTGCCAGATTTGCCTCAAAATCCACCGCCCGGAATGCCTCCTGGCTGCCCGCCTGTTTGATGGTAGTGCCTAACGCGAGATAGATTTCATCCAGAGGAGGCAAAGCAGGAATAAACTTAAAATCCACTACCTGGATAGTTAACTTCGGGTGTGAGATATTTAAAGGACGCCGGCCTAATACATGCACCTCTGCCACGGAACTATCCTGCAATAAATACGCCAATAGTGAGGAACCTACCAAGCCTGATGCGCCAGCCAGAACAACTCGACGATTTGCCATTTGTGATACCTCCCTGGAGTAAATCTGTTTTCCTGAAATCATTCAGACACCAATGATCTATATGATGAGTGACCGCAAAGGCGAGTGTAGGCCAAAAACATATCAACTCAAAAGAAGTACCTATAATTTTATACAGGAAATCAATGCCAGCTTTAAATAGTAACGCCGCGAGATTAGCCACCAGGCTCGCTTTTTTTGTGGGTGGATTTGGTCTTTCATGCTGGGCACCTTTGATTCCCTTTATGCGGGAGAAGCTGCATCTGGATCCCGGCGTGTTAGGTACATTATTGTTATGCCTGGGCCTAGGCTCCGTTTCTGCCATGGTGATGACCGGCGCCATCAGTGCGCGTTTTGGTAGCCGCGCCATCATCATCCTGAGTGGCTTCTCGCTTGCCATGACCGTCATGCTACTCCCGGTTGCTGAAAGCACCCTGCAACTCGCCATTACCTTATTGTTTTTTGGCGCATCGTTAGGCTCACTGGATGTATCCATGAACCTGCACGCAGTCGAGGTAGAAAAAGCTTCCGAGTGTTCATTGATGTCGGGTTTTCATGCCATGTTCAGTGTGGGCGGCTTTGCTGGTTCGGCCATCATGACCTTGATGCTGAGTTTGCATATGACCACGTTCAGCAGTGCCTTGGGCTCTGCTATTTTATTAGCCGTATTAATGTTGGCAACCTGGCCTCGGCTATCGCAAACGCCTAAAGGTGAGCAAGGACAACTTTTTTCCTTGCCCAGAGGTATTGTGCTGATCCTGGCTTTGTTGACCGGCATTGCCTTCCTGGTCGAAGGCGCCATGCTGGACTGGAGCGCCTTGCTGATTACCGATACCGGTTTAGTACCCACCGCACAAGGCGGCCTGCCCTATATTGTGTTCTCCATTGCCATGCTAAGCGGCCGTTTTATGGGAGATGGCCTGAGTAATCGTTTAGGGGATCGCACGGTTTTATTATGGGGAGGTATCATCGCAGTGCTGGGGATGTTTATCGCCGTGCATGCAAGCTCAGCGCTCGCCGCGTTGACAGGATTTCTCCTGATTGGCGCAGGCGCTTCCAATACGGCGCCTATCCTATTCAGGCTGGCAGGTGCGCAAACCCAGATGCCGACCGGTCTGGCGGTGGCGGCTATTTCCACTGTTGGCTATTCCGGCGTCTTGCTCGGCCCCGCCTTGATCGGGTTTGTCGCGCAACAAATCGGCCTGCCCAATGCATTTATCATGCTGGCATTGCTGCTTGGTTTAGTGCCGGTTTTCTCATTCATGATTACCAAAAAATAAGCCGGAAAAATAAATCGTGTTGCTGCTTCACTGGCCATTTCATGCTTGTAAAGCAGCAACTTAAGGATGCCTGATTTACCTTATTTGACCGCCACATCATGCCCTGCTGACTCAACGGCATAGCACCAGCAAACGTGCCGATTACCCAGCATACCCCATATACCAAAAAACACATTAAGCCATTGTTTTAATTAAGTTTTTATAATGGCACACTTTCTGCAATAAGCAGATTGGTATCACTTCGTTTTGCGCCTGAAAACGCTCGAAAGTCTTATTCCAATCTTTCAAACAGCAGAGAGTTAAAATGACAACAAAATTAAAAATTCATCGTAAACAGTTAGCGGTTCTCACCGGGATGATCCTCAGCAGCCAGGCTTATGCAGATCCGACTATCCAACGGGATGAAAACCTGTTCCTCAATATCGGCCTGGCTTCACGCGTGAGCTTCAGTTCGATCAGCGATGCCGCCCAGAACGGTAGAAGCCGCTCAAAAGACTTTGAAGTAGAAGAGGCGCGTTTATACACCAATGGTAAATTGCATAAAAACGTGACCTATGAATTCAACTTCGCGCGCAATGTCGCTGATGACAAAATCGAATTGCTGGATGGTCACCTGGGCCTGGAAATCAACAACTACGTGAATATCTGGGCAGGCCGCTTCCTGCCGGCAGCCAGCCGTGCATCCGCCTCGGCACCAATGTATTCCACCACCTTTGACTTCCCGATAGCGGAACAGGGTTCTTATGAATTTGCCGGTCGTGACAATGGCGCGGTATTTTTTGGCTGGGACCAAAGTGCCGCATTTAAATACTATGTGTCTGCGACCAACGGACGCCAGGGCGGCTCAAACCAGTCTGACAACTTGTCATATGCCACCCGCCTGCAATACAACTTCTGGGATACCGAGCCGGGCTTTTACAACCTTGCCAGCTATGATGGTAAAAAGTCTATCCTTTCCATCGGCGGTTCCTACCGTTACCAGAAAGACGGCACCGGGACGATTCTTAACCAGGGCGATTCCAAATACTGGAACGTGGATGCGCGCCTGGAAAAACCGTTGAGCAATGGCGCGGTGCTGGGCGCTGAAGCGTCTTATTACAATTATGACAACGACAATACCGGTGACACCGTATTACCGGAGGCAAAAGGCTTTTTCGTAAATGGTAGTTACACCTTTGCCGATACGGTATGGATAGGTAAATTCCAGCCAAAAGTGATTTACCAGGAATTTAACAACGATACCACCGGCCTGGATCGCAAGCGCGTGGATGTGGGCGTGGGTTACCTGATTGATGGTGACAGCAACAAACGTATCGATGTGTTCTACTTCAGGGAGAACCGTAATAACCTGCCGGATATCGACGGCATTAAGGCCATTTTCCATGTAGCGCATTTTTTCTAACCCGCCTGCATTCACATCTTAAAAAAACGGCTTTCTGAGCCGTTTTTTTATGGCGAACGCAAGTTTATTTACAACGAGATAAAGTCAACGCTATATTGCATGCTCGTCATTCTGGCGTAGCGATTTCGCACAGCATGCTGTGCTTTCTGCGTAACAGCTGACTTCCGCAGAAGCCAGCGCGCCCTGCAAAAATATCGTCATTCTGGCGGAGGCCAGAATCCAGGCAAGGTTGATGCCAAGCTTGATTAAATCGAAGAGCGGGTTCTACGCTTGCTGTATTTCCTAAATAGGTATTTCTTCAGAATATTCACTGTTCTTTTTCGCCTCTAGGCGAGTGTCTTTCCTTTGCTTGCCCAAAGCAAAGGCACCAAAGTAAAGGGCACCCTAGCCTCCGCTTTTTCCCTGTGTTGCTCATCAGCGCGGGCGGCCAACGAAACTCGCCCTAGCGGCTTGCATAAGACGCAAACCACCGCGGAACTCGAACAGACGCTGGCCGACAACTCCCACGCTGACTGCGCTACTCGGCGCGTCAGATAGGGGCCCGGGAAAACCACACGCTTTCGCTTGAGTGTAATTCCTTACATTGCATCACGCTCGACAATTGCGGCAAAATAAATTAAAGAATTAGAGTTACCAGAGTTTACGCTTTGTTTTCAAACCTCAAAATTCACTTAGCGCCCTCCAACCTTCATGTTCAAATATTGGTTCATCGTGGTGGTTTTAAACGGGCCCCTATCTGACGCGCCGAGTAGCGCAGGCAAAACAAGAGATAAGGGAGCGTTTGTTTGAGTCCCGCAGCAGCTCACGTTCTATGTGAGCTGCCAGGTCGAGTTTCGCGACCGCTTGTTTTGACGAGCAACGCAGGAAACAAGCGGAAGCTAGGGTGCCCTTTACTTTGGTGACTTTGCTTTGGGCAAGCAAAGGAAAGACACTCGCCTAGGGGCGAAATAAAACGGTGAATATTCTGAAGAAATATATATTTAGGATATATAGCAAGCGCAGGACTCGCTATTCGATTGACACTAAGTTAATCATCGCCTTGCCTGGATTCTGGCCTCCGCCAGAATGACGTCCTGTTGCATGACGCGCTGGCTTTTGCGTAAGCCAACAGCTCCGCAGGCGCAGAGCATGCTCTGCGAAATCCCTGCTACACCCTTCGCCGGAATGACGACCTAGTTCAATTGTCAGATTGCGCTACTGAAATAAGCTCTGACTAAATGAAACCTCAGACCAGAGAAAGCCACCTCTCCAAAATGAAGTCTCTTAAAAATAAATCATCCCCAATCACTGCTTACCCAAATACGAGTCACTCAACGCCTGACTGCTTGCTATTGTCTGCGCATCGCCATGATGCGTAATATGCCCACTCTCCAGCACATAGGCATAATCAGCATATCTCAACGCCACCGTGGCATTCTGCTCAGCCAGCAGGAAACTCAAGCCTTGCGTCTGCTGCAACTGGTGCACAATCTCGAAAATTTCTTCCACGATCTGTGGTGCCAGCCCCATGGAAGGTTCATCCAGCAGGATCAGCTTTGGGTTTGCCATTAGCGCACGCCCTATCGCCACCATCTGCTGCTCGCCACCAGAGGTATAACCGGCGTGATTCTTACGTAATAACTTGAGCCGGGGGAAAAAGTTATACACTTTCTCCAGTTCCTGCGATAACACCTTGGCGGATGGGCGGCGTACAAATGCGCCGGTCAGCAGGTTTTCTTCTACCGTTAAATGGCCGAAACAATGCCGGCCTTCCAGCACTTGCACCAGGCCTTGTGATACCAGCTGTGCAGGCGTGGCCTGGGTCACATCCAGGCCTTGGTAAAAAATCCGGCCCTGCACAATTTCACCTCGCTGCGCGGGAATCAGGCCGGAAATGGCTTTGAGTATGGTGCTTTTACCCGCCCCATTTGCGCCCAATAAGGCGACAATCGCTTGCGGCCCTACCTGTAGCGAAATATGTTTGATGGCAAAAATGACTTTTTCATAAATCACTTCAATATTATCCAGCTGCAAAATGGCATCGGCAGCCGGATTAAGTTTTTCACTGGTCTGGGACATATCTGTGCTCCTCAATTTGATCTCATGGATACTGTTGTGACATTGCCCAAGGCATCAAACTAAAGAAAACAAGGATTCAGTGGCTACGCGAACAAATTGCTGCGTTGCGCAAGCTTTTCTAATTACAGCATTGTAACCAAGCCGTACTTTTGTACTGTCTTGGTTCCTGCGTTCAGTGCGCCTTGCACTTTGTACCGCTCGCTCACTGACTCCATGTTTTCTTGAACATGCATACCGCCTCCACGGTATGCATCTCCAATCAAGACAATGTTAAGAATTACTTGGCAGCGACAGTTTCCTTGCTGCAATCACGCGGGGTGATGCCTTTTTCCTTGGCATATTCGTGTGACGATTTTTCGATGATAGGACGCAACAACTGGCGGTCAGCCTGCACCCATTCTGAAATCACGTTCCACTTGCTGCCGTCCCATTGCTGGAAGCGCACCGCACCGCCGCCTTCGTGGTCAGCGCAACTTAACTTCAATGGTTGCACCAGACCCAGGGCACCGAGTTCAGTGAGGCGTTTGTCATCCAGCTTGAGGTTCTCAAAGCCCCAGCGCACTTCTTCCCCGGTCAACGGGCGTTTGCCGAATTTGGCCTGCGCCACGCGAACCGCCTCTACGTTCAGGATGCCATTCACCACACCCAGGTTGTAATACACATTACCAAACCGTTTCGGGTCTTGCAGGTTGCCTTTGCCGGCTTTGATCACGTATTGATTGATACCTTGCAACACCGGGAAACTGGTGCCTGAGGGATGCGTGGTGATCGAGATAAAGCCTTTTGCTGCACTGCCTGCTGGCGCCGCATCATCTTCGGAGTTACTCCAGATATTGCCGATGATATGGTTGGCAGGGAAACCGGTTTTTTGTGCGGTTTTCAATGCTACCGGGTTCATCACCCCCCAGCCGCGCAGGATCACCCAGTCAGGCTTGATACGGCGGATGGTCAGCCATTGTGATTGTTGCTCGTTACCAGGATGCGGCACTTCCAGCAAAGTCAGCTCAAAGCCATATTTCTTGGCCAGCAGTTCCAGGATAGGGCTGGTTTCCTTGCCGTAAGGTGAGCCGTGATACAAGGTCACGATTTTTTTGCCTTTGAGTTTATCCAGCCCACCGGATTGAGTCGCAATGTAATTCACGATTGCAGACACTTCGCTGTACGGGTTTAACTGCAACGGGAACGCATACGGGAACACACTGCCGTCAGTCGAATCTGTACGGCCATGGTTGATGGTGATCAGCGGCAATTTGTCAGCGGTAGAGCGTTCCAGCGTGGCATAAGCGATACCGACTGATAGTGGATTGGTCGCTGCGGCTGGCGCGCCGTTCAGGCCCTTTTTCAGGCGCTCGTAGCACTCGACACCTTTTTCAACCACGTATTCCGTTTCGCACTCACTCCAGGTGAATTTGACGCCATTGACGCCGCCTTCTTTGGCATTGACGTATTGCAGGTAATCGATAAATCCGCCAAAAAAGCCTGAGCCACCGGCTGCATAAGGCCCGATCCTGTAGCTTTGTAATGGGAAATATTGTTCGTTCGCCGCCTGCACTTGCGCAGTGACGCTAGCGATGCCTAACCCTAATGCCAGCAGCAGCCAGCGATGTTTGCCTAAAAATTTCACTTTGAGACTCCTTGGTTTTAAAATAAATATTGAACTATAAAAACAGTTACTAATCGTTTTTGGTTATATAAAAAATTGTAATGAGCCTATTCAACACATGAAAAATCTCCCTTAATGCATTGGATAAACTAGAAACGTAGCGGCCAGACGCGCAGCCGTTGCTTGACGGTTTGCCAGACTTTGGCTAACCCGTTGGGCTCTTTGATCAGGAAAAATATGATCAATGCGCCGAAAATCATCTTCTGAAAATTCTCCAGCTGCCCGGGGTCAATCGCGCCGGCAAACAAGCCCGATGACAGGTTCGACAGTAATATCGGGAACAGCACAATAAAAGCCGCACCCAAAAAATTACCTAAAATGCTGCCCATGCCACCAATAATGATGATGAACAAAATCTGGAATGAGCGCGTCAAGTCAAAGCCGTGCGGCTCGACGGTACCCAGGTAAGTGAAAGCCCAAAGTGCACCTGCAATGCCCAGGTAGAATGAACTGATCGCAAAAGCCAGCAATTTGGTTTTGGGCACGGAGATGCCAATCACGGCCGCCGCAGTATCCATGTCCCGTACCGCCATCCACTTCCTGCCCAGCTCACCGCTGACTATCGTTTTGGCTAACAAGCCAAGCGCGACCACCACGGTCAACGTCAGCAAGTAGCGTCCCACCGGCGAATTGAAATCAGAACCGAACACATGCAATGGCGGCGCTGTGATCACCCCGGAAGAAGAGTTGTTGGAAAACCAGGTGAAATTGGTGAACACCCATTGCACAAAAAACTGGGCTGCAAGGGTAGAGACAATCAAATAAAAGCCTTTGATCCGCAAACTGGGCAAACCGAAAACCAGACCTACACCACCGGCAGTGAGCCCGCCTAAAATCAGACTGATGATCAATGGCAGCCCTTCAATACGAAGATTGAAGTTATAGGTGGCAAACGCACCCACCGCCATAAACGCCGCTGAACCCAAAGATAATTGCCCGGCATAGCCAGTCAGTAAATTTAGCCCCAGCCCTGCCAGTGACAGCACCAGGAAAGGAATCAGGATCGCGCTAAACCAGTAATCATTGCCTATGGATGGCACCACCAGGAAAGCAAAAGCCAGCAAAAGTGCAAATGCCAACCGCTCCTGCTTGAGCCGGAAAAATCGTTTATCAAAACGATATGTGGTTACAAACTGTCCAGATTCTTTATAAAGCATATTGCATCCTGCTAAACGCGTTCAATCGCTTTGTCGCCAAACAATCCATATGGCCTGACCAGCAAAAACAGCATCGCCAGCACATACGGAAACCAGTTTTCGATGCCGCCACCGATCAGCGGGCCGATAAATACTTCCGCCAGTTTTTCAGAGGCGCCGACAATAAGCCCGCCGACAATCGCCCCTTCTATCGAAGTAAAGCCGCCAATAATCAGTACCGGCAATGCCTTCAGGACAATCAGGGATAAAGAGAATTGCACGCCGACCCGCGCACCCCAGAGGATGCCTGCGACCAGACCGACAAACCCGGCTACAGCCCATACAATCAGCCATAAACGCTGCAATTTGATCCCCACTGCCAGGGCAGCCAACTGATCGTCAGCCACCGCTCTCAGCGAAATACCGATGCGTGTTTTGTTAAACAAAAAGCCGAGCAAGGCGACTAAACCACCGGCAATGCCGGCAGCAAATAAATCAAACTGTGACAGCAGGATGCCGAATACCTCATAAGGCTCGTCATTGATACCGATGTCGAGCGCATGCACTTGTGCGCCCCATACAGCTTGCGCCAAGCCTTCAACAATATAGCTCAGGCCCAGCGTGGCCATAAACAGGGTGATAGGCGAACGATTCACCAGCTGCCGCAGCACCAGCACTTCTATCAACCAGGCCAGCACCGCCATGGTGATCAATGTAATTGCAAATGCACCCCAGAACGGAATACCGCGTTCAACCAGGCTGACGAAGGTCAATGCGGCAAACAGCACCATAGAGCCCTGCGCAAAATTAAACACGCCGGAGGCTTTGTAAATCAGCACAAAGCCGATGGCGACCAGTGAATACATCACCCCGGCCAGCAAACCGCCGGTGAATACTTCCAGAAAAAAATTCATTGTTTCGTCATCCTCTGCCAGCCTGGGCCAATTTAGTGTTTAGTACCCAGGTAGGCGGCAAGCACTTCGGGATTGACCCGCACTTCGTCCGGTGTGCCATCGCCAATTTTCTTGCCGTAATCCAGTACCACCACATGGTCTGAAAGCGACATCACGACGCCGATATCATGTTCGATCAACACGATGGTGGTGCCAAACTCCTGGCGGGTCTCTACGATAAAGCGGCTCATCTCGGCTTTCTCCTCGGCATTCATGCCGGCCATAGGTTCATCCAGCAATAGCAACTCGGGTTCTGCCGCCAGTGCACGCGCCAGTTCAACCCGTTTCTGCAAACCATAGGGCAAATTGCCGACGATGCTGTTTCGCCAAGGTTGCAGCTTGAGGAAAGCGATCACCTGCTCGGCCTTTTGCCTTTGCTGTGGGGCGTCAGCGGGTGCCCGCCCGACATTAAACACCTGCTCTATCCAGCTGCTTTTCACTTTGAGGTTAGTGCCGGTCAGCACGTTATCCAGCACTGACATGCCTTTGAATAAGGCAATATTCTGGAAAGTCCTCGCTACACCACGCCTGGCTGCCCATTGCGGATGCATGTTTTTCCTGGCATTACCCTTGTAAACAATTTGCCCTTCATCAGCCTGGTAAACGCCATTGATCACATTTAACAGTGAGCTTTTACCAGCGCCATTGGGGCCAATCAGGGCGCAGATTTCGCCTTTTTTCACTGAAAAACTGATGTCGGTGATGGCTTTTACCCCCTTAAAGGATAAGGAGATACCATCCAGGCGTAATAGCTGCGTTGCATTTGTCATACTGCTGCGCCTTTCATATTGCCGCATCGTTCATATTGCTGCTCTAAGGTTTTTCAAACCAAAGTAATGTTCAGTATGGCTGGGTGGGCGTGGAATCACTTGTAAAGGACTGGCCTGCCAGTCTGCCTCTTCCGGCCAGTCCCGCACCTGGATACCGATTGATTTAAAGAATTGCTCCGCTTCGGCTGATAAAGGCTCGCCAACCAATAGTGGCACGCGCGCATGCCGCAAACCCAGCACATCTTTTAAAGGCAGAATCACCAGCCAGTTTGCAATTGCCGCCAGCAGCGGCACGCGTTTCTGGTAGTGATGCAGCGCCCATTTAACTAATGTAAATTGCCAGCTGGCTGGAAGCGGCCAGCGTGATTGAACCAATGTATACAGCCTTTGATAGGTCGCTGCTGTGCCTGCGACCAGGGTCGGCCCCAGTTCGCGGCGATCAGTGTCCCGGGTGGACAGGTTCTCGGGGAAATTAAGCTTGAAACCGGCCAGCAACCAGGGTGAAAGCAGGTAGCGCGCATGGCCGCTGGCGGCAAAAGCACGCGCTGCCAGCGCTTCTTCTTTATCAGTCAGTAACTCATGAACCACCAGCTGACGGCCATTTTTCAACAACTCGGCGTGGCTGAGTTCACGGTATTCCAGTTGATAGGCATCGCCCAAACGGTAAAAACGGAAAGCAACACTTTCCGGCGTCGCCACGGCGGCCAGTGTGCCAGGTACAGCTTCACCAACCGAGATGATGTTCGTGTAAGCATGAATGGCAGGATGGGTGTAATCGGCCAGGCCGCGCGCATTGGCATAAATCAGCACTGACACATCCGGCTTGGCGTCAAACACCTGGTCAACTTGCGCTTGCGCTTCAGCAAACACAAATTGTGGCCGCAAGGTATGCAACAGATCCAGCAACTGTGGTTGTGCGTAGGCCGGGTCTAATGGTGCAGCGATACCTCCCAGCCAGTGTGCTGCCAGAGACAGCAACAAGGCTTCCGGCCTTGGCTCACTGAGCAGGAACAGCGTATCGCCGCTGCCGAACCCTTGCTGCTTTAAAAATCGCGCTGCCAGCAGCACTTCGTTGTGTACTGCGTGCCAGGGTTGTGCATGCCAGATACCCAGTTTTTTATGGCGGATAGCGACCTGTGCAGGCCGCTTTTCAGCCTGCACAGCGAGCCAGTCGGGTAATGTATCAGCGGCCATCGTCTTTAGCTCTGTTAGTCTTGATCAGGCGGCCTTCGCCAGTTTTTTGGCTTCCAGCTCACGCACCAGTGGCAATACTTTTTCACCAAAGTAAGCCACCTCTTCCTGGAAGTGCAGGAAGCCGGACAGGATCAGGTCAACGCCAACAGCTTTCAATTCAACAATACGTTCAGCAATCTGTTGCGGCGTACCGATCAGGTTGGTTTTAAAACCATCGTTGTACTGCACCAGATCTTCAAACGTCGATTTTGCCCAGTTGCCTTCTTTTTCCGGGCTGGCAGCACCAGCATTTTTCACTTCATGACCAAAGGCATTCACGGCCTCCGGGTTGGCCTTATCGATAATTTCTTTCAGCACAGCCCTGGCCTCTTCTTCAGTGTCGCGCGCAATCACGAAAGCATTCACGCCGACTTTGACGCTGTGATTATTGGCAGCAGCCTTGGCGCGGATATCATCCACCTGTGCCTTGATGCCTTCCACGGTATTGCCATTGGTGAAATACCAGTCAGACACGCTGGCGGCATTATCACGGGCAGCACGCGAACTGCCACCCTGGAATATTTCCGGATGCGGCTGCTGCAATGGTTTTGGTTTCAATGTGTAGTTGCTAAAGCGGTAGAAGTCACCGCGGTAGGTAAAATTATCCTGGGTCCATATGCCTTTTAAGGCTTCGATAAATTCTTTTGAACGGCGATAGCGCTCATCATGGTCCAGCCAATGTTCACCAATCGCGGTAAATTCGCCGCGGAACCAGCCGGAAACGATATTGACCGCGACGCGGCCTTCGGTCAGCAAATCAATGGTTGCCAGCTGCTTGGCAGCCAGTACCGGGTTCCAGGGACCTGGCAGAATCGCTGCAATCACTTTCAGTTTGGTAGTCGCCGCCAGCAAGGCATGTGAAAACGAGACTGACTCATGCTGGAACTCAGCGCCATAACCGGCAGTAAAGCGAATCTGGCTCAAGGCATATTCAAAACCCGCCTTTTCGGCAATTTGTGCCAGTTTACGGTTGTAATCGATATCCCAGCTGGTGCGCTGTTCGATATTACTGACCACCAGGCCACCACTGACGTTAGGTACCCAATATGCAAATTTAATGTTTTCTGTACTCATCACCCAATCTCCAAATCTGTTTTTCTCTAATACTGGTTTTCTCTAAATACTGGCCTGCGTCAAACCGCTTGCAAGCTGGCAGCCTTCACAAGTTCACGATGTGTTAATAATGGCAACGCGCGTTCTATCGCCAGCTCGATACGCGCTTTCACGGTTTCACTTTTCACTTTGTAGTTTTCAAAGTCGCCCTCGGTGGCGTATACGCCAATAGGCAAGGTCAATGCCTGGAAAAAGCTGAATAGCGGCCTCAGCTCATGGTCGATAATCAGGGCATGGCGCTCACTGCCGCCGGTCGCTGCCAGCAATACCGGCACATCAATCAATGCTTCGTAATTGACCAGGTCAAACAGGTGTTTGAACAAACCAGTGTAAGACGCGCGGTAAACCGGCGTTGCCACAATCAGCAGATCAGCGGTTTCAATCGCTTCAATATCTTTCTGCACTTTCGCAGGCAGCTGTTTAGGGTCAAATGAAGACACCAGGCTGCTGCCGATTTCGCTCAACTCAATAGAATGCAGTTCAATCGGGATATGCTGGCCCAGCTGCTGGGTCAAGGCTTCTACCAGGGCGGCAGTGCGTGAAGGTAATTTATAGCTGCCTGATACAGCAGTAACTCTTAATGGACGACTCATGTGTGGCTCCTAAACTTTGGTTGCCGGCGCCAATTTGATGTGTTCAATATCGGTGAGCCAGCTCCTTGTAGATATAGCAGCAACCATGCCAGGAGTATTTTTTTATATATTTCAATGACTTATGAAAATTAAGTGCTGTTTAACCATGTTGAAATTTAGCAATATATGCTGATGCGCTGCTGATATAGCAGCAGCTAAAACAGAAATACAGCACCTGACTCACGCTTTACCAGCTAAAAACTGGCTATTAGGTGCTGATTAATCAGCACCCATTCAGCAGAAAGCTGTTTCTAAAAGCGCTCAACGTCATAACGAAATTAAATAAACCATTTAAATTCAATTACTTATCTATTGGCATGCTAAATGCAATAGCTACATCGACGCGCAGCGCTATTTAACAACTAAATGACTGCGCTTTTAAATCTCCCTTATTTTTAGTTAGAAGGATTCAAATATGACTGCACATGCAAGCAAAGTTGCGCATTTGCCCGAGAGCCTGAACCAGGCGCACGAACATCGCGGCAGGGATGCCGCCCATATTATTAAAAGTGATGCCGAAGCCATCGCGGTTGCACATCAGGTAGCCACTGAAATCGCCAAAGAGGCTTCAATCCGCGACAAGGAAAGACGCTTGCCGCGCAAAGAGCTGGACTTATTCTCTAGTAGCGGCTTGTGGGGCATTACCGTGCCTAAGGAGTATGGCGGCGCAGGCGTTTCGAACAAAACGCTGGCAGAAGTGATTGCAATAGTGGCAGAAGCTGACCCCAGCATAGGCCAGATCCCGCAAAACCATTTGTATATGGTGGAAGGTTTGCGCCTGGATGGCACGGATTTCCAGAAGCGCTACTTTTTTGACCTGGTGCTGCAAGGCGTACGCTTTGGCAATGCTTTTTCTGAAGTCGGCACCAAAAGCGTTAATGATGTGAAAACCAAGCTGACACCCGCCAACAGCGGCTACTTCCTGAATGGCAAAAAATTCTATTCCTCAGGCGCGTTGCTGGCGGATTGGGTGCCAGTGGTGGCCAAAGACGAAAACGATAACACCGTGGTGGCGTTTGTCCCGGCTGGCGCTGAAGGCCTCACTATAATTGATGACTGGTCCAGCTTCGGCCAGCGCACTACTGCGAGCGGCACCACCATCCTGGACAATATTTTTGTGCCCAGCGAACATGTGGTACCACATCACCTGGCGTTTGACCGCCCTACCGCCATGGGCCCGGTGGCACAAATCATCCAGGCAGCGGTAGATACCGGCATTGCCCGTGCGGCATTTAAGGACACACTGCATTTCGTGCGTAATTACACCCGTCCATGGATAGATACCGAGCTGGAACACGGTTATGAAGATCCGCACACGATTAAGGATATCGGCGACCTGCAAATCCGTATCCATGCGACGGACGCTTTATTGGCCCGCGCCGGTGAATACATCGATGAAGCGCAACGCAACCCGAACGAAGAAACTGTCGCGGAAGCTTCGATTGCAGTGGCTGAAGCCAAAGTGCTCAGTACCGAAACCGCGCTGCTGGCCGGCAGCAAGTTATTTGAGCTGGCAGGTACACGTTCTACATTGGGTGAATACAACCTGGACAGGCACTGGCGCAATGCCCGGACGCACACACTGCATGACCCGGTACGCTGGAAATACCATGCAGTGGGCAATTACAGCCTGAACAAGGTGAAGCCACCGCGCCATCCATGGATTTGATTCAAGGATTCAGCTAAAAATAAAGCCCTCGATTGAGGGCTTTATTTTATATAGCTACCTGAAAAGCACAGCGTTTTTTCAGTTACCGCCAGGCATTTTTAAATATAGCTGATTGCGGAATCCAGCAGTTTATTCTGCAAACGGCTAGGCGCCGGACGTTCGCTTTGATAAGGGAAAGTTTGCTCCAGGTCCTGCTCACGGTACATAATCATTTCAGCAATGGTGATGATTTTCAAACCATGCTTTTTAGCGAATAACAGCAGGTCCGGTCGCCTTGCCATACTGCCATCGTCATTGACGATTTCGCACAACACACCGACAGGGCTGAGGCCTGCCATCCGTGCTAAATCATAAGCGGCTTCGGTATGCCCCGGGCGTTCGAGCACACCACCTACCCGCGCCCGTAACGGGAATATATGGCCAGGTCTATGAAACTCGCTTGCCTGGCTGTTACTGTTGGCCAATGCCCTTAACGTTAAGGCTCTGTCCGCAGCAGAAATGCCGCTGGTGGTGCCGTATTTATAATCCACACTGACGGTAAAAGCAGTCCTGAACGGGTCTGCATTTTGAGCCACCATTTGCGGCAGTGCCAGCGCATTCAGTCGCTCTTCACCGAGAGCGACGCACACCAGACCACTGCTATGCCTTACCAGAAACGCCATTTGTTCAGTCGTGATCTTCTCCGCAGCGATGATTAAATCACCTTCATTTTCGCGGTCAGTGTCATCCACCACAATCACAAACTCGCCATTGGCGATAGCCTCAATCGCTTGGCTGACAGCATCAAACTTTTCAAGATTATTTTGCATTTAAAACACTTCCTTATTCTTTTTCGCCCAGATTTAATAATCCGGCTGCGTTGCTGTAAAACACTTTCTCCAATACTTCGTCCTTGAAACCCAGTTGGATGAAATCATCTATGGTTTGCTGCATAGGCCGGAAAGGATACGAGGTGCCAAACAACAGCTGGTCACCCAAAAACTTGTTTGCTGCCTGCACATAGAGCTCAGCACCCGGCTGGAAGATATACATATCAGGTACCAGGTATAAGTTGGGGTAGCGGAAAGCCGCACCAACGATTTCGTTCACAAACGGGTAATAGCCGTGAAAACAAATGATATTTAAATCCGGGTATTTCCTGGCTAGCCTGGCAACCGCATTCGGGTGCGCATAATCCAGGTCTGGCGTGGTTGGTCCGGACATCACGCACACCGGTACCTTGTGGCGTTGGCACGCCTGATAAACCGGATCAAATATCGGGTCATCTACATAACGTGCAGGCTTGCCGAAACCGGGTTCGATGTTGATGGCTTTGAACTGGTGTTGATGGATAGCCTGATCAATCGCCGCCAATGCACTCTCCACCCCGCGGGTTTCTATATCCACCGAGCCCAATCCCACCAGCTTAGGGCTGTGACTGACCAGTTGCGCGACCTGGTGATCATCTATCGTCAGATCAGGGGTTTCGCGGCCGACTACCACAGCGTAATCAATCCCAGCCTCATCAATTTCCTGCAGGTACCCTTCAACCGTGTAAGAGCGCCGGAAATGTTCAGGCTCCAGCGAGCCCACCCGCTGGTTAAGCCATTTTGCTGTTGCGTATGAAGGCGTGTTCGGGGTTGCGCCAAAAAAGTCATGCAAAAATGCAGGACGGTTGCGCATATCAATTATTTTTTGTTTCATGAAATCAATTCAATCAAGAGTTTAAGCGTAGAAACTTGGGGTTGGATAATTGCCGTTCAGCGCCCAATCCCCCAGGTCTTTCAGTTTGTAATCCACCGGGTCGTGTAAGGTGTATACCCGCAAGTTGCGCCAGTACCTGTCCATGCGCAGTTTGGCCGTGGTGGCCCTGGCACCTGCAACCTCGAATATGCGCGTCGTCACATCCAGGCCGGATTTTGTCGCATTCACCTTGGCGGAAAACACCGCCAGCGCCAGTTCACCCCTGGTTTTTTCATCCAGGGACAGATCTTTTTCCCAGGCCAGGTCAAGCAAAGCGGCTGCGTGGTCCGCAATGATGGCAGAGGCATGCAGACCGGCCCAGAATTCGCCGTAATGCAGCAGCGTAAACGGGTCCTGGTGTATGGTTTGCGCCAGCGAGCCAGACCAGACGCGGCTGTTGCTGCTGGTGTATTTGACGCCTTCTTCCAACGCGCCTTCGGCAATGCCAATGTAGATATTGGTGAATATCAATTGCGCGACCAGCGAGCGCAGGCTGGCAAAAGAAGAACTCAGCGGACCCGGATCAATCAGTAATTCGCCATCTTCGACCAATAGCTGCTCAAACTCTGCACTTCCACTGTCGGTCTGGCGCTGGCCGATATTGTCCCAATCGCCTTTCAGGTGTATGCCCTTACGCTGAGTAGGTACCGCCGCCACCAGGAACTTGCCGGTATTTTCCTCAATGGCGGAGACAATCATGTAGTCCGAATCCATAGAGCCCGAGCAAAAACTTTTCTGGCCGGTGAATTCATAACCACCGGGAATCTTGCGTGCAATGGTGCGGTTATCCAGCGGATTGAGCGCGTTGCCCCACCACAAATTATGGCTGGCGGTTAACCGGTAATAGTGCTGCCATTGATCATCACTGGCGTACAGGCGGATAGAAGTCAGCATCAGGAACTGGAAGGCAAATACCTGGGCGATGGAACTGTCGACGCGGGCGATCTGGCGGATGATGGTATAGATTTCCTGCCAGTTGCCACCCAGGCCGCCATAGGTTTGCGGGATGAGTAATTTCAATAACCCGCTATCGCGAACCGCCTGCCTTTGCTCGTAAGGCGTGCCGCCTGCCGCATCGCGCTCTACCGCTGTTTTGGCTAAATAGGCAACCAGTTGCTGCGTAACTTGCTGCGGGTTGCCACTAAACGCAATGCCATGCTGATTAAAAGTGTCCTTCTTTAATGTACCGCCGTTCAATGCTATTTCTTTGGATTCATCTTTCTGGCGGGCGTTAACTGCAAGTGTCATTACTTTCCCCTACGCCGCATGTTTAACCGGTCTGGCCGCGCCAAAGGGCCCGGTCATGTTGGTGTTGATACTCACCTCGGCTTCTACCCTGGGCTGCACCGGCAATAGCGGGAACAACAACTCGGCGACGCGGTAAGACTCTTCCAGATGCGGATAGCCGGAGAAGATAAAGTAATCAATCCCTAGCGATTGATACTCTTTGATCCTGTCAGCCACTTCCTGTGGGTTACCTACCAGCGCAGTACCCGCGCCGCCGCGCACCAAACCTACCCCTGCCCACAAATTGGGAGACACTTCCAGCTTGTCACGCAGACCCTGATGTAATTCGGTCATTTTCTTTTGCGCGACTGAATCAAAATTCGCAACTGCTGCCTGTGCAGCAGCAATCGTGTCATCGGTCACATGCGAGATTAAATCCTCGGCTGCCGCCCAGGCTTGCTCACTGTTTTCGCGCACAATCACATGCAGGCGGATACCGAAGCGGATACTGCGCCCCTGCTGTGCCGCCGCCTCGCGAATCACGCGGATTTTTTCCGCTACCGCTGCCGGTGGCTCGCCCCAGGTCAAATGCACATCCACATGCTTGCTGCTCAGTGCAATGGCTGCTTCAGAAGCACCACCGATAAATAATGGCGGATAAGGCTTTTGCAGGCTGCCGGTGGGCAGGCTGGCACCTTTCACGCGCAAGTAATCGCCTTCAAAATCAACCACTTCTTCTGCCAGTACTGCACGCCAGATAGATAAAAATTCTTCCGCTTCTGCATAGCGCTCGTCATGGGCAAGAAAGCTGCCTTCGGCCTGCTGCTCTGCCGGGTCGCCACCAGCCACTACATTGATCAGCAAACGCCCCCCGGAAATGCGGTCCAGGGTGGAGGCCATCCTGGCGGACACCACTGGGGATATAAATCCAGGACGGGTTGCCACTAAAAATTTGAGTTGTTTGGTTTCATTGATCAGGGCAGAAGAAATCACCCAGGCGTCTTCGCAGGAACGTCCGGACGGAACCAACACCCCACCAAACCCAAGCCTGTCGGCTGCCTGTGCAATTTGTTTTAAATAAGAGAATGTTGCCGGCCTGGCACCCTTGCTGGTGCCTAGGTAACGCTGGTCACCATGTGTGGGTAAAAACCAGAAGATTTCCATGATAGTGCTTTCCTTCACTCGTGCTACAGATTGAGTGAACAATTGCAAAGAGCATGCCATAAATAAAAATCAATCAATTCAGTCACTTAAATAATAGAAATTCAATGTTGCTGGATAAGCAGCACAATCAACCGGGGTGCTGCTGTATCAGCAGCATAGTTGCTGATACAGCAGCAGATGTGGTTTTAATAAGAAATACAGAGTTATTTGATTGCCACAACCGCAACCTATCTATAAATAAATAAGCTATTGTTTTATATATACTTATTGCCAATATCAACACACTATTAAAGCAGAGGCATGCTGAAAATCAGCACTCAATTGAGTTGGCACAAATCCTGCTGAATATTCCAGCATAAGCAATAAGCTGGATATAACTTTTGAATATAAATCAATTTGCCCTCATACCCACAGTGCACCTGAGTGATGGGTTGGAACCTTTGGCGGTAGCGAGACTATTGGCTGATTCATTTGCACTGACCGCAGTGGAGCGTGATCATCGCGGTGGCACACCAAAATTTGAACGTGATGCGTTGCGCAACAGCGGCCTGCTGTCGTTAATCATTCCGCAGCAATATGGTGGCTATGGTGCCAACTGGCAGGAAACCTTGCTGGTAGTACGTGAGTTTGCCAAGGTGGATAGTTCGATTGCGCATGTGTATGGCTTTCAACACCTGATGCTGGCAACTGTGCGCCTGTTTTCGCGGCCTGACCAATGGGAACGCTGGTTTGAGCAAACTGCACAACTGGACTGGTTCTGGGGTAATGCACTTAACCCTTTAGATGACAGGACGATTTCCAAATCGTACGCGCACTGGCATGAGTTTTCCGGCAAGAAAAGTTTTTGTTCCGGCGCGCTGGATTCGGAAATGCTAATTGCATCGGCTATCAAGAAAACAGATGGCGAATTGGTGATTGCGGCTATTCCCACGTTGCGGACGGGTATTACCATCATGGATGACTGGGACAATATCGGCCAGCGCCAAACTGATAGCGGCACCGTGAATTTCGAGAAAGTACGCGTTGAAGAAAACGAACTGCTGACCGAGCCGGGGCCACTCAGCAACCCTTTTGCATGTTTAAGGCCGCTGATCGCGCAATTGATCCTGACCAATATTTACCTGGGCATTGCAGAAGGCGCTTTTAATGATGCGCAAAACTACACCTTGCACGAAGCCAGGCCATGGAAGAATTCTAACGTGGCTTTGACTAGTGAAGATCCTTATATCCTCAGCCATTATGGCGAGTTTTGGGTGAGCCTGGAGGCCACACGTGCGCTGACCAACCTGGCGGCAGAAAAACTGGATAACGCCTGGGCAAAAGAACTGGCATTAACTGAAGAAGAGCGTGGCCTGGTAGCAATCAGCATCAGTGCCGCCAAAGTGCTGGCTACCCGCACCGGCCTGGATATTACCAGCCGCATGTTCGAAGTCGCGGGCTCAAGGGCAACACATGCAGGCTTGAGACTGGACCGGCATTGGCGTAACCTGAGAACACATACCCTGCATGACCCCATAGATTACAAAATCAAGGAGCTGGGTGAATGGGCGCTGAATGGCAGCTTCCCTAACCCTACATTTTACTCATGAAAATTATGGACAAATTTATCGAGCAACTGGATTACGCGAATGATGTGACCACCCGCGAGAACGAAAAGAAGCTGCTGACGCTGCCGAATTCGCGTTCGCTGACGACCTCTATCCGTGCCACGGCGCAGGTGTTTGAAGACCCTAAATCTATCGCACTGCTGAGCCGCATCAATCAGATCGCGCCCAGTGATGCTAATGTACTGATCATAGGGGAAACGGGTACCGGCAAGGAACTGATCGCCAGGCATGTGCATGAACTGAGCAACCGTAAAGGCAAACCGTTTGTCGCGGTGAATTGCGGCGCGTTTTCTGAAACCCTGGTTGAAAGCGAACTATTCGGCCATGAGAAAGGTGCGTTTACCGGCGCCTTTGTTGCGAAAGCAGGCTGGTTTGAAGCGGCTAATGGCGGGACACTGTTCCTCGATGAAATTGGCGATTTACCGCTCAACATCCAGGTCAAATTGCTGCGTGTGTTGCAAGAGCGCGAAGTCGTCCGCCTTGGCGCCCGAAAATCGACACCGATTGATGTGCGTTTGGTGGCGGCTACTAATGTCCGGCTGGAGGAAGCAGTACAGGCGGGGAATTTCCGGGAAGATTTATTCTATCGCTTACGCGTTGCCCACCTGGAATTACCAACCTTAAGAAACCGCCCTGGCGATATACTGCCGCTGGCTGAGTACTTCGTCGGTGAATACACCCGCCGCCTGGGTTATTCAGAAATCCGCCTGGATGACTCCGCCAGGCAGAAACTGCTACAGCACAGCTGGCCAGGCAACATCCGTGAACTGGAAAATGTCATCCACCACTCGCTGCTCATCTGCAAAAACAATCTGGTACGTAGCGAAGATCTGCACCTGTCCTCCATCCAATTGCACCGCCAGAAATCCGAACAGCAAGTGCAACATCAGGCTGAAGCAGATGTTCTGGAAGAAGCCTTCGACCAGTTATTTGAGTCAGGCAAAGAGGATTTGTATACCTATTTTGAAGACGCGTTCGTCAAAGCCGCCTATGACCATTGCCACCAGAATCAGGTGCAAACCGCCAAATTACTCGGCGTCAGCAGAAATGTAGTAAGGGCCAAGCTGATCAAAATGGGAGCCATTAATGCGCTTAGATGATTTGCAGCCAGCATTAGAGGCCGAGCGCATCACCCTGAAAGCGACTTCGAAATTACCCACGCAATACGGCGAATACCTGTTGCATGTGTTTGAAGACGCGCAAACCCATATTGAACATATCGCATTGGTGCTGGGTGATATTGCAGGCAAAAACAACGTGTTAACCCGCGTGCATTCAGAATGCCTGACGGGTGACGTGTTTTCATCGCAACGCTGCGATTGCGGGGACCAGTTCAAACTTGCGCAGACACTAATCCAGCAAGAAGAAAAAGGCGTCATCATCTACTTGCGCGGCCAGGAAGGCAGAGGCATAGGTATAACCAACAAGATACTGGCTTATGCACTACAAGATAGCGGGCTGGACACCGTGGACGCCAACCTTAAACTAAACCTGCCGGTGGATAGCAGACAATATGAAGCCGCTGCTGTCATTTTAAAAAAACTCAGTATCGCTTCCATCACCCTGCTCACTAATAATCCAGGAAAGGTCTCATCGTTGCTTTCCCATAAAATCGTGATTGATAAAATCCGACCTTTGCAGACAGAAGTGAACGCCTCGAATCAATCCTATTTGTATACTAAGAAATTAAAATTGGGACATGTGCTATCGATATAAAACAATCAAACTCTATAACTTGATTGATTAAGGCAGTCTGCAACGCCATGATTCCAGAAGCGTAAGCATGCCCTCCTACGCAACCAACCCAAGAAAAGCCAAATTGGCCCTACTCATATAAATCCTTACTGAAACCTTAAAAACACCAGTCACGATTTGGCATTTGAGACAGCCATGGTAATAACTATCTGTGTAGAATCATAAAAATTTATGTCTTATAAAAAAATGACTCGAACACTTTTATATATTTTATCGATAACTTTAAGCGTTCTTATTGGAGTTTCAGGGATGACTATGAAATCTATCCCACCTTGATCGAGATTTTGCCAATAAGTTTGTCGAGGGTGACAGGATAGTCACGCACACGAACACCTGTGGCATTGTAAATGGCGTTCGATACTGCTGCAGCCACACCACAGATACCCAACTCCCCGACGCCTTTGGCTTTCATAGGGGATGAGATAGGATCAGTTTCTTCCAGGAAAATCACTTCCTGGTGCGGAATGTCTGCATGTACTGGGACTTCATAACCCGCCAGGTCATGATTCACAAAATAACCATAGCGCTGGTCGACCTCCAGTGACTCCATCAAAGCAGCCCCTACCCCCATGGTCATCGCGCCAATCACCTGGCTACGTGCCGTTTTTGGATTAAGGATGCGCCCGGCTGCGCAAACGGCTAACATACGGCGAATCCTGGTTTCGCCGGTGTAAGCATCCACAGCAACCTCTACAAAATGTGCACCAAAGGTGGACTGCTGGTATTTTTTATCAAGATCACCGAATTCAATCGTATCTTCAGCGTTTATACCTTGGCTGCCCGCCAATTCCGCCAGAGTAAAGCTCTTTGAGCCATGAAGGATTTTCTCATCAGCAAAAACAGCACTCTCGATATTGAAATTTGCTTTTTGCGCGATGGCTTCCCGCAATTTGACACAGGCAGCATACACACCTGAAGTAGAACTGTTACCGCCCCACTGACCGCCTGAACCAGATGAAACCGGAAAATTCGAGTCGCCAAGTCTGACATTGACCTTTGCTAAAGGCACGCCCATCATTTCCGCCGCCGTTTGGGCAATGATGGTGTAGCTGCCGGTACCGATGTCCGTCATGTCAGTTTCAACAGTCAAATAGCCACGCCGATCCAGACGTATGCGCGCAGCTGATTTCGTGACGATGTTATCCCGATAAGCGGATGCGACTCCCAATCCAATCAACCAGCGGCCTTCACGCAATACCCCAGGCTTAGCTTTTCGTTTGCTCCATCCAAATTGTTTAGCGCCAGTTTGGAAGCACTTCACCAGTTGGCGTAAGGAAAATGGTGGATGAGGATTTGGTGGCTCTTTTTCTTCAGTTTTTTTGGATTGTGAATCTGTCGATGAAGGTTTAGCAGGAGAGTCCGGAACAGTTTGAGTGTCATTCCTGATGCGGAACTCAATGGGATCCATGCCTAATTTCTCTGCCATTTCATCCATGGCGATTTCCAGCGCCGCCAGCCCGGAAGCCTCGTTTGGCGCACGCATGGCGTTGGCTTCAGGTAGATCCAGCCTGGACACGCGATTCGAGGTCATCCGGTTTGCTCCCGCATACAGGGAGCGCGTCTGGAATGCGCCGGCCTCAGGCCCGCCCTCCGGCAAGTTGCCCGACCAGCTTTCATGGCCGATAGCGGTAATCAGTCCATCTTTATTAGCGCCAATGCGTATGCGCTGAATCGTTGCGGAACGGTGCGTTGTATTGTTAGGGATCAAAGCGCGCTGCAAACTCACTTTCACGGGGCGTTGTGCGGCCCTGGCTGCAAGGGCGGCCATTAAGGCATCAGAGCGCAAAAATAATTTGGCACCAAATCCACCACCGATATACGGGGATATCACCCGCACTTTTTCCTTGGCAATGCCGAGAGTCTTCGCCATATCTCCAACCGCCCAATCGATCATCTGATTAGAGGTCCATAGTGTTAACTGGCCGCCATCCCAGGCTGCAATCGTGGCATGCGGTTCCATCATCGAATGCGATTCATGGGAGGTGGAGTAAGTCGCATCCAACTTTAAAGATGATGATGCAAAAGCGGCGTCGAAATTACCTACGGCACTCTCACCCGCTGTACCCGTATCATCTGTGGGGACGCCTTTGGGCTTTTCTTTTTCCAGGTCATAATAGCCCTTGGATCGCTCATACTTAACCTGGATCAGGTGAGCGGCAGCCCGGGCTTGTTCAAAGGTTTCGGCCACCACAATGGCGATAGCCTGGTGATAGTGCTGAATTTCTGGGCCACCCAGCAACAGGGCTGTATTGAATTTACCTTTAGCGAGCTTTCCCGCATTTTGGTAAGTCACGATTGTGATTACGCCAGGATAAGCTTTGGCAGCTGATAAATTAAGTGAGGTAATGTGGCCTTTTGCAATACTCGATCCAAGTATGTAACCATAGGCCTGGTTTGCGATAACGTCATTCCGGTCATAGGCATAAGGCGCGGTGCCAGTGGTTTTGAGCGGGCCATCAATGCGGGAAACGGGCTGACCCACCACTTTCAGCTGGTCTATAGGGTTATTGGTTGCCGGGGTATCGAATTTCATGGTTATGCCTTCGCTTCATTGATGACCGACGCTAGCGTACGTTCCACCAGGGACACTTTAAATGCATTGTCATGTGTGGTACGCGCATTTGCCAACAACTTAGCCGACACTGCTTTGGCCCCTTTCGGCAAAGCCCGCTCAGCTTCCTCAACGCGCCAGGGCTTATGTGCCACGCCGCCTAGCGCCACTCTGCCTGATCCGTCTCGTTGAATAATGGCTGCAACAGATACAAGAGCAAAGGCATAAGATGCGCGGTCCCTTACTTTCCGGTAAATGTGAATGCCTCCAACAGGCGGCGGAAGTGTCACCGCAGTGATCAATTCCCCCTTCTCCAGCGTATGTTCAATCTGGGGTGTATTACCAGGTAACCTGTGCAACTCAGCAATAGGTATTGATCGGGTTGACCCGTTCGAACGAACAGTCTCAATCGTCGCATCCAATACCCGCATGGCAACAGCCATGTCGCTCGGATGAGTAGCAATACATTGATCACTCACGCCTACAATCGCATGATTGCGGCTATATCCACCAAGTGCCGCACAGCCAGTGCCGGGCTCCCGTTTGTTACAGGGCAGATTGGTATCATAAAAATAAGGACAGCGAGTACGCTGTAATAAGTTACCAGCCGTGGTTGCCTGATTTCTCAGTTGACCGGAGGCGCCTGCAAGCAAGGCTCTTGAAAGGACGCCATATTTGCGCCGCACAATGTCATGCGCAGCAAGGTCTGTATTGCGCACCAGGGCACCGATTCGTAAACCACCATCGGTGGTAGGTTCAATTTTATCCAAGCCAAGGTCATTGATATCAATTAAATGGCCAGGGGTCTCTACCTGCAATTTCATTAAATCGAGGAGGTTAGTCCCGCCTGCTATGAATTTCGAATTACTGATACGTGCTGCTTTGACAGCTGCATCAACCGGTAAATTGACTCTCTCATAAGTAAATGCTTTCATCTGGATACCCCGGCAACTTCTGTGATGGCTTCCTGGATATTTGAATAAGCACCACAGCGGCATAAATTACCGCTCATGCGTTCTCTGAACTCAATAGTGCTCATCTCAATTGGGTGTGTCAGATCCTCCGTGACATGACTCGGTATCCCGGCTTTGATCTCATCAAGCATCGCAACTGCGGAGCAGATTTGTCCCGGAGTACAGAATCCGCATTGATAGCCATCGTGCTTGATGAAAGCAGCCTGCATCGGATGTAGATTATTCGGAGTACCCAAACCTTCAATCGTTGTGATGTCGTGGCCTTCTTGCATCACGGCAAGGGTCAGGCATGAAGCGATACGTCGTCCGTCTACGATCACGGTACAAGCGCCACACTGGCCTTGATCACAGCCTTTTTTCGTCCCGGTGAGATGCAATCGCTCCCGCAGGGCGTCAAGTAGCGTAGTTCGTGAATCAACCAGTAACTGGTGCTCACTGCCATTCACTTTCAATAAGACATTCACCTTGGAAGGCTCGGTAGTCTGTGAAGGCTGGATAACTGATCTGGCTTCAGCTTCTGTCGCAATTTTGGCAACCGCTATCGCTCCACTTGAAGCGGCAGTATTTCTTATGAATTTACGTCTGTTTGGATCGAATTCAGCCATTCTTCACTTCCTTGAAAAAGAGATTGCCGGATTAATCAATACTATTCGCGACACCTAGAGTGATAGATAAGAGTAGATTAAGTTCCTGTTCGATACAGCGGAGACAGGAATGAGAAGAATGCAGCCCGGAAAATCTGATAGAAAATAAATAACAATCTAAGACATTCATTATTTTAAAGCCCCAGAAACAAAGGTCCTGAAGACAAGTATTTACTTACGGGTATTTGAAAAGTAATTAAAGATTTCAAATTTTCTGCACTTGAAATTTGCTAGAAAAATAACTGACCCCTAGAATTGATTCTTCACATAAATAATGAATTGTCTGTAATCGGCGCTACAGCAAATGTTTGCCTGCCCACAAATTTTTTTAATTTCCCCTCTTGAAATGTGGCTTTATACCCCAAATTAGCAATCAAGGTGCGCGAGTGCTAAAATGCGTGCTGCAACTCAACGTTGGTTATTTTTTATTAAAACGCTTCCCAAATAATACTTTAGGAATACAAGGAGACTTTTATGAGTATTCGTCCATTGCATGATCGAGTGATTGTTAAACGCGCCGCTGAAGAGCGCACAACCGCTTCTGGTATTGTGATTCCAGACAGCGCAACTGAAAAACCTGATCAAGGCATTGTGCAAGCCGTTGGTAACGGTAAAAAAGATGACAACGGCAAATCTATTCCGTTGGACGTAAAAGTGGGCGACAAAGTGTTGTTCGGCAAATACTCCGGTCAAGCAGTTAAGGTCGATGGCGAAGAGCTGTTGGTTATGCGCGAAGAAGACATCATGGCGATTGTTGAGTAATTCTGACCGCTTTGAAGGCGATTCTGCTTGCAGCATCCCTTTTTCAGCGCTTCATGATTAGACACAATTTCTGGTAAAAACTAATTGAATATTAAGCATTTAGGAGAATTTAAATGGCAGCTAAAGACGTAAGATTTGGTGATGACGTTCGCCAAAAAATGGTAAACGGTGTCAACGTATTGGCTAACGCAGTGCGCGTGACTTTGGGCCCTAAAGGCCGCAATGTGGTGTTGGAGCGTTCATTCGGCGCGCCTACTATCACTAAAGATGGTGTATCTGTTGCCAAAGAAATCGAATTGAAAGACAAGTTCGAAAACATGGGCGCACAGATGGTGAAAGAAGTGGCTTCTAAAACCAATGACATCGCCGGTGACGGTACAACTACTGCCACAGTGTTGGCACAAGCGATCATTCGCGAAGGCATGAAATCTGTAGCGGCTGGTATGAACCCGATGGACCTGAAGCGCGGTATCGATAAAGCAGTTGAAGCTGCTGTGGCTGACCTGGCTGCACAATCCAAGCCATGTACAACCAGCAAGGAAATTGCACAAGTAGGTGCGATTTCTGCTAACTCCGATAGCTCAGTTGGCCAGATCATTGCTGATGCAATGGACAAAGTGGGTAAAGAAGGCGTGATCACTGTTGAAGACGGTTCAGGCCTGACCAATGAATTAGATGTAGTTGAAGGTATGCAGTTTGACCGCGGTTACCTGTCTCCTTACTTCATCAACAATCCAGAGCGTCAAATTTCGTTGCTGGACAATCCTTTCGTGTTATTGCACGACAAAAAAATCTCTAACATCCGTGACCTGTTGCCTACACTGGAGCAAGTGGCTAAAGCTGGCCGTCCATTGCTGATCATTTCAGAAGATGTAGATGGCGAAGCACTGGCTACCCTGGTGGTGAACAACATCCGCGGCATCCTGAAAACCACTGCTGTGAAAGCACCTGGTTTTGGTGACCGTCGTAAAGCCATGTTGGAAGACATTGCTGTGTTGACCGGTGGTACCGTTATTTCTGAAGAAGTTGGCCTGAAACTGGAAAGTGTTCAACTGACTGACTTGGGCCAAGCGAAACGCATCGAAGTGGGTAAAGAAAACACCATCATCATTGACGGCGCTGGCAACGAAGAAACCATCAAAGCGCGTATCGGCCAGATCAAAACTCAAATCGAAGAAGCGACTAGCGACTACGACCGTGAAAAACTGCAAGAACGCGTAGCCAAACTGGCTGGTGGTGTTGCTGTGATCAAGGTTGGCGCGACGACTGAAATCGAAATGAAAGAGAAAAAAGCCCGCGTGGAAGATGCTTTGCATGCAACACGTGCTGCGGTTGAAGAAGGTATCGTAGCTGGTGGTGGCGTGGCGCTGATCCGTGCCCGTGATGCGATTGCTAAAGTCAAAGGTGAGAACCTGGACCAGGAAGCAGGCGTGAAAATTGTTCTGCGCGCGGTTGAAGAGCCATTGCGCCAGATCACGCAAAACGCTGGTGTTGAGCCATCTGTAGTCGTGAACAATGTAGCGGCTGGCAAAGGCAACTACGGTTACAACGCTGCTAACGAAACTTACGGCGACATGATCGAAATGGGCATTCTGGACCCAACTAAAGTAACCCGTTCTGCATTGCAGAATGCCGCTTCAGTCGCTGGCTTAATGCTGACGACGGATTGCATGGTTGCTGAGTTGCCTAAAGAAGATGCGCCAGCGATGCCGGATATGGGTGGTATGGGTGGCATGGGCGGTATGATGTAATTTTGCATTTAAGCAGTTCAGTGATACTGCGTTGCGCAAGTCTTGCCATACTAAAATGTATTGTCTTCGACTTGCGCGCCTTGTCTCACTTTCGTGCTTAACGCAAAATGCCCTAAGTAGCATTTCAGACAAAACCCGCTTTGGCGGGTTTTGTTTTATAGGCTTTCTCGGACATAATTACGCATTATGTTGTCGATACAAAGCAACATCCTCAAATCACGAAAGAACCCTTAATGACAATCGAATTGAAAACTCTGACCCAACGCCTGAGCTACATCGTGGGTGAAAACCTGGCTCACCAGCTCAAGAATGATAATCTTGAGCTGGATGCAGACGTGGTTGCGCTTGCTGTCCGCGATGTGATGACAGACCAGCCATCCCGTTTATCGAATGAAGAAAAGCAAAGCGCGGTTGAGCAGGTACAGAAAGAAAGCCAGGCAAAACAAGTGGCTGCACAGGCAAAAAACAAGGCTGATGGCGTGGCTTACCTGGCTGAGAATGCTAAAAAAGAAGGCGTGACAACTACTGAGAGCGGCCTGCAATATAAAGTACTGGTGACTGGCAATGGTGCAAAACCTGTCCCTAGCGATCGCGTAAAAGTGCATTACAGAGGCACGCTGATCGATGGCACCGTATTTGATAGCTCTTATGACCGTGGTGAACCTATCGTTTTCCCGGTGACCGGTGTGATTTCTGGCTGGGTAGAAGGCTTGCAGTTAATGCAGGTTGGCAGCAAATTCGAGCTGACCATCCCTTCTGAACTGGCTTATGGTGCTAACGGTAGCGGCCCGGTGATTGGTCCGGATGCGACGCTAGTATTTGAAGTTGAGTTGTTGGGTATCGAATAACTGCTTTAAACGAGACAAATTAGTGCAGAAAAACCCGCCAAGGCGGGTTTTTTCATTATCTCAGCTTTAAATCAGTCACTGCTAATAAGCTGACTCAAGTGCGGCTGGATTTAGGCTTGAATACGTAGAAAAGGTTAGGCTCGCTGACGATATATACATTGCCTTCATCATCGATGGAAACGCCTTCGGCTTGCGGGACATTTTCGTGCAATCCGTGAAAGCCTTTCCATAAGGCTAATGACCCCAGCGTTTGCCCTTGTTCGTTAAACTGCTTGATCAATTTGGATTCATCACTGAGCAAAAAGAAATGACCAGTACGCTCATGATAGGTCACAGAAGACAAATCCCTTAGTGCCCATTTTAACGCGGGATCAAATTGTGTCATCCGCTGCACTTCTATCTGGCTCTGTTTGTCTTCATTCGGCTCATACAAACCCGTCACAGACATCACATACTTTGGATCACGCTCTTTGACGACGATCAGCCGGTGGTGCACGCTATCCCACGTTACTCCCTCAAAATTCTTGTTACCACGCTCGTTCATGCCAAACTTCAGCAACCGTGCATCCTTGATTGAGAGTTCACGCGTCTCCGGTTTTATTTGCAGTAGCCAGAGTTTGCTTTCGCGCTCATCTGCCACGACATAATAATCTTTCTCCAGGTGTGAGATGCCTTCGAGGTCGTCAGTGCCGTGGACTTTGATTTCGCGGATAGGTTTGCCATCGCGGGTTAACTCTACAATCATGCTCATATCATTGAGCACGGTAAACAATGTGCCTGTTTCATTATTGAACGCCAGGCCAGAAGCATTTTTGTAATCAGCGAGCTGCTTGCCTTCGATGGCTACCTCATATTCGGATAGATCGAGGCCATGATGATCATGATGAGTGAATTGATGCCACACATGCCAGGCCAGCGCTTCGGCCTTCATGACATACAGGGTGGAGGCGATGGACGCAATGATCGCCAGAGTAAAGCCTGCTTTTAACAACTTTGTTTTACTAAACTGCAAAATAATCTTCTCATTCATTTGAGCTAACTACTTGACTGCGCACGCTATTGTTAGTTCCTGGTTTTATAGGACATTTACATGACAAGGATGCGATACGGTGCAATAGCCCGCGACAGGATTAGCTGGAAAAATTTTAAACAGGATCTAAGTGCCTGTGAAGCACTTAGATGAATTCATTAAAAATAAACAAATTCTAGAAACTGGACTGGAATGACTGGCAAATGAATCAGGCAGATTCCTGGCGTTGACCACGGCCTAATAGAGCACTGACGGCGTCTTGCGCGGTTTTTTGATTAGTCAGCAACTGATTCACTTCAAAAGTAATTGGCATCTCGACATGAATAACCTCAGCGCGCCGCATTACTTCCCGTGCTGTATTCACACCCTCAGCGACATGTCCGAGACCGGCCAGAATGCTTTCCAGTGATTTCCCTGAAGCCAGTTGCAATCCTACTTCACGGTTGCGGGAATATTGGCCGGTACACGTCAGGATCAGGTCACCTGCCCCGGCCAGACCCATAAAGGTATCAGCTTTAGCACCTAAAGCCATGCCAAAGCGGGTAATTTCAGCAAGGCCACGGGTAATCATGGCTGCGCGTGCATTATTACCAAAACCCATACCATCTGAGATGCCGGCGGCAATTGCCATCACGTTTTTCACTGCACCACCCACTGAGGCACCAATGACATCAGTGCTGTTGTATACACGCAGACAGCTTCCATGGATTAACTGCGCGGCTTCTTGGGCAAGTTCTGTATGGTTGGCCGCGAGCGTAATCGCGGTTGGCAAGCCACGTACCAGTTCAGCGGCAAAACTGGGGCCGCTTAATACGCCCCAAGGGTAACCACTGCCCAGTTCTTCCTGTGCCACTTCAAAAGGCAGTTTTGCAGTTTGTGGCTCCAAGCCCTTATTGGCCCAGATCAAAGGCTGGCTTATTCCCAACGCTTTCAGCTGTTGCAAAATCGGACGGAAACCCGCAGTCGGCACCACAGATAAAATCAAATCTGATTTAGCAACGGCTGTTGCGAGGTCATCTTCAACGGTCAGTTTTTCAGGGAAAGGGAATTCACCCAGGTAGAGGGGGTTGGCGCGCGCTTTACGCATACCGGAAACGTGACCACTATTACGCGCCCACAGCACCACTTCATGCCGTAATGCGATATGCATGGCAAGCGCGGTACCCCAGGCACCTGCACCCAAAACTGCGACTTTACTCATTTACATTTATCCAGAAAAAACAGGCCATCACTGACCTATTTTTTTGCTTAAATAAAATAGTCTTAAAAATTAATTAGGCGCGCCAGCGGCTTGGGCAGCCTGCTGTTGCTGTTGCAGGTACAACGCTTCAAAATTGATAGGGTTCAGCAATACTGGCATGAAACCGGCACGTGTCACCATATCGGAAATTGCTTCGCGCGCGTATGGGAACAGGATGTTAGGGCAAGCTACTGACAGGATAGGTTCAAGATTTTCTTGCGGAACATTACGGATCGCGAAAATGCCGGATTGGTTAACTTCTACCAGGAATGCAGTTTTGTCTTCAATTTTAGCAGTCACCGTCACCTTGATAGACACATTGAAAATGCCATCCTGTACTTGCTCAACCGCATTGCCCAACTCTACGTTGATTTGCGGGGTAGTACGCTCGGTGAAAATTGCTGGTGCATTTGGCACTTCGATGGATGCATCGTGCACGTACAGTTTTTCAATACTGAAAACTGGACCTGCGTTTTGTTCTGCTTGGTTTTGTGGTTCCTGAGCCATGAATCGTCCTTATAATATCTACGCAAAGCCGCTATTCTAACTGGTCATCCACGGCCTGACTATGTGTTTTTTGTGAAGGTTTTGATCTGGATTTCAATCCCGACATCAGGCCGCCAGCAATGGATCCAACTCACCGCGTACATCCAGTGCATGCAAATCATCAAAACCACCTACATGTCGCTCATCAATGTAGATTTGCGGCACGGTGCGGCGACCGGTTTTCTCCATCATTTCTGCGCGCAGTTCAGGTTGTAGATCTATACGGATTTTTTCAATCTCGGTCACACCCTTGTTGCGCAGCAAACGTTCGGCATTGATGCAATAAGGGCAGACTGCCGAGGTATACATCATTACTTTTGCCATGATTCCCTTTCCAACTTCACTTTAATGATTGTTCAAAGATTACTCAGCTGTTATTTTCCCAGAGGCATCTTGGCTTCAATCCAGGCCTGCATACCGCCTTTTAACTGATGCAATGCCGAAAACTGCTTTTCCCGGAGTACTTTCACCGCTGCGCGAGTACGGTTGCCCCGCTCGCAGACCAGCAATACCGGTTTGTCCTTGAACTTCTCCAGCTCTGCTACGCGGGTTGCCAATTGCGACAACGGGATATTGCGCGCGCCTTGCAAGTGCCCTTGCTTGAATTCATCAGGCTCGCGCACATCCAGAACCAAAACCTGCTTGCGGCTCATCAGCATCACCGCTTCAGTGACTGTTAGCAATGTGCTACCCGCTGCAGAGCGGTTTAACAGTGGAAATAGTAGAGCCACGCCTGAGCCAATTGCCAGCCCGATTAATAGTACATTTTCTTTAAAGAATTCCACTTGATCTTTTACCTAAGCTTGTTGTCGAACCTGTCGCCCGCATCACCGTTGTTAGGTATGCGCCGCCAGCGGTTGCGATTATAATAGAGTAATTCTTGAATCCGACTTTCAGTCACCACATTTAAACGGTAAGCCATGTCAATTAAACCTGTTATTTTACTGATTCTGGATGGCTTCGGTCATAGCGAAATCCCGGAGCACAATGCAGTACTGCAAGCCAACACACCTAATCTGGATCAACTCAAGGCTCATTATCCCCATGGGCTGATTAACGCCTCTGAACATTACGTTGGCCTGCCCGCAGGGCAAATGGGTAACTCTGAAGTAGGCCACCTGAATATTGGGGCAGGACGTATCGTTTTTCAAGACTTTGAGCGCATAAACAATAGCATCAGCAGTGGCGAGTTTTATAAACTGCCAACACTGGTCAACACCATGCAAACCGTCAAAGCTAACGACAAAGCTCTGCATATCCTGGGATTGCTGTCCGATGGCGGGGTCCATAGCTACCAGCCGCATATCCATGCATTAATCGAAATGGCTAAACAGCAAGGCCTGAACAAGGTTTACATCCATGCATTCCTCGACGGTCGAGATACCCCGCCTAAAAGTGCTCAACCCAACCTTGAAGCGCTGGAAAAAGAGCTGAAACTGCAAGGCGTGGGCAAGGTTGCCACAGTAGGTGGCCGTTTTTATGGCATGGATAGAGACAAGCGCTGGGAACGCGTTTCAGTCGCTTATGAATTACTGGTGAATGGTGTAGCAGAGTATGTCGCGCCGGACAGCCTGACTGCCTTGCAACAGGCTTATGCGCGCGATGAAAGTGACGAGTTTGTTAAATGTACGGCTATCAGAAACGCTGATGATGCGCCTGTGCGCATGGAAGATGGCGATGCGCTAGTGTTCATGAATTTCAGGAGTGACCGCGCGCGCCAACTCACTGATGCGTTGCTGAAACCAGACTTTGATGGCTTTGCGCGTAGCCGTGTGCCTGCATTTAGCCACTATTTGACACTTACGCAATATGATAAAAACCAGCGTTTGGCGCAACCTATTTTTGCACCTTTCACTGTGCCGAACACATTTGGCGAATATGTAGCCAACCTCGGCCTCAAACAATTACGGATTGCCGAAACCGAAAAATATCCGCATGTGACCTTCTTTTTTAACGGTGGCGAAGAAACCGTATTTACGGGTGAAGACCGCATTCTGGTGCCCTCCCCCAAGGTGGCCACTTACGATTTGCAACCGGAAATGAGCGCCCCTGAGCTCACCGACAAACTGGTGGCTGCTATTGAGTCCAGGCAGTACCAGGCGGTGATTTGCAATTATGCCAATGGTGATATGGTCGGCCATACCGGCAACCTGCAAGCGGCGATTAAAGCCGTTGAAACGCTGGATACATGCGTGGGCAGAGTCGTCGCAGCAGCACAAAAAAGCGGGGCCGAAGTCATCATCACTGCCGACCACGGCAATGCCGAAAGCATGTTTGATCACGACAGTGCCCAAGCGCATACCCAACATACCACTAATCTCGTGCCGTTCATTTACATTGGCCGCTCGGGGAAAGTAAATGAAAGTGGCGCGCTGTCTGATATTGCACCGACGTTACTGAAATTAATGGGTTTGCCAAAACCGGCAGAAATGACTGGTGAAAGCCTGGTTACATTGAATGAAGCAGCCTAAGCAAACTTTGTTGGTGCATGCCTGATATCCTGTTAGTTCGCCCCCTTTTGCGCAGATTGTTTTCAGCATCGGCCCTCCTTGCCCTGTTCATGGCCGCGCCGATCATGGCTGTGGCTGCGAACAATGACAAGGCTGAGGCAGCCAAAGGTGATCTGGAACAGGTCAAAGAAAAAATCCAGCAACTGGCCAATGCCATCAAAGCTTCGCAACTGGCGAAACAGGATGCCAATGAAGCTTTAAAAGCCTCTGAGACCGCCATCAGTGCTTCACGTAAAAAGCTACGCGAAATCCAGGATGCGCAGCAGGAAAATCGTGGCAAGTTGCAAGACCTGCAAAAACAAATGTCTTTGCTACAAAGGCAAGTGAACCAGCAACGCGAGTTGCTTAGTCAGCAGCTAAATCAGCAATATCGTCATGGCAATAATAGTCCGTTGCAGATGCTGTTACAGCAACAAGACCCGGCCAATACCACACGTAATCTGAAATATCTCGGTTACTTGACAGCTGCACACCAGCAGCAAATACAATCCCTGCAGGATAACCGTGACGCTATTGAACGCGTGCGCGCCGCTACCACTGAACAGCTGCATGAAACTGACCGGCTGGCGAATCAATATACCGAAACCACGCATAAACTGGTGAATGAAAAATCAAAGCGTGCCGAGGCACTGACCCAGCTTTCCAAACAGATCGAAACTCAGGAGCAGCAACTGGTGCGCCTGAAAAAAGATGAGGAAGCGTTATCCAGGCTATTCCAGCGACTGGCGGCAGAAGCAAAAAAACGTGAGCAGGAAGCAATCGTCCGCGCCAAACGTGAAAAGGAAGCAGCTGCCAAACGCTCAGCCGAACTTGCACGCAAGAAGAAAGCTAGTGGCCGCACGTTTGAACACTCTTCACAAGCCAAGGTAGATGCGCAGAAAGGCGATGATAGTGAATCGGAATCTCAGAGCAATACTGTAGTTGCAAAAAATGAGACCTTGCCTGAATACAACGCGTCTAAAGAAAATTTTGCTCAATTGCGTGGCCGGTTACGCTTGCCTGCACGCGGCGAAGTGATCAATCGATTCGGCAGCGCACGTGCAGATACCGGTGTCAACTGGAAGGGACTGTTTATACGCGCCAAAGAAGGCAGCGAGGTTAAATCTGTCGCCGGCGGGCAAGTGGTGTTTGCCGACTGGATGCGCGGGTTTGGTAACCTGATTGTCATTGACCACGGCAATGGCTATATGAGCCTGTATGGCAATAATGAAGCGCTGTATAAATCTTCAGGCCAGGCGGTCAAAAGTGGAGATACGATTGCTGCGGTCGGTAACAGTGGTGGCAATGCCGAGAATGGCGTGTATTACGAATTGCGCCGCAACAGCATTCCGTTTGATCCGCTGCAATGGAGCAGCGTCCGTTAACGCACAAGGCTAGACTTGGTTTGGCTAAACTGGGTGCGAATTTCATTCTCACAACCCGCATTCTTTGAATAAGCTATTGGAAATAATATTGATGGGTGGTGAAGTGCTTAGGGCTAACAGTCCCGCACTAAAAAGAAGTCTAAAAATAGAAGTTTAAGACTTTGGGAAGAACATCGAAGCCTTTACACATCAGATGAAACACTGTGCAACAGACTTCGAATGGTATATCTATTCATCAACTAGCAACTCATAGGGAGTTGCCAGGCTCAACAAGGTTATTCTGCTTTAGGTGCTTCATCAGCAGGAATTTCTGGCTGTGGTGTATTAGCAAGCGCAGCTTCTGACTGCTTTTCCAACTCTTCCTTAGAAATGGTAATACCAGGCACGCGTTCATTTTCTGCAGGCTCATAGCCACCGCCGCCGCTAGACTTTGCTGGGGCAGGTGTATCAGCCGCAGCGGCCGGGGTTGCCTCTGCTGCGGGGGCTGCTGTTTCAGGTGCGGGGGCTTCTTCTTTTCCACACGCCACCAGGCCCAACGCCAAAATAAATGTCAGCAAGTAAGTATTCCATCTCATAAGTTTCTCCTTTTATTACTTCATTATAAAATTATAGGTACTGCAAAAAACGACTGGCTATTCGCCAATCACATGCATCAACACCCGCCTGCGGGCTGGCTGATGTCTATGTTCAAACAGGAAAATTCCCTGCCATTGCCCTAGTGCCACTCCGCCGTCAATCACAGGAATAGACAAACTGGTTTGCGTTAATGCGGTTCTCACATGGGCAGGCATATCATCTGGCCCTTCCACTCTGTGTATAAACAAATCGTCACCATCCGGCGCGATTCGGTTAAAAAATGCTTCCAGATCTACCAATACATCACTGTCATAATTTTCATTGACCAGCAAACTGGCGGAAGTATGCTGAATATATAAAGTCAGTAAGCCGCTTTGTATCCCTGACTGCTTTATCCATTGCACCACTTGCGGCGTAATGTCGTACAAACGTCTACCTTGTGCATTAATTGAAAGTGTTTCATGAAGCTGTTTCATGCCGGTTTCCGCTATCAAAAAACTTAATTATACTGGCTCAAGACTAAGCGACCCATCTCTGCAATCAGTACTACAGCGGCTTCCCATCTGTTCTTTACTTACCAATAGCGCCAACCCATACCACCGCCCCAGTAAGGTCTGTATCCCCAAGGGCCGCCATAATAACCGGGACCGTAAAACCATGGGTCCATGCTACGCAGTCTGGCAGAATCACGTTCTCGCTTAAGTCGAGTCTCTGCTTCCACACGCGCTTTTTCACGCTTGTTGATTTCATCGGCAATGGCATTTTGTTGCGCCAAGGCATTGGCCTGCTGCATATAGTCGAGCACGCCTTTTGAAATTCCTTTTTGATGCCAGCTAAGCACTTCAGATGCAGTCAGTGAATAACGGGATTGGGACTGTTTTATCGCCTCAATAATTTCAGCATCTGGCTTGCCTTTTTTGCTCATGCTGGCAATCTCCTCTAGACTCAAAGTTGATTGTGCAGGTGGCACCAATGCTGCCAGTTGTTCTGGCGAGATTCTCTCAATCTGCACTGGCTGCTGCGGTTGCGTGGCGCAACCTGCCAGGCCGCCGAGTACAAAAATGGCAGAGATTAAACGCAAGAGTTTTAAGTGATTCATCATCATTTCAGTTTTTATCCCTATATTAAAAGAATAGGGCCACAATCATTGTGACCCTAAGTAATGGCGATGGTTCGCTTGCAGTATGCGATTAAGCTTTACTGAACTGCATTTTTCCTGCAGAAAAGTCCACTTTGATTGTATCCTTGGCTGCAAATTGCCCGGCCAGAATTTCTTTTGCCAGCGGATTTTCTATTTCGCCCTGAATCGCCCGTTTCAATGGCCGCGCCCCATACACCGGGTCAAACCCGGCATTGGCGATTTCCGCCAGCGCTGCATCCGTTACTTCCAGATGCATATCCATGGCAGCCACACGTTTTGCCAGCAACTGCAACTGAATGTTTGCAATGGATTTCACATGCGCTTCGCCCAGTGAATGGAAGACAATGACTTCATCGATACGGTTGATAAACTCCGGACGGAAATGCGTTTTCACCTCACCCATCACTGCCAGTTTGACCACCTGGTAATCCTGATCAGCCATACTTTGTATCATCTGGCTTCCGAGGTTTGAGGTCATGATAATCACGGTATTTTTAAAATCCACCGTGCGCCCCTGACCATCCGTCAGGCGGCCATCATCCAGTACCTGTAGCAACACATTGAATACATCCGGGTGTGCTTTCTCCACTTCATCCAGCAAAATCACTGAATAAGGCTTACGACGCACAGCCTCGGTCAGGGTGCCGCCCTCCTCATATCCGACATAGCCGGGAGGCGCACCGATCAGGCGCGAGACCGAGTGTTTTTCCATAAATTCACTCATATCTATGCGGATCAGGTGCTCTTCACTGTCAAACAAAAAACCAGCCAATGCTTTGCAAAGCTCGGTTTTACCAACACCAGTAGGCCCCAGGAACAGGAAGCTGCCATAAGGACGATTAGGGTCGCTTAAACCACTGCGCGAACGGCGAATCGCATCCGATACCAAGCGTACAGCCTCATCCTGGCCGACCACACGTTCATGCAGTTTGTTTTCCATACCCAGCAGTTTTTCGCGCTCACCGGTCATCATTTTGCTGACTGGAATGCCGGTTGCGCGGCTGACTACTTCGGCGATTTCGTCGGCACCGACTTCAGTACGCAGCATTTTATGTTTGACCTGGTGCTGCACATCAGCCGTGTCATCATGTTTTAACTGTGCTTCGAGCTGGGGCAATTTTCCGTATTGCAACTCAGACACACGCTGCCAGTCACCCTTGCGGGTAGCTGCTTCCATATCCAGCTTGACCTTTTCAATCGCTTCCTTGACGCCTGCAGAGCCTTGGACTGCGGCTTTCTCAGCCTTCCAGATTTCTTCCAGGTCGGCATACTCTTTTTCAAGCCGGTCTATTTCGTCTTCAATCAAGGTGAAACGTTTCTGGCTGGCTTCATCTTTCTCGCGCCGCACAGCTTCGCGCTCAATTTTGAGCTGGATCAAACGACGGTCAAGTTTGTCCATCACCTCCGGTTTGGAGTCAATTTCCATCTTGATACGGGACGCAGCCTCGTCAATCAGGTCGATGGCTTTATCCGGCAAAAAGCGGTCTGTGATGTAGCGATTGGATAATTCTGCGGCGGCGACAATCGCTGGGTCAGTGATTTCCACCCCATGGTGCAGTTCATACCTTTCCTGCAAACCACGCAGAATCGCAATGGTTGCTTCCACTGTAGGCTCATCGACCAGCACCTTCTGGAAGCGGCGCTCCAGCGCAGCGTCTTTTTCAATATATTTACGATACTCATCTAAGGTAGTCGCTCCGACACAGTGCAGTTCACCGCGTGCCAGGGCAGGTTTCAGCATATTGCCGGCATCCATGGCACCTTCTGATTTACCGGCGCCAACCATGGTATGAATTTCATCGATAAACACAATGGTCTGACCCTCATCCTGAGCCAGCTCTTTCAACACTGCTTTCAGGCGCTCTTCAAACTCACCTCGGTATTTGGCACCGGCCAGCAATGCTGCCATATCCAGGCTGAGGACTTTTTTGTTCTTGAGTGAATCAGGCACTTCGCCATTAACGATACGCTGCGCCAGCCCTTCGACAATGGCAGTTTTACCGACCCCTGGCTCACCGATCAATACCGGGTTATTTTTGGTGCGGCGTTGCAATACCTGAATGGCACGGCGTATCTCATCGTCACGGCCAATCACCGGATCCAGCTTACCGGCACGGGCGCGCTCGGTTAGGTCCAGCGTAAATTTCTTCAACGCTTCGCGCTGTCCTTCAGCCTCCTGGCTATTTACGGTGTCATTGCCACGCACGGCTTTAATGGCTTGTTCCAGCGTGGCCTTATTCAAGCCATGCTGTTTCAGCAATCTACCGGTTTCGCCCTTGTCATCAGTCAAGGCCAGCAGGAACATTTCGCTGGCAATGTAGCTGTCGCCACTTTTCTGGGCGAGTTTGTCGGTGACATTGAGCAGGTTATTCAGGTCTCGTGAAATAGTGACTTCACCACTGTTTTCACTGACCTTAGGCAAGGCATCTACAGCCTGTTGGAGGCTGGTTTTCAAGGCATTCACTTGCGCGCCTGCCCGTGAGAGCAAAGCGGCCACGCTGCTATCGTCCTGGTTCAGCATCGCCAGTAATAAATGTGGTGCTTCTATCGTTGGTTGGTCGGCGCCGACTGCCATGCTTTGCGCATCGGCAAGTGCCTGCTGGAATTTGGTAGTGAGCTTATCAAAACGCACGTTAAACCCTTTCACACAAAAGTCATGCCGCATACTGCGACGGGATAACCCTATAATGAGGCGGGTTTTTGTGTTTTCAATAGAGCCAGATCAAATTCGGGTCAGTTTTACAGGCTTGGGTATTACATTTCTATTGCGGATATGGCATTAAAATCAGCCCTTTTTCAGCACTGTTCACCGCCAGCATTGACTGGCCGCGAACATTCAGCCATTGCGGATAATCAAGTTTGCCCGCACTGTGAATAGCCAAGGTCGGCAAACCCCAGGTTTTACCGCCATCCAGTGAAGTCATCGTCATCATATCCATGCCTTCATTGTTGCGTTCCTGCCATGCCAGCCAGACTTTGTCTCCCACGCTCAGCAGTGCCGGATGCCCGGCGTTCTTTTTTGGGTCTCCAATGGGTCTCGGCGGTGTCATCACCCACGCTTGCCCATCCATACGCACCAGGCGCAATCCCGGCTTGTTACCGGCACCATCAAAATACGCCAGGTGGTAACCAAAACCTTCACCCACTGCAAGGGAGGCACCGTGATGCGGGCATCCATCAATCTTCCAGCGGCCATAGCTGGCACGCACGATAGCCGGCTTGCCAGCGCCTGCCTTATTTATTTCCGCCATGGCATGGTCGCGCTCGCTACCTTCGAACACATGCCGCCACAGTACAGCCACTGTGCTATCAGGTTTACTGGTCATGGCAATCCGGCAACATTCGCAACTACTATCCGCGAGCTTTTGCTCCGGCATAAAGCTTTTGCCCTGGTCGGTGGATATAGCGTAATAAATCCCGGCGCCGTTATAGGTTTTTCCGGCAGCCTTTGCCGCCACCAGGTCTCGCTTATCAACCCATGCAACGGTAATGGTGCCGTCAGCAGCTACCTGCAAGGCCTCAAACGCATGCGTGATCTCTGCCCTGTCTTGATGCACAATATATGGGTCATCAAAGTGCTTACCACCATCGGTGGAGCGAGCAAACCAGACATAGCCAGCATAGGCTTTTCTAAGTGACTCAGTCCAACTGAGGTAGATATTGCCATTACTGGCAATCGCAATCTTAGGCCTCGCCTCCGCACTGGCAGACACTTTCATTGGCTTAGTGTTCACTGCCACTTCTGGACTGAAATGTTGCCCGGCGTCCTCACTGGAAGAAACCCACACTTGACCCTTGCTTGTACGTGCCTGCCACACTCTGCCATCACTGTCTGTTGTCAGGCTGATCGCCAGTCCGGATGCAGAATGATCAGCATGGCTGTCATGCGCATTCACCTGGCTAAAATAACCAAAACCCAGGACCACCATCAATCCGTTCACCAGCCATCTCACCGCTAGATTTCCTTACTAAAATATATTAAAAAAAATAATTCTTTACAAATAACAAAGCTGCTAAAGTTAAGGGGGTCAAAAGCCGTTAACCCAAATAACTGGATGAATAACGACGACATGTCGAATAGCAATTAATTTATGACTATGCAAGCAACCTTTGATCATCATAGCACAGCGTGGCTACAGCCTTTGGCGGCCGCCATGCCGGATATGCCCATGCTGGCAATCAACCACCGGGCACAGTGCTCGGCTGCCAACGAGATTGCAAAAACGTTGCTGGGAGAAAGCATAGGCAGCTTGCCCAAAGAGATGCAACAGGCATTGATAAAAGCCATACGCGAGAATAAAACCGAACTTATAGTGCAAACCCGCTTGAATGGTTTAAACCGCGAGTTTAAATGCCGCCTGTTTTATGCCCAGAATGGCCGGCGTGCAATTGGCTTGATGCTGGAAGAACAAGAAAATACATTAGCCCAGCAATTAGTGCACATGCAATCCATTGTGCATTCATTGATTGAAATGAGCCCTGACCTGATCTGCATCAAAGACCATGACAATCGCTGGATGATGGCCAATCAGCGTATGTTGAACACCTTTCAGATCGACAATAACGATTACGAATTCCGGAATAATCTGCAAATTGCGGATAACTTGCATCCGGTATTCCGGAACAGTTTTGAACACCACGAGAAGTCTGACCAGACTGTATGGCAAACGCGCCAGCCTTACCACAATGAAGAACTGGTGCATTTGCCGCAAGGTGGTTACAAAACGCTGGAAGTGAATAAAACCGCTTATTACGACCAGGATGAACAGCCCAGCCACCTGATTAGCGTGGCGCGTGATGTCAGCGAGCAAAAGTTTATTGAAAGCCAATTAGTCAATCGAAGCGCGGTGCTGGATACGTTAATTTCTTGCGACTGGATGCTGCATTCGGCAGAACGCTGGCAAACCGTTGCGGAAAATGTGTTGCAGCAATGCTGCCTGTCTTTCCGCTTTAGCCGTGCGATTTTGCTGCAACATCACACAACAACGACTGCACGCAAAAAAACCGAAACACGTTCCAAAGCTTTATTCCACTGGGCGACCAACGGCTTCCATTCGACTTACGAGCATTGGGAGAAAATTTCATTCCACTCCCCTGAACTGAAGCGCTGGCATGAGTTGCTCTCCAAAGGGCAGCCCGTCATGTGCGATGCGCATACCTTGCCGGAAGATGAGCGTTTCCTGCTCAAATCGCATGACACCGTCAACCTGGTGATTGTGCCGCTGATGATAGATCATGAGTGGTGGGGATCAATGGTGATTGAGCGTTGTTTCGATGCCGAGAGCACCAGCTCGCAAGAATTAGGCTCTTTGATGGCGATTGGTCGTACCTTGAGCGTGGCCATTGACCGCGAGCAAACCGGCAAAAGTCTGAAACTGGCCAAGATTGCCTTCGACAGTACCACCGAGGGCATCATGATTGTGAATCCCGCCGGGGAGCTGGTAGGGATTAATGAAGGCTACACCCTGATCACTGGCTTTGATGAAGCTGAAGTACTGGGGACCAAACCGCAAATCTTCCGCCAACGCCCGCGTGGCCTGTTTGGCGCACTCAAACGTCATGGCAAATGGTCAGGCGAGATTGAGACCGTACGTAAGAGTGGTGAAAGCTATACCGAATGGATGACGATTACCGCAGTGCGCAACCATGCCAACGTGATTACCAATTATGTGGGTGTGTTTGCGGACATCACCGAAATGAAGCGCTCACAAGTGCAACTCAATTCGCTGGTCAACCACGACCCATTAACAGGCCTGCCTAACCGCAGATTGATTAATCATCTGTTTACACATGCCATTCAGCGGGCTAACCGCAATGAGCAGCAGGCAGCGGTATTGTTTATTGACCTGGACAGGTTCAAGAATATTAATGACAGCCTGGGTCATTACACAGGCGACCAGCTGCTGCTGGGCGTGACCGAGCGTATCCAGGCCTCTTTGCGAGAATCTGACATTGTCGGCCGACTGGGTGGTGATGAATTTATTGTGTTGCTGGAAAACCTGCACAACAAGGCAGATGCTGCGCAAAAAGCACAGGATATCCTGGATACGCTGAAACGCCAGTTCATGATTGATCATCATGAAATATTTATCGGCGCCAGTATTGGTATTTCCATGTATCCTCATGACGCCAAGGATGTTGAAGGCCTGATCAAGGCCGCTGACCTCGCGATGTACCAGGTCAAAAACAATGGTAAAAACCACGTGGCATTCTACGACGCTGCGTTGAGTCGTAATGCGGTGGAGCATTTCCAGCTGGAAACAGAGTTGCGCCAGGCGCTATCCAGAAAACAGCTCAAAATGTTCTACCAGGCGCAAATTGACCTGACTACCGGCATGATTATCGGGGCAGAAGCGTTGATACGCTGGCAGCACCCGACCCAGGGCTTGATTCCACCCATGAAATTTATTCCGCTGGCGGAAGAAACCGGCTTGATCTTAAGCATAGGTGAATGGGCATTGCGTGAATCTGTGCGCCAGGCGCATGCGTGGCACAAACTGCATCCCGAATTCAAAAAAATTGCGATCAATGTGTCCGCCGTGCAAATCATGAAGAGCAAGTTTGCCGATACTGTATACGGCATCCTGATGGAAAGTGATTGTGACCCGGCCATCATAGAGCTTGAAATCACCGAAAGCACGCTGATGCAACATACGCAGCATGTGGTAGATACCTTCAACCAGTTAAAGAAACTGGGTATCAGCATTGCGATTGATGATTTTGGCACCGGCTATTCATCGCTGTCGCACTTAAAACGTTTGCCATTAGACCAGATTAAAATAGACCGCAGCTTTGTCAAAGATTTGCCAGATGACAAAGATGATGCGGCTATTACCAGTGCCATTTATGCGATGGCGACCCAGTTGGGATTCACTGTCGTTGCTGAAGGAGTAGAAACAGAAGAACAGGAAAAATTTTTACAGCGTTTGGGTTGCCAGACGGCGCAAGGCTATTTGTATGCCTACCCGGTCAATTCGGACGACTTTTTGCAGTTATTAGTGTTAAATAATCAAAGAAAAATAAAACGCCATGCCTAATCACGCCTCCGATACTTTTTACATCGACATAGAACAACTCCAGATCGGACTCTACATCCATCTGGATTTGGGATGGATGGACCACCCATTCTCCATCAGCAACTTCAAAGTCACTGAAGAATCCCAGATTGAAACCATTAAATCTTTGGGGCTCACGCAATTGCGTTACGACCCGAGACGCAGTTCCAGCACACCTTTAAGGTCTGGCAGCCACAACAATGTGGTTGAATTTCCTTTGAAGAAGGCGTTTTTACCAAGACTGGAAGTGATAGACGACAGCCCTGAATTAAGCACTGCACAAAAAAAACAATTGGCACTCAAGCACGCGATTACAGAAAGCGAGCAAAAATTCCTTAAGGCCAGCTCCGATGTGTGGAACATACAGAAAATGTCTGTTGAGCATCCAGACAAAGCTTTTGGCCTGGCATCAACCGTGGTGCAAGACCTGGTAACCAGCACACTGACTGAGGGTGACGTGGCCATCCATGCCATGAATGGCCATCGTATTGGCGACCAGCATTACCAGCATGAGCTGAATATCCTGGTGCTTTCAATGCTGTTGGCAAAAAACCTGGATATTTCGGATGATGACGCCGTTATTCTAGGCATGGCCGCCATTTTGCACGATATTGGCAAAAGGCAGATCAGCGACAAGATTTTATTGAAAAAAGACCCGTTAAGTGTGCGCGAAACCGCCATTTACCAAACCCACGTAATGCTGGGCCTGAATATGCTTAAAGAGGTTTCAGTCCCCAGGAAAATACTCTCCATCATAGGCCAGCATCATGAGTTTGCCGATGGCAGTGGTTATCCGAAAGGCCTGCATTGCGATGATATTGATCCGTTATCGCATATCCTGATTATTACAAATATGTACGATAACCTGTGCAACCCTTCAAATCCGGCGTTGGCCAAAACCCCATATGAAGCCTTAAGCGTGATGTTTGCCCAGCAGCGCCACCAGTTTGACCAGACGATTCTGCGCCGCTTTATCAAGTGCCTTGGCATTTATCCTCCAGGCAGCGTGATCAGACTTTCTGACCAGAAACTGGCGACCGTATTATCGACCAATCCACAACAACCTTTGCGCCCGTTTATTCAGATGATCACGGATGACAATGACGAAGATGGTGAAATTATCGACTTGCGTGAAGTGTTGGATCTAAATATTATCCAATGCCTTAAACCTGAGCAGTTACCTACTATCCTGCAAAAAATGATGCGCCAGAAACAGCGCACCAGCTACTTCCTGGACAAAGTCATCAGCGCTTAGTTAACGTTGAAAATGCCTCCTGTGAATACAAGAGGCATTATTAATCAGGCTGTCCTCTGACCAAGTCAGCCTCTTGGTTACAGCAATCAATGATGCATATGCATATGAGAATCTGAGTCAGATTCTGGAGGCGCAGTTGCAATGGCTTTGATTGATACGGTAGCCTTGTTTCCGGCTTCATCCTGCGTCACTAAACTGATAGGCACTGTTTCACCTTCTTTGATCTGGTGTTTCAATTCCATCAGCATAATATGAAACCCGCCTGGCTTTAACTCCACCAGCTTTCCGGCTTTGAGCTGTAAACGGTCGACTCTTTTCATCCTCATGATATTGCCCGTCATCGACATTGAATGCAGCTCAGTTTTACCTGCAACTGGTGAGGATAACGCTACAATCTCAACATTTTTATCAGAGGTTAATTGCATATAGGCAGCGCCCACTGGCTGCCCCGTCACAGTCGGTTTTACCCATGCATTCGCTACCTTCAGTTCTGCATGGGCTGCGATGGTGAAACAGGACATGCTGATAGCCACCACTATTTTTTTTACATAAGACTTCATTGCTGCTCCTTTGTAATCACAAACTGCCAGAGGGTGTCGAAAATGAGTGCACATAATATGGAAACACCAAGCAACGGAAATATAACACCCAGCGCCATGGTAATGATGGCGACATTACGCGTTATTTTTCCATCTTGCCGCTTGGGTGGTGCTGCCACGCGTTTGCCGGCCGGGCGGCGCTTCCACCACATCGTTACTGAGGAAATGGTTAGCAGCAACAAGGCAATACAGCCTGCCAGCATGATCAACTGGCTGATCAAGCCATATTGCTTGCCTTGGTGCACAGAGGTTCCCCATTCAGTCACTTTGGCGACAGGTCCATATTCTGCATAACCGGTATCGATGAGTGTCTTTCCTGAGTACTGGTCAATATGAATCACCCTCTCCTGCATCGCATCGGCGGGAAACTGCAAGGCGGTATATACGCCGCCAGGCCCCATGGGGAGGCGAATCGAATACCCCGGTTTCAAGCTGGCGGACTCAAACACATGCCGCGCAGCATCCAACCCGATAGATACAATAGCGCCATTCGATGGGTCATCACTTGAAGTCGGCAAAGTGGTTTTCTCCAGCGTCCACGGCACATCGCCTTGTGACTCGAGTGGTATATTGGATTGCGGAACCGCAGCCCAGAGATAGGTGGGGAAACCCCAGCCATAGGCAGTGCTGATTTTCCCCAGCTGTTGCCCCCAGAACGCAGACCATGGCATCCCCGTCAAAGCAAGGAACAGAATAATGCCACCGCCGATCAAGCCAGTGAGCGCATGCACATCGCGCCACCACACCCGCTTGTCAGGCGTTTCACGCACACGCATAATGTTCGCACTTTTACCACGCGGCCACCAAAGATACAGGCCGGTGATGACCAGCACCATCGTCCAGCCCGCCACAACCTCCACCAGCCAGTTTGCCCAAGTGCCGACTAAGGTCAGAGAGTGCAGCTTTTTGACGATCAGCTCCCATTGCTGGCTCTCGGCGTGTGCACCCAGGATTTGACCGGTAAAAGGATTCACCAGCACCTGCACGGTTTCACCATGTGGCTGTTTGATGAGTATGCCCATGCTGCGATCAATGGTTGCTGGCGTTTGTACCAGTTTCACTTCGCCGGGATACTCGAGTAACACCTGTTGCGTCAGTCGCTGCAGGGAGATCGCCGCTTGCGAGGAAGGCGCAACGAAGCGCTCATTGTGATAAATCCAATCATTAATCTCATTTTTAAAAAGATATAGACTTCCGGTGATCGCGAGGTTAAGCAAGATTGGTAAGCATAATAATCCGGCAAAAAAATGCCAGCGCCACACACGTGCATAGAGTGCAGAACTGGCTTTTGCTGGGGGGATCAGCTTTGTATTGACTGATTGCATCTGTAGCACCGATTGTTATTTATTAAGCCCGGCATTATTTACCCGGGCTATTTATTAGTAAGTCCAAGTCACACCAAGGTAAGCGGTGCGGCCATCGCCAGGAAAAAATTGGGCTGGACTTGTAAAGGCGCGTCTTGCATCGGCGATGACACCAGTCGTCGCAGCATATTTCTGGTCAGCTAGGTTACGTCCCTCCACAAACCATGACCAATGCTGATTGATTTTCTGTCCGGCTTTGACTCCCCACAGGAAATAGCTATCTGCATATAGCGTCTCAGCAAAGTCAACATTGTAGCGTTGTGGTGACCACTCGATGGTTGGGCCGATATAGAAGTTTTCGAGAAAGTCGCTGCCCCGGTACAACAGCTCGGCCCGCAACAAAGACCGTTGAATCCCGGGCAGGCGGTTATTACCGAATGTTGGATCACCATCGAGCTTGAAATCATTGATTAACAGACTGGAACGCCATTGCAGGCTGTAAGGAAGTCTCGCCGTCAGTCCAAACTCCAGGCCACGATGGATGGTTTTCCCGGCATTGATGGTCTGGTTAGCGAAAGGTGAACCTACGGCCCCCACCTGAAGCAGCTCATCCTGCAAGCGCGCTTGATAAAGCGCGATATCCCAATCAATAAACTCACTATTACCACGTGAGCCAATTTCAAACGTAGTGCCTTTCTGTGCATTTAAGCTGCTGACGACCAGGCTATTTAACTCACCAAAACTTGGCGGCTCAAAACTGCGCGATGCATTGGCAAATAGTTGTACTTGCGGTTGCAATTGATATAGCACACCCAGTTTCGGGCTGGTCTGGCTATAAGTTTTATCAACGCTCTGGTTACCGCTGGCGGTGATCAGCTGATCCTGTGAATCGCGTTTGGATTTGGCATATTGCACACCGGCAATCACTGTCCATTGTTCGTCCAGGCTTAACCTGTCTTCGAGATAGGCTTCAAAGTTGGAAGCTTTCTGGTCAAAATTATTCAGTAACGCACCACGCTTGGCATTCACATTCACGAAGTTTTTTGCATCCGTACGTCCTCGAGTCGGAGAAAGTCCGGCAATAAACTCATTTTTAAGTCCGAACAACTCTCCCATGTGCGACCATCTTGCCGTCAGGCCCACATCGTTGGATGACTGGTCAATCACGCCGGTAGTATCGCCAAAATTGCCTATCGGGTGATATAAACTTTTATGCGAATAAAAAGCGCCTAGTTCCAGTTTGCTCTGGTCAAACAGAATGGTTGTTTTATTCGCCAGTCTGCTCACGTTAATATCCCGTTGATTAATGCCTTGCCCAGGAGTCACAGTTGCCTGCCTGGGGTCATCTTTCAATTGCGATTTGGTCAGGCTACTGGAAAGCTGCGAATCGTTGTTGACGTAACCAAAGTAAAAGCGGGTTTCAACCTGCTCATTTATTTTGATGCCCACATTACCGGTCAGGCGATCAGCACTTTGCTGCGCATTATCACGGAAGCTATCAGTGTGATATTTACTGGCAGTGACGAAATAATCTACGTCATCTTTGACACCGCCGGTGCTGATGCCCAGGCGGGCATAGCCATAACTACCGCCTTCAGTGCGTATTTCCAGCGGAGACGCCGTGTAGCCGGTGCGAGAAATAAAATTGATGCTGCCGCCCAGATTGCTTGAACCATATTGCAGGGCATTGGCGCCACGATATACTTCAATATAATCCGTCGACATCGGGTCGATGGCAGGAAAGTCAAAGCCGCCGTCAGCCAGGTTAATGGCGATACCATCTTGCATTAATTTCAAACCACGCCCGTGAAATGTGCGCTGCAGGCCGGAGCCGCGAATCGATAACCGTGTTTCTTCAGCGCCAAAACGTGACTGTGCGAGCACGCCGGTCGCCATGCCCAGCGTATCCTGCATATTACTGGTGCGCCCTTCACGTACGGTCACCATATCCACTAAGGTGGTACCGCCTGCTGTTTTCGCCAGCTCTTTTTTGGCCGCCTCAATGTCCGGCTGCGTTAGTGATGTTTTCTGTTTTTCTGAAACCACATGCACGGTATCCAGATGTTGTGTTCCCTCATGCTCAGCATGTGCGAGATAAGGTAAAGCTGACAAAATCGCCAGCCCGATGTTGGTATATTTCATTGCGAATTCTTTCTTTATTTTTAATAGGCATTCACTCTGCTTACTAACTCTTAATCAGCAGAGTGAGTTATTCAGGCAGCAAATACTTGCCTGGCGGCCGAGTCGGGCTGCCAGCTGATCAATGCCGAAATATCGCAAGTGAAATACGCACACAGCTTGTCCAGGTGCTCGGTACAAGCGTTGTAAGCAGGATTTTTGACCATGCGATGCAAGGTCATGCGGCTGATAGCCGTGGATTCGGCGATTTCTTTAAGGGTGATGTGGCGTTTCCACTCCACCTGTTTGGCAAAAATCATTGCCTGTAGGTTGATAACGATCATTGAGATGACTCCATCCATGCCTGCGAAGCAGGCATTACTCAGAATCCGGCCACCATGTGGACGGGCTTAGATTGAGTGTGGAGTCAGTGGCGGTGCGCGTGAGGGATGCGCAGTAGGGTAAAAACTGGAAACAACAGGTGGCTGATATTCGCTAAGGGCGATCTCAGCCTGAGCTTGCTGAAACAGAATGTAAGCTGGGTTAGGCGCAGGCAAGGTTATTTCATCCAGCGCCATATGGCAAAACGGGCAATGATTAAGATGGTGGCTCAGTGACACTGGCTTTTGCGAAGGCTTAAAGTCTATCAGCGTGGATAATTGCTTGCCTTGCGTGGTAATCACCTGCACCAACAGTTTACTGCCCTGGGTAGAACAGATTTGTTGCATAAACGTGCCACCGTTTTGCATGGGGAAAGCCAGGCTCAAAGTCGGGATAAGCGAAGCCAGCATGATTGCCATCAATGCCATGCGCGCCATCCATTTTTGAAATTTGACCGTCACCATGGCGTCATTCTAACGGCAATCCTTTAGAATAAACAACTCTTTCATTGTTTCAGGATATTTTCATGGCCACCCCAAGCCTGCTTGCCTTATTAGACGACATCACCACCATGCTGGATGACGTTTCCGTCATGAGCCAAGTAGCCGCCAAAAAAACGGCTGGCGTATTAGGCGATGACCTGGCATTGAATGCACAACAAGTGACCGGAATAGCGGCAAAACGCGAATTGCCGGTGGTGTGGGCGGTAGCGCGCGGGTCTTTCCTGAATAAACTAGTACTGGTACCTGCGGCCCTGCTGATCAGCGCTTTCATTCCGTTGCTGATTACTCCGTTACTGATGCTGGGTGGTGCATTTTTATGTTACGAAGGCTTTGAAAAAATCTGGCATAAATTGCATGAAAAAAAAGGCGACACACACGAAAAAGTGCATGTACCTTTGCAAAACCCTGACACTGATTTGGTTGCGCTGGAAAAAGAAAAAATTAAAGGTGCGGTGCGCACTGACTTTATTTTGTCGGCCGAGATTATCGTAATCTCTTTGGGAGTGGTGGCTGAAGCCGCATTGACCCAGCGCATTGTGGTGCTTTCGATCATTGCCGTCCTGATGACAATTGGTGTTTACGGCCTGGTGGCGTTTATCGTCAAAATGGATGATATCGGCTTGTGGTTAATGCAGCGCCAGGGACAAAATGTTACCTCGCAATCGATACGTAAACTTGGCTGGGGCATGGTGCGCATAGTGCCTTACCTGATGCGTTTGTTAAGTGTGCTGGGAACCGCCGCCATGTTCCTGGTGGGTGGTGGCATTATCGCGCATGGTATCCCTCAACTACACGGTTTGACTGAACTTGCGCTACCCTGGTCTTTACTCGTCAATGCAGGCGTTGGCATACTCACTGGCGCATTATGTTTTGTGCTGATTAGCAGCGTGAAGTTATTTATCAATAAAGACTAGTTTTTTTCTAAGCCCTTGTTAGAATTGACTTAACAAGGGGGGCTGCATGACACTTTCTCGTAAAGTTATTGGTGTTGCTTTATCCATAACCATTATCTGCCTGCTAGCAACCATTCATGCCACCCCAGAAATGTCACTGTGGCTGGATAATATTCACTGGTTCACCACCAATGCAGCCTGCCTGATATTGGCCATGCTGGGATATCTGCGCGCGAATACTACCCATCGCCCCTGCAAAGGCTGGTTTGTGATTGGCACCCTGTTCTACTTTACGGGTGGCTTAATGTGGATCTTTGAAGTCCTCTCGCAGCAATCGCAATTCCCTGCCCAGTCCGATATCTTTTACCCGTTGATGGGCCCCTGTATTATCGTCGGCTTCATCATCGCGTTACGCACTCAGCTCTCCCACTCAAAAGCCTGGGCATTTACTGTAGATGCAACGGCATTCAGCATCGCCATTCTGGGCTATGTGCTGATTTCTTACTTACCAAAATCCGCAGGAATCAGCCTGTTTCAACTTGCCGTACTCACCGCCTACCCCGCCAGCATGCTCAGTGCATCCATGGTTTCGTTGCTGTTAATTCCCTACCTGAGACCGGTATGTATGCTGCCCTGGCTATTGCTTAGCGCAGGGCTGGCACTGTTAGGAATATGCTGGATGCAATGGAATTTGAATGCGCTAAATCACCTCCCGCAAACCAGCCTGTATATTAATTACGGCTTCTCAGTGGCTGATTTACTGATAGGCAGCGGCCTCTATGGCTGGCAGGTACGCATCGCCAAAAAAACAAGCTATCATCGTCAATGCAGGCGGCTACGCGGCTGGATTCCGGTGATCGCTTTTATCTTCAGCATTTGCACATTGATACAGATCTGGTGGCAAAGTGGCCCACACCCATATGCTTATCACATTGCCATCGGCTCAGTTGTTTCTATCCTTATTTTTTCCGCGCTCAGGCAAAGCATATTGTTAAATGAAAGCGAGCGGCTGTTACGCGCCGAGAAAAAGCTGGCTGAAAAAGAACTGGAATATCAGCAACTGTCGCGGCTGGACGCGCTGACACAGTTACCTAACCGCATCACTATGTTGAGCCTGCTTGAACATAATATTATTAATGCCGCCAGCGAGAGCGGGATGGTGTCATTAATGATGATTGATTTAAGGCATTTTCAAAGCATTAACGACAGCTTTGGCCATCGCGCAGGCGATCTATTCTTGATTGAGATATCCCAACGTTTGCAATACATTGCGAATGAAAGTGGCGAGTTAGGCCGTGTGCATGGCGATAAATTTGCCTTGATTATCACCCAGCATAAATCAGACGCCGAGTTGTTAAGGCTGGCCAATAATCTATGCAAAATCGTCCATAAACCTGTGATGATTGAAGATCATGAATTGATACTTGATGCCTGCATTGGTATCAGCGTCTACCCGCGCGATGCAGAGAATGCAGACCAGCTGGCACGTAGTGCGAATACAGCGTTGGCCCATGCCAAATGCTCTACTGAACAGTCATTTTTGTTTTATTGCAAAGAACAAACCAAGCAGGCACAAAACCGGTTTAAGCTGGATGTGCAATTGCGCAAAGCGATTAAAAAGCAGGAGTTCTTTCTGGTTTTCCAGCCGATATTCAAACTAAATAAACAAAAGCAACCTCAAGTCGCCAATATAGAAGCACTTATCCGTTGGAAAAACAGCAAAGGCGAGATTATCTCGCCGATCGAATTTATTCCATATGCCGAACAGTCCGGGCTTATCCTGCCGATTGGTGAATGGGTCATCGCTGAGGCCATCCGCCATTTATCTTTACTTACATATGCACATGATCAAGCGCCAGGGCTATCCATCAATATCTCCCCGCGCCAATTTCGCGACCATCACTTGCCTTCCCGAGTGGCACAGCACTTAAAACAATATGCCATTGCCCCTGGACGTATCACGCTGGAGATCACCGAAAGCGCAGTATTTGAGCATGAAGAACAGGCACTCGAAATGCTCAATCAGCTAAAAGCGATGGGCGTGCGTGTGTCACTGGACGATTTTGGCGTGGGTAATTCTTCGCTGTTTAAACTGAAACACCTGCCAATTGACGAACTCAAGATTGACCGTGCTTTTATGGTTGATGTACCGGATAGCAGTTCGGATAGTGAAATTGTCAGCACCATCGTTAAAACGGCAGGCATTTTAGGGATTTCAGTCGTAGTAGAAGGAATAGAAACCCAGGCGCAACTCGACTTTTTAGGGAAGATCGGCTGCGATTGTATTCAAGGTTTTTTACTTGGAAAGCCTATGCCCATTCAAGATATTCAGGCACTCCTGAAATCTGACAGGACAGATCAACAGCCGGCTTAATGCTTAAACGTCAATTTCAACGTGACGGTGATTTCACTGCCAACAGTCACACCCAGCTTTTTACGAACATCCGCTTTTAAAAACAGTGCATAACGGCCACCTTCAAATACCGGAAAAATGGAGGTTTGCCATTGTTGATCCTGCACAGTGACTTCGACTTTGACTGCGCCCCAACCTCTACGCTTGGTTTGATGATATTGGCTTAGAGTGTGTATTTCATCAGACATCTGTTCAGGCAAACTGATGTAATGCCAAATGCTTTTGCTGCCCTGCCAGACTTTGATGACATCAGTAAAAGTGTAGTTCAACCCTTCCATACACACGCACTTTCATCAGCTGGTGACTGCAAAACTATGTGGCTACTAGCCAGGATTCTTAAAACTATCCAGTACCAACATAGCTACGCCCACGCAAATGGCACTATCAGCCACATTGAACGCTGGCCATGCCCATTGTTCATAATAAAACAGCAGAAAATCAACCACATAGCCCAAGGTCAGGCGGTCATACAAATTACCAAGTGCACCGCCTAACACCAGTGCGATAGCAAAGCAGAACAATGTTTTCTGTGGATACTTGACCAGCAAATAGACCATGACTACAGATGCCAGCGTAGACACCGCGGTGAAAAATCCATGCTGCCAGCCACCGGCATTCGCGAGAAGGCTGAAGGCGGCGCCGGTATTGTGATAGCGTACCAGATCAAAAAAACCAGTTACTGGCACATGTTCACCATACACAAATGCCTGCTGGATCAGGTGCTTGGTATAGAGGTCGAGCACAATCACAATTGCGCTCAACACAAACCACGGCATTGCCGACCTTATATTGCGCATAGAGACATTAAGCATACTTGCGTGCTTCACCAGTACCAAACAGGTTGCTGACGCAACGGCCACAAATGCTTGGGTGCGCCGCATCACTGCCTACATCGGCACGGTAATGCCAGCAACGGTCGCATTTCTGATATACACTTGGTTTAACCAGGATTTTCTGCGCCGCCGCATCCGCCACTTGATAAGTCTTCGCTGCAGAAGTGATGGTGACAAACCGCAAGTCATCCTGCAGGCTTTTCAGTGCGTCGAATGCCTCACCCGCCACATGGAATTCCAGTTCTGCTTGCAGCGAAGAACCGACCTTTCCTTCACCACGCAACAGTTCGATTTCCTTGGCAGCCTGGCTGCGCAAATCAATCATGATCTGCCAGTGTTGCAATTGCGTATCGCTCAAGCCATGCGCAGGCAAGCTATACCACTCTTCTTCAAACACGGTCGCTACTTCATCCAGCCTCAACGTCTGCCAGATTTCGTCCGCAGTAAAGCTCAGGATAGGGGCCATCAAACGCATCAAAGCGTGAGTGATGTGATACAGCGCACTCTGCGCGGCACGGCGTGCATGCGAAGTTTCGCCACTGGTATATAGACGGTCTTTCAGGATATCCAGGTAGAAACCACCCAGATCCTCGGAGCAGAAACCAACGAATTTCTGTACCGCCAGGTGGAATTCGTATTTATCGTAATCCGCAAGGATACCTGCCTGCAATTGCTGTGTCAGATGCAAGGCATAACGATCGATTTCCAGCCACTGCTCTATTGGCAACAAGTCTTTACTGGCATCAAAATCCGCCAGGTTAGAAAGCAGGAAGCGCAAGGTATTGCGGATACGGCGATACCCGTCAGCGACACGTTTCAGGATTTCATCACTGATGGTCAATTCACCGGAGTAATCGGTAGAAGCTACCCATAAGCGCAGGATATCCGCGCCGTAAGTGTCCATCACTTTTTGCGGTGCAACCACATTGCCTTTGGATTTGCTCATTTTATGACCGGCACCATCCACAACAAAACCGTGTGTCAGCAAGGCGTTATAAGGTGCATGGCCGTCAATCGCACAACCGGTCAACAAACTTGACTGAAACCAGCCTCTATGCTGGTCAGAGCCTTCTAGGTATAAATCTGCCACTGGTTTGCCTGCTGCTGCTCGCGCTTGTGCTTCAACCGCCAATGACGGATGTTGTGAAGAACGGATAACTGCGTAATGCGTAGCGCCGGAGTCAAACCAGACATCCAGGGTGTCGGTGACTTTTTTGTATTGCTCGGCATTTTGCGGCGCATACTGATTGAGGAAAGCATTACCATCCAGGCTAAACCAGGCTTCCACACCTTGTTGCTCAACCTGTTTGCAAACAGTCTCAAGCAAATTCAATGTGTCAGGGTGCGGTGCGCCGGTTTCTTTATGTACAAAGAAAGGCATAGGCACGCCCCAGTTACGCTGACGCGACACGCACCAATCCGGACGATTCTTAATCATCGCTTCCAAACGCGCACGGCCCCAGCTAGGGAAAAACTCGGTAGCGTCCACTGCAGTATTCGCTTGCTCACGCAAAGGTTTGCCATCTGTACCAACAGAGTTCATGCCGATAAACCATTGATGTGTCGCTAATTGCATCAATGGCGTTTTATGGCGCCAGCAATGCGGAAAGCTATGGTTCAGGCGTGCAGAGGCAAACAGAACACCGTTTTCTTGTAGCTTTGCCAGAATAATCTTGTTTGCTTCCTGACGGCTCAAGCCACGGATTTCGGTAAACTCGACCAGTTCGCTGGTAAAAAACTTGCCATCTCCACCAATCAGCACGCGCGGTTTTTCATTCGGAAAATTGGCGCGCATTACCAGCCAGTCATCGTTACCGTGTGCTGCAGCGGTATGCACCAGGCCGGTACCGGCTTCAGTCGTGACGTGGTCGCCGGTAATCACCGGCACCTGACGGTTATCGAATGGATGTTGCAATATTAATCCACGCAAGGCTTCGCCTTTTGCGCTGGCAAGCACAGCAGTGTTTTCTTCGGTATACCGCGCCAACGTTTTTTCAGCCAGCTCGCGTGCAAGGATCAACAAGCCATTGCTGGTTTGAATCAGGTCATAATCCAGCTCGGCATTCACGCTCACCGCCTGGTTAGCAGGCAGTGTCCATGGCGTCGTGGTCCAGATCACCGCGTAAGCATCACCTATTACATTAGCCCCAAACGCTTTAACCAGCGCCGCGTTATCTGCGACTTTAAAACCAACATCGATCGCTGGTGAGTTCACATCCTCGTACTCAACTTCGGCTTCAGCCAAGGCTGAACCGCAGTCAACACACCAGTGCACCGGCTTGCTACCTTGATACAGGTAACCGTTTTTATAGATATCGCCCAAAGCACGCATGATGTCAGCTTCGGTATCAAAGGCCATGGTCAGGTAGGGATGATCCCAATCACCAAACACACCCAGGCGTATAAAGTCTTTTTTCTGTTTCTCTACCTGTTCGGCAGCATAGGCGCGGCATAATTCACGGAATTTGGCCGGAGCTATATTTTTGCCGTGGGCTTTTTCAACCACCAGTTCAATCGGCAGACCGTGGCAATCCCATCCCGGCACATAAGGCGCGTCAAAACCAGACATGGTTTTGGATTTGATAATGATATCTTTGAGGATTTTATTCACTGCATGACCAATGTGAATGTCACCGTTGGCATACGGCGGACCATCATGCAAAATGAATTTTTTAGCGCCCTGGCGTTTGGTGCGAATGCGCTCATACACTTTGCGCTGCTGCCAGCCAGCTAGCCAGGCCGGTTCACGCTTGGCTAAATCGCCACGCATGGGGAAACTGGTCTCAGGTAAATTCAGTTTGTATTTAGAATCTTTATTTTGGTCAGTCATTTAAAAAATCTCAACATTGCATGCCCTGCATTTTCATAAGGCATGACACACTATTTCTTTTAACTATTTAACGGCACCGGACTGGAAGTATTGTTTAGCATGCAGAACGTCGGCTGCAATCTGTGCTGTCAGTGCGTCCAAGCCGGCAAATTTCATCTCATCACGCAATTTGTGCAAAAACTCCACATGCACATGCTGATCATATAAATCACCATTAAAATCAAACACATGCACTTCCAATTTGAGTTTGGGGATACCTTCAATGGTGGGTCGCACGCCCAGATTGGCAACTGCCGGTAAATTGTTCAATTTTACCGCATAAACCCCGGTGAGTGCAGGCCGTTCGTGGCGCATATGCACGTTAGCCGTGGGGAAGCCAAGCTGCCTGCCTAATTTTGCTCCATGCACCACCTTGCCGCTGATGCTGTAAGTGCGCCCTAGCAAAGTATGTGCTTTTGCAAAATCGCCTGCTGCCAGTGCGTTACGCACCAGGGTGCTGGACACCCGTTCACCGTCAAATTGCACTTCCGGCAAGGGGATAACGTTGAATCCATGTTCAATCAAAGTTTGTACAGTGCCTGCCCGTTTGGCACCAAAACAGAAATCTTCACCCACCATGACCACATTGGCATTAAGCTGGTGCTGCAATGTCTGCATGAACGTGGCCGGGGTCTGGGCAGCAAAAGCATGGCTAAAGCGTTGCACATAGACACGCTGCACACCAAATTCAGCAAAATACTCCAGCTTTTCCCGCATGGAGGCCAGTCGTGCAGGCGCATTTTGCGGCACAAAAAATTCGCGTGGATGAGGTTCAAACGTCATCACTGCCGGAACAATCCGGTAGGTTTGAGCAAAGGCAACTAATTGGCGTAATAACGCCTGATGCCCAAGGTGCATCCCATCAAAGTTACCGATCGCAATCGTCTGAGGTAAAGAGCTATCAGGGATGTGTCTGTATATTTTCACTGAATACTTAAATTAACCCGTGATCTTGAAGCTGGTTACTGTTTGATTAAAAGTCTGTTTATCACGTTCAAAATAATGAATTGAAGGAGCCTGATAGCTAATTCTGTAATAATTTTGGGCGCTAACCAAGCCATAAGTGACCTGCTCGAACCTCAATCCTTTTTCATTTAAATATTGAATATGCAAACGAAAGGCTTTTTGGTCAGAAACATTTTCCAAAGTGTTTTCAAGCACTTTGATACTGGCGGCATTGCTGCTCTTAGCCTTAATTTCAGCCAACTCCAATTCTGCAAGATCCGAAATAGGCATATTGGCTGCTGCTGTTTTCTTAATGCGGGAGAACGCTTTATCTGGCTTCAATGCCTCAATCCGGATTGATTGCAAACTGTAACCATCTTTTGATATCCATAGCGCATTTTCGCTTTGATATCCGTTGATCTGCACCCACCCTACCGGCAAACTCACTTTAAAGTTTTTATTGGTATCAACATACTCTGCTTTTGTCAGTCGTGTGAATGGTCCGCCACATGAAGTGAGTAATGTAATTAAACTGATGATTATAATTTTTTTATAGAAATGCATGATTTGCCTTTTTTAGTTTTCAGATTATTGTTTAGCAAGGGTTTCAAGGTAACTATTTACATAACTCTTATCACTGGCCTCTGGTACCAGCTCTAAATAACGCTTGAATTCGCTGGCTGCCTGCTCTCTCTTACTCTGACTCATTAACAGCAAACCCCTTGAGCGATATACCGGTGCAAAATCAGAATCGAGCTCTATTGCCCGGTCAAATTCACGCAACGCGATGTCAATGTCATCTTTTTCGTTACGTTTTCGGTGCGCTTCCCCCAGATAGTAATGTACTGTGGGCGGGTATCGTTTCAGTACGTTTTCATCAGACAGCAATGCAATGACATGCTTATAACGGCCAAAACTGAATTCCTGCTCTAGTACTTCAATACGCAACTGATTCACTTTGGCAGCATATTCCGCTTCATTCATAACCCCCGTGTTCGACTCTTGCGCCGCCAGCTTGGTAAAGTTGTCTACCCGATCTTTAAGTTTTGGATGGGTGGAATAAAAAAAGCCTTCCTGCGCCTCTGATAACTTCACCTCCCTAGCTAGATGTTCAAAGACTTTATGCGCTTCATGGGGATCATAGCCCGCTTGAACAAGACGCTTGAAACCCATATTATCGGCCTCAGCTTCAAGTTCACGGGAATATCCATAAATTGAGGAAGTTGCAAGGATATTACCTATCAATCCAACGATAGGAATGCCGATGACGGCAGTAATCGTAGCAAATGCAGAAGATCCCTTTATGGACTGTTGGTTGAAGTAACCATGTCTATAAACAAAATGCGCGCCTTCATGTGCAAGTACGGTTGCCAACTGTGCCTCATTGTCAAAACGGGCGAGCAGGCCGGTATGCATGTAAATATGTCCATTAGGGATAGCGAATGCATTTAATACTGGAGAGTTGACTACATGCACTTTGATAAGCCCCGCGAATTCCGGATAAAGTTTATCCATAATTCCTTGTAGATAAGTCTCAAGTTCAGGTGAGGCATAAATCTGTCCGCCTTTGCGGATGGCCTTTTCAAAATCAGTACTGGCAGACCACAGACGTTGTTCATCTGATTCCAGCTTCTGCAATGAACTCGCATCAGAATAGGGCAAACGCGATTCAGCCCATGCAACTTGCTGCATCAACAAGATGCCAGTCAGCAGCGCACTCAATGTTTTTCTGATTGTTCTCATAATCCGGCCTGGTTTTCAAGACTTACGCGGCCGGGGTAATTTAAGAACATTTCATTCATCATTTTATTGACGTCTTCGGCTATCCTAAGATCCTTACTATCCATGGCGAAGCCATAATTCATCCATAGAATATCCCCTGACCTTAAATCCACCAGAGCTGCTGATAAAAACGTTGGACTAGGAGGAAGAACCACACCAAACATGGCAGCGAATACACGTGCCGCCTTGCGGCCACCGGTTGAAATATAATCTTCACCAACAATAAACAAGGCAGCATCTGCTCCTGATCTTTCCGCCAGCGTTTTTAATCCGGAACCTAATGTATAGTCAAACTCTGTGCGTTTATGTTTCCAGGCATCAAATTCTGCACGTGAGTAATAAAATGCGTTGAATCCGACTACATCGTATAAAGCGACATGTTCATCCAGGCTGGCAATTTCTTCAGGAGATAAATTTTCTGGCAACTCCAACTTATCAAACAAATGTCTAGAAGCAATTTGAGCGGCAAGCGCCGAGCGCACGTTATTCTTGGCTTTGATTGACCATTCATCCACCTTTTCAGCCACACCACCAACAGATAGTTCCTTGACGAAAATTTCAGGTTCAATAAGTACTATTTTCTTAGGCAAACTACCCAAGTCCAGATGGGCTTTCTTAATACTGGTGTCTGCTGACCATGCTACTGAAGTGGTAAAAAATAATACAAAAGCAATCAGGTTTTTGTTCATATTGTTCCTCATTTATTATTGTCTGATAAATACTTGATGAATTAATTAACAACCCTACGTGAAAAATCTCTTGGCCTGAATCCAAGTATGCCAAGCATAGCAAAATACACAGCTATTCCTAATACCACTACACCAGCTAAATGCATTAATCGCGGCAAAACTGGCATACTCAGCCAGTCACCTGACCATGTTGCAACAAAATGAAGGCCCACTGCCATTACTGTGACGGCCAATAATAGTTTTGCGAGGAATGCCAGCCAACCTTTATTTGGCACGAAGGCTCCGGTTCTTTGCAATGTGACCCATAACAAAGTCGCATTTAAACAAGCGCCCAATCCTACTGCCAGTGCCAGTCCTGCATGGCGCAACGGGGTAAAGTAAAGGAATAGTACATTTAATATTTGCGTCATCACCAAGGTGAAGATGGCAATTTTGACTGGGGTTCTGACATTCTGGCGAGCATAAAAACCTGGCGCCAACACCTTCACCATAATCAGCCCTAACAAGCTAAGGCTATACGCAATCAATGCGCGCTCGGTTTGCGCAACGTCGATCTCGGTAAATTTACCGTAATAGAATAGGCTGGCAACCAATGGTTTAGAAAGTACAGCCATGGCGACAGCGGCAGGAATAGCAAGCATAAAGGTCAGACGCAAACCCCAATCCAGCAATTGCGAAAATTCGGCTGGAGATTTATCGACATGTGCTTTGGATAAGCTTGGCAAAAGAATTGTGCCTAGTGCAACCCCAAGTACGCCGGTCGGAAATTCCATTAACCGGTCCGCATAATATAGCCACGAGACACTGCCAGTGGGCATAAATGAAGCAAATACATTGTTAAGTACAATTGAAATTTGCGCAACAGACACGCCAAAAATGGCTGGTCCCATTAACTTAAGAATACGCCGCACACCTTCATCCTGGATATTCAGCGCATAGCGCGGCAACATGCCGATTTTTTGCAAAGAAGGTAATTGGTAAAGTAACTGAATGATGCCTCCGACAAACACTGCCCAGGCCAGCACGTAAACTGAATTATTAAAATGTGGTGCCACAAATAAAGCCGCCGTTATAAAACTGAGGTTAAGCCACACCGGCGTAAAGGCAGGCACCTGGAATTTGCTGTGTGCATTGAGTACACCACCGGCCATAGATACCAGCGAAATAAACAGAATATAGGGAAAGGTAATGCGCAATAAATCGGTGGTTAGCGCAAACTTGGCCTGATCTCCCACAAACCCTGGCGAAGTCAGTCGCACAATCAAAGGTGCCGCCAGCATACCAACGATAGTAATGGCGACCAGAAACAGTCCCAGCAAACTGGAGACATGGTTGATCAGAGCCTTGGTTGCTTCCGGCGTGCGCTGTTTGCGGTATTCGGACAAAATAGGCACGAATGCCTGGCTAAAAGCGCCCTCGCCGGAAATGCGGCGTAACAGATTGGGGATTTTAAATGCCACAAAAAAAGCATCAGTCGCCATGCCTGCGCCAAAAATACGGGCAATCAGCGTATCGCGGACAAACCCCAGCAGGCGCGAGATAAACGTCATGCCACCGACAGTGGCCAAAGCTTTAAGCAAGTTCATATGGGGTATTCAGGTTTCCGGCAGTCTGGTAAAAAATGCTAGGTGCAGGCAGCTTTTGCTTTATTATTCCGCCTGCAATTTTCAATCTTTTAGAACAATTGTTCTTGAGTCGGGCGATTTTACCATGCGACTATTTCGAATCCGCAGAAATATGATTTTCGCCTTGCAAAAACCGAGCAAAAACAGTATTATGCACGGTTTCGTATTACACCCCTTTTGAAAAGTTACAGGATAAACGAATATGGCAAACACCGCACAAGCACGCAAACGCGCGCGCCAATCCGTAAAAGTGAACGCACACAACGCTGCGTTACGTTCAACTTTACGCACTGCGATCAAAAAAGTAATTAAAGCAATTCAAACTGGTGACAAAGCTGCTGCAGTTGCGTCTTACCAGGAAAACGTGAGCGTGATTGACCGTATCGCTGACAAAAAAATTATTCACAAAAACAAAGCTGCTCGTCACAAAAGCCGTTTGACAGCTGCGATCAAAGCATTGTCAGGTGACGCACCTGCAACTTTGACTTCTGTGAAAAAAGCAGTTGCTCCTAAAGCAGCTCCGAAAAAAGCTGCTGCTAAAGCCGAAGCCGCGCCAGCCAAAAAAGCTGCCGCCAAGCCTCGCGCGAAAAAAGCTGCTGAATAATTTCAGTAGGGGTGCTTACTTAAAAAGCCAGACATATGTCTGGCTTTTTTATTGCCTGCAAGGCTGGTTATCAAGCCGTTCAAATTCTAAAGCTGTGGATTTTATATATTCAAGAATATGAGTATAACGCTCATCACTAGCACTATTAAGTTCAATAGCAATTATTGAACTTCCTCCGACATAAGCCAAGCCCGCGTATTCAGTACAATATCAACTATATCCTCTTTGGCGTGTATCGACTCGTGTCAGAATTTCAGAATTAAAGAGCTTCGACTTTAAAAGACTCCATCCCTGCTTGAACAAATACAAATAAAAAAATCTCGGCTTTTCAGCCGAGACTTGTAATACATACCTCTTAAGTACTACTCACCTATATGCAATTCACTGCGCGCCACCTTGGCTGTATTTAATACTGCCTGCGCATCATTGCCAATCACGGTGAAATGGCCCATCTTGCGGCTTTTGCGCGGCTCATGTTTGCCATATAAATGCATCTTGAGATTACCGTGTGCAAAAGCTTTGTCCCAGGCCGGCTCTTTCTGTTTCCCACTATACAGCCAGCTATCGCCAAGGATATTCACCATCACGGCATTGCTGTGCAAGCCTGGATTGCCTAACGCCTGGCCAGTAATTACACGCACCTGCTGTTCAAACTGGTTGGTAATACAGGCATCCAGCGTGTAATGGCCGGAATTATGTGGTCGCGGTGCAATCTCATTAATCAGTAACTGGTTACCGACAACGAAAAACTCCACGCCTAGCACGCCGACATAATTGAGCCTGGCTGCCAGTTTTTTTGCCAGTTCCTGTGCATTGGCCTTGATCACCTCAGAACAACGGGCTGGGGCGATGCTGATATCCAGGATGCCATTCAAATGGCTGTTTTCGGCGGTTGGAAAAGCTGCAATATTGCCATGCACATCACGCGCCAGCACTACTGACACTTCAAGGTCGAGCGCCAGCATTTTTTCCAGCACACAGACTTCCTGCTTGAAATTCTGGAATGCTGCTTTGGCTTCAGCCTGGTTAGCCACCCTCGCCTGGCCTTTGCCATCGTAGCCAAAACGCGCCACTTTAAGTACCGCAGGATACATGTCGCCATCTTCCGGCAGGTCGCTTTCACGAGTGACTGCGACAAATGGGCCAATTGGCAAACCAGCTTCTTTGAAAAAAGTTTTTTCCTTAATTCTGTGCTGGGCAATCGCTACGGCGTCGGCGCTTGGATGAACGATGGTCGATGTTGCCAGCGTAGCCAGTGTTTCAGCTGGCACGTTTTCAAATTCGGTCGAAATCGCCGCGCAGGTTTCAGCCATGGTTTTCAGCGCCGCTGCATCATCATAAGCTGCACATAAATGCACATCAGCAATCATGCCTGCCGGGCTATTTTTGTCCGGGTCGAGCACAGTGACTTTGTAGCCCATTTCGTGCGCTGCGATCACGAAAAAACGGCCCAACTGGCCGCCGCCTAACATGCCCAACATGGCGGCTGGCTGAATCACGCTGGATTCATTTGAAGGATGTAAACTTTGATTTTGAATATTTGCTTGCGAACTCATCAACAATCCCCATCATGCCCTGACAGAATTACCTTGTACGGTTATTCTAATTATGTGTAACGCTAAGCCAGGGTATGTTTATTGAAAAAAAATTAAGGCTGCTCAGGCAAGGCCATGGCATGCACTTTTTCAGCCTGCTTCTGGCGAAACTCTGCCAGTTTTTTTGCCAAAGCTGCATCCTGGTTGGCCAATACCGAGACTGCAAACAGGCCGGCATTCGCCGCGCCTGCATCGCCAATCGCGAATGTAGCTACCGGGATACCTTTAGGCATTTGCACGATAGATAGCAGTGAATCCTGACCTTGCAAATGTTTGGATGGGACCGGCACACCAAGTACCGGCAATGTGGTTTTCGCCGCCACCATGCCAGGCAGATGCGCAGCCCCGCCAGCACCTGCGATAATCACTTGAAAACCTTTTGTCGCCGCTGACTCGGCAAACTCGAACATCAGGTCCGGCGTCCGGTGTGCGGATACCACGCGGGCTTCATAAGCCACGCCAAAATCTGCCAGCATTTGCGCGGCATTTCTCATCACCGGCCAATCGCTGTCAGATCCCATAATGATGGCTACCAGAGGTTTACTCATATCACACAACCTTTTTAGTTAACTTTATTCAGTGCAAAACATGTTTTGATAAAACTTAAATCACCATGCAAGTGCATGAGTGGCTTGTTTTATAACACCACAAGGTTATCCCTGTGTATCAGTTCTTTTTCTTCTACATAGCCAAGTATGTTTTTAATCTCGCTACTCGGTTTGCGCATGATGCGACGGACTTCGCTGGCATGGTAATTCACAATGCCGCGCGCCCATTCTTTACCTTCGGCATCGACACAGGCCACTACATCGCCACGCTCAAACTGGCCAATCACCTCGACTACCCCTATCGGCAGCAGGCTTTTGCCATCCTTGCATAATACATTTACTGCACCTGCATCAAGCACCAGTTTTCCACCCAGACGTAAATGATCTGCCAGCCATTGCTTTTTGGCGATGATTTTCATTTTGCCTGCTTGCAGGTGGGTACCGATCGCTTCGCCCTGACTTAATCGTACCAGCACTTGCGGCTCACGGCCGGATGCAATCACCGTATGCGCGCCACTATTGGCGGCACGTTTGGCAGCCAGTATTTTAGTGAGCATACCGCCGGTGCCGACTGCGCTGCCAGCGCCACCCGCCATTGCTTCCAAAGCAGGATTACCTGCCATTTCGAAATGCACAAATACGGCATTGGGGTCTTTGCGCGGATCAGCAGAATAAAGACCTTGCTGGTCGGTGAGTATAATCAGTGCATCGGCTTCAATCAGGTTAGCGACCAGGGCACCCAGCGTGTCATTATCACCAAAACGGATTTCTTCAGTGACCACCGTATCATTTTCATTAATGATGGGAATCACGTTCAAATCAAGCAAGGTGCGCAAGGTAGTGCGCGCATTGAGATAGCGCTTGCGGTCGGCCAGATCGTCATGGGTCAGTAGTAATTGGGCAGTGTGCAAGCCATGTTGTGCAAAGCATTGCTCATACATTTGCACCAGCCCCATCTGCCCTACTGCCGCAGCAGCTTGCAACTCGTTGATTTCCACAGGACGTTTTTTCCAGCCCAGGCGCTGCATGCCTTCAGCCACGGCGCCACTGGATACCAGTACCACATGCTTGCCCTGCTTAACCAGGGCACTGATTTGCTCGGCCCAAGCAGCAATCGCAGCCCTGTCCAGGCCTTGGCCATTATTGGTGACCAGGCTGGATCCGACCTTTACAATCAGGGTTTTACTATCTTGAATAAGGGAGACACCCATACCGATTTTTTATTATCTGTTATTTATTCAATCACTTGTGGTGCTTGAACCGCCGGTGCTGCTTGCTGTTGGTCAGCTTCAGCATGACGCTGCACGCGCGCCTGGTCGATATGATCCATGATGGCATACGTCAGCTCTTTACAGCCAATACCGCTGATCGCAGAAATAGCGAACACGGGACCATCCCAGCCATAGGCTTTGACAAAATCTGCGACCTTCTCAGCACTGTCAGGCAGCATGTCGATTTTATTCAATACCAGCCAGCGAGGTTTGTCATATAACTCTTGATCGTATTTCTTTAACTCGTTAACGATGGCTTTAGCTTCTTTCACTGGATCGACCAATTCATCAAACGGCGCGATGTCGACCAGATGTAGTAATAAAGAAGTACGTTGCAGATGGCGCAAGAATTGATGGCCCAAACCAGCACCTTCAGCGGCACCTTCAATCAAGCCGGGTACATCAGCGATGACGAAACTGCGATTGCTATCGACACGCACAACGCCAAGATTGGGGTGCAGCGTGGTAAACGGGTAATCGGCGACTTTTGGTTTAGCAGCTGATACCGAGCGTATAAATGTGGATTTGCCTGCATTTGGCATACCCAGCAAACCGACATCTGCCAGCACTTTTAGCTCCAGGTATAGCTCGAAAGCTTCACCCGGATCGCCTTTGGTACATTGGCGAGGTGCACGGTTGGTACTAGTTTTAAAGTGAATATTGCCCAGGCCACCTTTACCGCCACTGGCGATCATCACCTGCTGGCCGTCGACATTGAGGTCAACCATGGTATTGCCGGTCGCTTTGTCGCTGATAGTGGTACCTACAGGCACACGCAGCACCATATCATCGCCACCCTTGCCGTAGCAATCTGATCCGCTACCGTTCTCACCGCGCTGGGCTTTGAAAGTTCGGGTATAGCGATAATCCACCAGGGTATTGATATTGCGGTCTGCGAGCACGAATACCGAACCGCCCTTGCCACCATCACCACCATTGGGACCGCCCATAGGCTCGTACTTTTCACGGCGGAATGTGGCTACGCCATTACCGCCGTCGCCGGCGTAAACTTTGATAGTAGCTTCGTCAATAAACTTCATGATCAATTTGCCTTTTAAGCGCATTGTTGCGTTACACGGTGCTCAATATCCTTGTGTACTTTTGTACATTCCGGTTTTTGCGTGCCGTGTGCCTTGCACTGCATCTTAAAATTTCAAATTGCCTGTGCTTATTAACAGGCAATTATACAAGGCTACAATCTGATAACTATAAAGTAAAAAGCCCCGTCAAGCGACAGGGCTTTTTACATGAATCTGCGATTAAACCGCTTCGATGCTCACTGTATGACGCTTTAACGCGCCTTTGATAGCAAATTTAACTTTGCCTTCAACCAGTGCATACAGCGTGTGGTCTTTACCCATGCCAACGTTTTCGCCAGCATGCATTTTTGTACCACGTTGACGCACGATAATGCTACCGGCGTTAACAACTGTTTCACCAAAAGCTTTTACGCCCAGGCGTTTGGCTTGTGAGTCGCGGCCGTTACGTGAACTACCGCCTGCTTTTTTGTGTGCCATGTTTGATTCCTTACTCTAGCAATCTGCCGATTAAGCAGAAATAGTATCGATTTGAATTTCAGTATAGCTCTGACGATGACCTTGAGTCTTGCGATAGTGCTTACGACGACGCATTTTAAAGATCATCACTTTGTCACCACGGCCATGTGATACCACGGTGGCATTCACTGTAGCGCCGGCTATCAAAGGTGCACCAACCGTAGTCGTTTCGCCGTTTGCAATCAACAATACTTTGTCGATCACAACAGTAGAACCCACGTCGCCAACCAATTTTTCAACTTTTAATTTTTCACCAGCGGTAACTTTGTACTGTTTGCCACCTGTTTTAATCACTGCGTACATAAAAATGCCTTAAACGTCGCCTTTTAAAGAACCCGCAATTATACGCAATTAATTCAAGAATGCAAATACATTTGCGTATATTCAACAGCGAATGCGGGTGGTGAATGGATGAGTGTCAAGCCAGCAGCGATTTAGTTGCTGGTGCCGCTCGCCAAGGCTTGATTATACCGTGTGTATAGAACGCGTACACACTTAATATGGCATTGAGAAAACCATCAGCCAATAAAGCAAAAACACCTGCTGGCGCGCGATAGTCATTAATGCGATACAGCGGCGGCATTTCAATATTATTCAATGAGCTTAATGGCTGAAAATGCACAGAGGCAACCTCCTGATCGGCCAGCATGACTTTGACATTGAACATATCCGTAATCGATAACTGCAAGGATTGCCCGTCGCTAAGCCAGAGTAGGTAATGTCTTTTGTTCAAGCGTTCAATATGACTGATGATTAGCTGGGGCATGAGGAAATATCTCAATCTGCAAAAAGCAGCATCCTAAACATAATGACACTTGCCAAACAGCTTCAGTTTGGATTTAATTTACCATATCAGTTGCCCGGCAACGATGTCGCAAGGTTACTACGTGAAAAAATACGAAATCATTGCCGAAGAAATTGCCAGCACCATCCAGCAAGGGTTACTCAATCGTGGCGACAAATTGCCTTCGATACGCCAGATTCAGGCCCTGAAACAGGTGAATGCCTCCACCGTGTTCCAGGCATATTATTTACTGGAAGCGCGTGGCCTGCTGGTCACGCGGCCACGTTCGGGCTATTACGTGGCCGGGCCATTGCGTAGCGAACGGTCACTCGCACCAGCAAGCCCTGCGCAAACCGGCCTGCCGACCATTTTGCAAATCAGCGATCTGGTCTTTACTGTTCTGGATCGCATTAAAGATCCTCAGCACGTGCCGTTCGGCTCGGCGTTTCCCAGCCCATTGCACTTTCCCCTTTCAAAACTGGCTGACCATATGGTGGCCTCTGTTCGCCGCATGCAACCGTCTGATACGGTAAGTGATATCGGGCAAGGCGATTTTGAGTTGCGACGCCAGATTGCATTGCGTTACCAGTTGGATGGCACGCAAACTGATGCAACAGATATCGTCGTGACAAACGGTGCACTTGAAGCGCTCAATCTGAGCCTGGCCGCCGTAACCCAGCCTGGTGATAGCGTGATCATAGAGTCACCGAGCTTTTATGCTGCTTTGCAGGCAATTGAAAGAATGGGGCTAAAGGCGATTGAAGTACCTAGCCATCCCGAGCATGGTATTGATCTAGCTGCGCTGGAACTGGCCATCACTCAACACCAGCCCAAAGCCTGCTGGCTGATGACCAATTTTCAAAACCCCACCGGTAGCCTGATGCCGGAAGATAAAAAGCAGGCACTCGTTGCTTTAGTGACACGACACCGATTGCCGCTGATCGAAGATGACGTCTATCGCGAATTGTATTTTGGCAAGCAGCGTCCGCTGCCAGCCAAGGCCTGGGATACGGAAGGCTGGGTCATGCATTGCAGCTCTTTTTCCAAATCGCTGGCGCCGGGTTACCGCGTCGGCTGGGTCTCGGCGGGACGGTTTACTGACAAGATCACGCGCTTGAAAATCTCGACCACCCTTGCCACGTCCATCCCGGCCCAGCATGCACTGGCAAGTTACCTGGCGAAAGGCGGTTATGATAAATACCTGCGCCAACTCAGACACCAGCTCATGTTGCAGCAACTGCAGTTTTCACAGGCCATTCATCAGCACTTTCCCGAGCAGGTACGCTTTAACCAGCCACAAGGAGGCTATTTTTTCTGGATGCAACTGCCAGAACAGTGCGATAGCTTGCAGCTTTTTCAGCAGGCAATCACCCAAAATATCAGTCTTGCACCTGGGCATATGTTTTCGTCGCAACAACAATACGCCAACTTTATCCGCCTCAATTATGGGCACCCATTAAACCCAGCAGGCCTGCAAGCTATCCAGACACTGGGCAAGCTCACTTTAAAAACACTCACACCAAACTGATATGGTTTTTTAATTAAAAACTGAATCTGTTTTAGTTTTTGCAAACAGCCTATAGTGCGCTCGTCTCCAGTCGTTTTCGAGTGTCATCATGCAAGCCTCTCGTAGCAAAACCGTGATTCCCATTGTGGCCACCCCGGTCACGGAAAAAACCATGTCCTTGTATCAGAAAACCGCGAAGATTTATCCGCGAACGGTCAACGGCTATTTCAAAAACTGGCGCTGGCTGATGATCTGGCTCACGCAAATCGTTTTTTATGGCTTGCCCTGGCTGCAATATGGCGAACGCCAGGCGTTTTTAATGGATATCAACGCGCAGCGGTTTTACCTGTTTGGGATGGTGATTTTTCCGCAGGATCTGTTTTACCTGGCGCTGCTATTAATCGTGTGCGCGCTGGGTTTGTTTTTGTTTACGGCTGTCGCCGGTCGCTTGTGGTGTGGCTTCTCCTGCCCGCAATCGGTGTATACAGAAATATTCTTATGGATGGAACGCCGCATTGAAGGTGACCGTATGGCGCGGCTGAAGCTGGATGCGCAGCCCTGGGGATTAAGAAAAACAGCTATTAAATTTAGCAAGCATGGTGTCTGGCTCGGTTTTGCGATGGTGACAGGGATATCGTTTGTCGGTTACTTCACGCCTATTCGCGAACTGACACCGGCATTGCTGAATTTTCAGCTGAGTGGCTGGGAATGGTTCTGGTTTGGTTTTTACAGTGTTGCCACTTATGGCAATGCCGGCTTTCTGCGCGAGCAGGTGTGCAAACATATGTGTCCCTATGCGCGCTTCCAGAGTGCCATGTTTGATAATCACACGCTGATTGTGGCTTACGACAGCGAACGTGGAGAACCACGCGGCGGCCGCAGCAAAGGGCAGGATTTCAAGGCCGAGGGCCTGGGCTCTTGCATAGATTGCAACATCTGCGTGCAGGTATGTCCGGTGGGGATTGATATCCGCCAGGGCTTGCAATATGAATGCATCAGCTGCGGCCTGTGCATTGATGCCTGCGATGAGGTAATGGATAAAATGCAATACCCGCGCGGGTTGATCCGATTTTCTGCAGGCGGCAATACCAGCGAACATGGTTTATTAAGCCATATGTTACGCCCGCGTGTGCTGATTTATAGCGCATTGTTTGCGCTGATATTTGGCTGGATGGCGTACAGCATGTTGCATAAACCAAACTTCAAGGTCGACATCATGCGGGACCGTAACATCATGTACCGGGAAACCAGCCAGGGTGTAGAAAACCTTTATCAGTTACACCTGATCAATGCCACCGAGCAAGCACAGCACTACCGTATTCGTGCCAAAGGGCTGCCTGAAATCAAGGTAGAAAGTGAACAGTCACTCACTGTTAACGCTACCAAGGAAGCATTAATACCGCTAAGCCTGGCGATCCCCCATTCAGAAAGAGCGGGAAGCCAGCGCATTACGATTGAAGTCACTGCGCAGCCTTCTGGCGAGACGGTATCGACCGACAGCACCTTTTATATACCACGTTAATTGACTACCTCTTCACCCGCGCAAGCCGGACTGCCGTGTTAAAGCGGCAGGTTCAGCACGCGGGTCTTTTTTTGCGCAAATACTTTATTCAGCAGTTTATAAGTATCCAGGTCGAATTTAAGCTTAGTGATTTGTGTGCTTAATCCTTGCAGGCTTTCATCACTATCCGCCACTCCCAGGTATACCCAATGCTCGAACACATGAATCTGCCTTATATCGTTTTCCAGACTGTACTCCTCAATACCAATTTTGCCTGCGAAAGGCCAGGCCTTGAGTTTGTGGGCTATTAACGCCTGTTGCAGCCGCAAGCCGTGCATCTCGGTTGATTCATGACCGCAACAGGCGCCTTTGCAGTGTTTCAACTGATACGCCAGACAAGCGCTGCTGCTGTCGCTTTCCAGCCCTAATGTTTTCAGGCATAAGCGATTTTGCTGGGCAATTTTACGCAAGGCTTCAGTTGCCTGGTGACGGCTTTTAAACGTGCCGAACATGCGATTCAACTGGCTGGAGTCCATATCCTCTTCATCAACGAGCCTGATCATTGGTTGCGCAGACGAATCCAGTAACCAGCTGCAAAGTTGGCGCTCTTGCCGCATCTGACGGTTGTAGGCCGGTGCTCGCTCCCTGATCAGGCGCGACTCCAGTATTACAGCACTCAACTCTCCGGCGGTGGGTATCCACTCCAAGCGCTTAATCTCCAGCACCAGGCGCTTATCCTTACCGGTAGCTCGCTCATTGCTAAAATGAGAGAGTACGCGGGCACGCATATTTGTCCCTTTGCCTATATATAACAGCGAGTCGTTTTCACCATAAAACTGGTACACGCCTGGTGTTTCCGGCAATTCACCAATCAGGTTTGCATCAATATGCGGCGGCAATACAGGCGATGCCATCAGTTTTTGCGCAGCGCTCTGGATGACAGTCTCACCCAACTGCTGCCTCGCATCAGCCAGCATTCTCAGGATGGCTTCGACGTCGCCCATTGCGCGGTGGCGGGCCAGGCCTTCGATTTTATGGCGGGCCACAATCGCATCTATGCCGTGGCTGAAATGTTCCGGGTATAACAGACGCGATAGCTTGACCGTGCATAACACTTTTTGCTGAAAGTTGATGCCCATACGCTTGAATTCGGTTTTGAGGAAACCATAATCAAACCTGACATTGTGAGCCGCCAGCACACTGCCTTCCAGAAAAGCCAGCAGCTGGCCTGCCACTTCAGAAAACTCGGGAGCATTTTCAACCATGGCATTGTTGATGCCGGTCAATGACTGGATAAATGGGGGAATCGCCATTTGCGGATTGACCAATGTCTGCCAGCGGGCAGTTTCGACCCCATCATCAAAACGCACCAGCGCAATTTCGGTAATGCGGTCTTTTAGCGGGGTGGCGCCTGTGGTTTCGAGATCAAGAAAAGTGATGGACGGCAGCATAATTCCGAGGAGTCAATTCGTGGCACTAAAAGTAATGTGCGCCCATATATTTTATCTTATATATTTTATCTTAATTGATACGCTTATAAGGGGCTTTAAATCTATGACTCAGGCAACGCAGAGCGGTTCTTTGCCGAGATTGACAATAATTTAAGCATGCAACAGCCAATTATACTGAATTACCTTCATAACTACGTAAAACAACTCTAGACAGTGTCAGTAATTGATGCTGTAATATTCGGATTCCATTGATGACAATTTAAAGCTCCATTCATGCCGAATTTATACCTAGAAAATCAGCTATGTTTTTCACTTTACTCCGCAACGCATGCCCTACTTCGATCCTATAAGCCCGACCTTGATAAGCTGAATCTAACGTACCCTCAATATCTGGTACTGGTCGCACTTTGGCAATACAAGCAGCTTTCAATTAAAGAAATCGCCGAAAAATTGCTGTTGGAACCGGCTACGATTACGCCTGTGGTAAAACGGCTGGAAGTGAAGAAACTGACTAAACGTACGCGCCAGAAAGATGATGAGCGGGTAGTGATTGTCAGCCTGACTGAAGAGGGTTTGAACCTGCGCAGCAAGTTGTCTGAAGTGCAAAAGCGCGTTGCCTGCGATACCGGCTTGTCTGATGCAGCCTTCCATACACTCAATAAAACCTTGAGTGAATTAACAAGAAACGTCAGCTCGAAATCTGTAGATTAAAATTTAATCTGAAAAACAAAAGGCAGTGACGGTTAAGTCACTGCCTTTTTTAATACCATTTTCTTCTGTTATCAGGCGTTTTTCAACTGACGCATAAACGCCTCAAATGAGCCTTTGGTGGCTTGCAATGCATGTAACTTGCTCACCGATTCAGTTAAAGATTCACTCATCATTTCCAGCGCATCTTCATCCAACCTCAAACTCATGGCTCCTATTTCCAGCTCAACCGTGCGGTGGGTTTCACAGTAATGTACGCGGAAACCCGCCTGGCCTGATAACAAAATTTTCTTACACATTGAATGTTCGCTCATGATTAGTTTCATTGAATTAATGGATGGAATTAGCGGCACTCTCGCATGGGGCTAGTGTGTAGCGCTGATTGCTCGTACTCATTCACCAGCAACGTCCACTGCACACACATGCGACGCGACACCCTGCAGATCAGATCTGAATCTGCATATTCAGGCGCGGTCAGCGTTTCTGCCAAACGCAAGGCTTGCTTGGCCAGCTCGTAAGTGGGCTTTTTAATATATAGCGTTGCGATGTATAGCAATGACGCCATGACGGACTCTGCGTCCGGCAGTGACGGATCAAAGCGCATTGTCTCTTTTCCGATTGCCTGCATGATGATCCTTTCAAATACTCATTTCTATCTCGGTTTGCATCACAATTCTGGCGGCAGCTTTGCGCAGCATTTCGTTAATCACAATAAAACTATCCGCTTCGAACTTGAGCGTTGTGCCGCCAACTTCAACTTCTACCGTATCTGAAGATTTGTGATAAAGCACTTTACAAGCCGTTTTACCTGCCAGCATGGTCTTGCCCACTACAGTTTGACGCTTCATTATCACTCTCCTCTTGGTTAACTTTCAAGTAAATGATAATTATTATCATTTGGGAAGTCAACTATTTTATTTTTGTGGTGCTTGTTGAAGCAGGTGGGAAATCTAAGAAAATGCACACATTAGCATGTGCATTCAGGATGGTATCAACAGAATTGCCGAATGTTTAACTATTGATTTTCCGATAAGAAAGATGTTGCATCTTCGCTACGCATAGGTCGGCTTAAATAATAGCCTTGCATCTCATCGCAGCCATGCGCCAGCAGGAATGCTTTCTGCTCGGCCGTTTCCACGCCTTCAGCGATAGTTTTTAATCCCAGGCTGCGCGCCAGCTGGATAATAGCGATCACAATCGCCTTGTCCTCATCATCGGTAGAAATATCGCGAACGAACGACTGGTCGATCTTTAACTTATAGACTTTAAACTTTTTAAGGTAACTCAGCGATGAGTACCCGGTACCGAAATCATCAATCGACAACCGGATACCCAACAGATCGAGCGCATCCATCATATTGACGGCCCCTTCAGGGTTTTCCAGCGCCACGCCTTCTGTCAACTCAAGTTCAAGCGCCTGCGGCATCACCTGGTAGCGATGCAATATTCTCTGCACCAATGCCGGCAATTCGGGATCACGGAACTGGATGCTGGATAAATTTACCGATACACAAATATTATGAATACCCGCTTGTTGCCATTGCTGTATTTGTTGCACAGCCTGTTCAAGCACCCAGCTGCCTATCGAAATAATCAAACCACTGGTTTCTGCCAGAGGAATAAATTCGGCCGGCGACACTGCACCCAATTGCGGATGCTGCCAGCGTAATAAGGCCTCTACCCCAACCAGTTTTTTGGTAGTGAGATCCATTTGCGGTTGGTAATACACTTCCAATTGTCTCAAGGAGATTGCCTGACGCAAGGCATTTGCCATTTGCAAATGCCGGGTGGTCTGGATTTGCATCTGGTTACTGAAAAAACGGTAGCCGTTACGGCTTTCCTTTTTGGTACGGTACATGGCGACATCGGCATTGCGTTGCAGAGTTTCAATATCCAGCCCATCGTCAGGATAAATGGCAATGCCAACCGAAGCGGTCACGGTTAGCTGATATTGGTCTATCACCAAAGGTTGCTCGACCGCCACGAGCAAACGCTCCACCACCTCTTTAGCAACATCATGCCCTGAACCCGCCAATAAAAACACAAACTCATCCCCGCCCAAACGGCAAATCGTATCTTCCGGGCGAACCAGGTTTTGAAAGCGCTTGGTCAGTTCAATCAGCAAGCTGTCGCCATAGCGGTGTCCCAGGCTGTCATTTACATCCTTGAAATGATCCAGGTCGAGGAACATCAAGGCAAACTGGCTATCATTCGCCCAGGCATTCTCGATTTCCTTGGTAACACGCTCATTCAACAGATTACGATTGGGCAAGCTGGTCAGCGCATCATAATTGGCTAAAAATTTTATGCGCGCTTCATAGTCTTTGCGGCGGGTAATATCGCGCAGGAAAGCGCTGTAATAGCGCTCTCCACTGCTGACTATTTCTATAATGGTCAATTCCACCGGGAATTCAGTGCCATTGCTACGCATCGCTGTAATTTCGATAGAACGGCCCAGCAGTTTGGATTCTCGAGAATGTTGCAGCCGTTGCAGACCTTTGTTGTGCGCCTCCCTGTAGCTTTCAGGGACAATCACTTCTGCCAGACTTCTACCCACGGCATCACTACGTTTATAACCAAAAATACGCTCGGCCGCTTTATTCCACTCGATGATAAAACCGCCGGTATCCATATTGATAATCGCATCCAGCGCATTTTCCATCACCTGACGCGCACGCTGCTCGCTGGCCAGCAGGCTTTTTTGATATTGCGTGCGCTCCTGCTGCACTGCAAAACGGTCCAGTGCGAAGTCAATATTCGCCACCATGTCCATCAACAGGCGCTGGGTGTCAGGATCAAAAGCGTGTTCTTCAGAGGCATATAATGAAAGGCAAGCGACCACTTTACCTTCGGTATGTAGCGGCAAGAAGGCCGCGGCTTTCCAGGAAAACTCTGCTGCAGAAGCATGCCATAAAGACGCAACCGGGTTTGTTTGAAAATCCCGTAGCCAGTAAGGCTGGTCGGTGGAAATGGCTAGCCCACAAGGACCTCTTCCATTAGGCTGTTCCGGATCTGCAGAAATAGACACTTTGTTGAGATATTCAAGCCCGGTACCAAAAGCTGCAGCCACATTCACTTGTTTTGTTTCTGGATTGACTTCGCCAACCCAGGCCATTTTCGCGTGACCGAAATCGACGATGATGCGGCAAATTTTCTCAAATAGCGCCTGCCGATCGTGGCTTTGCACAATCGCCTGGCTGCATTGACTCAGTGCAAGATAAAGCTGCGTCAATTGCTGATGATGCTTTACAGTTTGCGACGTGCTCATCAACCACTCCGCTACAGATACATATAAACACATTCATGCGCTTGTAAAATCAAGCACATGCCTGAACCCGCTAATCACAAGTACTGGTCCTGCTATTTTATTTCTTGCTGTACATGATGATATACATTCACAGTAATAAATAAAAACTATTCCTGAAACTGTCATCTACTTGCGAAACTGCCTTTATTTCTCAAACTGTAAGTGAAAGGATAAAAATCAAAGCATAGAATATGCAGAGGAAAGACCTGCAGTTTAACTATCAACTGAAGAATTTGGATATGGGTCTAGAAGAGCGTTAGAACAGGCAACTGTTAAGATGCCCAGTGTACTTTTCCACAACCTAATAATTTGGCCTGGTACATGGCTTTATCGGCCAGCGAAAGTAGCTGTTCTATCGTGTCGCCTTCTTTGCAAAGTGCCAGTCCTATGGATGCCCCTAGCTGCCGTTCAGATGCCTGAATCACGAACTCCTGCTCAAACACCATCAGGCATTTGCTGGCAACCATCTCTACCGAAGACTTGGCGTGTCCTTGCAGATCAGAAAGCACAATCACAAATTCGTCGCCACCTACCCTTGCCAGCGTGTCGCTACCACGAATGACCTTACCCAACCGGCGTGACACTTCTATGAGTGCCAGATCGCCAGCCTCGTGTCCAAGCTGGTCATTAACCGCCTTGAATCCATTCAGGTCCAGATACAAAATCGCGGTGCTGGTTTTTTTAACTTCTGCAATTTCGATCGCTTGCTGTATGCGCACAGCCAGCAATTTACGGTTTGGCAAGCCGGTTAAGTTATCGTGGTGAGCAACGTGGTTCAGCTCCAGGTTTTGCGCGGATATTTTTTGATAAGCCTCTTTGAGTGACCCGATTAAATCCTCATTCTCGAAGCTGATGCGCTGCGCCTGCCGTAACGAATGATTAAAACGATAAGTGACGCCTACCATCAGCAAATAGAAAATCACACTGAACACCGCCATCACAGCATTCGGCGTGCTGTTGCCGGTCGCAAAAATCACTACCGTAGGCAACATCGCAGGCAGGCTGAATGCAAAAAACGCAGGAATACAGGAAGCCATGGTCACCACGCCACCCATGACCATCGCCTGGATAGCCGTAATCACGATAATCTCCGTCATCGGCGGCGCATCAGTGATCAGAAAACCTAGCGCCCCCCACACTATCCCAGATAAAGCCAGGGTCAGACAATACTGATAAGCTAACTTGCGATCAAACCCCTGCCTGGCTAATTTGTTTTTGCAGCGCTGCGTTAACCACCAGCGTATCGCAATCACCACATATACAAGGAAAGCCCAGGCAAAAAACAAGTGGCGGTTATCAGAATCCAGCTGTGAAATAGAGATCAGCAAACCACCGAGGGCACTACCGATTAACGGAATATGGGCGCTCGACATCAGCCGATGAAACAGCGCTTCGTCAACACGGCCCTCTAAACTCATCAAACTTTCTCACTCTTAATGCTTGTTAAAACTAAATAAATAGCCATCTTATTTAAACTCATGCTAATACAAGCCTGCAAAAATAACCAGTTTACGATCAGGGTTTTTCATTTCATTACAATCACGCATGATTGAATTAATGTGTCAAAAAACTCACTGACTTGGTGAACGAATCACCATTAAGTAATCAAACCTATGACATGCTAAACATCGAACACACCACCAGACCCAAGTTATCAGTCCTTGATCTTTCCCCTATTGCTGAAGGCAGTCATGCAGGACAATCGTTCAAGCATACGCTGGATCTTGCCCAGCATGCAGAAAAGTGGGGTTACCATCGTTATTGGTTGGCTGAGCATCATGGCATGCCTGGTATCGCCAGTGCCGCCACATCGATTCTGATAGGTCATGTCGCAGCGGGCACGAGCAGTATCCGTGTCGGCGCTGGCGGCATCATGCTGCCCAACCATTCACCATTAGTGATTGCTGAACAATTTGGCACTTTAGAATCTCTATTCCCCAAACGGATCGATCTCGGCGTTGGGCGTGCGCCAGGTTCTGATCAATTGACTGCGCGCGCCCTGCGAAGAAATCTTGATTCGGATGCTGATGCTTTTCCTCAAGATGTAATGGAGTTACTGGATTACTTTTCTGCTGAACCCAAGCGTCCGGTAAAAGCGATTCCGGGAACGGGATTAGAAATACCGGTATGGATTCTTGGCTCCAGCTTATTTGGTGCACAGCTTGCCGCGGCTTTGGGCTTGCCTTTCGCATTCGCCTCGCACTTTGCTCCGGCCTATATGCTGCAAGCGATTGAAATTTACCGGGAAACTTTCAAGCCCTCACAATACCTGGATAAACCTTATCTGATGCTTGGATTTAATGTTTTTGCCGCAGATACTGAGGAAGAAGCCATTTTCCTGGCTTCCTCAATGCAGCAGGCATTTGTCAATTTGCGCAGTGGAAATCCAACCAGATTACCGCCGCCAGTGTTTGATCTATGGAACCAACTGGGCGGTGCTGAGCGTGCGATTCTGAACCAGGTGTTATCTTGCTCGGCAATCGGTGACGGTAAAAAAGTTATCAGTGACATACTGGCTTTTATTGCCAAAACCGGCGCTGATGAGTTGATGATTACATCGCAGATCTTTGATCATACAGCGCGGCTCAGATCATATGAAATTACGGCGAATGTTTACAAAACCACTCTATTCGAAGCGTAGGCCTGATTAGACACGCTCATTTATGTCCAACTTGGCATCTGTTTTAAAAATTACTTTTAAATTAAAACCAACCTGCAAGCATTATGATAATATTTATCACGGCAACCATAATATTTGGTGCTTATCTACATCTAGATTTATTTCCCTATCTACCCACTCTCCGGAGTGGTTTTTTTTGCCTGTTGATAGCAGATACAACCAATCCATGGAACTTAGCCCTTTTCAAGAGGACTTATTAAATATCTGACAGACAAAATACGGCTATAACGGTAATATCACGCGTTGATAAATATATTGCATAAATGTACGCAAGCATTTGGTTTTATTGAGTAAATATATTTATGCCCATTAATAACAAATACAAGCATTACAAAAATTTATGAGCAAACATCCCGAAAAGCCTTCCCATTCGCAAGGCTCCACAATTGAAGTCACCGAATACCACGATAACGCGATTGCAGAGCATAAAGACGATATCTTTTTTGCCGCGATTGAAAGTACACGCATGCCGATGCTGGTGACAGACCCGAGGCAACCGGATAATCCTATCGTGTTTGCCAACAGGGCATTTATTTCCATGAGTGGCTACAAAGCTGAAGAAATCATCGGTCATAACTGTCGTTTTTTACAGGGGCCAGATACGGATTCTCATACCGTGAATTCGATACGTGAAGCAATTGCTTCGCGCACCGAAATCACTACTGAAATTCTCAATTACCGCAAGGATGGCTCTTCGTTCTGGAATGCCCTCTACATCTCGCCGGTGTACAACAAGAAAAAAGAACTTGTGTATTATTTTGCTTCGCAACTGGATGTCAGCCGACGCCGCGATGCCGAAGATGCTTTAACGCAGGCGCAGAAAATGGAAGCGTTAGGCCAGCTTACCGGCGGTATTTCGCATGACTTTAATAATTTCCTGCAAGTGATGTCTGGCCATGTCGATATCCTCAAATTGAAGATAGACCGCCAACAAGCGGATGATGCCTCCATCCTGCGCGGGTTGGAAAGCATACGCAGTGCAGTGACCAGAGCGTCAGCACTGACACAGCAATTGCTGGCATTTGCCCGCAAGCAACGCCTGGATGGCCGTATCGTCAATCTCAACAACGTGGCGCAAGGCATTAGTGATCTTGTTCTTAAAACGCTGGGGCCTGAAATATCACTGCAACGCGAGCTTGACCCTGACCTGCACAATTGCCAGCTCGACCCGACCCAGCTTGAAGCCTGCCTGATTAACGTGCTGGTGAATGCCCGTGATGCGATGCCTAAAGGCGGCAAAGTTACCCTGGTTACCGAAAATGTAACCGTGTCACCGGAAGACATCAGCGCCTATGCTGGATTGCCACCTGGCCGCTATGTGTCGATTGCGATCACCGATACCGGCACCGGGATTCCACCGGAAATCTTGAATCGCGTGATGGATCCTTTCTTTACCACCAAGGAAGAAGGCAAAGGCACTGGCCTTGGCCTTTCAATGGTGTATGGTTTTGCCAAACAATCCGGTGGTACTGCGACCATTTATTCAGAGTTGAATGTGGGTACCACCGTGCGTATCTACTTTAAAGCGACTGACCAGACCCGCCATGTTGACCTGGCTGGCACTAAAACGCAGGCAGATCGTGGCGGCAAAGAAACAGTCCTGGTGGTGGATGACCGGCCTGAAGTGTCTGAATTAGCAATGGAAATGTTGCTGACGCTTGGCTACGAAGTGATTGTGTCCAATAGCGCGATTGAAGCGATCAATACCACCAAGAAGCTGGTTGAAAAAAAACAGCCTCCTCAATTACTGTTTTCGGACATTATTATGCCTGGCGGTATCAATGGCATTATGCTGGCGCGGGAATTGCGTAAACTGATCCCTAACCTGCCGGTTCTCCTCACCACTGGCTATGCCGGGTCACCGGATAAAGAACAGGATCAGGGTGTAGAGTTTGAAGTCCTGACCAAGCCATACAAAATGGCAGATCTGGCTAAAAAAGTGAGGTCCGTATTGGAAGGCCCTACGGTATTACAGAATCGCAGAAAATAATCCCTGCCAGCGTTTGAATCTTAGCGTATCACTGGTGAAAATTGACGGAAGATCTTTCACCAGTGATTTGCTGTCTGTTTTCATGATTGGCTATTCCTTATCGCGTTTGATATGCGTGATCATGGCTTCACGCTTTATCACAACTCTATCATGCCGCCGACTTCACAATCCCAAAACCCGCTAGACTTCATTGCATTAGCTGGCAGACTCCGATATAAATTAGGATAAATATATTGTATGATTTAAGCGGCTATTTCTTGCGCCGTGACTCCGGAGCAAGTTGAATCAGTCATCATTTAATTCGTTAGCGGATGAAGTAATCCTGATAAAAATAAAGGGAACATGCCATGCAAATATTCACTAAAAAAGCGAGCAAAACACTGTGCCAGATAGCTCTTTTTCCTTTGCTCCTGAACCCATTGTTTGGTCATACTTCAAGCGACGGTGCCAAAGTAATATGCACTTCACCACAAGCATCTTTAAATAAAGCAGGTGTTAAACAGGATGTAATTGCGCTGATGAGCATGGATGAGGTACTGCCGGACTGCACGCAGCATGTCACCCAGGCAAAGATTAAAAATGTTGCTTACAGCGAAAGCGGTATTTCATTACAAAGTATGAACTTCAAATGGCATGAAACTGATACTACCGTGCTCACCAATATCGGTGAAAATGCAGCATTAACCATTGATGAGATCCGAAGTGCAAGCCAATTTATCCAGGTTGGCAAAAGTTACCTTATGCACTTCCAATTGTGTCAAGGCGCATCGCCAAGCCTTATCAGCATGTATACACTGGGCAATGTCGGACTGAATACCAAAAAAAGTAAAGTTAAAGTAACCACCAAATCATTAAAATCGGTTTAGTAGATGGCTGATTAATGATTTGAAAATGATCGACTTCAGCGCATCAATAGACTGATTTAGTATGGCATCTAGCCAATTGCATCAGTTCACATCCCGCAGCTGCATTTTTCAGAATTGCGGTCATCCAAACCAGAATCAATTTAGTCAGGAATCCCCTCATCCGGACTAGCCAAATCAAAATCAGGTTCAATAGGATTACCAGCATCCTGATCAAGGTCAGGATCCACTTCTTCCTCTGTTAAATCATCATCCTCAACGTCCAGCGAAGGTGCATTAATCAGTTCGGGGTCTATTGTGTCGGGGTCCGCAGGATCAGCTTCATAATCTGCAGAATTTTCTGCAGGCTCCTCCTCAGGAGTTTCTACCACATTGGTAGTAGATGGGTCCAGACTGCTTTTAAGGGAATTATCGGCGCTGCCTACTTCTGACTTCAGGTCCATACTAAATCTCCAGTTTAAATGCTAAGCGGAAAGATTTGAGTTTAGTTTGGGATTTTAAGTGTGGTAAGTCAGATAGCACTGATTGTTCTGTAGGCAAGCTATTACTGAATTTGCCAACGTTAATCTTCTAAAACAAAAAACTCAAGGTATTGACCTTGAGTCTAGCCAGCTTATTAAACTTTAGCCCGGATTATCTTGCCATCACCGATTGGATCAAGGTTTTATTTTCTGGCGTTACTTCAAGAAACTCCAGGTTTGTTCTAAAACCTTTCATGCCACTGAGGGATGAGAAAACAACCCGGCAATTAAATTTGAAATGTCGAAGGGATGACCCGACAAATACAGGCACATTCACTTTGCACAATTGTCCAGCCTTATATTGCCTGTCAGCAAAAAGACTCATGCCCGTATGAGAAATATCGTGGGTGAATACTGTATATTCACCGCCCAACCCATCTACAAGTTGAGACTTCTTTTGCCAAGAACGACGGTTTGATTCTACGGAGATGCTGCGCAAACTACTGGGGGACATGGATTTCTGTTACTTTCTCTACTACTTTACATTATATGCCGGATAAGCTCTGATCTGAATAAATAAGTGCCCTGTTTGCAGGGGTTTACAGTTGCAGCCTTTCATTCATGATTATTCTGTACTGCTCCATTACTTTGAATAATCTAAGTCACTCATAGACATCATAGTGGTGTGTCATTTTACAAATGCCTGATAGAGGAAAGAAGCGCCAAAGAATACTCAGGCATTTTCCAGTTGGTTTGCGAACCCGTGATTAACATCCCTGTGTTTGGCTTCGTCTTCTCTTACCACGACCACTACATCGCGCAAGCGGGCTTCTTTTGGCAGATCCCAATATTCAATAGCAATATCCGGCGCGGGTACGTTTTCACATTTTCCAGCGTCTATTTCTGCAAGGTACTCACCATAGCTGTAGATGGCCTCCTCTTCCAGATACCCCACGATCCGATGAGCTACTTTTGAAGAGAATATATACAAAATGAAATATAAATTATAAAAAACGCCTTGAGCGATGATGACCAGCAACCGTTCGAATAAACTGGGCTTTGCAATTTGCACAAAGGTGAGCAGATGCATACGTTCATTCTCGGCTTCATCCAACAGGATATTGATCCAGCCATCATCATTTTCCATCCGCCTTAACGAACGCAAATGTTGTAAAGCACCACCCACCATGCCTGGTACAGCTGCAATCGTTTCAAGTACAACGGCACGATGCCCGTAGCGGCCTGAAAAAAATGCATCCGCAAAAAACCGCATGAATTTGACTATGGCCAAGGCAATACGGTCGGAGACACTATTTGGTTCGTGATATGGCGCGGCAGTTTTATTTTTAATCATGTTGTACGTATATTTTTTAAGAAAGTCGGCATCGGCTTTTTGACAATAATCTGACATGCAGGTGCCATGGCAAGATTCTCAAAAAAATCGAATAATTAATTTTGCCAGCTTTGACCATGCACAATTCGTACAGGAAAAGCATTGAGGTCGTTTCAGGCCTTATAAGTGCCGTATAGGCTCTTTATACGGTCATGCAAAAATACTGAAAGACCGTTACAACAGCTCCAACCAACCGCAGCCCGTTGATGCAATCAAATGCGGTTTGCTCATACCTCTTCCAAAGCGTTTATTTCTGCAATTGGGCAACCGTTAAATTGCTTGCGGAAGTTGCTGGAGCTTTGATAAACGTGGCGGCGTGCACGCATGACGGGCCCCAACGGACGATGATCCTGAACTCCATTCCATGGACTGAAAGTCAGCCTGTCCTCAATTTGTGGAAAGGTGGCATCATCCCAGGACACCTGCGGGGTTGCCTCTAAGGTGGCGACAGCAATGTATGGACTTTCCACTTCAGGCCACACCACTGAAGCATCTTCAATCGGCATAGTTTCGATGTTTGTACATAATTGCGCACGCAGCTCCCATTTCGCTGTATGCGTTTTGAAGAACGCTGAAACCGCTTCCCTGATTCCATTTTCCTTACCAGCTTCCAATGGTGCATCTTTCAAGGCGGTCAATTCAGGTGCAATGGGCACTAAAGAAAACTTCGCCATGTATTTCCCATATAGCAAAGGCACTTGCGTGAAGAAAGTCTCACCTAGAATGTTGGTTTGCGGATGGCCTCCCAGACTTTTAATGGTCGGGCTTTCGCCACCTAATCTTTCTATCAATCTTTCCGTGCCACGCAAGACTGCGGAAAACACTCTTTTTAAACCCTCTGCCTTATCTGTAGTTTTCGCAAGCAATTTCAGGCCAGGCACAAAACTCTTGGCATCGGCTTTTAAAAAGGCCGGGCCATTTACCATCAGGAAATCCTGTGTTCTGCTTGTGGGCTCTCCGGTTAAGCGTTCACCTTCAACACCCATGAGTTTGATCGCAATACCTCGCGGAGTGGAAACACTGTCGTGCATGATATCGCCAGGACTGGTGGAAAAACGCATAATCGCCGGATATATGCCTTCAGAAGCAAAAATGCCCTGTTTTAAAAAGTCCGGCGGATCTCTTTTAATGGTTAACTTACCGCGAATCAAACCATGTGGCTTTGCATGAACGCTACGTACCGCCCGGCCATAATCCTTAGACGTAATGTCGGAAATTTCCTGAAGAGTTTCTACCAACTCCTGGATAGTGTCGCCTTCATCATCCTGAATCTTTTCATAATCAGGTCTATAAATGAGGGGGTTTAAGCTGATAGTGGCGTTCATAAAGTTCCATGATCATAATTGGGGGCTGCGAATAAAAAAGAGATTGCTGCATGCAATCTCTTTTTTATTACTTGGTAGCCGCTCCTGGTGCTGGTTCTGAATCGGTAGGCTGTAATGGATTCTCTTCAGCGCCATTGGCTTTGGGATGATTGTGATTGGCTTTTTTCTGCGTATGGTTACGCTTTTTGTTATGTTTGTTGGTAGTCGTCGATTTATTACTATTTTTGCTTTGATCCTGTGCTTGTGGGGTTTCCTGGGTACCCAGTTCGGCCCCATCTGTCTGGTTATCAGTATCAGCAGCATTAGTTGTCATTGCAAATGCCGAGAATAATAATGCGATCAAAAGTTTGTTCATATCTATGTCCCTATAAAATTGAAATCATTACTGGATTTAACTCTTTTCTAGACTGCTAGCCATTTAATGACATATCTGGTCTCAGGCCTATCCGTAGTGCTCTCATTTACATGTAGGACGTGACTGACTATGAATGAATTCCAGAGTCGCTTTTGGGATTGAATTATTGTTGTGAGTCAGGCTTAACCGTCGGTTGAGCAAAATTTTGCGGCTCCCTGTCATTAATTGGGAGCGGATTGGCGGCTTCAGAGTTAGTGATGGATTTTACTGTTTCACTCAGAGGTTCAGCAGCAGGAGGTGTATCGGATTCATTCCAACTGATAAACACTAAACCAACAGCTATCGCGCCAGCCAAATAAAAAACTACTGTTGCAATAAGATTAAAGGTTTTATTCGTCATCTCTGTACTCCACATTGAGGAAGTGCGGAAGCTATATCAAGAAACTTAAATCCCGGCATCCGGATTGCTGATATCGTTCGGAAACTTCTTGTTTCGGTCATCAATATTCTGCTTATTCAAACTTCTATCCTGATTGCCTTTGTTTGCTTCATCTTTCTCATATCCCCGTGAGTCATCAGCCGGATCTGTATTGGCTGGATCAATCGAATTCGGGTTTGAAGGGTCAAGACGGCTTTCATCAATATGATTGACGCTGTGCGGGTTAGTGTATTTATTCAAGGCCATAGCAATCTCCAATTAGGTTTAGTTTTAACTCACTCAATAATGAACTCAAAGAAAACTTTGCTACATACCTTTAAAGCTGAAATTTCTGTAGGAAAACGCGTACTTAAATCATTGAAAATATCTGATTTAATCATCTATCAGAAATTTCACGAGTCACTTAGGTTTAACTAAAGAAAAACGGCTTACATTCCTGCAAGCCGCTTTTTAGTTTTGATAGGATAAGCTAATTAAACCTATGACAAACGCATCAAACGTTTAGTGTTCTCCGTGTAAAACACAACTCAATGACCTTGGCCACTCTTAAGAATATCGGTGTTAAAACCAAACACCTTACCCGCCAAAATAAACACCACCCATACCAGCACACCAAAGGGCAAATAACCTGCAAAACCCAGTAGTGGCATTTCAGCATGAATATGAATTACATTGACATAGGGGATATCGTAAAGCCAGTAATTCGGGTTGGTGACAGGTAATGTTGGATGCGCACTGCCGTAGTTCCAAACCTCCCAAAAAAATCCATTAAACAAGGAGCTGAGTGCCATCAGAAGCACCGGGCTCCAATTTCCTTTAGCCATGTCCGTAAATGGGGTCCAGATACCGCACATCATCAATATGCCAGCAATACCTATCAAAGGCGCGATCCACATTGCCCAGAATAATGGGTAAGGCCAGAACGGCACGGCAGCAAACAATAAAAAACTCAGATACAACATCGGCTTTGCTGGCAGTGCAAGCGCGGGGCCCTGGGCATAGCGCCCGGCAATTTTAGGAAAAGCATTCAACAAGGTATACCACTCAAAAACGGCAGGCCAAACGGTGCTGTAGGCAAAAATAAATATCCACACGATCGTGGCATGGCTTAACCCGGGGATCTCGGTATTTGGGTAATACCAGTTACCTAAGGCAAAGTAATCGAAATATTCAAAGAAATACCAGCCACCAATCGATACAACCGCACTAATCAGAAATGTTTTGGGGCGACTAGCGAACAGAGAGTAACCGCCAGAATAACGGAATGTCAGGCCATCAAGTACAAAGATAAAGCCCCACCACATCGGCGTAAACGCGTAATACACCAAATCACCAAATGGTGTCGTGCGCGTCCACATCAACCACCAGAAAAACAGTGTCACAACCGCCCCCACCCAAAACCACCAGGGCAAGGCACGCAGTGCAGGCTGCGGGGATGGGGCGACTGGCTTAAAACCAAACCATTGCGGAAAAATCATAAAAACAGCAAATGTCGCTTCAAGCAGGGCAACCCCAATAAAAACAATCAGATTAAACCCCGGAGGTTCTTCAACAAACTGTGGTGGAAAAACACCAAAACCGGGTGGTAGATGCGTAGACGGATAAGCAAACCAGGATGCCGTTAGCGGAATTAATAACATCGCTAAAACGGTCATCACCAGCACAGAACGTGTTGAAGTTCCAAACATAAACAATCCTCCCCTTGATTTACAAACGATTTATTACTCAACGATGAGCTTTTATTAATATTGGAATAATTAATTTGCAGCAATCATTAATATACCCTGAAAAATAAAAGATACCCAAGGTGTTCACCTTGGGTATCTTTATAAATGTAACCCCTCTGTGAGTCAAACACAGCACCTGATAGCTTGAACCCTCTGCCTCTGTTTATTCAAACCAGCTCGACTTCAACCAGGTTATCGCTAAACGTATTTGAATGACCCATGTCGCCATACTCAGCGGAACTGATACAGTTCACAGTACCATTGTTGAGTTGGCGCCAATAGCCTAATGTTGCTACGACGATTCCAGGATTTACATCTGTAGTGACGCGTGCCAGACCCTCAAAAGCACCTCTGTCATTAAATACCTTTACCACCATTCCATCCTGAACGTCTCTTGCTAATGCATCGACCGGGTTGATCATCAGGTATTGCTCTCCTTGCACGCGGATTTTGGATTCCATATTCGCGTATGAGGAATTGATGAAGCCATGGCTTTTAGGAGAAATGATGTTCAAAGGGAACCTGGCTGCCAGCACAGCATTGGTATCAGCTGATTCTCGACTTGCAATATATGCAGGTAATGGATCCAGATCTTCCCCGGGTTGAAAACCCTCGTACATCTGCCTGAAAGGCCCGGCAACGAAATTCTTCGCGCCTTCGACCATGAACATGCATTTACCAGTTGGGGTAGGGAAATTGCCCTGACGATGGGGTGCACGGTCGTCTTTGGTACCCACATTCAATCTGGCAAACCCATGCTCACGCATATAGTTGAGATCAATCCCCTTGCAAGCGGGTGAACTCCAGTCGACATAATTCTGCAGGCACTCGCCATCAGTCCATTTGAAATTGTCTTCTTCGAATCCCAACCGTTTGGCTAAGCGGCGGAATATCTCATTATTTGGTAATGCCTCTCCGGGGGGCTCGATACATTTGGTGTTATACGTCAGATACAAATGGCCCCAGGATAAAATCATGTCTTCCTGCTCCGCCCCCATGGCTGCCGGCAAGATGATATCTGCATAAGAAGCCGTATCGGAAATGAAGTGATCGGCCACGATGGTGAACAGGTCTTCCCGCTTCAAGCCTTCGATTACCTTGTCGGTTTCAGGAGACTGTGTGACAGGATTGGTATTCCACACCATGATGGATTTAATGGGCGTTTCCAGAGGCGTTTCGCCAAGCAGGGCTCTGCCTAATTGCAAGATATTCACGACAGGCGTACCTTCGGGAATGAGATCCGGCCTGCAAATCACATCAAATTTGTAGGGGTGCTCCCAGACCGGGAATTGTAGCGCCCCTCCTCCCACATGACGCCAGGCACCGATGAGTGCAGGCAGACAGGTGACTGCCCGTATCGCCTGGCTTCCACCATAATTCCGTTCCAAAGCCACGCCTATGCGGATGGCTGCCGGGGGAGTTGAAGCATATTCACGCGCGAACAACCGAATCTCGTCTGCTGGTATACCTGTTATTTCGGCAGCCCATTCCGGAGTACAGGTTTTCGCCCTTTCCGCCAGCTCTGCATACCCGACCGTATACCTTTCGACATAGTCATGATCGACCAGATTTTCTTCAATGATTACGTTCATCATCGCCATCGCCAAAGCGCCATCGGTGCCCGGCTTGGGTGCAATATGCCAATCCGCTTCTTTCGCCGTTTTGGAAGCGAAAGAATCCACCACCACGATCTTCGCGCCTCTTTTTTGCGCCTCTTTGATGATGTGCCAGTGATGTAGATTGGTGGAGACAGAGTTACATGCCCAGATCACAATGAAATTTGCATGTATGAAACTTTCGGGGTCTACCCCGGCGGTAGGCCCAACAGTCAGTAACCAGGCGGTACAGGAGCCTTCACCACAAAAGGTCCTTTCGCATACGGTAGCACCCAATCGATTAAAAAAGGCATCCCCGCCGTTGAGTCCATGTACCAGTCCCTGATTGCCCAGATAGCTGACTGGCAGTATAGAGCGGGGACCATCCTCTTGAATAAGCGTTTTCCATCGGTCAACGATAGTATCCAGCGCTTCATCCCAGGTGATTTGCTGAAATTGTTTGCTTCCTTTTGGCCCTACCCGCTTCATCGGGTATAGAAGACGGTTTGGGTGATAATGCCGCTTTTCGTAATCCTTCAATTTTACGCACAACCCGCCACGCGTCATCGGATGATTAGGATTACCTGAAACCGACACCAGCTCCCCGTTCTTGACATGGAATTGCATGGAACAGGTATCGGGACAATCATGAGGACACCCACCATGAAAGGTTTCAATTACATCTGCAACATCATTCATCTTCCACTCCTTGAAAAGCAATCAATTGATAACAGCTAAAACAAGCAGACTAAAACAATACGCCAGGCAATCTATTAAACATACTAACTTGTACGGGCTTAAAAACAAAGACTCAAGGCATTAAGCTTGAATCCTTAAATTAGTATTGCTTTTCTGTAAAATGCGAGCATGCGCTCTCCTGAACTAGAGGTATGCAAAATTGATCTTCATGAATAATCCAAGCCAACATAATGGCCAACGATTGTCACCGAGATTACCGTCGTATATTCCAATTCCTGATTTTCTGGCTATGTTTAAAGACGTGAGATTATGGGTAAGGTTTGAGGCTGCGGGCCTGAAGCTGAGTGATGTATTGGATAGTTGTGATCTTTAAATATAAGTCTCCTAATGTTATGTGAATATGAATTTATTTAAGCCCTTATTTGTTACAGTATTTATCTTTCTATCAGCGATTGCGCACGCCGGCATTGACATCAAACCTATTCAACATCCAATTGATGCATGGTATGAAAACAAAATGGCTGAAGAGATAGTTTCATCAACTGCTGACATGCGTAACATTACTAATGAAGCCAGGGTTAAGTGGATTCAGAAATGAATATCGTCTACAAGCGGCTCATGAAAAGATTGAATTCGACCCAGCAAGTGGCGCTTAGGAAAGCAACAACAATGGCTGAAGTACAGAGATACCGAAGGTAAAGCTATTAGTAAAATTATCTCATCACAGCAAGGCACTATTCACCAATTAACCGGCACAAACTTAGGCATGCAGCTAGTACGTTCCCGAGCATTGAACCTGCTCGCATATGAACAAGAGTTTGAGAAATAATATAATCAAGCTATTCATCTGCAGCCTGGATAAGTCCTGACTTCCACACCAAGCCAACATAACGGCCAGCGTTTTGCCCGGGGAAGCTGGATCAGTCAGCCCCTGATTGTTTGGCTATGACTCAAAACGTGTGACTATGAGCAGGCTTTACAGTTTGTGAATGATTTTTGAGTATTAAATGGTTTAAGCTGGTTTTATTAGCACCTGCAAATCATTGCCGCCGGACAGGCTTCTATAAGAAGAGTTTATTTGTTCATGCGGTACACCCAACGCTACTGCACTCGCTGCATCCAATCGCGCAACCATTTCAGGGGGCAAACTGATATCCAAAGCACCTAAGGTGGCATCTAATTGTTCTACTGTGCGAGGTCCTAATATTGGTATGATTGAAGTTGTCGATCTAGCGGCCTTGTCTAGCAACCAGGCAATAGCAATGTGGGTTGGACTAGCCCCCAACTCATCTGCAATGGACAAAATCGTATTGAGCAATTCAGTTTCTTTTTCTGACTTTTCAGTATGGACCAGCATACCTAGCTTAGTTAAGCGAGTGTCCACATGTTGATCCCGATACTTGCCTGTCAGAAAGCCTCCACCAAGCGGTGACCAGGTGGTAACTCCCAACCCTAAAGACTCTGACATTGGGATCAGCTCTCGATCTGGCGAACGTTCTGCCAAGCTGTATTCAATCTGAATGCCGATGATGGGAGACCACCCTTTCAAATCTGCCATCAAGTCCGCCCGTGCAATCCGCCATGCAGGAAAGTTGGAAAGGCCCGCATAAATTACTTTCCCGCTGCGCACCAAATCATCTAATCCACGCAGGATTTCTTCCATAGGCGTGACACCATCACTGATATGCACCCAGTAAAGGTCAATGCGGTCCGTTTTCAGCCGCTTTAAGCTTTCCTCAACAGCGCGCACCATGTTCTTACGGCTGTTACCGGTTCTGGAAATCCCGGCATCGGGTGCAGTTGCATTGCTATATTTGGTTGCAACGACAAATTGATCCCTATCCGAGGCAATGAAATCACCTAATAATGACTCTGACTCACCGCGTTGATATGCGTTTGCAGTATCAAAGAAATTCCCACCCGCATTTACATACTGATCAAAAATCTTTTTAGCCTCTTCAGGCGCAGCGCCATGCCCCCACCCTGTACCGAAGTTGCCCGTACCCAGTGCTAACTCAGACACCCTCAATCCAGAATTCCGGCCAAATACTTTAAATTTCATATGCGTCTTTCTTGATACTACTCATTCAAAGTCATTTTTTTCGAGGTATCCAGAATCTCTTCAGATAATTCACTCGTGCCTGCGGCTCTAGCCAATATCAATGCACCCACCCATTGAGAAAACATGGCGATAGAGTTCTCGCGCTTTTCTTGCTCAGATTCGCCAGGAACAATCTTTGATAGAAGCTTAACGACTGACTCAATACTACCTTCGAAAACTTTTTGAACTGTTATATCATGGCGTGACACTTCAGGCGCCAATGTTGAAAACACACATGTTGTAGCTAACTCGTCTCTATTTTTGGTTGAGAGATAAGAGCTGCCGATGCGAGCAAGAGGATTCTCAATTTCAGGATTGGCTATATGCTCTTCCCATCTTTTTAGAGTTTTATCGCAAGCTCGTTGGCAAGCTTGAGCGATCAAATCCTCTTTTGACTGGAAGGTTTTATAAAACCCGCCGACAGTCAATCCAGCACTTTTCATTAAATCAGCTACACCAATACCATCAAACCCATGCTCCTTAAATAGGGTTGACGCAGTGTCTAGCACCAGTTCACGATTCTCTACAGATTTAGCCCTACTTACTCTCATCAGTGTTCTTTCACATGAAATCCAACTATTTTGCTGTGACTTTCGATATTACTTATTTAAAAGTGATTGAATCGCATCGATACCCGCTTGAGCACAAGCAGCATCTTGATCAGGCATGCCACCACTGACACCTATAGCGCCTAAAAATTCTTTACCAACGCTAAAGGGAATACCCCCACCTAAAGTAACGAAACCAGGCAAGTTAGCTAGACCTGGCGCTGGCCCACCTTTTTTATCCTTACCAAAAGAAAATTCCTCAAGCGCGCTTGTTGGTAGCTGCATGCCAGCAGAATTTAACGCTTTGAGCTTTGATAATTCAGCGGAAGCAATATAAGCGCCATTCATACGTTGAAAATAGATTGGATTAGCGCCTGCATCAACGATAGTAATGCTCATTTTCCAACCTTCTTTTGTAGCTTTGGCTTGGCAACCTGCAGCTATCTTTTGCGCTGTTTCAAGATTAAGTACAGGCTGGGTTTCAAATGCATGCGCTTGGAAACTGACACTCGCTGCGGCAAATGCCAGATTGATGAATAAATGTTTGGGATTCATGTCCATGTCCTTTAGTAAATAGAAACAGCCATATGATTACGACCGTAATCTAATAATAAAGGGGCTTCTTGCACAAGTCAAATTTAGATTATGAATATAATCTATTTTGCATAATCCTATGAAATATTTGCGCAGCTGTAACCAAGACCCTAGGCGTAAACCTAGAGTCTCTCATCTATAACTGCCTATCTCACAATGGAATCTAGCCCCAAAATTCCTCACGTCTGGATAATCCTTAGCCCTTTTAAACCAACAACGTGTGGGATTATCCTGATAAGGTTGTAGGATAATCTCATGTAATAAGTTATCTAGTTATCTCTGTGTTGACGAGGTGTTACAAGACATGTAGGTTGTGAACTATAAATTTAATTTTTACTAATATTTAATGAACACTATTTCAGAAAATATCAAAATTGCAAGAACAGGCATAGAAGGGTTAGATGCTGTGCTTAAAGGCGGATTGCCTGCCGGCCGTTTTTATCTATTAGAAGGTGCCCCTGGCTCTGGAAAAACGACAGTTGCTATACAGTTTTTGATGGAAGGTTTGTCCAATGGTGAAAAGGTACTTTATGTAACTTTGTCAGAAACTGCTGAAGAATTATATGCAGTCGGGCAATCACATGACTGGAATTTAGAAACAATGCCATTGTTCGAGTTAGCACAGGCAGATGTTGCACTAAGTTTTGATCGTGAACAAAGTATTTTGCATCCTTGGGAGGTTGAGCTTTCCGAGACTATTAAATTAATCACTGATAAAGTTGAAGAAATAAAACCGAGTAGAGTTGTTTTTGATAGCTTGTCAGAAATGCGATTGCTAGCACAGGACTCGCTGCGCTATAGACGACAGCTATTGATGCTTAAACAACACTTTGCCTCAAAAAAAATTACGGTTTTACTCGTTGATGATATGACGGGAAATGCTGGCGAACGTGATGTGCATCTACACAGCCTCTGTCATGGAGTGATTACGCTAGAACGAAAAACACTTGAGTTCGGTGGAGCAACTAGGAAATTACAAGTTCAAAAGCTAAGAGGTGTTGATTTCATAGCTGGCTTCCACGACTTCGCGATAAAAAAAGGTGGAGTAAATGTTTATGCAAGATTAATTGCCTCTAAATTTCATACTGAATTTTTAGAGGAGCCTGTTCAATCTGGAATAGATGAATTAGACAAATTGCTAGATGGAGGCATGCTAAAAGGCACTACTACACTGATTACTGGCCCTGCTGGCAGCGGTAAAACGAATATTGCCCTTCAGTATGTTGCCGAAACTTGCAAGCGTGGTGAGCGGGCCGTTATCTATGAGTTTGATGAGCGTATCGGCACATTACTTACCAGATCAAAACTTTTAGGATTTGATCTACAACAATATATAGCTTCAGGTCAATTAAACATCAGGCAGATGGATCCAGCCGAGATTACACCAGGTGAATTTGCGTGTTTAGTCAAAAAGGAGGTCGAGGAATTTGATGTGAAAATGATAGTAGTGGATAGCTTGGCAGGTTACATGTCCTCTATGCCACAAGAAAAGCAACTACTTCTTCAAATGCATGAAATGCTGTCTTATCTCAACCAACAAGGTATCGTTACCTTATTAATCAATCCGCAACAAAGCCTTGTAGGAACGATGTCGGTGACAGGTTTGAATGTTAGCTATATAGCCGATACGGTAATTTTATTACGCTTCTTTGAATTTGAAGGCAGGATCAGGAAAGCCATATCCATCATCAAAAACCGTGGTGGTTCTCATGAAGATACCATTCGTGAACTGAGGATCGACTCTAAAGGATTACGCGTTGGTGAAGTGTTAGATGGCTTCAAGGGCGTGTTAACCGGTGTACCAGATTACAAAGGCAGTTCAGATCAACTATTAGAACCACGCACAGATGATACCCAATAGTTTAATGGGTAAATGCACTGTATTAATTCTCGCTTCATTTGGTAAAGATGCCGAATATTGTCTCGCATTGTTAGAAACTGCGGGTATTGAAGCTGATGTAATTCATTCAGTACATGAATTAGCGCTTGCGATAAACGATAATACAGGCTCAATTTTGTTGACCAGCGAGTCAATTGCTCGAATCAATCTCAATGAATTAGTTGAAGCGTTGAATGCGCAACCAACCTGGTCAGATATTCCCTTTATATATTTAGCACCGGCTAGGCAAGTATCTTCTTCTACAAACAGTGTTGCAGTACGTAATCTATTGCCCGAAAGAATCTCGAATGTCATGGTTCTTGAAAGACCGTTAAGTAGAGAGTCCTTAATTAGTGCCGTTAAGTGGGCATTATCTGCAAGACTCAGACAATACGTTATTCGTGATCAACTGGAACAACTGAGGCAAACATCTGAACAATTACGCGTTTCAAATGAACGTATCGATTTAGCACTCAATTCTGGCACGGTGTTAGGGACATGGATTTGGGATGTCCAACATGATGTTTTGACAGGCGATGAACGCTTAGCTAAAAGCTTTGGATCCAGCCCGGACGTATTCATAGAGGGAGTCGCTGTTGATACGTTTGTGCAATTAGTACATCCTCAAGATCAAGCCTATCTGAATCAGATGATTGCCAAAACAGTCCAAAATGGTGGAGTCTACCGAGCTGAATATCGTGTTAAAAATGGAGACGGAAACTGGCGCTGGGTTGAAGCCAATGGATATTGCGAATTAGACGCGCAGGGTGTGGCTATACGGTTTCCTGGTGTCCTGATCGACATAGATGAGCGTAAAAATGCAGAGGAGTCTTTAAAACAGAGCGAAAGTGAGCTTCGATTAGTCACAGACTCTTTACCTGTATTAATTGCATTTATTGATATGGAACGCCGGATCAAGTTTGTGAACAATGCTTGCGAAACTTGGTTTTACAGACATGAGAGTGATCTCATTGGCAATCAGATCGATAATTTTTTAGTGGAAAGAACTAATCATGGTTCTTTAGAGCACATCGCTAACGCTCTAGCTGGCAAAATTGTTCACTGCGAACTTGTTTGGCCACATATAGACGGCAAAAGAAGAGAAGCCGAAGTAAGGTTTTTACCTCGATTGTCTGAAAGTGCTGTAGTTGATGGTTTTCACTTATTTGTAATGGAAATTACAGATCGGAAAATTGCAGAAGAGATTTACCACCAATCCCAGATCGTTTTAGAACAGCGCGTTGCTGAACGTACTTTAGCCTTACAAAAAGCTATGGATGAGCGATTGGCTGCAGAAGATGCATTGCGACAGTCTCAAAAGATGGAATCTGTCGGCCAACTAACTGGTGGAATCGCACATGACTTTAATAACTTACTTCAAGGTATCACCGGTTCATTGAACGTCATTAAAAAAAGTCTGCAACTCGGAAAAACTGTAGATGTTGAACGTTATATTGATAATGCCTTGAGTGCATCTTTCAGAGCGGCTGGATTGACGCATCGGTTACTAGCTTTTTCACGTAGGCAGCCCTTAGACCCTAAGCCTGTTCAAGTCAACCCTCTCATTAGGACTATGGATGATCTATTAATTCGAACGCTAGATGAAAAGATATCGTTTGTACTAGATCTGGAAGATAAGCTATGGGAAACACTTTGTGATATCAACCAATTAGAAAGTGCAATTCTCAATCTGGCCATTAATGCTCGTGATGCCATGCCTGATGGTGGTCAGTTAAAAATTTCTACACGCAATGTAGTTGAGAAGAAGTTTGCTAGCCAAGATGATGCCGAGTTTGTCAGAATCTCTGTCAGTGATACCGGTACTGGCATGTCACCTGATGTTATTGAACGTGCATTCGATCCGTTTTTCACTACCAAACCTCAAGGTCAAGGTACTGGGCTTGGTCTATCAATGATTTATGGTTTTACCAGACAGTCCGATGGATTCAGTAAAATAGAAAGTACGCTGGGTGCCGGAACTACATTGCATCTTTATCTACCTAGACACCAAAGCCAACACGAGGCCTTGCCAGCCACTGAAGTCTCAAACTTTCCCAATTCAATTACAGCTGATGGGCAAGTCATATTGGTAGTCGAAGACGATGAAATAATCAGAGCCCTTGTTGTAGACGCCCTTGAAGATGTAGGCTTTAAAACTCTTCAAGCCAGTGATGGCCCTTCTGGTTTGGACATCTTAAAAAGCAAAGCGTCAATTAATTTACTACTCACAGATATAGGTTTGCCCGGTTTAAATGGCAAACAAATTGCAGATGCTGCTCTAGTTGATAGGGCTGAACTAAAAGTTTTATTCATGACAGGTTATGCAGAGGCTGCAGTTGCATCCTCTGGATTTTTACGTGAGGGAATGGCATTAATCACTAAACCATTTGAAATGGAATCATTGGTTACGAAAGTAACTGAGCTAGTTAAAATTATATAAGGATTACGATTGACTCCTAACTCAGCTACTGATTCTGCTCCTAAATTAAGCGATCAACAATTTCCAGAACCTTAACCTTTAATTGTTCTTGGCCAGGACGAGGTGCTTTAGCAACAGCAAGCCGAATTAAATCCTCTCCAGACACTAAGGTCTCTTGAAATTTGATTTCGAATAATATCCAGTTTATCTCACTTCAAACAAATAAGACCCAAGCCGTTAACTTTGAGTCTTTATCATTGGTCACCCTCTGTGAGTCGAACACAGGACCAACTGATAACTTATTGAGCCGACCATTTGATTTTTCTGTATATAAACTCATCAAATGATCGCTCAGCCGAAAGCCACTACAACATAATATCCATATGAAGATTGTCACTTACAACATTAATGGGATCAATAATCGGATTGAGCGATTATTGGAGTGGTTAGCCGAAACAGAGCCTGATGCAGTGTGTCTCCAGGAGCTTAAGTCAGAAACGAATAAGTTTCCAGTCAAGGCTATTGAGAAAGCGGGTTATGGTGCTTTATGGCAAGGTCAAAAAGCCTGGAACGGTGTCGCTATACTTAGTAGAGATAGTGAGCCACTTTTAATACGCCGCAGCTTACCCGGAGACCCCGCTGACAAACAAGCAAGGTATATTGAAGCGGCTGTAAATGGATTGATTCTGGCCAGTTTATATTTGCCTAACGGCAATCCCCAACCGGGCCCAAAATTTGACTATAAATTAGCATGGTTTCAGCGGTTGAACGTTCATGCTAAAGAGCTTTTAGATACCGGTTTGCCTGTGGTTCTCGCTGGCGACTATAACGTTGTTCCAACCGATCTAGATATATACAAAACCACTTCATGGGACGACGATGCCCTTTTACAGCCTGAAAGTCGTACAGCATTCGCAGATCTGGTTAAGCAAGGCTGGACAGATGCATTGAGGTCATGTCATCCCAATGAAAGCATTTACACATATTGGGACTACAAACGAAATCGCTGGTCTCGAAATGCCGGATTGAGAATCGACCACTTGTTACTGAGCCCGGTATTGGCCGCAGGTCTCCGAAATGCAAATGTGGATAAGGATTATAGAGGCATAGAAGGTGCCAGTGACCACGCGCCAACATGGGTGGAGTTTGATTGGGAGCCTGTGATTACAAACTAATTTTTTTCATGAACTCCATTTGAGTTGAGATTCATGCAAATCAAGCTTAGCCTTTATCAATTTTCTCAAAAATTTTAGTTAATTTGTCTTCCAAAGTTGCTGAGGTGAATGGCTTCACTACATAACCACTGGCTTTGGCTTGGGCGGCGGCAATAATATTTTCTTTTTTTGCTTCCGCCGTCACCATAAGAACAGGCAAATTACACAATTTAGGGTCGGCACGAATGTTTTGAAGCATAGTAAGACCATCCATATTAGGCATATTCCAATCAGACACTACAAACTCGAAATTACCGTCGCGAAGCTTTTCTAGCGCTTCAACACCATCTTCAGCTTCCTCTACATTGTTATAGCCGAGTTCCTTCAGTAAATTACGTACAATTCTTCGCATTGTAGAGAAATCGTCTACCACCAGAAATTTAGTATTTGGGTTACCCACTGTTACTCCACTGTTCTAAAAAGGTTTGATACTGGTTGATTCAAAATTGAGCTATTGGCAGCTTACTTGGGTGGAACTGTTGAAAAATAAATAGTGGGATTGTGCAGACTTTGAAAATTAGTCATGAAAAGTAGATATGTATGCTAAATCAGTTTAACAGCACAGGCATTGTTAAAACATCCAATTTCATAATATGAGCGGTAATACAACTAAAGAGTTTTCCGACGGTGGGCACAAGAATGAATCGATGTAATCATTCATCGGTGCTACAAGGTAAGGAACTCCGGAAGAGTGTTCAGGTTTGATAGGTTGTTATTAGATAACATCGTAATATAGGCACTAATGAAATGAGGACTACATCGGTGCGATTTTTGCTAATTTAGATGTTTCAATAGTGATATTATTTCCTACACTTTCTGCATGAAAGTCTAGTTGTGACTGCATAATCGTGGGCCATCTTTTGATGGCTTTTTTTCATTCATTGATGAGCAACCACATATTTAAATTGGGTTGGTACAAGAAAGCATTTTTCACAGCCATTATTTCTCGATATTGAGAGTAACAGAATGGCTGATTTTTTACTGAAGATTTATTTAATAAAGCCGTTAAACGTGAATGAAGTTCAGATCTCAAAATCGAGTTATTTATGCCTACGTCGCAATAATTGTTATACAGGGATGCACCAGTGTTTTTGCCGCATCCACCGATGTCACTGACATTCCTTTTGAACACCTTATACAGACAGACATTATCACCGCATCGAGGATCGGCCAGCAGATTAGTAACGCGCCCTCTGCAGTCAGCACAGTCACTGCGGAAGATATTCGCAAATTTGGTTATCGAACTTTGGCTGACATTATCGGCAGCATGCGCGGGTTATATACCACCAATGACCGCACCTACACCTATATGGGGGGGCGCGGATTTGGCCGGACCGGCGATTATGCTGGCAGGGTGATGTTGTTAATCGATGGCTACCAGGCCAATGACAATCTCTACAACGCTGCCTACCTGGGCAATGACGGGCTACTGGATGCCGAGCTGATAGACAGGGTCGAATATGTTTCTGGCCCCGGTGGCGTCACTTATGGAAACGGCGCATTTTACGGCATCATTAATGTCATCACTAAAAAAGGCAGTGATATCAATGGAGTGCAAACTGCTCTGGATGCCGGCAGTTTTGGCAGCCAGAAGGAACGGGTGACCTATGGCAAGACGTTGGCCAATGGCTTAAATATATTACTGTCAGCCTCACGGTTCGCCAGTGATGGCCAGACACATTATTATCCTGAATTTGATTCGCCTGCCACCAATAATGGCCGAGCAGAAAACCTGGATGATGAGCGCAACCGACGTTTTTTTGGCAAGCTAATTTTTGATAAATGGACCTTAATAGGTGCATTTGTTAGCCGCCGTAAAAGTGATCCGACTGCACAGTTTGGTGCGGACTTTAATGTCAGCCCTAATTGGATCCAGGATAGCAACGGCTTTATCGATCTCAAATACGACGCTGATTTCAACGCGCAGCATAAGGCTTCTTACCGAACCTATTATGGCCAGTATCAGTACCGTAGCCGTGCAGTGTTCACCGGGGAATTTTATTCGGAAAAAAATATGGGTCGCTGGTGGGGGGCAGAAGCAAAATTCACCAATACCAGCATCGCCAATCACAAGCTGCTCTATGGTGTCGAATATCGAAATGATTACCAGCAGGACTTTTACTTGCCAGATGCTTCGCTGGAGCACAGCCAGTACCTGATAAGTGGTTATACGCAAGATGAATATCAGTGGCTGCGTAACGTGCGCTTGAATATGGGGGCTCGTTATGACTACGGTGGAAAAAATGCCACTTTTGTCAGCCCGCGTGTGGCCGCTATTTATTCGGCAACCGAAGAAACGGATGTGAAGGTTTCGTATGCTTCGGCATTCAGGAGACCGAATGTCTATGAGAAATACTATTCCGACCCCAGTTTTCTGCTACCGAACAGGAACCTGAGGAAAGAAACAGTGGATGCGACGGAATTGGTGATTGAAAGTCGTCCGGATAGCCAGACCAAAATACAGAATTCATTTTTCTATTACACAACGCAAAACCTTATATCCGCCAGCGAAGTAGGGGGACCAGGCATCATTCAGTATGGCAACTGGGATAAGGCCATCACCAGGGGGGCGGATATCGAGCTGGACCATTTCTGGAAATCTGGTATGCATCTGAAAACCAGTTATGCCTGGCAACTGGTTGAAGATGGCAATGGACAGTGGATGGTCAATTCACCCAGACATTTGTTCAAGTCCAACTTTTCCATGCCATTACTCAGCAACCAGCTCTACCTCGGCGTGGAATTGCAATCGTTTGGCAAGCGTTTAAGCGAGCAGCGAAACGACATAGCTGGCTACAGCTTAGTCAATGTCAGTCTGTCTTCCACCCACCTGATTCCGCATGTGAATGTCAGTGCGACGGTGCGCAACCTGTTTGACCGCGATTATGCGATTGCCGCGTCGGGTTTCAATGCGCAGGAAACCATTCTTCAAGATGGCAGGAATATTTGGCTACAAATGGTGTATCAATGGCCATGAAGAAACCTCTGCTGTTGATGATGGGCCTGCTGTGCCATCATGGCCATGCTCTTGCAGCGGCAATCCCCGAATTGGATATGCGCTCTGCCTACCTATATAACTTTGCTCAATTTACAGACTGGCCAGTCAATGATCAGCCGACCTTCAATATCTGTACCTTGGAAAAAGTTAGCGATAGTATCAGCCCGGAAGTGCTGGCTAATAAAACGGTCCATGGAAAGAAAATCCGGCTTGCACGTTTTTCGGAATCGACGGATGCCACCGAGTGCCAGTTGGTTTACCTAAATTCCTCAGACGCCGCCTATGTCGCAAAAATTGCCAAGATGCTGAGCACCGAGCATGTGCTGACCGTAGGGGAAGAATTTAACGGCAGCGGTCCAGGGATAATCAACTTGTCGATCAAGAACAACCGTCTAGTGTTTGATCTTGACCTCGCACGTGCGCGCAAAGCCAATATTTCTCTGAGTTCAAAATTGATTCCGCTTGCCCAGAAAGTGCATGAATAATGTTTTCTGCCAGATTGAATAATCTGTCTATCCAGATTAAATTATTGTTGGCCCAGGGAGTAGTGACGATTTCTGCCCTATTTGTGTTGTTGGCCATCGTTCTCGGCTACGGCTACACCAGTTTCAGGAATGACTTGTACAATGACTTGGACACCCAGGCCACCATCATTGAACATAGCAGCACTGCCGCGCTGCTCTTTGATGACAAAAATGCAGCAAATGAAATATTGTCCACGTTGAATCTAATGGGCAGCATCAACCGCGCTTATCTCTTTCACGAGACTGGTCATTTGCTGGCCACCTATGACAAAAATCAACAAACCGTGCGCGCCTCCGAAATCCGCTTGCCCGCGTTACGCAAATTGAAATCCAGTTTCAAAACGCATATCCTGACCCGGGATATCGTGTTTGATCACCGTGTAATCGGCACTATTTTTATAGAAGCCAACCTGGATAAATTGAATACCCGGCTCGGCCTGCTGGTCCTGGCGGTCATGATTGCTGCCTTCATAGGATTGATCATCTCACTGCTAGTCTCAATTAGGATCAACAAATTTTTGACGCAACCCATTCTGGCCTTAACCAACCTGGTAGATAAAGTCTCCAGCAGTCATGACTACACCGTACGTAGCCACCTGTTAACTAAAGATGAGATAGGCAGCCTGTCAGTGGGGATCAACGCCATGCTGCGCAGCATTGAGCAAAGGGATGAGCTGCTGGAAGCTGAGCTGGCCAAACAGAAGCAGGCGGAGAAAGCCCTTGACCGGCTGGCCTATTTTGACACCGTTACCCAGCTGCCTAACCGACACTATTTCAACCAGCAATTGCAAAAGAAAATTATAGAGGCTGAGCGCCTCAACAAAGTCTGCTGCCTGATGTTCATTGATCTTGATGACTTCAAGGTCATCAATGATACCTATGGGCACCGGGTTGGCGACGAGTTGCTGGCGGATGTAGGGCATCGCCTTAAGGAAAACCTCAGGCCTGGCGATGAAGTATTCCGTATAGGCGGCGATGAGTTCGCTATCCTGATTTCTGATAATAACCAGTTTTCCCATGCGCGGGAATTAGCCGCTAAAGTCATCCACAACTGTGCTGAAAAATTCATCATCAATAACAATGACCTATATATCGGCGTCAGCATAGGTATTAGCGGTTCAACCCAGCCTGGCATACAGGCTACAGATTTGCTGCGCTCAGCCGACAGCGCAATGTATAGGGCAAAAAATGAGGGCAAGAATAATTTCAAACTCTTTTCCAAGGAAATTGATGATGAATCTCATTTCAGGAACTATCTGGAAACCGCGCTTAGAAGTGCACTGGGACGCAATGAATTTGAAGTGTATTACCAACCCATCATCAACCTGAAGTCCGAGCAGATCGTCGGTTTTGAGGCTTTGCTAAGGTGGCATGAACCCATTTATGGAGATATCAGCCCCGGCATTTTCATTCCATGCGCGGAGCGTATCGGTGTAATTATCCCGATAGGTGAATGGGTGTTACGTCAAGCCTGCCTGCAACAGAAAAAGTTGCGAGATGAGTTTGGTATCGATTTCATGATGAACGTGAATCTTTCAGGGAGACAGCTGCGAGAGTTTGATGTGGTGCATAAAATCCTGGATGTTGTGTCGGAAACCGGCATCAACCCGACCGCCTTGAATATTGAGCTGACTGAAAGCGTGCTGATGGATAACTCCCAGTCTACGATCAATAAATTCCATGTCTTGCGCGCTGCAGGGGTAAGCATTTCCATTGATGATTTTGGTACCGGCTATTCATCATTAAGCTACCTGAAGCGGTTCCCAATCAATACAATCAAGATTGATCGCAGTTTTATCATGGATATCTCGCACGATTCAGAGGACCAGGCCATTACGCTGGCAATCATTGCCCTGGCAAACACGCTCAAACTCACCGTTGTGGCTGAAGGTGTTGAGACGACTGAACAAAAGAGGATTTTAAGGCAAAATAATTGCGAGAAGGCTCAAGGCTATTTATTTAGTAAACCATTACCATCGCCTGCACTAGAAAGTGTGGTTAAAGCTAATTTCTCACTAAATACTCTTGAAGAGCATAATCAAAACTTGATTAATTATGTGGACTCATCAAATTTGGATTAAAGAATATCCCGAAAAATGGGCCCGTTGAGAAGCTTAACAATACGGTAGGTCAATTCATCGCTTGGAGGAAAACAACGGGGCTGTCCCCCAAAAACAAAAGCAGAACTTTTGGGATCGCTTATAACAATCCAGATACAGCTGAACCTTCACAATTTCGCTTTGACATTGCTGGCGAAGTTAAAAGTGATGTCCCAGAAAATACGCATGGAATCGTTATGAAAACTATTCCTGATGGCCGTTGCGCAGTAGTAAGGCATTTGGGATCACATAACCGCTTGGGAGAGTCAATCTATCCCTTATACCGGGAACGGCTGCCTAATAGTGGCGAAGAATTACGTGACTACCCACTTTACTTTCAATTTATTTTTTCCTAACGTTGAGCTAAAGGGCTGGCTTTGGCCAGTTCCGCTTGAATGAGGGTTAGGTTATCTTCCTTTTTAAGCTCTGCTATTCAACTATTAATTGCACTATACCAAACAAAAAAGACCCGAGGCGTTAACCCTGAGTCTCTCATCTAGTACGGCCCACCTAAAGATCGAACTTTGTACTCACGCTAAGCCACTTCCGCTTGGGCAAACTCGAACTCCCACGCCAAGCCAACATAATGGTCAACGATCTCAGCGGGGATTACCGTCGTATCAGTCAGTCCCTGATTGCTTGCCTGTGACTCAAGACGCACGACTATGGGCAGGCTTCAGGGCGGCAAGGAAGTTAGTTTTGGGAAAAAGCTGACTGGTCAATCAAAAAAATCCTGAAACGCCGAAATTCTGAAAAACTGAACCTGTTGGAAAATAGTGAAAAACTGAATTCTGAAACGCTGAAAAGAAAAACGGCTCACATTTCTGCAAGCCATCTTTATATTTTGGTAGGTGTGCGGGAATCAAACTCACGACAAAGGTTGCTAATTAACCTTTCGACGTCTTTGCATAAAAACTACCACCCCTAAACCAGCTAGCAACATGCCCAAATTTTCAGGTTCTGGAACTGACAAAACTGGACTAAGAATATATACTTTTCCAGCTACGGGAGATGAAATTAATATTTGCCCCATATCATTTATATCTAAAGGTACAACAACACCAGCCATGCCAAAATCTGAAGGTTTATTAATTAGATCTGTAATTGAACTCAGTAATCGAAAACCATTTGTGATGTCCCAAATGAAACCTTGAACTTGGTTACCAGCAATCGTGCCTAGAACACTTCCTGAATTATTTATCGCTGTTGCTGATATTTGACTTCCATTGAATTCCTCAGGGATATTTATATTAATCAATCCTTGTACGGGGTCCCAGAAGAACGGTCGACTCTGATAATAAAATTCACTTGAATCTAAAGTAAAAGACCCTACAACTTGCCCTAAGTCATTAACTGCTGCCGCTGAGCTGCCAACAAGATGGGGTAAATCAAATAAACGGGTTAAGCCATCTTGCTGAGTGCCAATCGCAGCAAAAGATCTAGCTTCGGTCAAACTTGATATTGAACCAACGACTACACCATTGTTATTGATGGAACTAATATTTACTGAAGTATTTTCTGCAAGGTTATTTGTATTTAATAACTTATGTCCACTAACAGTATCCCAAAAATAGTATTGATTAGTATCGTTATGACCAACAACCGTACCATTATTGTTAATCGCAATAGCTTTCGAGGAACCATCAGTAGCATTTATAAATTCAATCTCCTTGATACCGTTTGTTTGATTCCAAATGAATGCTCTATTCCCAGATTGACCAACTACAACCCCGCCATCATTGATGGCAGTTGCTGTACCGCTCACACCAAACATTGAGTATTCTGTTTTCACAAATCCAAGCTTTTGAAAATTGCCATTGCTATCCCATTTAAGCGGAATGAGTCCCAAATGTGGCCACGACTCTGCATCATCATAAAAATCAATTCCAAGACTCTCTCCAACAACTTCTCCAGAATTATTAATGGCATATGCATAGCTATAATTCAATCCGTTGACAGACGAGTAATCATTAAGCTGCACAAGGCTGTAGAGATCAACAGAATATGCGTTAGTCAAATGATGAAAAAAAAGAAACGATGAAAAAAATATACCGCGTGTAATTGTTTTTATTCTTTTCGACACTTTATTAATACCTTTTAATTTAATTGAACTCTGAAACGCTGAAAAGAAAAACGGCTCACATTTCTGCAAGCCGTCTTTTGTGTTTTGGTAGGGTGTGCGGGGATCGAACCCACGACAAACGGATTAAAAGTCCGCTGCTCTACCAGCTGAGCTAACACCCCATTGTTTTCTAGCTTGCTGCGCTGTTTTGCGTCAAATTTGAAAGAACGCGATTATGGGGGATTTACGGGAATTGGTCAATGCTGTTTTTGCTTTTTTGTATAAAAAGTTTATTTTGACAGAATCCCGTTTTCATGACCTCACATGCCCGGGAATTTACCGCCCATCATGCCGCCCATGCCGCGCATCATCTTGGCCATGCCGCCTTTGCTGAACATCTTCATCATTTTTTGCGTTTCTTCAAACTGGTTGAGCAGGCGGTTCACATCTTGAACCTGCACGCCACTACCGGCCGCAATACGTTTTTTACGTGTCGCTTTGATCAGTTCGGGTTTACTGCGCTCTTCCGGGGTCATGCTATTGATAATGCCTTCAATGCGGCGCAGGGATTTATCAACGTCGTCAGTATTGATTTTTTGCGCCATGCCGGCAATTTGCGAAGGCATTTTATCCATCAGCGATGCCATGCCGCCCATTTTGCGCATTTGCAGCATTTGCGACTTAAAGTCGTTGAGGTCAAACTTGGCGCCGGACTTGATTTTGTCGGCGACTTTTTTCGCCTCGTCGAGGTCGACTTTTTTATGCGCTTCTTCAATCAGGCTCAGTACATCGCCCATGCCGAGGATACGGCCTGCCATACGGTCTGGATGGAAAGGTTCCAGGCCATCGATTTTTTCACTGACGCCGATAAACTTGATTGGCTGACCTGTGACATGGCGCACAGATAAGGCGGCACCGCCACGCGAGTCACCATCCAGCTTGGTGACAATCACGCCTGTCAGTGGCAAGGCTTCGCCAAAGGCTTTAGCGGTATTAACGGCATCCTGGCCTTGCATGGCGTCGACTACAAACAGGGTTTCGGTCGGTTTGAGTAACGCGTGCAAGTCTTTGATTTCTGCCATCATGGCTTCATCAATCGCCAGGCGGCCTGCGGTATCGAAAATCACCACATCGTAGTAATTCTTTTTCGCCTGCTCCATCACCTGTGCAGCGATTTCGAGCGGCTTTTGCTGCGGATTGCTGTCGAAGCAATCAATGTCCAGTTGTTTCGCCAGCGTCTGCAACTGGGTAATCGCAGCCGGACGGTACACATCGGCACTGGCCAGCAATACTTTTTTCTTTTGTTCTTTGAGTAACTTGGCCAATTTGCCGGAAGTGGTGGTTTTACCGGCACCCTGCAAACCTGCCATCAGGATCACCACCGGAGGTACTGCCGCCAGGTTGAGGCCAACGTTGGCTTTACCCATCAATTCAGTCAATTCGTCATTGACGACTTCAATCACGGCTTGCCCTGGTGTCAGGCTTTGCAGCACTTCGCGGCCATTGGCGCGCTCTTTGACACGAGCGATAAAGTCTTTGACTACCGGCAAGGCCACATCTGCTTCGAGCAGCGCCATCCGCACTTCACGCATCGCATCGGCAATGTTGTCTTCAGTTAAACGTGCTTGGCCTCGCAGGTTTTTAATCACGCCCTGCAAACGGCCGGTCAGGTTTTCCAGCATGGGTAAACTCTCTTTAAAACAGGTCTTTGAATAAGCTAGGGATTTTACATCATGCTAGGCGAATACGCCGAGTTTTGCCATAATGCAACCCATGATTCAGCATCTTATTCCCTATCTGGTCGTCGCGTTTATCTATATGGCAGTGGCGATGGATTACTGGCGTATTGCCAGGCAAAACAAGCCTGCCAGTGAAACGCAGGCATCGTTCCAGCTTCATAGTGCCATGGTGGCATTAGGCGTGATTTTGCATGGCTGGCTGCTTTACCGCGACATGTTTGCAGTGGGTGGATTCAACCTTGGCGTCTACTTCGCCCTTTCGGCTATCCTCTGGCTGACGGTGCTGATTTACTGGATAGCTGACCTGAAGCACGCACTTCACAGCCTGCAGGCTTTTGTATTACCACCAGCCGCCTTGTTTGTACTGATGCCAGCGTTTGCCATCAAAGATTACTACGTGAATACCGCAGGCCTGTCACTGTTTAGCCTGCATATCGTTATCGCCATCTTGGCCTACAGCCTGTTTACGTTCGCTGCGCTGCATGCCTGCCTGATGCGCATGGCCGAGCGCGCCTTGCACCAGAAAAACAGCTGGCTGGCGTTGCCCGGCTTCCCGCCGTTGATGGTGATGGACGCCTTGCTGTTCAGGGTGTTACATATCGGTTTTGTATTGCTGACGATTACCTTGGTTAGTGGCATGCTGTTTAGCGAAGAAATTTTCGACCAGCCATTACAGTTCAACCATAAAACTATATTTTCGATAGCCTCCTGGCTGATTTATGCGTGGTTGCTATTTGGCCGCTTTAAATATGGCTGGCGTGGCAAAACCGCTACCCGCTGGACGCTGTTTGGTTTTGTGCTGCTGCTGTTGGCTTATATAGGTAGCCGTTTCGTGTTGCACGTGGTGTTGAATCGCTAGAAATCAGAATTCAATATTAAACGCACCTTCTTTGGTGCGTTTTTTTATTCCTGACATGATTGGAAATGCAGTTATTTTCTAACGCTCATCTGACCAATTAATTCAGTGAACATACATTATGTTTACGTAATTGATACATGGCTTATTACATACTGCCATTACCCAATCCGAGTGAATATTGCTGATGTCTATTTTACCGTTGCTGCTTGGCTTATTGATTAGTTATACCGCTTTTGCGCATGAGCCAAGCAATCTCGCCGAGCCTGCGTCTAAAGATACCTCTAGCCCTGTACTTCAATTCAGTGGTTACCTGGAAACTTATTACATTCACGATTTCAACGACCCAGGCAACCATCGCCGTCCAGAGTTCGTTTACAGCCATCATGTGACTGATAGCCCAAGTGTTAATTTGGCCATGTTAAAAGCTGCTTTAAGCACAGAGCGACTCCGCAGCAATCTGACTTTGGGATCAGGCACCTATATGCGGGCTAACTATGCGGCAGAACCTCGTGGTTTACGCAACATCTATGAAGCGAATATCGGCATTAAGCTTTCAGCAGAAAACAACTTGTGGCTGGATATGGGGGTGATGCCTTCGCATATCGGTTTTGAAAGCGCGGTGGGCCAGGATAACTGGACACTCACACGTAGCCTGATGGCGGATAACTCGCCATACTTTGAGACCGGTGCAAAACTAAGTTATATCACCAAGGATAACAAATGGCAGATCAGCGGCTTATTACTCACTGGCTGGCAGCGCATAAATCGCCCTGACGGCAACACCACGCCTGCGATCGGGCACCAGCTGGTCTATAAACCAAACGACAGGCTTACTGTTAATAGCAGCTCATTTATCGGCAACGATAAATCGGATGCCCAACGTCAGATGCGCTACTTTCACGATTTTTATGTGCAATGGCAGCTGGATGAACATTGGGGATTGATCACCGCGTTTGATATCGGCGCAGACCAAGCTGCTCCCGGCAGTGGGCGCTATCATGTGTGGTACAGCCCAAACCTTGTATTGCGCTACAGCTATTCAGACCGCCTGCAATTTGCCGCGCGGCTGGAACACTATTACGACAAACACGGCGTGATTATCAACACTGGCACTGATGATGGTTTTCAAACCACCGGTTATTCAGTCAATATGGATTACCGCCTTAACCAGCGCATGGTATGGCGGAATGAATTACGCAAACTGACTAGCCGCGATGCCATTTTTGATAAAGATGGCACTCGCAGCGTAGACAATAACTTAATGGCAGTGACAGCGCTGACGCTGAGTTTTTAAAGCACTGTCCAATTTAAGCTTAACAATTACAGATTTGTATAGCGCAAGACCCCTAGCGCAGGCTGATCATTGGCCACTGATGCGCATTGGCATAAGCCGTTAATGTAGGGTCAGCATCCACCGCAACAGGATTAGTCACCAGCTTCATCAACGGTAAATCGTTGTGCGAGTCACTGTAGAAATAACTGGTTTCAAAATCGGCCAGTGTTTGCCCTTTGGCGGCCAGCCACTCGTTCAACCGCGTCACTTTACCTTGCTGGAAGCTGGGGGTGCCGCTTACGCCACCTGTAAATTCGCCATTCACCATTTCAGGATCAGTACCAATCAGGTGTTCAATACCATAAGCGGTGGCAATCGGTTTGGTCACAAAACTGTTCGTAGCAGTAATCACCATGCACAGGTCGCCATTCGCCTTATGCTTGTTCACCAGCGCCTGCGCTTTTTGCGTCATCATCGGGCGGATCACGTTAGTCATATATTTTTTGTGCAGTTCATCCAGAAACGCCTTCGGGTGCTGCGCCAATGGTTGTAACTGAAACGCGAGAAAGGCAAAAATATCCAGGTTGCCATTTTTGTAATCGAGATAGAACTGCTCGTTACGCGCTTTATGCGTTTTCTCGTCGAGCAAACCTTCCCCAATCAAGAAAATACTCCAGTTATAGTCACTATCCCCCGCCAGCAGGGTGTTATCCAAGTCAAACAAGGCCAGGTTTTGCTTCATAAAACAACGGTCCAATCCAATTAATTAAACGATCTTTTCTTCCGGTATGGCTTCAGTTGTCGAAGTCAGCACCAGAAACACACCAACCAGAATCACAGCCAGCGCAATATATTCCATCGCATGAATCTGCTCATCGGCAAACCAGACGCCGACGACAAATGCCACTACCGGATTCACGAAAGTATTACTGCTCGCCACCATGGGACGCACATTGTGCAGCAACCAATGGTAAGCAGAAAACGCCACGATAGAGCCGAACACAATCATGAATACAATCGCAGCCCATGAGCGTGTGCTGATTTCTACCGGCCATTGCTCACCAAACGCGGCGCTGAAAACAAATGCAATCAGGCCACCGCACAACATCTGGCTGGCTGCGCCTATCAGGCCTTGTGGCATCGCCATATGTTTACTCCACACAGATCCCAGCGACCAAGAGGCTGCAGCAAACATTAGCAGAAATGCACTCAGCCAATCACCCTGCAAACTGCCGCGGGTATTCAATAGCAAAATCCCGATCAGCCCGATGGCAATACCCAGCCATTCACGACGGCTGATTCTGTGTCCCCACAGGCTGGAAAAAATCGCCATCCAGATTGGTGCAGTGGCAATCGCCAGCGCTGCGACACTGGATGAGACATGCAACTGCACATGCGAAACGGTGCCATTGCCCAACACCGGCAGTAGCAAGCCCACTAACGCGGCACCACGCCATTGAATCAAACTGGGAGCGGCGTAACCCATGCCTCGCAGGATGGCGTAAAGCAGTGCCCCGGCAACTGTGAAACGAATGCCGACCATGATAAATGGCGGAAAACTCTCAATCGCATATTTGATCGCGAGATAGGTCGAGCCCCATATGAGGTAAGTGCAGGCCAGTGCACTGATGATTAACAGCCATTTTTGCCTAGAAGACATTCAAATCCCTTACAACCTGGACCACTGTATGGAACATTTCATTTATTGATGACTTAGGGTTGAGGGCCATTTAAAAAGTGAGGGGTCTACTGAATAAACCTTCAAGCGGTTAAAACATTCATTCAAACTTTATTTCATGAAAAACCATGATGAATGTTCAATCGTTAAAGCGCACCAATCAAATGCGCTTTAACTGATTGGGTGCAATTAATCGACTTGAGGATTTAGCTTCTCAGCTTTGGCATATAGCTTGTTTAACGCATTCAGATAGGCTTTGGCTGATGCCACCACGATGTCAGTATCTGCGCCCTGCCCGTTAACCACGCGGCCACCTTTTGCCAAACGCACCGTCACTTCGCCTTGCGCATCGGTGCCGCTAGTGATGTTATTCACTGAATAAAGCAGCAATTCTGTCTCGCTATTGACCACATTTTCAATCGCTTTAAAGGTGGCATCCACCGGACCGCCGCCAGTGGCTTCGGTCCGTTGCTCGGTGCCATCACGGTTGATGGTCAATACTGCATGCGGGATTTCGCCGGTTTGCGAAGCGACTTGCAGATAAGCCAGCTTGAATAATTCAGCAGTATCCTGCACGACTTCGTCATTCACCAGCGCATGCAAATCTTCGTCAAAGATTTCCGATTTTTTATCGGCCAGTTCCTTAAAGCGTGCAAAGGCGGCATTCAGGGCGTCATCACTTTCCAGCTCAATCCCCAGCTCTTTCAAGCGGGTACGGAAAGCGTTGCGGCCAGACAATTTGCCCAGAGTCAGTTTATTCGCGCCCCAGCCCACATCTTCGGCGCGCATGATTTCGTAGGTTTCACGGTGCTTGAGCACACCATCCTGGTGGATGCCGGATTCATGCGCAAACGCATTGGCACCAACAATCGCCTTGTTTGGCTGTACTGGGTAACCGGTAATGGTGGAGACCAGTTTGGAGGCAGGCACGATTTGCGTAGTATCAATCCGCGTGGTGAGGTTAAAAATATCGCTGCGGGTTTTAATCGCCATCACGATTTCCTCCAGGCTGGCGTTACCCGCACGCTCACCGAGGCCGTTAATCGTGCATTCGACCTGGCGGGCACCATTCATCACGGCAGACAGGGAGTTTGCAACCGCCATGCCCAAATCATTATGGCAGTGGGTAGACCAAACCACTTTGTCCGCCCCTCTGACACGCTTGATCAGTTCAGCCATGCGCTCGCCCCACACCGAAGGAATACTGTAGCCGACGGTGTCCGGCACGTTGATGGTTTTGGCCCCGGCATCAATCACGGCTTCAAATACACGCACAAGAAAATCAATCTCGGAACGTACGGCATCTTCGGCAGAGAATTCAACGTCTTCGGTATACTCGAGTGCCCACTTCACTGCCTGTACCGCACGCTCGACCACTTGGTCTTCGGTCATGCGCAGCTTGTTTTCCATATGGATTTTGCTGGTGGCAATAAAGGTATGGATACGGCCTTTGACGGCATGCCTGATGGCTTCACCGGCACGGCGCACATCATTTTCACTGGCACGGGCCAGCGAGCACACGGTAGAAGTTTTAATCACCTTGGCGATTTCTGAAATCGCATCAAAGTCTCCGGGGCTGGCAGCTGCAAATCCGGCCTCAATCACATCCACACCCAGCTTTTCCAGCTGGCGCGCAATGCGGATTTTTTCTTCTTTGGTCATTGCAGCGCCGGGGCTTTGCTCCCCGTCGCGCAATGTGGTATCAAAAATAATAATTTGTTCCATGAATGTATCCTAACCTGGTAGGCGGAATTTTACCTGCTTGGCAATCAATTGACCATCAAAGTCCCGCAGGATTCGCGGACTTACATAAGTACTTTCATCACGACCAACAAAAAACGCGCCAGGTTGGCGCGTCTCAGTTTCTACATGACTCAGGTTTTATTTTTTGCGGCCATTCTGTCGCGTGTCCATAAATAGTATCCGGATAATGCATACACAAACACCACACTGAATAACACTTCCGGCGGGCTATACGAAATCAGTACAAAGGCCAGCATCACTGCCAGAATCGCGACGAAAGGCACAGAGTGTCGCAGGTTGATATCCTTACCGCTGTAAAACTTGAGATCAGATACCATGGAACCGGCAGCAAAAATAGTCAGGCACCAGGCAATCCATTTCACCTGCACCGCACCAAAAAAGATTTCGCGACCATCAATATTATATTCGTATGAAACCCAGACAAACCCAGCCAGCAATGCTGCCGCTGCCGGGCTAGGCAACCCCTGGAAATAGCGTTTATCCTGGAAAGGGTCATCAATCTTGGTATTGAAACGCGCCAGTCGCAAGGCAGCACAGGCACAATAAATAAATGCTGCGATCCAGCCCAGTTTATTCATTGGTTGCAACGCCCACACATACACAATCAGTGCCGGTGCTACGCCAAACGAAACCATATCCGCCAGGCTGTCATATTCGGCGCCGAAGGCACTCTGCGTATTCGTCATCCGCGCAACACGGCCATCCAGGCCATCTAGTACCATGGCGATAAAAATCGCTATCGCAGACTGCTCAAAATGCTGGTTCATCGCCTGCACAATGGCATAGAAACCGCCAAACAAAGAGGCAGAGGTAAACAAATTGGGCAGCAAATAAATGCCACGTTGACGCAGAGTGGTGTGTTCTTCACGTCGGGACAGGCGGGTTTGTGGGTCAGCCATAAGAGAATTCAAGAATGCAGATATGCGCATTGTTGCGGGCAATCACAAAAAATGCAAGCTCAGCCAAGCGTTAAAACGGCCCTATCAAGCAAACGGGAAGCGCACCCTCGCTGTGATAAAATAGTCGTTTATTTCAGCTATTTAACGTCATTTTCATGCAGTTTTCTTTACACAACACCGATGACCTTGCCAGACGCGGCACCGTATACCTACCCCACGGCGAAGTACAAACTCCCGCTTTTATGCCGGTTGGCACTTACGGTACGGTCAAAGCCATGTCACCACTGGAGCTGAACGAAATCCAGGCGCACATCGTTCTCGGCAATACTTTTCACCTATGGTTACGCCCCGGTCTGGAAGTAGTGGCTGCACATGAAGGCTTGCATAAATTCATGGGCTGGAATAAACCGATACTCACCGATTCGGGTGGCTTCCAGGTCTGGAGCCTGGGTGAGTTGCGCAAAATTTCTGAGGCTGGCGTCAAGTTTAAATCTCCCATTAACGGGGACAGCTGCTTTCTGACACCCGAAGAATCCATGCGCATCCAGCGTGTACTCAACAGCGACATCGTCATGATTTTTGACGAATGCACACCCTACCCAGCGACTCATCATGAAGCCAGGCAGTCGATGGAACTCAGCCTGCGTTGGGCGCAACGCAGTCGTGATGCGTTCAATGTGTACCAGAATCAAACCATCCCCCAGGCAATGGCCTTGCAGGGTGGCGAAGACGAATTAAGGCAGCTAGTACAGCACAGCGAACAAGCCAATGACAACGGCAATGCAGTCACAACAAGCCAGGAGAAAAACGCCTTGTTCGGCATTATCCAGGGCGGTATGTTTGAAGACCTACGCGATATCTCCCGCCAGGGCCTGGAAAAGATAGGTTTTGATGGCTATGCAATTGGTGGCCTGTCAGTCGGCGAACCCAAAGAGGATATGCTGCGCATTTTGGCGCATACCGCACCACAAATGCCAAAATACAAACCACGTTACCTGATGGGCGTCGGTACGCCGGAAGATTTGGTGGATGCAGTCAGCTATGGCATCGATATGTTTGATTGCGTCATGCCAACGCGGAATGCACGTAATGGCTGGCTGTTTACGCAATACGGCGATGTCAAAATAAAGAATGCTACTTATAAAACTGACACACGTCCTCTGGATGAAGAATGTGAATGTTATACCTGCCGCAACTTTAGCCGTAGCTATTTGCATCATTTGTATCGGATTGGTGAGATTCTGGGTGCGCGTTTAAACACTATTCATAACTTGCATTACTATCAGTTTTTGATGCAGGGCATGCGGGCAGCTATTGAGGAAAACAGGTTTGAGACGTTTAAACTTGAATTCGCCAAGAAGCGGGCAGAGAAGCGCTAGACACAGAATACAAATACTCTTGGATAATTCAGCTATATATTTTTAATTAACATACGTCCCTTTTCGCCCCTTGGTGAGCAACGCAGGATACAAGGGGAAGCCAGCGTGTCCAGTTCTTTGCCCTATTACTTATGGACAAGCATCAGAAAGAAGGTCGACTAGGGGCGAATAGAAAAGATTAGGGGCCAAAGAAATACCTGTTAAAACTACGAGTAAGCGCGATACTAGCTTTTCTATTGCAGCCAAGCTTAAGCAAGCACCCTCTCAGAATTCATGCCTACGCCGGAATGACGAACTGAAAATTACGCTTCAAGTCTGACAAATAACAAGCGAAGCGCCCTATCACGAATATCTGCAAATCACCGCCCAAGCGTCCTTTTAACTTGCATACCCACCCCTCTTCTCCCCGCTCGTTCATTCTTCACCTGCCTGTGCTAAAATCGCGTGTTATTTAGTAGATTGATTCAGGAAGAAAAAATATGTTGATTAGTAATGCCTATGCAGCCACTGCAACAACCAGCGATATCATGAGCTTCGTGCCTATGATTGTTATTTTCGTGCTGTTCTACTTCATGCTGATCCGTCCGCAAGTGAAACAGGCAAAACAACACAAATCCATGCTGGAAACACTTAAAGCTGGTGACGAAGTCGCGACTACCGGTGGTATCGTCGGCAAAGTAACTAAAGTAGGCGAAAGCTTTATCAGCGTTGAGATCGCCGCAAACACTGTGGTCAATGTACAAAAGCACACCGTACAGACCTTGCTGCCACCTGGCACCATAAAATCCATTTAATTCAAGTGGCCACTTTCCAGTCCTTTATTCCGTATAAGAGTTTTTTATGAACCGTTATCCATTATGGAAATACGTGCTGATTGGCACAGTCATCGTCATTGGCTTGCTATACACCATCCCCAACTTTTTTGGTGAATCGCCAGCGGTGCAAATCAGCCCGGCGAAAACCTCGCTCAAAGTAGACGAAAGCCTGTTGCAAAAAGTGGAAAGCGCTTTAAAACTGGCGAATATTCCATTTGATGGGGTGTTTCTGGATGCAAGTGGCGTGAAAGTCCGCTTTGCCAATACAGATACCCAGTTATTAGCCAAAGATAAGCTGGTATCCACTTTGGGCAAAGATTACACCGTGGCACTCAACCTGGTGCCGCAAACGCCAAACTGGCTGCAAAGCATAGGCGCCAAGCCTATGTATTTGGGCCTGGATTTACGTGGTGGTGTGCATTTCCTGTTGCAGGTGGACATGAAAGCGGCTTTGGATAAAGCTGCGGAAAGCACCGTTGGCGATTTCCGCATGTCATTGCGTAAAGAAAAAATCAATTATTACGGGATTGAGCGCCAGGGCCAGGTGGTAGTGATTAAATTTGAATCTGAAGCGGAAGCGACTAAAGCGCGCAATCTGCTGGCAAAAGATTTTTCAGACCTGACATATAAAGTCAGCGGTAGCGACAAAGACTATAGCGTGACCGCCAGCATGAGCACCATGGCACAAAAACGCATTCAGGAGTTTGCACTGAAGCAGAACCTACAAACCTTGCATAACCGGATCAATGAACTGGGTGTGGCCGAGCCGATTGTGCAGCAGCAAGGCATAGACAGGATTGTGGTGCAATTACCTGGCGTGCAGGATACCGCGAAAGCCAAAGAAATTCTGGGTCGTACAGCGACACTGGAAATTCGCATGGTTGACGAAGAGAAAGCCGATATGGCGACTTTGCAAAAAGCGCAAAACGGCCAGGTACCCTTTGGCGATGAATTATATTTTGACCGTGACAGCCGTCCGGTATTGGTCAAGAAAAGTGTCGTGCTCACTGGTGACCGCATCACAGATGCAGGCCCTGGCGTAAATGGCCAGAATGGTTCTTCTGTTGTTAATGTCACACTGGATGGTCGTGGGGCTGGCATCTTCAAAAACGTTACCCGCGAAAATGTCGGCAAGCGCATGGCGATTTTGCTGATTGAAAAAGGTAGCACCGAAGTGGTGACAGCGCCTGTGATCAATGAAGAAATCGGTGGCGGCCGTGTGCAGATCTCCGGCATGGCGAATGCGCAGGAAGCGACTGACATTTCATTGCTGCTGCGTGCCGGTGCATTAGCTGCGCCTATGGAAATCATTGAAGAACGTACCGTTGGTCCAAGCATGGGTGAAGAAAATATCAAGCGGGGCGTGCACTCTACGTTATGGGGTTTTGCAGCCATTGCGGTGATGATGATCATCTACTACATGGTGTTCGGTGGCGTTTCCGTCATGGCATTGGGTGTCAACCTGTTGCTGCTGGTGGCGATTCTTTCCATGCTGCAAGCAACGCTGACCTTGCCAGGCCTGGCTGCGATTGCGCTGGCGCTGGGGATGGCGATTGATGCCAACGTGCTGATCAACGAGCGTATCCGTGAAGAGTTGCGCAATGGCAATACGCCGCAAGCCAGCATCCACGCTGGTTATGACCGTGCGTTTGACACGATTCTCGATTCCAACGTGACTACCTTGATTGCCGGTCTGGCGCTGTTTATGTTTGGTACCGGCCCGATCAAAGGCTTTGCCGTTGTACACGTATTGGGGATTATGACTTCGATGTTCAGCGCTGTGCTGGTATCCCGTGCGATGGTCAATCTGTTGTACGGCTATCGCCGCAAAATCGAGCGTCTACCGATCGGCTAACCGATTCGGTGCAGTGATTGCTGTCACAACCTATTTGAGAACAGATTATGGAATTATTCAGAATTAAAAAAGATATCCCGTTTATGAGTTACGGGCGTCTGACCACTTCAATATCGCTGATTACCTTTATATTGGCGGTGTTTTTCCTGATGCATCGCGGCTTGCATTACGGTGTGGATTTTACAGGCGGCACAGTGATGGAAGTGCATTACCCGACCACTGCCAATATCGGCAAAATCCGTGAAGTGATCGATAACACCGGCCTCAAAGATGTGACGGTACAAAATTTTGGCTCAAGCCAGGACGTACTGATCCGGTTGCCAGTCAAAAAAGAATTATCGATTGCGCAATTGTCGGAAAAAATCTCCTCATCCCTGAAAGATGCTGATAGCGGCGCAGAAATTCGCCGGGTAGAGTCTGTCGGTTCGCAGGTCGGCGAAGAGCTTTATGAAAATGGCGCACTGGCCTTATTGCTGGTATGTGCAGGGATTATGGGCTATCTGGCCTTACGTTTTGAGTGGCGTTTTGCTGTGGCCGCGATTATCGCCAACATGCATGACGTCATCATAATTCTCGGCTTTTTCGCTTTCTTCCAATGGGAGTTCAACCTGACAGTGCTCGCTGCCATTCTGGCGGTGCTTGGCTATTCAGTGAATGAATCAGTAGTGGTGTTTGACCGGGTACGTGAAAACTTCAAAAAAATGCGCAAGGCATCTGCAGTGCATGTGATTGATAATGCGATTACCCGCACGATGTCGCGCACTATCATCACCCACTTGATGACACAAACCATGGTTTGCTCCATGTTGTTTTTTGGCGGTGAAACCCTGCACAACTTCTCGCTGGCGCTGACCATTGGTATTTTGTTCGGTATTTATTCTTCAGTATTGGTTGCCTGCCCAATCGCCATGTGGCTGGGTGTAAGCCGTGCCAATCTGATTGGCGACGCCGAGAAAAAACCTAAAGAAGACGAAGCCGCACTCGCACCTTAAATATTGATTAACGTATGGCACATTAATGATGCGCCATAAAACTCCCACAATATGTGAGCAAACGGTTTTGCTAGGGACATGCGTTGATTAGTCTGTGTTTTTCTTGATTTTTAGCCACTGGTGGGTACACTAGTGGCTTCTTGTTTTTTACCCCACTCCCTTGGACAATATTCCTTTAAGTTGGCAGATCGGCTTATTAATTCTGCTACTGTCATTCACGGCTTTTTTCTCTGTTGCTGAAACCAGCCTGATGTCCGTCAACCGCTACCGCATGCGGCATATGGCGAAACAGGGTCACCGCGGTGCAAAACTGGCCAGCCGGCTCATCGCTCAAACCGATAAAACCCTGGGTGCCATCTTATTGGGCAATACCTTTTGTATCGTCGGCTCATCTACGCTGGAAGTGATTATTGCAGAGCGCCTATTTGGTGAAGGCGATTATGTGCTGATGCTGGGCTCTTTAGCCATTACCTTTGCCATTCTGGTATTCAGTGAAATTTCCCCAAAGGTGATTGCGGCGGCACATGCGGAAAAACTGGCATTTGCCACCAGCTACCTGCTGTATCCGCTGATCTGGCTTTTCAACCCGATTGTCTGGTTTGTTAACCTGTTTGTTAAAGGCTTCGTCAAACTTTTAGGCGTAAAAGTCAATTTTGACCAGGCGCACTCTGTCACCACCGATGAATTACGCAGTATTGTCAGTGACGCCGGGCAATATATCCCTTCGCAAAGCCGCATGATTTTACTTAACCTGCTCGATCTGGAAGACATCATTGTCGACCATGTGATGACAGCGCACACACAGGTTGAGTTTGTTGATCTGGACCATCCGATTGAACAGATCATGGAACAGCTGGCGAATAGCCATCATTCCCGATTGCCGGTCAGGCAAGGCGATCATGAAGATATTGTCGGCATCGTGCATGTACGCAAAGTACTGCCATTATTACGTGACTTCCATATCGGCAAAGCGCCGAGCAAAGGCTTGTTGCAGGCTGCGATTAGCCCTCCCTACTATATTCCGTCCGGTACGCCTCTATATACTCAGTTGCAACAGTTCCAGAAACACCATGAGCGGATTGCCCTGGTGGTGGATGAGTATGGTGAGTTCAGGGGCCTGCTGACGCTGGAAGATATTCTGGAGGAAGTAGTGGGTGAATTTACTACTCAATCGCCAGAGCGCACCAAGGATTTCCACCAAAATGAAGATGGTAGCTGGCTGGTGGATGGTAGCAGTCAGTTACGCGACATCAACCGTAAACTGAAACTCTTGCTGCCAATCGATGGTCCACGTACCTTGAACGGTCTGATTCTCGAACATTTCGAAGATATCCCGGAACCAGGCACCAGCTTTAAACTGGGCGAACATCGCCTGGAGATTGTTGACGTGCAGGACCGCATCGTCAAACTTGTCAAAATTTATCTTTAAAAGCCACAGTTATTATTTTTTAAACTGTAGTTACATAGCCAGCACTTGAATTTTTTCATACAAGGCGCACAATAAACTTAAGATCAGGTATGCAAAATTATGGTACGACCCAAGCGTGATGGCGATTTGGCACTGGATCCACAAACCGCCAAACCAAAACCTCCAGAGCTATATAAAGTGTTGTTATTAAACGACGATTACACTCCTATGGAGTTTGTTGTCGCCGTGATTGAGCAGTTTTTTTCTAAAACCCGCGAACAAGCCACGCAAATCATGCTCAAAGTGCATACTGAAGGCGCCGGAGTGTGCGGTGTCTACCCGCAGGATATCGCTGAAACCAAAATGCATCAGGTGATGGAATCAGCACAAGAAGCGCAGCATCCTTTGCAATGTGTGATTGAAGCAGCTTAAGTTCGATCATGCTTTCTCAAAATACCAAGGCATTCTGAGAATATCGAGGGAATATGGCGACATTCCCGCGCTTCAAGTTTACCCGGCAGGTGTTAGGATAAGGGTGTTATATTTTAATGCGGGATGCAGAACAAATTAATTAATAAGCAGCTTCACAAATTATTACTTAATAGCTCATACGAACCATTGAAATTTTCATCATCTAGCACGATATTAGTAAACATACAGAGGCTTGTAGGTGTACATTAATAGCGTGTGTGAACATTGCGTTTTTCCTAGTGTATTTTTGTAGTGTAGTGGATTAAGGAAAGTCATCATGATTGCTCAAGAACTTGAAGTTAGCCTGCACATGGCTTTTATGGACGCCAGACAAAAGCGTCACGAATTGATTACAGTTGAGCATCTGTTGCTGGCAATGTTGGATAACCCGACTGCCGCAGAAGTGTTACGCGCATGCGGAGCAAAATTCGATACCCTGCGTAGCGAGCTTACCCAATACATTGAAGAACACACTCCCACTGTCGCTGGTACTGATGAGGTTGATACGCAGCCTACACTTGGTTTTCAGCGTGTGATTCAGCGTGCCATGTTGCACGTGCAATCCTCCGGCAAAAAAGAAGTCACCGGCGCCAATGTACTGGTCGCTATTTATGGTGAGAAAGATTCTCATGCGGTGTTTTTCCTGCATCAGCAAGGCGTGACCCGCCTGGATGTAGTGAATTTCATCTCTCATGGCGTCGCCAAAATACAGGAAAGCGAGCCGAAAGCGAGCAATACCGAACAGGAAACTGAAGGTGAAAGTGTATCTACCGGTGCGCTGGAAAGCTTTACGCTAAACCTGAATGCGCAAGTCATTGCAGGCAAAATTGATCCGCTGATTGGCCGTGGACTTGAACTGGAACGCGTAATTCAAACTTTATGCCGCCGCCGCAAGAACAACCCGCTATTAGTGGGTGAAGCTGGCGTAGGTAAAACGGCGATTGCAGAGGGGCTGGCTTCACGTATCGTGAACCAGGAAATCCCTGAGGTATTGCAAGATGCCACCGTCTATTCTTTAGATATGGGTGCGTTGCTGGCCGGTACCAAATACCGTGGTGACTTTGAGCAACGTTTGAAGGCCGTGATGAAACAGTTGGCTGAGAAACCTGAAGCCATCCTGTTCATCGACGAGATCCATACACTCATTGGCGCGGGCTCCGCCAGCGGCGGTACCTTGGATGCCAGCAATCTGCTGAAACCGGCTTTATCTAACGGTTCGCTCAAATGCATAGGTGCCACTACCTATCAGGAATACCGCGGTATTTTTGAGAAAGATCACGCCCTGTCACGCCGCTTCCAGAAAATTGATGTAGCTGAACCTAGTGTGGCTGAAACGATTGAGATTCTTAAAGGGCTGAAAACACGTTTTGAAGAACATCATAGCGTGAAATACAGCGCCAGTGCATTGACTGTGGCAGCTGAATTATCTGCGAAATATATCAATGACCGTCACTTGCCAGATAAAGCGATTGATGTGATTGATGAGGCTGGTGCTGCGCAACGCATTCTGCCGAAAAGCAAGCAGAAGAAAATCATTGGCAATAAAGAGATTGAAGAAATCATTGCCAAGATTGCACGCATTCCGCCAAAAAATATTTCTACCGATGACCGCAATGCATTGAAAACGCTGGAACGCGATTTGAAAGCAGTGGTATTCGGCCAGGATAAAGCGATTGATGTATTGGCTTCAGCCGTGAAAATGGCGCGTAGTGGCCTGGGGAATGGTAACAAACCTATTGGTAGCTTCCTGTTTGCCGGCCCTACAGGTGTCGGTAAAACAGAAGTCGCGAAACAGCTGGCATATGTCTTGGGCATTGAGTTACTGCGGTTTGATATGTCTGAGTATATGGAGCGCCACGCCGTATCGCGTCTGATCGGTGCGCCTCCGGGCTATGTTGGTTTTGACCAGGGTGGGTTATTGACTGAAGCCGTGACCAAACAGCCATATTGCGTCCTACTGTTAGACGAAATTGAAAAAGCACATCCGGATATTTTCAATATCCTGCTGCAAGTAATGGATCATGGTACGTTGACTGATAATAATGGCCGCAAAGCAGATTTCCGCAATGTGACCATTATCATGACCACTAATGCGGGTGCGGAAAACCTGTCCAAGGCCAGCATCGGCTTTACCAACAGTAAAGACGTCACTGACGAGGCGGCGGATCTGAAGCGCTTGTTCAGCCCTGAGTTCCGTAACCGCCTGGATGCGACAGTGTCATTTGGAGCGCTGAACCAGGAAATCATTCTGCGTGTGGTCGATAAATTCCTCATGCAACTGGAAGATCAGTTGCACGAGAAAAAAGTCGATGTCACTTTCAGTGATGAGCTTAAAGCTTACCTGGGTAGAAAAGGCTTTGATCCACTGATGGGCGCGCGACCAATGGCTCGCCTAATTCAGGACACTATCCGTAAAGCATTGGCCGATGAGTTGTTATTCGGCAGGTTGAATGATGGTGGTCAGGTTCATATCGACATTGACGAAAACGACCAGATCAAGTTGATTTTCAAAGAAGAAACCATTTCGGCCTAAATCAGCCTTACTGGTCCGATTGTAACTAGGCACCCACAGCGACATCTACTATAATGTCGCTGTGGTTTTTGCACATTAACAGTGCATTCGCCATCCCGACTGAGGTTGAATCCAAAAATAAGTCATCTCAGATATGTATTAAATCAATAGGTTAAGCACGCATTCATCATTGGTACGGTACTTGCTCATTTCCATGAAAAGACGCGATACCTCCCGGTGCTGATTTTGTACATGCAAAAAATTTTTTATTTTCTACATTTGTTGTGCCTAGTGTTCGCATTGCAGACAACTGCTGCTGAGCCGGTAGTCACAACCACGCTGCTACAAACAGGTACTTCCGCAATCGTTATGTCCAACGCACTAGATGATACGTTGTCCGCGGACTTTGGCGATATAAGCAGTTGTATCGATATGCTTGAAGTGGCTGAGGTTGATGTAGATAAAATCACCCTGCCCGCTTTCAGCTACCCCCTGCATATAAGCTCCCATCAAGCACCCGAGCATCATTTACCTGATTATCATCCCCTCTTCGCTTTCTGGCTGGACCGGCCTCCCCAACTCGCTTAGCACTATCCTCCCTCTATCAACATTGTTGTTTTAGAGTGCAATATTAATTATTAATTAAGGTGACTATGTCATGATAGGCAAAGTCATCTGAGAAGGATTGTTATGTTAAGTCATACCCGCTGGCGGAAAGCGTGCAGACTCCTGTGGTTGTCTTGCCTGATCTCACCAATAGCCTTTGCTGAACCAACGTTTGACCTGAAAACCCTGCTGGATAAAGCCATCGCCGAAAACCCGACAATGGCGGTCAGCAAGGCCCAGATTGAAGCTGCTGCGGCAGGCATCACCGTTGCAAGATCTTTTTCTAACCCTGATCTCGAAATCATGGCAGGCCCGGCAAGATACCGTGGTGTCCCAACACCAGGCGCAAGCGAAAGAAACTATGGTGTCACCCTTTCGCAACCGCTGGAATTTCCTGGCACTCGTGCTTCACGCAGGGAGCTTGCTGAGCAGCAACTCACCTATGCTGAGAAGGGCATACAAACAACCGGTTTTGATCTTCGCAACCTGATCAAGCAAGCATATTTAACAGTACAGCTTCGCCAGCAAGTACTTGAGATGTTTGGTGCCAACCTGAATGTATTGCGGGAGATTCAAAGCAAGATCAAACGCAAAGTAGATGTTGGCGAAGCGGCCAGATACGAATTGATCAAGGCAGATACCGAATTACTGGTAGCTGAACGGGACTATGCCAGTGCACAAACACGCATCGATGAAGCGAAAGCCATCTTACGCGGCATGATAGGGAATATGCCGGATGACTTTGACATCAAACCTCAATCTCCCGTCATTGCCCCCTTGCCAGACATCGTAACTTTACGCCAGTCTGCAGAAAACAATCCTTATCTACAGCAACTGATCACCGCCAAGGATGGCGCAGAAGCCAGGTTAAAACTCGAGAAGGATTTACGCTTTCCCGGGCTGACATTAAAGTCTGACTTCACCCAGGATCCCGACCTGAATACGTTCAGGGTAGGTGTTGTGGTGCCATTGCCGGTATGGAACCGGCGTGAAGGCCAGATCGCCCAAGCTGCTGCCGGCATCGATGAAGCAGACGCCAATATCAAATTGCAAAAGCAAGTGCTACGCAAGGAAATCGACAGTGCTTACCAGCGGAATGTCATTGCCAGCAACCAGCTCAAAGTGTTTGAAAATGGTTTATTGCAACAATCGGAAGCCACGCTCAGCCGTGCTGAAGCCGCCTATAAATTTGGAGAACGCGGTATCCTGGAATATCTGGATGCGCAACGCGTCAATCGTGATGTCAGACGTGACTATCTGATTGCCAAATTCGATTATTTTTTCAGTGTATTGCAAATCGAACGTTTCATCGGTTCTGATTTGGTCCAACCATAAGGGAATGGTCATGTCTCGTATTTTAATTTCAACTTTGTTCACCGCCGCACTGGCGGTGATGTCCACCGCGTGCTCAGAAAAACCGGCACCGGCTCCTGAAACCAAAGCAGTGGTAGACCCTAACCTGGTGACACTCACCCCTGAACTGGAAGCCAATATCAAGATTGGGGCCGTCGACGAAGTGCAGTTTATCGATACCTTACGCATCCCGGGCCGCATTCAGGTAGATGAGCAATATGAGTCCAGGGCTGGCGCTTCCATCACTGGCCGTATCAGTACACTGGATGTAAATCTAGGCGACGAGGTCAAAGCCGGTCAGCGTCTGGCCACTATAAAAAGTACTGAACTCGCCCAATATCAATTGAATTACATCAAAGCCAGCCAGCAGGTGCAATTGCAGACCAAAGCGGTTGACCGTGCCAGACAATTGCTGGAAGCCGATGTCATCAGCCAGGCAGAGCTGCAACGCCGTGAAGGTGAATTGCATGCGGCTAATGCCGAAGTGAATGCCGCGCGTGACCAGTTAGTGGTGCTGGGCATGGCACCTGGCAGCATTTCGAAACTGGGTTTGCAAAACAGCGGCATGTCTACCAGCCAGGTAAATTCGAAAATCAGCGGTACCGTGATTGCACGTAAAGCACGGCTGGGACAAGTCGTGGCCCCAGCTGAAGAGTTGTTTGTGATTGCTGACCTGTCGCACGTCTGGGCGGTAGCAGAAATTCCTGAGCAGCAGATTGCCCATATCAGGGAAGGCCAGTCCCTGAACATAGAAGTGCCTGCACTGGATGATGTTGAACTGACCGGCACCCTGGCTTTTGTCGGCGATATCGTGAACCCTGCCACACGCACGGTGATGGCACGTGCCAATATCAGCAATAACAAGATGCTGTTGAAACCTGACATGCTGATCACGATACTGCTGGAGGCCAAACCGGAAAAAGTCATTGCGATTCCTTCCACTGCAATCGTGCGTGAAAACAATGCTGACCATGTATTTTCACAAACGCTTAAATCCAAACAGTTCAAATTGTTACCTGTCACATTGGGTAGAACTTATGATGACAAAAGAGAAGTATTACAAGGACTGCAACCTGGTGATCAAATCGTGCTGGACGGCGCTTTTCACGTGAACAACGAGCGTAAGCGCAAGGAAATGGAGTAAAGCATGATTGAATCGATGATTAGGGGCGCTCTAAAACAGCGCCTGATTGTGCTGGTAATTGCCATCGCACTGATTGGAGCCGGCTTATTTGCAGTACAGAAACTGTCTGTGGATGCTTTTCCTGATGTGACCAATGTGCAGGTGATGATTGCTACGCAAGCCACAGGAAAATCACCGGAAGAAGTTGAGCGTTTTATCACGGTACCTCTGGAAATCGCAATGACCGGCCTGCCCGGTCTGACAGAAATGCGTTCGGTCAACAAGAATGCTCTGTCACTGATTACCCTGGTATTCACGGACAGCACCGATGTGTATTTTGCCCGGCAACTGGTGATGGAACGCCTGATGGAAGTCATGGAACGCATGCCTGTCGGGGTCACACCTATTCTTGGGCCAGTCTCCACCGGCTTGGGTGAAGTTTACCAATTCACGCTGGACAAACCGAGTGATGGCAAAAAGGAGCTGACGCGGGAAGACCTGACCGAGAGGCGCGCCATCCAGGACTGGGTTGTGCGTCCATTGTTGCGCGGCATACCCGGCATTGCCGAAATCAACTCACAAGGCGGTTACGTCAAACAATACCAGGTGCTGGTCAACCCTGACCGGATGACGCACTTTTCTATTAAGCTCAAAGATGTCTACGAAGCATTGGCACGTAACAATGCCAATAGTGGTGGTGGCATTCTTCCTCACTATGCAGAGCAATACCTGATTCGTGGCGTTGGCCTGGTGCAAAACCTGGATGACATCCGCAATATGGTGCTCAAGGAAGAGAACGGAACGCCGGTCTATATCCGCGATGTGGCAGAAGTGACCATAGGCCATGAAGTACGTGTCGGCGTGGTACTCAAAAATGGTGATACCGAATCGGTTGGCGGCATTGCGATCATGATGCGCGGCGGTAACGCCAAAGAAGTGGTGAGTCGTATCAAAGCCCGTGTAGAGGAAATCAACAGCAAGGGCATGTTACCGCATGGCCTGCAAATTGTGCCTTATTATGACCGTAGCGAACTGGTTGACGCCGCGCTGCACACTGTCACCAAAGTGCTGATTGAAGGCATTATCCTGGTAGTGGTTATCCTGTTCCTGTTCCTGGGCGACGTACGTTCCAGCCTGATCGTGGTGGGTACATTAATCCTCACTCCGCTGATCACTTTTATGGTGATGAATCATTACGGTATTTCTGCCAACCTGATGTCACTGGGTGGCCTGGCGATTGCGGTTGGTTTGATGGTCGATGGCTCAGTGGTGGTGGTTGAAAACGCCTTTCACCATCTTGGGCATCGCAAGGACGAGAGCAAAATCCGTGTCGTTCTGGAAGCTGCCAGTGAAGTGGCCACACCGGTATTATTTGGTGTAGGCATTATCATCCTGGTGTTCTTGCCGCTGATGACTCTCGAAGGCATGGAGGGCAAGATGTTTGCGCCGCTGGCGTATACCATTGCTATCGCCCTGTTTGTCTCGCTGGTGTTATCACTGACGATGACGCCAGCGCTCTGCTCCTATTTTCTAAAAGGCGGTAGCGGCGAAGATACCAAGCTAATACAGACGATCAAGAAACCTTACTTGTCCGCCTTGACCTGGGTACTCCATAACGAGAAGAAAACAATTCTCTTCTCGGCCCTTCTGTTTGTCGGCACGATTGCACTGTTTCCTTTTTTGGGCACATCTTTCATCCCGGAAATGAAAGAAGGTTCTATCGTTCCAGGGATTAACCGGGTGCCCAACATTTCGCTGGAAGAATCCATGAAAATGGAAAATAAAGCGATGAAGCTGATTATGGAGCAAGTGCCAGGCGTTAAATCTGCCATTTCCGGGCTGGGACGTGGTGAAAGTCCGGCGGATGCACAGGCGCAAAACGAGTCCACCCCGATTATCAGCCTGAAACCGCGTGACGAATGGCCGGCAGGCTGGAATCAGGATGACATTGCCGAAAAAATGCGTGCTGTGCTCGAGAAAAATATTCCTGGCGTGCAAATTATCATGGCGCAACCGATTTCTGACCGTGTCGATGAATTGCTGACCGGCGTTCGTGCTGATGTGGCGGTCAAGATATTCGGCGAAGACCTGGATACGTTGAAACAGAAAGCGGATGAAATTGCCAAGATTGCCGGCACTGTCACTGGCGCAACCGAAATCAAGGTGGAAAAAGTATCAGGCCAACAATACCTGAATATCACGATTGACCGCCAGGCGATTGCCCGTCATGGTATTAATACTGCGGATGTCCACGATATCGTTGAAACGGCGATTGGTGGCAAAATCGCGACCGAAATTTTTGAAGGTCAACGCAGGTTCTCGGCGGCGGTGCGTTATCCGGAGTCTTTCCGTAATAACGAAGAAGCTATCCGCAATATTATGCTGACCTCGCCTAATGGTTCACGTGTGGCACTGGATGATGTGGCGGATATTGAGGTCAAGGATGGTCCGGCACAGATCAGCCGCGAACTGGCCAAGCGCCGTATTGTGATTGGTGTCAACGTGAAAGACCGGGACTTGGGTGGCTTTGTGGCAGAACTGCAGCAAGTTCTCGGACAAAGACTGCAACTACCAGATGGCTACTATCTTGAATACGGTGGCCAGTTCCAGAACATGGAACGCGCCATGGGTCACCTGATGGTCATCATTCCGGTCACCATTGCGGCGATTTTCTTCCTGCTATTCCTGCTGTTCCAGTCGATGCGCTTTGCCACCATGATTATTCTGGTATTGCCGTTTGCTTCGATTGGCGGCGTGATTGCCTTATTTATCACGGGTGAGTATTTGTCCGTACCGGCATCAGTTGGCTTTATTGCCTTGTGGGGGATTGCCGTGCTGAATGCGGTCGTACTGGTATCGTATATCCGCACCTTGCGTGATGAGGGCAAAAGCCAGATGGATGCGATCCTGCAAGGTTGTGCCCAGCGTTTCCGGCCGGTGATGATGACTGCCACTGTAGCCATGCTGGGCCTGGTACCTTTCCTGTTTGCCACTGGGCCAGGGTCAGAGGTACAGCGCCCACTGGCAATTGTTGTGATCGGCGGCTTGATCACTTCGACCCTGCTGACCCTTATTGTGGTACCAACGCTGTATCGTAAGTTTGAAGAAAGCAAGATAGAGGCATAATGCCGGCCAGTGAGTCAGTGCTCAAAAGGATATTTTATGAAAGAAATCAAAGCAGTCATACAGCCGGCCAGATTAGCAAAAATCCGCTCGGCACTGCGTAACATCAAAGGCTTCCCCGGCATGTCGGTTAACAAGGTTGAAGGCTGCGGGCACCATTTGCAAAAACCTAGCGTCGGCGTGCGGGAAGAACTGACGGATTACAGTCCTAAAGTGTATCTGTATATGGTGGTGCCAGATGAGCTGGTTGAAGGCGTGCTGCAAACTATCGTCGAGGTAGGGCACACCGGCAATATCGGTGACGGGATTGTATGGGTCACGCCGGTGGAGCGCATGATACGGTTATCTGAACAGATTCACGTGCTGGATTAAAAATCAGCGAGGTTAGCTTGATGTTAACCAATGCCATTTTCACAAGTGACAAGCTAACCTCGTATTTATAAGGCCCGCCAGTCCAGACCTTGCTCCTGGCTGGCGATTTGCACCCAGTCAGCTTCACATTGTAATACTTCACTCAACGCCTGCTTAGCCAAAGCAGGCGTATTATTTTTCTCGCTTAAATGCGCCGCCACTAAATGTTTCAGCTTGCTGTTATCCAGTTGCGCTAACAATTGCGCACTGGTCTGATTATCCAAGTGACCCAGCCAGCCACCGACACGCTTTTTTAGGGAGTAGGCATAAGGCCCGGTACGCAGCATTTCCAGGTCGTGGTTACATTCCAGAAGCAGGCCGTCACACCCTTGCAACATGGCGACAATGTGCGGCGTCACGCTACCAACATCCGTCAATACACCAAACTTGCGTACGCCATCGGAAAATACAAACTGGGCGGGTTCGCGCGCATCATGTGGCACCGGGTAAGGGCTTACCTCAATCTCTTCCAAGGCAAACGTTGTGTGGGCGTCAATGATATGTACAGAGACACTTTGAGAGGGAAGATAACGCTGGCACATCATATATGTGCCATGCGTTAACCATACCGGCACCTGATACCGCGCTGCAAGCTTAAAGGCACCGCGCGCATGGTCATCATGTTCATGCGTAATCAGGATACCTGTCAGCTGTTCAGGCTGCAGTCCCAGCCGACCTAACCGCTGCACCGTCTCCTTGACGCTAAACCCGCAGTCAAGCAAAAGCCGGGTTTCCCCGGCTTCCACTAGAGTCGCATTGCCTGCGCTGCCACTACCTAAAGAAGCAAACCGCACGCAGACCTTAATTACTTGAGTTGTTCATACAGCAAAGAAACAATCCGATTCGCCGTCGTGGACGTATTACGCTTGTTGTCAGCGGTCAATACATACACATCTGTGGTGTCATCGGCGTTTTCCAGCACCTGGATATGATACTGTTTACTGGATTTATCACCTTCTGCAGTACCTTTCCAGAATTTGGTCTTATCACCTTGCTTCACCTCAGAAGGGGTGGCAGTTTTTTCATCCTCATCACTGCCCCAGAACTTCAGGCGTTCGAGCAAGCCTTTTTTCTCCTTGATCGGGTCTTCAGCATCGGTGTCGGCATAACGAACGTAATAGATACCTTCGTTGCGGTTTTTATCTTCGGTCACAAACCCGATACGGTCTAACGACAGACCTACACGACGCCAGGCGCGATCAAATGGTTCATTCAATTTCAGCGTCACGCTCTGGTCAGCTTCTTTAACCACATCTGCACGTTTGTCTGAAGCTGCTTGCGTCATTACCTGGTCAGCTTTCTGTTCATCCAGGCCTAGCTTGACCATCATGCGCCGCAACAGCTCTGCATCAAGATCAGCATCAAACTCCTGACCGGCTGTATTTTTATTTTCTGCTGCATTAATACGATAACCGGTGTCAATTTTACCCAGCTGCGTGTTGACGTAATTCTTACCATCATCCGGCGCACCTGCCACCGTACGATGGGTCATGTAAATTTCGGTTGTACCGTCTTTTTCACCACGCTCCAGCCGGGTGCGGAATTTTCTTCTATCTGCAAAACCAGACAACTTATCCAGCCATGCATCAAACTTTTCGCCATAACCGCGATTATCTTCTTTAGGCTTAATCGCATCCGTCTGTAGCCACTCAGTCTCAATGACCCCAATTTCAGGATTTTCCACACGTACGGCAAAGCCCTGGTCCAGCCAGAAGTCGCGCACAATCGGCCACACTTTTTCCGGAGGTGCGTTGACTACCAGCCAGCGCTGGGTTCCGGCTTTCACCATACGCACATTCTTCATATCGCTCAGTACTGGTTGCGGGCCATTCTGCTCTTGCGCTTCCTGATTCTGGCTGTAGGTAGAATAGTTGGTCGCGCCTGGCACATTATAAGTACTACTTGTGCGCACTGAAGTCAGGTCAGGTGGCACTTCCAGTGATTTGGAACGTCCGGCACCCTTGTAATCAGAACTGTTATTTAAGAATGGTATCGAGTCGCAACTTGCCAACACGATGATTAAACACATCAGCAGCGTACGCTGTACAAACACATTACTCATGTAAGTCATTTTCCTCATTTAAGATGCGATTTCCGCCTGGTTCATGGCGTGACGTAGCACTTCATGATATTGGGTTGATAGATTCACCAGTGGTAAACGAATACCGGTAGCAATCAGACCCATTTGTTGTAACACCCATTTCACTGGAATAGGATTAGCCTCTACAAATAACTTTTGGTGCAAGCCAAACAGTTTGGCATTCGCTGCACGTGCACTCTCAAGATTACCTTTTAAAGCGGAATCACACATTTCATGCATCAATCCTGGTGCCACATTCGCCGTCACAGAAATGACGCCTTTGCCACCCAGCAACATCAACGCCAATGCACTCGCATCATCGCCGCTATACACAGCAAAATCTGCCGGCACGCGGAGCAATAAATCCGTACCGCGTTCTATGCCGCCTGTAGCATCTTTGATGCCTACAATGTTAGGTACACTGGCCAGGCGCAATACCGTTTCATTTGTCAGGTCGCAGCCTGTACGTCCTGGCACATTATAAAGAATTTGCGGGATATCAACGGCTTCAGCCACCGCTTTAAAATGCTGATACAAGCCTTCCTGTGAGGGCTTGTTGTAATAAGGCGCAACCAGCAGGCAAGCGTCTGCGCCAAGCGCTTTGGCTTTTGCAGTCAGTTCGATGGCTTCTGAAGTTGAGTTTGCTCCGGTACCTGCAATGACCGGGATACGCTTGGCTACATATTCAACCGTGGTCTTAATCAACGCACAATGCTCATCGACATCGACGGTTGGCGACTCACCTGTTGTGCCGACAATCACGATGCCGTCTGTGCCCGCTTCGATATGGAAATCGATCAGTTTTTTGAGGGCATCCAGATCCAAACGACCATCTTCAAACATTGGGGTTACAATTGCCACCAAACTGCCCGTTAACATACTTCTGCCATTCAACAATAAAGCGGTTATTTTAACTGATTATGCAACCGAACGCCAAGGAAGCCGACCGCAATACCATCATCCCTTGATGCTACCTAAATAACTGCAAACAATACGATTTCTCAACTAATCTTAGAAATCAAAAAAAGACAGTAATCTTGCTGGTAAAGCTTTCTTCTAAAGCCTTGAATCAAATAGCGCAACTTAGATTCAGCTATAATATGCCGATTGATAATTGAAGGTGGAAGAACGCTGACGACGTGACCTCATGCAACCATTAAGCCATGACGCGATGGCGACTCATACAGACGCTACCGCCAACAACCAGCACAGTTTAGATGACATTCTGATTGAGCGTATTGATGCAATATTGCCACAAACGCAATGTCAGCAATGCGGCTATGCCGGATGCAAACCTTATGCAACTGCTATCGTCCAGGGTTCGGCCAACATTAATCAATGCCCACCAGGTGGTGAAGCGGGCATACATGCTTTGTCGGTGATTTTAAATGTGCCTGACCTGCCCCTCAATACCGCACACGGCTTTACCAAACCCAAAGCGGTTGCTGTGATTGATGAGCAGCGTTGTATTGGTTGCACATTGTGCATTAAAGCATGCCCGGTCGATGCCATCTTAGGAGCATCCAAACACATGCATACGGTGATCAGCCAGGAATGTACCGGCTGTGAATTATGTTTAGCACCCTGCCCGGTCGATTGCATAACAATGCAGCCCTTGACTAAGCAACATGCAGAGACTGAGAAAGCTGCAGCCGCTCTGGCACGTCGACGTTATCAAAATCGACAAGCCCGACTGGAACGAGAAATAGAAACACGCGCACAGGGATTAGCTAAACGCAATCAGTCTATGGTTGTAGCTAGGGACCCATCAGTGAATGAGTCAATGTCCGCTTCCACTAACAATGACGCCATCAAAAAATCTGCCATTGCTGCGGCGATGGCACGCGTTAAAGCGCTAAAGTCAATCTAATAAAAATTCGTGATATGTACTCTTTTGACTAAGCTATTTGTATGAATGCCGCAAAAAGACTCGCTATTTTCCAGAGGCTGGCGCAAGCCATTCCTCACCCGGCTACCGAACTGGAATACACCACTACGTTTGAATTATTAATAGCAGTCATTCTCTCTGCCCAGGCTACGGATAAAGGCGTCAATATCGCCACGCGCAAGTTATTTAAAGTGGCCAACACACCGCAAGCCATTGTTGACTTGGGCATAGATGGACTTGAAAGCTACATTAAAACTATAGGTCTATATCGCGCCAAGGCACAAAATGTATTGAAATGTTGCCTGCAACTAATCTCGCTGCATGAGGGCCAAGTACCGGACAAGCGTGAAGCGTTGGAAGCGTTGGCAGGCGTGGGGCGCAAAACTGCCAATGTCATTTTGAATACGGCGTTTGGTCAGCCTACCATTGCTGTGGACACACATTTATTCCGCGTCGGAAACCGCACCAGACTGGCGCCAGGTAAGACGGTGCTTGAAGTCGAGCAGCGATTTTTAAGCACTACCCCAAAACAATTTTTACAGGATGCTCACCACTTGTTAATTTTGCATGGACGTTATACCTGCGTCGCGCGAAATCCCAAATGTGGCATCTGCTGCATAGTCGATTTATGCGAATACCGTGATAAACAAATACATCCGGTGTTGCCTCCAACAGGAAACTAAACATGGCTTTATTCAACCCTAGTCGAGACGAAGTCAGGCAATTTTTCTTTGATGCGTGGGCTAAATTCCAGCAGCAGAAAGTGCTGACCGGCCTTGAGAAAATGGCAGTCGGTATTATGCACCTGCATCCTGAATACCAAGCCATTCTGGACGCGCCGGAACAACATTTGCAACAAGCCTATTATCCGGAAATGGGCGAAACCAACCCATTTTTGCATATGAGCCTGCATCTATCCATACAAGAGCAGATCAGCATCAACCAGCCGGCCGGCATCACACAAGCTTATGGCAAACTATGTACCCGTTACCAAGAGGAGCATGAGGCACAACATGCTTTACTCGAATGCCTGGCAGAAACCATTTGGCTAGCACAGCGCAACCAGACCAGCCTCGATGTCGCGCATTACCTGCAATTGATAGAACAACGTGCAGGCAACACCTCATCCACCTGAATTCGAGACCGCTTGAGTCGACCTCTTGCAAAGCCATCCGGCCCCTCACCTATCAAAGAAACGGCCGATCTTGCTACATACCATCATCTATTGCTGATTTCATTACTATGATTTTACGGTTAAATAACTCGCCCAATCTGCAATACCCGATCACCTTTGCAAGCTACGCGTGAGTATGGATTAGTGACTTTGCATCAGCTTTATTTATCGCACGTATCAGTGATCTCTATCAATTAATAATGGGCCTGTCTCTTTTTTACAACAGGTCATTCTTAGCAACAGTTAGCATCAATTAGCACATGTATGTGGTAGGCCGCAAACTGAGGCCGTAATTGAAATCTATAGGAATTTTTCTAATTATTTTCAGTCCTAATTAAAACACATTGATTACCACAATAATAATTACCAGACAATTTTTTTGCATCTCCAGACCTTGCTGAACGAACTCTCCTTTCAGAAAATGGTAGAATGTCAACAAAGATTCTAAAAATATATTGATTATGCAGAATTCACTAGCAAAAGAAGCACTTAAGCAGTTCCGTATCATTTTTGGAGCTGTTAGACAGCATTTTAGAGAAATTGAATCAACTTGCGGCATTTCAGGATCCCAGCTATGGCTGTTACATGAAATTTCAACGCACCCGGAATTAGGGGTTTCAAGACTCGCAGAAAATCTGTCTATTCATCAATCTACCTGCAGTTTGCTAGTTGAAAAACTGGTCAAAAAGCAATTAGTTAAAAAACAGCGTTTGACTGAAGACCAGCGTAAGGTGGGTTTGTTGGTTACCCCGGCAGGACATGCAGTGCTGGCAAAAGCACCCCAACCAGTGGATGGCATTTTGCCGCAAGTGCTGGCATCGATGGAACTGGATGCGCTCAAAAACCTGAAAACCTCTTTGGAGCTGGTGGTTTCCAAACTGGATACTAAATCAGGCACCATGGGCAATCATCCTCTCGCAGACCTGTAATCTGCTTGGGGTAAGAAATAAAAAGCCGGCAGTGCCGGCTTTTTATTTAACTACGTCGTATACATTTATACCTAATACAAGAATCAATTAATCACCGAACACTGCCGCTTCGCGTGCAGATGCTTTCTTGATGACCTCGGACTTGGTTGCGTTATCCATATCCCACCACTGCTGGATCTCTTCCAGCGTGCGGTAACATCCTTCACAAAAACCGCTGGCATCATCAATACTACAAACGCCTATACATGGCGACGCAATAATAGCCTGATCAGACATTTTGTCCCTTTCCTACTAGCTTAATGTACCCCTTAATTTGGTGCATTTAGCTCAAAGCACCATGGCAATTTTTGAAACGTTTGCCTGAACCGCATGGACAGGGTTCATTACGGCCAACACGTACTCCTTCAGGCAAGTTTAACGGCTGTTTTTCAGCAGTCTCATTGCCACTATTGCTCAGAGCATTGTCGTAATCAGTGTGTTGATATTGCACATTGCCGACATCGGTAGCACGCAATGCTTCTTCAGCGCGACGTTCTTCTGCTTCAAGTTCTTCGCGTGAACGCACTTGCACCTGCATGGTAATTTTGGTGACTTCAGTTTTTACAGTATTCAGCAAAGACTCAAATAACTCGAATGCTTCGCGCTTGTATTCCTGTTTTGGATTCTTTTGCGCATAAGAGCGCAGGTGTATGCCCTGGCGCAGATGATCCAGCGCGGCCAAATGCTCACGCCAATGATTATCTAAGCTTTGCAGCATGACCGCACGCTCAAAATTACGCATGTTATCGTTACCGGCCAACGCTTCTTTGGAGGCATAGCTTTCATTCGCAGCTTCAACAATGCGTTCACGCAAACTTTCTGCATGTAAATCAGGATTGCTTTCCAGCCACTCACTCACTGGTAAAGGCAAGCTGGCATCTTCACGCAATGCGACTTCCAGCGCAGGCACATCCCACTGCTCCTCTACGCTGCCAGGAGGAATATGGGTATTGAACAAGCTATTGACGACATCCTCACGCATCGCGCGGATAGTTTGACCAACATCGACTGATTCCAGCAATTCGTTACGTTGTTCGTAGATGACCTTGCGCTGGTCATTCGACACATCATCGTATTCCAGCAATTGCTTGCGGATATCGAAGTTGCGGCCTTCCACTTTACGTTGCGCATTTTCAATCGCGCGTGTGACCATGGCATGCTCTATCGCTTCACCTTCAGGCATATTCAGGCGTGTCATAATCGCCGCGACGCGTTCGCCTGAGAAAATACGCAGTAACTGATCTTCAAGCGACAGGTAGAAACGGCTGGAACCTGGGTCACCCTGACGGCCAGAACGGCCACGCAGCTGGTTATCGACGCGGCGTGACTCATGGCGTTCGGTACCAATAATATGCAAGCCACCTGCGGCAAGCACTGCATCGTGGCGTTGCTGCCACTCCGCCTTCAGCTGCGCGATTTTTGTCGCTTTATCCGCATCATTTAAATTGGTATCGCTGTGAATAGCGTGAATTTCGCCTTCAGAATTACCGCCTAGGACAATGTCGGTACCACGACCTGCCATGTTGGTTGCAATGGTAATCATGCCGGGACGTCCGGCTTCGGCAACAATAGTCGCTTCGCGCTCGTGCTGCTTAGCATTAAGCACTTGATGTTCGAGTTTGGACTGCGTGAGAAGCTGCGAAATCAGCTCTGAGTTTTCAATCGATGTGGTACCGACCAACACTGGCTGCCCTTTAGCCTGGCATTGCTTGATATCTTCAATTACAGCCTTGTACTTTTCCATACCGGTGCGGTACACCTTGTCCATCGCATCCGAACGTTGCACAGGTCTGTGAGTAGGAATTACCACCGTTTCCAGCGCATAAATCTGGTTAAACTCGTAGGCCTCTGTATCGGCTGTACCCGTCATACCACTCAGTTTCTGGTACATGCGGAAGTAATTCTGGAACGTGATAGAAGCCAGTGTCTGGTTTTCTTTTTGGATCGCCACACCTTCCTTGGCTTCCACAGCCTGATGCAAACCATCTGACCAGCGACGACCCGGCATCATGCGGCCTGAGAATTCATCAACGATGACGATTTCATTATTACGTACAACATAATGCTGATCTCGATGGTAAAGGTTTTGCGCACGCAGTGAGGCATACAGATGATGCACTAACGTAATATTGGCTGGCTCATACAGGCTGGAACCCGCTGGTAACATGCCGGCTTGCTCGAGCAGTTGCTCGGCATGCTCATGCCCGGCTTCGCTCATAGTGACGCTTTGGGCTTTTTCATCCACCCAGAAATCGCCTTCGCCCTCTTCTTCTTGTTGACGTACCAGTTGCTTGGCGACTTCATTGATTGCACCGTACAGGTCCACACTGTGTTCAGCCTGGCCGGAGATGATGAGTGGCGTACGCGCCTCATCAATCAAAATGGAGTCAACTTCATCCACCAGCGCATAATGCAACGGACGTTGCACGCGTTCTTCTTTGCTGAACACCATGTTGTCGCGCAGGTAGTCAAAGCCGAACTCGTTATTAGTACCGTAAGTGATATCCGAGGCATAAGCTTGTTGCTTCGCATCATGCGGCATTTGCGAAAGATTAATACCGACGCTTAAGCCGAGGAAGTTGTACAGTTTACCCATCCATTCGGCATCGCGTTTAGCCAGGTAATCATTGACTGTAACGACATGCACACCTTTACCAGTCAATGCGTTAAGGTAAGTCGGCAAGGTCGCAACCAAAGTTTTACCTTCACCTGTACGCATCTCGGCGATTTTGCCAGCATGCAGTACCATGCCACCAATCAGTTGTACATCGAAATGACGCATGCCTAATGCACGCTTGCTGCCTTCACGAACTACGGCAAATGCTTCTGGCAACAATTTATCCAGTGTTTCACCTTGCGTATAGCGTTGCTTAAATTCCTCCGTTTTTGCCCGCAGCTGTTCATCACTTAGCGCCTGAATTTCAGGTTCCAAAGCGTTTACTTGTTTGACGGTTTGCTGATATTGCTTGACCAGGCGGTCGTTACGGCTACCAAAGAATTTTTTAAACAACGAGGCTAACATGAGTCACACCGATATCCGCCAGAGCGGGGTTAAAAGAATAAACTAGGATTGTATAAGATATAGAGGCGAATTGTCTTGATTATTGCACGCAAGCAATTGAATTCAGTCAGGAATGGTTCCTGAGATATTCACGGGGGTCGAGCGGGTTGCCGTTGAGGCGAATTTCATAATGCAAATGTGGGCCCGTAGAACGGCCAGTGCTACCAATCAATGCCACTTTCTGTCCCTTGGTTACGCGCTCACCTGCTTTAACGAGCAGTCTGGAATTGTGCGCATAACGGGTTTCCAGACCAGACCCATGATCGATCTTCAAAAGATTCCCGTAATCTGAAGTTTGTACAGCAGTAGTAACAATGCCGTCAGCTGCCGCATAAACCGGTGTGCCAGAAGCAGCCGGAAAATCTAAACCTTCATGAAAAGCACGATGCCCACTCATGGGGTCGATCCGCCACCCATAACTTGAAGAGCTAAATGCCGCGTCCACCGGACTGCTATTCGGCAACATTTCTCTTAACACACTTTTAAGTAGCAACTTTGCTTCTATCTTGCCCTGGTATTCATCACGGAAATCAAGGTCAGCCGACATTTGCTCAATAGTTGCTTTCAGGTCATCTTCGGTTAGGGGCGCATCCTTAACTAAAGGCCCGCCCTGGCCGAGCACTTCATTCACCGAGGTACGTTCGTTGATAGGCTCAGCGCTGGATTTAATCCCTGCCAGTTTGGATAAACGCTGGTTTTGCGCATCGAGGCGCAGAATACGCGCCTGTAATTCGCCAATTTGCTTCGCATAGGCATCCAGATGACTTTGTGTAGAAAGCATGGCACCTCTTAAATGGGGAGGCAGAATCGCTTTAACACCCTGACTTTTAATGACTTGTTGCGGTGTAATAAAAAACAAAGTCAGCACTACCGGCACAAGTATCAGCGCCAGCACCAGACCTACGCTTTCAAACATGCCTAGCGTCTTAGGCTTGGCCATTTTTTCTGAAACAATAATGATATTAATCATGCCAGGAACTCTCGCTTTTAGCCGAATACTCAAGGGAATGGCCCGTGAGAATAATCGGTGTAGTACAATATTCAAGCACTCTGCGGACAACCACGTAATTTAAAATCCAAACGCATGTTAAAAATCAATCGGATTTTCACAAACCATCACGAATTAAAACCTCTTTTAGAAGAGGCCAATGATCGTCAACAATTACAGCGGTTATGGTCTACGGTTGCCCCGGAACTATCTAAACTTTCTCATGTGCTGGCTTTGGAAGATGGCACACTCACAATCGGTGCTTATTCAGGTGCCGTTGCCAGCAAAATCAGGTTGTTAGAAACCGGATTGCTACGAAAAATCTGGGATTTTTGTCAAAATTCCCAGAAAAACAAAGGGTTAAACCTTAGCGCAATTAAAGTTAAAGTGCAAGTCAAATCTCGTCCAAAACCCAGACAGAAACGTATCCAGTCCCCGTCAGATCAAGCCCTGAGCACGCTGGAAGCATGCGCAGACAAGATTGAGAACCCAGCACTTGAAGCCGCTTTACGTCACTTTATTGACCGCCAGCGCGATACCTGACTCTTTTTTGCAAACCTTGCACCCTGTCGTCACCGAATCGTAGGTGCGTTTCACCGTTATGCTGCTTCTAATTGCACCTTACTTGTGCGCATTCTTTAAATAGTGCCATAATGCACCACGCTGTTACACTTCATTTACAACTCACATACCTAAGGAACGATTCAGCATTTACATCTTAAGTAACAGATTTAAGTAGTCATTACGTTCAACGCAGTTTCAAAAGGAACAGGAGAACACATGTCAGTCGCATTAATGTTGGCCATAGGCGCAGCAGTTTTGGCGGTACTTTATGGCGTAGTAATGAGTAAGTGGATTTCGGGATTACCTGCAGGCAACGCCCGCATGCAAGAAATTGCAGGGGCGATTCAACAAGGCGCGGCCGCCTACCTGGCCAGACAATACAAAACGATTGCCCTCGTCGGCGTCATTCTGGCTGTGCTTATTGGGATTTTCCTGGGCTTATACACCGCAATCGGGTTTGTGGTAGGCGCTGTGCTCTCGGGCGCTTGTGGGTTTATTGGAATGAATGTTTCCGTAAAAGCAAACGTGCGTACGGCACAAGCGGCCACCAATGGCATCGGGCCGGCGCTGGATGTCGCTTTTAAAGGCGGAGCAATTACCGGCATGCTGGTGGTAGGGCTGGGATTATTGGGTGTCGCCGGATTCTATATTTTTCTCGGTGCTGAACAGGCAACCGATTTGAATCCTTTAATCGGCCTCGCGTTTGGTTCATCACTGATTTCGATTTTTGCACGTTTGGGCGGCGGGATTTTCACCAAAGGCGCTGACGTTGGTGCCGACCTGGTGGGCAAGGTTGAAGCAGGCATTCCAGAAGATGATCCACGCAACCCGGCAGTGATTGCTGACAATGTAGGCGATAACGTTGGCGACTGTGCTGGCATGGCCGCCGATTTGTTTGAGACTTACGCCGTGACCCTGATTGCTACCATGGTGCTCGGTGGGCTAATGGCAGCTGAAGCGGGCGTCAACGGTGTGATATATCCGCTGCTGCTGGGTGCGGTATCTATCGTTGCCTCCATCATTGGCTGTTTCTTCGTAAAGGCATCGCCAGGCATGAAAAATGTAATGCCTGCGCTGTATAAGGGCTTGGCTGTAGCGGGTGTGCTGTCGCTTATTGCGTTTTACTTTGTCACGCAATATGCATTTCCGCAAGGTTACACTCACGGAGAAGTGACCGTATCCAACCTGGCGTTGTTTGGCGCTTGCGCAGTTGGGTTAGTACTCACTGCGGCACTGGTTTGGATCACAGAGTACTACACTGGTACTGACTACGCGCCGGTCAAGCACGTAGCACAAGCCTCCACCACTGGACATGCAACTAACATCATTGCGGGCATCGGCGTCTCCATGAAATCCACCGCCTTGCCAGTGCTTTCCGTTTGTGTAGCGATTTATGTGGCATTCCATCTGGCAGGGCTATATGGCGTTGCAATTGCTGCTATGGCCATGCTGAGCATGGCTGGCATCGTAGTGGCGCTGGATGCCTATGGCCCAATTACAGACAACGCAGGTGGCATCGCCGAAATGGCAGAATTGCCAAGTAGCGTGCGTGATGTCACTGACCCACTGGATGCGGTTGGCAATACCACCAAAGCCGTGACCAAAGGTTATGCGATTGGCTCTGCCGGACTGGCTTCGCTGGTTTTGTTTGCTGATTACACACATAAACTTGAAGGTGCCGGCATTACAGCCAGCTTTGATTTAAGCGATCCCAATGTGATTATTGGTTTGTTCCTCGGCGGCCTGATTCCCTTTCTGTTTGCGGCGATGGCGATGGAAGCCGTGGGTCGCGCCGCTGGCAGCGTGGTAGAAGAAGTGCGCCGCCAGTTCCGCGAAATCAAGGGCCTGATGGAAGGCACGGCCAAACCCGAATATGGCAAGGCAGTCGATCTGCTGACCACAGCGGCAATCAAGGAAATGATGATTCCTTCATTATTGCCAGTAGCTGCGCCAATACTGGTCGGCCTGTTCCTCGGCCCGGTTGCTTTAGGTGGCTTGCTGATGGGCACGATAGTCACGGGTTTATTTGTAGCAATTTCAATGTGTACTGGTGGTGGCGCCTGGGATAATGCCAAGAAATACATTGAAGATGGCCATCACGGCGGCAAAGGCTCAGATGCACACAAAGCCGCAGTGACCGGGGATACTGTAGGCGATCCTTACAAAGATACCGCCGGACCCGCTGTCAACCCGCTGATTAAGATTATTAACATCGTTGCATTATTGATTGTCCCGCTTCTACATTAATTCAATCGCGCTAAAACAAAAAAGTCGGCGATTGCCGACTTTTTTGTTTTCATTCAATTAACCATGAATATTTAGAATGCAGGCTTCACTTCTAAAGCGTTATAACGCTCCACGCCCCCAAGAATTTCAGCATGTGCCTCTTCAATGCCGGCCCAACCCTCAATCTTCACCCATTTGCCTTTATCCAGATCTTTGTAGTGTTCAAAGAAATGCGCAATCATGTCCAGGCGCCAAGGCGAAACATCACTTAATGTTCTTTGGTAAGCGTACAAACCGCATACTTTTTCAATAGGCACTGCCAGCACTTTGGCATCGCCACCGGCTTCATCAGTCATCTTCAGCATGCCCAATGGACGGCAACGCACCACTACGCCTGGCAGCAGTGGTACAGGTGTAATCACCAATACATCAACCGGGTCTCCATCATCACCCAAAGTGTGTGGAATGTAGCCATAGTTACATGGGTATTGCATGGAAGTACCCATAAAACGGTCAACAAACAATGCGCCGCTTTCTTTGTCTACTTCATATTTAACCGGGTCGCCATTGGCTGGAATTTCAATAATGACGTTAAAATCGTTCGGCAAGTCTTTGCCGCTTGCTACCAAATTCAATGACATCTTTTCAAACCTATTTCAAGAAAAGCCGCCATTATAGGCGATTAACATAAACCTTTGTTTGCAAACCGCATTATTTTTGATTTTCAGCAGCGCTTGCCTGATCTCGGCAAAATTGACGCACCTCAACCGGCGTTAATTTCAGAGCGAAGTAGAGCAATGTCGGGATAATCACCAGCTCATCAAGCTGGCCGATAATCGGGATAAAGTCCGGAATCAGGTCAAAGGGTAAAACCAGGTAGCCCATCGCCAGCCATAACAATCCTTTTGCCAACCTTGGGGTTTGCTGATGCGCATGTAGCGCCCGGTAAAACGCTAATTCTTGTTTGAATCTGCTGGCCAGGGTAGCCAGCTGTGCGCGAAAACTCATTAGTGTATTGAATTAATCGACTTGCAAGGTACGGCCAGTCAGCTTGGCGAATGCTTCCATATACTTATCAGAAGTTCGCTTCGCAATATCTGCTGGCAACTCCGGGCCCGGCGCTGTTTTATTCCAGTCACAAGTTTCCAGCCAGTCACGCACATATTGCTTGTCATAACTTGGGGGATTAGCACCTACCTGGTATTGATCAGCTGGCCAAAAACGCGATGAATCCGGTGTCAGCACTTCATCCATGACGTGCAATACACCATCTGCATCCACGCCAAATTCAAACTTAGTATCGGCAATAATAATGCCTTTGGTAAGCGCGTATTCAGCAGCTTGGGTATACAGCGCAATCGCCGCTTTTTCGACTTGGGCAGTCATATCCTTGCCAATCAACGCTTCGACTTGAGGAATACTGATATTTTCATCATGCTCGCCAACCTCAGCTTTGCTGGAAGGTGTAAATAAAGGGGCGGGTAATTGTTGTGCCAGTTGCAGCCCGGCAGGTAATGGAATGTCGCAAACGGTACCTTTGGCCTGATACTCTTTCCAGCCGCTACCGACCAGGTAACCACGCACAATCGCTTCCAGTGGCAATGCTTTCAGCTTTTTGACAACCACTGCACGGCCTTTGACTTGTTCAATTTCATCTGGGGCTACGACGGATTCCGGTGCTATTCCGGTCAGGTGATTGGGCACTACATTTGCCAGTTGTTCAAACCAGAAATTAGCCATTTGTGTCAGCATGGCACCTTTGTGTGGAATACCGGTTGGCAGAATCACATCAAACGCGCTCAATCGATCAGTACTGACAAGCAACATGGTTTGCGCGTCGATATCATAAATGTCGCGCACCTTGCCTTGATGCAATTTCTTCAGGCTTTTAATCGAAGTTTCCAGCAAAGGCGCACGCATAATATCTATCGCAAAAGTAAAACCGATATTATAAATGCACTGTTAGATGACTGGCGAACAATTTACCGTGGCATGTGGCTGAGTAATCAGCTTAAGACACGTTAAGCAGCTTCTGCCTCTACGGTTTGTTCTGGCAATTGCGTTATCACCAATTTGGCTTGTGCCACATAACTGGTTAGACGTAAAAGGTTGCAGGTGTAGCCATATTCGTTGTCGTACCAGCCGATCACTTTCACAAAAGTGGAATCGAGCATGATGCCGGCGCTGGCATCAAATACACTGGCTGCCGGATACCCACGGAAATCACTTGAGACCACTTGCTCTTCGGTATAGCCAAGCACGCCTTTTAAATCACGCTCGGAGGCAAATTTCATCGCCGCACAAATTTCTGTATATGAAGTTTCCTGTTCCAACTCCACAGTCAGGTCAACGACAGACACATCCGCTGAAGGGATACGCATCGCCATGCCCGTCAGCTTCTTGTTTAATTCAGGAATCACTTTACCGACTGCCTTTGCCGCGCCGGTGCTTGAAGGAATAATGTTTTCAAACACTCCACGCCCGCCGCGCCAGTCTTTTTTCGAGGTACCATCAACCGTTTTCTGCGTAGCCGTTGCCGCATGAATCGTCGTCATCAACCCACGCTTGACCCCAAACTGGTCTTGCAATACTTTTACGATAGGCGCCAGACCGTTGGTTGTGCAAGAAGCCGCAGATACAATCTCTTCGCCTTGGTAATCCAGGTGATTCACGCCAAAAACAAACATAGGGGTATCATCTTTACCTGGCGCCGATTGCACCACAATACTTGCACCTGCGGCAATATGCGCTGCACAAGATTCTTTTGTCAGAAAAACACCGGTACACTCAACCACCACATCGACTTCAACAGCTGCCCAGTCGATGTCCGCAGGATCTTTTTCGGCAGTCAAGCGTATTCTTTTGCCATCCACCACCAGAAAATCGCCCTCTAAGTGTGCATCATATGCCAGTCGGCCATGCACTGAATCATATTTCAGCATGTAGAGCATATGGTCCGGCTCCTCGATGCCATTGATGGCAACTACGTCCAGTTCATTGAACTCTGCCTGATTTAATGCGGCTCGCAGCACCATGCGGCCTATCCTGCCAAATCCGTTAATACCTACCCGAGTAGTCATTATTGATTTCTTTCATTGTTGGTTAGTTATCACACAAGCAATTTTAATGCTAATTTACATCACGAAAGTTAGACAGGCGGTTCCCGCTTGAATAGAATAAGACTGACACGCTATTCCCGTTGTAAGTTTCAGCAACCTTGTTGGATATTTTGTGGATATTGCAGAACAATTACTGAATGGTATTTTGGACACACTGCCACTGCAAATTGCAGTGATAGATGAGACGAGCAGCATTATTTATGTCAATCAGGCCTGGCGTTCATTCGGTTTGTTTTATGGTTTGGAGTTGGATACCGACTGGTTTGGTATTGCGTACCTGGACATCTGCCGTGCCAATGAAGATACTAATCTGCCACCATTGATTTCCGGCATTGAAAAAGTGTTAAGTGGCAAAGTCGGTCACTTCAGCATGGACTATCTGTGTCATACACCCACCAAACAACCCACCTGGCTCACTTTGAGCTTGCAGTCCATGCAAACATCTCTGGCTGATAACAAGCTTTTCTTGCTATCACTGACCAACATCACGCATCATAAGCAGGTTGAGGATCGCATCTCCGCGCTCACCCACACTGACCCGCTCACCGGCCTGGCTAATCGTCGCCGGTTAGAGCAATTCATGCGGGATGAATGGTCACGTGCCATCCGCCATCAATCCAGCTTAAGTGTGATGATGATAGATGCCGACCACTTCAAACAGCTGAATGACAGCATGGGGCATGCGGCCGGAGATGAGTGTTTGCGTAAGCTGGCAGGCATTTTAAAACGTTATAGCAACCGTCCCGGCGACATGGCTGCGCGCTATGGCGGCGAAGAGTTCGTGCTGATTCTGGGCCAGACCAACCAGCAGGAAGCGATTAAAATTGCCGAACGTATCCGCCAGAAAGTGATGGAGCTGGATATCCGCTTTGCCGGGCATCGCCTGATGACGATCAGCATCGGTATTGCGTCACTGGGCGTGCAGCATTCCACCACTCACAAAGAACAACATGCACGCAATCAGGCGCTGAATTTCAGTGAAGATGGTGACTTATTGCTGGAACAAGCTGATAAGGCACTGTATGTGGCGAAAAAACAAGGCAGGAACCGTGTTGAAGTGTATGACAAACATCACCGGTTGACTGTCCCGCTAACGTTTTAAAACATTAGCGGGAGAATGTATGTGGGTCAGGATCAGCTGGCGCGCTCTTCCAGGATAGCCACCGCCGGTAATGTTTTACCTTCGAGGAACTCGAGGAAAGCGCCGCCTGCAGTAGAAATATACGAAACCTTGTCGTAAATATCATATTTCTGGATAGCGGCAATCGTGTCGCCACCACCCGCCAGCGTGAATGCTTTTGTTTCTGCAATGGCTTTGGCTATGGTTTTGGTGCCCTCGCCAAACTGGTCAAATTCAAATACGCCAACCGGGCCATTCCATACCACAGTCCCCGCATTCATGATGATATCCACCAGCTCAGCCGCCGATTTCTCGCCAATATCAAAAATCATGTCGTCGGCTGCCACTTCATCGGCAGATTTTTTGACTGCCGGCTCGTTGGCATCAAACTGCTTACCCACTACCACATCCTTTGCGATCGGTACACAGGCGCCACGGTCGGACATTTTGCTCATCAAACCTTTGGCAGTCTCCACCAGGTCATCTTCACACAGGGACTTGCCCACTTCATGACCATCAGCCTTGAGGAAAGTATTGGCAATACCACCGCCTACCACTAATTGATCCACTTTATCAGAGAGGCTTTCCAGCACGGTCAGCTTGGTGGACACTTTAGAACCGCCGACAATAGCCACGAATGGCCTGGCTGGCGCCAGTAATGCTTTACCTAATGCATCCAGCTCTTCCGTCAGCAGAATACCGGCACAGGCCACAGGCGCAAATTTGGCAATGCCATGGGTCGAGGCTTCAGCGCGGTGCGCGGTGCCAAAGGCATCCATCACAAATATGTCGCACAAAGCAGCATACTTTTTGGCTAGTGCATCATCATTTTTCTTTTCGCCGACATTAAAGCGGCAGTTTTCCAGCAGGATAAGCTGGCCATCTTCTGTACCCAAACTATCAGCGGGCGCATTGGAAGCCAGCCAGTTTTTTACCAGGCGCACAGGTTGCCCAAGCAGCTTGCTCATGACATCAGCCACCGGCTTGAGGGAGTTCTCCTCTGAGTAAACGCCTTCTTCAGGACGACCCAGATGCGAAGTCACCATCACTTTGGCGCCCGCTTTTAAAGCAAACTCAATGGTCGGCATGCTGGCCACAATACGCGCATCGCTGGTGACCACGCCATCTTTTACCGGCACATTTAAGTCAGCACGGATAAACACACGCTTGCCGCGCAAATCAAGGTCGGTCATTTTGATGAATTTCATACATGCGCTCCGTAGCGATCAAGATTGATTAATAATTAAATAGGCAAAATGGATTATGACAGATATGCAAACGGGGCAATAAGCCCCGTCATCATTTAAGCAATATGTTGAACCAGACGCAACAGATTGCAGGTATAACCATATTCATTATCGTACCAGCCGATCACTTTGACAAAAGTAGGATCCAGCATCAAACCCGCATCCGCATCAAACACACTGGCGGCAGGGCTACTACGGAAATCTGTAGAGACTACTTTATCACTGGTGTAATCCAGCACTCCTTTTAATGCACCTTTAGAAGCTTGCTGCATGGCTTCACAGATAGCTTCATAAGTGGTTTCTTTACTTAGCTCTACAGTCAGGTCAACTACGGATACATCGGCAGATGGGACTCGCATGGACATACCAGTCAGCTTCTTATTTAGCGCAGGAATCACTTTACCCACTGCCTTGGCAGCACCGGTACTCGAAGGAATAATGTTTTCAAAAACACTGCGGCCGCCGCGCCAGTCTTTCTTGGAAGTGCCATCAACAGTCAGTTGCGAGGCGGTTGCTGCATGAATGGTAGTCATCAGGCCGCGTTTGACACCAAAATTGTCATGCAGCACTTTGGCTAAAGGCGCCAGGCCATTGGTGGTACACGAGGCAGCAGAAATAATGGCTTCGCCAGCATATTCCTGATGATTCACGCCATAAACAAACATAGGCGTGTCATCTTTACCCGGCGCCGATTGCACCACTTTTTTCGCACCACGGCTAAGGTGAGGCTGACAGCTGTCCAGCGTTAAAAAGGCCCCGGTAGATTCTACAATGACTTCCGCGCCGCCTTTGCTCCAGTCAATATGATTAGGGTCTCGCTCTGCAGTCAGGTGAATGCGTTTGCCATTCACGATTAAATTACCGCTGTCTGCTTCTACTGTGCCTTGAAAACGGCCATGTACGGAATCATATTTCAGCATATACATCATATACTCGATATCATATGAGCTATTGATAGCTACTACCTCAATATCTTTGAATTCGTCTTCTTGAACCGCCGCACGCAAAACCATGCGCCCAATACGCCCGAACCCATTAATCCCCAACTTCACAGCCATAGTTTTCCCCAAAACATGCAATAGAACTAAAACTCAGCATTTTAACCTAAACCTCCTATACTGGACAGATTGTAAGTAGTTGATTTGATACGCGAGAACATCATAAACAGGTTTGGAAATATTTTTAGTTTCTCGTTAGCTTATTTTTTAAATTTTTGATTATCCATTTCTTCACCCCTTGGAAAGAGAGCGTTTTCTAATATGTCAGACAAAATAATTCTTGCCGGTGGTTGTTTCTGGGGAATGCAGGATCTGTTTCGCCAGTTACCCGGCATTATCAGTACGCGCGTTGGCTACAGCGGCGGTGATGTGCAAAATGCGACGTATCGCAACCATGGCAATCATGCTGAGGCGATGGAAATTGTATACGATGCTGATCGCATCTCTTTGCGACAGCTATTAGTTTTCTTTTTCAAAATTCATGACCCAACCACATTTAACCGTCAGGGTAATGACATGGGGCCTTCATATCGCTCAGCGATTTTTTACCTGAACGAGCAACAGAAGCAAACTGCTGAAGAATTAATTAATGAAATGGATAGCTCAGGCATCTGGCCAGGCAAAGTGGTCACTGAAGTGACACCTGCCAGTGATTTTTGGGTAGCTGAGCCCGAGCATCAGGACTATCTGGTCCGTTACCCAGACGGCTATACTTGCCACCGAATTCGTCCAGAGTGGATTTTGCCGCGTGATATAACTGAGGCTGTTTGAAATATTAAATAGAGTTACTCATCGCTTACGGTAGGTAGCGCATTATTGGCCGGCTTGCGTGTCTTGCCGCCATAACGCTTGGCAGGATTGCGCAGAAAAACAGCCAACTCATTCAGGGCCAATTGGTAAACATCGCGCTTGAATTCAATCACATCTGCCAGCGGCACCCAGTATTCACTCCAGCGCCAGGCATCAAACTCCGGGTGCTCGGTGGCACGCAATGAGACATCGGAATCACGACCGGTTAGCCGTAATAAAAACCAGATTTGCTTTTGGCCTTTATAACTGCCGCGCCATTCACGCTTGATCCAGCTGGTGGGCACTTCATAACGCAGCCAATCCCGGGTGCGACCCAAAATTTTCACGTGCTCAGGCTTGAGGCCTACCTCCTCCATCAATTCACGATACATTGCCTGCTCAGGAGTTTCACCATACTTGATGCCTCCTTGAGGAAACTGCCATGCATGCTCTTTGATACGTTTGCCCCAAAACACCTGATTGTGGGAATTACATAAAATAATCCCCACGTTAGGACGGTATCCATCACGATCTAACATAAAAACTGCCTTCAATATTTACTGCAATTTTTTCACACTTTACAGTTTAATGAAAGGACATCCATGGTGACGTGGATGAAATGGCTGGCAGCTAACAAAAAAGCCCACCAACGGTGAGCTTTTTAATGCCTAGATTGCTAATCAGAATCTACGACGCAATGACAAAGCACCCATCAAAAGCAATCCCGTAAACAGCATGGCTGAAGTCTGCGCTTCAGGCACCGGGATGACGGTCGCACTTACAAAAGTGAAGTCTGACTGGTTGGTACAGTTATGGCAAGAATGTTTGGCAACACCAGGTGATGCACTAAATACGATGCTGTCGACTGAGCGGAAGCCAAAAGGATTATTCAATAGCCATGCGCCAGTCCCACCATCCACAGCGCCACTACCGAGGGATAAGGGAGAACCTTCGCCTGTCCAGCTCGCAGTATGTTTGCCAGTTGCCGTCAAATAAAAAGTATCACTCCCTCCGTCAGCAAAATTCACCAGGAATTTCGCGACCTCTTTCACATCATTATATTCAGGGCCGTCAAACAGTAAGCCAATTGTCAGTGTTGAAAAGATGACTTCTTTAGAAAAAGTGCCGGTCAGCGTTTCATCGATATCAATCTCGCCTGGTGTTCTTCCGCCAGAAATACCTACACCTGTCATACCATCTTGTGTCTTTTTCTGGAAGGATCTGCTACCTACAAAAGTAGCAGAAGTCCCGTCTGAAAAAGACGTGCTATAACTCGATTGCCCATTTACGAAATCAGTTCCTAACACTGTGCCTGTGGTTAACGCATTAGCAGAATGTGCTGCGACCAGGAAGGATATTGCCAATATCAACTTACTACCTAAAGAAAATGTTTTTTTCATTTCAAAGCTCCTCTGTATGAATGTTTAATAATCCCCATACTTATTGTAGGGTAATTAATGGGTCGGGAGTTTTTCCTACCCTACAAAAAGAGGTTAAAAACCCTTAATTTTCATACATTTACAAATTTCGTTCCTATTTGTTGCTTCTAAACAAAATTTTATGCAAACTCCGCTGTCAACCCGATTTAAGTCAAAGCGTTTTCCTGCCATGTCCTTTACTTCGAACACATCTACGTATCTAAAATCAATGCATAGACGCAAACCTGATTTCCGGCATATCAGCATGGGCATATTGCTCTCATTGCTGTGCAGTTTGGATGTAGTTGCCGGCAATATTGCTTACATTACCAATCAAGGCAGCGATTCAGTCTCAGTACTCGATATTGAAAACAAAAAAGTCACCCACACCATACTAGTCGGCAAAGCACCTGTAGGCGTGGCAATTGCCAGCAAACAAAAGCGCGTGTATATCAGCAACGCCAATAGCCAAACCGTTTCCGTCATCAACAGCCGCACCCAGCAATTGTTACAAGAAATTCCGGTGAATATTCAGGCAGTCGGCATTGCATTAAGCCGTGACGAGAAAATACTTTACGTGGCCGACTGGGGTGGTGCACAAGTGATTGCAGTAGACACGGCGCACCCGGAAAAACAAAAAGCTTTTAAAGCAGGCAAAACACCTTCAGGAATGCTACTGAGTGCAGATAATAAAAAACTGTTTATCGCCAACCGCGATAGTAATGATGTGACCGTGGTTGATACACGTACACTGCAAACGATTGCGCAGGTCAAGGTAGGTATCCATCCGTTTGCCCTGACCTTAAGCCCAGACGGCAAGATGGTATTTGTTGTGAACGTGGTCAGTAATAGCCTGACTCTGCTAAATGTAGATTCATACCAGACCAGCTCCATTAAAACCGGGCAACACCCTTATGGCGTAGCCATCAGTCCTGATGGACATTGGGCCTATGTCAGCAACAATCATGCAGAAACTGTGTCAGTGATTGAAATTGCCAATGGAAAAACAGTCAAGACCATTGACGTTGGCGAGTTTCCTGAGGGAATTGAATATGACAAATCGACACAGCAAGTTGTTGTCGCCAACTGGGGCTCTGATACCGTTTCTATCATTGATGCCAAGACCAATACGGTGACAAACACCATTCCCAGCCCAAAACTATGCCGGTCATTTGGGCAATTTATTCTGGAAGCAAAATAATAACCGTGTTTCCACCATTTCTTTTTTTTAGTTTTTTCACAGGATTGCCCATGAATTAGTCGCAAAGAGTCTTTTTTTTAGGTAAAGTCACGGGTTATTTTAAAACTCAGAAGACTGATTACTTTTAAGCTTTAAAACATCTGTAAATATCAGGAGATTGAAATGAAAAAAATATTTGGCATCATTGCCGTTTCTTTATTGCCATTGATTCCGTTGACGGCTGCTGCGCACGGTGCTGCGGCATTACGTTTTGAAAAAACTGTCACCATCAAGGCGCCACCGGCAAAAGTATGGGCCTTGCTGAAAGACTTCGGCAACGTACAAGCCTGGCACTCCGGCGTTGAGTCTACAAAAGTAGAACAGAAAAAAGACGAAAATGGTGATGACACCACTTATCGCACGGTCAAATTGAAAAATGGCGGCACCATGTACGAAAAACTGCGCTCAATTGATGACGCAGGCATGCGCCTGAAATACGAATACATTCTGGATAAAAGCACACTGCAACTGTCAAACTTTTATCCAACCGTTTCTGTGACTGCCAAAGGCAGCGAAACTGTGGTGACTGTTAAAGGCAGCTACACACGTGCCGACTCATCTAATATTCCAAAACCAGAACAAAACGATGATGCAGCAACTAAAGCCATCAATGAGTATTTTGATCCAGGCCTGGAAAGCCTGAAAAAGGTAGCCGAATCGGGAAAGTAATTAGCCAGGGTTCTGGAAAAAGTTCGCAAGGCAACAGTAAACCCTGGTGGAAATTCTGGTAAGTCTTACGTCGTAATATTTAAGTTTTTGCAAATGCAGTCCAGGCCAAAAGTCTTACACTGTCACAAAAAAAGGGATTGTGCACAACACAATCCCTTTTTTGCTTTCTCAAGCAGTGTTGTAAGCTGACAAAAAAAATCACTTTTGTTATAAAGACTGACTAAGTCTGTCACTTTTTCTCATTTCACTCGTATTGAATCTACTCCTCAGAAATGCACTTCAATTCGAAGAACTAAGACATAAAACTTATTTAATTCTTTTTTTTCAATCACTTATTGAATTAAATTTTGGTTGGCACATCTGTTGCTTATAGTTTCACCGAACACTGTTGGAAAAGCAGTGGCTGAACTAGAAGATGTTCACTCTAAAACTTGACTTGAAGGAAATATGATGAAAAAACACGTACAACAAGGTTTTACCCTGATTGAATTGATGATTGTGGTCGCTATTATTGGTATTTTGGCTTCTGTAGCGATTCCTGCGTACCAAGATTACACACGAGATGCAGCGAATAACGCTTGCATGGCTGAAGCAGGCGCTTATGCCAAAAGAGCTTTAACAGATATCTCGATTGGCAGAACACCAGTTGCGACACCTCCAACAGGCACAGGTGGAGCATGTGGAGGCACGATAACAAGTGCCGCAGCAATGACCTCGACAACTTTGGGCACTATCACTGCTACACCAAGAAATCCAGGCACAGGTACAGTAACCTGCGATTTGGCAACTGGTGGCAATTGCACACGATCATAATATCTACATAAGCAGATTGATAAAGAGCCCTGCATGTGCGGGGCTTTTATTTAATTGCAAGCTAGAAACAGAACGCTACAGCCAAGCCATTTTAAGCTTAACGATCAAAGGGCATTAAGAATGCATAGATATCATGGCTTCACGCTAATTGAATTAACTATCGTCGTTGCCATCATAGGCATTCTTGCGACTATCGCAATACCAGCCTATCAAAATTACACGCAAGAAGCCGCTGACAATGCATGTCTAGCTGAGGCAGACGCTTACGCAAGAAGAGTGAGCACGGACATTCAACTCAATAAACCATCTGCCGACATCCCCGCCCCCATTGCACGAGCATGCAGTGAAATAAACAATGGCGTACCACTCACGTCTGCAACCACTTTTTCAGCTTTAGCGAGAACACCCGGTACAGCCAATATCACCTGCGACCTGAGCGCAGAAGTATTGTGTTCCAGGTCTGTCGCTATACTTTAAGCGACCCGATGCTCTGACTTCTGCATTATTAAGTTCTGTACTACTCAGCTGATATACTGACAGCTTAATTCTGACTGCTAAACAATGCTGGAAAAGATCATCCTCAACACAAAAGATTCGACAGCCACCGTCATCTGGATGCATGGCCTGGGTGCTGACGGTCATGATTTTAAGCCCGTGGTGCATATGCTTGACCTGCCGCATATTAAATTCATACTGCCGCATGCACCTTATCGACCAGTGAGTCTGAACAATGGCTACGAGATGCGTGCCTGGTATGACATCTTTGGTCTTCAGCCGGATAGTCCCCAAGACGAGACTGGCATCAAAGAAATGCAGGGCACGATTAATACGATGATTGAGAGTGAAATCTCTACAGGCATTTCATCAAACCGAATTCTACTGGCCGGGTTTTCTCAAGGTGGCGCGATTGCGCTGCATACTGCTACACGGTTCAACCAGCCTTTAGCTGGTGTACTCGCGCTTTCCACTTACCTGCCTTTGAAAGGTAAACTTTCCAGTGAACAGCACCCCGTAAATCAACACATGCCTATCTGGATGGCACATGGGCGTTTTGATAATGTCATCGCATTATCTACTGCGCAATCCTCGCGAGAATTTTTGGAAGACGCTGGATATCCAGTGGAATGGCACGAATACGACATGCCGCATAGCGTCTGCGAACAGGAGATAGACGATATCCGCAACTTCCTGTTACGCGTGTTACCTGCCTGATCTGCTTCCGACCTTCTGAGAATAATCCCGCAACCGAAATAGTTTTGTTAAAATGTCAGGCGTTTTAACAGGTTGACCTTCATGAGTGTTTCAAAAAAATCTCCAGATGTGGCAAGTGATTCGCAAACTTTTGCACAGCGCATGACCGCGCTGGAGACGATTGTCAGAAACATGGAGTCAGGAGAGTTGCCTCTTGAAGACGCGCTCAAAGCTTATGCTGATGGCATGCAATTACTGCAAGCCTGTCAGACATCGTTACAGCAGGCTGAACAAACAGTTTTGATCTTGAATCAGCAACAGCAATTAAAACCCTTCGAACTTGAGTGATTCGCCACAATTTCACTTACAGTCATGAGCATTTCATTATTTCCATTCGAGCCTTGGGCAACCATTCACCAACAACAGGTTGAAGATGCCCTCGCGCGCGTGATGCCTTCAGAAGAGACGTCACCTTCAAGATTGCATTCTGCCATGCGTTACGCAGTGCTAGGCGGCGGTAAGCGCGTGCGGGCATTGCTTAGTTATGCGGCTGCCGAGCTTGTCAGAGCACCAGCAAAGTCGACCGATGCCGCTGCAGTGGCTGTAGAGTTGATACATGCGTTCTCACTAGTACACGACGATATGCCGTGCATGGATGACGATGATTTGCGTCGTGGCAAGCCCAGTTGCCACAAGCAATATGGCGATGCAACTGCGTTGCTGGTGGGTGATGCGTTGCAATCGCTTGCGTTTCAAACGATTGCTGACACCAATGCGCCACAAGCTTTAAAACAAGTGCAGATATTAGCGCAAGCTACCGGCTCGCGCGGCATGTGCGGTGGACAAAGTATAGATTTGCAAAGCACAGGCCAGCTATTGACTCGCAACGAGCTGGAAACCATGCATCAGTACAAAACGGGCGCATTGATCAGGGCTGCAACGTTGCTCGGTGCCTACGCAGCAGAAAGCACTTCTGAAGCTCACATAAGTTTGCTTAATCAATACAGCGAGAACATGGGCTTGGCGTTCCAGGTGGTAGATGACATTCTGGATGCCACTGCAGATACACAAACCCTGGGGAAAACGGCTGGGAAAGATGCCTTGCAGGAAAAATCGACCTATGTGAGCCTGCTTGGTATTGAGGAGGCTAATGCATTGGTTAAGAGATTGTATGAGCAAACCTTGCAGTTACTTGCCGGGTTTGATAAGCAGGCTGATCCACTTCGCGCGATTGCCCGTTTCATTTGTGAGCGCACATCCTAATGATGACTTCCCTGCTGTCCCGCATTGATTCTCCAACCGACCTGCGCCTGCTGGAGAGGTCACAGCTAAAAGCGCTAGCAGCAGAATTACGTGAATTCCTCATTCAAAGTGTCTCCAAAACCGGCGGTCATTTGTCGTCTAACCTTGGCGTGGTAGAGCTCACGATTGCATTGCATTACGTTTACAACACACCCGATGACCGGCTGGTATGGGACGTTGGCCATCAAACCTACCCGCATAAAATTTTAACCGGACGTCGTGATGCGATGGCGCACTTACGTAAAGCAGGCGGCATCGCCGGTTTTCCCAAACGTGACGAAAGCGCATACGATACTTTTGGTACCGGCCATTCAAGCACCTCTATTTCAGCTGCATTAGGCATGGCGGTTGCTGCCAAAACGCTGGGGTCTGACCGCCGCAGCGTCGCGATTATCGGCGATGGGGCAATGACAGCAGGCATGGCATTTGAAGCGTTGAATAATGCCGGTGATATGGACACCAACCTGCTGGTGATCCTGAATGACAATGACATGAGCATTTCCAACAATGTCGGTGCATTGAACAATTATCTGGCGCGCCTGATGTCCGGCAAACTGTATGACAGCGTGCGCCGTAGCGGGAAAAAAGTACTGGATATCATCCCTCCTGTCAAAGAGTTTGCCCGCCGTGCTGAAGAGCATGCCAAAGGCATGGTCACTCCCGGCACCTTGTTCGAAGAATTCGGATTTAATTACATTGGGCCTATTGATGGCCATGATATCGCGACGCTGGTAGATACCTTAAGCAACATCCGCCAATTACAAGGCCCACAGTTTCTGCACGTCGTCACGCAAAAAGGCAAAGGCTACAGTCCGGCGGAAGATAATCCGAATAAATATCACGGTGTCAGCAAGTTCGACCCGCTGAATGGCCATTGCATGACCCAGAGTGGGTGCCCTACTTATACCCAGATTTTTGGTGACTGGCTGGTGGATATGGCAGCGGCAGATAGCCGTTTGATTGGTATCACACCAGCGATGTGTGATGGCTCGGGCCTCAACCGTTTTGCGGAAAAGTATCCGCAACGTTATTTTGATGTAGGCATTGCAGAACAGCATGCGCTCACTTTTGCGGCAGGGATGGCCTGTGATGGCTTGAAGCCAGTGGTTGCCATCTATTCAACTTTCCTGCAACGCGCTTATGATCAATTGGTGCATGATATTGCGCTGCAAGACCTGGATGTGTTGCTGGCGATTGACCGTGCTGGCCTGGTAGGCGCTGATGGCCCCACACATGCTGGTAGCTTTGACTTAAGTTTTATGCGCTGTATCCCAAACATGGTGATCATGGCCCCGAGTGATGAGCAGGAATGCCGCCAGATGCTGACTACCGGCTATAAGTACAAAGGCCCGGCGGCTGTGCGGTATCCGCGTGGTAGCGGCATAGGTGCAGCGACTTTGGCCACACTGGACACGCTGGAAATCGGGAAGGCACAATTAGTCCGCCAGGGTAAAAAAGTCGCCATCCTTGCCTTTGGCAGCATGCTGCATCCGGCATTACAAGCTGCAGAAACGCTGGACGCGACTGTGGTAAATATGCGTTTTATCAAACCGCTGGATACGGACATGGTACTTGAAATATCCCGCACGCATGACCATATAGTGACTGTAGAAGAGAATGCGATCATGGGTGGCGCCGGTGCTGCCGTGATGGAATGCCTGCAAGCCCATCATATTGTCATATCCACTCTATGTTTAGGACTACCTGACCGTTTTATAGAGCATGGCTCGCATGAAACTATGTTGAGCGACTGCGGTCTAGACAAATCCGGTATTTGTTCTGCTATTGAGAAATTAATAGCTGAGTAGTATATTCAACCATTTATCAAATCGCGGGCAACTCCCGCTTTGGAACCCCTGATGAATCAACCCGTAATCCCTGCAGTGATTGAAGACGTACAAAATACTCCCGATGTGCGTCGCCTAGACATCAACAAGGTAGGTATCAAGTCTATCCGTCACCCTGTCATTGTCAAAGATAAAACCGGTGGTGAGCAACATACCGTAGCGGTGTTTGATATGTATGTGCATTTGCCGCACAACTTCAAAGGCACGCATATGTCGCGCTTTGTTGAGATCCTCAACATGAACGAAAGCGCCATTTCGATAGACTCGTTCGAGACGATTCTGCGTCAAATGGTGGAACGCCTGGAAGCGGAATCCGGTTATGTAGAGATGCGTTTCCCGTATTTCATCAACAAGGCCGCGCCTATATCTGGCGTGAAAAGCCTTCTGGATTACGAAGTCACTTTCATAGGTGAAATCAAGAACGGCCAGTTTGAAATTACCGTTCAGGTCATGGTGCCAGTCACCAGCTTATGTCCATGCAGCAAACAGATTTCAAATTACGGCGCGCATAATCAGCGTTCGCATGTGACAGTGACTGCCTTGCTGAACGAATTCATCTGGCTGGAAGATTTGATTTCACTAGTGGAAGATCAGGCCTCCTGCCAGTTGTATGGCTTACTCAAGCGGCCGGATGAGAAATTTGTGACTGAACGTGCGTATGACAATCCAAAATTTGTAGAAGACATGGTGCGCGATGTCGCAGCACAATTAAATGAAGAAAAACGCATTGTGAAATATGTGGTGGAATCAGAGAACTTTGAGAGCATCCACAACCATAGTGCTTATGCATTGATTGAGCGTGACAAACGTATTAATTAATTCTCTATTAGCGAAACAAGAACAGCCCGCAAGCGGGCTGTTTTCACATCTGCATTTAGCTAATGGCTGAACATGCCGCTGCGGGCATAGGGTTGCGATAAATGCAGTCCGAACATGACAATCGCTGCGCCTAATAAAGGAAATAAAGCAGCCAGCGTAAAAGTGAGCTGCCCGCCTAAGTACTGCAGCGAAAACCCGCCTAGCAAGCCACCAAGGGCACCGCCTATGCCATACGCGACACTGTTATAGATGGCCTGGCCTTTGGCCTGATGGCGGCCATTGAAATATTGCGTGACCACCTCTACCGCCGCCGCATGAAAGCTGCCAAAGGTAAATGCATGCATGGTTTGCGCCAGCAATAATAAACCCAGGTGATCCGGCACCAAACCCATCATGGAAAAACGGACAACACCTATCAACAGGCTGGCGACTAGAATCGTTTTCAGTTTGAAGCGGGACATAATCCACGGCATTTTGATAAATATGCCTATTTCGCAAATCACGCCTAACGCCCACAACCAGCCTATCATGCCTTTACTGTAACCGTGTTCTGCCAGGTAAATAGAATAAAAGTTATACATCAAGCCATGTGCGGTCACCATCATGGCACAGCCAACCAGAAGGGAAATAACCGCAGGTTGCTTCAGGATTTTCCACACAGAAAAACTGTCATTTGCATGAGGCGGCACATGCGCTTCAGGGAGTTTCCAGGTTAATCCGAACAGCACGCACTGCACAACCAGGATAAACCAGAGCAGGCTTTTAATGCCAAACCAGTCGGTTAAATAACCCAGCAAGATAGACGCTACGATAAAGCCCCAGGATCCCCATAGACGGATCTTGCTGTAATGGCCGTTGGTGCTCGCCAGATGCGCCAATAACAGAGACTCGGATAGTGGCAAGGTAGAGCTGGTAAACATACTTAATGCAGCCATGACCACAAACATGGTCATAAAATCATGTGCCCAGAAAATCGCTGTGAAACCAAATAACCCTAAAAATGCAGTGGTCCGGATCCAGCGCACTCTTTGCCTGGTGTGGTCAGCCAACCAGCCCCACAGGTTCGGTGCGATGATGCGACTGACCTGGAACAAAGACATCAGTATGCCAATATCAGCCGGTGAAAAGGATTCTGAGCTGAGGTACAACCCCCAATAAGGCACAAAAGCGCCGACGAAAAAGTAATAGATGAAATAAAAACGCGAGAGATTAAAGTGTAAAGCGTGACTCATTAAATACTCGCGTTTTTAAAGAATAACCGTGATCAGCTTGGCAGCCATCAGTCGGTTAGAAAATTGAAGGTTTGGTAATCTTTATGGATTTACAATGTGGGTACTGTCGTGTGCACATCGGCATTCTGACCACGATGGCGCAGAGCATGATCCATCAGCACCAGCGCTAACATGGCTTCCACAATCGGTGTTGCCCGTATGCCTACACAAGGATCGTGACGGCCAGTAGTTTGCATCATCACCGGCTCACCAGCGTGATTGATCGAGCGACGCTCTTGAGGAATACTCGACGTTGGTTTAAAAGCCACATTGACCACGATATCCTGACCACTGGAAATGCCACCCAATACGCCACCGGCATGGTTGGAAGCGAAACCTTGTGGCGTCAGCTCATCACAATGCTCACTGCCGCGTTGCGCTATAGAATCAAACCCTGCGCCGATTTCAACGCCTTTAACGGCATTAATCCCCATCATGGCATGCGCAATATCTGCATCCAGGCGGTCAAAAATAGGTTCACCCAGGCCGATTGGCATATGCTCGGCGACAACGGTAATTCGCGCACCGACAGAGTCGCGCTCGCTGCGGATTTGGTCCAGATAAGCTTCCAGTTGCGGCAGAATTTCCACATTTGGCGAGAAGAAAGGATTACCTTCTTGCGATATCGCATCCCAGCTAACAAATGGCACTTTTATTTCGCCCAGTTGGCTCAGATAGCCACGAATCTGCACGCCGTATTTTTGTTTCAGCCATTTTTTGGCAATGGCGCCTGCGGCTACGCGCACAGCCGTTTCACGAGCACTGGAACGGCCACCGCCACGATAATCGCGAATGCCATATTTTTGGGTGTATGTGTAGTCTGCATGTCCGGGCCGGAACGTATTCATGATCTTGCTGTAGTCTTGGGAGCGCTGGTCGGTATTGCGGATCAATAACCCGATAGGCGCACCAGTGGTTTTGCCTTCAAATACACCAGACAAAATTTCAACTTCATCAGCCTCACTGCGCTGGGTCACATGACGGGAAGTCCCAGGTTTACGTCTGTCCAGGTCAACCTGCAAATCCGCTGCCGACAATTCCAAACCTGGCGGGCAACCATCAACCACCCCGCCGATGGCCGGGCCGTGCGACTCGCCAAACGAAGTCAGGGTAAACAGCGTACCAATGGTGTTGCCAGACATGCGATTCTTTCATTGAATAGTTTCGCTTATTTTATCATAGACTGGCTTGTGGCCTGCCTGTTGGCTTTGCCGCTTAGCTTTGGCTTGATTTCCGCATAATGAACGCTTATGCTAAACCCGCATTGTTGATTCGTATACTTATGGCCAAACGCAAACACTCTCACCGCAAGCATCGCTTACTTGGTACTTCCAGCCCGGGATTAACACCTGAAAATGCCACAGAAAATGAAGCAACGCCTGCCTGTATCCATAGCATCAGCTACAACGCCAATGATATGGAGTCCAGGCAACTGACCATGCACGACATCGTGGAATGGCAGGCGCCTGCAGAACATACCTCGTGGATTAATGTACATGGCGTGCTGGACATTGCGTTGCTGCAAGCGGTTGCCCGTCGTTTTAAATTGCATCCGCTGGTTTTAGATGACATTCTAAATACCGAGCAACGGCCTAAACTGGATACTTACCCGGATTACCTTTTTCTTGAAACACGTTTGTTTTATTACGATGCGGAGTCCATGAGTGTCAGCTCAGAGCAAATCAGTATTGCATTGGGCCGTGAGTGGCTACTTAGCTTTCAGGAAAGGCCATCCGGCAGTTTTGAACCGGTGCGTGAGCGGTTACGGCAAGGCCAGGTGTTGTTGCGTCAAAGTGGCCCGGATTACCTTTGTTATGCACTGCTGGATAGTTTGATGGAGCGCTATTTCCAGGTGCTGGAAGCGATCAACGAAGATGCCGAGTTGCTTGAAACGCATTTGCTTGACCAGCCCAGCCCGGAATATCTGCAAAACATACACAGGCTCAAGCATGTCACCATTGAGTTGCGTCGTGCCGTGTGGCCGCTGCGCGAAGTGCTGAACAGCCTGATTCGTAATGAGCATGGCTTTTTTAGTCCGCAAACCTTGCCCTATTTACGCGACTTGTACGACCACACCGCACACTTTACAGAATCTCTTGAAGCTATCCGTGACATGCTGAGCGGCCTGATGGATATTTATATGACCAGTATCAGCCAGCGGGTGAACCTGGAAGTGCGCGCACTGACGGTAGTGGCCATGCTGTTTATGCCAGCTACATTAATCGCCGGTATTTTTGGTATGAATTTCGAAGAGATGCCATGGACACATGATCCGTATGGTTTCTGGTGGGCGATCCTTATCATGCTTGGCATTGCATCAGTGATGCTGCTGATGTTCTGGCGACGGCAATGGCTGGGAAGCCGCCATCGCTAAATGCAGTCACTATGATGTCGAAAGTGGCAGTTTCTTGATGACATCTTGCAGCTCAAAATACAGTGTCATGTAATCACGTGCCCCGGCACTCGCAGCATCATACTCAAACACATGCTGACCCATACGTGCGCACTCTGCCAGGGCCGCATGCTCTGAGATCTGGGTGAGCAGCACTTCGTTGCCAAACAGGCGACGCATTTCCTGCGCAACTTCAGCGGTCATTTCCTTACGTTTGTCGGCACGCGTCAGTAGAAAGCGGCGCTGGATGCGCCGTTTTAACACCGGCTCCAGCGCATTGAGTGCTTTGTCGACTTTAACAGCGGAATGAATGGATAAATAATCAGCAGACACCGGCACCAGCACCAGATCACTTGCGAAAACGGCACTTAGAGAAATGACACCGATTCCGGAGAAACAATCCATTAGCACTGCATATTCAGCATGCGTAGGCTGCAATTTAGCCAAGCCTACAGCCAGCCTTTTCAAAGCTGCAGGCCCGCGGCCAAACTGCGAATCCACATTCATCAGCTCTTTATTGGCTGTAATCAGCGGCAGCCCGTTACGCAAAGGCTGAATCAACTCTAGTAACGGCGTATCAGACTGATAAAACCTGAACAAATGCTTTTGCAAATCGAGGCCGATATGTTTGTAAGTCTCAGTCAGGCGCGCCTGCGGATCCATATCGATTAACAGAACGGGCTTATGCTGGCGTTGCCAGGCAGCGCCCAAATTAAGCGCAGTCGTTGTTGCCCCTACGTCTGCTTTAGCATTAAAAATAGCGATTTTTAACATGATGGATATGTGCAGAATCAACTTTTGAAGCTGATCCTGTAATGTAATTGCTAATCATCATAAACGATGTTGCGGTTACAGACTACACGCTGCTTACCATTAATTTCAGCAAGCTCGGAATATATGCGTGATGATGTTGCGAAAGTAGCAGACAAAAAGAAACCCGCTAAGGCGGGTTAAAAGGGGGTTTGGATCAGGAGGAAATCAATGCTAGTCGTTGACAAATCAACCAAGCTAGCCATTAAACAAAACGTTTTGTGTTTCGCTTAAAGATGGCTCTAGTTTAGGAGAGAGTTATTGCAATTATTTGACCGAGCTGTAACTGAATTGTAAAAATCAAAATTTAATTGTTATTGAATTGTAACCAATGCAATTTAGTGCCTTATTCCCCTGATACAAAAAATGAAAACGGATAAAGCAAAAAATTTCGATTTATCCGTTAATCCATTCATTTAAAAAATCAGCTAAAAAAGTCGCGCGCTTTATCTACCCAGCTTTTATTTTTCGGGCTGTGTTTGCCGGCATCTGCTTGGGTACTACTCTCAAATTCGCGCAACAAGTCTTTCTGCTTTTCAGTCAGGCGCACCGGCGTTTCTACCACCACGTGCACCATCAAATCGCCATGTTCACTGGAGCGCAATGGTTTGATGCCTTTGCCACGCAAACGGAATACACTGCCCGTTTGCGTTTCGGATGGGATTTTCATTTTCGCAGCGCCATCCAGTGTCGGCACTTCGATTTCCCCACCCAGAGCAGCCGTACTAAAACTGATAGGCATTTCACAATGCAGGTTTGCGCCTTCACGCTGGAAGATCGCATGTTCTTTTAAATGGACCACCACGTACAAATCACCTGTTGGCCCGCCATTTACACCTGCTTCACCTTCACCACTCAAGCGGATACGGTCACCTTCATCAACCCCGGCCGGAATTTTGACATTCAGGGTTTTGTTCTGCTTGATGCGGCCGCCACCATGGCAGGTTGGGCATGGTTCTTTTACCATCTTGCCACTGCCATGACATTTCGGGCACGTTTGCTGCACGGAGAAAAAGCCCTGTTGCATACGCACCTGGCCATGGCCGTTACAGGTGGTACAAGTCACAGGCGAAGTGCCTGGACGCGCGCCTGAACCATGACATGTTTCACAATTAGTCTGCACCGGGATACGGATCTTAGTCTCAGTCCCTTTAGCCGCGTCCTCCAGCGAAATTTCCAGGTTGTAACGCAGGTCAGCACCACGATACACATTCGATCGCTGGTTACGACCACCGCCGCCGCCAAAAATATCACCGAAAATATCGCCAAAAGCATCACTGAAATTACCGGAGTTAAATCCGCTGAAGCCACCACCGCCCATGCTCTGGTCGACACCAGCATGACCATACTGGTCATAAGCGGCACGTTTTTGCTCGTCGCTTAATATTTCGTAAGCTTCTTTGGCTTCCTTAAAGCTTTCTTCAGCTTTGGGGTTATCCGGGTTGCGGTCAGGGTGAAACTTCATTGCCAGTTTCTTGAAGGATTTTTTAATCTCTTCATCCCCAGCATCGCGGTTTACACCCAACACTTCATAGTAATCTTTTTTTGCAGCTGCCATATTTATTCCGATTATGCATTTGCGCCATCATGCGCCTGCGCCATACAAACAAACACACTCGCTATCAACGAAGTGTGTTTGCCGGCATCATAAAGAAGGGCAAGTGTCACCACCCGCCCTTTAGGATTAGTCTTTTTTCACTTCTTCAAACTCGGCATCTACCACGTCGCCTTCCACTGTTTTTTCATCCTGTGGTTGTGCGCCGCCTTCGGTATTGGCCTGTGCTTGTTGCTCAGCATAGACCTTCTCACCCAGTTTTTGTGATGCTTCCATCAAGGCATTGGTTTTAGCTTCAATGACCTCTTTGTCATCACCATCTTTGGCGACAGCTTCCAGCTCTTTCACCGCATCTTCAATCTTGGCTTTTTCATCGGCTTCGATCTTGTCACCGTGTTCAGCCAGAGATTTCTTCACGCTGTGCAATACGCTGTCAGCCTGGTTACGGGCATCCACCAGTTCACGCAGTTTTTTGTCTTCGTCAGCATATTTAGCAGCATCTTCTTCCATGCGCTGAATTTCCTCTTCAGACAAACCTGAGTTAGCCTTGATGGTGATTTTGTTCTCTTTGCCAGTGGCTTTGTCTTTAGCAGACACATGCAGAATACCGTTGGCATCAATATCGAAAGTCACCTCAATTTGTGGCATGCCACGTGGTGAAGGTGGAATATCGCTCAGGTTAAACTGACCCAGGCTCTTGTTGCCAGCAGCCATTTCACGCTCACCTTGCAACACATGAATCGTTACTGCGTTCTGGTTATCTTCCGCTGTCGAGAACACTTGTGATGCCTTGGTAGGAATCGTGGTGTTTTTCTTGATCAGCTTGGTCATCACGCTGCCCAGGGTTTCAATACCCAGGGATAACGGTGTTACATCCAGCAGCAATACATCTTTGACGTCACCTTTCAACACGCCACCCTGGATCGCAGCACCTACTGCCACTGCTTCATCCGGGTTTACGTCTTTACGTGGCTCCTTGCCAAAAATCTCTTTCACTTTCTCTTGCACTTTTGGCATGCGACTCTGACCACCCACCAAAATCACGTCAGAAATATCTGAAGGAGACACACCGGCATCTTTTAATGCTGTTTTACATGGACTGATAGTGCGCTCGATCAGGTCTTCTACCAATGACTCCAGTTTGGCACGCGTGATTTTTACCACCAAGTGTTTAGGGCCAGTGGCATCTGCCGTGATATAAGGCAAGTTCACTTCAGTTTGTTGCGCACCAGATAACTCAATCTTGGCTTTCTCAGCAGCCTCTTTCAGGCGTTGTTTGGCCAGCAAGTCGTTGCGCAAGTCCAGACCATTTTCCTTTTTGAACTCATCCGCCAAAAAGTCGATGATACGGTTATCAAAGTCTTCACCACCCAGGAATGTGTCGCCGTTAGTAGACAATACTTCAAACTGGTGCTCGCCATCGATTTCCGTAATTTCAATGATAGACACGTCGAACGTACCACCACCCAAGTCATATACCGCGATTTTGCGATCACCTTCTTGTTTATCCAGGCCAAATGCCAGAGCAGCAGCAGTTGGTTCGTTAATAATACGTTTAACGTCCAAACCGGCGATACGGCCCGCATCTTTGGTGGCCTGGCGCTGGCTATCGTTAAAGTAAGCTGGCACAGTAATCACTGCTTCAGTCACTTCTTCACCCAAATAGTCTTCCGCAGTTTTCTTCATTTTGCGCAAAACTTCAGCAGAAATCTGTGGCGGCGCTTGTTTCTTGTCGCGCACTTCAACCCAAGCATCACCGTTGTCTGCTTTAGAAATGGTGTAAGGCATCAAATCGATGTCTTTTTGCACTTCTTTTTCATCAAAGCGGCGACCAATCAAACGTTTCACCGCAAACAAGGTGTTTTTAGGGTTAGTCACTGCCTGGCGCTTGGCCGGTGCACCTACCAGAATTTCTCCGTCTTCCTGGTACGCAATAATAGATGGCGTTGTACGCGCACCTTCAGCGTTTTCAATCACACGTGGTTTGCCACCTTCCATGACGGCTACACATGAGTTGGTGGTCCCCAGGTCAATACCAATTATTTTTCCCATTCTTCGCTTCCTTAAATTTTATTAATCACATTCATTGTTAATCAAAACCTCATGTTTCGATAATTGGGATGCCTGAACAGATTTCAAGTCCCCAATGGAAATGTGGTTAAAATGTGGTTGTATAAATTATTTTGCTTGGATGACAGTCACCAGCGCCGGGCGCAATACACGCTCATTCAGTGCATAGCCTTTTTGCAGTACGCTCAAGACTGTATTAGGCTCACCTTCCGCCTGCACCATGCTGATTGCCTGATGCTTGTTGGGGTCAAACTTTTCGCCCAATGGATTGATTTCTGCAATATTGAATTTTTCGAACACACCCAGTAATTGCTTGGCGGTCAATTCAACACCATTTTTGTAGCTAGTGACATCCGCGTTTTCGACGACCAATGCCGCATCTAGGCTGTCCTTCACTGCCAGCAGCTCATTACTGAATTTCTCCAGTGCAAACTTGCGTGCTTTATCAATATCATCGAGCGCACGGCGGCGGACGTTTTCGCCCTCGGCTTTTACATACAGCACTTGGGCTTTTGCCTCTTCCAGTGCAGCTTCCAGCTCCACAATACGTGCCTCATGGTTATCAGTTTGTTGTGGATTTATCTCGTTGACAGCTTGCTCGTTCGGCGCTGACTCTACGGATGTTTGTGGTTCTTGCATGATGATCCCCTATAGAATTCAAGACTTTTTCGTTTCACGATTTCACAAACATGGGGATGCCCCTACTGATTTCAAGGGTAAGTAAACGATTTATCTAAAATTGAATGGCAACAATCCAGTGCCAGCGGCTGATACTAAGCTGTGACGTGGTTAATTGCTGACAAAACCGCAGCGACATCGGGGATTTTCTGCTTGCCGCCGAGATTAATTGCTGCCGCTTTGCGCCCGCCTGCAACCCCGGTTAATCGTGGGTCAGTATCTGTGTACAATGCCACGACAGGAGTATCCAGCGCGGCCGCCAAATGCGACAAGCCGGTATCTACCCCCACTGCAAATTTTGCCAGGGGAATTACCTGCGCTAATTGCTGCAAACCTAATTTAGGCAATACCACCGCTTGTGACAATTGTGTCTGATTCACTTGCGAAGCTATACGCTCTGCACGTGCGCGCTCTTCCGCTGAAGCCCACGGCAAGAACATCGCCAAACCCTGTGCAGCATAGTATTGCCCCAATGCTACCCAGTGCGCTTCGGGCCATAACTTACTGTCCCGGCTGGTTGCATGCAAAGCTATCCAACACAGTTCTGGCAAATGCAATACTTCTGGTAAATCAATTACTTTTGACTGATTACTTGTTAAGCCATAGTCTGGAAAATCCTGCGGCGCAGCGTACCCTAAGCTCAACGCCACCAAAGTACGGATACGCGTCACGGCATGTTGCTGATAAGAGATAGCAAATTTATGCTGGTATAAACGACTCGCCAATGGCTCACGGATAGAATGCGCATCGTAACCATATCGTGGCCCACGTGCCCAACGTGCTACCCAGGCACTTTTCATCAGTCCTTGCACATCAATAATGGCATCATAAGCTTGCGTGGCGATTGCGCGCTTAACTGCATTAATTTCACGCCAGGTTTGGCAACTTAACAATTGCTTGCGCCAACGGCGCATGGCAATGGTGAACACCTTCTGAACATGCGGATGCAAACGGGGAATATCAGCAAAGCTTTCTTCTACCAGCCAGTCAATCTGCGCATCCGGAAAATGCTGCAATATATCCTGCACGGCTGGCAGTGCATGGATCACGTCACCCATTGAGGTTGTTTTGACAATCAGAATCCGTTTCATGGGTGCTATTTTCGCATACAATCTCGGCCATGAAGTTTGCTTTTCTGATATTCAAATATTTCCCCTATGGCGGCGTACAGCGTGACATGCTGCGTATCGCAAAAGACTGTGTTGCGCTGGGTCACCAAGTGACGATTTTCACTGGTGAATGGCAAGGGCCGCAGCCAGCAAATATTCAGGTGAAATTATGTGCAAGCAACGGCTGGCGTAACCATACTAAACATGCCAGCCTCATTAGCGCGATGCAGCAGGCGGTGCGGGCAGAACCTTTTGACCTGGTGGTAGGCTTTAACCGCATGCAGCCGATAGACGTCTATTTTGCTGCAGACTCCTGCTTTATTGCTAAAGCACATGAAGAGCGGCCGTGGTGGTATAGGCTGACCAGCCGTTATCGCTGGTTCCAGCAGGCAGAAGCATCAATCTTCTCGCCAGGCAGCAACACCCACATTCTGACGCTGACGCCACAAGAACAAACGACATTCCAGCATTGGTACCAGACACCAAGCGAGCGTTTTCACTTGATCCCGCCTATCCTGGATCCGCAGCGATTCCCCAGTTTTAACCGTGCACACGGAAAGCAATGGCTGGCAGACACATTCGGTATATTGCCTGAGCAGATTGCACTGCTACTGGTAGGCTCAGGCTTTAAAACCAAGGGGGCTGACCGCGCAGTCACGGCCATTGCCAGTTTGCCGGAAAGTATGAGAAAAAATGTCCGCATGCTGATCATAGGCCAGGATAATCCACGCTGGTTGCAGAAACATATTGAGGCACATCATTTAAGCAGCCAGATACAGGTGCTGGGCGGTCGCGATGATATTCCACAGCTGATGCAAGCATGTGACTGGATGGTGCATCCGGCCAGACGCGAACTGGCTGGTCATGTATTGCTGGAAGCCATGGCTTGCGGTTTGCCGGTAGTCACTACAAATGTGTGCGGTTATGCCCCATATATAGAAAATGCAGGTGCAGGGATCGTACTTGCCAGTCCATTTACGCAATCCGCACTTGATCAGGCGCTTGCCACAGCACTGACCTCTGAGCGTGCAACGTTTAGCAAGGCCGGGCTGGCTTGTGCTAACCAATTAATGCAAGACAACCCAGGAAAGGCTGAGGCAAAGCTACTCACGCAGTTAGCTTCGGAAAAGAATATTGGCTCAACAAACACAGCACCGTAATCCTGTGCCACCATCCTCTGATACCCATCTTTGGCTGTCGCCTAAACACGCGTCTCGCTTAACGGAATTTTCTTTTGAAGATTTTATGGCATTAGAAGGCCATACCGTACGCGCGGCTGCCAATCGTAAAACCATGCGTCTCACGATTGCCGGACAATCCTACTTCATCAAACAGCATGGCGTCACTGGCTGGCAAGAGATTGTCAAAAACTGGCTGACTTTTAAACGCCCGATTATTGGCGCCATGACTGAAGTGCGTGCAATTCAGTCACTTGAAAACATTGGCATTGCGACTACTCCGATAGCAGCGTATGGCATACAAGGTCACTGTGCTGCCAGCCAGCGCTCATTTTTGTTGACTGAAGATTTAGGTGATATTGAATCACTGGAAGATATTTGCAAAAGCTGGCAATCGCAACCTGCCTCAGCAGAACAGCGCAACGCGATGTTAATCGCAGTGGCGAAGCTGGCGAAAAAATTTCATGCCGCAGGCTTATGCCATAGAGACTTTTACCTTTGCCATATCGCCCTGCAGAAATCTGCATCCTTAACAGCGGACACCGAATTTTATTTGCTGGATCTGCACCGCGTACTGCAAGGCGTTTCACCCAATGGCACTGCAGTGCGTAAAGATATTGCCGGACTGATTTTCTCGTGTATGGATTTTGGCTTTACGCGTGAAGACTGGCAGGTATTCAAGGCACACTACTTGCCGCAATCTGACGATTTCTGGAAACGGGCTTTCACTCGGGCTCATCGTTTGCATGGCAAATTCCATAGCCCGAAACAACAAAAGAAATTCAAGCAACAGAGAGATGCGACGGATTTATAGCGCCATCGCTTTAAATTGCAGGGCTGGATTGAATACGTTTTACTGAAAACGTATGAATGCGCGTTTTACTGGGCTGCGCGACCAGGCGTAAATGGAATGTTACGTAACTTATCTGCAGCAGCTTTACTGTCTTCACTGCGTTTCAAGGCATAAGCCTTGGCTTGTTCCAGCAACGCCGCGGACGGCAGATTAGGGTCATCCGGTAGCGAGGAAAGTTTTTCAAAACTTTCCTCGTAGGTATTCGCCACTTCTTCATCAATTTGGGTAGCCATGTCGTCAAAGCTGACACTGCCCTCGCGCCCTTCCAGCATAATGGCGTTCCATTTGCGGTTGGCCTGCTGGTCTATCAGGGTAAACTTTTGCACCTGTTTGCGGATGGCGAGTTCTTCATGCCAGCGATATTTAGGTTCCGGCAAATGCGTCAGCAAAATCGCGATAGCAATCAGCCAGCTGATGCCGGAAAGAAAACGCCACTTTTGCAGATGCGGATGATGCGCTTCACTGGTCGGCAGCAATAATACTGCGCCAACAATCCCGGTCACAAAGCCGCCAATATGCGCCGAGTTATCAATGCCAGGGATAATAAATCCCATGATAATCGTCAGCGCCGAGAATGCCAGGGCACCCCAGAATAGCCAGCGGAATTCGACTTGTTGCATATGCTGCCTGGCATACCAGACATACACCAGCAGCGCACCGTAGATCCCAAAAATGGCGCCCGAAGCACCACCGGAAACTGCTTCATTGCCCTGGATCACCAGTGACAACAAGTTACCTGCAATGCCGCTGACAATATAAATACTTAAGAATCGCACCGGGCCAAACATGCGTTCAACCAGCTTGCCGCCATCCCATAAAGCCAGCATATTCATGCCTAAATGCAATGCGCCAAAATGCAGGAACATGGCAGAACCGAGTCGCCACCATTGTCCGTCTGCCGTAGCAGGCGCAAAGTTAGCGCCCCAGGTCAGTTGCACATTGTTAGGCGAATGCCAGAAGCCGGCACCACCCCAGAGCATGATCACAAACACCAATAGATTGATAGCAATCAATGCCTTTGTGACTGGCGGCACAGGTGCGTGCATGCCAATCTGGCTTAGGGGGGATTGGCCCATTTCTGACTGTTTTACCATCTAGGTTTCTTGTCCTTGATAAGGCAAATGCAAAACGGGCGGCTGCTGTACCCACTCAACCAGCGTCTGCAGGTTTTCTTGCTGCATGCTCATGTGAGGGTCAATCTGGTTAGCTACCCAACCGCAAAACGGAATTTTTTGCTGCTGCAAAACCTGCCTGGTCAGCAACGCGTGATTAATACAACCAAGTCGCATGCCTACCACCACCAGCGCAGGCAGTTCAAGCACTCGTAGCAGATCGCCCATGGTTTGGGTTTTATTGAGCGGAACCAGCAAACCGCCTGCACCTTCTACAATGACCACATCTGCCAGCTCAGTTAATGCAGTATAAGCAGCCTTGATGACATCCAGTTGAATTTCTGTACCCGCTTGCTCAGCAGCAATATGCGGGGCAATTGGCGGTTGAAAACAATAGGGATTGACCAGTTCAGTTGGTGCCTGCACATTTGAGGCGGCGATTAATTGCCTCACATCTTCATTTTGCCAGCGGCCATCTACCCAATCGCAACCGGACGCAAGAGGCTTCATCCCCACCACTTTCAGGCCTTGTGCGGCAAAGTGCTGCATCAGGCGCACTGTCACCGTAGTTTTCCCGACGCCGGTATCAGTCCCGGTGACGAAGAAATGGCGCGGCAACGAATCGATTGTCATCACTTATTCTGCTGTGACTTTGCGCGGCATCAGTTGTATCGGGCTGCTGCCGGGTTCGGTGTACGGCTGGCTACCTGTCCATGCGTGCACAAATACGACTTCATAGGTCGCTGGCAGCTTTCCCTGCTGGCGGAAACCTTCATAACCCTGGCGCAATTTCTGCAAAAACCCTTTTCCGGTCAATCCTTTAGGTCGCCCGGCAGTGGCATTATGCGCGCCAATCGCCTTGAGGTCGCGCATCACCGACTCAACGGTATCGTAAGTCAGGGTGTAATGCATGACATCCAGCACGGGTGCATTGAATCCGGCGCGGGTCATGGCATCGCCAATATCATGCATATCGATAAAACGGCTGACATGTGTATGATCGGCACCTGAAGCTGCCCGCAATTCTTTCAAGGTATCCGGCCCCAATGTAGCGAACATTAGCAAGCCATCAGGGCGTAGCACGCGACGGAATTCCTGCAAGGCGGCATCCAGATCATTACACCATTGCATAGCCAGGTTGGACCACACCATATCCACACTACCTGTGGCTAACGGAATGGTTTCGATATCCGCACAGACAAAGCGCGGCTGTGATTGCCAGAATTTATATGTTGGAAAAAGTGTACGTGTACGTGCCAGCATGCCCTCGGCGATATCCAGCGCGATGCCTTTTGCGGCTTTATATTGTTTGAGTAAGGCGTATAAACCATGCCCGGTGCCGCATCCGGCATCGAGGATGACTTGCGGTTGCAGCTTGACGACATCCAGACGGCTTAGCATTTCTTCACGCACCTGGCGCTGCAAAATGGCGGCGGCATCATACTGTTTTGCCGCACGATGGAACGCCTGCCGCATGCGCGCCTTGTCTATTGAATATTCATCCTGCATTCAAGTCTCCGCAACAGCGCGCACCGCGGAGTCTTCGGCCATAAATGTGTCTACCGCTTCGCAGAAAGCATCGGCATGCGAGAGAAACGGCGCATGCGCTGCCCCGGCAATCACACGCAGTTTTGCGCGTTGCAGATGCATAGCCAACCAGTGTGCTGCACTGACTGGTGCCAGGGTGTCACGGTCACCGTGGATAATCAGGGTTGGGTGATACAGGCGGCTGACTTCTTCACGTATATCCGTTTGCAACAGGATATCCAGCGCCAGATTCAGACTTTCCTGTGTCGGCGTTGGCTTGGCAGCGAAAGCGATACGTAACTGACGCACGGTGCTACGGGCGTCTTTGGCATGCATGCATTGTAAAGTCAGAAAGTTGAGCAAAGTTGTTTGAAAGTCTTTTTCAAAACGCTCATTGAATTGCTGAAAGTGCCTGGCCTCAATGCCGTGCGGCCAATCTGGCTTGCTGACAAAACACGGGTTATTACCCACCAGAATGAGTTTCTCAACCCGGTCCGGCTGGTTTAAGGCAATCCGTTGCGCGACTAACCCACCTAATGACCAGCCCAGGATACTGGAAACTCCCGGGATTTCCTCGGCGATGGTTTCAGCCATGCTATGCAAATGGTAGGGAGTAATCGGGCGGCTTTGGCCCATGCCGGGCAGATCCACCAGAAACAAGCGGTAGTTGGCCGACAGGCGTTTGGTGATGCGCTCCCAGACGGCACTATTCATGCCCCAACCGTGCAGCAGCACCAGCGGCTTGCCCTGACCCATCATTTCTATGAAACAACTCATGCCTGTTCCCTGACCGGAATGATGCGCTCGGCTTCATGTAATGCATCAATCAAGGCGCGCACTTCTTGCTCACCATGCGTGGCAGAAAGCGAAATACGTAAACGCGAGCTGTTGACCGGTACGGTAGGCGGACGAATAGCAGGTACGAGAATACCGCGCGTTTGCAGATATTGGCTCAGCGCAAGTGCTTCAAAATTATCGCCGACGATCAATGGCTGTATCGCAGTTTCTGATGGCAGTAAATGCCAGCGCGTGAGTGACAGCTCACTTTTCAGCAAATTGATCATGGCAAATAATTGTTGCCTGCGCGCATCGCCATGTTCAATTTCATGAACCGAAGCTAACAAAGCTGCCGATAATGGCGGTGGCGCCGGCGTGGTGTAGATATAGCTGTTGGCATACTGGATCAGGTAATCAATCACCACCTGCTCCCCGGCAACAAATGCGCCGGCAACTCCGGCAGCTTTCCCCAGCGTACCCATCATGATTAAACGTGGCGATTCCAGACCCAGATGTTTCAATGTGCCGCGGCCTTGCGGGCCCAACACACCAAACCCATGCGCATCATCTACGTAGAGATAAGCATCGTAACGTTCGCAAAGCTCAAGATATGCGGCCAGGGGTGCGATATCTCCATCCATGCTGAATACGGCGTCTGCAGTAATCAATTTGTGGCGGGCTGTACTGGCTTGCAGCAGCTTTTCCAAAGCAGCGACATCATTGTGTGGAAAGCGGTGATGATTGGCGCGCGACAAAAAAGCGCCATCATTCAGGCAGGCGTGGTTAAGCTTGTCCGAAAACACCGCGTCGTCGCGTCCCATCAAGGCACTGATCACGCCGATATTTGCCATGTAGCCGGTGGAGAATAATAAAGCCGCCGGTTTGCCTACCAATGTCGCCAATGCATGCTCAAGTTGGTCGTGATAACGGTGATGGCCGGTAATTAAATTGGAGGCACCGCTACCTACACCCGCCTCTGCCGCCGCTTGTTGCAAGGCGGTCACCAGCGCAGCATCGTTTGCCAGGCCAAGGTAATCGTTACTGCAAAATGAGAGATATCGCTGACCATTGGCGGTGATATGCTCGGCTTGCGGCGAATCCAGTAACCGACGCTGACGCGTTAGTCCCAAGGTTTTGCGCTTTTCAAGATCGGCTTGTAAAAAGTCCAGCATATGATTACTAGATTTTCTTCAGGCCTAGTTTGGCAAATAACGCATTATCAGCATCCGCTTCCGGGTTGCCGGTTGTGAGCAACTTCTCACCATAGAAAATACTGTTGGCGCCGGCCAGGAAACATAGCGCCTGCACTGCGTCGCCCATGCTTTGGCGACCTGCAGACAAACGGACAAAGCTATTCGGCATGGTGACGCGCGCAGCAGCAATCGTGCGCACGAATTCCAGTGGATCCAGCGCCTCGGTACCATGCATAGGTGTACCCTCGACCTGCGTTAACAAGTTAATCGGTACGCTTTCAGGCGGTTGCTCCATATTTGCCAGCTGCGCCAGCAAACCGGCACGCTGCGCACGGCTTTCGCCCATGCCGATAATACCGCCACAGCAGACGTTGATATCCACACTACGCACGCGATCCAAGGTATCCAGGCGATCCTGGTAAGTGCGTGTGCTGATCACATCACCGTAATATTCCGGCGCAGTATCCAGGTTGTGGTTGTAATAATCCAGGCCAGCCTCTTTAAGCTGCTCGGCCTGGCCATCTTTCAACATGCCTAGCGTAGCGCAGGTTTCCAAGCCCATGGCTTTCACTTCAGCAATCATTTTCAACACCGGGTCGAGGTCACGTTGTTTAGGTCCGCGCCAGGCAGCACCCATACAGAAACGGCTGGCACCGCTGTCTTTGGCCGCTTTGGCCGCAGCCAGCACGTCATCCAGCTTCATTAAAGGTTCGTTTTCTACCTCAGTGTGATATCGCGCAGCTTGTGGGCAATACCCGCAATCTTCTGAACAGCCACCGGTTTTAATCGACAGTAAGGTACTGACCTGTACCGCGTTCGGCTCATGGTGTTCTCTATGCACCAGTTGTGCCTTGTGTAGCAGGTCATTGAACGGCAGTTCAAACAATGCCATGATGTCATCGACCGACCAGCGTTCGACAGTCACGTGATCGCAATTACCGGCAGCTTTGAGGCCATCGATATTAATGATGGAAGTTTGCAGTTCGCTGTTACAAGCGCTAGAAGAAGTTTGTTGTTCCATAGTAATCGCAGACAGTTTTAAGATGATTTTAATTGGGCTGAATTATAGGTTGTTTACTCTGAAACGTGAAAAATTTTTACAATAGCTTAAATATTAATCACATACAACTTTTACAATGGCTACAAGCCTGGTTAAAAGCCAGCCAGCCTTGCCCTATGTGTGCAACGCCTGCCCAGAAATATCAGCACGAATATTGGTCAGAACCCAAGACAGGTCATGCACCATTTTGCAATGATTGCGCGGCCGCACTACCCTGGTATACCTCATCGCGCTGCCCACAGTGCGCACTGCCTACATTAAATGGCGATTACTGTGGCATTTGCCTGCAACATCCACCTGCATTTGACCGGACGTTTGCACCTTTCCGCTATGCTTATCCGCTAGACCGCTTGTTGCAACAATTCAAGTACCATCAGCAATTACCCATAGGCAAATTAATCACGGAGGCTGTGCTGCCGCATTTGCCGACATTGTTAGCCGCTAATATCCCGGACGTGATGATTGCCATGCCCATGCATACACAAAGAGTGCGCCAGCGAGGTTTTAACCATGCCCTGGAACTGGCAAAGCACTTACAAAAAGCATTGAAGATTCCGCTGGATATTGATGGTTGCACGCGCGTGATGGACACGCCATCGCAAGCGGGCATGGACATGAAAACCAGAATCCGCAATTTACGCGGTGCGTTTGCTTCACCAAAAGATTGGCAGGGAAAACATGTGCTGGTTGTAGATGACGTCATGACTACCGGTGCAAGCATGCATGCGCTGGCAAAGGTACTCAAACAAGCGGGGGCTGGACAAGTGTCGGCGCTGGTGTTTGCGCGCACATTAAAAAGTACAGAAGAATAAAGTGCTATTTCAGGAGAGCAATAAACTTACCGCGCTCGCCACTTACTCGTCACGCGGTTGCACTGAACCACCAAGCTGGCGGATACGCTGATTAACAAATTCGGCTAGGCGCTCACTTAATGGCATGGTCTGCGCTGACTGTAATTGTTGCAAGGCTTGCGCATTTTGGCCGCTTGCCTGTAAAGAAATAGCGTAAGCCACCACCCACTGCGCCTGACCCGGACGCAAAATAATCGCCCGCTCAAAGTAAGGCAATGCTGCCTGGTGCTGGCCCAGTTGCTGACAAGCGATTGCCTGCATCCATTGGCTTTCGGCGTCACGCGCCAACACAGTGGCAAATGGTTTTAAAGTCAGCAACACAGCCTCGGGCTGATTGTGTGACAACTGCCATTTAGCCAGGGATTTGGATAACCCGACTTGCTCTGGATTACGCTTGATGCCTGCCTGCAATACGGCTACAGCTTCAGCCTCCTGCTTGGTTTCAAACAGATAAGCGGCGAGTAATTGACGGGCATCTTCAGATTGCGGATACGTGACCAGTGCTTGGCGTAAAATGGTTAATGCTTCACTCAACCGCCCTTTTTGCTCATGATCAACTGCTTTTTGAATCAGCAAGTTCACTTCCTGTTCCGGCCGCACATGCTTGTTCACAGTACCATTGGTTTCTGTGGATGTTTCGGCAGTGGCTTTGCTTTTAACAGCGTTACCTGATTCCAGCGGCGGTTCAACGACAGAAACCACCGTGCCTGATGAATTGCTTTCGGTCGGCTTGATGGAAAATTCGCCTTCAACCTGTGGTGCTTCACCTTTGGCTGAAGTTTGCTTAGAGACAACCGTTTGTTTAGACACAGGCGCAGGCGTCACTTTTTGACGAATAGGCGGCTTGGTCACAGACTCAGCAAGCTCGGCTTGCCATTCACTAAACAGAGATTTGGTTAATTGTGGATGTGCATCCACGACTGGATTGCCTTCACTTGGTGGCGGTTGTGCTGTTTTTACAACGGCTGCTTTTGCTGGCACTGATGTGGCTGTTAACTTGTTTTGTGACTTTTTATCGCTACCCAATGGAATACTGGCTAAAGTTGATCTGTAAAACGCTGACAATTCGGTTCGGTTGAATATTATCCAAGCGACCAAGCCCGCAATCATCAATAGCCAAATCAGGCGTTTGGCCCATTGCCGGGAAGTAGAAGGTTGATGTGTCAAAACCGGTTTGACTTGTTGCCCGGCCCAGCCATCATTCATGGTCCCGCCCTGGCGCGCTTCAACATCTTTCAATACCTGATTAATTAAACTCACTGCTTATCCTCAAAGCCCTGATCAACGGCCAACACCGGCAAGAGCAGAATGAAATGCCAGCCACCATTTTAAGCCATGGCTCCACCACCGGTGTTGCGCTTTTACACTGGCTTGTGTATCGAGGATAGCGGCTTTGACATCTTCTGCAGATACACCCTGTTGGCCTCTGCCAAACGCTGACAACAAGGATTTGTGCGCCAGGATATTCAGTAACCTGGGGATGCCATTGGCATAGCGGTAAAGTAGCCGCATGCTGGCCGGTGTGAAAACCATGCCGCCCTGGTATCCGGCCACATGCATACGATGATTGAGGTAGAACCCCAATTCAGACCATTGCAAGCCTTTAAGCTGATACTCAAAACTGATGCGCTGGCGCAACTGGCGGATAGACGGATGGTTGATGCGTTCTTCCAGCTCTGGCTGCCCAAAAATCACTACCTGTATCAATTTACGTTTTTCGGTTTCCAGGTTACTTAACAGGCGTAATGCTTCCAGCGTTTCCAACGGCATCGCCTGCACTTCATCCAGGCAGACAATGACATGCGTGCCTTCTTCAGCAAAAGTAAGCAGTTTGCGATGCAGCGCATCTATCATGTCATGGTGGGTAAAATCCGGTTTGAAAGCCACGCCAAACTCGGTGGCCAAAGTCATCAGCAAGGCATGCGGGTCAAGATACGGGTTTGGGATAAACGCCACTTTGCAGGTGGGTTCAAGTGCTTTGAGCAGGCGTCGGCACAACAGCGTCTTGCCCGTGCCAACTTCGCCTGTAATTTTGACAAACCCTTCCCCGGACTGAATCGCCACCAGCAAGGTATTCAAAGCCTCTTGCAGGCTGCGCGTCGCATAATAAAAACTGGTATCCGGGGTAATGGTAAATGGATACTCTTTTAAACCAAAGTGTTGCAGGTACATAACCCGCTCCTAGAAGCTCTCACCCTTCAGTTTATCAATACGGCCCTGAGTTTCAAGCATATCTTCAGCCCAATTGTCGCCACCACGTACTACAGTGGATTTCAGAAGGATCACCAACTCGGTTTTTCTAGTGATTTCGCTCTTCTGGCGGAACAGGTTACCCAGGTATTTGATATCACCCAAACCCGGCACTTTAGTCCGTGTATTATCTATAGACTCGGACATCAACCCGCCGATTGCAATCACGTTGCCGTCCCGGGTGCGTACGATACTGTCGGTTTCGTTAATGTTGGAAGACGCAGTTGGGATAGTATATACACCACCGTTAGCACTGGACAATGTCACGGTCCTGTTGACCTGTGTCACATCGCTGACGAACGGGTGTACGTGCAGGATGATATTGTCGTTTTTATCGATCTGTGGTGTCACGTCCAGCGAGATACCGGAAAAATACGGTTGCAGCTGAATATCCGGTGTCACAATCGCACCACCAGTGGTGGTGGTCACGTTGGTTCTGACGTTAGTCACAAAAAACGCATCGTTACCGACTTTCAATACCGCTTTCTGGTTATTGATGGTTGCGATACGCGGGCTGGAAAGTACTTCCACATTACCCTGTGTTTCCAGAAAAGTAAGCAATGCAGAGAAGCCCTTGCCCTGTACAGCAAGTGCAAATACCGAGCCACCCAGTCCAATCGCAGAATTGTTATCCAGGAAACCTGGATTCGCTGCTGGCGAAGTAGTGACATTGCCATCCGTGATATTGCCAGTGTCACCATTCACAGTGCTGTTACCGCTTACATTACCGAAGGTCACATCACGGCCGCGCATAAACCTGGCTGCAGACCAGTTAATCCCTTGTTGTGAATCTTTATTCAATTGTACTTTGAGGATTTTAGCTTCCAGGATCACCTGGCGGTCTACCGTCACCTGCATCAGGCTGAGGAACTTCTCGACCTGGCGGATTTCCTTAGGCATCGCTTTGACCATGATCAGGCCGGACTGCGAGTTGATCACCACCTTGCGGCCACCCTCTTCACCGATCATGCTGTTCAGCGAGTTAGCCATCTCACCCCAGAAATCATTATTGGTACCCATGCTGACATCAGAGGCATACACCTGCAGATTGGCAGCGCCACCACCCGATGCTGCCGGTGCACCTACTGCAGTACCGCCGGAAGCTGCCGCAGCCTGACCACCGCCACCACTTGAATTGCTCACGGTGCCTGAAGTCACTTTCGTGGCTGAAGTACCTTTACGTGCTCCGCTGATGTAGTTCACCTGGAACACCCTTGTCTGGATATTTTGTGGCTCGACAAAAATCTGTTTGCCACTCATTTTGTACTCGTAGCCGTACAAATCACGCAACGCGTTCAGCGCTTCAAACAGCGTCACATCGCGCAAGTTAATCGAGATATCTCCCCTAAGGTCAGGACTCAATGCGATGCTGTAAGGACTGCCGGAGACGATACCCATCAACACCTGCGTAGCCGGCGCCTTATTGACGACCAGGTCGAATCTAGGCTCAACGCGTTTGGCAAGAGATTTGGGCGGTTCAATTTTAAGAGGCTCAAACAGTTCGTCGGTCACCTCTTTTGGCAACGGAGCTGTATGCCCTTTTGCCTGGGCAGCAGATTTGCTCAGCTCACTTTGAATTTTAGGGTTGATGGATGCATTGCTTGGCGCAAACGGATTGCTGTTGCACCCTGCCAGTCCGGCACCGATAATCACCACACCCAAGGTATTCACAAAAGTTTTCATAGCAGTCTCTCAATGTGTTTTTAACCTGAATGCTGAACATTTCAACACGCAGGTACTTATTACTTTATTTCTTTGCTTTTTTAGTCTGTTTGGCTGTTTTAGCTTTAATTTTTGCCGGTGGCTGGGCAGGCACGATATAGCTGGTCAAACCTAACCCGATCACTTTTTTCTCGCCGGTTTTACTGACGAATACCGCCTGCTGGTTTTTCACCGATGCTAGCTTGAAACCACTATAGCTCTCGCCCACTTGCACCATCTGGCCATTAACCACAGCAAATCCGCTCTTACCGTTATGCTGCAAAGCGGTCAGCTCCCATGGCTTTTCTGCCTGCATTTCTGCATTTGGCAAATACTCCATGACAGATGGCGGCGGCTTGGTGGGGTCCACCATTTCCGCAAAGGCGACACCTTGCATCAGCATTAACATCCACATTGCTTTTACCAATACGCGCATGCTAAATCCCCAACCATGCATTTTCGCCACTCAGGGTATATACCTGAACGGTCAATTCACTTTCCGGATAATCGGCTTTCAGCTCGGCGTTTTCCCATGCCACTCTCTGGCCAATCGCTTTCAGTGATTGTGCATAAGACATCAGCGCGAAGTATTTACCTTTCAGCCTGACTTTCACTGCATGCTGGTAAACATGCGGTACGTTTTTCCAGATATCTTCAGCGGTCGCATCCTGTGGATTGCTGGTGGCAGGCGCTTTTTGGTCCTGTATCAGTTTTCTTTGCTTCTCAATAAAGTCGACCACCGGCAGTGACTGCATTTCAATCACCTGCACATCGGTGTGCTTTTGCAAAAGCTTCTTCAGTAACAGCACCATTTCCTGCGGCGGCACCATATAGGCAGAAATTTTCACCAGGTCTGAGGACTGACTGGCGATTTTTGCATTCACGGCATCAATATCACGCTTAAAGCCATTGCTCTCAGGCTTTGGTGCAGCCTGGCTGGCAATAGTGGTCATCTGTTCGGTCAATGTTGTCGTGTCATTCTGTATTTTTAGAATCTCTTGTTGCGTGCCGGCTAACTGGACGCGTTGTGGCTCCAGCAAAAAGGTATCCATTAATCCAACCACGGCAAACAGGCCCGCGCCAAAAATCATCCAGCGCTCCCGCTTGGATAGCGCCAGCCATTTAGTGTTGAGTGTGTGTAACTGTTCAAATCGCATCAGGGGTGCACTTTCCTATGGCTGCTTCGCTTGTGGCTTAGCCTGGGTGCCGGTCTGGCTGACAAAGTCATCCCAGCTCAAAGCAGTGGCAGGTTTGCTTTTATCGCGTAGATCCTGGCCTTTAACATCGAATGCATAAATTTTCAGCTTGCTTGCTTCTTCAGGAACCGTTGCGTTTGCTGGTGCTGTGCTTGCAGGTGGCGTGACAGGATTATTCGTGGTGCTTGGAGTGGCAGAAGCACTTTTGCCCGAAGTGTCAGGGGTAGTCACTGGCGCAGCTGCAGGCGCAGTGGCTGGTATGGCCACAGCAGGTGCTTGTGGCGCAAGCTGCTTTTGCAATTCAACCTGTTTGAACTGCAAACCGGAAAACTGGGTACCTTCAAATACTTTTTGTGCAGATAACAAATCCAGGTACAAAGGAATTTCTTCCGTTTGCAATGCCTGGCCAGACAGTGATACATGTTGTGCAGCAGGCTCGATTTTAAAACCAGTCAACCACACGCCAGAAAGCTGCTGTGAGGCTAACCCACGCATATAATCAATCAGGTGGTAAGCATTCTCGGAAATAGATTGCTGGAAAATGGCCAGCATCTGCGATTGCATTTCAAATCGGCTATTCAGGTTTTTGAGTTCAGCTTCCAGCTGACTGTTATCAACCGGTACTGCTTTCTTGGCAAACTCCTCCACCTTTTTTTGCATGCTTTCGTACTGGATCACAGTTTGATTGCGCTGAGCCAGCAGCTGGGCATTTTCAGACTCAATACCGGTATAGAAATACACCATGACGATGGCAGCAAGAATATAGATCGCAGCTACGAAAGATAACGTGAACCAGTCTTTGGACTTGACAAGCCCGCTTTCAAACAAGTTGATTTGCTGACTCACGCGACTGCCTCCTCGCGTAAAGCTGCGCCCAGGGCGGGCAGCAACATCGCCTGTTTCTCCAGGCTGGCAAAGTCCTGGTTAGGCGGCAAATCAACGATGTCTTCCAGGTTGAATACATTGACCGGCACATACAAGCTGGTACTCAGCCCGCTCACCAGGTAATCACGATTGGCTACTGGTGACACCACCAACCGGTTAAGGCTTAAATATGGGAACTGGCGATCAAAGCTATCCAATGAACGTTGCAATTCGAGTACAAGTTTGTCGAAATTACTCTGGTATAAATCGCCCCTGTCATTCAGAAAATCTCTATCCAGCTCAATCAGGCGGGCATGATATAACTCGCCTTTGGCAGTGAATGTCAGCAAACATCCTCTGGGCAGCATGGTCAGCATCACCAGCGCACGGCCTTCGGTTTCCAGTAATTGCGCGATGTTACGCTGCACCAGCGCATGCACATCAATAGTTTTCAGGTTAAATCCCGCTTCTACAATCTGGTTACCGATCTGGGTAACCACAGATTTCTTGGCACAGATCGCCAGCATCGCCTGCTGGCGGTTTGAATACGAAGGATCAACAGGTATATCCACACCGTCTACTACGGCCTGTTCCACTGAATAGTCCAGCAGATCTTTCACCTTCCAGCGCAACGCCTGCTTAATCTCGGATTCAGGCATGGTGGGCTTTTCGATCTGCAACACATTGTATTGGTCCACATTCAGCATGACATTACACGGCATGGCCTTTAAGTCATTTTTGGTCACAAAATGTCGCAATGTGGAAGCTGCCTGCAAGGGGACCTGCTGAATCGCAGCCAATGAGACAGTTGGTTTAGCGCCATCCAGCCCGGGCGCTAACGCCACGGTGCTAACATGCATATCAGTGAAGCTTACCCCCACTTGTTGCTTGTTCTTTTGTCGTTTAAACCAACTCATATACACCCATTAGTTTGAATAATGAAATTTATTATTTAGAATCAATGCACAACAAATCAATTTTAAAGTGGATCATAAAGCATTGTCATATGATTGACTACACAAGCAACTGCGGCTTTACATATCAGATAACTTAAAATCTGCAAACTGTGGTATTTCGTTACAAAAACTGTCAGTCGCCATGCTTTTTATAACAGGTAGCAACTTTAGTGCCTGCTCTGCCAGTTCAATCCACTGATTAAAATAATAAAACCACCTGTTTAGGTGGTTTTGAGTGGACTAGAAGTTTTCTCGCATATAGATGATGGGGGCTTTGTAGACCCCGAATGTGGCGCGCCCGATGGGGTCAGGGTTTCCAAACCAATTAATAGCGCCATTAGTGGCGGCAGATTCAACTGCATTAGTACAAGTTCTTTCGGTTGGAGCTGCAGCTCCAAGATTTACTTCCAAATCCACACTACCTGTATTCGGATTAGTGCCTGTGACCCCAGGGGCACTTAAACGCAGACCAAGTTCACCTTCACTCATTGGCGAAGCAATACTCAGCTGGGTTTCGCATGCATTTAAGTTACCTCTATAATTTCTCATCGTAATGCTAGTGACGGGTATCGCTGTACAATTGTCATCTCTGTTTCTGACAAAGCCAGTTCCGTTCCAGAATTGAGCTTGAATCGGCACTGATAGAGGAAGTAACTCTGAACCATGTGCAGAGGTCACGGCGAGACGCCCAAACCTAAACCTAGGCTGAGGGACATTGGGGTCTGTTGGCGTGAGGATTTCAGCTCTGGTTGAATTAACTAACTCTGTACCATCGTTCCCTCTTGGTTGCGCAGTAATCCTATATGATCGGGGCTCCACAGGATTTGTCGGGCGCGTGACTCTATGCCTGGCCTGCACATTTGCTACGCCTGAATTCCAGGTCCCTGCAGGATTGGTCGTGCTAGCCGTGATAGTGACTCCATCAGGAATGGTCTGATTTGGAGCCACGGCCTGCAATTCAAAAAAATAATTAGCCCAGTTATTCAATCCGAATATGGCATAGTTTCCGGTGTAATACTGGGTGGTGACGTCAGCAGCATTTTTTGCCTCCAGAACAAATGGCGTGATCAAACCAGGGTCTTGATTATAGTAAGTGAAAACTCCACATCCATCCGTGTATGAAGTACTTGCCGTTATTTTGAAATGGTCCGGGATAAACCTTCCTATATAACTACTTGCAACAGTATTGCCGAACTTACACCCAAAGCGTTTTGGTGTACCGTTACCTGCAGTGTCAAACGTGTTGGTACAATCACCAGTTGCTATATCAACATCCGTGAAAGTGTCATCATAAACACCTTCGGCTTGGAATCTGAAATGCCCCACTTCGGAATATGTGAAATCTAAGCCACTGCTTACACCTGAAATTGCTTTTCCAAACAACCCATTCACCTGACCTAAAGAGGTCCCACCGGCATGTGTATCCAATTTGTTGCTATCCACTTTTGGCGTTCCGTTATAGTTAGCCTCATTTGTCGAGACAGTGACACTAAATTTATCTTGACCCGCTCTACGAACAGGGCTCGATGTGTGACTAGGAGTCAATTGCTGTGGGGCAACATTTGTAATATTTAGTGCCAAGGGGCGAACAGAAAAATTATCCGAGGAGCAACCAGTTTTATTTAGATTAAGGTCTCGTACTCTGCACCTTAAATTCGGATAAGAACCAAGTACATCAGAATTTGTAAAAGTGACTTTTTTCCTTCCGCTATCGGCAGCGGAGAAATTAACAGTTTTGCTAGCAATTACTGTAGATCCACATGTGCCGCCATTATCATTTACCAAATCGACAACAACGCCAGTTGCCGTATACGCAGTTGATTGACTTCCACTCGTTAAGACTGCCACAGCATCCAGTTCAAAACCAGTACTCATCATTTTTGTATAAATAGGATTGCGGGCAGTTGGCGTAGTTGTACGATTGTTATACGTCAGTCCATTTTCCATGCACTCGAATTTGTCTATACAAGGTGTATTGGTAAACGTAAAACTGCAACTCTGGGCGTTAGTAGTGGTATTTACGCACTTCACACCATTCAATGGTGCTCTAGCAAGATCACTGGCTCCCAAAGTGTAAGTAGCTGCAGCACTACCTTGCAGACTCACAGTATCAATTTGCGCATTCCCACCCACCTCGAATGATGAATTGGGAGAATTCACGGTAGGTGTAGTTGGCGAGACTGTTAGGTTTCCGGTTAATGAGCCAGCACTTAGAATTTGTCCAGTCGGACAAGGTACTGTAGATGACAGACAAGCTAACACCTGAATATCGACTGGACATAAGGAATTGGTACCAGGATGGCGGATTTCGAGATGATCATAACTTGGTACATAGGTCGAACCAATCACAAAATCATAGCTAAAAGTATATGTACCAGGCGATGTAAAGTCATACTCGATGGCAGCACCAGTATCAATATTGGTGGTTGAAATGGTATTGCTTAATGTCCTGGTTTTACCGATAGCGCAAGAGGTTTCCGGAGTAGTATCGTAAGTCCAGAATGTGTCCCATCTACCAACACAATAATTGCTGAACTTTCCAGACCGTTCACGAAATGACTCCACAATATCCAGATTATTGGGCAACGTGGTGCTTGAAGGGCAACCACCATTTATGACGGGATACGTCCCCACTACCTGACGACCATTGGTGTCCACATAACGGATCCCGCATCCATTGTCACTACCGCCCAAAAAGGTGTCTACAGCATGATAGTATCTGACAGGATTGCTGCTGCTAACTGGATATAATAAAGGAATATTTAGTGTGACTTCAGCTGTAACAAAAGAAAGTGGATAAGTATATTTCCACACCACTGTTACTTCAGGATTCCCCGAAACTATGCTGGTATTTGGAAGCGTGAATTTTGAAGTTGTCTGTTGCGTTTGCCCGCTTGAAGCAGTAGCTGGTGTGACTGATAAATCACCGGTAGTTGTATAAGCATTTGGATTGGAAACACCGTTTCTTGCGAACACAAAGTGGCTAGGACCATACAAGCGATTATTAGCTCTTATATATATGCCATTATCTAATCTGTTTCTGTCAGCACTTGTTGTCGGTATGCGCGAATCCTCAAACAACTGGCCTCTCACTGCGCCATTACTGTTAGGTTTGATGATTTGGATTTGACTGCCACGGTGAATGTGAATACGCAACCCGTCTGAGGCATTAGTACCGCCTCCAGCATTCAAAGTAACATCATCTGGCGGAGCAGCCATGACAATTGAAAGGTCAAATACAAAAAAAATGACCGCCATAAATGGCAATATTTTTTTTAACAATTTACACATGACATTTTTCTATTTAGTTACATTCTTCACCAGAGATAACGTCAATACACCGGCTCAATGTCACTGTTATCCTTCTCTCTATGTAATCTTTTGCTCCTACTACGCCTATTGAAGCAGTTGAAACTATCGTGTAGATGCCAATATTTTGAGTGCCGCCTTTGTCTTGTACAACGTTTTGATTGCAATTAAGAACAACATCAAAACCGTTAATTGTAAAAGGTGCAGGCGCAGCAGGACATCCTTGCATATTTGCTGGCGTCAGAACCTGAAAAGCAGTCCACTCTACTCCGGCCCTGGCTGCAAGATAGGCTTGTGCTCCTTGTACATCCTGAATAGTGCCCAAGTTGGCAAGCATCGCCAGCCGCATGGCATAGCCTACCAATGCTGCCAGTACGACCAGTAGAAATATTGCCATAGGCAACATAAAACCTTTTACACGAAAAGCGATGGGTTTCATGGCGAATTCACCACATTGATCAGATTCAATAATCTTGCTACCCCACCATTTTTTGAAAGCTCTAGCTGCACGGTCATGACGCCGGTATGTTGCATGACGCCTTGACTGTAAGTAAAACTGCAGCCTGTGACATCACCTACAACCACCCTGGCATTTGCTGCGTTAAAGTTGGCTGGGCGCACTGAAGGGATTGCGATATTGCTCACCATCAGTAAACGGTTGTTAGCCAAGTCACACACATAAGCGACAGCACCATTAACAATGTAAAAACGGCTGGCGGGAGAAGGTATCGGGAATACAGCACCGGCAAATTGCAACTGATTGACATTAGCATTGGGCGCTGTAGTGATAGTGCGGATGTTATCCCCGTCGTAAGCATCAGAACCTGGTATGCCAAGGTTGTATATTACGAGCTGGTCATTTGCGGTAACAGGCACGTTTTCTACCATCACACGCATGCTGTTAGCACCAAAGTCATCCTGATAATAACGGCCACCTGCTTTGATAGGTATGAACTCTACGAAATCGCCCCCTGGCGAGACCCATACACTATTGGGCAATGCATTTCTGATATCACGCGACATACGCCGCAATGAAATATCGGCGCGGTCTGCCAACTCGTAATAGGCTTCTGAATTCACATAAGCCATCACCGAGTGCCTGATAAAAGTTGATGAAATACCTCCGATAATGGCAGTGACAGTAATTACGATCACTAACTCTACCAAGGTAAAGCCGCTTACGTAGATTCTATATCTCTTAAACTCTCGGCGCATAACGAACCTTGAAACCAGTAAGCATGACTCTGGTATTGGAAGGCCCAGTCACAGTCACGTCGACTCTTAGAACCGCATCAGCAGGTAGGCCCGCAAAAGGTGCCGCACCACCTGCCTGCACGATAGCGACAGATGCAGCATAAGCTGTCAAACCAGGGATAGAAACGTTGCTGCCAATACGACAAATGCTTGCACACCCACCGCCTGGCATGATAAATCCGCCATAATCGGCTACATTATCGAAAGGGTTAGTTGCACCATACCGGCTCTCGCCGGCGGGTGATGGGCCGTTAAGATTATTCTGCGGGGTAGCACAATTACCGTAACCCACAGCGACTGATGCATTCGGGTCATCGGGATCACAAAATGTGAAGGGCATCTGCTGGATTTCCTGCATCAGCGATTCGGCAATCGCAATCGCCTGTTTACGCGCCAGAGGATCTGCTGAATGTCCGCTCATCCAGGCCAATGCGCCAACCACACCAGCAATAGCAGTGGTCACAATCACAATAAACACAACTAACTCCACTAGCGAAAATCCGCGATTAAATTTTCGTATGGAAGATACTATTTTATTTTTTCTTTTGAATTCAGGCATAAGACGCGGGGCTGCCAATCACGGTTACCGGATGTAGCCGGTTTCAGCTTCAACGTTCACTACTATTGATTGAGCTGGTCTATTCCTGTTAGCTACTGTATAAGTAGCTCCTGCATTAATTGCATTAATTAAAGGCTGCCCTAAACCCCTAAATTCCAAAACATTGCTGGATGGTTGTACACCAACATTTCTGGAAAAGGTCATCACATAAGGACCCTCGGTTTCAGGGTTAATGACCTCGCGTCCAGCTTGGCAGTTAACTCCGTTCACAAAACACAAAGTGACGGTATTGGGTATTGCCGCGTTGTTAGTGATTACATACACACTCGTGCGTTGCGCTATGGCAGTCTTCTGCGCATACCGTAATGTAGATGAAAGCAAACCCGCGTCACCGCGGGTTTCGAAAATATCACCATTTGCAAATCGTGGCGCGGCTATTGCTACCATGACACTCATCAGAGCAATCACAACCACTAGTTCAACAAGCGTGAATCCAGAGGAAGCCCTCATAGGTTCTTTAGTTACAATTCTGTGCAATGTTTGCTGCTGTGCCTATATTTCCAGTGTTTACGACACCGGTTTGTTCGGTATATACGAAAGAACAATTAGGAAAACCATTTAAGTTAAAGGTCATTATCCCTGCACCTGGTGTCGCAGTGAAAGTATTAGCATCAAGTTGTTGTAAAGCAGCTACTATCCCACCAGCATTCGCTTGTGGAAACCCAACGCCAGCAACTACGTTTACGTTATTGCCATCCATTAATACCTGGTTACCTTGTTGACCACCAGCAACCCATGCCGCTCTGGCCAAATTAGATGCTGAGCGCACTGAAGCTGCTAAGCCATTCATGCTAGCGCCACGAGCATTACCTTGCACGTTCACAAAACGCGGCAATGCTGTTGCTGCCAAAATACCTAGCACTGCGATAACCACAACCAATTCAACCAATGTAAAGCCAGCCTGTTTTTTCATTCCCTAGACTCCTAATCAAAATTTCCTGCCTTTATTGTCACAGTGACAGGTGCAAACTGCGTTAATTTAATGTCAGCAAAAAGCATGCCAGACAATTTTGGTCCATGTAACCGAATTTTCAAACCGTCCCCGAACCCTTACATTTACAACAGAAAGAAACTATTCCACTGTAAAAATACTTTTTATTGCTTAAAATTTAACCGCCTTTGAGCATGACTGAACTCATATCCCAGATTGGCAGGAACACCCCCAGCGCCAACACCAGGACCAGTGCGCCCAGAAACATAATCATAATGGGCTCGATTTGCGCACCTAGTGTTTTAACGTCATATTCAACGTCAGCTTGATACATATCGGCAATTTCCTGCATCAATTCATCCAGAGAGCCGGATTCCTCACCGATGGCGATCATCTGGAGCACTAAAGGGTTAAATACCCCGGTCTGTGTTGCTGTCCTTAAAATCGTCTCGCCGCGTTCAATCCCTGCAGACATGCTGAGGATTTTGATAGAAATATAGTCATTCTCTACAGTCTGGGATACCAGGCGTAAGGCGCCAAGGATAGGCAATCCGCTACGTGTCGAAAGCGCAAAGCTACGCGCAAACCTGGCCATGGTCCCCTTAAAGATAATCTTTCCTGCGATGGGAATGCGCATTTTTATGCGATCCCAGTTAGAGCGTCCGGAAGAAGTGCTGATATACGACTTAAACATATAGCCCGCACCCACTACTATTGCAATTAGCACATACCAGTAATTACGCATAAAACTGGAGAAAGCGATCAGAATTTTGGTGATGAACGGCAAATCGGCATGCATGCTGGCGAATACTTTTTCGAACTGGGGTATCACCATGATGTTAATCACAATAATAGCAATCGCCATCGCCGTCATCACGAACATCGGGTAACGCAAAGCTGACTTGATCTGCCCGCGCATGAAACGCTCGAATTCGATGTGTTCTGCCAGCCTCAGGAAAATATTATCGAGATTACCAGTGGTTTCACCGACCCGTATCATGCTGATATAAAAGTTATCAAACACTTTGGGATGCTCAGTCATTGCCATCGAAAGCTCACGCCCCGCATCCAGGCTGGTTTTTAGCTGCCCGACGACCTGAGCAAGCTTAGGGTTGCCTACCGAGCTCTGTATCCCGGTAAGCGCCCGCATGATAGGAATACCCGCCTTCAGTAAAGTAAACATCTGGCGGCTGAATAACATGATATCCAGGCTAGTGACTTTTTGTTCAAACAGGTTGAAAGCGACGGCAACTGCTGCTCTTTGCTTAATTTCAATCGGCGTGATTTTTGAAAGCATAAGCGCGCTGCCTAATGCATCCATGTCAGCAGCTTCCTGCACGCCGGAAACCATCAAGCCCTCTTCACTCCGACCTTTATATTCAAATACAGGCATAGACTTTACCCTTCAAACTGGTTATCTACACGCATGATTTCGTCCAGTGTCGTTTTACCCTGCAAAGCCAGCTGCAACGACTGATCTTTTAAGGTTTTACCTTTCAGTTTTTCACGGGCTTTCTGGATAAAAATATTGGTATCCGGCATGTTGGCTGCCATCGCCAAATCATTCGTCATTTCCAGAAGCTCATACAAGCCGATACGACCAAGATAGCCAGTGCGATTACAGTGTTGGCAACCTTTGCCATGCTTGAACACCGATGGAATTTCTTCCTGGGGTAGCACCTGACGTAACCAGACGGCCTCATTTTCGGTCGGCGTATGATCTATGGCACAGTGCGGACAAATCAATCGCACTAAACGTTGCGCCATCACACCCAACAGTGACATTGCCACCATGAAGCGCGGCACGCCCATGTCGATTAAACGCACGGGCGCAGTGGAGGCATCATTGGTATGCAATGTGGATAACACCAGGTGACCTGTCATGGAGGCGCGCAAGCCGGTTTGGGCGGTTTCTTCATCCCGCATCTCACCCACCAGCACGATATCCGGGTCTTGCCGCAAAATAGCACGTAACAGTTTGGGGAAGTCGAGCTCGATCTTTTCGCTCACCTGAGTCTGAATAATACCGGGTAAACGATATTCGACCGGGTCTTCGACGGTAATCACCTTGGTTTCAGGCGTATTGAGTTCACTCAGTGCCGAATAGAGGGTCGTTGTTTTTCCACTACCGGTCGGACCTGTAACCAGCACCATGCCACTTGGCCGGTTGATCATTTTGCGGAAGCGTGCCAGCAATTCTGGTGGCATGCCCAGCTTATCCAGCTGAAAGTGCGAAGTATTCTGGATCAGCAACCGCATCACTACAGTTTCGCCATACTGCGTAGGCATGGTAGAAATACGCATATCTACTGCACGGCCTTTGACGGTAAAGCCAAAACGGCCATCTTGCGGCAGGCGTTTCTCGGAAATATCCAGGCCGGCCATGATTTTGAGGCGCATGATCAGGGCAGACACAATTTTCATATCTGCCTGGGTCTGAAAATGCATGACGCCATCGATACGGAAACGGATCAGTAACTTGTTTTCCTGCGGTTCGATGTGTACGTCAGAAGCCCGCACTTGCACCGCATCTTCAAAAATTGTCTGCAATAACTTAACGACTGGGGCGTCATCAATACCCAGGTCTACACCCATCAGGCTGGCGAGATCGACATTGCTGGCAGCCAAGTCTTCCTGCAGCTCCAGGGCCAGTGAAGAGATTTGTTCGGTTTGCCGGTAAGAGCGGTCGATGGTCTGCATCAGCAGACTTTCCTGCACGACGACGATATCAATGTCTCGTTTAAGTAGTCTGACTAACTCGTCATAAGCATAGACATCGGAAGGATCGACCATCGCAATCAGGAAACTGTTTGGGCGTTCCTCCAGCAGAATGGCGCGGAAGCGGCGTGATTGCACTTCGGGGAGTTTCTGTACCTGTTTGGCGTCCAGTTCGTACTGGCCCAAATCCAGGAATGGGATATTCAGCTGATGTGCCACTGCCTCGGCAATCTGCCGTTCGTTGGCAAAGCCTTTATCGGCGATGACACGACCCAGGCGACGGCCAGTCTTGCGCTGCTCTTCCAGCGCTTGATCCAACTCTTCCTGTGTCATGAAATTCTGTCTGACCAGAATTTCACCTAATCTGATTTTTTCGGGACGTGCCATGGCGTTTTAATTATTTATCTAGCTACTTTTCGTTCTATCATATCACCAACATTCTAATCCTACGTTTCTAAACAAACCGCTAAAAATGTTTCATATCGTGCTTTTTGAGCCAGAAATTCCTCCCAATACGGGAAATATCATACGTTTATGTGCCAATGCCGGGGCAAAACTGCATTTGGTTAAGCCTTTGGGCTTTGAGTTATCAGACAAACACCTCAAACGGGCCGGGCTGGATTATCATGAATATGCCGACTTAACCGTGCATGAAGATTGGGGCTCCTGCTCGCAGGCATTACAAGGTAAGCGACTATTCGCACTGACCACTAAGGGCAGCACGCGGCACTCCGATTTACAGTATCAGGACGAAGATGTTTTTGTATTTGGCCCTGAATCCCGCGGATTGCCGGAAGACATCCGCGCCCAATTCGCACCTGAGCATCGTGTCAGGCTACCGATGCTGCCGCATAGCAGAAGCTTAAATTTATCCAACTCTGCTGCCATCCTGTTATACGAGGCATGGCGTCAGGTGGGTTTTCCGGGTGGAACATAAAGTATTAAGTAACTACACCCAAAAAAAGAATAAAAAAAGCCCCGATTAAGGGGTAAATCGGGGCAACAGGCCTCATCGTAAAGGCTTCCGCTCAGGGAGGAAAGAAGCGGAAAGATGATTCATCATCATCGTATCTGTATGAGTACGTGCCATTTAGAAAGTTCACAAGAATTTATTTATGCTCATGAATATCAATTTCAGCATGCAGTGTTCTCTGCTGAATTGCATCAGCATGCGATAATAATGACATGCAATCTGAAATCGATTTATTACAGGGCCTGAACGATAAACAACTGCAAGCGGTCACCCTGCCGCATGTATCTGCACTGATTCTCGCCGGTGCCGGTAGTGGCAAGACGCGGGTGCTCACTACCCGCATTGCCTGGCTGATTCAAACCGGACAGACCTCACCCATGGGTATTATGGCGGTGACCTTTACCAACAAAGCCGCAAAAGAAATGCTGACGCGCCTGACCAGCATGCTGCCGATTAACACGCGTGGCATGTGGGCGGGCACGTTTCATGGCTTGTGTAACCGCATGCTGCGCGCCCATTACCGTGAAGCCAGGTTACCCAGCACTTTCCAGATCCTGGATACGGCCGACCAGCTTTCTGCCATCAAACGCGTGATGAAAGTCATGAATGTGGATGACGAGAAATATCCACCAAAGCAAGTGATGGGCTATATCAATGGCTGCAAGGAAGAAGGTTTACGGGCAGATGCAGTGGAAGCCTATGATGGTCATAGCCAGAAACTGCGCGAGATTTATGCCGCTTACGACCAGCAGTGCAATCGTGATGGCGTGACCGACTTTGCAGAACTGCTGTTGCGTTGCTATGAGTTATTGCAGCGCGAACCGCACATCCGCGCACATTACCAGCAGCGCTTTCAATATATTCTGGTGGACGAGTTTCAGGACACCAACCGCTTGCAATATCTATGGTTAAAACTGTTGGGCGGCGCGCACAACAGTATTTTTGCCGTGGGTGATGATGACCAGAGTATCTACGCTTTCCGTGGTGCACGGGTTGGCAATATGTCCGACTTCCAGCGCGAGTTTCAAGTGGAAAACATCGTTAAGCTGGAAGAAAACTACCGTTCGCATAGCAATATTCTTGATGCAGCGAACGCGATTATTACCAACAACACTAATCGACTAGGCAAGAATTTATGGACCTCCGCTGGCAAGGGCGAGCCTATCCGTATCTACGAAGCTTATAACGATACTGATGAATCCCAATTTATTGTGGATGAAGTGAATATGCTGCAAAACGAAGGGGTGGCATTGGGCGACATCGCCTTGCTATACCGCAGTAATGCGCAGTCTCGTATCCTGGAGCATTCACTGTTCTCGGCCAATATTCCTTATCGCGTCTATGGTGGCTTGCGCTTTTTTGAGCGCGCTGAAGTCAAACATGCGCTGGCTTACATGCGCCTGATCGCCAATGCCAACGACGATACCGCTTTGTTACGCATTATCAATTTCCCGCCGCGTGGCATTGGTGCCCGCGGTCTTGAGCAGCTGCAAGAAGCCGCACGCCAGAACGAATGCAGCTTGTGGCAGGCAGCCACCAACAAAGTGGGCGAAGGCACATTAGGTGGCAAAGGGATTGATGGTTTTGTGGCTTTGATCCGCCATATGATAGACCAGACCTACGGCATCACTCTCGGTGAAACAGCAGAAATGGTCACTACCTTGAGTGGTTTGATGGCGCATTATCAAAATGACAAAGAGGGTGAAGACCGCGTAGAAAACTTGCAGGAATTAGTCACCGCTGCAGTGGCATTCAGTAATCGGGATTTGGGCAATCACCATAATATGGAAGAAGATGCTGACCTGATGACCCAGTTTCTGAACCATGCCAGCCTTGAAGCAGGCGACCACCAGGCGGATGTTGGTCATGAAGCATTGCAACTGATGACGGTGCACGCGGCTAAAGGCTTAGAGTTTCACAGCGTATTCATCTGCGGTGTTGAAGAAGGCCTGTTTCCGCATGAACAGTCTGCCTATGAAAATGGCGGCCTGGAAGAAGAGCGCCGCCTGATGTATGTCGCGGTCACCCGCGCCCGCCAGCGTCTATATTTAAGTCATGCGCAAAGCCGCATGCTGCATGGACAAGTGCGCTATGGCATTGCCTCACGTTTTATCGACGAGATCCCGGAAGAACTCACCAAACGGCTTAACAGCAAGCCGGCAGCCAAATCGTATGCCACGGGAGGCCAATACACGCCGGCAAAAAGCACGCAAGCGAGTTACCCTTTTAAAATCGGCCAAAGCGTACGTCACAACAAGTTTGGCGAAGGTGTCGTGGTCAGCTATGAAGGAAATGCCAACGATCTGGCAGTAAAAGTCAATTTTGGCAGTGCAGGATTGAAAACCTTGATGCTGGAATACGCCAAGCTGGAAAAAATATAAATCTATGTAGTTGGCGAAGTATTGATTAAGGAAATATATGTGAGCAACAAATAAAAAACGCCTGTTAAATACAGGCGTTTTTTATTATTTAATTTTGTTATGCGTGTATCACTGGCGCGGCTTTGAACACATCTTTATAACTGATATATTGAAATGCGAACATCAACGCATTAATGACCAGCAAAGCAGCGAATACCAGTAATGGCATCAGCAATTCAGCAAGCATGGGTATCAACGCGCCTAAAATCCCTATTACCAGGCCTAATCCCAGCATCACCACCAGCATGCCTAATGTCATCACCAGCCAGGATACACCCATGGGCATGGTGTATTTCAGCATGCCAGCAATGCTGGATTTAATGGCTTTTGGCAAATCGTAGCCGTTCAAGGCAATCAGCATCGGTGAGAACCAGGTAGCGATAAATAAAGGTAGCAATAAAAGAAGTACTTTCACCACAAATGACAGGGTATTTTCCAAAAACTGTGTCATTTGCGATTCACTCATGCCTGCCTTGGTTGGCGCATGCGCTACCAGGTCAGCCAGCTCGCTGCTGAGCAAATAAGTCGCCAGCACCGCATAAATCAGGCAGCTGACGCCAAGTAATACCAGCGTTTTGAAATGTGTTTGCAGTTGTTGCCAGACAATGCGTGGCGCCATTTCCCCTTGCAGATCTACCTGACGATAGAGCAAGACAACAAATGCCATGCAAGCTGGCCAGATCACTACTGAGAGCAAGCCGAGAAAGCCAAGCAAAGGCAGTGACGGCAGCACCATGAAAATCACGATATAGGCGAGCGACCATAGCATCCAGACATGTGGCTGCGTTTTAAACAAGGCCAGACTTTCACGCACCCAGCGTAAGCCCTGTTGGGTTCCGGTTTCTGTCATGACTCTCCCTTTTTAATATTTTTAATTTAAAGCTTTACGGTTAAGCAACACGCGTTCAAAATGCGCCGGATCTTTGGCATGCGTCAGCTCACCGGCCACTGGATAGTGAAAATCATACAGGCGGGATAACCAGAAACGCAAGGCAGCACGTCGCAGCAATGCAGGCCAATATGTTTTTTCGGCAGGTGTAAATGCGCGCACTGATTGGTAGGCATTCATAAACACGGCTAGCTTTTCATCCACAAATGCGCCTGTCGCATCCACACACCATTCATTCACGGCAATCGCAACGTCATACGCCAGCACATCATGGCATGCATAGTAAAAATCGATAAAGCCGCCCAGGTTGTCACCATCAAATAGCACGTTATCGCGGAACAGGTCACCATGGATGACCCCATGCGGAAGCTCGGATAAATCCAGGCCATGCTGAAACTCTAGCTCTTCCTGCAATAAATGTTGCTGTACCGGTGCCAGTTTTGGCATGACCTGCTGTGCAGTCATCACGCGCCAGCCTTGCCCACGCTGGTTGTGTGATTGATCATTGAAATCCAGCCCGGCAAAATGCATGCGCGCCAAGGTGAGCGCCACTGCCTCGATCTGCACCAGATTAGGGTTACTGACATCACTGCCTTTGAGGCAACTCACCATTAAGGCAGGTTTGCCGTGAATACGGTGTAAGGCTACGCCATTGCTATCTGTGATCGGCCTCGGGCATAACACACCATGCCGTGAAAGGTGCGCAAGCAAATGCACAAAATACGGCAGCTCATCGAAATCATTTTTTTCGAACACTGTCAGCACAAAGCGCGCATCGCTGGTCTCGACAAAATAATTGGTATTAGTGATACCAGCAGCGATGCCACGCAAAGTCTGCAATTCGCCAATATCAAAAGGCGCCAGCCACTCGCGCACTTCTTCCAAACTCAGGGTGGTAAAAACAGACATGTGATTTACAGGTCCGCCCATTTCGGGCAGACCTCAAAGATTATGATTAGAAACGGAACAGTGTCCACTTAGGTACTGATAGAGGTCGGGTCGGGCCATCATTCACCCAGTCACCATTGCGGTCTTCACGGTGCAAATAATAAGGCTTACCACTCGGCGGCGTAACTTTTACCATATATACATCGCCATTAATGCTATATTCCTCAATCTCATTTTCGCCATCTTTACGTTTGTTTATAGTCGGTTGGTCAATCGGCTGACCTTCAATGATTTTAGGAGGTGACGGTACTTCATCCAGGAGTTCTGCATTCGCAGGCGCTGCCCAGGCCGGCATCGCAAAACCGGCAGCACAAACCACTGCTAGCAAGAAACGGGAAAAATCACGCATGGAAAACTCCTTAGTTATTGGTTGCTATTCTAGCAAAAAGCCGCTTGTCAGCGACCATTGCAAGCACAATAACAAAAATAAATATCCCAGAAAAATATATAGTTGGGACAAACAAGCAATAACCATGCATTCAACTGCATGTTTAAAACTCAATACCTTATAAATAAAGCTGCATTTTGCGTTCAGCCGGGGTCAGTTCAAAACCGGTAGTTTCATAATGTTTGAAGATAGCATCCACAATTTGCTGTGGTTCATCTATGAGCTGGATTAAATCCATATCCGCTTCAGACGCCATACCCTCAGCGACCAATGTGTTGCGTAGCCAATCGATCAGTCCCGACCAATACTGGCTACCCACCAGAATAATGGGCAGCTTGCGGGTCTTCCCGGTTTGCACCAGCGTAATCGCTTCCATCAACTCATCCAGCGTGCCAAAGCCACCCGGCATCACTACAAAAGCACTGGCATACTTCACGAACATCACTTTGCGCATAAAGAAATACTTGAAGCTGATGCCGATATCCTGGTAAGGGTTGCCATGTTGCTCAAACGGTAAGCGGATGTTCAAACCCACGCTGGCACCACGTCCGGGGAAGGCGCCTTTATTAGCCGCTTCCATTATGCCCGGGCCGCCTCCTGAGAGCACGCTAAAGCCGGAATCTGACAGTAATCTTGCGATTTCTTCAGTCTGTTGATAATAAGGATGATCCGGCTTAGTCCGCGCACTGCCGAAAATGGAAACAGCAGGCATGATTGCCTTGAGATTTTCGGTGGCCCCTACAAATTCAGCCATAATCTCAAAGGCATGCCAGGATTCATGACTAGCATCAGCGCCATTGAGCAATTCCGGTTCTACCATGCTCGGCAGCTTTTGGTTATTCATACTACTGTCCTTCAAAACTCAAACAAAAATTAGTGTACATGAAGTCGCTTTGAATTGCGTAAAATACGCCATTGAATTAAGGATTCAAGTAACCAATTTTTAAGCTGGAAGCCATACGCATAGATCGTTGTAACCGATATGGTGATAAAGCGAGATTGCCGGTACCGCGCAGAGGCCTGCTCCTTGAATCCTGAATCCTTTACTTGATACCTTTTAACAAGCTTTATTCAATCAACGACACTGCATGCAGATTGAACAAGACATGAGAATACAACAATGAAAACCCTGCTTTTGGTAGACGGCTCCAGTTATCTTTACCGTGCCTTTCACGCCATGCCCGATTTGCGCAATTCAGCTAACGAACCAGTAGGCGCCATCCAAGGCGTATTAAATATGCTGCGCCGCCTGCATAAAGATTACCCTTCTGAATATAGCGCCTGCGTGTTCGATGCCAAAGGCAAAACTTTCCGCGATGATTTGTATCCTGAATACAAAGCCAACCGGGTCAGCATGCCGGATGATTTGCGGGTGCAGATTGAGCCTTTATATGAAACCATACGCGCCATGGGCTGGCCGCTGATTATTGAAGATGGCGTAGAAGCGGATGACGTGATCGGCGCACTGGCAAAGCAGGCAGAAAAAGAAGGCATTAAAACTATTATCTCTACTGGCGATAAAGATATCACCCAACTGGTGAATGAGCACATTACCGTAGTAAACACCATGCGCGACGCCTTCCGCAAAACCGATGATGTGCTGGATGTAGCAGGTGTGGAAAACAAGTTTGGCATCCCGCCAAGCAAGATTATCGATTATCTGATTCTGGTGGGGGACACCTCGGATAACGTGCCTGGCGTTGAAAAAGTAGGCCCCAAAACCGCTGTGAAATGGCTGACAGAGTATGGCTCACTTGACAACATCGTCGCCAATGCTGACAACATCAAGGGCGTGGTCGGCGATAACCTGCGCAAAGCCCTGCCCTGGCTACCAACAGCGCGTGAATTAATTACTATCCGCTGTGACGTGGGCGTGTGCGAACATTTTGATGACCTGATTCAACAGGCACCTGATATAGAAAAACTTCATAGCCTGTTTGACCATTTTGAATTCCGCACCTGGAAGCGCGAGCTGGACAAATTAGCTGACGGTTCGACCTCCAGCACTGCTCCTGCCACATCGCCACCCCCTTCAGCACCAATTGCAGCAAAAAATGATTATGTTCCCGACACCCGCCGGAAATACCAGGCGGTTTTGACAGAGGCTGAGCTGGATAGCTGGATAGCGCGTTTACAACAGGCAGAGCTGGTATGTTTTGATACCGAAACCACATCGCTAGACCCGCTACAGGCAAAAATTGTCGGTGTGTCATTCAGTGTCACGCCCGGCGAAGCGGCCTATGTGCCACTAACGCATGATTACTTTGATGCGCCTGCCCAACTGCCGTTGAATATCACTTTGGATAAATTGAAGCCTATTCTGGAAAGTCCGGCGATTAAAAAAGTCGGGCAGAATCTTAAATACGACATGCATGTACTGGCCAATCACGACATACAGCTGCAAGGCGTTGCTCACGATACGCTGTTGCAATCCTATGTGTTCGAAAGCCATAAAGGCCATGGCATGGATGAACTGAGTGAACGTCATCTGGGCATCACACCTATCCCGTTTGAGGCGGTAGCCGGCAAAGGTGCCAAGCAAGTGAGCTTTAACCAGGTGACGGTTGAACAAGCCACCGAGTATTCAGCAGAAGATGCTGATATCACGCTGCAACTGCACCGTGCGCTTTACCCGCAAGTGGCAGAGTCCACAAAACTAGACTTTATCTATACAAAGATAGAAATGCCCAGCATGCTGGCCTTGCAACGCATGGAGCGCCACGGCGTATTGATCGACAGCCATATGCTGAACCGCCAAAGCAATGAAATCGGCCTGCGCCTGATGGAACTGGAAAAACAAGCTTACGAACTGGCAGGACAGCCATTCAACCTGGGCAGCCCCAAACAGTTACAGGAAATCCTGTTTGGAAAATTAGGCATCAAGCCCTTGAAAAAAACCCCTTCCGGCGTGCCTTCCACCGATGAGGATGTATTGCAGGAACTGGCGCTGGATTACCCCTTGCCTAAAGTGCTTCTGGAATACCGCGGCCTGGCAAAACTTAAGTCCACCTATACCGACAAATTGCCCAAAATGATCAATCCTCAAACCGGGCGCGTGCACACCAACTACAACCAGGCAGTGGCGATCACCGGCCGCCTGGCAAGTAGTGATCCTAATTTGCAGAACATTCCCGTACGCACTGCCGAAGGCCGCCGTATCCGTGAAGCGTTTATCGCATCACCCGGCAGCCATATCGTGTCGGCTGACTATTCGCAAATTGAGCTGCGTATCATGGCCCATCTTTCACGGGATGCCGGTATGTTGAGCGCCTTTGCCAACAACGAAGATATTCATCGTGCAACCGCAGCAGAAATTTTTGGCGTAGCCAAAGAAGCGGTGGATAACGAACAACGCCGTTATGCCAAAGTGATTAATTTCGGCCTGATTTATGGCATGAGCGCATTCGGCCTCGCGCAAAACCTCAATATCGAGCGTAGCGCGGCACAAAGCTATATTGAGCGCTACTTTGCCCGTTACCCGGGCGTGCGTCAGTACATGAGCGAAACACGTGAACTGGCCAGACAGCAAGGTTATGTTGAAACTATTTTTGGCCGCAGATTATGGGTACCTGAAATCAACAGTGCCAATGGTAACCGTCGTGCCGGCGCTGAACGCGCGGCGATTAACGCGCCTATGCAAGGCACGGCCGCTGACCTGATCAAACTGGCGATGATTGCGGTGGATAAATGGCTGTTCGAAGAAAAACTGCAAACCAAACTGATTATGCAGGTACACGATGAGCTGGTGCTGGAAGTACCGGATACCGAACTCGAGCTGGTCAAACAGCAATTACCGTTACTCATGCAAAGTGTCGCCACGCTGGATGTGCCACTGCTGGCAGAGGTTGGCATCGGTTGCAATTGGGAAAGTGCACATTAGGCATTATGCATATGTTAAGGTAATGCTTCATTTAACTAAAAATAGGGGCATATCACATGAAATCATCTCTTGTTATCGGCATTATCTTGATTGCGCTGGGCGCAGCAGGATTGTTTTACAAAGGTTTTAGCTATGAAAGCAAAGAGACTGTAGCGAAAATTGGTTCACTGGAAGCCAGCGCTGATGTCACTAAAGATGTAGAAATTCCACAAGTGCTGAGCATTATTCTGATTGTTGCCGGTGCCGCGATTGTAGTGGTGGGCATGAAAAAATAATCTGTTCAGTACATGTTCATAACAACAGCCGTTTTAGAACAAAGCACTAAAAGGTAATCTGGAAGAAGGTAAAAACGCTATCAGTCTTTTCTGACAGGTTTTTCCTACAAATTCTGACAGATTGCAAAGCCTACACAGATTACTATGGCATTTCTTGACAACGTTTGATAACAACAATTAGGGAGCGGTTATGATTTGGACTATCGTGGTTGGCATTATTGCAGGTTGGTTGGCTGGTTTGATCATGAAAGGTGACGGCTATGGTTTGATCTGGGATTTGATCCTGGGTATTGCCGGTGCAGTTGTGGGTAGCTGGCTATTTGGTTTATTGGGTTTGAGTGCTAGCGGCGGCTTGATTGGCAGTATTATCGTAGCTACTATCGGTGCGGTATTCCTGATCTTCCTATCACGTGCATTGCGAAAAGCCTAGCATTTAACTTTTAGCTTTAAACAAAAAATGGCGGTGACTGAAAAGTCATCGCCATTTTCTATTCTTTCACAATAGCCTGGATATTACCTATCACCATAATCATCAGTGATGTTCAAACACAGTCAACGGTATAATAATCACTTTCAAACTTACAACTTTGCCGATTATGCCGTCCTTTGGAATCTATATTATTGGCGATGAAATATTGTCAGGTAAGCGTCAGGACGCGCATCTAAGCAAGGTCATTGCACTACTTTCAGCACGCGGGTTGCCATTAAGCTGGGCTTACTTTATCGCGGATATTCCCGAGCAGATCACCAGTCATTTAAAAGCCAGCATGGCGCGCGGCGATATCGTATTCAGTTTTGGCGGCATAGGCGCTACGCCGGATGACCATACCCGGCAATGTGCCGCGGAAGCAGCCGGTGTGATGATTGAGCGGCATCCAGGTGCTGTTGCCAACATTGAGGCGCGTTATGGTGCAAGCGCTTATCCTAAACGGGTGTTAATGGCTGACTTCCCTCAAGGGTGCGAACTCATTCCCAACCCAATTAATCAAGTGGCCGGATTCAGCATCAACCAGCATTATTTTGTGCCGGGCTTTCCTGAAATGGCTCACCCGATGGTTGAGTGGGTGCTGGAGACTTACTACAGACATTTATTCCATACGCTGGATCATCTGGAACAGGCAATTGTTGTGACTGAGGCTGGTGAAAGTGATTTGATCGATTTGATGAATCATATGCTGGCGCAGTATCCCGCGCTCAAACTATTCAGCTTGCCTCGCACTAATCAACGCAGGACCACCGAAGTTGGCATGAAAGGTGAAAGCTTGCTAGTTAAACAGGCCATGCTTGACCTCAAGGCGGGTGTTTCCGCGCTGGGATACCCTTGGGTGGATGTTTAGCAAAATGAACTGCCGTCCGCAGTGTGGCGCATGTTGCATAGCACCTTCTATCCACAGCCCGATTCCTGGCATGCCGAATGGCAAACCAGCCGGCACCCCCTGCATTCAACTGGATGAAGATTTCCGCTGCAAATTATTTGGCAAGCCGGAACGCCCGGCTTTTTGTGCAGGGCTACAACCTGATGTTGAAATGTGTGGCGACGCGCAGCAAGCGCGTACCTATGCCATCAACTGGTTGAGTGCGCTTGAGCTGGCGACGCGGCCAGACTCAAAACATTAAGGCTTGCGATAAGCCCAGCGCAGCATGGCCAGGCCAACCAGAATCATGGGGATGCATAGCCACTGACCCATGCTTAATCCTAGTGACAACAAACCTAAGAAGCTATCCGGCTCACGCGTGAATTCTACAAGGAAGCGGAAGCAGCCATAGCTGAGCAAAAACACCGCTGATACCGCACCTATGGGACGTTTTTTGCCGGCAAACACCCACAGGATCAAGAACATCGCTACACCCTCAAGTGCAAACTCATAAAGTTGCGAAGGATGACGCGCAAGTGTATCCACTTGCGGGAACACCATACCCCAATCTGATTGTGTGGGTCTTCCCCAAAGCTCACCATTGATAAAGTTACCCAGGCGGCCAGCGCCTAAGCCAATAGGAACTAACGGAGCGACAAAATCCATCAGCTGCAACCAGATCACGCCACGCTTGCGCGCGAATAATGCCATAGCCACCATCACGCCGATAAAGCCGCCATGGAAAGACATGCCGCCTTGCCACAGGGCGAATATCTCAAGTGGGTGTTGCAGGAAATACAGTGGCTGATAAAACAGCACATAGCCTAAGCGGCCACCTAGCACGACACCCAGCGCGATATAAAACAACATATCGTCAGGATCTTTGTGCTGCCAGGGAGAATTAGGGTCAATCTTTTTCAGGCGTTTAACCTGGTATTGCCCCAGCCAAAGTCCACCAAAAAAGCCCACCAGGTACATGAGACCATACCAATGGATACCAAAACTGCCGATTTGCAACGCGATAGGGTTAAATCCGGGGTGGATGAACATACTCAAATAGGGCTGTGATTTAAAAAGTGCATTATACCTGCTGAATACGTTCAGTCATGCCGGGTAAATCGTATGGGTTTCATTTGCCATACAGCCAGTATGCTGATGGCTGCCATAACGGACATATAAAACCCTACCCACGGTAATCCACCCTGCTGTACTAAAAACTGGGCCACTGCTGGCGCAAATGAAGCACCAAGAATACCGCCCAGCTGGTAAGCCAAACCGGCGCCGCTGTAGCGAACGGCCACGGGAAATTGCTCGGGCAGGAATGCGCCCATAGGGGCGAATGTCACGCCCATTAAAAATAGTGCTAAAAAAAGAAACAACACGATCAATACCAGATTGCCACTTGCGAAAGTGGGCGCTAGCGTGAAGCCTAATCCTAGCGCCATCAACTGGCCACTCATCAATACCGGGCGCCTGCCGACACGATCGGCCCACCAAGCGGCAAGGGGTGTCGCCACTGCCATGCCAATCACTGCGATGCATAACATGCCAAGGAATACGGGGCGTGCAATATGCAATGCCTGCGTGCCATAGCTCAAACAAAAAACAGTGGCCGTGTAAAACAGGTGATAGCACACTCCCATTGCCAGAGCTGCCAGCACAATCGCCTTGCCGTGTTGCAAGATCAATGTTTTAAGTGGCCAGCGATGAATATGCTGTTCTGACTTGGCTTGTGCAAAGGCTGGTGTTTCTGCCAATTTGAATCTGACATAAAACCCTACCATCACCAGCGCTGCACTAATGATAAATGGCACCCGCCAACCCCAAACTACAAACTGGGCTTCTGTCAGGCCCAGACTTAAACCCAGAAACGTCAGTGTTGCCAGTAAAAATCCGATTGAAGGCCCTAACTGTGGAAACATGCCATACCAGCCACGCTTACCTTCCGGTGCATATTCCGTTGCCAGCAATGCAGCACCGGCCCATTCGCCGCCCAAGCCTAGCCCCTGGCCAAAACGCAACAAGCAAAGTAACACCGGCGCCCATACGCCCAATGTGTCGTAACCGGGTAATAAACCTATTAAAAAAGTGGAAGCGCCCATCACCAGCAACGACGCTGCCAGTGTAGATTTACGCCCGATTCTGTCGCCAAAATGCCCGAACAATAATGCGCCCAAGGGACGCGCGATAAATGCCAGGCCGAAAGTTAGCAAAGCATTTAAAGATTGTATGGCCGGAGCACTGGCAGGAAAAAACACTTCCCCGATCACTAGGGCTGCCGCCATCGCATAGATATAAAAATCATAAATCTCTATGGCCGTGCCAATAAAACTGGCAAAGGCAATGCGTGCCATTGATGGTGAGTTGACGGATGGTAAAGTGGTGGATGGCGAATGCATGGCGCCATCTTAAGTGGGCTACACGCTTTTGCAAAGCAGCAAACAAAAAACCGGGTAGCGATTTCCCGCTATCCCGGTTTTACAGGCAAACAAAAGTGATCAATTACTTTTTGTAATACTCTTCCTGCTTTACGCTTTCTGGTTTCCAGCCACCACCTAATGCCTTGAATAAATCAACTGTGGCAATCAACGTATTTTGACGACTTTGCACCATGGCTTGCGTGGCTTCATTATGGTTACGTTGTGCATCCAGCACTTCCAGATAACTGGTGTAACCAGCTTGATAACGGTTTTGCGCCACTGTCAGGATATTAGCTGTGGTTTTTTCCTTGGATTGTGCAAGCGCCTCCTGCTCACGATACTGGCTGGTGTTCGACAGCGCATCGCTTACTTCGGTAAATGCAGTCTGCAAGGTATTCTGGTAACTTGCCAAGGTTTGTTTTTGCTGCGCTGTGGCCTGCTCTTCACGGGCTTTCAGACGCCCGCCATTGAAGATAGGCAGATTGATATCCAGACCCAGTGACCAGACACGGGCCGGGGATTTCAGCAGGTTGTTCAGCGCAATACTTTCCGCGCCGTACGTACCCGTCAGCGAGATACTTGGGTAGAACGCTGCGCGTGCAACCCCAATATTCGCATTCGCGGCAATCATGGCTTGCTCCGCCTGGCGTACATCCGGACGGGCTTCCATCAATGCGGAAGGCAGGCCGGTTGGCGGCGTGAGTGGTTGTGGCATGGCCATCAAGTCACCTGCCGGAATCTTCAACCCTAGATCAGTGGTTAATAAGCCCAGTTGATGCTCGCTTAAAGCCCGCTGCCTTTTCAGTTCCAGTGCTTGCGTCCGCAACGTGGTCACCACCAGCTCTGCCTGATGGGCATCCAGAATGGTAGCCACACCACCTTCAACACGGCGGTTTGCCAGATCAAAACTGTCTTGCGCAGTTTTCAGGTTCTGCTCATTCACGCGTAACTGCGCGTCTATGCTGCGTATCATCAGGTAGTTATTGGTCACCAGGCTGGAAAGAGACCAGGTAACCGCCTCTTTTGCGTAGCGGGTTGCCAGTAATTGCGCGCGTGCAGCTTCATTGGCGCGGCGCAGCTTGCCCCAGAAATCCAGCTCATAACTACCGTTCAAACCTACTTTGTAGGTTTTACGCGGGTTCTCGCCAAACACCGGGAAAATACCCGATTCGGTCACCCGGTTACGTATCCCTGAACCTGTCGCAGTCACAGTAGGCAACAAGCTGGCGCCACTTTCACGCGCAAACGCATCGGCTTCTTCAATACGCGCAACAGCGGATTGCAGGTTATTGTTTTTTGCCAGTGCGGTATCCACCAACTGATTCAGCTTGCTGTCATTAAACAATGTCCACCATTGTTGCAAGGCCAGTTGCTGCTCCTGAGTCAATTGGCCAGCTTCACCGCTGGTATATTGCGCAGGCACTACTGGCTCTGGCCGTGAATAAAATGGTCCAATCACCTGGCAACCAGCCAGTGACATGGTGACCAACCCTAACAGCAGAGACTGTTGCAATGGTTTTAAACTCAATTTCATTGTCGGTTTCATACCGATTCCTCTTCTTCAATATGACCGTGGTGACGCACTTTTTTCTCATTGGTCAACCAGGTAAAGAACAACGGGATAAAGATGGTGGCAATAAAGGTCGCCAGCAACATACCGCCAAACACGCCGGTACCCATAGACTGACGCGCTGCCGCACCCGCACCGGTCGCGAACACCAGTGGCAGAATACCTAACATAAATGCCATGGAAGTCATCACAATCGGTCTGAAACGTAAACGGGCAGCTTCCAGTGCGGCTTCAGCCAACGGCATGCCTTCTTCCATTTTCTGCGAGGCGAATTCCACGATCAGGATCGCATTTTTTGCCGCCAGCCCGATCAGGGTAATCAAGCCGATCTGGAAGTAGATGTCGTTATTCATGCCGCGTGTCAGCACTGCAATCAGGGCACCTGTCATCGCAAACGGAATCGCCATGATCACAGCTAATGGCAAGGCCCAGGTTTCAAACTGTGCCGCCAGGATCAGGAACACCATAATGGTCGCAAAGCCGAACGCAACCAGCGCCGCAGAACCGGTACGGTTCTCCTGGTAAGCTTGGCCAGTCCAGGCAATCTGGTAACCATCCGGCAGGTTTTCCCTGGCAATTTTTTCTACCAGTTTAATCGCATCGCCCGAGCTCACGCCCGGAGCACCGCTACCGAATACTTTGGCAGACAGCAGACCGTTATAACGCTCAAGTTGTTCAGCACCGACGATATTGCTGACTTTAGCCAACGCAGACATAGGGACCATATTGCCGTTTGGGCTGTCTTCCGTTGGCTGGCTACGTACATACACCTTGCCCAAATCCTCAGGCTTCATGCGGTATTCAGCTTCAGCTTGCAACTGCACACGGTAAGTACGGCCACTACGGTTAAAGTCGTTAACATATAGCGAACCCATGGTGCTTTGCAAGGTAGCGTAAATATCCGCAATCTTCACATTTTGTGATAATGCCTTGGCTTCGTCCACCTCAATAAACAATTGAGGAACAGTCGGCCGGAAGAAACTGTTAATACCGGTCAATTGCGGATTAGCTCGCATCGCATCCATAAAGTTATTCATGACTTGCGAAAGCTTGATGGCATCAGTATCGCCATGGGCTTGTACATATACTTCAAAACCACCTGCAGAACCCAGGCCACGAATCGCTGGCGGGTTCACCGCAAAGCCCATGCCGTCCGGCTGGCTCATGCCTATGCCAATCAGCTTGCCTACCATCTGGTCAGCATTGGTAGTACGCGCATCCCAGTCTGTCATACGCACAAACATGGTTGCCGCATTGGTTTTATTCGCACCGGTCAGGAGCTCAAAACCGTTCACAGCAAACTCATGCGCAGTCGCAGGATCTTTGGCTACGGCAGCACGGATATTTTCCGTGGTCTGCGAAGTACGTTTTAAAGTCGCACCATCCGGCATCACCACGATACTGATCACATAACCCTGATCCTCAGGTGGCACAAAGCCGCCCGGTACTGCACGGAACAGGAATATCATGACGATCACCATCCCACCAAACACGATAGCACCGATTACCTTGTGATGCAGGGTCAGGTTCACTGTGCCGGTATACCAACTGGTTAAACGGCCAAAACCACGGTTAAACGTCCTGAAGAAACCGTTCTCATGATGGCTGTTTTTCAGGATCATGGCGCAAAGGGCTGGGGTCAGCGTCAACGCCACCACACCCGAAATCACCACAGAAATCGCCACTGTCACCGCAAACTGGCGATACAGCTCACCGGCGATACCACCCTGGAAAGCCACCGGCACGAACACCGCACACAGCACCAGCACAATCGCCACCACCGCAGCCTGCACCTGGGCAATCGACTTTATCGCTGCCTGCAACGGATTGAGGTTTTCCTCTTTCATCAACCGTTCGGTGTTTTCCAGCACCACAATCGCGTCATCCACCACAATACCGATCGCCAGAATCATGGCAAACATGGTGAGCAGATTGATGGAGAACCCGAACAGGTATAACCCGGCAAACGTACCGACAATCGAAATCGGCACCGCAATCATCGGGATCAACGTCGCGCGCCAGCTTTGCAGGAACAGGAATACCACCAGCACTACCAAAATAAGCGCTTCACCAAAAGTGTGGAACACCTCTTCAATGGTCGCTTTTACGAAGTCACTGGTATCGTAAGGAATGTTGTAATCCATGCCCTCAGGGAACTTGGCCTTCAACTCATTGACTTTGGCCTTGATCGCTTCGGCAGTTTCCAGCGCATTGGCGCCACTTTGCAAGAAGATGGGTAATGCCACACCAGGCTGACCGTTCAATGCAGAAGCCACGTTATAGGTTTGCGCACCTAACTCAATACGTGCGACATCTTTCAGGCGCAACACACCATTCGGGCCTTGCGCGCGGATAATAATGTTACCGAATTCTTCCGGCTCGATTAAACGCCCTTTGGCGGTCACTGTAAATGACAATTGCTGGCTGGAGATTGCTGGTTCAGCACCAATCTTACCCGCAGCATACTGTGCATTTTGTGCGTTAATCGCGGCTTGAATATCGCTGGTAGAAACGCCTAGCTGCGCCATGCGGTCAGGACGCAACCAGATACGCATTGAGTAATCCTGTCCACCAAAAATGGTCACGTCACCCACGCCTTTAATACGTTTGAACTCATCCAGCACATTCAGCGTGGCGTAGTTACTCAGGAACAAGCGGTCATGCTCTTTTTTACTGGAGATCAGCATCACCACAAGCAAAATGTCGTTAGACCGTTTTTGCACAACCACACCGGTACGACGCACATCTTCAGGCAGGCGAGGCAAGGCAATGTTCACGCGGTTGCTGACGTTGAAGGTTGCCTGGTCTACATCGGTACCGATATCAAATGTGGCAGTGATGGTCAAAGTACCGCTACTGTCTGAGCTTGAGTTGAAGTAAAGCAGGTTTTCTACGCCGCTCAGCTGCTCCTCTATCGGTGCCGCCACTGTTTTAGACAGTGTCTCGGCACTTGCGCCAGGATAGCTGGCGGTAATCAGCACGGTTGGCGGCGCAATTTGCGGGTATTGCGCAATCGGCAATTTAAACGCCGCTGCCAACCCTGCCAACACGATGATGATAGACAGCACGCTGGCAAAGATCGGGCGTGTGATAAAAAATCGGGTCATATCGTTTTTCCTGAAATCGACCTGAATACTTTGTACTCAGGTCGTAAATAACATGATATTTGGTACAAAAAACGTAAGTAAAAACTTAAATACTTAGTGTTTCTCTGGCGCTGCCAGTTTTTCCTGGCCTGGTGCAGGCGCAGCTTCTGGCGCATGCGGTGCCACTGGTGCACCTGGGCGCACTTTAATCAGGTTATCGATAATCACCTGATCGCCAGCCTTCAAGCCGCTCAATACACTCCAGCGCTCACCGAACCAGCCACCCACCGTAATTGGTCGCACTGCAGCGGCGGTTTTGCCTTCTTTATCTTTTTCAACCACAAACACAAACTTGCCTTGCTGACCGGTTAAAACAGCAGTCTGCGGAATCAGGAATACGCCATCACGTTTACCCGTGGTCAAACGTACACGCACAAACTGGCCTGGCAATAAAGTGCTGTCAGGGTTCTGGAATTCTGCACGCAATTGCTGCGTGCCAAGTGCCGGGTCAATCTGGCTGGCTGAGAAGTTAATTTTTCCTAATAGTGGATATTCAGTGTTGTCACCAAGGATCAAGCGCACATCTTGTACCTTACCCGGACGCAAATGCCCGCCCAGGCTCAGCAGATCAGATTCTGACAAACTGAAGCGTACCCAGATTGGCGACACTTGCACAATCGTGCTCAGCAAAGTGGTATTGGCACTTGCCAGCGCACCTTCAGAAAGTACAAAGCGACCAGCGATACCGTTTTCCGGTGCTTTCACATGGGTATAAGACAGATTCAGTTCAGCTTCACGCAGTTGCGCCTGGTACTGCATCATGGTGGCAGTAGCGACTGAATTATCTGAAGTGGCATTATCGAACTCACGCTGGCTGATGGATTTTGTCTCCAGCAAGCCTTTCAGGCGTTGCGCTTCACGCGCCGTTTGTTCAATCCTGGCTTTTTGCTGGGCAATCATGGCTTTGGCCTGGTCGACTTGTAACTGGAACGGCATCGGGTCGATCAGGAACATATCCTGGCCAGCCTTGACTGACTGACCTTCCTGGTACAGACGCTTCAATATAATGCCGCCCACGCGAGGACGCACCTCAATTTCCTTGGCACCTTCGGTTTGTGCCACTACTTCAGTCTGGATCGGAACCGTTTCTGTAGTCACCGATTGCACTGTCACCGGCATGGCTTGCATGGCGCCGGCGGCTGGTGCCTGTTGGTTGGAAGATTTTCCGCAAGCACTTAATACAACGCCCAAAGCCAGTAAAACAAACGCACGATGAGGTTGGATACTCTGTGAAATCAACATGTTATCCCTTAATAATTTTCAAAATAAACTTGATTACATACATTCTTGGATGTATATTATATACAAACACGAATGTATGTAAATGGCTTTTGTAAAAATTTTACTAAAAGTGAGCCGACCCCTAGTCGGTAAAATACAGCACATTTAAGAAACTTTAATGATTAAAGTGAAAGAGCGATAAAAAGTTATGGTACGTAAAACCAAGGAAGACGCCGCGATTACCCGTCAACGGATTATTGATGCTGCGCGCGAAACGTTTTTGCTTAAAGGCGTCAGCCGCACCAGCCTTGAGCATATTGCCTCCCATGCTGGTGTCACCCGTGGCGCTGTCTACTGGCACTTTCAAAACAAGGCAGAATTATTTTACGCCATGCGTGAAGCCGTCTATCTGCCCTTGATTGACCGCATGGACGACACCTTATTAGGGAATGCTGATGAACGCAATCCCGACCCACTTGGCCGTATTCGCAAACATCTTGAAAACACCGTTCAAATGCTTGAAGAAGACCAGACCATGCGCGAAACCTATGAAGTCATGATGGCCAAGTGCGAATATGTCGACGAATTCGCCGATGTTCTCAAGTCCATTCTAAGCAATTGTAGCGGCCTTATCCACAAAATGGAGCAAGCTTATGCCAAAGCCCAAGAGCTCGGCCAAGTCAGCACGCAACTGACGGCTGCTGAACTGGCTTTGGATACCCATCTATTTTTCTCAGGCTTACTACATATGTGGGTGAAAGATACCGAAGGCACTTTATTTCGCGATACAGCCATGAAACTGATAGAAACACATATCAAACTGCGTAAAAAATAAGCAAAATAGCCTTTAACAATTCCATCGCTTCCGATTTGCAGTTAAAATAGTCAGTCTTTTCACTGACTTATCAGAACCTACTGATTCTCATGCAAATCGGATCCCACATCTTAAAGAACAACCTGGTTGTCGCGCCTATGGCTGGCGTCACCGACCGGCCATTCCGCATGTTATGCAAAAAAATGGGCGCAGGATTGGCCGTGTCTGAAATGGTCACTTCCAATTCTTTACTGTACGGCAGTGAAAAAACCAAACGCCGCGCCAACCATGAAGGCGAAGTCAGCCCGATCTCGGTGCAGATTGCCGGTGCCGAACCAGCGATGATGGCAGAAGCTGCCAAACACAACGTCGATAATGGTGCTCAGATTATTGATATCAACATGGGCTGCCCGGCCAAGAAAATCTGTAACGTGATGGCGGGCTCTGCCCTGCTCAGAGACGAACCGCTGGTATCGCAAATACTCAAAGCGGTAGTCAATGCCGTCGATGTACCAGTGACGCTTAAAATCCGTACCGGCTGGGACAGGCAAAATAAAAACGCCATCATGATTGCCAGAATGGCAGAAGATATTGGCGTGCAGGCGCTGACAATTCATGGCCGCACCCGCAACGACCTCTACCATGGTGATGCGGAGTACGACACCATTGCCGCCGTCAAACATGCCATCAATATTCCATTGATCGCCAATGGCGATATCACCACGCCTGAAAAAGCCAAATTTGTTTTGGATTACACCAAAGCCGATGCCGTGATGATTGGCCGTGCTGCCCAAGGCCGCCCATGGATTTTCCGAGAGACAGAGCATTTCCTGAATACCGGTGAACATATGCTGCCGCCTACCGTGGATGAAATCCACAGCGTCATGCTAGAACACCTGAATGATTTATATGTTTTTTATGGTGAGTTAACCGGCATGCGGGTCGCCCGCAAGCATATCTCCTGGTACACCAAAGGCCTGGCAGGTTCCGCCGCTTTTCGCCATAACATGAATACCCTGCAAACCATTGATTTGCAACTTAACGCCATCAATGACTTTTTCGCTGAACTCAGAGCCAAAAATGACAGGCTGGTATATGCAGAAGACAACGAACAAGAAAGCGACCAGGAGCTGGCAGCATAATGCAAACCGATAGTAAATTAAGCCTCGCCGTACGCGAGTCACTCGATGAATATTTCACCCACCTTGATGGCCAACCGCCTCATGCCATTTACAACATGGTATTGGGCTGTGTCGAAAAACCCATGCTGGAATATGTGTTGAACAAGGTAGGCGGCAATCAAAGCAAAGCCGCTGATATGCTGGACATCAACCGCAACACCCTAAGAAAAAAAATGGCCGCCTACGGCCTTGAGTGAAAACTCCCTTCCCGGCTTAACTGTTAAGCCAACCAAATTTTATAATCAAGCAACCTCTCACATTAAATACCATGACAATTAAACGCGCGCTTATCAGTGTCTCCGATAAAACCGGTGTGCTCGAACTGGCACAATCACTGCACCAACTGGGTGTGGAACTACTTTCAACCGGCGGCACCGCCAAACTTTTCCGTGACAACCAGATTCCGGTCAAAGAGGTCAGCGACTTCACTGGCTTTCCGGAAATGCTGGATGGCCGTGTGAAAACGTTGCATCCGAAAGTGCATGGCGGTTTGCTTGGCCGTCGCGACTTGCCGGAACATGTGGCCGCCATGCAAGAATATGGCATCGAGAACATCGATCTGCTGGTGGTTAACCTGTATCCGTTTGAAGCAACAGTTGCCAAGCCCGACTGTACGCTGGAAGATGCGATTGAGAATATCGATATTGGCGGTCCGGCCATGGTGCGCTCAGCAGCCAAAAACTGGAACGACGTAGCAGTGCTGACTGATGCTGCACAATATGCGGAAGTCACTGCCGAACTCAAAGCTAACAACGGTTCAGTTTCAAAAGCGACTCGCTTTAAATTATCCGTCGCCGCTTTTAACCGTATTGCCCAATACGATGCTGCAATCAGCAACTATCTGTCTGCGATTGATTTTGCTGAAACAGAATCTGCCGGCAAACCAGTGTTAAGCCAGTTCCCAGGCCAGATGAATAGCAACTTCATCAAAGTGCAGGACTTGCGCTATGGTGAAAACAGCCATCAGCAAGCCGCGTTCTACCGAGACCTTTACCCTGCTCCTGGCAGCTTGGCCACCGCCCAGCAATTACAGGGCAAAGAATTAAGTTATAACAACATCGCTGATGCAGATGCTGCCTGGGAAGCCGTGAAATCATTCAGCACACCAGCCTGCGTGATTGTGAAACATGCTAACCCATGTGGCGTGGCACTAGGTGCCAATGCATTTGAAGCTTACGGCAAAGCGTTTAAAACTGATCCGACTTCAGCATTTGGCGGCATTATTGCTTTCAATACCGTATTGGATGGTGCAGCCGCTGAGGTGGTGAGCAAGCAGTTTGTTGAAGTACTGATTGCACCTGAATACACGCCGGAAGCACTGGCTATTTTCAGCGCCAAAGCCAATGTTCGAGTGCTGAAAATAGCATTGCCAAAAGGTGGTAACAACGCTTGGGAGCAAGGGCGTAATGCCGTAGATTCTAAGCGCGTAGGTTCAGGCATTCTGTTGCAGTCGGCAGATAACCATGAGCTGCAACTTCCGGATATTAAAGTCGTCACCAAGCTGCAACCAAGCCCTGAGCAATTGCAGGATCTGCTGTTCGCCTGGAATGTGGCGAAATACGTGAAATCCAATGCCATCGTGTTCTGCGGCAATGGCATGACCTTGGGCGTTGGCGCGGGCCAGATGAGCCGCGTAGATAGCACCAAAATTGCAGCAATCAAGGCGCAAAATGCCGGTTTAAGCCTGCAAAATTCGGTGGTCGCTTCAGATGCTTTCTTCCCGTTTAGAGATGGCGTAGACGTACTGGCTGATGCAGGTGCCAGCTGCGTGATTCACCCGGGTGGCAGCATGCGCGATGAAGAAGTGATTGCTGCAGCGGATGAACGTGGCCTGGCCATGGTCGTTACCGGCATTCGTCATTTTAGACATTAAATCAATTCGCCACAGAGGACACAGGCATCACTGAGAAAAGCAGAAAATGCTTTGCAAGATTGAAATTCTCAGTGTGCTCTTCGCCCTCCGTGGCCATAACTTTGTAGGTAGTGAATTATGAAAATTTTAGTGATTGGTTCTGGCGGCCGTGAGCATGCCCTGGCCTGGAAAGTATCACACAATAAAGAAGTCAGCCGCGTGTTTGTCGCGCCTGGCAATGCCGGTACAGCTACCAATCCAGCCATGACCAATGTGCCGATTACCAAGATTGATGAACTGGTGAAATTTGCGCAAGATGAACAGATTGCCCTGACCATTGTTGGCCCGGAAGCGCCACTGTCACAAGGCGTGGTCGATGCTTTCCGTGCCGCAAACCTGAAAATATTTGGCCCGACCAAAGCCGCTGCGCAACTGGAAAGCTCCAAGGACTTTGCCAAATCCTTTATGTATCGCCACAACATCCCGACCGCAAAATACCAAACCTTTAGCGATGTCACTAAAGCGCATGAATATATTGATGCTAACGGCGCACCTATCGTGATTAAAGCCGATGGGCTGGCTGCAGGCAAAGGCGTGGTGGTGGCGATGACACTGGAAGAAGCTCATGCTGCCGTAGATGCCATGCTGTCTGATAATAAACTGGGTGACGCCGGTGCCCGCGTCGTCATTGAAGAATTCCTGGAAGGCGAAGAAGCCAGCTTCATGGTGATGGTTGATGGTAAAAACATACTGCCACTGGCCACCAGCCAGGACCACAAACGCCTGCTGGATGCTGATCAAGGCCCGAATACAGGTGGCATGGGCGCTTATTCTCCTGCACCTGTAGTCACTCCTGAAGTCCATGCAAAGGCCATGCGCGAAATTATTATCCCAACCGTAGAAGGCATGGCGAAAGATGGTATTCCTTATACCGGCTTTTTATATGCAGGGCTGATGATTTCACCCAAAGGTGAAGTAAAAACACTGGAATTCAACTGCCGCATGGGCGATCCGGAAACGCAGCCGATTATGATGCGTTTAAAATCTGACTTGGTGGCATTGGCAGCGCATGCTGCAGAGGGTACGCTTGACCAGGCCAGCGCAGAATGGGATAGCCGTTTTGCGCTAGGTGTAGTGATGGCAAGTGCTAACTATCCGGAAACACCAAAACTGGGTGATGAAATCACCGGCTTGCCGGCCGATGTACAGGACGGGCACGTATTCCATGCCGGCACTACTTTAAAAGACAGCAAAGTGCTTACAAGCGGTGGCCGCGTATTGTGTGTCACCGCATTGGGTGCGTCGGTTAAATCAGCGCAGGAATCAGCCTACAAAATCCTTGAATCCATCAAATTTGAAGGCGCGCAACACCGTAAAGATATTGGCTACCGCGCCATTAAAGCCAACTAAACCATGACAGAACAGATCCAACCTCAAGCCGTTTACGCCTTCCTGCAAGGATTACAGGCACGTATTGTCGAAGCGGTTGAGTTGGTCGATGGCAAAAATTTTTTGCAGGATAGCTGGCAGCGGCCGGAAGGCGGCGGCGGTAATTCCTGCCTGCTGGAAAATGGCAATGTGTTTGAGCGTGCCGGTGTGGGTTTCTCCCATGTACTTGGCAACAAACTACCACCAGCGGCCAGTGTTGCCCATCCGGAAGCAGCGGGCAGGCCATGGGAAGCCATGGGTGTATCGCTGGTATTCCACCCGCATAACCCTTACATCCCGACCGTGCATATGAATGTGCGTTTTTTTGTTGCCAGAGCGCAACAGGAAGGCGAGCAGGATATCTGGTGGTTTGGTGGTGGCATGGACCTCACGCCTTATTACGGCGAAGAAGAAGACTGTATCCATTTTCACCGTGTGAACAAAGAAGCGCTGGCTCCATTCGGTGCTGATTATTACACCAGGTTCAAGCAAGCCTGCGATGAATACTTTTTCCTCAAGCATCGCAAAGAACCACGCGGTGTAGGTGGTGTATTCTTTGATGATTTCAGCGAGCTGGGCTTTGAGCAGAGTTTTGCCTTGCAACGCGCGATTGGCGACGCATTTTTACAGGCTTACCTGCCTATCGTTCAAAGACGAAAAAATCAGCCTTATGGTGAGCGAGAGCGTGATTTCCAGTCCTACCGCCGTGGCCGTTATGTTGAATTCAACCTGATTTTTGACCGTGGTACCATATTCGGTTTACAGTCCAATGGCCGCACTGAATCCATCCTGCTCTCTATGCCGCCTGTAGTGAAATGGCGCTACGACTGGAAGCCCGAAAACGGCAGTCCTGAAGCCAAACTTTATACCGATTTTTTGATTGAGAAAGACTGGGTTTAAGCATGCAAGTATCAATAGAAGCCAGACAACGCGCACAGGCTCTGCTGAATTTTATTGATGTCAGCCCAAGTCCTTGGCATGCAGTAACCCAGGTAGAACAGGTACTAGCTGCACAGGGTTTTACCCAGCTGAATGAAAGTGATGCCTGGCAGTTTACTCAAGGCGGCAAATATTATGTCGTGCGTGATGGCGGGTCTATTATTGCGTTTGTACTTGGCCAAGCAGCCATCGCAGAACATGGGTTCCGCATCGTGGGGGCGCACACTGACTCTCCTGGCCTGCGCTTAAAACCCAAAGCTGCCTATAGTACTGAAGGCATCGCACAGCTTGGCGTAGAAGTGTATGGCGGGCCCATTTTAGCTACGTTTACTGACCGCGACTTGGGCTTGGCTGGGCGAGTGATTGTTAAAACAGTGTCAGGCCTTAGCTCGCACCTGGTCAAACTGGACCAGCCCATTGCCCGCCTGCCCAACCTGGCGATCCATATGAACCGCGAGGTCAATGAAAAAGGCCTGGTGCTCAATAAGCAAACCGGCCTACCCTTGATTTTCGGCCATGCCGCCAACAGCGAAGCCGCCAAACAATTACTGTCTGACACTTTAGCGAGTAGCTTGCAAGTAAACGCTGCGGATATCTTGAGCTGGGATCTGGCGTTTTATGACACCCAACGCGGCAGTTTCTGGGGTATAGAGCAAGAATTTATCGCCAACAGCCAGCTGGATAACCTGGCTTCCTGCCATGCGGCAATGGAAGCAATGATTGGCACCGAAAAACCGCAGGCGACCAGTATTTGTGCATTATTTGACCATGAAGAGGTCGGCTCTGAAAGTGCAACCGGTGCAGGTGGCAGTTTTTTACTGGATGTGATGGAGCGAATCTGTCACTCGCACGACCTGAGCCACGAAGACAAGCTGCGTAGTTATTCACAAAGCTTTTTTATCAGTGCAGATATGGCACATGCCTTTCATCCTAGCCATGCAGGCAGTTATGAACCTTGCCATCATGTACAGGTAAACCAGGGGCCGGTGATTAAAACCAACGCCAACCAGCGTTACAGCACCAACGCGGCTACCGCTGCACGCTTTATCCAGCTGTGTGACAGGGCTGGCGTGCCTTACCAGCAATATGCGCACCGCACCGATTTGGGTTGTGGCAGCACCATTGGCCCCATCATGGCCGCACAACTCGGCATTGCCACGGTAGATGTCGGCAACCCGATGTGGGCTATGCACAGCATACGCGAGAGCGCCGGGGTGCTGGATCATGAATATATGATCGCGACATTAAAACAGCATTTCGCCAGCTAGCAATCCGTTAACTCATCATCCGCAAAACAGTTTTCAAGCGACGGCCAAGTGACATTCACAACCACTTCGGCTGCAGTCTTCGAATAATTCACCCTGCCTTTCTCATCAGCATTGACGCTGGTATAACGATTGCTTTACCCTTGTAGCACAAGGGGATCAGCAATGTTCAAACAACTATTACGTAAAAAACCAATTCAACCTCATGCGCATACCGGCCTCAGAAAATGTCTGACCGCATTTGACCTGGCATTACTCGGTATCGGCGGCGCCATAGGCACCGGCATTTTTGTGCTGACCGGCATCGCAGCAGCAACACAATCCGGCCCGGCGGTCGTTCTGTCTTTTATTATTGCAGGCGTGGCCGCAGGCTTTGCTGCACTGGCTTATGCTGAACTGTCTTCCTCAATTGGTGGCTCAGGCAGTGCCTATGGTTATAGTTATGTCGCCTTCGGTGAGTTTGCCGCCTGGATGATGGGCTGGATGCTATTACTGGAATATGGTGTCGGTGCAGCAGCCGTCGCCAATGGCTGGGCTGGCTATTTCGTCAACACCGCTACTAATCTCGGCTTCCATATACCTGAACACCTGACTAAAGCGCCCGTCCTTGGCGGCACGATCAATCTTCCTGCATTCGCAATTATCTGGATATTAACCTTGCTGTTAATGACAGGCGTAAAAGAAAGTGCGCGCGCCAACAACATCATGGTGATTATCAAGCTTTCCACCATCGCGACCTTTATTGTGCTCTCCGTGGGCCATATTAATACTGATAACTGGCAACCTTTTATGCCATATGGCTGGTTCGAAACGCTGGATAATGGCAAAAACATAGGCGTTTTTGCAGGTGCATCGCTGGTGTTTTTTGCCTATTTCGGGTTTGATGCCGTGTCTACTGCCGCAGAAGAATGTAAAAATCCGCAACGGGATTTGCCCATCGGCCTGATTGCTTCTCTATTGTTTTGCACCATTATCTATATCATAGTTTCGGGTACCCTCACCGGCGTTGTTCCTTATGCAGAATTAAATACCTCATCCCCGGTGGCTTATGCGCTGACCAAGCTGGGATATCACTGGTCTTCAACCTTAGTCGCCACTGGCGTCATTGCAGGATTAATTACGGTACTGCTGGTGCTGCTCTATGGCCTGACGCGGATTCTGTTTGCCATGAGCCGCGATGGACTGATTTCGCCGATCTTTTCAGAAGTGAATCCTGATCGCCAGACGCCGAGCAAAATTATCCTGATGTGCGGCTTTGTGGTCTCTATCGTGGCCGGATTTATTCCGTTGGGTGAACTGGCTGAAACCGTCAATATTGGCACATTAGCCAGTTTCATTATGGTGTGTATCGGGGTGATTCGTTTGCGTATGACCCACCCTGACTTGGCACGACCCTTTAAGAATCCTTTTAATCCTTTAATCCCGGTTGCCGGGGTGGTGGCGTGTGGTGCCTTAATGTCATTCCTGCCTGCGGAAACCTGGCATCGTTTTATCACCTGGGCGGTAGTAGGCGCTGTTTTCTACTTTGTTTACTCTATCCGTCATAGCAAACTGGCCCGCTAGATAAACAGTGAGGCAAAAGAAATTGGCGAAATAAAAAAGCCGACTGCAAAGTCGGCTTTTTTAACTACACAAGCAATCTTAAAGAGACAGAACCCATTGAACAATCGTCTTGATATCTTCGTCTTTAACCTGCGGGCTGTTGGCAGGCATAGGAATATTTCCCCAAACACCGCTACCGCCTTTTTTCACTTTTTCAATCAGCTTAGCTTCAGCTGTTTTGTCGCCTTTGTATTTTGCCGCAACATCTTTATATGCTGGACCCAATACTTTTGCATCGACACTGTGGCAAGCTAAACAGCCACTTTTTTGTGCCAATGCTTTTGCGGCAGCTGCATCCGCCGCTTGAACCTGACCAGCCATGAGTAAGATGGCTGCTGTGATTGCAGAAAATAAAACTTTCATGCGCACTCCTTGAATATCTTTAAAATAATAAATCCCCAATGCAATTTTCATGCATGTGGCATCTTACCTGACCATCAAAATTCCACAAGTATGAAGCTGTGGAAATTTTCAGGCTAATCAAATATTTTCAATTGGATTGGTATTTTGCCAACAGGGGTAAAACGCACGTGCCGTGAATGCGTTGACACGCGCGTTTACAAAGAGATTTACAGCGTTTCGATGGAGTATTCGGCGCTTAAAATATGTTTGCGGCCAGGATTGATGACGACCATATTATCCAAGGCATTGGTGGTTTCTACACAAATGGTTTTGCGCCATTCATCACCCACACCCATATCGCCCATGGAGCCAGCTTTTTCTGCACCCGGATTCCATACGACAGTGGCATCACTGCCGGATTTTGCGATATGTACAATGCGGTTGAAGCCACTGTCATGGATCGCGCAATCAGAACTGTGATGCACATACACGCGATCATACTCACTACCATCAAAGGCTAATGCATTGTGCTCAACGTTACGTTCGTAATCCAGCAGCTTGTCCAGATAGACGCAATCCTGCATGCCGGTGATTTTGATATTTGATATATCGCTGACATTGAAATAGGTATGGAAAGCTTCACTGATGACAAATGGATGCTTAGCCAGATTGGTAGTCGCCAAATCAATACGCAAGCGGCGGCCAATTGTGATCGTCAGTGTCAATTCATACGGATAAGATAATTGGCGCTGCGCTTCTGGCGTTTGCTGCATTTCAAGGATGATGCGTGTGGCGCCGGTTGGCGTCGCATCAATATCCATCACGCGCCATGGAATCACGCGCGCAAAGCCATGCGGGCACAAGGTGCTGTCAGTCGGATGGGCACCAAACCATGGCCAGCAAATCGGGGTGCCACCACGGATAGAACGGCCTTTCACATAACGCGCATTACTTGAAAGCCACAACACCGGGTCAGCTAAAAACTTAGGTTGCCACTGCATGACATGGGCGCCCTGCAAGGCAATTTTGCCTGTCGCTAACGGGTTATCAATTTCAAGGTATTGCAAACCATTTTCGTCTTGCAGCTGGTTGACGTGCGCATGCAGTTTCAAGCGCTTTGTCATATCGGGTTGACCATGCTCCAATGTTGCGTGTGCGGTCATCTACTACCCCTTTCAATTTGTGACACATCTCTTACGGCACCTTTAGCGGCGCTGGTACTCATCGCGGCATATGCACGCAATGCAGGCGACACCACTCGCTCGCGGCTGACTGGTTTCCAAGCTTGATGCCCTTTGGCTTCCATCGTGGCACGGCGGTGCGCCATGTCTTCATCACTGATGACCAAATGGATGGTGCGATTAGGGATGTCGATCTCAATGGTATCTCCTTCCTCCACCAGACCAATTGCGCCACCTTCAGCGGCTTCTGGCGAAGCATGGCCAATACTTAAACCTGAGGTACCGCCTGAAAAACGGCCATCGGTGAGCAAGGCACATGCTTTACCCAAGCCTTTGGATTTAAGGTAAGACGTCGGGTATAACATCTCCTGCATGCCCGGTCCGCCACGCGGTCCTTCATAACGAATCACAACCACATCACCAGCCACTACCTGGTCAGCCAGAATGCTTTCAACCGCATCGTCCTGACTTTCATACACGCGCGCACGGCCGGTAAATTTCAGGATACTGTCATCGACACCGGCGGTTTTCACAATGCAACCATCCAGAGCGATATTGCCATACAGCACGGCCAAACCACCATCTTGCGAATAAGCGTGTTCCTTACTGCGGATACAGCCGTTTTCACGGTCATCATCCAGATCTGGCCACAACATGCTTTGACTGAAGGCAATGGTGGTCGATATACCGCCAGGGGCTGCGCGGTAAAACTTTTTCACCTCTTCATCTTGCGTGGTGACAATATCCCATTTGGCTAACGCTTCACCCATGCTTGCACTATGAACGGTTGGTACATCCGTATGGATGACACCGGCACGATTAAGTTCGCCTAGAATGCCCATCACGCCACCGGCTCTATGCACATCTTCCATATGATATTTACTGGTCGCCGGTGCCACTTTAGACACACAAGGTACCTGACGCGAAATGCGGTCGATATCACGCATGGTGAAATCAATCCCTGCCTCGTGCGCTGCTGCCAGCAGATGCAGCACGGTATTGGTAGAGCCACCCATCGCAACATCCAGGCTCATTGCATTCTCAAATGCCTGCATGTTGGCAATATTGCGCGGCAAGACTGAATAGTCATCCTGCTCGTAGTGCCGCTTGGCCAGATCCACAATCAGGCGACCTGCCTGCAAGAATAATTGCTTACGCGCGCCATGCGTTGCCAGCGTTGATCCATTACCAGGCAAACTCAACCCCAATGCTTCGGTCAGGCAATTCATTGAGTTCGCAGTAAACATGCCGGAACAGGAACCACAAGTCGGGCAGGCAGAACGTTCAACTTCAGCCACCTCTTCATCACTAACGCGGCTATCTGCCGCTTCCACCATCGCATCGACCAGATCCAGTTTACGTACGTTACCTTGCCAGTTAACTTTGCCGGCTTCCATCGGGCCGCCGGAGACAAATACCACCGGAATATTCAGGCGCAATGCCGCCATCAACATGCCAGGCGTAATCTTGTCACAGTTTGAGATACACACCAGCGCATCTGCGCAGTGTGCATTTACCATATATTCGACACTATCTGCGATCAAATCACGACTAGGCAAACTGTAAAGCATGCCGCTGTGACCCATGGCAATACCGTCATCCACGGCAATGGTGTTGAACTCTTTGGCTACGCCCCCCGCTTTTTCAATTTCACGTGCGACCAACTGCCCTAAATCTTTAAGATGGACATGCCCGGGCACAAACTGGGTAAACGAGTTTGAGATAGCGATAATCGGCTTGGAGAAGTCTTCATCTTTCATGCCGGTGGCACGCCAAAGTGCGCGAGCACCAGCCATGTTCCGACCTTGCGTAGTCGTGTGTGAGCGGTATTTAGGCATTTGAAATCTGGAATAATCAGTAAAGTCTTATTTTAACTGAATACGTACTGCGATGCGCGCCTGAAACAGGTTTGTTACATTCGCGTCCAAATAACTTCAGTATACAAACTTAGAAATGATGTTGGGATACAAAGGGCTTAAGGAGATTTAGTTACGAAATATCAATGTAGCGTGAACTGCAAGGCTCGACCTTGAGTATCCTGATTAAGTTAATTTTGATAACTTGAAAAAGTATTTAAAGACTAAAAGAATGTCTATCTCTAACAACACCTTTTAATGCCTTGCCACTTCTGATCCTGCCATTGCCTGAAAAATTCAGCACGTGATAATGGCGGAGTACTATCAGCCTCATCAGCATGATGCTCGGCATAATGCGCAAGATAACGTTCGTAAACGTCATCCCCTGACAATTGACGGATCCGCTGCCAAATATGTTTCATATGCTTCAAGGGATTATCTCCGTTAGCCTAGAACTTGCCCGCTACATACTTGGTTGGCACATAAGGCGTTTCCGTTGATGGCAACACCGGCTTGCCAGTAAAATAACGCAAGCTCATCACCACTACATCAATAAACACCACCCACAACACCGCTACAAAAAACAGAGTCAGCCAGGCATCTAGTTGTTGATTGAAGATTAATTGCGGCGCGACTTCTGCTTTATCAGGCGGCAATAACCCAGCAGCCAATTTGGCTGCCAAATCATTGGCTGCGGCAAAAAAACCTACCCGCGTATCACTGCTGAATATCTTCTCGTAAGCTGCGGTTGTGGTAATTGTAAGCAACCAGACTAAAGGCAAGCCGGTGATCCAGGCTTTGCCGGCTTTGCCCGACTTGATCAGAATACCCGTCCCCACTGACAATGCAATCGCGGCCAGCATCTGATTGGCAATACCAAACAACGGCCACAGGATATTTACTCCGCCATTCGGATCAATCACCCCGATATAGAGGAAATAACCCCAGCCGGCCACCACCAGCGCACTGGTGAAAATCACCGAAGGCGTATAAGAAGTTTCACCCAGTTTGGGGTGCAGATTGCCCAGCATGTCCTGCAACATGAAACGGCCGACACGGGTGCCCGCATCCAGCGTAGTCAGGATAAAAATGGCTTCGAACATTATGGCAAAGTGATACCACAGCGCCAGTAAGTTTTCACCAAACACTGTGCCTAAAATACTGGCCATACCCACAGCCAGGCTAGGCGCACCGCCTGTACGCGCAAACAACGTGCTTTCACCCATGGCACTGGCCAGGTGTTGCATCTGTTCCACCGAAACCTGATAACCCCAGCTGCTGATGGTATTTACAGCGTCGAGCGCTTCTTTACCAACCACGCCGGCAGGGCTGTTAATGGCAAAAAATACACCCGGTTCCAGAATAGTTGCGGCGATCATCGCCATCATCGCCACAAAACTTTCCAGCAACATGGCACCGTAACCTATCATGCGGATATCGCATTCACTAGTGATCAGCTTGGGTGTAGTGCCACTGGCTATTAAGGCGTGAAAACCGGAAATCGCCCCGCAAGCAATCGTAATAAACACAAACGGGAACAGCTTGCCGCCAAAGATAGGGCCTGTGCCATCAATAAAAGGCGTAATGGCAGGCATGCGGATATCCGGGCGCAACCATAAAATTGCAATTGCCAGCATCAGCACGGTACCCAGCTTCATAAAGGTGGATAAATAATCACGCGGCGCCAGCAGTAACCACACCGGCAACACTGCGGCGGCAAAACCATAAGCAATCACACTGAAAGCCAGCGGCAATCCTTCATGGTCAAACAGGGCAGCAAGCACAGGATGATGGTCTACCCAACCGCCCAATACTACTGAACCCAACAACAAAACCACACCAAGCAGCGAAGCTTCCAGCACACGCCCTGGCCGCAGGTATCGCATACAGATACCAACAATCATGGCGATAGGAATCGTTGCCGCCACGGTGGAGGTTCCCCATGGACTGTGTTTCATGGCATTTACCACTACCAGGCCTAACACCGCGATCAAAATAATCATGATCATAAAAGTGCCAAACATTGCTGCCACGCCACCAATGGCACCGATTTCGTCCCTAGCCATCTGCCCAAGGCTGCGACCATTGCGGCGGGTAGAAAGAAACAGTGTCACCATATCCTGCACCGCGCCGCCTAGTACAGCACCAATGAGTATCCATAGCGTGCCGGGCAGGTAGCCAAATTGCGCCGCCAGTGTAGGCCCTACCAAAGGACCAGGGCCGGCAATCGCGGCAAAGTGATGTCCGAATACTACCCAGCGATTGGTCGGCACAAAATCGCGGCCATTATTCAGGCGCTCAGCCGGAGTCGCGCGGGTCGCATCCAGGCTCAGAATACTTGCGGCGATCCAGGCAGCATAAAAACGATAGGCAATGGCATACACGCAGACAGCCGCAGTGATTAGCCACAATACATTCAGCGCCTCTCCTCTCGACAAGGCCACTTGCGCGACGGCAAATACTCCCAGCAATGTCAGCGATGCCCAGCCAGCGCGCCCTAACAAACCCTTCATAGTGTTTACTTTCTTTCTATTTTAATAGTTTTTATTGGAACTAAACCTTTAAGTCACGATAGAAATAGTCACAATCCGCAGCCTGGTGCAGTCGCACTGCAATAGTGCGAACTTCATCTACAAGGCTTTTATATCTGATTACCAGCATCCGGGCAATATACCTTAACAATCATGCACTTACAAATAATCGTTTAACTGGCATACAGATTGCTAATTCCTGTGGGAATTAAATTTATTTTACTTTTTAAAAAATGAGACCTAATACACCTAACCCTTCGACTGTAGCTGCCGCAGCGCAACATTCTTTGCTGAGCCAAGAAGACCAAAAGGTAGTGGATTCTGCGCGCGATATCCTGATGCGACAGCGCGCCTTGAACGAAGAGGAAGCTTATTCTTTGCTGTCTGAAATGGCGGACAAGCGAAAAACAGGAATGGCGGATATTTCATTGCAATTAATTAATATCACCAAACGATTAACCGTTTAAACTTCTGCGTACAAAAAGCTTCAAGCTTACCCATTGCTTTTACTGAAATTCCGACTTTCTGTTTGATACCCACCAGCTAATCTATTCCGACCATTAAAAACTCGCTGGCCCCTCTTGCAAGAACAAAAGGGTTAGGTATAATGCGGCCTTCGTTACAAGGCACGGGTGCTTAGCTCAGTTGGTAGAGCGTCGCCCTTACAAGGCGAATGTCAGCGGTTCGACCCCGTTAGCACCCACCAATCCCCTGCCTTTCCAAATAGTTTAGATTCAAATCAATCCCCGCTCGCTGAACGAAAATGTGTCCTGACCGGCCACAATGACATGATCCAGCACCTTCACATCCACCAGGTTAAGCGACTCTTTTAAAGTCTGGGTAAGCTGCTGATCCGCGCGACTGGGTGAAGCTGAACCGCCGGGATGATTATGACTGAGAATAACTGCAGCCGCATTGAGCTCCAGGGCACGCTTGACAACCTCTCGCGGATACACACTGGTTTGCATGAGACTGCCTTCAAACAATGTTTCGTAAGCGATCAAACGGTTTTGCGCATCCAGAAACAGGATGCCGAATACTTCGCGCAACAGATGGGATAACTGTAATTGCAAATAGGCTTTTACTTGTGCGGGAGAGCTGAAGCTATCCACTTGCTGCAGTGTTTCACCGAGCGCCCGCTTACTCATTTCCAGCACCGCCTGTAACTGGCAATATTTGCTTTCACCCATACCATGCACTTGCTGCACCTCATCCATACTGGCGGAGAAAATCCCATTCAGACTTTTGAAATGCTGCAACAGATCACGCGCCAAATCGACGGCGGTTTTACCGACCACGCCTACCCGTAAAAAGATTGCTAATAGCTCGGCGTCTGAAAGTGCGACTGCACCGGCCCGCAATAATTTTTCGCGCGGTCGCTCTTGTTCAGGCCAGTCTGTGATTGCCATCGCTCATCCTCGCATAAGCTTATTTTGCCCAGCCTATCTCTCGCGAGGTTGGCCGACCAATTATTGTCTCGTCCAGATTCCTCGCCATACGCGCCCGGTCTGGTGAAAGGGGGATTTTCCCCGCCATTATTTCGGCTATCTTTTGTGGATAAAGCGGTTGCATATAAGGCTCGGCATAACCTTGTGGTAACAAAGGTGCATTGGTGTTCAAGTCATATTTATCTGTTGCACTTAAGGTATGCAGCAACTCATGGGCGATCACCACCGTATTTCCCGCATGCTGATCACGGGCCGCGAACAAATTGACGCGCCCAATCTGGCCTTTTTGTAGCGCAGTTGAGTGTAATAGACGCGTGTGATTTTTCGCATCGTGGTACAGCAGGTATAACTTGATATCAATGGGCACCCCTACGCCAGGCTTATGTTGCCAGGCAAACCAGCGAAATTTAAGACTCCAGAGAATAATCTCCAGCCGATTTGCATTGAGGGCTGGTGGCGCTGGCGGTATTTCCGTGATGCTGGGGCCGAGATGAAAAACAATAGGCCGCGGTAATGGCAACTGATACCGGCGTGCTTCACGAGAAAAATACTGCTCTAAAACCTCAAAATCTTTTTCCTGCAAAGCCGCTATGTAGGTCTCAACTTCTGAAGATGCGTCTGCGTTGACCGGATATAAGGCCACATGCAAAGGCTTATGCCACTGTAATGCCTGATATTCATTCCAAACCTGCATAAGCGCAATCAACACCACTAAAACCCAGAAAAAAATCCGTATCTTTTTCAGCATCTACTTAACCTTTATGATTACCATATCTTAACATGTTTAAAGATGCGTTTATCCGGCCTGATTTCAAATGTACATGCTTTACAGTTAAAATACTGCCATGAATAGCGCTCATCTACAGCAAGATTATTTACAGTCACGTCATATACTGCTGGGCATCACCGGCGGGATTGCAGCTTACAAAACGGCTGAACTGATCCGCCTGCTGATCAAGCAAGGTCATACTGTTCAAGTGGTGATGACAGAAGCTGCTACTCACTTCATCACGCCAACCACCTTACAGGCGCTGTCCGGCAATCCGGTATTTATTGATAGCTGGGATTCCCGTATTGCAAATGCAATGCCGCATATTGAACTGAGTCGACAAGCAGACGCCCTTCTGGTTGCGCCAGCCAGTGCCGATTTTATTGCCAAGCTTGCGCATGGATTTGCTAACGATTTGCTGTCAACATTGTGCCTGGCACGTGAGTGCCCACTCCTGGTTGCACCGGCCATGAATAGGCAAATGTGGGAAAATGCTAGCACTCAACGCAATATTGCGCAGTTACTCAAAGATCAGGTAACAGTATTGGGGCCAGATAGTGGCGAACAAGCATGTGGTGAAGTCGGTCAAGGCAGGATGCTGGAGCCTGAAATTTTACTCGAAGGTTTGCAAACACATTTCACACCCAAGCTACTGGCAGGCAAGAAAATACTCATTACAGCCGGCGCCACCATGGAAATGCTGGATCCGGTACGTGGCATTACCAATATCAGTAGCGGAAAAATGGGTTATGCTTTGGCGAAAGTTGCCACGCAAATGGGCGCTGAAGTGACATTAGTCTATGGGCATGCAACTACTGCCAGACCGCAAGTCAGCCATGCAAGTTATGCCGGCACCGCCAACGAGATGTATCAAAGCGTCATGAGACAGATCGTAAATCAGGATGTTTTTATCGCGGTCGCGGCCGTGGCTGATTACAGCCCACTGACTCCAGCAGACCAGAAAATTAAAAAAAGTGAGGATACACTCACAATTCAACTTAAGAAGAACAAGGATATTCTCGCCGACGTCGCATCACTACCAAACCCACCCTACTGTGTTGGTTTTGCCGCCGAAACCGAGCATGTACTTGAGCACGCCACACAGAAACGGCTGGCGAAAAAGATACCGATGATCGTAGCAAACCAGGCCCGTCAGGCTTTAGGTAGTGACCATAACAGCGTTACCATCATCGATGAGACTGGTGAGTATCCCCTGGATATAGCCGACAAAACTACCATTGCAGCCAACATTCTCACTCACCTTAAGCATCAACTAAAATAATCTGCTTTAAAAGCATTACCTCTCGGTATTTTCATGAAAATACTGAGAGGTTCAACCTGACAAACAGCTTACAATCGCGCCATTTAATCCCCTTAGTATTGAGTAATTATGCGTGCTTTTGTATTTCGTTTGACGCCGGTTTGCCTGGCAATCTCATCCGCTTTTGGTTGCTTATCTGTGGCGGAGGCTGAAGAAGAAAAAACTTTGACACTTTCACCTGTTGTAGTGACTGCTACTCGTCAGGCGCAAAATAGCTTTGATTTGCCAATTGCAATCGACGTAGTGACTGAGAAAGACATCAAAGACGGCCAATTGCAAATGCAATTATCCGAGAGCCTGATTCGTGTTCCTGGCATCACAGCGCAAAACCGCACACAGCAAGCACAAGATCCCCAAATATCCAGCCGCGGCTTTGGTTCTCGCTCATCCTTTGGTGTGCGTGGTGTGCGCGTGTATGTAGATGGTATTCCATTGACCATGCCGGATGGCCAAGGTCAGCCGGGTGTTGTTGACCTTTCTGCAATCAAAAGCATAGAAGTAATGCGCGGACCTTTCTCTTCTCTTTACGGCAACTCATCTGGTGGCGTTATTCAGATGTTTACCCGAGATGCGCCACCAACACCAACTATAGGTGCTACCACCATGTTTGGTAGCTACGACACGAAAAGAAATGTATTGGAGGCGGCAGGTCAACTTGAGGGATTGGAATACATGCTGAATATCTCCAATTTTGAATCTGACGGGTATCGAGACCACAGCAGTAGTAATAAAAAAATGGCCACTGCCAAGTTTAAAATTAACATTAATGAAGGCACCAAGCTTACAACATTAATCAATTGGTTTGAACAAGATGCTCAAGATCCGCTCGGATTGACTAGAGTCGACGTTAGTAGAGATCGAAAAGCAGTGGTTGGTGCAGCAATAGGTGCTAACACTCAAGTATCTAGAAATCATACCCAAGTTGGCTTCAATTTGGAGCATGCAATCAACGAAACAAATAAGCTTTCTTTTATTCCATACGTGGGTACAAGAGAAAATTCACAAATCTTGCCATTCAATCCAACAGGGACTAATGCAAGAACTAGTCAAATATCCAGAAGTTTTTATGGCTCCGATCTTCGTTGGGACAACAATGGCATAGTTTTTGGAAGGAAATATAATGTATCTGTCGGTGTAAATTATGGAAAATCAGAAGATGATCGCTTAGATATTAATACTCAGATTGCAGGTGCGCCTGCAAATGTTACTAATCGCGATGAGGTAAACATTTCTACAAATTACGATCGTTATGTACAAGGTATGCTATCAGCTACAGAGAAGATTGATCTACATGCAGGTCTAAGAAGAACGAAAGTTAACCTAAAAGTTAAAGACAATTTAATCGCAGGCTTTGGCGATAATAGTGGTTCTGTCTCTTACAACAAAACCAATCCGGTTATTGGAGCCACTTGGAAAGTCACTCCTGAATTTAACATCTATACTAATTATGGGAAAGGTTTTGAAACCCCTTCTTTTATCGAGGCTGCTTATAACTCCACCACCAACGGAGCTACACCTAATTTAAGCCTTAAACCAAGTACAAGTGAAAACTTTGAAATAGGTACTAAAGCCTACTTAACTGACAACACAAAAGCAAACTTAACGCTCTACTACATTAAAACAGATGATGAAATTGTTGTGAGTCAAATCGACTTTGCAAATAGAAGCGTTTTTACCAATGCCAATAAATCAATAAGAAAAGGCGCCGAATTTTCCATAGAGTCAAATTTCGAAAACAACATATCAACGTACTTTTCATATACTTTATTAAGTGCAAAGTTTGACTCAGACTTTACAAGCCCAGCAAATGGATTAATCGCTTCAGGCAACCGCATTCCCGGCACTTATAGCAACCAGGCTTATGGCGAGATTCGCTGGAGATATGAGCCACTAGGCTTCTATACTGCTCTTGAAGGCCGTTACAACAGTAAAGTCTATGTGAATGACAGAAATACTGATGCCGCCTCCTCTTATGCAATATTCAACATACGCGCTGGCTTTGAGCAACTAGTGAGCAACTGGATGTTTAAAGAATTTATTCGTATTGAAAACTTGGCGGATAAGGAATTCATTGGCTCAGTACGCATTAATGATGCCAATAGCAGATTTTTTGAGCCTGCTGCTGAACGTAATTACCTACTCGGCCTCAGCGCCCAGTACAAGTTCTAAATTGCAAAATCTCTCAAGCCAGCAACCGCTGGCTTTTTTATTAGCTAGTTATCGCGCTTAGTGATTTTCATCGTTATTTGGTGTTTAATAGCGCAATCTTTTTGGAGCAAGCATTATGTCGATTACCGTAGACCTCAAAATTCTTGACCCTCGCTTGCATCACATGATGCCGACCTATGCTACGCCTGGCTCGGCAGGGCTGGATTTACGTGCCTGTATCGAGCATACACAGACCATACAGCCCGGTGAAACTATTATGATCCCTACTGGCATGGCGATTCATATTGACAATACGTACTATGCGGCGCTGATTTTGCCACGCTCCGGCTTAGGTCATAAACACGGCATCGTACTCGGCAACTTGGTAGGATTGATTGATTCAGATTATCAGGGGCAGTTGCTGGTTTCTTGCTGGAACCGCGGTAAAGAATCGTTTATTTTGAATCCTTTAGAACGTATTGCGCAGATGGTGATTGTGCCGGTGGTGCAGGCAGATTTTCATATTGTGGATGAATTTACATCAAGTGAACGTGGTGAAGGTGGCTTTGGCAGTACCGGAAAACATTAATCGCTAATTAAAGCATAACAATTGCTTGATTTAGGATTGCTTTTCATTCTATAATCTCGCTCTTTCTGAAAAAGATAAAGTATTTGGAGATAACCATGGCACGTGTATGTCAGGTAACAGGCAAAAAGCCTATGGTGGGTAACAATGTTTCTCACGCACAAAACAAAACAAAACGCCGCTTCTTGCCTAACTTGCAAAACCGTAAGTTTTGGGTTGAGAGCGAAAATCGTTGGGTAAAAATGCGTATTACTAACGCTGCTTTGCGTACTATCGACAAAAATGGTATCGACGCTGTGTTGGCTGATTTACGTGCAGCTGGCGAAAAAATCTAACTCGCGACATTTAGTCTGCAAAGGATATTATCATGCGTGAAAAAATCAAATTGGAATCAAGTGCTGGTACAGGTCATTTTTATACCACTACTAAAAACAAACGTACTATGCCTGAGAAAATGGAAATCAAAAAATTTGATCCAGTTGCTCGCAAGCATGTACTGTACAAAGAAACTAAATTGAAATAATTTATTTCTTACCGTCTTAATAAAAAAGCCTGCAAATGCAGGCTTTTTTATTGGCTGAAATATGTATTTAATTCTCAGCTTAGGCATCAGCTTGAGGCGTATTTAACGCAGCCTGGCCTGAAATAATGCGCACCTCCTGCTGAGGGTATGGGATGTGGATATTATTCTCTTTAAAACGCTGCCAGATCTCATAGTAAATATCGCTTTGCAGTCTTGCAGTAGCCTCTTCAGGATTGAGTACCCATACAGCCAGCAATAAGTCTATGCCGTATTGTCCGAATGATTTGATAGTCACATCAACTGCATTGTCATCCAGAATTGTCCTCTCATGCGTCTTACCAACTTCTTTTAATAATTGCATGGCCAGGTCCAGATCACTTCCATAGGATATCTGGACTTGAACAGGCACTTTTGCCTTGTGCGCAGCAGTCGTATGGTTGATGACCACATCCGTAATCATCATTTCGTTCGGGACAATGATTTCAGTACCATCCTGCTTGCGCAAGACCATATAGCGCGAGCGTAACTCCTTTACGATACCGTAATGACTGCTGATGGTGATGATATCCCCGAGATGAAGTGATTTGTCCATCAGGATGATAAAGCCGCTGACGTAATTGCTGGCAATTTTCTGTAAGCCAAAACCAAGGCCAACACCCAAGGCCCCACCAAATACTGATAGCATGGTGATATCTATACCCACGGCTGCCATGGACATCAGCAATGCAATCACCACGGCCACCATACGTACCAGCTTGACCATGATCACGCGCCAGTTGCTATTAATATCTGTTGAAGCCATCAGGCGCAGCTCAATCATGCGGCTGAGCCACAAAGCCACCAGCATGGTGACTACAATGGTCAATGCGCCTTGGATCAATAACAGCAAGTTAAGCTTTTGTTTGCCGGCACTGAACTGCACATCTTCCAGCACTTGTAATGCAGGCGCCAGAAAGCCGCTTATGTGCAATGCAACGATTACCCATACAGTCCAGGTGATGACGCGCTCAAACGAATGCAACCATGCACTAGGAGAGAACACATAGCGAAGTATATACACCACACTGCGAATAATCACCATCGCCAGCAGCATTCGCGCACCCAACTTCAGCAGGCCGACATGCATCCATTGCTGCAATACGAGTCGTGAGGTCAACATTAACAGGAAGGCAACAAAAGGAAAAAATAATCGCTCTATGCCGCCTAGCAGCATTTTGTAGACTACATTGACCCTTCCTGCCTGGATCTGCTTGCTTAGATGCAGATTCAGCAAACCGCTCACGGTCAGAATGACGCCGATGACCAGCAATTGCCAGAGAGCCGAAACAGTACTTAAATCCTGAACAATTTCTTTCCAGAGAATATTAATATCGTTATCCATTGTTATCCACTTACAGCAAAAAGATGGTTGCCAGCCCCAGGAAGATCATAAAGCCGCCACTGTCCGTGATGGCCGTAATCAGCACGCTGGAACCCACTGCAGGATCCCGGTCCAGCTTATTCATCACCAAAGGAATCACTACGCCTATAACGGCTGCAAGCAGTAGATTCAATGTCATCGCTGACATCATCACCAGCCCCAATGCCGGACTCTTGTACAACCAATATGCAATCAGACCGAGGACACTCCCCCATACAAGTCCATTCAGCAATGCGACTCCCACTTCCTTTTTCAGTAAAGAACGCATGTGGTAGCCGGAAATCTGGCCAAGTGCCAGGCCTCGTACAATCATGGTAGTGGTTTGGTTGCCGGAGTTACCGCCAATACCGGCAACAATCGGCATCAACGCCGCCAGCGCGACGATTTTCTCAATACTGCCCTCGAATAAGCCAATCACCCTGGAAGCAACTAATGCTGTGACCAGGTTAATCGCCAGCCACGCCCAACGGTTTTGTACGGATTTCCAGATCGAGGCAAAGAAGTCTTCCTCTTCGCGCAAACCGGCCCAGGACAACATGTCCGCTTCCGCTTCTTCCCGGATAATATCCATCACCGTGTCGACCGTGATACGCCCTACCAGCTTGCGATTGTTATCCACTACCGGCGCCGTCACCAGGTCATAACGCTCAAATGCCATCGCTGCTTGGTCAGACATATCTTCCGGGTGAAACACTACAGCATCGGTAGACATAATGTCACCAACCTCAGTTTCAGGATCATTCAGGATAATGCGTTTTAGTGGCAGCACGCCTTGCAGAATATCGTCACGATTGATCACGAACAATTTATCGGTATGGTCGGGAAATTTTGGCAGGCGACGCAGGTAACGTAACACCACCTCCAAAGTGATATCGTCACGAATGGTGACAATATCAAAATCCATAATCGCACCCACCGTGTCTTCAGGATAGGAAAGTGCAGATTGCAAACGTTCGCGGTTCTGCGTATCCAGGCTGTACATCAAGTCCTGCAATACGTCTTTTGGTAAGTCAGGCGCCAAATCCGCCAACTCATCGGTATTCAGTTGTTCTGCAGCAGCGAGGAGCTCTTCGCTGTCCATATCTGCAATCAGCGTCTGACGAACCGCATCTGAAGCTTCAAGCAGAATTTCACCATCACGTTCGGCTTTGACCAGGTCCCATACCATGAGACGGTCATCTAGCGGCAATGACTCCAGAATATAGGCGACGTCAGCCGGGTGTAACTGATCCAGCTTATGTTGCAGGATATTCAGGTTTTGCTTGTGGACCAGGGATTCAACCAGATCATGTTTGGGCATATCCTGCTTGTGCACCACATGCTCTACCAGTTTGTGCTTGCCCAACAGAGTAATCACCTGCTGCAATGTCTCGCTCAGGCTCTCCTTGCTTTCAATCACCTTCTCATCATGTTCGCGAATATCAGTCATGCTTCTTCCAATGTTGAGCAGGGTTTATTTTTTACAGGTAATATTGTACAAAGCGTTGATGACACTACCTAGCGATTTATGCAGAAGCAATTGATTTTATACGGCACACTAGGCTGCCATTTATGTGAAGACGCAGAACGTGTTTTGCAGGCACTGGCACTTACTTACAAAACAATCGACATTATTGATGACAATCAACTGCTGGAGAAGTTTGAAACTAGCATTCCGGTGTTAAAAGGCACCGGAGAAACATACTTATATTGGCCATTCAACGAGACTCAAGTGTTCACCTGGCTAAACAGTAAAGATGGCTTTTAAGAAATATAAGTCAGAAACTTTTCCTGTGAGAATCAGTAATGTTATTAATGACAAAAAGCAAAAAAGCCAGCATTGCTGGCTTTTTTTTGAATCACTCAACAGAGATTATTCTGCAGCTGCTGGCGCTTCTGCGATTTCTGGGCGATCAACCAACTCAACAAACGCCATTGGCGCATTGTCACCGTTACGGAAACCACATTTCAGAATACGCAAGTAACCACCATTGCGTGCATTGTAACGTGGGCCGAGTTCACCGAACAATTTGCCAACGATATCACGGTCACGCAAACGGCTGAATGCCAGGCGACGATTTGCCAAGGTCGGTGTTTTGCCTAAAGTGATCAAAGGCTCTGCATATTTACGCAGTTCTTTTGCTTTTGGCAAAGTAGTCTTGATGACTTCGTGACGCAGCAAAGAGGTCACCATGTTGCGGAACATAGCAGCGCGGTGGCTACTTGTTCTGTTCAATTTACGATTGCTATTACCGTGACGCATAGTAATTCCTTAAGTATTTATCTTATTAGAAATTAAGCTTTTTCCAAGCCAACAGGTGGCCAGTTTTCAAGCTTCATTCCCAGTGTTAAGCCTTTGGAGGCCAACACATCTTTAATTTCATTTAATGATTTTCTGCCCAGGTTTGGAGCTTTCAACAGCTCGTTTTCTGTACGTTGAATCAAATCACCAATGTAAAAAATGTTTTCTGCTTTGAGGCAGTTTGCAGAACGTACTGTCAATTCCAGATCATCCACTGGACGCAACAGGATAGGATCAACCTGCGGTGCAGCTTTTACTTCTACATCTGCAGAAGCACCTTCCAGATTCGCAAATACTGACAACTGGCCAATCAGAATACGTGCTGCATCGCGAATGGCCTGCTCTGGCTCGATAATGCCGTTGGTTTCAACGTCCATAATCAATTTGTCCAGGTCGGTACGTTGCTCAACACGTGCGCTCTCAACATGGTAGCTCACCTTGTTGATCGGGCTGAAAGAAGCATCCACCATCATGAAACCTAATACACGGTCTTCATCGTTAGCTTTCTGGCGAGCTGGCACAGGTTGATAACCACGACCCATTTCAATCTTAACTTCCAGATTCAACTTACCACCTTTGGTGATATGTGCAATCACGTGATTCGGATTGACAATTTCAGCGTCATGTCCAACTTCGAAGTCACCAGCAGTGACAATTCCTTCACCAGACTTGCTTAATACCAAGATGGTTTCAGTCTTGTTGTGCAGTTTTAATGCAACACCTTTAAGGTTTAACAAGATATCAACCACATCTTCCTGAACACCTTCAATCGTAGAGTACTCATGTACTACACCATCGATTTTTACTTCTGTAATGGCAAAACCTGGGATAGAAGATAAAAGAACTCTTCTTAAAGCGTTACCCAATGTATAGCCGAAACCTCGCTCCATTGGTTCTAAAGTCACACGGGCGCGCAGAGGATTAATGACCTCAACATCAACTACACGTGGCTTCAAATATTCTGTAGGGCTATTTTGCATATATTTCCTTGGAGTAATTGGGTATAAACAAATAAACCTTAGTCTGAACTAAGTGATTACTTAGAATACAACTCAACGATCAATGACTCATTGATAGTAACTGGCAACTCATCACGCTGAGGCTTAGCCTTGTACATACCACTCAATGCCTTGATGTTGACGTCCAACCACTCAGGAAAGCCGCGTTGCTCAGCCGCTTCAACTGCAGCTTTAATACGCAATTGCGATTTAGCCTTTTCTGAAACACTGATCAAATCACCTGCTTTGACCTGGTAAGAAGGGATGTTCACACGTTTGCCATTTACCAGAATGCTGTTATGACGTACAACCTGACGAGCTTCAGAACGAGAACCTGCCAGCCCCATACGATAAGCGACATTGTCTAAACGTGACTCCAGCAATTGCAATAAGCTCTCGCCGGTAATGCCTTTTTGACCATCTGCTTTTGCGTAATAAGCACGGAATTGGCCTTCCAATACTCCGTAGATACGACGCACTTTTTGTTTCTCACGCAACTGCACACCATAGTCTGACATACGTGCGACGCGACGCTGACCATGCTGACCAGGTGCGAAGTTACGCTTTTCAATTGCGCATTTATCTGTAAAGCATTTTTCAGCTTTCAGAAACAACTTCTCACCTTCTCGACGGCATTGGCGGCATTTAGGGTCTAGATTTCTAGCCAAAATATTCTCCGTTAATTAATTCGCTGATAATGAAATCAGTGAATTGAATTAAATTCTGCGTTTCTTTGGTGGGCGGCAACCGTTGTGCGGCACTGGTGTTACATCAGTAATGCTGGTGATTTTGAAACCAGCAGCATTCAATGCACGTACAGCAGATTCGCGACCTGGACCTGGGCCCTTGATGCGCACTTCTAGATTTTTGACACCAGACTCTTGTGCCGCTTTACCAGCCACTTCTGAAGCTACTTGAGCTGCAAAAGGAGTACTTTTACGTGAGCCTTTAAAGCCTTGACCGCCTGATGTTGCCCATGACAAGGCATTACCTTGACGATCAGTAATCGTAATAATCGTATTGTTAAAAGAAGCGTGTACGTGGGCAATACCCTCGGCAATGTTCTTTTTAACTTTTTTTCTAACGCGTACATTAGCTTTTGCCATGTTGTACTGTCCTTAATATCTAACTAATGTTCAAAAAGATTATTTAGCTTGTTTAATAGCCTTAACAGGGCCTTTACGCGTACGTGCATTGGTCTTGGTACGCTGTCCACGGACAGGTAGACCACGACGATGACGGATACCGCGGTAGCAACCCAGATCCATCAAACGCTTGATGTTCATAGTCACTTCACGGCGCAAGTCACCTTCAACAGTGAACTTGGCAACTTCGTCACGCAGCTTTTCCACTTCTGAATCGCTCAGATCTTTAACTTTAGATGTCGTTTGTACACCTGCTGCTACACAGATTTTTTGCGCAGTGTTACGGCCAATACCGTAAATAGAGGTCAAAGCGATTTCTGCATGTTTGTGGTTTGGGATATTCACCCCGGCAATACGAGCCATACTTAAACTCCAATAATCAATCGTTCATCACGATTAAACTTGTGCGTAGAAAAGAAAAGCCGCATATTATATCAGCCAATCCAGACCCTCACAAGGAATTGTTATACCAATTAACCTTGACGTTGTTTATGACGCGGGTCGGTACAAATAATACGAACAACACCGCGACGTCTAACGACTTTACAGTTACGGCACAATGTTTTAACTGATGCGCGAACTCTCATCTTATTTCCTTTAGTTAATTCACTTACTTTGTGCGGAATGTCATTCACACACGGGTTAAATCATTTCGCCTGATCTTGCTGCAACCCCGCCAACCGGCAAAGTGTATTTAGCGACCAGATCCTTTAAAGTTTGCTTTTTTGAGCAAGCCTTCATATTGCTGAGACATCAAATGTGATTGCACCTGTGTCATAAAGTCCATAGTAACCACTACAATAATCAGCAAAGATGTGCCACCAAAATAGAATGGTGTATTAAATTTCAGCACCAGGAATTCTGGCAACAAACAAACCAGCGTAATGTACAGAGCACCGATCAAGGTTAAACGACCCATGATGCGATCAATATATTTAGCTGTTTGATCACCAGGACGAATACCAGGTACAAACGCACCACTCTTCTTCAAGTTATCTGCCGTTTCTTTAGGGTTAAACACTAAAGCGGTATAGAAAAACGCAAAGAACAAAATTGCTGCTGCAAATAATAAAATATACAATGGCTGACCAGGTGACAGTTTGGCACTGACATCTTTCAACCAATACATATGCTCACTACTTCCGAACCAACCAGCTAAGGTTGCCGGGAACAAAATAATACTTGAAGCGAAAATTGGCGGAATCACACCAGCCATATTCAGCTTCAAAGGCAGGTGGGTAGATTGACCGCCATAAATACGGTTACCGACCTGACGCTTAGCGTAATTCACTGTAATCTTGCGTTGTCCCCGCTCAACAAACACGACTAAAGCGGTCACTAAAATCACAGCAACAAACAGGAACATCACCAATGGTATAGAGAATGCACCGGTCTTCGCCAAGTCCAGGGTACTGCCAATCGCATGCGGCAAACCAGCCACGATACCGGCAAAAATGATAATTGAAATACCATTACCAATGCCGCGTTCAGTAATCTGCTCACCTAACCACATCAAAAACATCGTGCCCGCTACCAGGGTTGTCACCGCCGTGATACGGAAACCTAAACCTGGATCAAGCACCAGGCCAGCCTGACCTTCAAGTGCAATGGCAATACCTAGTGCCTGGAATGTCGCCAACAATACAGTGCCATAGCGCGTGTATTTGGTAATTTGACGACGTCCGGCTTCACCTTCTTTTTTCAACTGCTCCAACTGCGGTGAAACCACGGTCAGCAACTGCATGATAATAGAAGCTGAAATGTAAGGCATGATCCCGAGTGCAAACACAGTAAATCGTGACAATGCACCACCGGAGAACATGTTGAACATCCCAAGAATGCCATCCTTTTGTGTGTCAAACAGCTGCTTCAACACTGTTGGATCAATGCCTGGCACCGGAATATGAGCGCCTAGTCGATAAACAATCAACGCCCCCAACAAGAACCACAAACGGCTTTTTAATTCACCAAGTTTGCTAACGGAACTTAAAATATTATCCTGTGCCAAGCTGATACTCTCTTATGACAACAATTAAACTTCGAGTACTTTGCCGCCAGCGGATTCGATGGCTGCTTTAGCACCTTTGGTCAACAACAAACCTTGTACTTGTACTTTAGCAGTCACTTCACCTGACAGGTACACCTTCACTGCCTTGGCTGATGCTGGGACCAACTTAGCTGCTTTCAAAGACAAGATGTCAATCACTTCACCTTCAGCCAGAGACAATTCGCTCGTACGGATACGGGCTGTGTCATCACGGGTTAAAGAGTTGAAACCACGTTTAGGCAAACGGCGTTGCAAAGGCATTTGACCGCCTTCGAAACCTACCTTGTGGAAACCACCGGCACGTGACTTTTGACCTTTGTGACCACGGCCACCAGTTTTACCTAAACCGGAACCAATGCCACGACCTAAACGACGACGTTCTTTCTTAGCGCCTTCTGCAGGCTTAATCGTGTTCAATTGCATTATGCTTCAACCTTTAAAAGATAGCTTACAGCATTGATCATGCCGCGGATTTCAGGCGTATCTTGCACTTCAACTGTGTGGTGCATGCGACGCAGACCTAAGCCACGTACTGTTGCTTTATGCGCTTCAATACGACCAATTAAACTTCTTACCAACGTCACTTTTAAAGTCACGTTCTCTTTTTTTGCTTTAGCCATGATTAACCTCTGATTTCTTCTAAGGTCTTGCCACGTTTAGCAGCAATTTCAGCTGGTGTGTTCATGGAAGCCAGACCGTTCAAGGTTGCACGTACCAGATTGTAAGGGTTGGTAGAACCAAGACTCTTAGCAATCACGTTAGTGATACCCATCACTTCAAAAATAGCGCGCATCGTACCACCAGCAATGATACCGGTACCTTCAGAGGCAGGCTGGATCAGTACTTTAGCTGCACCGTGCACACCGGTAACAGCGTGATACAAAGTACCATTTTTCAAATTCACTTTTACCATGCTGCGACGGGCTTCATCCATGGCTTTTTGTACAGCCACTGGCACTTCACGTGCCTTACCTTTACCCATACCAACAGTGCCATCGCCATCACCAACTACAGTCAATGCAGCGAAGCTCATGATACGACCACCCTTAACCGTCTTGCTTACACGGTTAACAGTAATCATTTTTTCACGCAAACCGTCAGTTTGCTGCTGTTCAAAATCTTTTGCCATTCTTATCTCACCTATTAGAATTTGAGACCATGTTCACGAGCCGCATCAGCCAAAGCTTTAATGCGACCGTGATACTTGTAACCTGAACGATCAAAAGCAACGTCAGTGATGCCGGCTTTTACAGCTTTTTCAGCAATACGTTTGCCAATCAAGGTTGCAGCTTCGATGTTGCCACCATTTTTCAGTTGTTGACGCACTTCAGCCTCAACGGTAGATGCACTCGCCAATACGCGATCACCAGTTTCAGTAATGATCTGAGCATAAATATTGGTATTGGTGCGATGTACACTCAAACGTGTAACTTTTAACTCGGCGATTTTGGCACGGGTTTTACGTGCTCTGCGCAAGCGGTTATTTACGTTTTTCATTGAATTTACCTTTAATATTGATTCACTGTTCAGGCTATTGTCTAACCTATAAGTGCTTTACTTATTTTTTCTTGGTCTCTTTAATGACGACCACTTCATCCGCATAACGAACACCCTTGCCTTTATATGGCTCTGGAGCACGGTAGCCACGGATCTGCGCTGCAACCTGGCCAAGCACTTGCTTGTTAGCCCCGGTCAACACAACCTCTGTTGGCGTAGGCGTTTGCACAGTCACACCTTCAGGCATCTTGTGGTTGATAGGATGTGAGTAACCTAATTCAAGGTTCAAAGTTGAGCCTTGAGCATTAGCTTTGTAACCCACACCAATCAGTGTCAATTTACGGGTAAAACCAGCTGAAACACCTTGCACCATGTTCGCCAATAAAGCGCGCACAGTCCCAGACATTGCTCGCGAATGCTGTGTTTCATTGTTGGCTTTTACCAGCAACTGTTCACCATCACGAGTCACAGTAATATCTGCTGACAACGCTTGGTTTAATTTACCCAGAGGACCGCTTACTGCGATCTCAGCAGGAGAGATGACGACTTCTACCTTGGCAGGAATCGTAACCGGATTTTTAGCAACACGTGACATATCAAACTCCTCTTAAGCCACGATGCACAGAACTTCACCACCGATACCGGCAGCTTGTGCTTTACGATCAGTCATTACGCCACGTGAAGTAGAGACGATAGTTACGCCTAAACCGTTCATCACGCGTGGGATGTTTTGACTACCTTTATAAATACGCAGACCTGGCTTGGATACGCGCTCAATTTTCTCAATCACTGGACGACCAGCGTAGTATTTGAGGCTGATGTTCAAAACAGGCTTACCTTCGTTGGCTTGAACATTGAAATCTTCAATGTAGCCTTCGTCTTTTAATACATTTGCAATGGCGCCTTTAACTTTAGACGCAGGCATTGATACTGTAGGCTTATTCGTACGTTGCGCGTTACGAATACGGGTCAACATATCGGCAATCGGATCACTCATACTCATGTTCTATTCCTCCGTTACCAGCTGGCCTTGGTGACACCTGGTACGTGACCAGCCATCATCAACTTACGCAACTCATTACGTGCGATACCAAATTTACTGAACACACCACGTGGACGGCCAGTCAATGCGCAACGATTACGTGTACGCACTGGGCTGGAATTACGTGGCAAACTTTGCAATTTTGAACGTGCAGCAAAACGATCTTCAACGCTTGCATTTTGGTTGTTGATAATTTCAACCAATTCAGCGCGTTTGGCTGCATATTTTTTTACGGTTTCGCGACGCTTTTGCTCGCGCTCTGTCATACATACTTTTGCCATGACTTAACCTCTAAATGGGAAACTAAATGCAGCCAACAGTGCTTTTGCTTCTTCGTCTGTTTGTGCTGTCGTTGTAATGGTGATATTCATCCCGCGCAATACATCGATTTTATCGTATTCAATTTCCGGGAAAATTATTTGCTCTTTAACACCCATGTTGTAGTTACCACGGCCATCAAAAGATTTTGCAGAAATACCACGGAAGTCACGAATACGTGGGATAGCCACGGTAATCAGACGATCCAGGAATTCATACATACGCTCACGACGCAATGTGACTTTGCAACCAACAGGATAGTCATCACGGATTTTAAAAGCGGCAACAGACTTTTTAGCCTTAGTTACGATCGCTTTTTGACCAGCAATTTTTTCCATATCGGCAACTGCGTGCTCCATAACTTTTTTATCAGCTACAGCTTCGCCTACGCCCATGTTCAGGGTAATTTTTTCGATACGTGGCACCTGCATTGAAGAGGTGTAACCAAATTGTTCAGTCAATTTGGGAACCACTGTATCGTTATAGAACTGTTTTAAACGTGCCATATGTATTCCTATGCGTCGATAGACTCGCCGCTAGATTTGTAAACACGAATCTTGCGACCATCTTCGAGTACCTTAAAACCAACACGATCAGCTTTTTTAGTTGCAGCGTTATAAATCGCCACATTAGAAATGTCCAAAGGCATTTCTTTGCTGATGATGCCACCAGTAACACCACGCATAGGGTTAGGACGAGTGTGTTTTTTTACCACATTCAGACCTTCCACCACTACATGGCCGGTTGGCAAGACGTTCAAAACAGCACCTGTTTTACCTGCGTCTTTACCTGTATTCAAAATGACTTGGTCACCTTTGCGAATTTTGCTCATTTATCGTCTCCAGCCTATTACAGCACTTCAGGCGCTAATGAAACGATCTTCATGAAGCGCTCACTGCGCAACTCACGTGTCACCGGGCCAAAAATACGTGTACCAATTGGCTCAAGCTTGTTGTTCAACAAGACTGCAGCATTGGCATCGAATTTAACTAAGGAACCATCCGGGCGACGTACACCTTTAGCAGTGCGTACAACCACAGCGTTGTAGATTTCACCTTTTTTGACGCGACCACGTGGAGCAGCATCTTTAATGCTAACTTTGATGATGTCGCCAATGCTGGCATAACGACGCTTGGAACCACCCAAGACCTTGATACACTGCACGGAACGCGCACCAGTGTTATCGGCCACTTCAAGCCGAGATTGCATTTGAATCATGAGAAATAATCTCCAACTTAATCCGTTATAACCACTACCAGCCGCCTGTTTTGAATTCGCATTCAAAAACACGTTACGGCCAATAGACCACGGTCAGTATTGGGGTGCCAGCTACATGCCATCTAAGGCGGGCACCGAAAAGTCCAACATTATACAACTAAAAAAACGCTTGTGACAAGCGCTTTTCCAGTTATATTTGAAGCCTTACTTAGCTTCGATTTTGCTTACTACCCAAGACTTAGTCTTGGAGTATGGGCGTGATTCAGTAATTGTGACTAAATCGCCTTCTTGACATGCATTACTTTCGTCATGTGCATGAAATTTGTTCGATTTAGAAACCACTTTACCAATCAGAGGGTGTTTTACTTTACGCTCGACAAGCACAGTCACGGTTTTATCCATCTTGTTGCTTACCACGCGACCAGTCAAACTGCGTACAACTTTCGCCTTTTCAGTCATCATGCTTGTTTCGCCTTCTCAGCCAGCACGGTTTTAACGCGAGCTACATCTTTACGCACTTTACCCAGCTGATCTGCTTTGTTCAATTGTTGAGTCGCCAGTTGCATGCGCAGTGAAAACTGTGCGCGACGCAATTCAACCAACTCGGTATTCAGCTCTTCAGCTGATTTTGCTCGAAATTCTGAAGCTTTCATTTCACTACTCCTTAACTACCGATTTGACGGGTCATGAATGTAGTTTCAATTGGCAACTTAGCAGCAGCCAGTTTGAAAGCTTCGCGAGCCAATTCTTCGCTCACGCCATCCATCTCGTACAACATTTTGCCTGGCTGAATTTGAGCGATGTAGTAATCAACACTACCTTTACCATTACCCATACGCACTTCAGCAGGTTTTTTAGAAATTGGCTGATCAGGGAATACGCGGATCCAGACGCGGCCACCACGCTTAATGTGACGAGTCATCACACGACGCGCAGCTTCGATCTGACGTGCGGTCAAACGACCGCGACCAATCGCTTTTAAACCAAATTCACCAAAGCTTACCTTGTTACCAGTAGTCGCAATACCTTTATTGCGACCCTTTTGCATCTTGCGGTATTTCTGTCTAGCTGGTTGCAGCATCTTTAGCCCTCGGCTTTCTTACTTTTTTCTCTGGCTCAGCATCAGCAACAGCAGCATTAGCCGCGTTATCACCGAAAATCTCACCTTTGAATACCCAAACTTTAATTCCGATAATACCGTAGGTGGTAGAAGCCTCTGCCACACCATAGTCGATATCAGCACGCAGTGTATGGAGAGGCACACGGCCTTCACGATACCACTCGGTACGTGCAATTTCGATACCATTCAAACGACCGGAACTCATAATCTTGATGCCTTGTGCGCCCAAACGCATTGCATTTTGCATTGCGCGTTTCATGGCACGGCGGAACATCACGCGTTTTTCCAATTGCTGAGCAATGGATTGCGCAATCAACGTGGCATCCAGCTCAGGCTTGCGTACTTCTTCAATGTTCAGATGAACTGGAACGCCCATCAAACCTTGCAGAGAAGAACGCAAAGACTCAATGTCTTCACCTTTTTTACCAATCACCACACCTGGACGGGCACTGTGAATAGTAATTTTTGCGTTTTTAGCTGGGCGCTCGATGATGATTTTGCTTACAGCAGCGCTCGCCAGTTTCTTGTTCAGGAACTCGCGCACTTTGATGTCGCCTTGCAACATCGCAGGGAAGTTCTGGCTATTTGAGTACCAACGTGACGCCCAGTTTTTCTGGACGCTCAAACGGAACCCAATTGGATGAATTTTCTGTCCCATATTATTCCTTTGAGTCACCGACTGTCACATGAATATGACATGTTGGTTTCGTAATACGACCAGCGCGACCTTTTGCACGTGCACGGATACGTTTCATGACAATGCCTTTATCAACGTAAATTGAAGTCACCTTCAATGCGTCAATATCAGCCCCATTGTTATGCTCGGCATTGGCAATCGCAGACAGAACTACTTTTTTGATGATCTCGGCACCACGCTTAGGCGTGAATTCAAGAATATTCAAAGCGTGATCTACTTTTTTGCCACGTACCAAGTCGGCCACCAGACGCGCTTTTTGCGGAGAAAGGTGTACGCCTTTTAAAACTGCAGTAACTTGCATATCAGCCCCTTACTTCTTCGCTTTTTTATCAGCCGCGTGCCCTTTGAATGTGCGGGTTAACGCAAATTCGCCAAGCTTGTGACCAACCATGTTTTCAGAAATCAGCACAGGCACATGTTGTCTACCGTTGTGCACTGCGATGGTTAAACCAATAAAGTCAGGCAATACAGTCGAACGACGAGACCAAGTTTTGATTGGCTTTCTATCGCGGTTCGCTGACGCAGTTTCGACTTTCTTAGCCAAGTGAGCGTCCACAAATGGACCTTTTTTAACAGAACGTGCCATAGCGATTACCTTACATTTCTCGGACGACGACTTACGCGCATGTTATCAGTACGCTTATTCTTACGTGTACGATAACCCTTAGTTTTCTGACCCCATGGTGAAACCGGGTTCATACCTGCAGCAGTACGGCCTTCACCACCACCGTGCGGGTGATCAACCGGATTCATCACCACACCGCGAACGGTCGGGCGAATACCACGCCAGCGCATAGCACCAGCTTTACCGATAGAACGCAGTGAATGCTCTTCGTTACCCACTTCACCCAAAGTTGCTTTGCAGTCAACGTGCACACGGCGAACTTCACCGGAACGCAAACGCAACTGAGCGTAAGCACCTTCACGTGCCAGCAACTGGACAGAAGTACCGGCTGAACGTGCAATCTGCGCGCCTTTGCCTGGCTGGATTTCGATACAATGAATCGTGCTACCGACAGGAATATTGCGCAAAGGCAATGCATTACCAGCACGGATAGGCGCTTCAGAACCGCTCACCAGTTGTGCGCCGGCAGCAATGCCTCGTGGGGCAATGATGTAACGACGCTCACCATCCGCATAGCACAGCAACGCAATGTTAGCTGTACGGTTTGGATCGTATTCGATACGCTCTACAGTCGCAGGAATACCATCTTTGTTACGACGGAAGTCGATCACACGGTAATGCTGCTTATGACCGCCACCTTGGTGACGGGTTGTGATGCGGCCGTTGTTATTACGACCAGCATTTTTACTTTGACTTTCCAACAGCGGCGCGTAAGGCTTGCCTTTGTGCAAATCAGGTGTAACGACCTTCAATACACCACGACGACCGGGGGAAGTTGGTTTGACTTTAACTAATGCCATGTCTTCTCTCCTTATTCGCCAGCTGCAAAATTAATTTCTTGACCTGGCTTCAGGCTAACATAAGCCTTTTTCCAGTCACTACGCTTACCTGTACGACGGCCAGCACGCTTTACTTTACCTGCGACGTTAATCACAGATACAGAAGCCACTTCAACCTTGAACACCAATTCAACTGCCGCCTTGATTTCTGGCTTGGTTGCATCAGTACGTACTTTAAAAGCGATTTGCTGATGTTTGTCAGCAATGAAAGTCGCCTTCTCGGTAATTTGTGGTGCCAAAATCACTTGCAATAAACGATCTTGAGTTTTGGTTGCTGCGGTAATCATGCCAAGATCTCCTCTAGTTTCTTCACTGCGCCAGCAGTTACTAAAACGTTAGGGAAACGCACTAGGCTAACTGGATCAGCAAACTGCGCTTCAACTACCAATACATTTGGCAGGTTACGGGAAGACAAGTACAAGTTCTCATCAAAACCGTCAATCAACAGCAATACACCGCCGTCAACGCCCAGAGCATTGATTTTTTGTACCAGTTGTTTTGTTTTTGGCGTATCAACAGTAAATGTGTCTACAACCTTCAAACGATCCTGACGCACCAACTCAGACAAAATAGTCTGCATACCAGCACGGTAAGCCTTGCGGTTCACTTTGTGGCTGTAGTTTTCGTTAGGGCTATTAGGGAATGCACGACCACCTCCGCGCCAGATCGGGCTGGAAGTCATACCAGCACGAGCGTTACCAGTACCCTTTTGCGCATATGGCTTGTGGGTAGTATGGGCAACGGTAGCACGTGTTTTTTGTGCACGGGTTGCTGTACGGGCATTCGCCATGTAAGCAACGACAACTTCGTGCACCAGAGACTCGTTAAACTCACGACCAAAAGTTACGTCAGACGCATCAACGCCTTTTTTAGCAACCTTGCCGTTCAGATCAATCAGTTTTAATTCCATTATGCAGCCCCTTTCGCTTTGATGGCTGGACGTACAACAACATTGCCACCTTTGGAGCCAGGTACGGAACCTTTAATCAATAACAGATTACGCTCAACGTCTACACGAACGATTTCCAGGTTTTGGGTAGTAACTTTAATGTCACCCAAATGACCAGGCATGCGCTTACCAGGGAATACTCGACCCGGATCCTGCGCCATACCGATAGAACCAGGTACGTTATGTGAACGTGAGTTACCGTGAGAAGCACGGTTAGAGGAGAAGTTATGACGTTTAATCGCACCGGCAAAACCTTTACCGATGGATGTACCTGTCACGTCTACCAATTGACCAACAGAGAAAATATCAACAGTGACATTTCCGCCTACTTGGAAATTGGCCAGAACATCTTCAGCCACATTGAATTCTTTGATACCAGCACCGGCAGTTACGCCAGCTTTGGCAAAGTGCCCAGTCAACGCCTTGTTGATACGACTAGCACGACGCTCGCCGTATGCAACTTGCAGGCCTGTATAGCCATCAGTTGCAACTGTCTTTACTTGTGTCACGCGGTTAGGGATCACTTCCAGCACTGTTACAGGAACGCTTGCGCCTTCATCTGTAAAAATGCGGGTCATGCCCACCTTGCGACCAATAAGCCCTAAGCTCATGATCAGTTCCTTATAATAGTTTAAAGCGGACGATTACAATTGACCGTCCACCGAAGAGCGCGGATTATACCGAACTATTCTTGGTTTGACAACAGCCTTTTGTTTTAAAAGGCCATTCCCAGAATAACAACTTTAGAATTAAAGCTTGATTTCTACATCCACACCAGCTGGCAGATCCAGCTTCATCAATGCATCCACTGTTTTATCAGTAGGGTCAACGATGTCCATCAAACGTTGATGGGTACGGATTTCGAATTGGTCACGTGAAGTTTTGTTCACGTGTGGGGAACGCAGAATATCAAAGCGCTCAATACGCGTCGGCAATGGTACCGGACCTTTTACTACAGCACCCGTACGTTTCGCAGTTTCAACGATTTCCAGAGCAGATTGATCGATCAGACGATAATCAAAAGCTTTAAGACGGATACGAATTTTTTGAGCTGCCATGTTTTTTCCTTTAAAGAGCAAAAGCGGCAGGAAATTCCTGCCGCCTGTATAAATTAATTACTCGATGATTTTAGCGACGACACCAGCACCAACGGTACGRCCACCTTCACGGATAGCGAAGCGTAAGCCGTCTTCCATCGCGATTGGCGCAATCAGCGCTACCGAGATAGAAACGTTATCACCTGGCATCACCATTTCNCCACCTTCACGGATAGCGAAGCGTAAGCCGTCTTCCATCGCGATTGGCGCAATCAGCGCTACCGAGATAGAAACGTTATCACCTGGCATCACCATTTCGGTACCWGCTGGCAATTCAACTGCACCAGTCACGTCAGTYGTACGGAAGTAGAACTGTGGACGGTAGCCGTTGAAGAATGGTGTATGACGACCACCTTCATCTTTACCCAACACGTAGATCTCTGCTGTGAATTTAGTGTGTGGCTTGATTGAACCTGATTTTGACAATACTTGACCACGTTCGATATCTTCACGTTTTGTACCACGCAGCAATACACCTACGTTGTCGCCTGCCTGACCTTGGTCCAGCAGTTTACGGAACATCTCAACACCGGTACATGTMGTCTTAACAGTTGGTTTGATACCAACGATTTCGATTTCGTCACCAACTTTAACAATACCACGCTCGATACGGCCGGTTACTACAGTACCACGGCCTGAGATAGAGAATACGTCTTCTACTGGCATCAGGAAGGTACCGTCGATTGCACGCTCTGGCATTGGGATGTAGCTGTCTAAAGCTTCAGCCAGTCTGAAGATGGCTGGTTCGCCGATCTCTGATTGGTCRCCTTCCAAAGCCAGCTTAGCTGAACCGTGGATRATTGGTGTGTCATCACCYGGGAAGTCGTATTTGCTTAGCAATTCACGCACTTCCATTTCAACCAGCTCTARCAACTCAGCATCATCAACCATGTCTGCTTTGTTCAGGAAYACGATGATGTATGGAACACCAACCTGGCGTGCCAACAGGATGTGCTCACGTGTTTGTGGCATCGGGCCGTCAGCAGCTGAACAYACCAGGATTGCGCCGTCCATCTGGGCAGCACCGGTAATCATGTTTTTTACATAGTCGGCGTGACCTGGACAGTCAACGTGGGCRTAGTGACGGTTAGCYGTCTCRTACTCAACGTGCGCTGTGTTRATGGTAATACCACGTGCTTTTTCTTCTGGCGCCGCGTCAATTTGATCGTAAGCCTTCGCTTCACCACCAAATTTCTTAGTCAATACAGTGGTGATCGCCGCTGTCAATGTTGTCTTACCGTGGTCAACGTGACCAATCGTACCAACGTTCACGTGTGGCTTGGTACGTTCGAATTTGCCTTTTGCCATGATGTTTTCCTTTT
>NZ_LMQS01000002.1 GCF_001424665.1 Methylophilus sp. Leaf416
GCATTTGTATTTTCTGAGGCTTCTACGCATTAAATGCGCTTCACCCAACTACAAACACCCACACTTATCAGTCATCCTAATTTTTAAAGAACAGGGCCACTAGGGCCTTCAACATCAACGCTTTGCGTTAACGAGGTGCGCATTATACAGAGCTTTTTTAAGCGGTCAACAACTTTTTAACTGGCTGCTGACACATTCTGATCAATCGCAAATTTATTACTGCCTTCCTTCAAATTAACGTTTCGTTGTTTCGAAGCAAGCCGCGCATTTTACAGCGCTGGCGATTTTCGTCAAGAAAAATATTACTTATTTTCCATTACAAAAATCGACTATTTACATAAAAAATAGAGCCTCGCATTCACGAGGCTCTATTCGTTGTAAGGAGCTTGGGGATGACCTACTTTCGCATACGAAGAGTACACTATCATTGGCGCAAGTTCGTTTCACGGCCCTGTTCGAGATGGGAAGGGGTGGTTCCAAACCGCTATTGTCCCCAAACATAACTGGTAATGTTATGCCTGACATATCCCAAGGGATATGTGACATGCAGAGTGCTGAGTTGTAGCTCAGCCTGCTTTAACAAATTGGAAGAAGTAAAGGATGCAAGCGTTCGCTTGGTTTTCAATGGGATTAGGGTATGAAACAACTTGTGTTTCTTATTTCTAGATGATTGCCAAATCATATTGCTTTGAACTACACCTTATGGATTTTCATCCATTAGATTTTGTATCGTTTTCACGTTACATCATGTCTAAGTTTTAAGGTTATAGGATCAAGCCTCACGAGCAATTAGTATCAGTTAGCTTAATGCATTACTGCACTTCCACACCTGACCTATCAACGTCCTGGTCTTGAACGACTCTTTAGCTGGCTTAAAGCCAGAGGCAAGTCTCATCTCGAGGCGAGTTTCACGCTTAGATGCTTTCAGCGTTTATCTCTTCCGCACTTAGCTACCCAGCTATACCATTGGCATGATAACTGGTCCACCAGAGGTGCGTCCACTCCGGTCCTCTCGTACTAGGAGCAGGTCCCCTCAAACTTGCAGCGCCCACGGCAGATAGGGACCAAACTGTCTCACGACGTTTTAAACCCAGCTCACGTACCACTTTAAATGGCGAACAGCCATACCCTTGGGACCGGCTACAGCCCCAGGATGTGATGAGCCGACATCGAGGTGCCAAACTCCCCCGTCGATATGAACTCTTGGGAGGAATCAGCCTGTTATCCCCAGAGTACCTTTTATCCGTTGAGCGATGGCCCTTCCATACAGAACCACCGGATCACTATGACCTGCTTTCGCACCTGCTCGACCTGTCCGTCTCGCAGTCAAGCAACCTTTTGCCATTGCACTATCAGTACGATTTCCGACCGTACCTAGGTTACCTTCGCACTCCTCCGTTACTCTTTGGGAGGAGACCGCCCCAGTCAAACTGCCTACCATACACGGTCCCCAGTCCGGATTACGGACCTAGGTTAGAACCTCAACAACATCAGGGTGGTATTTCAAGGTTGACTCCACGATATCTAGCGACACCGCTTCATAGTCTCCCACCTATCCTACACAAATCTTGTCAAAGTCCAATGTAAAGCTGCAGTAAAGGTTCATGGGGTCTTTCCGTCTAGCCGCGGGGAGATTGCATCTTCACAAACATTTCAACTTCGCTGAGTCCCGAGAGGAGACAGTGTGGCCATCGTTACGCCATTCGTGCGGGTCGGAACTTACCCGACAAGGAATTTCGCTACCTTAGGACCGTTATAGTTACGGCCGCCGTTTACTGGGACTTCAATCAAGAGCTTGCACCCCATCATTTAATCTTCCAGCACCGGGCAGGCGTCACACCCTATACGTCCACTTTCGTGTTTGCAGAGTGCTGTGTTTTTATTAAACAGTCGCAGCCACCTTTTCACTGCAACCCCATCACGCTTCAAGAGCAAGTCTCTACACGTTACCGGGGCGCACCTTCTCCCGAAGTTACGGTGCTAATTTGCCGAGTTCCTTCTCCCGGGTTCTCTCAAGCGCCTTAGAATTCTCATCCTGCCCACCTGTGTCGGTTTGCGGTACGGTCTTATACAACTGAAGCTTAGTGGCTTTTCTTGGAAGCATGGTATCAATCACTTCACGTACAAGTACGCTCGTTATCACGTCTCAGTCTTAGCTCTCCGGATTTGCCTAAAGAACCAACCTACACGCTTGAACCGGGACATCCAACACCCGGCTGACCTAACCTTCTCCGTCCCCACATCGCATTGTATAGAGGTACAGGAATATTAACCTGTTTCCCATCAGCTACGCATCTCTGCCTCACCTTAGGGGCCGACTCACCCTGCGCCGATGAACGTTGCGCAGGAAACCTTGGGCTTTCGGCGAGGGAGCTTTTCACTCCCTTTATCGCTACTCATGTCAGCATTCGCACTTCTGATACCTCCAGCATTCCTCACAGAACACCTTCGCAGGCCTACAGAACGCTCTCCTACCATGCACCTAATAAATTAGGGCATCCGAAGCTTCGGTTACGTGCTTAGCCCCGTTACATCTTCCGCGCAGGACGACTCGACCAGTGAGCTATTACGCTTTCTTTAAATGATGGCTGCTTCTAAGCCAACATCCTGGCTGTCTATGCCTTCCCACTTCGTTTTCCACTTAGCACGTCATTTGGGACCTTAGCTGTCGGTCTGGGTTGTTTCCCTCTTGACCACGGACGTTAGCACCCATGGTCTGTCTCCCGTAATTGCATTTCTCAGTATTCGGAGTTTGCAATGGTTTGGTAAGTTCTTATGAACCCCCTAGCCATAACAGTGCTCTACCCCCGAGAATGATATACGAGGCACTACCTAAATAGTTTTCGGAGAGAACCAGCTATCTCCAAGTTTGTTTAGCCTTTCACCCCTATCCACAGCTCATCCCCAAATTTTTCAACATTTGTGGGTTCGGACCTCCAGTACCTGTTACGGCACCTTCATCCTGGCCATGGATAGATCACTTGGTTTCGGGTCTACACCCAGCGACTAATTCGCCCTATTCGGACTCGATTTCTCTACGCCTCCCCTATCGGTTAAGCTTGCCACTGAATGTAAGTCGCTGACCCATTATACAAAAGGTACGCAGTCACGGAACAAGTCCGCTCCCACTGTTTGTATGCATACGGTTTCAGGATCTATTTCACTCCCCTCCCGGGGTTCTTTTCGCCTTTCCCTCACGGTACTTGTTCACTATCGGTCGATTACGAGTATTTAGCCTTGGAGGATGGTCCCCCCATGTTCAGACAAGGTTTCTCGTGCCCCGCCCTACTTTTCGTTACCCTAGTTCCACAGACGGGATTTCGTATACGGGACTATCACCCACTACGGTCGGACTTTCCATTCCGTTCTACTATCGCATCTGCTAAAAATAACAGGCTATTCCATGTTCGCTCGCCACTACTTACGGAATCTCGGTTGATTTCTTTTCCTCGAGCTACTTAGATGTTTCAGTTCACTCGGTTCGCCACCATCTCCCTATATATTCAGGAGCGGTTACCCTTGCGGGTGGGTTTCCCCATTCGGACATCTCCGGATCAAAGCTTATTTGCCAGCTCCCCGAAGCTTTTCGCAGGCTATCACGTCCTTCATCGCCTGTAATCGCCAAGGCATCCACCATATGCACTTATTCACTTGACCCTATAACGTTAAAACCTAAACCCTTTTTAAATCCAGGTTTCGTCGTGCATGAGACACGCGTTACAGGTAATTCTAAAGCACTATCAAACCTCGTTAGATTCGCTCAAATCAATGATTTCTCATCAACCTAAGCCTCTCAACTTGCGTTTAATATATTTATGATTTTGCAATCAATCGATATTATTTCCGGTTAAAAAATAATATCGCCCATTGAATATAAGTTGTCATCACACAACCTATATTCCTTTACTTCTTCCATTTTGTTAAAGAGCAGTCTTAGTCATTAAACTAATCGTTTAAAAACCAGAAGCAAACATTATTTGATCGTTACCAATCAAGTAACATTTGCTTCTAATCTCTAAACCGCAACAAAGAACCACGTATCCAAACCATCAATAGGTGGTGGAGGATAACGGGATCGAACCGTTGACCCCCTGCTTGCAAAGCAGGTGCTCTCCCAGCTGAGCTAATCCCCCAATATCAGAGTGGTGGGTCTGGTTGGGCTCGAACCAACGACCCCCGCCTTATCAAGACGGTGCTCTAACCAGCTGAGCTACAGACCCTAAGGCGGTTTGCCTAAATCTTTGTTGCTGCTTATTTTCAGATGACTGATAAGAGTGAATGCTTGAAGCCGAGTGATCTTCTCTAGAAAGGAGGTGATCCAGCCGCACCTTCCGATACGGCTACCTTGTTACGACTTCACCCCAGTCATGAATACTACCGTGGTAAGCGTCCCCCTTGCGGTTAGACTACCTACTTCTGGTAAAACCCACTCCCATGGTGTGACGGGCGGTGTGTACAAGGCCCGGGAACGTATTCACCGCGACATGCTGATCCGCGATTACTAGCGATTCCGACTTCATGCTCTCGAGTTGCAGAGAACAATCCGGACTACGATCGGCTTTCTGAGATTAGCTCCCCCTCGCGGGTTGGCAACTCTCTGTACCGACCATTGTATTACGTGTGAAGCCCTGGCCATAAGGGCCATGAGGACTTGACGTCATCCCCACCTTCCTCCGGTTTGTCACCGGCAGTCCCATTAAAGTGCCCAACTAAATGATGGCAATTAATGGCAAGGGTTGCGCTCGTTGCGGGACTTAACCCAACATCTCACGACACGAGCTGACGACAGCCATGCAGCACCTGTGTCCACTTTCCCTTACGGGCACCTAATGCATCTCTGCTTCGTTAGTGGCATGTCAAGGCCAGGTAAGGTTTTTCGCGTTGCATCGAATTAATCCACATAATCCACCGCTTGTGCGGGCCCCCGTCAATTCCTTTGAGTTTTAATCTTGCGACCGTACTCCCCAGGCGGTCTACTTCACGCGTTAGCTGCGTTACTCATGGATTTTACTCCACCAACAACTAGTAGACATCGTTTAGGGCGTGGACTACCAGGGTATCTAATCCTGTTTGCTCCCCACGCTTTCGTGCATGAGCGTCAATATTATCCCAGGGGGCTGCCTTCGCCATTGGTATTCCTCCACATCTCTACGCATTTCACTGCTACACGTGGAATTCTACCCCCCTCTGACATATTCTAGTCTGGCAGTTTCAAACGCAGTTCCCAAGTTGAGCTCGGGGATTTCACATCTGACTTGCCAAACCGCCTGCGCACGCTTTACGCCCAGTAATTCCGATTAACGCTCGCACCCTACGTATTACCGCGGCTGCTGGCACGTAGTTAGCCGGTGCTTCTTATCAAGGTACCGTCAGCCTCACTCTTTATTAGAAAGTAAGTTTTCTTCCCTTGCGAAAGAGCTTTACAACCCGAAGGCCTTCTTCACTCACGCGGAATGGCTGGATCAGGCTTGCGCCCATTGTCCAAAATTCCCCACTGCTGCCTCCCGTAGGAGTCTGGACCGTGTCTCAGTTCCAGTGTGGCTGGTCGTCCTCTCAGACCAGCTACTGATCGAAGCCTTGGTAGGCCATTACCCCACCAACTAGCTAATCAGATATCGGCCGCTCTTATAACGTAAGGTCCGAAGATCCCCTACTTTCCCCCTCAGGGCGTATGCGGTATTAGCTAATCTTTCGACTAGTTATCCCCCATTACAAGGCACGTTCCGATATATTACTCACCCGTTCGCCACTAATCCCCCTAGCAAGCTAGGGTTCATCGTTCGACTTGCATGTGTAAAGCATTCCGCCAGCGTTCAATCTGAGCCAGGATCAAACTCTTCAGTTTAATTCCTAACTATTACTTTATACCTCTTTCGAGGCGGTATTCGTTTCGCTTAATTTCTCAAATTCATTTCAAGGTATGTGTGTAAAAAACACTGTACATACTTGTCATAAATCTAAGTGTAAAGCATTTGTATTTTCTGAGGCTTCTACGCATTAAATGCGCTTCACCCAACTACAAACACCCACACTTATCAGTCATCCTAATTTTTAAAGAACAGGGCCACTAGGGCCTTCAACATCAACGCTTTGCGTTAACGAGGTGCGCATTATACAGAGCTTTTTTAAGCGGTCAAGCAAAGAAGTCAATTTAAATTTAAACAGAATTTTTACTTGGTTGCGGGAACAGGATTTGAACCTGTGACCTTCGGGTTATGAGCCCGACGAGCTGCCAGACTGCTCCATCCCGCGTCCGAATCGACCTAAAAACTTGTGTTGCGTCGAGAGGTGAGACTATAGCAAAGAATTGAAAGAGGTGTCAACACAAAATCAGAGAATTGTTACGGACAGATGTATAGACAGTGACGCATCAGTTAAATAAAAACGCCGTTTCCTCACGGCGTTTTTATTTAACCGACTGAATACTAATACTAAATTACTTTGCTGCGCCAAATACCTTTTTCAGTAAGTTACTCGCCTGCCCCATCGGATCCTGGCGGATAGCGGCTTCTTCTTTCGCGACCATTAGGTAAACACCATCCAGCGCCTTCTGGGTGACATACTGATTAATATTGGCATTTTCCTTTTTCACCACACCAAACTGGCTGCCCATTTCCGCATACTTATTATAGGTATCAGCCAACTGCACATTTGCAGTTGCCTTTTGTACGATAGGCAGAAATTTTGCCGCCATGTCAGTTGAAGTGGTTTTTTTGAAATATTGCGTTGCCGCATCTTGCGGACCGGTCAGTATGCCTTTGACATCCGCAAGACTCATTTGCTTGATGGAGTTAACCAATAAGGCCTTAGCTTCTGGCACCGCTTGCTCTGCGGCCCGGTTCATTTTCAACACAAGATCATCGGCCTGATCCCCCATGCCAACCATTCGCATGCCTTTCTCTATTTTCTTTAGTGAATCAGGCAACGGAATTTTCACTTCTTTATTACCCAGAAAGCCATCTGTCGCACCAAGCACATCAACGGCTTTAGTCACTCCCTGGTTAAGAGCCAGCTTGAGACCATCGTTTGTTTCCTTGTCAGTTAAATTGCTGACAGCCGCATCATTGCCAGCTGTGGAATCACCCCTCACTTTATTGACAACATCGCCCAAACCTTTGAGGTCAAGTGCCTGAGCATTGGTAATTATCAAACCCAAAACAAGTAAATAGGCTGTTTTTTTCATTATGCTTCTCCGTCCAAAAGGCTGCTCTAGTGTACCCACAAAGCACAAAGCAAGTCCATAAGGACTTGCTTTGCTTAAAAGCTACTTTTATAAAGCTGAATCAGGCTTTGAACTGTTCCACTTTCCAGATACGACTCGCATATTCGCCTATGGTACGGTCACTGGAAAATTTCGCCATCCGTGCCACATTCAAAATAGCCACGCGTGACCAGGCATCCTCATCTTGATATAAGGCAGCCACTTTGTCTTGCGCCTCAACATAAGCTGAATAATCTGCAAGTAATAAGTAATGGTCACCTTTTTGCAGCAGGGTTTCCACGATTGCCTGGTAGCGACCGCGTTCGCCAAATGAAAAGAATCCGTTTCCTATCATGTCGATGACCTGCTTGAGTTCAGGGTTGCCGTTGTAATAATCCCATGGGTTATAACCGCTGGCTTTAATCTGCGCCACCTCTGGTGTGGTCAGCCCAAAGATGAAGATATTCTCGTCACCCACTTCTTCCTTGATTTCGACATTGGCCCCATCCAGCGTACCTATGGTCAGCGCACCATTCAGCGCCATTTTCATATTACCGGTGCCGCTGGCTTCAGTACCTGCGGTGGAAATTTGTTCGGATAAGTCCGCGCCTGGGAATAGGATTTCAGCAGCACTTACCTCATAGTTAGGATAGAAGACGACTTTTAGCTGATCGCCCACTGCCGGGTCATTATTGATAATTGTCGCCACATCATTAATCAAACGGATGATCTGCTTGGCTAGCCAGTAGCCAGGTGCGGCTTTACCGGCAAAAATCACCACGCGCGGCGTCTGGTTGTGTGCCTGGCCATTGCGGATTCGGTTATACAAAGTGATGACATGCAACACATTCAATAACTGACGTTTGTATTCATGAATACGCTTGATCTGCACGTCAAATATCGCTTGGGGATTAATAGCAACGCCAGTTTTCTGCAATATTTTGTATGCCAGCCTTTGCTTATTGGCGGCTTTCACTTCGCGGAAAGCTTTTCTGAAAGCGGCATCATCTGCCAAAGGCTCAATTTTTTTAATCAGGCTAAGGTCTTTCTGGAAACCGGTACCTATATGCTTGATTAACAGTTCAGTCAGCAAAGGATTACATTGGTTGAGCCAGCGGCGCGGCGTAATGCCGTTGGTCACATTGGTAAATTTGCCAGGATAGATTCTATTGAAATCGGCAAACAAGGTGGTTTTCAATAACTCGCTATGTAACGCGGCGACCCCGTTTACAGTGTGACTACCGACTACAGCCAAATGCGCCATGCGTACACGGCGGCCATTACCCTCATCAATAATAGAGACACGGCTCAGCAAATCACTGTCGCCAGGGAAATGCTGGTTAACCATTTGCAGGAAGCGATGGTTGATTTCGTAAATGATTTCCAGGTGACGTGGCAACAGTGATGAAAACAAATCCACTGACCAGGTTTCCAGTGCTTCCGGCATCAGGGTATGGTTGGTGTAGGCGAAGATCTGAGTGACCAGATTCCATGCTTTTTCCCATGGCAGATGATAAAGATCTATCAGTTGATACATCATTTCAGCGACGGCAATCGCAGGATGTGTATCGTTTAACTGGATAGCGACCTTTTGCGGCAAGGTTTCCCAATCGGGATTGTGCGTGATAAACCGGTGCAGGATATCTTGCGTAGAGGCCGATACAAAAAAGTATTGCTGTTTTAAACGTAATTCTTTACCAGATTCAGACGCATCATTCGGATATAGAACCTGGGAAATGGTCTCCGCCCCATGACGGCCTTCCACAGATTTATCGTAGTTACCCTGATTAAATGATGTCAGGTCAAACTCTTTAGCGGCTTTGGCAGACCACAAGCGCAGGTTATTGACCGTTTGCGTGCCATAACCCGGCACTGGGACATCATAAGGCATGGCCACTACGCTGGCGGTGTCTATCCAGTGGCGCTCATTACCCCGCTCTGTATGCACCTGCACTACACGGCCATAAAATTTCACTTCGCAAGTATGCTCAGGACGCTGAACCTCCCAGATGTTCTGGTAGCGCAACCAGTTGTCAGGGTTTTCCACCTGCTGGCCGCCTTCGATACTTTGCCTGAACATGCCATAGTCATAACGGATCCCGTAACCGGTGGCGGGGATATCCATGGTTGCCATTGAATCGACAAAACAAGCAGCCAGTCTGCCCAAGCCGCCATTACCCAGTGCAGCATCCGGTTCCATCTCGGCCACGCCTTCCATTTGCTGGCCGATTTCCTGCAAACCTTCGCTTAATTCCGGTGCAACGCCCAGATTCAGTGCCGCATTAGAGAGCATGCGGCCGATCAGAAACTCTAGTGAAAGATAATAAACACGTTTGGTATTCGCATCTCTATAGGCATCGCGGGTTGTCACCCAGCGGCTCATCAGGTGATCACGTACAGTAAAGGCAGCAGTTTGATACCAGTCACGGGTCGTAGCCCAGGAGTCAGATTTACCCAGGGAAAAGGTCAGGTGGTTGCGTAATGCCTGTGGAATCGGTAACTGTTCATTCAAAAATTGTTCAGCGTTATGGATAGTTTCTTTTTTATCGGTCTTGCTACGTGTGGATTTGGCATTGGTGGCCATGCATCTTCCCCTAGAATATTCAATAACGGATGTGACTGTGAAGATTGTCTACATTTAAAAAGCAAAAAACAAGCCTGTCAGCGGCTGTTACGCTATATGACAAAAAGCCACGGCGAAAGGTGCCATGGCTTTTATTATAAATTACTATAAATGTAATTTTGATGACTATCGTGCTTACGCTAGTTTTGTCATACAAAAATCAAAGACTCACTCCTAAAGCGACCAACCGTAAGCAACCCCTAGAGAGTTCTGGTTCATGCGGACGTCCGCTTCTCCACCGCCAAATGGCACGGCAGGGATAGAGTTATTGCCGCGCACTTTATTTTCAAAGGCATGCGCAAAAAAGAAAGAAAGCTCGGACTTATTCGGCAAGGTATAGGTGGCTCCTAAAGTAAGGTGATCCTGAACCACGGCTGGCGCAAGAATATTAAACAAGGTTTCGCTACTGCGTACCGGTTGTGAACTGTGGTTATAGCCTGCGCGTAATGTCAACGAGTCACTATAGGCATACTGCGCACCTACCTTAAGAACTGTCACATCCCGCCAGCCAAAACCAGAGCCGCTGGATGAGCCTAATCGTGAAGCAAGGTTACTTAGTGACAAATTACCGATCGCATTCACATCAGAATATAAGATTCGCTGCGCATCTGCTGCCAGTGTCAGTGCAGGCGTGGTTTTGATGGCAATCCCGATACCGTAGTTTGCAGGGATATCAATATCGCCACCTTCCGCAAACAAGCCTTTATATTTGTCAAACTTGCTGGCATAGGTTTTTGTTTGATAAGTGGCACCTAAAGTCACCGCATCACTTACTTGCCCAACCCAGCCGAACCGCAAGCCGGCGCCGTAAGAGTTGTCATGTCCGTTATTGGTGACATTGCCCGGCGAGGTGCTTGAAAGCGCATTATCAAAGTTCTGTAAGCCCTTCGCCTCAAACCGCTGGTAAGCCAGATTCAGGGACACGCCTAATACATGTTGCTCATTGATGCGCCAGGTCGCGGTTGGTGCAACGACCACTTGCAGGTAATCAATCCCGGTGCGGCTACCTGTGTTATTGAAATAAGGGATACCATCTTTATAGTCGGTATTCATGCCGCCATTACCATAGACGCTCACGCCCAGCGTGGTGCGGTCATTAATCACCCGGTTATAACCAAACTCCGGGATAAAAAAATGCTCGGTATCGTTACCATCGTAACGTCCATCCAGCGCGCCGCTACCACCGGCGGTGTTGGACAGACGGACATCGCGGTCAGGTTTAAACCAGGTAACCCCAAAATCAATACGGTCACCGACGATGCCTAAGCCTGCAGGGTTTGTTGCCGCTGCCAGCGCATCTTGCGGCAGCGCAATACCGACACCACCCAATCCCAGGCCCTTTACTCCATAGCCATGGGCAAAATAACCATCAGTCGCATATACATGCCCTGCCATAATGGAAAGTAGCCATGGTAATAATTTAACGGTGTTACGCATTTCAGCCCCTTAGCGATAGTTGAGGCTTATTAATCTACCAATCTTATTAAATAGCTAAAAATAATTTGGAATTATATTGTTATAACTTTAAAAAATATAAAGCCCGCATCTGCGGGCTTTATATCTGACGCTGATTCGGACTGACCGAATGATTACAGAATCAGGCTGTTCATACGTTTCACAAAACTGGCAGGGTCTTCCAGCTGACCACCTTCAGCCAGCAATGCCTGATCAAACAACACATGTGCGTAATCGGCAAAACGGGCATCATCGGTTTCTGCTTTCAGTTTTTCCACCAACCGATGCGCGGGGTTCACTTCCAGGATAGGCTTGCTTTCAGGCGCCTGCTGGCCGGCTGCTTTCAGGATACGTGCAAGGTTACCCGAAAGATCATGCTCGCCTGCAACCAGGCATGCTGGTGAATCTGTCAGGCGATGCGTCACTTTGACTTCTTTCACTGCTTCACCAAGCGCGGTCTTGATGCGCTCCACCAGGTCTTTGGCATTTTCCTCCACCTGTTTCTGCGCTTCCTTGTCTGCTTCATCTTCCAGCTTGCCGAGGTCCAGATCACCTTTGGCAATCGATTGCAGTTTTTTGCCTTCAAACTCTGTCAGGCTACCAAGCAACCATTCATCTACCTTGTCTGACATCAGTAATACTTCAATGCCTTTCTTGCGGAAGATTTCCAAATGCGGCGAATTCTTCGCGGCAGCAAAAGTATCGGCTGTGATGTAATAAATCGCTTCCTGCTCAGGCTTCATACGGCCGATGTAATCTTTCAGTGATACATTCTGTACTTCGTTATCCGCATGGGTGGAAGCAAAACGCAGCAGAGCGGCAATTTTTTCTTTATTGGCAAAATCTTCGCCAGGACCTTCTTTCAATACGCGGCCAAACTCACTCCAGAACTTGCTGTAATCTTCAGGCTTGTTTTCCGCCAGGTCTTCCAGCAAGCTCAACACTTTTTTCACTGAGCCATTTTTAATCGCTTCCACATCACGACTGTCCTGCAGGATTTCACGCGATACATTTAATGGCAGATCGGCAGAGTCAATCACACCGCGCACAAACCGCAGGTATTGCGGCATCAGCTTTTCGGCATCTTCCATGATGAATACGCGTTTCACATACAGCTTGATGCCTTGGCGACGCTCGCGGTCATACAAATCAAACGGCGCCTTGCCCGGAACGTACAACAGAGATATATATTCCTGCTTGCCTTCTACACGGCTGTGGGTATAGGCCAGCGGGCTCTCATAATCATGAGAAACGTGTTTGTAAAACTCGTTGTATTCCTCCTCAGTGATGTCACTCTTGCTGCGCGCCCACAAAGCAGATGCCTTGTTAATCGTTTCATCCTCATCAGTTGTCACCATCTGACCGCCTTCGCCATTCTCGCCATCTTTCCATTCGGATTTTTTCATCACGATAGGTAAGGTGATATGGTCAGAATATTTGCGGATGATGGTTTTCAGTTTCCAGTCATTCAGGAACTCGTCTTCGCCTTCACGCAGGTGCAGGATGACCTCGGTACCGCGCCCGGCTTTTTCCGTTGTTTCAATCGTGAAATCGCCTTCACCGCCTGATTCCCATTTGATGGCTTCCGTCTCGCCGGCGCGGCGTGTAATCAGTGTGACTTTGTCAGCAATGATAAAACTGGAATAGAAACCGACACCAAACTGGCCAATCAGGTTGGCGTCCTTGGCCTGGTCGCCGGTCAGGTTCTGGAAGAATTCCTTGGTGCCGGATTTGGCAATGGTACCGATGTTATTAATCACTTCTTCGCGGCGCATACCAATACCATTGTCAGAAATGGTCAGGGTGCGTGCGTCTTTATCAAAAGAGACATTGATCTTCAACTCACTGTCATTTTCGTACAGGCTGCCATTCGAGATTGCCTCAAAGCGTAATTTATCTGCTGCATCAGAGGCATTAGAAATTAATTCACGCAATACGATTTCTTTGTTGCTATACAGTGAATGAATCATCAACTGCAGTAATTGTTTGACCTCGGCCTGAAAGCCCATGGTTTGTTTAGATGGCGATTCTGCTGTCGCTGTCGTCATAACGATTTCTCCAAATAACAGGGTTACACGAAAATTTTGTGATTAGATGGGGAAAAGAAAACCGTTTTTCAAGAGGGGATAATGACGGATGAATTAAATCAGAGATCCAACCCACGATTACAACATAGATTTACTCTCACCATTCAGTGGCTAAAACGACAGTTCATGATGTTGCTTGCCTATTTAAAGCGTTTTTCTCAGCACGCTTCTTGCTAGCTTTTTATTGAAAAGGCTTTGTAAATAGAAGGAGTGGATCATGAATATTTTTCACACTTTAATCGAGCAAATGCAGGTCATGCAGTTGCCCTTAACCGCAGTCACACTCACTGCGGTGCCGCGTGCGGATACCCCGCTGTTGCTGATGTTACATTGGCACGGCTTCCGCAAACAGCCGATGGAGGCTTTGCCCCTGCTCAAACCAATGCTGCAACCGGTGCCAGGCTCGGCCTTGCAGATCAATGATCGCTGGCGTCAGCCGGAAGTGGTAGAAGAAGTCGTGCTGGATGCTGCATGGCAATTGGGCGCCTGGGACGTGCAGCGCGAAGAACACCGTGCATGCACTTATATTGGTGCAAGTGACCAGGAAGCTTTGGCCTGCAAGCAGGCATTTGGCAAATATGATGAAGAACTTGAAGAAGATTTACTGATAAGTGAAGCGCCCGATCGCGATGAAATGTTGCAACTTGGTGCCAAAGTTGGGTATATACGCTGGCAGTTCAGGCCGGTGAATGGTGGGGTTTGGCAATCGACGGCAGAGGATGATACGTTGCTGGAAGATGGCAGCAGGATTCCGCCGTGCCCGATTAGACCATTGGCGTTGAAGGGTGGGAAGATGAGCAGGACTGCTTTTAGGCTAGGGCAGATTAACCGGATTATTCTTTTGAGATAGGTTTTACTGAGAAGTGTCTCAATAAGTCAAGGATTGAGAACTTATGTGGCATTTTATTTCGCCGCTAGGCGAGTGACTTTTCTTTGCTTGCCCAAAGCAAAGAAAAGTCACTCGCTGAGAAGCGAAAAGGAATGGTGATTATCTGAAGAAATACTGACTAGAATTTCAGAGTAAAGCGACTATTTCCAAACTAAACATAACTCTTGCCTGTATTCTGACCTCTGCCAGAATGACGACCTAAAAATAAATGCCTATGGTGTCCATCTCAACCCAATCGACAACCACTGACTCTCACTATCCCCATTCACCTGCTGCCCAATCGTTCCATCAATCTGGAACACCTCCGGCACCAGCGAATACCTTACCCCCAACTGATAAAACGGATTCTGCGAATTGTCACCAAACACTTCCGCAATGCCTTTAAATGCGCCACCCAGCTTAAATTCTGCCCCCAAGCCCATGCTGGCTTTAAGTTCTGAAGCCTGCTTGTCCCGCAACATCCCCATATTCAGGTGCACGATCACATCATCATCGTGCAGCGAAAAAGATACCGGCACATAAAAATAAGTATTACCCAGTTGATTGGGCCCAGGCTGGATATCTGTGTGCTTGACATGGCCTGCCGCAAATCCTGCACCCCAGCCATTAGTCTCTAGTGGTTTGAATAAGGTTTTGAATTGTATTATCCAGTCTTCGGTGCGGTAGTTTTCATCCTGATTACGATAAACGCCGCCACCAAAAGTGATTTCTAAGTTTTCGCCCAAGTTACATGCTGGTAACGCCCATGCTTCACGCCCTCCTTCATAGGAACGCATCCAGGTTTCAAGTTGGCAGCTATGGGCATTGGTCAGGCGCGCGTCATCGGTGACTAGAGGGCGTGCAGCATAAACACTGTGCGAAAAACACAGCGCTAATATCAGGCTTATACAGATGAGGACAGATTTATGCATTTTTTGTTTTTATTTTATTTTCAAGCCGTGACAGTTTGATGAAACCGCCTTTTTTCATGCATGTGTTTTCATATTCGTTATGCGTCACATTAGTTTCACTGGCCTATGCCAATATAACGATTTATACTGTTTGCAAGACTTGTCTACCGAGACAAATCATGACGGAGGCAATGATGGCGAATATTGAGGTGACCGAAACCAGTCCACACTCTTTTTCAGTGACCGTTCATGGGGCACAAGTCACTACACATCAAGTCAGCGTCAAACCCGATTATGCAAAACAGCTATTAAGCACGCCGAATACTATCACCGAACTGGTAGCGGCTTCGTTCAATTTTTTACTCGACCGCGAATCGAATACCAGTATTTTGAGAAGTTTTGATTTAAGTGTGATTGAACGTTACTTTCCTGAGTATCCCAAGGTCATTTCCCGTTATCTAAAGTAATTTCTTCAGTGGTATCGCATGCTAAACATTACCCAAGACACCCAACTCGCAGCTGTAGACCTGGGCTCCAACAGTTTCCGGCTTGAAATTGGCCGTGTGGTCGACGGACAGATTCTGCGCGTGGATTACTTAAAAGAGGCCGTTCGCCAGGGAGGTGATCTTGATGAAGATCGTAACCTCAAGCCTGAAGGCATAGAGCGCGGACTGAAATGCCTGGCCCGGTTTGGTGAGCGTTTAAAGGGCTTTCCTGCTGAACAGGTGCGCGCTGTAGCGACACAAACCCTGAGGGAAGCAACTAACAGTGCTGAATTCATTAAGCAAGCGCAAAAGGTATTGGGTTACCCGATTGAGATTATTTCAGGGGTGGAAGAAGCACGCCTGATCTACCAGGGTGTCAGCCGCATGCTGCCGCAGTCGGATGAAAAACGCCTGGTCATTGATATCGGCGGACGCTCGACCGAATTTATCCTTGGTCAGCATTTCAAAGCCAACGTTACAGAATCCCTCAGGTTAGGCTCAGTTGGCTGGTCACAAAAATACTTTGCTGATGGCCAGTTAAGTGAGCGTAACTTTGAACGGGCTGAAATCGCCGCCGAATCTATTATCGATATGATTGCCAGCCGATATAACGGCCACTGGGATGTCGCGTATGGTGCTTCGGGCACGGTCGGTGCCGTAGCCGATGTATTGGCTGGCTCAGGATTTTCTGCCGAAAAAATCGAACGTAGCCAGTTGGAATGGCTGAAGCAAACGCTGATCAAAGCTAAAACACCTGACCGCCTGCATATGGAAGGGCTGAAGGATGACAGGCGTGCGGTGATCGGTGGTGGCCTGGCCATCCTGACTGCGGTATTCGATACGCTGAATATAGACACCATGAACGTGGCCAATGGTGCGCTGCGACACGGTGTGCTGTATGACATTTTAAGTCCGGCTGATGCCACCGAAGATTTGCGTTCGGCCTCCATCGCCCGCCTGTGCAAACAGTTTGGCGTAGAGCTGGAGCATGCGCAGAATGTCAGCAAGGTAGCCCTGCATTTTTATGATGCGATGCAAGCCTGTGATACACAAAAACCTCTGCTGCAATGGGCCGCACTGTGCCATGAAATCGGCTGGGCCATTTCACATACTGACTGTAACAAGCATGGCGCTTATATACTGGATAACACCGAGCTGATGGGGTTTGCCCAAAGCGAGCTGCACACCATCAGTCTTCTGGTATTGGGTCATCAAGGAAAATTGCGCAAACTACCTGCGGATTTCGACAACCAGGACCTGGTGTGCCAGTTGATGGCATTACGCCTGGCAGTGATTTTCTGCCACTCACGCCGGTTGCCTGTGATGAAACATTTACAGCTGATACACGACAAACAGCAGTTTACGCTAGCGCTGCCAGCACAGTGGGTCAGCCAGCACCCTCAAACGCATTACCTGCTGGAAGAAGAATGCCAGCTTTGGCAAAAACTCGGCTGGCAACTGGAAGCGGAATACAGTTAAAAAAACGGGCCGAAAGGCCCGTTTTGCTAATGCGGCATTGTACGCATCTACTGAAAACTACAAACTAATCCTTTTTCTTCTTCGATTGTTTTTCATCTTCTTCGCGCAGTTTTGCTACTTTCTCACGCCACTCTTGCAGCTGCTCATCTTCAATCTCCAACTGCAACGCAAGCGCTTCTTCCTGGGTCAGTTTTTCCTTGATAAATCGTTTAGGCAACTTGCCACCCATGCGTGACAGCACGCGTTCAGCTTCATCAGGGCTGAGTTGTTTCACTTTTTCCAGGTACACTGGATTTGACTTATCTTTCATATGACTCCCTTTAATTTGATGCTAGCTGCCGGCGTCGACAGCTTTTTTACTCATCGCCTGAAACGACAGGCCTCTCTAACTGTTCTGCAAAATCCAGTCGGTGACCGGATTCCACTGCGCAATATCGATCTCCTTTAAAGAGCCCGACAATTCAAAAATACTTAACCCCTCTTCTGCCGCAGTGACATAGATCTGCGAAGAACGCAGCATCGACAAAACCGCAAAGCCGGTCTCATCCATAAACGCTAGCAGGCGCTCGGCAGATTTAGTACGCGGCATCACACGCATGCCCACCAGCCCGACAAAAGTCTTGTGCTTGCGCACGGCTTTTTCTTCAGCCAGCAAGCTCAGGAAGTCCTGGGTAGCGCCAATATCAAAAGCAGAAGGTGCAATTGGTACCAGAATTAAATCGGTCTCGGTCACTGCATCAGAAATTTTTTTGTCGCGTAAACCACCGGGGGAATCGGTAATAACCCAGTCAGCTTTTTGCAAAGCGGATTTACCCAGGTCTTCAGCATTGAATACAGTCGCTACATGCTGTGGACGGCGCGCCAGCCAAGATGCTGACGATTGCTGGCGATCAATATCTTCCAGTACAACTTTATGTCCCAATTGCGCCAGATACCCAGCAAGATTGGAGGCGAGAGTCGTTTTACCGCTACCGCCTTTGGTGTTTGCCACCAATACCCTGCGCATCTCATGCTCCCTGTGTGATGGTGTTGAATTCTGTCATGGAAAACAGCCTCTATGACACCATATCAATATGAAATTTTTATGACAATTGACGCAAAACAAAAACGGTATAAACTGTTTTCACGCAAAAATAAACAGGAGATCCACATGGCCACTAAACCGGCAGCCAAACCTACGGCAACAAGCAAGCCAGTAGCCGCTAAAACCCCTGCATCAAGCAAAACAGTAAAACCAGGAACCGCCAAACCAGCGACGGCAGCTTCTACAGCTAAGCCAGTGGCAAAACCGGTGGCCAAAATTGCGGCAAAACCGGCAACTGTTGCACCTAAAAAAGCGACGCCCGCTGCTCAAAAACCAGTGGCAAAAGTAGTAGGCAAACCTGCTGTGAACAGCAGTAAACCTGTGACAGCTGATAAATCAAAAACACCTAAAGTCAAAATGGAACGCGATAGCTTTACCATGCCAAAAGACGAATATGCACAAATTGCTGCATTGAAGAAACGTCTGGAAGCCGCTGGCAAAGCGGTTAAGAAAAGCGAACTACTACGCGCCGGTTTAAAACTGCTGTCTGGCCTTGATGACACAAAACTGAAAGCGGCATTGGCAACAGTACCAACCATTAAAACCGGCAGACCAAAGAAGTAATTTCCAGGGTATTAATTGTAAAAATTCGAATCAGACAGCCTGGATTGAAGAGGTAGCTCACATATCTGTTGAGCTACCTCTTTCAGTTTTTACGTTTCCGAAAAATAACCACCTCGAGCAGTCGCTTAAACTGATCGATAACGACAGGTTACTCCACCAAGTCTGGCGACTGCACGCTGTAGAGTTTGTAAGGCGGGCCGGACTTTGGCAACCGTAACCACCAGACGGCGCCTTTTTTAATACTCAGTTGCGTATCTTCCATACCCAGGCATTGGGCAGCCAGTTCGCCTATCCAGGGCTGATGCCCGACCAGCATAATGTGTTCAAACGGGCTCTGCTCAAGTAATTGCAAAATCGGCTGTAAAGGCCGTTCAGGCGCGAGGCGGTTTTCTTCCTGCCAGCCATCCGCCCAATAAGCGGCCGTTTCCTTGGTCCGCAATGCCGGGCTGACCATGGCGTAGGTTTGTTTAGGCAGGTATTTCTTCAGCCAGGCCGCCATTTGCTTTGCCTGCTTGTGGCCTTTTTTAGTCAAAGCTCGCTCGAGGTCAGAATGACCATGCAGCAAGTCTTCTGCTTCTGCATGCCGCCATAAAATCAGGTTACGTACCGCCATCTCGCAGACCCTATAATGAATGATACTGTTTTAGCAATATCTGCTGGCAAGACTGCAATGGGGCATCGCCTGCCGATTCGCGCACGGCTTTATACACACCCTGCTCAGTCAACTGCCAGGCATCCAGGTTGTCATCGAGGTATAACTGCAACCCCTCCTGCATAATGCGCAATTGCATTTCAGGGTCAGTGATCGGCCACGCCAGCTCGACACGGCGTATCATATTGCGGCTCATCCAGTCGGCGCTAGAAAGCCACATTTGGACCTGCCCATCCAGATTGAAATAGAACACGCGCGAATGCTCCAGCAAGCGGCCCACAATTGACCGGACACGGATGCGGCCTTTCAGCGCGGGCAAATCTACCGGCAAGATGCAGGCGCCACGGATGATCAGGTCAATCTCGACACCGGCTGCGGCAGCTTTGATCAAGGCTTCGGTTAATGGGATATCTGTCAGCGCATTCATCTTGGCGATCACGCGCGCCGGTTTGCCTTGCCTGGCCAGGCGTTGCGCTTTACCCAATTGCTTGATCATGCCAGCGTGTAGCGTGAACGGTGCCACCAGCAAATGCCGCATGCGCGGCAAGGGCAACTCGCTGGTCAAATGACGGAACAGGGCTTCCATTTCCCTGGTCAGGTCAGGATTTGCCGTGAGCATGCTCCAGTCGGTATATAAACGTGTCGTTTTCGGATTGTAGTTTCCGGTCGACAAATGCCCGTAGCGATGGATGCTTTTCCCTTCGCGACGCATGATCAATAACATCTTGGCATGGGTTTTCAGGCCTACCACACCATACACCACCTGCGCGCCTACGGATTCCAGCGCCTCTGCCCAGTTGATATTGGCTTCTTCATCAAAACGGGCTTTGAGCTCAACCACTACCAGCACTTCTTTACCACGGCGTACCGCTTCCTGCAGCAATGACAGCATGCGCGGATCAGCGCCGGTGCGGTAAATGGTCATACGGATAGCCAGCACATGCTCATCCTTGACTGCTTCTTCCAGCAACTGGATCACTACATCAAAGCTTTCATAAGGTTGATGTATCAATAAATCACGCTCACGCATCTGCGCCAGCAAAAGAATGTTTTTATTGATGTGTTTAGGCCACTGTGGCTGAAAAGAGGTGAACTTGAGATGATCGCCTTTTGCCATATCCGGCAGCTGGATCAGGCGGCCCAAATTCACCGGGCCATTCACGCGGTAAAGCGCCAATGCGGGCAGGTTGAACTGTTTGAGCAGGAATTCAGCCAGCGCATCATCACACTCATGCGTGACTTCCAGGCGCACTGCTTTACCGTATTGGCGATGGGCAAGCTCTTCACGCAAAGCCATGCGCAAATTACTTACGTCATCCTCATCAACTTCAAGGTCACTGTTACGTGTGACGCGGAACTGGGAAAAGTGCAGGATTTTTGCACCTGCAAACAGCACATGCAGGTTTGAGCGAATAATACTGGTCAGCGATACAAAACATTGCTGGCCTTTACTAATGTTACTCGGCAATTGCAACAAACGCGGCACTACGCGCGGCACGCGTACGATGGCGATTTTTTCTTCTTTATCAATCTCAATGCGGACAATAAAATTAAGCGACTTATTAGCGACCTGAGGGAAAGGATGCGATGGATCGAGCGATACCGGCATCAGAAATGGCAACACTTCACGCTTGAAGTAATTGGCTACCCAACTGATTTGTTCTGGCGTACGCACGGTACCGGAAACCAGGTGTATCGCTTGCTCGGCAAGCGCTGGCATTAGCGCATCATTAAACAACTCATATTGTTTTGCTACCAGCGCATGTGCCATGCTGGCAATTTGTTCGCAACCAGTAGCGGTGACCGGGCCATGCGTCACGCCTTGCTGATGCGCTTCCATTTGCAAAGGCATGCGCACTTCAAAAAATTCATCCAGATTATTGGAGACAATGCATAAAAATCGCAGTCGCTCCAGCAGGGGGTAATCTTCGCGTTGCGCCAGGGATAATACGCGCGCATTAAAACTGAGGATACTGAGGTCTCGGTCTAATAAAACAGAGGGGTTATTTTTCATGTCGACTATTGTAGCGCTTGGCGGCCAGCCATTTATGACAGTTTTATGAAATCGTATGAATCAAAAAATTCCTCGTTTATAACTGCTGTATTTGTTTCAGTCGCTGACTGGCAAATGCCTTGATCGCAGATTGTTCGCTGGCCGTCATTTTGCCCACATGTTGCACCATCAGGCGGGTGCGTTGATTACCAGCCAGCAATGTTTCATGCTTGATTAAAAATGCCCAATACAAAGTAGTGAATGGACAGGCAGCCTCACCTGTTTTCAGTGTCGGGTCATAGCGGCAGTTTGCACAATAATTACTCATGCGTTTGATATAGGCACCACTGGCGACATAAGGCTTGCTGGTGAATCTGCCACCGTTGGCATACAAGGCCATGCCCGCCACATTTGGTAATTCCACCCACTCGACTGCGTCGACGTAGACAGCCAAAAACCAGTCTGCGACCTGCTGGGGCGAAAATTCAGCCAAAGTTGAAAACAGGCCTATGACCATCAAGCGCTGGATATGGTGTGCATATCCGGTTTCCAGGGTTTGGCCTATACATTGCGACAGGCATTGCATCTGCGTTTGTCCGGTCCAGAACCAGGCTGGCAAATCACGTTCATGCTTGAAATAGTTAGCTGACTTTAATGCCGGCATTTCCAGCCAGTAAACGCCACGTACAAATTCGCGCCAACCCAATATCTGCCGTATAAAACCCTCAACACTGGCAAGCGGCGCCTGGCCTTGCTGGTAGGCCTGCTCGGCAGCGGCAATGACTTCCCGCGGATTCAACAGTTTAAGATTGAGCGCCGAGGCCAGCAGAGAATGCCATAAATAAGGGCTGTCTTGCCACATGGCATCCTGGTAAGTGCCAAACTGCGGTAATTTTTCTGCGATAAAATGCGAGAGCAGTTTAAGTGCCTGTGCACGCTTCACCGGCCATGGAAACTCATCCAGCTTGCCAGGATGATCGGGAAACCGTTTTTTTACTAAGGCGATGACCGCTTGAGTAAGCGCATCGGGTGCAAACCTTGGCGATGGCTTTAAATTTTGCGGACCTTCTTTACCTAAGTGTTCCCGGTTCTGCTTGTCATAGTTCCATTCACCACCGGCTGGCGCGTCGCCTTTCATCAGCAACTTGTATTTTTTGCGCATGCCGCGGTAAAAGTTTTCCATTCGCAAAGAACTACCTTTTTGCTGCTCTGCCCAACGCTGGAACTGCGGGATACTGCACATATAATGCGTGTCCTGCAGAACATCCAGCGCTACATGATGTTCCTTGGCTGTGGCCTGTAATGCCTGCAATACCCGCCAATCGCCAGGCTCGCACACTCGCATCGCTTCAGGCTGATGTTGCTGCAACATGGCTCGCCACACCGCAGCCAGGTCCGGGTAATCATGTGATTCGAGTTTGAAATAGGTAAGCGGAAAATGCCTGGCTTGCAAAGCTTCGGCAAAGTGGCGCATGGCGGATAAAAACAAGGTAATTCGCTGCCGGTGTGACCAGACATGCGTACTCTCCTGCATGACTTCTGCCATCACAATATGATCCTGAGATGGATCAAATGCTTGCAGGGCGGGGTTATCCAGCGTGAGCTGGTCACCCAAAATGATGACCAGGTTTTTCATGCTGCTGCTGATTTCGCTTGCCGCCGGCAACGTTCGGAACAGTATTTGACTGCTTCCCAGTTATTCGCCCAGGATTTTCGCCAACTCATCTCCCTGCCGCATTGCTGGCAGGGTTTGCTGGGTAAGTGACTTTTGTTGCCTTTAAACGAAGAGATCATGCAACATAGACTGGTGCAGACCTGCTGGATTCCTTTAAGGCCTGTTTTTGCTGGTAGCAACGGCTGGCGGTTTTGCAGATATCCACGAAATCTTCAGCAACCAGCGCCGCACGCCCCAGCAGGCCACCATCGATATCCGGCATCACTAACAGACTTTCAGCATTTTTAGGCGCCATACTGCCGCCATACAGGATGCGGATCTGATCAGCAAACTCGCGGTCACGCTCGGCAATCATCATGCGGATAAACGCATGCATACGTTGAGCATGTTCAGGCGTAGCATGTTCGCCGGTACCAATCGCCCATACCGGTTCATAGGCAATCACCATATTCAGTTTTTTTGCCAGCGCAAACGCCTTGTCGTCCAGGCCATACACTACATTCAGCATCTGGTTACGGACGATTAACTCCGCCATGCCACCATCGCGTTCATCCAGCGTTTCACCAACACAAAAAATGGGGGTAAGCCCGGCATGCAAAGCATTCAGCAAGCGTTTGGTCGCTACCTGGTTACTTTCCAATTTGAGGGCGCGACGTTCCGAGTGACCGACGATAGTGTAAGTGCAGCCAAATTCGGCGACCATTTTTGCCGAGATGCATGAGGTAAAAGCGCCCTCAGTAAATTGACTGACATTTTGTGCGCCCCAGGCAATCGCGGAGCCTTGTAAAGCAGACTGCGCCTGATATAAGTATACATAGGGCAGGCACACAGCCGCATCCACACCTTCAAGATGATGGAGTTCTTGTTTGAGCCGATTCAACAGGCCCTGATTTTCCAGCAAGCTGCCATGCAGCTTCCAGTTACCGACAACTAATTTTTTGCGCATGATGTAAACCTTTCTATCATGCCCCCTTGGTTAGGATTATTTTTTAAGAGCAAGCGTTTAAGTTGGATGATGTGTTTCGAGTACCAGTTAGCTGGCAACGTTATTATCTATGGCAGCTTTACCCAACAACCGTTCAATCATTTAATAAATGGCGGCCATTTTTTCCAGGGAAACCACTTTTATTTTACCCGCCTGCCCTGCACTGCCAAATGCTTCAAAGCGCTCCTTACAAAGCTGTTGCGCGGCGTTGGTTGCCTCTTTAAAGTAACCCCGTGGATCGAACTCTTCCGGATGTTCTACGAAGTATTCGCGAATGGCTGCAGTCATTGCGAGGCGGATATCGGTATCAATATTGACTTTGCGTACACCGCTCTTGATGCCTTCCACAATCTGGGAAACCGGAACCCCATAGGTTTCCTTGATGTTACCGCCATAATGGCGGATTCTTTCCAGGAATTCTTGCGGCACACTTGAAGAACCATGCATGACAAGATGCGTATTAGGAATCTTGGCGTGAATTTCCTGGATACGCTTGATGGATAAGGTATCCGCTGACGGCGGACGTGTGAATTTATATGCACCGTGACTGGTGCCAATCGCAATAGCCAGCGCATCTACTTTGGTCGCTTCAACAAACGCAGCCGCTTCGTCCGGGTCGGTCAATAGCTGGGATTCATCCAGCTTTCCTTCGGCGCCTACGCCATCCTCTTCTCCAGCCATGCCGGTTTCAAGTGATCCCAGTACACCTAATTCGCCTTCTACAGAAACACCCACTGCATGAGCAAACTCTACCACGCGCCGTGTCACATCCATGTTGTATTCATAACTGGCCGGGGTTTTGTGATCTTCTTTTAACGATCCATCCATCATCACGCTGGAGAAGCCGCTACGGATCGCCATCTGGCAAATTTTGGGAGAAGTGCCGTGGTCCTGGTGCATACACACCGGAATATGTGGAAACTGCTCGATGGCTGCTTCTACCATCTTGCGCAGAAAGGACTCGCCAGCATAGCCACGTGCCCCAGCCGAAGCCTGCAAAATAACCGCACTGTTTACTTCGTCAGCAGCTTTCATAATGGAGATGATCTGCTCCATATTATTGATATTGAAAGCAGGATAGCCGTAACTATTTTCGGCGGCGTGATCGAGTAACTGCCTGAGGGAAATCAATGCCATGCAAAACTCCTTTATTCTGTGGCTTGCTGGTGATATTCACGCAAGCGCTGGATTTCTTTTTTGGAACCCAGTAAAACCGGGACCCGTTGGTGGCAGGACGTGGGTTGTATCGCGAGGACATCTTCCAGGCCAGTGATGCTCTCACCGCCCGCCTGTGCCACTAGCAGGCTCATCGGGTTGGCTTCATACAATAATCTTAAACGCCCGGCCTTGATCGGCTGTTTATTGTCGCTTGGATATAAGAACACACCACCACGCGCCAGGATGCGATGCACATCCATCACCATACTGGCGCACCAGCGCATATTGAAATCACGGCCGCGTTCACCTTCTGCGCCTTGTAAACATTCATCTATGTAACGCTTCACTGCTGGTTGCCAGTAACGTTGATTGCTGGCGTTAATGGCGAATTCGGAAGTCTCAGCTGGAATTTCGACCGTTTGTTGGGTAAGCACAAAGCTGTCATTTTCATGGTCAAGCGTAAATACATGTGTACCTTGGCCTAGCGTCAATACCATTAAAGTCGCTGGCCCATACATAATGTACAGCGCTGCCCGTTGTGCCTGTCCTGGTTGTAGAAAAGCCTGCTCGCCCTGGGTTGCCACACCGGTATTCGGTAATATAGAGAAAATACTGCCGACCACGCCATTGATAGATAAGTTGGAAGAACCATCCAGCGGGTCCATGCAGACCAGAAACGGTGCATCCACGGTTTCAAAAACAATCGCTTCTTCTGTTTCTTCAGAGACTACACCGGCTACCACGGCAGAAGCACGAAATTGTTCAAGAGCGACTTCATGACTACGGATATCCAGTTGCATCTGGGTTTCACCCTGCACATTCGTACTGGTGGTTTTCTCGGTCACCCCTTGTAATGCGCCTTGCTTGACCAGGTCAGCAATCTCAATACCAGCCTGGGCTGCGTGCCATATCAGCACGTTCAATGCATGATTCAGTGAAACCTGTTTCAGAAATACATCCAATTGCATGGCAGATACCTTTGTTATGGTTTTAGCGATACTTGCAGCGAAACTTTAACCCACCTTCATGCGGCCCTAAATAAAGAAGACAGACTGGAAACCCCTGCACTAACCTCAATCAGAAGTTTAACTATGCAATGTCTATGCCTGTTTTCTATTCGCTGTTTTCTATTGGGTAGACGTTACATCTTAAAGATTGTTCAACAATCTTATAACAGTAGTGTGTCAATTTACGCCAAACTCACTGCGAAGCGCAAATTGAATTGAAAAGAGGATTAGCGCGAAAACACTAATTCTTGCAGGGCATGCTGCGCAGCGATAAAGCCGAAACTGGCAGTGACACAAATACTGGAACCATAACCGGCGCAATTCAGGCCGGTCAATCCTGCCTGGGTATCACAGGCTTCTGCTGGTTTTTCCACCGGCTCATCGGAATACACCGCAGTGATGCCGAATTTGGCTGATTTTTTGTTATCACTGGCTTTGGGAAAACCATGATCACGACGCAACTGATTACGGATTTTTGCCAGCATACGGTCGCCATGCACATGCGCCAGATCCGCCAGCCGGATACGTGTCGCATCGAGCTTGCCGCCAGCACTACCCACCACAATCAGCGGCAATTGCTGCTGATGGCAATAATTTGCAAGTGCAATTTTCGCTTTGGTATCATCCATGCAATCGACCACGATGTCCGGGCGCATTGCTAGTACCGCTGCCATATTTTCTGCTGAAATAAAGTCCTCGATCTCAACCACGTCACAGGCCGGATTAATCTGCGCAATCCGCTCATGCATGGCAGTGACTTTTGCTTTACCTACACTTTCATCCAGCGCATGGATTTGCCGATTGATATTGGATACCGAAATATTATCCAGGTCGACCAGGGTCAGCTTGCCCACGGCATTGCGCGCCAGTGCTTCTACTGTCCATGAGCCAACACCGCCCAGGCCTATCACCAATACATGCGCCGCTTGCAGTTGCTGCAAGCCTTGCTCGCCATATAACCGACGCACGCCGGAAAAGCGGCGTTCATTATCTTCTGCCACGACTGTATTTGCTAATATCACTTGCTTACGGTTTCCAGTACGACATAAGCCAGCGCCAGATTTTTTTCGTCGCTGATACTGATATGTGACTGGTGGATATGATGTTGTTTGAGGAAGCCTTGTAACGTCGCGGCCAATTGCAGCAGTGGCCGACCCAACGCATCGTGGGTGACAGCAATATTATGAAAGCTGACATCGCCGCGAATTCCGGTACCAATGGCTTTGGCAAAGGCTTCCTTGGCGGCAAACCGCTTGGCAAGAAAGCGCGCTTTTAACTGGCTGGCCTGGTAATCCGCCCATTCAGATTCGGCCAGAATGCGTTTGGCAAATGGCTCACCAAACTGGTCCAGCGAGGCTTGAATGCGCTCGACTTCAACAATATCAGTCCCTATTCCAAAGATCATTTGACCACCTCGCAAAACAATTTTGCATTGATATTAGGCATCGCCAAATACTTTTAACAGACGCATTCGTATGAATGACTCACTACAATTATAAAACTGGATGGGCTGCATTACCTGGCTGAAAACTCTTTCATCAGGGATTTCATCTCACGCACCGCATTATCCCAACCGACAAACAAGGCATGCGCGACGATAGCATGGCCGATATTCAGCTCTTCAAACCCCGGCAAACGCGCGATGCGGTGTACGTTGTGATAATGCAGGCCATGCCCGGCATTGACTACCAGGCCACTGGCTTTCGCATGATGCAGGGCTGCCTCTACTCTGCGTAACTCTTCAGTTTGCGTTTTTTCAGTGTCCGCATCGGCAAATGTACCGGTATGTATTTCGATCACCGGTGCACCGATTTTCACTGCGGCATCGATCTGTGCCAGATCCGGCGCGATAAACAATGACACGCGTATCCCCTGGTCCGACAGTTTCTTGACCGCATGTTCCACTTTGGCGTAGTGTGTGAGCACGTCTAAACCACCCTCGGTGGTGCGCTCTTCGCGACGTTCCGGCACCAGGCAAACATCCTGCGGTTTCACCTGGATCGCGATATCCAGCATTTCATCGGTCACCGCACATTCAAGATTCATCTTGGTTTGGAGCAAAGGCCGCAAAGCAAAAATATCCGCATCCTGCATATGGCGTCTATCTTCACGCAAATGCAACGTAATACTGTCCGCACCAGACTGTTCAGCACGCAATGCTGCCTGCACTACACTGGGGTACCTGGTACCACGTGCCTGGCGAATTGTGGCGACATGGTCAATATTCACACCTAATTTCAACATATGTTCTTTCGATTGCTTTGGCTGGCTGCCACATTTTTTTGAATTATAAACTTAGCCAGCGCATGCTCTCAACAATCTGGCTATTTAAGGCTTTTTATTTCACGCTAGATAAGCTTAGAAGTCTTGCAGATCGACCAGCAACTGGCGGGTATGCAAGGGCTTTTCACCAAGGTAATGCTGTAACAAATAGCGCATCAATTGCTTGCTTTGCACCTGTGTGGTTGTGTTGCTGTAACTTCCACGGGCCATATCGAGCAAGGACCGGCCTTGAATCAGCACACCATTCTTGGTAACGTTTAAGGCACAAGCGCCATAGTCGGCTTCGAATCGATAGGTTTCTTCGGCATGAATAATCTCGCCATTTTCATCATGCGTCAGTGGCACGGCATAACCCAGCTCTTGCAACATTTTCAATTCAAACCGGCGCATGATTTCTGCCAGTTGGCCACTGCCGGTTTCGTGTGTAAGCGTAGAAAGTATTTGTACGGTTTCGGCGTAATACTCAAACAGTTGCGCATGCGCATCGTCGCGCGGCAGCAGGCGTAACAACAACTCGTTCATGTAAAAACCGCACATCAGCGCGTCACCTTTAAGCAGGGTCAGGCCAGTCAGCCATTCCAGGCCGTGCAGGGTTTTGAGTTCATTCTTACCTGACCAGGTGCCAGCCAGTTGCTGAAAAGATTGCAACATGCCGCGCATGGCTGAAAGCGGCCGACGCGCGCCTTTGGCTACGCCGGCAATCCGTCCAAAATCGCGGCTGAACATTTCAACCACCAGGCTGGTTTCTTTGAAAGGATACGTGTGGAGAATAAAGACTGGCTGTTGCGATTGCTTGAGTGCAGCAGCATTAGGGATGCTCACAGCCATGATGCGACCGCCAGTGCAGGCGACTAAAACCCTAGGCTTTTTAATGCACGCTCGTCATCTGCCCAGCCACCTTTAACCTTTACCCAGGTTTCCAGGTAAACTTTGGAGCCGAACAGCTTTTCCATATCCTGGCGCGCTTCGGTGGAGATTTGTTTGAGTTTCTCGCCACCCTTGCCAATGATCATGGGTTTCTGGCTGTCTTTATCGACAATAATCACGGCAAAAATGCGGCGAAGTTTTTTGACGGTTTCAAACTTTTCAATTTCTACCGTCATTGAGTAAGGCAACTCATCGCCTGCCAACCTGAATATTTTTTCGCGGATTAACTCGGCGGCTAAAAAGCGTTCATTCTTATCGGTGAGTTCATCTTCACCATATATCGCTGGCTGTTCGGGTAAATGTTCCCGCACCGCGTCCAGCAAGCCATCCAGGTTCTGGTTCTTTTTGGCACTGACCGGGATGATACCGGCAAACTCAAACAGCAGATCAAAGTCCTGGATCAATGGCAATAAATTACCTTTATCCCCCATCAAATCTGCTTTATTCACTACCAGCAAGACCGGCTTGTTTTTAGGTAACAGTTTCAGGACCAGCTCATCTGCTTGGCCAAGCTTCATCGGCTCGATCACGAACAGCACCACATCGACCTCAGACAATACCTGGGTCACTGTTTTGTTCAGGGTTTTGTTTAAAGCATTGATATGTTTCTGCTGGAAGCCCGGCGTATCCACAAACAGGAATTGGGTATCCTCAGTGGTATGGATGCCCAATAAACGATGGCGTGTGGTCTGCGCCTTGCGTGAAGTAATGGCTAACTTCAGGCCCAGGATATGATTCAGTAAGGTAGATTTACCAACGTTTGGCCGGCCAACGATAGCAACGGTACCGCAACGGAAATCTTCAGTAGGTTCTATATGTTCTGTCATGATTGAATTTTTTCCATGGCGAGCTTGGCCGCCTGCTGTTCTGCCACGCGGCGGCTAGTGCCGGCACCAGTAGTAGTGATATTTAGTTTCTTGATAAAGCATTGCACGGTAAAGGTCTGTGCGTGTGCCTCGCCTTCGATAGACGCTACCTGATACTCTGGCAGGTCCATCTTTTTGCTTTGCAGGTATTCCTGCAGTTGTGACTTGGCGTCTTTATCAATCACCTTCGGGTTGATAGTGGTGAGTGTTTCGCGGTATAGCAACGCCACCACTTGTTCAGCGGCTGCAAAGCCGCCATCCAGGTAGACTGCACCGACAATGGCTTCCAGCGCATCCGCCAGGATAGAAGGCCTGCGCCAGCCTGCGCTCTTCAATTCACCTTCACCGAGTTTGAGTGCATCGCCAAGATTCAGTGCAATAGCGATCTCAGCGAGGCTGGCTTCTTTTACCAGCTTGGCGCGCAAGCGGCTGAGGTCTCCCTCGGGTATATCAGGGAATAAATTAAATAACTGATGCGCAATAATAAAGTTGAGCACGCTATCGCCTAAAAATTCCAGGCGCTCGTTATTGCTGGCTGAAAAACTGCGATGTGTGAGCGCTTGCTGCAGCAACTCAGGCTGCGTGAAGCTGTAACCGATGCGGGTCTGTAAGACTGGAAGCGCGCTCATCTCACCTACTGCGATGCTTTGCTGGCCGCATCAAAATCGATCAGCAAACTGATAGTATCTGTGAGGGGAATCGTTTTTTGGTAACGGACAGCCACTGCACCGCTGGCGATAGTCAAATCGCGGCCTTGCACGGTCTTGATCATATCCACATGCATCTGGCGGTCAAACGCGGCACGGATATCGGCATCACTTTGCAGCATAGGGTCATGCGCCAGGCGGTTGACAGTCGATTGAATCGAGAAATATTCCATATAAGATGGCAACGCTTTCAGTGCCACCATGCCCAGAATACCCACTGCAGTTAACACCAGCAGAAAACCGATCAAGCCTAAGCCGCGTTGCGGCTTTGCTGTAGTCTGCGTTGAAATATGAGAACGTTTCATATGCCATCTCTCCACAAATGGTGATTGCCTAAACGATGACGACCGGCATTAACCAATACTTTGCCCGATACGGCGCCACTGGTCAAAGTTAAACCAGATAAAAAACGCCCGACCAACCAGATATTTCTCTGAAACAAAGCCCCAGACACGGCTATCAGAACTATTGTCGCGGTTATCACCCATGGCATAGTACTGGCCTTCAGGCACTGTGATCGCTTCGCCTTGCATTAAGCGGTCACCCAAGCTGCCAGGGCTATACTGATTCATAATGTCATGGATCAGTACATCATGTTTGACATCGCCTAACTGCTCCGTCAGGCGTGAAGCAGTCACATCCACCGCGCGTGAGCTGCCACTTTCATCGTTCACATTCAATGCATATTTGTAGGGCTCAATGAAATCAAGGTTAATGACTTTGTCATTGATAGTCAGCTGTTTGTCACGGTATTGAATTTTATCGCCCGGCAAACCCACCACACGTTTAATGTAATCAATCGATGGGTCTGGCGGGTAATGAAACACGAATACGTCGCCACGCTTAGGTTTATCCACCGGATAAAACACATTGTTCAGGATAGGCACACGTAAGCCATAAGTGAATTTGTTGACCAGTATATAGTCACCAGCCAGCAATGTCGGCATCATGGAACCGGAAGGAATTTTGAACGGTTCAACGATAAATGAGCGCACCGTGAACACCAGCAGAATGACCGGAAAAAAGCTTTTGCTGTATTCCACATACCATGGATCAGGCACATCACCCAAGGCACTTGCCTGGCGTTTTTTGCGCAGGACCAGGATATCCAGCAACCAGATAGCGCCGGATACCAGCAAAATCACCAACATAAAAATTGCAAAATACATGCTCGTTCCCTGTAGAAAGCGGGGTTTCCCGTTTATTTATCTTCAACGCGCAGAATCGCCAGGAAGGCTTCTTGTGGAATTTCCACATTGCCAACCTGCTTCATGCGTTTTTTACCTTCTTTTTGTTTATCCAGCAATTTGCGCTTACGCGTAATATCGCCACCGTAGCACTTGGCAATCACGTTTTTACGCATGGCCTTCACGGTTTCACGGGCAATGATATTAGCCCCAATTGATGCCTGGATGGCAATATCAAACATTTGGCGAGGAATCAGTTCGCGCATTTTGGAGACCAGTTCACGGCCACGATAAAGACTGTTTGCGCGATGCACAATCAGGCTTAATGCGTCGACGCGCTCTCCGTTGACCATGATATCCAGCTTCACCAGATCGGCGGCACGGAACTCCAGGAACTCATAGTCCATCGATGCATAACCGCGTGAAACAGATTTCAATTTATCAAAGAAATCCAGCACCACTTCGTTCAGCGGCATTTCGTAACTCAGCATCACCTGGCGGCCCATATACTGCATATTGCGCTGGATGCCGCGTTTGTTATTACACAAGGTCATCACCGGCCCAACATAATCTTGCGGCATCAACAGATTGACCACAATCATAGGCTCGCGAATCTCTTCCACCCGGGAAGGCTCAGGCAGGCGGGACGGATTTTCAATCTGCACCACTTCACCGGTTTTGAGCAACAGCTCGTAAATCACGGTAGGTGCAGTAGTGATCAGGTCCATATCGTACTCGCGCTCCAGGCGCTCTTGTACGATCTCCATATGCAGCAAGCCTAAGAAGCCACAACGGAAGCCAAAGCCCAGTGCAGTCGAGTTTTCCGGCTCAAACTGCAGACTTGAGTCATTCAAGCTCAGCTTTTCCAGTGCGGTGCGCAGACCTTCAAACTGGTTGGACTCAACAGGATATAGACCGGCAAACACTTGCGGCTTAACTTCTTTAAAACCAGGCAGAGGCTCAGAAGCCTTTCTACCGGCTAAAGTGACCGTATCGCCGACTTTAGCGGCTGCAAGCTCTTTAATACCTGCAATAATAAACCCTACTTCACCTGCGCTTAATTGCGGGCGTTGCAGCGACTTTGGCGTAAAAACACCGACTTGCTCACACAAGTATTCAGCGCCGGTTGCCATCAGGCGGATTTTGTCTTTGGCGCGCAATACGCCATCAACCACGCGCACCAGCATCACTACGCCTACATAGTTATCAAACCATGCATCAATCACTAACGCTTTTAAAGGACCATCGACATCACCTTTTGGCGGCGGGACTTTGGCAACCACTTCTTCGAGCACATCGCGTACGCCTTCGCCGGTTTTGGCGGAGCAACGCACAGCATCGGTGGCATCTACGCCAATCACATCTTCAATCTCTTGGGAAACGCGTGCCGGGTCGGCAGAAGGCAAATCTATTTTATTCAGGACAGGGGTAACTTCAACCCCCAGTTCAATCGCGGTGTAACAGTTAGCTACACTTTGCGCCTCAACACCTTGTGAGGCATCTACGACCAGCAAAGCGCCTTCACAGGCAGAGAGCGAACGGCTGACTTCATAGCTGAAATCCACATGCCCTGGCGTATCAATCAGGTTAAGGAAATACGTTTCACCGTTGTTGGCTTTGTATTGCAGGGCGGCGGTTTGCGCTTTAATCGTAATACCGCGCTCACGCTCGATATCCATACTATCCAGCACCTGCGCTTCCATTTCGCGCGCCTCCAGCCCACCGCACATTTGAATGATGCGATCAGCCAGTGTCGATTTGCCATGGTCGATGTGGGCAATAATCGAGAAATTACGAATATTCTTCATGTTCTGCTATAGGTTGATTACAAGCAAGAAAGGCGCTTTACGCGCCTTTCCAAATTTGCTGGCATTTTACAGCAAACGCCTATTTATCAGGGATTTATTTTAAAACACTGAATGTTTGCTGCGCTTTAAAACCCATATTTATTTGCTTACCTTGATAGGAACATACAAAGTATTTTCGCCTCTCAGCACCAGCACTGCCACCGTTTTTCCGGAAGGCACAGCGTTGATCTGCTTATTGAACAAATCTACACTTTGGCTTTCATTGTTGTTCAGGCCAAGAATCACATCACCACGGCGGATACCTGCTTGCGCCGCTGCGCCCACGCTTTCAATCACCAGCAAGCCATTTTTTCCATTCAGCTTTTTCTTTTGCTGTGGTGTTAATTCACGCAAGGTAAGGCCGATTTTATTGGATTCTGATTTAGAAGGCTCTTTGCTCGAAGCAGGGGCTTCGGATTGCTCGTTTGGCATTTCACCAACGCCTAACTGCAGTGTCTTGCTGGTGCCTTTACGCACAATTTCCACTGGCACGACTTTACCAGGTTTGATAGAAGCGACAACACGCGGCAGATCACCGGAAGTCACAATTGGTTTACCGTCAAACTTAAGGATAATATCGCCAACTTCCAGACCACCTTTGTCTGCGGGGCTATTTTTTTCCACGCCGGCAATCAGTGCGCCACTGGTTTGTTTCAGGCCAAAGGAATCCGCCAAATCTTTAGTTACTTCCTGAATACCAATGCCTAACCAGCCACGTGAAATACGGCCAGTCGCCTTCAACTGATTGGAAATATCAATAGCCACATCAATCGGGATGCTGAATGACAGCCCCATAGAGCCACCACTTTTGCTATAAATCTGGGAGTTCACACCGACCACTTCACCCCGCAGGTTAAATAGCGGACCGCCTGAATTACCAGGATTAATCGCAACATCGGTCTGGATAAATGGAACATAATTTTCTTGTGGCAGGGCACGGCCTTTGGCACTGACGATACCGGCTGTCATGGTGTTTTCAAGGCCGAAAGGAGAGCCAATCGCTGCTACCCATTCGCCGACTTTCAATGCACTTGGGTCACCCACCACTACTTTGGGTAAGCCAGTTGCTTCGATTTTAATCAGGGCAACATCAGTACGTTTGTCAGCACCAATGATTTTCGCCTTGAATTCACGCTTGTCCGATAACTTGACCAAAACTTCATCAGCCTCACTCACCACGTGCGCATTGGTCAAAATATACCCGTCACTGCTGATGATAAACCCTGAACCCAATGACTGCGTTTTGTAGTCCTGCCCGCCTTCCTGGCCCGGCATACCAGGCATACCCGGAATACCGAACCGGCGCAGCAATTCTTGCAGATTTTCATCATTAGGCATGCCAGGGAAACCCATGCCACCGCCACCGTGAACTACAGAAGTAATACTGATATTAACCACTGTGGGTCCTTGTTTTTCTGCTAGCTCAGTAAAGTCAGGCAAATCCTTGGCCTGCGCCGGCATGACAAACATACTCACTGACATGGTGCATGTCAGAAACACTGCAGAAATCCATTGCTTCATCATGATTTTTCCTATTATTTAATCAATTAATTCAATATTTTCAAAGACTTATTCATAGCAGCCAAATAAGAAAACCTGGTCACTGTTAAAACACTATCTACATATGGTGATTACACGCACAAAAACAAAGAGGTTTCATTTGACAATCACTCCACATCAATACGCCAGACGCTACCAGCTCATCCAATATTGATTGATTAGAGGAATTTGTCATGAATGAGGAAATATCAGGGATGAAAATAATTCTGGGAGTGCATGCAGCAAAGAGAACAGGTAGAAATCATCGAGTGTGATTACTTCTTAAAAGTCACCTGCTGCGCGATTTGCTCAACGGTTTGCGCCGGCACTTCACCTACAACCACCAATTGATAGCCGTTTAAGACATGGGCGTATACATTGGTCGAACCCATGGTTTTTTTGCCAATGCGAGGTTGCATGCCTTTGATCACAGGCTCAACAAACAGCGACACTGAAGCAAGGCCATCAGAAAAAATTAATTGTTGGACTGGCACCGTACGACCCGGGACCCGCAAGCGGATCTGGTCTACTTTTTTATACCCGGCAGGCAGGTTTGCGATTACCAGATTATTTTCCACATGGGTCAAATCGGTGGTGTCATCCATCACATAAGGTTTGGAAGCGTCGATCTTGGGTTGGAACCAATCCAGGTCTTTGGTTTGCAACATGGATACCTGATTGAAACCGATTTGTTCCAGGGTATGACCTTGCACATCCAGCATGCTCATCTTCAACAGCAAGCCATATTCGCTATCAGACCAGACGCGGTATTGATAACGCAAGTTGTCATTGGGAATCATATCGATTACTTGAGCCAGACGCCCGGCAATCCGCTCCTGGCCAACGAATTTCAACTTGTAGTTTTGCTTGAGAGGTTGAAGCTGGGTCGGCAACATGGCCGGGAAGAGGTTCTGACCACGACGCTTTTCGATCACTACCTTGTCATTTTTTGCATTAAAAATAACAATATCGTCACCTTCACTAAACACTTCGCGTGGACGGCCATCAAGGACGACATTGCGGGTAAATTCCCGGCCGGCTTCATTGATATGGGTAATTTGAACGGAGCGAATAATCGCTCCGTTATGATAGATAAATAATCCCTGGTAGTTAAGCTCTCTGGCTGCAGAAGCTGTTTTCTGCATAGTGACCCATAAATCTTCATCTGCGACTGCCTGTTGGCAGAGCACTAACGCAAATAACGCACGAATTACAAACTGCACAGACATACCAATCACAGTTAAAGCTATTCGCCAGCGTAAGTTACATTATGAATATAGTACGTCGCACTATTAGGTGAGTAATTGTGATGCGCCATGACATATTGATCAGTTTCACTGTCAGCAATTTGCACCGAATCAACAGTTGAAGGCTGGTTGAGCACAAACATACCGACAAAAAAAGCAGCTGCTACAGACGCTGCAATAGACCAAACGTATTTATTGGGTCGTGACTTTATTGGAACCACTGACTGTGCAGCAGCTCTTGGCGCCAATACCACAGGCTCATCACTCAGTTCTGCCATGATGCGGCTGGTCATATCGGGTTGCACCCAATACTCTTCACGCATCACATCGCGAATCACATGATACTCCTGCCAGGCTTGCGCTACTTCGCCAGTAGATTTGGCCGCGAGAAATATATGTTCACAGCGTTCAATATCGGCTTCGCCGTCGATTAAAGCGGATAATTGCTGCTTCATAATAACCCCAAGTCAATCAATGTTTTTATGTTAGCATTTAACAAATTGTTTGTCATAACACCCATTATTTAAAAGTTTACATCAAATGGCTGCACTAATAGTGTTACCGGATTACCAACGTTTGTGGTTTGGTGTGTCCAGCAATGGTCTTAATTTTGCAGCAATAGTCTCACGTGCACGGAAAATACGTGAGCGGACAGTGCCAATCGGACATTGCATTACTGTCGCAATATCTTCATAGCTTAAGCCTTCGAGCTCGCGCAACGTGATAGCTGTGCGCAACTCTTCTGGCAACGCGGCAATCGCATCATTCACGGTTTGCGCGATTTCTTTAGTCATGAGAGAGGTTTCAGGCGTCTCCATTGTACGCATGTCCTGACCCTCATCGAAATTTTCTACGTCTTCAATTTCAACGTCCTGCATCACCTGTGGCTTGCGTCCCATGGACACCAGGTAATTTTTGGCAGTGTTGATGCCAATACGGTATAACCACGTATAAAAGGCACTATCACCGCGAAAACTATGCAATGCGCGATACGCTTTAATAAAGGATTCCTGCACCACATCCTCTACTTCAGCCTGGTCGCGGATCATACGCGACAATAGTCTTCCGAGCTTACGATTGTACTTTTCGACCAACAGGCCAAATGCACGTTTATCGCCCTGCTGGGCACGTTCAACCAACAGTTGGTCGAACTCTCTATTCTCAAGCTGTTTGGCGTTTGCCGCCTGAACAGTCATATCGCGATGACTCCCTTGGGTAATTTTATGATTGGGAGTAGTATACGCTTTTGTATTGCTTTCGACGAACCCGGTGCGCGTTAACGCCTCTAATTTTGTTGTGTGTAACATCGTCTCATCCCTTATTTTTGCCTGCGATTGCAACATGCAATACAGACAAATTTCTGACACGGCTTTTTCTACAAAAGTTCCTCTGCCTTTACAACAATATGAATAAAGTATTTGATGTCCTCATAATTGGCAGCGGCTTGGCTGGTCAATCTCTGGCCCTGCGGCTGGCTGATAATTACCGTATTTGCATATTGAGTAAACGCGAGCTTTCTATGAGCGCCAGCAACTGGGCGCAAGGTGGCATTGCAGCGGTACACAATAGTGAAGATTCAATCGAAGCGCATATTCAGGATACTTTAGATGCCGGTGCCGGACTGTGTGATAGCGAAGTCACCCGTATGGTGGTCAACAATGGCCGTGCCAGTATTGAATGGTTATTGCAGCAAGGGGTTAACTTTACCCGCGAGCCTGAAGACGACCGCCTGCACCTGACGCGCGAAGGCGGCCATAGTTACCGCCGGGTCGTGCATGTGGCAGATGCCACCGGCCAGGCGGTACAAACCACCTTAACCGACCGCGTACGTGAACACCCGAACATCACCGTTCTCGAACACCATATTGCAGTCGACTTGATCACCACGCACAAGCTGTTCCAGCAAACTGCCACTGATGGCCCTAATCGTTGCCTGGGTGCGTATATACTCAATAGCCAGACCGGGCATGTCACTACGCTTTCGGCGCAATATACAGTGACTGCAACGGGTGGCGCAGGCAAGGTTTATCTTTACACAACCAACCCCGATATCAGTACCGGTGACGGTATTGCCATGGCATGGCGGGCTGGTTGCCGCGTCGCAAATATGGAGTTTGTGCAGTTTCATCCGACCTGCTTGTACCACCCGCACGCCAAATCTTTTCTGATCTCGGAGGTATTGCGCGGAGAGGGCGGATTGCTGACCTTGCCAGATGGCACACGCTTTATGCATTTGCATGATGAGCGGGCAGAACTGGCGCCACGCGATGTGGTCGCGCGTGCGATTGACTTTGAGATGAAAAAACGCGGGCTGGACTGTGTTTATCTGGATATCAGCCATAAGCCGCTGGAGTTTATCCAGTCGCACTTCCCCAACATTTACAAACGCTGTTTACAGCTCGGGATAGATATCAGCAAGCAGCCGATCCCGGTCGTGCCCGCTGCGCATTACACCTGTGGTGGCGTCATGACTGATATGCATGGGCGCACCGATATTGATTGCCTGTATGCAATTGGCGAAACCGCCTGCACTGGCTTGCATGGCGCGAACCGCCTGGCAAGCAACTCGCTGCTTGAGTGCCTGGCATTCAGCGAAAGTTGCGCGCAAGACATTCAAGCCTCTGGTCAGCAGCCTACCATTTCGCTACCGGACTGGGATGAAAGCCGCGTCACTGATGCCGATGAAGAAGTACTGATTACGCACACCTGGGATGAATTGCGTCGATTCATGTGGAATTACGTCGGCATTGTGCGCACCACCAAAAGGTTAAGCCGGGCTTTACATCGCATTCACATGTTGCGCGACGAAGTACACGAGTTTTACAGTAACTTTAAAGTAAGCCACGACCTGATTGAACTGCGTAATTTGTTACAGGTAGCAGAACTCATCGTCCGCTGCGCAATTGAGCGCCAGGAGAGCCGTGGACTGCATTACAGCAAAGATTATCCGGAGCTGCTGCCCGAGGCGATCCCCACGGTATTAACGCCAGAAAACTACACCAGCCTGCTGGATTAATATGCCAAATATCTGGCTGTTATTACTGCCTTTTGTGCTTAGCATTCACGCGCAAGCTGAACCCGTTTTGAAAAAAGTCATTGATGGCGATACCGTTATCATTCTGGACCAGGGTAGAACTTACCACCTGCGGCTGCTGGATATTGATGCGCCTGAATCCCAGCAAAGCTTCGGCAAACAATCGAAACGTACCCTGATGGCACTTTGCAATAGCAAGATTACAGTGCGGGCCATCGGCACAGATCCTTACGGACGCACCCTAGGCCATTTATACTGTAATCGCACAGACGCCAGTCAATATCAAGTTGCACAGGGGATGGCCTGGTTTAACAGCCGCTACTCATCTCGGGCAGAATTAGCATCATTGCAACAACAAGCGCAGCAACAAGAATTGGGTTTATGGCAACAAACCAACCCGACTCCCCCATGGCTCTGGCGCAAGCATTTTGGTCAACATTATCAACAGCGAGAGTGACACCATCCCGGCAATATCCTTTAGAATAATGTTTTATTACCGGATAACTTAGGACATTTCACATGCAAGTAGCAATGAACACCGTAGTCAGTATGACTTACAAACTACAGAACACTGATGGCGAGACACTGGAAGAAAGCCAGCAACCGGTGGCCTATCTGCACGGCGGTTACGACAATATTTTCCCTAAAGTTGAAGAAGCCATGCACGGTAAAAATGTAGGCGATGTGATTGAAGTGAGCCTGGATCCTGAAGATGGCTTCGGTGAATACGATGACGGCCTGGTACAAATCGAACAAGCCAGCGCTTTCCCGGCTGAAGAGTTAAAAGTCGGTATGCAGTTTGAAGGTGAAGACGAAACAGGCGATGTGATTTTGTATACCATTACCGATATTGCCGATGGCAAAGTCGTCGTTGACGGCAACCATCCCTGGGCGGGTCAGCGCCTGCTGTTTACCGCGACGATTAAAGATGTGCGTTCGGCAAACAAAGAAGAAATCGAGCATCAGCACGTACACGGTGCCGGTGGTCATCATCACTAAGCTTTAAAATTTCAACCCGACTGGCGCAATTGCCCTTGCGCCAGCACTAATACTTCGTTGGCAATCTCTGTCACTTCCTCCCGCACATGGCTGACATACACAGTCGGCAATCCAAAAGTAGTGATTACTTTTCTGATGTAAGGCAGTACCTGCTGTTTCAATGCATCATCCAGGCCACTTAACGGTTCATCCATAAGCAGTACAGCAGGCTGGCTTAGCAAAGCGCGGCCAATCGCAACGCGCTGTTTTTCACCGCCGGATAACTGGCCAGGTTTGCGTTTGGTGAGCGTGCCGATATCCAGCACATGTATGACTTCTTCCATTGAAATGGAAATTTTTCGTTTCGGCATGCCATACACTAGATTCTGCTGCACATCCAGATGTGGAAATAAACGCCCATCCTGAAATACGATACCTACCTGCCGCTGCCATGGGGGACGTTTGATCGCTTTTTTTGAATCAAACCATACCTGCTGATCACTTTGAATGATGCCGGAGGCAGGCATTAACAAGCCAGCGATGTTATGCAACAAAGTAGTTTTTCCGCAGCCGGAGGCGCCCATAATGCCGAGGCAGTCGCCAGGCTTCAAATCAAACCTGGCTTCAACGGTAAACACAGGCTGTGTCGCCGCGACAGCATAAGGCTGGTTGATCTGAATATCTACATGCAGCATCAGCGTTGGCTCCTGATCAGCCGTCTTTCCAGCCATTGACTGGCGAGCAACGCGAAAATAGATACCAATACACTCAAAATTACCAACCTGAGCGCAGCGGCATCTCCCTCGGGAGTTTGCGTCAAACTGTAAATCGCCAATGGTAAGGTGCGGGTTTCGCCTTCCAGATTGCCGGCAAACGTAATAGTCGCGCCAAACTCACCCAGACTGCGGCTAAATGCCAATATGCTGCCCGTGAGCAGTCCATGGTAAGACAATGGCAAAGTGATAGTCAGGAATACCCTGATTGGAGATGCACCCAGTGTTTGGGCGGCCTGCTCCAGTAGCGGATTTACCTGGAGCAATGCCTGCCGGATTGAGCGCACCATCAAGGGAAACGCCATCACCGCCGAGGCAATCACGGCTCCCCACCAATGAAAAGTGAATTGAATATGAAACTGTTCATATAGCCAGGCACCGATCCAGCCTCTGCGTCCAAGCAATACCAGCAACATATAGCCCAATACAACAGGTGGCAATACCATAGGTAAATGCACCAGCGCATCCAGCAGCGACTGTCCCCAGAAGCGTTTTTTAGCTAATAGCCACGCCATTGCCATTGCCGGTAAAAGCAAAATAACCACGCACCAGGCCGCCACTTTCAGCGAAAGCAGCACGATGGAAAGTTCGGCAGGCGACAGTGTCCACATGGTAATTAGAACAATGGCTTACTCAGCAACGAGTGGCTTGAAGCCATAAGAAGCAAGTAATTTTTTAGCCTCGACTGATTGTAGATACTTATAAAACGAGGTGGTTGCGGCGGATGCCTGCGGCAATAATGCCATCGGATACACAATAGGCACATGGCTGTTTTCAGGGAATTCACCAGCCAATTTTACCTTGTTTGAAGATTGTGCATCGCTGGCATATACGATACCCACATCGCACTCATCACGCTCGACCAGGTTCAATGTGGCACGTACATCTTGTGTACTGACCAACCTGCTTTTTACTTTTTCCCACCAACCCAGACTGGTCAATGACTGCTTGGCATAAATCCCGACCGGGACTGACAGTGTATCGCCGGTGCACCAGTAGCCAGGCGCCTGCTGGTTCACATCTACAGATGCCTCGGCTTTTATGTTCAATGGCTTGGCTAGTGGCGTGATCAGCACCAGGCGATTACTCAGCCAAGGTTTGATAGTCGCATTTTGTAGCAATTGCTTGTCTTTCAGGTATTGCATCCATTTTTCATCGGCAGAAATAAACATATCACCAGGTGCACCCTGTTCCAGTTGCTTGGCAAGAGTACCCGATCCACCATAGACTGGCACGACTTGCACGCCAGCTTGCTGGCTGTAATGCTTGACCAATACATTCATCACATCGGTCAAGCTGGCTGCGGCAAATACTTTAATTTTCCCCTCTTCTGCGTGCGCCAATGCATGGACCAGGCAAAGACCTACCAAAGCGCTCACATAAGACAAGTGCAGCCAACCGCATTTTTTCATATTTCTATCCCGTTTAATCATTAACAAAATGCTCTTGCGCAACAATCGTCAACATTCAATAATGCTACCATCGTTATATCCACACATGCATTACGCCACTCAAAAAAATTTACGCTTTTTTCAGGTGCCGTGTAATCAGGTCAAGTTCATCTGCGGCTGCCTCTGCCGATTTTTTTAGAATCTGTTGATATGCACCAATAAGCGATTTGCCGAATTCAGTTACTTGCGCACCACCACCATGCGTGCCTCCCGTAGAGCTCAGCACTACAACCTGGTCAAAGCAGCGATTCATGACATCCACCAGTTCCCAGGCCCTGCGGTATGACATCTGCATTTGCTTGGCCGCGGCGGAGATGGAGCCATGTTGTTCTATCATCTGTAACAATTCTATTTTGCCGGGACCGAGCGCTGTATTACCTTCATGACTAATACGGATTTTAAGTAATGAGTCCCGCATCACAAGTTATTCCAGCGGAATTTCTGCTTGTGCAAACGCTTCAAAGGGCGGCAATTCTGCCAGCGAACGCAAATCCAGGTCATCCAGAAAATGTTTGGTAGTTGCATATAATGATGGCCTGCCGGGCACTTCACGTTGGCCGACCACGTCGATCCAGTCGCGTTCCTGCAACTGGCGAATCACATTCGGGTTTACCGCCACACCGCGGATCTGCTCAATATCGCCACGCGTTACGGGCTGGCGATAGGCAATAATAGCCAGGGTTTCCATCACTGCGCGTGAATATTTTGGTTGTCGTTCAGGGTTCAGGCGCGAGATATACTCGCTGTATTCCGGCTTGGCCTGAAAGCGGTAGCCGCTGGCAACTTGCACTAAATCCAGTGTTTTATCCAGCCAGTCTGCTTTTAGTTCGTCCAGCAGCATGCGCAGCGTGGCGCGTTCCATGCGCCCGGAAAACAATTTAAGCAAATCATCTAGCGCCAACGGCTGCGGCGATGTCAGCAACGCCGCTTCCAGAATCTGCTTCATCTCCTGGATATTATCCGGATCACGCACTATATTCCTCCTCAATCATGCGCATTCGCCTGCACATAAATGGTCCCGAATGCTTCTTGTTGCGTGATACGGATCAGGCCTTCTTTTGCCAGTTCCAGCATCGCCAGGAAACTCACTACCAATTTAGGCACGCCATCCGTTTCAAGGTCAAACAACTCATCAAACCGTAACACCGTTGCGGTGCTTAAACGGCGCAATAACAAACTCATATGCTCACGCACCGAAAGCTCTGCCCTGCCAAGTTTGTGGTGCTGGTTTAGCTTGGCGCGTTTGAGTACATTGCGCCAGGCCTCCACCAGGTCATCCAGGCTGACCTCGGGAGGTTTTACCTGGCTGATATGCTGGTAATACGCGGCGGCGACATCAATCTCTTCACCCACTTTGGGCAATGCATCCAGCCGTTGTGCAGCCAGCTTGATGGCTTCGTACTCCATCAGGCGCCTGACCAGCTCCGCGCGTGGATCATCCTCTTCTTCCACTTCAGTTGGTTTAGGCAACAGCATGCGTGACTTGATTTCAATCAGCATGGCTGCCATCAGCAAATAATCTGCGGCCAACTCGAGTTTAATGGCTTTCATTTTTTCGACGTACGCCATGTATTGGGCGGTCAGCTGCGCCATCTGGATATCCAGAATATCCAGGTTATGCTTGCGGATCAGGTAAAGCAATAAATCCAGTGGACCTTCAAACGTGTCCAGGTAAACTTCCAGCGCATCCGGCGGGATATACAAATCCTGCGGCAGCTCGGAGAGCGTTTCACCTTTGATTTTTACCTGGCTGTTTTCCAAGATGTCCATGTGGAGATTGTAACGATTTAAGTACGCAGATTAAAGACTATTCAACATAGGGGTTAGCAAAGCCCAGCTTCTGCATGGCGGCCATTTCCATCGATTCCATCAGCGCTGCTTGCGCATCCACTTCATGGTCATAGCCATGCAAATGCAAAACGCCATGCACAGTCATATGCGCATAATGCGCCAGCAACGTTTTGCCCTGCTCGATAGCCTCTCTTGCAACCACTGGCGCACAAATAACGATATCGCCCATCAAGTGCGGATGTTCGGTGAGCGGAAACGTCAGCACGTTGGTCGCATAATCCTTGCCGCGATAAGTCGCATTTAATATGCGCCCTTCTTCTGCATCCACAATCCGGATAGTCACGCTGGTATCTACACGTAAAGCCGCACGCACCCAGCGCCTGAATTCTGCTTCGGTAGGCAGGTTGTTTTCTTGTGAGGCGAGTTGCAAGGAAAAATCAAGTTGCGGCATAGGGTCAAGTTTTCCGAAAAATATCCGTCATTATAAGAAGAAAACCCTTATAGGAACCGTGTGATGTCGAATCGCCCGAAACTGGTGGTTGCCAATCGCAAAATGCACGGCAGCTTGCCCGATAATCAACAATTTATGCAGAGCCTGCTGCTGCACACCCAGCAGCATCATGCCCGCTATGCGGTTTGCCCGCCGCACCCTTATCTGTATCAGGCACAACATATCCTGCAAAACAGCCATATTGCCTGGGGTGGACAAAATATGAGCCGTTTTGAGAAAGGTGCTTATACAGGCTCGGTTTCTCCGGTAATGCTGAAAGAGTTTGGTTGCACCTATGTGATTATCGGCCACTCAGAACGCAGGCAGCGGGGGCATGACAGTGATGAAAGCTGTGGTGAACGGTTTGAAGCGGCGCTCAAAGCCGGGCTGACACCCATATTGTGCATAGGTGAAACGCTGGAGGAGTATGAACAAGGTGAAACCGACCTGGTGGTCGTGCGTCAATTAAATCCGGTGATTGCGCATGTAGGGATTCAGGCATTATCCAAAGGCGTGATTGCCTATGAACCGGTATGGGCGATCGGTTCTGGCAAAGCCGCTACACCACAACACGTGCAAGCTATCCTGTCATTTATCCGTGGGCATATTGGATTGCTGGATGAACAGGTAGCAGAAAAAATGGATCTGCTTTATGGCGGCAGTGTAAATCCGAGTAACGCAGCACAATTACTGAGTATGCCGGATGTAGATGGTGGCTTGATTGGCGGTGCCTCCCTAGTGGCAGACGATTTCATTCGCATTTGCCAGATTGCTAACGAGTTAACCGACTTGAGAACTGCAGCTTGAATGCTAAACTGGTGTTGCAGGCAATAAAAAAGCCGACTTGCGTCGGCTTCTCTATCATCAGGTAATTCAGATTACTGTCTGAATTACTTAGCTTCTTCAGCAGGAGCAGCTTCAGCAGGAGCAGCTTCAGCTGGTGCAGCCTCAGCAGGAGCAGCTTCAACTGGAGTTTCAGCAGCTGGTGTTTCAGCAGCTGGAGCTTCAGCAGCAGGAGCCTCAACAGCAGGAGCCTCTTCAGCTGGTTTTTCACCACAAGCGGTCAAAGCCAAAGCCAACAATGCAGCCAACAATGCAGAACGTGTCATCTTTATTTCCTTAGTATGTATGAGCAAAATTTTGTGTACGGCACAATTCTGATATGCAAGAACTCGCCGAGTAGAAAAATTGTATCAGTAATTTATTAAAAAAAGAATGTAAGTACAATCAAAAACAGAGGATTTTTTTGCATAAGAACAACAACTCTGCATTTTTTGACAAAAATATGTCGCAATTGGTTCAAATTAGCGCTGCGAGGATCATATTTCGCCCAAATGCAGATAGCCCAGCAGGTACATATCACGCAGCCAGGCAAGCAACATCTTGGCATTCTCTGAATGAAAAAGCCGTGCGCCCAATTGTCGTTGATTAGCCAGTGAATTGAGTAAATGCCCACATTCATCAGCCAACTCAACAACTTCACCATTGATAAAATACTGGCCTTGCCAATGCAACATCTGTGTTTGCAGGTCCAGTGTAACACCTGACTCGCGTACTTGGTCAGTAAACTTGGCCAGGCTCAGTTTGCGGTTTGGCGTAAAAACCACATAGGCTTTCGGCTCAGTGAAATAGCGGGCCAGAAATGGCCCCAACGCTTCCGGCTGCCAGGTCAGCCGTTGCAGCATGCCACTTACCCGCTTCACCATTGCCTGGTCAATTGCCGCAGCATCTAAAACTGGTTGCAATTCGGGATCCCGGTACAGCTCATCAGACAATCCTTCCTGCCGGCAGGCATCCAGGAATTCCACTGCCAGTTCTCTTGCTGCCGGTGCACGAAACCCAATCGAATAGGTCATGCAATCATCATCTTCAGCCACGCCCCAATGGGCTATATTTGGCGGCAGATACAGCATATCGCCAGGTTCCAGCACCCATTCCTGCTCGCTGACAAAATGTGAAAGGATACGTAAGGGCGCATCCGGAATCAGGCGCAAATCATTCTGCTGACTGATAGACCAGCGTCGCTTACCCGCACCTTGCAGGAGAAAAACATCATAACTGTCGATGTGCGGACCCACGCCTCCACCAGTCGGTGCATAGCTGACCATGACATCATCCAGCCTGGCTGTTGGTATAAAATTAAAACGTGCCAGTAAAGCTTGCGCTTCGGGCAGGATGTGATTCATGCCCTGAACCAATAATGTCCAGTGCTGTGAGGGCAGCGCCGCGAAATCATCTTCTTCAAACGGGCCTTGCGCCACCTGCCAACCTGCTCCTGCATCCGCATGTTCTGGATCAAACTGAATCAGCCTTGATGGTACTTCTGTTTCACAAGCCAAACCAGCCAGTTCATCCGGCGTAAGTAAGCCTTTAAAACCGGGGATTGCGCCACGGATCAGTAACGGCTTTTTTTGCCAGTATTCCGTCATAAATTGCGTCGGGGTCAAGCCGTTAAGTAGGGTCAGTGCTTCTTGCATGGCAGTATCTAATACTTATCTAAAAGGGAGGAAAGGCATAGTGCTAATGCTTTGGGTCAGCCTTGAAATAAAGCGTTGCGATTTTTCCGCCAGCATGAAAGCCAGCAAATCGGTGCGGGCTATCAGCTTGCTGAATTCACGCTCAAAACTCAGGTTCTGGCCATCCGTTTGCATGCTGTTGGTCAATAACAATAGTTCGCCGCGCGCATTTTTGGCGGTGCCTAGTTTCCATACAGCAATTTCAATATTGCGCGCTGCATTGTACAAGTTTTGCGGCTCAATACTATCGATCAGGAAAAAAGCGGATTTATTGCCGTGCGCTCGGTATAACATGGATTGCATGCCCACGATCAGTGCCAGCACACGGTCACCACTGAATTGTGGATTCAAAGCCAGCTTGATTGCTGCTGTGTCTTGTGCACCACCTAAGGCCTCAAACCGCCATTGATGTGTACTTACCTGATCAAATACCTGTATGGCAATCTGGTCCGGGGTACCTAGCCCAGATTTGTGCGCTTCTGCAGGGTTGCGTTTGTAGAGCTTCAGCATTAACAGGCGCATGCTGGCTACATTTTCGCTATATTCAATATCCGCCAGCCGATCAGTGTCATTCTTAATTAACTGATGCAGGGTGTTACGGTCCTGCCGGATGGGTAGTGGTTTACCATTTGGGGAATCGACATAACCACCGCCAGGATTGGTACTGCAGGCGGCAAGCAACAATATGCTCATCCAGCTGCAGCCCACCCATTTCATGCCACAAGCACCCTTTGGGCCGGGAATATAATGCTGAAACGGCTGCCGTGCCCCGGTTCACTTTCCACTTTCAAAATCGCCTGGTGATGATGCAATATGTGTTTTACGATCGACAAGCCAAGGCCTGTGCCGCCGGTATCACGGCTGCGCCCGCTATCTACGCGGTAAAAACGCTCGGTTAATCTGGGTAAATGCTGGGATTCGATGCCGATGCCGGTATCCTGCACACTAAATACCACTTGCTCATCCTGCATCTGCCAGAAAATATCAATATTGCCGTGCTCCGGCGTGTAACGCACCGCGTTGCTGGTCAGATTGCTCATGGCGCTGAATAACTCACTGTAGCTGCCGCGGATATTCACATTGGCATCATTATGTAACGTCACTTTATGCTGGCCATGACTTAACGCCTTCGCGTCTTTCAATAACTGATTGAGCATAGGTTCCATCGCAATATCGATTTCATCCTTGAGCGTGACATTATTCTCCAGACTGGACAATGTCAGCAAGTCTTCAATGATGCGCCGCATGCGGGTGGTTTGCGCCTGCATCATCTCAAAATAAGGTTGTATATCGGCGGAAATCTCGCCTTGCATATCGCCGATGGTTTCCAGGAAACCACCCACCACGGTCAAAGGTGTGCGTAACTCATGCGACACATTCGCTACGAAATCGCGGCGCATGATTTCAGTTCTTTCCAAGGCTGAGATATCGCGGCAAATCAGCAACCGCTGCTTGCTGGCAAAAGGGATAATCTGCAATTCTAGCGATACATCCGGGCTGCGCCAGGATTTGAGCTTCAGCGGCTCGCTGTAATCTTCGCTCTGCAAATACTGCACGAACTCAGCCTGACGTAATAAATAATAGATAGGCTGATTTTCATCATGCTGGCGTTTCAGGCCCAGGCGTTGTACAGCTGGCTCGTTAAACCACTCGATTTCATTGCGGTGATTAAGCACCACCACGCCATCGGGCAAGGCACTTGTTGCGTGGCGTAATCTTTCCAAGGTACTGCTGAGCTGGCTTTGGCTACGCGAATGACGGCGCATTTCCTGGTAAAGGTTGGCAAAGATGTCTTCCCATATACCTTTGCCATTGGGCATGAAGTTGAGACCGGGTTTTAGTGACCATTGATATAGCCGGTGCATCCAGTAAAGATGCCCCGCCTGGTAAGCAATAATACCTGCTGTAAATACTAGCCACGCAGTGTCGGCGCTAGTGGCCCAACCCAGGATCAGGCAGCAGAAAGACCAGAAGAACAGCAGCCAGAACGCTTTCCAACGAATATCTTGCACAGGCAACACCCAGAATACAGATGGCTGGGATTATACGACACATACGCGACAGGATTGTGACGTGCATCTATTGGCTTGAGAAACGTCTGTTTTTACTCCAGCGTCATGGGCGCAACTTTGGCATAAGGTTTGGCTAATGGCTCGCCTACAAACACGCCCTGCATAGGCCATTTCACGCTTTTCCAGTAAGCCTCTATCAATGTTTCACCTGCCAGGTAATGTGCCATGACCACCTGGGGATTAGGAAATTTCTGCCAGTAATTACACGGCTCTGAAACCGTGCCATAACTACCGGTCACGCCAGCATCCAGCCAACGGGTGGCAGGCATTTGGTAAGTGCTGGTCAACATGCCGCCGGTCGAAGTTAAATGATCAGCAATCGCTCCTGGCAAGTAGCTATTGGTCAGCATGTAATCCACATTGGCCTGACCGGTAAAGTAGAACATCACGTCTTTTTCTTTTTCCAGCGCTTCCTGACTGACTGTGTGCAAAGTAAGACGCTTGGATTTGACGGTCATACCATCCGACGGGAAAAATGGTTCCCGCGGCTTTGAGCGAGCTGCATCCTTGGTTTTGAGAAAATAGCCGTTCGCTTCATTCAAGCTGAATTCACTCAAGGTGCCGCGGTCAATCAATGCTTTGGCTGCATCCACACTGGTAATCGGCAGTAGCATGGATAAACGGATATGATGATCTGCCCAGGGGCGCAAGGATGAACTGTTGAAATAAGGACTGTCACGCCCCGGATCGCAGGTTTTCTTACATTGTTCAAGATCCAGGCCTAGAGTCAGTGCACTAGTGAGGCTATTACACTGCACAGCAAACGGGGTTTTCCAGACTAACAAAAGCACTTGCTGATCTTGAAGTTTACCTTCAATCTGGCTTTTTAAAGATTCAAATTCGGCCACAGTCAGGGAGTCTTTGGCACGTTTAGGCAGCTCTATGCCTATCAGGTTAGCGACTGGCACCTGGCGTGCCTGCAAGTAATATCTGGCGACTTCTTCGCTTTGCGCATCATTGATATTGTAAATAACGGCAACATCTTCGGGCTTCAACAGGGACGGACGGGATCGCAACTGACGACTGATATCCGCTGCACCTGCAATAGCCTCTACAACCATCAACATGCCTAATAGACACAGCCCAAAAGCATGAGCACCCATTCTTCTGTTGAAACGCATCAATACCAACCACTCCATTTATGCTTATAAATATACAACTCAGGCAAAACTAACCACGTAAAATTCAATCATATCCCAGATTAGCTTAATTTCAGGAGATGAAATCAATGACGACTTCGCAAACCGTTTTGATTACCGGCGCTAACCGTGGTATCGGGCTTGAGTACGTCAGGCAATATGCGCAAGAGGGTAATACAGTTTACGCCACCGTTCGCGATATGGCTCAAGCTGTTGAATTACAATCCCTCGCCGCCAACTATGCCCGGATTCATTTGTTGGCATTAGATATTGCAGATATCAGCGCTATTCAAGCACTGGCTCGCGAACTGTCGGATGTATCTATTGACATCCTGATCAGCAATGCCGGTGCTTACCCACCAAGCCGCTTTGGTAAAACTGACCCACAGACCTGGCTGCAAACCTTTCAGATAAACACACTGACCACTTATTACCTGGCGGAAGCTTTTCTGCCGCATTTGCAACGTTCCGGTCAGGCCAAATTAATTGCCATGACCAGCAAAATGGGCAGCATGACGGACAATAGCAGTGGTGGTGAATACATATACCGCAGTACAAAAACGGCACTCAATATGGTGGTAAAAAGCCTGTCGCTGGATTTGCAACCATTCAACATTACCGTCGCGGCACTACATCCGGGCTGGGTGCGTACTGATATGGGTGGCCCGAATGGATTGATCGATACTAAAACCAGCGTGGCAGGTTTACGGAAAGTGATTGCCGGGTTGGACCAGGCACAATCCGGTGAATTTATTGCTTACGATGGCAAACTGGTGCCTTGGTAATCATAGAGTGGTGCAGACTTTTTCATTATGTTGCCTCAGGCAATGCTTTATATGGGCTGCGCTCTTCAAGCTCATCCACATAATGCTGCATGGCAGTTTCTTCTCTGGATAAAAAGCGCGCCACACTCTGGTGAAATTCTTCATGTGCCAGCCAGTGATAAGAGCAGGTAGTATATGGCAGGAATCCACGTGCTAATTTATGCACGCCTTGTGCGCCACCCTCAAAATAACGTATCCCATGCGCAATGCAAAAAGCTTGTGGCTGGTAATAGCACAACTCAAAATGCAGGCACGAAATATCTCGCAGGCTGCCCCAATAGCGGCCATACAGCGTGCTATCGCCCTGTATACACAGGCTAACGGCGATATCTTCATCTGATTGCGCCGCAATAAATAGCAACACATTGTCAGGCATATCGCGCGTAATCTGTTCAAAAAAAGCAAAGGTAAGATAAGGCTGGCTGCCATGTCGATGATAAGTGTTGCTATAACATTGATAAAACAATACTAAATCCGCTTCAGACAACTGATGGCCGTTGAGAACACGGCATGTCACACCTTGCTGGGCTACCTTGTTACGTTCCTGGCGGATTTTTTTACGCTTGTCATGGCTGAGTACTGCCAAAAAACCTTCCCAATCTTTGTAGTTTTGGTTTTCCCAGCGGAATTGCACACCTTCGCGGCGTAGAAGACCTTGCGTTGCACAATGCGTTGCCGACAATGCATCCGGAAAAAGAATATGCGTTCCAGACAACCCATGCTCTTCACAGAGTTTGCGCATGTGCCTCAACATTTCTGCAGTCAGCTGTTCGGGCTCTGTAATATCCGGATGCACTAATAAGCGGGGGCCAGCGACAGGTGAAAAAGGAATGGCAGAGATCAGCTTGGGATAATAAGTGCCACCGGCTTGCTGGTAGGCATCTGCCCACGACCAGTCAAATACATATTCGCCGTACGAATGGGTTTTAATGTAGCAAGGTGCGGCGGCTACCAATTGTTCACCATCAAGCACGGTCAGGTGGTAGGGAATCCATCCGCTCTCATGGTCTACTGATGCAGAAGATTCAAATGCGTGCAGAAACCTGTAATCTAGCATCGGATGCTGTCCGGCCAATGCCTGCCAGGCCGCAGGTAAAATATCCTGCAATCCACGAGACCAGGTAAAAGATAAACGGCTTAGAGACATGATCAGTGGCGGGTAGATGTAATTTCCAGTGAAGGAAAGTATACCCTTATAACCAAGGTTGTCAGAAGATTATAGGCAAGCCAGAACAACTCACATGGCACATGCAAGCTGAGTGAATATTAACTGGGGCGTTTACGCTGGCTTGAGCCGTCTTTGCCAGAGGAATTCACAGAACTACTTGCTGGAATCACTGCAGAGTTAGATTTTGACTTGTTTTTGGCTTTGCTATCGAGATCGGCATCGGTAGATGCAGATTGCTGTGCTTCGGTTTTAGATTCAGCTTCACGTTGACGCTCGACCATTTTAGCGTAAGCATTTTCCAGCTCATCGAGCGTAATCACACCATCACCGTCGAGATCTACATAAGAGAAATGGCGTGCTACCTGAGGCAGACACAAAGTCGCTTCTTCACGATCCAGCGTATCATCATTGTCACGGTTACATTCATTAAAGCGCTGGGAAATGCTGTCATGCATCGCTTTACGCTTTTGTAACATCAATTGATGGTCGGGGTCGGTATTACGCGCATATTCACTCAGCGCTTTGCGAAGTCGAGCACGGTCTTCGGGGCTGAAGTTGTGTTCTAATGTTTTGGTAAGTCCGGTATCTTCATTGTCTATCACCCGGTTATCACTTAACCGGATTGGCAACCTGAGATCGGCAAAGGCAGGTAGTGCTAGCAACATGGTCGTTGTTAGCAAAAAAACCTCATTGAAATGTTTTATCGCTCTAAACATCCACACCTATACATAAGATCGTATCTTTACCTTTTCGAGACATTTTAAAGCCGCAAACGCTAGACTTAAAATTTACTTAAAAAGATAAGTTGGAAAAATGCCGGATGACTTAAAAAGTCAGGCTGCATACCATAACGCAACTAAAGTCCGTTCATCAACAGATTTAACACAAAATAGCGCTTTTCAAGCCACTACTGTTAATAAACGGGCATTTATCATGCATTACGATTGTAAATGCAATATTTCATTGCCACCGCTATTTGTAACCAATTTGTAACCGCCCCATTTCATGCTCCATGCAGCTTGGAGTATAATAGCGGTCGATAAGTTTAATCACTTCAGCCGTTTTATCATCCAGTCTCCTGTAACCGTTATTTCGGCTTAACGCGTTAATTGAGACGCCAGTTTTTGTGTAAAAGGTTCGTATGGCAGAACAGTTTAAAAAAATATTGATGGTCGATGACGACTTGCGCATGCGCGAACTTTTGCAGCGTTACCTGACTGAACAAGGGTTCAATATCAAGTCTGTGTCTGATGGCAAAGAGCTGGATAAAGCCATGGCAGCCGAAAGCTTTGATCTATTGATACTGGACTTGATGTTGCCGGGCGAAGATGGCCTCGCCATCTGCCGTCGTTTACGAGGCGCTAACCATGTGACACCGATCATCATGCTGACTGCCCGCGGCGATGAGGTAGACCGTATTGTCGGCCTGGAAATGGGTGCGGATGATTACCTGCCAAAACCTTTTAATCCACGCGAGTTGCTGGCAAGGATCAATGCCGTGCTCCGCCGCCACGAAATCACGCCCAAACTGGCAACTGAAGATAAAAGCTCAGCATTTCAGTTTGGTGAATTTGTGTTTGACGTCAACACCCGCAGCCTGAGTAAAAATGGCACGGCCATTACCATCACCAGCGGAGAATTCACTTTATTGAAGGTATTTACCGAGCACCCTAGGCAACCACTTTCACGCGACAGGCTCATGCAGCTTGCGCGCGGCCGCGAACTGGATGTATTTGACCGCAGCATTGACGTGCAGGTCTCTCGCTTGCGCCGCATTATTGAACCGGACCCGGCACATCCACGCTATCTGCAAACCATGTGGGGCTTTGGTTATGTATTTATTCCTGATGGCGAATCGCCGCAGTAATTTACTGCATCACTCGCCATAGCCCTCGTGCGCTTACTGCCCCGCAGACTCCTCTCCCGCATCATGTTGCTGATTGCCATTTTACTGGCAGTCAGCATCTATGCGTCGCTCAAGATTTTTGATTATTTCGATCGCGAACCGCGTGCAACTGCAGCCGCATTACAGGCAGTCACGATTGTCAATTACACACGCGCTTCGCTGATCGCCTCACACGAAAACCGCCGCCTTGCCCTGCTTTCAGAACTATCTGGGCGAGAAGGTGTGCGTGTCTATGCAGCAGATTTCCTGGAAGATATTGAGCCATTACCTGCTGATCCTTTCATCGCCCTGATGGCGCAAAAAATCCGTGACAGGCTCGGTGAAGAAACCATCATCACCGTCAATCACTATGATATCCCCGGTCTTTGGATCAGTTTCAATGTCGGCCAGGATGACTTCTGGGTAGTGATCCCCAAAATCCAGGTTGACAGGCCTTTCCCTTGGCACTGGCTGGGCTGGGCGGCGGTAGTTGGGCTGTTGTCGTTAGTTGGTGGTTACTTGCTTACGGCCCGTATCAACCGGCCACTGACCATGTTGGTACATGCCGCAGAACGTTTACGTAATGGCGAACCTGCCCCGAAACTGCCTGAAGATAGTGTGGAAGAACTGCGAGAAGTAACGCATACCTTTAACGAAATGGCCGAGTCACTGGCCAGGCTGGATGCAGAGCGCACCTTGCTGCTGGCTGGGGTTTCGCATGATATCCGCACGCCACTGGCGAGATTGCGGCTGGCGGTAGAAATGCTGCCGCAGGAAGCCGACTATATGAAACACGGCATGATTGAAGATATTTCCGATATGGACAATATCATTCACCAGTTTCTGGATTTTGTGCGCGGTGTGGAAGGCGAACCCACACGTATGATGGATATCAATGATCTGTTACGTGCATTGTCGGAAAGACAATTGCGCGCAGGGCGTGAGTTAAAAATATCTCTAGGCCCAAAGTACTTTATCCCTATCCGGCCACTCGCCATGCAGCGCTTGCTCGATAACCTGGTCGGTAATGCCTATAACTATGGCAAAGGTAAGGTAGAAGTGCGCAGCCAGGTGATGGCAGATAAAATCGTGGTGAGCGTGCTGGACAACGGCCCTGGCATTCCGCAGGAGCATGCAGAGCGCTTGTTACGTCCGTTTGAGCGTATGGATAGCGCACGCAATAAATATGAAGGCGGTAGCGGGTTGGGACTGGCCATTTGCAACCGTATTGCTAAATTGCATGGCGGCCAACTATTCCTGCTCAACCGGCCAGAAGGCGGGCTGGAAGCCAGGTTGTCGCTGCCTATCTTGCCAAATACTTAGTTACTTTTAGCTATTAACCCTCTGGCGTAAACCAGTTCAAGCGTGCCCTGAGTTTGACCACTTCGCCGATAATCGTCAGGCTAGGTGGTTTTAATCCTGCCTCTGCCACATCATTAGCCAAGTTAGCCAGTGTAGATTCAACTACGCGCTGTTTCTGGGTAGTGCCTTGCTGTATCACGGCGGCCGGCATATCAGACGACACGCCTTGCGCTATCAACTTTGTACAAATTTGCTCCAGTCCGACTAAGCCCATGTAAATCACCACAGTTTGTCTTGGGCGCGCCATCGCTTGCCAATCCAGGTCTACCGTGCCATCTTTCAGGTGGCCGGTAATAAACAGGCAAGCCTGCGCATAATCCCTGTGCGTTAACGGAATTCCGGCATAACTGGATACACCATTTGCAGCAGTGATACCTGGAACTACCTGGAACGGTACCCCATGTTGCATCAGCGTCTCGATCTCTTCACCACCGCGGCCGAAAATAAACGGGTCGCCGCCTTTTAAACGCAACACCCGTTTACCTTCCAAGGCCAGCCTGGCCAGCAAGGCATTGATCTCCTCCTGCGGCAGGGTGTGCTGGTCACGCGACTTGCCGACATACACCAGCTCGGCATCGCGCCGCACCAGTTCCATCACTTCCTTACTAACCAGCTTGTCATAAACGCAGACATCGCATTGCTGCATCAAGCGCAGCGCGCGGAAAGTCAGCAAATCGGGATCACCGGGCCCACCACCAACCAGATAGACTTCTCCGCGTGCGGGGGCATCGTCACTTTGCGTTAGTAACTCACCGAGCAATTCCCTCGCCGCCTGCTCCTGTCCTGACAATACCCGTTCCACCAATGGGCCATTTAACACATTTTCCCAGAACCGCCGACGGCTCTGCGTGGTAGAAAATCTGGCTTTAACCTGGTCACGGAATTCGCCAGCGATGGTCGCAATCCTGCCATAAGCAGCGGGAAGCATGGTTTCAATTTTGCTACGAATATGGCGGGCCAGTACCGGCGCATTACCTTCGCTGGAAACCGCAATGACCACCGGGCTGCGGTCAATAATCGAGCCCATGGTAAAGGTACACAAAGCTGGTGCATCCACCACATTGACCGGGATATTCATCCGTTTGGCAGCCACTGAGACCGCCTCATTCACCAGCTCATCATCTGTTGCTGCAATCACCAGGCAGGCACCGGTCAGCTGTTCAGGCGAAAATGAGTTCCGCACATATTCAATCTCATTTTTTTCCAGCATCTGCTGTAATTCAGACGTTAACTCTGGCGAGATAACAACCACATTACCCTGCGCTTTTAGCAACATGGTCACTTTGCGCGTCGCCACGTCGCCGCCACCTATCACCAGGCAGCGACGTTGGGCAATATTGAAGAAAATCGGTAAGGCTTGCATGCAAGTAAGATTTTTTTTAGATGTAACCATTTTACCGCAGTCCGCGTATTGCGCTGCCGATTATCATCCCAGCCACAGTCAAATAAGCTAAAATACTGTTTTGATTTGAAAAAATGCTAGATGAAGCAGGACAGCGGTAAAAAAATATTCATTAAATCGTTTGGTTGCCAGATGAACGAATACGATGCTTCACGCATGGTTGACCTGATGCATGAACACGACGGCATGACCCAAACCGACAATATGGAAGAGGCCGATGTCATCTTGCTGAATACCTGCTCGGTGCGCGAAAAAGCTGAAGAAAAGGTATTCAGTCACCTAGGCCGCATGATTCCGCTTAAAGAAAAAAATCCCAACCTGGTGATCGGTGTCGGTGGTTGTGTTGCCAGCCAGGAAGGCGATGCGATTATCAAACGCGCACCGTATGTTGATGTGGTATTTGGTCCGCAAACCTTGCACCGCTTGCCTGAACTGATCAAAGCCAAACGCCTAGAAAATAAACCTCAGGTAGACATTACCTTCCCCGAAATTGAAAAGTTTGACCATTTACCACCGCCACGAATAGAAGGCGCCACCGCATTTTTAAGCATTATGGAAGGCTGCAGCAAATATTGCAGTTTTTGTGTAGTACCTTACACACGTGGTGAAGAGTTTTCACGCCCGTTTGAAGATGTACTGACCGAAGCCATTCAACTGGCGGAACAAGGCGTGAAAGAAATCACCCTGCTTGGACAAAACGTTAACGCTTACCGCGTGCAATATGAGGGCATAGAAGCGGACCTGGCGATGTTGATTGAAACGGTAGCAGAAATACCGCAAATCGAACGTATCCGCTACACCACCAGCCACCCGAATGAAATGAACGAACGGCTGATTGCATGCCATGCCGATGTGCCGAAACTGGCCAATCAATTGCACCTGCCGGTGCAAGCGGGTAGTGACCGTATATTGATGGCTATGAAACGCAACTACACTGCCCTGCAATACAAAGGCCTGATCCGCAAACTGAAAATGGCAAATCCGCAATTGACGATTACCAGCGACATCATTGTCGGCTTTCCAGGCGAAACGGAAAAGGACTTTCAGGCTACGCTCAAGTTGATGAAAGACGTCGGTTTTGATTACAGCTTCAGCTTCCTCTACAGCCCTCGCCCCGGTACCCCGGCTAGCTATTTGCCGGATGAAACTCCACAAGCGGTCAAAGCTGACTGGTTAAAACAATTACAAACCGAGAACGAAGCAAACGGCGATGCTATCAGCCGTGCCATGCTGGGGACTGTGCAACGGGTGCTGATTGATGGCCCATCGTGGAAAGACCCAAGCTTGCTGGCAGGTAAAACCGATAACGGCCGCGTAGTGGATATCGCTGCCGATGCACGTTTTATCCACCAGATGGTCCAAGTAAAAATTACCGATGTCTACAACCCGCATCGCCTCGTAGGCGAAATAGTGAATTAAGTAATGGAAATCACCCTAAAACCTGAAAACAACCTGATGCTGGCCAATTTGTGCGGCCCGCTTGATGAAAATATCCGCCAGCTGGCGAATGGCCTGGATATTGATATTAACCGTCGCGGCAGCACCTTTCATTTGACCGGCACAGATACCAATACCCGACTGGGTGCGCAGATGCTGGAAAACTTTTATGCGCGCTCAAAAAAACCCATAGAACTGGAAGATATTCAATTAGGCCTGGTAGAGATCGACAAGCTAAAGCCTGAAGAGGTCGCATCGACCAGCATGCCGACACTAATGACACGCCGTGGCGACTTGCATGGCCGCACCCCGCGTCAGGTCAGCTATCTGCAGCAGATCCAGGATCACGATATCACTTTTGGCATTGGCCCCGCCGGTACTGGTAAAACTTACCTGGCAGTTGCCAGCGCCGTCGATGCGATGACGCGTGATCGTGTCAAACGTATTGTGCTAGTGCGTCCTGCGGTAGAGGCAGGTGAGCGCCTGGGCTTTCTGCCGGGGGATCTGAACCAGAAAGTTGACCCTTACCTGCGCCCCTTGTACGACGCGCTATATGACCTGGCGGGTTACGATACGGTCAACAAAATGTTTGAGCGCGGTGCGATTGAAGTGGCGCCACTGGCTTATATGCGCGGCCGTACTTTGAACCAGAGTTTCATTATTCTCGATGAAGCGCAGAACACCACGCCTGAGCAGATGAAGATGTTTTTGACCCGTATTGGCTTTGGTACCAAAGCGGTGATTACGGGTGATGTGACACAGATTGATTTACAGCGTCATCAGAAGAGTGGCCTGGTCGAAGCACAGAAAATCCTTAAGGAAGTTAAAGGCATCGCGTTTACGCAGTTTATGTCGCAGGATGTGGTACGGCATCCGTTGGTGCAAAAGATTATTAATGCTTATGAGAAGTTTGAGCAGAACAGTGAGAAGAATTAATTTCTTGGCATTAGTGAGAGACTGCTTTTCGCCACTCGGCGAAAAGTAATGTCGAATTGGAACGCTGAATCATCCAAAGAAATAGCTTTTAGACCTTCCAGAAAATGCGACACTAGTTCTCTATTGCTACTAAGCTAAGCATGTCCTTTCCTAGCTTTCCCATTGCAGGTCGCAATGGCGTTCCGCAGGTACAGAGCATGCTCTGTGAAACCCCTGCTAAATCCTCCACTGAAATGACGATTTATTCGCCCGCACAATCACGCGCCAAAACTAACTCTCAATATAAGCCGGGAATTTCTGCATCACCTCAGCAAACAACTCCCCTTCCACCCATCCCGCCAGCCACTCCCGCAATCTGGAATACGAACTCCGACCAAACCACTCCGCATCCACCGCCGCAAACTGCCGGATAAACGGAAAAATCGCTACATCCGCAATACTGGCGGAATCCCCCAACAGAAAACGATGCTCAGCCAGCAAAGTTTCCAGCCTTTGCAAAAACTGCTCCCCCTGCTCACGATAAAACAACACTGATTGCTCCGGATAACGCTCAGGATATTTATACCTGTCCAATGACTTCTTAAACTCGCCATCATTAACACTGATCAGCGAATCAGCCATCACCATATTGCATTTAAGCCATCCACTCGGATCATTTTGCTGTAATGCCCAGCGCATAATATCCAGGCTCTGTTCCAACACTGCTCCATCAGCCAACTGTAATACCGGCACGGTAGCTTTGGGCGATATCTGCAACAAGTGCTGCGGCTTCTCACGCAGCGAAATCTCACGCAATTCCACTTGAATCTGTGCTGACCATATCGCCATCCGGGCTCGCATCGCATAGGGGCAACGGCGGTAGGAATAGAGTATTGGCAGCGACATTAAAGTAACGCGCGGCGGCAATCTTTGATCAACTGCGGCCCTTTATAGATCAACCCGCTATATAACTGCACAAGGCTGGCACCTGCTTCGATTTTCTCTTTGGCATCCTCGCCACTCAAAATCCCGCCCACGCCAATAATCGGAAGGCTGTTTTGCAAAGTGGCTGCCAATGTACGGATGACCTGTGTAGCGCTATCCCTTACTGGCGCGCCCGATAAACCACCGGCCTCTTCTGCGTGCTGCAAACCGGCGACTGCATCTCTGGCCAGCGTGGTGTTAGTGGCAATCACGCCATCGATTCTATGTTGCATCAACAAACCGGCAATTTCCTCTATCTGCTCTGTAGTTAAATCAGGTGCAATTTTTAATGCGACGGGGACATATTTACCATGCACTTGCGACAGGATATTTTGTTCAGCCTTCAAGGTCGCCAGCAACTGGCTCAGCGCATCCTTTTCCTGCAATGCGCGCAGATTTTTAGTGTTGGGTGATGAGATATTCACAGTGATGTAGCTGGCATGTGCATATACCTTACGCATGCAGGTCAGGTAATCTTCAGCTGCGCGCTCATTAGGCGTATCAAAATTCTTGCCGATATTGATACCCAAAATACCTTTAAATTTCGCCACTTTTACATTCTGGATCAGATGATCCACACCTTTGTTATTGAAGCCAAAGCGATTGATGATGGCATGCGCTTCTGGCAAGCGGAATAAGCGCGGTTGCGGATTACCCGGCTGCGCGCGCGGTGTCACCGTGCCTACTTCCACAAACCCAAATCCAAGCGCGGCCATACCGTCGATCACCATGGCATTTTTATCCAGGCCAGCCGCCAAACCTACCGGATTAGGAAAATTCAGACCCATCACTTTTTTCGGTTGATCAGCCAGATGACGGCCTGCCAACGCCAACAATCCCAACTGCTCTGCGCGTTTAAGCGAGTTCAAGGTCAGGTCATGCGCTTTTTCAGCATCCAGTTTGAATAATAACGGTTTTAATAAGGGGTACACGTTCATCAATTATTTCCGGTTATTGGCGCGTGAAAGTGATTTCACACTATTCAGCATGCATCAGGTTTGCGTTATATCAAAAACGCTATCGGCATAAGAGGCCAAAATAATCATCAGAGTCATTGTTGCAAGTATTACCACTCACAGGAGGACATATGAAAATTCTGATTGATTTACTCTCTACCGACTACGGTTTGATGAGCCTGGTCGTGATTGCCATCATAGCTATCGTGATGACCTGGGCCGGCATATACGTTTACGTCCAATCGCGAAAGTCATCATGATTCAAGTGATGTACCATCACTTTTTAATAAACTGATTCATTCGCTGATTTAATAAAACCCCGCATTTGCGGGGTTTTTATCGAAGTTACAGAAGTACCTTCTCGATACCGCCGTTATTGGCTTTATGTATGTAGTCTTCCATCCAGTTTTCGCCAAGAATATGCTTGGCCATTTCGACCACAATATAATCAGCCTCAATACCGGTGTCATCGCCATAACGTGACAGACCTTGCAGGCAGCTTGGGCAAGATGTGAGAATTTTCACCTGCTGCTCGGGTGCTCCGACAGTCAGGCCCATTTTCTCCATGCCTTTCTCAAGCTCTTCCTGCTTGCGGAATTTCACTTGCGTGGCAATGTCAGGGCGCGCTGCAGCAAACGTACCGGACTCACCGCAACAACGGTCATTCAGCGCCACATCCGTCCCCATCAGCTTGTTGGTGACTTCCAACGGCTTATAGGTCTTCATGGGTGAGTGACATGGGTCGTGATACATGTAACGCGTCCCCGTGACGCCTTGCAGGCGCATGTCTTTTTCCATCAGGTACTCGTGGATATCCAGCAGGCGGCAGCCCGGGAAAATCTTCTCGAACTCGTATTTCTGCAACTGATCCATACACGTACCGCAAGACACGATTACCGTCTTGATATCCAGGTAATTCAGTGTATTGGCCACGCGGTGGAACAGCACACGGTTATCTGCCGTGATTTCCTGGCCTTTGTCGTGGTTACCCGCAGATGTTTGTGGATAGCCGCAGCACAAGTAGCCTGGTGGCAACACGGTTATCGCGCCAACCTCGTACAGCATGGCTTGTGTCGCCAGGCCAACATTAGAGAACAGACGCTCTGAACCGCAACCGGGGAAATAGAACACCGCTTCCGAATCTTCGCTCACCTTTTGCGGATTGCGAATAACCGGAATCATGGTGTCATCTTCCACCCCCAGCATCGCGCGTGAGGTTTTGGATTGCATTTTCTTCGGCATCGGGCGATTGATGAAATGGATCACCTGCGCCTTGATATCTGCTTTACCAACGGTGGCTGGCGGTGCCTTTTTATCTTTCAGCAGGCCAAACTTCTTCGCCAAACTATTGGCGATATTAATCACCTTGTAACCCATCTGTATCATGCCGGCGCGCACCAGCTTGATAGTAGCCGGATCCTTGGCGTTCAGGAACAGCATGCCCGCTGCGGTACCAGGGTTGAAATTCTTCTTACCCTGTTCGCGCAGGAAATTACGCATTTTGATCGATACATCGCCAAAGTCGATATTGACCGGGCACGGCTTCTCGCAACGATGGCAGACCGTACAATGGTCGGCTACATCATTGAACTCGTCAAAATGCTTGAGCGAAATGCCGCGGCGCGTCTGCTCTTCGTAAAGAAAAGCCTCAATCAGCAGCGAAGTACCCAGGATTTTGTTACGTGGTGAATACAACAAGTTGGCACGTGGCACATGGGTAGAACACACCGGCTTACACTTGCCGCAACGCAGGCAGTCAGAAATATCATCAGCAATCTCGCCAATGGCAGATTGCTCCATAATGATGGATTCCTGCTCGAGCAGGCCGAAGCTTGGTGTATAAGCGTTTTCCAGGCCTGAACCCATCAACAGCTTGCCTTTGTTGAAGTGGCCTTTCGGGTCAACCTTATTCTTGTAAGTGGTAAAAGTATCAATGGTCGCCTGGTCAAGGAACTCCATTTTAGTGATACCGATGCCGTGTTCGCCAGAAATCACGCCATTCAGCCCACGCGCCAGATCCATAACGCGTGCCACCGCTGCATGCGCATCCTGCATCATGCCATAGTCGTCTGAGTTGACCGGGATATTGGTGTGCACGTTACCGTCACCGGCGTGCATGTGCAGCGCAATAAACACGCGGCTCTTCAATACCGTTTTCTGGATTTCGTCCAGTTTCTCAAGGATGCGCTGAAACTCACGGCCAACAAAAACATCCGCCATAGGACGCTTGAGTTCGCGCTTCCAAGATACGCGTAAATCATATGACTGCACCGCACGGAATACATTTTCATACTGAGCAAATGGTTTTCCCATTTCCCCAAGCACGCTCACTGGTTCATCCAGCGTATTTAAAATCAAACGCCATTTTGCACGCAGTTCACGCAGCATTTGCAACGCAATATCCCGCTTGGATTTCACACCTTCCGGATCAGCATTACCATCTTCATCAGGCTGCAGTGGCAGGTCGCCCTGCATAAAGGTTTCTAGCGCATCCACCAGCCGCAATTTGTTCTGGATAGATAATTCTATATTGATGCGCTCAATACCATCAGAATATTCACCCAGGCGTGGCAATGGAATCACCACGTCTTCGTTAATTTTGAAGGCGTTGGTATGACGCGCAATTGCTGCGGTGCGTGAACGGTCCAGCCAGAATTTCTTGCGTGCTTCGGCCGACACGGCAATAAAGCCTTCGCCATTACGTGCGTTGCACATGCGCACCACGGCTGAAGCGACTTCGCCGACAGCGTTTTCATCATCAGATGCGATATCGCATAACAACACCATTTTCGGGCGTTGCTGGCGCGCAGCCTTGGTGGCATAGCCGACCGCTTTTACATAGCGCTCGTCCATATGCTCCAGGCCTGCCATGATCACGGCAGGCTCTTGCTTGGCGGTAGCATCAAGATAGTCTTTGATTTCAACAATGGCCGGCACGGCATGGGAAACATTGCCGAAAAATTCCAGCGCGATGGTACGCACGTGTTTAGGCATGCGGTGCAAAATGAATGTGGCTGAAGTAATCAGGCCATCACAACCTTCTTTTTGTACACCAGGCAGGCCAGACAGGAATTTGTCGGTCACGTCTTTACCGAGGCCAACTTTACGGAAGCTAGGCCCGGGGATTTCAAGAATTTCCGGCTCGGCCAGCAGATTCTTGAAGCCGATGTCATAACGGCTAATTTTAAAGCGGGCCAGTGGGATATCGTGAATCTTGCCCAGGTTATGGTCTAGACGTTCAACTTCCAACCAAGTCGCATCCGGGGTCACCATCCTCCATGAAGCGAGGTTATCCAACGCGGTACCCCAGAGCACGGCTTTTTTACCACCTGCGTTCATAGCAACGTTACCGCCGATACAACACGCATCAGCAGAAGTTGGGTCACACGCAAACTCTAACCCGGCTTCAGTGGCGGCATCCATAGCACGCCGCGTGACGACACCGGCGCCACACTCAATGGTGGCCACCTGGCGGGCAACACCTGGCAAGGTGCGCATTTGCACGCCAGTGTGTTTGTCCAGCTTTTCGGTATTAATCACTGCTGACAATGGCGTCAGCGGAATCGCGCCACCGGTGTAACCGGTACCGCCTCCACGTGGAATCACGGTCAGGCCAAGCTCAATACACGTGCGGACCAGGTAGGAAATTTCAGCTTCAGTATCCGGGTTGATCACCACAAACGGATACTCTACGCGCCAGTCAGTGGCGTCTGTCACATGCGAAACACGCGCCAAGCCGTCAAACTGGACGTTGTCTTTGCGGGTAAATTTGGTCAGTTTTGCCAGCGCTTTTTTGCGCAGGTCGGCAGTTTGCTTAAAGTCATCCGCAAACTTTTCGACCGCTTTGGTCGCGGCTGCAATTAGCTTTTCAACCTTGTCGTTGCTACCGCTACGCTCACGGATAGCAGAGATGCGGTGATACAAGGCATCAATCAGCGCTTTGCGGCGTTTTGGATTTTCCAGCAAGTCATCTTGCAGATAGGGGTTGCGTGACACCACCCATAAATCGCCAAGCACTTCGAACAACATGCGTGCGCTGCGGCCGGTTTTGCGCTCGGTGCGCAAGACATTCAGTATTTCCCAAATCTCTTCACCAAGAAACCGAATCACGATCTCACGGTCAGAAAAGGAGGTATAGTTGTACGGAATTTCGCGCAAACGCGTAAGAGGAGTAGAATCCGAATTGAGCAATTCTGCGGTCACTGGTGCGTTCATTGATAATTTATCAAAAGCAAAAGTGAATTATATCATGCTGAGGTCGGCTCAAACACGTAGGCGCTTTAGGGTTTTTAATCTCAAGAAACATTATGTCGAAATACTTCTCTTCCTATAAAAAATGGATCATGCCTTTAGTGGCGCTGGCGTTATTCATCGGCCTGGCGATAGCAGTGATGCAAAAACCACAAGCGCCAGAAGTGACCTTTACTACCCTGGACGGCAAAAAAATCAGCATGGCATCGTTGCGCGGCAAAACCGTGCTGGTCAATTTCTGGGCCACCGACTGCCCAGGCTGTATCAAAGAGATGCCGACGCTGATTGAAACTTACAAGAGATATAAAGATAAAAATTTTGAAGTCATTGCGGTGGCCATGCCTTATGATCCTCCAGCCCAAGTACTTAATTACAGTCAGGAAAAAGCGTTACCCTTTGCTGTAATGCACGATGGTTTTGGCGAAATGGTAAAAGCCTTTGGCAACGTTAACCTCACGCCGACTGCTTTCGTATACGACCCACAAGGCCGCCGCCTGCAAAAAGTAATAGGCGAACTGGACTTTCCCAAATTGCACGCACTTATAGAACAGCAGGCACGCTAACTCATGTTATGGATTAAAGCGCTACACCTTATTTTCATCACCAGCTGGTTCGCCGGGCTTTTTTACCTGCCGCGTATTTATGTGAATATGGCGATGGAAACAAATACGCACGCCTATGCGCGCCTGTTGTTAATGGCTCAAAAGCTTTACCGCTTTATGCAGCCACTTTCTATCCTTGCATTGGCTTTTGGCATATGGCTATGGCTAGGCTACGGCTTTACGGGCGGCTGGCTGCATGCCAAACTCTTACTGGTATTTTTTCTGCTTGGCTATCATCATTATTGTGGCAAACTGCTTAAACAATTTGCGGCACACAGCAACCAGCGGAGCCATGTCTGGTTTCGCTGGTTTAACGAAATTCCAGTAATCCTGTTATTTGCCATTGTCGTTTTAGTGGTAGTCAAACCTTTTTAATCCATGCTGGACTCACTACTTCAATCAGAGTGGTTGATTCGCATGCTGGATAAATCCGGCCAGCAGCCAGTGCAAAAATTGCTGGCATTGTTTTCTGTGCTTGATGATTTACTTTCCAGCCCGTTGACTGCGAAAAATCAACCCGCCCCATCCACTTCAACAGCTGACCGCTTACAGAAATTCCTCACGACACAATCTCAAAAAGCCGGCGCACGCCTGCCGGAAATGTTGGCAAACCAGCTATACTTTATGGCAATCAGTGCCTGTCAGGAAAAACTTCTACATCCGGATTCCACTGCCTTGCAGCATGCCCGGCAAGCAGCACAGGCATTGATTAAAGAGCAAACCACCCGCGAAATTAACTGGCTCGCAGTTCGTAATTACGGCATCGTCGCCACAGCATTATGTACCGGCATCCTTGCAGGCCACTTCTGGCCATCAACGAAGAGTATCGAAATCAGTATGGCACATGCTGCTGAGCAACCTGAACCAGCGCCTAACCCATTTTCGCTTGAAGCCAGTCCATCAGAAACTGCTGCCATTTATGGTCGCCTGGAAACAATGAAACATGGTGAATGCCGCCTGCTTGAAGCACTGCAACTGCCGGAAAAACTAAAAAGCGTGTACATCGAAAATGTCATTAACGGCCATGTCACCACCAACCGTGATGAGCAGGTGCTGGTCAACCAGTTGCTGGACCAGGTGCAATGCAATTACACCCCAAAACTCATGGCTAACTCTAAAAGTTAACGCCAGCCATACTTTCATTGCTAAATGACTGTGACTATACTGTTTAGTATAGGGTGCTATAATCAGGCATATGAGCGTACTCAAACAAAAAATCCTGCAAGTATCGACGGACTTATTCCAGACCCGTGGCATCAACTCTACCGGAGTGGATACTATTGTGGCGGTCGCGGGCACCACCAAGATGACGCTCTATAAATACTTCGAAACCAAAGAAGAACTCATCCTGGCAGTGTTGCAGCAAAGCCACCAGGATTTTCAAACCTGGATGAACGATAAACTGGGTGGTTTGAGCGACAAGCCTGACGAGAAAATTCAGCAACTGTTTGATTTTATAGAAGAGTGGGTAACTTCGCCTTCCTTTGTTGGTGTGGCTTTTATTAAAGCTTCTGCTGAATTCCCCAGTGAAGAAAACCGTATTCACCAGCTTTCATCACAGCAATCACGCGAGTTCCGTCTTTTCATCAGCAAGCTTGCACAAGAAGCAAATATTAAAGATGCCGAAGGTTTAGCCCTGCAGCTTTCCATCCTGTTTGAAGGTGCGGTACAAGCAGAGCAAATCAAGCGCGGTTCTGGCGCCATCAAGTCGGCTAAAAAAGCAGCAAAAACCTTGATTGATATAGCCATCAAGCAATCCTGAAATAATCAGCCTCATCGGGCACTCAGTCTTGTCAAAGTTTAAGTAAGACTTGCCAGCTTAAAGGCTGGCGGCAATAATAGCCGCTATTATCACAACCCCTTTTTCACCACACTACATGAAGATTTTAATTTGCGGCTCTTTGGCCTATGACACCATCATGGTGTTCCCCGACCAGTTTAAAAACCACATCCTGGCGGACAAAATTCACAAGCTCAGCGTGGCTTTCCTGGTACCGGAAATGCGCCGCGAGTTTGGCGGCACAGCGGGCAATATTGCCTATAACCTGCAGTTACTGGAAGGCCAGCCGCAGATTATGGCGACCGTAGGTGATGACTTTGCGCCTTACCAAAGCTGGCTTGATCAACATAAAATTGATCGCACACATATCAAAACCATCAATGGCGCTTTTACCGCGCAGGCATTTATCACTACCGATATCGATGATAACCAGATCACGGCATTCCACCCTGGTGCCATGCAAAACGCCCACGCCAACAGCGCCAAGGATGTAAAAGATGCGGTACTGGCGATTATCGCGCCGGACGGGCGTGATGCTATGTTCCAGCATGCCAAAGAGTGCCATGAAGCTGGTATTCCTATGATGTTTGATCCCGGTCAGGGCCTGCCAATGTTTAATGGCGAAGAATTACTCTATTTTATTGAGCTGGCAGACTACCTGGCAGTGAACGATTATGAGTCTCAGGTCATCCAAGATAAAACAGGGCTTACACTTGAGCAACTTGCCGGCAAAGTGAAAGCACTGATTGTAACGCTGGGTGGTGAAGGATCACATATTTATGCTGATGGTCAACGTCATGAAATTCCATGCGTTAAAGCTGAAGCAGTGATAGATCCGACTGGTTGTGGTGATGCTTACCGTGCCGGTTTGTTGTACGGGATTGCACGTGGCTGGGACTGGAAAACGTGTGGTCGCCTGGCAGCAACGCTGGGCGCGATTAAAATTGCACATCGTGGTGGTCAGAATCACAAAGCCAGTCGCGAAGAGATTGAAAGTATTTATAGCCATGCGCTGGTACAGGATGCAATTAAGGAAGACCCGTCATTAGGCCGTCCCGCATCAAGCTAGGCCAATATTGAGCTAACAAAGAGAAAATAGTACAGGAGAAAACACATGAAAGTGCGTGCATTAAAGTGGGTTGCTGTAGCGGTAATGGTAGGATTCTTAGGCGCATGTGCCAGTTCTAATTCCGGTAGTGTGTATTCGCGAGACGAAGCACGTAAAACACAGACAGTGAAAACCGGTGTGGTAGAAAGCGTACGTAGCGTAAAACTGGAAGGTACCAAATCTCCGGTAGGTACCGTTGCCGGTGGTGCTGTAGGTGGTATCGCGGGTAGCAGTATTGGCGGTGGCAGAGGCAGCATTATCGCAGCGGTAATTGGTGCAGTCGCTGGTGGTTTGGCTGGTTCAGCGATTGAAGAAGGTGTTACCCGTAAAAATGCCTACGAAATCACTGTTAAGCTGGATGGCGGTAACCTGGTTTCTATCGTGCAGGAAGCGGATGAACAATTCGCGCCGGGTGACCGTGTACGTATCGTTGAAAATGGCTCAACCTCACGTGTAAGCCATTAAGTCCTTAATCACAAGTAATTTAGCAAATAAAAGAGCGACCTGGTCGCTCTTTTTTATTGCCGTACAAAGCCATTTTCGTCACACAACTGTCACGACTTCGTCACCAATCGTTCACATGCCAATCCTATCATCTCGCTAAATCACCAAGGAGAAGCGGGATGTTTGAACAAGATTTGCAACCTGGCATACATCAGTCTGATATTCAAAGCAGTATCCATAGCGCGCGCAAACCGGCGACCTCACTGAGCGTTGCACTAGCCACCAGTGCAGAAGAAATCACCGAAGCTCAACGCCTGCGCTTCCAGGTATTTTCCGAAGAAATGGGCGCGCATATCAAAAGCCAGAACGGATTGGATGTAGACGGCTTCGATGCCTTTTGTGACCATTTACTGGTACGTGACGATGCCACACAACAAGTGGTAGGCACTTACCGCATCCTCAACCCGATGCAGGCCATGCTGGCTGGCGGCTATTATTCAGCCGGTGAATTTGATTTAAGCAGACTGTCGCCATTGAGTGACCGTACCGTCGAAGTGGGGCGCGCCTGCGTACACGCAGATTACCGCACCGGTGGCACGATTACCATGTTGTGGGCGGGACTGGCTAAATACATGATGGCGCGCCAATATGAATACATGATCGGTTGCGCCAGCATTTCCATGCATGATGGTGGTCATATGGCCGCTTCATTGTTCAGCAATTTGCGTGAAGAGTATCTTTCACCGGCTGAATACCGCGTGTTTCCGCACAACCCGTTACCGATTGAAGCACTGAATCAATCATTGCCAGTCACCTGCCCGCCGTTGATCAGAGGTTATCTGCGCCTGGGCGCCTACATTTGTGGCGAACCAGCCTGGGATCCAGCTTTTAATACTGCAGATATGCTGGTATTGTTACCTCTCTCCCGCATCAATCCCAGATATGCAGCGCATTTCCTGAAATAATTTGCCTAAGAATCATCTAACCAACTTACAGCGACGCGAAGCGCCTTTTCTAATCCGTGGGTGGCGCATCGCCCGTATCAGCTTGCATGTACTGATAGGCTTAACCTTGGCGACACTGATGTTGCCAGTAGCCAATCGCAGCGTGCGCATGGCGATCATTCAATGGTGGTGCCGCCGTTTATTACGCTGTTTTAACATCACCCTGACCACCAGTGGCACCGTGCCAGGTAAAGACACGCATGGCGTATTATTTGTCGCCAACCATATTTCCTGGGTAGACATTCATTCCATCAACAGCTTATTGCCGGTGCGTTTTGTTGCCAAACTGGAGGTGAGAAACTGGCCGGTATTTGGTTATCTGGTGAGAAAATCCGGCACTATTTTTATTAACCGCACACGCCAAAGGGATGCTGCGCGCGTTGTGCAGTTAGCCAGCAATGCCTTAAAGCTGAGGGATAATTTATGTGTTTTCCCGGAAGGGACCACCACAGAAGGTGACCAGGTTTTACCTTTCAAAAGCAGCCTGATACAAGCGGCTATTGATGCCAACACTATCGTGATTCCGGTGGCCATTTGTTATGCGCAACCTGATGGCAGCATTAACCACGCGGCGGCCTATGCCGGTGAAACCACCATGATTGAATCGATGCTGGCGTTTATTCATATGCGTGCGCCAACCGTGCATCTACATTTTTGCCAACCGATTATCGCCAGGGAGTTGAGCCGTCAGGCACTGGCGGAACTGGCCCATGCCGAAATCACAAGTGTGCTTTACAAGTCACCTGCGCAATACCAGCAAGCTGTAGCCTAGCTTACAAATATAATTAGCTAGGCCACATAAGCTTGCCAGCCAGCCTTTAACACTAATAGCGTCACCATCACAATAAACACCCTTCGCACCAGCAATGCACCATGCTTGAGGGCGAGCGAGGTACCCAGCACACTCCCGGCAATATTGGCTACTGCCATCGCCAGACCTGCTTGCCACCAGACGTGACCGGTGGCCGCTAACAATATTAGTGCGGCCAGGTTAGTTGAGGCATTCAATACTTTTGAGGAGGCAGAGGCATGCAGGAAATCCACACCCAGCCAGCGGATCAGCAAAAAGATAAAGAAACTCCCGGTGCCAGGGCCAAAGAATCCGTCATACCACCCTATCATCCCGCCTATGCCCATGGCTAATAACAGGCGATTGCGTTCTGTATGCATGGGGCTATGCAACATACCGAACTGACGGTGCTTTAAGGTATACAACAACACAAAAACTAAGATCAGCGGTAGTAGCTTACGCAAGAATTCCGGATCGGTTTTAGTTAATGTCCACGCCCCTAACCATGAACCGGCAAATGCCACCAGCGCAGCAGGTATTAGCCACGCCCAGTCCAGTTTTACGCGCCTGGCATAACGTGTAGCGGCCACTGCAGTGCCAAACACACTTGAACATTTATTGGTGCCTAGCAATAAAGAAGGTGGCAATGAGGGATAAGTTGATAACAGCGCAGGCACGGTCACCAAACCTCCCCCGCCAACCATGGCATCCATCACACCGGCCAAGAACGATGCCGCAACCACCAGCCATAAGTCCATCATACTGACGGTACGTTCACACTGAAAAATCCGTTAATCACTGCCACCTGCCGCTGGCCGGTCTCGTGCATCCAGCCCCACTTGCCGGATACTTTTGTCATCCATATTGTAAGCCGTCAGCTGGCGCCCCCATAAACATCCTGTATCGAGTGCTACGACGCCATCGCCTTGATGCAACCCGAGCGCTGACCAATGCCCGAACAGAATCGTTTGCATGCCGGCCGAGCGCCGTTCAGGAATCTGGAACCAGGGATAATAATCGGCAGGCATATCAGCCACTTCGCCTTTAAAGGTGAACTCCATCTCGCCTTCTACATTGCACAAACGCATACGGGTAAACGCATTTACAATCGCCCTCAACCTGTCCATGCCCACCAGCGCATCGTTCCATTTCGCTGGCGTATTGCCATACATTGCAAACAGGAATGTCCCGTAATCAGCACTACATAAAACGGCTTCCACTTCTTCGGCCAATCGTTTGGCTTTGCTTAAAGTCCATTGCGGATACAGACCGGCATGCACCATCGCATAGTCGTCTTCCAGCGCCATCAATGGTTGCTGGCGTAACCAATGTAATAATTCGCCACCATCGTCGGCAGCAAAAATGTCGGCCAGGGTATCAAACCGATGTGGCGGACGGACGCCATGCGCTACTGCAATCGCATGCAGTTCGTGATTACCCAACACCAGTTTGATCTGGTCTTTATGCTTGTAAGCCCAACGTAAAACCTCCAGCGAGCCATTGCCACGATTGATAATATCGCCTACCAGCCACAACTGGTCATGCGCGGGCTGAAAGTTGATTTCAGCCAATAAATCCAGCAGCGAGTAATAACAGCCTTGAATATCACCAATTGCAAATCTTGCCATGCCTGTCACCTGCGCCCGTGTATATACTTAAATAGTTCGCCTCTAACCTGCACTATAAACAAAGAGGCGCTTGAAAACAAAAAAGCCGCTTGTGAAAGCGGCTTTTGCAAATCGTAGTATTTATTTCTTCAAACTTGCAGCATCAAATTTTGCTCCGGCCTGATTCGCCATGTAAGCCACGGCATCGGCTACCTCATGATCAGTCAGGTCAGCGCCGCCTCCACGTGGTGGCATGCTACGGATACCTTCAATCGCATGTTTCACCAGTGTTTCGTAACCCTGTGAAATACGTGGGCCCCAGTCACCGGCATTACCGATTTTTGGTGCACCTAATGCCCCTGCAGCATGACAGGCAGAGCAAGTGACTTTAACAATCTCTTCACCACTTTTTTCTACATGCTCACCAGCGTCTGCAGCCACTTCCACAGTAGCAACCGGCTGAATGTTTGCGGCTATTTTTTGTTCTGCCGCTTCTGTAACTTCCTTAGCGGGAGCAGGTTTTTCACTGCCAATCACGCCAAAAAGATAAGCCAATAATGACACTAACAGAGTGAATCCAATAATTGTGCCTGGTATCACAATGATTAACTCTTTGATGCTTGAACCTTCCTTGTACCCCGACATATCTGCGCCCCATTGATTTTGAAATGACCTGCGCGATTATAACGCAGAACCCAGTGTCATGAAATGTAACATGGCTTGAGGCCGCCCGCACACCTTTAAAGGCCTTGAAAACAAAACAGCCAGGCAATCAGTGCCCGGCTGCATGAGTCATACTGCAAATGTTATTGTGATTAGCTTATTTCTGACGGCGACGCATCGCGCTCACTGCTAACAGGCCCAGGCCCAGCATTGCTGCTGACGTTGGCTCTGGCACTGCGCTGATGCTGTAAAGCGAAGTGGTGTTAGAACCCTCGTTAGCAAACGCCAGGTAAGATTTACCGCCAAAAGTAAACGCGGTCAACCCTTCCGGTGCCAGATCACCCGTAGACACTATCATGTCGATAAAGCTGACTTTGGTTGGGTCAGTAATATCAAACAAAGCAATCGCACCAGTGGTGGTTCTTTCCAGGCCAACCGCAGCAATGGTGCGGCCATCTAATGTAAACAGCTCAACACCTTCTGGCTCTACGCCTTTGTCGCGGCTGCGGCCATCATCGTAAATGCCACGAGCTGCGGCTTCTTTATCAAGGATGTCGCCGCTGTCATACACCAGGGCACCGTTCGCATCTAGGATGCTAAATGAGCGTGTACCAGCCGCATATAAATCACCAGGCGAAGAATCGGTATTCAACACGCGGATATTAGCCAGCTCGCCGGTCGCACCTAATGAACTGGCAGCTGAACGGTCACCGTCATCTTCACGGAAATCACCTTCATTCGCAGTCACCAGGTAAGTCTTGCCACCTGCAGAATAAGCCTCAATGCCATCTGGCATAGGCAAGCCTTTGACATTTGCATTGATAAAACTGATGCTGCCGTTGTTCAACGGATCAATAGTATTACCGGGCTGGCGGAAGTCTTTAGCACCCAGGCCAACCACATTGGTAAAGGTGTTGGTTTTCAGATCCAGGATACCAATCGCATTGGCCTCCTGCAATGTCACATAAGCCTTGCTGCCATCCGGGCTTACCGCGATATATTCCGGCTCAAAATCCATGCCGGTGTTAGTGCGGATATGTGATCCTGAAGTCGGCACGCCATTGAATGTCGCTGTCGCAGCCACTGCGCGTGAAGCCACGTCAATCACGGTTACGCTACCCACAGGGTCGTTCGCTGCGGCACCGTAATTACGTGGCACGGTATTACCGATACGTGAACCATATTTATCCGGTGTGCCTTCATTCGCCACCAGGATTTTCGAACCGTCATGCGTAAATGTCAGCATGTCTGGCAACGCGCCGACAGTAAAGCTGTTGGTGCCTGCTGCCAGACTTCTGCTTGAAGTGTCATACAGTTGAACGATACCGGCGTTGGTACGGGTATTATTTTCAATCGCAAATGCGGCCAGGCCATTTTTGATACTGACGCTGTTGATACTGCCGAAAGCGCTGGTATCAATACGTTGCACTAGGCTACCTGTGCTGGCGTTCAATACATCCACACCTTTCACACCTGCTACCCAGATGGTGTTGGTAATAGCATCATAGGCTGGAATTTCAGCCAGATAGCCGCTACCACTATGGACAAAGGACCATTCCTTGCTGATTTGATAAGTTGTCGCGGCCTGCGCAGCACTCATGGTGCTTAACGCTAATGCCAGCATTAAAGTGATTTTTTTCATTTTGGTATCCTCTCTCAAAGACCTTAGAGGATACGTAGCGAATATGACAAATCCTTTAAACTCACATGTCAAACAGAAGTCAACGGACTATATAAAACCGCTAACAACGATAATTCATCAGCCTAAAAACAATAGACTTGTGAGCGCACACTCTCACATCACAGCCGGGCATAAGCATAATTCTGCGGATACACCACTTTTTCGCGGGCATCGGTCCAGATAATGTCGCAGTTCTCATCGTCGAAATGCACCATGCGTCCATTTCGGTCCACACAATACTCACCGCAGACGATACGCTCTTCCACTTTGTAATCCTGGGCGATACGCGTGTAATCAAACAGGATAGAACGGATCACCGTACTGTCGCGCTGGATATGGCATCCGTTGCTGATCCAGGTCGGGCCGATAATGCGTGCGTTCTTGTCCACCCTTGAACCGGAACCGATATATACCGGCCCTTCAATATGCGTATGTTCCCAATCAATATGCACATTCAACCCGACCCACACACCCGGTTTGATTTGCTTGCCGGGAATCGGCATCGAAGGAAAAAAACCCTGCATCATCTGTTGCATCACTAGCCAGTAATCCGCCACCACGCCAATATCTATCCAGTTAAAGGGATGCTGGATTGCATAAAAAGGCAGCCCGCGCTGGACCAGCAACGGGAACAAATCCGAACCAATATCAAACTCACTGCCGGAAGGAATCAGGTCCAGCACTTGCGGTTCAAAAATATAGATACCGGTGCTCGCCCAGTTAGAACGCGCCTCCAGCTGGCTGGGTTTTTCCTGGAAAGAAATAATGCGCCCTTCCTGATTGGTCACTACCACGCCATAACCGGAAACCTTATCCATAGGCACCTGCATGGTCACCAGGCTCGCCATCGCACCCTTCTCTTTATGCTCCCTTACTGCCCGCGTGATATCCAGGTCAATCACCGCATCCCCGCACAACACAATCGTCGTTTCATCAAAAAAACCACTGAAATCCTGGATCTTGCGCATACCTCCCGCAGACCCAACCGCATGAGGCACCACCTGCCCATCAATAATATCGCCCTCAAACGAGTAGCCGATATTCACGCCGAACCTATGGCCGTCCTCAAAATAATCCTGGATTTTTTTGTGCAGGTAACTGACGTTGATCATAATATCCGCAACCCCATGCAGAGCGAGATGCTCAATCAGGTAAGCCATCACTGGCTTGCCCAAAACCGGAATCATAGGCTTGGGCAATTCATAAGTAAGTGGGCGAACACGCGTGCCCTTTCCCGCTGCCAAAATCATCGCTTTCATAATGCACTGTCCTTAAATAACTTTAACGTTTCAACGGACAAGCATAGTCAGGCACTATGACAAGATTATTTCAGGCTACTTATGCCAGCACAGTATTAGAAAAAGGCGGCTAGCGCGCCAAGACAAGGAGACTTATTTGCTATAATGGCAGGATTGCGCCCGTAGCTCAGCTGGATAGAGTATTGGTTTCCGAAGCCAAGGGTCGTGAGTTCGAATCTCGCCGGGCGCACCAGTTATCAATAGTGATACAAAACCTCCTCACTCTGCACCTCTACAAAGCTACAAAAGATTCGTGAATCTTTCCAAACTCTGCTACTTAGATGGTAATAGGTTTGGTAGAAATTAACCTTACCGGCTCTTACCGATAGCTTTAAGCCAAATCTAAAAACATCGATGTATTAAAATACTTCTGATTTATTTGAACATCATCTTCTGTCATGCAAACCCTCAACCTGCGTCAGTTGACTCAACATTTTAGCCAGCACGGACGACTGGATGCCATTTACCTGCGTCCGGACCGTGATCAGCCTTGTTTGCAACAAGATCAAGTACAAGCGATTGCTAAACTTGGATTGCAGGGAGATCGCATAAGTTTGCGCCAGTCATCGACTCCGAATGGTAGTAAGCGACAAGTGACATTGCTGCAGGCAGAGCATTTACCCGTGATAGCCGCCCTCACTGGTCATTCACAGGTTGATCCGGCTTTGCTCAGGCGCAATCTGGTTGTTTCCGGCATCAATCTGCTGGCGACAAAATCGCTATTCAAAGATCAGCCGTTGCATTTATTGATAGGTGATGTAGTACTGGAGGTAAGTGGCCCTTGTGAGCCATGCTCAAAAATGGAACAAGTGCTTGGAAAAGGTGGCTACAACGCCATGCGCGGCCATGGCGGGATAACGGCACGGATCATACGAGGTGGTCTGTTACGTATTGGAGATTCGGTAAAGATAGTTGTAGGGACTGACATTGAGAAACCTCAGCAATCCTCCCTACCCCTGTTTGGCAATGACTAGCAGCAAACGTTTTAAAACTGTGTAATCCAATTTGAATCTTCTCACTGTGGGTTGAATGTATATCCAAAACTTATTTTCCCGTTAACAACAAGTAATGTTCCCCTGAGGATGCGCCTATTGCATCACTGATCCTTTCTCAATGATGTCAGGTTACTTCTAAATTCAACTCATAGCCGGTAAGCCTCATCCTACAATTAAATGAGATAAATGCTGATGTATTGAATATTACATGCAGCGTTAAATACCACTGCGATAATCAATTTATCGTACCAAAAAAAGAAGTTCACTTCTTTATCCATCGCTAATATCAGTTTTGGATAATTCGCGACGACAGTGAAAAACTCAAAGGTGGTTCATCTACACAAGAATTAACTTCCTTAGAGTTGCTTGATAAAAACTTATGGAGAAGTAATATGAATTTAGAGATCGTAGCTATTCACAACCACGGAAATCTAAGGGATGAATTTGTTGAGCTTAAAGCCAAAACAGCATGCCAACTCCAAAATTATATGGTTGCAGATGCGGACTATGACACTTCATTCTCAAATAAGCTATGCCAGGTGTATTGGTTCTATCCTAAAGAGGTCAAGGAAGGAGATATTATTCACTTGCATACTGAAAAAGGGGATGACATTTCCACACCGAACGTGTTTGGGAGCACGACGCATATCATCCATTGGGGTTTGGAGGAAGTGGTTTGGAATACTGGAGATGTAGGTGTTTTGTTCGAGTTGAACAATTGGAGCCCCAAGAAAACTGGATAACTAAACTCTGAAACATCGATTTATTGATGCATTTAGAAAAATATTGATAGAAAAGACTCGAATGCTGTTAGTTGAGTCTTTTTTACGTTATGTTTAGTCAATCATCTCTTCCGCATGCAAAAGGGGAACAAAAATGCGTAGTATCGGTAATTTTCTCTGGTTTATTTTTGGTGGTTTTTTCATGGGCCTGGCCTGGTGGTTTTTTGGCATTTTGGCCTTCTTAACAATCATCGGTATTCCTTGGGGTAAGGCGTGCTTCGTGATTGGTCAATTTACTTTCTTGCCATTTGGTCGAGAAGCGTTGAGTCGGAGAGAGTTAAATCACAAGGATGACATTGGCACAGGTACACTTGGATTTGTAGGAAACGTCATTTGGTTTATCTTCGCTGGTGCATGGCTGGCGATTGGTCATGTTGCTTCTGCGCTTGCCTGCTTCATCACAATTATCGGTATCCCTTTTGGTATTCAACACCTCAAACTTGCAGTGCTTGCACTGGCCCCTATTGGTAAAACCATAGTGACTAAATAGTTTGCCTTAACGAAGAAAAACAATAATGTTCAGCCAATTAAAAAAAATAGTGTCATCGATTCAACTTAGTGATGTTCATGCCTGGCTGGGCAGATTCATTATCTGGTCGGCCGCTGCTGCCACAGGTCTTGTGATCGTTCTTTTTGCAAAGGCTACCGAGAAAGCAATCTCATTTTTTGAGGGGATTCAATCCGAGATTTGGTGGGTACCTATTTTGATGATGCCTGTGGTAGGCATTTTCATTATATGGGTTACCAGGACCTGGTTTAAAGGAGCTTCCGGTAGTGGCATCCCGCAAACGATGGCGGCTTTAAATCATGATGAACACCAGCCTATCAGTCATTTGATATCCATAAAGATAGCCATTGCTAAATTCTTCCTTGTCACATTGGGGCTTGCCGCGGGGTTTTCGGCAGGGAGAGAGGGGCCATCTGTGCAGGTCGGCGCAAGTATCATGCACAGCTTTCGAAGATTCTTGCCGGCAAGCTTCACCATAGACCCTAAACACCTGATACTTGCTGGCGGTGCAGCGGGCATTTCAGCCGCTTTTAATACGCCATTGGCAGGGATTGTTTTTGCCATTGAAGAGTTAAGCCGTAAATTCGAACAAAAAACCAATGGCGTCATGATTACAGCGATTGTGCTAGCCGGGCTGGTTTCTATATCTATTCAAGGTAATTACACTTACTTTGGTCATCTGAATGTGGGCATCATCAATAAGGATATTTTGCTGCCGGTACTGATCTGCGGTCTGGTTTGTGGGGTAACCGGCGGTATTTTCAGTAAGGTTCTGATCGAATTTTCAGATAATCTGCCCGGTAAAGTCACGACCTTTCGCACGAACCACCCCTATTACTGGACAGGGTTTTGCGCTTTGTTGGTGGCAGGGCTTGGCATTGTGAGTCACGGTGCGGCGAATGGCTCAGGATATTCGCTGACTAAAGCGATGCTGCATGGCTCAATCGATGAGACTTGGTACTATCCAGTGGTCAAGTACCTAGCCACTATTTTCACGTATTTAAGTGGCATTCCCGGAGGGATCTTTGCGCCAGCGCTTTCGATTGGGGCAGGCATAGGCTACGACCTTGCGAGTATCTTTCATTATGATGGAATGGTGATTGCGATGACCGCTTTATGTATGGCTGGCTTTCTGGCTGGTGTTACACAGGCACCCATTACCTCATTTATTATCGTGATGGAAATGATAGACGGGCACGAGATGGTCATCAGCCTGATGGCGGTTTCACTGATCGCCACCGCGACTTCGCGTGTATATAGTCGCCCGCTATATGCAGTGCTTTCTACCAAGTTTGCAAAAGGTGTGCAAACTTAGCGAAAGCTTAACTACGCTTGTAAGCGCCTGTCACTGTAATGAAGGACTTAGTGCACCTTCAGGAAGTCGCATTTTCAGCTCAGCATTTTTAGACAGATTCAACGTCATGGTTGGGAAAGCAAAGCTGACGTTCATGGATTCCAGTTCGCGCATCAGGTATAAATTGATTGCTTGTTGTATATCCATATATATGTTGTAACTGCTATCCAGCACGTAATAAACCACTTCAAAATCCAGTGAGCTAAGCCCAAATCCCTTAAAGTGGGCGCGGTCGAATCTGGTTTGGGATTGTGATGTGATTGCTTGCTTAACGATCTCCGGGATTTGTTCAACCACATCTGCTTTGGTCCCGTATGTAACGCGAAACTCAAAAACCACTCGTCTTTCTGCCATGCGTTTGTAGTTATGAATGGTATTTTTAAGTAACTCAGTATTGCCACAGACAATCTGTTCGCCACTCAGGCTACGAATATGCGTGGTCTTTAAACCAACGCGCTCTACCGTGCCGAGCACATCACCAAAAATAATAAAATCGCCGATCACAAACGGTTTATCCAAGCCGATCGCTAGCGATGCAAATAAATCACTGAGTATATTCTGCACGGCTAAGGCAACTGCCACCCCGCCCACGCCCAGACTGGCGACAAAAGCGGTGATATTCACGCCCATGTTTGCCAGAATACTTAGCAACGCAATTGACCATACAACCGTTTTGAAAATCCAGGAAAGCATCGTGGTCAGCACTGCATTTTCCGCTGAGCCATCGGTGGCGACCACTTTAGCTTTAGCCCATAGGCTGATTCCTTTGCTAAACCATATCGCTACCTGAATACCAATTACAAAGAAAGACAGATAATCCAGGCGAGTCACCCACTTGGCGTTCAACTCCAGGAAGTGCATGGCAAACAGCAATGAAAATAATGCAAACGTTAATTGATTGGTACTGCGCATTACCTCGATAACCAAATCACCCAGTTTTGTCGGGTTTGTTAAAGTAAATTTAGAGATTTTCTTAATGGTAAATTTCCGGATCAGCAGCAATCCCACATAGGTGATTGCGAAAATCAGCAAGGTATAAAGCCACTCATTGATGGTGAAACTTAGAAATTTATATTGAAGCCAGCTATTCATTTCTTTCCTTATATGAAAGGTTAATGATTAGTCAGGATGTTTATTTGAACTTACAGAAGAAGCAAACGAGGTTTTGAGAATTTCACAAACAGAAAAACTAACCATTACCCAACACAGAGAAAATAGGATAAAAATGAGGTTTGATAGTTCAATAAAAAATTCAGCGTTGTTGATAATAAATACGATGGCTATGGATGGCGGTTAAACACAATACCAGCCAGGCAATGGCTTCCAGAAATGCTGCCAGTACATCACTTAGATAATGCGCGCCTAGATACAGTCGGCTAAACGCAACCAGTACAATCATCGCAGAAGCGATCAGCAGAATAACTGCGGCTCCACTCCGCGAATGCGTTTTTGTAATCAGCAGTGCAGCCAATACGCCATAAAAAACCGTACTGGCAACGACATGCCCGCTGGGGAAACTGTAGGTAGTCAGCGTGATAAGTGGATTTTCAAATGATGGGCGCGCCCGGTGAAAAATTTGCTTGGCAAGCAGATTGAGCAGCATGCCTCCTTGCACAATTAACAAAATCGACAAAGCTGCATACCAACGTTTTTTCCAGGCGAGCGTTAACGTTATTAAAGCGGCGACAGGGCTAATCACCCAAGGATCATGCAAGTTGGTAATGATAAGCAGGCATTGAGTTAACAGTGGAGAGCCATGCTCATGCAACCATTGGGCAATTTCGATATCGACGACTGTCAACGTACCACCGCTGACAACATTGTTGGCAATAAAGCCAAATAGTGACCCTGTGAGCATCACCATTATGCCGCCGAGCGTTATATGGATGCGCAGTGATTGAGGGCGATCCATCACTCGACAACCCCAAACCACCAGCATAATAACGAGAGCGACGGACAGGATACTGCCAAGTAATATCCACGACATGGTCAGCGTTTAACCCTAGTTTGCATATCCCTAAGAAAGCTTCAATAGCTTGTTTTCTGCAATGATAAACCGGGAGGATGCTGCATCAAAATCCATCCGCTCCACTATGCAAGAACGTAGTGCTGAGTCATAGCGGATAAGATTCACTGAATTTGGCTTTTTTTCGCGTACCCGCTTCGATACGGCAGTACCCGCGGACACTATCCAGAGTGGGCGTGTGACATCCTGAAACTTTTCTTGCAGATTGCGGATGTAGGCTAGATGAATATGCCCACTTAAAATCAGGTCTGCCCCCGCCGCTGCCCAGGCCGCTATCGCCTTTTTGTGCCCATGCAGCAAATTCTCTTTATCGCTTTCGCGCTCAACGTATACCGGCTGGTGCACAACGATGATACGTAACTGATTTGGTGATGCGCTCTGCAATTTTTGAGAGACACTTTCAATTTGTTGCCTGGAAACTTCACCATCCGCGTGACGCCAGGGCCGAGTGGTATTCACACCAATCACCTGTACATCCTGATTGGAAAATTGCGGCGCAAGCTCCCGACCAAATACGCGTCGGTAATTGCCATAGGGATTAAAAATACGCGCAAAAATATTAAACAGTGGAATGTCGTGATTGCCAGGAATCACCAGCTTAACCGACGCAGCCAATTGATCCAGAAAGCTGCGGGCGCTATCAAATTGTGCGGCACGTGCACGCTGTGTGACATCTCCGGACAGGATGGCGATATCAGGGCGTATTTCTTGCGCTAGCTGCAATAAAGCAGCCATTACTGGTGGTTGCTCGGTTCCAAAATGGGTGTCGGAAAGATGGAGGATCACACTCATACTTCGTTTCCTGACGATATATGGGCAACCAGTCGCAAGGGCTTGGGCCCGACTCGGAATGTCAAAGGCGGCTGCATGCGTGAAACTTCACCATCCATCGCCACCTTTACAGAACGCTTGTGGCGGCGCAATAAGGGTTCAACCACCAGCTGACGACAGGCAAAGTGGGTGACATTCTGCGATTTGCTTAGCACGCCTAGCATACCGTGAAATGCCACCGCCACCCGTTCAGTTGCTGTCATAGGCGGGAGTGCAATAATGGCAAGTTGTCCATTTTGGACCTGTTCAGATTCGAGCTGCAGGCCGATAGCCTCCAGCTGTATCGCGTTGTTGCCTACAAAGATTGTTGAAGCAGGCAGGACTTCCTCCCCGTTTTGCTGTTGCCCGCCGCTATGCTCAATGCGTAGCAGCATTTTGATATCACGCTTTAACAAGGTAAGAAAAGCCGCCACTTTGGCGACCGCGCGGTTACGGCCATGCTGCTGTTTAAACTCCTCCCGGTCTGCAAGTAGTTGCGGATAGAGCCCCAGGCTGGCATTCACCAGAAAAACCTCATCATTGAGTAGCCCCACCTGTATTTGCCGCTCACTACCAATACGCATGCCATCAATCAACGCTTTAGCGGCTAACGCCACATCCTGCGGTATGCCATTGTCACGCGCAAAGTAATTGAAGGTGCCTAGTGGCACTATGCCAAACGGCAATCCGGCAGCCAGCACCTTCTGTGCGACAAAACGTATGGTGCCATCCCCGCCCGCTGCGGCGACCACCCCATGACGATGACATGCCTGTTCCAATGCCTTGTTGGTCATTTCTGGCAGGTCTGAGCCGCGCTGGCATAAAAACAGCTCATAGGGCTGCTCAGCCTCGTGAAATATTTTTGCCAATTCATTGGCGACCGTCGCTGCATCTTTTGCGCCGGAACCGGCGTTTAAGACGATAAATAGTGGAGGAAAATGATTGGATGGATTCTCTGCAGAATGCAGCGGTGGTTGCGGGAGTGAATTGTTCATATGTTTAATACATAAAGATGTTCATGAAGTTTCACACCTTTTGCAGATTTAATCCATACAAAAAATAATTGTGTTAATCATTAACGAAATAATTAATCATCTGAACATAAAATCTTTTAGGAAAATGCATGTATGCAATCTCGGCTTGAAGCGGCAGATCGTGGGCAAAAAAATCTCTCGCATCCTTAATCAAGCTAAGGATCACGAGAGGCAGAGGAATCTAACTGGAAATTACTTACACTTGCGCTGAGCTGCCACGCAAGGCAAGTGCGACATTCAAAGCTGTCAGCACGTTTTCAACATCTAAAATGTTATCGCCGATGACTGCCTGGATATTGCCAGCCAAAGTATGGATCACCACTGCATATTGTGGGGTGGCAAGCAGCCACATGACCGCACCATAGACCAATGAAAAGGTGCCGATCAAAGGTAAGTTACCATTACCAAAGAGCATTAGCAGACCGCCAATCAGGCAAACTTTAGCCATACGCAAGTTTGGGCTAAGCTTCTTCGATTCGACCGTTGTGACATGTTTGATGGGGATCGGTTTACCGTTAACAATAAACCGGCTGTTACTAACACTTATGCCGTGATGACTGAAGTAAATGGACTCTTCCATAAATTTACCTCTATCGTAGTGATAAAATGTGTTAACATTATATTACTATAAATATACAATAAATAACAATATATTTTAGTCCTTTAGTCTTAGTCAATGTGGGCCATTGTTGTAACACAATGCCCCTCATAGAATTCTCAGTGTCACCACTAACAACAATAAAGAAAAATATGTTTCAGAAATTGATTTTTATTACAGGCTTGCTCGCTACAGCAGCAGCTAATGCCGCTTCATCTACTAACTCTCCAGTGCCTGAACCAGAAAGCATTAGCCTGATGCTGTTTGGCGTGGGACTGATTGGTGTGATTGTGTTTCGTCAGAAATAGACGAGTGTTTGAATAGTAGTTGCCAGTATCGCTTTAACCTTGCCTGGTACGCTACCTGTGCCTCTTACTGAGAGCAATGACGGATTCCGAAATACAGTATTTCCAGAGCTCAACGCTGATACGCCACCAGCGAGCTATCAAAACTCCGTTTTTGCTGCACAGTTTATAAGTGAACCTCAAGATTCACTTATAAACTGAATTACCTTAATACGCACCTGCAGTTTGCAGAGAGAACCTTCCTGGTTTCTTGATATGATTTGTGGACGTTACTTTCGGTTTTAAAAATGAATCAATTGCCGCAGCCAGGCGCGCAGGTTCATCGTACGGTAACCCATGCCCGACATCAGGAATCAGCTTGTATTGCAAATCCGGGTTTAGGGCATGCAATTCGCGCGCTGTCTCGGCAGACACAATACCTTCGCTGCCAAGCACCAATAACGTCGGTACATAAATATTGCGGATCAGTTCGTCAAATTCGGGGTTAGGCGGAATCAGCACATCAAATGCGTTCTCGCTGGTCCGTAACCTTGCCTGCACAATGTATTCGATGACCTCGGATGAGCGATAGCGGTACCTGGCTTTGGCTTCCCTGAATAACTCCTCTTTGGTCGACTTCAGCATCTGCCGGTGTTGCTCAACCATATCACTCTCGTACACGCGGTTTTGAAATTCAGGGCTGACAAACGTAGGGTCGGCCAGGATAATGCCGCTGACAGCGAAACCCAACCGGCTGGCAACCATTGCCGCCGTCATGCCGCCCATCGAGTGACCAAGCAGGTAGGGTGATTTAATATCCAGCGTCCTTATCAGCTCGATCACATCATTGGCATGGTCTTGATAGGTGTAGCCATGCTGTGGCGCACTAGAATAACCATGGCCGCGTGCATCAGGCATGATGATGTCGAAGTGCTCTTCCAGCTCACGCGCCAATTGCGACCAGCACGCACCACTGCCGGTCAAGCCATGCAGCGCGATTAGTGTAGGCTTGTCTGCGCCACCCGTTCTTAAATAGTGAATATTGATGCCGTTTGCGCGGCACATCGTATCCATCCAGTTTGCAGAAATAATGTTTTTGCGTGTCATGATTAAAACTTCCTGAAAGAACCGGTCACCACACCCCAGATTGCAAATTGCATTTTGCCCTGGATGAGGATAGGTTCATATTTACCTGAAGAGTTGGCCGGCAATAACTTGGGGTCGCCGTTCTTTTGTTTGGCTAAGGTTTTGATGGTGAATTCGCCATCAATCATCGCCAGCACGATATCGCCTATCGATGCCTGTTTTCTTTTATTCACAATCGCTTTATCACCGGGCAACAACCCGGCCTCAATCATGGATTCGCCCTGGATAGTGACAAAAAAAGTATTGGCCGGGTCCTGGATCAAATAGCCATTCGGGTCCATGCGCGACTCTTCATCGCTATCAGCCGGAGATGGCAAACCGGCGGGCACTTTGGACTGGTAGAGCGGCAAACTTAAACTATCCAGCGTTTCGGCTAACTGTGCAAATTCACCCACACTATCCAGATTGCCTTCCATCTGGCGCAGCCGTTGCTTCTTGGCATACGCCTCCAGAAAGCTGGCAATGACCGGCTTTTGACTGTCTGGCACACGGATAACGCTGGTGGCTTCCATGTAAGTACCGGTGCCATGCTTGCGGCCTGAACCAGGTCTTTTGCCACCATTTTTCTTGTCTTCTTCACTCATGGATTTTATTGTAACAATAATCAGTTTTTATTGTAACAATAATCAGATTAATTTTATGTAAATAGTTGAAGTGTGATGGTGCGGATAAATCGCAGTTCTTTTTAACTGGTCGCTAGCACCTTTATTTCAGGCGCTAGCGACAGAATGGCACTGATCAGAAATTGAAAATCGTGTAACCGTCGCTGGATAGCTGTGCGATGCTGGTCAAGCCGGACGTACCCGGCACACTGTTATCCGTTACCAGATCGAAACCATGTTTTTCTGCCTCGTCCCTGGCACCAAACACATCCGCGCAGCCACATGAAACACCTGCGACCACATCAGACACTGCAGAATACAGTTGATATAAAGGATGACCTACTTTGTTCAGGTGGCTGACCCAGCGTGTGCCGGTGCCCTGAAAATAAACTGCAACGTCTATGTTTTTCTGCTTGAAATCATAGGCGGCTGCCAGGCCATTGAAGGCGCGTCCCAACGCTTCTTCACCGCCGTGGGTGGGATCGGAAAAAATGATGATGGCTGCTTTCATGTTGCTCTCCTTTGTTCGGGTGATGTCTTGATTGACAGCCCGAATGTTAGAGATTGAAGGCAGTGGGAAAAACTATTTACGGTGAAATGGATTGTTTCGCCAGGCGCAATATCGTCAAGGATTCAATTTTCGGTTGGCACGCAAGTTTTCGACAATGTAGTCGATGAAGCTGCGTACTTTGGATGAGCCTAGTTTATCTTCCCGGTGCACCACATGCACAGGCCAGGGCTCTTCTTCATAGTCTTCGAGGATCACATGTACGGCGTTTGTTTCAATCTCGTTCCACACCTGGTATGAAAGCAGACGCGCAATACCCAAGTCGCCCATGGCAGCCGCGAGTGCCGCATCATTGCTGGTAACGGTCAGGCGCGGATCCATACGTACCTGTAACGGCTCATGACCGGCTTTAAAATGCCATTCGGTATGCGGTGATACGGCGCTGGATGAAATAATGGAATGTTTAGTCAAATCAGCGGGCTGCCTGGGCGTGCCGGATTTCTCCAGATATGAGGGCGATGCACAGAGTACCCGCCGGACCTCCCCCACTTTGATCGCACGCAGCCCGGAGTCAGGCAAATGCCCGATACGGATCGCGACATCCATGCCTTCATCCACCAGGTTGGTAACGCGGTCTACCAGGTTTGCCACCATATTGACCTGCGGATAACGTTGCATGTAATCGATCAGGCAAGGCATGACAAACAGGCGCCCGAACATCACCGGCGCGGTGATTGAAAGCGTGCCACGCGGTGTGGCATTACTTTCAGCGACCGCTTCATTCGCCTCGGCAATGCTGACCAGGATAGCCCGCACATTTTCGTAATACTGACGGCCGGCATCGGTGAAGCGCACATTCCGTGTGGTTCTTTGCAATAGCCTGGCGCCCAGTTGCTCTTCGAGCGCCACCACCGCACGCGTGACTGCCGCCGGGGAAATATCCAGCTTGCGTGAAGCAGCCGCAAAGCCGCCCTCTTCAGCGACGCTGGCAAACACGCGCATTAAATGAAACTGGTCGATAGTATTTCTCCCATTATTACGTTTCTCTTATACATTCATTAAAGACATGGTCACCTGCAATATTTCTGTGGGCGAAATAATGTATTGCGGCTAGCCCTGATTCTCTCCTTCGCATTATTTACTAAAATTCGTCCATCAGTAAACAAGCAGAGGAGAAGATCATGACTGAATCATTCGCTTCAACATTGGTATCCCCCAGTGACGTCGTATTCACAGCAGCAGTGAAAGCCAGACAGGAAGAAATGGGGTCGAGATCGGGCTATGCAAAATTCGAAAGCACCCGCGGTTGGGAATCCCGCGTGACACCAGTACTGGCCGACTTTATTGCAGCGCAGACCAGTATGTACATTGCCACGGCCAATGCCGAGGGACAACCTTATATGCAGCATCGCGGCGGTCCGCTAGGTTTCCTGCATGTGCTGGATGAGCAAACGCTGGCCTTTGCCGATTATGCGGGTAACAAGCAATACATTACGGCAGGCAATCTGGATGAAAACCCAAAGGCGCAGCTTTTCCTGATGGATTACGCCAATACACAACGCGTCAAAATCTGGGGCGAGGCAAAGATTGTGACCGGCGATCAGGCGTTAATCGCACGCGTTTCTTCACCCGATTATCCGGCCAAGGTTGAGCGCGTGATTGTCTTTACCATCAAGGCCTGGGATGCGAACTGCCACAAGCACATCCCAAAGCTGCTGAAGGTAGAAGATGTGATTCCGGCAATCCAGGAACGTGACCAGAGGATTGCTTTGCTGGAAGCGCGACTGAAAGAGTTAGAGAGAAAACTCTCCAATGTATGAAGGGTGATCCTCGATAGGTATTCTTAAAATATTCATTTCGCCTCTTGGCGAGTTACTTTTCTTTGCTTGCACAAAGAATAAGTAACCAAAAGAAATGCACCCTAGCTTCCGCTTGTTTCCTGCGTTGCTCATCAGCGTGGGCGTCCAGCGAAACTCGCCCTGACAAGCCACACACGACGTGGCTTGTTGCGGAACTCGAACAGACGCTGACCGACATCTCCCACGCTGACTGCGCTACTCGGCGCGTCAGATAGGGGCCCATAAACCACAGCACGATTAAATAGCCGTGGAACATAAAAGGCAGTGGGCGCTCAGTCACTTTAAGTCGATCGCCAACCTAATAATCTATTTGTTGTTTTATCCCTCAATACTGAGATTTTTGCTGTTTGCATTTTTTATTCCGCATGCAGAATGAAATTGTATTAGTGCTGTCATATCCCCATATTTAATCATCCAGATAAGTGTTGGATTTAACCTTATGGAACTAGTGGTAGCCCGTCCCGAAGGGTTGTATTGCCCACCTGGCGACTTTTACATTGACCCCTGGCGGCAGGTAGAACGTGCCGTCATCACGCACGGGCATGGCGACCACGCGCGCACTGGTCACTCGCATTACCTGGCTGCGGCCGCTGGTGAAGGTATTCTGCGCAAACGCCTGGGTGAAGATATTAATCTGCTGACGCTGGAATATGGCGAAGTCATCAATCACCATGGTGTGAAGCTGAGCCTGCATCCCGCAGGACATGTGCTGGGTTCTGCCCAGGTGAGGCTGGAATACAAAGGTGAAGTATGGGTAGCTTCAGGCGATTACAAAGTAGAGCCCGACGGCACCTGCGCGCCGTTTGAAAGCGTACGCTGCCATACCTTTATTACCGAATCCACCTTTGGCCTGCCGATTTACAAATGGCAGCCGCAGGGCGAGATTTTTGCTGACATCAACCAGTGGTGGCAAAGCAATGCGGATAACAATCGTGCCAGCGTGCTGTTTTGCTATTCTTTCGGTAAAGCGCAACGGTTGCTGTCCGGGCTAAACCCGCACATTGGGCCGATCCTGGTCCATGGCGCGGTCGAACCCTTGAATAAAGTCTATCGGGAAGCGGGCGTCAACCTACCAGCCACCCAATATGTCAGCGAAATGCAGGATAAATCTCAGATAGGCAAAAGCATAGTGCTGGCTCCGCCCTCAGCGCAGGGTACACATTGGATCAAACGTTTTGGTGATTATTCGGATGCGTTTGCAAGTGGCTGGATGCAGTTACGCGGCACTCGCCGACGTCGTGGTGTGGACCGCGGTTTTATTATGTCTGACCATGCAGACTGGCCTGGTTTGCAAACTGCCATTCAAGCCACTGGTGCCGAACGCGTGTTTGTCACGCACGGGCAAGTACACCCCATGGTGCGCTGGTTATGCGAGCAAGGTCTGGATGCGCAAGGCTTTGTCACCGAGTACGGCGAAGAAGCAGCTGAAGCAGAAACAGACCTGTCACCTGAATCTTCAGAAAGCAGCCAAATGACAGAGACTGCTTTGCCACCCGAAGCCGGGCTGCCACCTGAGACTGAGGGCAGCGAGCAAATGAACATAGCAAAGGCGACCGTTTGAAAGCGTTTGCCGATTTATATAGCAGGCTGGATGCCACCACCAGCAGCAATGCCAAACTGGCTGCGTTGCGTGATTATTTCCTGCTAGCCTCTCCCGCCGACGCCGCCTGGGCCGTCTATTTCCTGGCTGGTGGCCGTCCGCGCCAACTGGTCCCAACCAAACTTTTACGTGAACTGACACTGACTGTAGCCAGCCTGCCAGAATGGCTATTTGAGGAAAGCTACCACTCGGTGGGCGACCTGGCGGAAACCATGGCGTTGCTGTTACCAGAATCCGCGCATACGTCAGAAGAAGGTTTGGCCACGTGGATAGAAAACAAACTACTCCCGCTGCGCGGCCTGGCGCCAGACGTGTTGACCCTGCAATTGACACCGTTATTGCAGCAACTGGATCAGCGCAGCAAGCTGGTCTGCATCAAACTGATTACCGGCAGTTTCCGCGTTGGTGTTTCGAAACTGCTGGTCACGCGTGCCCTGTCTGCGGTGGCTGAAATAGATGCCAAGCGTATCGCCCAACGTCTGGTTGGCTATACCGACCTTTCGGCACGTCCGACTGCCGAGCATTATTTAAGACTGATTGCGCCGCTGAATGAAGAGGGTGACGAGCGTAGCGAAGGCCAGCCTTACCCATTTTTCCTCGCCCATCCTTTACAGTTGCCGACTGACGAGTTTGAAACTGCGATTGGTAGCCCGCAAGACTGGCTAGTGGAGTGGAAATGGGATGGCATACGCGCGCAGCTGGTCAAACGCGACGGCCAGCTATGGGTATGGTCGCGCGGTGAGGAACTGGTGACTGACCGTTTCCCCGAATTGAATGTGCTGGCGGAAGCCCTGCCGGATGGTACGGTAATTGATGGCGAGTTGGTGGTCTGGAAACATGCGCCTGCGCCTGATGTTGAAGTTGACCCGGAGAAGATAAAAGATCAAATCGCCGACCAGCCTGCGCCCCAAAGGACACAAGGACAGGTTCAACCGTTTGCCTTACTACAACAACGCATAGGCCGTAAAACGTTAACCGCTAAAATCCTGGAAAACCTGCCGGTGGTGATCCTGGCTTATGACCTGCTCGAATGGCAGGGTGAGGACTGGCGCGAACAACCGCAGTCTGCCCGCCGCGCACAGCTGGAAAAGGTTGTTCTGACCTGCGACCGGCCACAATTGCAGCTATCGCCTTTAGTCACAGGCAATAGCTGGCAAGACCTCGATCGCCAGCGCGAAGCCTCGCGCAGCCTGGGTGTGGAAGGCTTTATGCTCAAGCGCAAAGATGCGCAATACGGCATAGGCAGAACCAAGGATGTCGGCGTGTGGTGGAAGTGGAAGATAGAGCCTTACACCGCAGATGCGGTGCTTATCTACGCGCAGACCGGCCATGGCCGCCGCGCCAGCCTGTATACCGATTACACATTTGCGGTGTGGGACAGTGCCCAGGGTAATCCGGACCGGAAACTGGTGCCATTTGCCAAAGCGTATTCCGGCCTCACCGATGCCGAAATGCGGGAAGTGGATGCGATTATCCGTAAAACCACGGTTGAAAAATTTGGCCCCGTGCGCAGCGTAAAACCGACCCTGGTATTCGAGCTAGGCTTTGAAGGTATTTCTTTAAGCGGACGCCATAAAAGCGGCATCGCCGTGCGCTTCCCGCGCATGCTGCGCTGGCGACAGGATAAGCCGGTGGCAGAAGCCGATACCTTACAGACTTTGCAGGCATTGTTGCCGCAGGTTTCACGCCCTGAACCTAAAGAAGAAGCGGCTCTGCCATGACCATGGAAGCCTCTACAGAATTGACTCTCCATGATAAGCCTACTGAAAAGCCAAAACGTAGCGCTTTTCAGTTAAGCCGGCAATGGTTTGCTACACATCAGTGGCAGCCGTTCCCTTTCCAGCAGCAAGTATGGCAGGCAGTCGCTCAAGATCAATCCGGCATGCTGCATGCTACCACCGGCGCCGGTAAAACCTATGCAGTATGGATGGCGGCGATTGAGCGTTTTGCTCTCACAAAACCGAAGGCATCCGCTAAACATTTAAATACGGCTGCTGAGAAACCTGCCAAACGAAAAGTAGTGATGCAGCCGCTGAGCGTATTATGGATCACGCCCATGCGTGCGCTGGCCGCTGATACCGAGCGTGCATTAATGACGCCAGTGAATGAATTAAACCTTGATTGGAGCATCGGTTTACGCACTGGCGACACCAACAGTGCCGAGCGTTCAAGGCAATCAAAACGCCTGCCGACCGCGCTGATCACCACACCGGAAAGCCTGACCCTGTTACTGACGCGTCCGGATGCCGCCGACACTTTTGCCAGCCTGAAAATGGTAGTCGTGGATGAGTGGCACGAACTGATCGGCAACAAACGTGGTGTGCAGTTGCAACTGGCCCTGGCGCGCCTGCGACGCTGGCAGCCAGCATTAATCACTTGGGGATTATCGGCAACATTGGGGAATTTGCAACATGCCATGGATGTCCTGATTCCCGGCGTATCCGATAGAAGCACCTCTGGTCCAGACGCATCCAATACAGAACAATCCAAACCGCTGCTGGTGCAAGGCAAGCTGGCGAAACACCTGGTGATAGATACTTTATTGCCGCCCGGCATTGAACGTTTCCCCTGGGCCGGTCATTTGGGTTTACGCATGCTGCCGCAAGTAGTGGAGCAGATTGAATCCAGCCCGAATAGCCTGATTTTTACCAACACCCGCTCGCAATGCGAAATCTGGTACCAGGCTTTGCTGGAAGCGCGTCCGGACTGGGCGGGTTTGATTGCACTGCACCACGGCTCACTGGACAGGAATGTACGTGAATGGGTAGAAAACGGCCTTAAAGAAGGCACGCTAAAAGCCGTGGTCTGTACCTCCAGCCTGGATCTGGGCGTGGACTTTCTGCCGGTGGAGCGCGTATTGCAGATAGGCTCGCCCAAAGGCGTCGCACGTCTGATGCAACGTGCAGGCCGCTCTGGCCATGCGCCCGGCCGCGCTTCGCGCCTGACCGTAGTGCCTACGCATAGCCTGGAGCTGATCGAATCGGTGGCCGCCCAGGATGCGATTGCGGCACGTAATGTGGAGCCGCGTGAGTCCCCGCAAAAACCTTTAGACGTATTGGTGCAACACCTGGTGACGATAGCGCTGGGTGGTGGTTTTACTGCAGATGACTTGCTGGCAGAAGTGCGCAGCTGTTACGCCTACCGCCATTTAACCGATGAAGAATGGCGCTGGGCGCTGGCGTTTGTGCAACACGGTGGCGAGTCGCTGACTGCCTACCCGGATTATCGCCGCGCAATTCCAGACGAAAACGGCGTCTGGCATGTGCCGGATGCAATTCTGGCCCGACGGCACCGCATGAGCATAGGCACCATCGTCAGTGACTCCAGCATGGTGGTAAAATTCTGGAGTAAAGGCGCGTCTGGCAAGAGCTTGGGATCGGTGGAAGAAAACTTTATCGCGCGGCTCAAACCCGGTGACCACTTCCTGTTTGGGGGACGCCTGCTGGAACTGGTACGCGTGCATGAAATGACTGCTTTTGTGAGCAAAGCTACAGGCAAAAAAGCCGCTGTGCCGCGCTGGAATGGCGGGCGCTTGCCGCTTTCTACCGAGCTTGCCAATGCGATGGTAGCGCGTATGGATGCGGCTGCGCACGGCCATTTCGATGGCCCGGAAATGCAGTTGATCAAACCTTTACTACAAGTGCAGAGCAACTGGTCCGCATTGCCGACCAACCTGAATTTGCTAGCCGAATCCATGCACTCGCGTGAAGGCTGGCATTTGTTTCTATACCCTTACGCCGGGCGCAGCGTCCACGTCGGGCTAGCCAGTTTACTGGCCTGGAGGGCCGGCAAGCATCAGCCGAATACGTTTTCCATTGCGGTGAATGATTATGGCCTCGAACTGCTTTCCGCGACAGCGGTGGATTGGGATGCGTTATTAACAAAAGATATTTTTTCAACCGACAATCTGCTCCAGGACGTGATTGGCAGCCTGAATGCGGGCGAACTGGCACAAAGACGTTTCCGCGAAATCGCGCGTATTTCCGGACTGGTGTTTGCCGGTTTTCCCGGTGCGCATAAAAGCGCCAGGCAGGTACAGGCTTCATCCAGTCTGTTTTTTGATGTATTCCGCAAATACGATCCCAAGAACTTATTGCTGACGCAAGCGCAGGAAGAAGTGCTGCAACAGGAATTGGAGATAGCGCGCCTGTCTGCCACCCTGCAACATCTGCAAAGCAAACAAATACAATTAATGCATATCAAAAGACCGACGCCGTTTGCGTTTCCTTTACTGGTAGAACGTTTCCGTGAAAGCAGCAGCTCGGAAAAACTGGCTGAACGTATTTCACGTATGGTGGCCGACCTGGAAAAAGCCGCTGGCGCTGGCGCTTACATCCCGGAAGAGAGCGTGGACGCGCAGGCAAAATTCAACGTGCAGGAGAAAGTGTATAAGAAACGCGAACGCGTGCGCAAAACCGGTTTACCCATGGAACCAGATACTGAAAATGCAACGAATCCCAAACGACGCCGCACTGGAATTATCCCGCCTAAAGCGCGACATGGTTTTTGAGGAAGTTTATGTAATCAATGAAAAATGAATTACCTTTAAACATTCGTTCTCACACCGTGCTTTTGCTAGCCGACAAAGCCATCTACTGGCCGCAGCAGAAAGCGCTGTTGATCGCAGATGCGCACTTCGGCAAGGCCGCGGCATACCGTGCCTTGGGTCAACCTGTGCCGCAAGGCACCACTAGCCAGAACCTTCAACGACTGAACGCACTGCTATCTGCTTACCCGACCGAGCAACTGATTTTCCTGGGAGATTTCCTGCATGCGCCCAAGTCGCATGCACCGGCCACTTTGGCCGCGTTAAGACACTGGCGTACGCAACATCAATCGATGAAATGTATCCTGGTACGCGGCAATCACGATAAAAATGCCGGTGACCCACCAGCGGATTTGAATATTGAAACAGTGGGTGAGCCTTACCTGATGGGCGATTTTGCATTGCAACATATTCCCGCACCCCACCCTACACATCATGTGATTGCCGGCCATATCCACCCTACTTTCCGTTTGCTGGGCAAGGGTCGGCAGCGCCTGATTTTGCCGTGCTTTCACCACCAGGAAGGCATGACCTTGCTGCCCTCTTTTGGTGACTTTACCGGCGGGTTTGTGATGGAGAATAAAGCAGGTGACTTTATTTGCGTGACAGATGGTGAATGTATCTGGTCAGTTCCGCACAATCAGCAGCGAATAAATAACGAAGCGTTCAATATCTAACGATGAAGCAAGCCAGAGGAAAAGTAAGAGGAGATGATCGGCCGAGCTTAAATAAGCACCTATACAAGCTGATTAGTGTGCTGAGTCGCTACTTTATTCAACTCTTGCAGGGAAATTCTTCTCGCAAGCAAGGCTTTTGTTGTGATGTTTGCGAGGCCAGTCAACACCTGTTTCTGCATATCATTCAGTGCATTTGGTTTAGTATCAATCACACACACAGTCCCAATCTTTTCCCCTAGAGGCAGGGCAATCGGCGCACCAGCATAAAAAACAATATTAGGATGGCCTGTTACCAGTGGATTATCCAGAAAACGGCTATCTTTGGTTGCATCCTTGATCTCCATCAAGCTATTTTCACGGATGGTATGCGCACAAAACGCCAGTTCACGGCTAGTTTCCCTCACACCCTCTAAACCAACCTGTGCCTTAAACCATTGTCGCTCACTATCTACCAGGCTAATCAGGGCGATTGGCATCCCGCAAACCTGGGAAGCTAGCAATGCAATGGCATCAAAAACAGCCTCGTAAGGGGAGTCTAAGATAAGCAGTTTACGTAAGGCTGAAATACGATCAGGTTCGCTAAACTGCTCTTCATAGTGACTGACCATAACAACCTTTATTATCGAATTATAAACATCAGAGTGTACTATTGTTTACCACAGTTTCATACAAATAATGGATGTGAAAACTACACAAACGAGAGTATTTAGTTATTTTTTATGGCGAACAAACCACCAGGAAAGACAGGAAAATATTCATTAATATCAATGTATTGCAAAAATACCCCATATTCCATTGCTAAAGACAAGCATCTTTCCATGAGTAAAAATTTGAATATTTCTTGCTGTAACTATTCTTGCGATAAATATTAGGGTTATTTTTATAAACGGGCTTATTCATGATCAAGATTTTGTTAGCACTTTTCTACAAGTCAATATTGAAACCAAACTGTAACCCATTACCTTTTCCTCGCCAAAAGCCAGGTTTCAAAAACAGCCTGCGGCAAGGGTTTTGAATAGAAATATCCCTGGATAAAATCGCAGCCCATGCTGTTTAACAGTTCCAATTGCGCTTCAGTTTCTACACCCTCTGCAATGACTTTTAATCCTAATTTATGCGCCATCATGATGATGGCTTCAACCAGGGGGAAATCAGTAGATTCAGCGGCTATATTAGTAATGAATGTACGGTCAATTTTCAGGTAATCGACATCAATGCGCTTGATATAAGCCAGCGAAGAATAACCGGTGCCAAAGTCATCAATTGCAACTTCTATCCCCGCTTCGCGGAAACGCATCAGTTGTTTGGCTGTTTTCTGGGAGGCATCCAGCAACACGCCCTCGGTAATTTCTACGCACAGGCAGTTATTGGTATTGGCCGCTGAAGCAAGCAGGGTGAACCATCTGTCGAAATAAGTAGTGTTTTTGAATTGCGTCGGTGATAGGTTGACGCTGATCTGGAAATCCGGGTGAAACTGGGTACGCCATTTCAGCGCCTGCGCCAAACTTTCTATGAGTACCCAGCTGCCTATTTCATGGATCAGCCCAGTCTCTTCCGCCAGAGGGATAAACTCTGCCGGGCTGACCATGCCCATGGTACTGTGCTGCCAGCGGATAAGAGCTTCGGCTTTTGTCACATTGCCGGTTTTAAGATCGACCACCGGTTGATAATAAATTTCGAATTCGTTATTCAGCAATGCGCTGCGTAACTCACGCTTTTGCTCAGAGCGACGGGTTGCCACATATTGCATTTCCCGGGTGTAAAAAGAATACTGGTTGCGACCCAGCTTTTTGGCTTCGTACATTGCCTGGTCGGCATTTTTAATCAGGCTGGAGGCATCGGCTGCATCGTCGGGGTAGACAGTGACACCGATACTGGCCGAGATATAAGTGGCGTGCGTATCGACCATAATCGGCGCCTGCAACAACTCAAGAATAGAGGTGGCGACCTTGATCGCGGTTTGGTATTCGTGCACATCGACCAGAGTTACCGTGAATTCGTCGCCACCCAACCGCGAAGTGCAATCCGTCACGCGGATCACTTGGTTAAGCCGCCGCGCGACTTCAATCAGTAACTGGTCGCCGCCTTGATGGCCCATGGCATCGTTTACTTCCTTGAAACCATCCAGATCCAGGTACAGCAAGATGACTTTGGTGCCCAGGCGATTGGCACGGAACACCTCTTGTTGCAGGCGTTCCTGGAATAAACGGCGGTTTGGCAAATGGGTTAGCGCATCGTAATTCGCTTCATACCAGATGCGCTCTTCATGTTTCTTTTTCTCCGTAATATCCGAAAACAGTACCACGCGCCTGAACGGCCGCCCTTTGTCATCGTTAGTGGTGTTGACAGTTACCCAGTTGATATATTCTTCACCGGTTTTTTTAATGCCGCATATTTCTCCACGCCATGAACCGTTATCGTGCAGGTCTTTGCGGATGGCCTCATAAAAATCCCGGTCATGCCTGGGCGAGCCAAACGTGACAGGATGGTGACCGATGACTTCAGATGAGTCATAGCCGGATATCTTGGTGAAAGCCGGATTGGTCGCAATGATGATGCCATTAATATCCAGCACCAGCATGGCTTCACTGGTATTTTTAAAGATAGAATCTGACAGCCGTAACTCTTCTGCAGTACGATGACGCTCGATAGCGATACGGGCCAGGTTGGAAAGATATTCCAGTTGCTCAATATCCGCCGCCAAAGGCGTTTTCGGCGCTTTGTGATAAATCGCGAAAGTGCCCGCCACATCGTTGTTGTCCACAATTATCGGCACCGACCAGCAAGAGGCCAGCCCATACGTGGCAGCAAGTTCTTTGTAACCCTCCCAGCGCGGATCGGTCTGTATATTTTCGACATACACCGGCCTTCCTTCAAATGCAGCAGTGCCACACGAACCTATATCAGGACCAACCTGTAAATTCTCTATCGCTGCGGAATAGCCTGGCGGCAAGCTGGGAGCGACATAATTTTTCAGGAGTTGCTTATTCTTATCCAGCAAATGGATAGAGCAAAAACGTTCAGGATTTTCTTCTTCTACCCCGCGCACAAGATACGCAAGTATGCTTTTCAAAGGGGCATTGTGCGCCACCAGATCCAGCACATGATTTTTGATATGCTCGCGCGTTTCGGCACGCTTACGATCAAAGATAGGCCGCACTACCGCACAGTTATACTCCTGCCCTTGATACTCAATATAGTTGGAGTTGATTTCAACCGGTAAGAATTGACCATCTTTTTTTCGATGTTGCGTTTCAAATGTCCGCGAACCCAGCGCTTTTAGCCGCTCTAAATGTGCAGCCCAAACCTCAGGTGTGTAACTCAAATCGATATCAAAAATTTTGAGTTTATAAATTTCTTCTTTGGTATAACCAAGCGCTGTATACGCCGCCTCGTTTACATAAATAATGTCGCCTGCGCTATTGATACAGGTAATCCAGTCTTGAATTTTACTCAATGCAAACCGCGAAAATAAAGCAAAGTCCAGAAAGTCTCCATGGTCGGCAACTGGCATGGCAAATCCTCCCAAAGTGCAAAATCTGCTGGCTACAGATCTTTATATATGAGCAACATTTACTCAGCCATAACGACTAGACAATATTTATTCCAATATAGTTGTGTGAAGTTAAACCTGCAATGCCAAGGCTAAGCTGCTGGGCAGCTGAGTAAAAGTGAGGTTTGTCCAATTAAAACTAAAAAGCTTTTAACATTTGCGGCAAGGCGATCTATTTGAATGCCTTAGCGTTGGCTGTCTTTAAGAGATATCCCAATACGATTTTCTAGCGGGATCAAGGCAGCGAATAATATTAAAAATACTTTGTCATCCTGATTCCAGCTACGCAGTAGTCTTCTCGCCAGCCTCATCAATGCGCTGAATCAGCATTTCAAAATCTACTGGTTTGACCAGGTGGTGATCAAAGCCTGCCAGAAATGCAGCCTTTTTATCATCCTCCCTGCCATATCCGGTGACGGCGATCAAAGTGGCATGTGACATGGCTTTATTGGCTTTAATACGTTGTGCAAGCTCATAGCCATCCATTTTCGGCAAGCCTATATCCAGCACGCAGACCATCGGCAAAGTGGCTTCAATCAACTCGAGCGCTTTTAATGAGTCGTGCTCAACCATTACTTCATGACCATACAACTCTATAAATGAAGCTAGTGTAGTCGCCGCATCTACATTGTCATCAACTACCAGCACGGATATTTTCTTTTGCTGTTTTAATTCAACTATGTCGGTATTGTTCTCGTGCAAAACCTTGTCCTTCCACAAAGGCAATGTGATCGTAAACTGGCTTCCCTTATTGCGCCCTTTACTGAAGCAACTGACGGTGCCGTCATGTAATTTCAGCATACTTTCACTAGCGCCATATCTATGCCAAGCCCACCCTGAGTAGCTTCAGAAGTGGTTGTTTACATAACAGCTCTTGTATTAATTACCCTTAATCAAAACCCATCAAATTCAGGATTGATATTACAAGATAATGTCGGCACGATGGTGCAATAAAAAGCTGCTTTGCAGGCTGCACTCATGTATTGCGACTTACCAAGTGCGGGAATATTTTAAAAGAAACTCGAATAACAAGGGAAGGAGAACAGGTAGCCCTTATACAGACGAAGAGATAAAACAATGACTCACACCGGTTGGTTTCTAAAATTCTTTTGATGTTAGCCTCTATTAATAATTGCGGTATTCAGTGCGCGAATCACTCGATCCACATCAGTGCTATTAGTGCTGGTTAACGCCTGCTTCTCACCCTCCTCAGTGTGAATAATCACAGCATACATAGTCTGCGCAGTGAACCAGGCCACCATGCCGAGCGCTATCGAAAAGCCACCGACAAACATGAAGATATCTTCAAAAATCATCAGGAATGATCCTGATAGCACGTAGATGGTTGAGAATGTGCGCTTTGGCTCTATCAATCCATGCTGTACAGCAGTGACTGTATCAATCGCATAGGTTTGCCCATCAGCGATAAACTGTGTATCACTGACTTTAATCCCTTCAAGACTGAAAAATACGGTTTCTGCCATCGGCGTTTGAGCTTATCAAGCTGCATCCAAATTGTTTTTAAACATTACTTGCAACATAGTTTACTATCTATTAACAAATATTCACATCAAGAGTAACCTCATTTTTAAAGCTTAATTCTCAAAGTTGCATTTATGCCCATGTATTAACAAGAACTTCACTTCAAGTGATGCTGCAGACTAGGTGAAAGACCAGATGAAAAAAGTTTAGCCTGATGTATGATGAAGTTTGAGAGCAGATGTGTTTTAAACGAATAGCCCACTAAGGATGTTTTGTATGCACCAAAAAGAATTTGTCGCCAAGGATGGCCTAACTTATACGATAAAGCTCGATGCAACGGGGGAAGAGATTTCGGTATTAAAAGGGACTGAGCTGATAGGGGTGATTGACTTGAAACGCGTAATCAATCCCAGAGGTTCCAACTATTACCTGATCACAGTTTTAGACCTGGAAAAATGCAAAAGAATAGGATTGGGCGAAGCGAGCCTCAGGTACCATCAGGAGATATTCCGCTTGCCCCTTACCGCCAATGGCGACATAGGCGAAGGCAGGCGATCAAGCAAAGGCCAGATGACCAGGGAAGGCATTGTTTTTATACAGAAAATGCGTGCCAAAGAAGTGATTGAAGCAGAAGACTTCCACAATGCATTCAGCGAAGACGAGTGATTATTTAATAAAAAAAATCACACTGAACAAACTGACTAATACCAAAGAGACTATCGGAAATAATTTGATTAGTACGTATGAGATCCACACCAGCCTGAGTAGCAGCGAAACACCTGACCAATACAATATTTTAATTACCAGATTTTTATAATCAGACATTGTTATATTTCTTGTAGTGTTGTTATATTTCTAGCAAGCTGGCACTAGCGAATCTGCTTTCCCGTCACCAGGTTCTTGCAATCAAGCTTGTTGCAGGCAATCTTTATAATAAAACAAGAGACGAATTATATCGTCCCAAATTAATGACAGCGTTTTGGAAATACGGTCTAAATACCCTGTTCATTGCCGGATATTCGGGTAAGTTTGTTTTGTAGCAAAAACTAGCTTAGCCATGCTTTTACCATGAAACGGTTATGTCTCAAGTTTTGTTTTCAAGCAAGTTCTGGCATGCTGATTTAGCTCAATAGCCCGCAATTATCAATGAATGATGGATAAAAATTAAATCAGCTGTGTCAGATAATCTCAATCCTGGACTGCTTCATATCTTCAACTCAGAACCCAGCCAATCACCGCATTAAATATAGACTCTGGTGATTTTCACATGTTTTTTATTACTGACGAACTGGCCTGATAGGTAGCGTATTGCCGTAGGCTGATTCTTACCTTTAATCCAGCAAAGTCCTATACTCAACACTAGATTCAGCTCTTATGATGGCAACAGCTTTAAAACATTTACCATCATATTATATAAATTATATAAATATTAATACACTATAAAGGAGCCGGAACATGCTTTACTATGCGCTGATATTTTTAGTTATTTCCCTGATTGCAGGTGCGCTGGGTTTTCGCAGCGTTGAGTCTGGTGCAGCAAAAATCTCAAAAGTATTTTTCTTTATTTTCCTGATTCTTGCTATCGGTGTAGCTATTCTGGCTGTCCTCGGTATAAGCCTGTTTGTATAGCAGCTTAACTTTGTTTGCACCAAGCTAGTTTAGGTTTCCATCAAGCTAGTTTAGCGTCCGCAATCGCGTCACTGCGATAAACTTATCCAGGCATGCGGCCTGGATAAGTCGTAAAATGGCACGATTAATCAGTGATTGCGAGTACACTTTTCATGTCTTACCTTGATGACCCACGCGTTTACTTTGCTGCCGAGCGCACTTTACTTGCCTGGCAACGCACATCCATCGCCTTGATGGGACTAGGATTTGTGATTGAACGATTTGGCCTGTTCATCAAGCTAATGAATATTGATGCCCGGCTTGCAGAGTCACAAAGCACCGTCTCATTGTTCATCGGCGTTGGCTTTATCCTGATTGGCGCATTGACCGCTTTATTATCTGCGATGCAGTTTGTCGTATTCTGTAAGTCCCTTGGTCAACAGGAAAAACCGCGCGGACACCTGTTCTGGTTACCACCGTCGGTGAATGTTTTTTTAAGCTTATCTGCTACTGCATTAAGTATCTGGTTAATTCTGGCGCGCTAAATCTGGCAATGTGACTTGCACAGACTAGCTACTCCTTACTAATCCATTAAACGATCAACCTAATAGCTAACGTCATTCAACTTAAATACTTTGAATGGCTTAAATTACTTCGCTGGCTGGGCCTGCTCTTTTGATGGCTGATCAGCTGCGGTGGCTACATTCACCGATGTGCCGTCAGTAACGCCATCCGGCGGGTTTTCAATCACCCGGTCATTGGCCGTTAGGCCGGTCTGGATTTCCAGCGTTTTACCCAAATCACGTGCAATGGTGATGGTTTTCAGAGACACTTTCTGGTCGGCGCCAACGGTGGCGACTTTCAAGCCATTCTGGTCAAAAATCAATGCACTGGCAGGAATGCTTAAAATGCCAGCGGCATCCTTCATTTGCAGATTCACATTGGCAAAACCGCCCGGCAAAAACTTGCCTGCTGCATTATCAACCAGCAATTGCACCAGAGTTGTACCTGACGAAGTATTAATGGCGCCGGAGGTAGACTGGATGGTGGCTTCAAAACTGCTCTCGGGATACTCTGGCACACTGAAAGTCGCTTTACCGCCAGGTTTGATATGGCTCACGTAATTCTGCGGCACATTGATATATAAACGCAATTTGCGTGTGTTGGACACTTCAAATAATGGCAATGCTGTACTGCCGCTACTACCAGCATTGATTAAAGCGCCCGTATCCGTATTACGTGCAGTCACTGAACCATCAAACGGCGCCACGATGCTGGCAAAACCTTTAAGTGCCTGCAAGCGCTGCACATTAGCCTCAGCCGCTTTTACCAGCGCCTGTTTACTTAAATAATCGCCCTGTTTCTCATCGACTTCCTGCCGCGCGATTGATTGGGTTTTCAGCATATCCTGCCAGCGTTTGGCAGTAGTCTCTGCAAGGCTGACATTTGCCTGCGCACTCGCCAGATCAGCCTTCGCCTGCAATAGTTCCTGGTCAAGGTCTGGCGTTTCCACCTCACCTAATAATTGCCCGGCTTTGACTGAACCGCCGATATCGACTTTCCAGTTTTTGAGGTAACCGCTAACGCGGGCATAAATCGGTGCACGTGAAAATGCTTCAAAGCGCCCCGGCAAAATCAGCTGACTACCGTCAACCGCTCCACCTGGATGGCTGACACTTACGGTAGGCACCGCCTGCTTGTCAGTCCAGTCTTTAAGTTTGTCATCATGGCTGGCACGGGTAGACATGCCAATAATGACAATGCCTGCGGCAATCAAGGCCAGCAGCAAGCCGCCCAGTTTCAACCGGCGCGATGCGTGGTGGGAGTTAGTGGTCATGAGTCTCTCCTGTAGAGGTGCTGACAGGGGTAAAGTGTGTTTTCCTGTGTATGGCGCTAAAGACCACCGGCACAAATAATAAGGTAGCGACGGTAGCAAAAATCAAACCGCCGATGACCGCGCGTCCGAGTGGTGCATTTTGTTCGCCGCCTTCACCGAGGCCTAATGCCATCGGCGTCATACCGATCACCATTGCCAGCGCCGTCATCAGCACCGGGCGGAAACGTACAAAGCCGGCATCAATAGCAGCTGCGGTAGCATCTTTAAGTTCATCCAGCCTTTCGCGCGCAAAACTGATGACCAGCACACTGTTGGCAGTCGCCACGCCCATACACATAATCGCGCCAGTCAGCGCAGGTACGGAGAGCGGCGTGTAAGTCATAAATAGCATCCAGACGATGCCGGCTAGCGCAGCCGGTAATGCGGTAATGATCACGAACGGATCACTCCAGGATTGCAGGTTAACCACAATCAACAGGTAAATCAGCACGATGGCGCCCAATAAGCCGAAAAATAAACTGGTAAAGGCATGGTCCATGGTGTATGCCTGACCGAGCATCACGACACTAGTAGCCTTGGGTACTTTGTCTTTGCTGTTCTCGAGAATCTCGCGAATGTCGGCGGCGACTGCGCCCAAGTCTCTATCCTGGGTACTGGCGTGTATCTGCACCATGGGCTGGATATCGTACTGGCTGACAACCGCGTTACCTACATTGCGCTTGAATATCGCCAGGCCGCCTAAGGTTTGGGTTTGTCCATTATTGCCACTGACAGGCAGGTTCGCCAGCGTATTCAGACTATCAAGCTGATATTGCGGGGTTTGCAACACGATGGGATAAGTCACGCCATTGGCAGGGTTTAGCCAGTATGTCGGTGATACCTGTGAACTGCCTGCCATATTGATCACCATGCTATTGGTGACATCCCGGGTGCTGATGCCGATTTCCTGTGCGCGGGTTTTATCGAGATTGATATCAAATGCCGGACGGCTGCGCGATTGCTGGATACGTGCATCGACCACGCCAGGCACGGTGCGTATTTTCGCCAGTAACTGATTGGCATATTCAAAATTATCCGCCAGCTTGCCTCCACGTATCTGGATATCGATCGGCGCCGGTGATCCAAAGTTCAGGATCTGGCTGACGATATCAGCCGGCGGGAACGAAAATGTCGTATCCGGGAATTGCTTGGGCAATATTTCGCGTAAGGTGCGGATGTAGTCCGCCGTCGGCGCATGCTCCGGTTTCAGCGCAATCTGGATATCTCCATCCTGCGTACCGATGACACCGGTGTTGTTATACGTCATATTGATGCTGCTGATAGGCATGCCGATGTTGTCGACGATGGTCAGTATTTCATCCGCAGGAATGACTTTTTTAATTGCCGCCTGGATATTGGCAAAACGGTTGGCCGTGTCTTCAATGCGGGTACCGACAGGCACGCGCGCATGCATCAGTATTTGACCGCTATCCACCGCCGGGAAGAAGTTACTGCCCAGCATCGGGGTCAGCAAAAAAGATAGCAGTACAATCAACATAAAGCCGCCCATGAACAATCGGCTATGATCAATCGCCAGCTCCAGCAGACCTTTGTAAGACAGGCGCATGCGTTCAAAAACTGCTTCAAAACTGCGCTGGAAACGCACCAACGGGTTGCGGCTGACTGGCGCATGCTCATCACCATGGACATGCGGTTTCAACATGTAATTTGCCATCGTAGGCACCAGCGTACGCGACAGGATAAACGAACTCACCATCGCAAACATTACCGCCTCGGCCATAGGCACAAACAAGTAACGCGACACGCCTTCGAGGAAAAACATAGGGACAAACACAATGCAGATGCATAGTAGCGAGACAAACGCAGGCGTCACAATTTGCGCCGCGCCATCAAGGATAGATTGCTCTACCGGCTTGCCCTGCTCCAGATGCCAGTTTATATTTTCTATGGTAACGGTGGCTTCATCAACCAGGATACCAACCGCCAATGCCAGGCCGCCAAGCGTCATGATATTTAAGGTTTCACCGGCAATCGATAAACCGATAATGGCGCCCAGAATCGAAAGCGGAATCGATGTCGCAATAATCAGCGAAGACCGCCAGCTACCAAGAAAAAGCAATATCATCAGGCTGGTTAAAATGGCCGCCAGCACACCTTCAAACACCACGCCGTGAATGGCGGCGCGCACAAACAGTGACTGGTCGTTGATCGGTGTCGCAACCAGGCTATCTGGCAAGCTGGGCTTGATTTCTTCCAGCTTGTCTTTGATACCTTCCACAATCGCCAGTGTAGAAATCGCGCCATTCTTGAGGATGGTCATCAATACCGAACGGTTGCCATCCACATGTACGATATTGGTCTGTGGCGGACTGCCATCGCGTACTTGCGCAATGTCGCGCATGTAAATGGTAGTCCCATTGACGACCTTGACCGGGATATTGGCCAGTTCATCAACATCTGAAGCGGCATTGTTCAGGTTAAGTGTGTATTCAATGCTACCAATTTTTTGCGTACCCACCGGCACGACCAGATTGTGCGCAGCCAGGGCATTTGACACGTCCTGCGCTGACAATCCACGTGCCTGTAGTGCAGGCGGATTCAGGTCAATCTGGATCTGCCGGCTTTTACCCCCATACGGAAATGGCACGCCGGCCCCGGGCACAGTGACCAGGCGGATGCGCACTGCATTTAAACCCAGGTCAGCCAGATTTTGCTCGGTGAGGCCTTTGCCGGACAGTGCAATCTGCAAGATAGGCACCGTGGATGCATTGTAATTAAGGATCAACGGTGGCGTGGTGCCGGTCGGCATTTGCCGGGTGACGGTTTGTGAAATCGCCGATACCTGCGCATTGGCAGTCGCAATATTGACGCCGGGATGGAAAAAGATTTTGACGATGGCAAAGCCGTTAAACGAATTCGCCTCGATATGCTCAATATCGTTGACGGTGGTGGTCAAGCTGCGCTGGTAGAGTGTGGTGATACGTCCGGCCATATCATCAGGCGGCAAACCGCTGTATTGCCAGGCCACCGCGACAATAGGAATACGGATTTCAGGAAAAATATCCACCGGGCTGCGCACTGCTGACAGTGTGCCGACGATCAGGATCAGCAGTGCCATCACCACAAAGGTATATGGCCGCTTGAGGGCAATACCAACTACATTAAACATTGACGTCCTTTGCCGGCGGCAGGCTGATAATATAACCGGCATCCCGCCAGGCATCGATCCCGCCGGTTAATGGCCGGATATTGCGGTAACCGCGGTTGATCAGTTTCTTGGCGACTTTGGCCGCCGTGACTTCATTCGGGCAGGAGCAATACAGGACCACCGGGGCATCTGCATCAATATCCAGCACTAGGTTATCCACATCTTCCAGGGTAATAAACTGCGCGCCTGGAATCCAGCCGTCATCTACCAGGTGGGGAGCACGCGTATCCAGGATCACGGGCGCCGCGCCTTTATCCAGCATTTCGTTGAGCTCTTCAATACTGATACGCGCCATCCGCAGGCTTTTGATAAACCGCTGCCTGTCCCACCACTTGTATGCGATAAATGCGGCGAGTAACGCCAGTACCAGCAATGTGCCCCACTTACCCATCTGCACCAGTGTAGACATCAGTTCGTCAATGGCAGAGCTGAACAGGTTACCTAGCCACAGTGCTGTCCCTGCCCACAATGCAGCGCCCAAGCCATCCATAATAACAAAGACCAGGTAACGCGTGCCGGAAGATCCAGCCAGCGCGCTGGAAATAGAAGCAAAGCCCGGAATAAATTTACACACCAGCAAGGCTGGTGGACCGAATTTCAGGTACAGCGATTCGGTTTGCCTGACACAGGTATCTGGTGAAAGCGAAATCTTGCATAACTTTCCCATCACTTTTTTACCGTATTTGCGGCCCGCCATATACCAGATGGAATCCGCAATTAGGGCGGCGATCACGGCCACTGCCAGCAAAGTGCCCAGACTGTATTGGCCATTGGCAATCAGCACGCCCGACAGCAACAGTGTAGGGTAAGCGGGCAGCGGCAAACCTAACTGCTCTAGCAGCACATTGGCGAATATAATCAGCAGGCCGTATTGTTGAAGTAATTCCAGGAGGGTACTCATCATTCACTCATGCGAACGCCATTTGAATGGCGCTTAATTTTACAAAACTTTCTTGTAGAACTTCATTCCTGTAGCATTTTTTTCTACATGCCTAGCGTTGCAAGCATGGCAAACGCCATAAATAATACAAAATGCGTCATGCCTTCAATGGCATTGGTTTCGCCATCGTGCAAGTTGATGGTCGCGACCACCAAAGTTAAAAACGTCATGACCATCTGCGTTGGAGACAGGCCAACGATCAGCGGTTTATTCTGGATCAGAGCGATCGCCTCAATCACCGGCACCGTCAGAATGACAGTTGAAAGCGTTGCCCCCAGCGCAATATTCACGACCGTTTGCATGCGGTCATTCACCGCTGCTTTCAGCGCAGTCAATACCTCAGGGCTGGCAGCAATCACCGCCACGACAATTGCAGCCACAATCGGCGGCACACCACTCCCGTTTAGCCCGGAATCCATGTGCATGCTCATCTCTTCTGACAGCAGGCCTATGGTGATGATACCGACCAGAATATACACAATCGCCAGTCTGACATCTACGATGGTTTTGCGGGATGCCATCTCGCCCAGCCCGTCTTTATTATGCTGGTCACGGTAGCTGAAATAGTTACGGTGACGGCCTGTCTGCATTTTCAGGAACAGCGCATAAAACACACTCATGGTGATGATCGTAAACATCGAATATATACGCCAGTGTTCAGGCGGCAAAAACGCCGGCAATACCATCGAAATCCCCAGCGCCGTCATGATCATGACAATATAAGTATTGCCCGAGTTAACGTTGTATTCCACCTCGCCATACTTGATACCACCAACGATCGCACATAACCCGAGAATGCCATTGATATCCAGCATCACTGCCGAATAAATCGCATCCCTGGCCAGCGTGGTAGAAGAGGTATGGCTTAACATCATGACGATGATCACCACTTCAATAATGACCGCGCTGATGGTCAGAATCATGGTGCCATAAGGCTCTTTCAGTCGTTCCGCAACATACTCGACCTGGAACGACAGCTGGAATGCCAGGTTGATAATCAACACTACAAAGATAATTGAAACCACCAGCGACTCTTGCTGGCCAATGTGCATCACCTTGTCAATTTGAGTGAGGGAGATGTAGGCAAGAATCGATATCACTAGTGATATCAGGCCCTGAGGAGGTTTTTCTGCAAGCATGCGCTAAGTGGAAAATGAACAGATAACCATCTTAACACCGACCTTTAGTTTATGCCTTCAAACGGCCCAATTTGTATTGCATTCCATGCAAACCTTTTTGCTTCTTGACTGGCCTGTGCAATTCTTAATGCGCTGACAAAATCTTAAACTATCTAAATATGGCAAAAGCTAGAGCGCAAATTCAATCGCGCTCTAAATTACTATACCGTCTTTAATCTATGCTTTGGCAGCAGCATTGAACGAAGCAATATCAATCACAAAACGGTATTTCACGTCGCTCTTTAGCATGCGTTCGTAAGCTTCGTTGATGTAATTGGCATCAATGATTTCAACATCACTGACGATGTTGTGCTTGCCACAGAAATCCAGCATTTCTTGCGTCTCTGCAATACCGCCGATCAATGAGCCAGCGACCTGGCGGCGTTTGGTGATTAGGTTGGCACCATGCACTTCCACCGGATCCAGCGGACCAACCAGGACGATAGTTTTGTCGCGTTTGAGCAAGCCGATATAAGGGTTCAGGTCATGCGCCACCGGTACTGTGTCTATGATCAAATCAAAGCTGGCTGTATGTTTAGCCATGTCATCGGCATCTTTGGAAATCAGCACTTCATGCGCACCCAGTTTAGTGGCATCCGCTGCTTTACTGGCCGAGGTGGTGATCATGACGACATGCGCGCCCATGGCTGCCGCCAGTTTCACACCCATATGACCCAAGCCACCAAGGCCGATGATGCCGACTTTCTGGCCCGGCTGCACATTCCAGTGTTTCAGTGGAGAGTACAGGGTAATGCCCGCGCACAATAATGGCGCGACTGCTTTGGTATCCAGGTTTTCCGGTACGCTGACCACGAAATTTTCATCCACGGTAATGCGTTCGGCATAACCGCCAAACGTCAGGCCACCATGGCGGGTATCTTTTGAATTGTAGGTAAATACGGACTCATTGCAATATTGCTCTTCACCGGCACCACAGTCTTCGCAGTGGCGGCAGGAGTCGACCAGACAGCCGACTCCAACCAATTGCCCCAGCTTGAATTTATTCACATGGTCGCCGACTTTGCTGACGCGACCCACGATTTCATGGCCCGGCACCATAGGGTACAAAGAGCCGCCACCCCATTCGTTTCTGGCCTGATGAATGTCGGAGTGGCAGATACCGCAATATTCAATATCTATGAGGACATCGTGCGGACCAGGTTCACGGCGGTCTATGCTCATAGGCGCAACCGGGGTGGTTGCGTTTTGTACACCATAGGCGGCTGTTTTAAAAGTGAGTGCCATGTCGCGTTCTCCATATTTTTATTGAAACTTGAAATCACCGCCGGAATCAAGCTCAAGCTTGCCGACAATAACCATTAAAGTCTAAAAGAATCACTGTAATAATAATTGCCAGCTTTTCTTGAATGATTGCCTAAAGCTATGAGTTTTCCTGTCACTAACTCAAGGTCTACTGTTGCACCGTGACATATCTGGCATCCACATCACTCGGGGTAGTAATCAGGGCACTACGTACTGCACTGACCTCTTCCATCGGGCTTTTGCCAAACATACGCTTGAACTCGCGGCTAAACTGCGAGGCACTTTCGTAACCCACCTTGCTGGCCGCCAGGGTGGCACTTAAACCGTCTTGTACCATTAGCAACCGTGCTTTATGCAAGCGGGTCATTTTCAGGTACTGGATAGGTGAAGTAGCCGTCACATCCCTGAACGCCGCATGAAACGAAGGTACGCTCATAGTGGACTCCGAGGCCAGCTTGTCCACATTCAGCTCTTTGTCATACTCAGAATGGATCAGCCGCAACGCCTTGCTGATCTTACCTATATTATTGTGCGTGCTATGCGCCGCCAAAATGGCCGAGGCCTGCGATGTCTGCAAGATTCGGTAATGAATCTCGCGAATAATCGCCTGGCCCAATACCGTTGCTTCGGTTTTCGATTGCAGACATTCCAGCAGTCTGACCACCGCATTTGATAAACGTGCGTCCAGTGGTGTAGATGTGATGCCACTCTTGCCATTAATTTTCATCGGCGTGTCATGCTCAACACTCAATAACAGCTCAGAGATCATGGCCAGATTGATGCGGATGGAAATCGCCAGCAAGGGCTCTTCCAATGAAGCGATGGTTTCACTCTCGAATGGCAGCGGCACCGATAAAATCAGGAATTGTTGCGGATTGTATTGATAAACCTCGCCGCCAAGGTAGCCGATTTTGCGGCCCTGACAAACGAATACAATACTCGGCTCGTAAAAAACCGGGCTACGCGGAATCGACCGATTCCAGCGCATGAGTTTGACGCCATCCAGCGCAGTCAGCGTAAACCCTTCACTGCGCGTCTGGCTGGATAACAGCGCGATTGTTTTATCGCGGTCGTGGGCATACCAACAGTCAGCATTGCTCATATACTTATACTATGTGATTGATTAGGCATAAATAATACCCCTAAATTACTTTATTCACCTAATAAGACATAGAAATAGGCAACGATTTCATATTTTTAAACTTACCCGCGAACCACAGCCTGCGTAGACTACTCATACCACACTTGTATTGAATGCAATATTTTTGGAAAAGAGGAAAAACGTGATGAAAAATCAGCTGATAAAAGGCCTGATCGGTTCCATATTCGCAACCCTGTCAATGTCAGCCTGGGCGGATATTCAGGATGTGCGGGACAACCTGAGCAAATTGCGCGTGCCTGACGGTTTCAAGGTAGATGTCTACGCTGAAGTGCCCGGTGCGCGCCAGATGACACTGGGTACCAACGGCAACGTCTATGTCGGCACCCGTGGTAATAAAGTGTATGCAGTGGTGGATAAGAACAAAGATCACAAAGCCGACCAGGTAGTAGCGATTCTGGATGACCTGAATGTTGGCAATGGCGTCGCCATGGTAGATGGACATTTGTATGTGGCCGAACAGCACCGCATCACACGTTATGCTGCCCCGGATTTTGATCTCACCTTACCGTTTAAGGCCATGCGCGAAGTGGTCTATGACAAATTACCGAATAAAGCGCATCACGGCTGGCGTTATATCGCGACCGGGCCGGATAACAAGTTGTACGTCACTATCGGTGCGCCTTGCAATATTTGCGATCCGACCGGCATTGAAGCTTCCATTATTCGCATGAATCCGGATGGCAGCCAGGTGGAAACATTTGCCAAAGGAGTAAGAAACTCCGTCGGTTTGGATTTTCAGCCTGGTACGAATACCTTGTTCTTTACCGATAACGGTGTCGACTTGCTTGGCGCAGATATCCCGCATGATGAGCTAAATGCGGCACCTAAAGCCGGCCTGCATTTTGGTTTTCCTTACTTTGCCGGCGGCGATGCGCGTGACCCTAACTGGAAAAGCAAAACGCCACCTGCAGCAGTGACGAAACCAGTGGCTGAATTCCAGGCACACAGTGCCAACCTCGGCTTCAAGTTTTATACTGGCAAGCAATTTCCAAGCGAATACCAGGGCAATGCCGTCATCGCACAGCACGGTTCATGGAACCGTAAAGAGCCTGTCGGTTATCAGCTGGTCCGCGTGACTTTCGACGAGCAGAAGCAGGTTAAGGAAACCAAAGTATTTATTGATGGCTGGCTAAGTGCCGAAGGTGAAGTATGGGGCCGCCCGAATGACGTGCTGCAATTGCCGGATGGCTCATTGCTGGTTTCGGATGACTACAATGGCGTGATTTACCGTGTGAGCTATGATGGTAAAACACTGGGTAAATCTGCCGCGGCCGCCGCGCCCAGCACTCATAAAGGCGAGACGACTTTGACCGGATTCGCCATGCCGGAATCTGTATTTTCCGCACCGAATGGCGTCGTCTATATCTCGGAGATTGGTGAATTCGGTAAAGCTGGTGATGGGAAAATCACCCAGATCGAAGCTGATGGCACCCGCAAAACATTGGCAGAAGGCCTGAATGATCCTAAAGGCCTGGATATGTTCAACGGCCAGCTGTATGTTGCAGATGTGGATAGAGTGGTGAGTGTTGACGCGCAAACTGGCAAGCAAACGGTGACGGCTGCTACTTCAGCTTTTCCGCGCAAACCAGTGTTCTTAAATGACATTGAAATCGATGGCCTGGGCAATGTATATGTCTCGGACAGTGGCGATGACAATGGCAAAAGTGCTGGCATCTTCAAAATCACACCCGCTGGTAAAGTGACTGAAGTACTTAAAGCGAATGCCGGTATCAAACGTCCAAATGGCTTGCTGATGGATGGTGCCGACAGTTTACTGGTGGCTGACTTTGGCACAGGCAAATTGTTCAGGGTACAGTTAGGCGGCAAAAAAGCTTCCGTGACTTTGCTTAACCAGGGCTTTGGTGGTGCTGATGGTTTGGTTCGTGATACGCATGGTCACCTGTATGTGAGCGACTGGGCGGGCGGCAATGTCTGGCAACTCACTGAGCCTAAAGCGACGCCGCAACGCATCATCCAGGGCTACCAGTCGGCGGCAGATATCAGCTTGTCAGCAGATGGCCAATCCGTATTGATCCCTGATATGAAAGCTGGCACATTGCATAGCGTGCCTGTTCAATAAGTATTCATTGCGTACGTTTAAGCCCGGTTAATGACCGGGCTTTTTTATTCCACCCCGATGATCCTGCTCTGTGTCAGAATGGCGTGGTCAGGCTCGCATTCTGGCAGCCTGAATCATTTATCATCATAATTCATAATTTGTTAGGAGAATTTCATGAAAAAACTGGTTCTTGCGCTACTGCTTTCCTCATTCTGTCTTTCAGTTTCAGCAGGCCCGCAACAGGAAAAAATGAAAACCTGCAATGCAGATGCCAGCACCAAAGCGTTAAAAGGGGATGACCGCAAAGCGTTTATGAAAACCTGTTTATCTGCTGATAGTACGGACTCCGGCCTGACTGCACAGCAGAATAAAATGAAGACGTGTAACGCAGATGCAAAAACCAAGGCTTTAAAAGGTGACGAACGTAAAGCGTTTATGAAAACCTGCTTATCCGGTAAATAATTCCAGCAAGTATCCCGTCTCAATCACGCCTGCAGTCACGCTGCAGGCGTCTGGTAAAAAAACTTTTACCTCCACCTAAAGTTTTAAGCCAACCTGCCGTTAATCAAGTTAACTCCTGGTGTGTCTTTTTTTAGCATGGCCTGAGATTCAGTGCCGATAAGGGTTTACCAGGCCATCATTTGCAAATACAGATTGATTGGTATGGATAACCCACTCAAGAAAATCATTCAAACAATGTTGCTCAGCGCTATGCCATTCACCGGTCAGGCGACAGCAGCTACCCTTGCACCAGAAACGTCAGCCACCAACCCGGGGTTGTTTAGTCAGTTGGCAGTTGAAGCTGGCATAACAATACTTGCCCTGGCATGCATGCTGCTGGTGCATCAGCTCTGGCGTTTCTACCAGCGCGCGCAACGGCGTGAAGCCGAGGTACGTCAACAGATCTGACGGCAAGCCAATTATGATTACCTGACACAATTACCTAATCGTTATTTACTACAGGATTGCCTGGAGAAATCGATTCAGGAATGTCAGCAATCACAACAACAATTGGGCTTACTGCTGATTGACCTGGATGGATTCAAGGATGTGAATGATATTGCCGGACATGCAGTGGGTGACCGCCTGTTGCAGAATGCAGCATTACGCATTCAATCCTGCGTACGAGATGGCGACACCACCGCCAAATTGGGTGGCGATGAGTTTGTGGTGGTGATTCCCAAACTCAAAGATATCAAGGTGCTGCACGACATCGGCGCCAAAATTGTAGAGACTGTGCGCTCGCCTTTTCATATCGATGATAACCAGTATTTTGTCACCGCCAGTATTGGTATTGCGGTGTTCCCTGACCATAGCGACTCTGCCGAAACCCTGATGATGTACGCCGACCAGGCTTTGTACGCGGCCAAGCGTGCCGGTAAAAACCAATACCAGTTCTTTACCCAAACCATGCAGCAGGAAATCAGGGAACGCATTTCCCTGACGCATGACCTGCGTTCAGCCATTGAAAATAACGAGTTGCATCTGGTGTACCAGCCTATTTATCGCCTGCAGGATATTTCGCTGATTAAAGCCGAGGCGCTAATCCGCTGGCAACATCCAACGCGTGGCAACATTCCGCCAAGTGTGTTTATTCCAATTGCGGAAGAATCGGGCATTATTATCGAGATCGGCAAATGGATATTTAATGAAGTGCTGCATGACTTGTCGACCATAGACCCAATGCGTTTGCAGGGTATCCAGATCAGCCTCAACATTTCACCGATACAGTTTGCGCATCCGCAGCATTTAATGCCGTTTATCAAACGCCTTGAACGTTCGAGTATTCCTTGCGAACTGTTCTGTTTTGAAATTACAGAAGGGTTGTTGCTCGAGCCTTCAAAAGTGATTCAGGACACTTTAAAAACGCTTAAACAGGCGGGCATTAAATTATCGATTGATGACTTCGGCACCGGTTATTCTGCACTGGGTTACCTTAAAAAATACCATATTGATTACGTTAAGATTGATAAGTCCTTTATCAATAATCTGGGCGTGGATAACTATGACTTTATCCTGTGCCGCTCCATCATCCAGATGGCACATGAACTGAATATGCAACTGATTGCCGAAGGCGTGGAAAATGCGCAGCAGGAGAGCATACTCAAAGTTATCAATTGCGATTTTATACAGGGTTTTTTACATGGAAAACCGGCCATGTTCAGCTCATTACTCGAGCAGCTGGATTTGCAGATGCTGCAAGAAAAGGCATATCCTATGCTGGGCGCTGAAACAAAAATGGCAGCATTGCAACATGCTGCCACCAAAGCTAACTAACCACTTCAGGATTTAAACCAAATAGTGATCCAGCAATAGCGCCGCAAATATCAGGCTCAGGTAAAGAATAGAATATTTGAAAGTGGTTTTGGCCAGATCGTCAGAATAGCGACGATAGAGGCTGACTACATAGTAAAGAAATACCGCATTCAGGCATGCTGCCGACGCCAGATACAGCCAGCCACTCATGCCTAAGCCATAAGGCATTAAAGACACGACAATCAGGATCACGGTATATAGCAAAATATGCAGCAGCGTAAATTTCTCACCATGGGTTACCGGTAACATAGGCATGCCCACTTTGGCATATTCTTCTCGGCGATATAAAGCCAGTGCCCAGAAGTGTGGTGGCGTCCAGGCAAAAATAATCAGGAACATGACCAAAGCTTCTGGCGACACGGTGTTATTCACTGCTGCCCAGCCAAGTATTGGAGGCATTGCACCAGATGCGCCACCAATGACAATATTCATAGGCGTTGCCGGTTTCAGAAACACCGTGTAAATAACGGCATAACCGACAAACGTCCCCAGTGTCAGCCACATGGTCAGCGGGTTCACCCAGTAATACAAAATACTCAGGCCTATGCCACCGAGCACACTGGCGAATAACAGGGTTTCCATCTGCGATAACTGGCCGGTAGGAATAGGACGCGCACGCGTGCGGGCCATCATGGCATCGATCTTGTGTTCGATTAAACAGTTAAACGCCGCTGCAGCACCTGAGGCAAACGCAATACCCACAGTTGCCGCTAATAATATCTGTAAGGGCACCATGCCAGGCGTGGCCATAAACATGCCGATGATTGCGGTAAAAACAATTAATGCCGTGACGCGCGGTTTGCACAGCGCATAAAAATTGCGCAAGCTCATTTTTGCCGATGTCAGTTGTGTAACCCAAATACTTTGCATGACTAATCCCCCAACTTTTCTAATAAGACGTATTCATTAATCTCGCATTGACTGTCACCAGGCAGATGCCCAGCAACGCTGCGCCGGCGTTATGCAATACAGCCAGCACTAATGGCAGTTGCAGTAACAGATTGCCGATACCGACACCGATTTGTAACAGCAAAACCAGCAGTAGTGTCCACGCCAAGGTTCTGGCGTTTTGACGCTGTAACAAAATCTTGACGCTGACGATGCCCCAACCCAGCACGACCAGCGCGCCCAGTCTGTGTATCCATTGAATAGCGGTCAAAGCATCCAGGTGCAATTGCCCGCCATCCCGGCTTTCTCCCAGTGCCCGCGTCAGGTGGAATGCATCGTGCAAATCCATATCGGGCCACCACAACCCATGACAGGTGGGAAAGTCGGTACAAGCGAGCGCCGCATAATTACTGCTGGTCCAGCCACCCAGCATCACCTGCAAAAACCATACCACCAGCGCAAGGCGTAACCACCATTGCTGTGCTGATGGCAAAGCGATGGATGGTTGCGCATTATTGCGTACGGCGATCCAGCATAATAGTGCCAGGGTGGTCATCCCGCCCAGTAAATGTAAGGTCACAATTACCGGCTTAAGTAACAGTGTCACAGTCCACATACCCAGCAGTGCCTGTAAAAAAACCAGCACGACCAGGGCAACCGATAACTGCCATGAGGTTTTTATTTTTAGCCTGTTCACATACGCTAGCCAGGCAAGGCCTAAAATAACCAGGCCCAGACTTCCGGCCAGATAACGATGGGCCATTTCTTTCCAGGCTTTAGCGTGTTCTAGCGGCTTATCCGGAAATGCCTGCTGCGCAGAATGGATAGCTGACTCACTTTGCGGCACGGATAAGGCGCCATAACAGCCAGGCCAGTCTGGGCAACCCAATCCTGCATCAGATAATCGTACATATGACCCTAATACCACGACACAAAACGCCAGCAGCACAGCCACAACACTTAAAGACCTGAACATACTCAACCCGCCCACGAAGCCTTCAGCAGCTTCGTCAAATCTTTGCGTATCCATTTGGCTTCCTGCTCAAGCGGATACTGCATCATGATATTGCCTAGCGGATCAATGAAATATACCCGCTGCGCATCCAGTGTGTTCTGCCCGCCACCACTCAGCATGCGACCCAAGGCGGTTACCTGTGCAGACTCGCCATTGATAATCAACAGATCAGGGTACCGTTCACGAATCTTGCTGGTATCAGCCTGTTGTGTGATAAGCACGCGCTGCACACGGATCATGTCTTTATACAGCGATACATACACTTGTCTTAAGTCATGCAACCGCTGCATACAACGTGTATCGCATTCGCCTGCAATGAGGACAATATTCCATTTATCTTGCCAGAATGTTGGCATGGCCTGCTGTTGATCATTTACCCAATGCGTGCTGGAAGCCAGCGACACTGGCGGTTGAATCAACTGGCCATAACTTTTACCGCTAGGTCGCCAGTCAAATTTGATCATCGCCACGACTACCACCAATGGCACGGTAAAAAATACTGCCAACAGTAGAAAAATCATGCGCCCTTTGCGCTGTTGGGCGGCATTTACTGAAACTTTTGACTGTGAATTTTCTTGCACTACCGGGTTACCTTTTTCCTGACCGTTTACTGCCGTTTTTCCAGCATTTGATACACACCAATCAGTATGCTTGCCAAAGCAAATCCAAACCATTGATAGGCATAACTTAAGTGTTTTTCGACCTGCCCGGCCGGGACATCCCAATGGCGGATAAATCCATCTTGCGCTACGTCATGGTCCAGTTTGAGGATAGCATGCGGCACCATTGGGTAAGGCAAATGTTTTTGTAAATATTCAAAATCTATCACTTGCTGTACTTTATTCCATTGCTCATCTGTCTGGCCCAGTTGAAAGCCGGTTTTCTTTTGATGCCATAGCATCCCTGCCACAGTTTGCTGCCCTACAGTCGTCTTTATCACTGGCAATTGCTGGTGATCAGAAAATCCGGCTACCCACCCTCGATTCACCAAAATTACTGTCCGCTGATCACTGAGTAAAAATGGCGTTAACACGTGAAATCCAGCCTGCCCCTGCTCCACCTGATTATCCAGAAAGAAAGCGTATGCTGGCAGGTAATGTCCGGTGAGTTTTACAGCTCGGGTATGTAAAGCTTCTATGCCGTTCTCATCCAGCTTGGCATCAGTTACTAGCTCAACCACATTGAGTTTGCCCTCAGCCAGGGCAAGGGTAATCGCCTGCTTTTGTTCGGCTTTGTGCCACTGCCACATGCCTAATTTCAAACAGCCAAAAACCATGAGCGCCACCACCATCATTACCACTGGCCGCAGCCTCAAAACATAAGATCCCAAAGGTATTTGCATTTTCTTACTTACAGCCCATAATGTGCCTTCACTATTTACTTACACTTAGCGCAGGATCACACCATGCTTATAAAAATTGCTACTGTTCTTGTACTGCTAGTCATCATCGGCAGTTTGTTTTCTGCCCTGGTTTTTTTATTGAAAGACAAGCGTGGCTCAGATCGTACGGTAAAGGCATTAACCATGCGTATTGGCCTGTCTATCGTCCTGTTTCTGCTGTTGATTCTTGCTGCACACTTCGGCTATATCGGCCATACGCTGTAATAAATCCGATTGTTAAAAAGGGCGCTCCTGGCGCCCTTTTTTGATGCTAGAGCATGTAGACGAAAATATACAAACCCAACCACACCACATCCACAAAGTGCCAGTACCAGGCAACGCCTTCAAAACCAAAATGATGTTCCGGTGTGAAGTGACCTTTCATACTGCGCAGTAAAATCACAATCAGCATCAATGTACCAATCGTCACATGGAAACCGTGAAAGCCGGTCAACATAAAGAAGGTTGCGCCATAAGCACCTGACTTCAGCGTCAAACCCATTTCAGTGTAGGCATGATGATACTCAGCTGCCTGACAGATCAGGAAAGTAATACCTAAAGCCACTGTTAATGCCAACCCCACAATCAGTTGCTTGCGATTGTTTTTAATCAATCCCCAGTGCGCCCAGGTAATGGTTGCGCCTGAGCTCAGTAATAGCAGCGTGTTGATTAACGGCAAGCCACTCCAGGTCATCGGGTGGAAGTCTGGATTAGGTTTGAAAGTCTCACCGAGCACTACCCCACCCGGGCCTTGTGTCGGCCAGGTACTCAGGAAGTCTTTGTAGGGCGTGATATCCGGCGCATAAGAAGCAAGGTCAGGCACTGACAGTACCCGCATATAGAACAAGGCGCCAAAGAAAGCTGCAAAAAAAGCGACCTCTGAGCAGATAAACACAATCATGCCAATACGGAAAGATTTGTCCTCCCACTTTTTGTACTGGCCTGTCAGGCTTTCAGTGACTACGTCGCTCAACCATTTGAACATCATGAACAGAATGATGGCCAGGCCTAGATACATCATGTATTTGCCGGGTGTCGCCAGAAAGTCCAGGGAAGGATTCTTAAGTGAGCCATCACCACGGAGATCAGAGCCGGTGACATTAAACACAAACCCGCTGGCCATAGATAGCAGACCAACAGAAATCAGTGCAGGATAAATACTGCCGTGTGGTACGAAATAATGGTTATCTGAATGACTTGCCATGCCTAACTCCCAATCATTTGATTTTTATAATTTAAATCACAATCAATCATTAATTTGAATCATTTGCTTGCCGGAAAGAATGAGTAGGATAAGGTGAGCTCATTCACTTCTGGCGGTAGATCAGTACTAATAAAAAACCTGAGCGGCAGCTGTTTTACCTGGCCGGGATTAAGCGATTGCTTAACAAAGCAAAAACACTCAATCTTTTTCAAGTGAGCAGACGCCTTACCTGGTGTCACACTTGGAATAGCCTGCCCGGCAACTACTTCACTCGTTGTATTCTTTGCTTCAAACATCACTACGGTAACCTGGCCTGGATGGACCTTGATGCTATTTTGTTTGGCATAAAAATTCCAACCTAGACCAGGCATCACGGAAGAAACGAACTGCACAGTCACTTCACGCGATAAATCTACTTTCTGCTTTGCCGCGGTTTGCGCAACATTGCTTGTTTTGCCATTCAGGCCAGTCACAGAACAAATCACGTCATACAGAGGCACCAGTGCAAATGCAAATACCAGCGCACCTGCAAGAATCCACGCCAACTTGAATGCCAACTTTTTGTTGGCTTCTGATTTATCCTGGTTCAACATGACCTGGGTTCAACACTAGATACCTTCAAAAACTATTTCCACATGGTGAACATTGAGATTACGTACCATGCGATTGCCAGTCCAGCCAAAATCCAGGCAATCTTTTTATTGTTACTCTGCTTCGGTTTACTCAAAATCTTTTTCCTGTCACTTTCATGCCTGCATGAGGTTTATCACTGACCATCCATAGTTAAAATGGATGGCCGGTGATAACGATTACTTCACGACATGTTTATTTCACTACAGGTTGCTCAGTGAAACTGTGATATGGCGGTGGAGAAGGTAATGTCCACTCAAGACCAATCGCGCCTTCCCATACCTTGTCTGTCGCTTTTTGGCCGCCTCTGGCACAACTAATGATGTTGTAAACCAGCAGCAATTGTGACAAACCAAGGACGAACGCACCAATGGTAGAAATCATGTTGAATTCCGCAAATTGCAGTGCATAGTCAGGGATACGACGTGGCATACCTGCCAGACCGACAAAGAACTGTGGAATAAAGGTGACATTGAATGAAATGGCCGTTAACCAGAAGTGCAATTTACCCAATTTCTCGTTATACATATGGCCAGTCATTTTTGGCAGCCAGTAATAGACGCCCGCCATGATGCCCATAATGCCACCTGCAAACAGTGTGTAGTGGAAGTGTGCAACCACAAAATAGCTATTGTGGTATTGCGCATCGGCTGCCACATCGGCCAGTACCAGACCAGTCAAACCACCTACACCAAACAGGATAATCCAGCCTACGCTAAACAGCATAGGCGTTTCAAACGTCATTGCGCCTTTCCACATGGTGCGGATCCAGCAATAGAATAAAACGGCAAGCGGCAGAGAAATCGCCATGGTGCTATACATAAAGTACAGCAAGGCAGGCACTGGCATACCAGCTGTAAAGAAATGGTGCGCCCACACAACGACAGACAGAGCACCGATAGACCATAATGAATAAACTTGTGCTTTATAGCCATACATAGGTTTACGGCTGAATGTCTGCAAAATTTGTGGGATGAAACCCCAAACAGGCAACAGCAAAATATACACTTCAGGGTGACCAAAGAACCAGAATAAATGCTGGAACATGATCGGGTCACCACCACCGGCAGCATCAAAGAAATGGGTACCGAAATGGCGGTCTGTCAGCAACATGGTGACTGCTCCAGCCAATACAGGAATCGTCGCAATCAGCAGGAAAGCAGTGATCAGCCAGCCCCATGCAAACAATGGCATTTTCATCAGGGTCATACCTGGCGCACGCATATTGAAAATGGTGACGATGATGTTGATAGAACCCAATACTGAAGAAATACCCAGTAAGTGAACCGCGAAAATGGCGAAGTCTACGCCGATACCACCTTGCACCGAGAGTGGTGGGTAGAAGGTCCAGCCGGTTGCCAACGCGCCATCACCAATACCGAATAATGCCAAGGTAAATGGCAGTGTCAGCAGGATGGCAGAAGGTGGCAGAATCCAGAAACCCCAGTTATTTAACCGCGGTAATGCCATATCCGGCGCGCCCAGTTGTAACGGCAACATCCAGTTGGCGAAGCCGGTAGCAGCAGGCATCAGCGCCGCGAAAATCATGATCAGCGCATGCACGCCAATCAGCTGGTTAAAGAATTCCGGATTCATCAATTGCAAACCCGGCTTGAACAGCTCGGCACGGATGCCAAGAATCATACAGCCACCGACCAGAAACATGACCAGTGAAAATGTCAGGTACATGGTACCGATATCTTTATGGTTGGTGGTCGTCAACCAACGCATAATGCCGGTTGGATGTTCCTCATGCTCGTCGTGATGTGCTACGGAGGTGGTACTCATCGTTGCTCTCCTAAAAATCTTACAAAGTTATTCGCGTGCTGCTTTGACTTGTGGTGGCTGCACCAGCGCATCCACCGACGCTGTATTACCCAGGGCATTACGCTCATAAGTAATCACAGCAGCAATTTCAGTGTCATTCAGGGTCGCTTTCCATGCAGGCATAACTCCTTTGCCGTTCAGTACGCGATCCAGATGACTGTCTTTTTGGTATTTACCATCGGCACCGAAAATCGGGCCTGTCGCAATCTTACTGCCTGTCAACGCCGGGAAGGCTGGTGGCAAACCTGCACCACTCACCTGGTGGCAAACCGCACAGTTTTTCTCGTAAACAGTTTTACCTTGTGCCAGCAACTCTTCTTTGGTTAACTCTTTGACATCACCAGCGGCTTTTTGCTCCGCCTGTTTTTTACCAGCCCAGGCAGCAAACTCTTCTTTGGAGACTGCATTGACGACAACAGGCATGTAACCATGGCCCTTGCCGCATAATTCTTTACATTGACCACGATAGACACCGGCTTTTTCGACCTGTACCCATGTTTCACGAATAAAGCCAGGAACGGCCACACGTGAAGAACCGAATTGCGGCACCCACCAGTTGTGCAACACGTCAGAAGCAGTCATCAGAATACGGACTTTTTCACCGACCGGTAACACCAATGGATTATCGACTTCCAGCAGGTAGTGCTCGCCTTTTTCTTCTTTATTATTCAGCTGGTCATTGGTTGTGGCAAGGTTGCTGACGAACTTGATTCCCTGAGCATCGCCATCGAGATACTCATATTGCCAGCGCCATTGTGAACCTGTGATTTTGATGACCATGGTGGACTGGTCACGCGTATCCTCCATCATCACCACACTGTGATAAGCCGGAATACCCATGATCACAAAGTCAATCAACAGCAGGATCGCAAACGGGATCAGCGTCCAGAAAATCTCCATCGTGGTAGATGGTGGTTTATCAACAACGGCTTTGTAACCCTTATCGTGACGATGTTTGACGATGGAATAAATCATGATTGCCAGTACCACCACAAAAATCACGGCGGTAATCAGCATGAATTTATTATGTACATGCAGTGTATCCAGCGCCATCGGTGTGACCGGGTCTGGGAAATTGAAAGTGTAGTCAGCGCGTGCGCTTAATGAATAAAACAGTGCAAACGCACTAGCCCCAAGCTTCTTCATTCCTTGCATCTAATCTGCTCCAAAATCTAGTTATTTAGTTTTTTAGAAGTGTTCGTTTCAGATGCGATACCAGTTCAGCGCGTTGCGCGTTGTTCATGGTGTCGCGACCAAACTCAACTTCTTGATTACGGGACCCGATCCAAAGTGATGTTTTGCCATTCTCACTTTCCCTGAGCGTTATCCGGGTCCAATAGCGTTGAAAGCGGACGTGTTTTATTTTGCCTAAGACACTTTGCTCAATTTCAACATGATCCTCGACGATTGTGATTTTTTCGTAATCATCACTGTGCTTTAACACCCACACAAAAGCCAGAACCACTAACACTAATTCCAAACCAGCAAATGGCAATACCATCCAGGCACCGATATGCACAAAAGCCAGGGCGATCAGTCCAGTCAAAATGCCCAAACTCAGCAACAATCTGCAGACACTTTCAGCGGAAGCGGAAGCGTTTGGCTTTGCAATGCATTGCGTTTCGTATATGGATAACATGTTTGCCAACCCAGAACTGAATCTGTAGCAACTAAATTACGTTTAGTTACAAATTTGTTACACATTGAACGGTAGCATAAGACGACCTCAGTGACAAGAAAAAAGAATTTTGCTGAGGATTTAAATGTAGTTTTTTATGAACAAGGCTAAATTAAGGGATGACGTAAACAAAGGCTTGCGAGCCAGTAGGGAGGGCTGAAAAATTAAAATAAATCAATGAGATGTGTCATGAATATTTCATTTATTCAACGTAGCTTTCAATGACATTCACCATAGCTAAAATATACAAAATTTAATCAATATCGCGAGATGATTTCATTGAAAATCTTAATATAAAACTGCGGTCACACCCTGATGCGCAAATCTGGACCATGTAAATATGTTTGCTAGCGTTACAACTCCAGCAAACAATAAACATTACTTAAAACATCTCATCAAGAGATCTGCGAATATAAAACAGGTGAATAGCGAATTTTTATCGCTTTTATTTTGTACAAAAAAATCCCCTGTACTTACCGGAGGAATATGGCAAGCACAGGGGTTGGAGAGCAGAACTATCGTTAATGAAAGTGAGGGATAGCCTTTCCGATAATCCTGCCGCATGACACTGTTGTCATTGTTTTTATTCCAATTTAAAAGACACTGGGATAGTGATCTTAAAAGTCTTCTTCCTGAGGCTATCTTTCACACCTAGCTGGCCGATGGCTTTTTTCACCATACGCAATGCTTCGTCATCCAGTGGCGCATGCTTGCTACTATCCGCCAGCGATACTTGCACCAGTTCGCCGCGTACAAACTGTGCCAGGATAGTCACTTCACCCTCGAGATGCCTGCGTATCGCGATTGTTGGATACTGTTTGCTCTTGTTCACCAGCGAGCGCAACTGATCGCCGTAATCACCCCAGGCATCATTGTCACTGGGTGTTAACTCATCCGACTCACTGCTGACTGGTGCACTGACTGCGGGTGCAGCACGCGATTCCTTCGCAGGTGACTCAGCAGGTACATGGCTGGGAGCATCACTTGTACTTGCTGACGCTGGCGGACTCAACGTGGGCGCCGGCTCTGCTCGCGCAGGTAAAGCCTGCTCAGGTACCTGGTAACTCGCATCATTGCTGGCAGGTGCCGCGATAACCGATTTTTGGTTTTCGACTGGCGATGCTGTTTGCGGCTTGACAGTCGTCGGCGTTTTTTGTGGCTCAGGCGGAACTGAAGCAACCACTGCTGGCGCAACTTGCTGCTCACTGGGCTTGGAAGCCGGCATTTTCATGGTGAAGAATTCGATTTCCAGCCGATCCGGAATCTTGGGTAATTCAATATGCTTTAATGTGGGATAAATCGCGATGACTAGCGCATGCAGACTCAGTGACAGGATAACTGCCCGCCAGACCTTGGCCTGACTATCATCATCCATGTATACCAGGGCCGTCATGCTAGCTACTTTGCTTTGCAGAATCCGGTGACATCACAAAACTGAACTTGCTGATACCGGCACGCTGTATCGCCGCCAGCACTTTGGCGACGATGCCATATTCGGCATGCTCATCGGCATAGATCTCAATGGCTGGGTCTTGTTGCGCTTTCAGCGTGCCCAGGTTGCTGGTCAGGGTTTCCAATGCCAGTTTCTGCTGGTCGAGGAAAACATCACCCGCATCGGTGATACTGATATGCGCGGTCTTGGGTACGGTAATGGCGACTTCAGCACTGGCTTTCGGTAGCTTTACTTTCACTGCGTTCATCAGTAAAGGTGCAGTGACGATAAACACGGTCAGTAATACCAGCATGACATCCACCAGTGGCGTGACGTTGATCTCGCTTACCAGGTCTTCCTGTTCTGCATCGCCAAGGATTGCCATGACTTAGCCTTCTACTCCGGACTGGGTGAGTAAAGACTGGAAGCGGCTGGCGACTTGTTCCATATCGGCACGGTGTACTTTTTGCCTGCGCATAAAGTAGTTGTAGGCGAGTACTGCTGGTACAGCAGTGGCAATGCCAATCGCGGTGGCGATCAGCGCTTCGCCGATGGGGCCGGCAACCACATCCAGTCCGGCAGAGCCGGTGGCAGTGATGGTCTTGAGGGCGTTCATGATGCCCCAGACGGTGCCGAACAGGCCGATGAAGGGTGCAGTCGAGCCGATGCTGGCCAGTACCGCAACACCACCATCCATGCGCTTATGTTCGAGGTAGGCTTGTTGCTTGAGCGAGAGCAGGATCACTTCCTGGCGTTCATTGCGGCGTAACACTGAATTGGCCATGACTTCATTCATCGCATTCATACCGGCATTACACAGCCGGGCAAAGCTGCTTTCGCTTTGCGATATCAATTTAGGTAATTCATAGATGCTGCGCATCTGTTGCCATTCGGAGAGGAAATCCGTGGATTCACTTTGGGATTTGTACCAGGACCAGCTTTTGATAATGATGATGGCCCACACCACTACTGAGAGCACGCCCAGCAAATACAGCACTAAATCTACTATGTCAGGTACCAGGTCCACGAAAACACTCCCCAAGAAAAATCAATGCATCAATATAAAACAACATGTCAGGAAAAAACCCCCACCAACATCGGGAATATTTCCTCTTCACGTCCCTACATATATACATCGCTGGGAGCGGAAAAAACCTCATGTTTTTAACTTATTTTTACATTTTAGCTGGGAAATAATATATTCATGTCATATTTTTACGCATTAACTGACTTTTAAAGTCTTGGGGGAAACTTAGATTAAAGTAATCATTAAAGACTTATAGCGGGTTTCTGCCGGAAATAGTTGGCGGCACATAGACAAAATACCATTCGCCGTAATAACGCTTGTTGTTCAGGTGCTGTAGCTCTCCACGGTAGCCTTTGATTTTAAAAGGCGGCTTATCCGACAGACTGTAAATGCCCATGATGCCGCCACTCGGCGCCTCAACAATGCCCCAGCCTTCACGCTGGGTGATCGGGTCCAGATAGGGTTTTCGCAAATGGCGACGCGGCGTTGGAAAGCGTTCATCGCTGAGCAAGGCCTCAAACGTACGCGGAAAAGTTTTCACTACACCCGGTGTCTGGTTGTAATAGCGGCCAATGGCATCTCTGTATGCCAGCCCCACGTGGATCAACTCCTGTTCTCTTTCGCGCAAGACTTGTGTTTGCCAGCGCATGGCGGCCTGGGCCATCACCAGCCCGCTCAGCATCACCAGCATAAACATGCCGATCAGCACGAAACCTGTGCATAGGCGTTTACCAAACGGCATAAGGCGTACCATCACCGGAAACCTGGTTGGATCCGCTATGCACATCAAATACGCTGCCCTGCTCGTCTATATTCGGCGGTAAAGTGATGACCCAGGTATCACTGCGCTCTGTCATCGGGTCAGGCGGAATCGCTTTCAGGTATTGCCGCTCAACCAGCTCTTCGAGTACCTCCGGATAACGGTTTTTATCGCTGTAGAATTTGTCGATGGCATCTCGCATGGTCAGCAAATCATGACGCAACGTGGTCTCTTTAGACCGCTGTAACATATGCATGAATTTTGGTGAGACGATGGTCAGCAACATCGCCAGGATAGCCAGTACCACCAGCATTTCAATCAGGGTAAATCCGCGTTTCATCTGCTACCACTCACTATAAGGTTGCTGGTTGATGCCAAGCGCACCGGAGCGGGATGAAACGTCGTATACATCCTTGGCCATTTCATCCACCTCGCCGTCATATGCACGTATGCGCCAGGTCTGCATATTACTGAGCGTTACATCCGCGGCAAATGGATCACGCGGAATCCGCCGCAGAAAAAACAGCTTTTTCTTTTTCGGATCCTGTGCATTTTCCACTCCGCTGACCAAGATTCTCAGGTTTGGCGGATAGCCACTGCCATCGGCAGTTTTCTTGATCAACCCTTGATCCACCGCATCTTTATAAGCATCTAGCGCATCACGGATTTGCCATAATGCGCGCTTAAGCTCGCGCTCTTTTTCGCGTTTGCTGTTCAACTGCACCACAGGGCTGGCGGAGGTCACCAGCAACGCAAGCAGCGCCAGCGTCACCAGCAATTCCACCAGCGTAAATCCATTTCTGCGATGTGGCACCAACATCATCATGCTTTGCACACGCTTATGGCTGCACAGTGCCAGTATCAGTGCTGTTCATAATTTGTGCACCAAAGCCGCCATCACTCCGTGCATTATTGCTTTGCGTGGATTGCGGCGTCACTGCTTGTGGTGTGACAGGCTCTGCCGCTTGCACCGCACGGGCACCACCTGCACCCACCGGATTGGCAGTCGCCGCCACCCCGGAAGGAATCAGGCTATACACCGCATTGGCCGGGCTGATGTTATGCATGATGCGCGGCGTGATCAGCAGCACGATTTCATTTTTGCGCTTGTCCTGATTGCTGTTGCTGAACAGCTTGCCTATAAACGGCAGGTTACCAAGGCCTGGCACGCGGCGTTGTGTTTTCTGCTCATCATCGCGGAACAGCCCTGCCAGGATCTGCGTTTCGTTATTGCGTAACTGCAAGGTGGTATTGGCGTTGCGACTACCGATGGTATACGCCAGCACGCCGGTACTGGTCGTGACCTGGTCGGTAATGTTGCTGACTTCCATGGCGACCTTGATACTGACCTGGTCCTGCATCTGGATCACCGGCTCTACGTCGAGTTTGATACCCACCTCGATGTAGTTCACATTCTGGCTGACAAAGCCCTGGGCGCTGGCGACACTGGTCAATACCGGTATTTTATCGCCGACATGAATCTTGGCGCGATCACGGTTTTTCACACGTATCTTGGGGCTGGCCAGCAGGTTGGTGTCGGTATCCTGGTGCAGCAGGTTTAACACGATAGCGGGATCACTGATGGTAAATACACCGAGGTTGCCGTTAAAATTACGCAACTCTGAGAGCGTCAGTTCGCCGCCTTGTGGCTGGGTGCCGACATTCCCACGCGCATTGCCCTGTACGCCAACACCGATCTGGCTAGGGTACTGTATCCCCAGATTCTCCAGGTTGCGGCGGTTGATTTCCATCACTTCCACTTCGAGCATCACTTCCGGCTCATTGAGGTCCTGAGAGGAAATCAGTTTCTCGGCGACCTTGATCCTGTCCATGGTGTCGCGGATCACCAGTGTATTGAGTTTTTCATCGATATAGATATCGCTCGCCCGCAATACGGTTTTCATCATATTCAGTGCGCGCTTGGCATCCATATGCGTCAAATAGAAACTGCGCACAAACAGCTCCTCATATTGCGCTGCGCGTGAAATCGGATAAATCAGCAGGGTGTTGTCATTCAGTACTTTCTTGCCTAGCTGGTGACTGCTAAGGATGACGTCCAGCGCCTGTTCTATCGGCGTATCGCGCAAAAATACGCTGACACGTATGCCTTCGTTTAACTCCTGGTCAAACGAAAAATTCAGGTTCCCGGCTTTGCCCAGGTACTCGAATGCATTTTTAATCGGCGTATTTTTCAGTTCCAGCGTCACCTTCTTTTTCAGCGACGATTGCACAGGTCGCACGACGCCGACGCGTTCACTTTTTTTCTGTTCCAGTTGCTCAAACAGTTTGCGGCCTTCCACATGCGCTGGCTGCTCGGCCAGCACATTACGTAACAAGAACTCACCACCGGCAAAATCATCGGCTGCTATGGCGGTTTTGACCAATTCTATTTGTGCCGCATGTTTTTGCATCACTGCCACTTTATGCAAACCATCGCTGGCAGCGCGATTGGTGGGTGAAACCTGCAACACCTGCTGATAGATCACAGAAGCCGCCTCGTACTGTTGTGCATCCAGCAAACTGTCCGCCTGTTGCAGCTGTTTCTGCAGCTTTTTCTCTTGCAACAAAGCCAGCCAGTTCTTGTACTGCGGCTGTCGCGGATTAGCTTCTACCAGCGGTTGTAACAATTTGATCGCTTCATCATCCTGGCCACGCGCGGCATAAATCCGCGCTTGCTCGAGGGTGGCATCGCCGGGTGTAGCGGTGGGGAATACATTGCTACAACTGACCAACAGCACGGGACTCAACAACAGGAAAGGCCTGCTTCTTGCAAAAACGCGTTGCCAAAGATTTTTTCTGTTTTTTATTTGCTTATTCAAAACACCACCCCGTTATCCACCTTATCATCCAGCCTGATCTCGAAACGCTCAGCCGCATGTTGCAAAATGACTTTCTGTTGATCGAGAATTGCCACTTTCCAGCCTTCGGCAAAATGGTCGCCTTCATGTAAAACATACTGTTGCTGGCCGTCGGTCAAAAACACCGTCCAGCGCCCATCTTCCTGCAAACGGCCGGCATAGGTATACGGGCTCACCGGTACCGAAACGGCTTCCACGGCCGTATCCGCAGCCGGCATCACCATTGCACTGAATAAATTCACTCCGCTCGCATCATCGGCAACCACCACATCAGGTGGCACGATCGCAGGCTCATCAGCAATCGGCACCGGCATCACTTGCGCCAAAGGCAGACGCTGTTGCACGCGCGGAGAGTCTGCAGTTACTGTATCTGCAGGCTGTTCAGCCTGCTCTACCCACCAGCAAGCCAGCAAGGTGAGTCCCAGCGCGCCCAGCATTAGCCAACGCCGCATCATGCCGGTCTCCGCTTGCGGGTATACAAACTGAACTCAACATAAGCTTCTATCCCGGTTTGCATCACATCACTGCGCTGCAGTTTGAATTGGCTCAACGCCAGGCTGGGGTAAGTCTGTAATACATTGCTCAGGAAGTGCCGCACTTGTAGATAATCGCCTTTCAGCGGCAGTTTGATACGCTGTATCTGCAAAGTGGAATGTTCAATCGGCAGAGATTGAAACTCAGCCCGCTCGAAAATCATGCCCATGGCATCCGCCTGGGCCAGGATCTCGCCACTGATACGTTCAGCTTCATCTTCTGATGGCCACCGCTGCAGCGACTGGGCAGCATTTGACAATGCATTAGCGGTTGCAGAGGTTGCAGGCACATTGGCCGATTTTGAAGCTACAGGCAGTTGTTGCAGCGCTTTTTGAAGCTGGTGTTGCCTGAAAAATGCATGCCCTATCAGCGCGAAAAATATCAACACCACGACCAGCAAAGCCGTGAGCCATCGTTGACCCAAGGGACCTTGCTGCCAACGGAAAAGCAGGCGTTGTACAGGGTGGTTCAAAACTGCCATCCCGCCTCCAGATGCAAGGTTGTCATGATTAATCCGTTCACATCGGTTGATTCACTGGCATTCAATTTGACATCAGCCAGGCCTGCCTGCCGCTTGAGACGCTCGACCAGCGCCCAGCCTTGCCGGCGATGCGGTGCCAGCACCGTCATGCGTATATGTTTTCGCTTGGCATCCGGCGCCAACTGCATCCAGTACAGCTGCGGCTGCTGCACTTTTTCCAGTGTATTTAACAGCGGAATCCATGGTGTCTGGATTTTCAGTTCAGCTTCGGCCAATTCTGCGGCGAGCGCCTGATTAATGGCTAAAGATTGCGCGGTCTGAGTCTTGACCACTGGCGATGTCACAGCCTGACGCGCTGCCAACGCAAGCTTTAAAGCAGCATTCTCATCGGCCAGCCGGATGTAGAAAGCCAACAGCAGGCCTGACAGCACCAGCAATGCCACTCCCAGCAAGAGTGGGCCTAACCCAGGCGCCTTGCCGTGCGCATGATTCAATACCAACCGCCGCATTACGCCAATCTCCTACGTAATTGCTGGTGAAAAGCTTCACCTAACCAATGCACTGGCGCAACATCAATCAGTGAAAATGGCGCCAGGGATTTGGCGGTGACGCCGCTTAGTTGTGCCTGGGATAAAAATACCGGCAGCGCAGCGCGTTCGGAATGAATTATCTGTTCGCGCAGCAAAAACTGGCTCAGGCTTTCGCGCCAATGCGCATCCACCGGCAAGTAACTTATCTGTTGCCATTCCCCCTGCATCAGGCAACCGATTGTCAGGCTGTTGGATTCGCGACTGATGAACCAACCATCCTCAGCAAGCTTTTGCTGACGTATGGTATGTAGCGCCTGGTTAGCAGACAGCATCCACGCCGGTGCAATCACGCCCGGCGTCAAATTGAATTCTGCAAACACTTTCTCTAACTGTTCCGTGAGTCCCGGAGGCACGGCATTGACCAATGTATTCTGCCCAAAACCGCCAGCCTGTGAGCGCAGTTGCCAACCCTGCATTTCCAGGCCAAATGCCTGCTGCAGCCCATGGCTGTAATAAGCTTGTTTTTCAGCCTCGCTGCGAATTTCGGCTTGCCACGGCAGCACCAGCAAGCGCGTAAACTGGTTGGAAAGCACAATCACCACATGCCAGCGTTGCTCTTTAAACGGTGCAAGGTTGTCGCGTAGGGTTTGCCATAAAGCCTCCGGCGGTAATGTATCCTGAGGTTGTCCCGGCAGAGGAAACTGCTGATGGCTGATTAATACGCGCGACCTGCCCGGCCACCATTGGCGTTCAAACGTGAACAGTTCCAGCGCATCACAAGTCACGACTACCCGCAACTCTGGCGCTGTCATTGCCTGCCACCAGCGGCGGCTATCGGTGTAGCGGCAATCGGACCCGGGGTCAGGATAATGCTGTAACACGGTTAATCTCCTGCAAGGTGGTTTCGCCAGCCTGTACCAAAGCCATGCCCGCTTCACGCATGGAACGGGTGCCGGATTTGGCCGCCAGTGCCTTGATCTGGCTGATGGGTGCTTTGGCCACGATCAACTCGCGCATACCATCATCAAACAACAGCAATTCCGCAATGCCTTTACGCCCTTTATAGCCAGTGCCATGACATTGGCCACAGCCCTGGCCTTTTTTAAATTGGTAGTGAGTACTAGCCTTTGCATCCAAGCCCGACTTTGATAGCAATTCCTGATCAGGCTGATCATCTACTTTGCAAAACGGGCAGATCACCCGTATCAGTCGCTGCGCAAGAATAACGTTCACTGCCGACACAAAACTGTAGGCGTCTACTCCCATATTGGTAAAACGGCCGATCACGTCAAACACGTTATTGGCATGCACGGTAGTGAGCACCAGATGCCCGGTCAGGGCCGACTGCACGGCGATTTGCGCGGTCTCGCCATCACGGATTTCCCCGACCATAATCTTGTCCGGATCATGACGCAAAATTGAGCGCAGACCACGGGCAAAGGTGAGGCCTTTTTTCTCGTTGACCGGAATCTGCAATACGCCTGGCAGTTGATATTCCACCGGGTCTTCAATGGTGACAATCTTGTCCTGGCCGGTATTAATCTCGGAAATCATGCCGTATAAAGTGGTGGTTTTCCCGCTACCGGTGGGGCCGGTGACCAGAAACATGCCATAAGGCGCTTCTGCCTGTGTGCGTATCTGACTTAGCATGGCAGGTGCAAACCCGAGTACTTCCAGGCTGATGCCCTGCGCTTCACTCAGGGCTTTACGGTCCAGCACCCTTAACACTGCATCTTCGCCAATCACGCTCGGCATGATGGATACACGCAGATCAATTTCGCGCCCCAGCGCATGCACTTTGCAACGGCCATCCTGCGGGATTCTGCGCTCGGCAATATCCAGTTCCGACATCACTTTGATCCTGGAGATCGCCTGCTCTGCCTGCATCACGCCACTCAGGGCGCCGACTTCATTCAGCACGCCATCAATCCGGTATTTCACGCGCAAGCCATGTACGGTGGATTCCAGGTGAATATCGCTGGCACCTGCCTTTAAAGCATCATATAAAGTGGAGCGCACAAAACGCACCACCGGGCTGCTATCTTCGCTGATGGATTTGAGAGAAAGCTGTTCAACCGGCACCTCGTCTTCGTTAGCCAGCCCATCTTCGGTATGCATCTGGTCCAGCGCACGCATCTGCGATTCGTGAAACTGCAAACAGGTAGCGATATCATTGCGGTGCGCCAGACACCATTGCACTGGTAAGCGCACACTATTCTGCAAACGTAGTTGCAAGCTGTGATCAAAAGGATCTGCAATCACCAGCTTGACCTGCTGGCCTTCATTGTCATCCTGACGTTGATCGCGCATCAACACTGCCTGCATGGCAACTGCCTCGTTAAAACTCAAGCGGTCAAACAATGGCTGCATGGCATTCAGGTCAAGTGCGCTCACTGAGGGGTAATGCATCAAGCGCGCGAGTGCCTGCACAAATGCATCCGGCGATAATTCAGCCAACTCTTCCAGCACCTCGATCACAGGGCGCCCGCTCTGCGCAGCCAGCGTCCTGGCTTCAGACAACCTCTCGGCTGAAAGCGGCTGCGCCTCTGTTCCGGCCAAAGGTAAATCCTGCATATTCATTCAATGGCTCCTTTGGTGTTAGCTAGCCTCACTCGATGGCGCCTTTGGGTCAGGACAGTCATCATTCAATCGCTCCTGCCAGCTCAAAAATCGGCATATACATCAATACCACCACCAGCCCGACAATCAGGCCAATCAACACCATCAGCGTCGGCTCCAGCAACTTGCTCAGCCATTCGACGCGCCTTGCCGTATCTTCGTCATAAAATATGCCTATGCGGCCCAGCATTTCATCCAGCTGACCGGTACGTTCGCCGACACGCAACATACGGTTGGCAATAGAAGTAGTCAGGCCATGTGTTTCCATCGACGAGGATAATTGTTTGCCTTCACGCACTTCGCTAATAACCTTTTGCAGCACTTGCTGCAACTCTTGCGGTAGCAGAGACTGCACCATGCCCAGTGCGGTGAGCAAGGGAATTCCTCCCTGTAACAACATCCCCAGCGTGCGGTAAAAACGCGCCAGCTGGTATATGCGTAATGCTTCGCCGAGGCTGGGGATACTCCACACACGCTGCATGACCCAGATTTTGCTGGCCGGGCGCGAAAATATCAGCCATAGCAACACACTGATGCCTATGGTGCTCATGAATACCAGTTCACCATGGCCTTGCAGCAATTGGCCCCAGCGCAATAGCATGCGGCTGGCCCAAGGCAGGTTATCGCCGCCACTTTCATAAATGGTGCTGAAACGCGGCACCACATAGCCGAGCAAAAACAGCACCACCATTCCGCCAACTACAATCAGCAATACCGGGTAGATAGAGGCAGAAATGATTTTTTTACGGATGGCTTCCACTTGCGCCTGGTAAGCCACATGCCGCCGTAACGCCTGCGCCATATCGCCGGTGCGCTCACTTGCACGGATCAACGCCACGTACAGCGCACTGAACACTTCCGGCTGTAACGCCAGCGCCTGCGACAACGGCAGGCCTTCGTATAAAGAAGTGCTCAGCCGGGTCAACACATAGCGTGACTGGTCATGCTGTTCTTTCTCGGCCAGGCCTTCGATTGCTTCAATCAGGCTGAGACCGGATTCAAGCAAGGCCAGTAACTCCTGGCTGAACAAGCTCAGGTTAAAACTCTGCTTGTTGAATGGCCATTTCGGTAACCAGCCAGCAGCATCCGCCTGGCGAACCTGCAAAATGCCGTAGCCTTGTGACTGGGCCTGCTGACGTGCAGACTGCTGGTCCGGCGCGTCCAGTGACAGCCAGCTGACCTGTGTCCCTTGCATGACTTTTAACTCAAATTTCATGCCTGTTTAATTCCCTCAACCACACCCTATGATTAGCTATCGCTGCACAATAATTCCGGCAGGATCAGCGATGATCCGAACGCTTATGCCAGACCTGAATGCTTACCAGTTGCCGACATCACTATCCGCATCCTGGCCGCCGGTGACGCCATCACTGCCCAGGCTCCATACGTCATAGTCACCATGCTCACCAGGATAGCGGTATTGATATTGCCTTCCCCACGGGTCAGCCGGTACGCCTTTGGCAAGATAAGGGCCCTGCCATTTGGGCTCGTTGTCTGGGTTACGATTCAGCGCTGCCAGGCCTTGCTCACTGGTGGGGTAATGCCCGACATCCAGGCGATAGGTATCCAGCGCGCGTGACAGCGCTTCAATTTGCGCCTTGGCTGTTTTGGTTTCCGACTTACCGATCTGCGCAAAATACTTGGGACCGACATAGCCGGCCAGCAAACCGATAATCACCATCACCACCAGCAACTCCAGTAAGGTAAAGCCTGATTGTTTAATTATTTTCAACATATTTCCCCTTCTATGAATGCATTATTTCTTAGCGACAAATAACTGGCTGACCCGGCTCAATGCATCCAGCGTCAACAAACCACTGCTAAATTGCAGGTTCACCCAGTCACTGATCAGGCTGTAATAGGCCTTGGTCAGCGACAGTTGATTGGTAAATAATTTCTGCTGCGCATCCAGCACTTCATGATTGGTTTTAAACCCGGCCTGGAAACCTTTCTGCGTGCCATCCAAAGCTACTTTCGCAGATTGCACCGCCTGCTGGTAAGCGGTGATGGATTGTTGTTGCGCGATCATGTTCTGGTAATACTTGCGCACATTGAATTCGATCTCGCGCGACTTGGCAGTCATGGTTTCTTCACTGGCGGTGAGGCGGCTGGCACTCTGGCGCACATTGGCATTGACATAACCGCCGGCAAACAGCGGCACATTCATTTGTAAGGCGATAGTGGAAGTATCAAAGCGGGAACCCAGCGTATTGTTGCTATCGTTCTGGCTGTAAGAGCGCACGCCAACCAGGTCCAGCGTCGGATAATGTCCGGCCAGTTTCTTTTCAACATCTTTTCGGGCGACATCTATATCCAGCGTCGCCGCTAACAATTCCGGGTGATGCTGGCGCGCAGTGTCTATCCAGTGTTCCACGCTGTATTCAGAAGCAGTCAAGGTATTCAAACCACCTACCAGCAACTCAGCCGACAGCGCATGCGTCGCCCCTGTCAATATCTGCATACTTTGCTGATTGGAAAGTAAATCGTTGGCCGCCTGGATTTTCTCGACTTTGGCTATATCCAGATTGGATTGCGCTTCGTTGACTTCCACAATGGTGCCGCTGCCACGCTGATAGCGCTGCTCCGCCTGACGCAGTTGCTGGCCGACCGCATCCAGTTTGTTTTGCTGCAAATTCACGCGGTCCTGTGCATACAGCGTTTCCAGGTATACCGACACCAGTTTGAGGATCAGCTTGGCATTTTCCTGTTCAAGCAATGATTCCTGCGCGCTGACATAAGACTTGGCGCCGCCATAAATGGCAAAGGTTTCCTTGTTGTACAAAGGCTGGCGGACGGTGAGGCTGTAATTTTCCAGCTCATAATTCAGCTCAGAATTCAACGCGCCTATACTGGTCTGCGTGGTGCGGTCAGTGTTGCCGCGGCCGCGCATCAACCCCAGTTGCACTTTGGGGTAAAACAGCGCTTTTGCCTTGGTCAATTCTTCACGCTCGGCTTCGGTATTGGCGAGTGCTGCACGGAAATCCGCATTATGCATCGCAGCCAATTGATACAAACCATTGAGGTCATCTTGCGAATGTGCAGGCAGACAACACAGATACAAACTCCAGACAGCTAAAGCTTTTAATGCATACTTCTTAGGCATTATTCTTCCTTCATCGAAGCAGCCAACCGCTTGCTCAACGGATGCATCCAGTAGTCCCACAACGTGCGTTCACCAGTTTTAATGACGACCTGTACCGGCATACCCGGTTGTAACTGGCGACCTTGCAAGGCCTTGGTACCCTTTTCGGTCAGCACAATTCTGGCTAAATAGTAACTTTGGCTGCCTTCAGCCGTCGCCGCAGGTTTGCTCAGTAAATCTTTCGATACTGATTTCAATTTGCCTTCCGCCAGCAATTGCGGGCTATTGGCAAAAGTGGAGAAACGCACATCCGCTGCCTGTCCGGTATGGATCTTGTCGATTAAATGCGGAGGAATCTGCGCATCGACAATGAGCGATTCGCCGGACGGCACAATATCCATTAGCTTCTGCCCTGGCTGAATGATGGCGCCCAAGGTGTGCACCTGCAAACCCACCACCTGACCCGATGCCGGCGAACGGATTTCGGTACGGCCTAGCTCATCGCGCAACGCCAGTACCTTTTGCGCATCGGCTTCTACCTGCAATTTCACCTGCGCCATCTCGGCATCCATCTCTTTGCGCTCTAACTGGTTGCGCTGGTTGATCTGCTGTTGCAATTCCATGATCGCCCGTTGCGCGCGGATAATATTCGCTTGCGTATTGGCGCGTTCACCGTGCAAAGCCGCCACGCGCTGTTCAAGGTCATTCTGCTGGTTGCGTGGCGCATAGCCTTCGGCCGTCAGCCCGCGCACACCCTGCAACTGGTCTTCAAGCAAAGTGAGTTGTGATTCGTGGCTGGAAAGCATGCCTTTATATCCCTGCACCATGGCTTCGTAACCAGCGATAGATTCCCGTTTACCGGCAATATCAGCGGCTAAAGCTGACGTCCGCGCTGCCAGCAATTGGGACTGGTTACGCATTTGTTGCTGTATCAATGGGTCGTTCTGTTGCTTCAGCAAATCCGGATGGAACTCAATCACACTATGATGCAATTGCTCGGCACGCAGACGGTCTTCCTGGGCACGCAAGCCCGCGTAGCGTTGGCGCACTTCTTCATATCGCGCTTTGCTGGCCATATCATCCAGCTTGAATAACAGGTCGCCGGCTTTCACTTCCTGGCCTTCGTGCACCAGCAAGGCGCTGACGATACCGCCGGTAAAATGCTGCACCACTTTGTGGTTGCTCTCGATGCTGATTTGCCCTTCAGTCGGCACCCCTTCATCGAGCGGCGCATATGCTGCCCAGGCCACGAAACCAATGATGCCAGCAAGCAATATCAGCGCCCCTTTCCTGGTGTGGCATGTATGTTGAGCATAGCTTTCAATCGCATGCACATTATCGGGAACAACGGTGGCCATGGTTACAGACATAGGGTTTCCGGCAGGTAATTAGGGTTTAAAGATATGTGGTGTACATGCATAGCGCTAAACTCAGGCGGATTCCGTCGCAATATTCGTAGCAGCAGATTGCAGTTGATTCAGGTAGGCAATGCCGGCATCGCGCGGGCCATGATGAACCACTTCGCCGCGCTTGAGGATCAGCAGATCGTCAGTGACTTTGAGTACGCCCGAACGATGGGTCACCACCACAATGGTGGTATTGATCGTTTTTAAAGCTTGCAGCAATTCCATCAGCCGCGCTTCACCAAACTCATCCAGGCTGGCATTCGGCTCATCCAGCACTAATAAAGGCGGTTCCTTGTAAATGGCACGGGCCAGCCCCAGCAATTGGCGTTGACCACCGGATAGCGGCAAGCCCTGCTCATCGAGCCGGGTATCGTAACCCTGCGGCAGGCGCAGAATGGCTTCATGCAGGCCAACGCGCTGGCAAGCCAGGAGTATGTGCTGGCTTTCAAGCGCACCAAAACGGGCGACGTTTTCGGCAATCGTGCCTTCCAGCAGGGAGACTTGTTGTGGCAAATAACCTATGCCAGCCAGCAGGGTGCGGGCATTATTCGCCTGTATGGCTGACTGATTGATTTGATATTTCCCGGTATGTGGTGAAACGACCCCCACCAGCAACCGCGCCAAGGTGCTTTTACCGGAACCTGACGGGCCCATGATGCACAATAACCTTCCTGGCAAAATACTCAGGTTAAGGCTATTTAATATGCGCCGTGACTGGAGCTCTACCGTCACCGATTCCAGCTGTAAATGATAAGGGCGCTGTAACGGCTGTGTGGCTGGGAGTGCTCGCAGGTTTTCCTGGCGGCTTTTTAGGATCAAATGCAGATCGCTCGCCGCAGTATTGGCCTGCAACCACTGGCGCCAGCTATGCACAATCACATCAAACGGCTGCAAGGCGCGTGCGATCAGTACATTCGAGGCAATCATGGAACCGACACTGATCTGGCCTTTAATGGTCAACCAGGCGGCAATCGCCAGCATCAGCGATTGCATGGTGTAACGCACCCACTTATTCACAAACTGGCTGCGGTCACTGGCAGCCAGCCATACGCTTTCGGCTTGTGATTGTTCGGCCAGCAGTGCCTGCCAGCGCTCACGCAAAGTTTGCGACATGCCCAGCACATGGCTGGTTTGCAGATGGCGAATTTTCTGCTGGATAAAGTTTTCAGTGAATTGTTTGGTTTGCTGCGCTTGCTGTGCCGGACCGGCAATCACCTTCTGGTTCCAGAATGCTACCAGGCACTGGACCAGGCAAAACACAATCGCTGTCGCCCCAAGCACCGGATGCAGCACAAATAACACCGAGATATATACCACGCTCCACGGCATATCCAGCATGGCAAACAAGCCTTGCCCGGTCATAAACTGCCTGACGGTGGTGAGCTGCTGCAAAGACTGCACCGGCGACTGTGTTTGCGTGGTGCGAGTATCAAAAATGGCAGAGAAAATCTGTTTGCCATAAGTGAGATCAAACTGCACACCGGTTTTAATCGCATACAGGTTACGCAACCAGTCGGCGCCTGCCATCAATATCAGCAAACCGGCGGTCAGCGCAGTCACCGCTACCAGCGTCAAGGTATTCCGGCTCTGCATCACGCGGTCATACAACTGCAGCATATAAAGCGTAGGCACCAGCATCAACACATTGGTCAGCAGGCTGAGCCATGCCATCTGGATAAATTGCGCGCGGAACGGTTTGACCAGCGCCCATACTGAGTTTTTAATCGCCGTCTTCATGGTTGTGCTGCTTTCACTACTTGCGGCTTAGCAGTTTGCGGTTTGACGGCTCTTGCTTTAGCTTTTTCCGCTTTTGCAGCATCTTGTTGAAAACTCGCCATCACATCATGCGGCTTGCCGTAGCGGATCATTTGCCCCTGGCACATCACCAGCATAAAGTCCGCGATATTCAGGATGTGCTGCAAGTGGCTGATAATAATAAAGGTAGTACCCTGCTGTTTCAGGCGCGCAATCGCCTGCTGAAAGGTGCGCTCGGCAGCGGTGTCGAGGTTGGCATTCGGTTCATCCAGTACCACAATACGCGGGTTGCCATATAGCGCACGCGCAAGGCCAAGCAATTGCCGCTCACCGCCGGACAAAGGCACACCGGATTGACCAATCAGCGTATTCAATCCTTCCGGTAACTGGTTGATCCAGTCAGCCAATCGCAGCAGGGCTATCACTTCGGATAATGCCTGTTTGTCCGGGCTCTGGAAGCGACAAATATTATCGATCACCCGGCCATCAAACAGGTCTACCTCCTGTGCCAGGTATCCCACATATGGCCCTAATCTGTTTTTGTCCCAGCCGTGCACATCGACGCCGTCATAACGCACGCGGCCACTGGTTGGCGCGACCAGACCCACCAGTAATTTTGCCAGGGTGGTTTTACCGGATGCCGAAGCACCCGCGACCACTAGCACGTTTCCGGCAGGCAGGTTAAATTGCACCTGGCGGATAAACACTTCTGCCTGGGCTTTACCCGCTTGCGGCTGGGCATAAGCCAGTTGGTCAACGGAAATAGCGCCGGTTGGCGGAGGCAACACCAGCCCTTCGGCTTTTTGCGCAGCACCGGCAAACAGGCTTTCAATCCGCTGCCATGCAGTCCACGCCTGCTCATAGGTTTTCCAGTGACCCACGCATTGCACCAGTGGCGACAGCACCCTGGCTGCGAGAATAGAGGCCACAATCATCATCGCGCCGCCATTGAACAATTGACCTTCAATAAACAGGTAGCAGGCCAGGCCAAGGATCAGGCTGGTTTGCATGGTCTGCAACCAGCGCGAAGCCGCTGAATTTTTGCCTGCCAGCTCGGAAGCCTGTGCCTGTTGCCATAAAAAACCGTGCTGGCTTTGCAACCAGCGCTGCTCTAACGGTGCCATCATTTGCATGGCCTGCATCACGTCTGAATGACGGCTGATACTGGCAAAATAACGGTGGGATTCCATGGCATGCTGATTGGCCTGCTTCATCATGGGCGCAACGCGAGCCTGGTTTTGCACAGTTAACACTAACTGGATAAATAAACCCAAAAGCGTCAGCACGCCCAATGCAGGATGAATCAGGAACACCGCCATCAGGAAAATCAGGCAGAAAGGCGCATCCACCAGACCAAGCAAGGCAGAAGAATGCAATGTACTTTTGAGGGTAGAAAAATCGGAAAACACTTGCTGCGCCGGGAACTCCGGCATGGATAATTTGGCGGTAAACACACGCTCAAATAATCGTTGTTGCAGTGATTTTTCAAAATGATAAGAGGCAGATTGCAGAAGGCGGCGGCGTTGCCACTCCAGCGCTTCCATCACCAGGTAGGCAAATGCGGCCATCAAGGTCAGCATCAATAATGTAGACACATTACGGCTGTTAATGACACGGTCATACACCTCCAGCATATACCAGGAGGGTACTAAAATTAGCAGGTTTGTCACGACGCCAAACAGCCACACTTTGCGCCAGATAGGCCAAAGTGCAGACATGACTTGTTTCATGGTTTCAGATTGCGACAACATGTTCACCAAGTATTTCTATAAACAAAACTACGGACGGCAAGCCGCCCGTAGCTATCGCAATTAAACGATGATGAAGTCCGAAGTAGACAGTGTGTTCACACCAGTCAGAATCGCAATATCTACCTTCGCACCGCTACCATTACCATCAGCGTCATAGCTGAGTGTTTTAGTAGTAGTGTTGTAAACCAGGTAGTCATTGCTATCCTGTGCAGTACCGGTAGAGTTCACGCGCAGCATGCTGGCATTGAAACCTGCCAGGTTGCTGTACTGGTCAAGATGCAGTTCCAGCTTGTCAGTACCACGGGTGAAGTCAGTGATGGTATCCACACCGGTCAGGTTGAATGCAGTGTTGGTGTAAGTCTGCACAGAGGTGGCAGAGCCGGTAACTACTTGCTCATACACTTTACCGAATACAAACTTGTCAGCACCGCCACCACCAGTCAGCGTGTCGTTACCGCCATTGCCGACAAACACGTCAGCCTTGCTGGTACCGATAAATGTCTGCTGGTTGGCATTGCCTTCAAAACGCAGGCCATTGGTCGTCAGGCCGGAAGCATCAACCACTACATTGTTGATGGTGCCGCCGTTGTTACCCAGGGTGTTGGAAAGGTCAGCTACTGTGCCGTTGGCTTTGAAGTAGTAGTGGTCGTTGAGCAATTGCAGGTCTGTATTTTCAACATTCAAACGACCTACTGTACCGCCCACTTGTACGACTTCCATTGATTTGAAGTTGTCGTTGTTGAGCACAACAGTACCATTGGCTTTGGTGTTGGCACCGATACCAGTCGTGATGCGCAATGTATCCACGCCATCACCACCAACGATCACATCGTGTTTAGCGCCAGTAGCGATCCACTCTTTGTTACCGTCATCTGCTTTGGAAGTCGTGCCTTGCACACCGCTACCAAAACCGCCGATCACAAAAATGTCATCGCCTGTACCGCCATCGAGGTAGTCAGCACCGCCATGACCGATCAACAGGTCATTGCCGCCGTTACCGTAAACAGTGTCATCACCCAGACGCATGGTTGCGTAATCAACACCTTCGCTACCCTGTACGATTTCATGCGCGTCGCTGCCTTCGTTGGCACCGTCGATACGAGTGAAGCTACCAGCTACACCTTCAGAAGCGTCGTAAGTGACATCAACGTTGTGGTAAATGTGAGCAACAGAGAAGTCATCCACTTCAAATACCGCTTTATCGTAGGTGACTGGAGAGGCTCCAACGATGGAAGCGGCTGGTACAAACTCTTCTTCTTCAAACTCAAGTTCCACTGTGACGTTTTCAACATCGCCACCAGCTACGCCGTGAATTTGATAACCAGGGTTTATAAATTCGCGACCAAGCGACTCCCCGTTTTCTTCCAGTTGTTCATTAGTTAGGGTTATGCTTACGCCACTTGCAAGCTCAATCCGCTCAATACCTGCAAACTCAATTTCTTCAAACTCGCCTGACTTAGTAAACTCTAATGTATCAACAGCGTTGTAGCCGGCAATCGTTGTGGCAAATGTACTGATAGCTGATGAACCTGGACGCGTAACAATGTTAAGACGTACATCTGTTTCAGTTTCTAACGCTACTTCCAAATCCTCTATTTCGCTTCGAGTATCAGTGACCGTATCATAAACCGTGCCATCATCATCTTCTACGTCGGTATAGCGCGCTTCTTCACCTTGGTTATCTAAGTCAGATACCCCGCCGATAATGGTTACACCAGTGGCATTTTCTTCTTCACCAATTACAAAGGTATCATTACCTTCACCACCAAGAGCGGTATCGCTAGAAGTTACATAGATCAAATTACCAACAACCGTCTCATCTCCAGCGGTGGCACCACCAGCGGAAATCAAATCTTCGCCTTCACCACCATCAATGATATCATCGCCATCGCCGCTATCAATAATGTCATTGCCGGACCCACCAGAGATAATGTCATTACCAGATCCAGTATTTACATAATCATTACCGTCACCAGCGTCAATGTAGTTATTACCATCACCCGCATAAATTTGATCGTCGCCACTGCCACCAGAAATAACATCATTGCCAGACCCAGAGCCAATAAAATCGTTACCATCGCCACCGGACAAAACATTATTGCCTCCACCGGCGTCTATCACATCATCACCGGCACCGCCCGATATCACATCGTTTCCACTACCGGCATAAATTTGATCATTGCCGCCGCCACCAGAAACAATATTGTTACCTTCCCCAGCATCAATAAAATTATCTAAACTGTTACCGACGATATAATCGGAACTGGCCGTACCTGTATATTCGGTTTCTGTTGCATTAAATACTTTATATGCCATTTTTATATCCTTTAAAAAACATTAAATTGCTGAGTTACGCTATCTAACGTTACAATGGACAGGCATTTATGGCTGCCTGTAACACCAATTCACAACATCACCTTTAAGCACCTTAGCCGTCTTGAATGATGATTATTGTTGAATCCAATTGGCAGCTGTAAATGCACCTTCAGCAGGCCAAGTTCCTATCCCAATATTAGAATTTATCTACTGTTCCTTCTACGGGAACTAATCCCGACACAGAGATTTCTTTTGGCTCAAGCCCACTTTGCCCAGTGGTTCTTAATCGTATTGCGCCACTTTTAGGCACCGGATCTTGAGCATCGCAAGGATATTTAGTATAAAAAATTGATGAGTGCTCTCTGGTGACTCCATCTGCATCTTTAAAACTTACATCGGTCGTAAAGTCGACCCAATTCTCACTAAAACTTGCAGTATTTCTTTCGCTGATTGCAGTGTTTGCCGCAGGTGCATCTTTAACGGATGGCAACTGTGTGTTTAGCGGCGTAGTTTTTACGCTAGTAAATGTTCTTCCTGCCCTAAACAAAACTTCTGCGTTACCACCTATATCCGCGTGCGGCTGCTTATGAAAGTAGGCCACGGATATTTTTTTTCCAGCAAATCCCGCGCGTGCAATATCATTTACTTCCAAGTACTTTCCATTTGCCAAAGGTGCGTCCTTCATTTGCAAATGAGCTCCCAATATGCATTCTGTATTTTCTTTATTGCGCCATATAGCATCTGTCAGCACTGCTACATCAGGTCGATCGCCACCTTCGGGTTTTGGTATCTCCACATCGCTTACCATTATTCCCACCAACCTAAATCCATCTATTGGAGCGTAAGTAGGACTTTTTAATAAATCTTCACTACTTACTGCGCATGTATTGCGACTGTCTTCGTTAGGCACTGTAGACGCCGATAAACCGTAATCACCTGTTGGATTACACAATATATAAGCCGACTGAACATTTGCAGCGTTTGGTAATGCAACGAAACCTTTTTCCGCATTAACTCCAGTACTCATTGCAGCATAAAAAAAACCAACAAAGACGCAATCAATTAATCTCATTTATAACTCTCGAATCACAATCAAAACTGAGAAACATGCACAGCGGTAATACCGCTGTGCATCTAAACAATTTAATTGGCTATTTATTTATGGAGCTGTACTTGTACCAGGAGCACGAGAAGTTCCTGTCACAATGATCCATGGTTGTGTTTCTTGACCGGTTTGACGAATCTTGAAATTACCGGATGTTGCAGTTGTAGCACCTGTTGCGCAAGCCTGCTTGATGTACATGTTGGGAGATGATGGGTTGGTTGAACCATCCTCATCTACACCAGCAGTTACATCAGTGGTGAAATCCACCCAGTTGTGGGTTGTGCTAAATGGTGCATCTTGTTGACCTGCGGTAGGAACAACAGTACCTGGGGCTGGGCCAGAAGGTGTACCAGTAGGTCCGGCTGTTTGGCCTACACCGGTAATTTCAGTACCCAATGTTGCACTTGTTGTTGGCAAAGGTTTGAAACCAGTAGCAACAGAAGCGCCGCCAATCACGTTCGGTTGCATTTGCACAGATGTAAACGTACGCCCCGCACGGTACACTGATCCAAAGTTAGTTGCTTGCTTTGCATATGCAACCGACACAGTGCCTGTATAACCACCAAACGCAAAGTCATTTACTTCCAGCTTTTGAGTACCTGAGGCTTGTGGGTTGTAGTCAGTGGTTGATGAATTAGACATCAGCACTTGCTTGCCATAGATACACTCACCGGTAGTACTATTTCTCCACACACGCTCATTTAAAGTAGCTACAGGGTCAGAAAAGTAGCTAATAGAAGAAGTAACTGTACCTGCGGCAAAAACTGCAAAACCTGTTTCTGGCACAGCTGTAAACAAAAGTGTAGTGCCGATACCGTTTGGAGCAGCACATAAGCTATCGGTTGTTGGTGGAACTGAAGAATCCGATTGAGCACCAAAATTACTTGCAGTACGGCAAGTAGTATATGCACTGGTACCTGAAGTTGGCAGTGTCACAAAACCAGCTGCCGCTTGTGTAGAAATCATACCTAAAACGCTTAATACTGCTAAATTCAACTTAACGTTTTTCATGCTAGTTCCTTTTCACGTTACAATTAGCAGGCATTTGTGGCTGCCTGCAGCACCAATTCACCTTAATCTTTCTAGCGCCTTGTAAGTACTAATCTGATTACGGTCGAATGTATTAACTGGGCAGTTGCAAATGCCCAGTATTTTTTTAGCCAACCTTATAAAAAAATTGCCCACTTTGTGATTCTTAAGGGGCAATAGATGTACTTGGTGCCCGTGAGCGGGTCGTCACTACAACCCATGGCTGATAGGCGCGACCCGTTTGACGTAGTTTCATGCTATCCGCCACCAAACTTGTATTTGCATTAGCACAGGCTTGCTTTATATACATGTTAGGTGACGATGGTTTTAGAGGCATTCCTTCTGGGCTAGTACCAGCGCTAGCATAGGTAGTAAAGTCCACCCAATTAGCACTGAGAGGGGCTTCCTGCTGTGAAACAGTTGGTATAACTGAGCAGGGTGTAGCCACCCCTACACCATTGATTTCGGTTCCAGGCGCTCCACCGATGGAAGGCTTCTGCAAAAAACCCGAACATAGCGCACCATTAGGACCATGCTGTCTCTGAACAGAGGTAAAAGTGCGACCTATTCTAATAACCGAAGAATAATTAGAAGATGCTTTAGCATATGCAACGCTTACAGTTCCGGCATAGCCGCCAAAAGCAAAATCATTCACTTCAAGAGCGTCAACGCCTGGATCGTAAGGGTTGTAATCATTTACGGATGAGAGCGACATTAACACTTGCTTTCCATAGATACACTCTCCAGTACTAGAATTTCTCCATACCCGTTCATTTAAAGTAGCTAACGGGTCTGAGAAATAAGAAATAGGGGAGCTAAAGGTTTGTGCGGCAAATAACGAAAAACCTGCTTCTGGAATATTTCCGAATAAAAGTGAAGTATTCACCCCATTAGGCGAAACACATGCACTATCGGCAGCAGGGGGATAGCTGTTTTCCCACATTCCATTTCCCGAGCGGCAACTAACATAAACACTAGCGCCGGAGATAGGTAGCGTTTCAAAACCAGCAGCCTTCAATTCCTGGGTAATCAAACTTGCCAATACCGCTGATAAAACCCACAACAAAGACTTTTCAAATTTCATCTTATTTCTCCGTTTTAATCGCGCAAACCTTCGGTTGACAGCCTACTTCGTCTTTTTTATCTTTTATCCGGCTGGAACTCATAACTCAAAGTGATAAATGCAGACCTAGGTGCACCTATGCCAAGGAAACTAGACCCTTGCCAGTCAGCACTATTGTAGTTAAAGCCACTTTCTCCAATGACCCCTCGAATAGACGGGGAAAATGCGTTTAAGCCTAAACGACCCGCACTGGCATATTCTTTGTCGAATAAGTTATTAATACGCAGCCCTAAAGTCCACTCAGGTGAGATTTTGTAACTGGTTTGAAAATTGAACACGGTATAACCAGCCGTTTCACCAGGTCCAAAACCGGCTCGATCAATAATGCAGGGTTGCCCTGCTGGGGTGATAAGGCATAAATCTAATGGGCTGGCAGCGCCTGCTCTGTGCTGATTGTTCTCGTTACCACGAATAAATGATTTTGAGTGCATCACCATGTTCAGGCCTACGATCCAATTTGGGGTGACTTCATATCTGAAATTGGCATTCAGGTTATGCAGGGGAATTCCAGGCATGCGGTTGCCGGGTTTGATAAAGATTTGCTGGTAATTTCCATCTAGTCCATTTCGCAAGTCATATACATTACCTGCGCTGCTATTATTGGGACTAGCTAGTTTAATATTTGACTGAAAAGTGGCATCCGTTAGAGCATAGTTCAAACCGAAACTGGCTTTCCCATAGCTGCCTTTAATACCCATCTCTAAACCTTGGCGGCGAGTATCACCAATATTCTGGAAAAAACTATCTGTTGCATTCACTGCGACGAAGTAAATGTCATCGGTTAGGTCAGTGCGATAGACAGCAGCATTCCACTCAAGGGTATCGGTTAATTTACCACGGGCACCCACTTCATAACTGGTAGATCGCACTTGCTTTAGATAGGGGTCACCTGACATTGCTCCAGGCAGAGTGCAGGTGCGTTGCTCTTCGATGGAGCGGGGAATGGTACTGCCAGGCAATGGCCTTGGGTCAAATGCACAACCTAATTCAATAACGGTCGGGGTTCGTGCGCCTCGACCAACGTTTCCATAAACATTTAATTCCTCAGTAGCTTGCCATGTAGCACCCAGCGATGGATTGAATGAGCGGTATTTAAATTTGTCTGTTTCTGGTGGCCTGAAATCACCAATATTTTGACCTTGCGCTGTTTGAGGCAGCACCGCTGGATTGAACGGGACTATAGCGCCAGCTAGACCAGAGGGACATTCAGTTGCAGGGTCTATGGTGCCATCATTATTAGTATCGGTGCAGACCCTCACAAGATTGAGGAAATTCAAGATTGAGTTGACATCACCAAATGAAGTCAATGCATTGACTGCAAGTTTATTGTTAACCGCATTATGGTTAAACCGGGCGGCCGCAGTAATACTTAAACTTTTGATAGGTGTCCATGTTTCGCTGGCGTAAATGCTTTTGGTAATTGAGTTTCCACTAAAATCATTTAATCCGACACCATTGGCAGGGCTATTTGTGTAATATTCCCAACCCAATAATTCTGGCGCAACAAAAGCGCGACGATTCGCGTCCAGCAAGCCGAGATATTGTTTACTATCGTAAATGCTGTCGGATTTATCTACTGATGCGCCAACCATGAATTTGTGTTGCTCCAAATTCCAGTTTAGCTGCAAAGCACCGCCAATCCCTTTTTGGTCGATCTGCGTGTCAGTGATTAAAGCGGTAGGCGTTCCTTCGATATATCCTGTATTAGCTAAAACACTTCCATCGGCACCATATCTACCATCACGGGGTATTGATTGACCATTTGCATCAAGAATGACCGGTCCAGTACTACCAGACCCTAATCCTCCAACCGTACCTATAGGATTAGCGGGAGTGCTAATAGGAGGCAACTCAATATATTGGTGAGAAAACCCTGCATCGTCGGTGTAGAAGCCTTGCACCCCACCAACACCCAATGCATTGAAAATATTATAGTTATATGTATCAAATCCTGTACCGGGATGCAGTTTGGTATTTTGAAGGATAGCAGCGAACCCTCCCACTGAACCACTTGCCACCAAAAGGCCGTAGTTGGCTAAAGCATAACGCACGACTTGATCAAATTGTGCAGAAGCAATTGGCTGGTTATAAACCCCTGAAGTGCTAGCAGGGAATGCAGTTGGATCTGGTTCAATGTTAATCCCTGGATTGTAAGTCCAATTTAACACATTACCTGAACCATCCGCTGCAGCGACAGTACCTTGTGCTGCTCTTACAGCTGCACTCAAATCTGCGTTCGAACCAAAATTGGTCCCTACCGCAAGATCATTCAAACAAGGGTCGGTAAAATCTACTGGAGCACAAATTGCGCCACTATTTGTAAGGGGATTGCCATTCGCATCAGCGGCTACATTTACAGCAAAATCATTGTAATCCGGCTTGCCATCTCGATTTACATCAGCAAAACCATACAGGTATTGTTGATTGGGATTAATTCTTGGCGTTGCACGATTGGCTCTTGCATCAGTACCCCCAAAGTTTTCATTGATATCTGAAGTCTTGGCTTTACGTTTACTATTCCGTTTATAAATTTGACCAGTAATATTGAATGTATCCGTCACATCCCAAATACCACTCAGTTGGAACTGGAACAAATCGTTTTTACTTTCATCTGGCGAGGTGTAAACCTGCTTTGGGTTTTGATCTACCATTTGCTGGGGTAATAAGCCATTACCGGTCAATTTATTACCTGCATAAAGCATAGAGAACCCCAACCGAGCACGATCATTCTGCCATTCGGCTTTACCAAACACCTGATTCACCTTACTCGGGGAGTTATCTCGCCAGCCATCTTCAAGAAAGAAGTTACCTGAAAGAAAACCAGCAACAACGCCATTATTATTGCCTGCTGAAATCTGCAGCTGTTTGCGTCCAAATGAACCAGTTAGCACTTCCGCATCAAGGCTTTTACCATCAAAACCACTTTTAGTGCGCATTGACAACGCACCACCTAAAGTTCCAAGACCATAAATCGGGTTTGAGCCTGGAATCATTTCCAATGATGACAAGGCATTCATGGGAATCATGTCCCAGTTCACCACATCACCAAAAGGCTCATTAACACGGATGCCATCCAGAAATACAGAAATACCTTGTGCGGTACCTAATTGAGGGGATGCTGTGAAACCCCGATATTGCAGATCCATTTGGAATGGATTGCTTTGATAGTCATTGACCGTGACCGATTGAAGCTTTTGGTTCATCAGGTCAGTGATGGTCAGGGTATGTGCCTCTTTAATGTCTTTAGCTGAAAGTGATTGCACATTGCCTGGAATTTCTTCTTTGGTAAGTGCCAGCCCTGGCATAGGTCCGACTTCATAGAATTTCTTGGCACGGACTTCAACCTTATCAAGATTCAAACTTGTGTTTTCTTCACGCTTTTGGATACCCGCTTTAGGAGCAGGTTGAATATAAATTGAATTCTCTTCGATTTTTCCTTGCAGCCCGCTACCTTCAAGCACGCGACGTAAAGCTTCTTTACGTGACATGCGACCATGCACCTCTGGTGCATTTTTGCCAGAAACGAGATCGTTCGAGAAAGAGATGCTCATGCCGGTGGCTTTACCTAAGGCATGCAACGAGTTTGCCAATGGCTGTTTTGGAATATCAATATTAACTGGAACACTGAACGTCTCCTCTTGCTGTTTAGGCACTTGTGTATTCAATGCTTCAGCACAGGCAAACTGCACTGAAATTACCCCCCAGACTGCGAACAATGTGTACATTGCACATCGTTCAAATTTGTTGATTCGCATGACCTAAATCTCCCTCTGTATAGACTCATCTTTGGGAGAGATAAAAACCTGACGTCGTTTACCTATCTTTACATTTTCGGTAATTAAAGATCATCTTGGTCGCGGATATACATTCCCAAATTTATTGAGATAGAGAATTGATTAATTAAGATTTAATCAAGAATTGGATGAAGATGTGAGGGATGCAACCGAGAGGTGTATTGCAAATAAAAGCAACCTAACTTACTTGCGCAAATTAATTAAAAAGGAAAGTAATACAGGTGAATGTAGAGGTGTTGCGGAGAAGTGCCCGAAAAGGCACCTGAACTGAATTAATGTTTACTGCTAATCAATGTGTATTGTGGAGTTTCTTTGATAGACACTTTTGCAATATTGGGTAATCCACGCAGGAACTGCTCAATATCCCGGATATTGATATCGGCTGAAATATTACGAATATCCTTGCCGACTGCACGCACAGGTTTTTGTCGGTAGCGTGAAACTGTCGTCGCGATTTCATCGATATCGGCACGATCAAATACCAGCCTGCCATCGAGGAAGGCAAAGGCATCAGATGCCGGGCGGTTAACCAGCACGGTCGCACGATTCGGATAGACTTCGACCACTTGACCATTGGTGATGATGCGGGTTTCGCTGACAACCTCTTGCTCACTTTCTTCTACTTTTGGTTCTACTTTCACAGTGCCGTGATCAACACTCACACGCACCAATTGATCCAGGCGATTCACAGCGAAACGAGTCCCTAATACCGTAACTTTTGCAGTGTCTGTTTCTACAATAAACGGGCGGTCAGGGTCTTTAGTGACTTCAAAGATAGCTTCGCCCTCCCTGAGTAACACATGGCGTTCATGCCGATAGTATGTGACTTCCATATCGCTTTTGGCGCTGAGTGTGACGCGAGTGCCGTCATCCAGTGTTTTATGGGCAATCTGCCCGACCGGGTTTTGTGCAGCTAGCTGCATGACAGGCGTTGCTTGCCAATCAAGGTATTGTTGGTGGAAGACAAAGCTCATGATGCACAGCAAAGCAACCATGAACAACTGGCCTACACGGCGCTGCTTGTTTTTCCGTTTGGCTTCCTGCGCCAGGAAGGCATGCTGCTCTGCTTCATCTGCAAGTGAGGACAATGAGTCTGGCGAACTCATTCTCTGCATGGCACGCGTGATACTTTCATACTCGGAAGCATGCCGAGGATCATCGGCCAGCCATCGCTCAAAGTCTTCACGCTCTGGTGCGCCTTGTGAATGCTCGCGCATCCGCAAGTACCATTGTGCTGCAACTTCGCTGACTGTCATTTGTTTAAGCATTAGGTGAGTATTTAATGTGCCATTTTTTGTTGAAACGCCCGAATGTCGAGCATAGCACGAATAAGATGTTTTTCTACCATGCTAGTGCTGATCCCCAGGTGGGTAGAAATGTCGCTTTGTTTCATTTCATCCACATGGTAAAGCCAGAACACTTGGCGGCATTTTTTTGGCAGCAAATCCACAATGCGTTGCAGGTTGTAAAGCATCTGCCGTGTTTCATAAATATGCTCTGGCGAACACTCCAGGATCAGCGCAGTTTCATCTATCTGGTCTTCTTCAACAAACCGGGTCCTGTAACGGTATTCATCAACCATCAAATGGTTAACAATGCCATTCAGGTAAGCTTGTGGCGACTCATCCCTTGCCGGATGGCTCGAAACGGCAAAATATACTAAAGCATCATGCAATATATCTTTTGCACGTTGTACACAAGCTGTGCGCCTGCCGATGCGCCGCAGCACATCCGTGTATGCCCATTGCAAATCAATCCCAGACCATGCCAACGTATCGCTCATATTTCCACCCACCACAATTTTTATTTCAGTGAATTAAGTGCAAAACACGTGCCATTACATTTGGTTGCATTAAGAGATTGATTCTCAATTAGAAAAATTATTGCTAGGGAATTTTTCCCGATTAAATTCAGGCTGAAAACAACCACATTTATACAAATTGGCTATTTATAACCACAATAAGGCAAAAATGGTTGTTCGGTAAAAAAGATTAACAGACTCCGCCGACACCAATTTAAGCTTTACATTGTAGTAGCTACAAACGTAAAAAAGCCTTAAATCAATGATTTAAGTCTTTCTCAGTGTTGCTTATAAATCTTATGGGGAAGCCTGTACCGAATGTTGCGTTTAACACTAATATTAAAGCCATTCTAGGTAATTAGAAATATTTGTTACCCCCAAAGTTACCCCACTTTAATTAAAGTCACTATCAAAAGCATTATTAAAAAAGCGCTCTATGGCAGACCGGTGAATTCGAAAATAAGAAGGTCTCATGCTCTTTATTTTTAAAGTAAATAAATTAATATCCAATCATTAACCCATTTGGCTATTGCCAAATTATTATTTTTCAATATGATTTCTCAACAATTTCAAATAAACAAACAGGAAAAAATAATGAAAAAAATATCATTACTCTTCGCTCTCATTTTGGTTTCAGTAAATGCAAGCGCAGCAAGTTCAGCTGGGGCTTCTTTAAGTAACTTTAAGCTCGAGATTATCTCTGGGGATGCTGTAATTCCTTATCTTGATACATTAACCATTAGTTTAAATAACAATGTTAGCAATCAATTTTTGACTAGTGCGTATGAACACACTTACTCAGCAGGGCTGCCCTTTTCCTTAAATTTGACTACCAATGACGGGTTAAGCTCAAGTACTAGCGCTGCAGTTGGAACCTCGCAAACACAATCACTTTCAGCAAATGCTTATACACCAGGGGGCAGAGCTTCTTCTGATATTTTTGGCAACATGCAATTGGATTACAAAGCATTCACCTTACTATCCTTTAGTGCTGATGCTAGTGTTTATGGCTCTGCAGATAAAAGCAATGGAATTGATAGCTCCGACGCCTTTGTTCAAATTTTATTATCCTCACTTTCATTTGATGGTGGATTTTCGAGCATTCGCATCTCTTCAGACTTAACCTCAGGAAGCGGATTATTTGACTCAGGAGAGTACTCGGTGTCAAAACGTATTAAATTCTTCTTCTACGATGATAAAGACAGTGTCTTACAGTTGCAGGCCTACGTTAATGCGTCTGCCCTTGCCATACCTGCAATAACTCCAGTTCCTGAACCTGAGAGCATGGCAATGTTGCTTGCTGGCTTAGGCTTATTAGGCATTGCTGTACGCCGCAACAAACTAGCTTAACTGAAGCTTGATAAAACAGAGGCCGGGATAACCGGCCTTTGTTACTTGTAGTTATGAGAGTTAGAGTGTTTCGAGTCAGGTGGATTAATGCCAAAGACGAATTTACTTGTGAAATCAATTGCACAAACTATTCACTCAAACATTCAGCGTTAGGATTTTCGATGTCATAAACACGTCTTTCCAAATCTTCGATGTATCTCGCAAGACCGAATGCGGTATTCAAGATCGGAAATATACTTGATCAGATATAAGCTCAAAATAACAAAACAAATAATTGTTATTGTTTCCATGTCTATCTAACACTATCCCGAATAATATTGTTCAGGTTATCGCCTTCAGCCTTGCACTTCGCAAAGCCGTCATCCCAGCCAGTTTTATAGTTTTGGTTATTCACATACAAATCATCATTCTTTGTGAATGACGTACCCCAGGCGCCACTAGCATTACGGCCGGCGTTGCAGCCCTCTCTAGACCCTAGCTGATATTTTTGTTCGTTTGGGCGCTGATCACGTTGCCGGGCTTCTTGTGCAAGATGCTCACCGCCTTTGCTGCTGCTCTTGAGATATGGGTCGCTTCTAGTGACGCATCCGTTCAACATTAAGGCTAAGATTAGAGTTAATAAGTTATAAGGCATTAAGTGCTTGGTAGAAGTGAATCTGAAATTCCTGCCATAAGACTGTATCACCTCTGAGTCCTTATTTAATGGCAGTGATATTCGCCGGTTTTCTTATTGTGGTGACAGCCGTTTTTATCGGTACCACCCGAATGCGCAAAGCAATTGACTGAAGAAATAAAGATGACAGCAGCGAACAAAAGACACTTCATTTGCCTCTCCTTTCAACCACAATAAATTATAGTCCTAATAAAATATATTGCTTTCCATGTAGCTTACTTTGCAAATGCAAGTTTATCAATCCCATGGAACGATGACTTTGGACTGCTTTGGACACAAAAAAGCCCGTAAATCATTGATTTATGGGCTAAATTTGACTGCTTCGGACTTCTTTGTGCTATTACATGGTGCGGGAGCCTGAACCGAATGTTGCGTTTAACACTAATATCTAAGCCACTCTAATGATTCAAGTAATTTTAGTTATACACAATGTTATACACTTTTCATAAAGTCACCCTCTTTTAGGGACTAAAGAAACTCCTTTTTTATGGACTGAAGAAACTATCGTTCATGAAGTGCAGAAACTTAATGCGCGCCCTTTTGTATGGACTCCGAAAACCCATGCGCTTCATGAGAATGTATTTTCTAGTCTTTCATCGAATCTATTACTTACCACACCTGCAGCGTAATCTACAAGTGCAGCCGCTTTGACTTTACCAATGCCTTTAATTGATAACAGAACACTCAAATCTGTTTTTGATAGTTTATCAGCAGTTGTAATACCTAACTCTCTAAGCTCATCTTTTACTGTAGCGGTTGTGCCTGGCAGAGTATCAATGAAATAAGGAAAGAACTCATTAGTAATCCCATCCATGCCTTGATGCCTTGCTACAAAATCAGCCCACTCTTGCTTTTGTAATTCGATGTGTAGTTTTTCAATGCGCGTGTTTATATCGCCCTCACTCTCAACCTGCTTTCTTACTGCTATCAGAAAAGGCAGATAGGCGCTTCGGTAGGTATAACCAATATTGCTGGCTGATGTTGATTCATTAGCTTCGCTAATGTCGAAACCTAGTTCGCGCCATGACTTCAGGATTGGTACCCATGCACCATGCTTCTCATCCACGCCCAAGTCTTGGGTGGGTAAATTGGGATTGGAATGTATCTTCCCATCAAGCATCAAAACTCTCAATGGGGTTCTAAATTGAAGGGTCGCATGAAACTCCAAACGACTGATTAGACTCTCATTATCTTCAAAAGCTGAAACAGGTTCATTGGATGTGATGATGATTGGGTTCGGTTCCTCGCTTTTATTGGGAGGCGAAAAGAAATCTAATAAGCTTTGCAAAATCCTCATGTCTAAGCGCCCCTTTTATGGACTAAAGCAACTCTTTTTTATGGACTCAAGAAACCCCGCTACAGCCCTTTTACCGAGTCAGAAAACTACATGATGCGCTTTTTTATCGAGTCGGTAAATTATCATCAATTCACACAACAAACCGCCAATTAAGGCGGTTAATAATTTGCGGGATTTCAATCAAAGGTTGGCTCGTAAACACTCATCGACCGATTGAGAAAGATTACCCGTCCAAGCAGCCACGGGCAATGCCTGAAAAACAATAAGCCTATCATCTTCATCAATGTGGTTATTCAGATGATTACGAATTTCTTTCACACTCAAGTTTGATTTGATAAGCCATAAAGATTCAAGCACTTTGCAGCTTGAATAGGTTTCGATTGCATCAGTTAATTTCTGGTAATCCTTATGTTTGATAAGGTCGTAACTCACTATAAAGATGGTCATATATTCATTCCCTGTACAGTTAAAAGAAGCCACCACGAGGGTTCAATTCCATTGGTGACTTCTTAAATTTTTGCACACGATATACAAATCCATGCGATATTACAGTTCGATAGAAGTGCGCGAACCTTAGTGCAATCTTAGTGTGAAACTTGCCGTGATCTTGCCGTTCCAGTAATGCGGACTTACCGTAATCTTACCGTTTAGTTTGATTCAATCTTGTAGTGATCTTGTAGTTCCACCTTAGGGTAATCTTAGGGCGAATATTGATGTAATCTTGATGTAGTAGCCAGCATAATCTTGTTGCAATCTTGTTGTTGTACCTTGCGGTAATCTTGTGGTGATCAAGTAGCTATATCTTAGGCAATCTAAAGGATGTATCACGGCGCGATAAGCCTAACTCCTTGATTCTATTAATCACCAGGTCACTATCTAGCTCAGTCCATTTCCCATCAAGCCACATTTGGAAACACAAGTCTTCCAGAGGTATAGGATCTAGCGACGTAAACCATTTGGTAGCATCGGAGCCAATTTTGCGCTGTTTCTTAACATGAGCCTTTCTGAGCCGGCGTTCTTCCCTGTTCACACCTGCCGCATTGCAAGACTCTTCCCAATTGAGCAGACGGGAATCACATGCTTGTAAACCGAACCTAATTGCACAATCTTGCGCTGCTATTTGTTGCCATGTGTGCCATCTCACGCCTGCAAGCTGAACGGCTGAAAATTCCCAGTTCTGATTTGATGAAAACCATATCATAGGCACAATACTAACCGCACCCCCCTTCCTAGCTCCGATCTTGTTTGATTCAGCTTCTGACTTTGGAATCAATGCACCCGATTCCTTGATAAGTGGCAAATACTCTGCCTTTGTGTAGTGCCAGACATATTTGAGAGTTTCTTTGTCGATTGTCATTTTCAAGCTTTCATTGAAACGCTATACACAGGATAGCGTTTGGTCATTTTTAAGGTTAATTCGCTATATAGCGTTTATGTCAGAAAAGCACCCTTGCCTTTGCTTCGTTTAATGTCCACGAAGTGCCTTTCTTTCTTTGGCGCAGGTGATACAGCAACCCCAAGCATTTGGGCGCATGGCTCTGGATCTTTCATGATTGCATCACGTACCCAAGCCCATATTGCCGATGCTTGCACGCTATCGCCTCTTAAGCGGTTCAAAACACTACGCCCCAACCTTTCCCTTTCGGACTGATTCAAATGCTTCTTATCGCGCCTACTCAGGCCATGTTTTACACCGACTGAACGATGGAACAAATTGATTAAGCGATAAAGATTCCCTGAATTGCCAATCAGGTCCCGCCCTTGCATTTTTCCGTCTATTAAAGGCAGTATGAGAGCGTGGCCATGGGGCGCACTTTCATCCAAGTGAACATCGAAACTAAGCAGCTCTCCTGCAAACGTCTGCTTCGTCCACTCATAACAATCACTGAAAAAAGGCCTTGTGTCTTGGCTGTGTCGGTCTATCGGTAAACTGAAAATAATCTCTACAGCCATTACGCAGTTTGAACGAGGCGTTTCAATACCAGCCTTGAGCATTTGCACTTTTGAATGTGTAGCGATGTCTTGTGCTGTCAAATCACCATGTAAGGCGTAGTTCAAATGTGACCTGGAAGCGATAATATGCGATTGAGTACCGCGCTCATTTTGCAATTCACGCTTGTTATGCTTTAACGCTTCCAGTACACCGTTTTTACCTTTTACCCTGCCAAGTCTTAGTAAATGGCTGCTGGCCATAATTAAGTACCTAGCAAACGTATTAGATAGCTTATTAAGCCAGTTAGCTGCAGACAGTCCATGCCGGCCAAGTCAGGCATGATTTCATAGCGGCCAGATTGTAAGCAGAGGTCATAGCCGCGTTTTTGTAAGCTGGTGATAGTCATACTGCCACCTCGCTATAAATTCACGTCTACTGGTTTTTTTTGCATCAGTACGTAACGAGCTATACGGTGTTTAATCCCATACTCACTGGTCCAGTTATCCCAGACGGTATTTATTTCATACCCTGCAGCTCTCAACTCTAAAATTCGTGGAGCTGGTGACATAACATCCAACATTTCACGCGCCTGGGCGGTGGTAATGCTGTTTTTCTCGAATAACCAATCTAGCAATTTAAGACGTTGATTGTGTGCACTGTTATTAGTAAACTTAGGTTTGTCTGTTCGGCCTGCCTCTGTGTGGGCTGTTTTTTTATCCATGATTAAGCCCCTACTCTGCTAGCGATAAATGCGCGAAGGTCGCCAGCCCGGGTGGAGGTTGTTCTTTCAGTTAGCTTGATAGCCTTAAGTTGTTTCTTAGAAACCAGGCGCCAATATGAGGCAATAGAAATACCTAATAACTGAGCGCAGTCTTTAGGTCGTAGGTGGGCGTTATCTGGAAGATGGTCGAAATTGGCCAGTGAAGGGTTTAGTGCTGTTTTATTCATAATTACCTCATATCAATTAAAGTCGCTAGGCGTCATGCCGTTGCGTATGAGGCAATATAGTTTCCTAGGTTAGTAGGCAGTCAATCTGGGCATCTGTGCAATTTACTGCCTACCCTCTTCCAGAGAATTTATCATGGTCATGCAGTCTAAATAACCCTCGGTCCAACCCTTCTTGCCATGCACGGACAAAACCATTCTCTGTGAATAGTTTGGGGTTGTTCGAGATGCAGTAAGTTTTAGCAGTGGTCTTAGCGCCTAAAGGTAGGTCATGCAACTCCCATTTTTGTTGTGTGATGAAGTTTTGAATGAAGCTAATCTGCTTCTCTCTTCTGCCTTTTTCCTTGTTATACGCCGGCTCAAAGCCGCTCAAATAATTCAACGTCTCGCCATTAATAAACAGGTTATCTTTGGTTATTCTTATGCTTTTAGAAACTCCTTTTAAAAGCGTGAACATTGCATCTTCTTGGAAGTTTGTGAGCATATCCACGTTACAACTTCCATTTGCGACTAATTCAGCGTAGAAACGTGGCAAAGGTACTAACCAACCATAATAATCAATGATTTTCTCTCCGCTATCCCCGATGTGTTGTACCTTGCCGTCATAAAGTACAAGAAGCTTTATCTTTCGATTAAATGCAAGATTTATGAAAATTGACTCAGTTATTTTTTTCCCTGTGATTTGCTCGTATCTTATGCAAGCATCAGGTAGGGATATTTCCGTAAGTTCGATCATAAACGCCCCTTGCGTTACCCTAATTAAGGAAACCACACCAGCCAGGCCAGGGTTGCCCGGTTTTCGCATCAGTTAATTAGGCTGATGCTAGGTGTGGTTAAGACGGTCAATCGTAGAAACTAATACACACTATCGTTTGCTGCTTTATCTAGCCTCCTGGCAGACCAGGTGCGAATCTTAACTAAAGCATTTGCCCACTCTGCAGGCTCGATTTGACGCCATAGTTTTTCAGGTCTTGGCCATAACCTTTTGACCCTGAATTGCGATATGTCTGGCATCAATGGATTTGCTGGGTTTGGATCATTAGCGCAGGTATAGAGAACGCAATAACATGGCAGCCCGGACATTTTTGCAAGGTTCATCACAACAGTAGCGGTCTTATATTGCTGGCCGACATCAATTGCCGTTTCTATGAGTGCCACAGGCCTTTTAGAGCCATCGTCATACTCAATGTATAGCGCACCATCCAAATCAATCATTGCTAGTGATTGAGCCTTCTCAATACCAACAAAACGACGAGTAGAAAGCCGTCGGTGCCAAGCAGAGTAAGTCAAGTCGCGGGTATTAAAGCGTTCTTCTTGCATGTTAATTTCCCAAGAAAATACGATTTACATGCTTAAAGTCTGCAAGTAGGCCATTTTTAACCATATTAAGTGAATTGATGCCTTTAACTCTTTTCCTTACATAGTTTTCAAATGCCGCCTTTTCTTCATCAGTCATAAGCCCGAACTCATAAGCAGTAAAGGCTCGATCCAATAAATTTTCCGCCATAGATACACTTCCTCTATGACCCTCGAAATCATTTAGTCTGCTTAAAACCTCTTCCAGTCCAATGCTTAGCCAGTTTCCTTCGTCGTCAATGACATCCTCACTAATCGGGTAGTCAAAAGCTAGGTTTCCACCTAACCATTTGAGCTTCCCCGCGGATGGTAATCGAATAGTCTTACCTGTAAAAATTGGATGAGGAACTGATGAAATATTATCCATTTGCCACCTCTCCTTCTAATGCATCGCATAGCGCATCAACCATAACGCACAATGTCATATGATTGCTCCGCCTACGCTTTTCATTAACTGAACCATGCGAATAAAGTGAGTCGTAACCATCATCTAAAATCTGGTTACGAAATGAGACTATGCGATTTAATGCTGCTTGCGCCGCAATATTGTTTGATGCTGTAAAATCATTATCAGCCATGATGTAATACTCCTCAATAGTGTTACGTTGTGGTTAGGCTGTGCTGGTGATCCGGCAAGATTGAACCAGCATGGCCGTTATGCCTGGTTAACCCTCAAGGCTGGGCTTACTTCAAAAAATCGATTCTGCGTTGTTTCTGTGCGTCCTATGCTTGTTTAAATGGCAATACCTTTGCACCCGCTTTTAATTCATCCAGATAATCCGCCCAGCGTTGCATCATCACTTTACGGTCTTTCAGGAATTGTGCGCGCTCATAAGCGGTACCAAGTGGATTAGCTACAGAGTGTGCAAGTTGACGCTCAATGTGTTTAGGGTCTAAACCTAACTCCTGCTCACCTAGTGTCTGTGCAATTGCTCTAAAGCCATGGCCGGTGATTTCTGCTTGAGTGTCATACCCCATATTTCGCAGTGCTGCATTGATAGCGTTTTCACTCATTGGGCGTTCATGTGTGCGGCCGCCAGGGAAAACATACATGCCATTGCTTGAGAATGAGCGCATAGCCTCAATGATTGCTAATGCCTGGCGGGATAAAGGCACAATGTGCTGTGTTTTGGTTTTAGTAACCAGATAACGCCACTCGTTATTTTCAAAATCCAGATCCGCCCATTTCATGTGTCTTAACTCACCGATACGTTGAAATAACAAAGGCGCAAGCTTCAGCGCACATTGAACAGTAAGAGTACCGTTGTAACCATCAATATTGCGTAACAGGTCGGCAAAGTCTTTAGGCTCGATCATAGCGGCCATGTTTTTAACTACTGGTGGCGGCAGTGCCCCTTTTAGATCCGGAGCTGGATTGTATGAGGCAAACCCTTTTTGGATTGCATAACGGAAAACTTGGCCGGCTGTTTGTATTACCCGATGCGCAGTTTCTAACTTACCTTGCTTTTGCAATATGCTGGTGGTGTCCAGCACCATAGGCGCAGTTATGCTTGAAACTGCCTTATGCCCGAGGGTTGGGTATAGGTAAAACTCTAACCAGCGTTTAACGCGCTGCTGGTGACGTTCTGATTTACTTTTATTGTGGAGTGCATGCCATTCAGTGGCCACTGCTTGAAATGTATTTAAAGATTCGAGCTTAGCTTTCTGCTTCTGCTCTTTTCTATCCTGCCCGGGATCAATGTCTTTTGCCACCAGCGCACGTGCTTCATCACGTCTTGCTCTCGCTTGCTGCAGTGTAACTTCTGGATAAGTACCAAACGACATTAGCTTGGGTTTGCCAAGATAACGATAGCGAAAACGCCAGCCTTTCGCCCCTTTGCTCGTTATGAGTATGGATAAGCCTTGACCGTCTGTGATTGTGTAATCCTTATCGGCTGGTTTGGCATTGCGGAGCTGCGTATCAGTGAGCGCCATGTGTATAACACTTTCGTGCGTGTAAGAATGTTATACACAAAGTTATACATGAAAAATGTATATGTCAAGCGACGTTATGATATGAAAAAAGGCCTAGATTCTCATCTAAGCCTTTGATTTTTATTCGTTTTGAGTCTTTTTTATACTTCTTGATACTATAACATGGTGCCGGGAGCCGGAATCGAACCGGCACGCCTTGCGGCGCTGGATTTTGAGTCCAGTGCGTCTACCAGTTCCGCCATCCCGGCATGGGATATAATGTTGGACAACAAAGAAGCTATTATAACCATATTTTTGATTTATGAGAACTCTAGATTTCGATTTTCATCTCCCGCAGCACCTGATTGCACAACATCCTTTACCCAATCGTACACAAAGCCGCCTGCTGGAAGTAGACGCAATTGCAAACACCATCCGGGACAATTTTTTTCGCCAGATCAGCGATTATTTTGAAGCTGGCGATGTGTTGGTGCTTAACGATACCAAGGTGATAAAAGCGCGTTTGTTTGGGCAAAAAGCCACCGGCGGAAATATCGAGGTGATGATAGATCGCGTACTCAATACCCAGGAGGCTTACGCGCAAATCAAAGCTTCCCGCTCACCAAAAGCTGGCAGCCTGTTGCATTTGGCTAATGGCTACCAGGCAGAGGTGTTAGGACGTCATGCCGATATGTTTCATATCCGGCTGCTTGGCAATGAATCGTGGTATGACTTTCTGGAGCAGCATGGTCAACTGCCATTACCGCCTTACATTGAACATGCAGCTGATACGGCTGATGACACCCGCTACCAGACGGTATTTGCCAAACATGAAGGCGCAGTAGCTGCGCCAACAGCAGGCCTGCATTTCGATGACGAGATGTTGAGTGCACTGAGCAACAAGGGTGTGCATGTATGCTATGTCACCTTGCATGTAGGCGCAGGCACTTTCCAGCCGGTGAAAGTGGAGAATATTGCCGAGCATCACATGCATAGCGAGATATATCACCTGCCTGAAGAAACCATCGCTGCAATTCTGCAGGCAAGGGAAGCCGGCAAGCGCGTGACTGCAGTTGGCACGACTTCATTACGCACGCTGGAAAGTGCGGCGCGTGCGGATAAACTTTTTGCCCACCATGGCGAAACCGATATTTTCATCACACCTGGATTTGAGTTTCAGTTGGTCGACCGCTTGATCACTAACTTTCACCTGCCGAAAAGCACATTAATGATGCTGGTTTCTGCCTTTGGCGGTTATGATTTACTGCGTCGCGCTTATACGCATGCCATTCAGGAATCTTACCGATTTTTCAGTTATGGCGATGCCATGCTGATTACGCGTGCACCACATAATAAAAAGAAGCGTTAATCAAAGCTGCATTAAACTTGACGCTTAAAATAGCGTCTATCTAACACCCATAAACAGGATCACGGAGATATGCAATTGAATAAAAAATTACTCAGCGGTTTGGCACTGCTATGCCTGTCGCTTATCAGCCAGGCGGAAATTCTGCCTGAAGCAGAAGTCGGTATTAAAATCCCGCTCAGCAAAAAACCAACCACACGCCCGATGACTGTCGCTTATCTGCCCGGCAACCAACACTACTACATTGCGGATGGTGGCCTAGCGCCTATGGGTAGCGAGTTTGAAGCGCCCATTTCAAAATCAGAAGTGCATGCTTATACCGCTAATGGCCAATACGTGAATTCTGCCAAGCCGGGGTTTGATAACCGTTCGCTGTATTACAACGCAAACTCCAACAAGCTTGAAACCATCACTTACAACATCTCCACCGCCGCAGGTTTTTCACCTAACACCGGTATCTTTAGCCTAGACGTGGACGACAAGGGTGAAGTGCTCACGAGCTCTAATGAGCTTTACCAGTTCAATCCTGCGTTTGGTGACGCAGGCACGATGCCGAGCTACGACCCGGCAACCAATCACTATTATGCCAAACAGGAACATGGCAACCTGGTGTTTGTGGTGGATGCGAAGCAGCGCGAGAAGCTAAAAGAAATCAAGCTGGACTACAGCAAAGCGCAGGTGGTTTACGATGACGTCAGCGACCATTATGTTGCGTTTACCGGTGTTGCGGGTAACGAACTGGCCTTGCTTGATGTTGACCATAAAGCAGTGTTGATCTTTGACCTGAATGGGCAGTATGTCGGTAAAAGTGCGTTGCCTAAAACCATGAAGCTGCGTTCACACAACCATTTCAATGGCGCCGGTTACAGCAACGGCATGCTGTTTGTATATCATGAAAACGAAGGCGAGTTTGGCACTTATTACGGATTCAAAGTCGTAAAATAAAAATAGGTAAGTAAAAAAAATGTATATAAAAAACCGCGCACTAGCGCGGTTTTTTAAATCAGTCAGGGCTTTATTGGCTGGCAATATTCATTTTTAGCGGAGAGTCATAATGCCAGTGGTTACGCCAGGCACCTACCACCAGGTTAGGGTATTCCGGTTTGCCCAGGCTGCCGTTGTAACGGCCTAACGCACGGTAATAATCACCGCGCTCTATATCCAGGTAGTGACGTAAAATCGTACAGCCGTAACGCAGGTTCAAGCGCATATCAAACAGATTATGTTCGTTGGCGCCTATGCTTTTCACCCAGAACGGCATCACCTGCATATAGCCACGGGCACCTACGCTGGAAACAGCATATTTCTTGAAACCGCTTTCAACCTGTATCAAGCCCAGCACCAGTTGCGGATCCAGGCCCGCACGCGTTGCTTCATAATGCACAGACTTTAAAAAATCTTCGCGGTATTGTGTATCCGGCATGCGTTTTGTTAACCGCACTGACATTTCCTGCAACCATTGCTGTGCGGTTTGCTCGGTGTCAAACATCAAGCGAGGTGCTGCCACATCGCTGACTGACTTTTGCATCACCGACTTGACACTGTTAGCTAACGGCTCTTCTTTCTGGTTACCGGCCAGCGTGACTGACGACCAGAACAACAGTCCGGTCAATATCATGGCAGCAGGTAAAAAGCGTGGTTTATTCATCTTGCCTATTCTATGCAATAGAGAAGCGATCAAGGCGCAGAACAGAAGCAATAAAGCCTACTAGTTAATGCCCAAGTTTGTCACGTAAAAACGCAACACTGTCAGTCACTTGCAAGTTCTGGGCCTCGGCATCGGTACGGCCTTTGTATTCCACTTTACCTTCGGCCAGGCCACGGTCACCAATCACGATACGATGCGGGACGCCCATCAGGTCACTTTCAGCAAACATCACGCCCGGACGCTCACCGCGGTCATCCAGCAACACATCCATGCCTGCCTGCTGCAATTGCTTATACAAATCAAACGCAGTTTGTTTCACTACATCACTTTTATCCAGGCCAATCGGGCAGATCACCACATCAAACGGCGCCATGCTGCGAGGAAAAATAATGCCTTTGTCATCATGGCCCTGTTCAATCGCTGCGCCGACAATCCGTGACACACCAATACCGTAACAGCCCATTTCCATCACTTGCGACTGACCGTTTTCGTCCAGGTAAGTCGCCTGCATGGCCTCGGAATATTTAGTACGTAACTGGAAAATATGCCCGACTTCAATGCCGCGACACAAACTCAGCGTCCCTTTGCCATCCGGGCTGGCATCACCTTCAACTACATTGCGGATATCAGCCACAATCACCGGTTCTGGCAAATCGCGGCCAAAATTGACACCCGCCAAATGGAATTTAGGCTTATTGGCGCCGCAGACAAAATCGCTTAACACTGCCACTGCCCTGTCGGCAATCACGCGCACATTGCCATTGACGCCGACCGGGCCGATAAAGCCTGGCGGGCAGCTTAAATTAGCGCGAATTTCTTCTTCAGTCGCCAGGCGAAAATTTTGCACGCCCTCCACTTTGCCGAATTTCACTTCGTTCAACTGGTGGTCGCCACGCAGTAAAGCCAGTGTGAATACTTCATCAACCATTAAAGCGACAGACTTGACCGTTTTAGCCACTGGTACTTCCAGCAGTTTAGCCACGTCTTCACAGGTGGTTTGCTTAGGGGTATCGACTTCACACATGGTTTCAGTGGCGGCCGGGCGGCTGGTATCCGATACCGCTTCAGCCATCTCGACGTTAGCCGCATAATCAGAGTCCTCACAGTAAGCCAGGGCATCTTCGCCGCTGTCGGCCAGCACATGAAACTCTTGTGAGCCATCGCCACCAATCGCGCCGGAGTCAGCTTTTACTGCACGAAACTTGAGCCCTAAACGGGTAAATACATTGCTGTAAGCGGTGTGCATGCTGTTATAAGTTTCCACCAGGCAATCAACGCTGGTATGGAAAGAGTAAGCATCTTTCATCAGGAATTCACGGGCACGCATCACGCCGAACCGCGGACGGATCTCGTCACGGAATTTGGTCTGGATCTGGTAGAAATTCAGCGGTAATTGTTTGTAGCTGCTGATTTCCTTACGCGCGATGTCAGTAATCACTTCTTCGTGTGTCGGGCCAAAACAGAAGTCACGTTCGTGCCTGTCCTGGATTTTGAGCATCTGCGGGCCAAACACTGCCCAGCGACCGGTCTCTTCCCATAATTCTTTAGGTTGCACGGCTGGCATCAGCAATTCCAGTGCGCCTGCCTTGTTCATTTCGTCACGCACGATGTTTTCTACTTTACGTAACACGCGCAAACCTAGTGGCATCCAGCTATAGAGACCGCTACCTAACTTTTTGATAAGCCCGGCCCTGACCATCAGTTTATGGCTGATCAGTTCAGCATCTGAAGGTGCTTCTTTTTGGGTAGCAATGAAAAATTGTGATGCGCGCATAAGAATGGAGTTCTAACAGAATTCTAAAGGCCGAATTCTAGCCTTAAATGCGGCGCTAGTCAGCAAGTAAACAAGTCAGCAAATAAGCCGGGTTTATTCTCGATGGTGAATCGGGCTGTCTTCAGGAATATAGCCATCTTTCCATTGCGCCATCGGCACAACGGTCGCGGCATGACCATTATCGTAAAACCAGCTGTCAACCGCAAACTCAGCCTGGGTATCATTCTCGCGAATAACCGCAGTGCTATGTGGCCAGCCGGTAAAGAAGAATTTGCGGGTGCGGGTATCCTGAATGGTATGGAAGCGTATCAAGCCCGCCTGCTGCATCAAGCGCATGTAAGTGGTGCTATTAATGGCCTCATCATTACAGTCTTGCTGGTGCTGGTAATCGCTATTGCCAAAGGTACCGGCGCGATCAGCAGCAGTGCCGGTTTTGGTGCCTACGATATCTTCCAGCATGCCGATGGCTTCGGCTATCTGGATGCGTTCTTGTTCAGCGGTTTCGGGGAAGGGCGAGAAAATTCGTAGTACATGATCCCACTCGGATTCAGCCAGTTTCAATGTATCTGAATGGGTGCAGCCACCTCCCTGGCAGATTTCGAATGCCGTCAGGCTGGGCTGGGTGTGGTAGATGCGATAAATATCTTTTAAGTCAGCCTGCGCTGTGCCTGCCGCAATCAGTAATAAACCGCCCGACAAAATACTAGAGCACCAATACGTGATTGCAAAGCTCGTTGCGCGGAGTCGCTTGAGGCGGGAAGTATTCTGCAAGATGATCGCCAATTGCGGTAATGCCGTGTGTAACGCCTTGTTCAAACTGCCCACTTCTAAACATCCCTTCCATTTGCTGGCAAATATGCTGCCAGCCCTGCGCTTGCACGTGCCTGTGTATGCCACGGTCAGCGATAATCTCTACATCCTTGTCCGCCAGCATCAGGTAAATCAGCACTCCGTTGTTCTGTTCAGTATCCCAGATATTCAGTTGGCCGAACAGTTGTATCGCCCGTTGCCGTGGCGACACGCCTTGCATGATGGCAGAAAGCGGCAGGCCGGACTCAATCACGACACGGATTTCACCGGCATGCAGATGCTCATTCGCTGCAATTGCGTGTTCGATATGTCGCAACGCAGCCTCAGAGAAATGGCGTTTGACCTGCCATGGATGGCTGGTGAGATGACGGAAGAAACGTCTGAATGGATGTACGGGTTTCATTACCAATCTCCTGACGCGCCACCGCCACCAAAACCGCCACCGCCGCCGCTGAATATATCTCGGCCGCCGCCTCCACCGCCGAAGCCGCCCGGGAATCCGCCTATCGGCAAACCACCCTGACCGCCGCCCATGGCCAGCGTGAAGATAAATGCGGCAAGGCCGACCAGCCCCATGACCAAAAGCGTTGCGCCCAAGAAACCAGCGAGTACAGCTAAAGCACCACCAGTGAGGGCACTACCAAAAAACGAGCCAAGCATGCCGCGCAAAATAGCGCCAATAAAAATGGCGGCAAACATCAGGATAGGCAGCCAGTGCATCAAGCCCTGTTGCCCTGCCGCCGCTTGCCCTTTGGCAGGTGCCGGCAATTGTTCGCCCTGGATTAGTTTGATCAGGGTATCTGTCGCCACATGCAGGCCCTGGTAAAATTGGCCTTGTTTGAATGCAGGGCTGAGCTGTTCAGAAACAATGCGCTTGGCGACCGCATCCGGGATAGCGCCTTCAAGCCCATAACCGACCTCAATCCGCATTTTACGGTCTTGTTTGGCGACAATGACGATGACGCCATCATCCTGTTTTTCGCGGCCGATTTTCCAGGCATCAGCCAGGCGGATGCCAAATTGCGCGATATCTTCCGGTTGTGTGGTCGGCAATATCAGCACGGCAATTTGCGAACCGCTCTGTTGAGAAAACTGCGACAGTTTTTCGTTGAGCGCTGTCTGCTCCTCTGCCGACAGCGTCTGCGTCAAATCAGTGACAGCGGCGCTTAGCGGCGGAATGTCGACCAGACCTTTGGCGGCATGTGCGCTGGCACCTGTCAGTAACAGGCTGCAAACCAGCAGCACACGCAACCAAACCGACAGCATCAACTTCACAGCCATCAACAATTACTTATCGCCAAAATCTACTTTTGGTGCAGATGAAATCGCTTTTTCATTCTCTACCGTAAAGGATGGTTTAGGCTGGTAGCCAAACATCATCGCAGTCAGGTTGTTGGGGAAACTACGCACCGTCACATTGTATTGCTTCACCGCCTCAATATAACGGTTGCGCGCCACAGTCACACGGTTTTCGGTACCTTCCAGTTGCGCCTGCAAATCACGGAAGCTGGCATCGGCTTTCAGGTTAGGGTAATTTTCAGATACCACCATCAGGCGTGACAACGCACTTGTTAACTGGCCTTGTGCGGCCTGGAATTTGGCAAACGCTTCCGGGTCATTCAGCAATTCCGGCGTCACCTGCATGCTGCCTACTTTGGCGCGCGCTTCAGTGACTTCAGTCAGCACTTTTTCCTCATGACTGGCGTAGCCTTTCACGGTAGACACCAGGTTAGGCACCAGATCGGCACGGCGCTGATATTGGTTTAATACTTCAGACCAGCTTGCCTTGGTTTCTTCATCCAGCGATTGAAACTGGTTATAACCACAGCCAGAAAGCATTAACACTCCGGCTAACAATACAACCTTAAATATTTGACGCATCGTGATTTTCCTCATTAATAGTTTTGATTTATATGGGGGCCAGATCCCTGGCTACAACTAGCCCGGCCCGGTTTATTTTTTCTGCAAGATTGATTGTGTCTGCTTCGCAACCAGCTTACTTTTCGGCGAGTAGCAGACACAAATCATGCCAGACTTCTTTTTTTAGCAAAGGATTGGCTAGCATGGCATCCGGATGATGCGTAATGACGTAGCGCATATCATCGTGCGTGAATAACTGGCCACGTATAGAAACGAGATCCAAGTGATTGGTTCCCAAAAAGGCATTGGCGGCTTCCAGGCCAAACAAAACAGCAAACCGGCTTTGTACTTGCGCAACTTTAAACGGCTGGTGAGAAACGTGTAATTCTTCAGGAGCCAGCTTCAAGGCACGCACGATATTTTGCAGTAAAGCTTGCGCAGCAGCGTCATCAACTTTTGGGCACATTAAACACCAGGAGGATTGAATCAGTGGCGCAGGCGCAATTTCAGGTTGCTTGTTTTCAGGAATCTCCGCTATCGGCGCAGGCTCACTGTCAGTCCTCAGTTCAATGACTGGATCAGCGCCTATGGTTTCAATCAAAACCTGACTGCTTTGTTCAATGAGCGATTCTGTAGAAACTTCGGGGGAAGCTCTTACTGTAATCGCCGGCAATGCGCTTTCCGCTACTGGCGTGCGCAACCGCCAGACAGGCAACAACTCCAATTCCCGCAATATATCTTCGCGCCCCAGACTCACGGCATGCTCCTGTTTTGAATATCTCTCGTCAACCTTAAGCCCTTATAAGGCGAGCCCCATCAGCACGGCATCTTCACGTCCTGATTTGGTCGGATAATAGTGGCGACGAATGCCCATTTCACAAAAACCCATCGTCTCGTATAAAGCAATCGCTTTGGTATTGCTTTCACGCACTTCAAGAAACATATTAGCCGCAAGCCGATGCCTGGAAATTTCTATCATATGCGCAAGCAATGCTCTCCCCAACCCCTGCCCCTGATGCGTTTGTCCGACACTGATATTTAACAGGTGCGCTTCATCCAGCACCATCATCACCAATGCATAACCTATGATTTCCCCGGACATCTCCATTACCCATGCGCAATAGCCTGAGTCCAGTGAGTCCTTGAAATTACCGTAGGTCCACGGGTGACTGTAAATTGTCGGCTCTATGCGGCAAACCGCGATCAGGTCTTCGTAAGACATGAGCCGGAATTGTGGCTGGTATTGAGGTAATGCACTCATTGATCTACCCTACAGTGTTTGCCCTTGTGCGCGCTCATCAGCGGTTAATGCGACACGGTTACGTATATAAAGCGGTGCGGCCTGTTGCGCAGACTGGGTATCTCCCGCAATAAATCCGGGGGTTGCAATCATTAGCATGGCCTTGGCCGTAGGCATGATTTCCGCGTGAATGTGGCTTATCTGTTGAGTATATTGTGCTGAGAGCACTTCACCAAATACAGCCCAGCCAGAACCTGCCGCCAACCAGCCATCACCCGCAATCGCTGGCACCTCCTGCGGCTTGCACACTACCGGCGGCGAAACTTCTATCCAGCCATGCTGTTGTTTGATTAACGCTGCATGGTATACCTCGCCCATCCGGGCATCCAGACACACCAGCACTTTTTCAGCCCCGGTTTCCAGCCAGGCTGCCTGCGCCACCGCCTGCACAGAGCTCACCCCAACCACAGGCAGGTCAGCCCCAAAAGCCAGACCCTGGGTGACGCCTACCGCTACCCGTACGCCTGTGAAAGCGCCAGGACCGGTGCCATAGACAATACCATCCAGTTCGGCCAGTTTTGCACCGGCTTTTGCCAGCAAGCGCTGAATTTCTGGCAGGATACGTTGTGAAGCTGCAGGACCTGTCGCTTCATGGAAAGAAGTAAGGCCAGCTTCGGTTTGCAAGGCCAGTGAGAGGAATTCGGTAGAAGATTCGATGGCGAGTAATTTCATGATAATGATTGTTGATCAAACACGATTTGACATCATCGGTAGAATCAATGAATTCTTTTAATAGCTATGCTGCACGGCCGGAAACTCACCGCATTTCACAGCTTGAACGTAATTTATGATCGCTTTCTCTATGTTACCAGTCTGGCCCAGGAAATTTTGTGCAAACCTGGGCGCTTTATAATCTTGAGGATTTTTTTCTGCCGGCCCTGTATAAATACCCAATAAATCCTGCAACACCAGCACTTGGCCACTACAGCCTGCACCAGCGCCTATGCCTATAGTAGGGATGGAAATAGTCTCTGTAATGTGGGTTGCCAATGCTGCCGGCACCATTTCAAACAGCACCATGCTTGCTCCAGCCGCCGCCATCTCTTGCGCATCTTTTAATATCACCTGGCCTGCTGCTTCAGTTTTTCCCTGGATTTTATACCCACCGAGTTTTTCTACCGATTGCGGTGTGAATCCCAGGTGCGCACATACAGGCACACCGTTTTCAACCAGGTAGCGGGCGGTTTCCACCATGTGACCACCCCCTTCAATCTTGACGATATGTGCACCAGCCTCAATCAAGGCCTGTGCATTTTGCAGGGCATCTGCGAGGTCATGCTCGTAACTATCAACCGGCATATCGCTCATAATCACGGCACCAGGCGCTCCCTTAGCCACAATACGGGTGTGATACAGCATATCTTGCATGGTGACGCCCAGAGTACTGTCACCCCCTTGTATGACCATCCCTAATGAGTCACCTACCAGCAGCATGTCCACACCGGCCAAATGCATCAACTTGGCAAAAGTAGCGTCATAACATGTCAACATGGCGATTTTCTCGCCGGACATTGCACGTGATAAGAGAGCGTTTAGCATCATTGGAAGAGACTTTTAAATGCTTGTACCGGATAAAATCCAGAACCAGCGGAACATGTATTACATGAGGATGTTGAGCACCGCGCAATACAGGAGTTTGCACGCAGATGCATTTAATTAAAAGTTAGGATTAAAGTATTCGCGGCTGCTCTTGATCTGGTTGATCCGCTCAATCAGCAAATTGAAAGCTTCCGCATCTTTAATAATATTGAGCTTTTCATTGTTGACGATCAGCAAGGGCGAGGCGTCATAGGTATGAAAAAACTCACTGTAGGCTTCTGCCAGCCGGGCAATATATTCGCGCGGCATATCCTGTTCGTAACTGATGTTGCGTTCTTCTATCCGGTCAACCAGCGCATCGATAGGTGTTTGCAAATACACCACGAGATCAGGCTTGGGCGCTTTGAGTTGCAAGTGCTGGTAAATCTGGTGATACAGAGAGTACTCTTCATCATCCAGATTCAGGCGTGCAAACAGCGGGTCTTTTTCGAGGAAGAAATCAGATACGGTTGGCTGGCCAAACATATCACGTTGCGCCATGTCTTCAATCTGGCGTGAACGCTGGAACAGGAAAAACAGCTGCGTCGGTAAGGCGTAACGCTGGGCATCCTGGTAAAAACGGGTCAGGAAAGGATTGGACTCAGCTTTTTCAGATAGTAGTTCTACCGAGAACTTGTCTGCCAGCATGCGTGCCAGCGTAGTCTTGCCACTGCCTATCGGGCCTTCGATTACAACATAAGGAAAACGGGTAAACATTGTTATTGCTCGTTCAGCTAAATTAATCAGTGATCCAGTTTTTGTGCGTCCAGTTTTCGCACATCATCATGCGGGAACTCTGCTGCCCATTCTACAACAGTCTGTCCGTCTGGCAGTACAAAGTCGGGCACAATTTCAGCCAGCGGCAAAATAACAAAGCCACGTTCGTGCATGCGTGGATGTGGCAATGTGAGAAGGAAAGTCTGCATGCGCATACCGGCATAATCGAGCAGATCGAGGTCTAGAATCCGCGGTGCATTGGGGAAAGGCCGCTCACGCCCGAATGTTTGTTCAATCGTTAGCAGTAACTGCATCAGTTCTGGCGCTGGGATTTCGGTAGCCACCTGAATGACTGCATTGATAAAGTCAGGCTGGTTATCGTAGCCTACCGGCGCCGTGGCATACAGGCTGGAAGCTTTCACTAAGCTCAAACCTGGCGTTTGTGATAACACCTGGATGGCGTTGGCTACCTGCACCTGCGGCTGCTGCAAATTGCTGCCGAGCGCAATCAAGGCCAGGGCCATTACGCCGACTCACCATTCGTAGCTGCCGGTTTTTTCTTGCGTGGACGGCGACGGCGCTTTTGCAAGCCGCTGTCAGGTAACAGCATACTGGTGCGCTCTTCGGTGCCGGCGTCGGCAAATCTCGTCCACCATTCACCAAGCTCTTCAGGCAACTCACCAGAGGCACAGCGCAATAACAGGAAGTCGTAACCTGCCCGATATTTCGGGTTGGTCAGCAAGGCATATGGACGTTTGCCGGAGCGCTGTTCAAAGCGTGGCTGCATGGCCCAGATTTCTTTCATGGTGGCAGTGTAGCGATTATGGATCGCCATTTTCTCACCCTGTTTATCAATGATTTCATTCATTGCCAGGTGCAAGGCCGGAATCAAAGGCTCGCCGCGTTTCTGATTTTCCAGCCAGGCTTGCAGCACTTCATGCCATAGCAAGGTCGCAAACAAGAAACTCGGATTGGAAGACTTGCCTGCCAGAATGCGATCATCGGTATTTTTCAGGGCCAGCATGACGAATTTTTCGCCTAGCGGTTGTTCCAGCACCACGTCCAGCAAAGGCAATAATCCATGATGCAAATGCTGCGCCCGTAGCGCACCGATGCTCTCAATCGCATGTCCGGATAAAAACAGCTTCAGCATTTCATCAAACAGGCGGCTAGGCGGTACATCTTCCAGCAAGTCTGCCAGTTTTCGTATCGGGGCTTCGGTGGTGTGCTCGAGTTTTAACCCCAGCTTGGCCGACAGACGAACGGCACGTAACATACGCACCGGATCTTCCTGATAGCGCTTGACCGGGTCGCCAATAATACGCAAGGTTTTGGCACGGATATCCGCCACACCATTGTGGAAGTCCAGCACTTCATGGCGTTTGGGATCGTAGTAAAGCGCGTTGGCGGTAAAATCGCGCCTGACGGCATCTTCTTCAATCGAGCCAAAAATATTGTCACGGATAATGCGGCCACTGTCATTGGTCTCACCATCGCCTTCGCTTTGGTGGTGGCCGCGGAAAGTGGATACTTCTATCGTTTCCTGCCCCCATAACACGTGCACCAGGCGAAAACGGCGGCCAATAATACGCGAACGGCGGAATGTCTTATTCACCTGCTCCGGCGTGGCATTGGTGGCAATATCAAAGTCTTTTGGCGGGTGGTTAAGCAGCAAATCGCGTACAGCACCACCAACGATATAGGCCTCAAATCCGGCTTTTTGCAGGCCGTCACAAGTTTTCAGTGCGGCCTGGCTAATCAGCTTGGGATTGATCTTGTGTTTGCTGGCCGAAATCACCTGCATCGCAGATGATTTACCTTTTTTTGAAGTTTGGCCAGGCTCGGAGATTTGACCTGGTGGCAGACCGCGTTTGCCAAATACTTTTTGCAGAAATTGTTTAATCATTACTCAGTGAACATCAGCGCATCATGCGCATTAAAGTTTATGTTGGTTATTCCAAAGCACATCCGGCACACCGGCATGCCGATTCAAGGTACGACATAATACAAACAACAGGTCCGACAAGCGATTCAGGTATTGCAGATTGACTGCCGTGACTGGTGATTGCGCATGCAAGGCATGCAACACGCGCTCGGCACGGCGGCACACAGTACGTGCCAGATGACACACTGCCGAAGCACGGCTACCACCCGGCAATATAAACTCTTTCAGTGGGCTCAACTCGGCATTCCAGCGATCCAGAACCTGTTCCAGGATAGCAACGCGCCCGGCCTGCATAAAGGTATGTCCAGGCATACTGAGCTCGCCACCCATATCAAACAAATCATGCTGGATCGCTTCCAGCTGCTCGCGGACGTCGGCGTGCAACTCCTCCACCAGCAACATTCCCAGCACGGCATTCAGCTCATCGACTTCGCCCATCGCCTGCACGCGCAGGTCAAACTTGGCAACCCGCGAGCCATCGCCAAGGCCAGTGGTGCCACTGTCTCCGGTACGTGTGTAAATCTTGCTCAGCCGATTGGCCATTCCTGAAACCTGACTAAAATCCTATATAATCCGCTCATTATAAATCAACCCGTGCCATTTCGATGTGCCCAGCGATTGCAGTCAGTGCCCCGGTTGGCGTAATGGATTCAGGCGTGGGCGGACTTACCGTCCTGAAGCACCTGACACGCCAGCTTCCGCACGAGCATTTCATCTATTTTGCCGATAGTGCCTATGCGCCTTATGGCAACCAATCTGCGGTAAAAATTCAACAACGGTGCTTTACCATCGCCGAAACCTTGATTGCTCAAGGTGCCAAAGCCCTGGTTGTCGCCTGCAATACTGCCACCGCCGCAGCCATCACCCCGATGCGTGAGCATTTTCCCTTACCGATTATCGGAATGGAACCCGCGGTCAAACCGGCAGCTGCCGCCAGTAAAAACAATGTCATCGGCGTACTCGCCACCACGGGCACTTTACAGAGCGCACAGTTTGCGGCTTTGCTCGAGCATTACGGACATGGTGTGCAAGTGGTAACACAAGCGTGTGTCGGCCTGGTTGAACGCATAGAACAAGGTTTACTCGACCAGCCTGAAACAATCACCCTGTTAAACACTTATTGCCAGCCCCTGATCAATGCCGGTGCCGATACCATCGTACTGGGCTGTACCCACTATCCCTTTGTGCGTACCCACATTCAAAAAATTGTCGGGCCTGATGTGACATTGATTGATACCGGTGCGGCGGTTGCCAAGCGTTTACAACAGGTATTGGCCCAACAAGATTTACTGAACACAGCCAGTGATCAAGGCCAACTGCAATTTTTAACCAGTGGTAAAGAAGAGACGCAAGCTATCATGCGGCAGCTCTGGCAAATGCTTTAAGTGAAATAAATAAAACCCACGCATTGCGTGGGTTTTGTTTAAGTTAAAGACTCAGTGGTGGTGCACATGTGTGCCAGGTTTAAGCTTGAATCTGGTGCCGCAATAAGGGCAGGCTACTTGCCCTGTTTTCGCCACATCCAGAAACACACGCGGGTGTGAAGCCCACAAAGCGACTTCCTTGGTTGGGCAATGCAGTGGCAAATCGTTACCGTCTACTTCAAACTCTTTTACATCAGACATTCAGCTTCTCCCGCACATAGCCATTTAGTGACTTGAAACCTTTAAGAACTTAAACCAAGGTAAGCCAATGTTCATATTTGGCATTTTTACCTTTAACCACATCAAAGTACAGGCTTTGCAGTTTTTCGGTGATTGGGCCACGTGTGCCTTCACCAATGGCGCGGTTATCCAGTTCACGGATAGGCGTCACTTCAGCTGCCGTACCGGTAAAGAATGCTTCATCAGCACTATAAACCTCATCGCGGGTAATACGTTTTTCAATCACTTCCAGGCCAAGCTCATCTTTAGCCAATGTGATGATGGTGTCGCGGGTGATGCCTTCCAGCGCAGAGGTTAAATCCGGGGTGTACAGCTTGCCGTTACGGATAATGAAAATGTTCTCGCCGGAACCTTCAGCCACAAAACCATCCACGTCCAGCAATAACGCTTCCTGGTAACCATCTTGTGCGGCCTCCTGATGTGCCAGGATGCTGTTCATATAGTTGCCGTTCGCTTTAGCCTTACACATGGTGATATTCACGTGGTGACGTGCAAAAGAAGAAGTCTTCACGCGGATACCTTTGGTAATTGCTTCTTCACCCATATAGGCACCCCAGCTCCAGGCACCGACAATCACGTGGGTCGATAAAGTTTTGGCAGAAATACCCATCGCCTCGGCACCATAAAATGCCATCGGGCGCATATAAGCAGATTCAAGATTGTTTTCGCGCACGGCTGCTCGCTGCGCTTCAATCAGGGTCGCTTTATCAAACGGCATTTTCATGCCCAGGATATGCGCACTGCGGAATAAGCGGTCGGTGTGCTCTTTCAAACGGAAAATAGCCGTGCCTTTATCTGTTTTGTAAGCGCGCACGCCTTCAAACACGCCCATGCCGTAATGCAAAGTGTGGGTTAATACATGGGTAGTGGCATCACGCCAGTTGACCATTTTGCCGTCGTACCAGATAACGCCGTCACGGTCTGCCATCGAACTCGGTATTGCCATTTAAACTCGCCCTTAATCCGTCTATCGTCAAAAACCAGTATTGTAAACCAATCTGCGCGCTTTTCGCCTATGCTAAAATCCATTTCAATGATGATTTACAAGGATTTTTGTATGCGCACTCGTTTCACGTGGCTTTGGTTAATCGCAGCATTAGTGACTGGCCTGCTCGCCGGGTGCCAACCTGACAAAACGGCCACCTTTATCGGCACTGACCTCACCGGCACCCAGTTTGGCAAACCTTTGAGCCTGACTGATCATACCGGCAAGTTACGCAGTATCAATGATTTTAAAGGCAAGATAGTGGTACTGTTTTTCGGCTATACCCACTGTCCGGATGTGTGCCCGACCACCATGAGCGACCTCAAGCAAACCATGAAATTGCTGGGAGACAAGGCTAATGATGTGCAGGTGCTGTTTGTGACTGTAGACCCGGAGCGCGACACACAGGAAGTGCTGGCGCAATTTGTACCCGGCTTTGATGCACGTTTTATTGGCCTGCGGGGCACACCCGAGGAAGTCGCCGCCAACCTGGCCGAATATAAAGTCTATGCTGCTAAAGTGAGTGAGGCAGGCCAGGACGGCTACACCATGGACCATAGTGCAGGGTTATATGTATTTGATAAAACAGGCGCACCGCGCATTTACCTGGGGTATGGGGAAAAACCGGCCAATATCGCGCATGACTTGCAGCTGCTAATCTAGTATTGAGCAGACTTTCGATAATTCTGAGAAATACTGGATCAAGAACGATTTTCATTTATATTAGTGTTTAAAAACTCATTTTAAATCAATAAGTTACATCATATTTTTTATTGCATACTTTTCATTTTCCTGTATCATGCATTTCATTGAAAATGCATACAGGAGCCGGTCATGAAAGGCGATAAAAAAATTATTGATATTCTGAATGATTTACTGGCAGGAGAGCTTACTGCTACCGACCAGTATTTGATTCACGGCGAAATGTATGCCGACATGGGTCTGGGTGTGATTTCCCAACGCATCCTCCACGAATCACTGCATGAACGTGAACATGCCCGCGCGCTGATTCAGCGTATCCTGTTTCTTGAAGGCACCCCTAACCTGACCAAGCGTGACCCAATCCATATTGGGAAAGATGTGAAATCCATGCTGGAATCTGACCTGGATCTGGAATATGCCGTAGTCAAGCACCTGAAAAAAGCCATGCAAGCCTGTGAAGAAGCTCAGGATTTTGTGACGCGTGAAATGTTGCTGGTGCAACTGGAAGATACCGAAATGGATCATGCTTACTGGCTGGAAAAACAGTTAAGCCTGATCAAACTGATCGGCATTGAAAACTATTGCCAAAGCCAGATGGGCGACGGCCCTGCTGTTGCAGTTTAAGGAGCCCGCATGAAAGGCGAAAAACACATTATCAGCACGTTGAACAAAGTGCTTAAAAACCAGCTGACTTCTATCAACCAGTATTTCCTGCATGCGCGCATGTTCAGGAAATGGGGCCTGGAAAGACTCAACGACTACCAATACAAACAATCCATCCGTGTGATGAAAGAAGCGGATGAAGTGATTGAGCGCATCCTGTTTCTGGACGGCCTGCCTAACCTGCAAAACCTTGGTAAATTGCTGATTGGTGAAGAGGTGGTGGAATGCCTGCAAGGTGACCTGAGTTTTGAGAAGGACGTACAGCGCCCGCAGTTGATTGAAGCGATTGCCGAAGCTGAAAAATTGCAAGACTACGTGACGCGTGATTTACTGACTGAGTTACTGGAAGCCTGCGAAGAAGCCATTGACTGGCTGGAAACCCAGCAACGACTGATTGTCGATGTCACTTTACCTAACTATCTGCAAACACAAATAGAATCTGAATAATCACTGATTTTCAGATTTCCTGAATTAAGCCGCTTTTGCGGCTTTTTTCACGCCTTGCCGGAACCAAACTACGCTTGACAAACTCTCAATAAATGATAATAATTATCATTAGTAACCTAATAGAGAACATATGTACGTTTGCGTTTGTAATGCAGTGACCGAGCGCCAGGTTCATCAGGCAGTCAGGGACGGCGCTAAAACCGTTAAGCATTTGAAAGAGCAGCTCGGCGTCGGTGCCGACTGTGGAAAATGTGTCAGTTGCGCAAAAGCCTGCCTGAAAGAGGCACATGCTGAACAACATCCGGGCCTGGTCAAAAAACTGATTCAGTTGACACCAGTGCAATTAGGCGCGGCTTAATTAATACCGGCGTATGATATTCAAAAAAGGGGCTTTCGGCCCCTTTTTGCATGTATGCTTCAGGCTTTGCAGGTATCCCAATGCTCCATACAATTCCAGTATCTTAATCTAGCTTATTTACTCATTGTCAGACAACCAGTCACCAACCTTAAACTGGCGCATTCTATTGTTGCTACTATTGCCGCCTTTATTATGGGCAGGTAACTTTATCGCCGGGCGCGCTATTAACACTTCAGTGCCGCCAGTGACTTTGTCACTTATCCGCTGGAGCATTGCTTTCGCCTGCTTGTTGCCTTTTGCCCTGCGGCCATTTTTGCGTGACCGCATCTATTATTACGCTTACCGCTGGCCTATTTTTGGTACCGCGATCACGGGCGTGGCAGCCTTTAACTTACTGGTGTATTGGGGTTTGCATACGACCAGTGCTACCAACGGCATTATCCTCAATTCGTTTATTCCATTCCTGGTCGCTATCTTCGGCTTTGTGTTTTACCGGAAAAAATTACCAGCCAGCCAGTTAATCGGCTTACTGGTGTCGCTGACTGGGGTATTGATTGTCGTCTCACACGGCGATTTGCAAATACTGCTAACGCTGGCTTTTGCAGAAGGAGATGTGATTATCTTACTTGCGATGGTGTTCTGGGCCTTATATACCCTGTGGCTGAAAGACATTCCGGCATCTATCAACCGAACCGGGCTGATGTTATGCCAGGTGATGATTGCCTTAATTTTCCTGTTACCACTTTGCGTTTGGGAACTGCAGACCACAACCATATACCTGCAAAACCCGCAAACGTTGTGGATACTGGCCTATATCGGCATTTTCCCGTCTGTGATTGCGCTGCTGGCATATTCAAAAGCGGTGACGCTGGTGGGCTCGGTACGCGCGAGTGTCTTTATCCATGCCATGCCGATTTTTGGTTCAGTGCTTTCCACGCTGCTGTTGCACGAAGCTTTTCACTTGTACCAATTCCTGGGGATGCTCACCATCTTCACAGGGATATGGCTTGCGAATAGAATAAACTAATCAGCATCAGGGCGACCAAGAGGTAACCGTTATGCCCAATTGCCAAATTAAAGGAGAGTGCGTATGGCAATAGCAATCAACCCGGAACTGGATTTGGTACTGGAAAAAGAAGTCGATGTATTACCGGAAGAAATTTGGCATGCATGGACGACACCGGAACATCTCAAACAATGGTTCTGTCCACTGCCATGGAAAACGATAGATTGTGAAATTGACCTGAAACCAGGCGGCCTTTTCCGCACCATCATGCAATCACCAGAAGGCCAGCAGTTTCCCAATAGTGGCTGTTACCTTGAAGTCATCTCCGGCAAGAAACTGACATGGACCAATGCGCTGGAACCCGGATTCAGGCCAGCCAAAAGCCCTGAACAGTCTCCCGGCCATGAATGCGCAGAATTCATGATGACGGCCAGTATCGTACTGGAAGCAATCACTAATGGAACTCGCTATACCGCTTATGCCTTGCATGCCGACGCAGCTTCTAAACAGCGGCATGAGGCGATGGGTTTTCAGGAAGGCTGGAGCGCGGTACTTGATCAGTTGGTGGCAGTCATCAAACAGTCGCGCTAGCGGGTTTAGTGCTCACCAAGTTTGATCAGGCCATGCGATGCAAAATGGCAGACAAGGCTTTCAGTTCTTTTTCGGCTTGTACATGATTGGGAAACAGACTAGCCTGCACCGCATAAAACCTTGCCGAATGGTTCATCTCTTTCAGATGCGCCATCTCATGGCAAATCACATATTGGATAATATGCGGCGGCGCTTGTATCAACCGCCAGTTGAGGCGTATCTGCCTGCGGCTATTACAACTCCCCCAGCGTGAGCGGGCATTTGAAAGTGCTACGCCAGTCACCTTTTCACCCATCTGGGCCGCTAGCAGTTCTACCCGCCGTTTAAAGTCCGGCAATGCCTGCTGTGCAAACCATTGCAATACTTTGCGGGCAACAAACGCCTGCTGATCTATTTGTGGCGACCTCACCAGTAACTGGTTGCCTTGCAGCACAACCGCTTTATTCGTCGCGTGATGCTGCAGCGACAGCACGATATCCTGCCCCATAAACATCAGCGGCTCGCCATCAACCCACTGCATCGGGCTCACATGGTTATTTTCACGCAATGCGAGTTTTTGCTGGATCCAGCTGGCTTTTTGCAATAATACTTGCTGTAGCTGGCTGGCGTTAATGCGTTTGGGGGCATGCACTACCAGGCCTTCAGCAGTAATTTTGAGGCCTATGGTTCTGCGCACCCGCAGATCGAGTTGATAAGCAATGGTTTGCCCGTCAGGCAATTGCAACACTTGTTCTATCATGTTGCCGTGATCACAGGGATTGCATTTCGGTTTCTATCCAGTCTTCCACCAGTTTATTCACCGCATCCGGCTTCAGGCCAGTAGTATCAATCGGCTGACCAATCACTACCTGAATGACACCAGGATATTTAAGGATAGAACTCTTGCGCCAAAACCGGCCGGCATTGTGTGCGACCGGAACAACGGTGCTGTTACTGTGCGACGCCAGCCAGGCGCCACCGATATGGTATTTGCCACGTGCACCCGGCGCAGTACGCGTGCCTTCAGGGAAAATAACCACCCATAACCCACGCTTGAGACGGTCTTTGCCATGATTGACCAGTTTCTTCAAAGCCTCACGGCCCGAACTGCGATCAATGGGAATAGAACCTACCGCCCACAGAGCCCAGCCAAGAAATGGCAGCATCAGTAACTCTCTTTTAAGCACCCACACCTGTGGTGGAAAGATAGATTGTAAAGCGATGGTTTCCCAGGCGGATTGATGCTTGCACAAAATCACTGAAGCCGAATCAGGAATATGTTCACGGCCTTTCACTTCATAGCTTAAGTTGCAGGTGATTTTCAGCCACCACAACACGCAGTCCGCCCATCGACTTACCCAGCGCGAGCGCGTGACCGCTGATGGCATGGGGATCAATATCAATGCAAATATTGAAAAAGGAATAGTTAATGCAAACAGCCCGACATAAAACAACAGCGCCCGCATATACAACACGGCATTACCCATTATCTATCCCCTGCAATAATGTCTTGCACGGCAGCGGCCAGGTCAGCCACCACAATGGTATTTGCAGGCACTTCGGCCAGGTTGTAGGTTTCTTCGCCTTTGCCGGTTCTCACCAGATAAGGCTGGCAACCGGCATCAGCAAACGCTTGCAGATCGCGCAAGGCATCCCCAACGCCATAGACTTTACTAAGTTCCAGATTAAAACGCAGCCCGATTTCTTTTATCATGCCAGTTTTTGGTTTGCGGCACGCGCAATTGTCACCGGCAGCATGCGGGCAATAAAACACCGCATCTATCCTGCCACCGGCTTGCGCGACGGCTTTATGCATTTTCTCATGTATGGCATTCAAGGTCGCCATATCAAAATAACCGCGCGCTATTCCTGACTGGTTGGTCGCGACAGCGACGCGGTAACCACGCTGGTTTAATAAGGCAATCGCTTCCAGGCTACCGGGAATCGGGATCCACTCGTTAGGATTTTTAATAAAGGTCGCGCTGTCCTGGTTAATGACACCATCACGATCTAATATAACGAGTTTCATCAACTTTCTCCGGCATTCCTGAACAACAGGAATGTCTTACATTAACTGGCTAATTTCGATAAATCTGCTACGCGGTTCATGGCCTGGTGCAACGTTGCCAGCAGGCCTAAACGGTTCGCCTTCAATGCAGGGTCTTCAGCATTGACCATGACATCCTCAAAAAATGTATCCACCGGTGCTTTAAGCGCAGCCAAGGCTTGCAATGAAGCGGCATAATCACCGGTTTCAAACAGCTGGTCAGCCTTTGGTTTGGTATTTGCCAGCGCCTGGTGCAACGCTTTTTCGGCCGGCTCCTGCAGCAAGCTGGCGTTCACTTCCGCCGTGACTTCGCCTTCGACTTTTTTCAGGATATTGCTGACGCGCTTGTTAGCGGCTGCCAACGCTGGCGCTTCCGGCAAGTTAGCGAAAGCCTGTACCGCAGCTAAACGACGCGGCACTTCTGCCAGCTGGTTGGGTGACAACGACAGCACGGCATCTACTTCCAGCGCGCTGGCGCCCTGATCGCGCAGGTTGACGGCCAGGCGGTCAAAACAGAATGCCTGGATCGCTTCCGCCACATCAGGATTGCCGTTAAATACGCTTAATGTTTGCGCAATCAGCTTGTCGAATGCCAATGGTAAATCTGTTTCCATCAGCATGCGCAAAATGCCCAGCGCCTGACGACGCAAGGCAAATGGATCTTTATCGCCGGTTGGTTTTTCGCCTATGCTGAATAAGCCGACTAAGGTTTCCAGTTTATCTGCCAGGGCAACCACTACACCGACCTGGCTGCGTGGCAGATCATCACCGGCAAAGCGTGGACGGTAATGGTCTTCAATCGCATAGGCGACATCATCGGCCAGCCCTTCATGCTGCGCATAGTAGCGGCCCATGATACCTTGCAGCTCAGGGAATTCACCGACCATATCTGTCAGCAAATCGACTTTGGATAAACGTGCCGCTTGCGCGACTTTTGCCACAAATCCATCACCTCCGATTTGCTGCGCGATCACAGAGGCAATCATCACCACACGCTCGTTCCGCTCACCCTGTGAACCTAGCTTGTTGTGGTACACCACTTTAGCCAGGCCAGCCAAACGGCTGTCCAGTGTCTTTTTCCTATCCTGGTCAAAGAAGAACTTGGCATCTGCCAGGCGCGGACGCACCACACGCTCATTACCACCAATCACTTTGCTGGCATCAGCCGGGTTGATATTGGAAACGATTAAAAACTTGTTGGTCAGTTTCCCGTTGGCGTCCAACAATGGAAAGTATTTCTGGTTCGCCTTCATGGTCAGTATCAGGCATTCTTGCGGTACAGCCAGAAATTCTTCTTCAAACTGGCCGAGCAACACATTGGGACGCTCCACCAGCGCAGTCACTTCATCCAGCAAGGCATCATCTTCAATCGGCTTGAGGTTTTCTTTGGCAGCAGCGGCTTGCAGTTGCTTTACAATTTCAGCACGACGGTCTGCAAAACTGGCAATCACAGCACCTTCGTCGGCTAATTGTTGCGCATAAGTGTCAGCAGAGCTGAGTGTCACCACTGGATTCTTCGCTTCAAAACGGTGGCCTAGCGTGGTATTGCTTGCGGTCAAACCCAAAGTGGAAACAGGGATAATCTCATCGCCATGCAATGCAACCAGTCCATGCGCCGGACGCACAAAGTTGACACTTTGCCAGCCGTCATTGATCTGGTAAGTCATCACTTTAGGGATAGGCAACTTGGCCAGCGTTTCATCAAGGGCTTTTTGCAGGCCTTTCTGCAAATTGGCCCCTGATTGCGTCGCATCCAGGAACAGGATATCCGCTTTGCCATCATTTTCTTTGCGCAATCTGGCAACCGCAGATTCGTTTTCACCCAGCGCCTGCAGTTTCTTCAGTAACGCAGGTGTTGCATTGCCGCTGGCATCCAGACCTACAGTCGCTGGCATCAGTTTTTGCGCGACTTGTTTGTCGGCAGCTTTGGCAGCCACATCCGTAATATGCGCGGCCAAGCGGCGAGGGGAAGCGAACGTAGTCACTGCACTGCTATCGGCCAGCAAACCGGAAGCTTTCAGGCTTTCGGCCAATACACCACTGAATGCCTCACCTAATTTATTTAGCGCTTTAGGCGGCAGTTCTTCTACAAACAATTCAACTAACAGATTGCGGGTACTCATGCGGAGGCTTTCTTATTTTGTTCTGCTTTATCGCTTTCCAGTTTGGCGATGACTTCGTCGGCCCATTCTTTAGGTGCCATCGGGAAACCCATACGCGCGCGGCTATCGAGATAGCTGGCAGCGACTGCACGGGCCAGGTTGCGAATACGGCCAATGTAGGCTGCACGCTCGGTGACTGAAATGGCGCCACGTGCATCCAGCAAATTAAAAGTATGCCCGGCCTTGAGCACCTGCTCGTATGCAGGCAAGGCCAGTTGTACTTCCATCAAATGCTTGGCCTGTTTTTCGTGTGCATTGAAGGCGGTGAACAGGAAATCAACATCGGAATGTTCAAAGTTATAGGTAGATTGCTCAACTTCATTCTGGTGGAACACATCGCCGTATTTAACCCCCGGTGAGTACTCAAGGTCATAGACGTTTTCCACGCCTTGCAGATACATCGCCAGGCGTTCCAGGCCGTAGGTGATTTCACCGGTGATCGGTTTGCAATTGATGCCGCCGACCTGCTGGAAGTAAGTGAATTGTGTGACTTCCATGCCATTGAGCCAGACTTCCCAGCCCAGGCCCCATGCACCCAGGGTCGGGTTTTCCCAGTCATCCTCCACAAAGCGGATATCGTTTTCTTTCAGGTTAAAGCCCAAGGCTTCGAGTGAGCCCAGATACAGTTCGAGAATATTAGCCGGTGCCGGTTTCAGCACTACCTGGTACTGGTAGTAATGTTGCAAACGATTGGGGTTTTCGCCATACCGGCCATCTTTGGGGCGACGACTAGGTTGTACATAGGCGGCTTTCCACGGTTCAGGACCTAATGCACGCAGAAAGGTGGCAGTGTGGCTGGTGCCTGCACCGACTTCCATGTCATAGGGTTGCAGCAAGGTACAACCCTGTTTATCCCAGTATTCTTGTAGTTTTAAAATGATTTGTTGAAAGGTCAGCACCATTTTGCCTGATCCGATGAAATGCAAAAGGCAGATTTTACCTGATTTACAGGTAGCCACGAAATGATTCGCCGTGCGGAAAGACTGGCAGAGTACTAGGAAATGATTCTTTAACGGAAAGATCGGTCAGGTAGTCACAGTGACTGGCTGGACATGATGCTGGTAATCCACATACGCAGGGATAGCAATGGCCGCCACAATGCCTAATCCGGCAATACCGACAACAAGCACCACACCCCAGAATGACCACTTTTTCTGCACCTCATTAAAGTGGGCAACACTATTCCAGCGCTTGTTCCGCCAGGCCCATTCGCGGCCTTTGGCGCCGAGAAAGAAAGACATGACAAATCCCAGGTAAGGGATCAGGCATAACAAGCCTATCCAGGTTCTGTTGCGGATTGCCCAAATCCAGTTCAGGAAAAACGCGCCCCAGCTCCAGCCTTTCACGCCATCAGGGATGACTGCATCTTTACCCATACCAGAGGTATTAACGAATGCTGCATCGTTACTTTTAACATCGTCTTTAGTAAAGTCTTGCATGGTTTTATCCCTCAATCACTAAGCATTGATTCAGTGAGTTCGTCATTGCTCAGGCTGAACGTCCAGTGTATCGATGACTTATCAGCAAACCCAGCGCACTCAATATAATAAACAAGTAATTTCCCCACCAGACATATGGGGTGCTACCTTGATAGCTTTGCGCCTTGCCTACCAGAATCAGACCCTCGTCATGCGGTGCATGCTGCCTGATCTGCCCATCGTGACCAATAATGGCAGTGGCGCCGGTATTGGTACTGCGTAACACCATACGCCCGGTTTCAAGCGCTCTCACCTGGCTAAATTGCATATGCTGCTCTGCCGCAAATGACCGGCCATACCAGGCGTCATTACTGATATTCACCAGCAATTCTGCTTCCGGCAGTTGTTGTGCAATCTCTTCACCGAATACATCCTCATAGCAAATATTCACGCCTATTTTTTGCCCGGCAATGTGCAGTGGTTTTCTGGAAGTACCACGTGACAAATCACTGAGCGGCATATGTAACAAGTCCTCATATATCCAGCCGAATACGCCTTTTAATGGGATGTATTCGCCGAATGGTACCAAATGACTTTTGGCATAGGATTGCGCAGGCGAAGTGCCGACACTGATGGCGCTGTTGTAATAATTATTATTTTTTGCTTCAACCACGCCGAGCAGGATATCGCCTTGCTGGCTGACGGCATGCTGTTTGAGTGCGGCAAGATACGATGGATCAATCTGTTCGGCCAGCATGGGTAATGCGGTTTCCGGCAAAACAATCAGTTTCGCTTCCGCCATGCGTACCATATCCAGATATTGCCGCAAGGTACGCTGCGCCTGCTCGGGTGACCATTTAATGGTCTGGCTGATATTGCCCTGCAAAAGGGCGACGGTGACAGGTTGCCCGACAGGATGGCTCCACGCGATTACTGCCAACACACTGCCAACTGCCAAAAGTGCAACCGTTAATATGCATGCACGTAAACGATTTGCGTTATTCAGCCATGCATAAGCCAGACTGGCAGCGATGCCTGCCGTCAATGCCGAAACACCATATACGCCGATGATCGGCAAATATCCCACCAACGGACTCGATGGTGCTTGTGAATAGCCTAAAGTGAGCCATGGGAAACCGGTAAAAATCCAGCTGCGAACCCAGTCTGAAAGTGCCCATAAAAGTGGCGCCATCCACAACAGGTTGCCAGATTTTTTCGCAAGATAACCAGACAGTGCCGGAAACAATGCCATAAATGCACACAGGCAAAACGTACTGAATCCGGCAAACCACCAGGGCATACCGCCAAAGTCATGCAGGCTGATATAAATCCAGTAAATGCCAACGCAATATAAACCGATGCCGAACACGAGGCCCAGTTTGAATACCTGACCTGAGGTACTGGCTTGCTGCCAGAGGAATAACAAAATAGCTAAAGACAACCAAGGCAACCAGAACAGGTAATACGGTGCGAAACCTAATACGGTGAGCGCGCCCAAAGCTAATGCCAATAAAGCGCGTTGCCAGAGTGGCGCTTGCTGCGCCCAATGCTTGAACCTACTCAATGCGACCCTTTCACAGGTTGGATATCGGTTTTAGAAAGCCAGGTAGAAAAATCAGGTGACTGCATGACTTGCCATTCAATAATACGCGCCAATGCAATCGGGTCGCTTTCATCAGCTTTATCGAATGGCATGGCCGGATGACACATTAATACCGGCGGCAGATTATGTGGGGTTGACGTTGAGTATTGCTTGAGTTGCCTTGCCCAGGTTAACCAATGCGCCTGGTAATCCGCGGCATCACCCTCAAAATCATATACCCCGAGCAAGCAAGGCGACACCCTGAATCCGGCTTGCAAAGCAGCAGTTTGCAATGCTTTTGCACCAAGCCAATGAATCATCCGCGCCTTAAAACCGCTATCCGCTGGCGGGCTGGAAATCCTTAACCATGGCCGTGCATAGGCTGATAATTTTCCATAACGCTGTTGCATTTCCGCTAACAACTCATCACGGATAATGGGCAACTGATGCACATGCAAATGGCCATCTACATAATCTGGCGCGGTGCCGGTTGCCTGTTCAAAGGCATTTAACTGCTGCTGGATATTGGCGCGCACTGCATGTTGATCCAGCAAACCAAGCAGGCTGCGTAACACTAGCACGGGGTGAGATAAGCGCAACGTCCGCGAAAACTGGGTAAAATCCAGATGCAAGCCGATATCGGCTTTCGCGCGAATTTCCGGGCTTAACTGATTAGCGCTTTTAGCCCAGGTCGGACTGAGGGTCATACACGAAGTGGCCGTGAGTATGCCGCGTTGAATCAAATCAAGAATCGCGGCATCAATCGCTGCAGATTGTGCAAAATCATCCGCACATACAATGACTTTAACTTTAGCCATGCTTAAAAGCCCAGAAGCGGCTAAGCAACCAGGTGCTCATCGCAATAACCACCATTACCACACCCAACACAAACCAGAACGGTAATGGCGTGTAAGTAAGTGCCAACCAAACCAAGGCCTGATTGCCTAAAAATCCTGTTAATGCGACCGCTAAAAATTTGGGAAATGCTTGCTGGTGCCTGGCCTGTGTGCCGCGAAAAGACCACCATCGGTGACCGATGTAACTGACCGGGAATGCGGCAAGAAACCCCAGCCAGTTCGCGTCAGATGGCATCCAGCCTAGCGCATGTGCCAGCAAGGCGACTACATAATGCACCGCTGCAGCCACTGCACCGACACTGACAAAGCCTAATACTGAAGCGCGCATGAGTAACTAAGCGTCAACCTTAGGTTTTCGACGACGCGGAGGTTTTACTGCTGCTTGCGGTTTAAACGTTAGCGGTTCCACCACTTCGGCAACAATATAGGGTGGACGGCCTTTGACTTCGTCATACACCCGAGCCAGGTATTCACCGAGCACGCCAATAAACAACAATTGCACACCTGCAAAAAACATCATGCTGGCGACCACCGTTGGCCACCCTGGAATGGATTCATGAAAGAATAAAGCATCAATCACGACCACTGCGCCATAGGCAAACGCTATCAGCGCCAGTACCACACCGGTCAAACTGGCCAACCGTAAAGGTAATACGGAAAAACTGGTAATGCCTGTCCACGCCAGTGCAATCAATTTGAGTTTTGAATAAGCACTTTCGCCATGTAACCTTGGTAAAGGCGTATAGGGGATACCAATCGATTTATAGCCAACCCAGGCATAAATGCCTTTCATGAAGCGGTTACGCTCCGGCAGCGCACACAGGGCATCCACCACTTTCCTATCCATCAATCGAAAATCACCGGCATCACGCGGAATATCGATATGGCTGCTGGAACTCATCATGCGGTAAAACAGGCGCGAACCCCATTGCTTGAACGAGGACTCCTGTTCGCGGTCCTGGCGGACGGCATAGACCATGTCGTAGCCTTCGCGCCATTTTTCCAGCATGGTAAACATCAGGTCTGAAGCGTGCTGGCCATCAGCATCCATACAAATCACCAGCTCGCCTTTGGCAAATCCTAAGCCAGCACTGATGGCGTTTTCCTTACCAAAGTTACGCGAGAATCTGACCAGGGTAACATGATGAACATCTATCAGGCTTTGCACGACCTGCGCCGTTTGGTCGCGACTGCCGTCATCCACCACGACAATGTCCCAATACGGCGACATTTGCTGCAAGACGCTGCTGATATTTTGCAGGGTACTGGCGATGTTTTTTTCTTCATTGTAAGCCGGCACCATGACCGTAATATGCGGCTGGGCAGTCGGACGGGCAGAATCTGTGATTGTCATGGCATTACATTCTGGTAATGAACTGATTGGGATTGTAGCGGATTCAGTCTAGTTTTTGGCAGGTGTTGCTGAACGATCATTCGCCTGCAGATTACGCCTGTCTTTCACTACCGCTAGTGACATACCCTGGCGCTCAATATTAACGATAACTTTGCCCTTCATTACTTCGTGGCAATGCATATTGGTGGTTGAAATATAAAAGTCAGCTTCTTCCCATCTTCGTGTCACCTTAAAGCGGTGATCAAGATAAGGTTCAATTTGCGGTGTATCTACACAAGCACCGATCCAATATGGTTGCGAGCGCTCAGGCAGCTTCATCGCCTGCAACTGATCCGTGGCCTCTCGCAAAGCACTAGACCAGTAATCGCCTTCCCAATTGAATTGCGCCTGCTTTTGATCGCCAACCAGCAGGTTAAGTCGTACATATTCAAATGGATGTAACTGCACAATATCGATAAATGTAACCAGCATTAACCCAGCCACGACCCCAGCCCAGAGTGATTGATAAACTACGCGGCCGGACCAGCGGCTGTTTGCAAAAGCGTCGTACACGGTCATTACCGCCCATGCACCAAGAATCGCCAGCAATGGCAGCAAGAAAGTGAAGTGGCGGACACCGTTATAAAGTGCCGGCTTGTCGTTTAGCACAAACATTAAAGGTAATAGAATAGCGGCCAGCAGGGTATGCATAGTAATCCGCGTATTCATGTCGGCGGCCTGTACAGCGTTTCTGCATGCCAGCCATAGCAGCGGAATTGTGGCTAACCCGAGCAATGCGGCTTCCGGCAATTTCACCGCCAGATACTGGAACAGGTAACTGCGCGGCACATCACTGATGTTGTACATAACCCCATTGGCCATGGTCTGCATATTGAAATCAAAATGTGAGAATGATTCAGCGGCTTCGAGAATGTTATCGACATCGATCACGCTCCATGGCCAGCAGATGGCCATAAATACAAACGCCAATACAGCAGCAGGCAACAACACCAGCACCATGCGTAACAAGCGTGACAGCACGGGTGATCCATTCGCTTTATGATCCAGCCATGCACGCCAGATTACCAGCAAGATAAGATAGATCACAGCGAATGCACCGCCTACGCGCAAGCCTAGCGCGCCACCGACGGCAAAGCCCAACAATACGATGGCTTTGCCACTGACATTTTCCATATCACGCACCACCAGTGCCGTAGCGTAAAGCGCCCACAACATACAAGCAGCGAATGGAATGTCTTTGGTATGGGTAAACATGGCACCTGACCAAGATACGGTCAGTAGCAGCATCAGCATGGAGACTAAGGCCAGGCGCTGGCCGCCTAATAAATAGGCAAACCGTGAAACACCGTAAAAACCCAGCAGGCCGAACAAGGCGGAGAGTAAATGGCGGATGTCCCAAATCATAATGGGCACATAGGGGTCTAGCGCAGCCGCAATAATGTCGAACAAACCGCCATACAGGTAAAGGTTGCGGTAGTGAAAAGCATCCTGGTCGGTAAAACCTGAACTGTACCAATCCAGCAACATCTGGCCGTATGTATGTTGTACATACTCGTCATTGCTGATGCCATGCTGCCTGAAAGTCAAGGCGACCCAGACAATTAACCCTAACCAGAATAGACGTGTTAACCAGGTCAGCGTTGAAGCAGACGACAAGTGGGCAGGCGCAGGTTTCATAGGCATTGCGAACATGAAAAACGAACTCGCAAGCGTATCATGCCGCAAACGCTTATGATAGTGTGCTCCCCGCCCCGCACACAAAAAAGCCTGCAGGCATGCAGGCTTTAGGCAAAATAACTATTGACCGGGGTCAGTATGTACCGAAAAACGGTAGCCGGAACCACGTACGGTTTGAATCATATCCTGATGGTTAGATGCCACCAGTGCATTGCGTAAACGGCGAATATGCACATCCACGGTTCTGTCTTCAACAAATACACGGTCACCCCAGACTTTATCCAGCAGCTGTGTGCGGCTGTGCACACGCTCAGGATTAGTCATGAAAAAGTGCAGCAACTTGAATTCGGTTGGGCCTAGTGGAATATGCACATTATGACCGGTGACGCGGTGGGTGGTAGGGTCGAGATGCAGGCCCGCGATTTCAATCGGGTCATCTGTCATCTGAGGCGCACGGCGACGCAAGACTGCCTTGATACGTGCATTTAATTCGCGAGGGCTAAACGGCTTGGTCACGTAGTCATCGGCACCAACTTCAAGGCCACGCACTTTATCAAATTCATCACCACGCGCGGTCAGCATAATAATCGGTACCTCTTTGGTTAAACCATCTGACTTCAGGCGACGGGCAAACTCGATACCGCTCATACCAGGCAGCATCCAATCCAGCAGAATCAGGTCAGGCATGGTTTCACGTAATAGCATCTGCGCATGTTCTACACTGGTAGCACGAATCGCATGATGTCCGGCTTGTTTGATATTCAATGCAAGCAATTCCTGGATTGCCGGCTCATCTTCTACGACCAAAATATTAGCTGCTGCCATGACGCTCCCTTTTAGGATTTCCAACAAAATGTACTTCTTTAATTGCTCGCCAGTTTATGAATGTATTGTGACATTTTAATGACAACCTCACATAATTTTAAATTTGCGCGGATTGCCTTTTAGGTGAAATTGTAACAAGATGTTACCGGGAGAAATTTAAGGGGTATTACATGTTGTTCAATCTGTCAAAAGAACATATTACGGCAGGCAAAGGCTTTAACCGCTGGCTGGTTCCACCAGCCGCACTGGCAGTACATTTGTCGATTGGCATGGCTTATGGATTCAGTGTGTTCTGGAAACCACTTGGAACAGCTTTGACCGGGCCAGATGGCGCACCACTGGCTGCATGTGCAGCTGGCGCGAGCACTTTTTCAGACAAGCTTGCAGGCACGGCTGAGGCCTTATTTGCGACTGATTGCAACTGGACACAGTTCGACCTGGGCTGGATGTACACCCTGTTTTTTGTACTGCTTGGTTGCTCTGCTGCATTATGGGGTGGCTGGCTGGAACGTGCAGGACCGCGCAAGGCTGGTCTGGTGGCTACACTCTGCTGGTGCGGTGGCTTGTTGATCTCGGCTTGTGGTGTCTATCACCATCAGTTATGGATGATGTGGCTGGGTAGTGGCGTGATAGGCGGCATAGGTCTTGGCCTTGGCTACATATCTCCCGTGTCGACGCTGATCAAATGGTTTCCTGACCGCAGAGGCATGGCGACCGGCATGGCGATCATGGGCTTTGGTGGCGGCGCCATGATAGGCTCACCCCTCGCAACCAAGCTGATGAGCCTGTTTGCAACGCCTACTGAACCTGGTGTCTGGCAAACCTTTGTCGTTCTGGCCATTGTTTATTTTATCTTCATGACCTGTGGTTCTTTAGGCTATCGTATTCCGGCCTCCAACTGGAAACCGGAAGGATGGACACCACCAGACCAGCAGCATAAACGTATGGTAGTGAACAAACATGTACACCTGAAAAATGCACATAAAACGCCGCAATTCTGGCTACTGTGGCTGATCTTGTGCATGAACGTGTCAGCAGCGATTGGTATTATTGGCGCCGCGGCACCAATGCTCCAGGAAACTTTTGGCGGCAAACTGATCGCACAACCATCGCTAACTTTTGCCGATATCAAAGCGGATGAGTCATTGACTGCAGCGGCAGCCGCTGTAGGTGCCGGTTTTGTCGGACTGATTTCGGTATTTAATATCTTCGGCCGGATTGGCTGGGCAACATCCTCAGACAAACTGGGACGGCGTAATACCTATTTCATCTTTTTTGTACTCGGCGCATTCATGTATATCACCGCCACCTATGCTGCCAACCATCACCAGCTCGCACTGTTTTTGATCGCATTCTGCGTGATTGCTTCCATGTATGGTGGCGGTTTTGCTACCATTCCCGCCTATCTTGCTGATCTGTTTGGCACCCAGTTTGTAGGGGCAATTCACGGCCGTTTGCTCACGGCATGGTCCACAGCAGGCATCGTTGGGCCTGTCATCGTCAACTACATGCATGATGTGCGTCTGGAAGCGAAAGTACCGTTTGCAGACATCTATGCACCGATTTTCCTGACACTTGCAGCGCTATTAGGCATTGGTTTTGTTGCTAATCTTCTGGTGAGGCCGGTGGACAGTAAATACTTCATGACCGATGCCGAACTTGCTGTTGAACAATCCCTTGGTAAATCCAAAGAAACTGGCGCAACAAACGTTAAGCCTATCAGTGATGGCAAGCCTAGCTCGCCATGGCTGGTCAGACTGGCCTGGCTGGCAGTTTTAATTCCAATCACCTACGGCATCTCGATGACGGTACAAAAGGCTTGGGCGCTGTTTGCCTAGGCTAATTCGCCGGCAATAAAACCTCATAAGGCAAGACTGGAAACAGGCTAAAAAGTAGCCCAACAAACACTTTTGAGCCTGCTCACCATTCAATCAAACGCGATAGCTGCAGTTTGGGTTAAAATACACGTTTTAAGTATTAGCCTACGGATTCCCAAGTGAATAAAATCTCCCCAAATCTGGACGGTACCGGCAAAAAAATCGGTATCGTTCTTTCACGTTTTAATGAAAACATCGGTGCAGGCCTGCTGCACGCTTGTGAACAGGAGTTGTTGAAACTGGGCGTTAAAGCCGAAGACATCACCCTGGCAACCGTACCTGGCGCCCTGGAAAGCCCGCTGGTGCTGCAGCATATGGCATTGACTGAAACCTATGATGCATTGATAGCGCTAGGCGCCATTATCCGAGGTGAAACCTACCACTTCGAAGTGGTTTCCAATGAATCCGCACGAGGCATTTCTGAAGTGCAACGTGATACCGGCGTGCCGGTGGCGAATGCGATTCTCACTACTGAAAACGACGAGCAGGCAGAAGAACGCGTTGCGGTTAAAGGCGCCGAAGCAGCGCAGGTAGCCATCGAAATGGCCAACCTGGTAAATGCACTATGAGTCAGGAAAAGACCCCAGGGAGTCGGGAGAACGCCTCAGGCAATCAAGACCCGTCAAGCAAGTCATCTGATAAGCCGCAGGGCTCTTCAGCAAGAAGCAGAGGCACCAAAAATCGTCGTAAATCACGCGAACTGGCATTAAAAGCGCTGTATCGCAACCGTATGAATGCCAGCGATGTAAAACAGTTACGGTTTGATAGTTTGGATGACCCGGATTACACCAAAGCGGACGAAGGCTACTTCAAACAATTACTGACAGGCGTGCTTGAGCATACGGCTGATATTGATGCCATGATCAGCCAGTTTATTGACCGTCAACTGGAAGAACTTAGCCCTATCGAACACGCAGTATTGCGTATTTCCGGCTACGAATTAATGTTTGACATGAGCATTCCATACCGCGTAGCAATCAATGAAGGCGTGGAACTGGCCAAATCGTACGGTGGCATTGATGGGCACAAATACATCAATGGCGTACTGGATAAAATTGCAGCGCAAGTCAGGCCGCAAGAGTTCGGAAATCAGATCAAAAAGTAATTCAATGGATCATTTTGAGGCTTACAAAACCGCTCCCCCAAAAAAAGCGCTCAATTTAAATGAGCGCTTTTTTGTATTGATATCCCAGAAACTAAATTCAGGGATTTAATTGCAATGTGACTAGTTCAATCCTGTCGCCATCCATTCGACAGACGACAGCTGTGTCATGCCAATCCCCTAGCACCCATCGTTCACACTTATGGCCATCAAACACTATAGTGTGCATATCCGGCCTGTGTGTGTGCCCATGCAATAAAACCTCTGGATATTCAAATTCATTTAAAAGTTGCTCAACCGCGGACTGGTTAACATCCATGATATCTATGGACTGCATAACTTTGTTCTGTGCGCTTTGGCTACGCGCTTGTTCGGCAAAGACGATCCGCTCCGCTAACGGCTGTGCCAGAAAGGCGTGTTGCCACTGCGGGCTGCGCACCTGGCTACGGAATTGCTGATAAGCCGTATCATCCGTGCATAACGCATCGCCATGCGACAAAAGAATGCGTTTGTTTCCCATCTTGATTAGTGTGGGATCTGCAAGCAATTGCAACCCTGATGCATTGGCAAAATCGTCACCGATTAAGAAATCACGGTTGCCATGCATGAAATACAGTTTGACGCCGCTATCAGACAATTGGCGCAAGGCCTTCACAATAGGTAAAAATTCGGCACCCTGCCGAGGGTGTTTCAAAACATCATCACCGACCCACACCTCAAAAAAATCACCGAGAATATAGAGCGCTTCTGCGTGAGCGACTTCTGCTTTCAGCCAATGCAAAAAAGCCTGCGTTACCGCAGGCCTTTGCGCACTCAAGTGCAGATCAGAAATGATCCAGGTGGTCATGCCTTAAGCAACTACAACTGCTTTTTCGATAATCACTGGCTCTACAGGCACATCCTGGTGACCGGCACGGTTACCTGTCGCGACCGCTTTGATTTTATCTACAACATCCGTACCTTCAACTACTTTACCAAATACACAGTAGCCCCAGCCCTGAGTTGTCGCAGAAGTGAAGTTCAAAAAGTCATTGTCTTTTACGTTGATGAAGAACTGTGCTGACGCGGAGTCAGGCACCATGGTGCGCGCCATTGCCAGTGTGTATTTATCATTAGATAAACCATTGTCGGCTTCATTTTTGATGGTGGCATCAGTAGCTTTTTGTTTCATATTGACATCAAAGCCACCACCTTGAATCATAAAATCCTTAATCACGCGGTGAAAAATCACCCCATCGTAAAAACCTTTTTCAACATAGCTGATAAAGTTAGCTACTGTGATAGGTGCTTTTTCAGCATAAAGTTCGATAGTGATATCGCCAAAGTTGGTAGTGAGTTTTACCAAAACATTCTCCGTTTATTGATTTAAAGGCTGAAAAAAATTACTTGCCGCTGACGATGGTCGCGCGCTTGATAATGACAGTACGAATCGGAACGTCGGAAAAACCGCGTTGATTACCGGTAGGCAAATTACTGATTTTGAACACTACGTCCATGCCGGAAACCACTTTACCAAACACGCAATAGCCGATCATGCTTGCTTCCGGGCTGGTGTAATTGAGGAACTGGTTATCCGCCACATTCACAAAAAATTGTGCCGTCGCAGAATTAGGATCCTGGGTACGCGCCATGGCGATGGTACCGGTCTGGTTTAGCAGGCCATTATTGGATTCATTAATAATCGGTGCGCGTGTCGGTTTCTCGGTTAATTCACGATCAAAACCGCCGCCCTGGATCATAAAGCGGCTAATCACGCGGTGAAAAACAGTATTGGTGTAAAAACCATCTTTCACGTATTGCAGAAAATTTTCCACCGTTTTTGGGGCTTTATCGGCATACACTTCAACGGTAAAGTTGCCCTGGTTAGTTTCAAAGGTGACTTGTGTGGCCGCATTTACAGACGAAACGACGGTCATCATGCATAAAAAAGAGAGCGCTAACAGTTTACGCATTAAGCTGATCCTTCATATAAAATTTTCCATTGCCCATTTTCTTGCACCCAGTACTGGCGTTTCTTCATCACTTCACGAAGTGCAGGGCTGATATATTCCTGCTCAAAATCCACCACCACCATATTCTTGGTTGAATTAGGATAGGTAAACATGCTGACTTCTGACAAATTAATACTCACTTTAGGTTTAGACGCCTGAATCTGACGCTTGTAGCCAGACCATTTTGATAAGCCACCTTCTGAATAAAAGAAATCGCCGGCGTAATGCCCCAAATAGGCGTCCGTGTTCTGCGATACCCAGTCTCTACGCCAATCCTCCAGCGCAACCTTTAACGCAGATTTTGTCTTCTCCTGCTGTTTCAGAGATTCAGGGCTGATCCACTCAAAGTTCACCCCGATCACCACTGGTGTACTGCCTACTTGCAGTATGTCCTGCAACGCTTTTACATCAGGGTTAGAAAGCACTACGCAACCATCGCTGGCACGCGGCGGACGACTATAAGTATCGCGAGGAGTACCATGAATCCAGATGCCTGAACCGGTCTTGCGTTCATAGCTATCCATCTCATTCGGATAATTCAGCGGGTAGGCTGCGTCACCATATAGATCAGGCAGAGGTCGATTTAGTTTCTTCGACGCAAAGTAAACACCGATTGGCGTTCTTTTATCGCCTTGGTCTTTTTTGCCAGTGCCGTTTTTTCCGATGGTCACATAATAGTCTGCGACATACTTCAACGTATCATTCTGGCTTTTTTCATATACGTAAAGCCTGGACCGCGCCGTATCCACGAATAGAACGTGACTTTGTTTTTCTGAGAGCTCTACCAGCAGATTTGGCTGGGTCAACCCACGGTTGCGATCAAAGTAATTACGGATACGGATTTCAGCTTCATCTTTGAGATCCTGGATGCGGTTTAAATTGGCGGGATTCACATCGCCAAAACCATTGAGGATACGCGCCTTGGCAGATAGCAGGTCACCATGAATCAGATGAGCCAATGCGAAATTAGGGGAAATTGCGAGGAGCTGGTCTACATAGTCCAGCGCCTGTTGCAAGCGCCCTTCTTTGATAGACTGCAAAGTCTGCACCAGCATGCGTTCGACAGTACCGGTGTTTTTATTTTGTATAAACAGGCGTGCGGTTAACGCCTCGTGATTCACCGCTGTGGCATTCCATGGCAGTAGCGCTGCGCTCACAAATGCGATACAGCAATATTTTCTCAAACTTCTCATGCCAATATTATACATTCGTTAATTCAAAACTGCGCGCTAACTCGCTGAATTTGCTCGTTATTCACGAGTTTACTACCAAATTCAGCGCAATACATCCATTAGAACTTGCCTACGCGCTCCTGCTTGATCAGCCAGCGTGAACCTTCTTTGACCAGATTCAAGGTTTTATTGGAGTTAGCATCCAGGCCAGTTGCCTTGTAAATCTGCCTGAATGTGACTTTCGCAGAGGTCTGGCTTTCCATTTTCACAGCAATATTTTGCAGATTCACTGAAATTTTTGCCGGACGGCTAACACGATCACGACGTTTAGCTTCCCATTGTTTGCGTGTTTCACCACCTGGTGTCTTAAAGTCTTTTGCGTAACTATCGAGGTAACGATCAACATTTTGCGCTGCCCAGGCATCCGCCCAGGCATTGACTGCATCAATTACCACTTGTTCCTGATTATCAACCACTGGCTTGGTTTCTACCGGTTTGGCTTCAACAGGTTTAGTTTCTACCACTACCGGTTTTTTGGTTTCTGCGACAGGCGGTGTTGCTGCTGTAGGCGCCGGTGTCGCTGGCGGCGTCACCGTGGGTGCATTGCTGTTAGGAGGCATAACTGTAGAAGCAGGTGCAGATGGCGGTACAGTCGTCGCAGGACGCGCAACTGCCCGTTTGCCACCAAATAAATCGGTGATCATGGCCAGTTTATTTTGTGCACGGCTATTCGAAGTATCCAGCTTCAATGCCTTGTCATAAGCTTCGGAAGCCATACGCGCATAAATATCACCCAGGTTTTCATGCGCTGTGGCGTAGCTTGGGTGGGTTTTAATCGCAGATTCCAGCGCTTTGCGGGCTTTATCATACTGACCCTGGTCAGCATATAACACAGCAAGGTTATTGTATGGCTCTGGCAGGTTTGGATACTTCTCAGACAAATCAGTAAATGCTTTAATCGCCTCATCACGCTTACCGAGCTCAACCAGAATGACGCCACGCATGAACATCGCTTCGGCATTTTTAGGATTAGACGACAAATAAGTGTTCACTTTATCCAGCGCCGCTGCCTGATTGCCCTGCTCTGAAAGCTGATTAATTTCGCGAAGTTCTACGTTTGTTTGACCGGCCATCACACTATTGGATAGTGCCGCCTGACTGAAAATGATCCCTACTACCAGCAAATATTTTTTTAATGTTGCATTCATGAGTTAATTACCTGAGCAATCGTTGATTTTTAGCAGTATGTTATACTTTAATTGTACAAGAGACAGTGCAAATATAGGTGAATAATACGCAATGATTTCCAGATCAATTCGCGTTTTAATCATTTGCCTGACAAGATAACAACTTGAATTATTACCAATGTTCAGCTGGCCTACACAAAGGCTATCTTCTTAACATTTTAGAGCATTCCCTTACTGCTGCTAATTTTATCACGCATTAATCCACATTACATTTGTTAGCATGTTAAAACTACACAACACCATTACCCGCAGCAAACAAGATTTCAAGCCAATCCAACCTAATAAAGTACGCATGTATGTCTGCGGAATGACAGTCTATGACTTTTGCCATCTGGGACATGCCCGTGTGATGGTGGTATTTGACATGGTCGCACGCTGGCTCCGCGCCAGTGGTTACGAAGTCACATACGTACGCAACATCACCGATATTGATGACAAAATCATCAAACGTGCAAACGAAAACAACGAATCCATCCAAAGCCTTACTCAGCGCTTTATTACCGCAATGGACGAAGACTCGGCCAAACTAGGCATTATTCGCCCGGATATCGAGCCGCGTGCCACAGAGCATGTACAAGGCATGCTGGACATGATCAGCAAACTGATTGAAAAAGGGTTTGCCTACCAGGCAAATAATGGCGACGTATTTTATAAAGTGCGTAGCTTTAACGATTACGGCAAATTATCCGGCAAAACCCTGGATGACCTGCGCGCCGGTGAACGCGTGGATGTGGATGGTCACAAACAGGACCCGCTGGATTTCGTGTTGTGGAAATCAGCCAAGCAGGGCGAGCCTTTTTGGGAATCGCCATGGGGCAACGGCCGCCCTGGCTGGCATATTGAATGCTCAGCCATGAGCGCAGAGCTTCTTGGCGAACACTTTGACATCCATGGCGGCGGTCAGGATTTGCAGTTTCCGCACCATGAAAACGAGATTGCACAATCCGAAGCGACACACGGCTGCACCATGGCGAACTATTGGATGCATAATGGATTTGTACGCGTTGATGATGAGAAAATGTCCAAATCGTTGGGCAACTTTTTCACTATCCGTGAAGTGCTGGAAAAGTACGATCCCGAAGTCGTGCGCTTTTTTATCCTGCGCGCGCATTACCGCAGCCCGCTCAATTATTCCGACAAGCATCTGGATGATGCGAAAGCTTCACTGACGCGCTTATACACTGCATTGCGTGGTGTAAATGTGCCCGACAGCGAAATTGACTGGCAGCAGCCGCAAGCGGCTAAATTCAAATCAGCCATGGACGATGACTTCAATACGCCCGAAGCGATAGCCATACTGTTTGAGCTGGCAAATGATTTGAACAAAGACAAATCCCAGCAAACTGCCGCATTATTGAAACAATTGGCAAGTATTGTCGGCCTGTTGCAACGTGACCCGGAAGCTTTTATGCAAGGCGAAGACCTTGGCGGCGAACTGGATATCGACAACCTTATCACGGCCCGTATCGCTGCGAAAAAAGGCAAAGACTTTGCTGAGGCTGACCGTATCCGCAAACTATTGTCTGATGCAGGCATTGTGGTGGAAGATACTGCACAAGGTACAACCTGGCGTCGTGCCTAACCACCAATCTATTCTTTTGAAATTCTCAAGGAAAACGGATGCCCGTTAAATTAAACGCCCCTCTCGCCAAAGATTTATTGCCCGTTAACGGCGTACAACTTGGCTTCGCTCAAGCGCATATCCGCAAACCCAATCGTAAAGACGTGCTGGTGATGACATTGCCTGAAGGCAGCAGCGTAGCCGGCGTATTTACCTTGAATCGTTTTTGCGCTGCACCAGTGACCGTGTGCAAAGACCACCTGGAGAAAAACAAAGGTATTCGCGCCCTGTTGGTAAATACCGGCTGTGCCAATGCTGGTACAGGTCAGCAAGGATTAGATGACGCGCATGCTAGTTGCATAGCCGTCGCGCAGGAATTAAATATCAGCCCGGAGCAGGTATTACCATTCTCTACTGGCGTAATCCTGGAAACACTTCCGATGGAAAGACTGCTGGCAGGCATTCCAAATGCAGTCGCCAACTTGCAAACAGATAGCTGGCTCAATGCTGCAGAAGCGATTATGACAACAGATATTGTTGCTAAAGGGACTTCACGCACGCTAAGCATTGAGGGAAAAACCGTGACGATTACCGGCATCAGCAAAGGCTCAGGTATGATTCACCCTAATATGGCGACCATGCTGGGCTACATTGCAACTGATGCCGCGATTAGTCAAAGCGCGTTAGATAAAATCATTCAACACGCAGTGAACAAATCGTTTAACTGTATCACTGTGGATGGCGACACCAGCACCAATGACAGCCTGATTCTGATGGCGACCGGCCAGGCCGGAAATGCTGCAGTCACTGAAGAAAATGCTGAATTTATCACCTTGCGTGATGCGCTGACAGATGTAGCCACAGAGCTGGCGCAAGCCATCGTGCGCGATGGTGAAGGCGCAACCAAGTTTATGACCATTCAGGTTGAAGCTGGTAAAGATGAGGAAGAGTGCCGCAAGGTTGCCTACGCGATTGCGCATTCACCGCTGATTAAAACTGCATTTTTTGCTTCTGACCCTAACCTTGGACGTATTCTGGCAGCGATTGGATATGCGGGGATTGATGACCTTGATGTCAACACAATGCAGCTGTATCTTGGCGATGTGCTTGTTGCGGAAAAAGGTGGACGAGCTGCTAGCTATGTCGAAGAGCAAGGGGCAGCGGTCATGAAGGAAAGTGATATTTTAGTGCGGGTAGTGCTTAATCGCGGATTGGCCGACGCTACGGTATGGACATGCGATTTTTCATATGATTATGTGAAGATTAATGCGGATTATAGATCGTAGGATCAACCAGTATCTTCGTTAGTAACAAAGCCAAACATCTACCTCGCCCAGATTCTGGCCTACGCCAGAATGACTGTCAGTTGCAGGTAGTTAAGTATCTGCATACCAAACTACGGGGATACAGCTCATTCAAAAACAGCGCGCGCTGTATTTAACTGTATTTAAGAGTCTCATTCCTAATGATCCTCAACCACTCGCCCCCGCCCCTGCTTAATCACTCCCCGCTGAATCTTCCCCGCCACCCTGCGCTTCTGCGAAGCCCGGGTCGGCCTTGTCGCATATCGCGTCGCATGCACATGACTAGCCGCTTCTACAATTGCCTGCAATCTGGCAATTGCATCTCTTTTATTCGCTTCTTGTGTACGATATTGTTGCGCTTTAATAATGAGTACGCCCTCAGCAGTAATGCGCTGGTCTTTACTACTTAGCAATCGGGATTTCACAGCCTCATTCAGGCTTGAGGCCTGGATATCGAAACGCAGATGAATGGCAGAAGAGACTTTATTCACGTTCTGCCCACCAGCCCCTTGCGCGCGGATAGCGGTCAAGGTGTATTCATTTGCAGGAACAATTACCATGTTGATTAGCTACCCTGGACTGGCTCTGGCTTTTCATCCACACGCTCGAAAAACGCCTGCACATCATCCAGTTTCCGCGTGCGCTTAAATGGCGGCAGACTTTGCCAGATGCGCCGTCCATAAGGTTTATCTACTAATCGAGGATCACAAATGACCAATACACCTGAATCACTCTCATCGCGGATCAAACGACCTGCGCCCTGCTTGAGTGTGATCACGGCATACGGTAACTGATATTCCATAAAGGCATTTTTGCCTTCGGTATTCATTTTGTCGATGCGCGCCGCAAGTACCGGATCATCCGGTGGCGCAAATGGTAGCTTGTCAATAATCACACAGGAAAGCGCTTCTCCACGCACATCCACGCCCTCCCAAAAACTTTGCGAGCCTACAAGCACCGCATTGCCATGCGCGCGGAATCTATCCAGCAATTCGGTACGGTTGCTTTCACCTTGCATCAGCAATGGGTACTCCATGCCCTGCTCTTCAAATGCCTGCTTTAACAAGGCATGTACTTCGCGCATAGCTCTCAGTGAAGTGCACAGCACAAAAGCCCGCCCCTTACTGGCTTGCAATACCGGCAAGGCGATGGCAGCTACGGCTGCCGGGTAAGCAATGCTATTCGGCTCTGGCATGCCTTCTGGCACATACAGCAACGCTTGCTGGTCATAATCGAACGGGCTTTGCCAATGCCGGGTTTGTGCGGCCAGCAGGCCCATTTGTCCCTGGTAGTGATTGAAATCACTTTTCACTGCCAAAGTGGCGGAAGTGAAAATCCAGGCCCTTGGCTGTGCATTCAACTGTTTGCCGAAGCCATCGGCCACACTGAGCGGGGTCGCATGTAATTGGACACTTTGCGTAAATACTTCCACCCAGCGCACCAGGTTGGCGTGATTTCCTTTTTGCCACGCTTCCAGCAAGGCGAGTAAGGCCTCGCCGCGTTGCCAGCATTTTTCCAGCAATGGATCGCGCGCGGCCTGTGTCTCCAGCACTTTGGTCAGTGCCGCCAGGGTTTCCAGCATGCGTTGATAGGCATCAGCAAAATTCTTTAATGATTGTGCCTTTTGCACCGGCATGCGCGCGCCTTCATACTGAAATACCAGGCGGAAATCACGGCAGGCCTTTTCCAGTGGAGTCACGGCTTCAGCCAGTGCGACACAGTCTTTAGCTATTGTGAGATAAGCCATTTGACTATCTCTGGCCAGGTCCATTAATTGCGAGGTAGAAATATCTTCACCAAAAAACAGACCGGCGACTTCAGGTAACTGGTGCGCTTCATCAAACACTATCGTGTTGGCGCTAGGCAACAGTTCAGCCACACCTTCGTCTCGAAGCATCACATCGGCAAAGAAAAGGTGATGATTCACAACCACTACATCGGCCGCCAGTGCCTGCTTGCGTGCTTCCATCACAAAGCATTGTTTGTAATACTGGCAATCCTGGCCGACGCAGTTATCTCGGGTCGAAGTGACTTGCTGCCAGACGGTTGCCTGCTCTGGTACTTCTATGAGTTCGGCCTTGTCACCGGTTTGGCTGTTTTCGGCAAAGCTTTGCAGGATGGGGATATATTGCGCGTCTTCACGTGACTGGAAACGACCTTCCTGGCTGGCACGCTGCAAATGGTAATGGCAAATGTAGTTTGCGCGGCCTTTGAGCATAGCTACGGACACTGGCACTTTCAGTGCTTCGCGCACAGCAGGTAAATCACGCTGGTAAAGCTGGTCTTGCAGGGTTTTGGTGCCGGTTGAAATAATGACTTTTCCGCCAGACAAAAGCGCCGGCACCAGGTAGGCGTAAGTTTTGCCAGTGCCTGTTCCCGCTTCGGCTACCAATTGCTGCTGGTTATCGATGGCATCGGCAATTGCCTGTGCCATTTCCTGTTGTTGCGGGCGGCTTCTGAAACCGGGCATGGTTTGTACCAGACAACCGCTTTCTGAAAATGCTGACGTGACTTGTTGCATTAAAGACATCCGTCAATTATCCCACGGACCACTAAAAATAATGCAGTTTTTTGCTGATTTCAATTTAAGCTGCATGCTTAAATTTTCATGAAAACTTGCATCTGCCATTGAAGTATGGCAAGGTTTAGGCCGTTATACTTATTTCTGACACAACAAGAATGATAACCAAGCTTTGATTGTGATGAATAATCTAGTTCTTCGACTCGCTGCACTACTTATCAGTGCACCTCTGATCAGCACCCTTTGCATCTCCCAAGGCCACGCCGCCCCAGGTGAGGACAAGCGCTGGCAGAACGCCTACAGCTATTCGCAAGAAGAGGTGTTAGACAGCCAAACCGGACTTTCCGGTTCGTGGTCAGAAAAAGTTGAAGAGATCATGATTCGGGCGCTGAGTCTGACCGGTGTAGGTTACAAATACGGTGGGCGGTCTCCTGAAACCGGTTTTGATTGCAGCGGGTTTGTACAATACGTGTTCAAGCACGCAGCACAAATTTCCCTGCCGCCATCCGCTCGCACCATCAGTGAGTTGGGTGATACTGTTAAGCGCGATGATTTGCAGCCAGGCGATTTGGTATTTTTCAACACACTTAAGTCAGCCTTCTCTCATGTCGGCATTTACGTTGGCAACAATCAGTTTATACATGCCCCGCGAGCGGGCGCTAAAGTACGTGTTGAAAACATGGATGAGCGCTACTGGCGTACCCGTTACAACGGCGCCAAACGCATAGAAGTGGAAACCGGGAATTAAAGCTTAGACGTAAAAACAAGCTTCCTACTACTCAGCACTTTTTACCGGACTATCACTGTGTCCAAGTGAGCGCTCCGGATCAATCAAATCCCTTATCAGCTGTTTTAATTCTTTTGCTTCAGGAAACCGCCCTGCTTCTTTACGTGAAAAAATCACTTTTCCATCACAGCTAATGTCCAGAATACCTCCGGTGCCGGGCACCAGATTGACCGATCCCAGATCAGTATCAAATGTGGTAAGCAGCTCTTGCGCCAACCAGGCTGCGCGTAATAGCCAACGACACTGTGTACAAAACTCGATTTCTACGATAGGCTTTTGCATATTGCACTCTAATAAACTATTTGCGTGAAGAGTATAGTCAATTTTATTGAAATAGCGGAAAATGAACTTAACGTGATTGTTTCCACTCTCTCAAAACAGGCTGACATCACTGATGTCACTTGAATCTTTTATTACAGTAATCTTCATACAATAGTATTCTTCGCTTAATTGATCATACAAGGCTGGTATGCGTTCCAAATTTGAAAAATTTAGCTTGCTTGGTGCAGGCGTTTTTGTAGGTATTCTGGTAAGTATCAATATTTCTGCCTGGGCGGATAGAACCTCTGTTTCGCAATTGCCGATCGACGAGCTGCGAGTCTTTGCCGAAGTATTCGCAAAAGTCAAATCTGACTATGTCGAACCGGTTGAAGATAAAAAACTGATCAACGAAGCATTGGCCGGCATGTTGCAAGGCCTCGACCCTCACTCAACCTTTATGGATGCAGATGCCTACAAAGAGTTGCAGGCTGGCACCCAAGGTGAATTTGGCGGGCTGGGTATTGAAGTCGCCATGGAAGACGGCCTGGTGAAAGTAGTGACACCGATTGAAGACAGCCCTGCTTATAAAGCTGGCTTGAAATCCGGTGACTTGATTATGAAACTCGATGACACGCAAGTGCGTGGTTTGACCCTGAACGATGCCGTGAAACGCATGCGCGGTGTACCGGATACTAAAATCACGCTAACCGTTGTGCGTAAAGGCGAAGACAAACCGCTTACCTTTACCCTGACCCGTGCCATCATCAAGGCGCAAAGCGTTAAGAGCAAATTGATTGAGCCAGGCTATGCTTATGTACGTATTACTCAGTTCCAGGAGCGTACTGGTGAAGACCTTGCCAAGGCCCTGAAAACCTTACGTGCTGATAACAAAGGCGCGTTTAAAGGCTTGGTGTTGGATTTGCGTAACAACCCGGGCGGCTTGCTGGATGCCGCGGTTGGCGTCTCTGCCGCTTTCCTGCCAAAAGATGACTTGGTGGTTTATACCGAAGGCCGTGTAGCGGACTCTAAAATGCGCCTGAATGCGACACCCATGGATTATGCCCGCCGTGGTAAATCTGACTACCTGAAAGATTTGCCCGAAGAGTATAAAACAGTGCCAATCGTGGTATTGATCAATGCAGGCTCTGCATCTGCTTCTGAAATTGTGGCCGGGGCATTGCAGGATCATAAACGTGCCACCATCATGGGCATCCAGAGCTTTGGTAAGGGTTCAGTACAAACAATCCTGCCTATGAACAACGGTAGTGCGATTAAATTGACTACTGCACGTTATTTCACGCCTAATGGTCGCTCAATTCAGGCGAAAGGCATTGTGCCGGACACGATTGTGGATGATGGTTCAGACCCAAGCCTGAGCTTGCATGAGGCGGATTTGAAGCGCCATTTATCCAACCCTAGCGACATTGCTAAAGCCAACGCTGAAAAAGCTGAAGAAGTGAAAGCCCGCGTTGGTGGTGATAAACCTAAGGATGAAAAATTTGCTGAAACCCGCGGCCCTATTGAACCCGCCAGCAAAGATGACTTCCAGTTTGTACAAGCGTTGAATCAACTTAAAGGCTTGCCAGTGCAAAAAGCACCTGAAGCGGTGAAAGCTGCAACAGACAAGCCAGCCAGCACTGAAAAACCAGCCGGCGCTGAGAAACCAGTGAAGAAATAATGATCATGCCATTGTCTGCAAGCCTCACAGCCAGCAGGCAATGGTGCTTTACAGGGAGTAATCAATGACTCTGCCGAGATTGACATTGGATAAGGCTATTGCCGTCATCGACATGGGCTTACGTACGGTATTTAGCCAACCGAGTCCTAGCCGCCCTTATCCAAAAGCAGAAGCGTCTAACGATAACTCTTTATCTGATAAAGAGCGCAAGCATGCCGCAGCCCTGATGCGCGTCAATCATGTGGGCGAAGTCTGTGCACAGGCCTTATATAGCGGCCAGGCGTTAGTATCCCGTAATCCGGCCAATGTTGAAGCACTCAAAGAAGCCTCCCGTGAAGAAGTCGATCACCTTGCATGGTGTGAACGACGAATCGACGAACTTGGTGGCCGCAAAAGCCTGCTTAACCCATTATGGTTTGGTGCGAGTTTTGGCCTGGGCGTCACAGCAGGTTTACTTGGTGACAAATGGAACCTTGGATTTTTGGCCGAAACCGAGCACCAGGTGTCGTCTCACTTAGGGAGCCATCTGCAGCAATTACCGGCGCAAGATCTCGCTTCACGCGCAATAGTGACGCAAATGAAGCAAGATGAAGAACAGCATGCGCAGACTGCAGAGCATCTTGGCGGTGCTACGCTGCCCGCCCCGGTGAAACTGGCCATGCGCCTGGCTTCCAAAGTGATGACGCGAACCGCGTATCACTTATAGTATTCGTATTAACCTAGAGTCAACCATGCAAAAATTTAGTGACAACTTACTCACCCTGGACAATGCGGATCATGTGAAACGCATTGAGCTCTTCGATGAGCAAAGCCGGCCGGCCGGCCAGATTGAAAATAAACCCGGCACCCAGGGCTCGATTAAGGTTTATCATCATTTATTCAAAATATATGGTGAAATCAACAGCGATGCTGCCGTAGAGGGATTGGCGCTGTACGCAGAACATACAGAAGATGCCGAGAATCACCCAGGCAAACATCCGAACATAGACCGTTTGCTGACTGTGCTGGATAAAGAGCAAACATTGTCGATCAAAGTCGTAAGCGAATAGCTAGCTTTAAATCCTCTTAACAAATAAAGCCTCCAACAAGGAGGCTTTATGCTTTTGAAAAAGGTATCCAAATTTAGTTACCCGACATGCCTTTAACATGACGGCTAATTGGCGGATGGTAAATAAACTCAAGCAAATGACCGACGCTGTCCAGGCAATAAAAGCCCCGTGAGCCATCTCTGTGTGTTTTAGGCGCTTCGGTAATGCGTACGCCTTGCTCCACCATATGCGAATACCAGCCATCTACTGCCGCCTCATCCGTCAATGCAAACCCGATGTGGTCAAGACGCTGTAGCGGATCAGCCTTGTAATCAACCCGATGCAAGGCAAATACATCGCCATGATTAGTCAGGTAAACATTGTCCGGGTCTGGCTGCCATTCGATCTGCATGCCAACAATGCGCGTGTAGAAGTCTATCGCCGACTCCAGTTCTTTGATAAAGAGTGCCACGTGGCGAATACCTAACATGCCGACAGGAGTTGTCATCATTTACTCAGTAGTTGGCGTTCTGATTTCAAAATCATGCGTAATTTCACAAGCTTTTTGCAGCATGATACTGGCTGAACAATATTTTTCAGCAGAAAGGCTTATCGCACGCGAGACTTGTTGCTCGTTCAGGTTTTCACCGGTCACTACAAAGTGCACGTGAATCTTGGTGAATACTTTCGGGATAGTGTCGGCGCGTTCAGCTGCAATTTCTGCCACGCAATCCACAATCGGCTGGCGTGCTTTTTTGAGGATAGTCACTACATCAAATGCCGTGCATGAACCCATGCCGATCAGCAGCATTTCCATTGGGCGCATGCCGATATTACGGCCGCCATTCTCAGGCGCGCCATCCAGTACAACTGCGTGACCGGTTTCAGACTCGCCAACAAAACTGACGCCGTCTATCCATTTCACTTTGACTTGCATTGCTGATTTTTCCAATCGTTTTTAATTTGTGACCAACATCAATCACTTGAGGGCGGAGCTGGCACATTGCAAGAATGCCTAGCTTCCGTCACCATGGTGCTTAATTAAGATCACCATACACCCTAAGAATCTCTTTCTATTTGACGCCGAGCAATTCAACGTCAAATACCAGTGTCGCATTTGGCGGAATCACGCCACCGGCACCGCGTGCGCCGTAACCCAGTTCAGAAGGGATAATCAGCGTACGTTTGCCGCCAATCCTCATACCTTGCACACCTTCGTCCCAGCCCTGGATGACTTGGCCACCGCCCAGGAAAAAGTTGAACGGGGAATTACGGTCCAGGCTGCTATCAAACTTTTTGCCTTTAAAGTCTTTGGAATTGGCATCGTACAACCAGCCGGTGTAATGCACGGTCACGTTGAAACCGATTTCGGCTTCGCGGCCATCGCCGACCACGGTATCAATTTTTTGCAGCTCAGTCACATTGGCAGTCATTTGGGTATTTTCCTTTGAATTGGGTGAGTTGGATTGCGCCTGGCAACCCGCTATCGATAACAGTAACACCATGCCCAAGCTTAATTTTTTCATTCCTGATTTCACATTTGCTCCTTGAAAACGACCATTATCATACGCGGTTTTTATTAAAAATTCTCAGTTGCCGGCTGGCTAGCGGCCTTCAATCAACGCTTTAATCAGGCCATCCTGGATGGAACGTGCTGCCGAAGCATTGTTGTGATTGACCAGCATGACCAGCACATAGCGTTTACCCTGAACATCCTGCACATAACCGGCAATGCTGCTGACACCTTCCAGAGACCCCGTTTTCAAGTAAGCCATGCCCCGGCTGGGAGCCTCAGGCAAGCGCTTTTTGAGCGTACCATCTAACCCAAGGATCGGCAGGGAAGCCATCAGTACAGGCATCACCGGCCGCTGATAGGCTGTGACGAGTAATTGTGCAAGATGTTCCGCACTGATACGCTCGTTGCGTGACAGCCCGGACCCATTTTCCAGCACCAGTTCAGTAAAAGACAGCCCGCTTTTGCTTAATAATTCCCTTACCGCCAACGCACTGCTATTTTCGTCAGCTGGGATCTGCCCTGCTTCCACGCCTATGGTCAGCATCAACTGCCGCGCCATGACATTATTGCTCGATTTGTTTACATCGCGAATCACCTCATCCAGCGGCGCAGACCACCAGGTGGTGACCAATCTTGCGGAGGCTGGCAACACGGCAGCGACGGCCTGGCCATCCAGCCGCCCGCCCAATTGCGCCCATATTTTTTTGAAGGTATTCACCGCGTACTGATGCTGGCTAAGCGCGCTTAATTCAAGGTAGCGCTCCTCGCATTGTTCAGGTAATGTGCCGCTAAACGTCACCGTTGCGCCTTCTGGTGTCGCAGACACTCCATAACCCAGGTTACTACGCCAGTCCCCGCAAGCGCCTTTGCTGACCTGCATGGCATTCAGCACTTTAATCTGTGGCAACTCAAACTCTTGTGTGACACTCACCACAGGCTTGCCGCCTTCTCTGGATACGCCAAACCTGAAACTGGTATGACCGCCATTCACCAGCAATGCATACGGATTGACGTTGTAAGCGCGCCATGGCTCGTCATCCAGTATCGGACGTTGAGTGACTTCCGGCGTATAAATGGAAGCATCCAGCACCAGGTTACCTTTGATATGTTTAATCCCCTGTTGCTGGATCTGTTGCAACAAACGCCAAAGCTCGGCATTGTTCAGGGCCGGGTCACCGTAGCCTTTGATTATGAGATCACCATCAAGCACACCCTGATTCACTGGCCCGTTTTTATAGACTTCTGTTTTCCAGCGATAAGCGGGCGTAAGGGCTTCCAGTGCGGCGTAAGCGGTCACCACTTTCATGACACTGGCCGGGTTCATGGCCTTGGTCTGGTTATGGCTGATGAGCGGCGAAACACCATCAAGGGGTTGCACCACAATCGCAACGCTATCCAGCGGTAATTTCGCTTTAGTGAGCGCTTCTTGCAATGAAACGGGCAAAGCCGACTGCGCAACGCCGGTCCACAAACAACAAAAGAACAGGCACCAGCGCATAGTTAGCTGCATGCCATACTTTCGAGAATCGTGGTTTGTGTCGCCTGTACCAGATGATCAATCTCTGCCGCATTCAGACAATATGGCGGCATCCAGTACACTGTATTAGCTATCGGGCGCAGCAATAAGCCATGCCGCAACGCTGCCGCATAACAATCGCGGGCAAATTGTGGATTTTTGTTATCAACCTCAAACGCAGTGATCATGCCCCGCTGGCGGACATGCTGTAGCGGCAAGTCATATGCCTTCACTGCTGTCCAAAGTTGCTGTGCGGTCTTCTGGTTATTGCCCAACACGTCAGAGGTTTCGAACAATTTCAGCGTTGCCAGTGCCGCACTGCACGCTAACGGGTTGCCGGTGTAACTATGGCTGTGCAAAAAACCCTTGGAAGTTTGGTCATGGTAAAAAGCCTGATAAACATCATCGGTCGTGAGTACCACAGATAACGGCAAATAACCGCCGGTAATGCCTTTGGAAAGACACACAAAATCAGCGATATCACGGACTGTTTCGCCCGCCTGCTCACAGGCAAACAAGGTGCCGGTGCGGCCAAAACCGACAGCAATTTCATCTGCAATCAAGTGGATATCATAGCGACTGCAAATCTCGCGTGCACGACGCAGATAGGCAACATGGTACATCGCCATCCCAGCCGCACCTTGCACCAATGGCTCAATAATAAAGGCTGCCAATTCAGCGTGGTGCTCGGCTACATACGCTTCCAGCGCCTCGGCGCAACGCATGGCAAAATTTTCTTCAGATTCGCCCGCTTCTGCCAATCGACTATCCGGACTTGGCATTTGTGCCGACTGTAAAATCAACGGCGCATAAGTGTCTTTAAAAATGGCGACATCGGTCACGCTTAAGGCACCCAGTGTTTCTCCGTGATAGCTGTTTTGCAGGCTGATAAATTTCGTTTTTTTAAATTGCCCAATATTGCGCCAGTAATGAAAGCTCATCTTAAGCGCGATCTCGGTAGCACTGGCACCATCCGAGCCATAGAATGCATGACCCAAGCCAGTCAAGGAGGAAAGTTTCTCTGATAACTCCACCACCGGCGCATGGGTAAACCCTGCCAGCATCACATGCTCAAGCTGGTCTAACTGGGCTTTAATGGCGTCTTTAATTGCAGGCTGATTATGCCCAAACAGATTGACCCACCAACTACTGACGGCATCCAGGTAGTCTTTGCCATCGGTATCAAATAGCCAGGCGCCCTCACCTCGGGCAATCGGAACAAGCGGTGTGCGTTCGTGATGCTTCATCTGCGTACATGGATGCCACACGTGATTGTGGCTGCGTTGTAATAAATCCTGATTTCCACTCATGACGCTATTTTAAACCAAGCGCAAAATGCATGCTTCGTTTAAAATAGCGTCTTAAATCAAGTCGTTACACTGTAGATACATCCCGCATGCAAAAAACCCGCAAACATCTGGAACTGCTTTCACCTGCCAAAAACGCCGATTTTGGCATTGAAGCCATTAATCACGGGGCTGATGCCGTGTATATTGGTGGCCCGGCATTTGGTGCGCGCGCCAAAGCGCCGAATACCGTACAGGATATTGCCAGGCTGGTGCAGCATGCGCACAAGTTTCATGCCGAAGTGTTTGTCGCGCTGAATACGATTTTTCATGACAATGAGCTTGAAGGCGTACGCCAGTTGGTGCATCAGCTGTATGACTCAGGCGTAGATGCACTGATCGTGCAGGACATGGGCTTGCTAGAACTGGATTTACCACCGATACAGTTGCATGCCAGTACGCAAACCGATATACGCACTGTGCAAAAAGCGCAGTTTTTGGACCAGGTCGGGTTCAGCCAGATTGTACTGGCGCGCGAGCTGGATATAGCGACGGTGAAAAAGATTGCTGATGCCACGACGGCCAACCTGGAATATTTTATCCATGGCGCCTTATGTGTTGCTTTTAGCGGGCAATGTTTTATCAGCCACGCACACACAGGCCGCAGTGCCAACCGGGGTGAGTGCTCACAGGAGTGCCGGTTGCCCTATACGCTGGAAGACCAGAAAGGTCGCATCCTGGGTAAAGACAAACATTACTTATCGATGAAAGATAACGACCAGAGTGCCAACCTGCGTGCGCTGATTGCTGCCGGTGTCAGCAGTTTTAAAATCGAAGGCCGTTACAAAGACCTGCCTTATGTGAAAAACGCCACTGCCCATTACCGTCAGCTGCTGGATGAGATTCTGGAAGAGATGCCGGATTACGCTAAATCCTCAGCCGGGCATGCCAGCTACACATTTACGCCACAGCCTGAAAAAACCTTTAACCGCAGTGCCACCGACTATTTTGCCAATGGCCGCCAGGCCGATATCGGCGCCTTTGATACGCCCAAATTTTCAGGTGAAGAACTGGGTAAAGTCCGTAAAGTCGGTAAGGACTTTATCGATGTGGCGACAGAAGTTGTATTACACAATGGCGATGGCGTGTGCTTTTTTGATGTACATAAAGAGCTGGTCGGCCTGCGTGTGAACACGGTGCAAGCGCTGGATAACCATACGCAACGCCTGTTCCCGAATGAAATGCCTGCGGATATCCGCAACAACACCCAACTCTACCGCAATCGTGACCACGCTTTTATGCGTTTGCTGGAAAAGGATTCAGCCACAAGAAAAATAGTGCTCGATGTTGTACTTTACGAAACGGCAGATGGCTTTGCACTGACACTGACGGATGAACAAGGCTTTAGCGCTACCACCCAATGCACTGCCGAAAAGCAGCCTGCAAACGATGCAGAAAAGGCTGAGATATCACTAAGGGAGAATCTGGCGAAAATGGGAAATACCGATTTTTCAGCCCGAGATATCGGCCTGGAATTGACCCAGCCTTGGTTCCTGCCCGCTTCTGTTGTGAACCAGCTACGCCGTGATGCCGTGGAAGAATTAATTGCCATCAGAACATTAGGCTATAACCGCCCGCCATTGCGTGCGGCTGCCGAGCCACCCGCTATTTATCCCGAAGATACTTTGAGCTACCTGGCAAATGTCTATAACCAGAAAGCTCGCGATTTCTATCACAAGCACGGCGTGAAGCTGATTGCCAGCGCTTATGAATCCAATGAAGAACTGGATGAAGTGCCGGTGATGATCACCAAACATTGCTTGCGTTTCAGCCACGGTTTGTGTCCGAAAGAAGCCAAAGGCGTGATAGGTGTGCAAGGCACGGTGACGGCCGAACCTATGACGCTAATCAGCGGCAATGACAGGTACACACTCAAATTTGATTGTAAGCCCTGTGAAATGCATGTGATGGGCAAAGTGCGCAAACATATCTTGCAGATGGCACCGCCACAACCGATTGCGTTTTTTGACAAGCGTCCTGCATAAATAAAATGACCTTGGCAATTTGCCTACACCATTTTTTTCAGGCAAGCTTGACGACAAAATCCGATGCCAAAAAGTAACCGCCATGAACGAATATACCTACCTGCTTAAAGTCGCGATTGCCTTGCTGGCGATTGTGAATCCTATCGGCAGCCTGCCAATCTTCATCAGTGCCACCAGTGGCTGGAGCAAAAAGGAACGTGCCCGTACCGCACGCACGGTCGGCATGACCGTGATGATTGTGCTGTGCGTCTCGGCTTTTATAGGCGACAAAGTACTAGACTTTTTTGGCATCGACATCCCTTCATTCCAGGTCGGTGGTGGTATTTTGCTGCTACTGATTTCTATCTCAATGATGCATGGCAAGCAAAGTGGCACTCGCCAAACAGCCGAAGAAGCGCAAGACTTGGCGGAGCGTGAAGTGATTGCGATTGTGCCATTGAGTATCCCGCTACTTGCCGGACCAGGCGCGATTTCCAGCATGATTATCACTGCGCAACAGCATCCTGGTTTTTGGGGGCATTTAAGCCTGATAATACCGGTGGCTTTAATTTCACTGTTTATCTGGGGCCTGTTATTACTTTCTGATGCCATCACTGATTACCTGGGCCCTATCGGGATTAATATCGTGACCCGCCTGATGGGACTGATTTTAGCGGCCATGTCAGTAGAGTTTATTGCGCATGGATTGACTGGTTTGTTTCCGCAGTTGGCGGGTTGATGACCACATATCGACAGCGCATGGTAGTAGTCAAGGCTTTAAGATAATTACCCTAATCAATCACTTAGCGTTAAAATAGCGCTTTTAACGAAACCCGCGTATTTTGAATTCACCTGCCTCTTCCAAGTCCTCCCAGCAGTGGAAACCCAACGTCACCGTGGCGGCAATTATCGAACAACACGGCAAGTTTTTGCTGGTTGAAGAAACCACTGACCGTGGTAACCGCTTTAACCAGCCTGCCGGTCACCTCGAAGAAAACGAAACGATTATTGAGGCCACCATCCGCGAAACGCTGGAAGAAACTGCCTACGACTTTACACCAGAAGCCCTGGTAGGCATTTACCACTGGCAGCATCCGGTTAATGGCATCACTTATTTGCGTTTTGCATTTACCGGCAAGCTGGGAGCACATTACCAGGAGCGTGCATTAGATGACGGCATCCTCCGCACCGTATGGAAAACTGAAGCCGAGATTGCTGCCGATGGCGAGTTGATGCGCAGTCCGCAGGTGCTGTTATGCGTGCAGGATTACCTTGCGGGCAAACGTTATTCTTTAGATATTTTGAAACATTTGGGACAGGCATTATGAGTAAGCCACATGTAATCGTCGGCCTGTCCGGCGGCGTTGACTCTTCCGTTACCGCTTTGTTGTTAAAGCAGCAAGGCTACCATGTCACCGGTTTGTTTATGAAAAACTGGGAAGACGATGACACTGATGAATACTGTTCTTCAAAGCAGGATTTGATCGACGCCGTGTCTGTCGCTGACAAGATAGGTATTGACATTGAAGCCGTGAATTTTAGTGAGGAATACAAAGAGCGAGTATTCACTAACTTTCTGGAAGAGTACCAGGCTGGCCGTACGCCTAACCCTGACATCCTGTGTAATGCCGAGATCAAATTCAAGGCATTTTTAGACCATGCGATGAGCCTGGGAGCAGATTTGATTGCCACTGGTCATTATGCCCAGGTACGTGAGAACCCGATTCAACCGGGCAACTATCAGCTGCTGAAAGCAGATGACGGCAGCAAGGATCAAAGCTATTTCCTGTCACGCTTAAACCAGGCACAGTTATCTAAAACATTATTTCCTTTGGGTAAATACTTAAAGCGTGAAGTGCGTGAGATCGCGCGTGAGCATGGGCTGATCAATGCCGAAAAAAAGGACTCCACCGGCATTTGTTTTATCGGCGAACGCCCGTTCCAGGAATTTTTGCAACGCTACCTGCCAAGACAACCCGGCATCATGCGTACGCCTGAAGGTAAAGTAGTCGGTGAACATGAAGGCTTGATGTATTACACGCTCGGGCAGCGTCAGGGCCTGAAAATTGGTGGCAGCCGCGACAGTAACGGCGAACCCTGGTTTGTAGCAGGCAAAGACATGGTCAGCAATGAACTGATTGTAGTGCAAGGACACGATCACCCACTGCTGCAAAGTGACGGCCTGACTGCCGGGCAATTGCATTGGATCAGCGGCGAACAGCCACGTACCAACTGGGTTTATGCGGCCAAAACCCGCTATCGCCAGCCGGATGCGCCATGCGAAGTCGATGCGGTGAATGACGAGGAGGCGACCATCCGCTTTGGTCAGCATCAATGGGCGATTACGCCAGGGCAAAGTGTAGTCGTTTATGAAAGTAATGTCTGCCTGGGTGGTGGCATTATTAATGGCGCGATTTAAGCAATCAAAAGGCATGCTTATTGCTTCTGCTTTCCTGATAGACAATAACTCACACCTAAAGTGACAAGGAATGACACCTGATGGCCTATATACTTAAAAATAAAGAAGGTGCAATTATTGCCGCAAGTCCGGATACTCAGGTTTCGGCTGACTGGGTACAGTTAGAAAACTCAGATGCCGATTATTTGAATTTTCTGGATGAAGAACTTAAGAAACACCACACCTTCCGTGAAAGCGATATCCAGCTGGCGCGCGTACTTGAAGACTTGATCGGCATTCTGATCGAGCGCAGCCTGATCAGTTATACCGACTTCCCGAGTGCAGCGCAAAAACGCCTTAACGAGCGTCAGACATTACGCCATAAAAATAATCTGCATACTCTGCTCGGTGACGATGATGTTGCGCCGCTTTAAACAAATACATCATCTAAATATAGAAAAGCCTCAGAGATTCTGAGGCTTTTTAATTTCATTCAATACATTAACTCGACAAAGAATTTAACGTTTTTCCCCGGAGCAAAAATTCCTAATCCACCCATAGCAGCGTCGAGCCGATACTCTCTATTGGTCAAATTTTCTCCTATCAGTCGCATTCCCAATTGTGGAGTAGCTTGCCAATGTACCCCGGCATTCCAGATTTCATAGCCGTCCTGCGTGCCAAAAACATAATCAGTGGTAGTACCGCCACCGACAATTATATTTCTATCTGAAATCTTCCTGTAAGTGACATTAAAGTCCAAAGTCTTAGTTAACGACGCCCCCAAATTAATATTCAAGGTATTGCCAGGAATGGTATACAGCGGAACAAAACGCCCTCCGTCAAAAAGATTTCCATTTATTCGTGAATATGCGCCGCGCATATATATACCATGGTATTGAACAAAACCTTCTACCTCTATTCCATTTCTTCTTTCCCAACCTTTTTGTGTGATGCTCCTGTCATCGCTCTCACGCAAGGATGAAAGTAAATGCGAAGTATAGATGTGATAAAAGTTAATTTTGCTGGTAAGGGCAATATCAGTCCCCATTAGATGAGGATCTTGATAGCTCATGCCGACTTCGGTGGACTCAGAAGTCTGAGATTGATAAAGATCACCACAAATACCAGAGGGTGGGCCGTCTGGCATTGAAACTCCAGGAATCAAAAGTGCGCCTAATCGTCGGCATCTGCTGAATGTGCCTTGTGTAAACGACTCATCTATTAATGCTGGACGAAATCCTTGACCGTAATTGCTATAGACTGTCAATTGCTTGGGACTGGCACGAGGGAAGAAATCGTAAGCTAAGCCCAAGCTCCAGGTTTCTTCAGTAAATTCATTTTTACTGGCTTGTTTAAAAGGAGCAAGCAAGTCCAGAGTGCCACCGTCTGCTTCAATCTTATAATCATCCCTTCGATACCCTGGTTTGATACTTACTTGTCCAATCTGAAAATGTGGTTGAATATAAAATGCATTGTAAGAACGTTTGCCTGGGGGTGCAGAAGGATTGAAGCCATTGGGATAACCACTTGCCAAAGGGCTGGCGGGATTTTCAAGAAAGCGTTCTACGTCTCTTTCACTTTCATTGTATTGATAACCGGTTAACACTGCTATTAACATTGAATCAGCTTTAAAAATCGTGGAGATATTACTTAAATCCACAGTCTTTGTTTTGTAATCATAATAATCATTCATGTTTGTGCAAGTGCTGACATTGCACGGATTTATCGATGATTTGCCAGGCTGCAGCAGATCATGTAACTTTGTATGCCCTCCGCCCAATACAGCTTTCAGATTAACCCAAGGATGATCAGGCGTATAAAGCATGGTTTGAGCCCAGCTAAAATCATCAATACTTCGTATCACTGTGCCGAAGGTACCTGGTTGCCCGCCAGTTGCGTCATAAGGTTGCAACCCGCTATCATCAAAGGTGACTAATGAAGTGCTAAGTTCCAAATCTTCCAGTGGAAAAATGGAAACTTTGAGCAATTGGGAGATAGACTGGATTGCAGAACTATCTAATTTATCTCCATTTGCAAGCGTGATGTTATTCGCCTGGCGATTAGAGTAGTTGAATAAAATATCTATCCTTTCCTCGGGTCGGGCATACATCATATAAGAACGAGAGTATTCATCATTGTTATTGCCATAACCGAACTTGGCTTTAGCACCAAATTTCTGGCCGGGCTTTAACAAATCAGCCGCATTTTTTGTTTGGGCGATAATCGTGCCCCCTAAAGAACCTGAACCGCTGGTAATTTGTGGACCACGTTGGATTTCAATACTTTTTAATAACTCGGGCTCTACAAAAGTACCCCCCATTCGATACTTTTCAAATCCTTTAGGCGCCCCATCAACTTTCACCATTACATCTTCATTATCCGTATAACCCCGAATACTAAAAGCCATACCACTTGGTCTTGGGCCACCTGTAATTGATACACCTGGCGCAGATTTTACAGCCTCAAAAATGTTGCTCGGCTGCGTGCGTTGCAACTGCTCACTTGTGATTGTGGTAATCGGCAATGTAGGATTGATGCCAGACTCCTCTTTAACCCTGGTATCAGTGACGGACACCTCGGGCAATGTATCAACACTCTCCGATTTGTTTATCGGCTGATCATCCTGATCATTTTTAGACTGGGTATTTTCCTGGTTGGAGGTGTTCTCATCGTAGCTTATTTGATCTGCAGCAAAATTAATATGGCTGAATGAAACAAGTAGCATACAAATAAATAACTGAAACGCACCCATCATTGAAGAATAATGGTTATTAATTTTATTTTTACGTTGCCGTTGATCTAGGCATTCCATCATGAGCGCTTTAGAAGTATTAATTGAAACAAAGGGGCTGAATCAGCCCCTTTGTGTAGTTGCACAAATCTAAATCAGGTATTGCTTGTGCTAGTGCGACGTCTTGCTATCACACCTACCAGGCCAAGCCCGAGCGCCATCATGCCGTAGGTTTCTGGTTCAGGCACTGGCGTCACTGTTGGGACAGAAACAGTGGCTAAAGCAAGTTGATCCAAACTCATGCTTGATGAAGAGGCTCCGAAATTAAAGGTATACAGGTTTGAGCCTGTTACACCAGTCCATTTCCAGTACAACTCTTGCTCATAAGATGTACCAAATCCGCCAAAGTCACCTTGCGACTCAGTCTTTTGCACTACCACTTGACTTGCTGCCTGGCCATTCAAGAACGCAGATGCTTGAGATGCTGTATTACCTACCGTACCTATACGCAAATAAACATCATACAATCCACCTGCTGTGCCGCTTAAAGTTGCAGTAAATTGTGTAGCTACAGCGAAACTATATACATTGCCGCCCACTAAGAATGCGCCGCCAGTTGTTTCTTTTAGAGATGCTGTCGTTCCTGCTGATAAAGCTATTTCAGGGGTGGTATCACCTGTACTAAGTGCTGTGCTTTCAAATGTGTTCCATTCGGCATATTGGGTTGTTGTGCTCCAAGGTGCTGCCGTATCCCAAACACCTGCTGTTGCAAATGCTGATCCACTAAAGGCAAAACCAAATGCTAAAGCCAAAGCTGATAATTTCATTTTATAAATCTCCTCTTACAGCGCATAAGCCCCTTCCTCTTGAAGGTGATGCACCATTTACCTCAAAATAAGCCTCACGGACTCACTCCGTTGAGTATTTAATTTCCATGTAAAAAACATGGACAAACACCTTTAACACTTAGCGGAGCGCCCGGCGGGTTTCCGAGGTTGCCTGGAGCGACGAAAGACCTGCAAGTATTGACAGGGCCTTTATGACTACGCATAGGCTTAAGTGTTTAAACCTGACGGCGACGGCGTGCTACCAAACCGATCAAGCCTAATCCGGCAAGGATCATGGCATATGACTCTGGCTCAGGAACCGGCACAGCGACCACCTGATTGAAAGTGTCGCTCTGCGTGAGGCGGGCTGCATAAGTTTGGCTGTGTGCGACGACATCGAAAGTCACATTGAATGATGAAACATTGCTGTAGCCACTTAAATCCCACTGGAATGCATAGAGATTGATGTAGATCGGCTCTTCTGTACCGCCAGCACTTGTTGTACCGTTCTCGCCTTTGGTGCTCAGTTCAGCCCAGTTGGCAGATAACTGAGTTGTTGTGTTATCACCAAAGGTCAGGTTGAGTGTAGGGAAGTAGTTGGTCACGGCTAAAGCACCTGCCGCATGCGTTGAAGCGCCACCAATTGTGGTTGTATTGCCCACAGAAGGCTGGTAGAAATCGTAACCATTGGCACCGCCAATTTCGACCTGGAACACCACATTGGCCAGATTGTCCACTGGCGCAGTTTCAAACACACCCAGCTTGCCACCGTTAACATTGAAAGCACCGCTGAAAGAGCCTGTATAGAGGCTGTCACTCGAAGGAAAGGCCCCACCTGTTGCGCCATTACTCACTTTTCTGAAGGTTGCTGAACTATCATTATCAGAGCTGACTTGCGAGATCACGTTTGGCAATGGAGCCATGCCTGGAAAGCCGCCACCAGGGATACCAGCAATCGTGACCGAAGTACCATCCACTGTTTTGGTTTTGGAAGAAGCGCTCAGGTTATACCAGCCGTCATCCTTTTTAATACCATTCAGCGATTTAGATATAGGAATCGCATCCTGAATACCGGTGGGTGTCGCAGCGAATGCAGGGGCGATATTCAGGCTAAATGCAGTCAATGCAACGATTGAGAGGGGTTTGAAACTTAGTTGATTCATCATTTTTTCTTCTCCATAGTCATACGGGCACAAGCCCATTAAACCGGCTACCCCTCTTCTCCTAGTTAGAGGTAGCTGGCATGCTCGTTTGCAGCATATGCTGCTCTACAAGACATAAGTCCTGCAGATAAACGAATCTTTTAATGTCTTGTTGAGTATGTAATCAGAGGCGAGATGATGCTTATGAACATAAGCATGCAATACCACGTAGAAACCTAGGTAGAAACCCAAGTAGAAACAAGGTGCCATGGATAATGCCGTTGACCCTTCCTCATGAAGGCGCTTGCGGGCGAACTACTCAACTCAACATTTCCACGGCCCCATGCCATCGGAACTTTTGGGGAAATATCCCCGATTTAATTCTACTAACTAGCGAGCTATTTGCTGTCAGCTAGTTCTGCAGCAGGCTGAAAATCCACCACAAATCGATATTGCTTTCCGCAATCAATAATCACTTCCTTCTGACCGCGCTTTAAAAGACGAATATCTACCTTAATGCTGCCAAAACCATCATGCGCAATTAGCTCATCGACTAATTCAAGCAATCTTTTTTTTAGTGGCATGCTGGCATCCATCACAAAGTTTTTAACCGTTACTTAATACTATATTCTCAAATGATAACAATTATCATTTGTATTATCAATGCCAAATTAATGACTTATAGTGATCAATGGAACTTTTTACAACATTTAACGTGATCGATGGCTAGCGGCTTACTAGACGGCTAAATTGAAATGACAATTCAACTTAGCTAAATGTGATTGCAGTCTTACTGCAATAGAAAAGATAACAGCTCGAAGAGTGCTATTGATTGGAAGCTGTTTTTCTAGGGTTGTGGCATGGTCTGTTTGAAGCTTGGGCGCTTGACCAGCACGCCATAATGCTTGGCAAGGTTAGGAAATTTCTCCTGCCAGTATTTACCCTCCAATTGGGTACTCTTGAAACGCAAATCGATGTAACCCAGCGTAGTACCCAAGGCAATATCGGCGAGGCTGAATGTTTCATTGACACACCACTTTTTCTTGAGGAGATCGTTATCTAATGCCGTCAGGCCGGCGACTACTTTAGCCATTTGCTTCTCTATCCAGGCGCTTGTTTGCTGCGCTTCAGGTTTGCGCTGTTCCTGCATCACCGCAACCGCTGCATCACAGACACCATCAGCTAGGGCCTCCCAGCGACGCACTTTGATTTTGGCCAGATGATCCTGTGGAATCAAATGAGCCACTGGCGTACGGTGATCCAGGTATTCGACGATGACACGCGAGTCATAAAGGCTTTCACCATCATCCAGCACCAGCACCGGCACTTTGCCCAGCGGGTTGAATTGACTGACAGGACAGTCAGGCTCAGCCAGCACGACACTGGTTAATGTGAGATCAATGTGTTTTTCGATGGCAACGATGCGAACCTTGCGTGCATAAGGACTGTTAACCGTATATAAAAGCTGCATAGTGTGTTTGCCAATGAAAGGTGCTGTTTAAGAAAAAAAGCCGGTCACAAAAACTGATGTCCCGGGTCGCTATTTATTATAATAGCTTTTGGCATGGGCTTAAAATTGTCCCATGCATAATTTTCAATCATGCAGATACCCTCATGACACAATCTTCGATCTACCAAACCTTGCCACCTTACCTGAATGCAGTGTTAATTGCTGAGCAGGTTAAAGCGATTTTGCAGGAAGACATAGGCAAAGGTGATATTACTGCACACCTCATTCCTTCAGGCACACGTGCTTCAGCAACAATCATCAGCCGTGAACAGGCTGTAATTTGTGGATGCGCCTGGGTAGAGCAATGTTTTACGCAGTTGGACTCGGCAGTCAGCTTCGATTGGCACGTTAAGGATGGCGACCTCGTGCAGCCCAACCAGACGCTGGTAACAATAGAGGGCGATGCCCGCGCCATGCTGAGTGCCGAGCGCCCGGCGTTAAACTTCCTGCAAACATTATCTGCGGTTGCTACCCACACCCGGCAATATGCCGAACTCATTGCGGGTTTGCCTGCCAAGGTATTGGATACGCGCAAGACCTTGCCCGGTCTGCGGCTGGCGCAAAAATATGCAGTACTCACAGGCGGCGGTGCCAACCAGCGACTCGCGCTCTACGATGGCATATTAATCAAAGAAAATCATATTACTGCCGCAGGCTCCATCGCGTCTGTGCTGAAAGCCGCATTTGATATCTGCGAGACCGAGAATATCCAGATTGAGGTCGAGACACTGGATGAACTGCAACAAGCACTGGATGCCGGAGCGAAAAGTATTCTTCTGGATAATTTTACGCTGAATGATTTGCGTAAAGCGGTCACAACGACCCAGAAACGTGCCTTGCTGGAAGCGTCTGGCAATGTGGATCTGACTACAGTGCGCGCTATTGCAGAAACTGGCGTTGACCGGATTTCAATTGGCGGGCTGACCAAGCATATTCAGGCTGTTGATTTGAGTATGCGTATTCAGATGCAGATCTGAGTCAGCCCAGGAAAGTGACCAATCTTGCCATATTTCAGTGGCATGCTTTTTGCACCATAGGCTAATACTTAAGCCTAGAAGTGTCATGAATACTCCAGCCCCATTTTCATTACCTAAATCCCTAGAAAGTCTGCGTCTGGGTGATTTGCTGCGCATGCTGGTCTCAGATGGACGCATCGAGAAGGTGATGGCAGAAAAACTGCATCAAGACCGCAAGCGCGATAGCTCAAAGACCCACCCGATTGTCGTCGTTGCCGAACAAAAGTGGCAAGACCACCGGGAGCCCGCACAAATACTCACTGTGGATAACCTTAGCCGCTATGTCGCTTATAAGGCTAAAGTACCTTTCTATCAGATAGATCCCCTGAAACTCGACTTTAGTTCGGCTACCCAAATCGTGTCTCAGGCTTACGCCGAGCGTTTGCGCATCATGCCGATTTCGGTCAAGGACGGAGTGGCTAAAATTGCGACTGCCGATCCTTTCCACCAGAATTGGGTGTTTGACCTTGAACGCATACACAATCTGCGGATTGAAGTGGTCATGGTCAACCCACTGGATTTGCAGCGATACCTGCCCGAACTATATAAGTTGTCTTCCGCCATCCAGTCGGCCAATGTTGCTAAAGCTGGCCAAATTGTCGGCGTACAGAATTTTGAGCAACTGATCGAGCTAGGCAAAGACCGCCAGCTGGATGCCAATGAACAGCATGTAGTGAATATCGTTGACTGGTTATTTAAATATGCGTTTGAACAGCGCGCCAGTGATATCCATCTTGAACCGCGCCGAAATCTAGGCTTGATGCGTTTACGTATCGACGGCGTATTGCACCAGGTTTACCAGTTGCCCAGCAACATCATGAACGCGATTACCAGTCGCATCAAATTGCTGGGCCGTATGGACATGGTAGAAAAACGCCGCCCCCAGGATGGGCGCGTTAAAACAGTGGACACCGATGGCAAGGAAATCGAATTACGTTTATCGACCATGCCTACCGCTTTCGGCGAAAAACTGGTGATGCGGATTTTCAAACCGGATGTGCTGGTACAGGATTTTCAGATGTTGGGATTTTCCAAACGTCAGGGTGAACAATGGGCGCAATGGACAAGCCATCCCAATGGGATTATTTTGGTTACAGGTCCGACCGGCTCGGGCAAAACCACCACGCTGTACACCACACTCAAGCAACTGGCCACAGATGAAGTGAATGTGTGCACGGTGGAAGACCCGATCGAGATGATAGAACCCGCATTCAACCAGATGCAGGTGACTCAGAATATAGGACTGGGTTTTGCCGAAGGCATACGCACGCTGATGCGCCAGGACCCGGACATTATCATGGTCGGCGAAATCCGCGACCAGCAAACCGCAGATATGGCGATCCAGGCGGCACTGACCGGACACCTGGTACTGTCAACCTTACACACTAATGACGCACCGTCTGCCATTACACGTCTCCTTGACTTGGGGGTGCCTGCTTACCTGATCCACTCCAGCGTGCTCGGCATCATGGCACAACGCCTGGTGCGCACATTGTGTCCGCATTGCAAAACCGAAGGTGAGATTTCTAATGCCGAATGGGCCAGCATCACGCGCCCGTTTAAAGCAGCCAAGCCAAATAAAATCATGAAAGCGGTCGGTTGCCAGGAATGTCGTCACACTGGCTATCGCGGGCGCACCGGGATTTATGAAATGCTCACGCTCACGCCAGCCATCCGCAAACTGATTACGCCAGAGACTGATTTATTACAACTGCGCCAGGCAGCGACACAGGCCGGGTTGCAGCCATTAATGTTGAACGGCGCTGAAAAGGTTGCCGCTGGCATGACCACGGTAGCTGAGGTTTTAAAAGTCGCACCGCCGATTGAAATGGATTAGGTGCTAATTGCCTTTACGCAATTTTCAACAAGGTTACTGGAAACGCAAAGCTTCTATAGAATTCTTAATTTTCTGCTTTTGTTTGATTTAAATGAGCATAACGGCCATGTATCATTTGTGACAATAAATGTTGACCTGATAATTTTGAAATGCAGAAAACAGCCAGTACATGCAAAGAAACCAGCGCCAACAGGCTGTAACTTAAGACAGTGTGTACTTGCACGGGCCAATCCTCCCCCCATAATGCATCCGTACGACTTAGCCATCCGGTGATTGCAAGTGCTGCAATCAAAAACCACATTAGATAGACTGCCCATTGCCCAAGCGGATTATGGCCTTTATGTGATTGCATCTGCCTCCACCGTATCTCTGTGAGATGCAAGCGGATAGCATCAATGCCTGGCCAATAAAACCTTGCCGGCTCAAATTGAGTGATGTTGCCTAGCAATATCCGCCCGAAAATAGCAACCACAATCGAATAGCCAAGTGAACGATGTATGAAGTCCGTTTCATACCAGAGGTAACTCATAAGCCATAAGGCAATAACACCGCTGGCCACCAGCCAATGACTAAGTCTTACCCACCACGGCCATATAATACTTGAGTCCATAGATGACCGGTTAGTCTTTCAAGCCGATTGCTTTGACGATCGCAAGCGTTTTCATATCGAAGTAGATTTCAACTTTCTTACCCTCTTTATTGCGCCCGTAAATTTCGTAACAATTGCCATCAACCTTGAATTTCTTGATGGTATACCCCTCTGCCTCCAGCGCTTCTTTCAAGCTATCTTCGGAAGCCCACTCTTCTTTTGAGTAGACTTTACAATCAGCGGCTGCAAATGCAGAAGTGGCAGTGAATAAACAGGCCACCATCGCCACATACAAGCTAAATTTTTTCATCGTTTTTTCCTATTTATTACTGATACAAATCAACCTGACGAATGTCGCTTAAATTGGATACACCAGTCAGCGCCATCGTCATTTCCAATTCATCTCTGATCCAGCGAATCACTTTTGCAACACCCATTGCGCCTTCAGTCGCAAGTCCCCACACATAAGGTCGGCCAATACATACTGCATCTGCGCCCATCGCCAGCGCTTTGAATACATCCTGACCACTGCGGATACCACTATCCACCAGAATTTTGCATTGCCCGCCAACTTCGCTCACAACCTCTGGCAACATTGCCGCGACAGTAGGCGTGTTGTCGAGCACACGCCCTCCGTGATTAGACACAACAATGCCGTCACAGCCCAAATCAACAGCGCGTCTTGCGTCGTCTACATGCATGAATCCTTTTACTAATAGAGGTACCGTCAGCTGTTTTCGTAACCACTCCACATCTTCCCAGGTAGGTGCCTGGGACATCCAGCCATCAAATACATTGCTTTGTCCGGCAGCGATTGGCCTTGGAGCTAATGCTTGCACGAGGTTGACTGCCGAAATCCCTTCAGGCAGATCCATCAATGACTGTTTTACCGGGGCATCTACCGTGAAGACTATTGCGCTTGCGCCACTGGCGATTACTTTTTGCAATAGCAGCAAGGTACGGTCGCGATCCCCTTGCCAGTAAAGCTGGAACCAGAGTGGTTGTTGTGCTTGTTGGATTATCTCTTCAACGGGCTGGCTGGCAAGGCTGCTTACCATCATTTGCCCTTGCTGGGCATTACAGGCGATTGCGGCGCCTATTTCCCCATCCGAATGAAATAGCTTTTGATAGGCCACGGGTGCCAGCAATAGCGGGTGTGCCCAACGCTCACCAAACATCTCGCAGACCGTATTGGCGTTTTGCAGTGCGCGCAAAGGCCGTGGTACTAGCTTGCGTGTCTGCCAAGCAACTTCGTTCGTATTCAGCTGATATCCATTGCCAGCATCAGATTGCAGATAATGCCAGATTGCCGCCGGCAGTTTGGCCTGCGCTTGTTGTGCATAATGGGATAAAAGTGGCAGTGATTGCATACAGGGCCGATAGGGATTGCTTTAAGAGATCATGTGAATTTTATCAGCAGGCTTTGTATTCAGTGGCTATATTTATGATGGGTTCGTCACCTATGGCGCTCAAGCCATCAGCTTTTATAATGCCCAATGCCTTAACAAATTATGGTAAATACCTGTTAATTGCACAACTTCTGAAGTTTCGCCATATTGTTGGCGTAATTTTACCAAAGCCATATCCATATCAAACAGCATGCGTCTATGTGACACATCCCGAACCATACTCTGTATAAACATAAAACTGGCAAGACGTTCTCCCCGTGTGACGGGTGTGACGGAATGTACAGAGCTGGATGGGTAAATCACAATGGAGCCAGCTTTGAGCTTGACGCGCTGCTCGCCAAATACATCCTGCACTACTAACTCGCCTCCATCATATTCATCAGGATCATTCAAGAACAAGGTTGCTGACACATCTGCCCGTACGCGCGCACTGCCATCTGGCATGCTGCGCATGGCATTATCCACATGTAAGCCATAGTGATTGGTTTCACCCGAATAACGATTTACAAATGGCGGCAAAATTTTATCTGGTAACACTGCAGAAAAAAATAAAGGATCGCGATGCAATGCTTGCAACACGATCCTGCGAATTTGAGCCAGCAACTGGTCTTGTTCCGCCAGTTGCTGGTTATTTTTAACGGTTGCTGCCTGGATACCGGCGGTTGTGCGTCCATCCACCCATTGTGCCTTTTTTAACAAAGCCTGTATGGATGTCACCTCACTATCCAGCAAAACATCCGGCAAACTTAGCAGCAAATCAACTCCTAGAATTTATATTCAGTCGTCACAATCGCCTGGCGACGGTTACCAGGGGTCACTAAACCACCATTATCGTACACTGCATCATAATACTCTTTATTGAGCAGGTTTTTAACGTTCAGCCGTACAGCCCATTTAGGTTGTTCATAGGCAGCCATTAAATCTACACGCGCATAGCCTGGTGCGGAGTTAGGATTAAAGTGACCGCCTACAAATGAACCACCAAGGTTGGCTGAACTTGGATTATATGCATAGCGCTCACCTTTAGCTTCTACACCGCCACCAATTTTCCATGCATCCGTTAATGCATAAGTAGTCCAGACGTTCAGGGTAGCAATGGGTGTATTTCGTGCACGTTGACCTTCGACACGTGGATCAGCATAAGAGTAAACATTACCTGCTGCCACGTTTTGAGCTGCTTTAATGACACGTGCATCCAAGAATGCAACACCGGCAAATACATCCCAGCGATCAGTGACTTTACCGGTAACTTCAAACTCAATGCCATTGGTACGACGCCTTCTGGTCAGAATTGCAGAAGTAGCCTCTAGGTCTGAGTTACGCTCCCAGTTCTTTGTTGTAGTAAACAACGCAGTTCTTACAGCCAAATCACCATCATTAAATAACCACTTTGAACCAATCTCCACAGTTTTACTACGCTCAGGATCCTGAGGCACTGCGGTCAACTGATACAAGTCAGCAGTCGGGCTGAAAGAGTCACTCCATGTAGCATAATAGTGCCTGTCTGGGGTCGGCTGCCACGACAAGCCACTACGGTAGCTGTACTCGCCATAGCTCAATTTTGGAGAAGTCACGCTTGTATATCTGGCATGCAATTCATCGCGACGAATACCCGCCAGTACTGTCCAGTTTGGCATGAACTCAACACTGTCCTGCGCATACACTGCATAGTTATCGGCATTAAATGCGTTTTGCAAGTTGCCTTTGGCATGCCGCTCATACAAAGCACCCGCTGTTGGATCTAAATCTACCAATTGGCGACGTACAGAATCTTCTTTTAACCACTCGATGCCTGTGACAACAGCATGTTTCATGCCGGCAAGATCAAACTTGGTACTAAAGTCCGACTGTAAATTAACAGTGTTATAGTTCAAGTATCGAGCCTGATTCTGCCCAATACTGCTATTAGCGGTTGGCAATGCAGGAGTTGCGGTATTGTTTGGTGGTAGTTTTGCCCAATAGGCGCGATTATAAGTACCACTACGTAACTGTGTTCTTAACTGTGTATCTTCGGTAAACTTGTGCGTAAAAATACCTGTAGTCACACGGGTATCGCTGTCATCAAAGTTGTTGCTAGCTCCCCAGAATGTACGGTCACTAGCGCCATTAGGCGTATCATTTTGAGGATGTGTTGCTATAAAACGAATACCAAAATCAGGCACGTCCCGTGTTTGGGTATAAATATGATTCAGGAAGAACTCGTTTTCAGTACCGATACCTGCACCAAAACTAACAGCAATACCTTTGCGGTCAAACTCAGGCCTGTCTCCAGTGGTGGGATTCTTACGATAAGTCTCATCGTGTCTATCCATCACATTAACGCGAATCGCTGCAGTTTCAGTTAATTGTTTATTGAAGTCGCCGGTAAATTGGTGATAATCGTATTCACCTCCACTACCTGTAATCGTGTTTTTATCACGCAACTCAGCCATCTTAGATACCTGGTTGATGACACCACCAGCCTGGCCACGACCAAACAGCATTGCGGCCGAACCACGCAGCACATCTACTTGTTCAAGATTGAATGTTTCGCGGTTGTATTGCGCGGTATCCCGCATATTATCAAGGTAAATATCGCCAAATGTGTAAAAACCACGCAAGTTAAAGTTGTCACCAGCGCGGCCACCTTCAGCGGCATTAAAAGACAAGCCAACTACGTTACGCAAGGCCTCGCGCAAAGAACCAACCTGCTGGTCATGTAAGAGTTCTTTGGTCAAGGTAGTAACTGCTTGCGGTACATCTTGAGGATCTTGATAGGTTTTACCTACACGTGTTTTCTTGGCTTGATAGCCTTTACTCTCAGTGTTGTAAGTTGTTTTATCTTTATCAGATTTAATTTGCACTTCACTCAATGTTTGTGCATTTTCTGTAATTTTTTCTTCTGCGATTGCAATTGCAGGCAAAGCCAGCATCAGCGCGACCGTCATTGCTTTTTGATTAAAGCCGGTTGGCATATTTCTTCCCGATTAATGTTTGGATTGAGTGGCTAATGGAAGATTAATCCCATCGGCATATCTGTTGATACAGAGGGCGTGAATGATAACAATTCTCATTGTTAAAAACAATCAAACTTAGCACATTAATTTATTGCATTCAATATATTTTAAGTTTGGCTATGGTTCTGATTGCTTGAATAGGCATTAACGTGACATGGAACGTATACGCTCAGATGCGAACACCTGCTCTTGTAAGATGAGTGAGGATACTTTGCGTGCCTTGCGCTTTTTCAGCCACAAGTACACACCGGTCACCGAAAGCATGGCGACCACCAGGCCCATTACAGAGATCAAGATACGGCCAGGAATACCTAAAATGCGACCTGAGTGTAAGGGAAACTGCGCCTGCACAATGACGTCTCCAGCAGTACCTTCCCAAGGAATACGTTTACCGACGTAATGTGCATCTAGCCCATCATAATACAATCGCTTATGACCAGCTCCGGCCACGCCATGATCGGCATCCGGACGATAAAAATCGACGTTAAATAACTGATAAGCAGCGCTGTATGAGATGCGTCCGGCAGGCTCTTGCCAGCCTTGCACTTTGGCGTCATTGATAGCCAATGCCAATACCTTTTCGTAATCGACTTGGGGCGGTTGTTGCTGCGCTGGCGGTAAACGCGGACGCAAGTCTGAAGGGGTAGGCGTTAATGTGAATGCAGACTTCATCACTGGCATAAATATTTCGCGACGCAGATTTAATGCAAGTGCAGAGAATGCCAGAATAATTAATAGAACCCAGGTCCATAAGCCAAATGCGCGATGCATATCGAAATAGCGTTTATGGGCACTGCTGTTCCATCGCATTTTCCATGCTGGCCACCAGCGCTTCCAGAACGAAGCCTGATTTGCAGAATGCGTCGCTTGCGCCTTATGCAGGCGCGTTTGAGGTTTTCTGCCGGATTTAGGCAATGTCAGGTAAAAGCCCACAAAACTATCTATCAGCCAAATGATCGCCACTCCACCCATCAGCCAGATCCCCCAGCGGTCTATTCCCCACATTTCAGGCAGGTGCAAACTGTAATGCAGTTTGTATAGGAAGGAAATCACATTGGTACGGTCTACCGGCCAAACCGCCCCCCATTCGCGCTTGCCCAATTCCTGGCCTGTCACCGGGTCAACGAACACCTGGTTAAATTTGACAGGTTCCAGGCCATTAGGCGGGTTAGGCAACGGCCTCACCCCCAAAGACAGTGTATGCCCAGGCTCCACCGTCAGCGGGATAGAACTCACTTGTACCTGCGGGTAGCGCTCTGCAACTTGTTTGGCCAACACTAAACTGGATTGATGCAAGCCGGTAGACTCGCTATGCATCCATGCCGGGTTCAGCAACTCATCAAGTTCGTGATCCCAGGAGATGATGGCACCTGTGAGGCCGGTGATCAGCAGAAACAGAGCGCTGGCTAGGCCCAGCCAGCGGTGAATCAACAGCAAAGACGAACGCAAATCAAATTACCTCATACTTAAAAATCAAGTTGTGCACTTACAGTGATAGTGCGCGGAGCGCCCATGACCAAGTATCCACTTCCTGGAGAGCCACCACTGGACGCCCAGTAATCACGGTCGGCAATATTGTCAATACGTCCACGGACAGTGAATAGTTTACCTTTAATATCGGTCACATAGCGAGCACCTACATCCAATCGTGTCCAGCCTGGAAGTTCGAGTGTATTCGCTGCATTGGCATACATACTATCAGTGGCGATCACGCGTGCATCGACTGTCAAACCAGCCACAGCTTTGATATCCCACTCCACCCCAAAGTTGGCTTGCTTATCTGGAACACCAATGGTTTGTTTACCTTCAGTAGCCGCATCCCGGGTATCTTTCTGTTTAGCATCCAGGAACGTGACGCCTCCTAGCACACGGAATCCCGGAACCAATTCACCATAGGTCATGAGCTCTATGCCCTGATGATCTTCGCTTCCTGCACTGGCAAATATCAGTGTAGTTGGGTCTGTTACCCCCCGCGGTTTCTCAGTAGTGAAATAAGCGGCTGACAAACGTACTTTCCCAAAATCAAATTTAGCACCCACCTCTTTTTGTTTTGAAACAAAAGGAGCAAGTGACTGGTTAGCATTGATCAAGGGCACGTTATTCAGCGAAGCAGGGGCAGTGTCACCTTGTGTAAGTGCTTCAATATAATTTGCATATAGTGAAACCTGCTCCAAGGGTTTGACGACCACACCATACACCGGACTTAATTTACTTTCATCGTAGTTAGTCGTAGTCACGCCTAAAGCGTTTTTGTTCAGGTACTTCAAATTCTGTTGCCGTGCGCCCAAAGTAACTAGTAAACGCTTGTCAAACATCGAAAGCGTATCACCCAGGGATACGCTTTGGAAGTTGGCTTCATAGCTAACAAAGTCATCCATAGGTGCAGCATTTGCCCCGGTGAATACGGGCTGGTTGTAGAAAGTAGGTGAGTATAGGTTGGTAGGAATGGCACCAGTAAATGCGAAGTCGATCTTGCGTATAGCAGAGTAAGTATTGGTGGACAATACCCAATCATGGCCGATAGAGGCAGTGTTAAAACTTCCTTTCAAACCAGCTTCAGCCGTCACGATGGAGTCCTGACGAATATTATCGAAACGTGAAGTTGTACCTGCTCCATTTGTAGAGTTGTTAACTGTAAGGTTACCAAGCGAGTTAGCTTCATGGGAGTGACGTGAACCGGCCGCACCATAAGCGGTGACATGCTTGTTGATATCCCATTCGGCGCGCACAGTGCCGAAAAGATCGCGCTCATTTGAATAAGACCAGGGTTGTGCCCAATTGTGGTCGCTGGAAGGTGCTTTGGGTACACGGGTCACTTGTGCACCAGTGAGCGTGACATTGGTACGTGTTTCTTTCAAGCGGTTTTCTTGGTAGCCAACATCGGCGGATAGCCTGACATCGTCTCCACGCCAATCAAATGCCAATGACACAAGATCAAGTTCCATTCCCTCTTTGTTTATGGCAGTCCCACCATCCCGACGTGAAACATTTAGTCTAAATCCTGCGCGGTCATCGGGGCCAAAACGCCTTGCCACGTCAGCAGCGATGTATTGCTGATTACCTGAGCTCCAGCCAGCAGTCACCAGATTTAAAGGATCGTTAGGTGCGCGTTTTGGTAGTAAAGAAATAGCGCCGCCAACGCCATCTCCGTTAGGGCTGGATCCATTTAAAAATGCACTTGCTCCACGTAACACTTCTACACGCTCAAACAGCTCTGCGGCAATATATTGCCGTGGCAATAGACCATACAATCCGTTGTAAGCAACGCTATCAGAGAAAACCAGATAACCACGAATAAAGTACGACTCCTGGAAGTTACCAAATCCACGCGCAACACGTACAGAAGGATCATTTAACAATACATCCCCAACACTCTTGGCCTGTTGATCTTGAATCAGTGTATTGGTATAAGCATTGATTGAGAATGGCGTATCCATAGCGTCCTGATTCCCCAATACACCGACACGCCCACCACGAGCCACTTGCCCACCTGCATAAGACTTCATGACCCCTTTTGCATTTGCGTCTGCCGAAGCGTTTACCTTAATCTCATCCAGGGTTTCCACTTGGGACACCTGCTTTTTAACCTCTTCCGCAACGGCCTGATTTAATGAAAAGGCAGATAGAATAACAAGCGATAGTTTTTTAAAAGTAAACTGCATAATGAATCCTGATAGGTGAAAACCAAGTGACATGAAGACATCACTTGCCCTGTTTAAACAATATGTTAGAACTTGTAATTGGCAGAAAGGACTGCATTTTGGCGCTCGCCATAACCGCAATCCTGGCCAATGCCACGACACCAGGAAACGAATTCCTTATCAGCTATGTTTCTAATCGTGGCTCGTATATCCCACGGGCCATATGAGTAACCCACCATTGCATCGAATAAGGTCACGGCATCCACAGTAGGTGCGCCACCGTTGCCAACATTGTTACCGATATAGCGTGTCCCTGCACCAATACGCCAGTGTTCATTGATTCGATATTGAGCCCAAGCTGACCCAAACTTTTCAGCGACAGCAGACAGGCGAATCTTTGTTGTGTCGTTGAAGGCGTTCATATGAGTGTAATTACCTAGTAATTCCAGATCACCGATACGATGCTTGGCTTCGAGCTCCCAGCCTCTGGTAAGGGAACCTGCCTGTTGTAAGCCACCTGGTGTGTTGCCTTGCACAACACGGTTCTGCTGCTCGATCTCAAACCAGGCAAACGCCATTGAGGTATTAATATCAGGAGATAAGTACTTCAACCCAGCTTCTCGCTGTTCTCCCTCTGTAGGCTTCAATACCCCACCTGAGCCGTCAGTGCCAAGGTTAGGTACAAACGCTTCGGAGTAATTCACGTAAGGCGAAATGCCGTTGTCAAAACGATACATCACACCTAAACGTCCTGTGGTTGCTGAGTTACGTGAATCGACATCTGCCTGTGCATTATTAAATCTCAACAAGGTATTGGTTGCATGGTCCCGGCGTAGGGCACCTGACACTATCCATGCCCCCCACTCCATGTATTCAGAGAGGTAAAACCCAGTTTGCACAATTTTGTTGTTGTCACGCTCTGCGCCCGTAAGTTTTGCATAATCTACATTGCCATATACCGGGTCATAGACGTTGATACCAAATGCCGAAGGAGTTGAAGCATAATTACTTTCGGTCCATAAGGCATCTTGATAATCCATTCCAAGAGAAATCAGATGCTTAGTTTGGCCAAGCACAAAATTGCCTTGAAGACGGGCATCACTTGAAAAAACATTAGTGCTGCGATCTGCTGAATGAATGGTACGGCCGATATTGCCAGCATTGTCTGGAGTAGCGCCTACTATCGTCCAGTGCTCACGTGTGATGCTATCGGTATTGGATTTTCTCAAGTTCGCTATCAGCTTGATATTGCTTGTAATTGCCTGATCAATAAACAGGGATACTTCATCCTTTTTGGTGTTGTAACGATCCCAGCCTGGTTCACCTACAAAAGTGCTGCTAGAAATTCTTCCCTGTGGACCCGGTAAAATCGTACCGCGTGAAGGAAGAAACTGAGCCGACACCGCACTATTAACTTCCTGGTGTACGTATTGCAGTGTAATGCTAGTTTTATCACTGGGTTGCCAGGTAACTGAAGGCATAAAAACCACAGAATCGTCATTGACGTGATCAACTTGTGTACCGCTGTCACGCTTGAGGGCTACCAGACGATATAACCATTCGCCATCGTCAGTAATGGGGCCAGTAAAATCAATGCCGATTTGTTTACGATCATACATGCCATACTGCACATTGACTTCACGAGATGCCTCTTTTTTAGGGCGTTTGGTAACTGCGTTGATAATGCCACCCAAATCTGACTGCCCAAACAATGATGAAGATGGCCCCTTAAGGACTTCAATACGCTCCAGAGTATAAATATCTGTACGCGCATTGTTATAGAAGCCATACAAGCTTCGTAGGCCATCCAGAAACATAGAGGGACTCAATCCGCGTACTGAAGCAGAATCAATACGTGTATCAAAACCAAAATTACCCGCATAAACGCCTGCGCTGTAGGTGAGAGCATCCTGAATATTCAGCGCTCCCATTTCCCGGGCCTGCTCTACATCAACCACTGTCACGGATTGCGGCATGTCCTGCACTGCTACTGGGCCTTTACCTACAGAGGTTGCTCTATCCTGAGTAATGAACTTATCCTTTTTGCTGTCTTTTTTAGCACTTACAGACACCTCGGGCATCGTCTCAGTACGTTCTACCTTGTTGGGCTCTTCTGCCAAAACAGAAGTGGCGGGAAAAGCTAACATTAAAGCGAATGAAATCGTATTAACACGGCAAAGATACATAAAAAACTCCAATAAATGATCGCTAGCTACTGGAGTCGTGACTCTTTGGCTTCCAAAAAATGTAATGATAACGATTATCGTTACAATCCTCAAGAAATGCTTAAACTAAGTAAATCGCTAAATGCACATCTAGGGGGTTTTATTAAATTCAATTTTCCGAAATGTTGTTGCCCGGAACTACAGCTGCCTGGGTAAATCATTAGCTTCGTAATCCTTAAATTACTATCGCCAAGTAATGAATACGGAGGGTCTAATATTGCCAGGTGACCGTCGCCAGCGCACTTGCCGGTGGCGCATAATAGGCTTGAGCGCCTTCTGCATACCTCAGGCTGGACAAGTACTTCTCATTGGTGACGTTGTATACATTGACGGCTGCATTCCAGTGCTTATCAATTGTGTAGTTAGCCATTAGATTTAACACGGCGTAGCTATCCTGTTGATAACGCACATCCCCAATATCTACATGCACATCACTTTGCCAGTTGATGCTTGCGCCAATCTTCAGATCTTCTATAAACGGCACTTTGTAGACAGTCGTCATGCGAACAAGATGCCTGGGGATGAAAGGATTCACATTTTGATCCTGGTCATCTTTTACGCTCATCAGACGCGTATAACCTGCATTGATATTCAATCTTTCGGTTAAGGCACCAGACACATCAAACTCGTAGCCTTTGGTTGTCGCTTTGATAGGCTCATACAGGGTCTGTGTAGGCGTTTGAGCGGCAAACTGTGCCTGATTCTCCTGCACGGTTTTGAAAATTGCAAACGAACTGTTTAATGTTTTATTAAACCACTCGCTTTTAATACCAGCCTCGTAGTTCTTACCTTTTAATGCGGGAAGCAAGCTATTACTGAGGTTTTTTTCCACTTGTGGCCTGTAAATACCGGCATAACTCGCATACAAGGAGTGTGTGTTATCCAGGTTATATACTGCACCCATGTAAGGTGTGAACCTGTTGTTATCCTTTGCTTCTTGTGGCGCCCCATAACTAATACCGCTTAACTTATAACTTAACAGGCTTCCGCCCACTGTCACTTTCAGATCATCAGCCAGATTGAGTTTAGCGGCGGTGTAAATATTGCTGTTTGTACTTTTATAATTTGACGACGTTGTTTTACTACCAAACGTTGGCAACGGGAAGTTACCTATATCATCAAAACTACTTGTAAAAGTATTGTTGAGTGCTTCAACGAAAAGCGTGTCTCCCTCACGTGAATACTCTTTCATATAAGTTCTGCTTAGCGTAGCACCCACAACCAGCTCATGTTTGCGACCTGCAAATTCAAATGGGCCATTGGCATATACATCAGCCACATGGTCTTTCGTTACAAAGTCGTAAATATAAGGAAAACTTTTGAATGTAATCAAACCAGTGCTGCGGTCTTCGTTACCTTCAATATAATGATGGCGTCCTTTTGAACTTACATCTTTATGGGTTAACTGCCCTTTCAGCTTCCAGTCATTATCAAACTCATGTGTTAGTTCGACAAAACTGATATTGGTACCTACGTTTCGATAACTCCAGTCAGGCGCGGTAGAAGCAGACACGTTGTAGTGACGCTTACTGCCATCGCTATAAAGCAGGGGTAAGCTGCCAAAGTTATTACCGCTAGCATTGTTCTGCTGGTACGTATGCCCAATAGCCAGGCTTGTGTTATCCGTTAAATCGGCTTCAATCACACCGTAAGCCACGTTCCTTTCGGTACTGTAGCGGTCCAGGTAAGAGTTCCTGTTCTGGTTCGCCACCACCAGACGCCCGCGGACACTGCTGTCCCCGTTCAATGCGCCAGACACATCGGCATCCAGGCGCCGGTTGTCCCAGGAGCCCACTGAAGCATTTGCTTTTGCCTGGAATTCCCTGGTAGGACGTTTGCGGATAAAGTTGATAGTGGCAGAAGTGTTACCGATGCCGGTTAGCAAGCCATTCGCACCGCGCAACACTTCAATGCGGTCATACAGGGCTACATCCAGATCGCCATAGTTGGTGCCGCTAAAACTGATTGGGGTAGTAAGCCCATCTATCTGGAAATTGGTAATGGTGAGTCCCCGCGCGGTATATTCGGTGCGGTCAGTCTCAAACTGTTCAACTTTAATACCCGTTGCAAAGGACAAAGCATCGTTCACACTGAACACGCGAAAATCATCCAATAGCTCGCGGGTGATCACTGAGATGGATTGTGGCGTCTCTCGGATGCTGGTATTTAAACGGGTAGCGGTGGAAGTAGATTTCACCGTGTATGACTTTGTTTTTTCTGAAGGCTGGTCTATTTCGGCCTTAGAAGTCACTTTGACTTCAGGCAAAGCATCAACTTTTTCGTTATTGACCTGCTCTTCTGCAAGCGCTGAAACTGATGGGAACGCTAACATTAATGCGAGTGAAATCGCATTGATACGATGAGAGTGCATAAAGGCTCCGATAAACATGTTTGCTGATACCTGGAGTGAAGCTCCATGGTGAGCAAATCTTGAAAGGTTGAGAATGATAACAATTATCATTCAATGACTCAAGAAGGTATTTAAGGGTGTCTGCTAAAGACTAAGCTATTGAATTAAAATGAGGCTGTATTAGCTCAAAATGATTTTTGCGCTTTACTGGGCGCGACGATGAATTCACCACTGTCACTGACAGCGCTGATCAGGCTGACTTCGTAAAGGGCTTCTAATAAGGGAATGGTTATCTGCTGGCTTGTATAGTCCCCCGTCATAGAGCCATCCTTAATGAATATCAGCCGCTCAAAGCCCTGCAATGCCTGGTTTATATCATGCAGAATCGCCAGAATGGCATGACCGCGTTGTGCGGCAAAGGTATAGATGGCATCCATTAAACTGAATTGCAGCCCGGGATCCAGTGCCGCGAGTGGTTCATCAACCAGCAACAGGCCTTTTTCAACATCCCACAGTTGCGCAAACACCCTTGCCATTTGCACGCGCGCTTTTTCTCCACCGGATAAAGTATCGAAGCGGCGTTCCAATAAATGTCCGGCACATGCCAGCTCCGCTGCCTGGCGCACGATGTTCGTGATGTCAGGATCAAAAGTCCTGGCAACGCGGCCCAGGCCGATAACAAGCTCAACGGGTAGCCCGAAAGCGACTTCGTGGGATTGCGGCAAAATGGCGCGGCGGTGGCTTAAGTCAGCCAGTGACCATTCTTTCAGGTGACGTTGGCAAAATGTGGCTTGACCATCGGCGGGGGTTAATTCCCGTGCCAGCAATTTGAGTAGGGTCGATTTGCCTGCGCCACTGGGGCCCAGCACCGCAATACGCTCACCTGCTTTAACCGATAATGTAAAGGGGCCGAAAGTCCGCTTGCCGAGATCAATAGTGACATTTTGCAGGGCAAGCAAAGTCTCGTGATGAGTTGGAGGAGACATGAATTACGTTCCCTTCCGGATACCGGCCAGCAACACCAGGAAGAACGGTGCACCAAGCAAGGCGGTAAAGATACCCACCGGGATTTCAGCCGGAATAGCCACGGTACGCGCAGCGGTATCGGCCACCAGGAGAATAATGGCACCGACCAGCATGGACAGTGGTGCAAGACGCCGCTGATCAGGTCCGATCACCAGCCGTACAATATGGGGAGCAACGAGGCCGATAAAGCCGATCATGCCGCACCAAGCAACAGCAAAGCCACACAACAAGGCGACCAGTGTAATGACCCGCGCACGCAAATGACGCACATTGACACCCACGTGTGCGGCGGTGGCTTCACCTAGTGCCAGGGCATTCATCTCGTTCACCAGGCGGCGTACATACCAGACGGCGGCTAACAGCAACGCCAGCAATGCCAGCATCAAGGGCCAGCTCGCACCAGCGAGTGAGCCTAAGGTCCAGAAGGTCAGGCTACGCAGTTGTTCATCGGTAGCAAGGTAAGTGCATAAGCCTATCACCGCCGTGGCCAGGGCATTCAACGCAATGCCTGTTAATAACAGCCCGGCAATTGAATCTGCAGTTAACCAGCGGGCGACAGTATCTAATAAAAAACATACACCAATCGCGCCTGCAAAAGCCGTGACCGGTAATATCCAGTAGCGGAGTGAGATGGGGATATGGATATCACTGTTGGCTAATAACACAATGGTTAAAGCCGCCGCGCAAGCCGCACCACTGGTAACGCCCAGCAAACCCGGGTCAGCCAAAGGATTACGGAATAAACCTTGAGTCAGCGCACCAGAAAGCCCTAATGCAGCCCCTATCAATGCAGCAAACAGGATACGCGGCAGGCGCAGATTCCACAGCACATAGGCGCCGCCGGTCAGCGGTTGGTCATCGCCTGCTTGCAGCAGTGCCAGCCAGTCGGCAGGCATTACATTCACTGCACCCGCCCACGCTGCTACCCAGATACAAATAATCAGGGTCACCCATAAAAACAAAGCTGGCCGATGAATCAGGCCAGCTGTTAAACGTGATGCGAAAGGCATCACGTTGGTTGAGGCACTCATCCGTTCATCGCTTTCAGCAGTGCGTTATCCAGTGCTGCGACGGCCTGCGGCAGGCGCGGACCAAAGCCCAGCATAAACATGGCTTCCAGCGAAGCGATACGACGCTTTTGCCCGGCAGGCGTTTGCGCCAGGCCAGGCAGTTTCAATGCGCCATCAATGCCGCCGACCACTTCAAGGCCTTGATCGGTAAACAACACGATATCCGGTTGCGCAGCGATCACGGATTCAGGCGTCAATGGTTTAAAGCCATTAAATCCCTGTACCGCATTTTGCGCGCCTACATAATGCATCATGGCTTCAGCACTGCTGCCTTTGCCGCCTACCATGATCTGGCTTGGGCTATGCGATAGCACAAACAGCACACGCGGTGCCGGAGTTTTACGCGCAATAATGGGCTCGCGCACTTTCTGCCAGTCCGTTTTCATTTTTTCCACCAGCTGGCTGGCTTGTGAAGGGCGGTCTATCAAGGCGCCGATTCGGGTAACCCGATCCAGCACGCCTTCAAATTTATCATTGGCGGGTAGCACTGTGACAGGCACACCCGCGGCATTGATTTGCCGCAAGACTGCTGGCGGCCCCGCATCTTCAGTCGCCAGCACGTGGTTGGGCGCCAGTGCCAGTATGCCTTCACTGGATAACGTTCTGGCATACCCAACACTAGGCAGTTTTGTCGCGGCTTCAGGGTAAAGCGAGGTGGTATCAACACCTACCAATTCGTTATGGGCACCCAGCGCATAAATGATTTCGGTCAGGCCACCTCCGATACTGACAATACGCCTTGCCGTTTTTTTCTGACTCTCAGCGGCCCAGACCCAAGTCTGCGGCAAACAAGCAGCAGCGGCCAACGCACCTACTTGCAGGAGGAATTTACGTCGGGTCGGTGAAGACTCTACATCATGCATATGTTTATTTAATTCAGACATGGTTCGTGATCCTTGAGCAGCGTTTCTACCAGCGCACGCCACTCGGCAAGTTCAGGTTTTCCGGGCTTGCGCTCACCAAAGAACATGGCAATCACATTACCCTCAGCATCAAAAAGCTCCAGCGCAGTGACCAAGCCATCCACCGTTGGCTTGCGCACGACCCAGGCACTCGCAATATGGTCTTCGCGCAAATGCAGGTTAAAGCCCGGGTCCAGGACATTTAGCCAGGGACCCATCACCGCCACTTTTTTAACAATGCCGGAATGAATCTGCACCATGCCAGGGTTAGCGACAAAGATCATCAAGGCAACGCCTTCAGTGGCCGCCGTTTCCAGCAACTCACGCGCGCTTTCCAGATTTGCCTGCCGCACATACTGCTTTTCGGCAAGTCGCATGCTTTGTAACCGTGAAACGCCATACCGCTTAAGTAAGCCAAAAAAGTCGTGCGTGTCTTGCAGAGCGCGCCACGCGGCCTGGAATCCTGCTACATGAATCTCGCTATCAGCTTTATCTACTGGCAGCGGCGGTGCAGGCACGGTGGTAATACCGGGTTTCTGGTTCTCATCTGCAAAGTGTTTGACGAAGGCTTTATAAGCCTCGACATCGCTTTGCGGTTTAATAAATACCTTGTGAATGGCAGCACCTTGCGCGTCAAAAAACTGCAGGCTTTGCTGAACACCATTGTCGACCGTCTCAGACACCGCAAAACCATGCGCCCAATGACTGTAAAACGCGCGCAAATCAATATCACCACCAAGCACCAGCCCGACATGCCCGGTATCGCTTACATTCTTGTAAACGCCAGTTTTTTCATGCACACACGAAATATTGCGCGTCAGCGCCATTACCTCGCCCAGAGGCTCAAGCGACTTCATCAATGCTGGCCAGTCTGCCTGCAGCCGGGTGGCTTGTAGTAACCAAGCCTTTTCTTGTGCACCGGCATGGGCAGCTATCAGCGCACCTTCGGATATTTGCAATTTCTCAGCAATATCGCGATGACGTTTACCCGCCTGGCGTTCGATGACAAATTGCTCACGTATGCTTGCGTGGCCAATGCTGATTGGAGATTCAGTCACCGTTATGCCAGCTCATCCAGTTTCTGCTGTGCAGATGCGTCTGGTGCAGCATGGCCCTGGTCATTACGATGTGTGATTTGTAACAAATCCTGGCCATTCAGGTGATAGGCTTTAGCAAAACCTGCAACGTAACTGCCATGCGTTGGCATTAGCTCAATCATATGGAAATCGGTCAACTTACCGATCGCATCCATGAAGTTGCCGAATTTTTCATAGAAAAGCGCCATCACTTCATCAAACTTGGCTGAACTACGTTCAACTTCCTGTGCTGTGCATTTGAACACCAGGCGTTTTCTGGCGAAAAGATGACCTGCATCTTTTTCACTTTCAACAAACATCGCGGAACACAGGCCGGTTTCGCGCAGGTTGGCACAATGTGTTGCCAGTTCACTCACATAGATATAAAACTTGTTATCGCGCTCAACATACGCGGCATAACTTGCCTCAGGCACCCCTTGCGCATTAGCGCTGGCCAGTTGCACTGTTTTAAACTGGCCTTTGAACGCAATGGCTTCTTTAGCCACTGACTGAAGTTTTTCCTGATCGGTCATCTTATTTCCTTAAAATACATTAATTACAGAGGCATCGATGTGGTGACAAAGGCTGCGGGAGTAATGTTTAGTGCGATAAAGCACGTTTGATCCAGACTAATTATGTTGCGTTAAAGCTCTAAAATCTGACATACAAGCCGTCACTAACGATGGATAGTAATAAATTCTGACAAAGCCTATTCTACATGAGAAGCATTCCCATTTTCAAGTAGAACACATTAAAACTGGGAGTGTCTTTGCCATTGCTAACATGAAGTATGCGCCAAAAATTCATGAACCATAGACGTAGCCGCTTGTGAAAATACAGATCGCATCTAACTGGATCTGCCCAGGTAATTTGAAGCTACACAATCCATCGACAAGTGATATATAAAAAAACTCCACTACCTTGGCAGATAGCGGAGCTTTCAATATTGGCTTTTGATGAGCTGAATAAATATTTAGATCAGTTTAAGCGTGCCCTTCATCAAGGCAGCATGGCCAGGGAATGAACAGAAGAATACATAGTTACCAGCAGCATCCAACTGGGAAGGGGCAAAAGAGGTACTTGCCGTCTCACCACCACCGATGACAGTCGTTGCAGCGACTACGCGTGGATCCTGTGGTTTCACATAGGATTGCGCCGCTCCTGCTTTACTACCATCTTGCAAAACGCCCTGTTCATCAGCCTGCTTGCTCACGACCAGGTTATGACCCATGATTGTTTTTTTCATGGCGCCAGCATGCTTCAGGTTAATAGTGAACGATTTACAGGCTTTGGGCACAGCAATTTCTTTCACGCTGAATGTCATCTGGTCAGTGGCATCTACACTCACATCACATTTGTCAGCCGCTTGCGCAGGTTGTTGCAGCAAACAGATTGCGCTACCAGCCACAGCCAGTAATTGTTGCCATTGTGTACGTTTCAAATTCATCATTTCTCCGTTTCATCCATAACAAAAAATTAGCTGGCTACCGAAGTTTCCACTTCCTGGCTGGCTCAGGTTTTAAAACTGCCCGAAGCATAATGTTTCAGGCAACATTAACTTTAAGATTTCTGTGCGCTAGCGCCTGGCTTGATCCAATAGTAATAAGCGGCACTCAGTATCGGCAATGCCACAGCCGCATCTGAAATCAACTCTCGTGCATCATCAACCAGCAACGCTGTTAATAAGCCGGTGAATGACACAATCGCAATCAGCGTAGGCCATAAAAAAATTTGTGTTAATGACTTATTCCGCATGAATACACGCTCCATCATGGTATTTGCTTGCTAGCATTCATTGATCAAAACCGATTAAGAGATGGCTTTATGTAATATCGGGCGCGTACTTGCCACTGGCAGGTATTGACGCCGTTTTTTCCACCAAAGTTTCAAACCGGTCCATAAAACGATAATACTCAGCACGTCTAACACTGCCCAAATCCACTTCAGGCTCATGCCGCCGTAATCCCCAAAGTGCAACGGTTGCGAAACAAGTAACGCGACCAGGTACCATGGCAAAGGACGGCTGTCGGTTAAGGTAGCGTTTTGGGCGTCGATCAATACCGGTTTAAATAAACGCTTGGTGAGCGGGCTGTCGCCGCGCATGAAGATGCCATAGTGATGCTGGCTGGTGTACGCCGTGCCGGGGAAAGCAATAAAGCCTAATTGCATGGCTGGTTCGGCTTTCTGGGCAACCTCAAGCGATTGCTGTAACGAAGCGAATTGTGTTGGCGGCGGCAAGTTTTTATAAGGCGCAATCATTTGCGACATCTGGTCAAATTGCCAGTATTTCACCAGCAAGTCTGACCAGGCATTAATCACACCCGTGGCGCCCACCACCAGAAACCAGCTGAGGGTGACAATGCCGAGCATATTATGGATATCCAGCCGCTTGAGTTTTTCACCACGCTGGTGGCGGATTTCACCGAACGCCAGTTTGCGCATGAACGGGGCATAAAGCACCACGCCGGAAATAATTGCAATCACCAGCAGAAAACCCATCAATCCTAAAAACAGCATGCCTGGCAAACCTGCAAACAGGTCGACATGCAGTTTGAAGACGATATACATAAAGCCTTCTTCTGCTGGTGGTTCACCCAGCACTTTTGCAGTGCGGGCATCCATCACTACATATTTAAAACCACTGGTGGCATCTGTAGTTTTGGCCATGCTGATAGTCCACTGTAAAGGCTCATCATCATCGCGGTACATGTATAAGGGCACAAATCCGGGATTCTGTTTCTTTGCTGTCGCCACCAGGCTGTCCATGCTGGCCATAGTCCCGTTATGCTGTATATCAGGGGTGACGATATGATCGCCCAGCCAATCGTGAATTTCATGGCTGAAAATCAGCGGCAATCCGGTCAGGCACAGCAATAACATGAATACTGTACAAACCAGGCTGGACCATTTGTGGGTCCAGGCCCAACGCCGGATGGATTGCTGCGTCATAGTCATCTATCCGTAATTTTATTTACTGCTGTGGCTGGCTGACAAAACCAACTTTTTTCATCCCTGCGGTTTGCGCTTGTGCCAATACTTCAGCCAGCACCTGGTACCGGGTATTTTTATCGGCACGTATCTGCAACTCCGGCTGCTCTTTTTTCACGCTTTCGTCTTTCATACGCGTCACCAGGGTAGCCTGATCAATTTCCGTATCGTTCCAGAACATCTTGCCATCGGCATCTACAGCCAGGTCTATCACTTCCGGCTTTTCTTCCAGCGGTTGTGAAGTCGCCTGCGGCAGGTCAATCTTTACTGCATGCGTCAGCAAAGGGGCAGTAATGATAAAAATCACCAGCAGCACCAGCATCACATCCACTAACGGCGTGGTGTTGATCTCGCTCATCGGCTGCGTGTGCTCGCCCGCGCTGAATGGATTATTACCGATCATGGATTGCCACCTTTATTCACTACTCTGGTGTGTAACTCGCGGACATTGGACTTACTGCCTGGCTTTATCATCAGCGGCGCCCCGGTCGTCAGCAAGGTATGCAGGTCCTGGGCAAAGCTTTCCAGCTCAGCCATAATGCCGCGGTTCGCTTTAATAAATGCGTTGTATGCCAATACTGCAGGGATAGCGACAGCCAAACCAATAGCCGTCATAATCAATGCTTCACCCACCGGGCCGGCCACTTTATCGATAGTGGCGACACCAGATTGACCAATGGCTGTCAGCGCGTGGTAAATACCCCACACAGTACCGAACAAACCTACAAATGGCGCCACGCTACCAACTGAAGCCAGTACGGAAAGGCCGCTCTCCAGTCCGGCCTGCTCTTGCGACAAGGTGCGACGTAATTGTCTGGCAATAAACTCATCCTGGCTGCATGCAGCACCTAATGATTGTGCCGCATATTGCTGGTGATGCTGGGTAGACTCTACGGCTGTCTGCGCCAGTTTATAAGCTGGAGAATGATGCTGTGTTTCCTGCATTGCTTCCTGCAATGTCGATTTACGCCAGAACTGACGCACATACTCAGAAACCTGGCGTTTGTGTTTGAATACCTGCCAGGATTTCACAACCACAAAATACCAACTTAATACTGACATCGTCAGTAAAATCAGCGCCACGATCACTGACACAACGCCACCTTCAGTGATAAAAGCCAATCCGCTCGTAGATTCCATTAAAAAATTCCTTTCCAATCAAACTTTTAATATTTAGTACAAACTTGATAATTAATTTAACGTAAACGCTAATGGCACAATGACATAAGCACTCAATGCTTTTCCACCTTTGCGCGCCGGTTCAAACCGCCATTGCTTCACTGCATTCAAGGCCGCGGTATCTAGGCGTTCAAACCCACTGCCTTTTGAAACCTCTACCGTTTCCGGACGACCTTCGGCTGACACCAGTACTTTTAACAATACACGCCCTTCTTCACCGGCGCGTTTGGCCAGCTTGGGATATTCGGGAGGAGGATTATTCAGGTAAGCCACGCCGAATTTAGGCGGCTCTTCTTTTTCTTCAACAACTTCTTGCTTGGGAGGAGCAGCTGGCGCTGGCGCTGGTTTGGCTGAAGCCGCGACTGGCGCTTCCATTGGTGGTGCTGCGGGCTGGGTACTGGCTTCAAACTTTGGCTGATCCGCTACAGGCTCGACAATCCGCTCAACCACGGGCGTTGGACGCTCTACTGGTTTAACCGGTGTTTCTTTGGGTTTGATGACAGGTTTTTCAACCGGTTTTTGCTTGATGATAGGGACTACTTCTGGCGCAGGCGCCTCTTCTTTTTTTGCTGGCAGGGTAATCAGGGAAACCGTGATTGGCTCTGGTTTAGGTGGCTTGATTGGCGTTTCGGCGTGTATAAACACCCACCAGACCAGGGCTGCATGCAGCAAAATGACGGTCAGCAAACCCAGAATAGACCAGCGTTGGCCTTTATCTTGTCTTAACCAGGCTTCAGTCGCCAGGCTTGGCCAGCTAAAAATGCCTGCCAATTGTGCAGGTTGACGATGATGCAAGCTCAGCTCAGGAACCTTGGGCACACGTTGCTGCGCAGGCCTTAGGGGCAACCCTGTTATCAATTCACGCTGAAACATCCACACCCATCCTCATACTTGTAGAAAAATAGCCAGAAGGCAAGTTAATGCGCATCATTATCATATCAATTTACTCAAAGAATGACATTGAGTTCGTTAAAAGTAAAATTATTCAGTGACTTTGCCCAACAACGTTATCTATGACTAGAGCAAGGTTAGTCATTCAGCAGCAACCTCTCGGCTACATTACCAAGACAACCAGGAATTAAATCAGATCACAAAACTTACAATTGATGAATACCAAGGCTGCCATCCAAAATTTCATGGTGGCATTTGGTTAACAATAATTTGTTTTGCTTGGTACGCGTAAGTTTATAGGTTTCATTGCCGTGCAAAATAACCACCCCGGAAGCATTACCCAGAAGTTGCACGGCATCGATCACAGCCAGAGGCGCGCCCGAAACCTGTACCAGCGAAGGGTTTTTGCCAGACAAAGGTTGCATTTGGCTATTCATTCCTATATGATTAGACCCCAAAAAAAAGCCGACTTACATGCAAAAGCACAGCGGCATCAGATTTCAAGGAACACCCTTACCAGGGGTAATTTGGCGCATAAAAAAACAACGCCTATTTGAGCAATGACATGTTGGGGTTAGGAGCATTGCTCAAACTCTTATTCGAGCAGCCTTCGGGCTGCTCGAAGCATTTCTTAAACGCGGTTAGCGTAATATTCAACAACCTGCTGAACATCCAGCGGGAATGGTACATCTTCAATCGAAGGCAAATGTCCAACTTTCACAGAAGCAGTTGTCGAATCAACAGACACCCACTCAGGAATTGCCAGGCTTGGTGTAGCTAACGCTTCAACCACCATCGGAATCTTGCGGCTTTTCTCTTTCAACGTCACCACATCACCCACTTTCAAGCGGATAGATGGAATATTTGCTGATTTACCGTTCAACAAAATATGACCATGGCTTACCAATTGGCGAGCTGCAATACCAGTTGGTGCGAAACCAGCCCTGAACACGACGTTATCCAAACGACGCTCCAGCAGGGACATCAATTTTTCACCAGTAGGCTCATTACCTTTACGGGCTTCCAGCATCAAACCACGCATTTGCTTCTCGCTCACACCGTAGTTAAAACGAATCTTTTGTTTTTCCACCAATTTCACAGCAAAATCTGAACGGCGACGACGCGCTGCCTGATTGCCATGCTGGCCCGGTGGATTTGGGCGGTTTTCAATAGACTTGCGTGACAAGCCAGGTAATTCAATACCCAACGCACGCATAATCTTTAATCTTGGTCCTGTGGTTCTCATTGTTTAAAGCCTTTCCTTTAAAATCTGAAATGAAGAAAATTAGTCGCTACTAATTAGTAAACCCTATATTGTAGCGTATTATTGTAAAGTTGAAGAGGGGGTGACAAAATCCGTGACTTCCTGCTGCAATGAAAATTCACGATGCGCCTGTAAAAGCGCCTGCCAATCCTGTAACAACTGCTTAGCCGCCGATTCAATCAAATGGCTTTCCGCATACTCTGGCGCGTTTAATGTCTGCGCCAAACTGCATCCCAACAATGCAAGGTCTTCGGAAGGATTGACCGCATAGCGGGTTGCTACACAACTCAACGATACAAGTACTGCGCTGGCTGTTGGCAGGTCAGGATCAAAAAGATCACTTGCTTCGACAGCTAATTCAGTTTGCATCGTTTGGTTAACTTTCTTCAATCAGTGGTTAAATGATAATGTTTCTCATTTAGGAAGTCAACAATTATTTGCAAACTCTTTGCAATTATCCACCCACTATTTCAAATCCATTATGTAAACCGCGATAATCTTGACCAAACTACCAAAGCAAGCTAATGTATAGGGTTCAACATTAATTAGCATAATAATCAAGATTTTATGGATTCTTCAGCCCACTCTGCGACCGACTCTCACACCAAATCCATGACTGGTGCTGATATCGTCATCAACTGCCTGAATGAAGAAAAAGTCAAATTCGTATTTGGCTACCCGGGTGGTGCTGTCTTGCATATATATGATGCACTCTACAAACAGAATGGCTTCAAGCACATTCTGGTGCGTCACGAGCAGGCTGCCGTACATGCCGCAGATGCATATTCACGTGCGACAGGTGATGTAGGTGTTGCCCTGGTAACCAGTGGTCCTGGTGCCACCAATGCCGTGACCGGTATTGCCACTGCTTACATGGATTCTATTCCTTTGGTTGTGATCAGTGGACAGGTACCGGTTCCGGCCATCGGCATGGATGCATTCCAGGAAGTGGACATGGTTGGTATCACCCGCCCCTGTGTAAAACATAACTTTCTGGTTAAACACGTTAAAGATATTGCGCCTACGATTAAAAAGGCGTTCTTTATCGCCAAAACCGGCCGTCCAGGCCCGGTAGTGGTAGATATTCCTAAAGATATTACTGCTCACATTGCCGACTTTATCTACCCGAAAACGGTAGAGATGCGCTCTTACAGCCCGATTTTGAAAGGCCACAGCGGCCAGATCAAGAAAGCAGTTAAATTGCTGCTGGGTGCCAAACGTCCGATGATTTACACCGGCGGCGGCCTGGTATTGGGTAATGGTTCAGCTGAACTGGTTAGATTAGCCAAAGCGCTCAACTTCCCGGTAACGAATACACTGATGGGTCTGGGTGGCTACCCTGCAACTGACAAACAATTTGTCGGCATGCTCGGTATGCACGGCAGTTACGAAGCCAACATGGCGATGCAGCACTGTGACGTGTTGCTGGCAGTTGGCGCGCGTTTCGATGACCGAGTGATCGGCAACCCGAAACACTTTTCAGGCCAGAAACGCACCATCATTCATATTGATGTAGACCCTTCGAGCATTTCTAAACGCGTAAAAGTGGATGTGCCTATCGTGGGTGACGTACAGTCTGTGCTCGCTGATATGGTAGAAATTCTGGCGCAGGAAGAAAACAAAACCACTGACACTGCTGACTGGTGGGACCAGATCAATGAATGGCGTGGCGTGCAATCGCTGGATTACACTTATTCAGACACCGTGATCAAGCCTCAGTATGTAGTACAGAAGTTGTGGGAAGTGACCAATGGCGAAGCATACGTGACTTCTGACGTGGGTCAGCACCAGATGTGGGCTGCGCAATACTATAAATTTGACAAGCCACGTCGCTGGATCAACTCAGGCGGCCTCGGCACCATGGGCGTTGGCTTGCCATACGCAATGGGCTGTCAGTTTGCTGACAAACATGCACAAGTGGCCTGTATTACCGGCGAGGGCAGTATCCAAATGAATATCCAGGAGCTCTCAACCTGTGCGCAATACGGATTACCGATCAAGGTGATCCTGTTGAATAACCGTTACCTGGGCATGGTGCGCCAGTGGCAGGAGTTCTTCTATGAGAACCGCTATTCAGAGTCTTACATGGATAGCCTGCCGGACTTCGTGAAACTGGCGGAATCCTATGGTCATATCGGTATGCAAATCACCAATCCGGCAGACGTGGAAGGCGCATTGAAAGAAGCGTTCGCCAGAAAAGATAAGTTTGTATTTATGGACTTTTTAACCGACCAAGCCGAGAACGTATTCCCTATGGTTGAGAACGGCAAAGGCTTGTCAGAAATGGTCTTAAGCCCATTGAGCGGTTCACGCCTGAAGGGAGAGCAATAATGCGCCACATTATCTCCCTGTTGATGGAAAACGAAGCGGGTGCCCTGTCACGTGTGGCAGGCCTGTTCTCCGCACGTGGTTACAATATTGAATCACTCACCGTGGCCGTGACCGAGGATCCAACCTTGTCCCGCATGACGATAGTCACCACCGGCTCCGATGACGTGATTGAACAAATTATCAAGCAACTCAACAAGTTGATTGACGTGGTCAAAGTGCTGGACCTCAACGATGGCAAGCACATTGAGCGCGAATTGATGCTGGTCAAGGTTAAAGCCACCGGCGTTTATAAAGACGAAATGAAGCGTATGTGCGACATTTTCCGCGGCCGTATTATCGATGTGGCCGACAATAGTTACACCATTGAGCTTACCGGCTCTTGCAGCAAACTGGATGCATTTATCGAAGCCATAGACCGCAGCGCGATTCTGGAAACCGTGCGTACCGGCGCGTCCGGCATTGGTCGTGGCGACCGCATCCTCAAAGTTTAAACATCCCTATTTCTTCATATATATACCAAAGCATTTGTATTGAAAGGCAAAAGCAGACATGAACGTTTATTACGACAAAGACGCCGACTTAAGCATCATTAAAGGCAAAAAAGTGACTATCGTGGGCTACGGTTCACAAGGTCACGCACACGCAGCAAACTTGCGCGACAGCGGTGTAGACGTCACTATCGGTTTGCGTAAAGGCGGCAGTTCATGGGCTAAAGCAGAAGGTGCTAAACACGCAACACTGGAAATCGCTGCTGCAGTGAAAGAAGCTGATGTAGTGATGGTATTGCTGCCGGATGAAACCATGGCAGAAATCTTCCACGCTGAAATCGCACCTAACCTGAAAAAAGGCGCTGCGCTGGCATTTGCCCACGGCTTCAACATCCATTACAACCAGATCGTGCCACGCGCTGACCTGGACGTGATCATGATCGCCCCTAAAGGCCCAGGCCACACTGTTCGTTCCGAGTACCTGAAAGGTGGCGGCGTACCTTCACTGATCGCGGTTTACCAGGACACTTCCGGCAAGGCCAAAGACATCGCATTGTCTTACGCTGCTGCTAACGGCGGCACCAAAGGTGGCGTGATCGAAACTGACTTCCGTGAAGAAACAGAAACTGACTTGTTCGGCGAACAGGCTGTTCTGTGTGGTGGTGCTGTTGAGCTGGTTAAAGCCGGTTTTGAAACACTGGTTGAAGCTGGTTACGCGCCAGAAATGGCTTACTTCGAGTGCTTGCACGAACTGAAACTGATCGTTGACCTGATGTACGAAGGCGGTATCGCCAACATGAACTACTCTATTTCCAACAATGCGGAATACGGCGAGTACGTGACTGGCCCACGCGTGATCAACAGCCAATCCAAAGATGCCATGCGTGAGTGCCTGGCTAACATCCAGAACGGTAACTACGCGAAACAGTTCATCCTGGAAGGCCGTACCAACTATCCTGAAATGACTGCACGCCGTCGTTTGAACGCTGCTCACCCAATCGAGCAAGTGGGTAACAAACTGCGCGGCATGATGCCTTGGATCGCGAAAAACAAACTGGTTGATCAAAGCAAGAACTAATATTCCTGGTGAATTGATCAAGCCTTATGGTTGAGTTTAAAACACATTAACCAGCCATAGGCAAAAAGCACAGGCCGATGTAATATCGCCTGTGCTTTTTTATTTAACATCGCACAAAAAATAAAAACTTCTTGTTCGGGATTGAAACCGTACAAGCCAATAAGGGAATGAAGTGAAACTCTCTATTCTGCTGCAATACATCGCACCCAAACAATTGCTGACTGCCGCTGCCGGCAAACTGGCGCATTGGCAGGCTGGCGCCCTGACTACGGCTTTTATCGGCTGGTTTGTGCGCAAGTACCACGTGAATATGGAAGAAGCGCTCAACGGTGATATTGCCAGTTACGCCTCATTCAACCTGTTTTTCACCCGTCCGCTGAGGCCAGGCGTCAGGCCATTGGAAAGCAATGCTTTTATCTGTCCGGTAGACGGTGCCATCAGCCAGTTCGGCGATATCAAGTCAGGCCAGATTTTCCAGGCCAAGGGTCATCACTACACAGCACAAGCTTTAGTTGGTGGCGATGCCACAGTAGCCGCCAAGTTTGACAACGGCAGCTTTGCCTGCCTGTATTTAAGCCCCAAGGATTACCACCGCATCCATATGCCGTGCGAGGGAAAACTGTTGCAGATGACTTATGTGCCAGGCGATTTATTTTCAGTGAATCCAGACACTGCCGCCAATGTACCCGGCCTGTTTGCGCGCAATGAACGTGTGGTATGTACGTTCGAATCCGCCGCGCACGGCAACTTTGTGTTGGTGTTGGTGGGAGCAACCATTGTCGGTAGCATGGCCACCGTTTGGCATGAGTCCAAAGACCGGATCATTAACCCGCCTCGTCCAGGCAAGGTTCTGCACTGGGATTACAGCGACCGAAACATCAGCCTGAAACAAGGTGAAGAAATGGGCCGCTTTCTGCTGGGTTCTACCGTGGTCATGCTGTTTGAAAAAGATGTATTGAAATTCAACGACAGCTGGCACGCGGGTAAACCGATCCGCCTAGGTGAAGCCATGGGGCGCTAAAACGAATATTTGCAGGGGTATAAAAAAGGAGGCGATTGCCTCCTTTTTTTATACCATCCATTGCTCACTAACCGTTAAGGCTCTTAGTTACAATCTCGAACACATCCCCGGACAAGTTTGGCGTTGCCAATATGGCTTCCAGGGCTGCTTTCATTTGTGCCTGCAATGCCGGTGTGTAACGTTTCCACTCACGTAATGGCGTCACCATGCGTGCGGCGATTTGCGGGTTAATTGTATTTAACTCGATAATCACATCGCGCAAGAAAGCATAACCTTTACCGCTAGGATCATGGAACTTCACCGGATTGTTAATTGCAAATGCGCTATACAGTGAGCGTACACGGTTAGGGTTTTTGATATTGAAATCTGCATGGTTGCGCAACATGGCGAGGTCATCAAAAATCTGTTCGCGGTTGGCAATTGCTTGCAGCGAGAACCACTTATCCACCACCAAAGGATAATTTTTGAAGCGGGCATAAAAATCGGCAAAGACTTCTGCGCGTTGTGGCTGGCTGCTATCTGACAAACAGGCCAACGCTGTCACGCGGTCAGTCATATTATCCGCCGCATCGTAATGCGCTTTTGAGCGTGCCGCGCAACCGGTGCCATTAGTCACAGTGAGAATATCCAGCACAGCATGTTGCAACGCACGGCGGCCCATCGCTTCCGGTGTAATGGAGAACGTGCCCGTATTGCGATTTGCATCATACAACGCAGCTAACGCATCTTTATGCGTACTTTTGATTTGCTTGAGAATCGCAGTGCGCGCTTCATCAATGGCTGCCGGATCCACCACAGCCTGATGCTGCGCAATCACACCTAGCAAAGGCAGGCTTAATGCGCGTGCCAGCAAGGCTTTATCACCCTGCCCCGCCAGGCCTTGCTCAACCAGGGTGCCGACATCGGCAACGAATTGCGAAATATCGGTCTCTGGTTTTTCCATCACGCGCTGAATAGTACGCAACGCCAATGTCTGTCCGGCTTCCCATTTGTTAAAACCATCGGTGTCATGCACTTGCAGTAAACGCAGGTCATCGTCGCTTAAATCGGTTTCCAGTTTCACTGGTGCTGAAAAGCCACGCAAAATGGAAGGCACAGGCCTACCAGGCAAGTCAGCGAAAGTGAATGTTTGCTCTCGCTCAGTCACTTCCAGCACGCGGGTTGGCAGAATCTCTTTACCATTGGCATCCAACAGACCAACCGCGACTGGAATATGTAACGCTTGCTTGTTGCTTTGCTCAGGTGTATCCGGCTGCGATTGCTTAAAGGTCAGCGTATAACTTTGCTGCGCTGCATCGTACTGACTGCTGACCTGCAAGGTTGGCGTTCCCGCCTGCTTGTACCAGCGGAAAAATTGCGACATATCACGACCAGACGCATCCGCCATACATTGCACAAAATCATCGCAAGTGACGGCATGACCATCATAGCGGTCAAAATACAGATCAGTGGCTTTGCGGAAAGTCTCGGCGCCGAGCAAGGTATGCTGCATGCGGATCAGCTCGGACCCTTTTTCATAGATCGTCTTGGTGTAGAAGTTGCTGATCTCGATAAACTGATCCGGCTGCACAGAGTGCGCCAGCGGGCTGCCATCTTCAGGAAACTGCAAGCGACGTAAGCCGTTCACATCGTCGATACGCTGCACTGCACGTGAATTCAGGTCAGCGCTGAATTCCTGGTCGCGGAATACGGTAAAGCCTTCTTTCAGCGACAGCTGGAACCAGTCACGGCAGGTGACGCGGTTACCGGTCCAGTTGTGGAAATACTCGTGCCCGATCACGCCTTCCACGCTCATAAAATCGCTATCGGTGGCGGTTTCCTGATGTGCCAGCACCAGCGCGGTGTTGAAAATATTCAGCGAGGTATTCTCCATCGCGCCCATATTAAAATCGCTCACCGCGACGATATTAAACAGGTCCAGCTGGTACTCGCGGCCATACACTTCCTCATCCCACTTCATGGATTTTTTCAGTGACTCCATGGCGTGGCCACACTGCTTTTCATCCCCTGCCCGCACATAAATATGCAAATCCACCTTGCGACCAGACATGGTGGTAAAGGTATCCGCCACCCGCACCAGATCGCCGGCCACCAGCGCAAACAAATAGCATGGTTTAGGGAAAGGGTCATGCCAGACAGTGTAATGACGGCCATCCGGCAAGCTGCCAGAATCCTGTAAATTACCGTTAGACAGCAGCACCGGATAAGCCTTGGCGTCCGCTTCAACACGCACGGTAAAAATACTCAGCACATCCGGCCGATCCTGGTAATAAGTGATGCGCCGGAAGCCTTCAGCCTCGCACTGGGTGCAATAGTTACCCTGTGATTGATACAAGCCTTCAAGCGCCGTGTTCGCCGCAGGGTCGATCTCGCTGATGATGGTTAACGTAAATTCATCGCCTGGATTCACTAAGGTCATTTGCCCATCGGCAACCGAATAGCTATCAAATCGCTGACCGTTCAACGCTACCGAAAGAATTTTCTGCTCTTCACCATCCAGCACCAGGTCATTCGAAACGCCCGCCGGATTTTTTACATATTTCACTTCAGAGGTGACGATAGTTTTGCCGAGCAACAGGTTAAAACTTAAATTGACCTGTTGCGCCAGGTAAGGCGCCGGTGTGTAGTCTTTAAGGTAAATGGTTTTTGGTGCAACAGCGTTTTCGGTTCGCATGGGATGACCTGATTAAAGTATTAATAAGGATTATATTTGAGAGTTGGCTTATGCGAATTGGTTTAATTCAACTGTAAACAAATGATTCGACATAATATGGTTAACATATGTTAATTTATAATTAAAATTTATCATTGACTAATTATTTTATGTAATTACAATAATATGAGATTCAGTTATTCTAAAAATAAAAATTTAACCAATTTACAAAAGCACGGCATTTCTCTCGCTGATGCCAAATTGCTTGATTGGAACTCGCTGCTATTTATCGAAGATGAACGCGAAGACTATGGTGAGGTACGTTTAATAGGATTTGCACCTATTGCTAACCGCTTGTATTGCGTCGTGTATACAGAACGTAGTGAAGCAATACATGTGATTAGCTTACGAAAAGCAAATACCAGGGAAGTGAACAGATATGTCAAATCACGCAAAAACATTGAAACCTAAAGTGTTGAAATTAGAGTTGCCGGATGCTGCGGAAGAAGCTCGCATCAATGCAGGAATAGCAGCCGACCCTGACACTTTTGAAGTTAGCGATGCACAATTCAAGAAAATGCGGGGTAGGCCTGTTGGTAGTAATAAAACACTGGTACATATCCGGCTAGATAATGAAGTTTTAGAAAAATTTAAGGCGACGGGTGCGGGCTGGCAGACGCGCATTAACGAGGTACTAAAAAAGGTAAATGTAGCCTAATAGAATCTGCCACTTAATTACATAATTAAGGCTTGGCCGGCTTCTCAGGCCGCTGGAATGTACCCACCAGCTCACCTTTGGCAATCACATGGCCTGCCATCGCTTTAAGCAAAGTATCGCGATTTGCACCCGGGGGAATTTGCAGCACGGTATCCAGTGCAAATACCTGCACATGATAATGGTGCGGTGGGTCACCTGCTGGTGGTTTGGGGCCAACATAGCCGATTTTCCCGGTGGTCGCCTGGCCTTGCATCAGGCCATCCATGCGTTCAGCTTTATCTTCCAGCCTGTCCTGCTTTTGCAGGCCCTCACGCAAAGTAGTGATTTCTTTGCCTATATTCCATGCCACCCAATGCACGACTGGAGTGATAGGTTTGGCATCCGGGTCTTCCATAATAAGGGCATAAGATTGCGTTGCCGATGGCCCCTTACTCCAGTTCAACTCAAAGCTGGCACCCTGATCATAGCTGGAATGACTATCCGGTATTTTTTCGCCATTGGTGAATGCAGGACTGCTCACAGTCAATTTGCTGGCTTGTTTTCCTGCAATCTCGGTTTCACTACGCAAAGTGGCAATCTGCACACCAGAACCTTGCGCTGCTTGCTGCTTCATACTATCCGCAGGAATGGCTGAAGGTGGATTCGCCGCTGCTTTTCCATCGCCTTTGTAGCTGACTTTATAAATCACACCGTTGACGTCATCACTGAAAAGCAGATTGCCCTGCTTATCAGTCACCAGTCCGAATGGTCGGCCGCTCTGGCCTTTATTGCTAACAAAGCCTGTCAGAAAAGGCGCGATGGAGACAGCTTTACCATTCTCAAAATGGATACGTACGATCTCATAGCCGGAAGGGGTCTGGCGGTTCCATGAACCGTGCATCGCGACAAAGGCATCATTACGGTATTCGGCGGGAAACTGGCCCGCATTGTAAAACGCCATCTGCATGGGGGCCGCATGGCCAGCATAGCCAAGCACCATAGGCACGCTGGTTTTCTTCCAGTCCGATTTTTCAAGCTTGCCTGAAGGAACCAGTCGTGGATTCTCTACATTGTTACCAAAAATATATGGCCAGCCATAACGCTTGCCCTGCTCGATTTTGTTGACTTCTTCAGGCGTCACATCGTCGCCCAGCCAGTCTATGCCATGATCCATGCCCCATAACTCACCGGTCTGCGGGTTCCAGTCGAAACCGATCGTGTTGCGCAAACCGGAAGCAAAAATGACGCGCTTTTTGCCGTCCAGCGTACTGCGCAACATGGTCGCATTTTCAATATTGGTTTCTATGCACTCATTACAGGTTGAGCCAACTGAAATATACAGCATGTCATCCGGACCAATCGCAATCGTTCGGTCATGGTGTTGTCCCGCATCCGGCAAATCGGTGATGATCATTTTCAACGGCCCGAAACGGCCATCCGCCAACACAGGTGCAGTAAACACTTCTTTCACTGTCACCATGTAAACCGTATCACCTCGGAAAGCGATGCCGTGCATACCGGAACGGCTAGCGACGCGCACCGGCTTGCCAAACGTATCACCCGTTTTTGGCAACATTAATACATCGCCCTGCTCACGCCTGGTCACGTAGAGATTGCCTTGCAGTGATATCGCCAGCACACGGGCATTGCCCAGGCTTTCCGCTACCTTGCTGACTGAAAAACCTTGCGGCACTTTAAGCTCACTGATGGCAGGAGGTGGCAACTCGGCAGGCTGCAAAATGTAACTTTGAATCGGCAGAGCCACTTTTGCAGCAACATTTGTTTCTGCCATGGCCACATGAGCAGTGAAAACCAGTTGCGATAGCAAAGCGGCTACACCCATTTTGCTGATTGCTGGTTTACGGATTAACGGCTTAAGGGATAAATGCAATGACATTAAAACGATCCTTAATGGGGTGACTTAAAGCTGAGACAGGCGGCTTAAATAGCCACACCATGGTTTCTTTTGATTTCAATCTCATCCACAACGCCGTCGTTAATCACAAATTCAGAAACAGGATGCCCGCCCTGATAAAGCAATGCGACATTAGCTTCAGTAGCGGGCACGGTAATGCGGGAATTGTTAATCATAAAAACGGTGAAGTACTTATTAGCGTTTTTATCGTAGTGTTCCCAAACAGAAAATACATCTTCAAGATACAAGCCAGCGATCTCCAACCCATCAAGGTGGAGATCTGTTTTATTAAAATTGTTCATTACATTCGATTCAGAAAGTTAACTTTGTAGCGGTTAAACCTGTTTGATAACTACGAAGTTACTTAGTTGCGAGAAATATCTTTAGTCCTGGTGTGTGACACTGCTTTTAATATGCCAATACCCGTGAGAATCACGGAAGCAATAATGATGTATGTATGCGGCACACCAGCTTCAACCAGTGCCCATGCAATGCCGCCGATCAGAATAGCGAAACCGATTAGATAGAGAACGAACGATGACATATAGCCTCCTCATTAATTAGATTTTTAGTAGTTAAATGATAGTTTTTAAGAAAGATAGTGGTATCAGACAGGTGCTGAAAACTGTGTAGGAAAAGTGGAAAATTTAATTAATCGATAACTTTTCTAAACCTTGATAATGAAGTGGAGCTACCGTCTCAATCATTTCCAAAAGATATTTCACATTATTTTGTGTTTCTGCCACGAGCGCAGGATCAAAACCTTTACCTGTATAGTGAGATAAGTCATTAGAGAATTTCAAAATTGCTGTTTTTTTGTGAGCATCAAATTGAACAGTTTCTAATTTCTGATAAAGGTTTTTGTTAGAGGGAGTATAGAAGTCAAGAAACGTTTCTAGCACCTTCCGAGCGACATACTTCACCTATAAAGCTATATCTCTACGCCCGATATTCAATAACAATCAAAACCAGATTCTACTAAGCCTTTTTCACGAACTCTGACTTCAACTTCATCGCACCAAAACCATCAATCTTGCAGTCGATATCGTGATCTCCATCGACCAAGCGAATATTTTTCACTTTAGTGCCTACCTTTACCACCGATGAAGATCCTTTTACTTTGAGGTCTTTAATCACGGTAATCGTGTCGCCGTCTTGAAGTACGTTGCCATTGGCATCGCGAATGACTTTAACCTCTTCTGAATCTGCCGCTGCTGTCTTGCTCCATTCATGCGCGCATTCCGGGCAAACGTAGTTGTCACCATCTTCATAGGTGTATTCAGATTGGCATTGCGGGCAGGCTGGGTAGGACATAAGAACTTTCGTGAGGCGATTAGCAAAACCTATATTTTACAGGGTTATTATTGAATAACTTTGTTATTGATCAAACTTGCCCAGGTGATTAGTAACCAACAAAGAAAAACCGCCTGCAGAAGGCGGTTTTGTAACTGACAGCGAACTACTAATCAACAATCATCGCCCTGCTTTTGGCAATGCCGCCTTTGCTTCTGCCAAGCGCATTTGTTTGGCAGCCTCTTCATCGCGAACGGCGTCAATCACGCGTACCACGCTTTTTAAATCTACCGGTGTGTTGTCTTGCTTGAATCTGCCGGTCAGCTCCGTTTCAAGGGTAAGGTCGCCATGCGCGTAGAATGCCCAGATTTCTTTGCCATATTCTGTGTTGAGTAACTCAGGCGCAAATTGGCCGAAGAAATCAGCCAGGTTGCGAACATCACGTTCGAGCATGCTCATGGCGTGGTTGTTGCCTGCGGCATCTACCGCTTGGGGTAAGTCGATGATCACCGGGCCGTTTTCACTCAGCAGAATGTTGAATTCAGAAAGGTCGCCATGCACGATACCGGCACACAGCATGCGCACGACTTCTTTGAGGAGTGTTTGATGATGCAGGCGAGCTTCTTTAGCGCTAAACACGATGTCGTTTAGCCTGGGCGCGGCATTACCTTCGGCGTCGGCGACTAAATCCATAATCAATACACCTTCGTAGAATTGATACGGGGTCGGTACGCGGACTCCGGCGGCGGCAAGCCGATACAGTGCATCCACTTCGGCGCTTTGCCAGGCTTCTTCTTGTGCCTGTTTGCCATATTTGGTGCCTTTAGCCATGGCACGGGCCTGACGGCTGCTTTTGACTTTGCGACCTTCGGTGTAATCGACACTCTGGCGGAAGCTGCGTTTGTTGGCTTCTTTGTAGACCTTGGCGCAGCGTGTGTCTTCACCACAGCGCACTACATAGACGGTGGCTTCTTTGCCGCTCATTAGCTGGCGGATGACATCGTCAATAATGCCGTCTTCGATGAGGGGTTCTAATCTTTGCGGGGTTTTCATAAGGCTAGCTAATAAGAGGTGTGGTCAGACTATCATTAAATGCAAAAAACGGGGCAAGTCTTGCAAATCAAGCGAACTTTTTGAATCGTATGTGCGTCATGTTAAGGTCATGAGCAATTTATCCATATAAAAATTATCTAGGTGAACGCATTTGTACGGCTGTTTCCTGATAATACGGCATGAGAGTAACTGGCGGGTTCAATACACTTGAATTCAAACTATGCGCAGTGTTTATCAAAGAAGGCTAGAATGAAACTGAATAAACCACATAAGGATTCACGCAATGTGGCTACGTACTGAATGTGACATCACATTTAATGTGATCATCCCTACCCCATTTATTTTGATGCTGCGTCCGCGTAGCGGTGTGCAGCAATGGGTCGCGCAACAGTCTTATACACTTAACCCGAGCGTGCCGGTGGTTGAGTATACCGATGTTTATGGCAACCTTTGCCAGCGGCTGATGGCACCTGTGGGCAAATTTAGTATTAGTACCTCTGCTGATATTTTAACCGCGGACGGGATAGATACCGCCCCCGGTGCACCGTTTAATGATGTGCAAAATCTGCCAGATGATGTGCTCACCTATCTATTGCCTTCGCGTTATTGCGAGTCAGACAAGTTGATTGATCTGGGCCAGCAGATAGTGGCGAATGCGCAGCCAGGCTATGACCAGGTGATGGCGATAGAGCAATGGATTCGGCAAAACATCAACTACAACACAGACTCTCCGCATTATCAACTCTCTGCAGTGGAGGTGAACCAGGCGCGTGAAGGTGTCTGTCGCGAACTGGCGCATCTGGGGATCGCCCTATGTCGTGGCTTGTGTATTCCGGCGCGGATGGTGGTGGGATTCTTGTATGAGCTGCAACCAATGGACTTCCATGCCTGGTTTGAGGCTTATGTGAATGGTCGATGGTATACCTTTGACCCTACACAACCTTCTCCTCGTGGCGGCCGTGTAACAGTTGCCTACGGGCACGATGCTGCGGATGTGGCTATTTTTACCCAGTTTGGTCCGGCATTGTATCCTGAAGAGATGTCAGTACGCATGACCCAACTTCCAGGTGCCCCTGGTTAACGTGACCTGATATAAATACCTTGAAACGTCTTAAAATCAAACATCTTACCGAGTATGTTTTTTCTTCTCCGGTGACGCTGCAACAACATCGCTTGCTGATACGTCCGCGGGAAGGACACGACTTGCGTATCGAATCTTCGATTCTTAACATATCGCCGGCTTATCAGATCCGATGGTCGCGGGATGTGTTTGATAATTCGTTGGCGACTGTCAACTTTTCACAGGCTAGTGACAAGCTGACTATCGCTAGCGAAGTGGTGATACAACATTATGAAGAGGCTCCGCTTGATTTCTGGATGGAGAGTTATGCCGTGAACTATCCATTTTCTTATGCGGAAGCCGAATGGGCAGATCTGGCAGCGTTTCAGCGTCCGGTGTTTGTACAAGACGAGGCTCAAGTTAATCAATGGCTGCAGCAACTTGGTTTGCTGAATGGACAGCGCAATACGTTTGAGTTGCTAACCACCTTGAATCAGGCGATTTATACGCAATTCCGTTATCAGGCTCGTGAGGCAGCAGGCGTACAAACGCCCGCTACCACCCTGCAATATGGCAGCGGCTCCTGTAGGGATTATGCAACCCTGTTTATCGAGGCTTGCCGAAAAATGGGGCTTGCCAGCCGCTTTGTCAGCGGTTATCTGCACGCGCCTGCCACTGAGGCAGGCAATGCCACAACACATGCCTGGGCAGAAGTTTATTTGCCGGGCACTGGCTGGAAAGGGTTTGACCCGACCTCTGGCCTTGTCACAGGGACGCACCATATCGCGGTAGCCGTGTCTCGCAACCCAGAAGCAGTTCCTCCAGTTGCGGGGAGTTTTATCGGCCCCAATGTGAAGCCCATACTGCGGGTGGATGTGCAGGTCAATTTACTCACCGCATAGAGATAAGTCATTACTTTGGGCTGATTCCATAGTATTAATATCTGCGCAGCTATCCATACAAATAAAAAAACCGCTTCCTAGGAAGCGGTTTTTTAAACTGCAAATCTGTTTAATTACAGTACAGATTTAACGGTGTTGACTACGTTTTCAACAGTGAAACCGAAGTGCTTCATCAGTGCGCCGCCAGGAGCAGACTCACCGAATGTGTCGATACCGACCACAGCACCCTCTAAACCTACATACTTACGCCAGAAGTCTGGGTGAGCAGCTTCAACCGCTACGCGAACAACGCCTGGAGTCAGAACGCTGTCTTTGTAAGCCTGGTCTTGGCGGTCGAATACGTTAGTAGATGGCATTGAAACCACACGTACTTTAGTACCGGCAGCGTTCAACTCGGCAGCAGCTTTCACAGCCAGATCCAGCTCGGAACCGTTAGCGATGATGATCACTTGTGCGCCAGCAACGTCGGAGAATACGTAGCCACCCTTGCGGATTGCATCGAAGTCTTTAGCTTCGTGTTTGATACCTGGCAGGTTTTGACGAGACAGAACCAAGCTTGTTGGGCCGTCTTTCTTCTCAACTGCAGCAACCCATGCAACGGTAGTTTCAGTCGCATCAGCTGGACGCCATACATCCATACGTGGGATGTAACGCAAGCCAGAAGTGTTCTCAACTGGTTGGTGAGTTGGGCCGTCTTCGCCTTGACCGATAGAGTCATGGGTCAGCACGTAGATCACACGTTGATGCATCAACGCAGACATACGCATACCGTTCTTCATGTAGTCAGAGAACATGTGGAATGTACCGCCGAATGGCAACAGGCCACCGTGCAGTGCAACACCGTTCATGATCGCAGCCATACCGAATTCACGTACACCGTAAGAGATGTAGTTACCCGGTTCTTTCGCGTTTACATGTACGAAGCTGCCAGTTGAAGTCAGGTTAGAACCAGTCAAGTCAGCTGAACCGCCCAGGAATTCTGGCAACAATGGCGCCAAGGCACCGATTGCATTTTGTGAAGCTTTACGTGAAGCAACACCTTCTGCTTTTTCGTTGATGGCAGCGATGATTTTGTCTGTTTCCGCTTTCCAGTTTGCTGGCAGCTCGTTGTTCATACGACGTTTGAACTCTGCAGCTTCAGCCGGGAATGCTTTTTCGTAAGCTGCGAATTTATCATTCCAGTCAGCTTCGCGCTTGGCACCCTTCACTTTTTGATCCCAGCCAGCGTAAACATCAGCAGGAATCACGAATGGCTCGTGTGCCCAGCCGATTTCAGCACGTGTTGCAGCAACTTCTGCGTCGCCCAGTGCAGAACCGTGGCAGTCGTGTGAACCGGATTTGTTTGGTGAACCTTTACCGATGATTGTTTTACAGCAGATCAATGAAGGCTTGTCAGTGACTTTTTTCGCTTCGTCGATTGCTTTTTGAATCGCGTCCTGGTCGTGACCATCAACAGACACAACGTGCCAGCCGTAAGCTTTGAAACGGCCTGCTGTGTCGTCTGTGTACCAGCCTTCAATGTGACCGTCGATAGAAATACCGTTGTCATCCCAGAAAGCAACCAGTTTGCCCAGGCCCCAGGTACCAGCCAGTGCACATGCTTCGTGAGAAACACCTTCCATCATACAACCGTCGCCCAGGAACACGTAAGTGTAGTGGTCAACGATGTCGTGGCCTGGCTTGTTGAACTGGTTAGCCAGCAGTTTTTCAGCCATTGCGAAACCAACAGCGTTAGCAATACCCTGGCCCAATGGACCGGTAGTGGTTTCAATGCCTGGTGCGTAGCCGAATTCCGGGTGACCAGCACAGCGTGAGTGCAATTGACGGAAAGTCTTGATATCTTCGATACCTAAATCGTAACCTGTCAGGTGCAACAATGAATAAATCAGCATTGAGCCATGGCCGTTTGACAACACGAAGCGGTCACGGTTAGCCCATTGTGGATTTGTAGGATTGTGGCTCAAATTGTGGTTCCAAACCACTTCAGCAATTTCCGCCATGCCCATAGGAGCGCCTGGGTGACCGGAGTTTGCTTTTTGTACAGCATCCATGCTCAAAGCACGAATAGCGTTGCACAAGTCGACACGTGTTGCCATTGTTTTCTCCCAAATGAAAATAAGAGCGGTCTTACACAAAAAGCTGCAAAACCTTGATTGAATTCTTTAAAAAAGGCGAGAAACCAGCCCTTTTACGGAAAGGGTAGATTATTCCTTAGAACCCGTTTTTCATCAAGGGTTAATGAGTATTTAATTATCGTGGCAAGCGGTAGCAGTGAAATCAAAAACCTGCTAATTCAATGTCTGCGATAGCCATGCCTGGCGTTTTCCCCTACCATGTAAAAAAACATTGATCACAAAGGAGTATGTAGATGTCTGACGATAGAATCATTATGCGTGTCGGTGAAGCCCTGGTTGCTGGCGGCCCGCCCGGAACGGCAGCAGAACCCGAAGTCGCGATTGGCGAGATGAACGGCCCTATGGGGACTGCATTTGCCAACTTATTGGGTGACCAGGTCAAAGGCCATACCCGTGTGCTGGCAATCATGAATACCGACATCATGGTGCGCCCGGCGACGTTGATGGTGAGCAAGGTGACGGTAAAAGACCCGCGTTACACCAATATTCTGATGGGCACGGTACAAGGCGCGATTGCCAACGGCGTACTGGATGCGGTCCGCAGCGGCGATATCCCCAAGGAAAAAGCCAACGACCTCGGCATTATTGTTTCTGTCTGGCTAAGCCCGGCAATCCTGGAACAAGACAAAATCGACCATAAAGCCTTGTTTGATATTCACCGTGAAGCAACTTTTAAGGCGATTCAAAAAGCCTTGCGCAATGAGCCCAGCATAGACTGGCTGCTGGAAAACCAGGAGAAAATTGTGCATAAATATTACCAGATGGGCCTGGACAATAAAATTTAGCCTCCCCATTCCGCAAAAAGAAAAAGGATGCCTGAGCATCCTTTTTTTTGTGTCCGCGCTTTTTATTTGGTCAATGCTGAAATCACCATTTCAATCGCCCTGCAATTGCCCTTGGCATCCGCAAACGTCAGCAACGGTGATTTGCCATTCAGCACACAGTCACCAAAATGCTCGATTTCGAGATTGAAGTGATTGGCTTTGGGCAATACGATGGTTTCTGACTTGCCGCCCGCTTCCCAGCTGATCACAGGATCATCCACTGGATAGCTCCACATATTGTGGCATCTGATCCAGCCTTTATCACCGATGATTTCATATTCAGCTTTGCGGCCACGCTCGAAGCTCACATCAAAGTGACCGTAACGCGCGCGGCCATGGGTATCGTGCCCAAAATCAAGAATGCCGCTCGCCACCACATCGGCGCCATGTTCATTCAACTTGCCATAGGCAACGACATTGACCGGCTCGGCAGGCTCGCCATTCCTCTCGAAACACCAGCGCAAGGCGTGAATGGCATAAGGCCCGATATCCCACATCGCACCACCCCCATGCGCCATATCACGCGTAATTCGGTACATGCGGGCGGGTGCCATCAGGAAAGAAAAACTGGCGCGGCAAGAGAGCACATCGCCAATCAATCCTGAGTCGATCAACGCTTTCACTTTGGCATGCTGCGGATGAAAGCGGTACATAAAGCCCTCCATCACTGTCACACCGTTGGCTTTAGCCGCTGCTTCAATGCTGATGATATCCGCCAGGCTGGTCGCCATCGGTTTTTCGATCAGGATATGCTTGCCAGCTTCAATCGCTTTCAACGCCCATTCGGCATGCTCTTCATTTGCCATCGGGCAATAAATCGCCTGCACATTGCGATCAGTGATCAGGCTTTGCATATCGTCGTAACAGGTCACGCCGTCAGTATTCGGCGCATATTTATCCAGGATAGCTTTTGCTGCGCCCGGACGGCGACTGCCAATGGCTACCAGTTGCGAATTTGAGGCTTCAACAATCGCCGGCAATAAGCGCTCATTGACGCGGGCGGCACCTAAAATGCCCCATTTGAGTTTTGTAGTCATAGGTATCTTTCCTGTCTGCTAATTTTGGCTGATTATACCCCGCAAAAAATGGCGGGATATTTAACGCTTATGAATGGAAGACAAAAGCCGGCTAGCGTTAGTGCCATTGCAATCTTAAATCAGACCCATTTTCTGCGCAGTGATAGCGGCTTCAGCCCTGGAGGATACATTTAACTTGCGGTAGATTTCTTTGACATAGCCGGCAATGGTGTTGCGCTTGAGGCCAAGCATACTGGCGGTTTCGGCCATGGTCATGCCTTTGGCAATAATCGACAGCACTTCCTTTTCACGTTCGGTGAGTGATTCTTGTGGCTGCAAACTATAGGGTTCATGAAAATGCCGCAGCAGCTTTCTGGCAATCGCGGGTGATAACGGCGGCTGCCCGGTCACAATGCCATTCAACGCCTGCACCAGCGCAGCTTGTGGCTGGTCTTTCAGCAAATAGCCATGCGCACCGGCGCGTAATGCCGGGAAAATATGTCTATCGTCGTCAAAAATGCTGGCAACTACGCAAATAGTATGGGGCGAATGCCGGTTGAACCATTCAATCACCGTGATCCCACTGCCATCTGGCAGACTTAAATCTATGAGTGCGATATCAATCGGCAGAGTGGTAGACACCAAAGCAATGGCTTGTGCGATATTATTTGCAGAACTAATCGCAATCCCCGGAAAGCTATTGTGTAATACTTCTGATAACCACAGTTGTGACTCCGGCGTATCTTCAAGTATGAAAGCAGTTTTCATTGGTGGTTAGTGCGTATGCGCTCAAAGTAATATGAGTGACTATATACGAATTTAAAAAGAATACACTCCCCGCAAACAGGGGTATCAAACACCACAAAAAGAATAATGAGTACTTCAAAGCACTATGACGGATCTTTTGCCCATTTCTAAGAGTCATCCGACCGCTTGGCTGATGCTACTGGCATCTTCATTCGCGGTAACCGATACGCCGGCTGGCGAGAATATTCCCACAGCATCCTATTTCGCGCTGGATACCATGGCACCCGAAAGTAGCTGGGCGATCCGCTTTGAGCAACGCAGCAGCCATTTCGATGAGCGTTATGATGACCGTGGCCACTTATCACCATTAGGCAGTAGCTTTAACAACCTGAACCTGGATGCCAGTATGTTTCCGGCGCTCGCGGCACTGGGACCAGGCGCCTCATTAGGCACCACGCGATTCGATCATAAAACCGATAACCGGATCAGCATTTTGACCATAGGCTATGGCCTGACACCCGACCTGACCGTGGGCGCAATTATTCCTTATGGCGTGACGCAATCACGGGTAAATTTCAACGTCGATGGCGGCAACGTAGGCTTTAACCCGGCGTTCAATGCCAACCAGCCGATAGGGGCTGGCAACTTCCCATTTGCGCCGGCAGGTGGGGGCATTCCGGCCATGGGAGCTGCGGGGGTGCAAAACATACTGACCAATCCGGCTTTCGGTTATCAATACAAAGCACTTAAAGATACACGCAACGAAGGGTTTAGTGATCCGACCTTAGGCGTATTGTGGCGTGCCATGAAATCGCCAGGCGAGAGCCTGATTCTCGGGCTTGGTTTGCGCATGGGCCTGGCAAAGAAACAAGATCCGGACAACTTGCTGGATACGCCATTGGGTGATGGCAGCACCGACATCCGCACGCGGGCCGAATACTTTTATGATCTCGGCGCTAACTTTGATTTGCGCTTGCTGGCCGATTACAACTGGCAGTTTTCAGACAAAGCCCGCATGCGGATTCCGGCGACTAGCCAGGGATTGGCGTTGGCCAGCTCCAAACAAAAACTGGAGCGTGACCTGGGTGATTATTACGAGGCGGATATTGAATTAGGCTATCGCTGGACCAACTGGCGCTTTGCTACGACCTGGCATCGCTTTGAGAAAAAATCGGATGACTACAGCTCCCGTTTTGGTACCGACACTTCAGCACTGGAGGTTTATACCGACAGGCGGGCAGATCAATATCGCATCAGCGCGACCTGGAGTGGCGTACAAGCCTGGCAACAGGGTAAACTGCCTTTGCCGGTGATCGTGAAACTGGAATTCCAGGATACCTATGGCGGCCGTAACTTTGTTGATGTGCAGGATATTTACCTGCAAGTGATCACCCTGTTTAAATGAAAAAGCGCACGCCATTTCAATCCTGGATATTCATACTTGGCTGGTTGCCAGGCTTTTTGCTTTGTGTAAATGCCGCTCTGGCTAATGTCGCAGCGGCGGATGCTCAAGGGATAGAAATAAGCCAGGGATCATTTGTACTCAGCGCCAGTGAAACACCGCCTTCAACCCAGTCGGCCTGGTCATCGACCAGCTTGCCGGATATCTGGAAGCTGACCCACCCTGATGCATTCGGCACTGGCTGGTACCGCTTTCAGTTTGATTACCCAGGCCTGAATGCACATGAAATTTACGCCTTGTACCTTTCACGCATGAGCCTGAATGCCGAGGCTTACCTGAATGGCAAGAAGATAGGCTCCGGTGGCTCATTCACCGAACCCATTTCGCGTAACTGGAACCGCCCGCTGTTATTCACCATTCCGCCCGACACCTTGAAAGCGACAGATAACACGCTGTATATCCGGGTGATTGCACCGGAGAACTCGCAGGGCATGCTCTACCCGCCAAAGATCAACCTGCTGCATACCTTGCAGCCGGAATATGAGAAAGCCCGGTTTATCCGCATCACGCTTAACCAGACCTCCAGCCTGCTGATTGTCGGCATCGGAATGTTGATGCTCAGCCTGTGGTGGCGCAGAAAACAGGACACGGCCTACGGCCTGTTTGGGCTTGCGGCGTTTGTCTGGGCACTGCAATCGCTTAATTTTTACATCATTACTGCACCGCTTCCCACTGCACTGTGGGAGATACTGGTCAATGCCAGCTTCCAGGCCATCGCCACCTTGTGGCTGATTTCGCTGCTCGACTTTGTCGGCATCCGCTTAAAACGGTTTAATCAGTTGCTATGGTGGATTTTGATTCTAGCACCGGTGACATTGCTACTGACGCCAGCAAATTACTTTATGCTGGCTACCGACTTCTGGCATTTGATTACCATGATAGTGGTGATTTTCGGGTTGGCCTTGCTGGCAAAAACCGGTTTTGTACACCGCAACAAAGATGCCAAATTATTGTTGCTGACGCTGAGCATTATCCTGCTGTTTGCGTTTCATGACTGGTTGATTCATACCAATGTCCCCGGCATCAATGCCTGGCTGATTACTGAAGAAGAATACCTGATGCAGTTTTCAGCACCGGTGCTTTTCCTGATTGTCGGCCTGATGATGACTTCACGGTACGTTGGTGCGCTCAACAACTATGAGCAACTGAACCAGGAACTGGAACAGCGCGTGGTTTCCAAACACCAGGAGCTCAACGATAACTTCCAGCAACTGCAAACTATTCTTAAAGAACAGGCCACACTGGAAGAACGTGAACGTATCTACCAGGATTTGCACGACGACCTGGGCGCCAAACTGTTGACGCTGGTCTACAGGGCGCAAAACCCGAATAATGCCGAGCTGGCACGTTCAGCGCTACAGGATTTACGCGATGTCGTGTCACGCGCGGGCGATGAAAGTAGCGCGCTGAATGACATCATGGCCGATTACCGCATCGAGTGCGAAAAGCGGCTGGGCGACGTGCAGATTCAACTGGTTTGGGATAACCAGATTGAAGACGACAGTTTGCAGCTAACGCAACCGCAGGCTCTGAACCTGGGCCGGATCATCCGTGAGGCGATCTCCAATGTGATCCGCCATGCGCAAGCCTCGAAGGTGGCCGTCACTTTAAAACCGATGAAACAGCATTTACTGCTACAAATTGAAGATAATGGCATGGGTTTACCCAAAAACACCGAAAAATCCATGGGTCGGGGATTGAGCAATATCCAGAAACGTGCAACCTTGCTCGGCGGAGAGGTGCATTTTGCAGAAAGCCTCTCTGGTGGCCTAAAACTTAGTCTGTATTTGCCTTGGCAATTAATTTCCGGCCAGTCAAATTCGGCCCGCTAAACTCACACACATCATCATTTTAACCAGCTACCCCCTGTTCAGGGGGTGCACGCTTTCCTATTCATACGCTAATCTGATCATACAATTCAGAAGGGCTGCTGGTTAGTTTTTGAGAGAGGAAAGTAATATGAATGTGATCAACCGTGCAAGCAGATCAGGTCGTGGAAAATACCCTTCAGCAAGGACTTTGTTAGGACTGAGCCTGCTCATTCCGCTCCCATCCCACGCCAGTGAAATCGCCACCAATATTCTTCTTTCATTCAACGAAACTGTAAATTTCAGCGAAGAAAACTTCCACCAAGGGATAGACAAACTGCTGACGCTGGATGCAGCAAAAGTAGATGCACGCTTGCTCACCAACCGGCTAGGTAAATTCAGTGGTGGCAACGCGATATTTACGCTGAATACTAGCCAGAGTGTATCAGTCAATGATTTTGGTGTCTCAACTGCACCGACTGAACCCCGCCAGTTCTTCAGAACCACCGGGAGTGCAACCGCGAGTGGCGGATTGCTTTCCGAACCTGTCTTGTTGAACGCAGGGCGAGGTTGGCATTGCCCTGCGGCTGTGTTGTCCTGCAACAGCGACGAGGCATTCAGTACGCCCAACAGCAGCACTCCAGCGATGCAGGTACCCGCAAATGCAGCTTCATTATCGAACCCAATCCAGGTCCAAGCTAGCCTGTCATCGTTTACACGCCTCTCTCCTGATTACACACTGAACTATGCCAAACTACATTTGTATGGTACATGGCAAGTCAATGCGCAGTTCACTGCAAAAACCACATCGCAATATGTGGCTGATGCACTCTCTGCTACAGCAGGCGTCATCGGCACAAACCGCTGGGCAGCAGCAAATAACGATATCAACGACCTGCGTAACACGAGCCTGACAGATGTATCCGTGGTCAATCATCTGCAAGCAGGCAAAAATGCTGAACTTTCAAAAGCCCATAGCATTCTGGCAGTAGCGAAAGATGGCGCCAGCTTATTGGCAGCAGGTAGCGTCACAGGAACCAGTTTCCAAACCTCATCCGAAGTGGCAAGACAATTGTGGAATGTTGCCGCAGGCGTTGACCCATCCCTGGGACGTGATAGGGCCGGCTTCAGCAGCGAGAGCGTTTCCAGTCTGGATGCCGCAACAGATTTGGCAGTCATACGCATGATGGTCAATGGCACTAATGATGCCAGTTTCGTGAGTGGCGTTGAGTTTGCTTTAAACAATCCATTCACTGTGGGTTCATTACCTGTATTTTCATTTGATGGTGCGCACCTTGGACTGACTGGCGCCACCATGTCGGTGTTTTATCTGGGCTCAAGCAGCGGTGAAGTCGAAATTGAACTAGGCGCTGCCAGCCGTTATGCACTCTGGCACTCCGGATCTGATTTTAACAACATTTCTTATATTGAAGGTGCAAGCGATAGCCTGATCGCAAGCAATCTCTACAACACGACAGAGATAGGGCGTGGATCTGGGTTTCAATATGTTGGAGAGTCTCCTTCTCCCGATAATCTGATGTTTTTAAGCGGTAACGGATCTGCTATAAAGCTGGGCCTGAACAACTTCAATAGCGATAAAGTATTGGTTGTTGCCAGCTGGGCTGTCACACCAGTACCCGAACCCGGTGCATTATCTATGCTGCTGTTCGGCCTGGTGCTGATTGGGCGCAATAAAAAATTCGTATAGAGGATATTAATAACAATAAATTATCTGCATCATCTCTCAGCAAGCTTTAAGTGGATGCCCATCTTACTTAAAGCTTGCACCTCTTTTTTGAAATCAGTGCTTTCCCACAAACCTCTCTCCCCATAATCAATCCTTTATTCTCCAGAGCTAAGTCCGCGACAGCATTTGGCACTTATGCCCCACCTGTAGTCCTCGTTAAAAAACTCTCAAAACAGCTTTCAGTTTGCGCCAACGCAAAACCACAATGTTAGGATCAGGTTATATTGAGCTAGCTGCTTTAGCTGCCAGAAAAAGTACCCCAATGCCTCTTATTCAAATTTCTCCGCCCAGCCGAAGAACACCACAAAAAGGATTCGCTTTATTTAACCTCGGGTTCAGGCCGTTTTTTATGCTGGCTTCTGGATTTGCATCAGTTTCCATGATGGTCTGGATGTGGAAATATTTTAGTTTCACCTTGCCACCTTTGTTTTATGTCACGGCCTCACAATGGCATGCGCACGAAATGCTGTATGGATTTGCATTCGCCGTGATTGCAGGCTTCTTGCTCACCGCAGTTAAAAACTGGACCGGGATACAGACTTTGCATGGTCGCTCATTATCAGGGCTGGTGGCTTGTTGGGCAGGCGCACGCGGAATAATGCTGCTGGTACCAGACTGGATACTGTTCGCCGCCATACTCGATTTAACTTTTAACCTGTGGCTGATTGCTGCCGTGGCACATCCTATCATCAAGGTGAAACAATGGCGGCAATTAGGCGTGTTATCCAAAGTGATCTTACTGACTTTGGGCAATATCGCTTTTTATGCGCAAGTATTGGGCTGGTCCATCAACGGTGCCCGCGCCGCATTATGGATAGGCTTGTTACTGAATGTCAGCCTGATCCTGGTGATCAGTCGCCGCATCTTGCCTGGTTTTATTGAACGCGGCGTACAGGAAAAAGTGTTCCTGAAAAACTCCCTGTTGCGTGACCGTATCATCATGCTGGCACTGGTGGCATTGCTATTGAATATTCTGACCATAGATGCCGCATTAGCCAACCTGGTGTTAGGGCTCACTATCGGGTTTATCAGCAGTATGCGGCTATCGTGCTGGCATACACCCGGAATCTGGCGCGTGCCTTTGCTGTGGAGTTTTTATTGCGGGTTATGGCTGATTAATGCTGGCTTTTTCCTGTATGCCGCAAGTTTTATCACAAGTAGCGTGTCAATGATCCTGGCGATTCATTGCTGGGCGATTGGCGGTATCGGTGTCATCACACTGGCGATGATGGCGCGTGTTTCGCTAGGACATACCGGCCGCAATATCCATCAGCCGCCAGCTAGCGTATTCTGGATATTCGGTCTGTGTATTGTCGCTACCTTATTCAGGGTGCTCATGCCGTTAGTGCTGCCTGAAGCTTACCGCATATCTCTCATGCTGGCAGCGGGTTGCTGGATAGCCTCGTTTAGCTGGTTTTGTATCGTGTATTGGCCGATACTCAGCAAACCACGTATTGATAGCACGCCAGGCTGAATGAGATTTTAAGCGGCGCTGAATATCATCAGAATGATGGTTACTCTTTCCACTTGATCGAGCAACCAATACTCTGCACTTGCTGCTTTGGCCCATGCCCGGTTTGACTGACCTGCTTCATTGCCCTGAATAAATCGCGTGTGCTTTCCGGTGCTGTCTCCTTGCGGCTTTCATCAAACCGTCCACGGTATTGCAGCTCAAAGTTTTTATTAAAGCCAAAGAAGTCCGGTGTGCAAACCGCATCATAATTTTTGGCAATCTGCTGTGTTTCATCCAAAAGATATGGAAACGGAAATGCCAGCTCTTCTGCAATTTTTTTCATGTTTTCAGGGCTGTCTTCCGGGTAATCGGAAGGATCGTTTGACATGATGGCGACCGTGTTGACACCCAGGGTTTTCAACTCTTCAAGATCTTTGATCAGGCGCGGCAGGATCGCTTTGACATAGGGGCAGTGATTGCAAATGAACATGACCAGCAGGCCTTTGGGGCCCATACTTTCCTGCAGGTTTACCAGCTTGCCGTTGACGTCCGGCAGGTTAAATTCAGGCGCTTTCCAGCCAAAATTGCATGCTGGGGGATTGATACTAGCCATGTGATTCCTTTCAAAAACTTTCTAGACTGTCACTATATAACTTTGTGCAATTCCGGCGAAGGCTAACTCGGTGAAACCGATGTTAAGCGAAGCGGCTTTCGCCAAAATCACAGCCAGGTAGGCTAATACTTGCCATCTTTATTCTCCGGTGTTTATACACAATTAAAGTCCTATGGTACGTGATTAAGGCTTGCAGGTGAATGCCAGTACTTAATGCGGAACACTGAAGTCAGCCTTCGGCATTTTGGTTACAATGCCTGACATGAGCAATTTAAGATTTTATAGCCCTAGCCAGCTGACCATCGGTGTGACCGCTGCACTGAGTGAAAATGCAGCGGCACATGCTACGCGTGTGATGCGTTTAAAAGTGGGGGATACACTCACTTTGTTTTGTGGCGACGGCGTTGATTACCAATGTGCGCTGGTGAGTGTGGAAAAGAAAACTGCCAGTGTAGAAGTACTCAGCCAGGAAAAAATCAACAATGAATCGCCACTCAATATGCGGCTGTTACAGGGGATTTCCAGCGGCGATCGTATGGACTACACCATCCAGAAGGCAGTTGAGCTTGGGGTGACTGAAATCTTCCCGTTAAGCACAGAACGTAGTGTCACCAAGCTGAGCGGCGACCGCGCCGAGAAACGGGTCGAGCATTGGCAAGGCGTGGCGATAGCTGCTTGCGAACAAAGCGGGCGCGCAGTGTTACCTAAAATTCATTTTCCGCTTACTCTGGCGCAATGGCTGAGCCAGCACGATACCCAGCAAAGCCTGAATTTGTTGCTCAACCCGGTTGCGGCAAAAACTTTGGCCCAATTAACAAAACCGGAAAACCGGATTCATCTCCTGATTGGTCCTGAAGGTGGCTTAAGCCCTGGCGAGATTGAGCTAGCCAACCACAATAACTTTCAATCGATAGTGCTGGGGCCAAGAATCTTGCGCACCGAAACTGCGGCCCTGACTGCAATTTCCAGCATGCAAACGCTTTGGGGTGACTTTTAGGACATGCTGGTGATAAGAAAGTGATTACCCATGTTTAACGTTATGCTGCAAATGGCTCTGTTGATTGTGGCCGGCATCGCCTGGCAGCGATTTGTGCCTGACCATATTTCCGCGACTTCCCATCGCAGAGCACTGACAGACCTGGTGTTTTATATCCTGCTGCCTGCTTTAGTCATCGATGTCCTGTGGCAGGCACCATTGGATGCCGACACATTCAGTATCCAGCTTACAGCCATCACCCGGTTAGCCACAGCAGCAGGTTTAATGTGGATAACCTTGCAAGTATTCAATCGCTTTAAACCTCTTTCGCGTGCGCAAGAAGGTGCACTGATGCTGGCAGCCACATTTCCTAATGCAACCTATCTAGGGTTACCAGTGACTAGCGAAGTATTGGGTGACTGGGCACAGGAAATGGTACTCAAATTTGACTTGTTCGCCTGCACACCGATTTTATTATCAGTAGGCATGTTGATGGCGCAAGCCTATGGCAAGGCAGAATCTCGCTCAAATCCACTCAGAGAACTGTTACGCGTACCGCCATTGTGGGCACTGCTGCTCGCCTGTATCCTCAACCTGGCGCAAGTACCGCAACCTGAAATGATAGGCCATGCCTTGCACACCCTGGCTGGTGGGGTGGTCCCCCTGATGCTGATTGCACTGGGCATGAGCATCCGTTGGGATACCTTCAAGTTTGCACTTATCCCTAAACTGTTACCGCTCTGCCTCATCGGCCTAGTGGTTGCGCCCCTCACCGCCATGCTTGTGGCAGAACGCCTGGGGCTTGGCGGGCATACGCTGACAGCCGTCACTTTATTAAGCGCCATGCCGACCATGGTATTTGGTGTGATCATCTGCGAGCGCTACCATTTAGATGGTGCGTTGTATGCAGCCGCGGTGTTCTTTACCACACTACTAAGTATGCTCACCCTGCCTGTGTGGTTTCAGCTTCTCTCCCATTAATGGTCATCTGCCGCAGTTAGAACAAATCGCACAATCCCTGGTCAATCTTGTTACGTTATATAACGAGTTTTCAGGCTTTCATCTACTGCTTAATATGTGCCTGAGTTCTTTGTGATTTTTATGCGTTTTGGAGGAGTTTTACCGCGATGCCAAAAACTACTTTTAATCATTTTATCGAACGCCCGCCCTCGCCGCCGGAGACTTTGGTCAGGTTACTGGATGAAACTGGCATTACGATCAATGGCAACGCCCCATGGGATGTGCAGGTTTATGATGAAACCGTCTATCGAGATGTGCTGACCCGCGGCACGCTAGGGTTTGGACAGGCGTATATTGAAGGCCGCTGGGATTGCCCCCGCCTGGATGAGTTTTTCACCCGTGTGATGCGCGCGGATATTGATGAAGAACTGGGCGGATGGGGCAAGCTGCAACTGCTGGGCGATATTCTGCGCCATACACTCTTCAACCTGCAGGCACCAAACCGCGCTTTCCAGGTCGCGCAACACCATTACGATATTGGCAACGATGTATTCGAAGCGATGCTGGATTCCAGCATGAGTTACTCGTGCGCCTATTGGGAACATGCGCAGACGCTGGAAGAAGCGCAGACGCACAAACTGGATATGATTTGCCGCAAACTGGACTTACAACCCGGAGAACGTGTACTTGAAATTGGCTGTGGCTGGGGCGGCCTTGCCAAACATATGGCACAGCACTACGGCGTAGAAGTGCTCGGCATTACCGTATCAGTAGAGCAGCAAACCATAGCCAAAGAACGCTGCGCAGGATTACCTGTCGAGATCCGCTTGCAGGATTACCGGGAGCTGGAAGGGCAATTCGACAAGATTGTTTCCGTAGGTATGTTTGAACACGTAGGCCCGAAAAATTACCCGGTTTATTTTGAAACCGTGCATCGTTTATTAAATGATAACGGGCTGTTTTTGCTGCACACTATTGGCAATCACAAAACTGCGCTGTATACCGATGCCTGGATAGATCGTTATATTTTCCCCAATGGAAAACTGCCTTCCGCCGTCGAAATAAGCAGCGCGATTGAGAAGAAATTCCTGATTGAAGACTGGCATAATTTCGGCCCCGACTATGACCGCACACTGATGGCCTGGTGGGATAAATTCAGCCGAGCCTGGCCTGAATTACAGTTTAAATATGACGAGAGTTTTTACCGCATGTGGAAATACTACCTGATGTGTTGCGCAGGTTATTTCCGTTCGCGGCAGGGTCAACTATGGCAACTGATATTGAGCAAGCGGCAAAGTAACCGTATTTACCGCTCGGTACGTCCCGGCACTACAAGTTGATGTAACCATGGTGCCTCCTCCTGACATATTTAACATGACGACCAGTAAGTAGCACCAGCCGAATTTTTATGTTTAATTTGCATAAAAATCTATATTGATTTATTGTTTTGCAAATTAATATAGAAAATTCAACAAATGCTCGGCTCAAACATCAGAAATTTGCGAAAATCGCAAAATCTAACATTGCAGCAACTGGCTTCCCGCATGGGTACTGATACCAGCAATCTGTCGCGGATAGAGCGCGGCGAAATCGGCATATCTGAAGCATTGTTACGTGCTGCTGCCCAGGCATTAAGCACGACGCCTGGCCGTTTATACGATGCCGATTTAACGCCGAGCAACCTGACCAATACGCCACCGGCTATCCTCTCCAGCGCCAACAGCAAAGACTTTGTACACTGGTTCCGCTCAGCAGCGCCGTATATCCATGCTTTTGGTGGCAGCACCTTTGTCATAGCGTTCGGCGGCGAAGTGGTCAGTGAACAACAGTTCGTTGCGCTATCCCATGATTTGAACCTACTGGCTAGCCTGGAAGTCAGGCTGGTGTTGGTGCATGGCGCACGGCCACAAATTGAGCATAGGTTAAAACGCGATCATCTCATCCCCAAAATGCACAACGGCTTACGTATTACCGACGACACCGCAATGGAAGCGGTGAAAGAAGCCAATGGCACGGTGCGGGTAGAGATCGAATCACTGCTGTCGATGGGCATCAGCAACTCACCCATGGCAGGTAGCGATATCCGCGTCGCCAGCGGTAACTTTGTCACCGCTAAACCATTGGGTGTGCGTGATGGCGTAGACCTGCAACATACCGGCGAAGTACGCAAGATAGATGCAATAGGTATCCAGAAACGGCTGGATGACGGTGAACTGGTGTTGCTTTCCCCTATGGGTTATTCGCCTACCGGAGAAATATTCAACCTGACGCTGGAAGATGTAGCAGTGAGCGCCGCTATCGCACTCGATGCGGAAAAACTGATTTTCCTGATGGGTTCTGAGGGCATACATAACTTGCGCGGCGAATTACTGCGCGAGATGACTTCGGCCAAAGCGAAGAACCTACTGCGCAATGTGCAGGAAAGCGATGAGCCGATCAATTTTTCCGAAGATGTAAATTATTACCTGCCTGCGGCAGTGCGTGCCTGTGAGCATGGTGTTGCCAGAACGCACCTGATTTCACGCCATATTGACGGTGCCATTATCCAGGAGCTGTTTACCCGCAAGGGCATAGGCACCATGATCACCGAGCTACCGCTGGAAACCATGCGTCAGGCCAATATTGATGATGTCGGTGGAATTTTAATGCTGATTGAGCCACTGGAAAATGAAGGCATTCTGGTACGGCGCGGGCGAGAACGGATTGAAATGGAAATCAACTATTTCTACGTAATGGAACACGATAACCGCGTAATTGGTTGTGCCGCCTTGTACCCTTTCCCCGCCGAGAAAATGGTCGAATTCGCCTGCCTGGCGATTGATCCCGCTTATCGCGGTGGTGGACGCGGTGACAAACTGTTTAACTATTGCCAGGAACAGGCAAAAGCCATGGGTAATACAGCGTTGTTTTGCCTGACGACACGCACAGAGCACTGGTTTCTGGAGCGTGGATTTACTGAACAAAGTGTCGATCAACTGCCGCAAGAAAAGCAGCAGCTTTATAATCTGCAGCGGAAATCCAAAGTATTTGTGAAAGTGCTGACCTAGCCGTTACTTTCAAGATAATCTAACTAAAAATGGCTGATGTACGCGTCAGCCATTTTTTTGCCTGCAAATAAACGCTTGCTGTCATTATTTATTACTGAAAAATCTGAACAAAGTCTGCAAAACCATTTCTTATTGAACATCTTCAGTAAAATTCACGCACAGTCATTCACTGTTTAACCCTCAGCAGATAGAATACACATATCCTTAATAGCTAATCCATATGATGAATATTTCAAAAGCCGCCCAAAAGGCGCAAACCCTGTCTGAAGCCCTGCCCTATATCAAACGTTTTTTCGATAAAACCATTGTCATCAAATACGGCGGCAATGCGATGACCGATGAACGCCTGAAAGAGTGTTTCGCGCAAGACGTGGTCTTGTTGAAACTGGTTGGCATGAACCCAGTCGTGGTACATGGCGGTGGTCCGCAGATCAACGAAATGCTGGATAAACTGGGCAAGAAAGGCGAATTTATCCAGGGCATGCGCGTGACTGATGAGGAAACCATGGATGTGGTGGAAATGGTATTGGGTGGCCAGGTCAACAAGGAAATCGTCAACCTGATTAACCGCCACGGCGGCAAAGCGGTAGGCCTGACCGGCCAGGATGGCAACTTTATCCATGCGCAAAAACTGCTGATGGAAGATCTGAAAGACCCGACCAAAATGATCGATGTGGGTCAGGTTGGCGAAATCACTGCAATTGACCCCAGCATTATCACCTTCCTGGATAGCGGTGACTTTATCCCTGTGGTAGCCCCGATTGGTGTTGGTCGGGAGGGTGAAACCTATAACATTAATGCCGATGTAGTGGCCGGCAAACTGGCAGAAATACTCAATGCCGAAAAATTGATTCTACTGACAAATACCCCAGGTGTACTGGACAAAGAAGGCCAATTGCTGACCGGACTGACACCTAGGCAGATTGATGACCTGGTTGCCGATGGCACGTTGAGTGGCGGCATGTTGCCAAAAATCAGCTCTGCGCTGGATGCTGCACGCAGTGGTGTGAAAACAGTGCATATTATTGATGGCCGCGTCGAACATGCCTTATTGCTGGAAGTACTTACAGATGAAGGCGTCGGCACTTTAATTAAAGCCAAATAAGTCCGCTCTCCAATTCATCGTTGATACTGCATTGACCGCTACGCTTTCTCATTGCCGTGCCATGTGCACTGTGTGCGTCAGTCAGTCGCTGCCGCATTGCCTTAAATTCGAACGGGAGCTGGAGTAATTGCCTCGGGTATGGATTTTCGATCTGGACGATACCCTGCATGACGCTTCCGCCCATATCTTCCCGGTAATGAATCAATCCATGACGCGTTACATCATGGATTTACTGACACTGGAAGAACCCGCAGCGCATTTGCTCCGCCAGCATTACTGGCGTATTTATGGCGCGACCTTGAAGGGACTGATGCGTCACCATGGCGTCAATCCCCACCATTTCCTGGCAGAAACACATGCATTTTTAACCGATGATATGGTGCAGGCAACCAAGCAATTACGCCAGTTGCTGCAGCGCCTGCCGGGACGTAAATGTGTATTCACCAATGCCCCGCGTGCCTATGCCATGCAGGTACTCAATGTATTAGGCATCAGTGATTGTTTTACGCTGGTCTTCAGTGTGGAATCTTCACGCTTCCACGCTAAACCTTCGATGCGCGGTTTTCGTATGCTGTTACGCCAGTTGCGTTGTTGTGCGGCTGATTGCACCTTGTTTGAAGATAGCCTGCCGGCCTTAATGACTGCTAAACGACTTGGGATGCGTACAGTATGGATCAGCCACAGATTACATAAACCAAACTTTGTGCAATATAGATTACCGCATGTGTTGGCACTCACTCACAGCGCGCTGAAAAAACAGCCATCATGCATTCCCGCCCTTGGCGAATCCGGTTAAAATAGCCTCAAAATAACAACACGCATGTCGGGACTTGGGAACACATCATGGCCACTATCAACAAAAAAGTAAGAGCAAACCGCAAACAACAAATCCTCGAAACATTGGCAAGCATGCTGCAAACGCCACGTGGTGAAAAAATCACGACTGCTGCACTGGCTGGCAAGCTGGAAGTTTCGGAAGCGGCCTTATACCGCCACTTTGCCAATAAAGCCAAAATGTTCGAAGGCCTGATTGAATTTATCGAAAGCGCGCTTTTTGGCGTGATTAATAAAATCACCAGCGATGAAACTGATGGCCTTAAACAAGTACAACTCATGCTCACGACCATGCTTAAATTTGCCGAACGTAACCCGGGCATGTCTCGCGTGCTGATTGGTGATGCATTGGTCAATGAAGACGAAGTGCTGCAGGCGCGCATCAATCAGTTGATGGATCGCCTGGAGGCCAGTATCAAACAATCGCTGCGTATTGCAGAAGCACAAGGCAACAAAATCACTGACGCCAGCATGGCGGCAAATACCATGATCAGCTTTGTGGTTGGCCGCTGGCACAGTTTTGCGAAGAGCGGTTTTAAACGTAAGCCAAGCGACCAGATTGAACAACATTTGTCACTGCTTATTACTGGCAGTTTGCAATAAGTAGTCCATATGTCCCTCAACGGCAGAATGACCCCCTTGTGTCTCCCGACCATGGGCCCAACATAAGGTTGTAGAAAGCTATCCCATTTATTTCAGGACCATGACTACGATATGCTAGCGCACATCTGAAATCTCTACGCAGGCAACAAGTATTTTTATCACCCGGCGCACTGGTGCGTCACCTAAAGCAGGAAACACAATGGAAGCCACCATTTTTGGCATGAATGAAGCCCAGATCACAGAACTGGGCATGACCTACGGTGTTGGCGGACTCATGCTGCTGATGCTGCTGATTGTAGGCAACCTGGCACGCAAATCCAAGGCAGGCAAAACCGGCACCTTTGCACTATTTCTGGCACTCACCCTTGGCCTGGTGGGCTTTATCGCCAAATATGTCATCCAGTATTATTTGAATATCCGCTAAACCTGTTTGGACACTGCTTGCGTGTTACATAGCCATCGGCACTAGCGCTACCTGTCATGCCAAACTATGCATTGAGTGCGTGAATATGTGTCACACCTTTGTGTCATCCAGTTACAAATGTGTTACATTTTAATTTAAGCAATTGCACAAGCAACGCCCGCTGCGACGCAGATTGATTGATGTTCGAGAATGCGCCATTAGCGGAACATGAAACATGACATGGGGGCAGGGTTATGAGCAGAAGCAGAGTAATAGAAGCCGGCAATGTGGGTGTGCAGGTCAGGGTTAAAAAAAACTTACATCCAGCAATGGTGATCGACTGGTTGCATGCAGGGGTAGAAGATACCCACTTGGGAGGATGGGCAAGCTTGTTTTATGGTCTTGCCTTCACCATCACCGGTATACTGATCCATGCTTTTTTTGCTGAAAACTACTGGCTGTTAGCCGGCCTCACCACTGGATTTTTTCTCATTGGCCCGTTTCTGGCGACTGGTCTTTATGACATCAGCCGCCGTATTGCGTTGGGCCAGACACCTTCACTCTTGCCAAGCCTGACCGCCTGGCGCCCCAACCTGGTAAACATTGCCCTGTTCGCTGTTATTCTCCTGGCAGCACTGGTCGCCTGGACGCAATTGTCTTTTATCATTTTTGCCTATTACTTTAACCACCAGTTGCCTACTTTTATCGATATTGTATTTAACGTCCTTTCCTTCAAACAACCGATTTTCACTCTGGTATACTTTTCTGTCGGGGGGATATTTGCAGCGCTGACGTTTGCTATCAGCGTGATTGCCATCCCATTGATGCTGGATAGCAACACCAGTGCCGGAGCTGCCGCATGGGCTAGTTTCCGCGTTTGCTTGCGTAACCCTGGTGTCATGTCTCTTTGGGCATTGTGCATTGTGGTACTGATAGGCGTAGGCTTTGCAACCAGCTTTCTTGGACTGATCGTGACCATGCCGGTAGCAGGCCATGCCAGCTGGCATGTATATCGTGATGTGATCGAGATTCAACCATAATCCATCCCTAAAGCGCCGTAAGTGATGATGGTAGCCATGCACTTTTGTGCATGTCGCTATAACTCCTCTTCCCGCTACCAGCTAGAGAGCCTTCACTGGCAAATCAGGTTAACGCTTTCTTACCTGAATGACATTGCCGGGCTATTGCGAAGTGCATGCCAGTTAGGTACCCTGCATTACATGCAGTGATAAAGATTTTCGCAATGACGACCACTACACCCATTCCCGATAGCGACAGCACCATTTACAAAACCCTGCTGGAATCCACTAAAGCCATTCCCTGGAAGATCGACTGGGCCAGCAAACAGTTTGCCTACATAGGCCCGCAGATTGAGCAGTTGCTTGGCTGGTCGCAGGATAGCTGGAAAACAGTGGAAGACTGGGCCACCCGCATTCATGAAGATGAGCGGGAGCGTATCGTTAATTTTTGCGTGGAACGTTCATTACAGGGTCAGGACCATGAGGCCGATTACCGCGCGCTGACCAAACATGGCGACTATGTCTGGATCAGGGATGTAGTGCATGTGGTACGCACGCCAACAGGTGAACCCGAAGCACTGATAGGTTTTATGTTTGATATCAGCGAGCGTAAAAAAACCGAACAGCAATTGTTGGAACTGCAAAAACAGCTCGAAGAGTACTCATACAAAGACGGCCTGACCGAAGTGGCTAACCGCCGCATGTTTGATACGTTACTGGAACAGGAATGGCTGGAAGCAAAGCGTCATCAGCAGCCCTTGTCACTGATAATGATCGATATTGATTTCTTCAAACAGTACAATGATGTGTACGGTCATCTGCAAGGCGATGAAGTGTTAAAGCGCGTTGCCCGGACGTTGAATAGTGCCGGATTACGTACCAAGGACTTTTTCGCAAGGTTTGGTGGGGAGGAGTTTGCATTGATTCTGCCGGAAACTAACGCAGCCTCGGCAATCAAGATTGCCGAGCGCTGCCGCAACCTGATTTTCAAGGAGCAAATCCCGCATGCCGGTTCAAAAATCAGCCAGATTCTGACAATTAGCCTGGGTGTTTCCAGCACCGTGCCGGTAAGCAACCTTGAACCAAAAGCGTTTGTGGAGTTTGTAGATAGCCTTTTATATCAGGCCAAGAATGCGGGGCGCAACCGCATTCAGCAAGGTAGCAAATAAACTTTACAAAACAGGCTTGCGACTCAGCGCCAGCATCGCTTCAATGGCTTGCGTTCTGGCATCTGCCACGGCTTGTTTAATTTCCGTTGGGGTAGCATAGTTTTTGGCAATGGCACCTGCATCGACCAATAGCGCTGCCTGCAATGCCTTGCGCAGATGCTCGGCATCATCCAGCGGACAATTTTCCAGCCCTAGCCTTCCGCGACTGTCGCACTCGCACGCCAGCAGAAAATCATCGAAGCGCGTGCGCTGACGAAAAGCATCCAGCTCCTCCAAGAAATTCAGCAAAGTGCTGGCTTTCATTTCGCGGGCAGCGTGCAATTTGCCATGGTATTTCGCCACTACCAGCGCCAGGTCCTTGCAATCGTTAGGCACTTTGAGGCGTGCAACTACATCGCGAATCTGGTCCACACTGCGTAACTCGTGGCCGATATGCCGCGGTAATACATCTGCCGGTGTCGTGCCTTTACCCAGATCATGCACTAGCGCAGCAAAACGCACCGGCAAGCTTAAACCTTGCTTGGCGGCATAATCAATCACCATCATGACATGCACGCCGGTATCAACCTCAGGGTGATAAATAGCTGTTTGCGGCACGCCCCACAAGCGAGCCAGTTCGGGAAAAATCACCTGCAAGGCGCCGCAATCAAGCAGCATTTCAAACATTCGGCTGGGCTTTTTTTCCATCAGGCCCTTAGCGATTTCCTGCCATACCCGTTCCGGTACCAGTGCATCTACTTCACCGTCTGCCACCATCTCACGCATCAACGCCATGGTTTCCGGCGCGACGCTAAATTCGGTGAAACGTGCGAGAAAGCGGCCTGCGCGAAGAATACGTACCGGGTCTTCGCTGAACGCTTCAGTGACATGCCTTAAGCGTTTTTCCTGAATATCCTGCTGCCCGTGAAAAGGGTCAACCAGGCGGCCGTCTTCGGCCTGGGCGATGGCATTCATCGTAAAGTCACGTCGTGCGAGATCTTCCTCGAGCGTCACTTCCGGGGCGGCGTAGACACTAAAACCCTTATAGCCCTTGCCTGTTTTACGTTCCGTGCGTGCCAACGCATGTTCCTGATGCGTTTCAGGGTGAAGAAATACCGGGAAATCCTTGCCAACTGCACGATAGCCTGCCGCCAGCATTTGTTCTGGCGTGGCACCTACAACCACATAATCCCTGTCTTTGACCGGAAGACCTAGCAGGCCGTCGCGGACAGCGCCGCCTACCTGATAGATTTGCATATGCAATTATCCATAGAAAAACACGAAGAAATGACGCTGTTAACGCCTGGCGTTAATCACGCGACCTGCCGCTGCACGAAAATCATCATAAGCACCACGCGGATTATTTTCCACCAGGTAGCCGGAGATCACAGCGAACATATCGGTAGGCACTACGCATAGCTCATTCGCCATCGGTTGTTGACAGACATTGTCGACCTGCATGGATTTCACATTGTCGCGCGATAACAACTTGATTGGCAGCAACTGCATAAAACTGCCTTGTAATAGCGACATTTTTGGGCCCAACCCAATAATCCGCCGTTGCACACCGATCGTTTTCATCACAGCTTCCATCACCTGTTGCAAGGTCATGATCGCCGGGCCACCAAGCTCATAAATCCTGCCATAAGTCGCTGACTCATCTAAAGCCGTCACGAAAGCGGTCGCCACATCTTCAACCCAGATCGGCTGAAACTTGGCTTGTGGCATTGCCAGCACCAGTACTGGCACATACTGGATCAGCTTGGCGAATAAATTAATAAAGCTGTCACGCGCGCCAAATATTACTGATGGGCGGAATATGGTCACATGCAATTTTTTGCTGGATTCCATCACAGCCTCATCGCCAGCCGCTTTACTACGCAAATATTCGCTAGGCGCGCTCACTGAAGCCTGCAATGCGCTCATGTGCAGCAATCTGGGGATGCCTAATTCAACACAAAGTTGCGCCACACGACGCGGCAACTGGTGATGCATTTTTTCAAAGCCGTTATCACTGGTCTGGTGCAGAATACCGATCAGGTTGATCACAGCGTGACTACCTGCCAGCTGCGCTTTCAGTGCGGCATGGTCGTTGATATCGCCCTCAACCACTTGCACATAGGGTAACAAAATCAGGTGTTTGGCTTTTTCCCTGCGGCGTGTCAACACCTTGACCTGGTACCCTGCCTGGTCCAAGCCGGCTACCACACTGCTCCCTACAAAACCGCTACCGCCCAATACTGTGACTGTCTTCATATCGCTTGTTCCTGATGCATGTTCGTATTAAAGAAAGCTTTGATTAAACTAAATTTAGTCACCAAACTTTTTGCTCAAACAAGGGTGCGCGTAAAATCTAATTATCGCGCCTGACCTCACTTACCTGGTTACTTGCAAGCCGCACTTCATAAAGCTTGCTTAAAGATATTGTACAGAAAAAAGTGTGCCTACTCTTGATCTGTAATTGTGATGGTCGTGATCACGCTTTCAGCATCAGCCACGGCACCACTATTACGCGCCGGAATAGTGCCCAAACGCTTTTTAAGCGTGATGACCGGCAACCCCAGCCTGGGTGCATACATGTGGGCGTTTGCCAGTACTTTTTTTACATAATTGCGTGTTTCGCTGAAGGGAATGGTTTCGGCATAAATCGCGCCCTCCAGTGGCACGTTCGCTGCCCAGCGCCGGGCGCGGCTGGGGCCGGCATTGTAGGCGGCAGTCGCCATCGCTTCCTGGCCGTTGAAGGTATCCAGGGTGTAGCGCATGTAATAGGTACCAAGGTTCACATTGGTATCTATATCGTGCAGCATGGCATCACTATAGCTACTCCAGCCCAGTTTTTTGGCTATCCACTTGGCGGTTGCAGGCATGACCTGCATCAACCCGCCGGCACCGACCGAGGATTTGGCATAGTGCATAAAACGGCTTTCCTGCCGGATAATGCCATATACCCAGGCCTCGTCAATTGCACGCGCTTTTGAAGCTTTTTGCAGGTAATCACGGTAAGGCGTAGGGTAGCGCAATTCAAAATTATGGGTGCGACTGGTTTTATCGGCCGCCAATACCGTCAAATCGTACCAGCCTTTCAGCAAGGCATATTGCGCCGCCACGATACGGGAGGAATCATCCAATCCTTCAAGCAAATACATCCACTCCAGCCTGGCCTCATAGCGTGCATCGGCATCAAACAACGCTTCTATGCGCTTGATGCTGGCCAGGCGTGCAAACTGGCGGACTTCGTCATCGGCAGGCTGGTAGGTTGCCAACGGTTCACCTGCGACCGGCCCCAGCTCTTCAGCCGACAGCCAGCCGTAAAAATGACGTTCCTGGGAAAGTTTTGCCAATAACAAATTAGCTTCCGGTGCCTGGCCCTTGGTTTTCAGCGCACGTGCTTTCCAGTAGCGCCAGGTCTGCTCTTCAGATAAGGCGTTCGGCATGCTATTAATAATCTTCAGCAAGGTATTCCAATCCTGCTCCCGCAATGCGCTACGGGCATACCATTCCCATTGCTCATTATTCAGGATTGCAGGTTCGACTTTGGCAAATGCCCTCACTGCTTCAGGCTCATGTTTTCTGGCGGATTCCAGCGCGATATAAGCTTGTATCAGTTGCCGCTCTTCATTGGACAAAAGCCCGCTGTATTTCTGGTAGCTGGTTTGTGCCAATGCAATATCTGCCTTGGCCTGGCGATGGATGGCGAAGAGATAAAGCGCACGGCCATAAGCTGATTTATCCTGAACATTATTCTTTTTCAAAACCAGGGCAGGGTTTTGTGCCACTTCATCGATCTGCTTCAGCAAAGTAGCATCGGTTTTCCGGCTACGCTTTGCCAATACTTTAGCCAAACCCGGTTTATTGGCAAACAAGGCATTTCGATAGACAGTGAGCAGTAAGTTCTCATCCAGCACACCCACTTGCTGCAAGGCTTCCAGCATCCCCTGGCAGTCGGGAGGTAACTCTTTACCGGACAGCAATAAGGTTTTGCCATCTTCGTAAGCGATCGGGTCATCCAGCGCGATTCCAGCCTGCACCTGGAAGCACTGGTTGCCTGTGTCATTCAAGCTGTAATAGTTGGGAATCTGAGCGCGGATTTCGACAAACTGGTCCCAGAACTGGACGCGTCCCAGGCGTTTTAGCCAAAGTTCGCGCACGCGTTGGGATAACAATGATTCGTTATTTTCCTGTAAAAAAGCCTGCACCTGGTAATAGGATAATTGATCCATGGTAAGGATCATCTGCCAGTATTGCAAATATGGTGCGAGCGGTGACTTGCGTTGCTTAAGGGTCTCCAGCGACTCGGTCAGCAGCGGCAGGTTTTTAGTCTGGTAAGCCTGTTTGGCTTGCAGATAAGTTTCAGTATCGCCAGCGTATGCCGGCGTGGCAAACACAAGCAGGCACGGTACCAACACACAGGCAGCAATCGAAAGGAGATGACGGAATTTAGTCTTCATGAGTCAATAATCACAGGGTCTTACTATGCTCACGTGAGCACTCGCAAGTGCACCTGACTCATCACGTGGATTTAGGGGGTCACAATCAAATTCTGGCCAGGCGACTCAGAAAGAAAAACAGCAACAGGAGTAGCACTACAACGAAGCCGGCTTTCCATACTTTTTTAAGCCATTGCCAGTAGCGCGAGTTACCGGTTTGCCAGCCTAGCAGTGCCAGCACCATAGTACTTAGCACCAGCACTGCAAATAATATCCGTATCCACCACATAGTCTCGTCTATTCTTGTTAGTTAGGCTTGCTAATCAGGCAGCTGGTAAAAATGGTGCCGGACTAAAGTAGTCACGTTGACGCACAAAACCGACCGGGGCTTGGCTATCTTCAAAGGTACAGTATTCCCAGGCAGTGTCGTCTTTCAACAAGGCACGTAGCAGCTGGTTATTCAAGGCATGCCCGGACTTGAAAGCAGAAAACTGGCCGACGATGGGATAACCCAGGATATACAGATCACCAATGGCATCCAGTACTTTGTGTTTGGCGAACTCGTCGTCGTAGCGCAAACCACCGCCATTCAGTACCTTGTATTCATCGAGCACAATCGCGTTATCGAGACTGCCGCCTTTGGCCAGACCATTCGCGCGCAGGTACTCCACTTCGTGCATAAAACCAAAGGTACGCGCACGACTGATTTCGTCTACATAACTTTGGCTATCGTAATCAATATTCACCGTTTTACCTGAGAATTCAAACACAGGGTGTGCGAAATCAATCGTAAATTCGGCTTTGAAACCATGATGCGGTGTAAATTTTGCCCATTTATCACCATCTTGTACTTCTACCGGTTTCAGGATGCGCACAAATTTCTTCGGCGCTTCCAGTTCGGCTAAGCCGGCCATTTGCAATAAGTAGATAAACGGCCCCGAGCTGCCATCCATGATGGGCACTTCGGCTGCCGTTAACTCTATCAATACATTATCCACCCCCAGACCGGCGAGGGCGGACATCAAATGCTCCACAGTGGCAACGCGCGCACCTGAAAACTCTAGGGCTGAGCTCAGGCGGGTGTCGTTAACTGCCGTCGGGGTGACCCGCATGGCAGGCGTATCGGGCAAATCGATGCGCTTGAACACTACACCATGATCAGCAGGTGCCGGTTTAAGCGTCAGGGTGACTTTCTCACCGCTGTGCAGCCCTACGCCGGTCGCGCTAATCTGTTGTTTAAGCGTGCGTTGCTTTAACATGGTTTTCTCTTTTATCAGTGATTGACCCTATTATAAGCCAATCCCACTTCCAAACCGACAAGCAATCACTGCCTGAAGGTTAATCAGCCTGCTTACGCAGGAAAGCCGGAATATCATATTCTTCAATACCGGAATTCTTCATGGCTTCAACCTGTGCACGACGGCTGTTGCTGGTAAATACTGCCGGCTCATCTTCCTCAACTGTATTCTGGAAAATAGGCTGGTTAGTAGTACCGTCACGCAGTGTAGTCGTCGTCATGACTTTTAACTCAGGTTTCGCCTGACGCTTGCCGATGGAGCCGTTCAAGCCGGTGGCAACCATGGTCACACGCAGGTTATCAGCCATTTCTTCGTCAATCACGTTACCGATAATCACGGTCGCATCTTCTGCCGTGAATTCTTTGATAGTGTTCATCACATCATAGTATTCACGCATTTTGAAGCTGCTGCTGGCGGTAATATTGACCAATACACCACGTGCATTGGCCAGGTTAACATCTTCCAGCAACGGGCTGGCTACTGCTTGTTCAGCCGCGATACGGGCACGGTTAGGGCCAGTTGCTTCAGCGGAACCCATCATTGCCATACCCATTTCAGACATCACGGTGCGTACGTCAGCAAAGTCAACGTTCACGGTACCCGGGCAGTTGATGATTTCGGCAATACCGGACACCGCATTTTGCAACACGTCATTAGCTGCACGATACGCTTCCATCACGGTTACATCTTCACCCAACACATCCATCAGCTTTTCGTTAGGGATAACAATCAGAGAGTCAACGTACTGGGAAAGTTCTTCCAAACCCTCTTGTGCAACTTTTGCACGCTTGCCTTCGAAAGCAAACGGCTTGGTCACCACAGCAACGGTCAGGATGCCCATTTCACGTGCGACTTCCGCGATGATAGGGGCCGCGCCGGTACCGGTACCGCCACCCATCCCTGCAGTGATAAACAGCATGTCGGCACCATCAATAGTTTCCGCGATGCTGTCACGGTCTTCCAGTGCGGCTTCACGTCCGATTTCCGGCTTGGCACCAGCACCTAGACCCTTGGTGATATCGGCACCAATTTGCAGTACCACTTTGGCATTGCTCTTTTTCAAAGCCTGCATATCCGTATTAGCGCAAATAAACTCTACGCCCGGCACCATCTTGGTCATCATGTGCTCAACGGCGTTACCACCGCAACCACCCACACCAATTACCTTGATTACTGCACCTTCGTTCTCTTTGTCAAAAATTTCAATCATCATTCACTCTCCATTTGCCTAACTTTTGAGGATTGGGTTGCCCCGCACACTCGCCCTAAACACAGTTAAAAATTACCCAAAAACTAGAAATTACCTGTAAACCAACTTTTCATTCTCTCAAGCAACCTGCCCACCGAGCCAGACTGCAGATTCCCCACCATTTGCTTTTCCACCTGCTGCTTAGCCATCAGCAACAGGCCAATACCGGTGGCATAGCGAGGATTACCCACCACCTCAGATAAACCTTCCACATAGCGCGGGATACCGAGGCGCACCGGTGTGTGGAAAATCTCTTCGCCCAGCTCCACCATGCCGCGCATTTGTGCAGCGCCACCGGTAATCACAATCCCGGAAGCGATCATGGATTCCATACCACTGCGGCGCAGTTCCTGCTGTACAAACTCGTAAATCTCTTCGACGCGGTCTTCAATCACCTCAGTCAATGCCTGGCATGACAATTGACGCGGCTCACGGCCATCAACCGCCTGTACTTCAACCACTTCACGCGGGTCCGCCAATTGACGCAAGGCACAGCCATGTTTGACCTTGATTTCTTCCGCTGACTGCGTGGGAGTACGCAAGGCCACCGCGATGTCATTGGTAATCTGGTCACCGGCAATCGGTATCACCGCGGTATGGCGGATGGCGCCATTTTTAAACACGGCGATGTCAGTCGTGCCGCCACCGATATCTACCAGGCAAACCCCTAATTCTTTTTCATCTTCGGTCAGTACAGATTCGCTGGAAGCCAGTGGTTGCAGAATCAGGTCGCTCACTTCCAGGCCGCAGCGCTTGATACACTTGACGATATTCTGTGCCGCCGCAATCGCGCCGGTCACGATATGCACACGCACTTCTAGGCGGATGCCGCTCATACCCAATGGCTCGCGCACGTCTTCCTGGCCATCGATAATAAATTCCTGGGTCAGGATATGCAGGATCTGCTGATCCGCTGGCAAGGCAATCGCACGGGCAGTATCGACCACGCGGTCAATATCGCTTTGCGAAACTTCGCTTTCCTTGATTTTCACCATGCCGTGTGAGTTCAGGCTTTTGATATGGCTGCCGGCAATCCCTGAATACACGGTGTTGATTTTGCAGTCAGCCATCAGCTCGACTTCTTCAATTGCGCGCTGAATCGCTTGCATGGTGGAGTCGATATTCACCACCACGCCTTTTTTCAGGCCGCGTGAAGCATGCTGACCAACGCCAATCACCTTCAAGGTGCCTTCTGGCAAAATCTCGGCCGCGATGGCCACGATCTTGGAGGTGCCGATATCCAGGCCCACGATTAAATTTTTATCTTCTCTTGCTCTACTCATTTCATTTCCTTGCACATCTTGCTTCAGGCAATTTCTTATCAGGCTCCGTTGCGTGGCATACGCAACGCAAAGCCATTTGGATAGCGTAAATCTGCATACCGCCAGTCACTTTCAGCGATCGCCGGCTGCTGGGTGTAGGCTGCTACAAATTGTTGTAACCGTTGTTTAGCTGCTTCACGTCCCAGCATCATTTGCCGTTTATCAGCGGTCTTGATCTCCCAGGCGCGTCGTGACGACAAGCTCAATTGCTGAATCTGCAATGAGGTCACTGACAATGTCTGCGCAAAACTGGCATAACCTTGCGCGAGTTCTTTCACCGCATCACCCGGGCCATAGAACACCGGCAATTGCTCATCAGAGGCTGCCTGGAATAATTCACCATGGCGGTTCACCAATGCCACCCCACCCCAGCGGCCAATGGCCTGATGCTCTTCAATCTGAACCACAATGGTGTCAGGCCATTGGCGACGGACACTGACCTTGCGCGCCCATGGCAGCTTCTCGAACGCGGTGCGGGTGCGTTGCAGATCCAGTGTGTAAAAATTACCTTTTAAATATTTGCTGACAATCAGTTGAATCTGCTCGTGATTGACATGATCCAGATTGCCTTCAACCTGCACATGCTTGACCGGGAAGATAGGCAGATGCAACACCACAAACAATAAGGCGTATAGCATCAGCACCACTGCCAGTGAAAACAGCAGATTGGCAGTCCAGTTCAGCAATGTCGGTCTATGCCACATCGTCTATGCGTTCCCGTTTGAGGCCTTCAATGTTTGCTGCAAAATGTTTATGACCAGTGCATCAAAATCCAGCCCAGCCGCTTTGGCTGCCATCGGCACCAGGCTGTGGTCTGTCATGCCCGGGCTGGTATTTACTTCCAGGAAATAATGTTTTCCCGCCTCATCCATCAAAAAGTCCACGCGGCCCCAGCCACTGCAACCAAGCACCCTGAACGCCTGCAAAGCTTCTGCCTGGATCTGCGCTTCCTGTGCAGCAGACAAGCCACTCGGGCAACGGTATTCGGTATCGTCACGCAGGTACTTGGCTTCGTAATCGTAGTATTCGTTTTTCGGCACAATCCTTATCACCGGCAACGCGGTATCGCCGAGAATGCCAACGGTGTACTCACCACCACCAACAAACTGTTCGGCAATCACCAGGGGATCAGAGGCTTTAGCCAGGGTATAAGCCGCAGCCAGTTCGGCAGCCTGCTTGACCTTGCTCACGCCTATGCTTGAACCTTCGTTGGCAGGTTTCACAAAGACGGGCAATCCCAGCGTCGCGACGACTTCCTCGGTAGTTGTGGATTCATCCATCAGCACAAAATCAGGGGTTACTACACCAGCAGCTGTCCACAGCAATTTGGTACGCCATTTATCCATACCGAGCGCAGATGCCATGACGCCGCTGCCGGTATAAGGGATATCCATCAGTTCCAATGCACCCTGTATGGTGCCGTCTTCACCAAAGCGGCCGTGCAAGGCGATAAAGGCGCGGTCATACCCTTTCAAGGCAGACAATTCTTGCGTGGCCGGATCGAATGCATGCGCATCGACACCCTGACGCTGTAAGGCGGCCAACACCGCAGAGCCGCTTTTCAGCGACACTTCACGCTCGCCAGAACGTCCACCGAATAACACGGCTACCTTGCCAAATTTTTGCTGTGCTGCACTCATGCTTTTAAAACGCTTTCCCCAATGACTTTCACTTCCTGTATCAATTCCACGCCCTGCTTTTCATGCACGGTGGTTTTGACACGCTCTATCAATGCTTCAATATCTGCTGCGCTCGCATTGCCCAAATTCACGATGAAATTGGCATGCTTTTCTGAAACCTGTGCACCACCAATGATGGCGCCTTTCAAGCCAGATACTTCAATCAAGCGTGCCGCAAAATCGCCTTCCGGATTGCGGAAAGTGGATCCTGCGCTCGGCATGTTCAGCGGCTGGCTCGCCAGACGTTTTGCCAGCAACTGTTTGATCTGTTCGGCAGAAGTTTTGCCATCACCTTGCGGGATAGCAAACCAGCCGCCCAGAAACCATTCATCTGCCACGGGGTGTGTTACGTGGCGATAGGCAGGCGCATAGTCAGCACGATTTCGCACTTGTACCGCGCCACTGCGATGTATGGTTTTTACCTGATCTACCCATTGCCAGGTTTCGCCACCATAACAACCGGCGTTCATCGCAAGCGCACCGCCTACCGTTCCGGGGATACCCGCCATAAATTCGGCACCAGCGCGATTGTGGCTGGCAGCAAAACGTGCCAGCTTGGCGCAGGTAACACCGGCATCGGCATATACCCGTTCGCCTTGCATTTCAAGTTGCTGCAAGGCCTGATGCATGACCACTACCGTGCCACGCACACCACCGTCCCGTACCAGCAGGTTGCTGCCCAAGCCAATAAAGGTCAGCGGCTCATCCGCCGGCAACTTTTGCAGGAATTGCTGCAGGTGCTCGACATTATCGGCCAGCACCAGCTGGTCAGCCTCGCCACCCACGCGCCAGCTGGTGTAGCGAGTGAGCGGTTCGTGCTGCAGCACTTTTAACCCTGTTGCGCTCATCGCGTCGCCAGCTCCCGCGTTTTGGCCGCGACGTTACCGATATTGCCGGCGCCCATCACGACCACCACATCTCCCGCCTGCACGCTATCCAGTATGGTCGCCGGCAACTCATCTGTGGTTTCCACAAATCTTGGTTCTACCTTGCCGTTCACACGGATGGCACGGATCAGGCTGCGGGTGTCAGCCGCGACAATCGGCGCTTCGCCAGCCGAATACACTTCTGTCAGCAACAACGCATCAACAGTTGACAATACCTTGACGAAATCCTCGAAGCAGTCGCGGGTGCGGGTATAGCGATGCGGCTGGAAAGCCAGCACCAGGCGACGCTCCGGAAACGCACCACGTGCGGCAGCTATTACAGCCTGCATTTCAACCGGGTGGTGACCGTAATCATCAATCAGAGTCACATGACCATCGGCAACCGGGATTTCGCCATAGCGCTCAAACCTGCGACCTACGCCCCTGAACTCGGCCAGTGCTTTCAGGATGGCCGCATCCGGCACATTCAATTCTGTCGCAATCGCAATCGCCGCCAGTGCATTCAACACATAGTGATGCCCTGGCAGATTGAGGGTGACTTCATTGCGTACCGTCGTGCCGTTTTTGCGGATCAGCGTGAAATGCATTTTGCCGCCATCAGCGACGATGTTTTCAGCACGGATACTGGCATCTTCATGGGTGCCATAAGTAGTCACCGGACGTGTGACGCGCGGCAGGATTTCACGCACATTGGCATCGTCAATGCACATCACGGCCATGCCCCAGAATGGGATTTGCTGCAAAAATTCAACAAACGCCGTTTTCAACTTGTCGAAGCTATGCTCATAGGTATCCATGTGGTCCTGGTCAATATTGGTGACCACAGCAAGCACCGGATTCAGGTGCAGGAAGGACGCATCAGATTCATCTGCCTCAACCACTATCCATTCACCCGTACCCAGTTTGGCGTTGGCACTGGCTGCTTCCAGCTTGCCACCAATGACAAAGGTCGGGTCCATGTCTGCTTCAGCCAGAATGCTGGCAATCAGGCTTGTGGTCGTGGTTTTGCCATGCGTACCTGCTACGGCAATGCCCTGCTTGAAGCGCATCAGTTCGGCAAGCATCAGTGCACGTGGAATCACCGCGACCTTGCGTGCGCGGGCCGCGATAATTTCCGGGTTCTCTTCGTTAATTGCACTGGACACCACCACTACATCGGCATCACCCAAGTGTTCGGTCGCATGCCCCTGGTACACCTTGGCACCAAAGCCTTGCAAGCGTTTGGTAGTCGCATTGCTGGCCAGGTCTGAGCCGCTGATCTCAAAGCCAAGGTTGAGCAATACCTCGGCAATCCCGCTCATGCCAGAACCGCCTATGCCGACAAAATGAATTTTTTTGACTTTATGTTTCATGCTGCTCGTTGTTTCTCATTTGTATTTGCTGTTGCCAGCTGCTGGCAAATTTCTGCCACTTGTTGTGTGGCTTGTGGCCGTGCCAGGGCACGTGCCTTTTGCGCCATCACCAGACAGATATTACGGTCCAGCGCTTGCAAGGTATTCGCCAGCTGACTTACATCCAGGTCTCTTTGCTGGATCAGTAACGCGGCGCCTGCCTGTTGCAGATAGGCTGCATTGGTGGTTTGGTGGTCATCCACCGCAAACGGGAATGGCACCAGAATGCTGGCAGCCCCTACATTCGCCAGCTCGGCAATCGTTAATGCCCCGGCACGGCAAATTACCAGGTCAGCCCAGGCATACACCTCAGCCATATCCTGGATAAATGCGCGGCAATCAGCTGCAACGCCGGCTTCTGCATAGGCTTTTTTCAGTGCTTCAATATGTTTTTCACCCGCCTGATGAATAATCTGTGGCCGCATATTGTGCGGCAATTGGGCAAAGGCTTTTGGCAACAACGTATTCAATGCCGCGGCCCCCAGACTGCCACCCACAACCAGTACGCGTAACACACCATGATGATCTGCAAAACGCAATTCCGGCACCTGCAAGGTGGTAATCTCTTCACGCACAGGATTACCAACCGTTTCGCCTTTTTTACCCAGTGCATTGGGAAACCCGGTCAACACCCGGTTTGCAATGCTGGCTAATACCTTGTTGGTCAATCCGGCGACAGAATTTTGCTCATGAATCACCAGCGGAATGCCTGCCATTTTCGCCATCACGCCGCCAGGGAATGCCGCAAAACCACCCATGCCCAACACCACATCGGGTTGATGCTGGCTTATCGCGCTTTTAGCCTGTGCAAATGCGCGTGACAACTTCACCGGTAAAGTCAGCCAGCCTTGCAGACCTTTGCCACGCACCCCTTGCATGGTCATCATGGCTTTTTCATAAGGCTTGCCGGCAATCAGACGATTTTCCATACCGCCTTCAGTCGCCAGCCATACGATCTTCCAGCCTTGCGCGTGCAAAGCATCAGCCACTGCAATTGCAGGATAGACATGCCCCCCAGTGCCACCAGCCATCACCATCAATGTGTAATTGCGGCTCATGTTTGCAGCCCTTTCTGCAAACGTCTGTTCTCAAAATCGATGCGTAACAGCACAGATAAGGCAATGCAGTTAGCCAGGATGCCGCTACCGCCATAAGAAAGTAGTGGCAGCGTCAAGCCTTTAGTTGGCAGTAAACCCATGTTCACGCCCATATTGATAAAACCTTGCACACCCATCCAGACGCCGATCCCCTGTGCCAGCAATGCAGCGTAATAACGCTCATTTGCTACCGCTTCCTTGGCGATACTGAATGCGCGGATCACCAGCCATGCAAATAGCAGCACGACCACCATCACACCGACATAACCGAGCTCTTCCGCCACCACTGCCAGCAGGAAATCGGTATGTGCTTCCGGCAGGTACAATAATTTTTCAACACTGCCGCCCAGGCCTACCCCCCAGAATTCACCCCGGCCAAAAGCAATCAACGCGTGCGACAGCTGGTAACCGGTATCAAACGGGTCATCAAAAGGATTCAGGAAACCTTTCATACGCTCCAGGCGGTAAGGTTCCATCACGACCAATCCCACCACCGCCAGCGGCAGTGCGCCTAGCATGGCAAGAAATATTTTGATATGCACGCCACCCAGCCACATGATGGAAAACGCAATCGAAGCGGTCACCGCAAATGCGCCAAAATCCGGTTCGCGTAACAGCAGCACGCCGACGAATACCATCACACCCAGCATAGGCAAAAAGCCTTTGGTAAAGCTGTGCATATTGCTGGCCTTGCGGATCGCATAATCAGAGGCATACATGGCAATAAACAGCTTCATTAATTCCGAAGGTTGCAGGTTCATGACCAGCAATGAGATCCAGCGGCGGCTGCCGTTGACCACTTTGCCGATGCCGGGAATCAACACCAGCACCAGCAACACGATGCCGAACACGAACAGATAAGGCGACATTTTCTGCCACCAGGCCATAGGCACCTGGAATACAACGACGGCGGCTACTAGCCCAACAGCCACATACAAGGCCTGGCGCATCAGGAAATAAGTGCTGTTGTGCCCAAACATCTTGCTTGCATCGGCGTAGGCGATTGAGGCGGAATAGACCATCACCATACCGAATGCCAGTAATGACAGCACTACCCAAACCAGCGACAAGTCGTAACTGGGCGAGTTGTAGCGCGTCATCATTAGCGGACTAAGCATGCGTCCTCCATGGCTTTGACCGCCTCAACAAATACCTGCGCTCTATGCTCATAATTCCTGAACATATCAAAACTGGCGCAGGCAGGTGACAGCAATACCGCGTCACCAGGTTCCGCCAGCGTTTTTGCGATATGCACGGCAGCGGTCAGGTCGACTGCATCCACTACCGGCACTTGAATATCTTGCAAGACCTGCTGAATTTTTGGCCCGTCACGCCCGATCAGTACGACTGCCCTGGCATGCTGGATAACGGCATCCCGCAACGGGCTGAAATCCTGGCCTTTGCCATCGCCACCCGCGATTAGCACCACTTTTTGTGGTTTACCCTGTTTGAGCATGCCGCTGATGGCCGCCGTAGTCGCACCCACGTTAGTGCCTTTGGAGTCATCGTAAAAATCGACGTCTTCAATACTGGCAATCCATTCCACACGGTGTGGCAAACCTGTGAATGACTGCACGGTATGCAGGATGGATACTTTATCTATACCTATCGCCTGCGTTAATGCAATCGCTGCAAGCGCATTGGCAATATTGTGCTTGCCACGGATATGCAGGCTATCAGCCTCAATGTAATGCCGATGACCGGCGCACAACCAGCCCAGATCATTCAAGCCATAATCATTGATGGTTGGTGCAGGGTTCACCCCGAATGAAACCTGTGGCAACTGACCAGCCAATGCTGCACTAGCAGGATCATCACGGTTCACAATCGCGATACGGGCATGCTGGTAAATGCGCGCCTTGGATTGTGCGTAATCTTCCATGCCGGAATATCTATCCATATGATCTTCGGACAGGTTCAAAATGGTCGCTGCGTCTATCTGTAATTGTTGTGTCGCTTCCAGCTGAAAACTGGAAAGTTCAAGCACATACACATCCGGCGCTGTCATTTGCAACGTATCCAGCACTGGCACACCGATGTTGCCGGCCACAATGGTGTTCAGGCCTGCCTGTTTGCAGATTTCACCGACCAGGGTAGTCACCGTGGTTTTACCGTTAGACCCTGTGATGCCAATCACCTTGGCGTACGGGGCTCGGAAACGCGCAAACAACTCAATATCGCCAATCACGTTCTTGCCTTGCGCAATCAGCTGTTGCAACACGGGCTCTTTCAGTGAAACGCCCGGGCTGGTTACTATGGTATCCATGCCGGATAACAGGGCAGCATTAAAAGGCCCCAGATGGCATTCAACATCAGGAAATTCTTCCAGCAAACGGTCCTGTCCGGGTGGATGTAAACGTGAGTCGAACATCACCACTTCTGCACCCATTTGACGCAGCCAGCGCAAAGCAGAGAAGCCGGTGTCACCCAGTCCTATTACCCCTACCCGCTGTTGTTCAAATTGTTTTTTCATTGTCTCTACGCTCGACAGAATTTCCGCTTTATCTTGTTATCTCAGTTTCAGGGTGGACAAGCCCACCAGTACCAGCATCATGGTAATGATCCAGAAACGGACCACCACTTGTGTCTCTTTCCAGCCTTTTTGCTCATAATGATGGTGCAACGGCGCCATCAGGAAAATACGCTTGCCGGTCCCGGTCATTTTCTTGGTGTACTTGAAATACAGTACCTGTGCCGCGACCGAGAAAGTCTCGATCACGAACACGCCACCCATAATGAACAGCACAATTTCCTGGCGTACCACCACGGCCACCACACCCAACGCCGCACCGAGTGCCAGCGCACCGACGTCGCCCATAAACACTTCTGCCGGATAGGCGTTAAACCACAGGAACCCCAAACCGGCGCCTGCCATCGCCGCACAGAACACCATCAGCTCACTGGCGCCTTCAACATAGGGAATACCGAGATATTTGGCGAATACGATGTGGCCAGCCACATATGAGAACAGCGCCAGTGCAGCCGCGACCATCACGGTAGGCAAAATGGCCAGGCCATCCAGGCCATCGGTCAGGTTGACGGCATTGCTGCTGCCGACGATGACAAGGTAAGTTAATACGATGAAACCCACCGCACCTAACGGCAGTGCCAGGTGTTTGAAAAACGGTACGATCAGGGTGGTTTCAACCGGCGTGGTGGAAGTTGCGTATAAAAACGCTGCCACGCCAAAGCCGATCAGGCTTTGCCAGAAATATTTCTCTTTGGCAGACAAGCCTTTAGGATTTTTGTAAACCACTTTGCGATAGTCATCCACCCAGCCAACAGCGCCGAAACCCAATGTGGTAATTAACACCACCCAGATAAACCGGTTATGCAGATTGCCCCATAACAGTGTGGAAATCGCGATCGCCACCAGGATCAACGCGCCCCCCATGGTCGGTGTGCCGGCTTTCACAAGGTGTGTTTGCGGACCATCGTCACGTACGGACTGGCCGACTTTGTATTCAGTCAGTTTGCGGATCATGGCCGGCCCAACCAGGAACGAGATGGCCAGTGCCGTCAGTGTTGCCAGCACGGCGCGCAGCGTGATGTAATCAAATACGTGGAAACCACGTACATCCGACGACAACCACTTTGCCAATTCCAATAACATAAGCTTCCCTATTTCCCCACCAGTTCGGCGGCTTGTGTTTCCACCAATGCATTGACTACCCGCTCCATTTGCATAAAGCGCGAGCCTTTCACCAGTACGATGTCTTCTGCGGATGTGTTTGCCTGTAATGCAGCAATTAATTTTTCTATTGAATCGAAATGCTGGCCTTGCTCGCCAAAGGCTTTAATGGCTGCCTGGGTGTGATTACCCAAGGCATACATCACATCGATACCATTATTTTTTGCGTAACTGCCAACCGTGGCATGCATGGCTTCGGCGTCATCGCCCAGTTCACCCATATCGCCCATCACAAATACGGTACGTAGTTTGTAGTTACGCAACACATCGAGTGCGGCTTTCATCGAATCAGGATTGGCGTTGTAAGTGTCATCAATCACTTTGGCGCCGTTAGCGGCAGTTTTTTGTTGCAAGCGGCCTTTGACGCCACCAAACCCTTGCAGGCCTTGTGCCACTTCTTGCAGACTGGCGCCAGCAGCTATGCTGGCAGCAGCGGCAGCTAAAGCGTTCATGATGTTGTGTGTACCGGGCACGGCCAATGTCACAACAATCCCTTCATTCTGATAATGCACACTGAATGAAGATGATTCACCTGCTACCATTTCGCCGTGAACTTCAGCTTCAGGACTCATACCGAAAGTCATCACACGTCGTTGTTGATTCAAACCGCGCCAGTAAGTGAAAAACTCGCTATCCGCATTGATCACTGCAATACCATCTTCAGCCAGTCCGGCAAAAATCTCGCCTTTGGCGTTGGCAATATTTTCACGCGAACCCAGTTCGCCGATATGGGCGGTGCCGGCATTGTTAATCGCAGCCACATTCGGGCGGGCGATGCGGGTCAGGTAATCAATTTCACCCAGATGGTTCATACCCATCTCGATCACCGCAATACGGTGAAAAGGACGCAGGCGCAGCAGCGTCAAAGGCATGCCGATATCATTGTTAAAGTTTCCGGCAGTCGCCAATACCTTGTCAGCACCGCCAACATGTACTTGCATAATGGCGGCAATCATTTCTTTGGTAGTGGTTTTGCCATTGCTGCCGGTGACCGCAATCATGGGCGTGCCAAGATGCTGGCGCCAATATTCCGCCAGCTGGCCCATCGCCACGCGTGTATCTTTTACTTCTATTGTTGGCAACTCGGTTTTGACTGGATGTGTGACCAATGCAGCCGCTGCACCTAATGCGGTTACCTGTGGCAAATAATCATGTCCATCAAACTTTTCACCAGGCAAAGCCACAAACAACTGGCCTGGCTGTACGCGGCGGCTATCGCTATCTACAGAGGTCACTGTAATCTCGGCATTTTGCCCGTGCAGCGTATGTAATGTGCCATGCAATACGTTGGCGATGGTTTGCAAGGTCATCATGATTGCGCCCTCTTTTTCAGCGCACTCAGCACCCACTCGGCATCGCTAAATGGATAGCGTATGCCTTGTATTTCCTGGTAATCCTCATGACCTTTGCCTGCCACCAACACTACATCGCCCTTGTTTGCACGCATGACTGCCATTGCAATTGCTTTGGCACGGTCGGTTTCCATGCTGAATTCGCGGGTCAGGCCTTCGGAAATGGCAGCAATAATTGCATAAGGATTTTCGCTGCGCGGATTGTCATTGGTAACGACCACGCTATCAGCCAATGCACCGGCAATACGGCCCATTTCAGTGCGTTTGCCGGCATCGCGGTCACCACCGCAACCAAATACGCAGCTCAGTTTTCCGCGTGCCTGAATACGCAAAGTCTGCAAGGCTTTTTCCAGCGCGTCCGGCGTATGTGCATAATCCACCACAACCAGTGGCAGGTCACCACCACCGAACATCTGCATGCGACCAGCGACCGGCACCAGACCAGAAACCGCCTGCAAAGCCGCTGGCAGGGCCACGTCATTGGCCAGCAAACACCCAAGCACAGCCAATACGTTATAAACATTAAATTGACCCAAGGCATGCAGTTGCACCAAACCATTACCTTGAGGTGTGCGCACCTGGATTTCAAAACCAGTCGCATGCATGGTGACGGCTGTTGCGCATATATCCGCCTCTTGCATGCCATAACTCAACACCTGCTTGCCCTGTTTACGCAGGCGGTCAATCAGTTCGACTCCGAACGCATCATCTGCATTAATCACAGCCGCAGATAACGTCTGCCAGTCAAACAATTTTTGCTTGGCCGACTGATACGCTTCCATGGTGACGTGGTAATCAAGATGATCACGCGTGACATTGGTGAATACAGCAACATCGAACGACACGCCATTGACACGGCCCTGATCAAGGCCATGGGATGAAACTTCCATGGCGACCATCTGCACATCTTCCAGCAAGAAATTGGCTAGTATTTTCTGTAACTCGACCGGGCCTGGTGTAGTGTTTTGCGTAGGTTGCAAATCATCCAGCGTACCGTTGCCCAAAGTACCAATCACTGCCGATTTACGTTGCAGGAAACGGTAAGCCTGTGCCAGCCAGTGGGTAACAGTGGTTTTGCCATTGGTACCGGTGACGCCAATGCACCATAATTGCTCGGTCGGGTCTTTATAGAATTGGCTCGCAATATGGCCCACCTGCGACTTCAGGTCTGGAATCGCGATATTGTGTACAGTCCACTCCGGATTCCAGTCGAAACCCAGGCTATCCCAGATAATCGTATTGGCACCTTTGGCAATCGCATCCGGAATGTAGTCGCGGCCATCGCCGTGCTGCCCCGGGTATGCCAGGAATAAGCCATGCTTCTCTACCTGGCGGCTATCAGCCGTGATCCCGTGTACCGGCGCTGGAATAATGTACTTACTCACATGGCCTCCGGTACCGCTGCGGCTTCTGCAGGTGTGGCCAAAGGCAAAGCATTACCATCCTGAGGAACCGCCAGCATACGTAATACATCATTCATGACAGCACTGAATACCGGCGCAGCTACGCTGCCGCCGTAATATTCGCCATTGTTTGGCTCGTCTATCATCACCGCCATGATCAGGCGCGGGTTAGAAGCGGGCACCATACCGACGAAAGAACCTACATATTTGTCATGCTCATAGCCATGAGCGCCCAGTTTGTGCGCAGTACCGGTTTTACCGCCGACGCGATAACCGGTCACTTGTGCTTTCAATGCGGTGCCGCCTGGCTGCACCACCAGTTCCAGCATATCTTTGACTGCATTTGCTACCTTGGCAGAAAATACCTGACGGCCTACTGGTGGCTCAGATAGTTTGGTTAGCGTTACAGGCAGCAATTCGCCTTCATTGGCGAACACAGTGTAGGCACGAGCCAATTGCAATAAAGTCACGCTGATACCGTGCCCATAAGACATGGTGGCCTGCTCGATAGGACGCCAGGTTTTGTAATCGCGTACCTTGCCAGAAGCCTCGCCCGGAAAACCGATTTTTGTCGGCGAGCCAAATCCGAGCTGAATGTAGGTATTCCATAACTGTTCGCGGTTGAGCTCCAGCGCCATTTTGGCCGAGCCGACGTTGGAAGATTTCTGGATGATCTGCGACACGCTGAGCATCTGGTTAGGGTGCGCATCGTGAATGGTGGCTGTGCCTACGCGTAAATAGCCAGGTGCGGTCTGGATTTTGGTATCCGGCTGGTAAGGCCCGAATTCCATGGCAGCGGCTGCGGTGACCGGCTTCATGGTAGAGCCAGGTTCAAAAATATTGACGATGGCTGAGTTACGCAGTTTACTGGCGACATTGCCCGGATTATTCGGGTTGTAGGTGGGAATATTTACCAGCGCCAGCACTTCGCCGGTTTTGGCATCCAGTACCACTGCGGCACCTGCTTTGGCTTTATGTTTCTCAACCGCGCGCAACAACTCTCGGTGCACTACATATTGCACGGTGCGGTCTATGCTCAACACCAGATCCTGGCCATCATGTGGCAGTTTAATCGCGACCAGGTCTTCAACCACATGGCCTTTGCGGTCTCGCACAAAATCGCGCTTGCCGGAAGTGCCGGACAAGACGCTGTTACGATAGAGCTCCATGCCCTCAACACCAGTGTCATCCACCCCTGTGAAACCGACGATATGTGCCGCCACTTCTGCCGCAGGGTAGAAGCGTTTGTATTCTTTCTGACTGAATACGCCGGGCACTTTCATCGCCATCACCAGTTTTGCCACATCGGGCGCTACTCTCCGTTTGATATATACAAATTCTTTTTTCTTTTGCTGCACTTTTTGCTGCAACTCTTTTGGCCGCATTTCCAGCAACTTGGCCATTTGCTTCAACTGCGCCGCCGAGATATTGACATCGGTCGGGTTCATCCATAACGACTCCACCGGCAGGCTGATTGCCAATGGCTTGAAGTTACGGTCATAAATCTTGCCGCGGTGAGGCATCAATTCCACTTTACGCCGTGAAAAGGCTTCACCTTTTTTAATCAGATAATCCTTGTGCAGGGTTTGCAGGTAAAACCCGCGACCCAGCAACAATACAAAACCCAACAACAACAGCACCAGCAGCGTTCTTCTACGCCAGGCCGGCAATTTCACCAGCTTATGTTGACTCTCTTTAAGCAGCATGACCGTTCACTAATTCACACTACTTAGTCGCTGCCGGCACAACAATAGGCGCCGTCGGCACATCCACTACAATGACCTGCGTTTGCTGCATGCTAGGGCTGTGCATATGCAAACGTGCGGTGGCAAACTCTTCCAGCCGCGAATGCATGGCCCAGGTACTTTGCTCAATCTGCAACTGGTCATACTCAGTCATATATTGCTTGGTCAGCATTTCCTGTCGGTCAAGCTCAAAATACAACTTGCGTGCCTTGTATTGCGCGGTGACCACCCCTAGTGCCATGGCAATCGTCAATACAAATAAAATCAGGTTCAGGCGTATCATTCAAAACCGTTACTGAACACTTGTGCGCTCTGCCACGCGCAACACCGCACTGCGTGAACGCACATTTGCAGACACTTCAGCCTGGCTTGGCTTAGTGGCCTTACCTACTGAAATCAGACGCGGCTGTGGTATATCCTTCGCACGCACCGGCAAACCCGCCGGCAAATTATCCCTGTCCATTTCAGACTGGATAAAACGCTTGACGATACGGTCTTCCAGCGAGTGAAAGCTGATCACTGCCAGACGGCCACGCTCACGCAGCAAGCGCAAACAGTCAGGCAACACTAGCGAGAGTTCCTCAAGCTCTTGATTGACGAAAATCCGTAAAGCCTGAAATGTGCGCGTTGCAGGGTTCTGGCCCGGCTCAACCTTGTGGATGGCGCCTGCCACGATCTTGGCAAGTTGTCCCGTAGTGGTGATGGCATGCCCATCTTCGCGCTCCTTAACAATCGCCCTTGCAACCTGCTTAGCAAACCGTTCTTCACCATAGTCCCTTATCACCTCAACCAATTGCTTCTCTGAAATTGTCGCTAACCACTCGGCGGCGGTTTTGCCACGACTCTGATCCATACGCATATCCAGCGGCCCGTCAAAACGGAAACTGAATCCACGCTCACCTTCATCAATCTGCGGGGAAGAAATCCCCAAATCGAGCAAAATGCCATCCACCGCTTCCACGCCCAACTCCGCCAGCACCTCTGTCATGCCGGAAAAATGGGCATGCGCGATGTTAAAACGCGTATCGGAGATGCTTTTTGCATGGGCAATAGCCGCCAGATCGCGATCAAGCGCAATCAGGCGACCTTGTGAACCTAACCTGGAAAGTATCAGGCGACTATGCCCGCCGCGCCCGAATGTGCCATCCACATAAACGCCATCGGCACGCACATTAAGCGCATCGACTGCCTCATGCAAAAGCACCGTGATGTGGCTGGCGGCTGGCGACACAGACGTTTCCGTCGAAGACGCGGGCGCTGACTTCGCGCCCGCCATCATAGTGAGAATCCCTCTAGTTCTTGAGGAATCTGTAATTGATCGGTAGACATGAGCTTTTCCAACTGCTGATCCCAGGCAGCTACATCCCACAACTCGAAATGGCTACCCTGGCCAACCATCATCACATCTTTATCAAGCCCGGCAAATTTGCGCAGCACCGCATTCACCAACAAACGGCCGGCAGAATCCAGATGCATGACATCCGCCTGGCCGACAATCATGCGCTGGATACCACTGATTTGAGGATTGAAACTGGACAAACTGGTCAGCTTGGTTTCAATAGGCTCCCAAGCCGCTTGCGGATATAAAATCAGGCAGCGATGCGGATGCGCAGTCAACACAACTTCGCTTTGACCGCCTGCGGTCAGGGCGTCACGGTGCTTGGCCGGCACACTGAGCCGCCCTTTAGCATCCAAACTTAACTGTACTGCCCCGCGAAACATGGTTAACTGATCACCTTTTTTGTACGTTTATGAGAAAATTTCCCACAATTCAACACAAAATCACCCTTTTGCACACTATAGATAAATTAAAAGTGCTTGGCAAGCACTTTCATGGAAAATTTTCTTTAAAGACAAAGACTTACGACATTTTAACAAACCAATTCAAATCAACATATTGCAGCAATGAATACACAATGTTGTTTAATAAAAATAGCTATCCCATTGAAAATATTGAATAATTAAAAAATATAAATATTTGAGTTATTTTTTGCATTAAATACCGTGACAATTGGTCGAATAACCAGCATTTAAATACACACATTTATCCAACATATATATGTCGCGAAAACTGAAGTTTTTCTTGATAGGCACAGCTATTTTGTTAGCCATGGAATGGCGTTCTTTACTTTATTACTTATCGCCGCCACCAGATTTTGGCAAGGGCAAAGTCACCCTTTACGCAACTGACTGGTGCCCTTATTGTGCAAAAACGCGCGCATTGCTTGAGCAATTGCATGTGCCATATAAGGAATACAATATTGAAACGTCAGAAGAAGGTAGAGATCAATATCAGCGCCTGGCCGGTAAAGGTGTGCCGGTGTTATTGATTGATGGAGAAGTGGTGCGCGGATTTAATGAAAAGACTATTGTTGCTGCGCTAGCGCAATGGTAAGGCAGCCATGTTCAAAACAAACTGAAAACAAAACAGGAAGAGTAAAGCCAACCGGTAAGCCGGGTTCTGTAACTACTTGCGTAGCTGACAGTCATTCCTCTAGGCGTGCAATTACTCACACGCTCAAGCTATCTACCCGCTGGCAGCGCGAGCCACGCCTTATTACTTGCGTAAAATGCCAGCCTATTTGATATTGCTGCAGATGGAGGTTACCGCGTTTCACCCGTTTCGACGCAAGCTCGCAACAAGTTGCTCCCAGGTCGAACCGACTCGTCTCTGTGGCCCTATTCCTCACCTTATACTGTTTCCAGCTTTCAGCGTACGGCCGTTAGCCGTCATCCCGCTCTGTGCAGCCCGGACTTTCCTCCCCCTAGCAAATGCCAAGCGGCGACTGTCTGGTTGGCTTCATGGTCATTTTAACATGCCACAAGCTAGCGACACTCGTCAGATGCAAGAGCGTCGTATAATTTCACAACCAACTCTTTTAAATACAACACAATATGTCCCAAGAAAAAACCGGCCAACTCGATCCTTCATGGCAAGCCAAGATAGGCGAAGAACTTGATAAGCCTTACATGCAGTCTCTCAAGGCTTTTTTGCAGCAGGAGAAAGCTGCGGGTAAAACGATTTACCCGCCCGGGCCGCTAATTTTCAATGCATTTAATCACACCCCGTTTGACCAGGTACGTGTGGTGATTATCGGGCAGGATCCTTACCACGGGCCGGGGCAGGCGCATGGCTTGAGTTTTTCGGTACAGGCGGGCGTGGCTTTACCGCCATCACTGATGAATATCTTTAAGGAAATCGAATCAGACATTGGCATTCGCATGAGTGGCAGTGGTGATTTAACACCTTGGGCAGACCAGGGCGTTCTATTACTGAATGCCACGCTGACTGTGCAGATGGCAACTGCCGGTTCGCACCAGAACCGCGGCTGGGAGCAATTTACCAATGCGGCGATTACCGCCCTGAATGCTTACAGGGAAGGACTGGTGTTTGTGCTGTGGGGAAGTTATGCGCAAAAGAAAGGAGCCATGATAGACCCCAACAAACATTTGATTTTAAAGTCTGTGCACCCGTCGCCACTATCGGCGCATCGCGGTTTTTTTGGTAACCGCCAATTTTCCCAAATCAACGATTACCTGGTTTCGCGTGGACAATCGCCAATTTCATGGCAGCTTTAGGATAGTTACCGTGCTGCAGGCAGGTTGAACCTGGCCTATGCAGACTCATGTATACCGCAAGTCACTATCAACCTTTTTACACCAGTTTCCATGCGATAGTCTGCCCGGCACGCAACGGCACTAACACATCATCGGCGAAGGGGATTGACTCCGGCACCAGCCACTCCTCTTTACGTAAGGTGATTTTGTCAGTGTTGCGTGGCAGATGGTAAAAATCCGGCCCATAAAAACTGGCAAACCCTTCCAGCTTGTCCAGCGCGCCCGCTGCTTCAAAGGCTTCCGCATAGAGCTCAATGGCTGCATGTGCGGTGTACATGCCGGCACATCCGCAACTTGCCTCTTTCGCCGATTTTGGATGCGGCGCACTGTCGGTGCCGAGAAAGAATTTTGGCGAGCCTGAGATCGCCGCTTTGACTAAAGCCTGCCTGTGCGTTTCACGCTTAAGCACTGGCAAGCAGTAGTGATGCGGGCGAATGCCACCGGTAAACATGGCATTGCGGTTCATTAGCAAGTGATGCGCAGTGATAGTCGCTGCCAGATTATCCGAACCTTGCGCCACAAACTCAGCAGCATCTTTGGTAGTGATATGTTCGAATACAACTTTCAGGCCAGGGAAGTCTTTCAGTAAAGGCTGCAAGTGTCGCTCAATAAACACTTTTTCGCGGTCAAACACATCAATCTCGGCATCAGTCACCTCGCCATGTATCAACAATGGCATGCCAGATTTTTCCATTTCAGCTAACACAGCGGCACATTTTGCCAGGCTGGTGACGCCGGAATCACTATTGGTAGTAGCACCCGCCGGATACAACTTCACCGCCTTGACTACGCCATCCTGATGCGCACGCGAAATTTCTTCAGCCGCCATATTGTCGGTCAGATAGAGCGTCATCAGTGGCTCAAAAATCAGCGCCGCAGGCAATGCCTGCCTGATGCGATCATAATAAGCACGTGCGGCATCAGCGGTTGATACTGGTGGGCGCAAGTTTGGCATCACGATGGCGCGGGCAAATTGTTTCGCCGTATCCGGCAATACTGCTTTTAAAGTCTCGCCATCGCGCAGGTGTAAGTGCCAGTCATCGGGGCGGGTAATCGTCAGTTGGGTTGTCATCTTGAATAATATATTGAAAGTTTAAACGGCGTCTTTTAATGCCAGCGCCGCCTCATAGAGTTCGTTTTTCTTGTAGCCGGTAATATCTGTCGCCAGCGCAACGGCCTGTTTCAAAGGCAGCTCTTGCAACAAGCGCTTGAGAATACGCTGGGTTTCATCATCCAGCCCTTCCGCTTTGACTTCAGGCGCAGGATGAACCAGCAACACAAATTCGCCGCGCTGCTGATTACTGTCTGCTTCTAACCAGTTTACAGCCTCTGTCAAGCTACTGACATGTATGGTTTCAAAGGTCTTGGTCAGCTCGCGTGCAATGGTTAGCAAACGCGCCCCGCCAAATACTGTTTGCAGATCTTTTACGCACTCGATAATCCTGTGTGGCGCCTCATATAACACCAATGTGGAAGGATAAGCTTTTAACAGCTCCAGCCGCTTGCGACGCTGCGAGCCACTGGCGGGTAAAAACCCTTCGAAACAGAACCCTGTTTGCACAATGCCTGAGGCAGATAAGGCCGCAATCACGGCACTGGCACCGGGGATGGGCACTACTTTCAAGCCCGCCTCCAGCACTGCATGCACGACTACTGCTCCGGGGTCACTAACGGCTGGGGTACCGGCATCTGTCACCAGCGCAATGGATTCACCAGCCTGCAATCGCCTTAGCAAAGCTTCCGCAGAATGTTGTTCGTTGTGTTCATGCACTGCAATCAGGGGCTTGCTAATTCCGAAATGCCGTAAGAGACCAACGCTGTGCCGGGTATCTTCAGCCGCAATCGCATCGACCAGTTTCAACGTCTCCAGCGCACGCAGGGTGATATCACCCAAATTGCCGATCGGTGTCGCCACCACATATAATGTACCCAACTCACTCATGCCGCCATTTTAAGGCATCGCGACCTTTTCGCTAAGCACTATAGTTTTCCCAGGCATTTAAAAAGATGATCATTACCCGCAAACTATGAAACTTAACCTCAATAATAAAGGCATTGCTGCTGAGGCAGCGGCGGCCAGGTTTCTTAAGCAACAGGGCCTGGTATTGGTTGCGCAAAACTACAGTTGCCGGTTTGGCGAGATCGATCTGATCATGCAGGAAAAGAGCACACTGGTATTTGTTGAAGTCCGACTTCGCAGTAATCAGAAGTTTACCAGTGCCGCGGACAGCATTCACCACCATAAACAGCAAAAATTGATTCGCGCTGCGCAGTATTATCTGCAAAGCCAGGACATTAATCGCCCCTGTCGTTTCGATGCTGTGCTGTTTAACGAGCCTAGTTTTGAATCCCCAAACTGGATTCGTAATGCAATCGAAACATAAAGAGCGTAGAATTTTATTTAACGTCTGCTGTCCATTATTTATCCATAACCAATCTTCTTAGTTTTTCTCGCAAACCTTAGTGTTGTAAATCAAGGAAACTTCATGAATAAAAAAATCTCCGCCATTGCCCTGTTATTAATCAGCACACAACTGAGTGGCTGTTTTCCCGCTATTGTAGGTGGTGCCGCAGCGGGTGGCGCGATGGCTGCAGATCGTCGATCTTCAGGTATTTATGTTGAAGATGAAAATATCGAGCTAAAAACACTGAAACGCATTTCGCAATACATGGATAAAGAATCCCATATTAATGTGACCAGCTATAACCGCATTGTGTTGCTGACTGGCGAAGTGCCAAACAATGGGCAGCAGACACAGGCTGAAACATTGACACGTGAAGTGTCCAATGTGCGTGATATCCACAATGCGATTACTGTCGGCCCGGCTTCGTCAATTGGTGATCGCAGCAACGATACTTATATTACTACCAAAGTCAAAACGCGCTTCCTTAGTGAAAACCTGTTCCCATCCAATGTGGTAAAAGTAGTGACAGAAGCCAGCGTTGTCTACCTGATGGGTATCGTGTCTGAAAAAGAAGCTGAAGATGCGGTAGAAATCGCCCGAACTACCGAAGGCGTGACTAAAGTAGTCAAAGTTTTTGAGTACACCAAATAATTTTTTATATAAAGCTTTAAGGAAACTGAATGGAAGACCAGGAAATTATCATTCAAGGGATTACGCTTGCCGGAAAACCCTTTCGCCCCAGCGATTGGGTAGACCGCATGTGTAGCACCTTCGCCAGTTTTGGTGTTGATAAAAAATTACGCTACTCGCCTTATTTAAAACCCAAGCTGGTAAATAATGTGCGCAGTCTCTCGGTGGATATGAAATTGAAGCAGGTCAACCCTGAAGGGTTTGAACAGCTGATCCAGTTTGCTACAGAAAATCAGCTCAGCATTATCAATGCGGCGGGTGAAGCGGTCACTATCGACTCTTAGCACTTACATTATTAATACCGCTGGACTCAGCTCAAGATGCGGCCTCTTTTAGCAATTGCTCCAACCAGCGCTTGCTAACAGGACCGCGTTTCACTTTATACAATTGCCCATCAGGCTTATAGATATAGGTAGTAGGTAATACTTCGGGCTCCGGCACTGGTTTCTTTTGCGTACTGCCCAAGATAATGGGATACGAAATCAGCATATCTTCCGCAAAGTCAGTCACAGACTTTTCAGTTTTGTATTGCACCGCCACACCCAGCACCATGACATTTTTCAGCCGTTGCTCATCATAAAATGCGACCAGTTCAGGCATTTCTTCCAGGCAGGGTGGGCACCAGGGTGCCCAGTAATTGACCACCACCCATTGACCCCGGTAGCCAGATAATTTATGCGTTTTACCTGCCGTATCCTGCATGACCCATGTCTGGAGCGGGTCAGCTTGCAGGCTGATCATCCAAAGCATGCCAAGTAATCCTATGCATAAGTTAAAACGGTTACCGCCCATAATTACCTTTAACTCGAACTTTCTGCTATTGAAAACCACACAATAGAACACATATAAGGCTATGTTTGAAAAAAACTTGATTCTGCTGGAAATCTGTTGCTATACTTGCTGCAAACACTTTTAGTAATTTCATATTTTCAGCAAATTACTAATTCAAACTATTTTAGCCAAACAATATTTAGCGCCAACATCAGAATTTTTCTGTGCAATTCCACTCTATCAATTCTTCACCCATTCTTACGAGGCAATAATGAGCGACAACATTACCCATTTAAGCGATGCCAGCTTTGAACAGGAAGTTTTACAATCTACGGTTCCGGTACTGGTTGATTACTGGGCTGAATGGTGTGGCCCTTGTAAAATGATTGCACCTATCCTGGATGATATCAGCAAAGAATACGCTGGCCGCCTGAAAGTTGCCAAACTGAATATCGATGATAACCAGAATACGCCACCTAAGTATGGCATTCGTGGGATCCCTACTTTAATGCTGTTTAAAAACGGCAATGTAGAGGCCACAAAAGTAGGCGCACTCTCCAAGTCTCAACTCAGCGCGTTTATCGACAGCAATATTTAATCCATTCACCCGGTTTCAAATAACTTCGAAACCGGGTTTTCTCTTCTTATTCTCCGACGTCTCAATCTAGCGAGTCACTCATGCACTTATCCGACTTAAAACATCTCCCCGTTACCGAACTGGTAGAAATGGCCACCAGTAACGAAATCGAAAATGCTAGCCGCATGCGCAAGCAAGACCTGATTTTTGCCATTTTGAAAAACAAAGCAAAAAAAGGCGACAGCATTTTTGGAGATGGGACGTTGGAAGTGCTGCCAGACGGTTTTGGCTTTTTGCGCTCACCTGATACTTCTTACCTGGCCGGTCCGGATGATATTTATGTGTCTCCCTCGCAAATCCGCCGTTTCAACCTGCATACAGGGGACAGCATTCAGGGTGAGATTCGCACCCCAAAAGATGGCGAGCGTTATTTTGCGTTAGTTAAAGTAGACAGCGTTAATGGCGAAGCGCCAGAGAATACCAAGCACAAGATACTGTTTGAGAACTTAACACCATTATTCCCAACCATTCCGCTCACACTTGAGCGTGATATTCGCGGTGAAGAGAACATCACCAGCCGCATGATCGATATCATTGCACCAATCGGCAGAGGCCAGCGTGCCTTGCTGGTGGCCAGCCCGAAAAGCGGTAAAACGGTCATGCTGCAAAATGTGGCACATGCCATTACAGCCAACCATCCTGACTGTGTGATGATTGTATTGCTGATTGATGAGCGTCCGGAAGAAGTGACAGAAATGACCCGCTCGGTACGCGGTGAAGTGGTCGCTTCAACCTTTGACGAGCCGGCAACACGTCACGTACAGGTCGCAGAAATGGTGCTCGAAAAAGCCAAGCGCCTGGTCGAACACAAAAAAGATGTAGTCATTCTTTTAGACTCCATTACCCGCCTGGCCCGTGCATACAACACAGTCATTCCATCATCCGGCAAAGTATTAACCGGTGGTGTGGATGCAAATGCCTTGCAAAAACCAAAACGTTTCTTCGGTGCGGCACGTAATGTGGAGGAAGGTGGCTCACTCACCATCATCGCCACTGCACTGGTAGACACTGGCTCTCGTATGGATGATGTCATTTACGAAGAGTTTAAAGGTACCGGCAACATGGAAATCCACCTGGATAGACGCATGGCCGAGAAACGTATTTATCCAGCCATTAACGTTAATAAATCCGGTACCCGCCGTGAAGAGTTGTTGCTGGATAAAGATATACTGCAAAAAATCTGGGTATTGCGCAAATTGCTCTACCCTATGGATGACCTTGAAGCGATGGAATTCTTGCTGGATAAAATCAAGGCCACTAAAACCAATAACGACTTTTTTGACAGCATGCGCCGCGGTTAATGTTAGATAGCGTTGAATTATTACGAGAAATCTATTGATTAATAGAATGAATTGGGTGATAATCGCGCGCTTACCGCAACTGCTTAAAGATAGAGAGAAAGCATGAAAGCCGACATTCACCCAACATACCCAGAAATTAACGTCACCTGTAGCTGTGGCAATAAATTCAAAACCCGTTCTACCAGCGGCAAAGATCTGAGCATCGAAGTATGTTCACAATGCCACCCTTTCTACACTGGCAAACAGAAGATTGTGGATACCGCTGGTCGCGTTGAGAAATTCCGCCAAAAATACGGCATGTAATTGGGTGGAATGTATTCTAAAAAGGCAGCATGGCTGCCTTTTTTGTTTTTAACGCATGCTACTTTATCTTGTTTACCCCTGATGGTTTACACTAGATAGCAGCATAGGCACATAACTTGAGCACACAGCAGACACATGCAGTTTTTTATTGATCACGATTGGCAGGAAAATATGGCCACTCCGCGCGCCAAGGTGGGGGAACGGGCCAAAACACACCTGCTGATTCTGCTATGTACCATCTGGTTATGCGTAGGCTTAATCGGTCACTCACCATGGAAACCTTTCGAATCGCAATCGGCCAGCATTATCCAAAGCCTGATTGACCACCCCTTTTTATCAGCACAAAGCTGGACCGATGGTCACTGGATTGCGCCGGTGTCTGCAGGGCACCCAGCACTTGAAACCCCTCCGCTGTTTTACTGGGTTGCTACCGCATTTTCACAAACCCTCTCCCCTTTATTACCGATTCATGATGCGGCACGCTTAAGCGTGGGTATCTGGATGCTGGTCACGCTGCTGATGATGGGATTGAGTGGCCGTGAATTATGGAACTTGGGTGCAGGACGACAGACCAACTTTATATTTATCGGCTGTCTGGGGCTAGTGGTCAGCGCACATACCATCATGCCAGAAGTAGCTGCGCTCAGCGGCATCAGCATGGCCTTTTATGCATTGACGCTGGTGATACGCAAACCGGTAAGGGCAATGTGGTTGCTTGCTGGCGGATTACTGATTGCCTTTTTATCAGCAGGATTATTACCCGCTGCCATGGTTGCGGGGACTACTGCAGGGGTGATTTTCTTGCCTGTGATACGGCAGCGTATGGAGGCCAAACGTGCTTTACTGCTTGGCATCACACTGGCATTACCCGGCATTATACTGTGGTGCCTGTTATGTCAGCAGTGGGCAAATGGCTTGTGGGCGGCCTGGTGGGCAACGCAGGTGACTGTACAAATACCAAGTAACCATGTGTATTTTATGCGGACGCTTGCTTGGTACGCATGGCCGGCCTTGCCGCTTGCATTATGGGGAATCTGGCGCTTCAGGCATGCAGTGCTGAACACTTACCGCTTTCAGCTCAGCCTGATTTTTTTTGTATGGGCATTCGTGCTAATCGGTTTTTTCAGTGATCGCAGCGAAGTAAATGCCTTGCCGCTGCTGATACCGCTAACGGCTTTGGCGGCTGGTAGCATAGAAACCCTTAAGCGCGGCGCAGCGGGCGCATTAAACTGGTTTGGCCTGATTTTATTCGGCTTGCTGATCGCGATTGCCTGGTTAGGGTGGTGGGCGATGCTAACGGGTCATCCGATCAGACTTTACCAGCGTCTGGCTTACTTGTCTGGCCTGCAAACCATCCAGCTTAGTGTGCTTTACGGTGCCATTGCAGTGGCGGTGACATTGATCTGGTTATCCGGCGTGATACGTTCCAAGCACTCCAACCGCTCCAGTGCGACTAACTGGGCTATCGGCATGACCTGTGCATGGACTGTATTTATGAGTTTATGGTTACCGATGATAGAAGCGGCCCGTACTTACCAGCCTATTTTTGAAGATATGCGTAATCATTTGCCTGCACACTACCGCTGTATCAGCAGCCGCAATATTGGTTCTTCACAAGCAGACTTGCTGCATTACCACGCCGGCATTCGTCTAACAGCAGAATCAGCAGGGTGTGACTTGCTGCTAATTGAGGATCAGCCAGGTAAGCGCCACACCTCACCAGGCACGGAGTGGTCGTTAATTTGGGAGGGTGAGCAAAGCCGCCAGAGTAAAGAGTCTTACAGGCTGCTTCAGCATCGTTAATCTATAGACGTTAACGCAGAATGATTCAAGCTTGAATATGTTGCTGAATGGCAGCCAAAACCTTGGGGTGCAAGCCCGCGCCCTGCTGTTGTTGCACATGCGCCACCAGCGATTTAATCATCACCGAGTTCCAGAATTTTTTCAAATGACTGGCAATTTCCAGCTTGGCATCTTCCACATCCGGATTTGCCTCAAAAAAATCGCCAATCTGGTTGGCCATTTTGATTAATTTATCGACTTCCATCGCTTGCTCTTTTCAAATCAACAATCAGTTAACTGTTCAATCACAGATATCAACACCGAATAAGCAGAATTATCTTTTCTTCGATTCGATTTAAATCTAGCCTGTTAATTCGCCATGGTAAACCACGCACTGTGCTGGCCTGGCAAACCCTACCAGCAAAAAATCCTGTTCTTGTGCCAGATTCACCGCTAATGCTGTCGGGGCAGAGATAGCTACTAATGCCCGGCCACCGGCCATAGAAACTTTTTGTACCATTTCATAACTGGCGCGGCTGGTTGTCAGCACCCAGTGCTTGCTCCATAACTCGCCAAACTTAAGATTCTGCCGCAACAATAATCCAATGAGTTTATCCAGCGCATTATGCCTGCCGACATCCTCACGCACATGCAATACGTCGCCCTGGTCATTGACGATTGCACACGCATGGGTTGCTCCGGTGATTTGCTGTAGCGGTTGCTGCGATTTGAGTTGCGCTATGGCAGTATCAATCGCTTGCAGTGAAAGGTTGGGCCTAGATGTTGTTGGCAGTGAAGGAATCTTGAAAACCTGGTCCAGGCTTTCCGCACCACATAAACCGCAGCCGGTACGGCCAGTCAGGTTACGCCGTTGCTCTTTGAGCGCCGCAAACTGTGCCGTGGCTAACTCGATATGCAATTCAATGCCCTTCAACAGACCATTAGCATGATGGATGGCTTTTGCGTCGATTCCGTAAATTTGCGCGCGCTCGCTAATAATGCCTTCGGTAAATGAAAACCCGTAGGCAAAGTCTTCCAGGTCAGCTGGCGTTGCAAGCATCACCACGTGCGAAATGCCGTTATACACCAGCGCGACCGGTACTTCTTGTGCAAGCGTATCCACCACGCTTTGTGGTTGCCCATTACGCCAGCGGGTTACCTCAAATTCGTGGCCTGCTTGATAAGCAGTGAGTGGCTGCCAATCGTTGCTTGTGTCCGCGATTGGGCAGTCATCATATTCAATTGCTGGTTGAGCCATCAGGAAACAACCGTTTGCGGATCCATCCCCGACAATTCGATTTGCGTATCGCTGAAGGTGCGGTAGTCTTTCTGCCACTCTGACAACTGGTTCACCTTGGTTACCTGCACCGCTGTCACTTTATATTCCGGGCAATTGGTGGCCCAGTCGGAGTTATCGGTAGTGATCACATTGGCGCCAGATTCAGGGTGGTGGAAAGTAGTGTACACCACGCCCGGCTGCACGCGCTCGGTGATCTTGGCGCGCAACACCGTTTGGCCGGCACGGCTGCTTATACCTACCCAGTCACCTTCCAGAATGCCGCGGTCTTCAGCATCATGTGGATGGATCTCAATCTTGTCTTCCGTATGCCAGACTACATTTTCAGTACGGCGCGTTTGCGCACCAACGTTATATTGCGACAGGATGCGGCCGGTCGTCAGGATCAACGGGAATTTTCCGTTGACGCGTTCAGTCGTAGGCACATATTGCGTGACGAAGAATTTACCTTTGCCGCGTACAAACTCTTCGACGTGCATGGTCGGCGTACCAGTCGGCGCTTCATCATTACAAGGCCACTGGATACTACCCAGTTCATCCAGTTTTTTGAAACTCACCCCTTTAAAAGTAGGTGTCAGCGCTGCAATTTCATCCATGATGTCGCTGGCATGGTTGTAATGCATAGGGTAACCCAATGCCTCTGAGAACTTGGCTGTAATCTCCCAGTCCTCCAAACCAGCTTCGTGCTTGCCATCTTCCCTGAGACCATTTTTTGGCGTCATCACCTTACGCACCGGCGAGATACGACGCTCGGCATTAGTAAAGGTACCATTTTTCTCGAGGAAAGAAGCACCGGGGAAAAATACGTGCGCAAACTTCGCTGTTTCGTTCAGGAACAAGTCCTGCACAATCACGCATTCCATATTCTCCAGCGCATGCGTCACGTGCTGGGTATCCGGATCAGATTGCGCGATATCTTCACCAACGCAATAAACAGCTTTAAAGCTGCCTTCAGCCGCCAGGTCCAGCATGTTAGGGATACGCAATCCTGGGTCTGCGCTCAAAGGAACCCCCCAGGCTGCTTCAAACAATGCGCGCGTTTCGTCATCTGACACATGGCGATAACCGGGGAACTCATGCGGCATGGAGCCCATATCACAAGAACCTTGAACGTTATTCTGTCCACGCAACGGGTTGACGCCTACGCCTTCGCGGCCAATATTACCGGTCGCCATCGCCAGGTTGGCGATACCCATCACGGTGGTTGAGCCCTGGCTATGTTCAGTCACGCCCAGGCCATAATAAATAGCAGCATTACCTCCCGTCGCAAACAGGCGCGCGGCTTCGCGTACTTTTTGCGGATCCAGTCCTAAATCTTTGGCCAGCGCCTCAGGTGAATTTTCCGGTTTGGCAACAAAGTCACGCCAGGCCACGAAAGAATCCCATTCGCAACGCTCTTTGACAAAGTCCTCTTTAACCAAACCTTCGGTGACTACGACATGTGCCAATGCACTGATCAGTGCGACATTGGTACCTGGGCGCAAATTGAGGTGATAGTCCGCACGAATATGAGGTGAATTTTCTACCAGGTCAATCGCACGCGGGTCGGCTACGATAAGTTTGGCGCCTTCACGCAGGCGGCGTTTCATCAATGAGCCGAAGACTGGATGACCGTCGGTTGGATTGGCGCCCATGACAAAAATCACATCCGACTTCATCACGGAATCAAAGGTCTGTGTACCGGCAGATTCCCCCAGTGTTTGTTTTAAACCATAACCAGTCGGGCTGTGGCAAACGCGCGCGCAGGTATCTACGTTATTACTGCCGAATACAGCGCGAATCAGCTTCTGCGTCACGTAGACTTCTTCGTTAGTACAACGGCTGGAAGTAATGCCACCGACTGCATCTTTACCATATTGAGCCTGGATACGTTGAATTTCACTGGCAGCATAGTTAATCGCCTCATCCCAGCCCACTTTTTGCCATGGATCATGAATGCTCTTGCGTATCATCGGGGTGGTGATACGGTCAGCATGGGTTGCATAGCCCCAGGCAAAACGGCCTTTAACGCAACTATGTCCATGGTTGGCGCCACCTTCTTTGGTCGGCGTCATACGTACCACTTCTTCGCCCTTCATTTCGGCATCAAAGCTGCAACCGACACCGCAATAAGCACACGTGGTGGTCACGCTATGTTCTGGCGTACCTGCTGCTATCACGGTTTTTTCCATCAGGGTAGCAGTAGGACAAGCCTGTACGCAGGCACCACAGGACACACATTCTGAATCGAGGAAATCCTGGTTACCAGCAGACACTTTGCTATCAAAGCCGCGGCCCTGTATGGTCAAGGCAAAGGTGCCTTGTGTTTCTTCGCAGGCACGCACACAGCGGGAACAGACGATGCATTTTGACGCATCAAACGTAAAGTAAGGGTTGGATTCGTCTTTAGCCTGACCAAGGTGATTCTCACCTTCATAGCCATAGCGGACCTCGCGCAGGCCTACTGCACCTGCCATATCCTGCAATTCGCAATCACCGTTGGCGGCACAGGTCAAACAATCCAGTGGATGGTCGGAAATATATAATTCCATCACCCCACGGCGCACATCGGCCAGTTTTGGTGTTTGCGTTTTGACTTTAATGCCTGAAGCGACAGGCGTCGTGCACGAAGCCGGGTAACCGCGACGACCTTCAATTTCCACCAGGCACAGTCGGCAGGAGCCGAAAGCTTCCAGCGAATCGGTCGCACACAGTTTAGGTACGGTTACGCCACCCAATTGTGCCGCATGCATAATTGAAGTACCTTCAGGCACAGTCACGTCGACGCCGTCGATATTCAGCGTCACCATGACATCGCTGTCAGATTTTGGTGTGCCGTAATCTTTGTTCGCGTCGTACTTCAATACTGAATGTTGGGAAGGGGTATATTTGATGTCATCCATAATGTCACCTTTACTGCCTAGGCAGCAGCTTCTTTATTACTCAGACCAAAATCTTCGGGGAAATGATTCAGCGCACTTAGTACCGGGTAAGGCGTCATCCCACCCAGTGCGCATAAAGAACCATTCAGCATGGTGTCCGACAAGTCCCGCAGCAACTGCACATTCTGCGGATGATTTTTACCGGCCACAATTTTATCCATCACTTCGACGCCACGGGTAGAACCAATCCTGCACGGCGTGCATTTACCGCAGCTTTCAATGGCGCAGAATTCGAACGCGTAACGTGCCATTTTGGCCATATCCGCCGTCTCATCAAACGCCACGATGCCGCCATGACCGAGTACCGCCCAGATTTTGCCAAATTCTTCATAATCCAGCGGTGTATCAAACTGGCTTTCCGGCAGGTAAGCGCCTAATGGGCCACCAACCTGCACTGCGCGGATAGGTTTACCGGAGGCCGAGCCACCGCCATAGTCATACAACAGCTCGCGCAAGGTGGCACCAAATGCCAGTTCAACCAATCCGGTTTGCTTCAGGTTACCCGCTAGCTGGATAGGTAGGGTGCCGCGTGACCTGCCCATGCCGTAATCGGCATAATATTGTGCGCCTTTATCCAGAATGATAGGCACGGTTGCCAGCGAAATTACGTTATTAACAATTGTCGGCTTGCCAAACAAACCTTCAATCGCAGGCAATGGTGGTTTGAAACGCACCAGGCCGCGTTTGCCTTCCAGGCTTTCCAGCAGCGATGTCTCTTCACCGCAGACATAGGCGCCGGCGGCACGCCGTACTTCCAGATGAAAGGTTTTACCGGAACCCTGAATATTTTCACCCAGGTAGCCAGCTATATTTGCCCGGCGGATAGCTTCATTCAAGGTTTTGAGCGCATGCGGGTATTCGCTACGCAGATAGATATATCCCTGGGTAGCACCGACAGCGATACCGGCAATCGTCATCCCTTCGATCAGGACAAACGGATCGTCTTCCATGATCATGCGGTCAGAATAAGTGCCGGAGTCCCCTTCATCGGCATTGCAGACCACATACTTCTGCTCTGCCGGTGCATTCAGCACCGTATTCCATTTAATGCCGGTCGGGAAAGCTGCACCACCGCGGCCACGCAAACCGGAATCCGTGACTGCTTTCACAATGTCAGCCCCGCTCAATGCCAGTGCATTTTTCAGGCCTTTGTAGCCATCATGGGCCAGATAATCTTCCAGCGATACCGGATCGGTAATCCCTACGCGGGTAAATGTCAGGCGTTGCTGTGTTTTCAACCAGGCAAGCTCTTCGGTTAATCCCAGATATAAAGGATGCCCTTTTGCAGAATCTGACAGTGCATTAATAAAATTTGCATCAAACAGACTGGCAACATCTTTAGGTTGCACCGGGCCAAAAGCGACGCGACCTTCGGCAAGCTCCACTTCCACCAATGGCTCCAGCCAGAACAGTCCGCGTGAACCGTTACGGATCAGCTGTATATCAATACCTCTTGCTTGCGCTTCTGCCACTATGGCTTTGGCAGTGCGTTCGGCGCCTAGTGACAAGGCGGTCGAGTCAATCGGCACATATACCTTAACCATGGCAAACCTCGGCAATCAGCTCAGAAACCTTTTCACTATTCATGCGTCCATACACTTCATCATTCAGCATCACCGCCGGTGAGCAGCCACAGTTACCCAGGCAATACACGGGTAGCAATGTGACCTTGCCGTCTTGGGTTGTTTGATGGTAATCCACGCCTAGTCTGGATTTGAGTTCAGTCTCAAGTTTTTCGGAACCCATAGCCTGGCAGGATTCCGCACGACAAATCTGCAACACATGCTTGCCAATCGGGTGTGTACGGAAATGGTGGTAAAAACTGACGACACCATGCACTTCAGCGACTGAAAGTGCTAATGCCTTGGATATATCGGGATAAATAATCTCAGGGACATAGCCGATATCATCCTGAATCGCATGTAAAAGAGGCATCAAACCACCCGGCACATGCTGATGTGCTTGGATATGTGCTTTTATGAGCGTCTGCTGCTCCTGGCTTAATAAATGATCCAAACTAACCTCGCAGTTACAATTTAGTTACATTCTATCACCCCGAAATCATACGCTTTATTCATCCCTTGTGAAACCATGAAAAGGGCATAGAATATTGATTACTTTAAAATTAATGGACGCAATGCAATTTTCGACTCACATTCCCTCGCAGCTTATCGACCAGTTTGGCCGGCATGTCGACTACATTCGCCTGTCAATCACAGACCGTTGTGATTTCCGTTGCCAGTATTGCATGGCTGAAGAAATGACATTTTTGCCTCGCGATGAAGTGCTGAGCCTTGAAGAATGTTCGCGACTGGTTAAATTGTTTGTCCGTATGGGCGTGACGAAAGTTCGTATTACCGGCGGCGAACCATTGGTGCGCAAAAATGCCATGTGGCTGTTTAAAGAGATAGGCCATTTGCCAGGCCTGCAGGAATGCCTGCTCACTACTAACGGTAGCCAGCTGGATAAACACAGCCTGACTTTAAAAGCCGCTGGTGTTAACCGTATCAATATTTCTCTAGATAGCCTGGATGAAGAACGCTTCCGCAAGATCACCCGTGTCGGTGAACTGCCAAAAGTGCTGTCCGGCATTGAGCATGCCATTCAAGCCGGATTCAGCAATATCAAACTTAACACTGTGCTGATGCGTGGCATTAATGATGATGAAGCCTTCGACCTGGTGAACTTTGCTATCCAGAAACATATTGATATTAGCTTTATTGAAGAAATGCCATTAGGTGAAGTTAACCATGACCGTGAAAGCAGTTGCATCAGTAATAACGAAACGCTGGCACAATTAAAAAATAAGTTTTCACTCACCCCGAGCATGCATAAAACCGGTGGCCCTGCGCGTTACTGGCAAGTGAATGGAGAAAAAACAAGAATCGGGTTTATCTCCCCGCATAGCCATAACTTTTGCGAAAGCTGCAATCGTGTGCGCATCACCTGTAAAGGTGAATTATTCTTATGCCTGGGACAAGAACATAAAATTGACCTGATGCCACTTTTGCGCACTCACCCTAAAGACGATATGCCCCTGGTTGAAGCTATCTTGCAAGGCATGCGCATCAAACCCAAAGGACATGACTTTGATTTACAGCGCGCAGCGCCAGCCGTAATTCGATTTATGTCGCATACAGGCGGTTAAATGCAGGTTACCGCAGTTATCCTGGCCGGCGGGCGTGGTATGCGTATGGGTGGCATTGATAAGGGGCTAGTCGATTATCAAGGCAAAACGATGGTGGCACATGTGCTTGACCGCATACAGCCACAAGTGGCGCAAGTCATGATTAATGCAAACCGTAACCTCGAGACCTATCACCAGTTCGGTGTACCCGTAGTCACAGATGCTAATACGCAGTTCGACGGTCCGTTATCAGGTTTTCAGGCAGGTTTAAAACATACCCAAACTGACTGGCTACTGACAGTGCCATGCGACTCACCCCTGTTGCCGCTGGATTTAAGCCAGCGAATGTCGCGAGCGATTAACCACTCAAATGCTTTGATAGCAATTGCACGTAGTAGCAGCGGAGACCATCCGGTGTTTTGCCTGCTTCATCGCAGTTTAAGCAACGATCTTGATGCATTTCTGCAAGAGGGGCAGCGCCGCGTCAGTGCCTGGCAAGCACGGCATACACCGGTGTTTGTTGATTTTGAAGATGAGCTAGCCTTTACTAACATTAATCATGCACTTTAGCTGTATCCACAAGTAGATATAAATAGCCCTACCGTCTGGACTGCGAACAACCTTGGATCAGACTTGATTTTTAACATGGTGGCTGACGCCACAGCCTGTAAAATAATGATTTTGCAATTGGTGAATATTTGTCATGCAATCTTCTGATTTAGAACTATCCGATTTAGCGTCAAAGGCCTCGTGCGTGGATGACTATGACCCGAACGCGATGTCAGTGACACAGGCACGTCACTACATCCAGCAGTTCTTAAGCCCGGTCAGCGAAACTGAAACAGTAACACTCAAAGACAGTTTGGGACGTTTTTTAGCCAAACCAGTGATTTCCGGCATGAATGTGCCTGGCCATAATAATTCGGCTATGGATGGTTTTGCCTTCAGGCATGCAGAAGGGGGGAATCCACTCAACGTGATCGGTACTGCATTTGCGGGCGCTCCGTTTACTTCAGAAATTCCGGCCGGCTGCTGCATCAAAATCATGACTGGAGCGGTCATCCCACCTACCGTTGATACGGTCATCATGCAGGAACAAACCTCAACTGAAGGCGAGTTGGTTACCCTGGTAAAATTGCCGGCTTTGGGCGCCAATATCCGCCTGACCGGAGAAGATGTAGCGATAGGCCAAACGGTGTTGACGCCTGGTCATCGCATTGAACCTGCAGATATGGGTCTGCTGGCCTCTTTGGGGATTGGTGAAATTGAGGTCTATCGTCGATTAAAAGTGGCTTTTTTTAGCACTGGTGATGAGTTGGTAAGCGTCGGCAAACCTTTGCAACAAGGGCAGATTTATGACAGTAACCGCTACAGTTTATGGGGTGTGTTAGAAGCAATTGGTGTGTCAGTCACTGACCTTGGCAATGTGGCCGATGACCCGACTGCCTTGGAAAAAACTTTGCTGGAAGCCGCCTCTGGGTACGATGTAGTAATTACCAGTGGTGGCGTCTCGGTCGGCGAAGCAGACTTTATGAAACAACTGCTAGCCAAACATGGACAGGTTTTGTTCTGGAAAATCAACATGAAGCCAGGCCGGCCGCTGGCTTACGGCAAAATCGGCACTGCGCATTATTTTGGACTGCCTGGTAACCCGGTGTCTGCGATGGTGACTTTCTACCAGTTTGTTCAGGAAGCGCTCAAAACTTTGATGGGAGCAGCTCACCTGGCAACACCCTCTTTTCAAGTCGAATGTGTCAACGCCATCAAAAAGGCTACTGGCCGTACTGAATTTCAGCGGGGCATATTGTTTAAAGAAGGTGAAACCTGGAAAGTGAAAACCACTGGCGAACAAGGCTCTGGTATTTTAAGTAGCATGAGCCGGGCCAATTGCTTTATTGTGCTTAATGAGCAAACCGGCGCACTGGAAGCTGGGACTTTGGTAGAAGTGCAACCTTTCCATGGCGTGTGCTAGATAACAAACCTTCAGGCACTGGCAGGAATGCTAAAAAATAGCTTATAGTGTCGGGTCGTATAGGGCTTTAAGGTTAGGGTTTAGGCGTGCAAGCCGTTCTACAAGAATCAAAAACACAGTTCAAACATGTATTGGAGTGGTGCCTGATTGGCTCGCTGCTGGTACATGCATTGATCATGCTTTATATTCCCAAACCTACTTACGAAAAGCCCCCGGTCCAGAAACAGGAAATTCAAATCGAGCTCGTGAAAGAGACACCACCAGCAGCGGTTTCGCCTCCAGCCGAGCCTGAGCCAACGCCACCTACACCTGAACCACCCAAGCCTGAACCGGTAAAACCACCACCTAAGCCGGTAGAGCCTAAGCCTGCGGAACAAAAACCAACCCTGCCGCAAAAGGCATCGCCTCTGCCGGAACCACCGGTAGAGCCTACCCGGACAGTTACAGAAGCGCCGGCGCCTTCAGTGATTACGGCGAAACCAACCGCTAGCGAGAGTAAAGCTGAAGTGGTCCCGCCGCCAGCACCGCCAGCACCGCCTGCACCACCCCCTGAGCCTCCCAAAGCGACGGGGCCTAGTGAAGGTGATATTGAAGCTGCGCGCAATGCGTTTAGAAACGCAGCACACAGGGAGCTAAAGAAAAACCAGCGCTACCCCAGAATTGCGCAAGACAGGGGCATTGAAGGTGATGTCAAACTGAGCATTAACATTGATGACCATGGCAACATCACAGGGATCGAAGTGCTTGAGTCCAGTGGCAATAAAGCGATTGATGAGGCGGCACTGGCAGCCGCACAGAAATCGCAGTTAAAACCGCATTTTAACGAGATTCTGCGCGGTAAAATCAGCAATATTGTAGTGACTGTCAGCTTCAGATTGTCCAGCTAGCACATGGCACTTTCCCACGGAAAATTTAAAAAAGCGTTTACGCAACGGGCGTATGGCAAGTCTCTTCGACACTTATTGCTGTTTCATGACCTGTACTTTATTGCCCTGATTATTCTGGCCGTGGCCAGTGGTGGCTACGGCATTTATCTATGGGATAAAGCCTCCAAACAATCCCAGCGTATCAATATCGTTATCCAGGAAATTTATCTGGTCAGGGGCGATTTATATCGCCAGGTAAAGGAGTTATTCGATGCTTTTTTTCTGCAGGAAGAAAATGCGCTCAACGAATACAACCACTACACGGCATCCATTTTGTTGCACCTGGAGCGCTTGCAAAAGATTGCGATTGATGAAGAAGAAAGAACTGCGCTTAGCGAAATTGAAAGTAAATACCGCAAGCTTGTAAATGAAGCACCGACCTTGTTCTACCGCTATCAGAACAACCCGAACAAACAGGCGCAGAAGTCTATTTACCAGGATATTGAAACCGGTATTTTTACGCATTACGAAGAAGTATCCAAACGCGCTGAGCACCTGCTGATGATCAAGCAAAGCGAGATCAAAAATCGCCTGGAAGATGCCAGAAGCAGCTCAATTGCAGTGTTGTCATTGCCACTATTGCTGGCCTGTGTACTGATTATTTATTCAAGGCGCATTTTAAAGCGGTCCATCGTCAAACCAATCAATGACATCATGATTGCTACCAATGCGATCAGTGCTGGCAACCTGAGCCACCAGGTGCCTGAAGCAGGTGCGGAAGAGCTGGCGGTGCTATCTAAAGAGATTAATAAAATGGCCGAGGATCTGGCCTTAAGCCGTGATGCCCTCGTTAAAAGTGAAAAACAGGCGGCACTCGGCCTGCTGGTGCCGATGCTGGCACATAACATCCGCAATCCGCTCGCCAGTATTCGCGCAACAGCCCAGGTGATTGATGCGCCGGACCGTGATACCCAGGAATCTGTGCAGGGGATCATACACACTGTAGACCGCCTGGAAAGATGGACTGGCAGCCTGCTCTCATATTTGCACCCGATTAAACCGATGCTGAACCAGCTAATGCTGTCGTCAATTGTGCAAGGTGCGATCATGACGCTGCAGCCCAAACTTAATGAAAAAAACATCAAAATCATTGAAGACAGTGCCAATATAAAACGCCTGATATTGACTGATGAGCACCTGCTGGAACAAATGCTCTATAACTTATTGCTCAACGCTTCTGAAGCCTCTCCGAAAGGCTCTGAGATTCATATTCAGTGTATACTTTTAGACAATACGTTGACGCTGGTCATCATAGATCAGGGCCCCGGAATGCCGTTTAAGCCAGATCCGCATGCCATCACACCTGGACCAACCACCAAACGCTTTGGTACCGGCCTGGGTATTCCTTTTGCATTCAAAGTCTGCGAAGAGTTAGGCGGCGCCATGCAGTTTGACAGCCAGGCCGGCAATGGCACCCGCATCACTATTTCATTACCTCAATAACCTGGACCACACAAAAGCTTGATTGCGTTAGCGACTAATTTTCTTTTTCTGCTTGCTTAATTTTGGTTTTTTATCAACAATGTGGTTAAGCATTTGCCATGAATATTATGTTGAATTCACCTGCTCCCGCGTTATCCTTGCCAGCCACCTCCGGCCTTCAATTCAAAGTCAGCGACTATTTGGGGAAATACATTGTTTTGTATTTTTATCCCAAAGATGCGACGCCTGGCTGTACCACTCAAGGCATCCAGTTTCGAGATATGCATGCTGAGTTCACAGCCGCAAATGCCGTGATTTTCGGAATTTCGCGGGATACACTTAAATCTCACGAAAACTTCAAAGCCAAGTACCTGTTTCCGTTTGAGTTAATCTCCGATAGCGAAGAGCTTGCCTGTCAGGCGTTTGATGTGATTAAAATGAAAAACATGTACGGCAAGCAGGTACGTGGTATTGAGCGTAGTACGTTTTTAATTGATCCGAAAGGCACCATTGTCCACGAGTGGCGTGGTGTCAAGGTCGATGGCCATGCCGCAGAAGTGCTGGCCTGTATCCAATCTTTCCACTCATAAAGTGATTTTCTATGGCACGTGCTCCACAAACTAAGCTGTTCGTTCTGGATACCAATGTACTGATGCACGATCCTTCATCGCTGTTCAGGTTCGAAGAACACGATGTGTACTTACCGATGGTGACCTTGGAAGAGTTGGATAATGGCAAAAAAGGTCTTACGGAAGTTGCCCGAAATGCGCGCCAAGCCAGCCGTTTCCTGGAAGAAATCATGGGTAGCGCCGATACTGATAACTTGGAAGCTGGCTGTTCGCTAGCGATCAAGGGTAATCGCCACCTGCCGGGAAAACTGTTTTTCCAGACGGAACATGTGCCTACAGATTTGCCAGGATTGGCAGGGAGTAAAGCAGACAACCAGATTATCAGTGTAGTTCTGTCACTTAAGAAACAAACCCCTGACCGTAACGTCATCCTGGTCAGCAAGGATATTAATATCCGCATCAAGGCACGCGCAATGGGTGTGCCTTCTGAAGACTACTTCAACGACAAAGTGCTGGAAGACAGCGATATGCTGTATACCGGCTTGCGAGAGCTACCGGAAAACTTCTGGGAGGAACATAGCAAAGACATGCATTCCTGGCAGGAAGCAGGCCGGATGTTTTACAAAATCAGCGGACCGGTTGTGAAATCGCTCCTGATCAATGAATTTGTGTTTTATGAATACAACAAACCTTTTCATGCGATAGTGCGCAAACTTGAAGATAATTCTGCGGTGCTGGAAGTGGTGCATGACCATGCAAACCCCAAGCACAATGTATGGGGCATTACCGCGCGTAATCGCGAACAGAACTTTGCTTTAAATCTGTTGATGGATCCTGACATTGATTTCGTGACCTTGCTCGGCCAGGCAGGTACCGGTAAAACATTATTGACCCTGGCGGCCGCCCTGACGCAAACCCTTGATAAAAAACGCTATTCTGAAATCATCATGACCCGTGTCACCGTACCGGTGGGTGAAGATATCGGCTTTTTACCAGGCACTGAAGAAGAAAAAATGGCGCCTTGGATGGGCGCACTGGAAGATAACCTGGATGTGCTGAACAAGACTGATGAAGATGTCGGTGAATGGGGCCGTGCTGCAACACAGGATTTGATCCGTACGAGAATCAAGATCAAGTCGCTCAACTTTATGCGTGGCCGCACTTTCCTGAATAAATTCCTGATCATTGATGAAGCGCAAAACCTGACGCCGAAACAGATGAAAACGCTCATTACGCGCGCAGGCCCAGGCACCAAAGTTGTCTGTTTGGGCAATATTGCGCAAATTGATACACCTTATTTAACAGAAGGTAGCTCTGGCCTTACTTATGTGGTTGACCGCTTCAAGAACTGGCAGCATAACGGCCACATCACCCTGATTCGTGGCGAGCGTTCGCGCCTGGCTGATTTTGCGGCAGAGGTGTTGTAGACATTCGTCTGCCCTGCTGCCATGGTCAAAGGCTTTTATACCCTACTGATTGCCCAGTTTTTATCGGCAATTGCCGATAATGCACTCCTGTTTGCAGCCATTGCCCTGCTCGCGCAACTGAATGCCCCGACTTGGCACGAGCCTTTGTTGCGCGAGTTTTTCGTCATCTCCTATATCCTGCTAGCGCCGTTTGTAGGCCCCTTTGCTGACGCGTTACCCAAAGGCCGGGTCATGTTTTTAAGCAATGGCCTCAAGTTCGCAGGGTGTTTGCTGGCGCTCGCTGGTGTACCTCCACTATACGCCTATGCGGTGGTGGGTATTGGTGCAGCGGCGTACTCCCCGGCTAAATACGGCATCCTGACTGAAATGCTGCCTTCGCATCTACTGATCAAAGCCAATGCGTGGATGGAAGGCACGACAGTGACCGCCATTATTCTGGGACCAGTGTTTGGATCTACAATTGCTGCCGCGACCAGCCCTTATGTGGGTATTGCGTTTATTACGCTGCTTTATCTACTGGCGGCAGCGTTTAACTATTTCATCCCTAAAGTACCTATCGACCACAAGGTAGAGCAAAAGACGCTCAAGTACTTGTTGAAGGACTTTTGGCATGCATTTATTACCTTGTGGAAAGACCCGCAAGGCCAGGTTTCCCTGGCGGTAACAACACTGTTCTGGGGCGCCGGGGCGACTTTGCAGTTTGTGGTTCTGAAATGGGCAGACGTGAAGCTCGGCTTTACACAGCAGGAAGCGACTTACCTGATCGCGATTCTGGCTGTAGGCATTGCTGCCGGTTCAGTCATCGCCTCGCGCTATGTCCAGCTGGAGAATGCCGTTAAGGTATTACCAGCAGGCATTTATATGGGCATCCTGGTGATCAGTATGGTACTTATTACCAACCCGATTGTAGCTGCTGTTTTACTGTTTGTGATTGGCGTGTTGTCAGGCTATTTTTTAGTGCCGCTGAACTCTCTGCTACAGCATCGTGGCCATCATTTGCTGGGTGCCGGGCACTCGATCGCTGTGCAAAACTTTAACGAAAACATAGGCATACTACTGTTACTGGGTGCCTATACCTGGATGGTGGGTGCAAAGTTCGAAATCAATACCATTGTGGCAATATTTGGTGTGTTTATTATTGTCAGTATGTCGTTGATTACATTCGTTTACCGTAAACATATTCAACGTTAAGTAAACTAAACACTTTGGGGCTAAACAAAAAGGGCGCTTGCAGCGCCCTTTTTGTTTTTTGACATGCTGAGTGATTAGTGCAGTTTCACATGTGGTTCGGTACGTCTGGATATCAGGCGGCCGATGCTATGCACAATCACCGCCAGCACGCCATGCAATGCCATCAAATGCATTTTATACAGGCTACGGTACATCACACGGGCAAATAAGCCCTGAATATACATGCTGCCGCCAGCCACAGCACCCATCAAGCTACCGACAGTAGAGTATTTACCAAGGTTAACCAGTGAGCCATAATCGCGGTAATGAAACTCTGGCAGCGTTTCTTTGCCTGCCACGCGTGCTTTCACTGTTTTCACCAGTAATGATGCTTCCTGATGCGCAGCTTGCGCACGTGGCGGCACCGTCGTGTCGTGGCCCAGCCATGGACAGGCGGCACAATCACCAAAAGCAAAAATATTTTCGTCACGCGTGGTTTGCAGGTGCTGGTTAACGACTAGTTGATTAATTCTATTCGTCTCCAGGCCATCAATATCCTTTAGGAAATCCGGTGCCTTAATACCCGCTGCCCACACCACCAGTTCCGCAGGAATAAAACGACCACTATGTGTGGTAATCCCTTTAGGAGACACTTCAGTCACGCGCTCACCAGTAAAGACGTTCACACGCAGTTTACGCAACTCAACATCTACGGCGTAAGAAAGCTTATTCGGTAACGCCGGCAAAATGCGGTCGCTGGCTTCAATCAGTGAAATTTTGACATCACGATCCGGGTCAATCTTGTCCAATCCGTAGGCAGTTAATTCACGTGTGGTGTTATGCAGCTCAGCAGCGAGTTCAACACCGGTGGCACCCGCGCCTACGATAGCAACTTCCAGCTGACCAGGTTTCAATGCTTCAGATTGCGTCTGCGCCCGTAATAATGCGTTGTGCAGGTAACGGTGGAACCGTTGTGCCTGGGAGTGAGTGTCTAATGCCAGTGAGTATTCACGTGCTCCGTTGATGCCAAAGTCATTAGTCGTACTACCAACGGCAATAATCAGGGTGTCATATTTAAACGTACGCCGTGCAATCACTTCATTGCCATCTTCGTCCATAAATGGCGCCAGGCTCACTTCACGCGTAGCGCGATTTAAGCCATCCATACGCCCCAGGCGGAACTTGAAGTGATGCCAATGCGCTTGTGCAAGGTAATCCAGCTCGTGACGGTCTGGATCCATGCTACCGGCTGCGATTTCATGTAATAACGGTTTCCATACATGTGTTCTGGTGCTATCAATCAGCGTGATGAGAGCCTTGTTCTTTTTTCCAAGGGAATCTCCCAGCTTGGTTGCCAACTCCAGTCCACCTGCGCCACCACCTACGATGATGACATGGTGCAAATTATTTTCATCCGTCACACTATATCCTTCAATAAAAAAGCGCGCCTGCCGTACTGCCAAGCGCGCACAACAACTACATTATACCGCTATTCGTTACCTGTGATTTTGGCATGGCTACGAATAAAAGCGATCACTTTCAATACGTCATCTGGCTTCAAACCATCATCTGGTGCCATCAGACCAAAACCTTTTGCACCCATACCGCCATTTGTACCATGCCAGATAGTCTCAAACATGCCTTTGTTAGTGGCATTTTTGGCATACCGGAAGTTTTCACCAATCAGGCCAGGCCCAACCGCACCTTCGCCATGACCACCATGACAAGCTACGCAGGAAAACAAGTTAAATTTCTTTTTGCCTTCCTTGATTGCATCTTCTTTGCCGATATATGGATTTTTGCCTGTGCTTAAAAATTCTTTTGCGGCTGGTGTATCGAACATTTTTGCATCGATTTGCAACGGCTGTCCATCCTGGGTAGCTTCAAATTTGATTGCCTTAATATCCTCTGCAGCTGCCTCTGATCCGGCACCGGATTGACCACCATTACTACATGCCACCAATAACGTAGCAAGAACTGACGTTAACAACAAACTTCTCATGATTGCCCCCCATATGTTTACTTAGATATTCTTTGAAATTAAACAGTTTTTTATTGTTTTAATTATAGATAAAACCGACTGAATCATTGTGCCATAAAAACAAAAAACGGTCACCAAGGTGACCGTTTTAAGTTGGTATTAATTATTATTCGTTACCAGTAGCTTTAACAACGCTGTTGCTACGGATGAAAGCAATCACTTGCAGCACTTCATCTGGTTTCAAGCCATCATCTGGAGCCATCAGGCCATAGCCTTTAGCGCCCATACCACCATTAGTACCGTGCCAGATGGTTTCAAACATGCCTTTGTTAGTAGCATCTTTAGCGTAACGGAAGTTAGCACCGATCAAACCAGGACCAACTGCGCCTTCACCTTTACCACCGTGACAGGCTACACATGAATACAGGTTAAATTTCTTTTTACCTGCTTTGATGGCAGCTTCGTTGCCGATATATGGGTTTTTACCTGTCGCCAAAAACTCTTTGGCTGCATCGGTATCAAACATGGCTTTATCAATATTGATGGTAGATCCGTCTTGAGTAGCCGAAAAAGTTATATCAGCCACGGCGCCTGTTGCAAATGCCAACAGAGAAATCATTACAGCTGATTTAATTTTGTTGCCTAACATGTTGTCTCCTAATCCTAAACAAAATGAGCGGCGTTAATTAGATAACCAAATAATTAACGCATGCTCATTTAACGAATCGTTTCAGAAACGGTTGACGAATATTTCCGAATTATATTCAGAATCTTTCACGTGGCCATTTCAAAACAAGTGGTCGATTTTACTGGGTTTTTTTTCCATTGTCATTAATCGAGGCCTGTTTATAATATTTTTTCAATTCAGTGTTATTTTTTGTACACACTGTCACCTTCAACTACCGGTACGGTTGGAATCCCATAATCTTTCAGGATTGCATCAATCTTATCCTTGTTACGCTCAAGCGATTCATTGATCATCTTGATGCGGTCCTTGTCTTTCATTCTGACAGCAACAGAGATATTCCAGTATTCCTTACCTTTTAAATTAACTTTGTTGTACTCAGGAATCATGCGGATTTCCAAAGGCTCTTTAGATTGCTTTGCATAATAACCAGCAATCGGGCCCCACATAATGGCCACATCAATTTTGCCTGTTACCAAATCATCAATCATAAAGCTGGTTGGCAGGTTCAAATCGCGCTGCAAACGATATGGACGTGCATTGGTCATCAAGTTGTGATCATTTAAAGGAATAGTCGCAGGACTTTGGCCAACAATACCAATTATGCCTTTTTTAAGATCCGGGGAATCCCAATTGGTGATATCGTAGTTGCTGTTTTTACGCCATACGAAGACATGGCCGGAACGGTAATAAGGTTTGGATGTGCGCAGGCCATCAAAATCTGAAGTCATACCGATAATGACATCACATCGCATTGCATTAATCGTATTGCGCAAAAAGCCCTGACGGTTATAGGCATACTGGAAAGTCAGCTTTTTACCGAGATCGTCCGCCAACACTTTTGCAATTTTGTCTTCAAACCCTTCCAACTTGATATTGGAGTAAGGCATATTGTCAGGATCAGAACACACCTTAAACTCTGATTCATCAGCTACCCGGCGCACTTCTCCGATACGTCCTTCATCAGGGTTGATAGAAGGAATCTCTATTTCCTCAGCTAATACTGTTGCCTGTGTTGCCCATAACAATCCAATCGCACCCAATAACTTCCATGTCATTTTCATCTTGATTTCATCCTTGTTGTAATTTCACCTGTCGCCTTTGGAGTATTTTTTGAGCTCAAAAGTTCTGCTAACGTACGACAAGAGGCATCATCTTATCTTGAATAAGATTCTATTTGTAGCCAAAACGTACTTTAATTTCTTTTGTTATTACTAATCATGAATTTCATGAAAAAAAACACCCTGCCGAAGCAGGGTGTTTAAGGAGTCAACGTATTTCTTAAGTTAACTTGAAATAAATTTCAAATTACAGTGAGAATACATTCAATGCACCGCCACCAGGAGCAGCGTTGTATTTTGTCAACTCTTTGTAGCCACCAGCAGCACCCAGTGCGTCGGTGTCGTTAGTCATACCAAGGTTCATCGCAACACCAGCCCAACCGCCGATACCGGACAGTACGCCAACGTATTGTTTACCTTTATGACCGTAGGTGAATGCGTTACCGATTACACCTGAACCTACTTGGAATTTCCACAGTTCTTTACCGTTTTGAGCATCAACAGCTTTGAACCAACGATCCAAAGTACCGTAGAACACGATATTTGTAGATGTAGTCAGAGCACCGCCCCAAGCAGAGAACTTCTCTTTGTTGTACCAAACTTTTTTGTTGGTCATTGGATCATAAGCGCCGAAGCCACCCATTACGCCGTCAGGACCAGCAAACATAGTCAATGTAGCACCAACCCATGGTTGACCTGCAACATATTTAGACTCAACTGGCTCGTATGTCATACACACGTGGTTCAATGGTGTGTACATCAAGCCTGTTTTTGGAGAGTAAGCAGCTGGCTGTTGGTCTTTAGTACCTAAAGCAGCTGGGCAAACACCCTTAGCGTTGTAGTCTTGGTGAGTAGAAGCAGTAGCCAATTTGCTTGGTACGCCTGTTTTCAGGTCAACATCAGTAGCCCAGTTCACGAATGGGTGAACTTTTTCAGCAGCAACTAATGTACCGTTACCAGCTTGCCATGTGTACAGGAAACCGTTGCGGTCATGGTGCCATGCGTATGTTTTGCCACCTTTGTCGAACAGGATTACTTCGTTAATACCATCGTAGTCCCACTCATCGTGTGGAGTCATTTGCATACCCCATTTAGCCACACCAGTGTCTAAATCACGAGCAAAAATTGTCATGGACCATTTGTTGTCGCCTGGACGTACATCTGGGTTCCAAACTGAAGGGTTACCAGTACCGTAGTAAACCAGGTTTGTTTTTGGATCATATGGCCACCAGCCCCATACTGAACCACCACCATGTTGCCAGCCGTCTTTAACAGCCTGTGGTTTCAACCAAGTACGTGTACCCAGTTCTTTTTCGCCTGTTTTCAGTTGGTCGTTAGGAAGTTTTTTGAAAGAACCGCCTTCTTTGTTACCACCGTTAACATCTTGGTATACAGACAGAGCGCTGTATTGTGGGTTTTCTTTGTTGAAGTCAGCACCGATCAATGACTCAGCGTCAGGACCTGATGAGTAAGCTTTCCATGCCAAAGAACCGTCTTTGATGTTGTATGCAGCGATAAAGCAACGTACGCCGAATTCAGCACCTGAACAACCGGTCAATACTTTGTCTTTGTAAACGTGTGGAGCGTTAGTGTTAGTAGCACCTACTTTTGGATCGGTGTTTTTAACATCCCAAACTTTAGCACCTGTTTTTGCATCCAAAGCGATCAAAACGCCGTCGTTTTGTTGCAGGAAGATTTTACCGTCGCCGTAGCCCAGACCGCGAGAAACGTTGTCACAGCACAAAACTGCTTGAACGCTTGGGTCTTGTTTTGGGAAATAGGACCAAACGATTTTTTGGTTATCGTTCAAATCCAGAGCGTATACGTTGTTTGGGAAAGCTGTGTGAACATACATCATGTTACCAACAACTACTGGTGAACCTTCGTGACCACGGTTTACACCAGTTGCAAATGTCCAAGCTGCTTTCAGGTTTTTTACGTTACCTTTGTTAACTTGTGACAGGTTGCTGTAACCTTGATTAGAATAGTTACCGCGTGGGTGTGTCCAGTTGTTTGAATCTTTCATTGCAGCTTCTTGGTCTGCAGCGGCAAATGCGACCATTGGCAATGCTGCTACCAGGCCCAAAGCCAGTTTGATTTTGTTAACTTGCATATTGATCTCCAAAGTTGAAACTAAGGGTTTAATATAGGTACACGCTCAACTTGCATCCACTAGGATTGGCATACTAAATTGTTTGCATACTTTACACATTCTCGGCTAGGGAAAAATTCCCGACTTACTGTAGAAATTCACACTTTGCCGCATGTGAGGATTGCAATATAGAACAATTTGTTTTCAATTGCAACACTTTAGTTACAAATTGGTTACACTTTTTTCAGCTTTGATTTTGTTATTTTTTCCAACTAAAATCTCTGTGAAAAAATATTCGATAAATCATATAGTTAATTAAACAGTTGAGAAAACCAAGCAAGATGAATCTTTTAAGTCTTTACCCGGAATGCACCCCTTTCTACCATGAGCTTTTAAAAGTCAGCGATATACATTCTGTTTATGTTGAGCAATGCGGCAACCCGGACGGCGTCCCGGTTATTTTTTTGCATGGTGGACCAGGCAGCGGATGTAACCCGGCACAGCGAAGATTTTTTGACCCGGCTTATTACCGCATCATCTTATTTGATCAACGCGGTTGTGGCCGCAGCCAGCCTGCTGGCGAAACCGTAGAAAATACCACCCAGGCACTGGTTGCTGATATTGAAATCATTCGTAATCACTTGAATATCACGCAATGGCATGTATTTGGCGGTTCATGGGGAAGCACACTGGCGCTGGCTTATGCTATCAAGCACGCTGAAAATATTATCAGCCTGGTACTAAGAGGTATATTTTTAAGCAGACCAAAGGAAATCGAATGGTTTCTGGGCAATGTTGCGCTATTTTTTCCTGAAGCCTGGCAAACCCTGTTGCAAGACGTCCCTGGAGACCAGCAGGAAAATATCCTGGAATACTACGCAGGTCTGATATTTCACGCTGATACCTCCATTAGCATACCGGCAGCAATTCGCTGGAATGCTTTTGAAGCCAGCATTATGAGCCTGGTCCCTAAACAGGAAATTCCGAAACAACACAGTCCAACACCTGGGACCTCTATTGCAGACAGTTCAGAACAAACTGATTCAATTAAAGATAGTCTTAGTCAGGATAATCAGTCTGTAGATGGTGCAGTCGAGTTGGCACGCGCACGCGTACAGATTCACTATATCCGGCATTTATGTTTTGTTGATGGCGATCAATTACTTCAATCGGCAGCCAAGACATTGCAAAATATACCAACCATTATCGTACAAGGCCGCTACGACATGGTGTGCCCACCGCAAACGGCCTGGGAGCTTTCCCATGTCATGCCGCAGGCGAAACTCGTAATGGTGCCTGATGCCGGCCACTCCGCCATGGAGACCGGCACTTGCCAGGCATTGCTGGCTGCGACCGAGCAGTTCAAATCACTGACGCCTTTATAACTACTTATCTAACGGGCCCAATTAATGTTTAAAGTCATTGCAAAACGTGCCAAAAGTCATTGGCTGGCACTTAAGCAATATTTTTTACCTTACATTTACTCCACTCCACTATTCGTCATCAAAACCACCTTGCAAGGTGTGAGTAAACATAGATTGATGGGCCTGTCGGCCGCACTGTCGTTCTATGCACTGTTTGCACTGATACCACTGATTATTCTTATCTTCTTTTTAATCAGCCATATGGTGTACTCATCTGATTATGCGATTGTTAAACTGGCCATACTCACCAGCAATTTGTTACCGGAATTCAGCCAGCGCATCATGATTGAAGTCTATAACAATACGCAGACCAAAGCAGCATGGGGCGCAGTCGGTTTCTTTATTCTGCTATGGACCATCACGCCGCTGGCGGCCAATATGCGATCCAGCTTTTACCTGATTGCCAGTCGGCATGATGTGCCGTCGTTCTGGAACAAAAAAATCCGTGATGTACTGGCTGTATTGGGCGTATTGCTGGTTTTTTTCCTGTTTACGGCAGCTGGGTTTGTGCTGGAGTCGGTCATTGTGTTTCTTGCGGTGCATCTACCTTCTGCATTCATCAACTTTGTTGGTGGCATGCTTTCCTTATTATTGACCACGGTGTTGATTGCCGGGTTTTACCGGACATTCTGCCCGTTACATGTCCAATGGCGCCACTTGCTGATATCAGCGTTCTTGACTGCCGGATTATGGTTGCTCATGCGGCCAGCATTCGGTTTATTTCTTAGTGTTAACAAGAACTTCGGTGCTGTTTTTGGCAGCATGAAAGCCATGTTTGTGTCCATCAGCTGGCTTTACCTGAACTTTGCTATTTTCCTGATCGGTTTCGAGCTGATGGTAACGCTCAGGCAAAAAGATGTGCTGCTGCTGAAAGGGTTATTTGATGACCTTCCCAATCAACAACATTACCTGCAAACATTAATGCATAAATACGGTAAAACTTACTCACAAGGCAGTTGCGTGTTTAACCAGGGTGAAACAAATCATCATTACTATATGGTGGTTGAGGGTACGCTGCACCTGGTTCAACGCCAAGCGGATAATTCGGAAAAAACCATCCGCATTTTGCAATATGGTGATTTTTTTGGCGACATTGCCTTGTTTTCTGCCCAGCCGGTGACGGCCAGCGCCGTTGTTGTTTCCGAACAAGCGTCAATAATTGAGATTTATGCCGAGTCCATTGAAGATCTGTTACAGGAAGAACCGAAAATTGCGGTGCGCTTGTTAAAACAGCTATCGAATCATGCGCAAATAAACGCCACCACCCCCTAGATTCTTTCAGATCTATTTTTTATACACCAGCCATTCGGATTGGTAATTTTAGCTAGCTAAAAGATTGCAGAATTGTAAGATATGTTACAAAATTGTAACTATTTTAGGAATTTTGCATAATGGCACTTTCGCTTCCTCAGGAAATAAATGCGCTGATACAACAGCTGAATGCCAGCCAGTTTGCCCAAGTAGCAAATCGCGCCAGGCAGTTGGCTGCACAATATCCACGTGAGTTTGTATTGCACCATCTGCTCGCATTGGCATTGGATCAGAGCCAGCAATATGCAGAGGCTAAACAGGCATATGCGCACGCGCTCAAACTGCAGCCCAATCACGTCGAGCTTTGGTTTAACTATGCCATTGTCTTAACCCAGCTTGATCAACCGACAGACGCAGAACAAGCCTATCGCAAAGCCATTTCGCTCAACCCATCTTTTTTTGAGGCGCACGGCAATCTGGGCACCTTGTTACAGAAGCAAGGTCGCCTCGATGAAGCGATTAGCTGTTATCAAGCCGGCTTGCGTATTCAACCACAGGATGCGCGCGGACATTTCAACCTGGCAACCGCTCAGCGTGACAAGGGCCAGTTAAAAGAAGCGGTAGGCAGTTACGAGCGTGCTATTGCGCTATTCCCCAATTACACGGATGCCTACAACAATCTCGGGGAAACCTGGCGTGACCAAGGCGACATGGGCAAGGCGGTGCAATATTACCAACAAGCCCTGCAGCGCAATCCTGACCATGCCGGCGCCAATTACAATATGGGTGAATTTCTTTATCTGGCCAAGCGTTTTGAGGAAGCGATTCCTTACTTTGAGCACTCCCGCCTCGATGACTGGCAATCCCGTGTGATGTATTGCCTGTACCGGGCAGAGAGATTTGATGCATTTAAACAGTTGCGTGATGAAGTCATTCAGCAAGGGCCACACACTGCCCCATTTATTGCTACTTTGTCCACGCACTACAGCATTAATCATGGGGAGGCAGACCCTTACCAGTTTTGTCCTAACGGGTTTGAATTTGTCTATCACCGTTCAATTCCTGAACTGGCGCCTGGCAGCCCGTTGCTGGCAGAACTGCTGGACAATATTGCACAGACTGATATCGCCGAACGCAAACAAGCTCGTTTAACCAATGGCAAGCAATCAGCGGGCAATCTTTTCAAACGCCCGGAACCGGCCTTTCGGACTTTAGGTGATCTGGTTAAACGCGAATTTAGTCACTATCAGCAACAATTTCAAAAAGCTGACTGCGCCCTCATCACGCATTTCCCCGAGACACTGGAATTTACCAGTTCGTGGTATGTCAGCATGCAAAAAGGCGGTCACCTGGATGCGCATATCCACGAAATTGGCTGGATCAGTGGCGCAGTTTACCTTGCGATGCCCGAAACAGACGATCCCAAAGAAGGCGCTTTTGAATATGGCACGCATGGGGATGGTTACCCGAAACTACACGACAATTTCCCGACCAATTTCATCAAGCCCAGGGTGGGCGATATTGTGCTGTTTCCTTCTTCCCTGTTTCACAGGACCATTCCATTCAATGCAGACGCACAGCGCATCTGCGTAGCCTTTGACCTAAAACCCGCAACAGTTTTGCAAACCGCCCGCAGTCAATACTGACTTCGGTATACCTTACATCAGCATCCATTCCCCGGCTTTTAGCCAGTATTCAATAAGTTGCTTATCAAATGCATACAGAATTTATCAGTTTTTTGGATTGTAGATTTTGTGCCACAAGGTATGATGTTTCCTATTAAGTGCTGATTGTCTGCATGTTTTCTTAAGTGTATGGTCAATAGCTCTCGCCGATAACATCATATGGGAGTTCAGCCTGGAAATGAAACCAACCTTTTGCAGGAAGACGCAACCATTGAACCTTGTGATTTCACTGACTCCCAGCGTTGAATCCCGCCTCGAAGAATTGGAAGCAAGCAGCCGGGTAAACGTCCGCATTGGCAATTCCCTTGCCCGTCACATCAGTGTTCTTCGCATCTGGTTACCTTTCACACTAGGCCTTGCAACAGCCAGCGTAAGCTGGGCGGCCTCTGCGCCGCAAGACATGCGCGAAATCACCAGTGAGCTGATTTATAACTTCGCCCTGCTTAGCCAGACACCCAATCGCACATTGCAGGATGCTTATAATATATGCGCTTTCGAAGAGGATATCGGCTACCTGCAATCAAGCACTTTACAATCGCAAAAGTTACAGAACTTGCAGGTCTCTTTGCTCCCGCTTAAAACAATAGCTGACGTTAAACGCTGCAATCTGCTGTATATTCAAGACTTTGTTGTTCAAAAGCCGCTTGAATTACAACAGTCCATCCAAAAAGACGTGGTGCTGACGGTCGTGCACACTGGAAATAAGTTTGCCGATTATAGCCATGTGGTGATTAGTGCCCAGGATAAGCGTTACCAGTTTGATTTACGGATACAACCGGCAAAACAGGCGGGAATTATGTTCGATGCACGGCTGTTGAAACTGGCCACTAATATTATTAACGATTAATTGTGTATGTTAAGACTGTTCCGTAACCTGAAAATTGCCGAGAAATTACTGCTGACCGAACTGGCAATGACGTTGAGCATGCTGTTGGTTTTTAGCATATTCGCCTTGGGCAATCATTACCACGACCTCCGCACGCATTTGATTCAAAACATTCTGGTGCAAATGAATGTGGTCGCCACCTCGATTGGCCCGGCAGTCATGTTTGATGAATTGAGTTCAGCAGCAAAAACGCTTGAACCGCTGTCAGACAACGAGAACATCCGCACCATCGTGGTCCTGAACCAGCAGCAGCAAACGCTGGAAAGCCTGCATCCGTTGCATGCCCCTATCACTTCAGCCTGGCAATGGTTATATCCTTTTTTTGGCGACATGGAGCTCACTGCACCTATTATCGTCAATGAGAAAGCCGTCGGTACGTTACGCGCCATTATCAAGCAAGAGCAGATTGTCGATATGCTGATTGGCTTCGCCTGGTCGAATACCATTGCCGCGATTGCAGCTGCGCTATTCGGTTATTTCGTCATGTGGCGTTTAAATCGATACATCGTCGGCCCGATTCACAATCTGCAAACCTTCGTTAGTAACATTACCCAAAATCATCATTACGAGCAGCGCATCTACACCAACAGCAATGATGAAATTGGCCTGTTGGGCAAAGATATTAACAATATGCTCGAAAGCATTAGCCAGCGCGATGCGCAATTGCAGAAAGAATTAGACCACCGCAAGGAGATCGAAGAAAAACTGCAGTTTTTGGCGCACTACGATAAAGGTACCCTGCTGCTCAATCGCCATGCGTTTGAAGAAATCATCACCAAAAAAATCACCACCCCGATCGATGAGCGCAAACACATTTACCTGCTGCTGCTGGATCTGGACCGTTTCAAAATCGTCAATGATACTTTTGGCCATAATACAGGCGACAAACTGTTACAACAGGTTGCTCACAGGCTGCGTGGCAATATGTCACAGGAGGATGCCATTTTCAGGCTGGGCGGTGACGAGTTTGCGGTGATTCTTGATGCACCTAAACGCACTACCATAGAACAAGTCTGTAAACGGGTTATCCAGAATATTTCTACGCCCTTCATTGTCGATGACCACGAAATTCACATAGGCGTGAGTATAGGCGTTGCCACCTTAAGGCCTGGTTTTGACTCTAAAACTGAAGTGATGAAAAATGCTGACATAGCGCTCTACCAAGCCAAAGACGCTGGCCGCAATACTTACCGTTTTTACAGCGATGAAGATGAAACCAATACTTCCGAGCTGCGCACACTCCGTGAGGAACTGCATTTTTCCCTGCAAAACCAGGAACTGGAGCTGTTCTACCAACCCATCATTCATACCCAGCACCTGAAAACCATAGGCTTTGAAGCACTGCTCAGGTGGCGTCACCCAACCAGGGGCTTGCTGGCACCAGACCAGTTCATCCATTTGGCTGAAGGCTCAGGACTGATCATCAGCATTGGCGCCTGGGTCATTCACCAGTCATTAAGGCAGCTGGCAATGTGGCAACAAATGTTCGATAAAGAGCTGTTCATGAACGTCAATATTTCATCCCGCCAGTTGGATGATGACAGTTTGTCAGGGACTATCCGCCACGCACTGGAGCATTATCATATCGCGCCACGCACCCTTAATCTGGAAATCACCGAATCAATGGTGATGCGTAACATTGAAGCGGCCAAACATATCCTCTATGCACTCAAGCAATTAGGCATAGGCATTGCCATTGATGACTTTGGTATCGGCCACTCCTCAATGAATTACCTGAAACAGTTGCCAGTAGATATTCTCAAAATTGACAAACAATTTACCAGCGGCATCCCGCATGACAAAGTGGATATTGCGATTGTAGATGCTCTGGTGGCACTGGCTGTCAGCCTGAATCTGAAAGTGGTGGCCGAAGGCGTAGAAAGCGCCATCCAGTTTGAATACCTGCAATACAAGCTCTGCCATCACGTACAAGGCTATTTATTTAGTGCCGCGCTCTCTGCCAGCCAAACCACTGCATTCATGGCTGAGTTTCCAGAAAGTATTCCGGCCAGTTTCCGCAAAGCCGTTCAGCAAGAAACATAATATCGTTGTTGAGAATTAAAAATACATACTAGCTTTAGGGGGTTTCATGTCACGCTTTTCATCGCCATTGATGGTTGGCATTTTATTATCGGCTCATCAACTTACAAGCCATGCAGCTGGCTTTGCCCTATCCGAACAAAGTGGTAGCGGCATGGGTAATGCTTACGCAGGCGCCGCAGCTGTTGCTGAAGATGCCAGCACTATCTATTTCAATCCGGCCGGGATGACCTATATTCAGGGCAGTCAGCTAGTCGGTGCCTTGCATACGATTAAAACCTCGGGCGACTTTCACAATCAAGGAAGTTCAGTCGCTGGCAATGAAGGCGGCGATTTCGGGAGTTGGGCATTTTTACCAAATATTTACTACAAGCTAGATCTTACCGAACAACTGAAATTCGGCATAGGCATTGGGACTCCATTTGGCTTGAAAACTGAATATGACAGAAACTGGCTTGGACGCTTCCAGGCAGTGAAGTCCGAGCTCAAAACCATCAATATAAACCCGTCACTGGCCTGGAAAGTAAATGAACAATGGTCGCTTGGCTTCGGTATTTCAGCCATGTGGGCAGAAGCCGAACTGACCAGCTCCGCGAATTTAGGTCTGCTTGGCACAACCACTGTTAAAAACAAGGGTGATGACTGGGGATTTGGTTACAATCTGGGCGCAATTTACCAGGCCACACCTGACACCCGTTTCGGGGTAGCTTACCGCTCTAAAGTGGAACAGCATTTAAAAGGTGATGTACGTTCTCCATTTACCCAGGCGAACGGCGTTCCGGGATCTACATTGAATACAGATATCTCCGCAGACCTCACATTGCCTGAAACATTTTCTTTTAGTGCGTTTAGCCATTTGAACGATAAATGGGAATTGCTGACTGATATCACCTGGACGCGCTGGAGCCAGTTTAAAGAACTGAAAATCGTGCGTGAAAATGGGAGCAATACCACAGTAGGCCCCGCCATCACCGAACATTGGAACAACGTATTACGCTACTCAGTTGGCTTGAATTACCTCTACTCTGACACGATTAAACTGCGCACCGGCCTGGCTTATGATGATGAAGCGATTGATAATGAGCACCGCACCGCACGCATTCCGGGCAATGACCGTATCTGGCTTTCTCTAGGCGCAAGCTGGCAATATACTCCCCAGACCAAACTGGATATCGGCTACACACATCTGTTTATCAAAGATGCGCGCATTAACGATGATCAGCGTCCCACAAGAGGGTTGATCGCAGGTAAATATGAAGGCAGCGCTGATATCTTAAGCCTGCAATTTGCCTATAATTTCTAGCTGATCCACTGCTGTTTACACAAGCCGTGCTTTTGAAAAGCACGGCTTTTTCTTTCCCTTGCAGCGCCCACTTCAACTTGTCAGGTTGATGTAAGCCTGCTGTCATCTAACATTCACACACAAAACCGAGAATTGCTGCTTTGCAATAACCCGCAACATCGCTCTCAAGGATAATGGATGACCATCAAGCATTTTTTCACATTCGCATTACTGCCACTTGCCATACACCAGGCATTTGCCGCCGAGGCACTAAGCCCCGCAGACCAGCCTACGACAGTTTCACAAGAATCACCTTCATTCCTGACACGTTTTATGAATGACGATAATCCGTTCAGGATCAATTTTGACCTCGGTGACCACCCCTCTTATTTCCAGGTATATGGCCTGGTAGATATTGGCCTGACCCATATCAACCATTCTTTACCCGAGAGCTACGAATTAGCGAATAACTTTTATCCTTATGCGGGTGCAAAAAAGACGCCCAGAACCACTTCAAGAACCAACTGGGTGAATGGTGGCTGGCAAGGCTCACGCCTGGGCTTTAAGGGTGAAGTCGCCAAACTGCAGGCATGGGATCATGACTTTAAATTCATCTATCAATTTGAAGCCGGTTTTAATACGCTGGATATGAAACTGCACGATGCTGCACAAACATTGGCAGACAACTCCGGTACTAATGCCAACTCCAGCGTCAGCACCAACTCATCCATGAACGGTGAACTGTTCACCCGCCAAGCCTGGGCAGGGATAGACGGTGGTTCATTGGGTAAATTGACCTATGGTACCCAATACAACCCGTTCTTCGAAATTACCGTAACCTATGACCCAAACGGCAAAGCAGACAGTTTTTCACCATTGGGTGAAAGTGGTACCGTTGGCGGTGGCGGTGGTGTCTCAGAAAACTCGCGTATGAAAAACTCTATCAAATACGCCAACGTGTATGAGTTGGAAGATCATGACAAAATCAATTATGCAGTGATCAACCAGTTCGGAAACTCGGCAGGCACCTCGCACGGCAACGGCTTTACCACGCAACTAGGCTACGAAAGCAGTGCGTTCGGCGTCCAGTTTGCCTATGATAAGTTTTTCGACTCGGTAAGGTCCGGTACAGCAGCGCCTGGTAATCCTTTAGCGAATGACACCATTGCCGTAGCCCTGCTTAACACCGAAGCCGCATTGCTGACCGGCAGATGGTCACCCACCAAAGACCTGAAAATCATCGGCGGTATGGAGTGGTATCAGTTAAAACCATCATCAACGCCTAGCATCACTTATCACAACCTATATGATCAAACCGTATTTGGCGGCGTTGCCACCTCCTCATTACGTCCAGGTTTTAAACAGGATAACCATGTGTATTACCTGGGTGCCAATTTTGACTTTGCGCAACGTATGCCTGCACTGGCCGGCCTGACAAGCTCTATCGGTTTCTATGAAACCAAAGCAGATGCCATTGACGGACCGACGATTTCAACTAACTCGCAGGGCAAAATCGACACCTGGACGGCGATGGCTGACTACCGGTTCAACAAACGCATTGATACGTATGTGGCTTACACCACCAACCACTTCTCAGGTGACAAATACCCGAGCGCCACCACCTACCGTGATGTCAACAGCGTAGGTGCAGGTCTGCGCCTCAAGTTTTAAAAACGGCGCCAGAAACAAAAAGACTCAAGCAACGCTTGAGTCTTTCTTATGTCCGTCAGCTGATTGCTATCAGGATTTATTAGAAGCACGCTTGCGCGTGAACATGCCAACCACTGCCAATCCTGCCAATAACATCACATAGGACTCTGGCTCAGGTACGGGTATAACCGTCAGCCCTGCAACTTCAGTCGCTTTAAACATACCGTTCACATTGACTTGTGTATTGGTGTTCCAGCTTTTGCCAATCACGTTACCGTTGATTGCAGTGTAGCCACCGGTAATATCTGCCAGCGGCGCAAGTATGCTGCCTGTCGCGCCAGAGCCGGTATTTAATTCAGTTGCCTGATAGAAGTTATAAATGACATTGAAACCATATTTGCCAAAATCGGTGCCCGTGCCACCATCAAATTTCAGGCTAGTGCCGGAAATATTCAGGATGATGGTTTGGCCGTTGGAAAAACCGCTAAAAGTCGTATTGTTTCTGGAGTTAAAAAAGCTGCCATCAATATCAAAAATCTGTGCATCGGTACTATTGCTGGCGGTTAATTGCATGCCAGAGTAGTCGTAGGTAGCAGACCCGGTATTGGCCAGGCCATTGAGACTGACTGACAGATTTTGCAGGTAGGTGCGCTCATTGGCAAAATTGATAGGGTTGTTATTAGTATAAGCCCCGGTAAAGCCAAAGCCCGAAGTGCTTGAAGCGCCGGCCGTATCAATATTACCGTTCTTGACGCTGCCACTGTTGAATGTCACATTTTTAGCGACGACCAACGCATTGCCAGCAACCGCCTTATTGAGCTCATTTACCGCGTAATTGGAAACATTAAAGTTGCCACCAACGGCTACTGCACCTTCAACATCGCTATTACTGCTGCTAAAATTTTCAAACACAAACAGGTTAAATTTTCCAGCGACACCCAGGTCCAGAATACTGGCAGATGCGCTCAATGCCTGTATTGACATTGCGGTAATGATGAAGCTTTTTACGATTAATTTCATATTCTTTTTCAATGGATTTCTTCAAGTGATTGCAAGCAATCCGGCATACTAAAGAATCATGAATCATTAAGCATGGGTTTTTAACTTATTTTACGTAGCCATGGTTATCGCAGGCTGTCGCAAGCGCCCAATAACAATTGTCCTGAGTCGCCTTTTTGAAATTAGGTGGGTTTAATAAGCTTAATTGGAATTAACGGCTTCTGCTTTTAGCAACTGCTCGAAAGCCTCTGCCGGAATCGGCGGTGAATAGAAAAATCCCTGGGCGAAATCACAATGGATATCATGCAGCAAGTCACGCTGCATGGCTGTCTCCACCCCTTCAGCAATCACTTTCAGCCCAAGCTTATGAGCCATGACTATAATCGCTTCGCAGAGCACATAACTTTCATTGCCTTCGTTCAGGTTAGAGGTGAACGACTGGTCGATTTTAAGGTAATCAATATCAAACTTGCTCAGGTAAGACAGCGATGAATAACCAGTACCAAAATCGTCAATCGCGACCTGGATGCCCTTGTCCCGGAAATGCAGCAAGCGCTGTTCTACAATAGGATCAGGATCCAATAATAGCCCTTCAGTGATTTCGACAACAATGCGTTTGCCATCCACACCCAGGGTTTGCAGAAGCTGTATCCAATCGTCACTGATTGTTGAGGGATCGATAAACTGCATCGGTGATTTGTTGACACTAATGGCGAATTCGTCGCCTGCCAGTGACTGCCATCTCTGTGCATTTTGCGCAGCCTGCCTGAATATCCAGTCACCCATCCTGCTAATCTCGCCGGTTTCTTCGGCGACCGGAATAAACAGTGTCGGGCTGATCAGTCCTCGTGTAGGGTGCTGCCAGCGCATCAATGTCTCGGCTTTGACGATTTTGCCGGTGCGCATGCAAATAATTGGCTGGTAATAATCACGCAACTCATTATTTTCAACCGCAGTGCGTAAATCCCTGGCCAGCGAAGTGCGCTGGGCTAGTGCATCGCGGATTGCCAGGGAGAAATAGCGTACATTGTTCCGGCCGCGGCTTTTGGCTTCATACATGGCCTGGTCAGAATGCTTGATCATTTCCTCGGCATTCACTGCATCGTCCGGAAACTGGCTGATGCCTATGCTTGCGGTAACGAATATGCGCTCGCCACTCAGAATATAAGAATGTGAAATATCCTGCAGCAGCTGGGTACACAGTGTTTGCAAATCGCCGGTTTCCTCCGGCACAATCACGGCAAACTCATCGCCGCCCAAACGGGCGACGGTTGCAGAATCGGGCAGGTTGTGTTGAATGCGGCGGCCAACTTCAATCAGTAATTCATCGCCAGTATGGTGACCCAGCGTATCGTTAATATCCTTAAATTGATCGAGATCAAGAAACAAAAGAGTTAAGCGGCGTTGCTTTACAGTGGCTTCCTGAATCGCTTCTACCAATCGCTGCTGGAAATAGTGCCGGTTAGGTAATTGTGTCAGGCTGTCATAATTTGCCTGACGCCAGATAACCTCTTCTGCCGCTTTCTTTTCAGTAATATCAAAATGCGTGCCGTGCATCACCAGCGGCTCACCGGCTGGTGTGCGTGAGATCAGGCTACCGCGGTCAGAAACCCATATCCAGTGGCCATCTTTATGGCGCATCCTGATATCGCACTCATAAAAATCGATCTCATTATTTAGATGCCGATCAATCAATTGCATGGCGTTTTGCAAATCATCCGGATGCATCAATGACGTAGCCACTTCAAGCGTGAGTGGCTGCAACTCTTCAAGGGTATAGCCAACGATTTCCGCCCAGCGTGCATTAAAGTGACACTCGTTGGTTTGCAAGTTCCACTCCCAGGTAGCTGCCCTGGTGGCATCAATAATCTGGGTCAGCCGCAAGCGCTGGTTTTCAATCTCTTCACTTTTACTTTGAATCTCTGCGGTCTTGCGTCTTACTGCCACGCGCAATGTATAAATTAGCAGCAGCAACACGACAGCGATCACCAATACCAGTGCCACGGCCACAATTGCCTGCTTGGAATAAGCGTTGCGCGGTATATGACGGCCTTTCCATTTGGATTCGATGGCTGCCATCTCATCTGCAGAGATGCTTGCAGCACCCTGTTCTACTAGCGCCAGTATCGGTGTATTTTCTTTTTTGACCGCGCGGTGAAACTGGCCCTGATAAATGGTAAATGCACGCAGAATACTGGTCTCCGCACCAAGCTTGTATAAATAATAGCGGGCAGGAAAATCATCCATGCAAGTGATCATGACTTGTTGCTTTAAGGTCGCCTGGATAATCTCGTCATAAGAGTTGTATACCCGGAAAGATTTAACCCCGGCCTCTTTTAATTTATAAATGCAGGCATCGCCTTTTTGCACGCCAACCGTAAAACCGGCCAATGAGTCCGCAGAGATTAAACCGGTCATACTCTCATGGGCATAAATGCCTATCGGCAAGGTGGCATAAGGTGCTGAAAATGCATAAGTCACCTCACGCTCGGGGTTGCGATAAATCATCTCGATGACATCGGCATGACCACTCAGCAATTGCTGTTGAGCCATTTCCCAGCGGGTTGAAATTAACGTGACACTAATGCCGGTTTTTTTCTCCCACAGTTTCCAGTAATCGGCGAGTATGCCGACCGTATTTCCACGGTCGTCTTTGAATAAATAAGGGGGGTAATTGTCATCACTGATGACAGTGATGGCGTTAGGAGGCGCGGCTACTGCCTGGCAAGTGGCCGCCAGGCTTATGACAAGGATGATTGAATATTGAATGAATTTCCACATGGCGAATAGGAGTGACCACTTACATCAATTCATCTTTCGTCACATGAAGAAACTGTTATTGAGATTTTTAACGATTATGAATGATAAGAAAAATTAATACCATCTTCCATACAATTAAATTAATAATAATGGTGACAATCTATATATTCCTGTTGGCATAAATCATACATCTGACGACGAATAAAGAACATATTCCATATCCCCTATCTGACTTTTCAAATATTGCTATTGAGAAAGCGGCATTTCGTGCAGTACTCTAAATTTCTTTTCAGTCACGCCACTAAAATACTCTGATTAACCTGAAGCTCCATAGCTTGTCTGCTTTGCCGGTAGCATTAATCGTTGAGTGCGCAACACCCGCCTGCAAGGTATATTGCTGATTCATATCATAGTGTAATTGTGGCGTCAGCCGGTATCGCCAAGAACCGCCTGTGCTTACTTCCTGATTCAACTCGAGACCAAATGTGAGACGGGGTGAAACATCATAGAAAACCGTATTATTCAGCAGGTATTCGATATTTGCGCTGCGGTTGATACCATTCACTCGCAGCCCCAGCATGCTCAATGAAGACCAGCGATCTGCCCATTTGATGGCATGAATATAGGTCGCATCGCCGGAAAGGGTTTTGGTGTGTTTGTCCAGGTCAATAAATGCCTGCCAGCCATTTGCCGTGCCTGAATAGTGGTCTATCCCCAGCGTTTTCTGGATAGCTACTTTATATCGTTCATGACTGGCATTCTCAAACGGTAACTCAAGCTCGATTGCCAGGTCATCTGCGAGGCCGTACTCAATTTCGGGTGCCCAACTGGCATCATTCGTTTGCTGATTGATATCTACCAGCGCATTGATTTCCATATCGCCTTTCTTTACGCCAAGAGGGCGAACCAGGTCATAGACCATAGGTTCCGGAATCTTCAGCAACCTGTCACTGTGGGCAGCATCAGTTTCGTGGAAAAGCGTTTCTTCGGAGGCTTGAATCGGCAGTGAAAAGAGTAAAAAACCATTAACCAGCAAAAAAATAATTTGCCTGAATTTCATAATTGCATTTATATCAATAAAAATAGAATGCTAACATGCCCTCTGTGTTTTAAAGCGATTGCTTATGGTCGAACTCATTTACATGCTCAATAAGAATTGGCGCTAATCGCTATTTTTGCCAGGAGCTGTATGTGTTGCGGCCTTTTTGTTTGGCCTGGTAAAGCGCAATATCTGCTTGCTTGAATAGCTGTTTCAATGCCACCTCTGAAGTAGGTTCAAACAGGGTCAAGCCAATACTTAGGTGCACAGAAATCTCATGTCCGTGAATATGCATAGGCTTTTTAAACACGCTTAAAAGTTTGGTTGCCACTTTAACCAGGCTATCTTCCGAGTGCTGATCCCTGGCCACAATCACGAATTCATCGCCACCAATCCGGCTGACAGTGTCAACATCGCGGATATTACTTTTCAGTAAGTTAGCAACTGTTTTGATCACTTCATCGCCGACATCATGGCCAAAATTATCATTGATACTTTTGAAGTGATCGACATCGAGTGCTATCAGGCCAAACCTTTTATTAAAGCGCTTGGCTTCCGAATGCACATAATTAAGCCGGTTTTCCAGCGACCGACGGTTCGGCAGGCCGGTGAGGCTATCCATCAGCGCACCTTCAGAGAGGTAATAGCGCTCCTTGGCAAAAAAGTAAGCAAACAGGCCTACTAGCACGCTGAAAAATAAACTTAGCCACACCCCAAACTTGCGGTCATGCAAGTTATGGATTTTCTTGTTTTCAATTACCCATTCCCATTTACCGTTAGGTACCCGGCTTTCCTGAATGTAGGCATGTTTTTGGTTGAACAGCCTGGGGTCGCCATAAAACACATGTTTGTCTTCCGCGGTTCTGATCGCAAACTCAAACTCGCTGCTGCAGTTGTTTTTGAAAGCTGCATCCAGAAATCCATTGGTATCGATGACCGTAGAAATAATGCCCCAATACTTGCCATCAACAAAAATCGGAAACCGGTAAATCATGCCGCTGCCGCCCTGGATAAGCGCCAACGGACCATCAAGCACACCTTGCCTTGAGTCTATCGCCAGTTTGACTTTAGGCCATTGCGTAGCGACATCACGGTAGTCGATACCTAAAATTTTCTCATTGGATTTTTCTGGATAGACATAGGTAAGCTTGTAATCTACTGCTACTGCCAGATTCCTGACATGCTGGGCTTGCGCCCATAGATCTGCCAGGATGGCTTGTACTTTTTCGGTCTCAAGATGATTGCGGTAGACTTTGATAAAACTGGATAAACCATTCGAGATGAACAGCAGAGAATTCAGTTCACGGTCCATCTCGGAACGTAGCACATTGCCGTAAGCCGCTGCTTCAAGATAGGCTTCACTTTCGTCTTTTTGCCGCTGGTAATCAAACAAGAAATACCAGAACATAAAAGCCAGTAGCGTTGCCAACAAGCCGACACAAATGCTTTTCTCTGTTTGATTAAGTTTGCGAAACACTGTTCTATTTCACGAATAAAATGATCTGAAACCATTTTATTCTAAAAAATGGATCTTTATTATTACGCAAAAGCACGGTAATCACAGGCTTATTTTTAAATTAGCTACTACGATAAACATAAATTCGCAAGTTTTTAATGAATATCTGTAGTTACTCCATTCATAATGTCCCTGTATAAACCTAAATATGTGTTTAAACCAAGTTTCATTTATGCATTCATCACACTTGCTTTTAACCAAGACAATCATCTCTCGCAATATTAAAACCAATCCGACTATCATCAGTCCAAATTACAAACCAAAGAAAAGCGCTATTAAACTATAGTATTGATGGCTATGTTTTTTTGGCGTATTTTTATATAGTTTGCATGACACCCGTCAGGAGTAAACTGTGTCCATACAAGAAAAAACTGCATCGGAAAAAACAGGCACTGAAAAACTGAGGCTGGAAAAACTAAGGTCATTAGGTTTACTCGATTCAGACCCGGATGAATTTTTTGATTGTATTACGCGGGTGGCGTCCACCATTCTTGGCACCGAGATATCGGTAATCTCGCTGATTGATGAAGACCGGCAGTGGTTCAAATCAAAGCATGGTATCGAACTGTCCGAAACCCCTAGGGACATTTCCTTTTGCACCCATGCTGTGAGCAGCGGCACAGAACTGATCGTTGAAGATGCAACTAACGATGCCAGATTCCTCAGTAACCCCTTAGTAGTCAATGCACCCAACATCCGTTTTTATGCCGGGATCCCGATCAAGAGCATACAAGGTTATTCACTAGGCACCTTATGCGTGATCGGCTGTAAACCTAAACGCCCAAACGCAAGTGAATTGAAGGCATTAAGTGATCTTGCCCAGCTGGCAACCAAAGAGATCCAGTTTCGCGAGCGCATGCTGAGTGCACAAGATACGATTGATCATGCACAGGGTAAATTCCAGAGTGTCTTTGAAAATGCCGGCGCAGGTATTGCCCTGGTCAAGCCCTCAGGACCATGGCTGCAGGTGAATGACGAGCTCTGCAAAATCGTCGATTACACCAGGGAGGAGCTGCTTGGCCTGACTTTCCAGGACATCACGTACCCGGGAGATCTGCACAAAGAGTTGCAGTTGCAGGAGCAGTTGCTAGAAAATAAGATAGACCGCTACCAGCTGGAAAAAAGATATATCAGAAAAGATGGTTCGCTCGTCTGGGTAGAGCTTACAGTCACGAAACAGATGACAGAACGCAATGAAATCGATTACCTGATTGCCATCATCAATGATATCAACGTGGCCAAAGAGACCGAATTTGCGCTAGATGCCTTAAGGAAAACACTGGAAGAAAAAGTCAGCCAACGTACGGATGAACTCAAGCAAGTCAATCAATCACTGTCCCGTGCCTATCAGGAAAAATCAAAATCTGAACAGGAACTACAGAATAAAGAACTTGAACTCAGGACCATTCTGACCAATGCCAATGAAGCATATATCTGCATGGATGCAGAGGGATACATCACCGCCTGGAATAAACAGGCAGAACATACCTTTGGTTGGCTGGAACAAGAAGCGATAGGCCAAAAACTGGAGAAACTGATTATTCCACTCGAATTGAGGCACGCCCACCAGTCTGGCATGAGTCGCTACCTGCAAGAAAAAAACTCCAGAGTAGTCGGCAGCCGCATTGAGCTGGAAGCGTTGCGTAAAGATGGTATACGCATCCCGGTTGAGCTGCAGGTCAATGCGCTGGAAATTAATGGGCAGGTGTTGTTCACCTCTTTTTTACGAGATATCACAGAACGCAAACAGCTGGAAAACCTGCTCAAAAGTGAAGCCAGGAACGACCCGCTCACTGGGCTGGCTAACCGCAGGATACTGGAGGAGTTGTTGCCAGTGGCTTTCCAAAACGCTAAAAGTCACCAGACTTACCTGGCACTGGTATTTATCGACCTGGATGGCTTTAAATTAATCAATGACACGTATGGCCATCAGGCTGGAGACCAGCTCCTACGGGAGGTCGCTAACCGCATCAACCGATGCACCAGGACTTCTGACACTGTGGTCAGATACGCGGGGGATGAGTTTGTGATTGTGCTGGAAAACCTCAAAAATAAAGAGGATACCAACAGGATTTCCGCCAATATCCAGAAAATGATTGCCGAGCCGGTACAGATAGGTGACCAGCAACTGAATATCACCCTAAGTATAGGCATAGCCTACTATGGCGGCCTGCAACCGCAACAAATAGAGCCACTGGAGTTGATCAGACGGGCTGATAAAGCCATGTACACGGCCAAAAAGAATGGCAAAAACGGCACAGTCATTATTGATTAGCGGCTACTTGCAAAAGCCTGGACAGATGTGAGCGCTGGTGTTTAAAAGTCAGTGTTCACTCCTGGTTAATTGCTTTGGCTTTTAGCATTCTCGGTTTCCATCCAATCATAGACTACCGGCAGGCATATCAACGTTAAGACGGTAGCTGTGAATAGCCCACCAATCACCACAATCGCTAATGGCCGCAGGATTTCTGAACCCACGCCGGTAGCTAGCACAAACGGAATTAGCCCGAAAATCTCCACCATCGCTGTCATCATCACTGGCCGCAAACGCAAGGCCGTACCTTCAAGTACCGCTTCCCGAATGTTTTTCCCCTCAGCGCGCAAACTGTTGATGAATGAAACCAGCACAATCCCGTTCAACATCGCGACGCCAAATACAGCAATAAAGCCGATCGCAGCCGGCACTGAAAGATACTGTCCGGAGATGGCCAGCGAAAATATGCCGCCCATGGCGGCAAAAGGCACATTGGTGAGTATCAACCCGGCATAACGAACAGAATTAAACGCGGTATATAACAGCACAAAAATCAGGCCTATTGTCAGTGGCACAATGATTGCCAGTTTAGTAAGTGCGCGTTGCTGGTTTTCGAACGCGCCGCCCCACTCTATCCAGTAGCCTGCTGGCAACATCACATGTTGATTGATACCGGCTTGTGCCTCCTTCACGAAACCATCAATGTCACGCCCTTGTACATCCATTTGAATGACTGCATAACGTTGCAATTGCTCACGACGGATAAAGGCATAACCTTCTTCTGTGCTCAATGTCGTCACCTGCGAGAGTGGAATCAATGCGCCTTGTGCTGTCGGTATGGGGATGTCGCCGATGGCTTTGAGATTATCCCGATACGCGGGCGGAAACCATACCTGGATCGCAAAGCGCTTAATGCCATCAAGCACAGTTGACACCGGCTTGCCACCAATGCCGGATTGCACAATCTGTAATACATCATCTGCGTTGATCCCGTAGCGGGCGATCGCTTCGCGGTTTACTTCGATAGTTAATTGCGGTTTTCCCAAGTTAGCTTCTAACGCCAGGTCAGTCACGCCATCCACTTTTTCTATCGTGCTTTTCACCTGGTTAGCAATACGGTCTATGGTTGCCAGGTCATCGCCATACACTTTTGCAGACAAGGTTGCCCTGACCCCGGAAATTAATTCTTCAACCCGCATTTGTATCGGTTGGGTAGCGGCTATCACCGCCTCGGGCACTTGCTTTTCCAACTGTGACTGCAGTTTCTGGGCAAGTTGCTGGTAGCTGATTTTCTGCGGCCAGGCGGATACCGGGTGTAAATGGACCAGGATTTCCATGTAGTTTACATCCGCAATTTCGCCTTTTTCAGCCCGCCCTATCATGGCGACACTGCCTTTCACTTCCGGCATATTTTTCAGGCTTTGATAAACACGGTCTGACACCGAAATCGACTGATCCAGTGAGGCTGAAGGAATACTGGTGACCCTGAACAAAATATCCTGCTCCTGCAAATTGGGCATAAACGACTTGCCCAAAAACTGGAACATGACAATTGCGACCAAAAATGCGAGCGCGGTCACAGCGACAATCACTTTGCTATGGCCCAGGCTCCATTGCAACGTTCTTAGATAAACAGGTTTACAGTAACGAATCAACCAAGGGTCTTTTTCAATATGCACTTTCTGTTGCTTAAGCACTAGTGATGAAAGCACAGGGATCAGCGTCAGTGTCAGCAGCATTGACCCTATCATGGCAAATGTCATATTGATCGCCAGGGGTTTGAACAGCTTGCCTTCAAGACCCGTCAGCGAAAATATCGGCAGGAACACCACCATAATAATCAATACCCCAAACGCAATCGGGTGGATGACCTCCTGGCTAGCTTGCAATATCACCTGGGATTTATTCACAGAGTTTCCGGCATGCTGCGCCAATCGCCGGAAACAATTCTCCACCAGTACCAGAGGCCCATCGATGGTCATGCCGACACCAATAATCAGCCCACCCAGTGACATCAGGTTGGCCGAGACACCGTATTGTTCCATCAGGATAAACGCAATTAATCGTCCCAAAGGAATAGCAACCACAACGACCAGTGCAGCGCGCACTTCACCCAATAACAGGAAAAGCACGGCGATGACCAGCAGCGCGCCCTCTAGCATGGCGCGGTCTGCCATATGAATCGCCTTGTCAATTATCGCCGTGCGGTCATATACCGTTTCCAGCGTCACATTTTTAGGCAGTGCCTCTTTTACCAGTGCCAGCTTTTGCTTGGCTGCATTCACTACCTGCTGGGCATTTTCACCCAGGCGGGCCAGCACCATCCCCATGACGACTTCCTTGCCATCTTGGGTGACCGCGCCAACGCGTAAGCCGGGGCCTTCCACGACGGTAGCAATGTTTTCGATATAGACCGGAACGCCCTGATGTTCAGCCACGACAATTTTCTGTATATCGTGCGTATTTTTGACCAGGCCCAATCCGCGTACCAGAAACTGTTCCTGACCGACATTGATAAACTGACCGCCCACTTGCCGGTTATTGGCGGTGAGCCGCTCAACCACCTGGGCAAAAGTTAAGCCATATTTAAACAGTTTTTGCGGATCTATCTGCACCTGGAATTGTTTTTCCTGACCACCCCATGAGGTAATGTCATCCACTCCCGGCGCAGTGCGCACCATCATACGCACTGTCCAATCCTGCAAAGTACGCAGCTCCATGGCATTCATGGTGTCCGACTTTAAGGTATACCAAAGCACTTGCCCCAAGCCTGAAGTGTTAGGTCCCAGGGTTGGCTCGCCATAGCCCGCGCCACCATCACCCATCGTAATGCGCGACTTCACCTCTGCCAGTTTTTCGCTCACCAGAAAGCGTGCCTGCTGGATATCCGTATGATCTTTGAAATAAACGCTGACATACGACAAGCCGAACAAAGAAACCGAACGGATGTGCTCAATACCCTTGAGTCCGGCCAATGCACTTTCCACCGGGAAGGTGACTAGCTTTTCAACGTCTTCCGAAGCCAGGCCTGGCGATTCCGTATATATATTTACCTGCGCCGGGGTAACATCCGGAAAAGCATCCAGCGGCACATTCTGCCAGGCTCTAACCCCGAAAAAGACCAGCAATAGTGAAGCCAGAATCACCAGCAGCCGGTAACGCAGCGACGTTTCTAATATCCAATGAAGCATACGCGCCCCTTAGTGTTCATCGCTGATTTGTGATTTAAGTTGCCGTGCTTTCAGGGCATAAACACCCGCTTGCGCGATATCTTCACCCTCGCGCAGGCCGCTTTTAATTTCCACATTGGCATTCACGCGCTGACCTGGCTCGACCGGCCTGGCTTCAAACGTATACTGATGCCCGTCTTTATTTTGCACAATATAAACATAAGGAACACCCTGGATCACCACCACCGCATCATTCGGAATCACCAGCGCTTCCCTGGCGGCCGTATGACTGAGGACAGCGGTAGCAAACATATCAATGCGTAATTTGCGCTCGGGGTTGGGTAATTCAATACGCGCTTTCACGGTGCGCGTGGCTTTATCGACTATGCTCGCCAGGTAACCGACTTTGCCGGAAAAGGTTTCTTCAGGATAAGCACTGACGCTAACGGTAGCGGTTTTGCCTATCGATATATCTTTTAAATCACTTTCCGGAATATCTGCCTCAATCCAGACGGTAGACATATCGGCAATGGTGAAAATACTGTCAGTGGTTTTCGCCAGTTCGCCAATCACCGCATTTTTTTCAAGCACAATGCCCACAAATGGCGCGGTCAGCACATACGTAGAGCCGCCGTTTAAGCTGTTTTGTTTATTCAGTCCGCCATACATTCTCAAGCGCTCAGAGTCTGCATAAAAAGCTGACTTTGCTCTCTCCAGCGCAGCTTGCGACTCAATCATCTGCCTCTGCGGCACCACTTTATCGGCATACAAACGTGAGATGCGTTCATAGTTTGCTTGTGCCAGGGACAACTCACTTTTTGAGCTGCGATATTGCGCCCGCGCTTCGCCCATTTGGATACTATCGATTTCGGCCAGTGCCTGCCCTGCTTTCACCTGGTCCCCAAGATTAGCAATCACTTTGGCCAGCTTGCCCTCAATACGTGGCGTAACATGGGCCAGTTTATTCTGGTTGGCAACAATATTGGCTGTGAAAGTGAGTTGATCCTGCAATGGCTGCTTAACAACCGGCGCCACAGAAATACCAAACTGCTGCAACTCGGCCTCGCTGAAAGTGAGTGTTGCTTTAGTTGCCTGATGTCCGCTATTTTCCTGGTGTTGAGTTTTCGATATTGGCTTGTCTGTATGTGCAGATTCCGAATCTCTATCAGGGTGACATGCGCTGAGCAATATTGTTAATAACACCAGCCAAACTGCATTGCTTCGCTGTAATTTAATGAGTGTTTTATGCATTTTTATCCTGCTTTATGGTACTGAAAAAGTCGGCACTGGTAAAACAGGCATCGCCCACCCAGAGATATACTCAAGTTCGATCTGCACCAGCCGCATATCTTTTTGGGCGTCGATAATATCGCGTTGCGCATCTACCGCCTGGCGCTGGAGAATCAGTAATTGCGGCAGGCCGATTTCGCCATTTTCAAAGGCGAGCTTTGCCAGCGTGAGATTTTCTTCCAGTCGTGGATAGACTTCTTTATTTAAACGGCTAATACGCTCGCGGATGTTTTCGCGGCGTACCCAGGCCGCCTGGATCGCCGCTTTCGCATTACGCGTCAATGCAGCACGATTGATTTCAGATTGTGTTAACTCGGCACTGGCACGGCCAATGCCAGCACCATTACGGCGGAAGATGGGTAGCGGCAGCGATAAGCCAAGTAAGGTGATATTGTCATCCCCGGCAACAGTCGCTTCGCGGCTATTGTTGACGCTCACAGTGAGGTCAGGGTAGGTCAGGTTTTTCTGTAATTCTAATCTGGACCGGGCGGCGGATTCCTTGACACCCAATGATTGAATGGCAGGACGGTCAGTTAACTTTTCCAGCAGGTCGCTGAGAGTATAAGCATGGGTCACCGGCATCAACTCCCCTGACACCGCAGGTAATTCTGTTTCACCTAATTGCAAGGTAGCTGCCAGTTGCGCGCGGGCACGCACCAATTGCTCATTCAACGCACTCAGTTGATTGCGCGCACGCTCGAAATCCACTACGGCCAGATTTCCATCGAGCAGGCTGTCTTCACCCGCCTGAACCCGTTTGCGTGATAAAGCGGTATTCTGCTCTATCAGTTTCAGGATCCGCTGTTCCACTTCTATGCGTTTCTGGATAGCCAGCACAGTCACAAACTGCTCTTCCATTTGCGCATGCAGCGTGCGGTATTCTTCAGCAATATCCAGTGCAATGGCTTGCTGGCTTTGTTGCGCGGCATTTCTACGCCAGCCTTGCTGGCCGGCAATTTCAAACGTCTGCGCAATGCCAGCGCCCCACTCCCCGCGCCTGTTGTTGGCGCCAGGTGATTGGGCAATGCTGCGTTGCCGCATATCCATACTGACTACCGGATTATAGTAAAGCAACCCTTTGGCATCCTGATAATCACCGTCAGGAATATTCTGGTTCGCGATCTGGCGCTGTAATTCAGGATTACCTCTGGCAGCAAATTGCCAGGCTTGTTCCAGCGTTAATGGTGCTGCATGTAATGACCCATAGGCGAAGCTGAGTGATAGCCATAAACCAAAACTGACAGCCGTTGCAAGCCGCTGCAACCCTGTCTCAAACATAGGGATAAACACAGTGAATACCTCTCAAAATCAATCATATTTACAGATGCCGAAGGCACCTGACTGACTCATGATTTAGCAGAGGATAGGAGGGCGGTACAGGCCTTGGAGAAAAGGGTGGTTAACCTGAGAGGGAATAGGGAAAGTATAGACACCGGCATCCAGTGCAGGCATAACATGCGCTATTCCATTGGAAACCAATCCAACAATATGCGCTGAAAAATGGCAGGCATGATTGCAGGTTGACTCTTGATGTTGCTGAGAATTTTCCTGCGTTTTTTTCTGTAAATGAACGTCCAGTAATTGGGTATCTTCAGGCGTGAAGATATCGTCAGTTATCACAAGGGGCGACACTGACCACGCTGACGAGCTTAGGATAGAAAGCAGCGCGATCAAAGCCAGAAATTTTTTAAACAATGGATGCATGCGTTTTCAATTTAGCAATTACCAGTTTAATAGTCAAGAAACCTGGTTAAGATTGATACAGATGCGGTGAATGCTAATTCGAATTGCGGAAGCAGCCAAAAAATAATAGGGCGAACATCAGCTTTGCCGAACTCGGATACTTAAGTGAATATTATAGCGTATCCTTATAGCGAGTAATGGCAATACAACTTGAACAATAGTGCTATTCAAAAGAGATTGGCAATAATATGTTCGCCAGGCAGCCTATCGGCAGCACTAAACATCAATAAAGCCTGCCGTAAATGACAGAATAATTAATGCTACGACCACTACACTCATTACGCCTTTGCTTGCATGATATTCAGCCCAGGGAATGTTGTAAGGCAAAGTACGCGCTGCACTGATGGCAGCTAAAACGACAAATACAATAAGCAAGGCACTCATCATAGCGTTCTCCTGCAAATCAATCCTACATCGTTGTTACTGCATGTAGTGTTGAATTTATCTTAATTAATTGGGTGATTCAATCATCGCCAAAATCAAGAAATCCTGCCATACAACTAATGCTGAACTTTTTGTAGGAAAGTTCAGACAACGCTATTCATGTGCATTTTTCAGTGCTTTTGAATGCTTAATCGCCATCGCCTGTTTAACTGTTCGCGTAGCGGATTTTCCTTCCCGCCTCTGGAGATGATATTCACGTAATTTTTCACGTGTTTGGGAATGGTTAGTATCCGATGAGCTTGCATAAGCCTCATCTACTCTGTCGGAATCAAAATAATCTGGATGTAATCTGTCTAGCATATCAATCTCCTTATCAAGAATTGCCAACACATGAATGGTGGATTGTTAGTGCAGGGAAGGTTTTGAAATACTGCAAATAATTAGATCAATTTTACGTGATATGCATGTGCCTAACTGTCAGTCAGTTTATGAAATAGGCGTAGGAATTCTTATCGTATACAAAGCATATTCTTTATCAAAAAATTCTTACATCACATTCAGGGATTTACCTATAAAAACACTGTGCCCAGCGCAGTATTGTGGAACCACTTTCACTATAAACACAGGTATTAAAAAATGTCTTATTCACTCATAGAACAGCATTTTTTCGGGCAACAGGACGACACTCATCATCCGGTATTTCCTGAAGAAACCCATAAGCCGATAAAACCTAATCCGGACACCCCATATGAGCCAACTGAACCTGCCGAACCTGATATCCAGCCAGACATCATTGGCGACAATACACAATGATGGTTGAGTCACTCACATAAATGGCATTCACTTTGAATGCCACCATAATGTATGCATGTTCAATGCTCAATAGGTTTGTATAGTTACTAACTAGCATCGATAAATATCTATGAATTCTGCTCTTAGGTTGTTTGCTGTTTGGCTGAAGCGTAACCAGCTTCAGTCAGCCTGAAAGCATCATCCAGCGGAGTGATCCATTCCTGTTTTTTTGCATATTCAATCCCACTCACCATATCTTCTTCGCTTTTTTGTTTGTCATACCAGACGCCACTTAACTTGTTCGTCAGCAATGCTTCACCCGTAAGTAATTTGAAATGGTTCACAAAAATACTTATTAGTAACTGTGCATTCTGTTCTGGCGTATTTAGCTTATCTGTTTCAACAGCGTTATTAGGTTCAGTTTTATCAATTTGTGATTCTCCGCACATATTCACTCTCCTCAGATTTGGTTGGTTATAAAACTATCTTGCCCTGCTGATTAAGAAGTCGCTATGCCCATCTTGCTGAATTGCCTGTAGGAATGTTCAGACAAAATACTGACGTTGAATAAAGCAAATTAAGATTTAATTCAGCTGCATGGCATACACTTTTTCTTAAACAGAAAGAGGAAAAGTCTCGCCATGACAAAACGTACTTCAACTATTGCTCCTGCATTGAGAATACTTATTTTGACTTCAGTCTCTCTTATCTCAATCAAGGCTGATGCTGGCCTCAAAGAAGATAGTGGCTACTGGTTTAATCTGCGTATGCAGGGTGAATTACCGGTTCAGAATTTTTATTGGGATATGGATATCAACCCGCGATGGCGGAATGAGGGAAAGCACTTGGATAATCTTTATTTGCGCCCGGCCGTGTTTTACAAACCGGATTCAAAAACCAGCCTTTGGCTGGGTCACGATACGATAGCCAGTCATCCGGATGGAAAATCTTCTTACCAGGAAAATCGCTGGTGGCAGCAGTTCCAGTATCAATTCGATCCTGTCCAATCAATCACTTTTACCAACCGCAGCCGACTGGAAGAGCGAACCCGCGAAGGTTTTCATGACACAGGACATAGGTTGCGGCAAATGTTTAGGGCCTCCAAGGCGTTGACGAATTATCCTGCGCTCTCTTATGTGATGTCCGATGAATTGTTTGTCAACGTGGACCAAACTGATTGGGGCGCACATCGTGGCTTAGACCAGAACCGTCTCTTTGTAGGGGCTAACTGGAAAGTAAATAAGCGCTGCACACTGGAGACCGGCTATCTTAACCAGATAGTGAATAAAACTACCCACAATCTCGAAAACCATGTCATTAGTACAACAGTAGGTTTCAAATTCTAAGATTGATATTTTTCTGTCTTTGCTTAAACCAGGATTTATTTTCAGTACTTTCCTACAGTACTTTGCGCCGAATCTGACAATGCAATTGCTTGCAGTTTTGTAGCATGCAGGAGAGGCAAGTCCTCAATACTAAACAGGGGTTTAAAAAGATGGATTTCTCTGCATTTCATTTAACCGTTCCGCTATGGGAGATCATCCTCAGAGGCTCGGTGGTTTACTGGTTTTTATTCCTGATCTTCAGATCTATCTTGCGTCGCAGCATGGGGAGCGTCGGCGTCAGTGATTTCCTGTTTGTGGTGATTATTGCGGATGCTTCACAAAACGCTATGAGTGGCGATTCCAAATCTATTTCCGATGGTCTGGTACTCATTGCAGTTTTAGTATTCTGGAACATGTTGATTGACTGGCTCAGCTTCAAATACAAATGGGTAAGGAGAATGGTAGAAGCGCCGCCACTGGTACTGATAAAAAATGGCGTGTTGCAACTGCGCGAAATGAGAAAGGAATTTGTCACCAAAGATGAAATTATGGCCAAATTAAGAGAAGAAGGTATAGGCCAAGTTTCAGAGGTTAAACAAATGCAAATCGAGATGGATGGAGAAATCAGCGTTGTCCGCTATGAAGAAAATTGATTTCAGTACGCTTGCATACAGCCAGTTTTTACTACTAAACCCTATAAAATAAAAAAAATTAACAATTTCATCCTTCTGCACTTCAGACTCGTCAACATGTGCCGATAACTAGACTATAGTGATAATTTGCATAAATATAATTGTCTCTATTAGTTTCAAGAACGATATCCATCAACATTAAAGAAAAAAAATAATTATGTTTATCACTCTTGTGCATCGCGTGCATTCAATCATTTCGAGTTCGCCCACGTTTACCCCTTAATTACCATCGGCCAGCTTTAGGCCGATGTGTATAAACCATGCAGCGATAAGACTGACTTTTGGAAGGGTGCAAAATTGAACAAACTATTAAATATAGGCTGGAGGAACAATAAAGTCCTGACCGGCATTACTGTTTTGCTGATTTTGGTTACAGCCTTTGTTTCGATTTTTTTATCGTTAATGATTGCGCAAAATCAAGCCATCTCAAAAGAAACCAAGCGTCTGCGTGAAGTCACCAATGGGGTTTTGATGCGCATGAATAGTACCCGCACGCAGTTCGCCAATGTCGTTCACCACTTTGAATCCGTCCCGGAACAAGAGGCCTGTGCACCCCGCCATATCAAGAAAATGCAGGAATTCAATATCGCCGGTTTTTTCCTGCAGGCAGTGGCTCATGTCAAAGATAACCGTATCGTATGCTCCTCGATTGCAGAAGTATTTGATGGTGTTTCCCTCGGCAACCCTTCCAGAATTGAGCCGGATGGCACCAGGTTATACGCCAATCTGAAAGTGTCCGATTGGCAAAACCATCATCTGGTAGTGATGGAAAAAGCCGGATGGGCCATTGTACTTGTGCCTAGTCACGCGATTGAGGCATTGGGTAGTACCGATGTTTCAGTGGCCATTTTTGGTATACAGGAACATAAACTGTATACCTCAAGAGGCGAGATCGCACCCGAGTGGTTAAAAACCTACCAAGGTAAGCAAGCACTTACTTTTATTGATAAAGAACGTCACATGCTGGTGTATATCGCGCCTAACAAGCTGAATTTAACCGGCGTGGTTGCCGCCATACCATTGAAGGATATTCATGATGATCTGGTTTCCTTCATCCAGATACTGATCCCGCTGGCAATGTTGGTGGGGGTATCGCTTGGTGGCATTTTCATTTACATGCAAAGAACCAGGTACTCAACCAAATCTGCCATTTTGAAAGGACTGGCCAAAAACGAGTTTTACCTGGAATACCAGCCAATTATAAACCTGGAAAATAAACGCTGCGTCGGGGCAGAGGCATTGATTAGATGGAGAACGCCGGACAATACCTTTATCAGCCCGGATACATTTATCCCTGCCGCAGAAGCCTCGGGTGTCATATGCCAAATTACGAAGCGGGTGTTTGAGCTAGTGGCAAAAGATATGCACACAGCATTAAACATGCACAAACACTTTCACGTAGGCATTAATATTTCATCGCATGACATTCGTTCTGGTGCATTGATGCCGATGATAGAAACCCTTAAAAAATCGACGGGCGCCAAAGGCAATCAAATATTGATTGAAGTCACAGAACGTGGTTTTCTTGATGATGAAGCAGCATTGACTACTATCAAAAATATCCGTGAATGTGGCGTAATGGTAGCGATTGATGATTTCGGGACCGGCTATTCCAGCTTGTCGTACCTGACCAAATTCCAGCTGGACTACCTTAAAATCGACAAGACGTTTGTCGACTCTGTTGGCACTGATGCCGTCACCAGCCACGTCGCTTTCCATATTATTGAAATGGCTAAAACCTTACAACTGGGTATGGTCGCTGAAGGCGTGGAAACAGAGGAACAGGCGAAGATATTACAAGAGCGCGGGGTTCAATATGTGCAAGGCTGGCTATTCTCAAAATCATTAAAAAGAAAAGATTTTTATGCTTATCTTGATAAGCATACTTGATTAAGGACTTTTTACAGACTTGGAAAAACGCTGCTTTGTGATTGATTTATTTCTTCTGCTGACGGATTTCAAGCAAAGTCTGGGTAATTTGCGATTTCAACTTTTCATTCTCCCCCGCGAGCGTCAGGCCTTTGGTGGCAGCGGATTCGGCTTGTATGAATTGTTTCTGCGCCAGTAACACATTGGCCAAATTATTATAGGCAGCAGCGGATTCTGGACGGACTTCAGTAGCATGTTTAAAACTGGAAGCCGCTAAAGGCAAATCACCTGTGGCATAGGCTGCATTTCCCAAACCTATCAATAACACCAAGTGATCAGGCCATTGTTGCACGGCGGCATAGTAAGCTGTTTTTCTCGCTGGAGCAGGCGCATTCTTTTCGTAAGCAACCAGCGCTTTGGCGATTTCATCTGCTTCAACACTCACTGGCAACTGCCCCGGCGGTAAAGCCACAAAAGCCCAATGTTCGCTACGGGCCCAGGTGCGTTGAAAAGCACTGAGCGACATTTCCTGGCGTTTATAGGGACCTGAACGAAGCCATACCAGTTCTTTATCTGCATCATAGCCAACCACTACTGCATAGTGCCAGGAGGGTATCCATGAAAATCCCAGGTTCTGCATCACGACCACTACATGGCCTGCAGCGATTTCCTGCATGATTGCTTCGAGTTTTGGAGGTATTTGTACCGAGACTGCACCATGGCGTCTGGCTGCGGCCAGCATTTCAATTTGCAGACTGCCTTGCCGGCTGGGCACATAGACTTCCGGGGTCAACTGTTCTGGGGTGACTGAAATATTGACTGCGGTCAAAGCAGTTGCCAATGCGGCTGGACCACACTGGTATTGCTCCTGCGGAAAGAAAGGGGTTTGGATGAGCTCAGCCCGGCGCGGCAGCTGTGAATGCTTGGTCGCTTCACGTACGCCAGGGGCAGCACACGCTGTTAGCAGGCACAAAAAAGCCAGCATGCTTAAATAATACAGTCTGGCTTTGATGTTACCCATTTTAACTACTCATCTCGCAATTATTAGCGAGATGATAATGCATTAGCGCACTGAACGTGTAAACGGGAAGATTTTGGTGAAACCGAGGATATCAGTCAGCAATAATACGAGGAACACCAACACGACCGCACCAATAATGCCGCCGCCTGCTGGCGCTTTATCCAATTGAGTTGCCAGTGAATTGGCTTCTTCATCTGTCAGCGTTGCAACGCGTGATTTGGCTTCAGCCGGGTCAATACCGCGTGCTTCCAATGCTGATTGCATATCGTCACGGGAAAGCATAGCAACAATCTTCGCGCGGTCTTGCTCACCTTTAACGGTGATAGCCGATTCCGCCACCTGATCGGTACTCACCATGGCCGCCTGCACTGTTTGAATGGAGCCTGTGAAGAAAATTGAAAGTGCCACAAAGGCACTTAAAAAACGTTTAGCCATGATCATGATATGTTTCCTCATTTGAATTAATTAAAATAGTTTGAAAAAATGATTGCTTTAGCAGATTACAAAGAATTGGCTTAGAAAATGAATTCTAAGCCAATCGAATTTATAACCTTCCGGTAAGTGCCAGTATCAAAATGATGAGTACCACTAAACCGAGCCCGCCACTTGGGTAGTAACCCCAGCCGCTACTGTAGGGCCAGGCTGGCAGAGCCCCGATTAAAGCAAGAATTAGAATCACAAGCAGCACAGTTCTCAGCATCGCGCGGTCTCCTAGACAGATAGTATTGCCAATCAGGCAATTTTAATTTGAGTTATTTACTAATCGAGGCTCAATCATGGCGCCCTGTCAGCAAACACGCCATGCAAGTATGGCTGAATTATTTGTAGGAATAGTCTGATACAAACTTGACTCTGTAGATATGAATCCGATTGGTGATGCTGGTGGCCGGAATTACTCCATATCTCCTGATGAAAGTGAGCGGTAGCAATTTCATATGCTCTTCGCCCACCCCTCTCTGTGCAAGAGTAGTAGCACATGGCAGATAGGCAAGGTAACTGAAGCCATGCCTAACCTTGCTATTAACATGTTGGGCTACACACTATGAAGGCGCCGAAGCCAAATCGGTTCGCGCAAGGCACCTGTGCATCACGCACCATGAAGACTTGTTTAGGCAGGATTTCTGGAAGACTAGCTGTTTTTGTATGTAAGACCTCAATTTTGAGGCCTTTTGTATGTTCGCAAGCAATCAAAGATACCCGTGTTTATCTGGTTAACATCTTCCACCTAATTTTGAATTTTTTGTGAAATCGACCAAATTCCGGGTTTAGGGTTTAAGTTAGCGAAATTAATTAACGTTATTGCTATTAAATTGAAATCAAATAATAAATAGCGATGCTCGCATATACCCATTACCTACCCATGAACTCCACACCACCATCTCTCGCGAATATGGCCCTCGCAAACCTGGCCTATAGTTGGGGGGCCAAATGGGGAGACGACCAGCTAACACGTTTTTCTGCAGGCCTGGACCCAGAGTCACGAACCATCGTCGAGATTTTAAAAAGCCGCAGTCTGACCTCGGTTTACCAACCTATTGTGTCGTTGAACAGTGCGGATATTTATGGATTTGAAGGCCTGATCCGCGGCCCGGCAGGGACTAGCCTACACGCGCCGCTACATCTGTTTGAAGCAGCCAAGGAGCGTGACTACCTTTCGGAAATGGAGCATCTCAGTCGCCAAATCGTGCTCGAAAATTACGCGGCCACCTGCAAGACGCGCAAGCTTTTTCTCAACAGCACGCCGGAGATGCTGTTGATGTCGGCGCCCAACAAAGGCGAAACTCTGGCCTACCTTGCCAGCCTTGGGCTGGAACCGAAACAGATTATTATTGAAGTGACCGAGCAGACCCGCAATATGGATTACGGCCAGTTGCGAGAAGCGGTACAGCTATACCGCAACATAGGCTTTGAGATTGCAATGGATGATCTGGGTGAGGGCTTTTCCAGCTTGCGCCTGTGGTCAGAGCTGAAGCCTGACTATGTGAAAATCGACAAGCACTTCATCCGCAACATTCACCTGGACCAGGTCAAGTTTGAATTCGTCCGCTCCATACAGCAGATAGCCCAGAACTCAGGTGCCAAAGTCATCGCCGAAGGCATTGAAGCCTTTGAAGAACTGAGTATCATCAAAGACCTGAAAATTGATTTTGGCCAGGGGTATTACCTTGGCCGGCCAGAAGCTGACCTGATACAGTCGATTGATGCAGATATAAAAAAACAGCTGGTGCGCAACACACTACACCTTTATCAGAACAGCTATATCGCACTCGACCACCGTTCCAATGTCAGCAAACTGCTGAAATACATTCCGCCGATACAAGCGGACATGACCAATAACGAGGTGATGCGCGTGATTGATGCGGACAGCAATATTCACATGCTACCAGTTGTAAACGGTGAAACACCCATCGGCCTGATTACCCGCTACACCATGATAGATAACCTGGCGCGGCCTTACCGCCGGGAGTTATATGGTAACCGCCGCTGCGCAGAGACGTTTATGGATCCGCATCCGCTGATCGTCGAAAAATCCATGAGCCTGAAAGCTTTGAGTGACATTATCGCTGAAGAGGCACAGCATTTCAGCAATGGTTTTATTATTACCGACAATGGCCGCTACCTGGGCATTGGCCGCGGACAGGATTTACTGCGTGAAGTGACACAAATGCAGATCAATGCCGCCCGCTATGCGAACCCGATCACACTATTACCGGGTAACGTCCCCATCAATGAGCAACTGGAAAGATTACTCGCTTCAGAATGCAAATTCAGCGTCTGCTATTTTGACCTGGATACGTTCAAGCCGTATAACGACATCTATGGTTTCAGGCGTGGTGATGAAATCATTAGCTATACCGCAAAATTGTTGCTGAGCAATGTAGACCAGAATTTTGACTTTGTCGGCCATATCGGCGGCGATGATTTTATTGTGATTTTCCAGAGTGAAGACTGGCAGGAACGCTGCAAGAAAATCCTGGCGAGTATGGAAGCAGATATCGCAAACTTCTATGATGAAGCGCACAAAGATGTAGGCGGCATTGTGGCTGAAGACAGGCAAGGAAAAGTGGTGGAATATCCCTTCGTCAGCCTGTCTATTGGTGCAGTTAAAGTGAAACCAGGCAAATTCCGCTCACAGCATGAGTTGTCATCCGCCGTCAGCCTGGCAAAAAAACAGGCTAAAAAAATGCCGGGCAATAGTTTGTTTATTGAACGCAGGCTTTAAAGGAGCACAAGTTATAAAAATGGAAAGCTATAAAAGCAAAAAGGCGAAGCCAGCTTCGCCTTTTCTGATTTAGCGTACGAATAACGCGATCAGGATAATAATTGGAATTGGAACCCCAATGAACCAAAGTAATAATGAACGCATAACAACCTCCTGAACTAATAGTTAACAATCACTTTGCGTATTAACGCACGAACAAAGCAATCAAGATAATCAATGGAATAGGCACGCCTAAAAAGAAAAGTAGTAATGAACGCATGTTAGTTCTCCTGATAATTTAAAAAGCTGGGCCTTAATGATTCACTTCACTTCATTAAACCCCGGCTTGGTCAGCCAGGGTTTCACAAGCTAATTACGCATCACGGCAACGACCGCCCCATGTCGCGGCCAGGCTAGCTGAGAAAGCGCCGATCAACAGGGAAACAAACAACCACAAGCTGATGCCAACTGAAGCTTTGCGAGCTGCATCAGCGGCTTCTTTAGCTTTCACTTCTACTTCTTTGGCTTTGTCCTGCACAGTTGTGTAAATCTGGTTAACGCGTGCTTCAGCTTCCTGCTGGGTTAAACCGGTATGTTGCGAAACCAGTTGCGCAAGGTAAGTTGAGTCTTCAGCAGACAATGCACCATTGGCAATTGAAGTCGCAATGATGCGGCTTACCTCTGCACTAGGAACAGCATCTTGCTGTGGCGCAGTCATGGCAGCATGGTGGTGCGCAGCATTTGAAGATGGATCATGATCCGCAGAATCTGTTGTAGTATTTGCAGGCGCTGGTCTGAACAAAGCATCTACAAAATACGCCGAAGCACCACTTGCCTGATCGCCAGCATCTTCACTAATGCCCGTGTGAGCAGCAGCAACCACACCTGCAGTTGCAGCACCGCCGGCAACGCTGGCAGTGGCTTGCACACCTGTGCTAACAATAGAGCCAATCACCGATGTCAACAGCGCAGCCGTTAGCAATGTAGCAACACCCCAGGCAATAAAGCCATGCGCGGTGTCGCGGAAATAGACCTCATCAGGGTCTGTATCTTGCCATCTAACGCGAAGGCGACCTGTCAAATAGCCACCCAAACCTGAGGCTAGTGCCTGAGTCACAGTGATCCAGATAATCGCAGCAATACCAAAAGTAGCAGCCGTTACACCATCATGTGACCATGGTGAAATAGAGGAAAGACCCAGGCCTGTACCCAGTATGAATAAAATAAGTGAAAGTGCTGCAGCAGCAACCGCGCCAAGCAGGATCGCAGCCCATGAGATTGCGCTCCTGTTAGTCGCATCGACAGAGGTGAGAGTGGTGTTTCGACCCACTAGCGGATCATTTGATAAATTAGCTTGTGCCATGATGTAACTCCAAAATTTATAATTAAAATATTTTTTAAACTGCTAACACCGGTCCACATCTGTGCCTTGCTAACCGGGGAAATCACTTTTCTGGTTAATCAGGTCGTCTATCACTTGGTTGTTTAATTATTTTTAAATTAATCCTGCCAGTGACAAAATCAGCAATAGAACAAGCGCTGAACCTAAAATACCCGTCGGGTAATAACCCCATTTGGTGCTGTATGGCCATGTTGGCAATACAAATAACAATGCAAAAATTAAAAACCCGATCACAACATTACCCAACATGATTCCCTCCAAAACCAGTTACTGAATAAAGGATTGAACTGTTTACGATCACTTCCGTAACTAGCATTAAGCTGCTAAACACGGGAAGTTTCGCTAAAGAGGCTTCGAGTAAAAGCACTCTTAGAGTAAGGCTCCATCATGCGTATTTGTCATACACAGCTCCATACAATTTAATCTGAAATTTTTGTAGGAATTCTCGGACGCTTTAACTGCGAAGACAGCTAGTGCAAGGGGATTAATGAAGTATTAGTACAGACTGAAATCACAGGCGTGAAAAATAAGCTTAATCTGCTTTGGTAAATAATTTGATTAGTTTAGGACTGAGTTTTTGTTTGGTTTTTAGATACTCTTTCCAGGGGTCAGACTTCATCTGCGACAATCGTTTCCCAATATTCATGATATTGAAACTATCCCCCTGAATATCTCCGCCAACCTCATCCCATGTCAGTGGTGTAGCCACCGGTGCACCTATGCGGGCTCGCGTCGAGTACGGGACGATAGCGGTGGCACCTGAACCATTGCGCAGGTAATCAATAAAAATCCGCCCTTCGCGTTTCTTTTTAGAAATACTGGAAGTGAATCGTTCAGGAATCTGGTCTTCAAGATACTGGGCAATACCGCGCGTAAAAGCTTTCACAACATCCCATGGGTAATCCGCTTTAATCGGCACTTCTATGTGCAAACCTTTGCCGCCGGTGGTTTTCACAAAACATTGCAAATCGACTTCTTGTAACAGCCCTCTTAGTAAATTGGCGGCTTCAGTGACTTTTTGCCATGCAAGATCAGGGGCCGGATCCAGATCGAAAATCAAGCGGTCTGCCAGTGACGTTACCGGATAACGTGAGCCCCAGCTATGTAACTCCAGGACCCCTAGCTGCACCAGTTCAATGATGGCGGGCAGGTTATTGGCAATAAAGTATTTCGCATCTTTTCCGGCAGGATCAAGCTGTATTGACTGCAGGTGGCTATCACGGTCATCAGCCACATGTTTCTGGAAAAAGCAGGCCTTATGGTAACCATCCGGACAACGCACAATAGACAGTGGCCGGTCTTGTAAATACGGCATTATCCACTGCTCGATATCTGCGTAATAGCTGGCAATATCGGCTTTGGTGTAGCCATCTTCAGCATAGAGTATTTTGGCAGGATTACTGAGTTTGATACCGGCAATCCGTGATCCGTTAACAGACGTTGCGGGTGTTAAACTCGATGTTTTACTACCGGTTTTTTCAGGTACAGCTTTTTTATCCCGCGTTGTTTTTTTCTGCTGTGTTCCAACGGGTGTTTCTTTATCAAAGTGCTCCGGCGCCAGCATAGTTTCATGTGTGACGTGTCTGGCAGGTTTATCATTCCTTAACCCTACAAAACTGGCATGCCGCACTGAACCCTCATTAGTCCATTGCGCAAACTTGACTTCTGCCACCAGCGTAGGCTTTAGCCAGTGCACTCCAATGGCTTCCTTACCTTTGGGGGGATTTACGAACGGAGTCTTTGCAGTGAGCAATTTAGGAAATTGTCCGGCAATCATTTTCAGCGTCTCGGCATCAAAACCGGTGCCTACGCGACCGGCATAAAGTAACTTGCTTTTTCCTTTATTATTTCCATCATTTGCATCATAAGTACCAAGTAGCAATGCGCCAAAGTGTTCGCGACTCCCGGCTGGATCAGTATAGCCTGCCACCACAAACTCTTGCCGCATGCCACACTTCACCTTTAACCAATCTGCGGACCGGTATTGCACATAAGGCGCTTGTGCATCTTTTACCACCACGCCTTCCTGACCCAACAAGCAGGCTTGCCGGAATACTTCACCCGCATGACCTTCTACGTGATCACTGAAATGGATAGGACCTTGTGCCTCTTCATCAGCCTCATCTTTTTTGGCTAGTAACTCTCGCAATAATTGTTTGCGGTCTATCAGTGGCAATGACGTCAGGTCATAACCATCCAGATACATCAGGTCGAAAACAAAATAGACCAGCGTAGCTTCTTTATCCAGCCGCATGGCATTTTGAAGCAACTGGAAACTGATATGGCCATCCGGCCCAATTGCCACCACTTCGCCATCCAGCCACGCAGAATCTACCGGTAAATCAGCCATCGCTTTGACCAGGCCCGGCCATTTGGCTGACCAGTTATGGCCGTTGCGCGTAAGCATGCTGACCTTGCCTTTTTCAATTCGCGTCAGCGCCCGGTAACCGTCATATTTCAACTCAGCCAGCCATTGATCACCTTCTGGCGCATGTGTTGCCAGCGTCGCCAGTTGCGGTTTGAAAGTTTCTGGCATGGGCTGGTGTACCTGTTTGGATGCAATATTTTTTGCAGTAGTTTTTCGAGCTGGTTTATAAGTATTGAACTCTGCCGATAAATCATGAATGTCAGGCAAAGCACTGACAGACTCAGCCGCAGTTTCGGTAATCTGTGCCTTGGTACCTGTGCGGGATTCATCATCTTGTTCTTTAATCAACAGCCAGTTGGTTTTATCGTCTTTATCTGCAGGCCTGCTTTTCATACGCACCAGCGCCCATTTACCCTGCAACTTGTGGCCCTGCAGCTGAAATTTCAATGAGCCGTTTTTGTAGCCTTCCGCCGCATCGCCTATCGGTTCCCAGGTACCTTTATCCCATAACAGCACATGCCCTGCCCCATACTGGCCAGTGGGAATCTCGCCTTCAAAAGTCCCATAAGCTAAAGGATGATCTTCCACCTCTACCGCCAGCCGTTTGTCGGCAGGATCCAGGCTGGGGCCTTTTGGTATTGCCCAGCTTTTCAGCGTGCCGTCCAGTTCCAGCCTGAAGTCATAATGCAACCGGCGCGCATGGTGTTTTTGAATGTAGAAACGCAAATGCTTCCCAGCCGCTTCCACCTCACCACGTGGTTCACTGGTGATATCGAAATCACGCTTTTTCCAGTATTTTTGTAAGCCCATGTGTTTACCGGTTTATCATCAATTGTCTAATGAATGCGCTAGGCAGAACGTTTGCGGGGCGGCGTGTCTGCTTTAGACTCGGCTATTTTTTTACTTGTCGTTTTGGACTTGGCTATCAGTTTTTCCGCTTCGGGTTTTGACCTGGATTTAGTCACTCCCAACTTAGCCGTTTTATCCCCGATACTGGCTTTGAGTAATTGCATAAGGTCAACCACATTGCTGGATGATGATGCACGCGGAACGTCTCCCTCAGCCTCGGGTTCTGTCAATGTATGCGTTTGCTTGGCTTTGACTTTTTTCTTGACCAGCGCCAGCACATCCTGACGGTAAGTGTCTTGGTATTGCTCAGGGTTCCAAGGCTCAGACATATCTTTTACCAGCGATAACGCCATCTCAACCTCTTTGGCGGATACCAGTGATTGCTTGCCGGTTTTAGGTTCGGCCACTTCAGGTAACTCCCTGATTTCTTCCTGGTAACGCAGAAGATTGAGGACGATGACCTTCTGGAATGGCATTAACGCAGCTAGGTGTTGCTTGGTCCGGATGACCACTTGCCCCAAGGCCAGTTTGCCGGATTTCTCCAATGTCTGCCGCAATAAGGCATACACTTTTTCGCCGCCTTTGCCTGGTACTAAATAATAAGGTTGTTCAAAAAAGAATACCGGGATCTCACTGGTATCGATAAAGGACAGGATATCGATGGTCTGGGTACTTTCAGGATTGGCCCTGCGCAAGTCTTCATCGGTCAGCACCACATATTCATCCTTTTCATAGGCATAGCCCTTGACGATATCCGGCTGCTTTACTTCTTTACCCGTCACTTTGTTATAGCGTTTATAACCGACAGGTGCAAAATCACGTTTATCCAGCAAATCCAAGTCAATACCTGAACTGCTACTGGCAGAATGTAGTTCAACCGGGATATGTACCAGGCCAAAGCTGATGGCACCTTTCCAAATAGGACGTGACATGCGGTGAATCTTTCAAGAATCAGGAAGAAATATAATCATCCTTAATCCATTGTCCCAAGTATCAGGATTCAGCTGAAAATCCTGTAGGAAAAGTACTAAATTTAATAGCTGCCACAGCAAAAGGTTCCCAACACTTGACTAAAGACTACCGCCAGAAAATTAACATATGAAAATATATACCTTTATATCTATATCAGCGTATATTGAAATCTGACTTTGGAAAACAGTTATGAATTTTTCACTCGTGTACCCACGTGAGACTCTTTCACCAAGTACCTGTTTAAGCAGTCGTTATAAAACTTTCCTTCTCGTGCTTCCCTAGTAGTTTGTTTACTTCCGTAGCATGCGTTTGCATTTCGCATAACACGCATTACGCCTGGGCACACTGGTAGCTGCATCTCTCCATCCATTCTACCCTCGCTTTTAACTATTAAAAAAGGTCAAGAACATGGAAGAAACTATCTTATTCAGCAATACCGACATAAAAGTCAGTCATCAGCACTTGAATATTCACGGGCAAACTTATGCTATCGCAGACATCAACCACATAGAGCTGAAACTGATAGAACCTAAACGCATTGTGGCGACTATTTTATTTTTGGCAGGGTTATTTTTGCTAATTGATGAAGGCCAATTATTCGCCCTAGGTGGCTTTTCAGTGCTTCTCGGTGTCGTGTTCTGGGTATCTGGCGGCACTAAATATGCGTTAGTGATACACTCTTCGGCAGGTGAACAGCGGGTTCTGACCAGTGACGATCGTTTGCTCGCTGAGAAAATCATTCATGCAGTAGACACTGCAATGTTGGAATATGCGAATCCACGAGTAACAAGTGCTCCTACCTCTAGCGAAACAACTTACCGGGATTACAATAGCGACAGCCTTGGTGCTTACTAGTGTAGCCGTCAGTAATTTCAATACACAAGCTGCGGTTTAAGCCGGTTGTGAAATACCTGCCAGTGCCTCAGTGGCAGCTGTTTCATCAGTCATGACAATATCTGCTAGCGAGATAATGCCAACCAGCTGATTTTCCCGGTCTAGCACTGGCAATCTGCGTATTTGGAACTGTTTCATCTCGTGTGCTGCCTCTTCTACTGTCTGGTCATCAAATACATATCTGGCTTCAGTGCCAAGTAATTGGCTGATTCTGGTGTCATCCAGTGACAAGCCTCTTGCTACCGCGCGTATCGTGATATCTCGATCCGAGAGCATGCCTATCAGTTCATCATTCTCGCAAATGGGTAATATACCCAAATCGTGCTCCAGCATGGTTCTGGCGGCTGAGCGTAAGGTATCATTAGGTGATGCGACAATTACCTCTGGTGTCATTATCTGGCTAATCAGCATGTTGTTTCCTTTGCATAAAATCTGTGTGCCAGCTTGCGAGAGCAAAGTTGAAGCACCGTTAGACATGATTCTAAAGATCTGAGCGCCGCAAAATCATCCGTGGCAGGCTGATTGCAGCGTCAGACTTTGAGTCAGTTGTATACAGACTTCTCTGACAAGCCAGCCATGCTTAAGCGGGTAATGCCTGTTTTGCTAAAGAAGATCCGCCTGGACTCAGCACGACTTTACGGCAAGCTTCTTCCTTCTTGTTGAAAATTTCATACCCTCTGGCGGCGTCCTCCAGCGACATGCGATGGGTGATGATATCAGCCGGATGTAATTTGCCTTCTTCAATGCTATTGAGCAATTCGGGCAGGAAACCATGCACATGGGTTTGTCCCATCTTAAAACTCAAGCCTTTATCAAACGCATCCCCCATTAAAAAGCCATGAATAAAACCAGCATATAAACCTGGAATACTGATAATGCCGCCGCGACGGGTAGCCGCAATACATTGGCGTAATACTTTACCGCTGCTTGTTTCGACCTTTAACGTTGTCAGGGCAGTTTCAAGCATGCTTCCTTTCGCTTCAAAACCAACTGCATCAATACTGGCGTCTACACCTCGGTTGCCGGTTAACTGGATAATCAGTTCGGCAGGATCATTATTTTCATCAAAATTAATACTGATGGTGTCATACGCTTCTTTGGCAAAATCGAGGCGATACTGGTGATGGTCGACCATGAAAATGGTTTCCACACCCAGCATGCGGGCACATGCGGCAGCCATCAGGCCCACTGGCCCTGCCCCGAAAATCGCGATTTTTGAACCGGGCCCGACATCTGCATTGAGTATTGCCTGATAACCGGTTGGTAGGATATCGGTGAGAAATAATACCTGCTCATCTGCTAATGACCCGGGCACTTTAAAGGGACCGACATTGCCATGCGGCACTCGCACAAGCTCTGCCTGCCCGCCCGGGACGCCGCCATACATGTGGCTATAGCCGAACAAAGCAGCCGGAGGTCTTGTATCTTTTTTATTCAGCGATGCGCCACGATCCGGATTGGAAGTTTCACAGGCAGCGTACTGGCTTTTCTCACAGAAAAAACAGTGCCCGCAAGCAATTACAAATGGAATAATTACCCGGTCACCTTTTTTGACATTGGTAACGTTGGGGCCCACATCTTCTATGACACCCATAAATTCATGGCCAAGAATATCGCCATCCCTTACTTCCGGTATTTTGCCGCGATAGAGGTGAAGGTCAGAGCCGCAGATAGCAGTTGCTGTGACCCGCAAAATGACGTCCTCCTCGTGTTTCAAGATGGGATCAGGAACAGTCTCGACTCGAACATCATTACTGCCGTGATAGGTTAGTGCGCGCATAGGGAATCCTTTGTTAAAGAAGAGAACTGGTGAAATTGACTCAGTTTGTTGGCTTCGACTTCAAACTTTAAGGATTGGGCAAAAACAAGATAAGCGTGCTATCTCTGATTATTTTGTAGGTATTGCTAGTCATAAAATCCAGGTACTTTTCATTTGACTGATGCGATAGCAAATGAAAAAGCTGCGTCTGACAATAGAATCAGATATTTACTGACAGTATCCCCACGCATTACGCCCTAAACTAGTTTCTATTCAATGATAAAAAAGGAAATCGCCATGTATTCAATTAAACGTTTAGTGCTGGGTTCAGCCGTGTTGGGCCTGCTTTGTATGAGCTTGAATGTCAATGCCAGAGATGTGACTTCTTCCGACAAACGCTTTTTAAAGAACGCTGCAGAATCTGGTAATTACGAGGTCGAAGGTAGTCAGCTGGCACTGAAAAAATCGAAGGATGCAGACATCTTGAAATTTGCAAAAATGATGACTGAAGACCATACACAGGCTGCTGCTAAAGTTAAAGATTTAGCGGCAAAACGCAATGTGGAGTTGTCCAAGGAACCTAGCCTGATACAACAAGCCAAGCTTAAATATCTGGAAACAAAAGAGGGTACAAAATTTGATAAAAGTTATGCAGCGGGTGTAGGGGTTGCTGCTCACGAGCAAACGATAAAGTTATTTGAAGATGCGGCTGAAGATGCAACGGATCCGGAAATTAAAAAATTCGCAGCGGATACGTTACCAGTGTTGAAAAAACATTTGGAAGAGGCAAAACGGATCGATGCTAAAGTTAACAAAGATGACTAATTAGTTGCTTGCGCCTATAACAAAAAAGCCTAACCTGGCATCCCGGTTAGGCTTTTCGCTGTTCTAATACTGGTCGGTGGATTTAACGCTGGGCAACCGCAGTTTCAATCCAGCTTTCAATGTTTTCACTGATATGCGCATACACTTCTTTACTGGTTTCGCCTGGCGGATCATAAGTGTGAATAGTGTCCATCGCCGGCCGGCCGTCCGGCATACTCAACCCCTCAAAAGGATTAGGCCCGGGAGTACTTTCCTGCTGATTTTGATCCAGCAATCTGTGTATCCTGATACCCAATAAACCCTTGCCTTTAGCCAGAGATTGTTCTATTTCATAATGTACCCATTTGCTATTTGCAGTTTGCGCGCCTATGAGTACAACAGTGCAACTACGCCCATTTAGTTGCTCGTTTATCCAGCGTCTAATAGCTGAATCCTTGGTTTTCAACACTGACTCCCAGGAGTTATCAATTGCAGCCTGATTACCTGCCACTACGCCGATATTCCGCACCATAGAAGCCCGCCAGCTATCATGGTCATAATCAAAACTGTAGAAAACCTTGCGCGCCATACAAGCCCTGTGAAATTCAAACCATTATGGTACTTTAAATGCCAGGAAGCTTGTAGGACAAATCAGATTTTTTTGATTTTCCTGGTGATCATCAAAACTAAGCAGTTGCTGGTTAATTAACTGATGGTCAATAAGCTAGTGTCTAGGAATATTTTATTTGGAATGCTATTGCATCGGGTTGGTGGCATAAGCAAAATGGGCATGAAAAAGTCGCGCAAAATCTATATCTGCAAGATCAGTTTGAGTCGCATAGCCATGATCTAACACTAAATTTAAAGCGGCACCACCGGGCGAAGGTACTGGTAAAATGCTGGCGTGCGGATGATAGTATTTGAATATTGCATGTTCGGTTTCCACCCCTTCCATGCCGCCTATAAAGACGGCGCCAATGAGATCTTTGCGTGAAAGCATCTCCTTGCGCATTTGCAGGATGCTAGCTTCCCTGTTATTGGAGACAGCGTTGGTATAAATGACATTGCCAAACTTTTTGTTTTCCTCAGCAAACTCATCTTTAAAAAACTTGCTCTGATAGAGGATGACTGCATCGGCGTAATCTACGCCCAAGTCCTCGCAGATGCTCCATAACATGGGTGTAATCGCCGGGTGCCCTCCCCAAACAATTTTATGCTGCCTGATCACAGCAACCACCATCTCACGCACCGCACACTGGATAAGGAACGGGTTAGCCGTCTCGTGATAGGTACCACGGTTTGTAACCGGCACACTGGCTGAAAGAAATATTGCTCCCATATTAATGATTTCCCCAATGCTCAAATTGCTGACTGGCTTCGGTGACTTTAATCCAACTGTCGGGTTGAGCATGTGTGTTTAGCCAATCCAGGTAATGCAGGCCTTTTTGACACATACCTATTGGATCATATATTACGGCTACGGATTGTTCGGGTGACGATGTATGGTTAAGCGCTTCATCCAGAAGGACAGGAGTTGGTACACCAAACGTTGGATACACTGTCAGAAATTGTCCCGCAGGTAACTGCATATGCATCGCCCTGTTAGTGCTGACACCCAGCATTTTTCCACCGATCGCCTGAATAGCGATACGGAGGTTGCTGATAATATTGACTGAACGTATGGCGTGATTCTGGCTACGGATTTCTTTCAGTTTCAAGCAGACATTTTCCAATGCACCCTCTTCAAGTAGCCCTGTGTCGACATGAATATCTTCGGTTTTAAGATCGGTCAGCCAGGCAGTTGCAGAGCGTCGGGAGGGAGTAACTTCAGGCCAGCTCACCCGCAAAATGCTAATGCCTTTAGCCAAGACCCGGCCAAATTCCGCGTTCGTCCAGCGATCATCAAAATAGCTGGGGGTGTCCAGCATTAACAATACATCCGTGTCATATAGCTTGTGCCATGACAGGGCCTTTACATCTTCATCCATTTCATTGCCATGCGTGTCAAGAAACACATCAAATTGGCGCGCTGACAATGCTTCATAAAGCTGTAAAGCAGCGGCTGAAGCCTCACTATGATGGTGACTGATAAATACGCGACGTTGGTAAGGCAGTAATCCTACACACTCGAGCAAAGCGTTCGCGATGTGCTGAGCGCCGCCTTCTGTGTAATTCAGGCAGTTCAGTGGCTGCAATATTTCAGGTAATTCTGCCTGCTGTTTATTCAAGTCGGATACTACTGGCAATACTGGTACGCCACGCTCTAAAAGTTCTTCGAGGTTTACAATACCTAGGGTATCTCCGCCAAAGAATACCGCGGCTGAAGGTTGAAGCTGATGTGGCTTGAAACTGGCAGGTAATACATCCCAGGCCACTTCATGTCCAAGTCGTAAATTAAACTTTTCCAAAGCAGTGGCTATGCATTGGCTGAGATCGCGAATTTGCGCTTCTGTTGGCGCACCCAGCACGGCAAGTTGATATAAAAAAGTCATGTTAAAGCAGCCATATATTCTTTCGAAAGATCATTTTTATTGCTTTTGATCTTAATTATGCAAATACTCACTTACAGTATATAGGTTAATTCTTAGCCAAATACGTTAAGTGCGTCAAAACCATAAGTATTAATAGAGCTGTGTTGTTTTTGAAAGTAATTATCATCCAAGTAATTGTGTAATCATTGAATAACGGATAAAAATCCTCCAGTCATGAAGGGCTGATATCAATGTAAGAATTATCGCACCACGCCGACATGAGCGCATCCTCGCAAAACATAGTCATATTGTTTAACCACGAAAAAAAGGATGTGTTCGCACACATCCTAAAATGACCCGACAAAACACCTCGTCGGACATCATCATGAATTAGCTTTTCTTTGCACCCTGCTTGCCAGACTTGTCATTGCTTCCAGAAGAACTACGACCAGTTGATGAGTCTTGATCACTCTTTTGATTTTTTTCACTAGGACTACCCGCTTTGGATTCTTTATCACTAGAACTACCACGCGTATTTGATGAACCCTGTTTGTTACCTTGATTTGCTGCCATGATACTTTCTCCTATTTGTGATCCAGATGATTAACCCACTGCCTCAGGTATCTGAAAGACTAGAATGAGGCGAAGCAATGTGTAGTTATCATAGGGGGAATGTATCTGTTCTTTCATCCGCAGATGACTGATTGCAGCGTCAGAATTTCATTCAGGTAAGCGCATTTTCCAGCAATAAAATGACACAGCATTCTAGCCAAAACAATAAAGACTCAAGGTAGCGTAGCTTGAGTCTTTAGGTATTGTCAGAAGCGTCTGATTGATCAGCGGCTATTAAACAGAGCTTGCAATTAAATCAGGTTGTTGGTCGTGAGTTTTCTTTGATATCGGCTTGTAAACAAAAGTGATTTTAGCACCGCTTTCTGCAGCCGCATTGGCTAGCTGGTCAATATCTTCAGCGGTTTTGCCAGTAGCAATAAGCGTGAATCCCAAGCCGGCTTTAGCAATCCGCAGTAATTCATCCGTAGACTTATTTTCAAAGCTCATATGTATCCTTCCGTAAACAGATCGGAGAGTGTTACATCCCTTGATTCAAGATTGGGAAATAGCGGGTGCGAAAAAGCTAGCATTTGGCAAATAATCATGTTTTTAATGACAAGTTTTAGCATACTCGCCTCGAGATTAATAATCAGCATTCCTTTAGACTTTCAATCATATTCGGGAATAATTCCCACCCAACGCAGCTGCCTTAGAAAATGGTTAGATCGGCAATACAATAAATAAAGCCACGATATTGCCACCAATTCTACTAGTCCCCAGTAAGTCACAATCCGGAGATTAATGCGCCTGAACATGAATTTTGATTTTCTGATATTGAATTAGGAAAGAAGCGCGGCGATTTACAAAACACGGTCAATTTAATGCTCGGCTTCGTGTAAGAATCATCAGTGGGAAAAACCACCAATAGAGTGTTTTTATAGGGATTTTTATGAATAATTTTACAGAATTAAGACATTTTTATATTTATTTTCTGCCAAATTAAAGGCTTCTATACATCTTGCTTTTAAAGCGCTCCCCTAAACCCACAAAACCATATAGACTGGTTATTTGGCAACAATTTTAGATATTAAAGAACAATTGATTTGGTTCTTTAGAAGAATTGGTAATCACAATTACCTATAACCGAACAGCGGAGATAAAAATGAGTCAGGATTCAACTTTGCAACTTGCAGGGCTTATCAAAGGGAATGAAGCAGCTTTAGTCGACGAATTAATCACGGCGATGAGAAATAAACTCATGCGTTTTGACAAAGCATCAGAGTCAGAGATTAGGCAACAGACCGCGCAGTTGCTCAAGCTGTTGGAACTGAACATCCCGAAAACAACGACCCACAACCTGAATGATTCCATCTGGGCTGAAACAAAACAATTGCTGACCGAGTTTTCCCATGCCAGGGTAAAACAAGGATATACCCCTGCTGAAACTGCTAGCATCATTTTTTCTTTAAAAGAACCGATTTTTAAACTTTTGCGGGCCTCGCTGACAGATCAACCACAACAACTGGTAGAAGAACTGGCAACCACTACCGCCTTGTTCGACAGTCTGGGACTGTACACCATTGATGTTTTCCAAAAGGCCAGGGAAATGGTGATTTCACGTCAACAACAGGAACTGCTCGAATTATCTACCCCGGTGGTGCAATTATGGCAAAACGTTCTCGCGTTGCCACTGATCGGGACGCTGGACAGCGCCAGAACGCAAGTGGTGATGGAAAACCTGCTGCAAAAGATTGTAGAAACAGGCGCGCTGATTGCGATTATTGATATTACTGGCGTACCGACAGTCGATACCCTGGTCGCCCAGCATTTGCTGAAAACAATTGCTGCGGCGCGCTTAATGGGTGCGGATTGCATTATCAGCGGCATCAGGCCTCAAATTGCGCAAACCATTGTCCATCTGGGTGTCAACCTGGAAGACGTGATTACCAAAGCAACACTGGCAGATGCATTCGTGATTGCATTGAAAAAAACCGGTGCTTCTATCACTAACTCAGCGGCGTAGGGGGCATAATGGAACGCATTCCAATCCTCAGGATGGGCTCATTATTGCTGGTGACCATCCAGGTCGATATGCATGACCGCCTGGCGATGACTTTACAGGAGGATTTGACAGACCGCATTGTGAAAGACCGCGCTAAAGGAGTCCTGATTGATATCTCTGCGCTGGATATTGTGGATTCATTTATTGGCCGCATGATCAGCAATACCGCTGCTATGGCAAAGATACTTGATGCCAAGACTGTAGTGGTTGGCATGCAGCCCGCTGTGGCGATTACGCTGGTTGAACTGGGACTGGCACTTGAAGGCGTGAGTACAGCGCTGAATGTTGAACGTGGCATCGCCATGTTAGCTCAACGCGAATGAGCGGCTTTTCAGAGTATAAAAAACCACACATGGTGCTTAAATGAAAACAGCAGAGTCAGGTGCGGTAGTCATGCCCTTGTATAGTGACGAGGATGTGGTTCGCTTAAGAAAACTGGTTCGCGAGGAACTGGCCGCTTTGGGGTTTGGGATTGTTGACCAGACCAAAATGATTACAGCGGCGAGTGAGCTCGCCAGAAACACTTTGAAATATGGCAAAGGCGGCGAATGCCATTTAGGCAAATTGAATGAATCGCCCAAAATTGGTGTCGAATTAGTATTTACCGATGATGGTCCCGGGATAGAAGATACGGCTCTGGCACTTACTGACGGTTATACCAGCGGTGGTGGTTTAGGGCTGGGCCTGAGCGGTGCCAAAAAACTTTCTGATGAGTTTCATCTTGAAACACGGCTTGGTGAAGGCACGACTGTCACCATCAGAAAGTGGAAATTCTCATGATGCGTTTAGGAACACAAAGTAGCCATAATATAGGTGAAATCGGCGAAGTTTCATCTGCACGCAGGGCTGGCGTAGAGCTGAGCCGAAAGTTAGGGTTTGATGAAGTGCGCGCCGGGGAGTTGGCTATTATCATTACCGAGGCGGGGACTAATATTGATAAACATGCCAGCTCGGGAACAATTTACATCCGGGCGATTTCAGCAGGTGAAAAACATGGTGTAGAAGTGCTTGCCGTCGATTCAGGCCCTGGTATGGGGAATATTGAGCTAAATTTTGAAGACGGTAATTCTTCCACCGGCACTTATGGCACAGGCTTGGGCGCAATCAAACGACTGGCACACCATGTGGACATTTACTCCGAGCATGGCAAAGGTACGGTGCTGCGGATGATTCTGTGGGCTGAGCCGGCAATGGTCTCCGAAGACTTCTGGGAAATTGGCACTATATGTGTACCGATCCCATCAGAAGAGGTGTGTGGTGATTCCTGGACGGCGGTTGGCTCGGGAACTGTACTGAGTGTATTGGTCGCTGACGGACTCGGCCATGGACAAGGCGCGGCAGATGCCTCTTTATTGGCCGTGAAAGCGATGGAAACTGATCCGGATTTTTTCCCGTTACGGGCCATGCAAAACAGCCACGCGCTGATGCGCGGCAGTCGGGGCGCAGCAGTCGCCATCGCCAGAATTGATGTCAATGCCCAAGAGATCAGGTATTGCGGCGTCGGCAATATCGCCGGCTGCATATTTTCAGCTGAAGGCCGCCAGCACCTGATTAGCCACAATGGCATTGTCGGTACCAATATGCTTAAAACACAGGAATTTACGCATGCTTGGAAACAAGATGCCCTGGTCATCATGCACTCCGACGGCATCAGTACTAAATGGGCGCTGGAAAATTATCCAGCTCTTGAAAAATGCCATTCGTCAGTGATTGCGGCAGTGATTCATCGCGATTTCACACGTGGCAGGGATGACGCTACTATCGTTGTTTTCAAGCGTATCTTAAATTAATCATTAGGCACAAATGTCGATTAGATTTCTCGCGCTAAGTATCGAAACCGAACTGGATGTCGTCGCTGCCAGACAGCGTGCGAGGGATATCGCTGCCATCTGTGGCTTTGCCTTGCAAGATCAGGCACGCATTTCCACGGCGGTTTCAGAGCTTGCCAGAAATGTGTACAACTACGCCGGTAAAGGCCGTATTGAATATTCAATTGAGGGAACGACGGTTCCGCAATTATTGACGATTCATATCGAAGACAAAGGCCCGGGCATTCCGCATATCAAGGAAGTGTTGTCTGGCAGTTATCAATCACCTACCGGCATGGGTCTGGGCGTGATTGGGGCAAAAAGGTTGATGGATCGGTTTGAAATCAATACGGATAGTAGTGGCACGTCGATTATCCTGCGCAAGTTTTTACCTAAAAGCGCACCCTTGCTCACGCCGGCCAAAGTCGGTAGTTCTATCTCGCAACTATCAGAACTGGCCCCTAATATTTCTCTATCTGAAGTCCAGCACCAGAACCGTGAATTGCTACGCATCCTGGATGAATTGAATGCCAGACAAAAAGAGCTAATTTCCCTGACCGAGGAACTGGAAGATACCAATCGCGGTGTACTGGCCTTATATGCCGAGCTGGACGAAAAAGCCAGTCATTTACGCCGGGCGGATGAATTGAAGTCGCGTTTTCTTTCCAATATGAGTCACGAGTTCAGGACGCCGCTCAACTCAATCAGGGCATTGGCGAAACTGTTGCTAGACAAAATGGATGGCGACCTCACCACCGAGCAGGAGGTGCAAGTGCAATACATTATGAAAGGTGCAGTTTCTTTAAGCGACCTTGTGAATGATCTGCTGGATATTGCAAAAATAGAGGCGGGTAAAACTGAAGTAAAACCGACCAGTTTTTATGTCAGTGAAATGTTCAGCGCCTTAAGGGGTATGCTGAAACCGCTGCTGGTATCCAATAAATTAGCACTTAACTTTACCTTCCCTGAAGCAGATATAGAACTGTTTCAGGATGAAGCAAAAATTTCGCAGATTCTTCGTAACTTCATCTCAAATGCGCTGAAATTTACCGAAGTCGGCAGCATTGAAGTCAGCGTATCAGTTGACGAACGCGATTGTGTGACTTTCGCGGTTAAAGATACCGGCCTTGGCATTCCGAAAGAGCATCTTGATTTGATTTTTGAGGAGTTTTCCCAGGTAGAAAATCACTTACAAAAAGCCGTCAAAGGGACGGGTTTAGGCTTGCCATTATGCAAAAACCTGGCCTCATTACTGCAGGGGAAAGTTTCAGTTGAAAGTACAGTCGGCCAAGGTTCGACTTTTGCGGTTTCGCTGCCCGCCAAAATCAAACTGGTCAGTGCTATTGAAGATCCGATTCCGGCCATCACCGTCCAGGATAATCGCTTACCTGTGATGATTATCGAAGATGAGGAGTTTGAACAGTTGCTATATAGACGCTATCTGGATGATAGTGAATTCAGGGTAATTCCTGCTCGTTCCCTGCGTGAAGCAAATGCCATGTGGAGCCAGGTTAAACCTGTGGCTGTCTTACTGGATATTTTGCTCAAGGGCGAAGATTCCTGGCGCTGGTTAGCGGATTTGAAACAGGATGAACAGCGCAATGTACCTGTGATAATTGCTTCAAGTGTAGAAGATGAAAGAAAAGGCCTTGCCTTGGGGGCAGATGCCTATTTCCAAAAACCGTTGCTTAAAGCCGATTTGCTTTCCAGCTTAAGAGAATTATTAAATGTGGGGCGAGAAAACTCTTTAGAAGCGCTAGCCAGCGCTAAACATTCGACGTCAGATGCGACAACTATTCCATCGGATAACCCGTAATGAAAGACACTCAACCAAAGGCGGTTGAAATGATAAGAAATCATCCATTGCATGATTTTTTGATATTGAATGTGGATGATACTGATGCCGCCAGGTACGCAAAATCCAGGATTCTGACCAAAGCCGGGTTCAGCATCATAGAGGCTTCCAATGGTGGCGATGCCATCTCAATGGCAAACAGCGAGCATCCCAATCTTATTTTACTGGATACCAGATTACCGGATATCAACGGCTTCGAGGTATGCAGAAGATTAAAGTCTTCCCCCGCCACCGCTTCCATTGCCATCCTTCAAACGTCTGCTTCGTTCATTACCTTGATAGATAAAATCAATGGTATTGAATGCGGCGCTGATAATTACCTGTTTGAACCCATAGAGCCTGAAGAGTTAGTCGTCAATATTAAAGCGTTACTGAGACTTAGCTTGGCCGAGCAGGATGTGCGCGAAATTAATAGAAGAAAAGATATATTCCTGGCCACCCTTGCGCATGAATTACGTAATCCGTTAGGCCCGATACGAAACTCTATCAAGTTGCTGAAAACTTTGAATACCAAGCTCAATGCCAAAGAGTTTGAGCTATTGGATATTATCTCGCGCCAGACCGACCAGATGGTAAAACTGGTGGATGACCTGCTGGATGTTTCGCGGATTTCACAGGGGAAAATTTCGCTAGATATCGAGACCTTGAATGTGCGTGACTTTGTCGAGGCAGCGGCAGAAAGCAGCAGCAATTTAATTGCCGATCGCGGCCATCAGATCACCATCACAATCTGGCCTGAGCCACTGTGGGTTTCCGGTGATAGAGTGCGCTTGATCCAGATCATCAGCAACCTGATTAACAATGCCGCCAAATTCACACCTGCCGGAGGCTTGATTACTGTTGATGTGACTAAAGATCAACAGTGCGTACTGATTAAAGTGACAGATAACGGCATCGGTCTGGATGAAGAGCATCTGCACAATATTTTTGACCTGTTTGTACAGCATGCGCATACCGAAGAGCGCGCACAGGAAGGCCTGGGCATCGGGCTTTCGCTGGTAAAAAACCTCACACATTTGCATGACGGCGAAATCAGCGTGACCAGCCCGGGTATCAATAATGGCAGTACATTTACTTTGGAATTAAAGCTGGTAGCCGCACCACAGTATGAAATCAAACCTGTTGCTGCATTACAGGTCCCTCAGGACTTATCAAAAGAAAATACCAGAGTATTGGTAGTCGATGACAATGAGGATGCTGCCAGCACGCTTTCCGATTTATTGGAGCTGGCCGGTAATAATGTGAGGAGCGCTAACTCAGGCAAAGAAGCCCTCAAAGTAGCTGAGGAGTTTTTACCAAATATCATATTTCTGGATATCGGCCTGCCTGATATGACCGGCTATGAAGTTGCAAAAGCCGTTCGCCAGATAGAAAAACTCAGTAAATGCTATCTCATTGCCCTTACTGGCTATGGTACGGCGTCGGACAAGAAAAATGCACTGGATGCAGGTTTCGATTTGCATTTAACCAAGCCCCTGGATTATGAAAAAATTGAATCCATCAATCTCGGGCTTTAACTCAAATACAATTTGTGAGTCAGGTTTAAATAGAATGCTGGATATATTCCAGGCTTGAATCAGTGCTTACTTTTTGAGGTGTAGGTCACATTATTACCGCTAATCGAATGATTGTTAAACACAATCCCAATCAGCATGATGGTAGTAATAAATATAATAAACATCATCATTAAAGACGTCACCACAATGCCTGCCGAGATAATCAAGGAAGTCATCATGTTCAACATTTCTTTTGTGAAATCCCTTTTTTGCATTTAAGCCTTTATGTCTAAGCTAATGAATTTGGCTAGTAGTTAATGTGGAATATACATAGCTAGCATGCAGGTTCTGCCCGAACTTAGCAGGCAGTGTCAGCTGAGTTTGTTGTAATAGTGACCGTGGTGAAACCCGATAACGCATCGAAAATGCTCACTCTAAAGTTAAAAATTATCCGGCTTTAAAAAAAATCCCCACCGAGGTGGGGAGATAAATTAGGGTGTCTCAGGGAAACAAAATGACTCTAAGCCAGCCACTTTGTTGTAGTAATAATCGCACTTCGGATGAAAATAACATATAGGCAAATGCTGATTCGCTAGTAGGAGTTTTCTGACGTTGCTTGTGATCGCATTCGGATTGATGAGGACTGATCTCACTATCACATAGTGAGCAAAATCTCTAATGCCTGGCAGGCATTAGAGGTTTCAAAGTTTTAAACCAAATAAAGCTAGTACTTACTGACCTGAATATACAACATCCACGCGACGGTCATGCTGGAAACAATCCTCATCACCGCAATTTTGCTTTGAGCGCTCTTCGCCGTAGCTTACCGTCTCAATTTGCTGATCGTTTACACCTTGAATATTTAGCGCATTTTTAACTGCCGCAGCGCGACGCTGACCTAAAGCAAGATTATATTCATGTGTACCACGCTCATCGGTATTGCCTTGCAGTACTACCTTGGTTTGCGGATGTGCAGCTAAATATTTGGCGTGATTTTCTATCAACCCTTTGTATTCATCGCGTATAGCATCACTGTCATAATCAAAAAAGATCTGGCGTTTAGCCAACTCAGATGCACTCATTTGATCTTTGCTGGAATCGACATCTACCGTTTTAATCGTAATTTTGTTTGGGGCGGCAGGAGCCTCAGCGCTGGTATTTTCTTGCTGGGTATTGATTGGACGTGTCACGCTAGGGTCAACCTGAGCCGGTTTCATCGGTGTGCTACTACAAGCTGACAGTAATAATGCAAGTGAAGCCATTTTCCAAAGATTGTTGTTCATGATTTTTCCCTTAATTTAAATTATAAAATTCTCACTCATAGCCTTAATAAAAATTGATTATAAACCTGAGTAATCATTCAGATTTTTATTTTTATTATAGCCATACCGCTATGTAGGTTCAGTAAATATGCTCATAAACTCGGAGCGGTACAGCGCATCCAGGAAATGTCCTTCCTTATCTTGATGCTCTGCATTTGAAGGGATATTCGCTTCCATTTGTGATGGCATCATGACTTTGGTACGTGCAATTTCGTCACCGGTTAAAGTCCTGGTTGCCCAGACGCGATCACTAGTCATAGGCCAGTTAGCATCATTAGATACGAATGAAGAAATCAGGAGGAACATAACCGCCGCAATAATGCCTGCAGTCATAGTAGCTAAAGATATGCCGCTATCTGAATTACTTAAAGTATCTGTGCTGTTCATCATGAGGACCTCACTTACTAAAAATTTTTAATAGTGTTGAAGCGTAAGCGGTTATTGGCAGGATTAAACGCCACCAGTTAAAGCCAGGATAATCAGGATTAAAAGTACCAAGCCTAGTCCACCGCTTGGGTAGTAACCCCATTTGGCGCTGTGAGGCCATGTGGGTAAGGCTCCAATCAGAGCAAGTATTAATACCACTATTAGAATTGTATGCAGCATGAACCTCTCCTAAAACCTAAGCCAAAAATCTCAAAATGAACGTTGTGCTAAAACACAACAACTCATCACTGGAGGCTCCATCATGCAGAACTTGCTTAAAACGCTGTATACAGTTTCAGCTGAATTTGACGTAGGAATCATCGTACAAAAAGACCCAAGGTACTAACCTTGGGTCTTCTTTATCTTACTTAAATTACAATTTAATCGTTACGTGATTTCAAACTCTCTAACAAAGCATACTTTTCCCTATCAATTTCATCTCGTGTACGGATTCCCATTCGACGCAGGATAGGCAGTGGAGGACACCAGCCTTGCAGGCCATGCTGCAATAAAAACGGTAATACCACCGCAGGCAGCGCGAACCATTTCTTGTTGACGGTTAATCCCAATACTAAGCCGGTCAGTGCCAGCGTAGAGGCATTCACTTCCAGGACACGTTCAGTATCCCATTCTTTTTCCAGCGCAATGATGCGTTGTTTCACTTCCCAGGCCGGCCGGGTTGCGTAGTATTGGATATTGGTATTGGTCACACGGTCAATTTGCTCATTGACGTCTTCATCTGTCGAGTTCCTGACGCGATCAAACTGGTTAGAATTCTTTACCTCATAGTTTAAATCCATAACTTCACCTTACTGTTTAATTACTTTATACGAATAGGACAACTGAACTGTAGTTCACTTAATCGTGCGTGCCGAACAATAAGCGCTACTCATAACACCTATTAAATACCGGCCACGTGCCTGATGTTTAAACCTAGCTTTAAATTTGCTGGAACTGCCTTATCGATCATTTTTGGCGGTGGCAGATTCAGGTTATCCATCATGCGGATAAATTCTTCCCGGCTTTTACCGGCTATTCTTTCGTTTGAACGCCGCTCTTCGCCTATTGAAGAATGTGTCTTGCCCTCATAGTCGTGGCATGGGTAAACCAGGGTTTCATCAGGGTAGCTAAAAAGGCGCTGCGTAATGCTGTCGTATAGCGTACCGGCATCACCGTTCTGGAAATCGGTACGCCCACAGCCATTAATCAACAGGCTATCGCCAGTGAATAATTTGCCATTCCAGAAATATGACATGGCACCGGATGTGTGGCCTGGAGTATGAATCGCTTTGATCACCTGATGCTTACCAAAAGACAACTCCTGGCCATCATCAAGCTGGATTTCTGCAGCGGTAATTTTGCAGTGCACAGGAGTAGCCGCTCTGGCGCCGGTCAATGAGCAGAGCGCACCCGCTGATGTTATGTGATCAGCATGCGCATGTGTTTCCAGCACATATCTGAGCCTTAAACTTTCATCACTCAGCAATGACATATATTGCTGCAAGTGTTGGTCTACCGGGTCAATTATCACAGCCTGTTTAGTTTCAGCATCTGTCAGTACATAGGTATAGGTACTGGAGTCATCATCAAAAAACTGATAAAGGTCCTTCATTATTTATCCCTATTTTTTTAATGTCCCTATATGCTGTGAAAGCATCAACACTTCTTATTTTTAATAGACTTCTATATCCGGCAGCAAGTTTCTTAACTTTTTGTTCAGCCAGATTTTAGTTCATTGCTTTTGAGTGACGACGTTTGAGCTTAGGTGTATCTCAGTGGGAGGATTACCAGACACAAAAGGCGTTTCTGTGTGCGTTTCACCTTCAAATAATGTCCCTACAAACACATCAATTGCAGCCATCACCATCAGCATCACCAAAAGCACAGGCAAAACCTTAAATACTGAACTGGCTATGACACTGATCACTGCATTGATGGCACCTGCAACCTCATTGATTACTTGCGGATATGACATGGTGTAACCCTCTCGAATCGGCTTTTAAAATAAAAAATGAGGAGCATGACTGGCTATTTTTACAAAGCCAGCCATAAGTACCTCAATCTTAATTCGTAGTGGCAGGAGGTGCTGATTCATAATCCGTTGGCTGTACCGGATTGCCTTTAGTAGTGCCTGCTTTTTCGTCTTTATTATTCAATACTTTGTTTTTCTGTCTTTTGAAAGGACGGTCAGCAGAGCCTTTGTCGGTGCGTTTGTTTTGCTCTTTCAATTGCGGAGTATCCGAGTTGCCCAGATTGCTGGCATCATTGGGCACACCGTTCTGGTTTACATCTGTAGGGCCCTTGTCCGTGTAGCGTTGCTGTCTTTCCACTTGAGGACTATTAGAGGTACCCAATTTGGCACCATCATCTTTGCTCTCAGCCGCATAATTGGACATTGAAACTGTTGAGAATAAAATCGCGATCATTATTTTTTTCATTGTTATATCCTTTAAATTTAGCGCTAAAAACTAAGCGCCGGTAATGAAATAAGTTATTTCTAAGCGTAAGCCATTAAATAATGTTTTGTTATGCAGCTCTATCAGTTCGCCGCTCATTTCGCTGTAGGAAGTCACTGACTGATGTTGACTTACTTAAGATTTAGTGGGGATGACGAGGCTTGGAATATAAATGATCAGGAATGACGGCTGGACGGTTACTGAATATGGGCATATGGAAATAAAAAAGCCGGCTGGATTTAGCGGGCTTTATGTGAAGCAGAATGTCTTAACTCTAGATACTGGCACGTTTACTAATATCCTTTCTCTTAACTGGCGGGATAATTCGATAGAGTCCTGGATCTGGAGCATCTGGATTATCATCCGGATAAAAATCTTCGTACAAGTCTCTCTCCACGCGTTCGGTAATGTCAGTGTCAATTGGGGTAGGGCTCGAAGTATCCGGCTCGGGGATTTCAGACTCTTCTGAGTCATCAGCCAGTTCAGAGCGATCCGGGTCCAGCAGATTTTTGTCCCATATTCTCACTTCCTTGCTTTTAAACTCTATGTTCAAAGCCATCATTATCTCCTTTGCATTTTCCAAAGTTAAATATCAGTCATTTGTTCAATAAATAACATCCCATCGTTAAGTTAAGACAATTTAGATAAAAAAGTTATAAGCCCATTTCTGATTGTAGTGTAAGAGAATTCATTTAGGTATTTTTTACCTATAATTTTCAGTAAAATGCCTCTGATAAATAATTGCTACCCACTAATGCGGTGTGCCCTTGGTTACTTAACCAAGGGCACACATTTAACACCTATGCAAACGGGGGTTTACTAGCCTTCGCCACGTTTTACCTTATCTACATACTCCTCCAGATTCACCAACCCTTCTGATTCTGCAATCGCTTTTTCTTCTGGTGTAATGGCGTCCTGCACCATATCGAGTCTTTTCCAGGTTGGAATTGGCGTCACTTTACATGGCTCCGGCACATATTTGGATTGATCAATTTTTTTATATTTGTGGATATACCGCGGGCAATTTACCCATATCTTGGTCACAGTCACAAAGATCAGGTACTTCGCTTCGGTATATTCCGCCATCAGTGCATGCTCACGTACCAGTTTGGCAGTGCCTTGCACCCTGATTCTGTGTGGTGTTTCAAAGTCGATAAACAGCAAGCCAACTTTACCTTGGCCACTGATATTGCCAACCGAGTAAAACATGCCATTACCATCAAAACCGGGAAAAACCAGCGTGCTTTCATCCAGCACTTTTACAAACCCCACACCGCCGCCCTTGTATGACACTGTGGGCATGCCATCCCTGTCAACGGTAGAAAGAAAAAACATGTCACGGCTAGTGATAAAAGCTTTCTCTTCATCAGAAATCGCTTCATGAATCCAGCCGTTGTCTAATAGTTCTGCAAGCTTGGTAGTTTCAAACTCTTCCTGCAGTGCGCGGTGCTCTGGTGAATATATCGATGCCATTGATTACCTCCTAAATAAGGCCATTAAGTACCGGCCATGCTATCCAACCCTAAAATCAATCCAGCCTTATTATTGGCTAAGTATTTTATCTATGATCCAGCCTACAGCTTCATTCTATTCGAACATGCCCTCATTACCAAACGGCGTTGAGGCGTCAATTTGTACCGACAAATTGCTGATGATGGTTGTGGATACAGATATTAGAAGGCGCTAAGCAGCAACAAACAGATAAGGTATAAAAGCAAAAAGGCACCCCGGAGGAGATGCCTTTTTTAACACTGGATCAATATGCAAACTGTCGAATGTGGGCAGGGATTGTTTCACTCCGTTAAAATAAGCGACTTATCCTAACGGTCCTAGTAGTAAAGCAAACCCTGGGCACCATAATGCAGGGAAACATTTTGCATGCCTATAGGAGTTTTTCCCGACCTGCACTACAAGCTTAAAAACAGTGCCGAAGTCCATACCCTGGATTGATCACGCTGTCTGGCGGTGATGAATAAAGCATGCTCGCTGCCGGATTCAAGTTTTAGCGCCGGTAAGTCAATCTGCCCGGAAACATCGCGTGGTAACTCTTTATCAGTAATACGTTCTATAGCCACTTTCAATTCGGCGCCTGGTAATTGTTTTTCGAGTTGCTGTGTTGCCAACAAGCTGTCGCCATCCAGTTCGAGCTTCACTTCCGGCGCATGCACATAAGGTTGTGGCTCTAATGGATCACCTACTTTAATGTAGCTATCAATACGCGATTTCAACATAATTTTGCAGCCAGCCAGGTTGGAAAGCTCAATCTCTATGCTGTCACTGTCGCCATTGGTATCGGTACGGAAACCAATAGTGGAAGCATCATTACGCCAGCAAACCTGTTCGGGATGATCAAGGCCAAACGCACTGAAATCGGTAATCGTTGCGCCAGTTACCTGAACCTCTCCCGTCCAGTAGGCACCGCGGTAACGATCCTTGATTCTTGCCCCACCCAGTCTTATGCGGATGCGATTGCTGGCCAATCCCAACTCCTCATGTAGGTTGCGTGTCCAGATGCGCTGGTCACCAGCGTATAGACTGACTTCTTCCCAACCCTGGTCTCCCAGCACCTGGTATTCCAGCGGAACGGATAGCTCAGGCACATATGCGTCACCCATCAGGTGTTCTCCTTGCCGCAAGCTGGCAAAACTGCGCTCGCCGGTCGTGGCAAAGGTATGGCGGGCACGAAGTGCCTTGGCTACCCCTTCACGATCAAACTGCGTGGCTAACACACCTGTTAAGCCGCCACGGGAACCAAATACTGCAGTGGCCGGTACGCCACCGCCGCAACGACCCTGATGCTCATCACTATTGGCAGCAGCACCTACGCGGTAACCGCGTTGCAAGGCTTCGGCGTAGACCCAGTGAAACTGGCCCCAGGCCGAGCTGACTTCGATCAGTCTTTCCAGTTCAGGGTGATGCCAATCCAGGTTGCAACGGCGACCTCCTACATGCGGCATCATCAAATGCCCTTCCGGGTCATGCGCATAGGCGGCATACAAATCGTCGACCGGCCACGCGCCTGGCGTCAGCGTGCCATGCGTAAACTCATTCCATTCGAACGAGCGTACCAATCTGCCGTGCTCGTCGAAAGGAAACAGCGGTTTGCTGTCACGCAAAAAGACAATATTGCGGTCGCCACCAGCGCAGGAATTACCGCACCATTCAGTGCCAGGGTAGCAAACAAACCGGCCTGGCTCATTCAGGCTGTGAATCAGGGCAACCGCCTTGTCCCAGCGTTGCTCGGTAATATTAAAATCATTGGCGGTATAACCCAGGATATCCAGACCGGCTACGTCACGGCCATAACTGAGGTTGTACAAGGTATCATTCGTGCCTACGGTATCATCCGAATGCACATGCAGGTCGGCGTAAAGCGGCCGCAACGCATTCGCTTCTGTTGAAACATTCACATAGGCTTGCGCGGTGGCGACCCGGGCATCTTCAACCTTGGCCTGTATTTTCCATTCGCCTGGATGACCTAACCTCATGCCACCCAAACGCACAATGGCCCAGCCTTGTTCCGCCAGGGTAAACGGAAAATCATGGTGCTCACCGTTAGCGCCAGACAACAGCAAACTACCAGCTAAAGGAAGATTGCGGCAGGTATTGCCCCAGGCATCGTCTGCCCGCACAATCATATCGAAAGACTCCTCGCGATTCACCAACCGTGGCGTAATGATCTGCAGCGCTGAAGGTTCGCCGGGAACAATATTCAATAACACATCGCCAGGTACTTCAGCAAATTTTGAACTGCCTAGCGGGTCGATAAACAGCCTGAACTGGAAGTCTTTTTCAACGAAACTTTGTACCCGTGTCCCAGGACCACCATGACGGCGGTCACCGAGGCGAATGATGATACGGTCGCCCGGATTCAGATAGCCATCCACGACATCGACAATCACGGTTTTCTGGAAAGGACGCTCATGCCCCTTCTGGTCAAACCTGACCTTGAGGCTTTGTACGGTAGCAGGACTTTGCCCAGGCACCAATTCACCTGCCTGATATTCAGCAGAGATGTAGTTTGCAGCTGCTGGATCACTGGTCTGGAACAATGCCCAGTCAGAATAAAATTTAAAGGCCAACTTTAACCAGGCACCATCGGCCAGACCGGAGCCGCCGACTTCATAAGTCAGTACTAACTCTGCCCACTCGCCAGCTACCAACTCGCGCCGGTTAGCGGTGAGGCTGCCAAGAAAGGGCCTGGCCTTATTGCGCTCATATAGCCCTTGAGGCGCAATATACTGACCAGCTTCATTTTTTGGATCGAAATTTTTCATAGTTTACTCTTACTGAACACGCCAGGTTTGGTAGTGTTTTTCTAAACGTTTGAATGCCAGGTTTTCCATCAGCCAGGCAATCAGGCCTATGGTCGCGATCCCTAACAGCACCTGGTTGCTATTGCCAATCTGGCCACCCATAGAAACCATCCAGCCTATGCCTTTGGAAGCACCTATCATTTCAGCGGCCACTAATGCCCGCCAGGCCTGGCTAAAGCCGATGCGTAATGCAGCCGTGACGAAAGGCAATGAAGCGGGGATATATACATGCAAAATAATTTGCCAGGTATCAGCGCCCAGGGTACGCGCAGCACGCACTTCACCACCACGTATACTTTGTATGCCTTCCTGGATCGTAATTGCCATCGGAAACACGGCGGCAATAAAGATCACCATCACAATCGACCAATAACCTAATCCAAAAATGATCATGGTCAGTGGTGCCCACGCCACCGGCGGAATAGCCATAAACAGGCTGTTCAATGGCGAGATGAAGTCGCGAAAATTGTTGGATAAGCCCGCCAGGGAGCCGAGCAATATCGCGACTACCGTTGCCAGGGCAAAGCCGCCAATTTCCTCAAGCAGGCTGGCTCGCAGATGCAACAACAAGCTGCCGTCTTTCAGCCAGCGCACAGCCTCCTGCGCGACATCCCACGGCTGGGGCAATATATAAGCAGGATACTGGCTGGCAATCGCGCTCCAGACGATGAGCAGGAAAGGGAGCGATAACCAGCCCCAATGGAATTTTGCAGAAAATCTCATTTGTTATTTAATTAAAGACTGCTCGGCTCTTTGCAAGAAAGAGGTATCTACCACCTGCTCTACTTTCAGCGGTTTATTGATAAAACCCAATGACAGTGAATAATCCATCAGGCGCTGGATGAATTGCAGGTCTTTGGTATCCAGTCGTGCAGACCAGCCCATGCGCTTACGCGCTTCCTGCACGATCTCTTCCGGCTTGATGGTTTTGCCGTTGGCACCTTGTGTAGTTTCCAGCTTGAAAGCCTCCGCAATGATCTGGTTCGACTCCTCAGGGTTTGATTGCAGGAATGCAATCGCCTTCAGATGCGCGCGCAGCAACTTGGTCACTTCTTCCGGACGGCTCTTGAGCGTTTTCGGTAATGCAATCACCACATACCAGGGGTATTGCGGCAACTCTTTATTCACATCCAGCACCAGCTTGCTGGAACCACGCAACAACGATTGGCTGACAAACGGCTCCCATGAGAATGCGGCATCCACCTCATTGTGCTCAAGTGCCGCATTCATATTGCCAGCCGGCATATTGATAATCGACAGGTCCTGGTCAGGGTCCAGTTTGGCTTTTTCTTTCAGCACATAGCCGCGCAGCAACACATCCATACCACTGCCTTTGGCTACCCCGGCCAGTTTTTTTCCGCGTAAATCACTGACGGTAGTCACCGGGCTTTTCTGATTGGCGATCACTGCTGCCTGGCCATAATTGACTTGCGCCAGAATCTTGCTCTCCAGGCCTCGCGAGAACCAGTGATACACCGGCGGCGAACCGACATAAGCGACATCCAGATCACCTGCTGCGACAGCCTGTTGCAACAATGGGCCATCGTTGAAAGATTTGAGATCTACATTCAGGCCCTCCGCTGCATAGAATCCCTTTTTATCGGCAATCACTGCCGGTGCATTGGCCATGGCATACACCCAGCCAATCCTCAGCGGCTTTTCTTCGGCAAATACGCTAGTCGCCAGGCAAACGAGGGCGACAGAAAAAATGGCAGTGATAGATTTTTTAATCATTTTTATTTCCTGATCATGAATGAATGTTGGAAGCAGTGACATCTGTATGAATGACGTCAGATATGGTGCTCATTAAGCGAGTGCGGTAATCCAGAAACGCCGTCAGTTTGCGGGTATCAATATTCGCTCGCGGACGGGTAAGATCGATAGCCAATTCGCTATGGATGCCTTGCGGCGCAATGCCCAGCACTACCACCCGATCAGACATAAAAATGGCTTCATCAATATCGTGTGTGATAAACAGCACTGTTTGGCCGAGTTCAGACCACAGTCGTAGCGTCTCTTCATTGAGATTGTTGCGGGTGATTGCGTCCAGTGCCGCAAAGGGTTCATCCATCAATAGCAATGCCGGCTCTAGCGCCAGCGCACGCGCGAGCGACACCCGCTGTTGCATCCCTCCAGACAACTGATATGGAAGTTTGTCTGCGACTTTATCCAGTCCCACCAGCGACAGATAGTGCCTGGCTTTATCCAGTTGCTCTTTAACACCTAGCTGTTTTTGCATGCTTAGACCAAAGCGCACATTTTCTAATGCACTAAGCCAGGGGAACAGTTGCGGCGATTGAAACACATAACCAAGTTCAGGCATTTCAGGATGCACAGGCTGGTGATTGATATGGATGGTACCCGATGATGGTTTCTGGAAACCTGACAGCAGGTTTAAAAGTGTAGTCTTGCCGCAACCTGAAGGACCCAAAAGTGAAACAAACTCACCAGGTTCCACATGCAACGAAAACCCATCAAATACCGTATGCCCATTCGCATAAGAAAAGTTGATATCATCCATCGACAAAGATGCAGCTGGCCTGCGCGGGGCATTTGAATTAGTACTCGCTGGGGAACGTTGAATGGCCATGACTTATTAACAGTGTAAAATTTGTCAAAATAATACAAGTTAATACAAGTTGGCACAAAGAATAAAAAAATATATTCTTATAACTTATTTGTATATTTAATCTGCCATGCAAACGCATACAATCTGTCAGTTACTCATCTCCTGATTTATACAAGATAAGCGCAATTGAAATCCATACCTTCACCTTTAATACGGGAAAACCCCACTGCTTTATATTTGCAGATTTCATCCCTGCTACGCGAAGAGATCAGCAGCGGTTTGTATGAGCCGTCAGGCAAGTTACCTTCCGAAGCGGAATTGCAGGCACGTTTTAACGTCAGCCGGATAACCGTCAGACTGGCGTTGGATCAGCTGGTGGAAGAGAAAATTGTCGAGCGGAAGCAAGGCAAAGGCACTTATGTTTTCAACAAGCAATTACGCTATGGCCTGGATACTTTACGCAGCTTTCACGAGACGCTGGTGATACAAGGACTCAAACCGGAAATGCGCCTGCTTTCCCATCGTGTCATTGATATTCCCGAAAATTTGAAAAGCACATTCAGTGCGGAGACTATTCAAAGCCTGTTCATCGAACGCTTGCACGTGGTTGATAATCAACCTATTGCAATCGGCAAAAGCCATCTGCTTGCAGAAGTTGCAGCAGTGAGTTTGGATACTATTGAAAGCCAGCCAAGCTACAAGGTGATAGAAACAGTGACAGGACTGAAAGTGGAGAGAGCAGAGTTATCGATTACCGCACAATTGGCTGATGTAAAACATGCCAAAGCTCTGGAAATCAGTCCTGGCATGCCATTATTGATTATGAAGAGGCTTTCATATCTATCAAACAACACGTGTTGTGACCATTCAATATTCTATATCCGCCCTGAACATTATGAATTTGTGTTGAGCAGCCACTTCAAAGTCAGCTAAATCAAGAAACGAGCGCCGCACCTGCTACTAATATTATTAATCGTGTTTGCCTAGGCAGGATTTTTAGGTGGGATTAATGAATCGTCCAGAATCTTTCCAGGTTCAATCTCTGGTTCAACCACAGGTGCAATTTCCGGCTCCACGCCAGGGACAACTTCGGGATCAACACCAGGAATTTTCCCTGGTTCAATCTCCGGTATGTTCGCGGGGTTTACATCGTCTGTTTCATCAGGATGAATATCCGTTTGATCATCTGGTTGATTCACTTGTTCTCCAACACCCTCAATCTTGCCATTCGGGTCAGTAGCCATTACCTTCTCCTTTTTACAGAATTACGCTCAAATATTAATTTTTTGCACATCTATCTTATTAAGCCATGCAGAAAGTTTTCATCAGAAAATAGCTGATAAGGCTGTAAGAATCGCGTGTCAGAAGTGATGACGTTCTACATTTCTCTATCAGAAAAGGAGCCTAGGCTCCTTTTTCTAATGACTGATTACATGCATGACTACATAGGCTTGCTAGACCAATCTTTCATGGCTTCATCACCTGGGCGGTCAACCACTACTTTTCCGTTTTCAACGCCGGTGACCCAACTGGTTGGAATATAGTGATGCTGACCCTGCCCGTCTTTTTTCAGCTTGATGGTATTGCTGCCTTCCATATGATCCACAGTGGCGAATTGGCCACCCTGTGAACAGACCACTGGCATTTCGGGAATAATCTGACTGGTATTCATATCTTATCTCCAAGGATGAACCGGTATTCCGGTTTAAGTATCAGAGTAAGGTTAATTCTAGCCTTGCGTTATAAGTTATGTCTGAAACTAACGTAGGAAAGAGACTATAAAAATCTCCAATATGGCTTGCAAACGGGCTGGGAGGTCACCGGCTCATAAATGATAAAAAATGGGGAGATGGAACTAAGGAAAGACTTCAGGTTCTAGCCATTGTGTACTTTTTACAAATCTATGATGTTTTAAAACCAGTGTCTCAATAATCAAAACTTTAAATAACGGACGGAGTGTTTATGACTAAAAATAACTACTTGATTGGTATGTTGGCTGGGCTGATTGTGCTTAATTTAACCGCGTGTGATAAACCCACAGAAAAAATTCAGGAGAGGACCTCTGATAACAAAATTGTGGAAGAGAAAGCGCCTTTTGAAACCACTGCAAATGAGATCGCAAAAGCATATGCGGATAATGTGGTCACTGCCGATAATAAATTCAAAGACATCACTTTTAACGTCACTGGCACAGTCGCTGAGGTAAGCAAGAATTTGATTAAAGAGCCTTATGTGCGTTTAAAAGGTGGTGTGAATACGGATAAAGAACCGCAATTTGTATTGCAGCAAAGTGAGAAAGATAAAGCCGCAGAATTGAAAGTCGGGCAAAACATCAAGCTTGAATGTATCGGGCAAGGCGATCTTGCTGAAATCCCGATGGCAGGTGAGTGTAAATTCCTAGATTAAACCAAGGCCCGTAAAACGGGCCTTTTTAATTAGATAAAGCTCACTGACTCATTTCTCGGTAAATTTTTCATCTTCCAGCATCTCACCAGGCACTATATCAGGCTGGTTATTTGCATCAATGCCCTGCACTTTTGCGGGCTGGATCTTTGTCTTAATCGCTGGATGGTCTTCGGGGTCCACACCCGGAATATTGCCGGGTTGTTTTTCCAGATCCGTAGGCGGGCTGCCTGAATTTCCATCATTGTTTCTGTTGACGTTGATATCTTTGTATTTATCTTTCGGGTTATCAGTACCCTCGACAGGACGGTTTAAATCGGTAGTCATTGCATCTCCATTTCAGGCTTTTCGCGAATAGTTACCTGATTTTGTTAAGTGTCGATAAATGATATTGATGAAACGCATTTGAAATCATCCGTACCATGCTGATTATCTTGTCAGAGAAGAATTACTTTTTCCGAACTTCATGTACAGGGAGGGTAACAGCATTAAATTCAGCATCGTCGAAGTCACCAGGCCGCCAAACATCACAATGGCTAATGGATACTCAATTTCGTGCCCTGGCCGATTGCCGCTGATAATCAAAGGCAGCAGTGCCAGGCCGGTAGCCAGGGCTGTCATCAGGATAGGTAACAGCCGCTCCTGAGCACCGCGCATGATAAGCTCCAGCCCAAATGGCATACCTTCAACCTGCTGCAGATGACGGTAATGACTTAGCAACATGATGCCGTTTCTGGCAGCGATACCTATCACGGTGACCAGGCCGACAACTGAGCCCAGCGACATGGTACCGCCACTGATAAATAACGCAATCACGCTACCCACCAGCGCAAACGGTAAGGTTGCAAACGCCATCAATGACAAACGCATGGATTTAAAGTCGCTGTACAGCACCAGGAAAATACCGATCAAGGCCAGCATGCCAAAGCTATACAACCTGAAACTGGCTTCTTTCTGGGTCTGATACTCACCCAGTAAAACAGGGTAATAACCTTGCGGAAAAGCCATCGCTTTTACTCTGCTTTCCACTTGCTGCGCAACTTCGCTCAGTGACTTGCCTTTCACATTGGCTGTGATATCGATCCTGCGAGAAGCAGATTCTCTTTTAATCTCGTTCGCCATCGGTACGATCTGAATATCGGCGACATCTTTCAGCCTGACCTGTTGCCCTATTGGCGTATCTAAAGCAAGGTTACTGATGGCTGCGAGGTCGGTTCTGCTTTGCGCTGTGCTCCAGACCAGCACATCAACACGTCTCTGATTTTCATAGATTTCACCGGCTTTAAAACCCTTTAGCAAAGTGGTCGTGATGCGCCTGACCTGCCCGGCTGTTAATCCGTATTGAGCCAGCGCACGCTCTTTCAACCGGATTTCAACCTGGGGCACCAATGTCTGCGATTCCACTTTTAAGTCAGCAATGCCATCAATACCTGCAATGGCAGTTTCTACCGCATGCGCCTGATCTCTCAACACTTCGATATCCGGCCCAAATACGCGCACAACAATACTTGAGCTGGTTCCGGTTAACACTTCTTTGCTTCGTTCTTTAAGATAGGTTTGCACATCTGTAAAAATGCCGGCGTAGCCATTCATGACTTTCTGGATCTGGCCCAAGGCTTGATCATAATCAACCTTGTCATCCAGGCTGATCCACAACTCGGTGAAGTTAGGCCCAACCACCTCATCCGCGACTTCAGCCCGTCCAATATGGGAGCCAAAGTTTTTAACACCGGGAATCGCTATCAGGTCTTTATTCGCTCTCAAAGTCATCAAACTCATTTGCTCGAGCGAAGTGCCTGGTCTTTCTACAAAATGCATGAGGAAATCTGTTTCTTTAAACGCTGGCAAAAACTCATGATTAAGTGCCAGTGCACCCAGAGCAGTCCCGGCTAAACTAACCGCAATCATCATCATGGCTTTTTTAGGACACGTAACAATCTGACTAAGGGAGTTGCTATATTTCTCCTGTAACCAGGCAGCCAACTTCGTATCTTCATGCACCGTTTTTTCATCACGTAACAAGAAGTAGGCAAGCGCGGGTGTCACTGTCATCGCCACCAGTAATGAAGCCGCAATCGCTGAAACATATGCGAGTGCCAACGGCTTAAAGAAAGAACCTGCAATGCCAGTAAGCGCTAACACTGGCAGGAAAATGATGATAACAATCAATGTAGCAAAAACCACCGAGCTCCTCACCTCCAGTGAGGCATTAACGACTACCCGCAATCTGTTTAACGGGCGCTCTAACAGGGCATTTAACTTCAGGCGCCTGGCAATATTTTCCACATCAATAATGGCGTCATCGACCACTTCACCAAGGGCAATCACCAAACCGGCAATCACCATGGTGTTCAAGCCAACACCGAATCCGGTCAACACCAGTACTGCTGCAAATAATGACAACGGTATCGCCGTCAGGCTAATCAAGGCTGCTCTGCGGTCACGCATAAAGGCAAACAATATTGCAGTGACCAGCACGCAACCAATCAACAGCGCGTTGGAAAGATTATGAATAGCGCGCTCGATAAAAGTCGCCGGACGGAAAATATGGGTATCTACCTCAACGCCTTTTAGAGCGGGAGACATCTCGGCAATCGCTGCTTCCACGCGACGGGTAACATCCAGCGTATTAGCCCCCAATTGTTTTTCAACGATCAATAATAGGCCTTCACGACCATTGATAATGGCATTGCCTATCATGGGTGGCGAACCCACCTGCACATGTGCAACATCAGAGATTTTAATAGGCGTGGCGCTACGGTAGTCAATCATCGCTTCCGAAAGTTTGACCGGGTCTACTTTGTTACCTTGATAACGCACAGATAAACGCTGATTGGGAGTGTCTAAAAAACCACCTGAATCTAGTGCAGTAGCATCAACCGCCGCCCGCGAAACCTGGTCTACAGTTACTTTCGCACTACGCAACCGATCAGGATCTATCAGCACTTGCAGCTGCTTGTCTTTTTGTCCCCAGATAGCCACATTGGCAACGCCTGGGATGGACATGATTTTTGGGCGCATGGTCCACAGCGCTAATTGTGTGACTTCCATCTGCGACATGCTGGATGAACTCAAACCGATTTTCATCACCCTGGATAGTGAAGACAAGGATTGCAACATCACCGGCGGCCTTGAAAGCGCTGGCAGCGTTGGCGTCACCATCGCCAGTCGCTCTTGCACAAACTGACGTGCATCTTTGAGGTTACTGCCCGGCTCTAGCAACAGAACAACTGAAGATAAACCTAGAACCGATTTGGACCTGATGGCAGTCATATGCGGCATGCCATTAAGTGCATTTTCTAACGGCATGGAAATCAGCGTCTCAACTTCTTCTGTAGACAAGCCCTGCACTTCAGTCTGGATTTCTATCTTGGGCGGGGCAAATTCAGGGAACACATCCAATGGCGCCTGATACACATTTTTAGCACCAACGATGACTAATAGAATCGCCAAAGCAATCACAATGACTCTTGCTTCAACCGCAAATGTAATGATCTTTTTAAACATAATGTGCTACTTCGAGTATCCGGTTTCGAGCGCAAATAACTCCTGTGCCCCTTGATCGACAATGTCTTTACCTTGCTGAGGCCCTTGTTCCAGCGCGGCATCCGCACCAATCACATGATTCAACATCACACGTTTGCGGTTATAGGTCTTGGCAGCCGTTTTCTCGTATACCCAGGTATTGCCGTAGATATCAAAAATGACCGAACTCCACGGAATAATGTCGAACATCGCCTGGCCTTTCATTTTGAGTTCCACACTCACTCTCTGCCCTGGGGTAAAAGCTGAAGAAGCATTATTCAGTTCATGATAAACATCCACTGTGAGGGTGTTTAAGACAGAACTTGGCGGTGCAGTAATGGGCAGCGCGACAAACTGCGGTGACTTTTGATTGCTGAAGTTTTGCACCACTGCACTGTCATGGCTAAGCATCTGGTCGATATCGCCGACAGGTACTGCTGTGCGTATCCAGGCTTTTGACTGGTTAGACACAACAAACAAAATTGCGCCGGCGGATACCACTTGGCCCGTCTGGAAATTCAGTGCGGTCACAATTCCATTTTCCGGTGCTGCAATAATCGTTTTGGTGCCCTGATTGGCCAGCGAGCGTATGATTAATTGCTGGCGTTGCTTAAGTGCACTTAAGGTATCGTTGGCCTGGTCGTGAGCAGCTTGCGCTTCCTGCACGTTACGCAGGCTTCCCGCTTTATCCTCCAGCAGTTTTTGCGCACGATTCAATGCAATCCTTGTGATATTCACCTGTGTTTCCGCATTGCTGATCTGGCCTTTCATATCCGTCAAACTTATCTCGAGATTGGTTTTAGTCTCGGGTGCCAGCATCGGGGTAAGTTCCAGAATAGCCTGGCCTTTTCTGACCGTAGCGCCAGGACGACCGAACTTACCTATCGAGGTCACCGTACCGGTAAAAGGTGCCTGTATCATTAATGCCTTGTCACTAGGAATAATCACTTCGCCACTGTAAATCCGCGTTTTGGAAATGGAACGACGCTCTACTCTAGCCGTACTGATCCCCAATCTTTTTTCGGCAGTTTCCGAGAGGGTAATATTGTTCAGTGACGCCTCTTTCACTGGCGTAGAAATGGTGGCATTGCCTGACTTCTCAGAAGAAACATCAGCACTACCGGCATCTGAATACTGGTTCCAGCAGATGCCTAATACGGCTATCAGGGCGAATGAAAATTTAGGGTTCTTTAAAGCGGAAAATATTATCTGTTTGTTTATCATGATTTTTATGCATCAGGTTATTGACCTAAAGATGGACTGGTAGCGGCTACGCCACTGAATTGCACAGGCTGGTTTTTGCTGGAAAGCTGGTTACCGCTTCCTCTGTCCATTTCTGCCCAGGCTTTGTAAATGGCGCCATTCAAGATGGCTTCCTGCAATCGGGCATCTATCAGCTGCTTGCTGCTTTCCAGCATGGTCAGGTAAGAGATATCGCCTTTTTCATAAGCAGTCCTGGCTGACTCGATGGCTAGCTCGGCTAGTGGTTTGAGTTGCTGGGTAAGAATGTTCAGCTCGGTGCAACTCTGTTGATAGCGTATAAATTGCTGACGCAATTCTGTTTGCGCTTGTTGAATCAAAACCTGTCGCTGTCTCTCCGCCTTTTCAATTTCGGAAGTGGCGCGATTGATGTTGCCTTGGTTCTGATTAAAGACTGGCACCGTGACTTTTACCGCAGGGCTCAGCACATTGCCGCTATTGCCACTGGTAGCATCACCAATACCCAGCAAGCGCAACCAGCCGAATCTGGAGAGTTTTTCCTTAGCCTGGCTAGACTCGATACTTGAATTGGCTGCTAGCAAATCAGGGCGGTTTTGCAGCGTAGCAGCAATGACTTTTTCAATATCAAACCCTTGAGTTTCACAGCCCGGATAAGCTTCTGTTTTGATTTTCAGGGATGATGCATGCTCCTGCAGACCCAGCAGCAGTAATAGCTTTTGTTCTGCAAATTGCACCTCATAATCTGCGCGCTTTTCATTCTGGGTAGCACGTGCAGCATCCACACGCGCCAGTAATGCTTCAGGTTCAGCAATATCACCCACTTCCAACCTTTTATCGGTCAGCGCAGTTATTTCACCTCTCAATGTCTTGGATTGGTTCTGGATTTTCTGCTGCAAACGTAACGCTTGCAAATCGATAGCTGCCTGGCGAACATCCCGGATCAAATCCAGCCCGGCTTGCTGGATAGTATTACTTACGCGCTTTGCCTCAGCTTCGGATACTTTCAATTTCATTGGTCGTAACCAGAGTGCTTCTATCGGTAAATCCAGTGCGTATTTGAACGGTTTATCCGGCACCTGAAAGCTGTACATTAATTCTGGGTTAGGCAACAAGCCTGCTTGCTCGAGGTCAGCTTGCGCGATCTTCATATCCACCAGCAATGTTTTGAAATTGGCGTTATTCCACAAGGCAAGGAGCGCTAGTTTGTTTATATCCAGCTCACTGTCTAAATCAACGCCCTCCGGTAAGGTGAACCCGGCAATAGGTGTACTGGCAGGCAAGTGCATGCCAGTGCGCTGCTCTAAATCTTTTGAAATGGTGGCGCTGCTGTATTTGTTCATCCCGGTTGTGCAGGCACTTAAACTGAGGATGATTGCCAGGCTGGCAACCCTTTTTTTATTTAGATTCATGCTGAATAACCCACACAAATTGGGAATGACACTGCGAACACATTCCCTGGAAAATCTTTCCGTGATGACACTTTGATAATGCCTTGATGTTGCGCGATGACATCTTTCACTATTGCCAATCCAAGTCCGCTTCCGCTCATACCATTGCTGTGAGCACCACGGTAAAAACGCTCAAAAATCTTTTGTTTTTCAGCTTCAGGAATGCGCTCGGCACCGTCTTGAACTTCGATCACAACGCTGGCATCAGTGGCATAAGTCATCACGTCAATCTTGCTACCGACCGCCGAGTATCTGATGGCGTTATCAATCAGGTTACGCACGACGATGCCTAACGCTTCAGCATTGCCATTAAGGTAAAGCGGTTCGGTACCATAGAAGCCAACGTCGATATTCTTAGCCGCTGCTTGATCAAGGTGATCTTCAAGAACAGGTTTTACGATCTGGTTTAGCTCGATAACCGTTTGCTGTTTGGCATTTTCTGACCCTAATCTCGCTAACGTGAGTAACTGCGCGACCAGCATACTTGCCCGTGCGATCCCTTTTTGCAATGTGCTCACTGCATCAATGCGTTCCTGCTCGGTTTTACAGCGGGCAAGCACATCAATCTGCAATTGCAAGGCGGCCAGTGGCGTCCTTAATTCATGTGCAGCATTCGCTGTGAAATGACGTTGCAAAGCGATCGCGTTTTCAAGGCGGGTTAGCAGATTATTTAACTCACTAATCACCGGCTGGACTTCTATCGGCGTGACGTCTAAATCCAGAGGTTCCAGACTGGAAGCTGAACGTGATTGAATGGCTTTAGAAATGCGGTCTAAAGGTTTGAGGCTTCTGCCAACCGCAAACCAGATGAACAACCCTATCAAAGGGATTTGTAGTAATAACGGTAGCAACAAACCTTTGGCCAGTGACCAGATATACAGATGACGGGCTTCCTGAGGCTGGGCGACTTGAATAAGCCCTTGTTCACTCTCGAGTGCCAACACGCGCCACTTCTGTTGCTCATAGTAAATAGTAAAAAATTCCCTGTTAGTTTGTCGTGGAAATTTGATTAACGGGTGTGTGGTGTAAACGACTTCGCCGGTTTTATTCCAGACTTGTATCAAAAACTCTTCTTCCTCCACAATGGCCTGCTGATGCGCATGATTGTGGTCAGGAACGATTGAAGAATTCTTAGGCGCGGAAATATCCAGCTGGGTACTGATGACTGCGGCTAATGCTTTCATATTGCTGTCGTATAGCTCATTGATTTCCTGGGCAGACTTTTTATAAAGAAATAAAGCCACCAGCAATGTGCCTACAGAGAGCGCCAAGATCAGCGACAGCAACAAATAACGACGAATCGACTTCATGATTTTTTAACCCTGTATCCCATGCCGCGGATATTAATGATGGATTCTGAACCCAGTTTTTTTCGCAACTGGTGAATATGAAATTCCACCGCATTACTTTCCACTTCTTCCTGCCAGCCGTAGAGTCGCTCTTCAAGTTGGGCTCGTGACCACACTTTGCCCGGGGTTTCCAGCAACGCATGTATCACTGCATATTCACGTGCAGAAAGTGGAAATGACTCGTCACGGAAGTGCAGCGTTTTATTAGTGGTATTCAGTGAAATTTCACCATTGGATAATTTCGAATCGCTATGCCCGGTAGTCCGGCGCAGCAATGCACGGATACGCGCTTCTAACTCAGCTACTGCAAATGGCTTCACCAGGTAATCGTCGGCACCTGCATTCAAGCCAGCGACTCGGTCATCAATCGCATCCCGGGCTGTGAGGATAAGCACCGGACTCGCCACCTTCGCCAAGCGCATATTTTTCAATACCGCCAGGCCACTCATGTCCGGCAACCCTAAATCCAGCAGCACTAACTCATAAGTGTCTGTCTTGAGTGCCTGATCGCCACTCTTGCCATCCTGGCACCAGTTCACTGCATAGCCTTCGTTTTTGAGAAATTGACTCAAACTCTGTCCGATCATCAGATCGTCTTCTATCAGTAATATTTTCATAATGTGCTTTCGCTGCAATACATAGCTTTGATTAATCATAGCCAATGTAGAGTTCATGGCGCCCAGATTACCCAAGCAATCTTATGTGAACCTTATAGATAAATATTCTTCTTTAAAAATGTTAAATGCGGCCTATGCTGCACGTATATTAAAAAGTTATTGCTTAAATGATTTGAATTGCCATTTTTTGAGTCTATTAAAATTTAGTGATATGGTCCTATGCTATTAGTATCTCCGTGTGCCCGCTAACTCCGAGTAAAACCCATGATCTCAACGCAATACGCCAGAAGTGTCAGCCTTAAACGGGAGCAAATTAAGTCCTATGAAAGCTATCCGTTTGCTCTTCCGGCTGTCCGGTCCTTGGAGTCATTAGAGCTGCATCCGAAGATCACATTCCTGGTGGGGGAAAATGGCTCGGGGAAATCAACTTTACTCGAAGCGATTGCAGTTTCTTTAGGATTTAATGCGGAAGGCGGGACCAAGAATTTTCGTTTCGGGACACGTGCATCACACTCGCAGTTAAATGAATTTATCCGTGTCGCCAAGGGAACACGGCAACCAAAGGATGGATTCTTTTTACGTGCCGAGAGCTTTTTCAATGTTGCCACCGAGATAGAAAACCTGGATGCAGCCCCTGCATACGGGCCACCGATTATCAATTCTTACGGCGGCCATTCGCTGCATGAGCAATCACACGGTGAGTCATTTCTTGCTTTGATGATGAACCGTTTTGGCGGTAAAGGGCTTTATATTCTGGATGAGCCAGAAGCCGCGCTATCTCCGCAACGACAGTTAGCGGTACTCACGCGCATGCACGACCTGATCAATGATGATTCGCAATTTATCATCGCTACCCACTCGCCAATTCTGATGGCATATCCCGATGCCTGGATATATGCCTGCTCTCCATCCGGACTCACCCGCACTGAATACCGGGACACAGAGCATTATCAAATTACACATGATTTCATCATGCATCCAGAGCGGATGTTAAAGGTACTGTTGAACATTTAATCACTACGCCACCTGGCTCTAACTATCAGTATATTTACTTGCATCAAAAAAGACCCAAAGTGCTCACCTTGAGTCTCAATTTAGGTTTTTGCGTTAGTAATCCTCCGGCCAGTGAATCTAGCGCTGACTCCACCGGCATTTTTCAAGGTGCATGAGTCACCTCTACCACCTCGAGACGCCTGGATTCGCCATTCGGAAATGGCCATTCAATCTCATGACCCACTTTTAAACCAATTAAAGCAGTGCCTACTGGTGAAAATACAGAAATTTTTCCAGACTTGAAATCTGCCTCTTCCGGAAAACACAGCTCAACTTCCCTTTGCAAGCCATTACTTTTATCAAGGTAAATCACCCGTGAATGCATTCTCACGACATTATCAGGCATTTGATCCGCTGACACGACCACAGCTCTGCCTAACTCATCTCGTAACAATGCATCATTTTTAAACAGGGATAAACGTGCATAGTCCTGCTCCGACAATATTAAGTTTTCAGATTCCATATTTCCTGGTCCTCTAATGAATGCTAATCAACCGTTCACGCAAGCCCACAGGATAATCCAGGTAGATATAAAAAATTAGCCTGTTTAATTGCACATGACTGTTTCTTTTATAGCTACAATTCTTTCGTAGAAAAGAAAATAGTTTGGTAGAAATTTAGGGAGAGGCTACAGATTGAATGAACAATACCGGGAAAGAAAACAAACTAAGCATTTTGTTATCTTCCAGTCCCGGCGGGACACTCACTCTTTATCCCAATAAGGTTCTGCGCCAAATCGCTCAGACAAATAGTCAATAAAAACTCGCGTTTTCAACGGTAAGTTTCGTTTGGGCAAATGCAATGCGTAGACATGCTGCTCAATCGGAATATATTCTGACAATACCGATCTTAGCCGCTTGGCCTGGAGGTCTTTACCAATGATAAACGTTGGTAATAACGCCATGCCAAAGCCTCCCAATACCACTTGTGATAAAGCCTCATCATCATTGATACGCAACCTGCCGGATACATTTACTGTCACGGCACCTTCCGGCCCATTGAAACGCCACTGACCTTTATCTCCCGAGTGTATGTAATCCAGACAATTGTGATTGACCAGCTCTTGCGGGGCGATTGGTACTCCGTGGCGCTCGAAGTAGCTTGGCGTTGCACACAAATTTCGCCGGATTGGCGCTAATCTTCTCGCTACCAGACTGAGCGGTAAATCTCTGGTCACGGTAATCACCACATCATAGCCTTCTTCAATCAAATCCACTGATCGATCCGTAATGGTCATGTCGATTTCCAGTTGCGGATATCGATGCATAAACTCGGCAATCGCGGGGGCTATATGCAAGGTGCCAAACGCCACGGAGGCTGCCACTTTAAGCATGCCTCGAGGTTGCGCATTCAGGCTTTCAATCATTTGATGCGCTTCTTCAGCTTCCAGATGGATGCGCGTGCAATAGTCATAAAAACTGGCACCAATTTCGGTCAGGCTAAGGTGCCGGGTACTCCGGTTAAGCAGGCTGGCCCCTAATGCATGCTCCAGCTTGGCTACAGCTTTGCTGACTGAAGATTTGGTCATTCCCATCTTGCGCGAAGCGGCTGAGAAGCTTTGCTCGTTCACCACATTGGCAAAAATAATCATCAGATTCAAATCATACATCCATTGATTGTATCCTATTAGGAAACAGTGCTATGCGATTTGATGGACTTATTTTCTTTACAGAAATGTTTAACATAAGCCTTAGATCAATTATTCAAATAAAGCTTAACCAGGGGATTTGACCATGTATAAAATTTTTTCTGATACCAGATTGTTTATTGTTTCTTATCTTTTGCTGGTTTTGCCAACTTACCTGGCTGATGCTGGCCTTGTCCAGAACGGCTTGTCATTAAATACATTCAATATGACTTCATTACTGTATGTATTGTGTATGGTGGGGATCTGGGGACTATGCCTGGTCAGGGGTGCCATGATAGCCAAAAATTGGCTGGTGCTCATCCCGACAGTTGCGTTTATATTTGATTTGACACCAGCACTGGCCGTGATTTCAGCTGTGCCTTATATATATCACGCACTGGCAATCTTTTTAGGTGCAGTTTCGCCTAGTGTCACTACCAGCGTGGATACCTATGTTTGAAAGCTATGGTGCAAGGTAAATGACATACTGCAAAAAATATCCAGCTGGAGCGGCATGCGTTTAGTGACAAAATAGAAACCTTCCCTGCTCACTCCATTTTCATTCTAGTCTTTATCTAAAAAACGCCTGCTTGATGCTGGCGTTTTTAACATTATTTCAGGCAACTTACTCATCCCTCCACCGAAAGATGGTACAAGTATGACTGTTAATCACTTCCCAATGGCGAGGCAAGCCTTTCCATCGATGTGACTTTTGATTCAGGAAAGATATTGCATTTCAATGAAGGATATATTGAAAATGGATATGCATTAGATCTGATCATTAAAAAGAATGAAATCTCAAAAAACCACCATTTTTATTAATCTGAGCTAATACTTCATGGATGACCGTTTAAATTTACTCATCGCAGAACTTGGTATTTCGACAGAAGCATTAATTGCCAGAGGCATGCAACAGTATGTTGAATCTGAACAGCTGGTGCTTGCCGAAATTGAAACCAGTGGTAGAGAACATTACCTGACTCCCGAAGCCGCAGATGCCTGGAAGAGGATGAAAGCGGCAGCGCTCGGTGAAGGTATTTCTATATATATCGTTTCTGCTTTCCGAAGCATAGACCGGCAAATCGAAATCATCCGCGGTAAATTAGTCAACGGCCAACCGATTAATAAAATCCTCGAGATCAACGCGCCTCCCGGATTCAGCGAGCATCATACCGGCAGAGCCATTGATGTGGCTACTTACGGCGGCCCCATTTTAGAAGTGGAATTCGAACAGACCACAGCCTTTTACTGGCTGCAAAGCCGCGCTAATGACTTTAGTTTTTACTTGTCGTATCCAGCGGGAAATGCATTAGGTTATCAGTACGAGCCTTGGCATTGGTGCTACCAGCCTGCGAATGCTAGCGAATTGGGTTAGCAGAGCGTTAAGTTAGCCAGATTAACCTCTTCAGCTTTTGAAGATAGCGTTTAGTAACCACTCTCAATTCTGTAGAGCAGCTAATTTCAGGGTGAATACTACTTCCGCACTCTCATCATCATAGCTGTAGATAATTTCACCATTGTGAGCCTTCATGATTTCATTCGAAATATACAGGCCCAAGCCCATGCCGGTTTTGTTACGATCATTTTGCTTGGATAAGCGTTTGAAAGGGTCAAACAATATCTTCGTTAATTCAGGATCTATCGCGGCACCTTTGTTTCGTATAGCGAGTGTGATCACGCCTGTGTTATTTTGCAGGATGACCTTGATTGGCGTGCCGATCTCACCATGATGCCGGGCATTACTGATTAAATTGGCAATCACCTGGCTAATCCGGTCAGGATCGACTACCGTGACTATTTCGCAAAGCTCAGAAATAATTTCAGAGCTCGGATAACCGACCCGGTTTTCTTCAATAATCTCGTTCAACAAAGAGGTCAGGTCTGTTTCGACCGGGCTGACTTTTAACCCCATGCCTCCGTGCAGTTTTGCCATATCCATCACATCAGTAATCAAGCGGCTCATTCTCCCTGTAGAGCTTTTGATGCGGGCCCGCATTTTTGAAGAGCCTTCCACGCGTTCCAGGAATTGATTCGCCATACTGATAGAGTTTAGTGGATCCCTTAAATCGTGCCCCAGGATCGCCATCAACTGCGTGCGTAAACGGTTATTCTCGGCACTCTTAGTGTTGGTGACCTTCATCAAATCCAGCTGCAAGTCTTTAGTGACGGATATTTCTGTCTGTGTCCACGCTTCACACTGTCCTTTTACGGTTTCTTTCCACTCATCAAATGAGCCCCGGGGCGTTAACCTGATCCCCAAGGGTCCCACCTTATACTCTTTTTCAGGGAAACCAGACCAGCTGATGGTGTGGACTTTTTCCAGTCGCAGATAAATGATCCAGCTTTGGTTACTTCTATCGATCGAGAAGCCTAACGCACCTGTGAGGCCGTTACCTACAGTGGTAAAAAAAGGAGGTGCTTCCTGGACAGAGCTAAACTGAAAGTAATCTTCTGGTAGACCATCTAACCAGTGAATCAGCTCATTGGCTAATTCAGGGCTGACTTCGAGCGTATTCACGCGGCCATTAAAAGTAATCAATACGGCATCGGCCTGAATGATTTTTTTAAACGAAGCAGCGCTATCCAGCAAGTCCTTAACGTAATCTTCTGAATTGACCAGTTTCAGGGAAAGCTGTGCGCGCTCAACCGAAGCTAACACACTCTGATCGGCCGCCGCCTTGGTTTCCAGCTGGTTAACCGTACTGCCAAGTATCTGGCAAAGTACATCGCCAGCCATGCGCAATGAGTAAGGCACCTGTTTTTTGGACATATGATGACATGCAATCAGCCCCCACAGCCTGCCATTCACGACGATTGAAATACTCATGGATGCACCGACACCCATATTCTGTAAATACTCAATGTGGATAGGTGACACACTGCGCAGTATGCAGTGACTCATGTCTAACAGCGGCTGATTGCCCAAGCTGAGAATGGGTATCGGTGTGCTGGCCACATCCGAGATCAGGCGCAGCGTATTTTCAATATATAGACGTCTCGCCTGGGGAGGGATATCGCTGGCCGGATAATGGCGATTCACAAGAGGTTCAAGATCATCACGTTTTGATTCAGCGACAATGTGTCCGCTATCATCCTGATGGAAAATGTAGGACATGACCCTGTCAAACCCGGTGAGAAGCCTGACTTCATTTGCTGCTGCCTGCATGACTGAAGCAATCGATTTTTGCTGGCGGATAACGTTAAGTGCCTTCTGCACTTTCACCGAAAAAGAAATGGTGTCGTCATCAGCCAGGCTTCTGATTTCAAACTCGGCAATCACGATATCGGCATATGTATGCATTACCAGATCATAAACTCTATGGTCTATCGCATTCAGCTCATGGGTGATCAGTATCGCCTGGCCATTTCTCGCATCTTCCAGATATTGCAGAATATAATCAGCTGCGCCCGGTAACGTTTCAAGATGCAGATTATTTAGCGAACTTGACGGAATGCTTCCCAGAAAGCCGGCCGCATTTTCGCTGAAATAAAGCAAGTCGCCACTAAGCGCAAAACCCAATAAAGCGCCGTTCGGCTGGATAGCACCAGGCGTATGGATGGGTTCTTGATCGCAATTATCCAGCGTTAATTGAGTCATTGTTCTTGAGACATCTCATGCAATTTGATATAGCGCTGGAAAGCCCATACTGAGCCTTGCTGAGCGCTCACCAAGTCGTCTTCAGTCCAGTCATGCGCCTCGAGCTTTTCAATAAATTCTTTCCAGCGGTGCTTGCCATTGTTTTTTGAATCCTGCATAAATTCAATAGGCGCAGCAGGAAACATTTTTGCAGCTTTGTTATAAAGCATCGCGGAACCCAAAGCGGAACCTTTAACAACGTATTCGATCCCCATACAGTAGGCAGCATTCAGCTTGATAGAACTTTCGTTGCTAGGCGCCGGAGAAGTTACTTTGACATTCAGTGCCTGTAAATCACGTTCAAGCAGCTTGAGTAACGCCGTATTGATCTCGCTAAACTCACTCGATGAAAAACTGCTGCGATCAACAAACGCGGCAATTTCAGAAAGCCAGTTTTTGAAACCAAGCAAGTGCTGAGAATAATCTTCAATGGATGGGTATGCAGAGGCTAATGGCAGGCTATTATCTAATTTTGCATGTAATTCTGCTGTGGCTTTCCGTAGCAGGGGTAGCACTGTATCTGAGGCCGTTGTTATCATAGCTATCATGTAATCATAGGATGCTTTACTATTGCAATAATTATTACCACATAGCAAAAAATTGCATTAAATTTGAAACAAGATTGTTACACATTTGGTGCCTTGATGCGCCTATAAATTAGCAAGAAATAAAAACTTTAAACAAGCAGCCACTGGCAAAAAAGGCACATCAATGTTGGTTAGTCATTATCAAACACCACTCGTCATCGCCTCTATCCTTGTTGCCATTTTCGCTTCTTACTTCGCCATCAGTCTGGCCGGGACCATCACAAAATCAGATGCCAAAGCTGCGCGCTGGTGGATAGCCGGTGGTGCATTAGCGATAGGTATCGGCATTTGGGCAATGCATTTCATTGGCATGCTGGCATTTCGCCTGCCTATCCCGCTAGGGTATGACTTCAGCATTACTGTCTTATCACTGGCACTTCCAATCGGCGTATCTGCTTTGGCCTTGTGGCAAGCCAGCCGGCCGGAGCTATCCGTTAAAAGCCTGGTTGTCAGCGCGCTTTTGATGGGGGCTGGCATTACTGCCATGCATTACACCGGTATGGCGGCCATGCGGATGCAACCCGGCATTGTTTATGACCCTTTATTGTTTGTTACATCAGCCTTTATCGCGGTGAGCGCTTCTGGTGCAGCCATGTGGATTGCATTCCGATTACGGCAAGGTACTAAAAATATTATGCTCACGCGATTTTGTGCAGCTGTGGTGATGGGCTCGGCCATTGTGGGTATGCACTACACTGGAATGGCCGCAGCAGAGTTTCCGCTGGGAAGTATCTGTATGGCGGCAACGGATGGCGTCAGCCAGGATAGTTTGGCACTCATCGTCATCATCGCTACCTTTGGCATCTTCACGATTGCGATGACAGCATCATTGTTCAATGCCAGGCTTGAATCACGATCCCAGATTTTAGCGCTGGTGCAATCAACCTCAGATGAGCGCCAGGATTTGTTGCAGCGTGAGCAAACAGCGCGTCATCTAGCAGATAATCTAGGCCTTCAAAATGAACAGTTGCTGAAAAGCTCAGAAGAGCGCAAACGTCTTTACGAGACTATCCTCAATACCATCCCAGATTTTGTTTATATTTTTGAATTTGGCGAGGTGCATCATCATTTTGCCTATGCCAATGAAGAGCTCTTGAAACTATTTGGCCGTACCTATGAAGAAACCGTCGGCAAGACCTTCCTGGAACTTGGCTATGAACCCTGGCATGCTGAAATGCATGATAAGGAAATCGATACTGTACGCACTACTAAAAAGCCATTGCGTGGTGAAGTCTTTTTTGATGGCGCCTTTGGCCGGCGCATGTATGACTACATTTTTGTGCCGGTATTTGATGAGCAAGGCGAGGTCAAGTGTGTGGCAGGTACGACCCGTGATGTAACTGACCGCTACAATGTGAGGGAAGCACTTAAAGAGAACGAAATCGTGTTAAGGCAGAGCGAGAAGGCCCTGCGCGAAGCAGATATGCGCAAGGATGATTTTCTTGCCATGCTGGCGCATGAGTTGAGAAATCCTTTGGCACCGATCAGCGCCGCTGCCCACATCATGTCTTTAAGCAACTTTGATGAAGCAAGAGTCAGGAATTCCACCGAGATCATTCAACGCCAGGTAAAACATATGGTAGGGCTGGTCGATGATTTACTAGATGTATCCAGAGTGAACAGAGGCCTGGTCATCATTGAAAATTCACCTCAAGACATGCTGGCCGTGATTTCGGATTCAGTTGAACAAGTGAAGCCTTTAATCGACTCAAAACAGCAAACGCTTTCCCTTCAGATCGAATCAAGACCCGTCAGTGTGTTAGGCGATTTCAAACGCTTAGTCCAGGTGGTATCCAACCTGCTCAATAACGCTGCGAAATATACACCCGCGCAAGGCAATATCAGTTTGAGCCTGGAAACCGCCGACGACCAAGTCACTATCACGATCACAGATGATGGTATTGGTATTATCCCCGAGGACCAGAAACTGATTTTTGACTTGTTTGCCCAGGCAAAACGTAGCTCCGATCGATCACAAGGCGGATTAGGGCTGGGCTTGGCATTGGTTAAAACCCTGGTTCAGCTTCACGACGGCACGGTCAGCTGCCACAGTGAAGGTTTGGGATCAGGTAGCCAATTCACTATCAGGCTTCCTTTACACGCAAAAGAAAGTGCTGCAGCTTAAAGCAATTAAAGGACTCCAAAGGCGGTTTCTGGTTTATTAACATTCGCTTAGGAAGCTAGCGTGAGTACACAAAAAAAATAAGCCGTCGCAATACCCTTTCTCTGGATGCCCTAAATTTTTTCCTGGCGGATGTCCGCGATGGATTAGGCCCTTACCTGGCCATCTATTTACTGGCAGTACACCACTGGGAACCAGCCAGCATTGGCTTTGTAATGACGCTTGCCGGTGTGACGGCGCTAGTCACGCAAATACCCGCTGGCGCCCTGCTTGATAAAACACATAGCAAACGTGCAGTCATCGTCATTGCCGCCTTACTGGTGACTATCAGCAGCGTCATTCTTCCGTTCATAAGCACATTCAGTTTGGTGGCGCTCACACAAGCGATTAGTGCACTCTCTGCATCTGTATTCGCACCGGCCATCGCTGCTATCTCGCTAGGGATCACTGGCCCACGTGCATTCACACAAAGAACCGGCCGCAATGAAACCTTTAACCATGCAGGTAATGCCGTTGCCGCCCTGCTGGCAGGTGTCTTCGCTTATTTCTTTGGTCCAGTCTTCGTCTTTTATTTAATGGGCGCCATGGCGATCGGTAGTGTAATTTCTGTCAGTTTTATCTCTGCAGATGAAATTGATCACAACCTGGCGAGAGGTTCAATTCCCAGTCCGTCATCAGATACAGAACATGCTTCAGGGTTGCGAGTGTTGCTCACTAACAAATCGCTAATCACTTTCGCCGTTTGTTGTGCATTGTTTCACCTGTCTAATGCGGCCATGCTGCCACTTGTCAGCCAGAAGCTGGCCCAGATTAACTTACAGATGGCGACGCCATTAACATCCGCCTGTATCGTTGCCGCACAGCTGGTGATGGTGCCTATGGCGATGCTGGTGGGTGCTAAAGCGGATACATGGGGTCGCAAACCTTTATTGCTTGCCGGATTTCTGATACTCCCGCTACGTGGCGTGCTTTACATCTTGTCTGACGACCCGTACTGGTTAGTGGGGGTGCAGTTGCTGGATGGCATAGGCGCCGGCATCTTTGGTGCGCTGTTCCCTATCATTGTGAAAGACCTCACCCAAGGGACCGGAAGATTTAATGTCAGCCTGGGTGCACTCTCCACTGTATTTGGATTGGGCGCGGCGCTCAGCCCCGGCGTGGCGGGTCTAGTACTACAGGAGGCAGGCTATAACGCAGCCTTCCTCACCCTTGCGGCAATTGCCACGACGGCATTTGCTTTGCTATTGCTGGCCATGCCCGAGACCAAGGATTTTTCTGAAGAAGATACGTTCGCGGAAGACAATAACTTTAGGTCAAATTAATATCTGCAACTAAACGATTTCTACATTGTGCTGACAGTCAGTAGTACCAATTTGCAGGAAGCATTGCTATGTTCCTGGTGAAGCGCTTGCAAAAGCTATCTAACTTTAAAACGATAGACCAACATTTCGATATTCGAGAATAAAGCTCACATCGTCCTATAAAACCTCTGATTAACTCCCTTGCTTTACCCAAAAAAAATTTATAGAATGGATAGACAGACCTGTCTGAACATTTAATGAGCAATTTCATATAGGTGCTGTTATCAGGTTTGAACTAGCCGATTTTGGTGATGGGTTTTATAACTAAAGATATCAAGGGGAAATAAAATGAATGAAGATAAACATGCCGGTAATGTGATTTTATTAAGAACAGCCTGTATTACATTACTAACCGGGTTGGTGCTTGCATGGTGCCTGGTCATGACCAGAGGCATGAAAATTCCTTACATGCTGAATATATTCACCAGCACAGAAAACCTTCTCTCTGGCCACCTGGACTATTTAATGATGACCATGTTGTTATTAGGTTTTTACGCATCAAAAATCAGGTTGCCCAAGTTTGTTATTTGGCCTATGGCACTAGGTTCAATAGGTAATCCAACGGCGTTTTTAATATTGGCCATAGACCCAAAAATTCATTCACTGCCATATATCTTGTTCCTCTATACAACACTCTCTTTAACTACTTTTGGGTTTGGGATGGCTGCAATTAAAGTCCTTAGATACTCCCTGAAATAAACTATCTCTACAGTAGGGCAATAGAAGCGGGGGCTTAAGCGATGGGCATTGATATTAAAAACTCGAATACACAATATGGTCTGATAGCCAGGATTTTGCATTGGACGAGTGTGGCGATGCTCTTAGCTATCATAGTAATCGCTAGTCAATTTTCGGATTTAGCTCCCGGCCCTGAAAAGCTGGAGCTCACTTCCAGCCACTCATCTTTAGGCATTTTGTTGCTCTTTTTGATGATCACCAGATTGACATGGCGAAATCTGAATCCTAACCCTATTCATTCGTACAGCATCAAACCGTGGCAAAAGCTGGTGGCGATTTCCCTGCACAGATCAATCTACATCATCATCATTACGCAATGTCTTTTAGGGCTATTGATGTTGCTAACCAGCGGCGAAACATTTCATTTTTTTGATGTATTTACATTACCTCCCCTGCTTGAGCAAACATCTCCTCTTCACGAAACGGCATTAGGTTTTCACTATTTAATTTCGGTGATGATTTATCCCTTGTTTGCTATCCACATTACTGCAGCTATCTACCATCAAATTTTTGGATTGGTAGAAGAGAGTTAATCAGCAAACAGAAATTCCAAGGCTCTCCAGGTAAGTAGTCTCCTACGTATAAATAAGAGTGTGTCGGATATGTTTGAAAATGGGTTCGTTATTAAATAACTACACGTTCTAAATTTAAATATTTAGCCCCCATATTCAATTGTTTAAAGGATCTAAAATGAAAAAATTATTATTTTTACTAGCTTTGTCAGCCATTGCCCGCAAAGTAATGGCTAAAGTTAAAAACGAGCCATCTGCTTCTCCTGATCTGAGATCATAAGAGTCTATGTAAACTGAAATATTCAGCCTAAAATAAAAAAAGAGACTTGTTTAAAGTCTCTTTTTTTTGCCTTTTATTACCCTTTGAAAAACAACACTTACAACGGCATCAGCAAACCAGTCCAAGATCATTGGAATAGCTCACTGAAAATAAATTTTTGCCAAAAAGTAAAACATAAAAAAATGCCTCGCATTTCTGCAAGGCATTTTTATAATTGAGTATCAACAGAATTTCTTAATTGATCATCAATTTAGAGAAACTCTACTTAACACCATAGCTGATATCTACACGACGATCAATTTTGTGGCAGTGTTCATCAGGGCAATCGCGGCTTGCGAATTCATTCCCGTAACTTAATGTCTCCAGTTGCGCATTCTTTACCCCTTGAGCAGCAAATGCATTTTTCACAGCCACAGCCCGGCGCATCCCAAGATCTTTGTTGTACTCAGGCGTACCTCTTTCATCTGAATGACCTTGTAGTGAAATCTTGCTTTGTGGATGATTTAGCAGATACTTGGCATGTACTGCAATCAGGTTTTTATATTTGGGATTGAGGTTATCGCTGTTGTAATCAAAATATACCTGGCGGTTTGAAAGATAAGCACCATATATTTTGTATGCCCTGCCATCATCTTTCTCGCCTACAGCATGCTCTGCAGCAGTTTCCTGTTTTGAGGTTGGATTAGCAGTATGTGATAAATCCGTTGGGGTGCTTTTACAAGCGGTTAAAACAAATGCAAGTGCAACGATTTTCCAAGTGTATGCTTTCATGATTTCTCCTGTTTTCTGCAAACTTATGAACTAGCGATGTTTTTACATAGCCGTTAGTTTGTTAATAACCAGCGTAGTGCTCACTAGGATAGAGGCTTTCTTCGTATCAACAGCATCAGACTAACCATTTATCAGATAAACATTTATCGGAAAACTTCTCTAAACTGTGTAGGAATTTGCCTGCTTGGTAAAAGTTTGATGAATGCCAAAGAATAATCAATTACAAATACTTTCAGGAAGTCGGCTATCAACCAGAACACGTAATGATAAAAACTGCCCGGATCATCACTTGATTGATGGACGTAAAAAAGCCCAGTGTTACTGGGCTTTTAATTAAGCAATGCATCACTGCTTATATGCTGGAAGATTATTCCGGCTTGATATTCGCTGCTTGCTCGCCTTTAGCGCCAACCACGATATCAAATGATACACGTTGACCTTCATTGAGGCTTCTAAAGCCGCCATCTGAAGAAATAGCTGAGAAGTGTGCAAACAAATCTGCACCACCATTATCTGGAGTGATAAAACCAAAACCTTTAGCGTCGTTAAACCATTTTACATTGCCTATAGCCATGTTAATTCCTTTGAAAATAAAAATAAGGCATTTGCCTGAAGTTAGGCGAGAAACAAGACTAGGAATGAAAAAGAAAAGAAACTTATGAAAGAAACTAAACTGATAAAAACTAAAGGACTTGCAATTCACCGCCCATCCACTATGGGCTAATGCTCCAAATATAGCAAGGTTTATTTAAGCATTTCATTCATTTGATGAGTCGCTACTTATTTAATCGACACTTTTAATCCAGTGATAATAGCAATAAAAGAGAGGCACGGTATTCAATCACACAGGCGCAATGAGGTTCAGCTCAATATAACACTTCGAAATACTTGGCCTTTAGAATGCCCTTAATCCTCAGTCAAATCATTAGGGACCACTAATGATTTATCTCAATATATTCATGATACTTCCTCATAAAATCCAGATATATACAGATCTGTATATTTATTGAATAAATTATATTGAAATAATCAGAGGATGATATGAAAAAAATATCCATGCTTGCTGCCACAACGTTTTTTTGTTTAAGCAACTTTGCAGGTGCCGCAGACAACATTGAGCGTATGAGTGCCACAACAATGAAGTCTTTTACTCCTGAGAATATTGAATGGAAAGATGAGCCCATTCTGCCGAAGGGAGCTAAAAGCGCTATTGTGGTTGGAGACCCAACGAAAAAAGGTGTTTTTATAGCCTGGTTAAAATTTCCTGCAAACTATCCAATTCCACCACACACGCATCCATTTACCGAGGTCGTCACGGTACTCAGTGGTCAGTTAGGAAATGGTATGGGGCCTAAACTCGATAAATCAAAAGGTGAGGTATTAAATGCAGGTTCTAGTTTTGTACTCCCTACAGGTCACACTCATTATGTGTGGACTACGGACAAAGAAACCATTGTTGAGTTGATTGCTACCGGCCCTTGGGATATAAAATACACAAATCCGAGTGATGACCCTAGAAAGACGGGCTCGAAGAAGTAACCATGATCCTTAGCAGATGGGGCACTATCCAATTTGCTCCTCTGCAAGGTGAATCATTGAGTTGCATTGCCATTGACTCACCTTCCTCTTAACTTCTATACCCACTAAGCCAATATACCCGCTAATCATTGCGCCGGGATAAGCTGGCGTATCAGCCAAGCCCTGATTAATTGACCGTGGTTGAAGGCGCACGCTATGGTGAGAGCTTAAAGTGGCAAGTTGGTGAGTTGCTGAAAGACAGTGGCAATTCTTTTGACCGAGATTTCTGCATATTAACAATGGTAATGTGAGCACCACCTTGAGTGGCGGCAGTAATAACTCGGTGCAGATCCTCAGCAGATATATTATTTTTGTTTAAAGTAAATCCAAGGCCTGCTTTAGCGATCCTGATTAATGCTCATGGGATTGACCTTATTAACCTAAGAGAATACTTATCTCACCTGCCTACTCTCATAGGGTAGTAAAGGCTAGTGAGCCGTTTATTAGTTGCTTTAGACTAGAACCTAGACGCATCGAATAATGCTCACGATAATCTCGCTATTTCTTAAGAACTAGCGGTTAGCGCACATAGAGGCAAATGATTCCAACTTTAATACCTTTCAATTCGATAGATACTAAAATAAAAAGACCCTGACATAGGACTTGAGTTATCTCATGGTGACAGTAACCTGCCAACCTAACAATCAAACCTGAGCATCAACGCTAATTACTCCCGCCTGAATCAATCTGAACGATCACACCAAGCCAACATAACGGCCAACAATTACCACCTGAATTATCGTTGTATCAGAACAATCCTGATTGCTTGGTTGTGCCTCTAAGCGAATGACTATTAGCAGGATTTTAGGCAGCGATCAGTGCACTCCCCCTCTCCGGCGGTGAGTTTACGAATGTGTTTCACAACAGAACATATAGGTGCTTTTTCCCACTGCAATAAATATCACTCCCCACGAACAGTTAAGTTCATAATGCAAGAGAGCGCGGCTTTAAATCTCATTAAAACCAGGTGATGGAAAATTTCGTAATGTATTGAAACAAAATAAGCCTCAATCAGGCTTTGATTCAATCTAACCCATGAAATTATATGAAGAATTAGCAAATTCGATCGCTCAATCAATTTATGAGGGCGTGCTTAGTCGCGGGGATAAATTACCTTCAGTACGTCAAACATGCAAAAGTAGAAATGTCAGTTCCTCAACAGTTTTTCGGGCTTACTATTTACTTGAGGCCAGAGGGCTCATTAGTGCTCATGAGCGTTCCGGTTATTTTGTGACTGCAGGCAACACGACTGGCAGCCCATCAGCCCCTGATCCATCATTTTCTGTTAACCCTGAGTGTAAACATGTCGATGTGAGTGAGCTCGTATTTGAAGTCCTCGAATCCATCAGAGCGCGTAATGTGGTGCCTCTCGGTTCAGCATTTCCAAGCCCTTTGTTATTTCCATGTAATAAGTTGGCTCAAGCGATGGCATCGTCTGTCAAGACCATGGATCGTTGGCACAGTGTCGACAATCTAAGTCCGGGTGATCTTAATCTGCGCAGGCAGATTGCACTTCGATACATGATTGATGGGCTTCATATTCAAACGGATGAGATCGTTGTCACCAATGGTGCGCTTGAAGCATTGAATTTATGTTTAATGGCCGTTACCCGGCCTGGCGACACGGTTCTGATTGAATCGCCCACATTTTACGGAGCCCTCCAGTCCATTGAGAGAATCGGTCTAAAAGCCATCGAAATTCCCAGCCATCCAAGAGATGGTATCGATTTAGAAGCAATGGAAAAAGCTTTGCAACTACACAAACCAAAAGCTTGTTGGTTGATGACCAACTTTCAAAACCCTTCGGGAAGCTTACTATCTGACGAAAAGAAAAAGGCCTTGGTTGAATTGCTGTGCCGGTATCAAGTGCCCTTGATTGAAGATGACGTATACGGCGAGCTGTATTTTGGAAACAAGCGGCCGGCACCGGCAAAAGCTTTTGATACTGAAGGATTGGGGATGCACTGCTCTTCCTTTTCAAAATGTCTGGCGCCAGGATATCGGATTGGCTGGGTGGCCACAGGCCAATTCTCTAAAGCCATCGAACGACTTAAATTAACCACAACGCTATCTGCCTCAGTGCCAGCGCAAGTGGCGTTGGCAAAGTATCTTCAGAAAGGTGGTTATGACAAACACCTTCGTAGTTTAAGGCACTCCTTATTACTCAATCAAATCAATTTTATTAAAGCGATAGAAAGGTATTTTCCCGCTGGAACCAGGTTAACTCCACCGCAAGGAGGGTATTTTTTATGGGTGAAACTACCAGATGGTGTAAATGCATTAGCAGTACATCGGATAGCACTTACAAACGGGATAAGCATTGCGCCAGGCCCAATCTTCTCCGCGCAAAAAAAATTCACTGATTATATTCGCCTGAACTACGGTCATATCTGGGATGCAAGTATCGAAGTTTCACTTGCTACCTTAGGTAATATTATCCGCGACCTCACTCCATCTCATTAGCTTGCTCATTCTCTGGTGCGCTTTTTATATAGCCATCTGATTCTGTTTTTTACGATCAGATAGCTTTAATGTTAATGCCTGTCAGATTAACTAAGGTTTTAATCAAACCCTTTTTAATCAGTTGGTTAATGGAACCACTACAAGGTATTGATATGAATGCTCCCGCTATCATTCGAATTGATAAGTTAAGAAACAAAAGATTTGAAGACTTGGCCAATAACAGCCCAACAATCATTTGGATGTCTGATAAGTCGGGATTAACAATATTCATTAACAAGCGATGGATGGAGATCACAGGCCAGCACGTTAATGATGCACTAGGTTACGGTTGGCTTGAAATGGTTCACCCGGATGACCGTGAGGTAATGGGCTCCACTTTTTTAAAAGCAAAAGAGGCCGAGCACGTTTTCTTTGGCAAGTATAGGCTTAAGCAAGCTGACGGCGATTACCGTTGGGTTTCAGATACAGGTTCACCCAGGATCGATAACGATGGCAATTACCTTGGCTATATCGGTGGAGTTATTGACATACATGATGGAAAAACCGCTCAAGAAGCACTCTTTTTGAGTAATGAGCGTTTTGAAGCCGCCATCGAAGCGATTGAAGGGGTGATGTGGATTAGTGATGCGCATGGAAATTTTATTGACAAGCAATCTGACTGGGAGAACCTGACCGGTCAAACATTTGAAGAATATCGTGGTTTGGGCTGGGCCAAACACATGCATCCCGATGATATCGACCTGTTTCTTGCAACTGCCTATCAATCAATCAGTATTGGCGAGTCATTGAATGCGGAACACCGGTTGAAAAATAAAGAAGGCGAATATAGAAACTATTCCGTAAGGGCGAATGCTGTTAAAAATAACGATGGCACTATCAGGGAATGGGTGGGTGTGCATACTGACATCACTGAAATTCGAAGGAATGAAGCTCGAATTTTGCATTTTGCAACCCATGATTCACTGACAAATTTACCTAATCGCACCCTGTTAGAAGATCACATACGACATCTTATTCTTCAACGTGACTCCGCAGTGCACGCTATTCTGATCATGGATATGAATCGCTTTAAAGTGATCAACGATACATTAGGGCATTCTGTAGGAGATCAAACGCTGATCGAGGTTGGTAATTTACTGAGCGCTCAAATTGGAGAAGGCGACTCTATCGCCAGAGTGGGGGGTGATGAGTTTGCCATCGTTTTACAGAACGTTAAAACCCAAGATAATGCAAGCAAAATTGGATCAAAGATTCTTGATTTTCTTTCCCATCCAATCGTCGTGGGTCAACATGAACTCATTCTGAATGCCAGCATCGGCATTGCAATGTATCCGGAAAATGGTGCAGATGCGACCACACTTCTCAGACATGCTGATTTGGCCATGTACAAAGCGAAGATGATGGGAGGTAATGCCCTCCAGTTTTACGATCACGGTACATTCATCAAAAATGAAGAAAGGTTTTTGTTAGAAAGAGACCTCAGACGCGCTCTTCAAAATAATGAATTCTTTTTAAATTATCAACCAAAAATCAACACCAGAACCATGGAAGTAGAAGGCGTGGAAGCGCTCATAAGATGGCAACATCCTAAGCTCGGCCTGATTCCACCAAATGATTTTATATCGTTGGCCGAAGAAATCGGCCTCATCAGACAAATTGGGGAATGGGTGACTCTTGAGGCAGGCGCGCAATTGAAAAAATGGCGTCTCGAAGGCATTACAAATCTCAAAATAGCAATAAATGTATCGGTAGTTGAACTCTTGAATCCATTGTTCCTGCAGACGCTCAAAAAGAATATTGCTGAGATGTCCCTGGACCCTCATCAATTTGAACTTGAGATAACCGAAAGTCGCTTGATGGAAAACATCCAGTTTTATGAAGTGTTATTGAATGACATCAAAAGCCTCGGTTTTACCTTATCTATTGATGATTTTGGAACTGGTTACTCATGTTTGAGCTATTTAAAGAGATTACCAATTGAGATCCTTAAAATTGACAAGTCTTTCATCCAGGATATAACCATTGATAAGGACGATGCTGCCATCGTATCCGCCACAATCAGTATGGCTCAAAAAATGGGCTTAGCTATTATTGCTGAAGGCGTAGAAACTAAAGAGCAAGTTGAATTCCTTCAAGAGAATGGTTGTACAGGCATGCAGGGATATTATTTTAGCAAACCACTTTCCGCAGCAAAAATCCCGGAATTTGTTAAACAGTTTCATCATGCATTGGCTCAATGAATTCACTTAAAAATTCACTAATCCTGAACCAATATTTAAATTGAAATAAATTAATTAATTAAATTATAAAATTTACATAAAACTTTAATTATTAATATTCCTCTCATTATCTAGGGGCTGAATGCTTTCTTTTGCACTTCAAGAATATTTAGTTATCTGTTTTGGTAAATCTTACTGGAAGGAACACGTGCAATGATGATTAAGAATGGCAACGTAACAGATTTAAGTCATAGAAGACAAAATGAGGAACTCATCTTCGATAAGGCAAGTATTTGCAACGCCATCGAAAATAATCAGTTTGCATTATATTACCAACCTCAAATTGACTTACCTACTGGGAGAGTGGTGGGGTTTGAAGGGCTTCTGCGATGGCAGCATCCCAAGCATGGAATAAAACTACCAGAAGCCTTCATTCCAGCAGCCGAGCAAACAGGCCAAATTGGGCAGCTAACTCATATAGCGATTGATACGGGGTTCAAATTCATTGAAAAGCTGGATCCGGAATTATCATTTTCTCTTAATATTTCAGACTGCAGCATTAAAGATAAGCATCTAGTCGATACGCTAGATAGCTCTTGCCATGCGTTTCATATAGATCCACATCGAATCGTTTTAGAGTTCACTGAAACTGCCTCTTTAGAAAACCCTGCTCATGCAGAAGATATTCTTACCCAATTAAATACCAATGGTTTTCGATCGGGTATTGATGATTCAGTGGCAGGCCATTATTCATTGACGCAACTGGAAAAAATGCATTTTTCAGAGCTGAAAATTGATAAATCACTTGTGGCAACGATGGAATTCTCTTCAAAATCCCGGAAATCTATTATTTCAACCATCGAACTGGCAGATAGCTTAGGTATTGCCACGATTGCAGAAGGTATTGAGACCAACCTAGAAGCCATAGGCCTGCGGGAATTAGGATGCCAATTGGGTCAAGGGTATTATTTTGCAAAGCCAATGGATGAAGTTAATACATTGAAGTGGCTTGAAGACTGGAATAAAAGTCTTAGGCTTCCAACCTAAGTATAAGGACTCACATATTTAAGGGGTCTCTCGATGAATAGGACTGCCGTTGTACAGGCGGTCTCTAATTACTTAGCAATGGCTCAAAGTGTTCAAGTACGAGGGTGCAGGTGGATGAGTTTAGAGAAAAGTGAATAATCGCGACTCAACGATACATTTACAGAGCAATCTTAATGGTTATTGTTGTTCATTTTTGAAATGCAAAAGTCAATAAATTGCCTACGCGTGTTGGAATTTTCGTGCGCTCTGAGTAATACATGTATATCCCTAATCTAGGCACCCAACCATCCGGCATGAGTTGTATCAATTCGCCCTCCCTCAATTCTTTCTTGATCAGGTATTCGCTTAGCTGCCCAATACCGATACCACGTTTAACTGCCTCAATTTCTGCCTCAATATTATTAAATCTCGCTACAGAGGGCACATGGATGTAATTTACCTCTCCATTTACATTGATTTCCCAAGGTAATTCCTTACCAGTTTGAGGATGTAAAAAACCGGTGCATCGATGTCCTTGAATGTCATTCAAATCGAGAGGCATTCCATATTTTTCAATATATTTTGGCGATGCACAAATGACGGAAACAATGTCCCCCAGTTTTCTGGAAATGACATTTTTATCTGGTGACTGCCCAGTTCGAAATCCAACATCGATTCTCAGAGTGACGATGTCTACGAATTCATCGCTAAGCATCAGGTCAAAGTGAACATCTGTATTTAATGACTGAAACTCATCGATCAAAGGCACCAGGATCCGATTGCCAAAAGCAAGCGGTGCAGCAAGTCTAATGATCCCATCCATGCCTTGCTTACTTTCTTCGAGACCAACGATTGCGTCTGTTAAAAGCTGCATTCCCTGATTGGCATTTTGAAATAGTTTCTCACCGTCTTCTGTCAGGCTTAAATGCCTGGTTGAGCGATGGAGTAATTTCAACCCAAGATGCATCTCGAGCTGTTTAACGGCTTTACTGACCGCTTGTGGAGATACGCCCTGATCAATAGCTGCCTTTCTAAAACTCATCGCATTTGCTACTGCCAGAAACATAGTTAAGGGTCTGATCATCCGCATATAAACAACTTATAGTTGATAATAAAACAATTATATTGAATATTTTTTTACTTTTGAATAGTAATTATGATGGCCTCCATGTTCTGCATGTCGCGGTTCATTTAGTTAAAGGAGATTGTCATGAGCACACATTCAAAAGTATGGTTTATTACTGGCGCATCAAGAGGTTTTGGTGCCTTAATCGCAAAAGATGCACTGGAACGTGGCGATAAAGTCATTGCAACTGCTCGCAATCCAAAAACAGTCATTGATGCATTGGGTAATCACCCAAACCTCCTCGCTTTAAAACTTGACGTTACAAATGAGGCTGCCTCCATCCAGGCGGCTAAAGCTGCGATTGCCCAATTCTCACAAATTGACATTCTTGTGAATAACGCCGGCTATGGTTTGCTGGGGGCCGTTGAAGAGTCTGGAGATCAAGAAGTAAAAGATCTATTCAATACCAATGTATTTGGTTTGCTCAATGTGACTCGCGCTGTATTGCCATACATGCGCAACCAGAGCAGCGGTCACATCATTAACATTTCATCGATTGGTGGGTATGCCTCTTATCCTGGATGGGGAGCATATTGCGCTACCAAGTTTGCAGTGGAGGCTTTGACCGAGTCGCTGACCTATGAACTTGAGCCATTTGGCATCAAGGCTACAACATTAGAACCAGGCTTCTTCCGTACAGATTTCCTAGATAGTACATCCCTGGTTTCCACCGAGAAGTCGTTTCCGGAATATGCGGAAACAGTGGGAGCAATGCGTGAGTTTGCTGCATCAGCTAATCATGCACAACCAGGCGATCCTGCTAAGTTATCCAAGGCGATTTTGAAATTAGTTGACAGCCAAAATCCTCCTTTGAGATTGCCACTGGGTTCAGACACTGTTCACAAGATCATTGAAAAAAATCAATTTGTGCAGAAGGAACTGGACGCTTGGAAAGAACTGGCTGTTTCTACTGACTATGTTTAACAGGTATCTCCAGCACCAGGTTGCTGGAGATCAGTTTCAACCGGGAATTCACAAACCCTGCTAATCATTATGAAAGGATTAATCATGAAAAAGAAACTAAGTCTGGTTGCATTTATATATGCAAAACCTGAATACCAAGATGAGGTGGCTACAAAACTTAAATCTCTGATTGATCTTAGTAGATCAGAAGCAGGATGTATTAATTATGCCCTTCACCGATCGTCGGATGATCCTAACGTATTTGTTATGTACGAAAACTGGCATGACCGTAGCGATCTAGATCAACATTTCAAAATGCCATATATGCAGGAAATAATGAAAATCTTGCCTAAAATGTTACGTGCGCCTTTAGTGATGCATTACCTTGATATGTTATCTAATCCCAGAGCCAGCAGTTGACAAAGCTGAGCCCAAAAATTTCTAACGGGACAACGTCATATCAGTAATGACTTATGTTTAGCTATGGCTCAAGACGTTTCTTAAAACACATGAAGGCAAATCTTGATTTCACAGGGTAAATTAGCGGCAGTTTATGTCGATAATAAAGTTAGAGAGGTTCATGTTTTGAAAAAGATAGAACTCTGTTTTCAACCATGGACTTTAATAGGCCTATCATTTGTATCAGGATAAATTATGACAAGTATCATTGCTGGAACCATGGGCCTAGGCAGGACAACTTCTTCAAACACATCTGGCGGCGCGAGCGCTGCAGCAAAAGTGGCAGCATTAATGAAGAAGATAACTGAATTACAAAAGCAGGCTTCTGAACTAAAAGGCTCGCCTGAAGAAGTCTCAAAACAATCAAAACTCATCCAAGACCAGATTAAGTTGATTCAAATGCAAATTCAACAAATTATGGCTCAAGAAGGCAAGAAAAACCAAGAATCACAAACTAAACCAAAATCTGATGAAGGTAACAATACGGCCACCTCTAATGTTTTTAAATTTGGGCCAGGCAATATTGTGGATGTTGCAGTTTAGGAAACAGGTCGTAATAGCCTGCCACCAGTTCTGATGGTACTTAAAGCTGATGCTTTCCCCCATTAAAATCTAAGACCACTGCGACTAGTCGCCACTAAGCAGCTTCCGCCTGGATAAATTCTAACGCCTACGCCAAGCCAAATAACGGCCAACGATTGCTACGGAGACATGGTATTAGCCAGCCCCTGATTACTTGGTTATTGCTGAAGACTTGCGTAAATGGGCACCCTCCTCAAGAACTCATAGTCAAAGGTCTTTTCTCTTAAAACTGAATAATCTAAAATAATATTTTCGCAAGCATAATTATCACGATATTTATATAAAAGGATGTCGTTATGAAGATATGCAAAATAAGAGGATTGAAATCGGCAGGTAAAATTGACCACCCAGTAATATTGTTATGCGACCATTGCTATGAAGCTGATGCACAACGCGGTGATAATGCCCAGATAGTAAGTTACAACGACTACACTTCGGATTATGATGTGAGCTGTGAAATTTGTTATAAAACTCTTGAAGAAGAACGTGAAGAGGTAACTTAAACTCAACCTTGATATCAAACAATAGACTCAAATTGAGATTTAGCTGTTGAAATGCCGACTTAGGCTAAATGAAGTTTATATCTCACTTAGATAAAAGTAACCGGTCCGACAATCAAAATAATCGTATTATTTATTAAGGCATGGTGAAATGAAGTTTGTTTTATATACAAGTGCATTGGATCAATCTAAATACGACCCATCAATAGTGAGCGACATCATCAGGCATGCTCGCAAACAAAACGTTAAACATAGCATCACTGGCGTGCTTTTGTTCGATGGGAGTACATTTACGCAATATATTGAAGGTCAAGCTGATGGCGTAGATAGATTGATGGAAAAAATATTGCTAGATGAACGACACAACAGAGTTTTTATAATCACGGTTGGTGCGACTCAAACACGTTTATACGATAAATGGGAATTAGGCTATATTGATCTAACCAGCCAGGCCTCTGATCCAAAAAATATCATTTCAAAAAAAGATCTGAACGTAAAAGCTTTTCATAAATTGATTGATAGGTTTGTTGTAGGGTAAATCGAAACCTCACTAAAGACCGAAGGCCTAACCTTAAGTCTTTCATCTTGAACTGCTCGCTTAAATAATCGAATGTGATTATCTACCCAGTTCTAAGATTTAAAAGTCGTTCCGACATATAAAGTAGTGAATAAAAAAAAGGATGTGCGTAAACATATCCTTGAAACACCTTTCGAAAAATCTCAAGGTGCCATCATGAATCACAATCAAGTAGCTACATTAAACTTTCATGCTTTAAAAAATCATCAGGTACAGGCTGATTGAAGCGTCAGATTATAAAATCTTCTGCATAGTTTCGACTGGGTCAATTTCTCGGTTATTTCAAATCATGTAATAGAAAGCTCATCCTAAGATGAACTTTCGTTATTATTATTCCTCTATTTTTAAAGTCTAAATCTCGGGAATTGCGTTATGCCAACGTCCATACGAGTATGTTCTCATTGCCTTACTCTAGTAAGAGAAAATGTTTACAACAGTGATTTCTGGGGTAATTTCGTATTAATTCTTTCGCCTTTACTTGTTTTATCGATATTAATTCTTTGGATATATAAGAAATGAGTAAAGTTAATGGGTCGACTCATGGCCAACGTAAAGCCCCATTGATTTCTGCCGGCATGCTGCTTGGAATTGGACTGGGAGGATTTATAGATGGAATCGTGTTTCATCAAATCCTTCAGATACATAGCATGCTCTCGAATAAAATCCCTGTCACAGACTTAGTGTCTGCAAAAATCAACATGACTTGGGATGGCTATTTTCATGCTGCAGTGTGGATAATGACGCTAGTCGGTGTTCATCTTTTGTTTAAGGCTGGCAAGAGAAATGATGTGCGTTGGTCTGGCAAGGTATTATCTGGATCAATGCTTGCTGGATGGGGCGCTTTCAATATTACGGAAGGTATTATTGATCATCAAATCCTGAATATTCATCATGTAATGGAATATGTGGGTGACAAATTGCCATATGACCTGGCGTTTCTAGCTTCGGGTATCAGTCTAATCTTAATCGGGTTAATTTTAATAAAAGATTGATCTTGACGGTTTATTAACAGTCTGCCGCGGTCATTTCCTACATTGAATCATCTGTCGTCAGACAGTGACCTAGGAGATTTATGCTTTTCCTGAAAATATTTTTATTTATAGCACTTATTGCTTCAATCATCTGGGCTGTCGCTGATCCTGGCTATGATTCCATATCGTCAATCATCATAATTGTTGGCTCTCTATTAGCTATTCGAGTGAATGAACGGGCTCAAAAAGACAAGCACAACTATGAACCTTGATTAATAGAGCTATTTTTTACAGGGATGGCTTAATTATTTTAAGCCATTCAGATAATGAATACCCCAAATTACGGAGTTTGCCTTAGCGACAGAAAGTATGACCGGAGTTTGATTTGCTTCTTCATTGATTGCAGCAGATCGGACTACTATGCTGAAGTCAGCTGAGCACTTTTCCCAAAATGCATTGCGAAAACAAACAGAATCTTAATCTAACTCTGAACTCCGCATACTGCAATTCTTACATTAAATTCAGATTTTATTGGTTATGTTTTTAACGCTACTCCAGTATCCTTTCGGCTCACTGCTCATGATTTAACTAATTCGAATGTAAGTGTGAGAGGCTTGTTAGTTAACATGCGATTGCATCATCACCGCACTATTCTATTTAATATTAAATTATTTACACTGATTTTGGGGCCTGTGGTAAAACATACGGAGACATCCCACAAGGAAGACTTATTATGATTCTTCAGGAGTTCCCTCTTCCTAAAAAGAACTATGACGCGCTTATCAATTCAGATAAACGATTCGAGATACTTGTCACTTCCATTAGTGACTATGCTATTTACCTGCTTAATCCAGATGGACAAATCGTCAGCTGGAATACAGGCGCTGAAAGGTTCAAAGGCTACAAAGCAAATGAGGTCATCGGTAAACACTTTTCAATGTTTATGTCACGGGAAGATCGTGATGCGGGATTAGCTAACAACATATTGGATCAGGCAGCAGCCAATGGGCGGTTCGAAGCAGAAGGCTGGCGCATCCGCAAGGATGGATCAGGTTTCTGGGCAAATATCGTGGTGGATGCCATCTACAATAATACCCACGAATTAATTGGTTTTGCCAAAATAACCAGAGACATAAGCGAACGCAAGGCGGCACACGAAAGCCTGCTTGAGAGTGAGCGTAGGTTTAGATATCTAGTCGAAGGCGTTACAGACTATGCCATTTATATGCTCTCGCCCGAAGGTATTGTAACAAACTGGAATTCAGGGGCTCAACGCATAAAAGGTTATTTAGCAGATGAGGTAATCGGGACTCATTTTTCTAGGTTCATGAGAGAGGAAGACCGCGCAGATGGTATGCCGGAGAGATCTCTTCGAATAGCCAGGGAGGATGGGCGTTTTGAAAATGAAGGATGGCGTGTTCGCAAGGACGGCTCTTTATTTCTGGCGCATATCATTATTGACGCGATACACAACAACGCCGGTGAATTGATAGGCTTTGCGAAAATCACACGGGATATAACAGAGAAGAAAATTGCCGAAGAAAATCTGGCCAAAGTTAATGCTGCTTTGTTCCAGGCACAAAAAATGGATGCTATTGGCAACCTGACGGGTGGCGTAGCCCACGACTTTAACAATTTGCTCTCCATTATTTCTAATGGGCTAGATATACTTGCCCACTCTAACCCCAATCCTAAGCAACATAAGCTATTGGAAACCATGAAACGCGCCGTTTCGCGTGGTTCAAAGTTAACTCAACAGTTACTGAGCTTTGCCCGGCAGCAACCTTTGAAGCCTGAGCCTCACGATGTCAATCAACTGATCAGTACATTTGAGTTAATGCTAAGACGCGCAGTTGGTTCGAACACTCATATCAACTTAGATGTAAACGGAACCCCTTTACCGATTCTGGTTGACAGTACAAGCTTTGAAGCAAGCTTGTTAAATTTGGTGGTCAACGCGAAGGACTCGATGCCTGATGGCGGACAAATCCGTATCATTTCTAGAAAACGTGTTGTAGCTAAGAATGAGATTGAAGACTTGCCTGAAGGTCTTTATGTAGAAGTGAATGTTACAGATACTGGCAATGGCATTCCCAAAGAAAACATTCAACAAGTATTGGAGCCTTTTTTTACTACCAAGGAAGTCGGCAAGGGCTCAGGCTTGGGCCTCAGTCAGGTATTTGGCTTTGTAAAACAATCAGAGGGAGGTCTTCACATCAAGAGCGAAATGAACATCGGAACCTCTGTCAGTATGCTTTTTCCTGCCGTGGAAGACGAAACTATTTTGACAGGTGCAGTCGAAGAAAGTGGCGATACAGTGCTGGTGGTTGAAGACGATCCAGACGTATTGTGGGCTACCTCTCAAATTTTCAGTATGCTGGGCTATGAGGTCTATGAAGCTTCGAGTGGGGAAGCAGCATTAGAAATCTTGCGTAGTGGTAAAAAAGTTAGCCTAGTATTCACGGACGTATTAATGCCAGGTGGCATAAATGGTATTCAACTAGGGCGAACTTTGCGAGATTTAAATCCACATATTCAAATTGTCCTCGCATCAGGGTATCCACTTCCAGCACTTAAAAAAGAGCATGGTGATTTAGATGAGTTTCAATTCCTCAATAAGCCCTATGATCTTGTAGATATTGAGAGAGTTATCAGTAGCACGACCTCTGGAAATCATCCAGCTGCCTAGGCAGTTTTGAATGCCAGTAATCGGGTAATAGAGTTCATTATTAAATGTATAACTGTCTACCTCAACGGCAATCCCAGCTGCTGGAAAGTATATGAAAACTCCAATCCGCCTAAGTGACTTTATCATTCAAAACATGGAAGTGATCTTGGAAGATTGGGAGGAGTTTGCAAGGACCATTAATCCTCCCGCCTTAACAATGGATAGCAAATCACTCCGAGATCATGCGGAATTGATGTTAACTGCCATTGCAAAAGACTTAGATAAGCCTCAAACACAAAAAGAGCAATCGGATAAATCTAGAGATTTGGCTCCCAGAAATCCAAATATGACTCCTGCAGAAAAACATGCAGAGTCTAGGTTACTGTCAGGCTTTAATATCGGGCAATGATTTTCTGAATATAGAGCATTGCGTGCAAGTGTTTTACATCTATGGCATGAGAGTTCTAATGAACGTCTAGTTAGTAATCCGGAAGATATAACACGTTTCAACGAGGCGATTGACCAAGCAATTGCCGAATCACTATCGCGTTATTCTAAATTGCTCAAAACTTCGCAAGACATGTTCTTGGCAATTTTAGGCCATGACCTTCGCAACCCATTATCAACTACAAGCATGTCTGCAATTGCGGTAATGCGTTTCGAGAATGTTAGCGATAAGATCGTTTCCACGGCCACAAGAATTTATAACAGCTCGCAACGGATGAGTAAGCTGATTAATGACCTTATGGACTATACACGTACCCAGCCAGGTAAAAAGCTTCCTGTGGATTTGAAGCCCTCAAATCTGGCTAAAATTTGTGCTGATATTGTTGAAGAGCAGCAAATTGCGAATCCGGAACACTCGATTGTGTTGTCAATGGAAGGTACCTTTGACGGTAAGTGGGATGACCAGCGCATTGCTCAGGTATTGTCTAACTTGTTAGGAAATGCGATTCAATACGGCGTAATAGTCCAGCCTAAGAATGCTTATATTGGTGTTAGTTCTTTTTGGTCTAAATAAGCAATCAAACGATCTGCACGTTCGGTGAGTTTGTCGGCGGGTTCATCTGGGGGGTATATGATTGTCTGGTAACGCTTTTTAAAGGCTGGATATAAATCAGGCTGATGCAATCTAGCAATAATCAGCACTCCCAATGCCGATGAGTAACCATCAAATACTGGAATATTAAAACGGGTCGGGTTATTCTCGTCCAGCACTTGATACAAAGGCAATAATTCTTCAGGACTAGTGAGGGCGGTCAGCATGGGATACAGGTCATCAAAAATAAAAGCTTTGAGCGTTGCCAGTGCATTTTCTACCTCCTCTTCATGCTGGCAAGGGATATAAGCATGCCAGTCTTGCTTAATTTGTTGATATCCTACGTGAAACTCTACTGCACGCTGATTAAGCTCTTCAGCGTCCTCAGGGCTATCAGCCATAAAATGCGTGTAGATTTTTTTAATATGCAGAAAACCCATCATTCCTGAAGGTACAATCCGGTTTTCACCACCAATACGGATTACTTGGCAGCCAATATCAGTAAAAGTATCCCCCTTCCAGCGGCAGAGACTGCTTCCACCTAAGACGCCTTTCTCCAGCACAAAACCTTCTGGACTCAGCCATTCAGCTAATGATACGTCTATAATTTTATTTAGTTTTTTTAATGGAATTACAGTCATTTACGGATATGTCCTTTTCAGAAGACCATTGGGCGAGTTCACATACACATTTACCTTAGGGCTAAGATTTAATAATAACAGCTCAAAACAAAAAAGACCCAAGGCGTTAACCTTGAGTCTCTCTATAAATGGTGGCCCCTCTGTGAGTCGAACACAGCACCAACGGATTATGAGTCCACAACGTTGATGCACTATGTCTTCCATTACACAACAATACATACACTTAGATAACGTTGCGCAACTAAGTAGACTTGTCATCTAACTATAGCGTTGAACTTTAGTTGTACCTCTGTAACGCTCAAATTAAGGGCGGGCGAAGCCCGTCCGCTTGAATGCCTTGTTATGCATTAGTGAATCACCGCCATAACAAGAGATAGGCCGAAGAACCCCCAACCTAAATACTTAAATGTTGTAGCGAACAACTTGTAGTTCGTTTCATTATTCCTCTGATCGTAGTGATCTACCACAACAGATAGCATCACCAAGCACGCACAGATAATAGCCCCATACATTATCCATGCTGGGACGTCATGTAGGTGAACTCCTTTTGAGCGCTTGCCTGGGACATACAGGTCGTTTAGCCACACGCCATAACTGCCATACGCGAAAAGCAATACGGAAAATATGAAGTTTGTGACGCGCTCGCCAGCTGGAATGTGATTCGGTGTGTGCGGACTAGTCATAACGTTTAAATTAAGGGGCTGGCGACACCAGTAGATCAACCCTAGTTATTAATAATTGCTCATCGAGAGTGCTCTAGCCAGTCCCGCTTGAATGAAGGGTTAGAGTTTAGCCGCATGGAGAAAAAATCTTATGAAGATATTCTTTTTCATCGGGTTGGTTTAAAAAATATTCCTGACTAAAGAATTTAATGGTTTCAGAATTTACTGGAATTTTTCCGTTAACAATAATGCGATAGCCGTTTTCAAAATCCCATGTACTTTCGATTTTATTTACTTCCAATTTCGTTTCTTTGTGTATTCTCCAACCCCGTTCCAATGGTTTTTCATCTATGCCGAAAAAATTTATAGAGCCTCTATTAAAGTCAGCAAGAGAAATGAATGCATCAGCATTCAATTTGGCACACTGTGTTTGATTAAATCCATCTATGTCGGTCAATTTAAACTTCTTCGGAATGGAGCAACCTAACATACAGGCTATTATATTTATTAATAATAAAGCTTTTAGGAACTGGTAAGTGTTCATACTCACTCTAACGTTGGACATAAGGGGCGCGCTTTAGCGCGTCCCGCTTAATGGATGTGTTAGGCAAAACACTAAATTACACCAGCCCAAATAGCAATTAAAGCCAGCATTAAAAAGGGTAGCACATTCCAACTTCTCTCAATCAACCAAGAACTACGATAAATTTGAGAAATTGGGTTGTTAGACTTGGTGGGTTCTAATCGACGATTCAGGGCATCGCTCCAAGCCAGAATTGAACAAGAGAAGAACAGAAATATAAAAGCAGTGAAAATGCCCGTATGCGCAAAGAAGCATAATGGGAATGCCGATAGCGAACAGTTTGCAGTACCTATTATCTCCTTTGCGTGCACCCACGATACGAGAATGCTTGATAGAGACAGAACACCAAATGGATAAGCGATGCAACTAGTTAGAGTGTAGAGGGCGAATTTTAATTTGCCTTTCCCGACATCAGTTCTGAACCCCCATAAACAAACACTAATGACAATTAGTAAGGCCAAAACAAATATTCCGACTTTCCAGTTCATCTTTTGCCTAACGTTTGAAGTAAGGGGCTGGCGACAATGATGGCTCAACCCTCGTTATTAATAAACATTTCATAAAAGCACCTTTTCGCCAGTCCCGCTTGACTGATGGGTTAGGCTTAAACTGTAATGCAGATATGCAATTCATCTTTTGAGCCTTGGTTGGATGTAAGCCACTGTGCAGCCTCTTTTTGAATTGTTTCGCGACAAAGTTGAGCCGCGCTAGCTACTGATAAACCCTCTAGGCTAATTGTGCCTTGAGGAGCATTTTGATGACCAATAACACCATTGCTTGATTTGACCCATCCCTCCCAACCGAGCACTAAATAGCCTTGAGACTCCAATATATCGATGGCCTCGATGGCTTCAGCTGTCGGAAGCACAATCTCTTGCTCAGAGATTGATTTGTCTGCTAGGTATTTGGGTAACAAGTCTAGGTCTGACATTGAAAGGCCTAACGTAGAGCTAACCGGCGCTGCGCGGCTTCATCGCGCAGCGTCCAGCGACTAAAATGAGCGAGGTTGAGCGCCATGTTAGGGCTCATAGCGGGCGATTGACTCGAAGCCATGGGCAGTTACGAGAATTGGTATGGACTTGGCAAGATGCCCAGCCCTCAATGCTGAGCCAATATAACCGGCGAACTTGGCCATGATCAGAAGCATTGCCGCCTCATAAATGGGCTTAAAGTCCGGCTGCGATTTCCATATACGTTTTTCGTGGTACCAGGCAAACGCTTCCTGCGCGGCAGCCATGCCAGTAAGTTCAAACTGGGGCCAGGGAGCTGACTGCCACTCGCAAAGCCAGTCGGTGTCATCGAAGTTTGGGGAGTAACTGGAGTAGGCAAAGAGATCGAAATACCAGCGGTCGTAGTTGATATCGAAGCCGTTCATCTCGAAATAGACAGACTTCACGTCAAACTGCTTTTCGTTGGCCTCGATAAATCGGTTTAACTCAGCGAGAACGGAGGAAGGGTGATTCAAGAACGATGCACCGACGACGCAAGCAAACTTCTGTGCGTCGTGACTTGAGATGAATTCTTCAAGTTGCGAGATGGCGCGAGCAACATTATTGTTTTTGAAATTCTCGTAAACAGCTTGCCAATGCGACATGCTTTAAGCCCTAACGTTTGAAGTAAGGGGCTGGCGACATTGGTGGCTCAACCCTCGTTATTAATAAACATATCATAGAAGCACCTTTTCGCCAGTCCCGCTTGACTGATGGGTTAGCCTTAGGACTCATTGCTTAAATCAATATCGGTTGGAAACTGCTGCCATAACTTGAAGTTTTCTTCAGAACATTCATGAGCTTGTGATGAAGATATTTCACGAGCGTTCCAAGCAGTATTTATATGATGATACAGATGCGCCATAGAGACATACAGCTCTCCCGAGCTATAACTTTGGTCGGTTTTTATTTCATTAATCATACGAGCCAACTCTTCCGAAGCCTCTTGTAAGTGAAATAAAGTATGTTCTCGATTCATGATGGGCTAACGTTTGAGATAAGGGGCTGGCGAAAATGGTGGCACAGCCATTGTTATTAAAATTGTATTCATCGAAGAGCGTTCTCGCCAGTCCCGCTTGATGGATGGGTTAGGGTTGATTTTTAAGTGTAATTTCGCCAAAAGTCATATATACAATTGGACCACCTGTTTTTGCCCGATATGCACCATTTGCCGAATCCAAGCGAGCAGCCAATGCTACAAATTCCCATGCTTTTTCTTCGGAGCTAAATATTTTGGGTTTAGTAAACGTAGAGATTTTGTTTTTCACCCCATATGCTTTAACCAAATTAGCCGCCCGCTTGAGTTTATCGTCAACTGAGGGATTGTCCCAGCCCCAAAGAAAGGAACCATCGTTAGGGTCATAAGTGCCAATTATTTGAACTGGAGCGGATGCTATAACTTTGTTAGGGAATATGAAGAGAATTAAGCCATTATCTTGATCAACTGACCAAGTTTTTTCTTTTCCAAAATGCCATGTGGCGCTGTGCGCTGAAGTTTGTTGCTTCAGCCCTTCAATACTTTGACGAATATATAGTTGAACAGCATCAGGGTAAATTTCACTGGAGTTTGTATTTGAAGTTGCAAATAAACCAATTAACCCAAGTAGTAGTTTTTTCATGTATTTGCTCATAAACCCTAACGTTTGAAGTAAGGGGCTGGCGACACTGATGGCTAAACCCTCGTTATTAATAACATTTCATAAAAGCTCTTTTTCGCCAGTCCCGCTTGATGGATGGGTTAGAGAAGCTAATTTCTAAGCACAAGTAAATCAGCATAATCAGTTTGCAGGCTTTTTAATTTTTGTGCATAGTTTGACCATGGCTTCAATTGGAATTTATTTATTAATTTAATTAACAAATCGATTTCTTCATCTTCAAAGTCCGTGTCGTATTCTTTCGATTCAAGCTCTTTTAGGAACTTATTGTAATTAAATACGATGTCATCTAAGCGATGGTATCCAGTTTTGCAACCAAGGGATAAAAAATCAATTAGATTTTCACCTACTATCACATTTGGATTATCGTCACCAGAGTTTGGTATTGTCATCACAACAGGTGAATTTTCGTTAAACTCATCTAATTTACCCAACAAACTAAAATAGACCCCATCAACACCTGTTATAGCAAACGGTAGTTGGTCAGGTAATGCACACCAATCAGAATCCCAAGACTCATAGGGTATATTATCCTCTAATAGAATCAATCCGACTGGCTCAAAAGCCTCAAAGGGGTAATCAATGTTTGTAGCTTTAGAGAGTTCATAAAGCTTTTTGAGCGTACTATTCATTTTTATTCCCTAACGTGTTGACATAAGGGGCGCGCTTTAGCGGGTCCCGCTTGATGGATGGGTTAGGCATTTTTGAGTTCATTGCATACACCCTCGAAGCGATCAAAATACTGCGAACATAATTCATTTTCTGACATAGAGAAAGTGTCCAATGTGTATTGGAGCGACAAGTCTCTTGCAAGTGTGCATGCCTCGCTTTGAAAAGGTGGATACAACTCGCTTGCAGTTCTCAAGTCGCCTGCATTTCTCATTCCGTAGTCCGCGACCCAAACACAGTAAATTAGCTTTTCATATGACGTGAGGCTTGCGGCGCCGTTTTGTGCTTCTTTACGGATTATGATATCGCCCGTTTCAATGAGCCATGTTTCATATTCGAAAGTCGATGTCATTCAAATGCCTAACGTTTGAGATAAGGGGCTGGCGAGGATGGTGGCACAGCCGAGGTTATTAAAATTTTTTTCATAGATGCTTGTTTTCGCCAGTACAGCTTGATGGATGGGTTAGAGCGCATTTTTGCCCCAATGGATTATTGCAAACACACCAATAACTGCTAAGGGTAATAATGTAGCCAGTAGCCAAAATGGACTAGAGTTTCTAGGTATGTTTGAAACTGGCTTATTAGAGTTATTTTCAATGTGAAATGACAAAATATATGGGTTGGATTCAGAGCCAATATTAATTGAAGTAACTTGTGTTGGCCATTCAGTAGTTTCAGTGTGAATTGGAGCTTTCAAAAGCTCGGATAACTGCTGAAGTTGAGTAGTGCTTCCGATTACCATCATCCCTTTTTCTCGCCCTGTATATTCATGGGCGCGGAATTTCAACTCTGTGGCTTTCATGATTTGTGCTCTAACGTTTGAAGTAAGGGGCTGGGGACAGTGGTGGCACAACCCTCGTTATTAATAAACATTTCATGAAAGCACCTTATCGCCAGTCCCGCTTGACTGATGGGTTAGACTAAGACTTTGGTTGGTTTCACATGGATGATTATTTACCACAGTGAACGAGGCACCTCGCTCTCGTAAAATACGCCGCATTCGGCTTGCAATTCTAACGCTCCACACCCCAATGTATTTTTCACCGCTAATGTTTCGAGCAGCGTAACCACCAAAAAAGACTTCAAATTCAGCCTCGGGTATGTATGTCTCAACAAAAGAACGAAGACCCCTCTGCAGCGTGGGTTGCGAGGCACCTTCCTTAAACATGCGTTCTTTGAACAGAAATAGCTGACCAACTCTACTTGAGCTAGGTTCTGACTTTGTTTTAGATAAAGGCCACATGTCGTCTAACGTTTGAATTAAGAGGCGCGCTTTGGCGCGTCCCGCTTGAATGATGGGTTAGGTTTTGCTAATTCAGAGTTGAGTGTCAGCTTAGCCGTACACTGATATAAACCAAATAAAAAACCTGCTAGTACAAAAATGGTTATTGCAATCGGGATACTTTGATGTACTTTCCGACCGGGATTCTGTTCCTCTTCTGTAAGGCGTACTATTTGACCCCATTTATTGATATGCCATTTCATTATGGATTAAGACCTAACGTTTGAGTTAAGGGGCGCCGTTAGGCGTCCCGCTTGAATGATAGGTTAGCCAACAAATGATAGTACGCCGTCATTGCGAGAAGCAGATTTGACAAAAAAATCTACAAGCCCACGATAATTATCTAAAATGTAATCAAGACCCTCTTGACCATCTCTAACCCATATTTGTGGATATATCTCAAACTTGTCCATTTCCTCGGGATTAAAGCGAGCACTAAAATCTTCAACGCTTAAAGCTTGAAGAGAGCTTGAAATAGATTTGACTACACTTGGATTTAGGAACCTAGCTGGACCATAGCCTAAATCCTCGCCAATTTCTTCACCACCGAAAATTACTTGTAATAATGGGTTTTTAGCAGACTCAGTTTGCTCTGGAAATTTAAATTCAGGTTCCCCAGTAAGCATGAAATTAATAGCATGCCAAGATTTATCGAGGTCAATAGAGTGTGGTTCCTCATTGTTGCTTTCATGCTGAAAGTAAACCTCATTCACTGGGTCGGATTCAATTTTTACAGCATCGATCATATTTTCTGGGACTGCAACATAACAACAAACCATGCCCATATTTTTCTCCTTATTTATTGGCTAACGTTTGAATTAAGGGGCTGGCTTTTAGCCAGTCCCACTTGAATGAAGGGTCAGCCATAGCTTGCCACCATGGTTTGATAATGCATACCATTGAATGCTTCGGGTGGGTCAATGATCTTGAACCCAAGACGTTCATAAACAGGAACCGCAAACAACGATGAGCGTACTGTAAGCGAATTGCCTAGCAACCCATTGCGTGAAGCGGAGTGCCATAGTTGTTTTCCAACGCCTCCCATTTGATGATTGGGATGAACAAAGAAGTATTTCACATGACTTCTGTCGCGAATGGTTAGAACCCCGACAAGCATTTGACCTACTTTAGCCACTAGCCAAACCATTTGCTCGGCCTGAAGTTGGTTAGCAATTTGGTGTGATGCTACGCTCTCCTTGAACCATTCAGGGCATGGCTGTTCAGGCGTGAAGCAACAAATGAGCGATGTTGAATAAATCAACTCGGCAATAGCGGAGGCATCGGTTGCTAACGCGGGGCTTATTTCGATAGGGTTTGTCATGGCTAACGTTTGAGATGAGAGGCTTGACCCGGCTTGCCGGGGCAAGTCCTCTCGATTGAAGGGTTGGGCGTCACTTCCAGAACTGCCATGACTTCTTCGGCCCTTCGATACCTTTGGCCTTGCTTTGTAGAAAGCGCAGGTATTTTGGGTCTTGGTCTTTGAAAATCTCAGTTCCCGCGCCCATGTACGCCCGCATAAGCTCGTCGGCCGCACGATCAAGGACGCCTAGTTCGAGCTGGCACTGACCTAGCCGAAGGTGCAGGAAGGGATTGCCAGTTGAATTTGGGCAGCGCATTGCGGTGGTTAGGTTGTCTTTGCCTGCCGCGTAGTCTCGACCGAGGAAATTGGCATCGCCAATAGCCGCGAGCAGCCAAGTAGCAGCTTCCCATTCGGTCTTTGGTTCGGGCAAGAGATCCCAGGCCTGCCAATACACGGGAATCGCTTCCGAATACTTTCGCTCGTTGGCCAAAGCGTCACCTTCGGCGGATAGACGCTGAATATCGGAGTGAGTGGCTTCTGACAGTTCAGACATTTCGCTTCGGCCCTAGTGGCGCCCAACGTTTGAGATAAGGGGCTGGCGACAATGGTGGCTCAACCTTCGTTTCTAAAAATTCTATCAGCGAAGTGCGCTTTCGCCAGTCCCGCTTGATGGATGGGTTAGGCATAGTTATAACTGGGTTTCTCAAGATATTCGCCCCACGGATCGCTGCCATTGAAGCCGCCCACATAGAGCACTTTATTGTCTCGAACAATCCACTCCATGCCATGCTCGGGCTCCCAATCGCAGTTGAGCTCAAAGTGAGCAACAGGTTGCCCGGGAATCTCTTCATTGGGAATTATTAAGGTACTAGGTATGACAAGCGGCAACACATCTCGCGGTGAGTTGAATTGCTTTGGGTCTTCGCCCACCATTTCAAGGAAGTCGTTGCAATAACGAATGGACGCTAGGCATAAATCGTCTATGATTTCAGAATCAAGAGCGTTGAAGTATTCAACACACTTTTCAACATAATTAATGCCTGACGCATCTTCGACTGCGAAAGGTACGTACCGATCAAAGAGCGTGAGAAATGCCTCACCCTGAAGAGGCCAAAAGCCCTCGGTCGAAACGTTCTTGAGAAGTGGTTTCATGTTATGCCTAACGTTCGAATTAAGGGGGCTGGCTTTCGCCAGCGTCCCGCTTGATGGATGGGGTAGGCCTTAACATTACATGGCCTTTAACAAGGAGGTGATTAGTTGAACAAAACCCCTACCATTTAAGTGAGACTCACCATTAAACAAACTATAAACAAACATAGTGACGAAAAATATTGCCAACCCCCAAATAGCTACCTTAGCAATATTACGTTGAGTAGGGCTTAAGTTTTGAGCGCTTAGTGGTTTTGTGAAATCAATCAAAAGAGCCCCACCAAGAAATGCCAAGAAGCAAGCAAAAGCAAATATACCCAAACTAAATGGGGCGGCGATTAGAACTATTGTTGCAAACGACAGGCATATTGCGTTTATTAAACCTTTAAATATTTTCCAAATCATTTGGTTGTGTTGCCTAACGTTTGAATTAAGGGGCGCTGTTAGGCGTCCCGCTTGAATGATGGGTCAGTGTTGTGAGTTTATTGAGCATGATTTAAGACCCACAAGTAAGGTGCGAGAAAAATTGCAAGCAGACTGAATGATTGCAGAGTTTTAGTTAGCACTGTGTTGGCATGTTGCTGATTGAGCCATATAAACAACACAAAGAGAAGAATTGGCATTCCGATTATCAACGTCCAGCGGAGCTCCGCGACACTTGAGATTTCAACCTTTAAGAAAGACAAAAGTGACTCAGCGAAAATTCCGGCGCTCATACTTAGTGCGGTCAGAACAATAGTGAAGTTTCGAACGAATGTGCTCATAAAATATGTGACGCTCAACGTTTGAATTAAGGGGCGCCGTTAGGCGTCCCGCTTGAATGATAGGTTATGTTCCTAATCAGACCTTGAATTCATACTCCTGATTTCATTCTCAACTCTTAAACGTATAGAATCCCGAAACGCTTTTTGGGAATAGTTTTTTCTCCATCCAAAGCCTACCATGCGCTTAAGCCAAAGAAACCTACTAAATCTTTTAAGTTCTTTATCAAACAAACCTAGCGGATATAGCTTTAAGAAGTGGTTTATATCTTTTCTGCACCTTCCACAGAGACCTTTATTCTTTATAAAAGTAGATGGCAATATAAGTGCTTCGCATAACTCACATTGTTGCCTATCACTAAGCTGCATCGAATCCTTATTGTTAGCGTTGTTCATGTTCGCATGGCACATAACAGTTATTAACCGGACGCATCTGTCCGCATAATAATATTCTTAAAAGGGCAACTCTCATGCGTCGTTCCAATTACTTCTTATGTTTAGAAGGAAACCTGTCCGTATAGTAATTAAGAGCAATTGCGGACGCAACCACTTTTAATTTAGGTAAGCTTCATCATTTTCACCCCCTGTTTAGGAGCTACATTTATGGGGTCAAAATCCACCTACCCCGCCGTGTCTAATGGATCAGGTAAACAAACAAGGCTAGGTGTCTACAAAACTGTGGATAGTCCAATAAATATAGGCTGGACAAGAGTGATTACAGATCCTCGGTTGAGCCTTTTGCATAGATGACAAAAAACAAAGGGCTACGAATTAACGTAACCCTTTGATTTACAGATATTTTTGGTGGCCCCTCTGTGAGTCGAACACAGCACCAACGGATTATGAGTCCACAACATTGATGCACTATGCCTTCCATTACGCAACAATACATGCACTTAGATTGCATTACGCAACTAAGTAGACTTGTCATCTAACTATAGCGTTGAACTTTTGTTGTACCTCTGTCCCGGGGTGATCAATTGGTGGTAACGGGTGGTTCTTTCCGGAACCACCTTTTTTAATGCTAAATTCAATCTTTCAATAGCTTATTGAGTAATTTTGCACAAAATAAGTCTTCTTGTTCATTTCTCTGCTTACACCAATACCGTACACTTAGTGTTTAAGTCATTCCTTTATATTTACTGTTTTAAAGTTGGAATTATAATGCTCCACCAGCAAAGTTCTAATGCAAATAATTCATTGATCGTTGTTATGAGTTCATATTAAGTGAGATATTGGACTGCATCTCAAACTTGAGTGAAATGAGTGTGAAATTTATGAATCAAAATATTGAAGGAAATTCAGACAGTTTTTGGATGACCAAATCTATTCTTGATAAGAGCAAAACCCCTTTCTATCGTCATAATCCAGTTGGCCGAATTGATTACGTTAACCAAGCCGCTTGTAAAAGCATAGGTTACAACGAAGAAGAATTATTGGGATTATATCCTTGGGATATAGATCCAGATTTCAAACCTGAACATTGGCCAGATGTTTGGGAAAAGTTAAAGAAAAATGAAATTGTTCATATCAATACTCGTCATCGACGCAAAGATGGTTCCTTTATTAACGTTGAAGTTACAGGGCACTACATCAATTCTGGAAGTTCAGAATTTAGTTTCACTTTTGTCCAGGATGTTACAGAGCGTAAAGTTAATGAAGAATTAATAAGACAAAAAGAAAGCTATCTCAGAGCGCTCATTAATAATTTTCCTTTCTTAGTCTGGCTTAAAGATAAAAATAGTCGGTTTCTTACTGTTAATCAAGCTTATGCAGATTCGTATGGCTATCAAGATCCAGATCAAATTACAGGGAAAACAGATTTTGATCTGAGTCCTTTGGATCTCGCAAAGCATTATCGTAAAGATGATTTAGCCGTCATGGAGAGTGGTAAAAAACAAATTATTGAGGAGCACCATCAAGGGGCTGAGGGACGGCATTGGATCGAAACATACAAAGCCCCAGTTATTGGCATTGATGGAGATATTTTAGGAACGGTTGGGTTTTCAAAGGACATCACTGAAAGGAAAGTTAAAGAAGCCGAACTTACGATTACAGCAGCAATCTTCAATTCTCATGTGGGTATGGTAGTAACTGATAAAGAAAACGTAATTCTGAAAGTGAATGAAGCATTCACTCACATTACTGGTTACACACCAGATCTGGCGATTGGTGAACCAATGAGTTTATTGAGTTCAAATATTCATCAAGCTTCCTTTTATCAAGAAATGTGGAAAAATATCCAAGCCCAAGGTGGCTGGCAAGGTGAAATATGGAATCGTAGAAGTAATGGTGAAATTTATCCTCAATGGTTAACAGTAACGGCTATCAAGGATGCCAGTGGTGAAGTTTCAAATTACGTGGGAACGATGATGGATATCACTGACCGAAAAGTAATTGAGGATCGCATGAAGCATTTGGCACACTATGACTTCTTAACAGGTTTACCTAACCGTGCTCTTTTAATGGATCGGCTGCAGACTGGCATAGCACACGCAAAACGAACTAAATCAATGTTCAGTCTTATGTATATGGATTTAGACAAATTCAAAGAGGTCAATGATACTTTAGGACACGACCGAGGAGATCTATTACTTCGGGAGGTTGCGCAACGTTTGCTTAAATGCGTTAAAAGAGAAATAGATACTATCGCTAGGATTGGAGGAGATGAATTTATAATCCTTCTGCCGAAAATTCAGCAGGTTGAAGACATTGAAGCTATTGCCACTTCTATTCTTAGTTCAATGCGAGATCCATTTAATCTAGAGGGCAACGAAATTAATATCTCAGCGAGTATTGGTATCGCCATATATCCTAATCATGGCGAAGATGCTAAAAGGTTGATCAAATCAGGTGATACTGCTTTATACGCTGCTAAGAACAATGGAAAAAATTGCTACAAGTTTTTGTGACCTACATAGGTATTGGGAATATCATATTTGCGTAGACCGCAAATAATATTTTCAGGCACTATAAAGTGATCCCAACAAATCTAGACCGATGGTTACAACAGAAATATAAATACACTACTTACTTTGTAGCGATTTGTATATTACTCATATCTACTTATCTGTCTCTGCTCCTTTCTGACCATATGGCGATTTCGAAAGAAATAAATCGCCTCAAATTGATTTCTACTGAAATGCACGCCAGACTTGTTGAAACTCGTATTCAGTTTGCTGAAGTAGTGACTACCTTTTCCAAAGATATTCCCTCAGAAGTATGTTCTAAACAACAAATAGAAAAAATGCAAGAACATGATGTTGCAGCAATTTTCTTACAAGCTGTTGGATACATGAAGAATAACGTCATCCAATGTTCATCGTACTCACCAACGATGGATGGACTTAATCTTGGTTCGCCTATTAATACAGAAGAGGACGGGACTAGAGTCTGGATTAACGTTGATATTCCTCATTGGAAGAAAAGCAATTTTGTTTTTTATGAACGATTAGGTTGGACTGTATTAATAGATCCACAACATGCCATCGTAGCACTTGGAGATCCAAAGGTTACAGTAGGTATATTCGGAATACGCTCTCACACTATTTTTACTGCACGAGGGAAAGTTTATTCCGAATGGCTAAATCGATATAAAAAAGAAGAGTCTCAAACTTTCATCGACTCGGTTAATAATAAACTGGTTTATCTAACTCCTGCTGAATTGGATCGTTCCGCAATTATTGCTGCGTTACCATTGGAAGAAATTCAGAAAGCGAATAAAGAATTCGCTAAATTATTCCTCCCAATTGGGATTTCAATTGGATTGGTGCTTAGTTTTGCGTTCATCCTGTTAGCAAAAAAACGTGTTTCTCCGAAAAATATCATCTTGAAAGCATTAATCAATGATGAGTTTTATATGGAATACCAACCAATTCTTGATTTGGATACGAATGCGTGTGTAGGGGCAGAAGCTTTAATCCGCTGGAAATCTTATGAAGGCAAAGTAATAATGCCTGATTTTTTCATTCCAGTGGCAGAAGCTACCGGTCTTATGTGTCAAATTACAGCGCACGTGTTTAAGCTTGTGGCCATGGACATGCAGACTGTATTCCAACAGTATCCTGATATTCAAATAGGCATAAACATTACTGCTCAAGACTTATTATCAGGTAACCTTTTAGAATTAATCGAAGAGTTCAAAACAGTTGGAGGAGCTAAAAGTAGCCAACTTGTCTTAGAAGCAACCGAACGAGGTCTTGTAAATGATGCTAAGTCGTTACAAGTCATGAAGGAAATACGTCGTCAAGGAGTCAAAATAGCCATAGACGATTTTGGAACAGGTTATTCTAACTTATCTTATCTCACAAAATTCGAACTGGATTACATTAAGATTGACAAATCATTTGTAGATTCAGTTGGAACCGAAGCGGTAACCAGACATGTCGCTTTTCATATTATTGAAATGGCAAAATCATTAAATCTTGGTATGGTTGCTGAAGGCGTTGAAACTGAAATACAGGCGAAACTTCTCTCTGAAAAAGGGGTGAAATACGTACAAGGTTGGCTATTTTCTAAAGCACTATCAGCAAGTAATTTTGAGACTTACCTGGAAAAAAATGCTAATTGATCTCACCTACGTTTTGCTTGGAGCTATCTTCTTCAGTTTTTGGATTCAACCACAACTCTAAAATAAACCAACAAAGAGATAAGGCTCCAATGCTAAAAATGATGTCTCCAGGCACTCTCATCCATACTAAAGTATCAATGATAGGTTTTTGCATGAAATCAGCAGAGCGAGCATACCAATATCCATGATCAATCGCTGCCAAAAGTTGCAAAGTCCCAATAGGTAAAAGCGTCAAAATAGCCATTAATGCGAGCCCTATATTGAGTGACCAGAAACTGACTTTTAACATTTTTTCGTTCCATATTAAGTCTGGCTTTATTCCTCGAATGCAATACAACACCAAACCTATCCCTAGCATTCCATAAACACCGAATAAAGCAGCGTGGCCATGCAGTGGAGTTAAATTTAGACCCTGCATGTAGTACAAAGATAAAGGAGGATTCACGAGAAATCCCAATAGTCCTGCGCCCACGATATTCCAGAAAGAAACTGCAAGGAAAAACATAATCGGCCAACGGTAACGCTGCATCCAAGCTGTAGCGTGACCAAGTTGATAATAGTGATAAGCTTCAAATCCAATATAAGCTAAAGGGACAACTTCTAAAGCGGAAAAACTGGCACCTAGTGCAAGAACAGCCATGGGTGTTCCACTAAAATATAGATGATGTAATGTTCCTAGCACGCCACCAGCCATGAAAATGATGGTGGCAAATAACACTGCTACTGTCGCTGTTTTAGTAGGCAACAAACCCAGCCGGGTGAATATTATGGCTAATACAGCAGTAGCAAAAACTTCAAAAAAACCTTCAACCCAAAGATGGACCAGCCACCAACGCCAATACTCAATCGTAGATATATGACTATGTTCGTTTGAAATCAGGGCTGCGCCGTAAAATAATCCAATCGCTATTGTAGAGAGCATTAATAATGCAACTATCGAACGTGATTCACTTTTAACTCGTAAAACAGGCCATAGAGATCTAGCGATTAAAACTAGCCAAAGAATCAACCCAACAAATAAGTACCATTGCCAAAACCGGCCCATATCGGAATATTCCCAGCCTTGATGACCAAACCAGAAGTTATACTTCAAACCCATCTTTTGCATAACAGCAAACCATTGCCCTGTGAAAGAGCCAATGACAATTGCAATTAATGATATCCATAGGAAATTGACTCCCATACGCTGGTATTTTGGCTCATAACCAGAAATTGCTGGCGCAATATATAATCCGGTAGCTAACCAAGCTGTTGCAATCCATAACACGGCCAATTGCGTATGCCATGTACGAGTCAAAGCATAGGGTAGAATTTCGGATAAATTGAACCCGTATTGTTGCTGACCTTCTATTTGATAATGTGCCGTGATACTACCGAGTAGTATTTGTATCAGGAATAAGCTAAGTAATAACCAAAAGTATTTTGCAGTCGCTCTCATCGAAGGAGTCACAACGATAGATCTCAAAGGATCATTTATAGGTAAAACTAATTGTTCTCTGGAATGATGTTGTGAAATTGCGTGGTGCCACCCTAATAAAGCAATACCTGCTATTAAAAAAATTACGCTGAAAGCAGACCAGACAAAGGTGCTTGCTGGAGGTTTATTTCCAACTAATGGCTCGGAAGGCCAATTATTAGTATAACTAATTTGACTGCCAGGTCTGTTTGTTACCGTCGCCCAAGATGTCCACCAGAAAAAGGCTGTGAGAGCATGGCGATTTGCTGCATTAGGCACAGTGTTATTTCGCATTGCGTATGATTCTCGTAATGAAGCTGTACTACTCTCGTCTCCAAATAATTTTTGGAAGTGAGCTTGAACCTTCAAGATTGCCCTGGCTCGATCCTTATCGAATGTAATAATTTTGGTTTTTTCATTGAATGTATTTAGACGTATTCGGCTTTGCAGTCTGCCTTGAAGTTTTGCCTGATTTTCTTCAGACAATTGTGCATAATTTAAATTGTCACCACTGCTTTTTGCCCAGATGTTCAGCAATGCAATTGCTTCCCGATGAAGCCAGTCTGCACTCCAATCTGGGGCCACATAACTACCGTGCCCCCAAATTGATCCTAACTGCATACCTCCAAAAGACTGCCAGACCTGACGACCTTTTTGAATATCTTCCAAGGTGTAAATTATCGATCCACTTTCACTCAACACTTTCTCGGGCATTGGGGGCGCTTCACGATAGATTTCGGAACCTGTCCAGAGCAAAGCACTAAAAGAAAGAACTAATAGTGTTCCGAGATAAATCCACAACCTTTTCGTAACGTCCATAAAATCCCCTGGGATAATGAATTTCGATTTGAATTCTAAAATCAGGCTGATTTTAATGAACTCGTGATGACAAAATTTTCAATCTATAGCAAGTCTTAAACTGGGCATTTTTTTATTGCCGACGGAGGTGATAAATCTTGCCGGGGACCGAAAAATTCGAAATGCACTTGTGCCGCAGGTATACCCCAACTCAATAGTTCATGATAAATACCTACCATGAAGGGCTGTGGGCCGCAGAAATAATAATCTGCGTCACGAGTCGGGACGAAAGATTCAATTAGGATAGCGTCGATAAAACCTTCATCTACATTCCCTTGTGAAAGCAGATCAGTATTTATGGGCTTACTATAGCGGTAATGATTTTTGAAATTGGAATGCTCTTCAGCCAAGCTATCTATGGTTTTTTTGAAAGCTTGAGTGTTTTCATTCACATTCCCGTGAATTAATATTATTTCTCTGTTGGGCATTGTCTCTATAGCGCTCAGCAACATACTGAGTATCGGCGTGATTCCTACCCCAGCTGCCAACAAAACTAATGGCCGTTCGTGTTTTTCAGTAACATCAAGGAAAAACTCTCCGCACGGCGGGGCTATCTGAAGTGTCGCACCTACGTCTATATCGTTATGCAAAAAGTTTGATACGTAACCTTCGGGAGTATCCGCCTTCAGACCAACTTCTCTTTTAACACTTATCCGAAACCATGGTTGACCTGGTTTATCCGATAAGCTGTAATTCCGCATAGTTGTTTGGCCATTAGCAGTTTTTACTCTTACAGTAATGTATTGACCAGGTTTGAATTTCGGGAGGTCACTGCCATCTTCTGGCACGAGATAAAAAGAAGTAATTAAATCACTTTCTTTTTCTTTTTTAGTCACTAAAAATGACTTGAAACTTTCCCATCCCCCCGGCATATTTTTATGTTCGGTGTAGATTTGTTTTTCTCGACCGATCATTATTTCCGCTAAAAACCCGTAAGCTTCACCCCAGGCCTTAATAACTTCATCACTTGCACCTTCTCCAAGTACTTCACGGATTGAAGCAAGTAAATTTTCACCAACAATTGGATAATGTTCTGGCTTAATTTGTAATGAAACGTGCTTTTGCGCAATTAACTCAACTGCGCCGCCTAAAACTTCAAGATTGTCGATATTTGCCGCATAAGCACATATTGCACCTGCCAAAGCTTTTTGTTGCAGGCCAGCTTCTTGATTCGCCGGATTGAAGAATGGCGCAACTTCAGGGTTATTGGAAAACATTCGTTTATAAAAATGCTTTGTTAAGGTTTCCGCGTGCTCTTGCAAGATAGGCGCTGTAGATTTTACAGTTGCTATTGTTTGATCACTCAACATGATTTTCTCCATCTAATATGTAATTCAAGGCCACTTGTGACAGTGCTGTGTCCAATACCGTAACTAGTGAACTGCTGAATTATTCAAAAATATTTCTATAAATCCTCTATGCATATTGCCGATCTCATTAGCCGCCAAACCATCTGTGACATCAGCTAATGTGTATTGATCCAATACAATGAAGAATCCTGCATAAGCACTTTCCAATATTTGCTTTAGGGCACATACATTTTTGAGTCGGCATTGCAGCTTATTGCAATCTATAACCTCAACATGGCCTTCTAGAACTCTAAGTACCTTACCTAATACAATTTCGGACGGTTCAATTGCCAACCTAATTCCGCCAGACCTTCCTCGAATCGACTCAATCCATCCATACTTAACTAGTTTGGCAGCCACTTTAGCAAGGTGATTTCGGGGGATATTAAATTGGTCCGAAACTTCAGCTAAAGTAACTGCTGGAATTGTTGATCTCTCTTTCGAGAGATACATTAAAAGGCGTAAGCCAATATCTGAGTACTGAGTTAATTGCATGGGATTAGTTTAATTAATATGCATTTTAAATGCAAATTAAAAATTAAACCTAACAATTCAAGATTAAGGCAATGCTATTACTGTAATTGGCGCTTCAACAAGGAGAATTTAAATCAGGGATTTGTCTAAAGGCTACGCCCAGACAATATGAAAAAGGTCACTTACGTTGAGATTAGGATGTGAGAACTTGACTATTATCCAATGGCTTTCAAAAGATTTTGCAAGTCCATTCAATTGTTGCCGATACAGAGATTTTGAAACCTCTAAGGCTTTCAAAATCTTAGTTAAGTAAAGAATATCTTTAGAAGCCAAAACGGATTTCTCCCCAACTTTTGTAGTTATTAGGAGTTCATAAGCAGGGTCACGAGCAGAACATATAAAAGCGCCAGCATACATTAGAAGCCACCCACGGCAAAGAGTGAGCCTTCCTGAAGTAATAAAAGCATGCCTATTAACATACATAATATCCCTAAGCTGGAGATATTGTTTTTTTCGACACACGGAATGATTTTATGTCGTCCATGAGGTAAGTTCTGCCATGAATTACTAGCCTGGACATACTCGAACAAGAGTGACTGAAGCACTCGGTTGAACTTTTTGTTAAGCTGACATAAAAACAAAAGGCTACGAATTAACGTAACCCTTTGATTTATAGTGATTTTATGGTGGCCCCTCTGTGAGTCGAACACAGCACCAACGGATTATGAGTACAGCTTTCTTTTCTGAGTGTGATCCAGTAAGTAGAAGATTTATAATTCATTTTTCACTTCCCAAACTCTTACCTAGCCAATACCGATCTTAATACCGAACTTTAAAATTGATCATGGGCTAAATTTCCGCTCAAATTTTGATGTACCTCAATGAGTTATGAGTTTGAAATTGCCGAACCTGTACCGAACCACAGAGTTTCATCCGTTAAATAAACAGATTTATCAATGTTTACTATCAAAAGCAATTTTCTGGGATATTGTATAAAACCCAGAAAAAAGTTAAACTCCCGTCAAGGAGTTCCACATGTCAGAGCCAGCCCCTCAAACCCAAGCACACTTATCTGCATTCCCCTCAACCGAGAGTGACTCTTTTGCAGCCACTTACGACGAATTACCTCTTCATACACTTGCACCTGATGAAGTAATCAATCACTTAAAAAAAATTGATTGGGGATTTACTGACGATGCCACTCGCTTTTTAGGGCATGATCTACACCCTTACCCCGCAAAATTTATTCCACAAATCCCTGGCACTTTTATTTCCTTATTAAGTTCGCGGGGGGAGCTAGTTTATGACCCATTTGGTGGTAGTGGCACAACAGCCTTAGAGGCAATCAGACTAGGGCGCCGTGCAATTAGCACTGATGCCAACCCGATGGCTGCCCTAATTGGCAAAGTTAAAACGGCGCGAGTCAATTCAGAATCAATAGCAGAACTGCACTTGCTTCATGGTGCATTAAGAGCTCTACTTGATTCCTTACCAAAAGATGAACAACACCTTATTTCGCTATATAAAGAATTTGCACCTGAAATTAAAAATCGTGAGAAATGGTTTGCAGACAGCGCCTATGGAGAATTAGCCCACATAAGATATCGTATCTCTGTTTTGAGTAATCCGATAGCTAGAGATGTGGCTCTTTTATCTTTATCAAGAACGGTTCTTTCTTCATCATTCCAAGACTCAGAGACTAGATATAAAAGTGTACCTCGCGCAGTTCCAGTTGGGGAAACAACGAAACGATTTATTAGAGAATATGAGTCTGTTTTGAAATCAGTAGCACGTAACGCAGCTGCAACTCGCTACGGAGTATCTCACTTTTTAACTCAAGATGTCCGCAAATTGAATAGCAAAGACATCCCCGACAGTTCTGTGGATTTTATAGTTACATCACCGCCCTATGGTAACGCCACAGACTATCATCTGTATCATAGATTTAGGTTGTTATGGCTAGGCTTTGACCCGATCGAATTAGGGAGAATTGAGATTGGCTCCCATTTAAAACATCAGCGCGAAGCAAGTGGATTTGATAGCTACTTTTCAGACATGCTTAAAGCATTGCAAAGTATGAGCAGAGTTTTAAAGCAAGGAAGGTATGCGGTCTTGGTAATTGGAGACTCGTTGTACGAAGGAAAAAAATATAATACTGCTGAACTGCTTGCCGAAAAAGCAAGCTCATTGGGGTTTGATATTGCCTATGTAATTGAACGTCAAGTCCATAAAACTAAACGTTCATTCACCGCAGGTAGAAGAGCAACTAATGAATATCTTTTAATTCTCAGAAAGGAATTGAGCGCGCTATCTACGTCTCTTAAACCACCACCATACAAACTTTGGCCATATGAAAAGAAGCTTCAGCAACGCGAGTCTGAGAAATTTCTATTGCCCTCTAATGACAAAAATAAAACAAACTTGTTTAAGGACATACAACACTTAATTTCTGCCAGATCAATGGTTTTCACACACCAACTTCAATATGGGCCAGATTATACAGAACCGACATGGCAAGCGATCTTAGAAAATGGGATGGCTTCAAACCAAAGTGCTAGAAAAGACCCTAAGTATGTCACTCATGGCCTTCATCCTTACAAAGGAAAATTCTACCCGCAGCTTGCAAAAGGCCTAATCAATCAGCTGAATTTAGAGCACGGTGCAAAAATATTAGATCCTTTTTGTGGAAGCGGCACCACTTTACTTGAAGGTCATTTAAACGGATTTGAGGCGTTTGGTTGTGACTTGAACCCTTTAGCCGCACAAATTGCACGAGTGAAAAGCTTAATTATTGAAGTAGATCCAGATGTTTTAACAGAGGTGGTTTCGACTATCCTAGAAACTATTCAAAGGGCTCCAGCAAACTTATCGGATCAATTAGATCAATTTAATTCAAACAACTTAGATGAGATTAATCGTTGGTTTGCTATTCCTGTAGCAAAAAAAATTAACTGGATACTTAAAATAATCAGATCTGGTAGTGGCGGAATTGTAAGAGAATTTCTGGAGGTCGTATTAAGCAGCATAGTACGTGAGGTTTCACAACAAGATCCATCTGATCTAAGAATCCGTTATAGAAAAGATATGTTGGTTGATGCAAAAGTGTTTGAGCTTTTCAATCAACAGTTATCTCTTCAGTTTTCTCGTATCGAAAAATTCTGGAAAGTACGGGGCTATGCCCCCAATCCTTTTTATCCCGTTCATGTCATAAATGGAGACAACCGGGAATTATCCACTTACGAAAGTTTAGGCCTAAATAATGAGTCCATAGACCTTATTCTCACCAGTCCGCCTTACGCTATGGCATTACCTTACATAGATACAGATAGACTTTCATTATTAACTATCTTTGGACTTGGTAGTGCTGGCCGTAAGCCAGTGGAAGAGAAGCTTATAGGAAGTAGAGAATTATCCAACTCAACTAAGCGCAAGTTAGAGGAGAGCTTTTTACACGACAATCAACTACCCAATGACTGTCTCAATTTCATAAGAAATCTCCATCATCAAATAGTCAATTCCGATGATGCTGGTTTTCGCAAACAAAACATGCCTGCACTAATTCATCGTTTTATAACAGATATGCAATCAGTTTTAGACCATGCATTTAGGCTATGCAAAATCGGAGCAGAAGTCATGATTGTTATTGGCGACAGCAAAATGACAGTAAATGGGCAAACAGTGCGTATACCTTCTACAGACTTTGTAGAATTGGTGGCAATTTCAAGCGGATTCACACCTATTGAACGAATTGACATTTCTGTTACAACAGAAAATTTAAAACATATTAAACATGCAATTACAGAAAATGTTGTTTTAAGACTTAGAAAAAATTAAAACCATCCAAACTTTCTTGGAACAGCTTTACCACCACTGGGCATTTTTTGATCGCAAACTGACTCCCATTGCACATAGTCAGGACTATCAGGCGTGAAAATTTGCATATCATAGTCCAGCTCAGGCAATTCAGAAGGAGTCATCACCAATACAGAATATTCAGGCACGTGCTCAACTAGAGGTGAAGCTGTTACTCGAATTTCACTATTTCTTGTATACAGCACGGTGTTCAGTGGATAGGCAGAATGATGATAAAGAACCTTATTTTTCTTTCCATAAACAGTAATACTGCACAAGGGATCTGGTTCCCTCTGAGGATATGCTTCGTTGGCACCCTTTTTAGGAATTGTTTGGCCCGTAAATGGCATTCCAAAAAATGCAGGATTCTGGCTTATTGCTCTTGTACTTAAGAAAATCTCTCCATTTGCATGAGGATTTATTTGAATAACAAAACCCGCAACAGGTATTAAGGGTTTTGATATATCAACCACCTCTGCTTGAGCTTTAATTACCTCAGCCTTCTTCTCCAACTCCTTTTTCTTCAAAGGTTTACCAAATAAAACCTTTGCAGGCAGGCTACTCATGGGTTTCACTGGTAACTTATCAACCAGACCCTTAGTCTTTGGAACAACAGCAAAAGAGTGAAAAATTCTTTTAGTCTCATCTAAAAGTACTCCACTAGCTTCCAATTCAGAGAGCAACTCTGTTGTAAGCAATTGAGTCACCGGGCACTTATCAGGCAGCAAATCAAAAAATAGCGACAAGGTGCTATCAAACACCTCTTTTTCATTCGGAAACTCAAACTCAAGTTCGATAGCAGCTTCAAAATTAAGCTCCATTCCTCCCATTGTCATATTGTTTGAGCCTACAAACACAATTCCCTTAGTTTTCCCACTAAACCAATAAACTTTAGGGTGAAAGCTATGGTTTCTCTGTTGTGTAATATAAACAGCATTAAATTTTTCCAATGCGAACTTTAATGCTTGCACACTTGTTCCCAAGTGATCTATACCGAATATTGCACTTATTTCTTTACCATCAGCTCTCCAATCATCAATTAACTCCACCAGCCTGTAAAGTGGTCCAGTTTTCGCAAATGCAACTGAAAAACCAAAAGCTTGCAAGTCCCTATCTTTTAAATAATTTTTTAAATCGTCCAGCAGGCGTCTTCTACCAATAGGTTGATCAAGTGGAGAGATAACAGTAAATTTTGGCATTTAACCAATTCTCTTCAAAGTTATTAATATATAAAGCATAATTCATTGAAGAGTTATTTGCCCCATAAATTTTAATAATGATTATGGTGTTTCTATAAATATCTAAATGGATTCAATTAAATAAAGTAGTGGAATTTATCTAATGATAAAAAATTAATTTCAAAACAATAAGGGAGAGAGTTTCAATGTCAGAGTCATTAACAGAAGGAAAAATTATGCAGGCCCTTGATTGGGCTTATGCCAAAGCTGTAGATGGTGTACCGGGGCTCGATTCGGCTGAAGAGCTTGCCCTTGACTATATGAAAGAGGAAGGCTCACTTACGGAGCAAGTTAACTCTCTTATCAGATGGCAGAATACAAAAGCTGGTACTTCAGGTTTTTTAACTGGGCTGGGCGGTTTAATAACGATGCCGATCACAATTCCGGCAAATATCACAAGTGTAATGTATGTTCAAATCCGTATGATTGCAGCTATAGCTCGTATGGGAGGCCATGAACTCAAAAATGATAAAGTCAAATCGCTTGTGTTTGCGTGTTTAACAGGTAACGCGGCCAAGGATATCCTTAAAGATGTAGGAATTGTCGTAGGTCGAAAAATTACTGAAAATGCAATAAAACGAATCAGTGGTGAGACAGTAAAAGCGATCAATCAAAAAGTAGGCTTTCGATTACTTACAAAATTTGGTGAGAAAGGCGCTATCAACTTAGGCAAAGCTGTCCCACTTATTGGTGGGATTATTGGCGCAACTTTCGACTCCGTAGCAACTAATACAATAGGAAATATTGCACGCGATACTTTCATTACTAAGGAATAGTTGAAATAACCTGCTCTAGCCATAAAACAAAATGGCTTAAATGCTTCAAAGAAAAATCTAAGTCATAATTTTAATTTAATAAATATTCTACTAATTTTCAAAGGGGTTATTAATGAGCAAGACTTTAGTGGCACATGAGCAGTCATTATCAAAAATCTTTAGTGATGATTATGTTTTTCAAATTCCTGGCTATCAAAGACCTTACTCGTGGACAACTGAACAAGCTCGTGAATTATTTGAAGATCTAATTGGATTTATGTCGGCATTAGGAGGTCCAGTTGAAAGCATGCCTCCGTATTTTCTCGGAAGCATCGTGTTGATCAAAGATGAAGCAAATCCTAAAGCCGATGTAGTTGATGGTCAGCAGCGCCTGACAACCTTAACAATACTGCTTTCTGCCATTCGTGCATTTGTAACTGAAGGACATGCCAAGGAGATAACACCACTTCTTTATGAGCAAGGCAGCGCTATTCGAGGAACTAAAGACCGATTCAGGCTTACTCTTCGGGAAAGAGATAAAGACTTCTTTCACCAATATATTCAACGCGAGACCGGGTTTTCTGATCTTATCTCTTTGAATGACACACTATCAAATAGCCAAGCGAATATAAAAGCTAATGCGATTTTATTTGCAGAACGCATTGAAAAACTCTCTGAAACGGAAAGACTATCTCTTGCTCAATTTATTGTTACACGCTGTTACCTAGTTGTGGTCGCAACTCCTGATATCGATTCCGCTTACCGCATATTTTCAGTTCTGAATAGCCGCGGCCTTGATTTGTCAGCTACAGACATATTGAAAGCTCAGATAATTGGCAATATTCCTGATACATTAAAAGAAGCATATACACAAAAATGGGAGGATGCTGAAGAAGATCTCACACGTGATCATTTTGGAGATTTGTTTAGTCACATCCGCATGGTTTATAGGAAATCTAAGCCCAAAGGGACTTTGATAAAAGAATTCAGTGAACATGTAACAGAAATCAAGCAGCCTGCAATATTTATCGACTCAGTGCTCTTACCTATGGCGAGAGCTTACGAGGAAATTCTTGATGCCAATTATGAAAGTAATGCACATGCTGAACAAGTAAATGAACACTTGAAATGGTTAAAACGCCTTGAATTTAGTGACTGGGTACCTCCTGCTTTAGCATTTATGGCCAGATTCAGACAAAAACCGGATGCAATGTTAGCTTTCTTCCGTGACCTTGAGCGACTCGCATATGCCATGCTCGTCACAAAGTTTGGGATTAATGAGCGAATCGACCGATTTTCCCGTCTCACACAACATATAGAGAATGCTAACGATTTGTACGATGCCCACTCACCTTTGCAGCTGTCAGCTACAGAGAAATTCAACCTTTATTCAAAACTTGATGGCCCAATTTATGAAGCTTTATCTGCTCGTGCACGTTCAGCGCTCCTTCTAAGACTCGACTCATTGCTTTCCGGTGGGGGAGCAATTTATGAATATGACACGGTTACGGTTGAACATGTCCTTCCGCAAACACCGTTAGTAACCAGTAAATGGATTGAATGGTTTCCTGAGGCGAAAGACCGCATTTTATGGACTCACCGCATAGGTAATTTGGCATTACTTACCCGTAAGAAGAATAGTGCTGCTTCGAACTATGAGTTTGATATAAAGAAACGAGCATACTTCACGAGAAATGGTATTTCACCGTTTGTTTTGACCACTCAAGTGTTAGATAAAGGTGAATGGTCTATTAACACAGTAGAGGCCCGTCAAAGAGAATTATTATCAGTATTCGAGAACTATTGGCGCTTAGCTGACCGAAAGAGTCCATTACAAGAGCTTGAAGAGCTTTTGGGTTTAGATGAAAATCCAGGGCATTCACTAAACCATTAATTTAGATAATTTATGAGTAGAGATATACGAGAACTACGAAACCCCCGGATTTCATATCAAATTATTATCACCTTTGATCTGGAGGGAGCAGAATCTGAGAAATATGAAAAGCTTAGAAAAACCCTAGCTTTGGAATTAGAATTGGACACCAATATCTATTTAAGTGAATCAGACGATCATAAAATAACGTCGCTTCCGTTCAACACCTTAGCTACTCTTTGGCGTAAAGACTCAACCGAACAGGAAACCCGAGATTACATCGAAAAAACGATCAAAAAAGCCTTTTTATCCCACCGTTTGAAAGGGCGCTACGTTATTGTAGTCGCTCAAAATTGGGCAGTTGCAGCAGGTAACGTCGATTATAAATAACTTTTAGTCAACCCGTCGCACCCGACGACCTGCCCCAACCCATATACTGCAAGGAATGGCGACAAGTCGTCGAGTCGTCAGGTGGGCTTCAAAAATTTCCTTTTAAGCCGCTTTTGGTTGCGCTGCCTGAATCTGCCTTGAAGCACTATTAGCTGCCGTCTGTAATGCAGTCATCGATAGATGAGCATAGCGCTGAGTAACAGACGGATCACTGTGCCCCAAAATCTGTTGGATCACGTATAGCGATTGCCCAGCATTGGCTAAGAAACTGGCATATGAATGGCGTAAATCGTGCAGGCGGTGAGAGTTCAACCCTGCTTTTAACCTTAACTCATGCCAAATTTTAGCGATATTAACGTATGGGAGTTTAGTGCGTTTATTAATAAAAAGATGTTCATATGCTCCTTTCGTATTGAGTGACGCAATTACTTCAATTGCTGAGTCATTGAGTGGAATTACTTTTGAACGCTTACTTTTATTTTGTTGTGCAGGTACCCGCCACAGTTTCTTTTCAACATCTATATGCTCCCATCTGGCAGTCAATGCCTCATTAAGGCGCGCGCCCGTGGACAATAAAAATAATGCAATCTGGCAAACCACTCTTCTCCTGTCGGTACTTAACACTTCCAATAAGCGTTGCAACTCATCTTCGTTCAAATAACGCTCAATTTGATTATCTTCATTGAACATTTTTATACGGCTGGCAACGTTCTTTTCAATGATTGACCATTCAACTGCCAGAGAAAGCATGCGGCGTATCACCTTAGCTAAATGATTCGCTGATGCCGGAGTAAGCTTATTCACTTGAATTTGGTCAGCATGCAATTTTTGTATTTCCAATCTAGTCACATCATTGAGGCGTCGATGCCCAAACACAGGTTCGATATGTAAACGATAAATTTGCTCTGATCTTTTCCAGCTTCTGATACGAGGTTTTATGTAAGGCAAAAAATGCTCTTTAAAGAAATCATCAAAAGTGATGACCTTCAAGCGAGCATGCTCCTCTGCGCGCTTATCTATACCAGCGCTCAACTCATACTTGAGCTTCTGTACAGCGGCCTTAGCATCCTCGAGGGTGATATCTTTAGTGCTACCGATAGGATAATGAGTAGTCTTTCCCGTTACCTTGCTTTTGGTCCGGTAATAAAACAAACCTTGCCCAGGAGTTGCTTTCCGTACCTCGATGTAAATGCCTGAGCGTGATACATCCACAAATTCTATGCGCGAACGTCCTTCAGGACATTGCAGGCCTGTCTGGATAAATTGAATTGATAAATCTACGACTGCCATTTCGTGAACCTCCATAAAAAGAAACGGAGCGCTAGGCCCCGATAAAGATCAAATAAATGCTTTTAGTTAAATGCGTCTGTAGGTACTTTTATTGTCCGTTCGCCTCTCAACATACTCGTAAGGTATTAATGATCTGGCAGCCATATCTTTGATACAACGACCTGCTAAATTGTGGTCCTGTGTAAAAAGCTCGTAATTCGAGAACCGCTGCTCGCACATTTTTACAGCGATACATATCGTGCCTAAAGCAATAGAATCACTATGATGCTTTATATGATCTTGTACCTTTTGATAGAACTTCTTGCAAACCATATCGCCAGTTAACAACATGGTTCTCTGCACTTCATTTTCGGTGATTGCCACAGTTATTCCTTAAAAAAGTACCGGGGCAATTACCCCGGCATGTCAATCTAGTTTTTTACTTGATAGCGTTTAGTATCCTTGCTGTATTTAGTCACGTCTCGGATAGGTATCGAACCTTGTTTGATCATGTACCTAAAGGAGGACCGTGCTTTGCCTTGCAACCCTCTGGAGCCTAAAAACCCCCATGACTCGTCACCCAACAACTGACTTAAATCGAACCAGTCCAGGCGGCGAACGTTTTCTAAATTTTCTTGGACACGCTCTCTGACTAACTGGTCTACCAAAAATTTTTGCCACTTAGCATCCTGATTAATGAATGCTGCATCACTTGGTTCTATTATTATTTTCACATTTATATCCTTTTCAATCGAAATTAATATGCGGAGACCAAAGCCTCCGCTGTGTGTTCTAGTTTCAAATATCTCAACCTATTAAAGGCATAGGTCTAGTAAAGGTCACCATCTATGTCGTCATTAGTAATGATGATCTGGCGCCGCTTGCCTCGTTTAAATTGAATGCCTATGCCCTGAGCTTCTAAAGATGCAACCAGAGGCATCAAGCGCTTCGACATGGCAATTGCATTGTCTGGCCACTCACGCGACCGACCAATACGGGTTACAGCAAACGCGCTCAAATCTTCATAAAGTTTTGTAGGCGTCCCAATCCACGGCCTTTCTTGTAGTTTGGCAAAAGCTAATATTTCGCTGCCAAGCAAATTGTCCTGCAGTGCATCTAGCTGACCATTTACAATCTGATCAGAGTAGTACTTTTGGTATGTACCTTCCGGCACACCTTGAACAACTTCCATTGCTGCCAACCACTTCGAGAACTCAGCCATGCGTTCTGCTTCTTTAACCTTAATATCTGGCAGCACAGCAAATACCTTTGCAATCAAATCCAGTAACCCAAAATAAATATCGGGATAGTCTTGATGCAACTGCCCCTGTAATTCAGCATCGGTTTGTCGCATTGCTTTGCTGATAGGTAACAGCTCAATCGTCAAACAACGCTGTGCCAGATCACTTTGGTTGATGAAGGGGTGCAACCCGTTAAGTATCACCGCTCCATGCAACCGAATTGCCATCACTTCAGCATCGGTATACAACTGCCTTACAGTAATCGATCCCCCTGTAGCAGCTATGCATAAAGCATCTGCCATCACAGGTGAAAGAAACCGCAAGTTGTCATAAGCCAATACGTGACTGGACTGACAAGCAATTGCTAATTCCTTTTGATTGCTTGGGAAAGTCCGTACCCCAATACTTCCGGGATCTGCAAACTTCAACAACAGCTTAGACATCACTGTTTTCCCTGTTCCCTGCGACCCGCTCAACACTAATATAGGGAACTTACTATTCTCAACTTTCGGTTGTGCCATTGAGAAAGTCAGCCAGGCCAAGATCAAGATTTTGGACTCCGGTGTCATATTTAGGTATTTATCGAATTTCGATAAATCGCCTGAAGACACATCTTCAGGAACAGAAATACCACCCATATGTGGGTTCCTAACAAATACTGATTGGGAACCGGAATTCAACATCTCAACACGACCGGGTGTCACTGCAATACGCCTATGTCTCTCATCACCAAGATCAATTTCTATGCCATTTGGTATTTGAGCAACTCGATACCATACTGAAGCTGTAAAACCATGTGCATGAGCAGCTGACTTCAAATCTTCATTAATGTCATCAAGCTCTTTGCTCTTTAATCGATGCCCTGATTCGGCATATTTCCTGCGGATATTACTATTTGAAAACACCCCTCCTATCCGATCCCCAGTTGGATTAGAAGTGTCAGGCCTTACCGCAAACTCCACGCCGTCTTGGCTTCGAAACGTTATAAGGTTTAACTTCTTGTTTGTAGTTGAGTTTTCTAGCCGTTCTAAATCTTGGCTATAGATACTGCTGATTAGGTTTTGCATCCTTCTCCTTATTAGAAGTTTTAAATGGATGCTCACTATAAGATGAAGGGTATCCTCCCCCACAAGAGTACCCCAATAAGATTTATGGGGTAGTGTGCCTAAGTTATAGTTTTATTTTAGCTTCATATTTGATTTTATTGGTGTCACTCAATCTATCCCAAGCATGCTTAAAAACAGTGGATCCAGTAAATAAACCTTTACCATTCAATATAGCTAAAACTTTTTTCTTCACTCCACCCTCTCTGGTATACGGAGGAAGATTTAATGGGTCGTAACCTAGTTTAGCAATTTCATTTAAAATTGCTTTTTCTTGCCTTTTAAGGTGATCGCAAGTTTTCAGATTTTGTAGGACAGCCACACTTGTCAAAAAGTCGTCAGCAAGTCTTATCCTATTAGTTGCAGCCCATGCAGGTAATTTATTTGCTCTAACTTTATTCTGGTGCAAATTTAGCTTGCCACTGTCAATGGCATCAAGCAGAAGTTCATGATAGGCCAAACCCTTTTTGGCCAAGTCTTCATCATCATTATCATAAAAAATCTGTAAATAATCCTCTAATTCATACGTCTCTTCATGATTACCAAACTCATCATAAGTAACAAAAGGATAATCAGCTAAAGACTTACCCAAAAGAACAATCACAGCTTCCTCAATTGTTAAAAGCGGACTCAAAATCACACGATTGGCTCCCGCCTCCTCATTATAAATAATTGGCATTTTTTTCCTAAACTTTTTGTTTGTGAATTAACCCGACGCACCCGACGACACGTCGCCAGCCCAAGTAGTATATGGCAGCTAATTCGGCGTCGGTTACGTCAGGTCGTCAGTTTTAGGGCAACTAACTTGAAAATTCCCAATTCACCATATTTCATCTTGAGAATTTCCTCGATAGCATCATTTCTTAATTACACCATATAGCTTGTGATACTGAATATTGCCAAATTTATCAGTCTGGTAAATCCGATCACCCTTCATTTGATACTGCTGCTTATGGTGTTGCTTATTTCCAAAAGAATCAGCCTCAATAACCCGTCCGTTACTCTGAACAACATAAGAAGGTTTGTGATATTGAATATTACCTGTTGATTCTGTCTGGTAAATTTTTGACTCTTCCGCAAAGGCAGGGCAAGCAAATATAAACATTCCAATGCTAGCCGCTATATGTAAATATTTTGTATTCATAATCAACCCTCCGGATTAATCTATCGCTCTAGAAATTGCCATCGCTTCACCATGCTCCAGTGCAAATTCACGTAGCGCGTGATAATGAGCTGAGCAGAGTTTACTTAGTTCGGGGTTATCAGAAAAACTCAAATGACTATAGGCATACAAGCTAACTACCAATCCAAATGCATCAGCTGACACCTGCCCCTCATGACCATTTTCGCTAATGAAGCTAAATGGTTCTGCTGAGTCTGGTGCTATGTAAAAACCGCCATTGCTCAGTGTGTAGAAATGCCAATATGCACCATGATAATCTTTGCACAGGTGGCGAGCGAAATAATAAACAACAGGCTCAATTTTGAATGGGAAGTATTGCTTGAATAGTTTTGGTGTAATTAATAGTCGCTGGTGTTCCGGTACTAAGGTTGCGGTAATTGATGCCATGGGGTACTTTCAAAAAAAAATAAAAATAAGCCCCACCTCGCTAAACCAATAGACGTGACAATGCCTCAGCAATAAAGCTGATTTGTTATCGTTGTCATATCCGGTGGTTTAGTGAGGTGGGAGTGGTAAAGAAAAGGAACAGAAGGGGTTTACTGCAATATGTTGATGTATGGCTGCTCGTAGTCAAAACCTGACATTAATTTAGCCTGGTCAGCAACTGCCAGTGGAATAGCCTCATCCGGGATATCCCATGACAAAACTGTTTCTAGTGCTTCAAGGTAGTTTGGGTGGTTGATACACATTTAATTTTCTCCTTAATTTGAAATAGCCAACAAACAAAACAACGAAGAACAGGGTTATAAATACAAATGGATAAACAAGCGCGATGAGAGTTAACCCAATCACACCAATCATTCGGGTAGATTTGAAAACGAGACAAAACAGCCCAATTACGAGCAGCGTTAAAAGAGCCATCAGAAAACTCCAAAATTCACTGAGATTCAGTGGTGTAAGGTGGAACGGTGAGAATTTATTTCGGCATAATTTCGACATATACCTGAGGTTGAAACAGCGAAGAGTTTGAGACTTGACTGGCTTAGCGCTATAGGAGGGACAGGCTATGGAGTTGCGTACTTATTCTCCGTAGTAGCGCTGATGGTGACTATTGCGTGGATTTAGGGGAGTTAGACTTCTTGGCGGACTCTGGTTTTAATATGACAGTCTTGCGACCATCGGGGATGTGATCGACTTTGATATCGGCACCGGATTTGATGAGTGCGTCTATTGATTCAATGACAGGCTTGGGATCACAACTGACATACACACGCGGATTGTCGATATCTCTTTCAACGAGTCCAAGTGAGTAAATAGCAGCCCACAGAAAGCCAATGGTGTTTGAGCTTTTACCCTCAGTGATGCCTTGAAGTGTGAACGATGTTAATGGGGTTTTCGCACTATCTAGCTTATCCAGGATAGTTTGCAATTTGACCCACTCTGGACTGAAGTAGCCTCCACCCTCGTTCTCGGCCACTCGGATGATGATGGCACCCTGCTCGTCGATTCCAATGTGAAACTTGATTTTGTATTTGGCAGATAGATTGAGGCATTCTGCCACCTTGACTACGCGAATTGCTTTCATAATTAATCCTTGTTTGATTATTAACTGAATAAAGAATAAGTGCATTGCACCCTTCATATAAGATGGAATGTTTATCGCAGACACTAAGCTTGATTGATAGCCAGATGCTCTTCTACTCTGGCCTTGGTCCATAACGTCTTTGGCACATAGAAGACAGGTCCCCCTGCGTTATTCCAGATGTTGCAAAAGGTCACATAGCATTCATCGAGTTTATGGCAGACATCCCAGACCATTGGCTGGTCAGTGACATTCGGCCAATCTCCATGTTTTTCAGCCCATGCCGGATTGAAACCTTTGATGCTAGTTAAGTCAGCCTCGGATTCACAAATATATGCATCGCCACCTAGGTATTTATTAAAAGAGAACTCTGCCGCAAGTTGGCCAGATAGCCAGATGAGATTGTTAGAGTTGATATCAGTAGAACTGTGAATATTAGGCGGGATGTCATCGCATGCACTCATCAGTGTGTAAGCGATATCCTGGACAATTGAAAAAGCTAGTTTATCGGCTTGGTAAAGTTGAAATGCTTGTTTGAAAGTACATATTTCTATCATAAGACTCCTTTGTATAGGCGAAAAAAAACCGCCTTGTCAGGGCGGCTATCGATACTTCTGCTTTTTATGTCTACTTCACCATTAGGTTAATTATCTTTATATCAATATTGGGGCAACTCAAACCACCGTACTTGCTGCGATCTGCATCTTTCATAAGCAAGTGAACCATACATTTGGATGAGCCTCCTGCTAAGACTGGCGAACAACTGAGCATATATTGCTCCAACGTTGCGTTTGTTTCTTTCTGCACAGTCAGTAGCGTTCCATTAATGAGCGAAATGTTCTTATCTGAAGTATTGCGAAAAGTTGCTCCTAAGATTGCACAGCCGCGTTTTGTAACCTCGATTGTGTTTCCACTACTCAATGCGAAAGTTCTTGTTGTGACATCGAAATTTCCCATAGATGCGCATCCTGAGATAGTGGCAATCAATGCCATCAAAATACTTAATTTCATTACTTCCCTTTCTTGATTTAGGTTACTTTGGTATTCCAGTGATTTGTTCCATCGTGTTGTCTATTTCCTCAAAACTATTTAAGTCTTCTTTTGAACAAGGTGCATGCTTCATTGATTCCACGATCCAAACACCATTTTCCTTTTTAAGAAAAGCAACATCCCACCCTGTGTAGCCACCAAAGCTATTTTTGGCATTCCAACTAATGCATGCGTATTGATTGCCATCGCTGGCGACATAATCTTTGAAGATTGCGGAGGTGGGATCTTTGAGGTGATTTTGAACAACTTCTTCTACAGCTGACTTTTGACTGCATCCAGATAGAAATAGAGCAGTTAGCATTGAGAACCAAGCGGATTTCATTTGGTGTTTCCTTTCTTGTTATACGAAATACTAAGCATTCCTTAGTATCGAGTTTATCAAAAAACTAAGAATCTCTGAGTACTAAAACGTACCGATGATTCTTGATGAGCGATGTAGTTGCAAAAAGATTGAAGGAAGCGAGATTGGCAAAAGGCCTTTCTCAAAAAAAGCTCGGTATTGCAGCGGGGATTGATGAATTTACGGCTAGCCCAAGAATGAATCAGTATGAACGTGGTGTGCATGTTCCCGATTACTCTACTTTGGAAAGGCTAGCTCAAGTTCTTGAAGTTCCTGCTCCATATTTCTACGCAGCAGATGATGAACTGGCTGATTGGATAAAGTATTTCTCCAAACTTACTAATAATGACAAAGAAAAATTAAAACTTTTAATTGATAACATTAATCATTATTAATAATTATTTACATCTAAAAATAACGAGATATAATTCAATTGCATCTCCCTCCAGGAATGCGATGTAAACCCTTTAAGAGGCCATCTCACGAGATGGTCTTTTTTTTTTATCAATAGTTTTGATCCTTCCGATACAGTTTCTTAGTGTTGAATAAAATCGACTTCTGGTGATACCATTGAACACTGTTACATAGTTCAATAAGAGATTATGACCAAAGGCGGCAAAAGACCCAATTCTGGCCCTAAGCGTTCAATGAGCCCATTCGGTGAGAAAACTTCTGTTATCAGAGTACCAACCAGCATTAAGGCTGATGTGTTGGTGTATCTGGATGCCTTCAAAAAAGATAGGGCAGATCAGAAATTACCGCCTCTCGCTGTATTGAAAGCAGCTCCTAACCCTGCTCTATTACCTAGGCCGCTCTACAGTGGCAAAGTATCAGCAGGTCAATCAAGATTCCCTTCACCAGCTCAGGATTATGAGCAGGAATTTTTAGATTTAAACAAAGAATACTCTCCCAACATAGCATCTACTTATTACTTCAATGTAAAAGGTAACTCCATGGAAGGAGCGTTTATTCCCGATGGCGCCAGAGTAGCAGTTGATACCTCTGTTAAGCCCAAGTCTTCTAACATTGTTGTGGCAGCTGTAGACGGTGAATGGATGGTAAAACGTTTCTATAAACGCGGTAATGTCGTGAAGCTCCTTTCAGAGCATCCAGACCACGCACCTATCGAATTTTCAGAAGGTCAAGAGCTTATGATTTTTGGAGTTGTGACTGGTGTCTTCACTCATCCAAAATGAAGATGTTTACGCGCTCTGTGATGCGAACTCTTTTTACGCTTCATGTGAGAAAGTATTCAGGCCAGACTTGAAGGACAAGCCGGTAGTCGTGCTATCAAACAATGATGGCTGTGTGATTGCTCAAAGTAAAGAAGCTAAAGCATTGATTGAGCTTTGGATGTGTAGACCATGGTTCGAGATAAAGGACGATGCCAAGCGTTTAGGTATTACAGCCTTCTCTTCTAACTATGAGTTCTACGCCAATATGAGCAATCGTTTCATGACCACTTTAAGGCAGTTTGCACCAAGACAGGAGGTGTACTCGATTGATGAGTCATTCCTGGACTTTACTGGAGTGAAACGCGACTGGATAGCGCAAGGTCATGAAATCAGAGAAACTGTATTGCAATGGACTAAATTACCAATCTGCGTAGGCTTCGGCACAACTAAAACATTGGCTAAGCTTGCTAATCACTGTGCAAAGAAGATGCCTGATATGCAGGGAGTTTGCGATTTAGTCACCATGCCAAGTAAGCAGCTAGATGACATTATGCTGTCTCTGCCAGTTTCCAAGGTTTGGGGTGTCGGTCATAGGCTAGAGGCAAGGCTTAATGAATTAGGTGTTGATAATGTTTTAAGGCTAAAGCGAGCAGACCCTAAGAGAGTTCGGGACAAGTTTGGTGTGATACTAGAGCGTACTGTAAGAGAGCTTAATGGCGAACGCTGGTTATCGCTTGAAGAGATGCTACCTGAAGCTAAACAGGTAATGAGTTCCCGCTCATTTGGTTATAGATTGTCTACTCTGGATGAATTGAGAGAGCCTATCAGTTTTCATGCATCAAATGCGGCAGCCAGAATGCGGAATAAGGGTTTGTATGCAAATGCCGTATATGTATTTGTGCAGAACAGCCCACATGATGAGGCTGAATATTACGGGCCGAGTTTAGTGATTCCATTACCCGCACCTACAGATAACGCCATGCTGATAACGAATGCTGCTTTGTGGGGACTTAAGATGATATATAAAAAAGATGTTTACTACCTTAAAGGCGGTGTGATGCTAATGGATTTGGTACATGCAGGAAGTCAGCAAACCGATCTTTTTGGTTATTCAAAACAAGATGATAAAACCAGCAATCTTATGACTGCGATGGATCGCATTAACAATAAGTACAGCCGTGGCACTATCAAATTAGCTTCAGAGGGAGTTAATAAGTCTTGGGCTATGAGAAGAGAATTGAAGAGTCCAGATTACACTGGTACTTGGAGTGAAATACCTACTGCTTACTGCTGAGAAAATTACTCAAGGTAATAGCCTCCACCTGGTTAAATCCAGACTCCCACGCCAAGCCAACATAACGACCAACTATCGCCACCGGGATTACCGTCGTATCAGCCAGCTCCTGATTGCTTGGCTATGGCTCAAAACGTGCGGCTATGGGCAGGGTTTGGGGGTGCAGGTGGGTGGTTTGGGCGTACGCTGAAATTCATTCGACGACCTGACGAAACCGACGCCAGTCAGAAAGCCATACAGTGCATCGAAAGGCGACGAGTCGTCGAGTGCGTCGGGTGAATCAGTACAACAAGAATATTTTGGTGCTCAATTCTTAGCACTTAATAAAGTCACCCGAGTAAATTAAGCCCATACCTGCTGGTAGATCAAGAACAGATGACCACAAGACTCCAGCTAGAATCCACTTAAACTTTTGACTCGTATCCAATTGCCCACTATAAAAGATATGAAACAACATACTCCATTCAACAGCTCGAATTGGCAGTAAAATTAAGAAATAAGAGAAAACGAAATATTCGTCTTTGAGAGATACATTCAAGAACTCTAATCCCATCACTACTAGACTAAAAAACAGACCAAATATGAACCCTAGAAGCAATTTAGCAAAACCAACTTTAATTACTGACTGAGATGAGTTAAGTCTTTTATTGATGAAGCTAGCTGCAATCACATAACCAACTAACTTTATAAATGTGAATACCAGAACTGAATAAGTGATATCCATAATCCACCCTTATTTTTAACTCACACCAGTTTACCTCACCCCAAAACAAAAAAGACCCAAGGCGTTAACCTTGAGTCTCCCTATAAATGGTGGCCCCTCTGTGAGTCGAACACAGCACCAACGGATTATGAGTCCACATTGTTGAGGCACTATGCTTACCATTACGCAACAATACATATACTTAAATTACGTTATGCAACTAAATAGATGCGTCATCTAACTATAGCGTCGAACTTTTGTTGTACTTCTGTATAGTCTTAACTCAACCATCTCAACGTTTAAAGTAAGGGACCTAGATTAATTTAAAATCAGTAATTTAGCGTAATTTTTTTAATATTCAAAAAACTGATTAGTGTACTGATTTTGTACTAATCAAAGCGTTACATTAGATAGGCCACCACAGATGAATAAACGTCACCTCATAGGATTCATTAATTGAAAAAATTAGTTGACCTTCCTATTGTAGGAAGCTTTAGACTGGAAATATACTTAATACAAGTTTCCGGATTATGAGCATGTCCAAAAAGACTTTAAGTGATGCCATCCAAAATATCTCACTTCCTATCGAAGGGATGACATGCGCCAGCTGTGTAGGGCGTGTTGAAGCCGCCTTAACAAAGGTACCTGGCGTTGAAAGTGTCTCAGTCAACCTGACAAGTGAGCGAGCGACTATTCACGTTACCGAAGAGGTAAATCGCACAGCCTTGATCGAAGCTGTTCATAAAGTTGGTTATGAAGTTCCAACATCCAAAATAGAACTCAATGTTATTGGCATGACCTGTGCGTCATGTGTTGGCCGTGTTGAGAAAGCCCTCAAATCTGTACCAGGGGTCGTTGAAGCTACAGTTAACTTGGCCACTGAACGTGCCTCCGTTGATGGCTCTGCCAGTTCAGAAGATTTGATTTCCGCGATCGAGCGTATTGGTTACGAAGCTAAGGTCATTGATTCCCCGGTACAGGATGTAGCAGAGAGTCAAAAAGAGATTGAATTACTCAAGTTGAAGCGGGACCTCATTCTGGCAGCAGCACTATCGTTACCAGTGTTTGTAATGGAAATGGGTGCGCATTTGATATCAGGTGTTCATGAATTAATCATGGATACCATTGGCATGAACACCAGTTGGTACGTGCAGTTTATGTTGACGGCTCTGGTATTGGCTTTTCCTGGTAGACGCTTTTACCAGAAAGGCTTTCCTGCACTGTTTAGGCTTGCTCCAGACATGAACTCGCTCGTAGCAGTAGGTACAGCTGCGGCTTTCGGATATTCAATAGTCGCGACCTTTGCTTCAGGACTGTTACCGGAAGGAACGGTCAATGTCTATTATGAAGCGGCTGCAGTCATTGTGGTTTTGATCTTACTTGGCCGATTTCTGGAGGCGCGTGCCAAGGGGCACACTTCCGAAGCAATCAAGCGCCTGGCAAAAATGCAGGTCAAAGAAGCGCATGTCATGCGCAATCATCGCTTTTTGGATGTGCATATCAATGAAGTGGTGCTGAATGATGTGCTCGAAGTGCGACCGGGTGAGAGAGTGCCGGTAGACGGTGAAGTTACCAATGGTAAAAGTTTCGTTGATGAATCCATGATCACTGGTGAACCCATGCCTGTCGAGAAGAGCCTGGGTAGTTCCGTAGTCGGGGGCACCATCAATCAGAAAGGTGTTTTGGAGATGCGTGCGACAGCCGTTGGTAACCAAACCATGCTGGCTCAGATCATACGTATGGTGGAACAGGCACAAGGATCTAAGCTACCAATACAGGCGCTCGTCGACAAAGTGACCATGTGGTTTGTCCCAGCTGTCATGGGTGCTGCATTGATCACATTTACAAGCTGGATGATTTTTGGGCCTTCGCCTGCGTTGACTTTCGCACTTGTGAATGCAGTCTCCGTGTTGATCATTGCGTGTCCATGTGCCATGGGATTGGCCACGCCAACGTCAATCATGGTAGGAACCGGGCGAGGCGCCGAGCTAGGCGTTTTGTTCAGAAAAGGCGAAGCATTACAGTTACTCAAGGATGCCAAAGTTGTCGCAGTTGACAAAACCGGTACGCTCACAGAAGGACGGCCAGTGCTGACCGACCTTGAAGTTACAGAGGGCTTCGAGCGTAAAAGTCTTCTTGCAAAAATCGGGGCGGTTGAATCTAAATCCGAGCATCCAATCGCCCGCGCTATTGTAGCCGCTGCCACTGAAAATGGACAATCGCTACCGTCTTTAACAGACTTTGAATCTGTAACTGGTATGGGCGTAAGAGCAGGTGTTGAAGGTGTTCTTGTGGAAGTGGGGGCTGATCGCTTCATGCGACAACTGGGGTTAGATTTGAACGTCTTTGCGCAAACTGCTGAGCGGTTGAGTAAAGAAGGTAAGTCACCCTTATATGCCGCTATTGATGGTCAGTTGGCTGGTATTATTGCAGTGGCTGACCCTATAAAAACTTCAACACCAGGTGCAATTGCTACACTGCATCAGTTAGGTCTGAAAGTGGCTATGATTACTGGAGATAATGCCAAGACCGCACATGCAGTCGCCCGCCAGCTAGGCATTGATGAAGTCATTGCTGAGGTCATGCCTGAGGGTAAAGTGGAGGCTGTACGTCGCTTGAAATCTACTTACGGGCAGATTGCTTTTGTGGGGGATGGCATTAATGATGCCCCCGCGCTGGCAGAAGCAGATGTGGGCCTGGCAATCGGGACCGGTACAGATATCGCTGTAGAATCAGCAGATGTTGTCTTGATGTCTGGCAATCTGCAAGGAGTGCCGAATGCGATTGCTTTATCCAAAGCAACGATAGGAAATATTCATCAAAACCTGTTCTGGGCATTTGCTTATAACACGGCGTTGATTCCGGTAGCGGCTGGTGCACTTTATCCTGCCTGGGGCTTACTACTTTCACCAGTATTTGCTGCCGGCGCAATGGCTTTATCGAGCGTGTTCGTTTTAGGGAATGCTTTGCGCTTACGGACATTCAAACCACCTCTAGTGGAATTCAACAATCCACAAAACCTTTGAATAATAATGCTTGACCTTACCATTATTGGAACCTTTAAGCTTAAATTACTACCAATTATTCTTTAAGGAGTTGATGATGGAATTTCATATTGAAAATATGACCTGCGGTGGATGTGCAAGGGGTGTGACAAGTGCCATTAAAGCCATAGACCCAGAAGCAAGCATTACTACGGATCCTCCAACCAGAACGGTCAACGTTGAAAGCAGTATTGCAAAAGACGAGATCGTTTCAGCGCTTATAGATGCTGGTTTTCCACCTGAAACTAAGTAATTTCTATCTGCCTGCTGAGCAATATCAGCAGGCTTCTTACCTATCACTTGGGCATGAACGATGAGTTTATTTAATATTGGGCAAGCTGCAAAGGCGTCGGGTATATCGACCAAAATGATCCGGCATTACGAAAGCGTCGGGTTGTTGCCTGCTGCTTCAAGAACTTTTGCGGGATATCGTCAATATTCTGAAAAAGACATCCACACGCTGAGCTTTATCAGACACTCCCGCGATTTAGGCTTTTCTATCAAGCAAATTGAGGAGTTATTAAGCTTATGGCAAGACCCGCATCGGCCAAGCAGCAAAGTGAAAGAGTTAGCAACTGCCCATGTTGAGGCCTTAAACCAGAAGATTCAAAGCCTGATGTCGATTAAGTCGGAGCTCCAAAAGCTTGTGCATTGCTGTCATGGGGATGATCGCCCAGAGTGCCCCATTCTGGAGCAACTTGCGCTTAATCAAACATAGGATATTTCATAACAGGAAAATTTCAGTTTGGCACTGAATCATTTTTAATTTAGGGTTATCATAATCTCATCGTGAGAAAACTCATCCAGATCTTCGCTATTTGGCTCATAACAATCATTCTACCGGTGCAGGGATTTGCAGCGATTAGCATGATGAATTGTGAAAAGCCACAAAACCAGCACAACCATGAAAGTGTCAGTGGTCATAGCCATGAACACCACGAGGGTGCTGTGGATAGTCATGCTCACAAACATCAAGATGATACTAAGCACGCTTGTAACCATTGTTCCAAATGTTCAGTCTGCTGTTCAGGCTTCGCCTTTGCAGCCTCGGGTGGTGATCTAAAGCATCATTTGATTGTTGCAGGTACGGCAATAGGTTTTATCGTCCCAGATTTCACTAGCCACATATCCTCCGGCCCTGAGCGACCTCCGCGTTTTATCCTCATTTAGTTTGTTATTGGCTGAAGTCCTATCAGGTCTTTAGCCACCACACTTATGCTTTTGCATGCTCGCGGCAGGCGAAAGAATGCGTTTCCAATGGATGTTTGGGAATTCTAAATGAGAGGTTAATATGAAATTTCCTACCCGAAAGAGAGCTTGGATAGCTCCTCTTCATCAATACTTACTATGTCTTTCAATGGCATTGGGGATTGGCGTATCATTTGCGGAAGAAATTCCCGCGCCATACCAGTCCACGTTTGAAGATTACAAGGCGACCAATAGTGACAATCAAAAAAATTGGAAATCACTAGATTCTTCGATTGCAGACCAAGGACATCAAATGTCGGGGATGCAGCACGCCTCGGACCAACCAATGAATCATGAAGCGATGGGACATAGTATGTCTCATGGCGATACGCATGCTTCCCACGGCTCAAAATCTCAGATGCCACCCATGGACCATAACAGCATGCCGGGGATGGACCATAGCAAAATGCATGAGATGAATAGTCAGGCTGAGGACATGGACCACAGCATGGCAAGCATGGATCACAAATCATCTTCATCTGAAATGTCGGCACACACGCACGACCATGGAATGCATGCTGAAATGGGTCATCACTCCATGCAAAATATGAATCATTCGGGAAGTGAGAGTGAAGAGGCTTTATCAATGGCCCATGCGCATGGAAATTCGGAGAGTGAGCTTGCGGAAGAGGATTTCTCAAGCCATATCCATGAGTCTTCAGAAGCTCTTAAATCAGAAGTGCCCTCAGAACACACCGGTTTCCAGATTGTTCCAAATTTGCATCCGGCAATCGTGCACTTTCCAATTGCGTTGACGATGGTGGCATTTATTTTAGGCCTAGCTGCTCGCTTGCGCCGCCAATCTGCATCATCCACTTCATTGGATGCCGCAGCATATCACGTATTGATCCTAGCTGCTGTGAGTGCTGTAGCTGCCGTTGGTTTTGGTTGGCTGGCATTCAACTCAACCATGAATCACGATGATGCCGGCCATGCTGCCATGTTATTGCATCGTGCCTGGGCAATCCCTACTGCTGTTGGATTGGTGCTCGTTGCAGTCTGGCACTCGTTGAAGTCGCGTCAGGACATGCCGATGTCCATTCCTGTATTAGTTTGCCTGGCTGGTTTATCCATGGCTGTAACGACAACGGCATGGCTGGGCGGTGAAGTGGTTTATCGCCATGGCATTGGTGTTCTATCTTTACCTGCATCTGGTGGTCATCACCACGTTGGACATCACCATGGTGAAGCAAGTGAATCAGCAATACCAGCTCAAGACAACCATTCAGGTCATCAACATGAATCATCATCTGAAGGAGATTCACATGCGCACTAATATTGGAACCTTCAGGGCACGCAGCGTCATTCTTGTTGCCGTAAGCTTGTTATTAGGTGGATGCGCGACCTTCTCAAAAGATGGCGGCATGGATGAGGTACAAAAGCAAACTCAACCGCACCTGAAGCAAGAGTATGAATGGGCTAAGACTGAAGAGTCTAAAAAGTCCCTGCAGGACAAGACTCAGGCATTGCTCGCACAACCTTTGGATGTAGAGGGTGCAGTACAGGTGGCGCTTTTTAACAACAAAGGACTACAGGCCTCATTCTACGAACTGGGCATCTCAGAAGCAGACTTGGTACAGGCTGGCCGATTGCCTAATCCACGTTTCTCTATGCTTTATGCGCGTGATGCTGGTGAGTATAAGATTGAGCAGGCATTCACGTTCAACGTCTTCTCCTTGATCACTATGCCTAAAGCTGTTGAGATTGAAAAAAGACGTTTTGCCCAGACACAAGCATCTACCGCTATTGAAGTCCTGAAGCTCGCCTATCAGACACGTATCGCTTATTTTAATGCGGTAGCCGCTACTGAACTGGCCAGATATAGCGCGCAAGTAAAAGAGTCTGCAGAAGCTAGTGCTGAGTTGGCTAAACGACTGCATGAAACCGGCAACTGGAATCGACTGGAGCAGTCACGCGAGCAAAGCTTCTATGCAGATGCCGCACTGGAATATGCGAATGCGAAAAATGCTGAAGTGAGGGCATATGAGGCTTTAGCCAGGCAATTAGGCGTAAAAGCTTCACAACTCAAAATCCAATCTCGGCTACCTGATCTGCCAAAGTCTCTTTCGGAGTTACAGGCCTTTGAACAAAATGCCTATGAACAACGATTGGATCTGCTGGTTAAGCGCTCTGAAATGGATGCCTTGGCTAAACAGCTAGGACTGACCAAAACAACGCGATTCATCAATGTGATCGAGTTAGGCCCTGCACGTGTATTGGAAGGCAGAAGAAGCGAGCCCTATAAAAAAGGTATCGATATCGCTTTTGAAATCCCGTTGTTTGACTGGGGCCAAGCCAAGGTGCCACGGGCAGAGTCCATTTATATGCAGTCTGTACAGGAAACTGCTCAGTTGGTGACCAATGCGCAATCTGAGATACGTGAGCGGTACAACACCTACCGCACCAGGCATGATGTCACTCGTCACATTCGCGATGAGATTGTGCCATTACGTAAACGCATATTGTACGAAGATCAGCTACGTTATAACGGCATGCTCACAAGCCCATTTGAATTATTTGGCGATGCCAGAGCACAAGTACAAAGCGTAAAAGGCTATATCGAATCATTACGCGACTTCTGGTTAGCTGATGCTGAATTACAAGCTGCTTTAGTCGCTAGTCCTCGTTTGATGGAAGGTCAATAAAATGACAACTATGGATAGAAGAAACTTTTTTAAATATGCTGGATTAGGCATGGCTGGCGTTGCAGTCAGTGCTGTCAGCAAGGTGGCATTGGCAGCCATCCCGGAAATCATTACCTCCGAAGTAGCCAATACTCAGGAACCTTTGCACCCGAACACTGGACGGCCTTATCAGCCTGTAGTCACATTGAATGGCTGGAGTTTGCCTTGGAAGATGAACAATGGTGTCAAAGAGTTTCACCTCGTTGCGGAGCCTGTCGTCAGAGAGATTGCACCGGGTATGAAAGCAAATCTCTGGGGCTACAATGGTCAAAGTCCTGGTCCTACGATTGAAGTTGTTGAAGGTGATCGTGTACGTATTTTTGTGACCAATCGCCTGCCCGAGAAAACCAGTGTGCACTGGCATGGTCAACGTTTGCCCAACGGTATGGATGGCGTCAGTGGTTTGACGCAGCCAGCCATTGAGCCTGGTAAAACCTTTGTTTATGAGTTTGAAGCCAGACGCCCCGGAACTTTCATGTATCACCCACATGCCGATGAAATGATGCAAATGGCCATGGGGATGATGGGCAGTTGGATCACGCATCCCAAGAACCCTAAATTCATGCCGGTGGATCGTGATTTTGTATTTTTGCTTAACGCCTATGACATCGAGCCTGGCAGCTTCACCCCTAAAGTTAACACCATGCTGGATTTCAATTTATGGACATGGAATAGCCGAGCCTTCCCAGGTATCGACCCCATTGTGGTTCGTAAGGATGACCGTGTGCGCATACGGATTGGAAACCTCACAATGACAAATCATCCAATTCACATTCACGGCCATGAGTTTGAAGTCACAGGCACTGATGGTGGATGGGTGCCCAAAACTGCACGCTGGCCTGAAGTGACGACCGACATTGCCGTAGGGCAAATGCGTGCTATTGAGTTTATTGCTAATGAACCCGGGGATTGGGCTTTCCATTGTCATAAAAGCCATCACACCATGAATGCCATGGGGCACAGTTTCCCCACCATGATAGGTGTGAAACAGGGGGATTTGATGAAGAAAATCACTAACCTCGTACCTGACTACATGCCTATGGGTGAAACGGGCATGTCTGAGATGACAGATATGTCAGAGATGATGGATATGCCATTACCCAAAAATACATTGCCAATGATGATGGGCAACGGACAGTTTGGATCACTTGAGATGGGCGGAATGTTTACTACCGTGAAAGTCCGAGATGGACTCGCTAAAAATGACTATAAAAATCCAGGTGATTATAAAAATCCCAGCGGCACTGTAGCGCATGCAGTTGAAGTGGATTTAACCAAAGTGGAGCGTCAAAAGCCACATGCTGAAGGTGAGTTGGAAGTGAATGTCAGAAAACCAATTAACCATTCTGGTCATTAGTATCGTTGTGGCTTAGACTTTGGATATTGCTCTTAACTAAGACAAACGGCTTGCACATTTGCAGGCCGTTTTGTTATTTACTCCAATGGCCTAGGCCATTTCCTCTTCTGAAATTAGTTTTTTCGATGCCTATATCTTACAGCCGTTAGGATATTTATCGTTAAGATATCAAAATCTTTATATAACCTCTTATGTGCATCTTCTCACAAAACATTTAATCCTATCTTCTGCTTAATCCATTGGCTAAACCATTCTCCGGTTGAACTTTTCGCAGAGTTGACATAAAAACAAAGGGCTACGAATTAACGTAACCCTTTGATTTACAGCAATTTTTGGTGGCCCCTCTGTGAGTCGAACACAGCACCAACGGATTATGAGTCCGCTGCTCTAACCAAGCATGAGCTAAGGGGCCGGAAAGCGAGTGATTATAAACTAATCTTGTCCGTTTTCTAAGAAGCTGCGCAGGCGCTCGGAGCGTGTTGGATGACGCAATTTACGCAGCGCTTTTGCTTCGATCTGACGGATACGTTCACGGGTCACGTCAAACTGTTTGCCCACTTCTTCTAGCGTGTGGTCGGTGTTCATTTCGATACCAAAACGCATGCGTAACACTTTGGCTTCGCGCGGAGTCAGTGACTCCAGCACTTCACTTGTTGCATCACGCAGGCTGGCGTACACTGCAGCATCCATTGGTGCCAGTGTGGTGTTGTCTTCGATAAAGTCGCCCAAATGGGAGTCTTCGTCGTCGCCAATCGGTGTTTCCATCGAGATTGGTTCTTTGCTGATCTTCAGGATTTTGCGGATTTTTTCTTCCGGCATTTCCATTTTCTCAGCCAAGGTCGCCGGATCAGGTTCCAGGCCAGTCTCTTGCAGAATCTGACGGCTGATGCGGTTCATCTTGTTGATGGTTTCGATCATATGTACCGGGATACGAATCGTACGCGCCTGGTCAGCGATAGAACGGGTAATCGCCTGACGGATCCACCATGTCGCATAGGTCGAGAATTTGTAACCGCGACGATATTCAAACTTATCTACCGCCTTCATCAACCCGATGTTGCCCTCTTGAATCAAATCGAGGAACTGCAAACCACGGTTGGTGTATTTTTTGGCAATCGAAATCACCAGGCGCAAGTTAGCCTCGATCATTTCACGCTTGGCGCGACGGGCACGTGCTTCGCCAGTGGTCATCTGTTTGTTAATGTCGCGCAACTCTTTGATCGGCAAACCAACACGAATTTGCAGGTTTTGCAAACGCTCTTGCTGATCCAGAATTGAATGGGTAAAGCGGGTGAGGCGCTCTGCGTAAGCAGGATTACCAGCCAACTCGCCATCCAGCCAGTTCATGTTGATTTCGTTACCAACGAAACTCTTGATGAATTGCTGACGCGGCATGCCCGCTCTGTCTACACAGAACTCCATGATCTTGCGTTCGTGAGAGCGCACTTCTTCAACCATGTTACGCACCTGGTCACACAAGGCTTCAACTTGCTTAGCTGAGAAACGGAACGTGGTCAGCTCATCAAGCACTTGCTGATGCAGGGTTTTATATTCGTCGTTTTGTGTCCCTTTAGCCTGACGGATTTCATTCATCTTGGCATTGTGAGAACGAATTACGGCGAAGCGGTTGAGCACCTCTTCTTTGAGTTTTGCCAGCAATTCGGCAGACATGGAAGAAGCCTTGGCTTCATCATCTTCCTCTTCTTCGTCTTCCTCTTCTTCGCCTTCTTCTTCCTCTGCTTCAACAGCAGCCAGCGCGTCATCCAGACCCAAATCGCTATCAATCAAACCATCGACCAGGTCGTCAACGCTCATTTCGTCTTTTTCAACTTTATCTACCATCTCGAGCAACTGGGCGATGGTGGTTGGACAGGCGGCGATCGCATGCACCATATGCTTGAGGCCATCTTCGATACGCTTGGCAATTTCAATCTCGCCCTCACGTGTCAGCAGGTCAACCGTACCCATTTCGCGCATATACATACGCACCGGGTCGGTAGTACGGCCAAATTCTGAATCAACCGTTGCCAAAGCTTGTTCAGCTTCTTCAGCAGCATCTTCATCAGTCACGGCTGGCGGTGCGTCTGACATCAGCAACACTTCGGCATCAGGCGCTTCTTCATACACCTGGATACCCATGTCGTTGATCATGCCGATAATGCTCTCGATCTGCTCGGAGTCTTGCACATCATCCGGCAAGTGGTCATTAATTTCGGCGTAAGTGAGGTAACCGCGCTCTTTACCCAGAACAATCAGGGTTTTCAGGCGGGTACGGCGCGCTTCTGCATCCATGGCCTGCGTGGCCGGGTCTTTAGGGGATTCGGCTTCTTTGATTCCGAGCTCTTTATCTAAACTTTTATCTGCTTTTGGTCTGGCCATGGCCGATTCCACCTCTAAAATGATTGTTGTCGAGCGCCGACCACACCTTCTGACACGTCGCTCGCTATAACATTACGGGAAACCCTACATTTTACCTGATTTTTGCATTTTCTTTAAGCATACCCATGACTGTTTTTGTGGGTATTAGGAAAAACAGGTTAGCGCTTACTGGTTAACTGCCGTAAGGACTCTCGTTCAGCGTCTGAGAGTGTAGAAAACGGTTTTTCTGTGAGTTTACCAAGCAGCGATTTGTCTCTCGCAGCTAGCGCCATATCGGATAATTGGGTACACGCCCCCTCAAATTCAAGTGTGAAGTCCAGGCTTTCATCCAGTAAAGACAATTCTCTATGTAACTGATTGCGCAAGACTTCTGAAATACCCTGACTCACTATTTGCAACAATACGACCGGGCGTGACTGAGGGTGCGCGATCGATGCTTTGACGACTTCACGCAACATATGCTCCTCATCACTCTCGCCCAACACCTGATCGAGCAAATCGTGCCGTGCCCATTGTGGTCGCATGAGCAATATCAACGCCAGTCGTAAATGCAATGACAATGGCGTTCTTGAACGCTGTCGCGGTGCTTTTTCCTGTTTCTTTGTCGGATTCGGCAACTTGAGCATGCGCTGCATTTCAGCTTGACCTAAGCCGGTCATTTCGGCGACTTTTTTACGTAACAACATGGAAAACCGTGGTGCCTGGATCTGTTTGAGAATAGGCTCGGCCTCATTCAGGAATTGCACTTTATCCTCCTGCGACGCCATTGGATTATGCTCACTCAAATGCTGGATAATATATTGCGAAAGCGGCATCGCTTTATCCATTTCTGCCTCAAATGCCTCTTTGCCAAATTCACGTACAAAACTATCGGGGTCATGTTCGGCAGGCAGAAACAGGAAGCGCAATTTCAGGCCATCTTTAATCGCAGACAAGGCATTCATCACCGCGCGCCAGGCCGCTGTGCGCCCGGCTTTATCGCCATCAAAACTGAAAACTATTTCGTCGGTCTGCCGCATTAATTTGGCGATATGAAACGGTGTAGTCGCTGTGCCCAGCGCTGCCACTGCATATTCAATACCGTATTGCGCCAGCGCCACCACATCCATGTAGCCCTCTACAACCAGCACACGACCTGCATCACGAATGGCGCGCCTCGCCATAAACAAGCCATATAGCTCATGGCCTTTTTGGAACAAAGGCGTTTCAGGGGAGTTGTAATATTTGGGCGTATCTTCCGGATTAATCACACGCCCGCCAAAACCGATGACTTCACCTTTCTGATTATGAATCGGAAACATAATTCGGTCGCGGAAACGATCATAACGACGCCCCTGCTCGTTCTGCACGACCAACCCGGCAATTTCGAGTGCTTCTGCCTCATAATTTGGGAATATCGTTTGCAGATTTTGCCAACCGGCAGGTGCGTAACCCACCTGGAATTTGGCTGCCACCTGCCCGCTCAAGCCACGTCCTTTTAAATACTCAATTGCGCGTGGTGATTTTTTAAGCTCAGCTTTATAAAAGACGGCAGCTTGTTGCAAAGTCTCTTGCAAGCTCAGCATCACTGCTTTGCTTGGGGGCTCTGGTTGGCTAGGATCGCGTTGCTCTTGCGGCACAATCATGCCGACTTGCCTGGCCAAATCATGAATCGCTTCAATGAAACTCAGCCCGTTGTATTCCATCAGAAAGCTTAGTGCAGACCCATGGGCACCGCAGCCAAAGCAGTGATAAAACTGCTTGGTTGGGCTTACAGTAAAACTAGGGGATTTTTCGTTATGAAACGGGCAACATGCCGAGTAATTCGCCCCGGCTTTTTTCAATGGAACCGCCTTATCGATGACCTCGACAACGTCTACGCGATTGAGCAGTTCTTGAATAAAACTTTCGGGGATCATAAATGGAAGTATCGCTTATGCGGAGCAAAAAACAAAGGGCGCCAATGCGCCCTCTAACTCTTTTGCAACCGGCTGCAAACTTAGCCTAAAGCAGCTTTAATCAAGCCGGATACTTTCGCCATATCCGCTTTACCTGCAACCAGCGGTTTCACAGCACCGACCACTTTGCCCATATCTTTGGCGCCAGCGGCGCCGGTGTCAGCCACTACCTTAGCGATAATGGCCTTAATTTCCTCTTCACTCATCTGCGCCGGCAAATACGTTTGCAACACGGTGACTTCAAATTTTTCCTGGTCAGCTAAATCGTGACGCTCAGCACTCTCAAAAGCAGCAATTGAATCGCGGCGCTGTTTAAGCATCTTCTCAATCGCGGTAATCACAGCTGCATCATCCATCTCGATACGCTCATCAACCTCGCGTTGCTTGATGGCCGCCAGTATCAGACGAATCACACCCAGCTTGGCCGTATCCTTGGCACGCATGGCGGTTTTCATATCTTCGGTGATTTGTGCTTTCAAGCTCATATGCGTTTCCATTAAACAGACTGACTAAAATACCGGCTACAGAAATAGCTAAAGGTTGTGGCACGCCACAACCTTTGCAATATTCAGTTAACCCCAGCCACTGGTTAACCGCAAAACATACCCTAGAAATTAATAGAGTTTTGTTGGCAACTGTTGGTTGCGCAGACGACGGTACTGACGTTTAACCGCAGCAGCAGCTTTACGTTTACGTTCCCAGGTTGGTTTTTCGTAGAACTCGCGTGCTCGCAAGTCGTTCAACAAACCAGTTTTTTCAATCAAACGCTTAAAGCGGCGCAATGCAACGTCAAACGGTTCGTTCTCTTTCACACGAATAGCGGTCATGTAAATCCCTATCCTTACAATTATTGGTTAGACTAAGGTGCTTGCGGATTGATGCAGCACTGAAAACCGCGTATTCTATCGCGCTTATCTGGTTTTATCAATCTTTTCTGTAAAAAATCATATGCGAGTTCCTTTTTAATGTTGGTGTTAGGCATTGAATCCTCTTGTGACGAAACCGGCGTCGCTTTGTACGATACACGTCACGGCTTGCTGGCCCATGCGCTGCACTCGCAAATTGATATGCATGCCGCTTACGGCGGCGTAGTGCCTGAGCTGGCTTCGCGCGACCACATCCGCCGTGCTCTACCGTTGACACAGCAGGTCCTCGCGCAGGCAGACAAAACTTTGCAGGACATTCAAGGCATTGCCTATACGCAAGGCCCAGGTCTGGCCGGCGCTTTACTGGTTGGCACCAGCATTGCGCAATCACTGGCGTTTGCCTTGAATGTGCCGTCAGTCGGCGTACACCATCTGGAAGGCCATTTGCTTGCCCCGTTACTGGAGGAAAATCCGCCAGCCTTCCCCTTTGTTGCCTTACTGGTTTCTGGCGGCCATAGCCAATTGATGCGCGTAGATGGCATCGGGCAATATGAATTGCTGGGCGATACGCTAGATGATGCTGCCGGTGAAGCATTTGATAAGACAGCAAAATTAATGAAGCTGGGCTATCCAGGCGGACCAGCGTTATCGAGACTTGCCGAGCTGGGAAAGCCTCGCTTCCAGCTGCCAAGGCCTATGCTTACCAGCCCTGACTTGAACTTCAGTTTCAGCGGCCTGAAAACGGCAGTGCTCACATTAGTTAATAACCAGCCACAACTGGATGCGGAAACCGTGCAAGATATTGCCTGGGAGTTCCAGGAATCAGTGACCGAGATTTTGACGCTTAAATGCATGAAAGCGCTCAAGCAGACCAAGCTGAAAAGACTAGTGGTTTCAGGCGGTGTAGGTGCCAACAAACGCCTGCGTGAGCGCCTGAACGAGGCAGCATTGAAACGTGGTGCGAGTGTCAGCTACCCAAGACTGGAATTCTGTACTGATAACGGCGCCATGATCGCCTTTGCCGGTGCCATGCGCCTGCATGCCATGCAGCAAAAGACACCAGATTATAGCTTTAGCGTGCGGCCCCGCTGGGATTTAGCAGAACTCAAAGCGCCTGCTTAAATTACCTTTTACCAAAGCGGGTTTCAGTGCCCGCAAGCAATTTTTCAATATTGGATTGATGGCGAATCAGTAAAAACGCCGCCATTACCACCACTACAGCCACATAGACCGGATAAGGCGACAAAAACTGCCAGGCAATAATTGGCGATAATACGGCTGCAACCATGGCTGACAATGAAGAAATTCTGCTGATTAAAAACACCGCCAACCATACAGCGACCACACTTAACGCCAACCAGCCTGAAAACGCAATCATCACACCCAACGCTGTGGCTACACCTTTACCGCCTTTGAATTTATGGTAAATAGGGTATAGATGCCCCAAGAATACGGCCAGGCCAACCAAGGCCACCACATCCATCAGCATACCTGCCTGTAACGCCAGCCATACTGGCAACCAGCCTTTAAACACATCGCCTAACAAGGTCAAAATAGCCGCTGATTTCTTTCCGCTACGGGCCACATTAGTCGCGCCGATATTGCCGCTACCTACTGAACGCGGGTCCGGTAACCTATATAATTTGCTGACAATAATGCCAAAAGCAATCGAACCGATTAAGTAGGCCGCTACTACCCAGATGATTGCTTCCAGCTCAAACCCAAAACCAAATTCGCTCATATTTAAAACTCTCAGGAGATGCGCAGTGCGCTTTGTGCCAGCCACTGCGTGATGTTGTATGATGCCGAATCATACTGGATTCCGGCCCGCGCGGAAATAACAAAGGACGCATAGTAATGGACACGATTTTTCTTGAACAAGTCAAAGTACAAACCAAACTCGGTGTACCGGATTGGGAGCGGGCAGTACCACAGACCGTGATTCTGGATATTGAAATTGGTTATGACTTTAGTAAGGCCTGCCAGAGTGATGCGATTGAAGACACCATTGATTATGGGCAGGTGGTAGGGCGCATTCGCGAGACTTTAGCAGAGTGTAGCTTTAAGTTAGTGGAAGCACTGGGGGAGCATGTTTGCCAGTTGGTTTTGCAAGAATTCAAGGCGCAGAATGTGAAGCTAAAGGTGAGCAAGCCGGGAATATTGCCGGGGCTGAAGGCGTTGGGGGTGATGCTTTATCGGACAGCTTAATCTTGATTATTTAAGTATTTTTAAACGTTTTATGTCGCTTTTAGGCGGAAAAAGAATGTTGAGTATCTGCAGAATACTTATTTAAACTCTTCCGGAAGATTAACACCCAGGTCTAACCACAATCCTGATCAGAACTCCTCTACCCTCTCGGATGATGCATCTTATGCAACTGCTGCAACCTCTCCCTCGCCACATGCGTATAAATCTGCGTAGTAGAAATATCCGCATGCCCCAGCAACATCTGCACCACCCGCAAATCCGCACCATGATTCAGCAAATGCGTCGCAAACGCATGGCGCAATACATGCGGGCTGATATGCTGGGTAATACCCGCCTGTAAAGCATAACGCTGGATCAAATGCCAAAAAGCGTGCCGTGTCATTGCAGCGCCACGGTTAGTGACAAACATGGCATCACTGAGACGGTTGCCCAGGATTTCTGCCCGCGCATATTCCAGATATCTATCAATCCACTCCGCAGCTTCTTGCCCCATAGGCACCAACCTGGTCTTGCTACCTTTACCTGTGACACGCACGACGCCATCCTGTGTGCTGATTTCCGCCACACTGACATTGACCAATTCAGAAACCCGCAAGCCGCTGGCATATAACAATTCCAGCATTGCCCGATCACGGATACCCAATGGTGTATTCACATCCGGGGCATGCAGCAAATCTTCCACTTGCGATTCACTCATGGTTTTGGGTAACTGCTTGGGCATTTTTGGCGCTTCTATATGTAGCGTCGGGTCTTGTTTAATCAGGTTTGCCAGCAAGGCATAGCGGTAAAACCGGCGCAAGGTGGCAATCAGCCGGTTGATACTCCTGACTTTGACCAGCGGGAAACGATGTGCCAGATACTCCTGCACCTGGTGTGATTGCACCTCCCATAACGTCAATGTGCGTTTGCTGACCCACTCGGCAAAGCCTTTGAGGTCATTGCGGTAACTTGCAAGCGTGTTGGGTGACAGGCCATCTTCCAGCCATAATTGATCAATGAAGCTATCAATTTCAGGAAAAGCTGTTATTGCGGTACTTTGTTTTTTTTGCTGCATTGTTATTTTTTTGCGCGCTGTTCATGCGTTAACAGCCAGCGCTTGATTTCCAGGCCTCCGTCTATAACCTGCATGAACCCACCCAGGCCATTACTGGCAACAATACGATGGCATGGATTAAACAAAGGCAACGGGTTGGCCCCACAGGCGTTGGCAACGGCACGCGGCCCGGAACCAACAGCTGCAGCCAATTGGCTATAGGTCCAGGTTTCACCCACAGGAATCGTACGCATGGCTTGCCAGACTCGCTGCTGGAAAGGGGTACCACGACTGGACTGAATGGGCTGCCAGGCCATGTGCGGATTTTCAAGATAAGCCGCCACTTGATCGGCAACTGCTTGCGCACGCGGATTAGGGCTGAATTTCACCGGCAAGGCATGCAGCAGGAATTGAAGCATCTCGCCCTTCGCATCACTGCGTACACCCACAAAACCAAATGGTGCAGGGATTAAAGCATCAAGTTCATCAACAAGACTTTTCATGCATGTATTTAACGTTAATCTTGAACCTGGCGCAACCAGCTATAGCAAGAATATCGCAATAAAAAAGCCCTTCAAAAGAAGGGCTTTTTCTGCAACGCTTGAATTAAGAGTTATCTGCCGCGATTTCTTTCTCGCGTGCAACCAGTTTCTCTTTAATACGTGCAGATTTACCTGAACGTTCACGCAGGTAGTACAGTTTAGCGCGACGAACGTCACCACGGCGCTTCACTTCGATAGAAGCGATTTGTGGGGAGTAAGTTTGGAATGTACGCTCTACACCTTCACCTGATGAGATTTTACGTACGATAAATGAAGAATTCAGGCCTCTGTTACGCTTGGCGATGACTACGCCTTCGTAAGCCTGCACACGTTTACGTGTACCTTCAACCACGTTCACACCTACGATGACTGTGTCGCCTGGTGCAAAGCTAGGGATAGTTTTGTTCAAGCGGTCAATTTCTTCCTGCTCTAACATTTTGATAATGTCTGCCATGTTACTTCCTTTCGTTCCTTTTAATTGTAAAGAGCTCGTTCCTACTCTACATCTTTGAGTAGCCTAGCCTCTTCCTTCGTCAACTGCCTTGCGGCAAGTAAATCCGGGCGTTTAGCCCTTGTTAGCAACAGCGATTGTTGTAACCGCCATTGTCTAATCTTTGCGTGGTGCCCCGACAATAACACCGGTGGCACCGCTATTCCTTCAAATACTTCCGGTCGTGTGTAGTGCGGGTAATCCAGAAGGCCGTTTACAAACGAATCTTCCTGAGCTGAATCAGCGTCCCCTAGCGCACTTGGTAACTGGCGGATGATCGCATCCAGTAACACCATGGCCGGTAACTCGCCACCGCTTAACACATAATCACCGATAGAGATTTCCTCATCTACCAGTGACTCCAGCACTCGCTGGTCTACCCCTTCATAGCGGCTGGCTAATAACACCAGCCCCTGATTATCTTTGAGCGCCATCACTTTTTCATGTGTGAGTGGCTGTCCTCGTGGTGACAGATGAATCACCCTGGGCGTTAACCCTTTTGCCTGCAAGCTTGCCTTGGCATCTTTAATCGCTGCTGCCAGCGGCTCAGCCATCATCACCATGCCGGGGCCACCGCCATACGGCCTGTCATCGACCGTATGATGCACATCCTGTGTATATTCGCGTGGATTAATCAGGTTTAACTGATACAAACCACGCTGTTTGGCACGACCGGTAATGCCGTGCTCTGTCAGTGCTGTAAACATCTCAGGAAACAAACTGATGACTTCAATCTGCATCATGAGACTGCCTTTCATTTCCGGCTTTCAATTCCGGGCTTCCAATATTTCGGACGCCTTTTAAAAATCTGCATCCCAATCAACCAGCACCGTACCGGCTTTTATATTCACATCCGGTACCGCGTCGCTGGTAAAAGGAATCAACCGCTCGCGGTATTCCTCATGCAACTTACCATCTTTACCCTTGACGCTGGTAGGCTGGTCTTCACGCACGACCAGCACATCGTTGGCACCGGTTTCAAAAACCTGGGTGATTTTGCCGAACACGACACCTTGCGTATTGGTGACATGCAAGCCTATCAGGTCAGACCAGTAATACTCGCCTTCGTCAGGTTCTGGTAGTGCTGCGCGTGGTACCGCAATTTGCTGCCCTTTCAGGCTAAATGCAGCATCGCGGTCTGCGACGCCTGCCAGCTTGATCAGCAATACGTCGTTGTGGATTTTGGTTTGTTCAACCGAACATTCGCGCCAGTTTGGCGCTTTGCCTATCCACCAGGCTTCATAATCCAGCAAGCCATCCAGATACTCAGTATCGGGCACAACTTTCAGCCACCCATAAACGCCATATGGGGCGACAATGCGCCCCATTACAACCATATCTTCAAACGCCATATGAGATCAGGCGTAAGAAAAATTATTCAGCAGCTGGTGTTTCAGCAGCTGCGGCTTCAGCGGCATCCGCTTCAGCTTTTGCGGCTGCGTCAGCTTTTTCTTTGGCAGCGGCTTCTGCAGCAGCAGCGTCAGCTTCAGCTTTTACTTTAGCAGCAGCATCTGCTTCTTTTTTCGCCTTGGCAGCATCCGCTTTAGCAGCGTCTTTAGCCTTGGCAGCAGCCATACCATCAACGCCTTTAGCGTGGAATTTAACCAGACGTGCAACAGTGTCAGACACTTGAGCACCGGTACCGATCCAGTATTGCGCGCGCTCTTCATTGATACGCAGGCCTTCTGCACCAGCACGCGCTGATGGATTGTAGAAACCGATGCGCTCTACGAAACGACCGTCACGACGGTTGCGGGAATCTGCCACAACTACGCTGTAAAACGGGTTCTTCTTAGAACCACCGCGTGATAAACGAATAACGACCATAATCTTTGTTCTCTTAAAAATGAATTCTTAGCAGAAAGGCGCGGATTATACTTGATGAATACGCGAACTGGCAAGTGTTTTTCACTTACTTAATCAGGTATTGCGGTAGAGCGTGGGATCCTTGACACCGGCCTGTACGAAACCTGTTTTGCGGAACCGGCAGGAATCACATACCCCACAAGCCGCCCCGGCATCATCTGCCTGATAGCATGAAACCGTCAGTCCGTAATCCACGCCCAAGGCGTGACCCGTGCGGATAATATCCGCTTTGGTCATATCGATCAGCGGCGCATGCACCGTGATCGGCTGCCCTTCCACGGCAGCCTTGGTTGCCAGGTTAGCCATTTGCTGGAATGCTTTCACATACTCTCCGCGGCAATCAGGGTAACCCGAATAATCGAGCGCATTCACGCCGATAAAAATATCATGCGCTTCCAGCACCTCTGCCCAGGCCAGTGACAATGACAGCATGATGGTATTGCGCGCCGGCACATAGGTCACCGGGATACCTTGCGTTTCGTGCTCAGGCACGGCAATGGCATTATCGGTGAGCGCGGAGCCGCCAAATAAGGATAAATCCAGTTGCACGGTTTTATGTTCGGCTGCGCCTAACGCTTTGGCGACGCGTTGCGCAGCCAGCAATTCGACATTATGCCGCTGGTGATAATCCAGGCTCAGGCAATAGCACTCGTACCCCTGAGATTGCGCAATCGCCAGCACGGTGGTCGAATCCAGCCCGCCAGATAACAAGATAACGGCTTTGGGTTTTTGTCCGGTTGAATTGTTGTGTTGATTCAGGTCTGTCAACTTACACCCCTTGCTTCTCGCCCCAAAGGATTTTATGTAATTGCAGCTGCATTCTGACATGCAACTGGTCCTGCAATATCCAGCCGGCAAGGGTCTCGCCACTCACTTGATTAAAGCTTGGGGAGAACAAATGATCACAGTCCGCAGGGAACGGCTGTTCGGCCATCATTTGCCTGGTCCAATCATAATCTTCACGGCTACAGATAACCCATTTCACCTCATCGCCGGCTTTTAGCAACGGCAGATTCTCCCAGCGGTTTTTCAGCATTTCGCCGGAACCCGGAGTTTTCACATCCATGATGACTTTTACTCTTTGATCTACGGGCGTCAAATCCATGGCACCGCTCGTTTCCAGGGAAACCCGGTAGCCGGCATCACACAATCTGGTCAGTAAATCAGCACAGCCTTTTTGTGCTAATGGCTCACCGCCGGTGACACAGACATAGCGCGTGCCATACTGCTCAACCTGCTGCATGATCTCGTCCAGCGTCATATTGCTGCCACCTTTGAACGCGTATTCAGTATCGCAATACGCGCACCGCAACGGGCAACCTGTGAGACGAATGAAGACCGTCGGCAAGCCGACACGGGAACTTTCGCCCTGCAAAGAATAAAAGATTTCGAAAATTCTGAGTGTGGTCATGGGAGTAATAAAGTAAACGGGCAGATATTGCTATCTGCCCGTTATTATCGCCGAAATTAGGCAATTTCAATCATGCAAACTACTACTTAATGCTTTCAAGCACCTTCAGGCGTTTTTGCGCGCTAGGTGTTACTTCTGCTGAAGGGTGGGCCGCAATCAACTCTTTTAATGTCTTCTTGGCTGCTGGTATCTGGCCTAACTGAATCTGGCTATTGGCCAGACTGAGCATGGCATTTGGCGCCAGCGGATGCGAAGCATAGTTTTCCAGGAACTTTTGCTGGGTTGCCACTGAAGATTTGTAGCTCTTGAGCGCAAACTGGGTATACCCCATGCCATACAATGCATCGGGCGCCAATTTGCTGCCAGAGTAGGTTTTCAAAAAGTTGTCATATGCAGTAAACGCCTCTTTGTATTTACCTGCCTGGTTAAGCGACTCCGCTTCAGAAAAAGCACGTGCCTCCTGCTGGGATGCATCAGATGGCTTATTGGCATCACTACCGGCTGCGCCGGGCACAGCAACACCTAACTGCCCGGAAACCTGCTGTGCCAGCGACTCAAGACCTTTGACACGGGTATCCAGGTCGGTGTACTGCGCATTTTGCTTGGTGCGCATATCCTCCAATTGATGGTTGACGACTTCGAGGTCACCCTTCAACTGCGCAACATCCTGCCGGATTTGTTCAAGCTGGTTCTGCATATCCAGCAGACCTTTGCCATTGATCAGCGCTTCCAGGCTTTGCACCCTTTTATCCAGAGATTGCTGGATACGCGTCAAATCACCAATCGATTTTTGCTGCGCATCATGCTCGGAGGCCTGCTTATTCTCTAACTCAAGAATACGTTTCCTGGCTTCAGCATCATCAAACAACGCCGCATGGCTGACTGCCGAAACAGTCAGCCCCAGTAAGGCAATCGAAATTGCTTTACGCAAATTATTGGCCTGCATAAACAACATCTACGCGACGGTCATGCTGGAAGCAATCGTCGTCAGCACAATTCTGCTTGGAGCGCTCTTCACCGTAGCTAACAGTTTCGATCTGGTTATCGCTAACGCCCAATACGTTCAAGGCATTTTTTACAGCTACAGCACGACGTTGACCCAGTGCCAGGTTGTACTCATGTGTACCACGCTCATCGGTGTTACCTTGCAATACCACTTTGGTTTGTGGATGTGCAGCCAGATATTTGGCGTGGTTAGCTACCAGTTCTTTGTACTCTGAACGGATTGCGTCGCTATCGTAATCAAAGAAGATTTGACGTTTAGCCAGTTCAGCCGCGCTTAACTGATCTTTGCCGCTATCAACATCAACTGTTTTGATATCAATTTTGTTAGTACCAGCAGAACCATCATTACCATTGTTCTGTGAGTTTGAAATTGGCTTAGTCACGCTTGAATCTTCAACTTTTGCCGGGTTCATTGGGGTGCTTTTACAAGCAGTCAATACCAATGCGAGAGCTGCGATTTTCCAGATATTATTGTTCATACTTTCTCCTTAAATTGAGTTACAAAACTAAAATTCATCCATACCTACTTGGGTGCCGCTTGCGCAGGTCCCCAGGCAGGTTCACGAATATCACCACCAGCTTCAGATAAACGCTGCCTTACCAGGCCATCCACTGTCACTGTCGCCAACGTGCCTTTTCCACCCACGCGCGTTGCATACATGATCGTGCGTGCATTTGGTGCAAAGCTAGGGGATTCATCCTGTGAGCCAGTGCTTAGCAGCTTGACGTCTCCAGAACCAAGATCTTGTACAGCAACTTTGAACGAACCACCATCATTACGGATGTAGGTCAGGTATTTCCCATCAGGTGAAAAACGCGGACTCACGTTATAACCCCCTTCAAATGTCACCCGTGAAGCTGAACCACCCGAAGCAGGCACTTTATATATCTGCGGGCGTCCGCCACGGTCTGAACTGAAATAAATGAACTGGCCATCTGGAGAGAAAGCAGGCTCAGTATCAATCGAGCTGCTCTTGGTTACTTGTTGCAGGTTTGAGCCATCAGCCGAGATAGTATAAATCTGAGAGTTTGCGCCATACGTCAACACTACCGCCAGTTTACTGCCATCCGGGGCCCACGCTGGTGCACTGTTATTACCCTTGAAGTTGGCAACGACTTTGCGCTCGCCGGTATAAAGTGATTGGACAAAAACGATAGGTTTCTTTTTCTCAAAAGACACATAGGCCATTTTGCTGCCGTCAGGTGCCCATGCTGGTGAAATAATCGGTTCATTTGAAGACACCAGGGTTTGTGCATTAAAACCATCGTAATCAGCAATCTGCAGCGTAAAACGCTTACCTGCTTTGGTCACATACGCGATACGTGTGGCAAAAGCGCCTGGCTGGCCGGTGAATTTTTCATAAATCTGGTCAGCAATTAAATGCGCAACGTGCCTGTATTGGCTAGGAGAAACAGTATAAGTAGATTGCAACAAAGGTGTTTGGCGCAAAACGTCCATCACCTGAACATTGATTTTCAAATTACCATTGGCTGTTTGCTGAACTTCACCAATGCTCAAGCCTTGTGCCTTGAGTGCAGTCCAGTCGGTATATTTGATTTGTGCAGCCGTCGTAGGCAATGAAGGCACGCCGCTGGTGTTCAGCACACGGAACATACCGCTGCCTTTTAAATCATTGCTGATGATTTCATGAATACGGCTTTTGCCTTGTACATTGGCAGGCTCGTTCAATGGCAAAATTGCAATAGGAATCTGGATGGCGCTACCACCGCTAATCTCGATTTCAAGCGCAGCTTGAGCAGGATTTGCAAACATCCACACCAGGATACTGGCGCAAAACGCATTGATTAAAGCCCGACGATTATCTATCAGGCGGCTTTTAACTCTTGTCATGGTTACAATATTATTCACTTTAAATTGCCTGTTATATGAAGAATTATAGCGAAAAGCCCGGCCAACGTCATTTCGACGCTAACCGCGCGGTTTAAATTTCAAATGTAACAACTCCAGCAATGCTTTACGCACTGCCGGGTCATCAGGTAAATCAAACGGTTTAGCTGCCACAATGGCGCGGAAAACAGCATCATCACAAACCGTGTCGCCAGAACCTTTAACCATCTTAGGCATACCGGATAAATCACCAGTATTGGTCAATTGTATGTCAAACAACAATTGAGGATTTGAAACCGGACACAGACCAGGGTTGACGTTACTCCTGATTTTACGATTCATAAGCCCGACGTAATAACTTAAAACAGAAGGATCCACTGGTCCGGTCGCGGCAGCTTGTGCATCCAGATCCTGCTGCCGCATGGCATCCTGCACTTTCTTCAGCTTTTCTTCTGCTTCTTCCTTACGTAGAGCTTCCTGAATTTTCTTCAGTTTCTCCTCCTGCTTTTTCTTCTCTTCTTCTTTCTTTTTCTCTTCCTCTAACTTTTGTTTTTTCTCATCTTCCCGCTTTTTGAGTGCAATTTCCGCTTCTTGTTCCGCTTTATTCACTTGCGGCTCTGGCGGCGTGACTTTTTCTGGTGGTTTTGGCTTAGGCTCTGGTTCTGGCTCAGGAGGCTTAGGCGGTTCCGGCTTTGGTGGTTCTGGCGCAGGCTTAGGCGGCGTCTTGCTGGGTAAACTATCCCATAACGTCGCCTCCATTACCGAAGGATTCACATGCACGGCTTTCCAGTCGATCATAAAAACCATCGCTAGAAATAGCGCGATATGCATCAGCACAGACAATATCGCTGCACGTCTGCGGAATATCTGATCTTGTGGTGAATGTGAGATTTTCATTAAATATGCGACCTGCCGCTTATTTTTCGTTCTGGAACAGCAAACCAACCTGGTTGACTTGTGCCTGTTTCAACAAATCCATCACAGAAACCACTTCTCCATAAGGCGTATTTTTATCGGCAGAAACCACGACTGGTTTTTCTGATTCGGATAACTTCTGACGGATCAATGCCAGCATGTCATCCCGCTCCATCTCCTTGCCATCCATGGTCACGGTGCCTTCTTTCAAAACGGTCACCACAATCGGGTCACCACTTTGTTTCAAGGCCTGCCCGACTTTTGGCAATTCCACCATGCCAGGATTAGTCATCGGCGCGGTCACCATAAAAATCACCAGTAATACCAGCGTCACATCAATGTAGGGCACAACATTGATCTGGTTCATCATGCGCCGTTTACGCGTTCTGCTCATAAGCGCTCCGATCAGGCTCTACGTTGCAAAATGTTGGTAAATTCTTCCATAAAGCTTTCGTAACGGACCAGCAGCCGATCTACGTTAGCTGCAAAACGGTTATAGGCAATCACCGCTGGAATCGCAGCAAACAAACCAATCGCTGTCGCCACTAATGCCTCTGCAATACCTGGCGCTACCTGGCTCAGCGTAGCTTGTGCCACATTAGATAATCCACGGAAAGAGTTCATGATGCCCCACACCGTTCCGAACAGACCGATGTACGGACTGACTGAACCTACTGATGCCAGAAAAGGCAAATGCGAATCCAGGTAATCGAGTTCGCGGTTATACGCTGCGCGCATGGCGCGACGTGTCGCTTCCATCACATCGCTGATTTCTGCGTCTTTTTGCGCATCTTTCTGCTGTTTGTGGCGGATAAATTCTTTTAAACCGGCCTGGAAAATACTGGCCATGCCTTGAGGTACCTTGCGGCCTGAGCCTATACGCTCATACAACTCGTTCAAGTCACCACCAGACCAGAATTGTGCTTCAAATTGATCGACATTTTCAGCGGCGGCCTTTAATGAAAACACTTTAATGAAGATATACCACCAGGATGCCAGCGAGGTCAGCAATAAAATCAGCATGACCACCTGGACGGGCAAACTCGCCCCGCTCACCAGGGTAAAAATCGACATATCGTTTGTTACATTCATGAAGACTCCAGTGCTATTTTGATACGGGCCGGAATACCCGTGGGTTTAAATGAATCCGCGTCTACACAGGCAACTTTTACCTGTGCTTCTAATAAAACCAATTCGTCCCGCAAAATCTGTTGCTGGCAGCTAAAACTGCCAAGCCGCATTTCAGTGACCTGCGAAACAATTGTTAACTCGTCATCCAGCCTCGCTGGCTTCTTAAATTGTATTTGCATGCTGTGCACAACAAATAACACCTGCTCATTTTGTCGCAACACGGCCTGGGCAAAACCCAGGCCGCGCAACCATTCAGTCCGCGCACGCTCCATAAAGTTCAGATACTGGCTGTGGTATACCACGCCGCCGGCATCCGTATCTTCGTAGTAGACCCGCACGGGAAATTCAAATGGTTTACTGTCCGCCATCTTGCCATAACTCTCCGCTGACCATGCTGGCAGGCGCTTTTAATCCAAAATGCTGGTAGGTTAACAAGGTTGCGACGCGGCCACGCGGCGTGCGCATCATATAGCCTTGCTGAATCAGGTAAGGCTCCAGCACATCCTCAATCGTATCGCGTTCCTCGCCGATCGCGGCAGCAAGATTATCCAGGCCTACCGGGCCACCGCCAAATTTCTCTATCACCGCTTGTAACAATTTGCGATCCATCACATCCAGTCCTTGCTGGTCGACATCGAGCATTTTCAAGGCAGCATCAGCAATCACATTGGTGACTATACCGTCGGATTTTACTTGTGCGTAATCGCGCACCCGCCGTAACAGACGATTGGCTATGCGAGGTGTACCACGCGCCCTGCGCGCGATTTCGACAGCACCGGCCTGTTGCATTTCAACCTCCAGCAGATTGGCTGAACGCGCCACAATCTTGGCCAGTTCATCGTGGCTGTAAAACTCTAATCTTGCGACGATACCGAAACGGTCCCGCAGCGGATTGGTCAGCATGCCGGCACGGGTAGTCGCGCCCACCAAAGTAAATGGCGGCAAATCCAGGCGCACACTACGCGCCGCCGGGCCCTCACCAATCATGATATCCAGACGGTAATCTTCCATCGCCGGATACAGAATCTCTTCCACCACCGGGCTCAGGCGGTGGATTTCATCAATAAAAAGCACATCATTGGGTTCGAGGTTGGTCAGCAGCGCTGCCAGGTCACCGGCGCGCTCAAGCACCGGGCCAGAAGTCATGCGCAGATTAACGCCCATTTCTTTGGCGATGATATGGGCAAGTGTGGTTTTACCTAGCCCCGGCGGGCCGAACAGCAATACATGATCCAGTGCTTCCTGGCGGCCGCGCGCGGCATTGATGAAAATCTCTAGTTGACCGCGTGCTTTTTCCTGGCCGACGTATTCGTCGAGCACTTTCGGCCGAAGCGCTCGCTCCAGCGCTTCTTCCTGCACGCTGACTGTGGCAGGAGCGACAAGTCGATCGGTTTCTATCATGGGATGGTCGGTGATGAGGTCATGGAACACATAGTGTCAATGCAAATTTAATCAGTGCAGGACTTCATTGCCGCTAATTTAAGAAGTTATTTTTTATGCATCATACCATGGCGCGCCTGACTATTACAGGCGCCCGCTGATGCGAGCCTTGGTTTGGTTTTTGTGGATTATTTGGAAAGATATTTCAGTGCCTGGCGTATACCATCACTGACACCGACACCCGGCTCGAGCAATTTGATCGTCGCTGTCGCTTCGCGCTCGTTGTAACCGAGCGCCACCAGCGCATTCAGGATGTCATCGGTGGCCGCTTTAGCCACCGGCTGCGCCGAAGTGGAGCCGGTCACCACAAACTTGTCTTTTAATTCCAGCAACAAGCGCTCTGCGGTTTTTTTACCAATCCCAGGCACACGCGTCAGCATGGCCACTTCTTGCTGGCTGACTGCCAGCATTAAATCATTGACGCTGACACCACTCAAAATAGAGAGCGCTGACTTAGCACCAATGCCATTCACTTTAAGCAACTGCTTGAAGGTGTTTTTCTCTTGCTCGCTACCAAAACCATATAGCAATTGCGCATCTTCACGCACGACCATGTGCGTCAGCAATTGCACCGGCTGGCCAAGTTCAGGCAGGTTATAAAAGGTGCTCATAGGCACCTCGACTTCGTAGCCTACGCCATTACAATCCACCACAATCAGCGGCGGTGATTTTTCCAGCAGACGACCATTCAGACGCGCAATCATACTAACCTTCCATTTTTGACTCTGAGTCCAGTTGTTGCCAGTGCACCCAGGCCTTGCCCACCATGCGCATGGCAGATGGCACAAGCCAGCGCATCCGCCGAGTCCGGGCTTGGGTTTGCAGGGAGTTTTAACAGGCGCTTGACCATTTCCTGCACCTGCTCTTTTTGGGCGTGTCCGTTTCCGACCACAGATTGTTTCACTTGTAACGCGGTATATTCCGCAACAGACAGTTGTTTAATAACTGCTGCTGAAATCGCTGCGCCACGCGCCTGGCCAAGTAACAACGTCGATTGCGGATTCACATTTACAAATACTTTTTCAATCGCCACCTGGGTCGGCTGGTAGGTATCGATCACTTCAAACAAGCCATCCAGAATAACCTTCAATCGCTCTGGCAAAGCTTCTTTTTCTGCTTCGCCAGCGACACTCTTTTTGGCAGATGCCGTTTTAATCACGCCGCTGCTGACATAACTCAACTTGCCACCAACGGCTTCTATCACGCCAAAACCGGTGACGCGCAGGCCGGGATCTATGCCTAGAATACGCTGCATGGTCATGGCAGATGTGCCGCTGGAAAAGTCAACTAGCTCTCTTCAATCACTGCCGAAGTATAGACATCCTGCACATCATCCAGGTCTTCCAGCATATCGAGGATTTTTTGCATTTTCACTGCATCGTCGCCGGTAAATACCACTTCATTGAGTGGTTTCATGGTCACTTGTGCCATCACTGCTTTCAGGCCCGCAGCTTCCAATGCTTCCTTTACCGTCACAAAATCATTCGGTGCGGTGATGACTTCAATACTGCCATCTTCATCGGTAATCACATCTTCAGCACCGGCTTCTAGGGCAGCTTCCATCACAGCATCTTCGGAAACCCCCGGTTCAAATACCAGCTGGCCACAGTGCTTGAACATAAACGCCACGCTGCCATCCGTGCCCAGGTTACCGCCATGTTTGGTCAGCGCATGCCGCACATCCATCACCGCACGCTGCCTGTTATCGGTCAGGCAATCAATAATGATAGAAGCGCCGTTGATGCCATAACCTTCATAACGGATTTCTTCGTAATTCACGCCCTCCAGCTCACCGGTGCCCTTTTTGATGGCTCGCGTGATATTGTCAGAAGGCATGTTCTCTTCTTTAGCGGCAGCCACGGCAGCACGCAGGCGCGGGTTCATGGCGATATCGCCACCACTCAGCCTGGCTGATACCGTGATTTCCTTGATTAACTTGGTGAATATTTTTCCGCGTTTGGCATCCTGGCGACCTTTACGGTGCTGGATATTGGCCCATTTACTATGTCCCGCCATGTAATGTCCTTATCAGTCTATGCTGCAATGGTTGTTTCTTAAAAGTGGCGATTTTACCACACCGCACGCACCGGATTTTCATTGTTCACCCACAATCATCATGCTGGGCAATCCTTCATATATTGATAACCACAAGTCCAAATCAAACCACCAGTGTTTGATTTTCCAACGCCAAAACTTCTGCATTTACATATGCAAAACTGGTTTTTTTTGTTTATAAAGAAATGTTAGTATTTGTTTCCCTTTGTATTTAAGGACGCTGAATATTCTTAATAAGGGGATTTTTATTGCGGTGTTTTATTAATGATAAACATCGCTATAAAGCTTGGAGAAGTAAAGAAAACAAATTAAGGAGAAGTGTATGGCATTACTTAAAACCCTGACTTTCGGATTGTTTGGCACTGTCAATGATGTGATTGATGGCACCCAGGCGAAGTTGAATAGCATACTTCCGCAAGTCATTACTCCAGTGGATAACGCCGTCGACCATTTACTCGGCAGTACCGGCAGCCTGCTAAATGTGGGAGGTTTAGTGAACACAGTAACAGGTACTGTAGGTGGCGTAATCAATACCGTTAACCAAACCGTCGGCCATAGTGTCGCAGAGGTAGGTACGCTGGTAAACGGCACCACTGCCTTGGTTGGCGATGTGGTGGCGGGCACCGGAGACTTGCTGGAAGACGTTACAGGCGTGCTCGCCAACACAACTACCACCCTTGGTGAGGTGGTCGGAAGTACCACCAGCCTGGTAGATGTTGAAGCCGTTGTAGGTACCGTCAACAATATCGTTGGTGACGTAGTGCATGCCACAAACACGCTTCTGGATCAGACAGCCACCACTGTAGGCGCTACTGTGAATGGCGCGACCGCCACAGTGGGTACTTTGTTGACCGATGTCACCACAGAAATCGCAGCACTCGTGAATGGTGCCGGCGATGGCGCACCACAAGATATCACAACTGCAGTAGGTGGCGTGGTTGGCACCGTTTCTGGTGTAGTAGCAGGTGCTCCAGAAACCGTCGGCAATTTGCTTGATAGTGCAACCGCCCTGGTTGATATAAGCGGTTTGCTGGGTAGCGTCACTAATGTGGTGGACAATGTGACCAGCCAGGTGGATGTCGGTGGTTTGCTGGGCAATGTCACAGGTTTGCTGGATGTGAATGGTGTGGTCAATACCGTTACCGACGTGACTCAAGGTGTCACCGGGGAAGTGCTGAATGTTGCGGACGTACTGTTTGAAACTACCGATGGCTTGCTGGATGGCGTGATTGCTGCGGCGGGCGACATTACCGCAACAACACCAGCCGTGACTGCCGGCTTGACACATGCAGTAGGTGATTTAACACATGCTGTAGGCGACCTGGGTTCAGTACTCGGCAACCTGCTGGGTGGAGTCAACAACGGCTTGCATGAACTGGCTTGATAGCCATCATTTAATGGAAAAAGCCCGCATGTGCGGGCTTTTTTATATGGCTTTCACAGGTTTTGGCTGCTCGCGAATAGTGACCCACGAAATCACCAGCAGCGCAAATGCAATCAATACCATACCGATAGACTCCATTGCATCCGGGACTTCACCAAGTTGTATCCAGGCTGCAATCACGCCTATCACCGGCGCCAGCATGGAGCCCATGCTCGCTACACCTGCTGGCAGCCTTTGCAGGGCAAACAGCCATAGCAGCCAGGCGAATGCGCCACAGAGAATCACATTGAACAACACTGCGCCTATCAAATAGGGTTCCCACATAATGGGCGGCGCAGGTACCAGGAAAGCAATCGCGATCATCGGCAACGAGCCCAGCAACATTGGCCACGCGGTGAGATTGATTAAATCCAGGTCAGGATGACGCCTGTGCAATTTTTTAGTCATGATGACCGACAATGACCAGGAAATACCGGAAATCACTGCCAGTGTCATGCTGAAAGCATCGGCGCGGATATGTAGTGGATCAAAAATAAATATCATGCCGAGCACGGCGGAAATCACAGCCAGCCATTGCCAGCCATGCACACGCTCACCTAATAGTGGCCACGCGAACAATAATGTCCAGAAAGGCATGGTGTAAGTGAGCACCGCTGTTTTACCGGCGCCGCCCTCAACCAGTGCCCACATTAACACACCGGTAAATCCTACATTCTGCAATATACCCAATACCAGCATGGTCGGGAACTCGGTAAGTCGCATGGACCGGCGTGTCACATACAACACCAGAAACAACACCAGCGCACCAAAAAAGGTGCGCATGGCCGCAAACTGGAAAGGCCCCGCATAATGCAGAGCGCTTTTCATCACCACCCAGTTATAGCCCCAGATAATGGCGAGCACTAATAAGGCGGTGAGCGCCTGAGAACGCTGTTTGACTAATTGATCCATACTGTTTATTCGTAGTGAATATAGCTTGAGAGAGTCAGGTTAATTAAGCGCCAGCCGGCAGCGCATAATTAACCTGATTGGATTAGTTCCAGATATGCGTCACCGCCAGCCACTGGCCGTCAGCCTGTTTTTGGAAAACTACTTGCACATTACCGCCAAATTGCTGTTTGACACCATCTTCACCGACCATGGCGCCCGCCCAGTTGCCTGTTTGCGTTGCCAATGACTCTGTGACGACTGCATCTTTCATTGTCAGTGCGTGCTCAATGACGCCGGCCTGGATCAAACCACCAAAGAAATCTGCGATTGCCTGGCGACCTTTCACTGGCTCGCCTGCTGGTGCCGGCAGTACAATGGCGTTTTCTGCATACAATGCTGCAATTGCCTGGGTGTTTTTACTATTGAATGCGGCGTCAAATTGCGTATTCAATGTGGTTAAAGTCTCAACTGTAGTCGCCATCTTTTACTCCTTTAAAAATACTATGAATTACTGATTGAAATCCCAGGCGGACATTCCTTGGTCTATCACGCCTAAAATAGTTTGCAGATCACTACGCTGGTTTTCCGACAAGCCCTGCATGCATAAACGCAAGCGAGTGTAATAATCCGGCATCACCGCATCCAGCTTGGCCTGACCAGCTGCTGTCAATTTGACCTGCACGCTGCGCCTGTCTTGTGGTGCAGAAATTCGCTGCACTAATCCGCCTTGTTCCAGACCATCCAGCAAACCGGTCATGGTTGCGCGTGTGACCCCGATTTTTTCTGCCAGCACAGAAGGCACACACGTTAAATCCTGCTCGCGCATCAGCAAAATAAGCACCCACCAGCGCCCTTGCAGCAAGTCATGTTTGGTCAAACAGGCGTCTAGTGCGAGCGACAAATCGGTTCCCACCCTGAGCAACATCAAAAAACTGGCAATCGCAGTGACGTCGGCAGCAGGATACCTTTCAGCAAATCGCTGCAATACTTCTTGGGTAGGAAGATCTCTGAGTTGCAACATAATTAGGATCATTATAGTTAGCTTCCTAATTATGTCAAGCGTAATGAAAGATTTTACTCAGGCGACCATCGGTGTATATTTAGATATTTGTGATCATGATAGGAGGAAGTGATGAAGACTCTTCAGCAAGTACTCAATCAGAAAACTCACCAGGGGATCATCAGCATTGCCCCTAACAGGCCGGTGTATGACGCCCTGGTTATTCTCTCAGAGTACAAAATTGGCGCACTGGCTGTCATCAAGGATGGCGAGCTGGTCGGTATTTTCTCTGAGCGGGATTATGCGCGCGAGATTATTCTCAAAGGCCGCTCCTCAAAAACGACAGACGTAGGGGAAGTCATGACGCAAAAAGTCATCACCGGGAAACCTGACGAACTGGTGGAATCCGCCATGAACACCATGCTTGAAAAACGCTTCCGGCACTTGCCAGTGGTGGATAAAGGGAAAATGCTGGGCATGTTATCGATTGGCGATATTTTGAAAGAAACGATTAGCTATCAGCAGGAGCTGATTAAACAGCTGGAAAGCTATATTCATAGTTGAATCAGTGCTTTCCCTGATTGCACGAGCAATTCAAGCCAACATAAAAATAATGCCGCCCTGATGTGGCGGCATTATTTTTAACGCTCTATTTAAAGGCTACGCTGCCTTATTCACCAATAATCTTGATCAACACCCGCTTGTTGCGACGGCCATCGAACTCACCGTAAAAAATCTGTTCCCATGGGCCAAAATCTAACTGGCCTTCAGTGATAGCGATTACCACTTCTCGGCCCATGATCTGGCGCTTGATATGTGCATCGGCATTATCTTCACCGGTATCATTGTGGCGATAACCACTCACAGGTTCGTGCGGTGCCAGTTTTTCCAGCCAGACTTTGTAATCGTGATGCAGCCCACGCTCATCATCATTGATAAATACACTGGCAGAAATATGCATGGCATTGATCAACACCAATCCTTCTTTCACTTTGCTCTCGCGAACGCAGGCGATGACATCTTCTGTGATGTTTTTAAAATCCATCCGTGCCGGAATGTTAAACCACAACTCTTTGCGAAAACTTTTCATACTTTATTCTCCTGATTCCGATGAGCTTATTTTAACACTGGCTGACAAACTCCAGCGATTGAAGAATGCAGGCCATAAAAGCAAAAGGGCCTCATTCGAGACCCTTTATTAACCCGTTATGCAATTTAGCTGTGCACATCAACGCTTTGCGTAAAAGTTTTGCCCTCATTATCGGTGGCGACTATTTCCAGTTTACCTGGGGCATCAGGCACGAAGCTGAATTTCATATACGGATCTTCACTGGTACCCACACCCACATCTACTGTCATCAACTCTTTACCGTTGTAGGTAAATGTCGTCTTATTGATATAAAAAGCCGGCACATACCCTTGTGAAACCAGGTCACGCTGTAAACCTGTGCGCATGACGTGCCTGATATTAAAAGTAGCGGTGGCTGTTTCACCCATTTTGGGCGCATCGACATTGAGTTTGATTTTACCAGCGGCGGTACGCACTTCAGATTCGTTATTGTCCACCGTACCGCCACAGCCGCCAGCTGCGCGAATTTCACGTTTTGCCATGTATAACTTGCCATCGGCAGTTTCGCCAATCAAGCGCACATAAGAATCTGTTTCTTGCCGGATTCGGGTGGCCATGTGAAAACCATTCAAGCTATCGGTTAAATGATAAGTAGAAGCTAACTGAATCGGATTGGCATCGACTATCACATATAATTTCTTAAGATCAACTCCATTCGCGGCCGCTTTGTCATAAGTGAAAGTAACCGGCACTTGTGCTCCACTCTCGGCGCGTTTAGGCGCTTCAATTTTCAGGAAGTCCACCTCCTGAATATCCCGTTTAGGGAAAAATGCCTCTTTCACAATTGCCCATAGTTTAGGATCCGCTTCAGCTTGCGCAAATGTGCTCAAGCAAAGTGCCGACAATGCTATTACCAATATCCATAATCTTTTCATTTGATTCCCCATGTCTCGTGTCTAGCTTATTATTTATTTCAATTTGTTTATATCAACGCCATGAAAGCCATTCTGCTCCGGAAACACAACTTGAATATGTGATACTCATCACACTTTAATGCTTACAAGTATTTCTAATAGTTACGCCTGTTTGCTTGGGTCGCCAGAAGGACGCATCTCATAATCAGGGTCAGCATACTCTTCAAAATTTAGCTCTACGCCATTGCCGGCAGGGTCGCGCAGGTTAATTTGCTGTATGCCATTGGCCAATGTGCGAGTAGTGTATTCCAGCGAATAGGACTTCAGGCGCGCTTCCATCTCCGGCATATCGGTACAGGTAAATGAAACATGGTCGAAAGTGCCATGCACGTGTAGCTTCGGCGCTTCGGCAGTTTTGTATTCGGCCAGGTGAATCACGTCGTTATTGCCAATATACAGCCAATAACCATAGGTGGTACTGGCAACGCGTTTGCCAACCGTTAGCCCTAGAACATCGCAATAAAAATCACGCAGCTTGTGCATGGTGTCGCGATCAGAGCGGAAATTCACATGATTGATTTCGGTTAACGGCATGATTACCTTATGAAAAAAAATGATTACAGTCGGCAACTATAGTACAAAATTTCTTGCGTACAAAACTTAATGCAACGCAATCAGAACTGGCATAAGGCAAATCCCTGCACACCAGCATTCGCCAATTGTTGCATGCCACCCAGTTCGGGCAGGTCAATCACAAAGGCGGCCTGTTCCAGCACACCACCCAACTGCCGGACAAGCGTTACCACCGCCAGTGCGGTGCCACCGGTTGCTATCAGGTCATCCACCAGCAGGATACGCTCACCAGGCTTGATCGCATCTTCATGCATTTCTAATGTATCTATACCATATTCCAGGGTGTAAGCTTGCGAAACGGTAGCCCATGGTAACTTGCCAGGCTTGCGTGCAGGCACAAAACCAATACCCAGTTTGACTGCCAGCGCTGCGCCGATAATAAAGCCTCGCGCTTCCATCGCCACTATCTTGTCAAATGTGTGCTGTTCAAATTGTTTGCTCAAACGATCAATCGCTGCGGAAAACCCTTGTTTATCCTGTAGCAGTGTCGTGATGTCACGAAACTGGATTCCTGCTTTGGGATAATCGGGAATAGTTCGGATCAAAGACTCAAACATAATCACCTTGCAATAAAAAAACGCGCCCTGAGGACGCGCTTGAACTTACTGAGCGCTTGCAGAAACCATGCAAGCATACCCATCATCAACTGGTAGCAGTATTTTGCTGACGTACGCGAATATGTAATTCGCGCAACTGCTTCTCATCCACCTCGTTTGGCGCATTGGTCATCAGGCACTGCGCGCGCTGGGTTTTCGGGAAAGCAATCACGTCACGGATAGACTCGGCCCCGGTCATCAAGGTTACCAGGCGGTCCAAACCAAAGGCTAAACCACCGTGCGGAGGCGCACCGTATTGCAATGCATCCAGCAGGAAACCGAACTTTTCTTGCGCTTCTTCCTTGCTGATTTTCAATGCATCAAATACTTTCGATTGCACGTCCTGTTTATGGATACGCACAGAACCGCCACCCACTTCCCAGCCATTCAGCACCATATCATAAGCCTTGGACAGGCAAGCGCCAGGATTGCTGACCAGCAAGTCTTCATGGCCATCTTTAGGGGCAGTAAACGGATGGTGCAGCGCAACCCAACGATCACCTTCTTCATCATGCTCGAACATCGGGAAATCAACCACCCACAATGGTGCCCACTGGCGACCATCGACATGGCCTTTTTCGTGGCCGACTTTGGTACGTAATGCGCCTAATGCTTCGTTGACGATCTTGGCTTTATCGGCCCCGAAGAACACAATATCGCCATTTTGCGCGCCAGTACGTTCAATAATTGCTTGCAGCGCATTGACGTGAATGTTTTTCACAATCGGGCTTTGCAGACCTTCCTCGTTCAACTTGGTAATGTCATTGATCTTAATGTAAGCGAGGCCTTTTGCACCGTAAATTTTGACGAATTCGGTATACGCATCGATTTCAGAACGGCTGATGGCCGCGCCGTTAGGGACGCGAATCGCCGCTACACGGCCACCTGTCATATTGGCCGCACCGGCAAACACTTTAAAATCGACATCTTTCATCACGTCGCTGAGCTCAGTGATTTCAAGCGTAACCCGCATATCCGGCTTGTCTGAACCGTAACGGTTCATCGCTTCACTGAAAGGCATGCGCGGGAATTGCGCTGGCAGATCCACATCCTGTACTTTTTTCAGCATGCGGCGGATCATTTCTTCCACCAGGTCCATGATGTCGTTTTCTTCAAGGAATGAAGTTTCGATATCGACCTGTGTGAATTCCGGCTGACGGTCTGCGCGCAGATCCTCGTCACGGAAACATTTGGTAATCTGGAAATAACGGTCAAAACCCGCCACCATCAGCAATTGCTTGAACAATTGCGGCGATTGCGGCAAGGCGAAGAACTGGCCGTGATGTACACGCGAAGGCACCAGGTAGTCGCGCGCACCCTCTGGTGTAGAACGTGTCAGCATTGGTGTTTCAACTTCTATAAAGCCGTTTTCATCCAGGTAGTCACGCAGGTTTTTTGCCACTTTATAACGCAGCATCAGGTTTTTCTGCATGGCCGGGCGGCGCAGATCGATATAACGATGCTCCAGGCGCACAGTTTCGGTCAGGGTATCGTCATCCAGCATAAACGGTGGCGTCAATGAAGGGTTCAGCACTTCAATCTCGCTTGCCAGCATTTCCACTTCACCGGTAGGCAAATTGCTGTTCACAGTACCCTCAGGACGGGCACGCACTTTACAGACCACACGCAGCACAAACTCGTTACGGACGGTTTCTGCAATGGCAAACGCTTCTTTGGTATCCGGGTCGATCACAATTTGCGCCAGGCCTTCACGGTCACGCAGGTCAATAAAAATCACACCGCCATGGTCGCGACGGCGATGGGCCCAGCCACACAGTGTCACAGTTTGTCCGATATGTTCGCGGTTTAAATGGCCGCAGTAATGTGTACGCATCATAATAATTTTTATAAAGTTGAAAGGGTTGCGGTTAGTGCTATTTTGGCAAAGGCGCCACTGTACCCATGCTGATAATGTATTTCAAGGCTTGATCTACACTCATATCCAGAGTGATCACGTCTGCTTTCGGCAGCATCAGGAAAAAACCCGAGGTCGGGTTAGGCGTGGTTGGCACATAGACGCTGACATATTCACCTTTTAGATGATTGGCAACATCGCCACCCGGCGTGCCTGTCAGGAATGCAATCGTCCATACGCCCTGACGCGGATACTCAATCAACAATGCCTGGCGGAATGCATTACCAGAATCAGAAAACAGGGTATCAGAAACTTGTTTGACGCTGGAATAGATAGATTTCACCACCGGGACCCGGATTAATAAACCTTCCCAAAGTTCAATCAGTTGCTGGCCAAAAATATTCGTCGCTACGAGGCCGGTCGCCAGCACAATCGCTACCGTCAATATCACGCCAAAGCCGGGGATATCCACGCCCAGCAAGGCTTCCGGACGCCAGGCAGCAGGCAGCAAAAACAAACTCTGGTCCAGCGTTTGCACTAAAGTTTTAAGCACCCAGACCGTAATAAATAAGGGGACCAGTACCAGCAAACCCGTGATGAAGTATTTTTTCATGGTGTCAGCTATTTGCTTTTAATGACAGGCGCAGCCAGCAGCGCACTTGACACCTTCTGTAGAAGCGGGCTCTGCAGCTTTACTGGCACTTGAATTACTGCCGCCTTTGAAGTCAGTTGCATACCAGCCACTGCCACTTAACTGGAAATTCGGCGCAGACACTTTTTTAGAAAAGGTCTCTTTTTGACATTGTGGACAGGTGTCCACACTAGGTGCAGAAACTTTGCGCATCAGCTCTTGCTGATATCCGCATTCGCTACATTGGAAATCGTAGATAGGCATATGTAAACGCAACCCAAAGGACAACTTGCTGAAAAAGATTTATTAAGCGGCAAATTATACATTATTCAAGCTGCAAAACATCAAAACGGCGGCGATGTAATTGAATTAAAAAGACTTTAAGGACTCATGCATGCAACAAACAAGCTTTAAAATGGCAGCACTTTCCAGCCTGTTTATCTTTCTGGGTTTAGTTAGCCGCGACCTGAATGCGCATCACCAACGCCTGACGCTCAATAGTGTGCCGTTAAAAACCCGTACCCTTTCAGCACTGGCTACGGATATTTTGTATTCTGAACCGACGCTGACTATTCGCCGGATTCAATAATCAGCGGCTAGAACGGCTGATTAAACTTGCGCTTCGTAAGTGGCTTGATCCAGCAACACTTCAACACCGCCAGCACTTGGCTCGAGCTTGAAAAGCCAGGTCGTATAAGGATGATCATTCACTTTTTCCGGGGATGACAACGCATCCTCGTTTATCGCCTGCACAACGCCAGTCAACGGCGCATAAATATCGGAACCGGTTTTTACTGATTCAATCAGCCCGCACACTTCAAATTGGGTTACGGCCTGACCAACTTTTGGCGGGTCTATAAACACCACGTCGCCCAGCATATTTTGCGCATAATCGCTCACACCAACCAGCCAAGACCCATCCTCAGATTGTGCCGCCCATGTGTGTTCTTTAGAAAAGAGGTATTTCAAGCCTGTTGACATAAGTTTTAAAAAAGAAAAATTAGGTGATAATAATTGTGCCATAGACTATTATTCCGACCAATGCTTATTAAGGTAGCGCTGTCACATTAGCAGTTGTAAAGCTTTAATTTTTTACACTAGAAAATTGCGATAAGTGATTGACTCTGAATAATAACTGGGCAATAATAAAACTGGTTTCTGGAAGGTAGATCATGAGTTTTTTCAAGCATTGTCTTAAAGTTTTACTGGTGAGTTCGATTGCATTTGCGCCAGCAGGCCAAGCGATTGCAAAATCCCCATCGAAAAAACAATCGGTTTCTAGTACCCAGAAGAAATACAGCCCGCGCGTTTCATCCGAATATCGCGTTAATCCAAACAAAACCAGAGCGATGCGTCCGGCCAAAGTCAGGGCGCATGCAAGAAAAGTTTCAAAACCTGCTGTTGATGCAGAGATGTTTGACTCTTTCACAGGCAAGTCTAGCAACAGCAATCTGGCAATTGCTTCGACCAAAGCGCTGGTGATGAACCAGAACACGCACGAAATTATTTACTCCAAAAACCTGGACACCCCTACTCCAATAGCGTCAGTCACCAAACTGATGACTGCCATGGTCGTTCTGGATGCGAAACTTAACCTGGCGGAAGAAGTTTCGATTACCGAAATGGACGTCGATTACCTTAAAGGTACTTCTTCACGCTTGCCGGTAGGCACCACCATGACCAGGGAAGATTTGCTGAACCTGGCACTCATTGCTTCTGAAAACCGTGCCGCATCAGCGTTGGCAACCCATTATCCGGGTGGAAAACAGCGCTTCATCCAGGATATGAATGCCAAAGCCGCAAGTTTGGGCATGATGAATACCCATTTCGAGGACTCCACCGGACTGAACAGCAACAACGTTTCTACCGCGATGGACTTGGCAAGAATGGTACATGCAGCGTATCAATACCCGACAATCCGCCAGATCACGACCACTTCTGATTACGACTTGAATGTTCACAGAAGGCAACCACTGCATTTCCATAACACCAATGCATTGGTGAGGGAAAGTACACGCAGCAGCTGGGAAATCGGGCTCTCAAAAACCGGCTACATCAGTGAAGCAGGCCGCTGTTTGGTGATGCAGGCAACGATTGCAGGCGAACCGCTGATATTGGTCTTACTGGATTCTGTCGGAAAATTGACGCGTATCGGCGATGCGAAACGGATTAAAAAATGGATGGAGCACAACTCCAATACATTAACCTCGCATAATGATGGTCGCGGCGACATCGTGCTGACAGGCTTATCGATGAGCAAAACGCTGGGGGAAGAAGCTAACTGAGCTGATCGTAGTCACTACATAAGCACAAGCAACAAAAAAGCCCGCAAGTAATGTGGGCTTTTTTACGTCATACACAAACCTTAATTAGGCTCGGCGCCGTCAAACTCCGGGTCATACCCTTCGCTGGCTGCGGCTTTGCGCTGATGCTCTTTCCATTGTTTACGCAGCACTTCTTTTTTCTCAGGGCTCAGACTCTGGAACTGCTGATAACGCTTACGTGCATTTTCCCGTTCATAAGGCGTCATGCGACTCCACTTCACTAACTGCTTCTGAACGCGCTGTTGTTTCTGGGCATCCATTTTCGGGTATTGATGGGCAATATCCAGCATTTTTTCGCGTTGCCATGGGCGTAGGGTATCCCATTCGCCTTTCAAAGGTGCCAGCACCAAGCGTTGCTGATCAGTTAATTGCGCCCAGGTAACATTGGCAGCAGGATCATCTGGCGACAGATCATTCTTGATCGCGCCAATATCGGCCATTGCCAATAATGCCGGACGTGAATTGAGATCACCAGCCTGCACTGAAAGTGCGCTTGCAGCGACTCCCAAAGACAACACCACACTCCCGAATACAAATGAATGATTTCGCATCACTTCTCATTGTTCCATTAATTTAAACCTAATAACCAAAGCTTTACTTTAAATGTGTTCTGAATAGTGCCAGGGCTCAAACCCATTATCGACAAAAGCTTCCACCGGCAAATCTGCACTCAGTAACAAAGCATCATCGTTATGCTGGTTAGATATCAACAACATGGTAACTACAAGACAAACAGATAACGCGGCTGCACCCAGCATGCGCGGGTGGCCGAATGACGCCCAGGACAAGATATCGCCAATGATTGGTGATGTTTGTTTGGTTTCGGCAAAGCGCCTTAAGGCATCTTGCCTGGCTTTGGTTAATCGTGCCTCAACCTCCACGGATAGTGGCGTAACATCATTTTTCAATAAATCCACACATTCACGTAGAGGCAATGGCAAGTCGTCTTCCGGATGACGTTGATTGCTCATGACTTTACTCCTCTTTTTTGCAACTTCTGACCACCGAGACCAGCTTGTTCCAACAACTGGGACATGGCGCTAACCGCTCTGGAACAATGCGTTTTCACACTTCCTTGCGAACAACCCATGGCTTCCGCAGTCTCGGCGACATCCAACTCCTCCCAATAACGCAATACGAATGCTTCTCGTTGACGTGCTGGTAACTTTTCTAAAGCTTTTCCTATCAGAATCATGGTTTGCGAGCGCTCGAGCTGGTCTGCAGGATTATTGTCGGCATCTTCAACATCTATTGTTTCCAGCAGATCAAACTCTTCATCATCCTGCGGACCAAAGGAAGAAAACAAAGAAGTCCATAAATTGCGGACTTTTTGCCGACGCCAATAATCACGGGTAGTGTTTTGCAGAATGCGTTGAAATAGCATGGGGTATTCAGCAATGGGCTTGTTGGCATATTTATCTGCCAATTTCAGCATCGCGTCCTGGATTATGTCCAGTGCGGCGTGGTCATCGCGCACAGCATAAGCCGTTTGCCTGAACGCCCGTTTTTCAATCTGACGTAAAAAATCTGATATTTCTTGCGCACTCGCCACTACGGTTCCTAATCCCCGAGATAATCAAAGTTTCCACTCGCCGATGCCCGTTATTCGCCGCATTCATGATTATTTTTTTGGCGGTCAAAGAAATAGGCATCGTTTATCTCCCTGTCGATTGGAGTATATCAGTTTTAATTTTATTACTGATAGAATAAGGCTTGATGGCTGCAAAAGTATGGCTCACCTCATGACAATCAAAAAAGAATTACCTATAAACGAAGGCATGCGCTCACATGCCTTGATCGTTAAACCATGGTTTCAGGAAACTGCACGATGGTCGCAGCAATGAGTACGCCTCAGCCAGAAAAAGCACCAGACTTACAGCATCTCAGACTGTACAGCCTGTATCGACTGTGTGCTTCGGGCATGTTGCTGGGCAGCCAGCTATGGCCGTATTTCAAGCACACCTTTCAGGCTCCTGCTTTTGTGTTCTGGATACTGGTCGTGTTTTTCTTTTATGCACTGACCGTCAGCTTCAGCTTCAGGCATCTTCAGTCTAAAAGCGGGCTCGCGTTAAAACTGCAAACCAGCCTGGATATTGTATTTATTGTCGTGATGATGCATTTTCTACAGGATGGCCAAAGTGGTATCGGTCTATTGCTCATCATTAATATTATCTTCGCCGGGCTTATCAGCGATGGCCGCTTTGCCATGTTTTATGCAGCAATAGCCACGATAGGTATCCTGCTTGAAAACACCCACCAGGTATTAAAACATAGCCTGCAAAATGGTAGTTACAATGATTACAGCAGTTCTGTGCTGCTTTCATTAAGTTGTTTTGCCACGGCATGGCTGGCGCAAACACTGACCTCACGCATGCAGAGCAGTGAAAAACTTGCCACTGAACGCGGGCAGGATATAGAACAGCTCGCGCGGACGAATGCGCTGATTACGCAGGAAATGCCCAATGGCGTGCTGGTGATTGATCAGCATCAGCGCCTGAAACATTACAACTTGCAGGCTTGCAAATTACTCGGGCTGGAAGATAGCCAATGCCAGGAGATCGTAAAATCGCAGGCAACATTGAGTATGCTGACCCCTGCCATCACTCAACTTTTGCACTCATCGCCAGCCAACAGACCGATATCACAGGATGCCACCAAACTTACGATTAATAATCGGGACTTAGGCATCCGCTTTCATGCCATTTCGGAAAATATGGACAATGGCGTGGTGATTTTTATTGAAGACTGGTCACAAATCCAAACCCAGGCACACCAGGTCAAACTGGCAGCCCTGGGCAGATTAACCGCCAATATTGCGCACGAAATCCGCAACCCTTTAAGTGCTATCAGCCATGCCACCCAGCTATTGCAGGAAGATTCGGTTGATCCTGGCACAGAGCGCATGCTGCAAATTATTTCGGATAATGTGCAGCGCCTGGACCAAATCATTAAAGATGTACTGGAACTGAATCGTCGTGACAGAACCAACCAGGAACAATTCAACATCAAAAACTTTATGCAGGAATTTTACCAGCAGTTTTGTGCCGTGGAAAAAATTGACCCTGCCGCCTTCACGCTCAGCATTCCGGAAAAACACGGCATGGTGATGTTTGATCGCAGACATATCAATCAGATATTATGGAATTTATGTAAAAATGGATGGCGTCATAGCAAGCAACAGCCACGTAGCCTGCAACTCAAAGTCACTGGAGATAAAAGCGGCCAGTTCATTCATGTGTTGATTAAAGATGATGGCAGCGGCATCGATCCAAAAATCCAGCCGCATTTGTTCGAGCCGTTTATGACCACGGAAAAAACCGGTACCGGCCTGGGATTATTTATAGCGCGTGAACTTGCAGAAGCAAATGGCGCCAAACTAGATTATTCAAGCAATACAAACGGCACTCAATTTTCACTGACTATTAAGAAGGCAATCGTTTAAATGGCAAACTCCTATCGCTGTCTGGTAGTCGATGACGAAACCGATATCCGTGAATTAGTCGTGTTGACCCTTGAGCGCATGGGCATACAGGCCGAGAGCGCAAGCAATGTCACTGACGCCAAACACATGCTGCACTCTTTCAGTTATGACTTATGCCTGACTGATATGCGTTTACCGGATGGATTGGGGCTGGAACTGGTGCAACATATCAATGCACAATTCCCGGGGTTACCGGTGGCGGTGATCACCGCTTATGGTAGTGCCGAGAATGCAGTTTCGGCATTAAAAGCCGGTGCATTTGACTACATTACCAAACCGATCTCACTGAAACAATTACGCCCATTGGTGGAATCTGCACTTAAGCTTTCTTCGCAAAAAGAATCGAATGGTGCCAATACCGTAGACCTGATTGGTGCATCTCCGGCCATGAGCTATGTGCGCACGATGATTGCGAAACTGGCGCGTAGCCAGGCGCCTGTCTACATCAGTGGCGAATCCGGCAGCGGCAAGGAACTGGCGGCCAGACTTATCCACCAGAACAGCTCGCGCAAGGACCAGGCCTTTATTGCCGTCAACTGCGGCGCCATCCCGGAAAACCTGATGGAAAGCGAATTTTTCGGCTATAAAAAAGGGGCATTTACCGGCGCCATACAGGATACACAAGGCCTGTTTCAAGCCGCCAATGGCGGTACTTTATTTCTGGATGAAGTGGCTGATTTACCGCTAGCCATGCAAGTAAAATTATTGCGGGCAATCCAGGAGAAAAAAGTACGTGTAGTTGGCAGCACCATTGAAGAAACGGTTGATGTGCGCATCATTTCTGCCACCCACAAAAACCTGAACGCCATGATGGAAAAAGGCGAATTCAGGCAAGACCTGTATTACCGCCTGAATGTGATTCAACTCAAAATGCCATCCCTGCGCGAACGGCCGGAGGATATTCCGGAACTCACTGAACGCTTGTTAGCTAAACTCTGCCAGAACCAGAATATCAGCAAACCCGCTATTGCGCCTGAAGCCAAAGTGTATATCCAGCAGCTACAGTTTCATGGCAATGTACGTGAGCTGGAAAACATGCTGGAACGCGCGCTGGCATTATGTGATGGACTTACCATCGCGATTGAGGATTTATCGCTGGAGGACATGCCACCGGTAGTGTTAAGTGACAAACCAGTGTTGCCATGGCACTCGCCCGCTGCTGCCGAAGAAAATGTCGATTCGTCTATATACCATTCTCCACGCACCGAGGCTGCATTAGCTGGTGACAGCGCGATTAAACCAGCCAATGCAGGTAACACCATGCTGCCTATGGATGTCAGCTTGTCAGATTATCTCGAGGATATTGAAAAACGGACCATCTTGCAGGCACTTGAAAAAACTAATAATAACAAAACGGCTGCTGCCAAATTGCTGGGTATCAGTTTCCGTACTTTACGTTATCGATTATCCAAACTTGGTTTATCTAAAGAACAGGATATTGAAGACGTAGAAAATGAAGAGGATTAAGATTTAAGCCGAAGTTGAGACTGGTAAATTAGCCGTTTAAAAAGATTAAGGACCTTCACAGGGCCTTAATCTTTTGTAAAACATGGTCTTAATTCAGAACAATCGCCAGGTAAATTAAATAGAACAGACCATTGACCAACAAGTGCCATACCAGCAAACCACCTTTGGCAACCCGGTAGCGTAACCACACCGCCGCCAGCAGAGTAATCAAAATCCCTAAAGCGACTTCCTGGCGTGGTGCCCAGTCTGTCAGCATAATGCCGATTGCGGGCAACAAGGTGCCTTGAAACACCATGGCGCCGGTAATATTACCGAAAGCCAGTGTATCTTTACCTTTGCGTATCCAAATAATGCTGTTTACTTTTTCCGGTAGTTCGGTGGCAATCGGGATAACCAGTAGTGACAACAACAGCGCTGATACACCAAGAATCGCTGCTGCGGTTTCCACTTCATTGATAAAGCCTTTGGCACCCGCAATCAGCAATCCCAACCCAATCAGCAACTGTACTACGATAGTTACAATATTGGTTGGCAGGCCAAGCTTGGAAAGCATCATGATGTCTTCAGCCTCGGTAGCGTGGCCTTCCTCGACCAACCCTCTAGAGGCTTTAATGGTCATCAACACATAAACAAAATAGATCAGTACCATCAGTATGCTGATCGCATACCGCACTATCGCTTCCGTATGCGGCACAAACATGGCAATGGTCGCAAATATAAATGCCAGGATAAAGAAATTCAGGTCACGGACCAGGCCAGTTCGCTCGGGACGAATATGGCCGGTGCTGCCGCGTCTTTTCCATACCGACAAAGCCATCAAGCTGATAGAAAGTGTACCCAGCATGAGTGGAGCGCCCAGAATTGCGCCTATGCCGATATCATGACCGGCATGGCTATCGCCCGTTGAGGAGGTGTAAGAGAAAATGGCCAGCAGGGGCACCAATGTTTCAGGAAGAGCCGTGCCAACTGCAGCAAAAATAGAGCCGGTCACACCTTCTGAAATACCGAGGCGTTCACCCAAATGCTCCAGTGCATTGGTAAACACTTCTGCGGCAATCAGTATCACCACCAACATTAATAACAACTGTAAGAAAACCATGCTTGTTCCTGTCCTGGCGGTAATCAGTTTCCATGCAGCCTCCGCCAATGCGGCATGGAATGACAAACTTGTGGTTGCGGGCGGAATCATAACGCAATTCGCACAAATTCACCTACAATGTTGGCATGTTGCCTGCGCTTTCCTCCTTCATAGAAATTGATACCCAAGGCATGGCCAGCCCATGCCGGATCATAAACTCACCCAATACGGATGACCGTCCTGCTGGTACCAGCATAGACATGATTGTCATCCATAACATCAGTCTGCCTCCAAACGAATTTGGCGGCCCGGGAATTATCCAGCTATTTACCAACCAGCTGGATGCCAATGAGCATCCGTACTATGCAGAGATTGCGCATCTGAAAGTGTCGGCGCATTTTCTGATCCGCCGTGAAGGTGAATTAATACAATTTGCCAGCTGCGCACAACGCGCCTGGCATGCAGGCGTTTCCTCATGGGAGGGCAGAGAGCGCTGTAATGATTTCTCTATTGGTATAGAGCTTGAAGGCAGTGACGAATGCGTATTTGAAGACGCGCAGTATCTGACCTTGCAAGCGCTGATTGACGCATTAAAAAAACGTTACCCAATCCAGCATATCGTTGGCCATTCAGAGATTGCGCCAGGGCGTAAAACCGACCCCGGTCCTTTTTTCAATTGGCAGCGGATTACACCATCCAGCTAGTCGTGCCAGCTTTGGTTTATAGTGAATATTCGAGGAATGAATTACTAGAACTTCCAGAAAGTACAAGCTTATTCCTTTTGAAACTAAGCTCAGCATTAACTTTTACCTAGACCCTCCCTTGCAGGGCTCCTTACTTTCTGAGATGAGTGGTGTTTTAAAAGTAACCTTCGATGAATAAGCATCGAAAAGCATTCAATTTACAGGCAGGTTCATAATTCACAACACCTTCTGCAAAACAATCAACTGCATATTCTCCACCTGCGCTTGCCACATATCCGGCTGATGCGGAAACGGCACCGTCTCCCCAGTCGCCTGGTATCCCAGCCGCTGATAAAATTCAATCAACTCCTTCCGCAGGCTAATCACCATCATTTCCGCCCGCTGTGCCTCCCACTGTGCTTTTGCCAGCTTTTCCGCTGCCAGTATCATGGTTTTCCCATACCCACGATTCTGCAATAAAGGCGAAACAGCAATCATACCTAAGTGCACCATCTCCGCGGAATCCGCATGCCTCTCCAGGCAAATACAGGCAGCCACTACCCCACCAGCTTCTTCACCTAGCAAAATACAGGTATCCTCGCTTTCAATCAGCGCCTGGATGGTGCGTTCACTGGTGCGCACACCGGAGAGTAAATCGGCTTCTGTAGTCCATCCAGCGCGACTAGTCTCTCCGCGATAAGCGGCATTGACCAATGCGCAAATGACGGGGGTATCTGAAACCTGGGCTATGCGTTGTTCTAACATGGATGGTTTAGCTCGAAGAATGGGATTCAGTCACGTGTTGTACCACCAGGCTGCCTATCATATCGCCTTCCACGTTAACAGCGGTTCTGACCGTATCGAGCAAGCGGTCTATGGGCAATAATATCGCAATCGCTTCCGCGGGCAAGCCTACACTTTGCAATACCATCACCATGGTGACCATCCCGGCACTTGGGATGCCAGGCGCGCCCATAGCTGCAATCATGGTAGTGAAGCACACCACCAGTTGCTGACCAAGCGACAAGTCAATCCCTGCCAGTTGCGCGACAAACAAGGCAGCAGCGGCTTCGTACAAGGCGGTGCCATCCATATTCACTGTTGCCCCTAGCGGCACGACGAACCCGGCAATCTCAGGTTTCACCTGCATATTTTGCGTGGCACAGCGCATGGTGACCGGCATGGTGGCATTGCTCGAGCTGGTCGCAAAAGCAGTGATTAAGGCTTCTTTGGCATTGCGCAAAAACCACCACGGCCGCTTGCGGGTGATCAGGAATAATAAAGCAGGCAACACGACCAGCCCATGCAGCAAAGTCGTACCGGTGACCACCAGCATAAACTTGGCCAAGGTGGTAAACAGGCTCAAATCCTGTGTGGCTACCAGCTTGAACAGCAAGGCACCAATCCCGAACGGTGCCAGGCGCATGATCCAGCCTATCATTTGCATGGATAAACGCATGCCTTCTTCAATCAAACCCAGCAATTGCGGATAGCGGTCTGAAGCCATCACCAGCGCAATACCCAGCAACAATGCGTAAGCGACGATAGCGAGAATATTACCATCAGCCAGCGCTTTGAAAGGGTTCATGAAAATGCCATGCAGAAACTGGGTGAAAAACTCGGGCAAAGTCATTTGCCTGGATTCAAACTGCTGCATTGCATCGGCAAACATGGCCAGATGCAAGCCTTCGCCCGGTTTGAAAATCTGGCTGGCACTAATACCGATGACCACTGCAATGATGGTTGTGGTGGCAAAGAAGAGGAGAGTGGTTTTCCACACCAGGTTAATCTGACTATGCTGCCGCAGATTGGCAATCCCGGTCACAATGGCACAAAACACCAGCGGGATCATCACCATTTTGAGTAAGTCTATAAACAGCGTACCGACCAGATTGGTGGCGTAAAGACTCCACTTTAGTGTTTCTGAATGTGCGGGCAAGCCATGCATCGCCCACCCCCCGGCAATACCCAGCACCGCAGCGATGAGTATTTGCAGATTCAGAGTCAGTTTTGTCATTTCTATGCTTTAAGAATTAATCAATCGTGGATTAAGAATAACTCAAAAAAGTAGTATTGACATGTCCCAGTCGTCTATTGCTGATTGATTGCTGCCTCTAATCTACTGGGACAAAGATAGCTGCTAAGCCCAATCTAATCGATGCTTCAGCAGCTTATAGTGTTTTCTAATCAAGAATCCTTTGCGACCTCGGTTGTTTGACCCGCCTTCTCAAATACCGCCGCAAAAAAGCCATCCGTCCCGTGCAAATGCGGCAGTTGTTTCAGGTATTCGCCAGTATCCAGATCAATGTTCTGCTGTGCCAACACTTGACTGGCAGGGATCAATTTAAAGTCTGGATGCGCTTGCAGAAATGCTTCGGCGATCGACTCGTTTTCATCACGCAACAGGCTACACGTCGCATAAATCACGCGGCCACCTGTTTTGCACAGTTTGGCTGCACGCGCCAGAATATTGGTTTGTTTTACATTTAACTCGGCTACGTCTTGCTCGGTTTGGCGCCACTTCAGATCCGGGTTGCGGCGTAAAGTCCCCAAGCCGCTACATGGCGCATCCACCAGCACACGGTCGAACTTGCCGTTCAGGCGTTTGAGTTTTATATCATTTTCATTGTTGATCAGCTGCGCCTGCAGGTTGGATAATCCACTGCGTTTCAAGCGATGGCCTAAATTATTCAAGCGTTTTTCAGAAACATCGAACGCGTACAAGCGACCGGTGTTTTTCATCAAGGCACCTAGCGCAAGCGTTTTGCCACCAGCGCCTGCGCATAAATCAGCCACCATTTGCCCGCGTTTTGGGGCAACCAGGTAACTCAGCAATTGGCTGCCTTCATCCTGCACCTCAATCTTGCCTTCGGTAAACAGGATGTGTTTGCCGATATTCAGGCGTGAGCCCATGCGGATACCGACTGGCGAATAGGGCGTGGTGGTAATCACATTATCTTTAACGGTATTTTCAGCCAGCATGCGAGCAAGCACTTCTTCGCGGGTAGCTTTGATAGTGTTAACGCGTAAATCCAGGCTGGCTTGCTCGAACATGCTGCGGCAGATGGTCATGGCTTCGGCTTCGCCGTATTGCGCCACCAGTTTGTCCCAGAACCAGTCGCGTACATCGGCCAGAATGGCGGGCGCAAACCCTTCGCTGGTTTTGCTTTTAATTTGCACGGCCCATTCTTTTTGGCGCTCGTCTAGCATCTCGTCGAGGTCGCGTATGCTTTTGCCTTCTATCTTGATCAAATAGGCCAGGATCAGTTTACGCGTGTCTTCCTGTTCATCAGGCTCTGTGATGCTGATTTCGCGCAAGTAGCGATAGCGACGCAATACACCATAGGCGGTTTCAGCGATCCAGGCACGCTCTTTAGTGCCCAGCTCCCTATGCTGGCGAAAAAACTCACTGAGTTTGCCATCGGCCGGGCTTTCGAACTGCAGCATGTCGTTTAATAAAGCCGCCGTTTGGCGCATAAGGGTGGAATTCATAAATGTCTTTCAAATATGTTACGTCTTGCGTTATTCAGTGATCAAACGTGTGGCGACTTGCTCAATCACCATGCCGTTTTTTTCCTGTTTTCTGATCTTGACTGGCACATAGCGGTAATCGCTCGCCAGCCATAATTCAATTTTTTCGTCGGTCTCGCCACGGGTATGCGCTATGTGTACCGTTTGAATGGCCTGGTCAGCGATCACCATCGAATCTTCACCCTCAAACTCGTATTGGTAGGTATTCAGGCGTCGCCCGTTGGTGAGTGCAATATGCATTTCCTGCAGTGGCGGCACAAACATAAACTGGTACATAAAGCTGAGGATATCCTGTGTGTTACGTGGCAGGTCCAGCCGTTGCTCGCCCTTGGACGATTTCAGGGTAATAAAATTGGTTTCCCAATCCAGAGTCGCTTCATATATTTTGTCCGCCTTGCTGCCAAACGCATAACGGTAAAAATGCGGTTTTAATCCATGTGGGCCAATGTCACCGCGGCTTTGTTGCTCAAGCGTCGGGTAGAGCAATTTTAACAGACCACGCCCTTCAACCACCCAGCGGAGGCTGTATTGGCCGGATGGTTCCTGCGCATAATCTATTTTTGCGCTGCCCGCAGGCTGCTTTTCGCCATTTACAAACACCGCATACTCAGTACTTACCCGCTGATAAGGCGGCGGTAGCGCCGCATCCGGCTCTGCGATGGCACTATCAGTTTCATGCCAGGCGGCAATTTCTGCCTGCCGGGCTTCTTCTGCCTGCACTGTGTCCTGTTCGCTCATTTCTGCGGGTTGCGATGCAACAGGAGATTCGGCCACAGGTTCTGGTGGATCTTCAACTGGAATAGCTTTTGGCGCTGGTTCAGACTTGGTTACCGGTGGCTTTTCTTTGGCTACAGCTTTGACTGGTGCTTTGACCGGCGGCTTGACTGGCGCGGCTTCAAGCTGCGCACTTAACAAGGTTGGTGGCGGCTCTTCGCCTGAAAACCAGCTTTGCCAGGCAACCTCCTTCACAAGCAGCACATGCACAAGCAAGGATACGCATAACGCCAACGCTAATCGCCAGGAAACGTGTTGCCGTATCCATTTTCGCAGGCCTTGTGTGTTAATCACGCGCTTTCCCGATGTGGAGAATACCCGTTATTGGCCAGTGATGCTGGTGATCACTTGTTCCATGCGTTTACCGTCATCCTGCACGACTAACTTTACTGGCAGATAACCTTTGTCTTTGGCCAGATAAAGCGTTTTTTCGCCCTCGCTGTCTTCCAGCTTGATCACATTAAATGTACCAGCCTCGGTTTCCAACGGTGTCTTTTCTTCACTTACTACAAATGTGTGTGGCGATAGTTTCTTACCATTATTGATCAACAACTTCACCTGCTTGCCTTTTGGCGGTTGCCACATCCAGCAATACAATATGCTTAATAAATCCTGGGTACCTTTCTCCAGCTTTTCGGTTTCCTGTTCGCCTTTCACCTGCATATTGAGTACTTTTTTGCCCCAGTCAAAATCACTTATCAAGGCTTTATCAGGATGTTTGGATTGACGGGATTCAAAATGTGCAGGGCGTAACGTATTTTGGGCCACATCGCCCTGGCTTGAGAGTGTGCGCTCACCCATTAGCTTGTAAATACCTTTACCTTCGGCCAGCGAGTCGATCTGGTATTTATTACCTGTCACCGTCAGTTGGTCTTTGACACTACCTATAGTAACGCCTTGCTGAAGCAGGTCATACTTGAGGGTGAGCTGCTTGGGCGCTGCCGATAAATTCGCGGAAGCAACAAACAATAGTGCCGCCAGCCCGCTGACGACCCTATGATGTAAGCGAATCGGATTCATTACACCACCACAGTCGGCGCTTCGCCAGCCTGTTGCGTACGAATCTGGCCAATGCGGTATACCGTTTCACCTGAACCAGCCAATACAGTTTGTGCCTGCTCGGCATGTTCGGCAGCAACGATGATGGCCATGCCAATACCACAGTTAAAGGTACGGTACATTTCCACCGAAGCGATATTGCCCTGAGCCTGCAACCATTGGAACAGCGGTGGCAATGTCCAGCTCGATTTTTGCACTTCTGCCGTCAGACCTTCAGGTAACACGCGTGGAATATTTTCAGTAATGCCACCGCCGGTGATATGCGCCATGCCTTTGACCGGCAAGGTTTCCAGCAATTTGAGCACGGATTTCACATACAGCCTGGTTGGTGCCATCACTACATCTTTGAATTTACGGCCATGGAAGTCTGATTCCATATCAATGCCAGATTGTTCAATCAGTTTGCGGATCAGAGAATAGCCATTGGAATGCGCGCCGCTGGAAGCCAGGCCCAAAATCACATCACCTGCTTTGATGGTAGAACCATCAATGATATTGGCTTTATCGACACAACCAACCGCAAACCCTGCCAGGTCATATTCACCCGCCGGATACATGCCCGGCATTTCGGCAGTTTCACCACCGACCAATGCACAGCCGGATTCTTCACAACCTTGGGCAATCCCTTTAATCACGGCGGCGGCCGTGCCAACTTCCAGTTTGCCACAGGCAAAATAATCGAGGAAAAACAGCGGCTCGGCGCCCTGCACCAGAATGTCATTCACACTCATGGCTACCAGATCGATACCTACGGTGTCATGCTTGTCGAGTTGGAATGCCAGTTTGAGTTTAGTACCTACACCGTCAGTACCGGAAACCAGAATGGGCTCCTTGAATTTTTTTGGCATGGCGAACAATGAACCAAAGCCGCCAATGCCACCCATGACTTCCGGGCGCATGGTGCGTTTGGCAAATGGCTTAATCTGCTCGACCAGCGCATCACCAGCTTCCATATCCACACCGGCGTCGCGGTAAGTGACTGAAGTTTTATCAGAAGAAGTCGTCAAAGTACTCTCGTTTCTTTCTATGCTATGAATATTTAATTCAATATAAATTCATGGATATTGCAACAAAGCGTGTTACATCCACGAAATTCAGTATAATTTTAAGAATAATCATTATTTTAACGCATCTTGCCAGTTCGACCTATGCCGGATTGAGTGTATGCATTACAGGCGCCCATGTCAGATCACGAGTATCAAACGTCCAGTGTGACTCAGTTTGTCAGCGAAAATCGCTGGTGGATCGTGGCTGCGCTTTTCATTTATCTGTTTTATTTGCTGGAACCTGTGCTGACGCCCTTTCTGGCAGCCATGGTGATTGCCTACATGCTGGACCCGCTGGTAGACCGGCTCAGTGAAGCCGGATACCGTCAATGGAAAGTTGGCCGCACTCTGGCGACTTTGCTAGTGATGGCTGGCGTGATTCTGGCGCTGATTGGTTTGATGCTGATTATTCTCCCGCTGTTGCAACAACAATCAATGCTCATTGTGCAACGCTTGCCGGCAGTGGTGGATCATTTTCATCAGCAGGTGGAGCCCTGGCTGCTGCAGCATTTTGGCATTCGTTTCAATGTGAACCCGGCCTATATACAAAAACTGTTGACCGAGCACTGGCAATCAGCGAGCAGCTTTGTTGGCAGCGTATTATTGAGTGCCGGTCAAAAAGGCCTGAACCTGATTGGCATGCTCGCCAACATACTCTTGCTGCCCGTGGTGCTGTTTTATTTTTTGCGCGACTGGGACGATATGATGACCAAAATTGGTGAGTTGATTCCACGCGACCTGATAGGCCGTGTCAAAAAAATCGTCAAGGATATAGACAGTGTAGTGGCCGAATTTCTCCGCGGGCAGTTATCAGTGATGCTGTCGCTTTGCGTGTTTTACAGTGTTGGCTTATGGCTGGTTGGCCTCGATATGGCACTGTCTATCGGCATGATTGCCGGCTTACTCAGCTTTGTACCTTATCTCGGTTTTGCCCTGGCGTTTATTTTGGCCATGATCCTGGCATTATTACAATTCGCCTCACTGCCAGAAGTGGTTCCAGTGCTACTGGTGTTTGGCGTCGGCCAGTTTGTAGAAAGCTTTTTCCTGACACCTATCTTGGTCGGTGACCGTATCGGCCTGCATCCGGTACTGGTGATTTTGGCTTTAATGGCGGGCGGGCAATTATTTGGTTTTGCCGGGGTGTTGCTGGCGTTGCCGGTCAGCGCTGCCATTGCCGTCGGTTTACGCTACGTCAAAAATAGTTACTTGCGTAGCGACACTTACCTGCACAGCCAGGCATCAGTAATTCACTTATCGGATGACTGACCTTTTAATTTTTAAGCATTCGCTGTGAAACAATTATTACTGAATATCCAACCCCCGGCCGCACCGGGGTTTGGCAATTTTATTGTCGGCCAGAACCAGGAAGCTCTCAGCAGCCTGCAAGCAGCACTGGCCGGGCATGCGCCTTCACCTTTTGTATATTTATGGGGTGTTGCGGGCAGTGGTAAAACGCACTTGCTACTGGCAGCCCAGGCCATGGGTGCGCATATCGCCGATGATGTGCATACCCTGGATGAAGAATCACAAATCATCCTGTTTGATACCTTTAACCAAATCAAAGCCGAAGGCGGTGTATTGGTGACCGCCGGCAACCATGCACCCACGCAAATGGGTTTGCGGGATGATTTGGCTACCCGTTTAGCGTGGGGATTGGTCTACCAGTTACAGCCATTGAGTGATAACGAAAAAGCCGATGCTCTGCGTGCGCATGCGCGTGACCGGGGTATGAAATTACCCGATGAAGTGATCGCTTACTGCCTGAAATACTTACGCCGCGACTTACCGACACTAGTGGCAGTACTTGATGCGCTGGATGAATGGTCACTGACGACTAAAAAGCCGGTGACAGTGCCTTTGCTAAAAAACATGCTGCAACTTGAACTGGCAAATTAATGCACTATTCACCATTAAAACTGTAAGAATTTTTACCGTTTTTCTTCGACACATACATCGCCTTATCGGCCGCATGTAATAGCTGTTTCACTTGTTTGCCATGCCGCGGATACTCGGCAACGCCTATACTCACGCCAATATTAAGTGCCATGGTTCTGACAATCACCGGGCGCGAAAATAACTGTATCAATCGTTGCGCGAGTTGCACTAACTCCATGCGGTGCATATAACTGCCCACCACCAGCACAAACTCATCGCCACCCTGGCGGGCAAGAAAGTCCGTTTGCCGGAGCACTTTCTGGAACATATGAGAAACTTCAATCAGCAGTGCATCGCCAATTTCATGACCATACTGGTCATTCACCTGCTTGAATCCATCTAAATCCATAAAGAAGATGGCAAACGGTTTTGAAGTGTGTTTTGACCGCTGGAAAACACTTTCCAAATGTTCATCCACACTGCGCCGGTTTGGCAAACCGGTCAGCAGATCATGGTCAACCTGATGGCTTAACTGCTCGGTGACCGCCTGGGTTTCCAGCATCTTGCCTAACAAATCGGTGGTACTGCGGTACGAAAACAGCAACACGCCGATAATCAGCATACACAGCAAAATAGCGCCGATCACCGCCTGGATCACGCGCTGGCGTATTTCTTTTTCGTAATCCGCCCGCAAATGCTCAAGCTTGCTATCCATCTCGCCCAAGCGATCATCAATCAGCTTCATCAACTCTCGGCTTTTATCTTTACTCAGCGTAAGGTGTGAGGCATAGGAACCGGCGCGCATTTGCACCTGGATGCTGATATCCATGGCATCAAATTTTCGATTCACTAATTGTTTAACCGTTTCCAGTTCGGGGCGAACTTCACCCACAGAGGCTACACGCCTATCCAGGCTGGCAAGCACTCTACGCGTGTCTGTACGGCCCTGCTCCATCGTATCGAGGAACAAGGTATGCCCGGTCAGCAAATAGCCACGCTGGCCGCTTTCAGCATTGGTGATGGCTTTACCTAGTGCAGCCACGTCATAGCGCTGCCGGTCTACCGAATCTTTTTGCTCCGAAAAGGCCACCAGCTGATACATAGCGATAAATAACCATATCATTGAGACGCACAGAATAGTTGCGGCAATGATTAACGGGGTAAGTATTTGGCGCTTGTAATTAAACATAATTCCTCTAACGACCAAATTCGACACTAATTAAATAGAACCGATATAAAAATCTACCATACGCTAAGACTGGATGTAATAAAATACGTTTTTGATAGATAACCACTATCCATGAGATATTTATGCTACGAATTACTGAAATCAAGCTTCCATTAGTACAAGCGGAGACGCTTAAGCATCAAGACGATAAAATCAGGGCTGCTATCCTCAAGCGGCTGGAAATTCCTGAGAGCGATTTGATCCATTTTGAAATTTTCAAGCGCGGGGTGGATGCGCGTAAATCACATGCCATTCTTTATGTGTACAACATCGATATCGAGGTCAAAAACGAGTCTCAGATTCTTGCCAGGTTTAAAAAAGATCCCCATATCAAACCTGCGCCAGATACCAGCTATAAATTCGTTGCCACCAATACGCAGGCTTCGGAACACAGGCCTGTCGTAGTCGGCTTTGGCCCGGCAGGTATTTTTGCAGCCCTGATATTGGCGCAAGCCGGTTTTAAGCCTATCGTGCTGGAGCGTGGCAAAGAGGTACGTGAGCGGACCAAAGACACCTGGGGATTATGGCGTAAAGGCAAATTGAATCCTGAATCCAACGTGCAGTTTGGTGAAGGTGGCGCAGGCACTTTCTCCGACGGCAAACTGTATAGCCAGATTAAAGACCCCAAACATTACGGGCGCAAGGTATTGCAGGAGTTTGTCAAAGCTGGCGCGCCGGAAGAAATTTTATATATCAGCCATCCGCATATCGGTACGTTCAAGCTGGTCAGTATGGTCGAGGAAATGCGTAGCACCATTATCAGCCTGGGCGGTGAAATCCGTTTCAATCACCGCGTCACCGAGATTGATGTGCAGGACCAGCAAGTGCATGGCGTTTTCTTGCAAACAGGCGAATATTTATCTACCCGCCATCTGGTACTGGCCGTCGGCCACAGTGCCCGGGATACTTTTGAAATGGTTTACAACAAAGGCATTTTTGTCGAAGCAAAACCGTTTTCAATCGGCTTCCGCATTGAGCATCCACAAAGCCTGGTAGACCGTGCACGCTATGGCAAAAGTTACAGCGATGACATCCTGCAAAAACTGGGTGCAGCAGATTACAAACTGGTACATCATGCGAAGAATGGCCGTAGTGTGTACAGCTTCTGTATGTGCCCAGGGGGAACTGTAGTCGCCGCCACGTCTGAGCCTAACCGCGTGGTGACCAACGGCATGAGTCAATACAGCCGTAACGAGCGCAATGCCAATGCGGGTATTGTGGTCGGCATCACGCCGGAAGTAGATTACCCCGACCATCCATTGGCAGGCATTGAGTTACAGCGTCAACTCGAAAGTCATGCGTTTGTATTAGGCGGCAGCAACTACTCGGCGCCGGGGCAATTGATTGGTGACTTTCTGGCAAATCGCCCTTCTACCGAGTTTGGTGAAGTCACGCCTTCCTATACGCCAGGCGTGCATCTGACTAACCTTGAATCCGCCTTGCCAGAATTTGCGATCAACGCCATCCGCGAAGCAATTCCGGCGTTTGCCAAGCAGATCCCCAATTTTGATTTGGCAGATGGTATTTTAACCGGTGTGGAAACACGTACTTCCAGCCCGATACGCATCAAGCGTGACGATGACACGCTACAAAGCCTCAACACCAAAGGCTTGTTTCCCTGTGGTGAAGGTGCTGGTTATGCTGGCGGTATTTTGTCAGCGGCTGTGGATGGCATTAAAGTGGCTGAAGCAGTTTCTTTATCGCTAAACTCATCAATGAACAGCCTTAAATAAAAAAACCTGCTTCGGCAGGTTTTTTTATTGCTATATCATTACTGGCGAATCAGGTAATCAAATGCGCCCAGAGCAGCATTCGAGCCTTCGCCCATTGCAATCACGATTTGCTTGTAGGGAATCGTTGTCACATCCCCCGCTGCAAATACACCCGGCAACGAAGTCGCATTATGGTTATTAATTTCAATTTCACCATACTTGCTCAGGTCTATCGTACCTTTCAGCCAGTCCGTGTTCGGTACCAGGCCAATCTGGATAAATACACCTTCCAGGGCTACATGCTTGCTTTCGCCACTGACGCGGTCTGTATAGGTCAAACCATTGACACGCGTGCCATCACCGGTAATTTCAGTGGTTTGTGCACTGGTCAGAATAGTGACATTTTCCAGAGTGCGTAATTTGCGTTGTAACACGGCATCCGCTTTCAGCTCGGTATCAAATTGCAGCAAAGTCACATGGCCCACTACACCGGCCAGGTCAATCGCCGCTTCCACACCGGAGTTACCACCACCAACCACTGCCACGTGCTTGCCTTTAAACAACGGGCCATCGCAGTGTGGGCAATAGGCAACACCTTTGTTTTTGTACTCTGCTTCACCTGGCACATTCAGGCTTCTCCAACGTGCCCCGGTTGCCAGAATCACTGACTTACTACGCAAGGTCGCCCCGCTTTCCAGTTTCACTTCAATCAGGCCGCCATGCTTTTGGTCGGTCTGTTTAGGTTCAGCCAGACTAACTGCACGTTGCAACGGCATGATGTCGACTTCATAAGTTTTCACGTGTTCTTCTAGCGCTGCCACCAATTTAGGCCCTTCAGTTTCCTTGACCGAAATAAAGTTTTCAATCGCCAGCGTGTCGTTGACCTGGCCGCCAAAACGGTCCGCCACGATGCCGGTACGGATACCTTTACGTGCAGAATAAATCGCCGCTGAAGCGCCAGCCGGGCCACCGCCCACCACCAGCACATCAAATGGCTCTCTGGCATTCAGTTTTTCAGCTTCTTTCGCTACCGCGCCAGTGTCCACTTTCGCCAGAAACTCTTCCACCAGCATGCGGCCAGAAGCAAACATCTCGCCATTCAGGAAAGTGGCTGGCACCGCCATGATGTTGCGCTCGTTCACTTCGTCCTGGTATAGGCCGCCATCAATCACCGTCACATTGATGCGCGGATTAAATACCGTCATCAAGGTAGTCGCCTGCACAACATCCGGGCAGTTATGGCAAGACAGGCTCATATACACTTCAAAGTTCAGGTCGCTATCCAACGCCTTGATCTGGTCGAGCACATCCTGCTCCACTTTTGGTGGATGGCCGCCGGTCCACAACAAAGCCAGCACCAATGAGGTGAATTCATGACCCAGAGGAATCGCTGCAAAGCGCACGCCATGCGTTTCACCTTCCTTGGCGATCACGAATGAAGGTTTACGCGCATCATCGCCGGTTTCATCCAGGCTGACTTTGTCCGATAAGGCGGTAATCTCTTGCAGCAATTCGCGCATTTTTGCGGCATTGTCGCTGTTATCCAGGGATGCGATCAGACGGATAGGCTGACGCAGCATACCAAGGTAGGTTTGCAGTTGTGTCTTTAAGGTATCGTCTAACATTTTTATTCTCCAAAATTCCTGCCCTTATTTCAGGCGGCAAGAAGCCCTGGCCATTCCACATGGCATTTAAAACGGTTGGGGGAAGCTCAGGTAAACCCGCTAGCAGGCATAAAACCTTTAGTGACTTTACCTGAGCGCCCTGCTCTCGCAGGGCGATGCTAAAACTAATCTCAGAGAGATTAAATCTTACCTACCAAGTCCAGTGATGGTGTCAATGTCGCAGCACCGTCATTCCATTTGGCTGGGCAAACCTGGCCTGGGTTGGCAGCGGTGTATTGTGCCGCTTTCAACTTGCGCAAAGTTTCTTTCACATCACGCGCGATTTCGTTGCTGTGTACTTCAGCAGTCTTGATCACGCCTTCGTTGTTGATTACGAAAGTACCGCGCAATGCCAGACCTTCTTCATCAATATGCACGTCAAAGGCACGTGTCAATTGGTGAGTCGGGTCGCCAACCAACGGGAATTTTGCTTTACCCACGGCTGGTGAAGTCTCGTGCCAAACCTTGTGAGAGAAATGCGTATCGGTGGTCACGATGTACACTTCAGCACCAGCCTTCTGGAACTCTGCGTAGTTGTCAGCGGCATCTTCAACTTCTGTAGGGCAGTTGAACGTGAACGCTGCCGGCATGAAAATCAATACAGACCATTTGCCCTTTAAAGATTCTTCAGTCACTTCGATAAATTTACCGTTGTGAAATGCCTGGGCCTTGAATGGTTGAACTTGTGTATTAATCAATGACATTGTGCTCTCCTTTTAATAATGGTTTAAAACGTTGTTTCACTTAACTAGTGATCTGATACTGCTATTTAAACTTTGTTTGTTTAAGCGAATGCATGCATTGTAGACAACTTTAATACATATGCATAATTGATTGTTTTAATTTTAATGATAAATATTACTTATCAAAAATTAAAGTGATACGGTGACTTCACCGTGGCCGCTGAAACCGCGATTATCCTGCCAGTTAACTGCAATCACATCACCAATTCTGGCGTCTTTCAAATAAAACGTAAAGTAGGGGTTACGCGAAATGCCGGTGCCGGTTTGCGCATCGACAACGACCGTTCCATTCAGTATCACCTGCATCAGCTGCATGAAATGCGCTGGCATCAATTGCCCATCGTCATTTTTACTGCGACCAGTGCGCATCGGGTGCACGATAATAATCTTGAGCTCGGTAATGTTCTTGCCTAACGGCCCGTCTGCAAGTGGCCTTGCGCGCATTTTCATGCTGCTGGCGAATGGCTCTTCACGCTCACTACCTGCACAGCCATCCTCCAGCACAATCACGTCACGGCGTTGTTGTTGAAATTGGCCGCCAGGATTCTGCACTAACGCGATTAATTCACCCGATTGCGCCAGCTTGATGCGCGTTACCAGCTTAGGCAATACCTGCTTGCCTAACTCAAAACTGGCGATCAGCGGCGTCGGGTTGGCATCGGCCAGCAAACGCATGTTACTGACACTACCCGCAGGCTGCTGGCTGGAAATCTCCACTTGCACCACAGCCCCATTTTCGGCTTTTTGTGGTGCTTCGATATGAATCTCCTGCGAAACCGGTACTGCTTTCGCCTGCAATGCTGACATGACCTCATCAGTGTGCTTGGCTTCAAACGCCTGCATAAACCAGGTGGCAGCCTGTACTTTCTGAATCATCATCCAGAACGGTAAGGTCGCCAACGCGAAACAGCCCTTTAATAGTGTCCGTCTTTGCATTAAACGCTCCTGCAACCAGTTAGCCTTTGTCATCATCTTTTTCCAATGCTTGCTGCAAACGGAGCGCCTTCAGTCGAGCTTCGACTTTGGATTGCAAATAAAAATCCCCATCTTTGGCTTTACTGGCGATTTCAAACTGATCTACCGCACGCGGCAAATCGTATTTGCGCACATATGCCTCACCCAATGCCTGATGTCTCAGCATTTGCTTGCCTTGCCCCTGGTAAGCCGCGGCCAGCCATTCATACAGTTTGGGATCATCAGGAAACGTTTGCAGCTGCTTCTGGATAAAACTCACTGCCGGCGCCCACTGATTGCTATTAATCAATGACTCCGCCTGGCCCTGGGCAAATATTCTATGCTGCGGGTAACGTTGCAGACCTTGTAAAAACTGCGCTTGCGCTTCCGGCACTTGGCCGAGCTTGGCCAACGTCACCGCTTTCAGGGTAATAATGTAAGGATTGACCATGCCATGCTGCTCCAGCCATTGCACTTCCTGCTGGGCATTTTTTGCCTGGTTCGCCCGTAAATAAGCATACGCCAACCCGAAGTGTTCGGACTGCTCATTCTGGAATCGGCCTTCCTCCAGGTTATTCTTGAACTCTTCGACCATTTGCGTGGGAGAACCCTGGAACGCGCGTATTTTTGCCCGCATCAACGAAAAAGCCGGGTTTTCATTAACCTGCTTATAAGGCAGGTTTTGCACACGGTTACCCATATCGGCAATCCGCTCGCTGGTCATCGGGTGAGTACGCAAATAACTAGGCATATTGCCATCAGAAAAACGCGTCGCCCGCTGCAAGGTATTAAAAAAAGCTGGCATGGCGCGTACGTCAAACCCGGCATCTTGCAAGATAGTCAGGCCGACACGGTCCGCCTCGCGCTCATGCTCACGCGTATAATCAATCTGGCGCTGGATACCGGCAGCCGACGCCGCTGTCATCGCGCCCATCCCCGCTTGCGGATTTGACCTCATCACTAGCAAAGCCAGCGCAGTCGCAGCAATATTCTTGAACATATCGTATTTTTGCGAGGCCAGCATACGCGCCAAGTGATGCTGGGTAACATGACCGATTTCATGTCCCAGTACACTCGCCAGTTCAGACTCGCTATTGGATGATGTAAACAAGCCGGTATGCACACCGATCACACCGCCAGGCATCGCGAACGCATTAATGCTTTTATCCTGCAAAACAAAAAAATAGAATTTCTGCTGTTTGTCCGGGCTACTGGCCCCCAGACGCTTGCCTAATGCCTGTAAATAATCAGTGACCTCGGCATCATCAAATACATCCTGGCTCACAGCCACCTGTTTGAGAATCTGGTTAGCGATTTTTTCCTCATCGCGCGCAGACAATACGGTTTGCGAAGCATCCCCCAGTTCAGGCAACTGGTTGGAAGAGTCTGCCGGTAAATTTAAATCCAGCTCGGGCTCATAAGGTTTACCGGAAAACTGGCCAACCGCACTTTCTGCCAGCATGGGGAGCCCGGATGGCATCAGCAAAGCCAACGTGACACTCCATCGCCCAAGTGCGCGGCGCGAGTAGGGATCAACAAGTTTGAGTGGGTTAAAAACCATGTACCTTTGAGTAAAAACGATCCTGAAAATCACATTATTCCTGAATCAGCATGGACCGCTGACCCAAACTTGTTATGATAGCGGCTTCACCGCTTGAGTTCATCATTTTTCAACATGTCCGAATTAACGCATTTCAACGCACAGGGCCATGCGCATATGGTCGATATTGGCGATAAAGCGCACAGCAAACGTGTGGCCATTGCTGAAGGCACCATTCATATGCAAGCGGCGACATTGCAAACCATTTTGCAAGGTAATGCAAAAAAAGGCGATGTGCTGGGAGTTGCGAGGATTGCAGCCATTCAGGCCAGTAAAAAAACCAGCGATCTGATTCCGCTTTGTCACCCGCTGAGCTTAAGTCGTGTTGATGTGAGCTATGTGACAGATGAAATTAATCATCGTGTTGTTTGCCGTGTGCAGTGTGAAACTACCGGACAGACGGGGGTTGAGATGGAAGCATTGACGGCGGTTCAGGTGGGTTTGCTGACGATTTATGATATGTGTAAGGCGATAGATCGTGGCATGACGATGGATGGTATTCGATTGCTGGAAAAGCATGGCGGGAACAGTGGGAATTGGGTAGCTGCTGAGAACAGTAGCAATTAAATTCTTGCTGACTTCAGCTTAGCTTCTAATGCTAGATTTTAAAGATTAGCTTAAAAAGTAATTCTCATTTTTTAGCTTGGTGGTCATTCTTTTTCACCCCTAGGCGACCTTCTTTCTTATGCTTGTCCATGAGAAAGAGGTAAAGAACAGGACACCCTAGCTTCCGCTTATTTCCAGCGTTGCTTAACGTGGGCGGCCGATAAAAACAAAGACAAAAGTAAAAGACAAGACAACGTAATTGGATGCTTGGTCTAGTCTTCAGATTAAAAAAGTCACTTAGTCACATCTGTCGATTGCGTCTCGCCCCAGTTTCATAGTGGTGGTTTAACCGGCCCCCTATCTGACGCGCCGAGTAGCGCAGTCAAAATAAGAAACAAGGGAGCGACTGTATGAGCTCCGCAACAAGCCACGAAGTGTGTGGCTTGTCAGGGCGAGTTTCGCGACCGCTTATTTTGACGAGCAACGCAGGAAACAAGCGGAAGCTAGGGTGCCCTTTCTTTTGGTTACTTGTTCTTTGGGCAAGCAAACAAAAATAACTCGCCTAGGGGCGAAAAAAGGAATAGTGAATAATCCAAGTTAAGACTTCCAGCCAGTAGGGCACTCTTCTCTTTAAGGAACTGAGCCAAGCAATAATGCTGCCTGGATTCTGGCCTCCGCCAGAATGACGACCCCTGCTGTTCTTATGATTTGCGCACAGGCCTGCCGTTAAGCTATGTACTGCACACGCCGCACTGTCAGGCAATCAACGCGGCAATTCTCCGTGCACACTCCGGCGCCATCGTCACCCCATAGCGAAAATGCCCGGTATTCAAATACAAATTCTCAATCTGCGGATGCCGTCCTATCATCGGGATATTATGCGGCGTTCCCGGCCGCAACCCACTCCAGTGTTTGATAATCGGCTGTCCACGCAATTCTGGCAATATTGCCTCTGCCTTCGCCTGCATTTCTAGCCGCATGCTCTCGGTCACACCTGTATCAAAACCGACATCCTCAAGGCTACTGCCAGCCAGCAAGTGGCCATCCGCACGTTGCAGCATATAAAAACCATTCCGGTAAACAATATGTGGCAACAAGCCAGGTTGCATTTGGTATAGCAGCATCTGTCCGCGCATGGGTTTGATATCCAGCGAGAGGGCAGTCTGTTTAAGCAACTCAAAGCTCCAGGCGCCTGAAGTGATTACGTAGGTATCCGCGTACAAGGTTTCACCTTCAGTAGTTTTCCAGCCACTGATAGGCAATTGCCCTTCTTGCAATGGCATTAAACGGGTTTGCTCACGTAACTTGACGCCGTGTTTAATCAACCAGGCTTTCAGGGATTGCAACAGGCGAGGATTACGGATTTGTATCACTTCAGGGATCAGCAGGTTTTCGCCATGTGCCTCTACTGCCAGGCCAAATTTGCTACACCATGCCAGTGCCAGTTCGCGCTCAAAGGATGGCTGAATCAACATGCCACTTTGAATACATTCAGGATCAATGCCGGTTTCTGCAAACAACTCGGCGCTGACTGCTGGGTAAGCCCTGGCACCGGCCAGTGCTAATTCGTTGACCACATCCTGGTAAAACCATGGCAACAGCGGAAACGCGATACCCGCCCCGGCCCAGGAGGATTCCCCAGACGTTTGCGCGGCGATAACATTACGCTCTACCACCGTGACTTCATGACCTTGCTTGCGCAATTGCATGGCGGTCAAACAGCCGACAATGCCGCCGCCCACAACTAATACCGAAGTGTTTGCCATTAAAGAATTTTCAGGAAAAAAAGCGTATGTCTAACAGTGGATTAAATAGGAATTAAATTAAACAGGCTGCAGACTTTACACTGTTAGCAGCCTGCTTGAAATCAGGAGTGGATTTTCTAGGGTTTGCGGCCGGAAATCAAATAGACTTCCATGGCGATCAGGGCGGCATTACTGCCCAGCAATACCAGCACATCACCTTCGTTCAGCACGATATCACCGCGCGGGACGATAGGTTCCGGCATGTTAGGGCGGCGTAGCTGTTTAACCTCGACCGCAAAATCTTCAAACGGAACATGATCCAGCCGTAAGCCATGCGCATAGAAATTTTTATACATTTCCACCGAATGCAGTTGTGGCAAAGAGGCGGTAGACGCATCGGCATCGCTGACACCGCGGAAATAACCCTTGAACATTTTGTAACGTTCTTCTCGGAACAGACGGATCCGTTTGACCACCCGATTTAGCGGCACACCCAGGGTAACCAGGGCATGCGAAGCTAACATCAGGCTGCCTTCGAGAATTTCCGGCACCACTTCAGCGGCACCGGCGGCGCGCAACTCATCCATCTCGCTGTCATCATGCGTGCGCACAATCACCGGCAGGTTAGGATGGCGTTCCTTGATTACATCCAGCACCTTCATGGAGGCACGTGTTTCGGCATAGCTGATAATCACGGCCTTGGCACGACCCAGGCCAGCGGCTTCCATCACTGAACGCCTGCTGGCATCACCATAAATCACGTTTTCACCGGCAGACGCGGCTTCCTGCACGCGGCTGGCATCCATATCCAGGGCAACATAGGGAATATTTTCTTCACGCAGAAAACGACCCAGATACTGACCGCTACGGCCATAGCCACAAATAATAACGTGACCACTTAATTCCTGGCTGTGCTCCTGGATAGTGTCAACGCCTTTGATGCTATTGCGGGTATAGCTTTTTACCAGGTAACGCGCGATACGGCCGTTGTACTGAATAATAAATGGCGCCACCAGCATCGAAAGTATGGCCACGGACAACACCAGTTGCAGGGCCTCTCCATCGATCAGGCGCGTTTGCAAGCCCAGAGCCAGAATCACAAAAGTAAATTCACCTGCCTGGCCCAGGATAATGCCGGTACGCACACCCACCCCCATCTCAAAACCATAGAATTTAGTCAGGAAAGCAATCAGGGCTATTTTGAACATCAGGTAAACCGCAAGCAACACAACGATCAAGCCTGCATGTTCAAGAATGACCCTGACATCCAGCAGCATACCGACACTGATAAAGAACAAGCCGAGCAGAATATCGCGGAAAGGCGCGATATCCGACTCCACCTGGTAGCGGAACTTGGTTTCTGAGATCAGCATGCCAGCGACAAAGGCACCCAGTGCGAAAGATAGACCGGCAAAATTGGTGGCCGCCGACATGAGCAAGGTCACCATCAGCACGTTTAATACAAACAGTTCGCGTGAACGCTGTTTGGCTACCAGCTCAAACCAGAAGTTGAGGATATTTTTACCAAATTTGAATAACAGGAATAGCAGGACTGAAGATTTCAACAATGTCAGTCCAAGCACATCCAGCCAGTTATTACTGTGCGCACCCAATGTTTGAATCAGCACCAGAATTGGAATCACTGCCAGATCCTGGAATAACAATACCCCGATACTCAAACGTCCATGACGTGAGCTGAGGTCCACACGTTCCATCAGGATTTTTGAAACGATTGCAGTGGATGACATTGTCAACGCTGCACCGATAATAAAGGCAGTGGTCAGGCTTAACCCGGCCATTTTGCCAAGCAACAGGCTGACAACCAGCGTGAGAATCACTTGCCCGCCACCCAGGCCAAAAAGGGTTTTACGCATGGCATATAGCTTGGGCAGGCTGAATTCCAGGCCTATGCTAAACATCAGGAACACAATGCCGAATTCAGCTACCTGGCGACCGGTTTCTTCATCCTCGAGCAGGCCCAATGTGTGCGGACCGAGGACGATGCCGATCATAAAGTAAGCCAGTATTGCCGGCAGTCCCAATATGCGGAACAAACCGACGGCAAATACCGAACTGGTGAGCAATAAAAGTAAATGGATTAGGGAGTCAAACATGCAAAAATTCTAAGCAACTAATTAAAACCACTGATTTAGACCACATTGCCGATATACAGAGAATACGCCGCTTGTGGTCGTTAATTTATTATAAAACCGGATTATGTCAGCTTAATTATGCCGCCACAAAACTTTTGTTCAATGCAAAAAATGTGCCTGATATTAAAAAAACGGTAAAAAAGCCTAGATTCGCTTTCTTGCCGGGGCTGTCACTTGCTATACTTAGTGACCATGAGTATAGCAAAATCAGGTGTCAAACTTGCTGAAAGTTCTGGCATCGTAGAAAAAGCGCGCAATGTGTTATTGCACGAAGCAGATGAGATCCGCCAGCTGGCCGGACGCCTGGGCGCTGAGTTCGAAGCTGCGGTCCATATGATTCTTGACTGCCGCGGCCGTATTGTTGTCACCGGCATGGGGAAATCCGGCCACATCGGCGGCAAAATTGCAGCTACACTCGCCAGCACAGGGACCCCAGCATTTTTTATGCATGCGGCTGAAGCCAGCCATGGCGACCTCGGCATGATTACCGCAGAAGATGTGGTCATTGCGCTTTCCAACTCGGGCGAGAGTGATGAAATCATCAATATTCTGCCTGCTATCCGTCGCATTGGCGCCCGTATTCTCAGCATTACCGGCACCCAAGATTCAACCTTATCGCGTGAATCGGAAGTACATTTAAGTGCTGCAGTTGGTCATGAAGCCTGCCCGCTAGGCCTGGCACCGACCGCGAGCACCACCGCGGCACTGGCTTTGGGCGATGCACTGGCGTTATGCGTGCTTGACCTGCGCGAATTTACTGCCGAAGACTTCGCCCGTTCGCACCCCGGGGGTAGTCTTGGCCGCCGGTTACTGGTCAGGATTAAAGATGTGATGCGCACTGGCGATGCTATTCCAAGTATCAGTGAAAAAGCCACTGTGCAGCAAGCAATCCAGGAAATCACCAGCAAAGGCATGGGGTTTACTGCCATTGTGAATGCTGAACAAAAACCGACCGGTATATTTACTGATGGCGACCTAAGACGCCTGTTCGTACAGGGACTCACGGATCACCAGGCGCCTATTTTAAATGTGATGAGCAAGCAGCCCCGACTGTTGGGTACCCAGCAAATGGCCGTTGAAGCAGTCAGTTTGATGGAGCAGCACAGAATCAATGGTTTTCTGGCCGTGAATGAACAACAGCAACTGGTAGGCGCATTTAATATGCATGACTTGCTCAAGGCGAAAGTCGTTTAGGCAGACTAGTAGAGATTACACATGCTTAAATATCCGATTCTGCTGCCGATTGGTTTGATGCTGTTTTTGGCACTGCTGACTTTTTGGATTAACCAAACAGTGCAAGAGCAAGCGGCGCGCGTGACTGGTCTGAGCCGTCATGCGCCCGATTACATGCTGTATAACTTTGTCAGCACGCGCACCGATGCGACTGGAAAAACAAAATATGTGCTGGCTGCTGCGCAGATGCGCCACTACCCGGATAGTGACCACACTGAACTGGACAGGCCACGTTTTACCCAGTTTGGACAAGAGTCGCCATACACACAGATTCACGGTCAGCGCGGCAAAATATTCGGCAATGGTAAACTGGTGGAGTTTGACAAACAGGTCAAAGTGATTCGCCAGGCCACGGCTGAAAAAGGTGAAATGCAAATGCTTACCGAGAAGTTATTCGTAGAGCCGGATACGGATATTGCTTATACCGATTTGCCCGTCACTATCCATCAGAAACCGGCGACAGTGATTACCGGTACTGGTATGCGTTTTGATAAAAAATCGGAAACCATGCAATTATTTAACCGGGTGCATGTTCATTATGAGCGAGCGCCCGATGCAGCACCCACAAAGGCTGTGGTCAAGCCAGCTAAAAGCGGCACCAGCAATAATACAAGTACTAAGAGTCGATGATTCTGGAGAGATGAGTTGAAAACGCGCACGCAATTATTTTATGTTACCTGCCTGATGCTGGGCACGCTATGCTCAGCTACCGGTTGGGCTGAGGAGTCAGATCGTGACCAGCCGATAGAGCTGGAAGCCGATACCGTCAGCGTCAACGATGCGAAAAAAATCAGCGTCTATACCGGTAATGTGATCCTGAACCAGGGTACTTTGCAAATCAAGGCCGACAAGATGATAGTACGTGAAGACCAGGATGGCTTCCAGCATAGCACTTGTACCGGCACTCCTAGCACGCCAACCACATTTAAACAGAAACGCACCGGCAAAAATGAGTGGATGCAAGGCAGTGGTCAGCGCATTGAATACAATGCCCGCATGGATAAAGTGCAACTGTATACCAATGCCTGGGTCAAACGTGGCGAAGACGTAGTGACGGGTGATTACATCAGTTATGACGCCAATGCCGAATATGCAGAAGTGATTGGTGGCACTAAAGCAAACCCGAATGGCACCGCCAACAGCCGCGTGAAAGCTACCATACAGCCAAAAAACAAAACAACCCCGCCAGTGTTAGATAACAAATCTAATACCCAACAAGGGTTGCGGATGAATCGCTCGTTGCAGTTAAGGACTGAACCGGTACCCGATGCACCTGAAAACGGATCCAAGAAAGAATCACAGTAAAGACTGGCAATATGCAAACAACCGTTTCTCCAGACAACAGCCATTTGTGCGTCAGCCATTTAAAAAAAACCTATCAGGGCCGTACCGTCGTCAGAAACACCACGCTTGATTTGCACAGTGGTGAAGTGATCGGATTACTGGGCCCGAATGGTGCAGGCAAAACCACTAGCTTCTACATGATTGTTGGCCTGGTGGCATTGGATGACGGCCGTATCACCCTGGATGGTACCGATGTTAGCCACGCCCCCATGCATGAGCGTGCGCGTATGGGTCTGGCCTATCTGCCGCAGGAAGCCTCCATTTTTCGCAAGATGTCTGTGACCGATAATATTCTGTCGATACTGGAAACCCGTCCTTATACCGCTGAACAGCGTGAAGCCAAACTGGAATCATTGCTGGATCAGCTACATATCCAGCATATCCGCAATAGCCAGGCTGTCAGTTTGTCGGGGGGTGAGCGCCGCCGGGTTGAAATCGCGCGTTGCCTAGCCACTGACCCGAAATTTATTCTGCTGGATGAGCCATTTGCCGGGATTGACCCGATTGCGGTGATCGAGATCCAGAAAATTATCCGTTACCTCAGCAGCCAGAATATAGGCATTTTAATCACAGACCATAACGTGCGTGAAACGCTGGATATATGTGACCGCGCTTATATTGTGAATGAAGGCGCCATTTTTGCCGCGGGTACGCCGGATGAGATCATCCAGAACGAAGGTGTACGTGAAGTATATCTGGGCAAAAACTTTAGGCTGTAATTTGTTATGAAGCAAAATCTGCAATTACGCATGTCGCAAAACCTGGCTCTGACGCCGCAGTTGCAGCAGTCTATCCGTCTGTTGCAATTGTCGACGCTGGAACTTAACCAGGAGCTGGAAGCCATCTTGCAGGAAAATCCTTTACTGGAAATGGCTGACAATGAAGAAGGCGAGTTTGAAGATAACACGCCCGAAACACCGTTGCAGGCTCAGGCTGAAGTGGAAGATGCCAGTTCATTTGACGTTGCCATTCAACAGGATATTTCTTCGCCAGCCGATACTTTGCGTGAAGAATTACGGGATGACCTTAGCGGTAACGAAGGCGAATTACCCAACCTTAATGAAGAATTCACACCGCCGGAATTTGAAGATGATTATGGCGAATTTGGCAGTACCAGCAATTGGGACGAAGCAGGCCGCAACAATAATGACGATGAAGACGGCGATTTCTCCCGCCAGGATGCCAGCAGCATAAGCTTGCGTGAGCACCTCATAGACCAGATCCAGCTGGCGCATTTATCGCACCGTGATATGAGCCTGGTTAAACTGCTGCTCGACAGCATTAATGATGACGGCTATCTCGAACAGGATCTGCAGGAAGTCGTTGAAAACCTGCCGCTTGAACTTGAAGTGGACTTGCTTGAACTGGAGACCGCACTCAAGCTGATCCAGAATCTCGATCCCATCGGCATAGGCGCACGCGATTTGCGTGAATGCCTGTTATTGCAACTTAATGCCTTGCCTGCTGATACGCCCTACCTGAAAACCGCCATTGCACTTGTAAAAGACCACCTGGCACTGCTTGCCAATAAAGATTTTGTGAAGCTGCGCAAACAATTGAGTTGCGATGAAGCTTCACTCAAAGGCGCGCAACAACTAATCCGCCAGCAAAACCCGAGGCCGGGTAGCGAATTTTCCAATTTCAGCCACGATCATTTTATCCAGCATGATGTGGTGGTCAAAAAAATCAAAGGCATCTGGGTGGCAACCCTGAATGACGGCGTGATCCCTAAATTGCGCATCAACCAGATGTATGCCGACATCCTTAAACGTAATCGTGAGAGTTCCGGCCAGTATCTGCAAAGCCAGATGCAGGAAGCCAAATGGATGATCAAGAATATCCAGCAACGCTTCTCGACCATATTGCGCGTATCGCAAGCAATTGTGGATAGGCAGCGCAACTTTTTTGAGCACGGTGACATTGCCATGCGCCCGCTGGTATTACGTGAGATTGCTGAAGAACTCGAATTGCACGAAAGCACCATTTCCAGGGTGACTACGCATAAGTACATGCTCACACCACGTGGCGTCTATGAACTGAAATACTTCTTCGGCAGCTCGGTTGCGACAGATGCTGGTGGTTCCTGCTCGGCGACGGCGATCCGAGCACTGATCAAACAGATGGTCGCAGAAGAAAACGTCAAAAAACCATTATCAGATAATCAGATTACCGACACCCTGGCACAACAGGGCATTGTGGTAGCGCGCCGGACCATTGCCAAATATCGTGAATCATTGAGCATTCCACCCGCCAATTTGCGTAAGTCACTTTAAAACGCAATCTCTATCTTTCAGAAAAAAGCCGCTAAGAAGCGGCCTTTTACTTTCAAGCAGTTAATTACTTAATGGTTATTTTGGCGAACTTGCGTTTGCCAACTTGGGCCACCACCACGCCTTTTTCCAATTGCTGATTTTTGTCTTCCACTTTTACGCTATCCAGTTTCACGCCACCTTGTTGAATAGCACGCATCGCTTCACTGGTGCTTTCTACCAGGCCAGCCAGTTTCAGTAACTGGCTGATACCAATACTCTCGCCTTCAATAGCCACTTCCACTTCCGGCACATCATCAGGGATACCACCTTTGGCGCGCGTCTGGAAATCTGCCAGTGCTTTTTCTGCTGCTGCCTGACCGTGGAATCGGGCTACGATTTCCTGCGCAAAACCTACCTTGATATTACGCGGGTTTTCGCCACCGGCAACTTGCGCCTTCCATTCGGCGATGGTTTCCAATGAGGCAAAAGACAGCAAATCAATATAGCGCCACATCAGCGTGTCGGAGACAGACATGATTTTGGCAAAAATTAATTCGGGTGCCTCGCTGATACCAATATAGTTGCCCAGCGATTTGGACATTTTATTAACGCCATCAAGACCTTCCAGCAATGGCATCATCAGCACACACTGCTGCGCCATTCCTGCCTGCTTCTGCAACTCGCGGCCCATCAGCAAATTAAATTTTTGATCGGTGCCGCCCAACTCCAGATCGGACTGCAAGGCGACAGAATCGTAGCCCTGTAACAACGGGTATAAAAACTCGTGAATCGCAATCGGCTGATTACCTTTGAAACGCTTGGAAAAATCATCACGCTCCAACATACGCGCCACAGTATGGCTGGCAGCCAGTTTAATCATGCCAGCTGCACCAAGCTCGCTCAACCATTTGGAGTTGAACACAATTTCAGTCTTAGCCGGATCCAGGATTTTGAATACTTGCTCTGAGTAAGTGTCCGCATTGATTTTGACCTGCTCTACCGTAAGCGGCGGGCGGGTAGTGCTTTTACCAGTGGGATCACCTATCATGCCGGTGAAGTCACCGATCAGGAATAAGATCTGGTGACCAAGATCCTGCAACTGGCGCAATTTATTGATAAGTACCGTATGGCCTAAATGAAGATCAGGTGCGGTTGGGTCAAAACCTGCCTTGATGCGCAGTGGCTTACCGGTTTTGAGCTTTTCAACCAATTCTTGCTCGATCAGCAATTCATCCGCACCGCGTTTGATAATAGCCAGTGCTTTGGCAATCTCGGGGGAAATTTCCGTGCTGATCGCCTCGGCTGAAGGTTTTGAGTCTGTCATAAATACATTTCTGTCACGCTGTTAGCGAAGATACTTCTTAACAGCATGGTTTAAATTAAAGCGGCTATTTTAACGTAATCTGGTGCATTACTGTAGGCATATCCCGCGACGATGTTACTATGTGGGCCTATGATTTCACAGTCAGCAGTCCCCGATACGCGTTACTTTATTGGCATCATGTCAGGCACCAGCCTGGACGGTGTTGATGCGGCATTGGTCGCGCATACCGGTGATTGCTTTGAACAAGTTGACCAGGCATTTGTACCATATCCATCCGTCATCAAACAGGCATTGCTGGCGTTGCACCAACCTGCCATCAATGAACTGCATGATGCAGCACTGATGGCAAATAGTTTGGCCGAGCTCTACGCAGAGTCTGTATTAAAAATTTTGCAGCAAAGCCAATTGCCGGCATCAGCAATTACCGCGATTGGCTGCCACGGGCAAACCATACGCCATTGCCCGGACCTGCCAGATGGCCAGGCTTATACCTTACAAATAGGTAACCATGCCCGGCTGGCAGAACTCACGAATATCACAGTAATAGGTGATTTCCGCAGCCGGGATATGGCAGCAGGCGGTCAGGGCGCACCTTTGGTACCGGCCTTTCACCAGGCGGTGTTTGCCAGCCTTACTAAAAACCGCGCTATTATCAACATCGGCGGCATTGCCAATATTTCGTGGTTACCAGTGGATGGGCAAGTGACCGGATTCGATTCCGGCCCCGGCAATATGTTGCTAGATCAATGGACGCAACAACACACAGGTCAGGCCTTTGACGCCAATGGTGCCTGGTCTGCCAGCGGACAGGTAAATAATGTTTTATTAGAAGCCATGCTGGCTGAACCCTATCTGGCGCAGACTGCACCAAAAAGTACAGGACGGGATTTGTTTAACCAACAGTGGCTGGCGCAACATTTAAACGTGGTTGATGACCGCCCGGAAAATATCGCGCGAACCTTGCTGGAGCTTACAGCGCTTAGTATTGCCGATGCCATCAAACGCTTTTGCCCGGCTATAGACGAAGCATATGTCTGTGGTGGCGGTGCGCATAACGGCCTATTGATAGAGCGCTTATCCGCACTGATTGGCTGCTGCATTGATCCAACCGACAAACTGGGCGTAGAGGTGGATTGGGTAGAGGCAGTAGCGTTTGCGTGGCTGGCGCAACGCTGTGTCGATGGCTTGAGTGGCAACCTGCCCGCCGTCACTGGCGCACGCGGCCTGCGCGTGCTCGGCGCCATCTATCCCGCGTAGCGGATTTTCACGCAAGCAGTGCAACTGCACCATGCTAGCGGTTAATTCTGGTGCATGTTTTGACAGCTTTTTCGGTGTTTTCACTTTCAATCTCCCCGCAAGTGCGCATTTTGGAGAGTTGATTGCGTATAATTTAGCCTTAATCCCGTCTACCCATTTTGAGTATGTTATGGCAACCAAAGCGACCATTTCTTTTGATAACGACACCCCCGCAATAGAACTCCCGATCCTCAAAGGCTCGCTGGGCACCGATGTGATCGATATTCGCAGCCTGGGCAAACACGGTATTTTCACTTATGACCCGGGATTCATGTCCACGGCGGCTTGCGATTCTGGCATCACCTTTATTGATGGTGAAGAAGGCTTGCTGTATTACCGCGGCTACCCTATTGAAACCCTGGCTGAAAATTGCGACTTCCTGGAAATATCCCACCTGCTGTTACATGGCGAGCTGCCAAATGCCGCCCAGAGTGAAGAGTTCGTCAACGCGATCCGCAAAAACAGCATGTTGCACGACCAGATGAGCAATGTCTTCCGCGGCTTTAGGCGCGACGCTCACCCAATGGCCGTGATGATAGCCGTCGTCGGCGCGATGGCTGCTTTTTACCCTGACAACAATGATGTCAGCAACCCGGAGTCACGCAAACGCGCGGCAATGCGCTTGCTGGCAAAAGTGCCGACCATTGCAGCATGGAGCTACAAATACAATATCGGCCAACCGTTTATGTACCCTAAAAACAACCTGGGTTACGCCGAGAATTTCATGCACATGATGTTCGCCACGCCCTGTGAAGAATACGTGCCTAACCCTATCCTGGCGCGCGCGTTCGAACGTATCCTGATCCTGCACGCAGATCACGAACAGAATGCTTCTACGTCAACCGTGCGTCTGGTCGGCTCCAGTGGCGCGAATCCATTTGCGTGTATCGCGGCCGGGATTGCCTCGCTGTGGGGCCCTTCACACGGCGGCGCCAACGAAGCCACACTGAACATGCTGGAAGAAATGGGTGACATCAGCCGTATCGGGGAGTTTATCAACCGCGCCAAAGATAAAACCGACAGCTTCCGTCTGATGGGGTTTGGCCACCGTATCTACCGCAACATGGATCCACGTGCTTCCATCATGCGCAAGACTTGCCATGAAGTACTGAATGAATTGGGCTTGCAGGATGACCCTATGTTCAAGCTGGCAATGGAGCTGGAGAAAATTGCATTGGAAGACGAATACTTCGTTTCCCGCAAACTATACCCTAACGTCGATTTTTATAGCGGTATCGTCATGCGCGCGATGGGGATTCCTAACTCCATGTTCACCGCGATTTTTGCATTGGCCCGTACAGCCGGCTGGATTTCACAATGGTGTGAGATGAATGCCGACCCGGAACAAAAAATCGGCCGCCCGCGTCAACTTTACGTCGGCGAAACGCGCCGCGAATTTGTACCATTGGATCAACGCTGATTTTTGAGTCTGCTAAAAAATAAAAACGCCGGGATCCCGGCGTTTTTATTGTGCATGAACTAGGGTTAAACCGAGAAAGAGCTACCACAACCACACGTCGTCGTGGCATTCGGGTTACGAATCACAAACTGGGACCCTTGCAAGCTATCGGTATAATCAATTTCCGCCCCTGCCAGATACTGCAGGCTCATCGGGTCAATCAATAAAGTAACACCATCTTTATCCACTTGCGTGTCGTCGTCGTTCACCTCTTCTTCAAAGGTAAAGCCGTATTGAAAGCCGGAGCAACCGCCACCGCTTACAAATACGCGTAACTTGAGGTCGGGCGTGCCTTCCTCATCAATCAGTTCTTTCACCTTTTTGGCGGCATTATCGGTAAATACCAATGGGGTTGGCATTTCAATATCAATCATAGCTTCTGCGGTCATCATAGACTCCTGTCAAACTCTCAAACTCAATATGGCGGCGAAATTAAATATTTCAAGTTAATTCTGGTACAGCCACTTCGGGTGGTTGTTCTCCGAGGTAAATCAACTTGCCTTCAATCACAGCGCCGGTATGCATTTCCAGTGACTTGTAGTACAAATCACCCACTATCCGTGCCTTGCTTTGCAATTCTATAAATACTGAGGATTTCACCGGCCCGCGGATAATCCCGTTCAACACAATCTTCGAAGCTTCTACTGCCCCGGTAATAGCGCCATTCTCACTGATAATGAGCGTGCTCGGGTGCTCTCGTTTTTCAATCAGGTTTCCGGCTATCTGGCCATCTACCCGCAAGCCGCCAGCGAAGTGCATATTGCCTTGAATCTGTGTTTCGTGACCGACTAGTGTATCAATATGGCTGTCGATATGAACGCTTTTTTTGAAAAACATGGCATTTCCTGTTCCGAATCAATTATTCTGAATGCGCGCTTGTTCTAGAACCGATACAAGCAAATATTATGCACATACTTAACGCTTGGTAATTTTCTTGTAAAACACCAGTTCTTCTTTCAGTTTGATGTTTTCATCTTGCTGGGCCGTGAGCGTTTTTGCTAGATTATTGCTGGTAGCCAGTTCCACCTGTAACTCACGTTGCGAAGCAATTAATTTTTTCTGAAACTCAATATTTTCTGAAGTCACCTGACGCAGGCGTTCGCGGACATACTGGCTATTATCATCATGCAGTGCCCAGTAAGCCAGTGCGAAACCAAGCAACAAATTGATGACAGCCAGTGTACCCTGAAAATACCAAGGCCTGTGTGAACGCACTGCGACTTGCTTGGCTGTTAATCCAAAATGGTTCCTGAGTCTTCTACGTATGGGTCTTATCATTATGGCAATAATGGCAACACTTGCAAACCTGTATCTGACGCCAATCCAAACATGATGTTCATATTCTGAACCGCTTGGCCTGAAGCGCCTTTCACCAAATTATCTTGCACGACAATGATCGTCACATAATCATTTGCCTGTGGATATAAAGCCATCCGCAAAAAATTAGAGCCGCGCACTGAACGTGTTTCAGGCAAAGCACCTACAGGCATGACATCCACAAAATAATCATCCTGGTAATGCTGCTCATACACTGCTTGCAATGCCTGCTTGGCGCCTTCTGCATTCAGCTTCACATGCAGAGTCGTCAACATACCGCGAATCATCGGGATCAGATGTGGTACAAAGATTAGGTTGACCGCATCATTGCCCGAGAGTTTCTTCAATTGCGCCAGAATTTCCGGGTGATGCCTATGCCCGGCCACACCGTAGGCTTTGAGGTTATCACTGGCTTCGGAGAATAAAGTGCTGACTTCGGCTTTTCTGCCCGCGCCGGATACCCCAGATTTGGCATCTGCAATAATTGGTGCAGAAAAATCAATCCAGCCATTTTGCAGTAATGGGGCCAGACCCAACAAAACCGTTGTTGGGTAACAGCCTGGATTACCGATGACTTGCGCGTGTGCAACTTCATCTGCATATAACTCCGGCAGACCGTACACCGATTGTTCCAATATATCGGTACAGCTATGCGGCAGTTTGTACCATTTTTCAAACTCTGCTGCATCCTGCAGGCGGAAGTCCGCCGCCAGATCAATAACCTTCACACCTGCCGCGACTAACGCTGGTGCCTGGCTCATTGCCACTCCATGCGGGGTAGCAAAAAATACGACATCGCATTGGCTTAAATCAATGGTTGTGGGATCGCTAAAGGTTAAATCAACCACACCCCGCAAGCTTGGAAACATATCAGCCACCGGCAAGCCAGCTTCACCACGGGATGTAATGACCTGCAATTGCACTTGCGGATGCCGTGCCAGCAAACGCAATAATTCAACACCTGTATATCCGGTGCCACCGACAATGCCGACTTTAATCTTTTCCATAGACTTCAACCAAACTTGCGATTCATGCAGAGAAAAATAAAACAATAAATGAAAAAGGCCGCCAACGCGACCTTTTTGCACAACTCTCTTGTAACAAACGTGAAATTAACGTTTGGAGAACTGCTTCCGGCGACGTGCTTTGCGCAGGCCGACTTTTTTACGTTCAACTTCGCGAGCATCACGGGTAACGAAACCAGCGTGAGACAAAGCGCTCTTCAACGCTGTATCGTAGTCGATCAATGCGCGAGTAATGCCGTGACGCACAGCACCAGCTTGACCAGACTCACCACCACCGTGCACGTTGACCAAAATGTCAAATGTCGCTGTGTTATTTGTTAATTCCAGTGGTTGACGCAGAATCATGCGAGATGTTTCGCGTGAGAAATAAACGTCAACTGGCTTGTCGTTCACTACGATGTTGCCACTACCGGACTTAATGAACACACGTGCCACTGAGCTTTTGCGGCGGCCTGTGCCATAGTTGTATTTACCGATCATGCTTTATCCTAATCGTCTGTATTTAGATAGTTAATGTTTGCGGTTGCTGAGCAATGTGCTCGTGCTTGTCACCGGCATACACTTTCATTTTCTTGATCATGGCATAGCCCAAAGGACCTTTTGGTAACATGCCTTTTACTGCTTTTTCCAACGCACGACCTGGGAAACGGTCTTGCATTTTAGAGAATGTGGTGGTTGTGATACCACCTGGGTAACCGGAGTGGCGGTGATACAATTTGCCGCCAGCCTTGTTGCCAGTCACTTTAATTTTGTCTGCATTGACGACAACGATATAGTCACCGGTGTCTACGTGCGGCGTGTAAATAGCTTTATGCTTACCACGCAGGCGGTGAGCAATAGCGCTGGCCAAACGACCCAAGACTAAATCTGTGGCGTCGATCACGAACCAATCACGTTGTACTTCATGCGATTTTGCTGAAAATGTTTTCATTTTATAACTACCGAGTTATAGCGTGTAAATTAAGAGGGCGGATTATAAGCCAGCTTGAGAAAGCTTGTCAACGAATTAATCCGAAAAAGAATTGACGGTTACGCCGGATCGCAATCTTTCATGCGTGCTATTTGACCAACATTGTTTTTTCTCGTGTCAATTATGCAAATTAACGGAAAATAAACCTGGTTTATGGTCAATTCCCCTTGATATTTAGGGGTTTTATACAGTCAAGTGTTATATTAGGCCATTCATTGTGTTTCCAAGCAAGCTTCAATTTAAAAATAAACATTTGCATCATGCTTTTTTGCAACACGCATACACAAAGCAGACGCTTCGCAGCTTTTCACCGGTTGCGACTTATCTCTTTATTTTTTCTCGGTTTGGCGTCCGTTTCAAATGCCGCCGAGTTAAATACACTCAGTATCGAATCTGGGTTGAATGAACCGTTTCTCGCGCAATTCAGAATATATAACGCACAATCGAGCACAGACCTAAGCTGCTTCACCCTGCAACAACCACCTTCACCTGATCCTATCCAACTCGAATACACCACCTTGAGCAATCAGCAAGGTAGCATCATGTTGTGGTCAAACAGCCCGATTTCCGCACCACTAAAACTTACCCTTATTGATCACTGCCAGCATAGCAGCCAAACTTTAAGTATCCAGGCCGATAATACTGTCACTGTTTCACCGCCAGTTTCCACCAATAAAGTGGTCACTGAGGCTATAACTTTGCAACCTGCAACAGCAGAAACCATTGCTGACACACCTTCTGTGCAGACTGAGATAATTTCAGCGCCGACCCTGATATCTCCAGATGTTCCACTAGATACTTACAATGCATTGCAGCAACAAATTAACGCACTTCAAGTCGACTTTAAACAATTACAGAAAAAATCCGACACGCTTTATGCCAGCAATCTTGCCCAGGCAAATATATTAATGACATTAAAAAGCCAGCTAACCCAACTGCAAAATGAAAATCACTTGTTGCGTACGCTGGTATTGACACTGAGCCTGGCATTAATCGTCAGCGGCTATTTCTTCGCCGATTGGCTGCGTCGATATGCAGCGATCCCTAAAACATCCAAAGTGCGCGAGAAAGCTAAAGACAAAACTAGCAATCCTGCACAAACTGGCCATAATCAACCTGCAGATACATTTGCCAGAACTCAGCATGCGGCACCTCACACACAATCTCCTTATCAGCCAACAAACCAGTCGACGAACAGACTGCAATCTGTTCCGCTACATGCGAATGATGATGCGGTATCACCGGCTAGCACACCGCAGAGAATCAGTTCTCAGCAGAATACTAATGCAGTGATGCAGGACGCTTCCCGGCTATTTACCCATGGCCGCGCTAATCAGGCGATTGAGCATTTGCAGCAGCACCTGGCGCGCCACCCGAAATGTTCACCTTGGATGTGGCTTTATCTACTCGATTTATTATCCAAGGAGGATAAGCAACAAGAGTTTGATATTGTGGCCGCGGACTGCAGGAAACACTTCAACCTTAGCGTGGAGCGCAGTCCCGACCTTAAACAGCAGGGAATAGAATCCTATCCTCGCATCATGAAAGCTTTGCAACAGACCTGGGGTACCCCACAGGTGATTTCACTGATTGACGACCTGGTATACAACACGCGCCTGGTACCGCGAATGGGATTTGAACGCAGTGTGTTTGAAGAGTTGATGATGCTTAAAGAAGTGGCTTGCCAGACCCAGAATCTGCCTACGGTACAGCCAACGGTCAAGACCACTGCGGATGCAGAATCGATGAGTGATAATTTGCGTGAATTGCAAAAACTCTCAGGTGATATTTATGTGCTGGCACCAGTCGACCAAACGCCATTCCAGTACTGGACCGATTTCACCTTCGAGCTGGATGAGCCTTCAACGGCACGCAAATCAGCCTAACCAGTAAGCCCCTGCAAACCCTGCGGTTAAGGCAGCGCCTATCCACACATTATCCAGAAAAGCCTTAAAACACTGTTGTGGATCGCGTTTGCTGATGAGTTTATATTGTCGCGCAATCAACACACACGCCAACAACCAGCCCAGCCAGAAGGACCATGCGAAACCCGCATATATCGCAACAGCTGCCAGGATCAGCATCATGACAGTAAAACAGCCCATGATTGCCATCACATCAAAGCGCCCGAAGGTAATGGCTGACGAGCATATACCAATCTTAAGATCATCTGCACGGTCTACCATGGCATAAGCCGTATCATAGGCAATAGACCAGAACATATTGGCCAGCAATAACCACCATGCCACCGCTGGCACCTGCCCTTGCAAAGCAACAAATGTCATCGGGATACCGAAGCCAAATGCCAGCCCGAGATAAGCCTGCGGTATGGCCAGGAAACGTTTGGTATAGGGATAACTGATGGCAAGAAATAATGCGGGCACCGACCATGCCACTACTTTCCAGCCCAAGGTGCAGACTAGCGCAAAAGCAATCAGTGCCAGGATGACGGCCACCAGATAAGCTTCTTTGACTGAAATTTCGCCGGTTGCCAATGGCCTCGCCTGCGTACGTGCTACAGCACCGTCCCAATGCCGGTCCGCGATATCATTGAGTGCGCAACCCGCCGAACGCATAAGGATAGTGCCTAAAACAAAGACAGCCACTACATGCAAATCAGGTTGCCCTTGTCCGGCAATCAGCAAACCCCATAAAGTTGGCCACATCAATAACCAGATCCCAATGGGTTTATCCAGCCGGGTCAGGCGATAGTAGGCATTCCATTTGGCAAACGACAACATTATTCTTTTAATCCATTATCGGTATTCGTTAACAGGCTTGGCAGAAAAACTTCAGTGACCAGTAAGTGATGGCGTTGCAGGCAAAATAATGAACGGCGCGCCCATAATGGGTGGTTTGTCTTGAGCGTCAATTTTTTTGACACTGCTTTGTAAAGAGCGTGCGCAGGAGTGAGTTTTCTAAAATGCAAAGCGCCACGCTTAACTTTAGGATTAGCAAACAAAGCGGCCCCCAATGGTAACCTTCCCATTTTGCGCAGGCCATACCATGGACCTCGCAAATCTTTGCGCGCAATCACGCTATGTGCAAACACGCGTGGTTGCCGGTCGCCCATCAGCCATACTTCGCGCACCCATGTTTGGGTATCGGCTGGTAATCGCAATAGTTGTCGCTCATCGACATGTGGCTTGCCCCATGCTTCATGGTAAGGCTGCACAGAAAAATCCGCATACTGCTGTTTTAACTTGGCAGTCAATGAACCGCGCTCTTGCAACCATGGACGCAAGGCGCTCCTGATTATCAACTTAGCGTGCCAGCGGGCGTCATTGCGATAATGAACGCGTTGCATCTAGGTTACTGTTGGGGCAGTTTAAAGGTTTTAGGCAACCACACCCACAATTGCCCTTGCTGCCGCATCGCGCCTGCCAGTTTACCGGCAGCTTCGCCGTCACCCCAATAAATATCGGCACGCACACCACCTTTGATGGCACCGCCTGTATCTTGCGCCACCATTAGTTGTTGCAGCAGAGCATCCGAATTCGGGTAAGGATAAGTCGTTGCCATGTATACAGGGGCACCCAATGGAATATAGAACGGGTCTACCGCAATACTGCGGGCAGGTGTTAATGGCACGCCGAGCGCACCGAGCGGGCCTGATAGACCTGTTGGTAATAATTTAAAAAATACATAACTGGGGTTGGCATTTAGCAAGCCCTGCAATTGATCCGGATGCTGTTGCCCCCAGGTTTTAATGCCTTGCATGGAGGCTTCGCTGGCAGTGAGCTCGCCGCGCTCGACCAGCACTTTACCGATAGACTGGTAAGGATGTCCGTTTTGGTCGGCATAACCAACAGGGATACGCTCGCCACTTTCCAGCTCGACAATGCCTGAACCTTGCACCTGCAGGAAGAATGCTTCCACAGCGTCATTCACCCACAACAATTCATTGCCCAGCAATGGCGACTGTTGCTGCTCAATTTCGGTACGGGTGTAATAAGGCACCAGTGTTTGCCCCTGTACACGACCACGCACGCGCTTGTATTTAAGGTCAGGGAATAAATTCGACAGATTGACCGTAATCAGGTCTGCGGGCACTTTATACAATGGAACAGGATAACGCTCACTGGCTGCTCTAGCGCCTTTTAATACCGGCTGGTAATAGCCGGTAATCAGCCCCTGCTGGGTGCCTTCGACTTGCTGTGTGGCATAGACATTGAAATACTGCTGCCAGTAAGCCTTGATCGCATTGGCATCATCACTTTTGACGGTCGGTGCCGCAGCGCATACGGCTTGCCAGTCAGGTTTTTTCCTTAATCCCTGGCAGCTTTGCAACCATGCTGCCCAACTGGCAACCCAGTTCTCGTTATCGACACCTGGCATCTCTGCCCAGCTCGCTGGGGTTAATAATGCATAAGGTGAAGTTGGCACCGGACGGCTGCCTTGTGTGGCTAGGTCAGGCTTTTCAGCCGTCGTAGTCACCGATGGTTTGGATGCAGATTTTTTGGGAGGGATAGGCGCAGCCGATTGGCAACCAGCCAGGCCAAAGGCCATCAAAACAGATATCAACAACAGGCCTGATTTACTTGCGCTGATTTTTCTTGCTAAAAACACATCAATTAATTTCACTTGAATCTTTTCATGACTAGCTCACCCATGAATGAGCGTCAGCCTTAATGTAATCCTGCCGCCTGATGCAGCCAGAAAGTCGGGATATCCACCTCAAACCAGTGACCATCAACCGCCACCATCTGGTACGTACCGTACATTTCGCCACTCGGCGTATTAAACATCACGCTGCTGGTATATTTGTATTCAGCATCGGGCGCCAGCAATGGCTGCTCGCCAATCACCCCCAGGCCTTTGACTTCGCGCACCTGCTGCATGGCATCGGTGATCACCCAGTGCCTGCTGATCAGTTGCGCCGGTGTTTTTCCGGTATTCCGGATAGTGATGGTATATGCATAAACATATTGCCCGGCTTCAGGGGACGATTGATCGTGCAGATACTCGGTGATGACCGAAACCTCGCATGCATATAGTTCGTTATCTTCCACGGTTTACCCAATCATGCCGGTAGTAGGTGAACTTGGGCTGGCGGAATAAAGCTTTTTCGCCATACGCCCAGCCAGGAATGATTCGCGCCCGGCTTCCACTGCCTTTTTCATGGCACCGGCCATCAGCACCGGGTCTCGCGCAGCGGCAATCGCGGTATTCATCAACACCCCGGCACAACCTAATTCCATAGCTATCGCGGCATCAGAGGCACAGCCTACGCCAGCATCCACCAGCACAGGAATCTTGGCGTTTTCAATGATGATCTGCAGGTTCCATGGATTCAAAATCCCCATCCCGGAACCAATCAGTGACGCCAGCGGCATCACTGCAACACAGCCGATGTCTTCAAGCTGTTTGGCAATAATCGGATCATCCGAGGTGTACACCATGACTTCAAATCCTTCTTTCACCAATACTTTGGCAGCTGCAATCGTTTCTGTTACGTTAGGATATAAAGTATTCGGGTCACCGAGCACTTCAAGCTTGACCAGGCGATGATCGTCCAGCAGCTCACGCGCCAGGCGCAACGTACGCACCGCGTCATCAGCACTATAACAGCCTGCCGTGTTCGGCAGATAAGTAAATTCGGTAAGTGGCAGATAATCCAGCAACGAAGGCTCATTAGCATTCTGGCCGATATTAGTGCGTCGGATGGCAACAGTCACAATTTCGGTACCGCTGGCATCAATCGCCGCGCGGGTTTCCGCAAAATCTTTATATTTACCAGTCCCCACCAGCAGGCGGGATTCATAACTTTTACCGGCAATTACCAGTGCATCACTCATGTATTTATTCTCAAAAAATCTTGTTTCTGTAACAGGGATAGGATTAGCAAATGCTATTTTGGTTGCAGATGATTCAACCGCCGCCAACCGCGCCAACGATCTCCAGCCTGTCGTTCCCTTGCAGATGCACCTCCGGAAACTGGCTGCGCGGCACAATATCACCGTTACGTTCGATGGCAATGCGCTTGCCAACCAATTGCATATGTTCAACCAGTGCCAGCACTGTCATCGCCTCCGATGGCAATTGCATGGCTTTACCATTGACAAGAATTTGCATCCCACTCTTCATTTTGTATTTATCCAGCCGTTATTTTACGAAATATTGACGCATTTGGCTTTTAGTTTTTAAGTGCTGTTTTAGGTTGTCATCCAATGGTCATGGCTGTGCGTTAAACTAAGCAAACATGGCATCATGTTTGCTTAGATGTTGTAGCGGCGCAAATACAGCATCGCAATTGGACCAAATTGGGCACTTTAACGTTTAACCCTTTGCTCAATCAGGAACTTTTTGTTAATTTTGTCGCCACAGACACGACGAACAAAATTCGTTATGTCGTACTGGAAATATTGAATCCCAAAAGGAAAAATTGAAATGCAAATTGTAGAGTCTTACCAACAAGCTTCGTCTATTCATTTTTTAACGGACGAAATTTATTCACCAGGCTTAAATACTGCTGCTGATGTGAGTGCTTCAAAAGCTTCGCTTAAAGCTCAGGAACATAAAAAGGCCATTCTCGAGTTACATCGTTTTCTGGAATCCAGTTGCGATTGCGTTTAAAGCTTTAACACACGCTCGACCGTGACCCAGGGTGGGTCAACGTTTTATCTGTGCCATGCGAAAAAATGATTGACGAAATAAATGATTGATTAGTGCAGTTGCAATATTTCATTTTTCTGCTGCTAACAGATAAAGACAAAAAAGATGGCATCTAGCCATCTTTTTATTTTCTGCCTGACCAACGCGCAGATGCCAAAACGGCATCCACACATCAGATTTAATTACCAGAAATTACTCAATCACCAATTCAGGACGACCTTGTTCCGGCCAGTCCAGATGGAAGAATTGACCACGTGGATGATCTTTACGCTCATAGGTATGTGCGCCGAAGAAGTCACGCTGGCCTTGTAACAGGTTAGCAGGCAAGTCAGCACTTCTGTAGCCATCGTAATAGGCCAACGCCGCAGCAAACCCCTGTGCAGGAATACCGTTGGTCACTGCCAGTGCAATCACCTTACGCCAGCCTGCCTGGCCTTCATTCATTGCATTCGTAAAGTATGGGTCCAGCATCAGGTTTTTCAGGCGTGAATTCAATGCATAGGCATCGGTAATTTTTTGCAGGAAGCGCGCGCGGATAATACAACCACCACGCCAGATTTGCGCGATTTCACCAAAATTGAGTTTCCAGTTGTAAGCCACTTGTGCTTTATCAATCAGTTGGAAACCTTGCGCGTAAGCGCAAATTTTGGAGCAATACAATGCATTCTTAATCGCTTCAATAATCGCTGGCTTGTCAGTTTCCTTAACAATCTCCGGACCTTTCAGAATGCGGCTCGCTTCCACACGTTCTTCTTTGAGGCTGGATAATGCCCGCGCATACACAGCAGCGGCAATCGCGTTGGCAGGTGCGCCCAGCTCCAAGGCGTTGGCAGCTGTCCATTGACCGGTACCTTTCTGACCCGCAGTATCCAGGATATTATCGACCAGGAAGCCTTTACCCCCCGGATCTCTCTGTTGCAGGATATCTGCCGTGATTTCAATCAGGAAGCTGGACAGTTCGCCCTTGTTCCATTCCGCAAATACCTTACCGATTTCATCTGCTGGCATACCCAGCAGGTTTTTCATCAACCAGTAGGCTTCGCAGATCAACTGCATATCGATGTATTCGATACCGTTATGCACCATTTTAACGTAGTGACCGGCACCGTCAGGGCCAATATATTCCGCACAGGAGAAACCGCCTTCTACTGGCTTGCCTGGCTCGCCACCTTCCATAGGTGTACCAGTAACCGGGTCTACCTTGGCGGCGATATCACGCCAGATCGGCTCCAGGCTGGACCAAGCCTTGCGTGTGCCGGATGGCATCAATGAAGGACCGAAACGGGCACCGGTTTCACCGCCTGAAACACCTGAACCAATGAACTCAATGCCTTTTGCGGCCAGCTCTTTTTCGCGGCGGATAGTGTCTGTCCACAAAGCATTACCGCCATCAATAATAATGTCGCCCTGCTCTAGGAAAGGCAATAAAGCATTGATAGTCACATCGGTGGCGCTACCGGCTTTTACCAGTAACACAATTTTGCGTGGACGTTTGATACTTAACACGAAAGAAGCCAGATCAGCGTGGCCGACTACGCGTTCATGCGATGGCTCCTTGGCCTTGCACTCTTCAATAAAATTCAGCATTTTTTTCGGGTCGCGGTTGTATACCGCAATGGTGTAACCGTGATCGGCAATGTTCAGGGCCAGGTTTTGGCCCATCACTGCGAGGCCCACCAGGCCGATGTCAGCATTTTTTGTGGTCATATCAGTCTCTTAAATTTTTGATTTGGTTTAAAAAAAAGCACAGGCTTTTGGCCTGTGCTTGGACTTCAAAGTGCAATTGAACGTTCAATGCTTGCTGAAAAACCAATCTTAACAACAGTCATTTATCGCTCAACCCAATTACTTATTTTAATGCGTTGCCCAACAAGTGCAGAGCAAGCTGATAACCGATGCCCGCCACCTGCGCATCATATCTTTCACCCTCATCGCGCATAAAGGCATGTTGCCCGTTGACTTCATGCCAGGTGTAATTCAAACCTGGGATATTAGCGAAGCGGTTGTATAACTCAGCACGCTTATCGCCAGGAATATGTGGATCCTGTTTACCCCAGATCATCAGCAATTCGCCTTTAATCTCGTTCACCCGTTCCATGCTGTGCTGGCCAGGTTTATTAGGAATAAGGTTGGTATGTAAATCGGTCGCGTAGAAGCAAGCGGTGGCTTTCACTTCTGGCTGCAACGCAGCACGGAATGCCAGATGACCACCGATACAGAAACCGGCTGCGCCCAGCTTACCGCTGTACCATGGCTGCGCATTGAGAAACTCAATCATGGCGCGATTATCAGTGTCGTAAGCCTGCACATCTTTGGCAAACTTATCCGCATTCCCCTTATCGCGACCGGCATCGTCATAGCCAAGCACAGTACCAATCGGGTTCAGCTCATGAAACACTTCCGGCACTAACACCGCATAGCCATGGCTGGCCAAGAAGCGTGCGGCACGTTCGATTGGGCCGGTTTGCTGGAAAATTTCCGAGTAAAACAAAACCGCAGGCACTTTACCATCCTGCTTTGGACGATGCACATAGGTGCGCATCACCCCGGTCGGCGTGTCCAAATCAACGATTTCGCTTGTAATCAGCATAACTATCCTTCAACAATCAAAAATATCGGCTATTCTAGCGCTGTTTCGCTGGCTTTTCACTGTATTAATGGCTAGTCGCAGATTTTTTTGCATTTTTCGCTTTAAATTAAGTCTCATCATTACCTAGCAAAACAGTCACAAGGAGTTGGCATGCGCACTCTGTTTCAAGGCTTTATCGCACTTACATTGTTATGGTCCATAGATGTTGCGTTTGCAGAGCCAGACCGTGAACTGGTGTACAAGCTAAAAGCATCCATTGTAAAAGTGCATGTGATCACACAAACAGGAGGTCATGGCGTTGGCACTGGCGTGGTGGTCGCTAAAGACACAGTCGCCACCAATTGCCATGTACTGGCAAACAGTAACGGCATCAGCATTTCAAAATTCGGCGAGAGTATTAGTCCGGTCGGCATGGTGGCAGATTGGCCGCATGATGCGTGTTTGCTTAAGTTCCAATATCTGGAACTGGCACCAGTCAAACTGGCCTCGGCTGACTCACTAAATTATGGAGATGATGTCTTCACCATAGGTTTTCCCGGCGGACCACCCAAACCACAAACCATCGCCGGCAAAGTACGTGCGCTCTATCCTTATGATGGCGGCACCATAGTGCGCTCAGATGCCGCATTCATCATGGGTTCCAGCGGTAGCCCGACTTTCAACCAGGCCGGTGAACTGGTCTCACTGAGTACTTTTAAAAGCCCGGGCAAACACGCGTATTTCTACAGCATTCCGGTCGAGTGGGTACAAGCCCTGATGCAGAAGAATAGTGTGTCTACGCCTGCTCCCGATGGCACGCCGTTCTGGGATTTACCACCGCTTGAGCGCCCTTACTGGATGCAAGTGGTGCAACCCTACCAAAACAGTGACTGGAAAGAACTGGAAGCCATTTCACGCGTCTGGTCCAGCCAGCAGCCCAACTCGGCGGAGGCGGCTTTTTACCTGGCAAGCGCGCTACACGGGCAAGGGCAACTCGATGCTGCCCAGCAAGCTTATCAGCAGTCCGTTGCACTACAACCCGCCCATATTGATGCCTGGATAGGTTTAGCTATCCTCGCCCAGCAGAAGCAGCAAACTCAGGTATCAGCTGATGCCGAAAATCACATCCGGCAACTGGATCCGCAGGCGTTTGCCGATTTGCAGCAGCGCTTGCAAGAGAATCGCTAGTTCCACATCTGCCATCTGGCAACATGCCTCTGATAGAATAACGTTTTTGACGTTTTGATATCCTCAGGCTTATGACTTCTCGCAATCAGCAACTGTTCGAACAATCCCAAAAACTGATCCCGGGCGGCGTCAACTCGCCAGTCCGCGCTTTCCGCAGTGTTGGTGGGACGCCGATTTTCTTTATAAAAGGTGTGGGTTCCAGATTATGGGATGCCGATGGCAAGGAATATATCGATTACATCAACTCATGGGGACCGATGATTCTCGGCCACGCACATCCTGAAGTGGTGGCAGCCGTGCAACAAGCCGCCGCTAACAGCCTGAGCTTTGGCGCCCCTACCGGCCTTGAGCTGGAAATGGCCGAACTGATTAATAAGTTAGTGCCAAGCATGGAGCAAGTACGACTGGTCAGCAGCGGTACTGAAGCCACCATGAGCGCCATCCGCGTAGCGCGCGGTTTTACCAAACGCAATAAAATCATCAAGTTTGAAGGTTGTTACCACGGTCACGCCGATGCGTTACTAGTAAAAGCTGGTTCCGGCTTGCTGACCTTTGGCGAACCAAGCTCAGCTGGCGTACCTGCCGAAGTTGCGGCGCACACACTGACGCTGGATTACAACAATACTCAAATGTTGAAAGACACTTTTGCCAGCATTGGCGATGAAATTGCCTGTGTGATTCTGGAACCTGTGGTTGGCAATATGAACCTGATTGTGCCACATCAGGAATTCTTGCAAACGCTACGCGACCTGTGTACTCAGCATGGCACGGTACTGATTTTTGATGAAGTAATGACTGGCTTCCGTGTGGCACTTGGTGGTGCGCAGGCGTTGTATAACATCACGCCGGATATGACCACATTAGGCAAAGTGATTGGCGGCGGCTTGCCTGTGGGTGCTTTTGGCGGTCGCAAAGATATCATGAGCGTACTGGCACCGTTAGGCCCGGTTTACCAGGCAGGCACATTGTCAGGCAACCCGGTAGCTGTCAGCGCGGGCTTGACCACCTTGAAACTGGTGCAGGCACGCGGCTTTTATGAAAAACTGACTGCGCAAACAACCAAGCTAATGGAAGGCTTCAAAGCTGCAGCGAAAAAAGCGGGTATTACTTTCAACGCACAAAATGTAGGCGGCATGTTTGGACTCTATTTCAGCGAAAACAACCCAACCAGTTTCGCCGAAATCATGCAATCAGATAAAAATGCATTTAATAAATTCTTCCATAGCATGCTGGATAGCGGCATTTATCTGGGACCTTCAGCTTTTGAAGCTGGTTTTGTCTCTGCAGCGCATACTGATCAGGATATTGCTGAAACAATTGCCGCCGCAGAAAAAGCGTTTGCGGCTTTGTAATCCACCTTAGCCTAATCAAATTGAAGTAATTAAATAGTTTTTAAAAAAATATGTTTAGCCCCGCTTCAATGGCGGGGCTAAACATATCTAGCGCCTGAGTGTGTTTAAAGACTTCCCAAGTGATTGGGTAGGTATGCTGAAATGATTTTAGCTAGCAGAAAGGAAGAAGTTAAGTCTTCTTAAGTTTTAAGAAGTACGATCAATTTCCCGACTGTTCATAACCATTTATTTTGAATATTTGACTGAATTTTCATACACACCATTGAACAAATGAAAATCATTCTCAACTGAGAATTAAAAATGCATGCCTGCGTTATTTAACGCAGGCTAAACGATTGAAATTGCTAAACTTTAACGGTATCATTGAAGGTTCCTCCAAATGTTTTGTAAGTGAAGAATCTGGCAATGGATATGCAGCCCGACAACAACCTGATGAGTGCTTCTCAAGATTCCGCAACCGCCCTGGATAGCCAGCTCGGTTTAGCCCCGCAATCGCAGGGTCTATATGACAGACGTCATGAGAAAGATAGCTGTGGCGTGGGCTTTGTTGCCCACATTAAAGGCCAAAAGAGCCATGACATTGTCGCCAAAGGTTTGCAGCTCCTCGACAACCTGACCCACCGCGGTGCAACGGGCTATGACCCGAAACTGGGTGATGGTGCCGGTTTGTTGATGCAAATGCCAGATACCTTTATGCGTGAAGAAGCTACCAAACTGGGCATGACTTTGCCGGTGGCTGGTCAATACGCAGTGGGCCAGGCATTTTTGCCACAAAATGCAGAGAACCGTGCTAAATGCGAAGCCATTTTTGCGCAGATTATTGCAGAAGAAAATCAAACATTATTGGGCTGGCGAGATGTGCCAGTCGACAACAGCAATATTGCTGATGCAGCGCGCGCTGTTGAGCCGGTAATGCGCCAGGTATTTATTGCCAGCACAGTGTCTGACAATAATGCTTTTGAGCGCAAATGTTTTGTGATCCGTAAACGTATCGAGCATGCGATTCGCGCGCTTGCGTTACAGGATAACGCTCAGTTCTACATGCCTTCTTTTTCTTCACGGACAATTGTCTACAAAGGCATGTTGCTTGCGAACGAGGTAGGCGTCTATTACAAAGACCTGAAAGACGCTCGCGTTGTGTCAGCGCTAGCATTGGTACACCAACGCTTCTCTACCAACACTTTCCCTGCCTGGGACTTGGCACATCCATTCCGCATGATTGCGCACAATGGCGAAATCAATACCGTGCAGGGCAACGTCAACTGGATGACTGCACGTCATGAAACGATTAAATCTGTTGTGCTTGGTGAAGACCTGGAAAAACTGTGGCCATTGATTGTTGAAGGCCAGTCTGACTCAGCCTGCTTCGATAACTGTCTGGAATTGCTGGTTGCCGGCGGGTACAGCCTGCCACACGCGATGATGATGCTGATTCCGGAAGCCTGGAACAACAATCCACTCATGGATGAAGACCGTCGTGCATTCTACGAATACCACGCCAACATCATGGAGCCATGGGATGGCCCGGCCGCGGTGGCATTTACCGATGGCAAAATGATTGGTGCAACTTTGGACCGCAATGGTCTGCGCCCTGCACGTTACCTGGTGACTGAAGATGACATCGTCATGATGGCGTCTGAAATGGGTGTAATCACTTTCCCGCAAGAAAAAATTGTCAAAAAATGGCGCCTGCAACCTGGAAAAATGTTGTTGATCGACATGGAGCAAGGCCGCATTATCGATGACGAAGAAGTCAAAAAAGAACTGGCACAAGCCAAACCTTACCGCCAGTGGATTGAACAAACCCGTTTCCACGTGACTGAATTGCCTAACGTAGGTTCCGGTGAAGTCACATTGCAAGCCAGCCTGCTGGATACTCAGCAAGCGTTTGGCTACTCACAGGAAGACCTCAAATTTGTCCTGCAACCAATGCTGGACAACGGTGAAGAAGGTGCTGGCTCCATGGGTAACGATGCGGCTTTGCCGGTGTTATCCAACAAGGCCAAAACTTTATACAACTACTTCAAGCAGTTGTTTGCACAAGTGACCAACCCGCCAATTGACCCGATTCGTGAAGAATTGGTGATGTCACTGGTCACCTTTATTGGCCCTAAGCCTAACCTGCTGGCGGTGGATGAAACTAACCCGCCATTGCGTCTGGAAGGTAGCCAGCCCGTATTGAGTTTGGATGGCCTGGAAATACTGAAACAAATTGATACTTTAACCAAAGGCCAGTTCAAATCCATCGTGTTGGACCTGACATACGATGCGTCCTTGGGTAAAAATGGCATGAAACAAGCGCTGGACACGCTGCATGACCAGGCTGAAAAAGCGGTACATGATGGTTACAACATATTGATCCTGTCAGACCGCACGGTATCAGCTACGCGCGTTGCAATTCCTGCATTACTGGCCTGTTCGGCAACACATGAATTCCTGGTGAAAGCTGGTTTGCGTACCAGCACTGGCTTGGTGATTGATACCGGTTCTGCACGTGAAGTGCATCACTTTGCCTTATTAGCCGGTTACGGTGCTGAAGCAGTATGCCCATGGCTGGTGTATGAAACCATGAAGACCATGACCGGCGATGCGGAAAAAGCTGGCAAAAACTTTATGAAAGCAATAGGCAAAGGCTTGTATAAAGTCATGTCCAAAATGGGTATTTCTACCTATCAGTCTTATTGCGGCGCGCAGATTTTTGAAGCGATTGGTTTGAACAGCCAGTTCGTGAATGACTACTTCACCGGCACAGTCAGCCAGATCGAAGGTATAGGCCTGGAGCAAGTGGCTGAAGAAACCATGCGCATGCATGATCAGGCATTCGGCAATGACCCCACCTTATCCAACTCACTGGAAGCGGGTGGTGAATATGCCTTCCGTGTGCGTGGTGAAGAGCACTTGTGGACTCCGCAATCTATCAGCAAACTGCAAAGCGCTACCCGTACCGGCCAGTACGACACCTATAAAGAATATGCAGCGCTTATCAATGACCAAAGCCGCCGTCATATGACACTGCGTGGCCTGTTCGAGATCAAACCGGCTGCGGCAGCGATTCCGCTTGAGCAAGTTGAATCTGCGAAAGAGATTGTTAAACGCTTCGCTACCGGCGCGATGTCACTGGGCTCTATCTCTACAGAAGCACATGCGACTTTGGCAGTAGCGATGAACCGCATTGGCGGTAAATCCAATACTGGTGAAGGTGGTGAAGACGTTAAACGCTTTATCCCGGTGCAAATCGATTCCAGCATTGCCAAAGTATTGGGCAGCGAATTGATTGAGGCAGATGTGCCATTGAAAGCCGGCGATTCTATGCGTTCACGCATCAAGCAAGTGGCTTCCGGCCGCTTCGGTGTGACGGCTGAATACCTGAGTAGCGCCGACCAGATCCAGATCAAGATGGCGCAAGGTGCCAAGCCTGGCGAAGGTGGCCAGTTACCTGGTCACAAAGTATCTCCATACATTGCGAAACTGCGTTTCTCAGTGCCTGGCGTAGGTTTAATTTCACCGCCACCGCACCATGATATTTATTCGATTGAAGATTTGGCTCAGCTGATTCATGACCTGAAAAATGCGAATCCACAAGCCTCAATTTCGGTAAAACTGGTATCAGAAACCGGGATTGGTACTGTGGCAGCGGGTGTGGCAAAAGCCAAATCTGACCATATTGTGGTCGCTGGCCATGACGGTGGTACTGGTGCATCCCCATTATCTTCAGTTAAACATGCTGGTACTCCTTGGGAGCTCGGTCTGGCTGAAACACAGCAGACTTTAGTTTTGAACCAGTTGCGTGGCCGAGTCGTACTGCAAGTCGATGGCCAGATGAAAACTGGCCGTGACGTACTGATTGGTGCCTTGCTGGGTGCGGATGAGTTTGGTTTTGCCACCGCGCCACTGGTGGTTGAAGGCTGTATCATGATGCGCAAGTGTCATTTGAATACCTGCCCGGTTGGCGTAGCGACACAAGACCCTGAATTGCGCAAGAAATTCACCGGCCAGCCAGAACACGTGGTGAACTACTTCTTCTTTGTAGCTGAAGAGTTGCGTGAGTTGATGGCAAGTATTGGTATCGCCAAGTTTGAAGACCTGATTGGCCGCGCTGACTTGCTGGATATGAAAGCCGGTATCGAGCACTGGAAAATCAATGGCCTGGATTTCAGCAAAATTTTCCATCTGCCAGACATGCCAGCCAGCGTATCGCGTAAAAACAATGACATTCAAGACCATGGCATTGCCAAGGCGCTTGATAATCAACTGATTGCCCTGTCGCAAGCGGCCCTGGAAAAAGGTGAAAAAGTTATCCTGGACCTGCCGATCATGAATACCAACCGTACTGCCGGCACCATGCTATCGCATGAAGTTGCACGCCGTTACGGTAATGATGGCCTGCCACATGACACCATCCACGTTAACTTTACCGGTACGTCAGGCCAGAGCTTTGCTGCTTTCCTGGCTAAAGGCATCACCTTTGAATTGACTGGTGAAGGCAATGACTACGTTGGTAAAGGTCTGTGTGGTGGTCGCATCATTATCAAACCACCAACCACCTTCCGTGGCCTGTCTTACGAAAACATCATTGTCGGTAACACTGTGATGTATGGTGCAACCACCGGCGAAAGCTTCTTGAGTGGTGTGGCTGGCGAACGCTTCGGTGTACGCAACTCAGGCGCGACTGCGGTTATTGAAGGCGTAGGCAACCACGGTTGTGAATACATGACCGGCGGTACTGTGGTGGTGCTGGGTCAAACCGGCCAGAATTTTGCTGCGGGGATGAGCGGTGGTATTGCTTATATTTACGATGTCGACGGCCAATTCTCCAAGCGCTGCAATATGAGCATGGTGTCACTGGAAAAAGTCGAAGCCGCTGAAGCCGATGTCGGTAAGGTACAGCATTTGGGTCAGCCTGATGAAGTGATTCTGAAAGGCCTGATTGAGCAGCATGCAGCCTTGACAGGTAGTCCGCGTGCCAAAGACATCCTGGCAGACTGGCCGGCTGAACGCGCAAAATTCGTCAAGGTGTTCCCGAACGAATATAAACGCGTGCTGACCGAAATGGCTGCGGCCTCTGCCAAACAAGCCGCTTAATCGTTGTTGTTATTGAATGCCCCGCGTCTGCGCGGGGTTTTGTTAAGGTTGTGCCAGACTGGCACAATAGGGAAGAGATAATTTCACATGGGTAAAGTCACAGGTTTTATGGAGTTTGACCGACTGGCAGAAGACAATCTGCCGGTTCCGCAACGCGTCAAAAACTACAAAGAGTTTGTTCTGCATTTGACAGACGACCAGGCCAAGCAACAAGGTGCTCGTTGTATGGATTGTGGCATTCCGTTCTGTACTACCGGTTGCCCGGTCAACAATATTATTCCTGACTGGAATGACCTGGTCTATCACCAGGACTGGCGTAATGCGATTGATGTATTGCATTCCACCAATAACTTCCCGGACTTTACTGGCCGTATCTGCCCTGCCCCTTGCGAGGCGGCTTGTACGCTCAATATCAATAATGACCCGGTCGGCATTAAATCGATTGAACACGCGATCATCGATAAAGCCTGGGAAAACGGCTGGGTCACCCCAGAAATTAATCCGAACAAAACCGGTAAAAAAGTTGCCGTGGTTGGTTCAGGCCCGGCAGGCCTGGCTGCAGCACAACAGCTCGCACGCGCCGGTCATAACGTGACGGTATACGAGAAGAATGACCGTATCGGTGGCCTGCTGCGTTATGGCATCCCTGATTTCAAACTGGATAAATCCAATATTGACCGCCGTATTACCCAGATGGAAGCCGAAGGCGTGACCTTCAAGGTGAATCAATACGTAGGTGAAAACGTCAGCGCCGCTGACCTCGAGCGTGATTACGACGCAGTAGTATTGGCCGGTGGTGCAGAGTTACCACGTGACCTGCCGGTCACTGGTCGCGAACTGGATGGCGTACATTTTGCCATGGATTTCCTGACACCAAATAACAAAATGGTGGCAGGTGACAACGTGCCTGACCAGATCAAAGCCACTGGTAAACACGTGGTGGTAATTGGTGGTGGTGATACCGGTTCTGACTGTGTTGGTACATCCAATCGCCATGGCGCAGCTAGCATTACGCAATTTGAATTAATGCCGCAACCGCCGGAAAAAGAAAACAAACTCATGGTATGGCCAAACTGGCCACTGAAAATGCGTACTTCCAGCTCTCACGAAGAAGGTGCTGCCCGTGACTGGTCTATCACTACCAAAGAGCTGATCGGCGAGAATGGCAAACTGACCGCACTGAAAGGTGCACGCGTTGAATGGAAAGACGGCAAAATGGCTGAAATTCCAGGGTCTGAATTCACCATCAAAGCTGACCTGGTATTTTTGGCAATGGGTTTTGTTTCCCCTATCCAGAAAGTACTGGATGCATTCGGTGTGGAAAAAGACAACCGCGGCAATGCCAAAGCGACTACCGATGGCGAAGGCTGCTACAAAACCAGCAAAGCCAAAGTGTTTGCCGCCGGTGATATCCGTCGTGGGCAATCACTGGTGGTATGGGCAATTCGTGAAGGTCGCCAGTGCGCACGTGAAGTGGATGCTTTCCTGATGGGAAGCTCAACCCTGCCACGTTAATTGCTGACGTAAGTCATTCAACGCCGATGGGTTAAACTCATCGGCGTTTTTATTTGTGCCAGCGCAAAAAAACAGCATTCTTTCAGGTGAAAACTGACTGTGCACTTTATAATGCTATTTTGAATTTTTAACGGTTCAATCACTCACCAGCCAGGCCCGAAAGCTTGCTGTGTTAAATGTGGACCGGGACCTTGTGATCTATATGAGCCAACTGCAAAACGATACCTTTTTACGCGCACTGCTGCGCCAGCCAACCGACTATACACCGGTATGGATGATGCGTCAGGCAGGCCGCTATTTACCTGAGTATCGGGAAAGCCGTAAAACGGCAGGCAGCTTTATGCAGTTGTGCCAAAGCCCGTCGTTTGCCACTGAAGTCACCTTGCAGCCACTGGATAGATACCCGCAGCTGGATGCCGCAATTTTGTTCAGTGACATCCTGACTGTGCCGGATGCCATGGGCCTGGGTCTTTATTTTGAAGAAGGTGAAGGCCCGAAATTTGAGCGTACCTTGCAGGCTGAGGCCGATATCCTCAAGCTTGAAATTCCGGATATGTCTAAACTGCAATATGTGTTTGATGCAGTGAGCAGTATCCGCAAGGCACTGAATGGCCGTGTGCCACTGATTGGTTTTTCCGGCAGCCCGTGGACACTGGCGACCTATATGGTGGAAGGCAAAGGCGGTACGGACTTTTTAAATACGAAGAAAATGGGCTATGCCAGGCCGGAACTGCTACACCGCATTCTGGAGATTACTGCGCAGACAGTAATCCAGTACCTGAATGCACAGATTGCCGCAGGCGCACAGGCAGTGATGATTTTTGATTCCTGGGGCGGCGCGCTGTCACACAACGCCTATACTGAATTTTCACTCAACTATATGCGGAAAATTGTCGCCGGCCTGACCAAAACTGCCGAAGGCCGACAAGTACCTTGTATTGTTTTTACCAAAGGTGGGGGCTTGTGGCTGGAAGCCCAGGCAGCCATTGGTGCAGATGCCCTTGGCCTGGATTGGAGTATGGATGTAGGCAATGCCCGCCAGCGGGTTGGCAACAAAGTCGCACTGCAAGGCAATATGGACCCGGCGATTTTATTGAGTTCACCAGCAGCGATTGAAAAAGAAGTGGCTAGCATTCTGGCCAGTTACGGTCACGGCAATAGCCATGTATTCAACCTTGGCCACGGCATCACGCAATGGACCCCGCCTGAACATGCAGCCTGTATGCTGGAAACCGTGCGCAAGCTGAGCCCGCAATATCACCAGTAAACTGTTAGATTAAAAAAACAATATAAAAAAATCCCGCTACGCAATGAGCGAGGCGTTCAAATAAAGTGTTGGTACTGTTAAAATCCCCCCTAGAACCTTAGGGGGATTTTTTTTGGCTTCACAAAGGATACATAGAGTTCCGATCGCCTACCATGAGCTGCAAGTGAATTGCTGCAGAAATGTGCTGTGTGAAAATTTCGGAAAAATCCCTATTTTTGTTTTATCTGGCAAATATAAATTTGCCAAATCTGAGTCCTATCTAATTATCGGTGATAAGAGTCAAGCTAAGTTGCAATGCAAGTTATGTAAAGCATTCACAAGACTTAAAAGTAACAAGGGTGTTTATGAAGAGTTAATCCGAATTCGCGGAGACTGGTTAGGTGACCAAGCTAGTGAAATGTTAGCCTGTCCTAAACAAGGTTGCGATGCCACTGGAACGGATTTTATTATTCGGCATGGAACAACTAAATCTGGTTCCATTCGCTATAGATGCAAGCAATGTGGTACAACGTTTGTGCCTTCACCGAGGAAGAATCGTAAACAAAAAAAGCCTGAAATTACCGAGCTAGTTTTTCGATTACTGATCAATAAAATGCCCATGAGGCGCATTTGCGAAACTGCGGACATTCAACCTGCAACCCTCTATAGCAAGATTGATTTGATACATAGATGCTGTATTAACTTTGCCTACGCGAAGGAGCTGGTTTGGCGTCAACAACCAGCCGTTGATAGGGTTTATCTTTCCCTAGATCGCCAGGAGTATATTTTTAACTGGGGAACGCAGCTTGACAGGACTAATACTAGTCTTACTTCGATTACGAGTGTAGACAATCGAACGGGTTATGCCTTTTCGTTGACTCTGGACTTTGACCCAACACTTAACGCGGATCAAATAGAGGCGGAGGCCGTCAAGATAAATGACTATGATTTACCATACCCTTATCGCAACTTTGCCAGACTTTGGATGTTAAGAGACTATTCAGATGAATACATTCTATCCAATAGGCTGGAAAGACATAACACACTCGGCACTAGTGGAGGAGAGACGGCGCAAAAATATCGCGACATGCTTAATGCAAAGAATGCATCTGACACTGAAGTCATAGAATTACCTAGTGGCAGGCGTCCGTCGCAAGGGATGCAGGTCCGCTCTGACTACGCCTTGTATGGGCACTTGTTCTTTTTGGAGGAAATGCTGCGAAATGTGTCAAAGGTAAGATTTTTCATGGACAGGGAAACCGGTGTATTTCCTGCATTTGCAGCGGCATTCGGCCCGCGCATTATCGAACGCACTGCTGATGCATTTTTCGTACGCATGAAGAAAAGCTTATCAGTAGACAAGAAAAAACTCCTTAAGGCGGCCGCACAAACAAGACTAAATAAGTGGGTGGACGAGCATCCCGAATTTGATGGCCAAAATGCCGTGCACCATGTTTTGCGTGAAATATTGGATTCAGCGATATCACAAGGTAGCTTGAATGGGGAGTGGATCATGCACCCGCTTTCAGATATGGCGGAGCCTAACAAAGAAGTTGCATACTTAACAGATCTCGGTGGCTATGACCTTGACCACCTCGCTCACCTCTACAATATGGCCAGTTTGAAAGGGGTTGACCGTTTCTTGATGCTAATTCGACGTAGACTATCTCTATTCGAAAGGCCAATTCATACAGCGAATGCACAGAACCGCAGCTGGTATGGTTACAGTGGGTACAATCCAGCGGTGGGTGCGAAGCTGCTAGCCATCTTCAGGACGGCCTATAATTACTGCTTGCCAGGAGATGATGGGAAAACACCTGCGATGCGTGTCGGAACCTGTGACCATGTTGTTACCCTGGGTGAGGTGCTGGGCGAGTTTAACTCAAAACCCTAACTGACTTCCCCACCTATTTTATATCTCTCAGCTAAGGATGGGTTTTTAAGAGCAATAAATGGTGAGTGCGCATCTTTATCCAATCTCAACCAGTACAAAAAATATGGGACGAGACATCGTTTCATAGTGGTTTCCCACACGAACTCATTTTGGATGGCTTTCATGCCATATTCGCTAGCAATGACACGAGCCTGATTGACTGATAACGAAGCTGATGGAATCACTTCGACCAGCTCTTCCTGATGCCATTCGACATCATTTTTAGTGTCCTGGGGGCATTTTACCTTAGAGGCTTTAGCTGTCAGTATCCTCTGCAAAACAAAATCACCAAAACACTCACGTAAACTATCATACGCCCTGACGTGCCATCTTAATCCGGCATAGACCAACGCATGCGGCCATAAAGTGCGTTCTCTTGGCGCTTCATGCGACATGGATTGATAACGAATTTTGAGTCCATGTCCCTGGCGCAAGGCTCTTGTGATTTCTCTGAGGACAGCCGCATCGATTTCGGATTTTGGTACGGGCAATCCAGTTGCTACTATGCCATCACCAATTGCTGATAAAACTGCAGTCGAGTGTCCCTCTACATGGGTGCGCAATAATGAAAGGTACTCATCAGCAGAGCCCGTGCCAATATATGGGCGGAATTTCCTGCTTGGCCGATAACTTCGAGCACTCACATCATAGTCTAATTGATCTGGGAAGGCCTTCCTATATAGGCTAAAGTCCTGCGTGATGTGATTCTCGGAAACATCAAAAACAGAGGATATTCTTTTTCTTCCGACCAATCCCTCCCAATACGCAACAGACTCTATGTACTGTAAACGTTGACGTTGGGCGAAACCTATGTGGTCTATACTGTGCATGCCAAGGCAATATTACACCACATTTTTCATGTGTTACAACTATTATAATTAACACACTATTATTAATTGACCTACATGTTTTATGTAGGTATTATTTACCCTATGAATGCCCCATCCATTAACGGATTATTGGAATGACTGCGCCTCATATCACGCGATGGATTGATGCGCTTGGATATTCTGCCGCAGGAGTTTCGGCTTATCTGCAGCCTGGCGATGCCCCGGCAGATCATCCGTATGGACGCGAGATTGATATATTGCTGGGCGACTTAACATCGACAAGTGATGCAGCAGTCATTGATATTGAACAAACACCAACCATATTATTTGTCGATGCTAGCCAGCAATCCAATCCCCTGGATCATAATCAGATATTAAAATTGCGGCAGCATATCTGGAATCAGAACCTAGTTTCAATCATCATCAGCATCGATGGCGATCATGCCGACGTGTTTCCCGTGACTAATAAACAAAGTGACGGTCAGCGCTACTATTTATCGGATTTGCATGAATCTGGCCCACTTTCCTTCACTGATATTGCGACCGGGAATATCCAGCAACGACTGCCCAACTGGTTCGACATCGATTCAAGAGTAGACCGCGAGTTGCTGCATAACCTTGGCCTGACTTTGCAAAAGATGGAATTGCAAAAAATCCCGCGCTCCGAATCCCAACTTATCCTTGGGCGAGTATTATTCGTGTCTTATCTTGAGCATCGCGGCATTATTGGCAATTACTACAAAAAACAGCGCAATGTTGATTCTTTGCATGCCTTAATTCATCAAAGAAATCGAGAAGGCCTACGGACTTTGTTCAAGTCATTAAAGAAAGATTTTAATGGCGACTTCCTCGAAGTAGAGGGCGAGACTCATATTGAGTGGAATGAAATTGCGGATAGCACTTTCATGTTGCTGGACGCATTTCTTTCAAGAGTCAGTATGGAAACTGGTCAAACCAGTCTATGGAATTATGATTTCCGTTACATCCCAGTGGAACTTCTGTCCGGAATTTATGAGACCTTCCTGAATGAGGAAAAGCGAGCCAATGGGATTTATTACACGCCAAGACACTTGGCGAATCTTGCAGTTGATCTTGCCTTCCTGGACAAGGCTCATCCGGAAAATGAAGTCGTCTACGATGCGGCATGTGGCTCCGGCATTTTACTGACCACGGCCTTTCGCCGAATGCTGCGTTCTGCTGAACACCGGCATGGGGATGTACTACCGATTGATAAACGAATCGACTTGCTTCTGGCGCATATTCGCGGTTCCGATTTGAGTGAAGCCGCCTGCAGAGTGACTGCATTCAGCTTGTACCTCGCCCTGATGGAAGATATTGCACCTGCAGACATTGCCCGGCTTTGTGATGATGCTAACGTAAAGCTTCCGCCACTGCTGGGACGAATATTAATTGGTAGCACTGAAGGCGACTTTTTTAACAAGGGCAATAAGGTCGCTACGAAGGCACCCGAGGACGTCACAATCTTGCTTTCAAACCCGCCTTGGGGCGAACCAAAAGGCAACGACTCCCATTTATACGAAAGTTGGGCTGCAGAGTACAAGCTTAAGTTACCGCACAGAAACATAGCTGCGGCATTCGCTCACAAGGCAATAAAATCTGTCACCGCCAATGGCAGAGTGTGCCTGATTTTACCCGTTAAGTTATTTGCTTCAGATACCAGCCGTGACTTCTTGCATCAATGGATTTCTTCAATCCAAATCAAGCGCATCATCAATTTTTCTGATATTCGTCGGCTTTTATTCCCAAGTGCTATCCATCCCTGCGTTGTCGTTATTGGGGATGTGCGTGACCCATCAAATCTCGGGAGAATTCCAGCCCGTGAAATGATTGAGGTATGGCATGCCAAAGCGGATGTCAGCCTTGCATTTGGGCGATTGAGTGTCCATGGCATTGATCGCCACACCATTCTGGCTTCACGCCTTGCAGATGATCCTGAAACATTCAGGGCTTCGACTTGGGGAATACAGTCAGACAGAGCAGTGATTGGTCGGCTTAGATTGTTTGGTGTACTTTCTGATCTGTTAACTGGAAAGCCAGCCAGATGGCAGCTTATCAAAGGATTCAATCAGACCCGTCATAGCTCAGAAAAACTGGACCCAGGCTTTCTCAAAAGCATGCGGTTTCTTGATACAAGAAACATCAGTAGAGAATTGCCTGTTCTGGATAATTCTATACTTGAAGAGTTTCCGGAGAGCATCACTTCAGTCGTATCACGTGGCAGCCAAAATGGTGCGGCATTCCATGGCGCAAGAGTATTATTTCCAGATGGCGCTGCCAGCAGTTTTAATGCTTATGCCATTTTTGCAAAGGGCGACTTCTGCTTCCGTCACACTTTAGCCGCACTCTGCGGCCCTGATGAAGATGAGGATATCTTGCGCTTTGTCGCAGTTTATCTCCGATCTCCATTGGCGGCATACTGCTTACTACACAATGCCTATGCTCTGACCTCAGAACGCACGCGAATAACCTTGGACGAAATCGAGTCATTGCCATTTGCACTGCCAGAGCGGACTGGTAATCCAGAGAAAGCATGGAAAATCATCCATCACGTTGCGGATTTAACACGTGAAATTGAAACGATTGATTTTGGGCGGGAAGAGTATTGGCAGAATCTCTCTCCGAAGATCAACAAACTGGTATATCAATATTTCGGCGTAAGCGAGAGAGAACTACCGCTAATCGAAGATGCTTGCAATGCATTGATTCCAAGTGTTCAGCCCGGTACATATAAAGACATCCGGACTCCATTATCTGGTAGCCCTAGGCCACATGAAGTATCTGCATATTTTGAGCGCCTGACATCCGAGTTATGTCTATGGCGCGACCGTATGGGTGGTCACGGCCAACTTATGACCTTTAATGATGCATCCCATGCCCAGAATAATGCTGCAATCGGAATAGCTACGGTCGAACTAGTTGGACAATTGGAGCAAACTGAAGCCAAGGTTTCGAGGTCCAGAGTAGTGAATACCATGGAGTCGATTCGTGATGCAGGACTATGGCCAATGCAAGCCACGCGTGATTTGGCGTTATCCTCCGACTTCCTGATTTATGATGGTCCGCGAATTCATATTGTTAAACCTATGGTGAGACGATATTGGCTCGAGAGACAAGCTTTTGATGACGCACGACGTATTGTCGAAGCCATAGGTGTTGCAACTCATGGATAACCAAGATGATAAAATTGCTGCATATGGCAGGCTGGCTCCCGCCTGGAATCAAGTTTATCCTGATGACGAATTCGGCAAAGTAGCTAAGTTTATTCAAGATCAATGGGTGAAAGTAGTCAGCCATAGGCCGGTGCACTTTCATCTAGGCAGCCATGAGAGCAAGCTGACCAAATTCTTTAATAGCATCCTTGAACAATTCAAAAGCGAAGCGGGCTTTATTGGCCATTTCACCAGTGAAGCAGTACATGGGGTTCCTGATCTTGAGCAGGGCTTATTGATGGATGAGCGACGCACGGATATCAGGTATTTATCCTCACGTAGTGACCTGACAGTTACTTTTGAGTTTAAGAAACTAAAAGACAATCGTGATAGCAGACTTAAGTACTATGGTAAGAGTGGTGTATTACGCTTTGTAGAGGGCCATTATTCCAAAGAAAACTCTATAGGTGTGATGGTGGGCCTAGTGGGTAACAATTTCCCAGCTACTGTAACCAGCTTGCAGCGTGCTTTTGCCATGACTGGAACCCATTCGCTTTTGCATATGATTCCTTGCCCACAAGGCAGGTATGTCCGGGACCCTTCAGATGCACTGCCAAGCATTGCTACCTTTGATACTGAGCATTCCAGAGCTGTTTATGATGGGCGGCCTGAAATCCTTCTGTGCCATATGTTTCTCAATACACCGGACGCTAAACCTAAAACCTAAGTATTGACCAGATTTACTGTCTTGCCCATAAATTGCACTGAGCTCTAAGTTGGACGACTTTCGCATTTAGCAAATAATGCAATTGCATCATCGCAATATTTGCAATCGCCCTGGCAACAGTCATGCATTAAAAAAGCCACTAAACAGATAGTGCTGTCACAAGAAGGATTTCAATTATCGTCAACTGAATCATATATCACTTACATAGATGAAGACCTCGAAGACTGGGATGCGGTTTGGGATGGAATGAAGCAACATCTCGAGGCCTTAGACGCGCCAGAGCAATTGGAACTTGCTCTATTGAGTGCAATTTCCTCGTCTTTTGCATAGCATTAAGGGATATACAACTTCATCAAAATGGTGATGACGATTGGGAATTAATTGACCAATAATGGTGTTATAGTGGTAAAAATATCTATCAAATAAAATACAACAAATATGGGTGCTGCATGCGCAATCTTACTTACTGTGAGTTTGGAGATGTTGATTTAGGTGACAAATTTTTTGATTCCTTAAAAGCGGATTACCCAAAATTTGTTGGCTGGTTTAATACTAAAGCCGCCTCTAAAGAAAAGGCTTATGTTTTTTACCGAATCAAAGACAATATTGATGGTTTTTTGTATTTGAAAATCGAAGAAGGTGAGGTTAATGAAGTCATTCCTCCCTTACCCAATGGTAAACATCTTAAGGTTGGCACTCTAAAGATTAACGCTCACGGTACAAAACTGGGCGAAAGATTTATCAAAAAGCTATTGGACTACGCTGTCTTGCAAGATGTAGATGACATATACGTAACAGTATTTGAAAAACATGCTCCGTTAATTGATCTTTTAACCCGCTATGGATTTGTGCAAGTTGGCATTAAGAAAAACGATCAAGGTGAGGAGATTGTTCTTGTTCGTGATATGTCAGTTACAAGTGGGGACATATTAAAAGATTACCCATTCATCTTACCCAATCAGGGTGATCCTTATTTGTTAGCAATTTGGCCAAAATACCACACAAAGTTTTTGCCAGATTCTAAGTTGAATAATGAATCATTTGATATCTTAGAAGATGTCTCACATACAAATAGTATCCATAAAGTTTATATATCTGGAATTCCAGCAACTGGAAAACTAAAACAAGGCGATATTTTAGTACTTTACCGAACCACCGATAAATCGGGAAAAGCTTATTTTAGGTCTGTTGCAACGTCTATATGCGTTGTACAAGAAACAAGAAAAGTGAATAGCTTTGGAACATTTAAGGAATTTATTAAATATGTAAAACCATACAGTGTGTTTAGTCATGAAGAACTGAATGAGTATTACACAAAAAAAGCTAAATATAATGTGATCAAGTTTACGTACAATGCCGCTTTGGTAAAAAGAGTAATTCGTAAGTTGTTGTTGGAAGAAGTTGCTGTTTCGGTCCAACCAAGGTGGGACTTTAGAAAATTGTCAAATAAGCAACTTGAAAAAATTATTAGTATTGGAAGTCTAGATGAAAATTTTATTGTCGATTAAACCTGAGTTTGCCCTTAAGATTTTGAATGGGGACAAAAAATTTGAGTTCAGAAAATCAGCATTTGCGAATGTAGGTGCGACGTGTGTAGTTATATATGCCACTAAGCCACTGGGAATGATCATAGGCGAGTTCGATGTCTCTGAAGTTTTTATAGATGCACCAGAAAATATATGGGAAAGAACAAAAAAATTCGCAGGTATAGGTAAAGTCAAATTTGATGAATATTATTTAGGTAGAGAGACTGCCGTTGCATTAGTAGTCGGTGAGGTGAGAAAGTATGACGTCCCTTTAGAGCTCGGTGACCTAGGCGAAAAGATTACTCCACCTCAGTCATTTAGGTACTTGAATGAATCATTTCAACATGCACAACTCCAACTAATTTAGAATTTACATTGTGAAAACTATTTTTCTAAATCAAGAGTTATTACTTAATGCACCAGAGTACGCAGAATTGCTCGTTGATGAATCGAGAAAGATGCTCCTCGATATGTCTAACTATTATCCGAATTTTACGGATTGGTTTGATCAAACGGTGATTCCTGGGCTTGAGTCTGGTGAACGTACTATCATCTTGCTTAAAGATATGAATAAGCCTATTGCTGGGCTTGGTATTGTTAAAGATACCCTAGAAGAAAAGAAATTATGCTGCCTAAGAGTTAGAGACCAATACAACGGGTCTGGCCTAGGGGTTCGTCTATTCAAACATTCATTTGCTGAGCTTGGTACTGACATGCCGTTATTGTCAGTTTCTTCTGAAAAACTACCAGAGTTCAAACGTGTTTTTGATTATTTCGGGTTTGAATTCGGCGAAGAATATACGGGAATTTACAGGCCTAAGAAAAAAGAGATGAGCTTCAATGGTGAGCTCCTAAACACTAAATACTCATTTTGATTTAAGTTTAGTCAAAATCTGAATAACTTTGTCCAGTGTTGCGTTGTATCGGCTACTACGCTGCAACGCAGCAAAGATACTGGGGCTAAAAATTGCTAGCATTCCAAGTGCTATAACTCCAATTATCAACCAGTAATCTTTGTTGGTAGCCTGATGGGGATCAGATAGTATTTCCCATAGACCATTCCCTGCCATACCAAACCCTAAGCCTAAAAATATAAATCTGCAAATATGTAAAATTCCGGAACTGGTTTCAGAGAATCTACCAAGTGCCACTAAGTCTTTGACTGGATAGTTTTCATCTTGGATGTTGGACTTGGTCCATTGATAACCTAAATAATTCCGTACTGAATCTCTAACATCCTTATCAGAATCGGAATGGCTTTCAACGTAATAATTCCATATTTCCTCATCTGTTAAAGATCTGCAGCCCACAAAGTTCTGGCCTTGAAAAATACACTCCTGATTTCTATTGATTGTTAGAAAGAAATGAATTTTCTTTAGTGGAGGAAATATCACTTTGTCACTGTTGATTAGCAACTCTTTAGGGATGCCTCTTCTGACGTTGATTCGAAAGTCAACTATTCTTGTACTTACGTAAGAGCTCAAAATATTACTATCGGGCTGGCAAAAAATGGACTGATAAAAATTTCTTGGAATGTTGATGATTCGAAAACGGACGTAAAGTCGATCAATATTTTCTTTATAAATCTCATAAGGCTTTAAAGCTGGAATCTTAATTTTTAAATTTGTAATTTCATCTTTAGTGGAGAGATTGGTATAGGAGATAGTGATGTCTTGTGGAGCTAATCTCAATAATAAAAATTTATTTTGAATCGCGGTCGACTGATTCGCTATGTCCTCTGCATTCTTTAACAAGTGAACTAAAGCTATATTGGTATCGGCTCTCCCATTGTATTGAACCGATTCATTAAAAATAGCAGCAATACTTTGCTCACTATTTAACGATGTTCCTAAATCATAGACATTTGAGTCATCCAGTCTCCAAGGAATAGTAATTTCAATTGAATCAATTTCTTTCCACTGAGAAATCATTAGACCCATATCAATAAATGGCTTTCCGATTTCCCATAAATTGATATGAAGCTCATCTAATGGCTTTATAGGCTGTGTGAAGCCATCCTTAAGATGATATCTAATTAAAATTCCGGTGAATGTTTTATCCATGTGATCTATTCTTTTAGAAGATTATTGACCGCTTCATTGAAATCTTTTTGGGATGGGCTATTTAATTTTATAAGTGGTATTTCTATCTTTTTACAAATATATTCGGCACGCGCACGCTCTTTTGAGAAAAATAAGTCTAAATCCACTTCAGCAGAAATACCATCACGGTTCATTAATCTCTCCGTAACTGTCGGTAAATCAGTTTCTATTAATATGCATGCAGAAAATTTGGCTTGAACAAAAATGTTTTCAGGCACACATTCAAACTCATTTGCTGACTTCAATAAAACAAAATGACCATCTAAGAGAAGAAGTTCATTCCCTTGAAATCTTTTCAATGCCTCCAACAAGGCTGTTTGATTACGATCGATATCAGAAACATATTTATCTGCTCCCCAATTTTCAACTTTTAGCTGCTGCTTTATCAATTGGCTGGCTGATGAATGAATCGCATTTTCATGTTCATTTTCAGAATAAGCCTTACATAAATAAGATTTTCCTACTCCATGAATGCCCGCCACAAATATAATCATTTTTATCTTCAATTAATATGTTTTGCAAGTATAGTAATCTAAATTGTTAATTATTGAACCTTTCAAATCAAGGTTGTGTGAAATCTTTTAGCTGATGTTATCGTCAGTCCTTAATTGTAAAAGTTAGAGTATCCAATGCATCGACCAGAAGAGCATGATCACTACTTAGATTTCGAACAGATCAAAAGGAACGCATTTGTCCTTTTGAATCTTGGCTATGGGTTAAATCGGCTTTTAGAAGACGGGGAAGGTGATGTTGCGTACAGAAAAGATTCCGCATTATTTCGTGAGTACGGGAAGATGTATGAAAGCGAGATTTCAACTCGGTTATTGAGCGCTGCCGTAACAGCAAGAGTTTTAGATGACAAGCTGATTAATTCAAAATCAGATGGTACGGCCACCAAATTTCCTCACGGAGAATATATGCTTGGTGATGACGAGAATGGTGAACCTATCAACTTAAGGCAGTGCTTCAATAAAATCATTCACGCCTCCCGGATTTACCACGAGTTAATGCAACTCCCAGAGGTTTATTTGTCTGGCAAACAGCAAAATGAAAAGGAATGGCATATCCGGCTATTCTTATTGCCCTTCTGTACGGCGTTATATCAATGGGTCGATCATTATCAACGCGACCACACTTAACAGAGGTACAATAAAATTTCAACGCTATACTTAGATGACAAGTCTACTTAGTTGCGTAAGGTAGCAACACTCTTTATTTAAGGAGTTCACGGATGAACAGTGAAAGTCTTTCTTTAAGCTGGGGGCGTATACGTTCTTTAGCAATTGATACATTTAGTTCTGAGGCAAAAGCAGATGCATGGCTCAATAAACCTCACACAATATTAGGGAATACTCCGATTGCTACTGCCGAATCATCCTATGGGTACGCAGAGGTTGAGAGAATGCTTCACGCTATTGGCTTTGGTGGAACTGTTTAAGCAATCTACAATCATTTGATTTTGAAATTACGGATGCGTGAAAATGAACTATCAAAGCAAGAAACCTAAATCGCCTTCCATTACGCCCTCGACCGCAAAACTCATGCAACTGCGGGCTGGTAAGGGGCTTGGAATGTTGAGCCAGGAAGAAATCGAATTATTACGAAAAAGTAAGAAGGAGATTTCTGAAATGTGCAGGAAGTATTCAAAATTAATAATCCAGAAATCAGATAAGTTTATCGCTAAAGTTATGCCGCGGTAGTACTCTTTTTCTGAAAAAGCTCATGCTAAACTCCAAAGGAAAACTTATCCTTTAAACCGGTTTTTTTGCACATCTAAAATGTTTGTACCGATCAGGCCAATTGCCTCAGCGTAGTTATGAATCATTTGTTGGCCTTGCTTAAGGTAAGACAAATCTTGGTCTATGCCAGCCAGTTTTATAGCGTCATCAATTTTGGAGCTTGTCGGGTGTGCATCACCATTTCGCATGTCATATACGCCAATAATCACTCCGAAGAGTTCACGTGCTTTATCAGGCCCAATTATTTGCGTCAAAATATCTTCAAGAAGCTTGATCGAGCCCAGTTCCTTATTGCGAGCATGGGTACGAAGTCCTGGAATATTCAATCGATCAGAAAATACCCGAACTAGTTCTTTAGCAAGTCTTAATAATGAGGGCTTATCTTTGCTAGCAAAACGAGAAACGACCTTTAACGTTTCTATTATATTAATGGGATGGTTAAAAAGTGGTGTTTTGTATTTTACTAAAAATGCATGTTCAACCATCTCTAGATTTTCAATCAGCAAATTTTCTGCCGCTTTTGTTTTCGCTGCCCTACCTTGAGCATGAGCTAAAAGTAGCTCTTTTGAAACCTTACCTTCTGGGACGATACTTTGCGCTGCCCAGATTGCTTGTTCCCAGGGTTCAAGACGGGGAATATCGCACCCATAAACTGAAACCAAATCAGAACCATTGAGTCCGAAATGAGTTGCACGATCCGACGTTGAGCAAATACCACCAGTTTCCGCTGTATACCATTGCAATGAAAAGCCCCGGTGTCCCAGTAAGTGATTGATGATTTCCGGCTTAAAAAATAGCCATCTGCCAATATCCTCGTCGTTTAGTTCAGCAGAGGTCATTCTTTTAGCATCTGTCTCTACGACAAATGAAGGAAGTTCCGTATTCACATCTCCACGAACTCGGATACTTTGACCTTTGTGTTCAATCCATTCTTCTCGTCTAAACTGACTTTCAATACGAACCCCTTTGAATCCAGATATATACCCTCTAGTTTGTTCGGACTCGGTGTTGTCATTGGTTTCTGGACCCATCACAGGTGCATCTTCTTCACCATCAACGTCGGTACGCCCCACGCGGAATGTTGCAAAGGTACCGCCATAAACAGAGTCCAGCGACCGAATGATTAGTTCGAAATGCCCTCCGTCCCTTGCTTCCTCAAGTGAAACTAACCCTTGGTAAGGGCTCCCTTTTAAAGAAGGTACATTTTCTACTCGCATGCGAAACGTGGCCATACGAAGTGATAAATTTCTGGCAGCTAGATAATCCATTAAAAATTCTCGTTTGATTTCGATTAAGTAATGATTACCCTCTGAATCGACCCTCTCTCGAGCAACTTCTGTGAAATCTTCTACAGGCCTGACCCAACTATTGCCTTCTTTTATTAGATCTAGTGCGACCACAAGATCCGGGTTAAGTATCCAATGGCGTTTACCGATCACAGACTGAATGTGCTCAAAAACAAGCTCAACTCCGATGGTTTCATCATTGTATTGATAGTGATCAATGGGAGTGTACCTACCATCCGAATGTACATATGGATCCGTACGATGACCACCTAAATCATTAAAATCTAACCGGTTCCCAATCTTTATATATTCAGGATGAATAGCAGCTGTACCTACCCCTAAATATTCCTCTAGATAGCCAATTTTTTGTACATCACCTTCTTGGTCAGGAACGGATGCTCTTAATGGCACCCATGTGGCAGTAGAGTAAACACGTCGTGTCTCACTAGCTTGTAATATCCAGTCTTTATTCTTTTTACACATTTATTAATCTACGTTCTTATTGGAATAAATTTGATGAAAGCAATATAACTTTAAGTACTGAATGTGTATATGTCTAAACAGTTAGAATTTTTTTGAGTGACCTTGTCTGGGTATTAGGCATATCTTTTATGCTAGTTAAAACAAAAATACCGATTATTCAGAACTCTTACAAAACACATTTTTGCAGCTCATGAATGGGTGGCTATGACTTTGGGAAGAAAAAATCCCCTAAAACTCTAGGGGGCTTTAACAAAACCAACACTTTAGTTGAACGCCTCGCGCAATGAGCGGGATTTTTTTATACTGTGCAGATGATTATTTGAGCGTCATACGCGACAGGGTTTTATCTTTATCAATAAAGTAATGCTTGAGTGCGCCGACAATATGCAGGGCAATCACAGCGAGCAAGATCGTCGCAAACAACTCGTGTGAGTCTTTGAAAATATCGCGCAAATCTGCATTATCCAGTCCACCAAAGACTTCCAGCCCAAACCACTTCAATCCATATTTGCTATAGAGGGTCATTAACACACCACTCAACGGCATTGCCACCATCAACACATACAGGAAGTGATGTGCAGCAGTCGCCAGTTTACGTTCCAAAGTCGGATAGCTGCTCAGCATGGCAGGTGGCGTATGGCTCACGCGCCAGAACACGCGGAATACCACCAGCCACAACAAAGTGAAGCCTAGTGATTTGTGCAAATTGAAATACAGGGTGCGGGCACTGCCCGGCTCATCCATCTGCCAGGTATAGATACCCCAGCCAAATAAATCGAATTGCGTTTCTTTAGGGCCATCTTTCGGTAGCCCGGTCATATACCACCCCAGTGCAAACATCCCGGCGATGGCCAAAGCAATCAGCCAATGCAAAATAACGGCAACTTTGGTATATCGTTGCGTAGAACTCATGTCTTCTCCTTGAAATCCCTTGTGACAACGATCACTTTGTCATCACGAATGTATTGATTATGATGTATGAAACATTCATGGGTGAGTCAGCATGTTATCAAAAATAAAGCTATCGTGTGTTGGTGTTACATTCGGGTTTGTAACGTTTTGTAGTCATGTGTGGGCAGACACCTTTGAATTAAAAAAAGTTGCTGAAGGGATTTATGTACATCACGGCCAGCATCAGGATATTGACGACGGTTACAAGGGAGATATCTGTAACCTGGGCGTCATTATCGGCAACCAGTCGATTGCAGTGATTGACAGTGGTGGCAGCAAACACACCGGCGAGCAATTGCTGCAAGCTATCCGCAATATCAGCAAGTTGCCGATAAAATATGTGATCAATACCCATGTGCACCCAGACCATACTTATGGTAATGCTGCTTTTCAGGGAGAGCCTGTCCACTTCGTCGGCCATGAAAAACTGGCCAACACCATGTTGCTACGCAAAGAGCAGTACGAAAAACTTAATGCCAATCTGCTGGGCGAGGCAGGCAAAGCCAGCACCACTATTCCTCCCGATACCGCTGTGCATGACCAATTATCACTGGATTTAGGCGACCGCGTATTACAACTGAAATCGCAAACGGTCGCGCATACGCATACCGACCTGACCGTACTAGATGTGAAAACCAACACCTTGTTCACCGGCGACCTGGTATTTGCGCAACGCACGCCGGTGCTAGAGGGGGATATTAAAGGCCTGATTGCTGCATTGGAGAAAATCAATCAGACTCAATACGCACTGATTGTGCCAGGTCACGGCTTGGAAAGCCCTGACCAGAAAACGATTATTGGTGATGAATTGCGTTACCTCAACCTGTTGTTAGCCGACGTCCGCGCCAGCATCAAAAAAGGTATCAGCATGGAGCAAACCATGGACACTGCTGCCGAATCTGAACGCCAAAAATGGCTATTGTTTGGTATTGCCAACCGCCGTAATGTGAATGTGATTTACCCGCAGCTCGAATGGGAGTAAGGCATTACCTTATAACAAGAGATATTCACTTACCTTTAAAACCCTGCAAAATTTGCAGGGTTTTTCTACTTTGAGTCTGTCGTTTCTGCAAATCATGCATAAAGCTGCATGCTGCCTTTATGACATCAACACAGACAAAAAAACAAAAAACCAATTAAATATCATATAGTTAAAGACGAATCACTTTTAAATAATCTTCTATGGCATAGCGCTTGCAAAGATACCCCTGAATTTATCAAAAATACTTAGGGAAGTCTTTGTGAAGCATCCATTCTTACGCGCCTATGGCCTGTTTCTGCTGCTGGGCGGTTTAACACAATTCCTGCTTTGGTTATTTGGCGCATCATCCCTGGAAGGATTCAAGGATGCCGTCATTGTTTCCACTTTGTGGTTGATTCCGCTGTGGTGGCAACCGCAACGGTTGCGCTTTTGGAGCGCAGCGATTGCAATTTTTATCGGTATCTCTGCCTTACCTGGTATCGCTTACTTTTTAATTTATCGTCAAGAGCTGACCCAGAGCTTGATGATGATTTTGTTTGAATCAAACAAAAGTGAATCTCAGGAATATCTGCACAACTATTTTTCCTGGTGGATCTTGCTGGTACTGCTGGCTTGTATTGTCATTCCCGCGCTTTACTGGCGCACATTAAAACCGGCGCAACTGTCGAAATCACACGCAGCGGTTTATTCATTAATTACTGTGTTGATCGCTTTTTCCTCCCCGTTAAAACATGTGGTTAACAATCAATGGATGTACGCTTACAAGAGCTTTAACAAGCATTTCAGCGGCGTGCCACCTTACCAGTTAGCACTCGGTTACCTGAATTACCAGCAGCAGTTGGATGAAGTTAACCATACCCTGCTGACCATGAATAAGATTCCGCCTCTGGCGCAATTATCTGAACAAGCCAAGCCGGGGCCAACCACTGTGGTGCTGGTGATTGGTGAATCTACTTCGCGTTTGCATATGGGTTTATATGGTTATGGCCGCGATACCAATCCTGAACTCAACAAAATCAAACATGAGCTGACAGTGTTTGAAAATGTATATTCTCCACGCCCGAACACCATTGAAAGCCTGCAGCAGGTGCTGACATTTGCCAATCAGCAGCATCCTGACGATTACAAGACTAAGCCATCACTGGTGGCGATGATGAAACAGGCTGGCTACCACACTACCTGGATCACCAACCAGCAGACCCTGACTGGCCGCAACACCATGCTGACGACGTTCGCCAAACAGGCAGACAAACAATATTTCCTGAATAACGAGCGCCGGCAGAATGCTTACAGCTTTGATGAAAAGGTATTGGCACCGTTTGCTGAAAGCCTGAACGATCCGCATCCGAAAAAACTGATCGTGGTGCACCTGCTAGGCACACACATGAAGTACAGCTACCGCTATCCGGAAAAGTTTGATGTGTTCAAAACCACCCAAGGTTTGCCTGCCACCGGGCTGGATGAAGAGAAAACTGCATTGATTAACAGCTATGACAATGCTATCCGCTATAACGACTGGATCATGTCACAGCTGATTTCTACACTGAAAGCCAAGCAACAACATAGTCTGCTGGTTTACTTCTCCGACCACGGTGAAGATGTGTACGACACTGCGCCGCACGACTTCCAGGGACGTAACGAAGCCGCGCCTACCTTACCTATGTACAGCATACCGCTGATTATCTGGCATTCGGATAACTGGTTTAACGCCAAGAAAGTGTTAGCTAATGTGGATACGCATCAGCAATATGACAATGCCGACCTGATATATACACTGGCCGACCTAGTTGGACTGTCATTCGATGGTTTTCGCCCGGATGAGAGTATCGTCAACGCGCAATTTCTACCTGACAGCATCCTGGTGGGCGACCCCTATATCGGCAAATTGCAAACGTTACCGGGCACAAAACATTTCCCTGACAGTGAGGTCGCCACGTGGAACGCTGGCTTACCAACAAGGGATTAGCCGGGTTATGGCTGCTGCTGGGTGCAAGTGCCATGGCGATTTTCGCCATGGCGAATTACACCCCGCTCGACTTGATGCTTGCAGACTGGATGTTCGACTTTAGCCGCGGCCAGTTTACTGACCAGCACGTATTTTTCTATGACACGGTCATGCACAGTTATGCCAAATATTTGCTACTGAGCGTGTGGCTGGTGCTATTGGTGTTTGCCATGTTTCCGGCAAGATTGCGTCCAAGCTGGTTATCTCCTGCACAACAATACCGCTTGCGTTGGGTAACCGCACTGGCCATCGCGCACAGTAGCCTGGTGTCATGGCTTAAACATCAGATGCCGCATGCCTGCCCGTGGGATATTACGCGTTATGGCGGCACTGTAGACTGGTTTCCTGCATTTGCTGCACACACTTCCCAAATGGCTGGCCATTGTTTCCCCGCCGGGCATGCCAGCAGTGGCTTATGGCTTTCTGCCCTGTGTTTATGCTGGTTACCGCACCACCCACGTAAAGCTTTGGCGGTGATGGTAGCCGGACTATCGGTTGGTTTTATGCTCGGCTGGAGCCAGCAACTTCGCGGGGCGCATTTCCTCTCGCATACGCTGACATCCATGTGGCTGATGTGCGCTTTGCTGTTGTGCGTATTGTCATTTTCCAGCAGCAATTACCTCATTCGTATTTACCCGAATAACGCTTACTCTAAACGCAGTTGCCCATGAAAAAATTTTCCTTGTCCGCGGTATTCCGCCACTTATTCACCCCACAGATATTAATGATCTGGGGTGTGACGTTGTGGCTGATGGCCTTTGACAACTATGCTCTGGTTTCACATTTAAGCCAGCTGTATCCGCCACTAGGTGGCCAAAGCGGTTTGCTGCTCAGCCTGTTGCTGTTTTTTACGCTGGTTACCGCCATCTGGCTATTGCTGATCAGCCATGGCCGCAGTGCGCGCTGGCTATTGGCATTGATACTGTTAAGCAGTGCATTCGCCGGTTTCTACATGCAGGAGTTTGGCATCATCATCGATACGGTGATGCTGGACAACTTGCTACAAACCGACAATAAAGAGATTGTCGGTCTGCTCTCCTGGGATATGATCTTTTTTGTCATTGCAATTGGAGTAGTGCCTGCTTTATGGATGCTGTTCAGAGCGCCGCAAGAATGGTTTCAACGTGATAGCCTGCGAATTCGCGCTCTGCACCTAGGGTTTTTAGTGGTGGTGATGGTGGCGACTGTGTGGCCGAACTCTGCAGGATACGCCAGCTTTATCCGTGAGCACAAACTGGCCCGCATGTATGCAAACCCCAGCTTTATGCATTACTCATTAATTAAATGGACTAACCAGCACCTCAGCATTCCCGAGAGTCAGGCGCTGGAACAGGTCGCCACAGATACACAAAGAGTTGGCGCTAACACTAAACACGAGCTGGTCATCATGGTGGTCGGTGAAACCGCGCGCTATGACCGCTTCTCGCTGAATGGCTACCATAAACTGACTAATCCGCGCTTGCAGCAGGAAGATGTAGTCAGCTTTAAACAGGTGACTTCGTGCGGTACTTCTACCGGTGTATCGGTACCTTGCATGTTTTCCATGCTGGGCAGGCAGCAGTATTCGGCGAAAAAAGCCAGACATATGGAGAATGCGCTGGACATTTTGAAAGAACATAATGTCAATGTGTTATGGCGTGATAACAATTCAGACTCAAAAGGTGTGGCTACGCGTATGGCTTACCAGGATTTTCAATCACCGGCACAGAATACAGTCTGCGATACCGAATGCAGGGACGTTGGTATGTTAAATGGCCTGGACCAGTACATCCAGTCTCACCATGGCCAAGACATCATGATCGTATTGCACCAGATGGGAAATCATGGGCCGGAGTATTATCGTCGTTATCCGAAAGCATTCGAAAAATTCACTCCGGTGTGCCGCAGCAGCGATTTATCCAAATGCAGCCAGCAGGAAATCGATAATGCCTATGACAACGCTATTTTATATACCGATTACTTCCTGAGTGAAGTCATACAGCTTCTGAAAAAATACGACAACAGTCATGAAACCGCCATGTTATATGTAGCTGACCACGGAGAATCTCTGGGAGAGCATGGGCTTTACCTGCATGCAGCACCTTATATGATTGCGCCTAAGGAGCAGACTCATGTACCGGCCATTTTATGGCTGGGCAAACAGTTTGATTATTCGATTAACCAGATCAGGCCTTACCAAAATTACCCGCTTAGTCATGATGACGTGTTCTGCACACTCTTGACAGCCTATGAACTCAAATCCAGCACTTGCCATTCGCATTACAGTTGGCTGGTCGCAAACCCGGTGGTGCGTGCAGAGCTCAAATTGCCGCCGCTGCCATTAAAGCCGGAGCAGCCACTTGCGCCACCTGCTGTCGTTATCCGTGAGCAGCCAGGTGGGAATCTACAGACAAAGCTGGATCAACCACCGGCGCCGGAACAGGCAGGCAGAATGAAGGCGATAAAAAATGCCGCATTAAGGCGTAGCAGTACTGCAACGTAAAGCGGGCGCTTCACCCAGTATCTTATTGGCCGTGACCCATATGACCGGCTTCACTCGCTCATCGACCTTACAGGCATCTATGTAGCCGATAGCGCTTTCGGTGTAAGCGACGTAACGGATCATCGCTTCTTGTGATTCCACGGTATACGGCGGCTGGATACCGTGGAAATACTGCTCATTCCAGTAACCTACCTGCGACCTGGGACTACTGTGCAATACCTGCTGCGAAAAGCGCAAGCGTAACGGATGGTCACTGGACAAATTGGCCGGATGTAAAGGTTTACCATGGTTGTCATACAGCTTCTTGCGCCAATAAACGGATGCCAGATCATTGGTAGCCACCGGCACCGTATAGGCAGCCTGAGCTGACACAATCACCGCAATCACCGGCTCGTCAGCCAGGGCGAGGCCGGGCAAAAAGCCAGCGACTATGATCCAGATGCTGAGCAAATAGAAACGCATCAATACATCATCGCAAACGAAGTAGTGAATCCGCGCGGTATATCCTCATATTCGCCATTACCGCCTACGACTTCAAATTTTAGTAACTGGTTTGGTTTTAGCCTTTTGGTTACCCCTATGATCCAGCGCTCGGCGTTGGAGGTGTCAGGCTGATGCAGGCTTTCCAGCCGGGTGATCCAGTACCAGTCATTTTTGATCAGGTAGGCACTTTGCAGGTAAAAACCACTGCCGCCACCCTGGCCATGGTCAATCTTGCGGGTATACGCTTCGCCACTCAGTTCCCAGCGGTTAAACTCGATCAGGAAATCCACACCGAGCAGGCTGTATTTAGGTCCAAACGACTGTTCTTCGCGATACGTGGCGTAATTCAGGCCTATGGTATTCAGGCCGGCATTTTCATCAGTGAAATTGAATACATTATTGAGGGCAACCCGTGCACCACGCATGTCCTTGTACTGCGTTTCACCGCGGCTTTCCGGTTGCGCATTCATAGTCGCGCTGTAAATCTGGTAATCCAGCGAGCGCTCCTGAAAAGGCAATGTGCCAAAAAACTGTATGCCGCTGGTAAAGGTGGGAAACAGCTCAGTAGTTGCCAGAGGCCGGCTAGCTGTCCATACCAGTGGCGATGCATGCAACTGGTTCCATCGGCCTAACGGTGTGAGGAAACGGCCCAGTCGTACGTTGGCACGTTCGGTTAGATTCACATCAAAATACAGACGCTCGGGATTGATATAGGCATCGCGGAAATCCAGTCCCTGGCGGTGGTTATAACTGGCTACATCTTCCAGGTCCAGTTCGCCGAAAAACTTGATACGGGTGTTTTTATCCCAAGTCACGATCATCGCCAACTCGTTCCAGTTCAGCCGGGTGGTTTCTGTGCGTGGTATATGCAAATCCACACTGGTATATCCCCCAATGCGGAAGCCATCCCAGAAAGAGGAATCTTCCTCCGCCAACAGTGGCTTGCACATCATGCACAGGCTGATTACACTGACCGCGCAACGCAGTAAAATAGTGGACATACACACTTTCCGATTAAGCTAATGCAACGCCAATAGTAGAAACCGTATTTTCTCATATTCCATGCAAAAACATTCGCCTTTAACCATCCGAAAAATGCTGCTAATCGCATTTTTGCTGGCAGGATTATTGCCGGCACTATTGGTGAGTGTGCTCAGCTTTTACCAGGCACGCACCGCGTTGCGCACCGAAATAAAACATGACCTGAAAACGACAGGTAAAGCAGTAGGCGAACACATAGACCGCGTGCTGTTTGAACGTGTGCAAAACGTGCGCAGCTGGAGCCAGCTGGCGATTATGCAAGACATGCAAATTGGTGACATTGATAAGCGGCTATCTGTCTTTCTCGAAGAAACCCACTTAAGCTATGCCGCTCAATATATTTCGATTGACGTGGTCGACCTGCAATCCATCATTGTTGCCTCCAGTAATCCGCAGCACATCAACCAACGGCTTACCAGCCCGCCAGTCTGGTTCTCGTTTAAAGATGACGATCAGCCAATCACCATCTATCATTTGCAAAATGATCAGTTGATGATTGCTACGCCCGTTTATTCTGATTTGACCCTGCAACCTATCGGCCACCTGATTGCCACGTTTAACTGGTCAGTGATCCAGAACTTGCTTAACCATGCCGCTCAACACTCCACTGAGCTTGCCTTGGTAGATGAACATGGCCGACTGCTGGCACAGTCCAGAAACTGGTCACAACCACGCTACAACCTGCATACGCATATCCCCATTGAAAGCACACTGCCAATTTACGGCTGGGAAGTAAAACTCAACAAAGAACATGATGTTGCCGTCGCTCCGGTACACCGCCTGGGGCTTATTTTCATGATCCTTTTAGTGGTGATCCTGTTTTTCTCTTTACTGCTGGTGCGGCCGATTGCAAAGCGCATCACGCAACCGCTGGAAGAACTGATCCGCTTTGTACAGCAATTGCGGCGTCCGAATGTGGTTGCCCCGCCGCTGAGTGGCCCTGTGGAGGTACAGGCACTGCATCAGACATTCACTAAAATGGCCGCCGAACTGGCCGAGTCTGAACAACAATTGACACGCGCAGCCAAACTGGCAGTGGTTGGGGAAATGGCCGCGGCCATGAGTCATGAGGTGCGTACACCATTAGGCATCATGCGCTCATCGGCTGATGTACTGAAACGCGAACCTACACTGAGTGAAGATGGCCGCGAAGTATTGGGATTTATTATTTCCGAGACCGAGCGCCTGAACAAACTGGTGACGTCGCTGATTGATTCGGCCAGGCCGCGCTTGCCGAGCAAAACGCCACTGGAGCTGCAATCTCACTTGCAACATGTTTGCGATATGTTGCAAAAACAGGCACAGGATAAACATATCCAGCTGTCGTTAAATGCACCCGAACCAGTGACCATTGCCGCCGACCAGGACCAGATGACCCAGGTACTGGTCAACCTGATTATCAATGCCATTCAGATATTGCCCGAGCATGGCCAGGTAGCCATTTCTTTATCTCATGACCCGCTTTATGCCTATCTATCGGTGGCAGATAATGGGCCTGGCGTGCCACCAGCGCAGCAGGCACATTTATTTGAAGCTTTTTTTACCCAGCGTGCCGGTGGTGTAGGGTTGGGCCTGGCGGTGGTCAAACAAATCGTCGAAGCGCACGGTGGTACAATCACCTACAGCACCAGTCCGTGGCAAGGCGCACAATTCAACCTTGCCTTTCCGTTTGAATAAAGTCCTGGAATTTAAGTCAGAATAAGGCATGACAACCCCAATCACTATCCTCGCCGTTGATGATGAGCCGAATATGCGGCGCCTGCTGGAAATCAGCCTGCGCCAGGCCGGTTATCGTGCCCTTTCAGCTGGCAATGGCCGCGAGGCGATGGCGTTTATCCAGCAACAGCAGATAGACCTGGTAGTCAGTGATTTACATATGCCAGGCATGAATGGCCTGCAATTGCTGGAAACCTTGCGCAAAGAACATGAGCATTTGCCCTTCATTATGGTGACTGCACAAGGTGAAATTAAGACCGCAGTTGCAGCGATGAAACTGGGTGCCAGCGATTATATTTTGCGCCCGTTTGAGCTGGAAACACTGGAAGTCGCCATTGATAAAGCCCTGACGCTCAAACGTATCAAGCAGGAAAACAGGTTTTTCAAAGAAACCCAGCAACCGGATATTACCGGCCTGGTAGGCAATAGCCCGGCCATGCAATCACTGAAACAGATGATTCAACAAGCCGCGCCGGAAAAGGCAACGGTATTTATCGTCGGTGAAACCGGCACTGGCAAGGAGCTCGTTGCCAAAGCCCTGCACGAAGCATCTCCCCGCAATTCGGCGTTATTTGTAGCCATCAACTGCGCAGCTATCCCGGCAGATATTCTCGAATCCGAATTGTTTGGGCATGAGAAAGGCGCTTTCACCGGCGCAGTGAAAGAACGCATCGGTAAATTTGAACTGGCCAATGGCGGTACGCTTTTTCTGGATGAAATTACCGAAATGCCTATTCAATTACAGTCAAAATTACTGCGGGTATTGCAGGAAAATGTCGTCGAGAAACTAGGTGGTAACCGGCAGGTTGCGCTCGATGTGCGGGTAGTTGCCGCAACCAATCGCGACCCGATACAGGCGGTCAAGGAAGGCAAGCTACGCGAAGATCTTTATTACCGCCTGAACGTGCTGCAATTGCAGATTCCGCCATTGCGTGAACGTAACGACGACATAGGATTACTGTCGGAGTTTTTTCTTGGTAAACGTCAGTGCCGGCTGAGTGAGAGCGCCAGGCTTTGCCTGCAACATTATGCATGGCCAGGCAATGTCCGTGAACTGGAAAACATTCTCGAACGCGCCGCGATTCTGGCAGCGAACCAGACCATACAGCCACAACATTTGCCAGCGGATATTGGTAAACAACTCCCTGAGTCATCAAGTGAAGTAGCATCAGATAGCAATGCGCTTTCCATCCCCCGCACCACGGAAGCCATGGAAAAGCGACTGATTTCACAGGCTCTGGAAGCTTGTCAGGGCAATAAAACCAAAGCGGCGAAGCTGCTAGAAATCAGTGAGCGGTCACTCTGGAATAAACTCAACCAATATGGGCTCCGTTAAGTGATTTCACATTCTTTACTAGCTGTTTAAATCAGTCTTCCCACACATAAGCATCCATAGCCAGAATGCCGTAAGTGGTTTCCGGCGTAAATCTTTTTGGTACACCCTGCCCACTGCCTGCCGCGACAAACAAAGGCATCAGGTGATCTTCGCTCGGGTGCGCTCGTATGCCTTGACGATTCTCCGTGCGGTAATTTAATAATGTTTGTGCTTGTTCTCCAGCCAGCTGATCGGCAATCCAGTCGGCAAACGTATTCACATAAGCTAACGGTGCTGCATCTCGCTGCCCGGTAAAAAAGTCTGACAAGTTGTGCGTGATAGCACCCGAAGCAAGGATCAGCACATTCTCATCATGCAAATCCTGTAGTGCCCGGCCCAGCGCGAATTGCGCTGCCGGTGTACTGCGGCTCTGTATCGATAGTTGCGTCACCGGAATATCGGCTTCGGGATACATCAGCGCCAACGGTACCCAGGCACCATGATCCAGGCCACGATCGGCTTGCGTTTGCGCTTGAATATCATGTGCCGCTAATAACTCAACCACTTTGTTAGCCAATGCGGGTGCGCCAGGAGCCGGGTAATGAATGGCATATAATGCCGCCGGAAATCCGGCAAAATCATGAATGGTTGGTGGATGCACTGCCAGACTGACCATAGGCACGCGCGTATCCCAATGTGCAGAGATGACCAGTATAGCGTCCGGCCTCGGCAAGGATGCTGCCAGGGTTGACAGCATTTTGCCGGTCTCCCCTGGTTCCAGCGCCAGCGTCGGCGCCCCATGCGAAACGAACAAGGTCGTCATCTAGCAGCCCCCGGCTTTGTGACTTTATGAACGACGGCGATTATCCAGACTGTAAGCACCGGCGCCGAACGCGACTACCAGCAATAAACCACCCACAATCGTCAAGTTTTTCAGGAACATGATCTGTTGCATCTGGTCAGCCAGATTGAAATGGAACAGAAACGCCGTTGCCAGCGTAAACAGGGCAATACCGGCAGCAGCCCAACGTGCTTTAAAGCCCACCAGCAAAGCAATACCTAGCACCAGCTCTACAAACAATGCTATGCCATAAGCGACTTCCGGCATAGGTGCGCCTACACTTTGAATGTAGCCTATGGTCCCTTCAGGATTGGCTGCTTTACCAAGGCCGCTGATAATAAAAATGTGTGATAACAAAACACGGCCTAAAACGCTGACTGCTGATTGAAATGAATTCATGTTCTACTCCTCCTGTGAATGAGTGGGCATTAGCCATTGAAATAATCTTGTCATGCTGATGACTAATACGATGTATTGTATTCCTGAATGGAAAAATTGATAATCCCTGTTATTTAAGTATCACTGTCTCATTTAAGTTGACAATATATGCCTTCATTTGAAGAAATGCGCTTTTTTATTGAAGTGGTCAAACATGGCAATTTCACCAGTGCAGCTAAAGTGCTGGGGATTTCCAAACAGCTGGTCAGCCGTCGTATCATTGCGCTTGAAGCGCGCTTGGGTGTGCGTTTATTGCAACGCACCACGCGCAAGTTATCACCCACAGAAACGGGAAAAGTTTTTTTCCAGCGTGCTCAGCATATTTTGCAAGCCATGCACGACGTAGAAGTTGAAATCAGTCATCGTTCGGATAAATTACGCGGCTTACTCAAAATCTCCACCCCGCTTTCATATGCCAACTTGAGGTTGGCGCCTGCGCTGACCTCCTTTATGCAATTGCATCCCATGCTTGAAATCTGGCTGGATGCAGATAACCGGCAAGTGGACATCGTCAGTGAAGGTTATGACATGGTCATTCGTGTCACTGACCAGCCGGAAGAAGGGATGGTGGCGCGCAAACTGGAAGATGCTGCCATGCGTTTTTGTTGCAGCCCGGACTACATCGCGCGTCATGGCGCCCCCCTATCTCCACATGCATTAACATCACATGCGTGCCTGACACACCGTGCCAGCGAGTGGATATTCAATGAAAACGACCAGCTGCAACGCATTCATATACAACCACGCTTAAGATCCAACCATGGTGAGGTGTTGCGCGATGCCGCGATTGCAGGACTGGGTATCACAGGCTTACCCGCATTTTATGTGATGGAGGCGCTGCAAACCGGAAAGCTGGTAGAGGTGCTGGCTGATTACACCATACAACAGGCGGGTATTTATGCCATGTATCCTTACCATAAGCAGGTTTCTGCGAACGCGCTGGCATTGGTGGCACATTTGCAGCAATGGTTCGGATCAGGTGAAACCAGATCCGAACTATTGAGCGCTGATCACTGATTAAGAACCAATCGCTTGCCGTGATCCACGCTGTAACCGCCAGGCCCAAAGGCGATGACGACAAGTAGCCCGCCAATAATAGTGATGTTTTTCAGAAACATGATGACCTGTACCGGATCGGCCATATTGCTATGAAACGTCAGCGCCGTGACAAAGGTAAAAATGGCGATCCCCGCTGCCGCCAGTTGCGACCGGAATCCGACTAATAACGCTATGCCTAATCCCAGCTCCACGAACAATGCCACCGCATAGGCTATCTGCGGTAATGGTAAATGAGCACTTTCAATATAGGCGATAGTACCCGCAGGATCCAACAATTTAGTAATGCCGCTGATAACAAAAATTAAAGACAATAAAACACGCCCCATAAAACTAACCCAACGCTGCCGAACATTCATACTGAATCGCTCCTAATCGTTTTTGGACTCGCCGCCCGCTCGATTCTTTGATCGCTACGGACATCGGTATGATGCATGCCGGTGAAAGACAGAGTTTGTTACCACTCAGCTAATCAGCCTCCCTGAACACCGGTGTATCACATTTGTTACTCTGCACCATTCTTGGCTGAAATGCCAGCATGATTTGACTTTGTTATTTAACGATGTTAAGTTAACGATGTTAACAATAAATTCCGCTATCGAATTCATGCCCCCAAAAGTAAAAACAGATGCTGAAAAACTGGCTATCCGCACTGTCATCATTGATGCGGCACGAGACTTGTTTATTCATCACGGGGTAGATGCAGTGACCATGCGAGGCGTGGCTAACAAGATCGGCTATTCAGCCACCAGCATCTACCTTTACTTCAGTGACAAGGAACAATTACTACGTGCAGTAGTGGATGCCGACGCCCTTAAGCTGGCACAGGCGCTGCACTCAACTTTAGCCATCAGCGATCCGCTGGAACGGTTTTTGCAGTTTGCCCAGCATTATGTGCAGTTTGCGCTGGCTAACCCCAATCATTACCGCATGATGTTTATGACGCCACATCTTCCTTGCGACCCGGCCTTGTCAAGCATTGAACAACATAACCCTGAACAGGATGGCTATGCCCAGCTCATAGGTGTGGCTACCAGCGCTTGCGCAGCCGGCATATTTAAAGATGAATTTAATCATCCTGTTCTCCTGGCACAAACCGTATGGGCATCCATGCATGGGTTGTGCGCATTGCAGATCAACATGGCCGATGATGCCTGGATCAATTGGCAGCCAATCGAAGCCCGTATCGATTTCATGATGCGCATGTGTTTACAAGGATTGTTGAAAGTTACTCCACATGAATAACGCTTTTTTACTTACGTTATGCTTCAGCCTTCTACTGGGTGCCTGCCACAAGGAAAACCAGGAAGTTGCCGCCCCACGCCCGGTATGGGTGATGAAGGTGGGTACTACAGATACTCATGCAAGTGGAAGTTACACCGGTGAAGTTCGCTCGCGCTACGAATCCAGCATCGGCTTCCGCATTGCCGGCAAGATTACTTCTCGTGATGTGAATGTGGGAGACATGGTTAAGAAAGGCCAGTTGATTGCACGGCTGGACCCGAATGATTCCCGGCTTAACGCGCAGGCAGCCAGTGCCGAGGTGCAGACTGCGCAGGCCAACCTGTCACTGGCAAAATCAGAACTAGCCCGTCGCGAGCAGCTTTACCAAAAACAATTCATTTCCAAATCCGCACTGGAAAGCTACGAGACCCAGGTCAAAACCTCGCAGGCTCGCCTGGCACAAGCCCAATCGCAAGCGGCAGTCAGCCAGCACCAAACCGCCTACACACAATTACTCGCTGATCGTGAAGGGGTAATCGGCATGATTCAGGCAGAGCCCGGACAAGTGGTTGCCGCCGGGCAGACCGTTGCGCAGATTTATGATTTGCAGACACTTGAAATCCAGATTTCTGTACCGGAAACCACCATAGCGGAGCTGAAGATCGGGGATACGGCACTGGTCACGCTTAAGGAATCAGCACAGCCATATACCGGACGTATCCGTGAAATTTCACCAGCGGCTAACAGCCAGACACATGCTTTTGATTTACGTATCCAGCTACTCAATATTGATCATCGCATCAAGCTGGGAATGACTGCAGACGTAATGTTCTCTGAGGCGAATACCGCGCAAAAAATTATCGTCCCTTCCACCGCGGTGACGCAAAATGGTCAACAAGCAGCAGTCTGGGTAATTGATCCGCAACAGCAAGTACATCTGCGCCCGGTCACGACCGGCTTACTCAGCGAACAAGGGATAGAAATTACTTCTGGCCTGCAAGCAGGCGAAATTATCGCTACTATCGGCGTGCATACATTGACCGAAGGCATGCAAGTACAAGCGGTGACGCCTGCACCCGAGGTGCTTCGCTAAATGACTGCACCTAATATGCCGGATAACCAGCAGCACCCAGAGCTACACCAGCGCTTTAACCTCTCGACCTGGGCATTGAAAAATCAGGCCTTGGTGCTGTATTTTATTATCCTGACGCTGATAGGCGGTGTACTGGCGTATACCCACCTCGGGCAATCTGAAGACCCGCCATTTACTTTCAAGGTCATGCTGGTCCGCGCCAGCTGGCCAGGGGCCTCAGCCCAGGAAGTCGAGCAGCAAGTCACTGACAGGATAGAGAAAAAACTGCAGGAAATTCCCTCTATCGATTACACCAGCAGCTATTCAAGACCTGGTGAATCGGTGGTTTTCATTGTGATCCGTGATAATACTTTCTCGGAGAAGATTCCCGAATTATGGTATCAAATACGTAAAAAGATAGGCGATATCCGCCACACTTTTCCCGGCGACCTGCAAAGCCTGACCTTTAACGATGAGTTCAGTGATGTCTACGGCACTATGTACGCCATCACGGCCGATGGCCTTAACCCGCAGCAACTGAAACGGCAGGCTGAATGGGTACGGTCACGCCTGCTCAAACTACCAGATGTGGAAAAAGTCGATCTCTTCGGTGAACAGCCACAGAAAATTATTATCGAGATCTCCAACCAGAAACTGACCTCGCTGGGAATCAGTCCGGCCCAACTGGCGCAGATGCTGAAACAGCAAAACACAGTCATCGGTTCAGGCACATTTGATGCAGGGCCGGAACGCATCAGGCTCAGCGTGAGCGGGCGCTTACAAACACTGGAAGATTTGCGACAGTTTCCTATTCGCGCCGGTAATCAAAACCTGACCCTGGGGGAGATTGCTACCATCAAACGCGGTTACGCTGACCCGCCTTCGCAACGCATACACTTCAACGGTCAGTCGGCATTATTGATTGGTGTCAGCATGCAGCAAGGCGGCGATGTGATTGCACTGGGTGAAGCGTTGCAACAAAACATCACCAGCGTACAAAAACAGCTTCCGGTAGGTGTGCAACTGCACTCTGTGACGTCACAGCCGGATATTGTCCAGCACTCGGTACAAGACTTTGTACATTCCCTGACCGAAGCCTTGATCATTGTGCTGGCTGTCAGCCTGCTCTCTCTAGGCTGGCGGACCGGCATCGTGGTCGCGGTGGCAATCCCGATCGTACTCGCAGGCACTTTCCTGATGATGGACTGGTTTGGCATAGGCTTGCACAAAATCTCGCTAGGGGCCTTGATTCTGGCATTGGGCTTGTTGGTGGATGATGCCATTATCGCGGTAGAGATGATGGCATCGAAAATGGAACAGGGCTGGGCGCGTATGGACGCGGCCTCATTTGCATTCACCTCCACCGCGATGCCTATGCTGACCGGCACGCTGGTCACTGTAGCCGGTTTTTTGCCTATTGCTATCGCGGTGTCCTCAACCGGAGAATATACCCGTTCCATTTTCCAGGTATCTGCAATCGCGTTGACTTTATCGTGGGTGGCTGCGGTGATCGTCGTGCCGTTTTTAGGCTATCACCTGTTACCTGATGCTGCACAACAAACCAGTGCGCCTGGCGGAGTAATGCAAAAAATAAAGTATTTCCTGGGTTTTAAAAACAAGCCTGAAAGCGAAGCAAGCGCTCACCACCACGATATCTATGAGACCAAATTTTACAAGCGCCTGCAGGGTATTGTCAGCTGGTGTGTGATGCACAAAGGTATTGTGATTATCGCCACTATCATTCTGTTTGTAGTGTCCATGTTCAGTTTTGGCAAGGTACAACAGCAGTTTTTCCCAGACTCCACCCGGCTGGAAATTGTGGTCGATTTGCGCCTGGCCGAAAATGCCAGTGACCAGTCCACCGATGAGGCGGTGAAAAAGCTTGAGCATTGGTTACAGCAATGGCAAAAAAATCATGCGCCGGTACAAAATGTAGTGTCTTATGTCGGCTCAGGAGCCCCGCGTTACTATTTGCCCCTGGATGTGCAACTGCCTCATCGCGCGTTTGCGCAACTGGTGATTCTCTGTGACAACTTACACCAGCGGGAATCTTTACGTAACGACCTGCTGACATTGTTCGAACATGACTTCCCGCAACTGCGTGCGTCTATCCTGCGGCTGGAAAATGGTCCGCCAGTGGGTTTCCCGGTGCAATTTCGTGTCGACGGCCAGAATCTGCAGGCAATCAGGGAGGTTGCACACAAGATTGCCGATGCCATGCGCGCCAACCCACATTTGCGTAATGTACAGCTAGGCTGGGAAGAGCCAAGTAAAGTGATTCATGTGGATATCGACCAGCACAAAGCCAGGCTGTTAGGGGTGAGTTCGCCCGATATCGCGCAATTGCTGAATACGCAGTATTACGAACAAGTAGTCAGCGAATTCAGGGAAGGCAATGAACGGATAGACCTGGTGATGCGCAGTACCGGGGCAGAACACAGCAAGCTCTCGCAACTGGCGCAACTCACGGTATTAAGCCAGCGTGGCGAGCGTGTCCCCCTGGCGCAGGTTGCCAATATCCATGACGGGTTTGAAGAAGGCGTGATCTGGCGGCGTAATCGCGTGCCTTCGCTCACGGTGCGCGCCCACTTGCGAGGCAATATGCAAGCGCCGGTAGTGTCTACACAAATCACGCAAGCGATTCAGCCCATATTGCAGAAGCTGCCTGCTGGCGTGACTGTAGAAACTGGCGGCGCGATAGAAGAATCAGCCAAAGGTGCCAAATCAGTGGCCAAAGGTGTGCCCTTGTTTTTCGCGGCGGTTTTTACTTTACTGATGCTGCAGTTACGCAGTATCTCGAATGTTTTACTGGTGGTGCTCACTGCCCCATTAGGGATGATAGGCATCACCTTCGCCCTGTTGTTGTTTAATATGCCGTTTGGCTTTGTGGCCATGCTCGGCAGCATTGCATTATCCGGCATGATCATGCGCAACTCGGTGATTCTGGTCGACCAGATTAACCAGGATATCGAAGAAGGTGCTTCGCTGGAACAGGCAGTTGTGCAATCTACCGTACGCCGCTTCCGACCTATCGTGCTCACTGCCGCCGCTGCCATTTTGGCGATGATTCCGCTGACACGCAGTGTGTTCTTCGGACCGATGGCTGTCGCCATTATGGGCGGCTTGGCAGTGGCTACTGTGCTTACCATTTTGTTTGTACCAGCCCTGTATACATTCTGGGCAAGGCTTACCGCAAGAACCGCGAAATGATGACGCAATAAACTATAATACTGAGACCAGACAGGCATTAAATGCAGGGCAGGATTTAAAAGGTAATTGCCTTGAATTCTGCAACTAGATGGACATTGAACTTACACACAGGACTAGACCATGACAGACCAGGCAACCGCACGTTTTAACATGATTGAGCAACAGATCCGCACCTGGGAGGTGCTGGACCCTAAAGTACTGGCAACACTCAACAGTATCCCGCGTGAAAACTTTGTCCCGGATGCTTATCGCGGGCTGGCCTTTGCCGACATTGAGATTCCCTTGGCGCATGATCAGCAAATGCTGAGCCCTAAAGTGGAAGGCCGTTTTTTACAGGCTTTGCAATTGCAGGCGACGGACAAAGTATTACTGATAGGCGCTGGCAGTGGCTATTTGGCAGCCTTGATGGCGCAACACGCTGCGCAAGTGACCGCGCTTGAGATATTCCCTGACTTGTGTGAATTAGCCAGCCAGAACCTGAGCAAACAAGGCATCCAGAATGTGCAGGTGATAGAAGCTGATGGTCATAGCGGATTGGAATCCAATGCGCCGTTTGACGCGATTGTGTTTACTGCCTCAAGCCCTGTAGAGGCTGAAGGCGTCCGTCGCCAGCTGAGCATAGGTGGTCGCATGTTGATTGTGCTGGGTAAAGCCCCGGTCATGCAGGCAACCTTGATCCAGCGCCTGGCAGAGCACAGCTACAAACAGGACGTGCTGTTTGAGACCAGCCTGACTGAAATGCAGAACGCACCGCAAGCACAAGCATTCTCTTTCTAAGCTACATTAACGCGCTATGAATATCTTGTCACGGGTTTTGCTACTGACCGCCTTGTGCATACCGCAAGCCATTCTGGCAGCGTCACAAAGCTTGATGGACGTGTATCAGGAAGCCAAAGCCAATGACCCGGTGCTCGCTTCTGCTGGGAGTGCGAATCAGGCCGCGCAGGAAATCATAGAACAAGCCAAGGCCGGCTATCGGCCTTCAGTTAATTTTCTGGCGGGCGCCAATGCCAACCGTACCGATTTAAAGATTATTGGTAGTCCGGCGCCTTTCCCCGGCGGACGCAATAACTTTGAAGGCTACCAGGCCCAGCTGCAAGCCAGGCAACCAATCTTTCGCAAAGAAAACCTGGAACGCATAGACCAGAGCAAAGTGCAGGTCAGCATTGCAGACAAGCAATATCACCTTGCCCAGCAAGGGCTGATGTTGCGCACTACGCAGGCTTACTTTGATATGTTGCTTGCGCAAGATCGCATCACCTTGATCGAAGCGCAGAAAAAAGCCATTCAACGCCAGTTGCAACAGGCGAATGCGAATTTTGAAGTAGGTACCGCCACCGTGACCGATGTCAATGAAGCGCAGGCGCGTTATGACCTGATTGCCGCACAAGAACTTTCTGCGCTAAATGACATGGAAATTGCCAGACGCAGCCTGCAGGCGATCACAGGCAAACTGCCGGAGCAACTCGCAAGCGTTCGCGAAGATATACAGGTCACACCCAATCTGAAAGCCATGCAGGAGTGGCAGGATGTCACCAATGCCAGCAACCTCAATATCCAGATCCAGCAGGAAACCGTGCAGGTCAGTGAAAAAGACATTGAAATTGCGCGGGCCGGACATTACCCGGCAGTAGATGCGGTTGCCAGCTACCAGGATAGTTACAGCAATGGCGGCCAGTACGGGTTTGGCGGCGACCTGAAAAGCGCCAGTATTGGTGTGGAAGTCTCCATGCCACTATACCAGGGCGGCGCCATTACCTCCCGCGTGCGACAGGCCGCTTTAAACCGGCAAAAAGCACTGGATGACTTGCAGAATGCATTGCGCCAGACCACACTGGAAACCCAGCGCGCCTATTTGAACCTGAATACCAGCATCGCCCAAGTGAAAGCGCTGGAGCAGGCGCTCAAAAGTAGCCAGAGCCAGATGGACTCCACCCAGCTAGGTTACGAAGTCGGTATACGCACCAGCGTAGATGTGCTCAACGCACAACAGCAATATTTCAGCGCCAACCGTGACTTATTGCAGGCGCGCTACAACTATCTGGCCAATATCATCCGCCTCAAAACCGCCAGTGGCATTGTATCGGAAGCGGATTTGCGGGATATAGACCAGCAATTGGCAAGGAAATAGTATGAATACCATCATAGCAAGCACGGACGCCGTCTGGATGCTGGTCGATGTGCAAACACGCTTATGTGCAGTCATGCAAAAAGACGCCATGTCAGCCGTGGTGAATAACATTCAGCGCCTGATCCAGGGCGCACAACTCCTCAATATTCCCCTATGGGTGACTGAGCAGTATCCGGAAAAACTGGGCGAAACGCTGCCGGAATTGCAGGCTTTGTTACCAGAGTACACACCACGTTTCGGCAAGCTGGCTTTCTCCGCCTGGCATGAAGCAGCCTTGCAGGAATCTTCCGTCAGCGTCGCACCACAAGTTGTACTGTTTGGCTTGGAAGCCCACATCTGTGTATTGCAAACCGCATTAGATGCACTGGCTTCCGGCAAGCAGGTATTTGTGGTTGAAGACGCAGTGATCTCACGCAATGAAGCCCATCGTTTAAATGCGTTGGCGAGATTACAGGCAGCAGGTTGCATCATTACCAATACTGAATCTGTGTTATTCGAGCCTATGCAAGGTGCAACGCATCCGCAATTCAAAGCGATCTCTGGGCTGATTCGCTAACTAGACTTACTGCAAAAATGAATCAAATCGAATGGAGTGACTTCACCAAAGTAGAGTTACGCGTGGGACGCGTACTTTCTGCAGAGATATTTCCCGAAGCGCGTAAACCCGCCTATAAGTTACAAATCGATTTTGGTGCTGAGATTGGTATCCGCAAATCCAGTGCCCAAATCACAGCGCACTACACCCCGGAAGTACTGGTAGGAAAACTGGTCGTCGCGGTGGTCAATTTCCCCCTTAAACAAATTGGGCCGTTTATGTCTGAATGCCTGGTCACTGGCTTTCACGATGCGGAAGGCAATGTCACATTGTGCATGCCGGAACATGAAGTGCCTTTAGGTAGCAAATTGCTGTAACACAAGACTTACAGAAGAAAGTCATCGATGCATATCCGTGAAGCAACTCTGGAAGATTTTGAGCAGATCTGGCCATTTTTCCATGAGATCGTTTCTGCTGGTGAAACCTATGCCTACCCGCGTGACACAACCCGGGAACAGGCGATTACATTATGGATGGAGACGCCAAGAAAAACCTTTGTCGCAGAAGAAAACGGGCAGATATTAGGTAGCTATTACATCAAAACCAACCAGCCTGGTGGCGGTGATCATGTCTGCAATTGCGGTTATATGGTGTCATCCACTGCGCGTGGTTTAGGTCTTGCGACAACCATGTGCGAGCACTCGCAGCAATTGGCAAAATCATTGGGTTACCAGGCCATGCAGTTCAACTTTGTTGCCTCCAGCAATGAAGGTGCTGTGCGCTTATGGACCAAACTGGGATTTGAAACAGTAGGCAGGTTGCCAAAAGCATTCAGACATCCCAGCAAAGGCTATGTCGATGCACTGGTGATGTACAAATGGCTATCAGAACGATGAAAGGAGAAAGGTCATGACCTATAAAGGCAGCTGCCATTGCGGCAATATTGCATTTGAGGTGCAAGGTGAAATCACCAGCGCGTTAGCCTGTAACTGTTCCCTTTGTCAGCGCAAGGGGTCTTTGCTCTGGTTTGTACCCTTCACAGAATTAAAGTTGCTGACTCCTGAGTCCGCTATCAGCACTTACACATTCAATAGACACGTCATCAAACATCATTTCTGTCCTATATGCGGCATTCACCCTTATGGTCAGGGTATGGATGCGAAAGGTAATGCCATGGCTGCTATCAATATCCGCTGCATTGAAGATATCGATCTGGGCAGTATCCCTGTGCAACATTACGATGGTCGTTCCGCTTAACAAAGTGCTCCTCATAAGGAATGGCCCTGAAATTTCCTTGCTCGTGTGATTACGATCCTCAACAGTTGGCGACATTATCTGCTCAGGATATCAGCGCGATTGCGCAAGCTTGTAAACTCAATAAAAAAAGCCCGCTTGCGCGGGCTTTTTACTTCACTGCTAATTACTCAGCAGCTGGTGTTTCTTCTCTTGCAGGCGGGTCGATCAAGGCTTTGATGCTTAAGCGCACTTTACCTTTGTCATCTAACTCAACCACTTTAACTTTCACGATGTCGCCTTCTTTGAGGTAATCACCTACTGCTTTCACACGCTCGTGTGCAATTTGTGAAATATGTACCAGGCCATCTTTACCTGGCAACAATGTCACCACAGCACCGAAATCAAGGATCTTGACCACTGGGCCCTCGTAAACCTGGCCAATTTCGACTTCAGCGGTAATCGCAGCAATACGACGTTGCGCTTCAGCACCTTCTTCTGCACTGGTGCAGGCGATTTTCACGGTACCATCTTCTTCGATATCGATGCTGGTGTTGGTTTCTTTAGTCAGCGCCTGGATCACGGAACCGCCTTTACCAATCACGTCACGGATTTTGTCCGGATTGATTTTCATGGAGATGATACGTGGCGCAAATTGTGACATTTCGGTGTTTACACCAGACACAGCCTCTTTCATCAGGCCCAGGATATGCGCGCGGCCTTCTTTGGCCTGTGCCAGGGCTACTTGCATGATCTGTGCTGTGATGCCGGTGATTTTGATGTCCATTTGCAGTGCAGTAATCCCTTTATCGGTACCTGCTACTTTAAAGTCCATATCACCCAGGTGATCCTCGTCACCCAGAATGTCAGTCAGCACCGCGACGCGGTTGCCTTCTTTAATCAGGCCCATCGCCACACCGGCAACATGCGCAGTCAGTGGCACGCCAGCGTCCAGCATGGACAAGCAACCGCCACAGACAGAAGCCATAGAGCTGGATCCATTAGATTCAGTGATCTCAGAAACGACACGGATGGTGTAATCAAAATCACCTTTGGCTGGTAATACTGCTTTCAATGCGCGCTTAGCCAGGTTGCCATGGCCGATTTCGCGGCGTTTTGGCGTACCTACACGGCCAGTTTCACCAGTGGCGAACGGAGGCATGTTGTAGTGCAGCATGAAGCTGTCGTAGTACTCGCCACCCAAGGCATCAATGGTTTGCTCATCTTTACCGGTACCCAAAGTAGTTGCTACCAGCGCTTGTGTTTCACCACGGGTAAACAGGGCAGAACCGTGCGTGCGTGGCAATACACCGGAGCGGATCACGATAGGACGCACGGTGCGGGTGTCACGGCCATCAATACGTGGCTCGCCATTCAGGATCTGGCTACGTACGGTTTTCGCTTCCAGCTTGAAGAATTCGTCTTTAATCTTGTTGGCTTCGAGTGTAGAAGTTTCTTCGGTGATTAAAGTGCTCATCACGCGGGATTTCACTTCATCCAGCTTGGCAGAACGCTCGCCTTTGGATTTGATTTTGAATGCCGCATTGATGTCATCAGAAGCAATTGACGAGATTTTTTCGATCAATGCAGTGTCTGGTTCTGGTACTGTCCAGTCCCAGGCATCTTTACCAGCTTCGTTAGCCAGTTCGTTAATGATTTTAATCACAGATTGCATTTGCTCGTGACCGTAAACAACGGCGCCTAGCATGACATCTTCCGGCAACTCTTTAGCTTCGGATTCAACCATCATTACAGCGGTTTCAGTCGCAGCCACTACCAGGTCCAGTGCTGACTCGGTCAGTTGTGAAGCGGTTGGGTTTAAAACGTATTCGCCGTTAATGTAACCCACGCGAGCAGCACCCATAGGGCCGTAGAATGGGATACCGGACAATGCGATCGCAGCTGAAGCACCAATCATGGCTGGAATGTCAGCATCGATTTCAGGATCGTAAGACAATACGGTGGCTACGATTTGCACTTCATTGTAGAAGGCGTCAGGGAATAAAGGACGCATAGGGCGGTCGATCAGACGCGCGGTCAATGTTTCTTTTTCAGAAGGGCGGCCTTCGCGTTTGAAGTATCCACCCGGGATGCGGCCTGCTGCATAGGTTTTTTCCTGGTAATCCACAGTCAGAGGAAAAAAGTCCTGGCCCTCTTTGACTGTTGTTTTCGCAGTAGCTGCAACCAGTACCACAGTATCTCCGTAGCTCACCATCACGGCGCCATCCGCCTGGCGTGCCACTTCACCTGTCTCAATTGTCAGGGTGTGCGCACCAAACTGGATGCTTTTTTTAGTAATTTCAAACATTAGTTTTCCTTTTCTACCATGGCTATTCACTACCTAATAGCCAATCTCAACAATAGAAACTTGGAATAAGCATTTATTCCGCGTTTCGCGATATGCGGTGACTTCTGTCAGTGCGCTTTTGTTTTAATGAACAAAACATACCCACAGAAGCCACCCCAGTGGTGATTTTTATCCCTGATTATTTCGAACATTCCAGGGATTTTAAAAACAAAAAAGCCGAGGCAAGCACCATGCCATCGGCTTTTATTTCGTTAAAAGTGAGCTGTAATTTTCGTCACTTTAACCAAATTATTTACGCAGGTTCAGACGCTCAATCAATGTCTGATAACGACTAACGTCTTTACCTTTCAGGTAATCTAACAGGCTACGACGTTGGCTAACCATTGCCAACAGACCACGACGTGAGTGGTTGTCTTTTTTGTTAGCTTTGAAATGCTCAGTCAGGTATGTAATACGGTTAGTCAACAAAGCAACTTGTACTTCTGGGCTAGCCGTGTCGCCTGGACTGCGTTGGAATTCTTTAATAATCTTTGCGGATTGTTCTGCGGTAACAGCCATCTTTATTTTCCTAATTAGCGTCAATATCGCTGCAGCCAGACAACCTATTTGCCTACCGCGTCGACATTCAATTTACTCGAACCGAGCATTATAGAGACAAAGACTCACCTTGCAAAGAAATTTGTTTAAGTAAGTTTCTGTTTTTGCTAATTTTTTAGGCGTTTGGTACTGATGTTACTAAGCAAAATCTTTATAAAACGCTGCGCTTTCAGGCACTGCGCCACGGATACCACAAATAGCGGCGGCAAATTTGGCCGCATCCGCAAGCATGGTTTGCCTAGGCATATCGGCTAGCAGGCCACGTATCACAATGGCGGTGTAAGCATCTCCTGCACCCACGCTATCGACGAATGCTGTTTTTAATGGCACTGGCGCCTCACGGAAACTGCTACCATTTTCATCCAGCCAAAAACTGCCCTGCTCGCCACAAGTGACAAACATTTCACTTAGCTTAAATGTATCCAGCAACTGCCTGGCTTGCGAATCCAGGTCTGGCGCTTGCGGTAAACCTAGCAATCTGGATACTTCTGGCAATTCTTCATGATTAATCTTCAGCACATCCGCCGCCTGCAAGGCTAACGCCACATTGGTTTTGTCGTACCAGGGCTCACGCAGATTAATATCGCAAAACACCATGGCGCTATCACAGAGCTTTAACCATTGTTCCGCCACGCCCTGCATAGGCGCGTGCCTGAGTGCCAGGGTGCCAAAATAAATCAGCTGGGGTGTGTATTGCTGGGTTAATGCCTCTACCGGCAGCCAATCCAGAGCATCATAAGCCTGATTATCCAGGATTTCGAAGCGATGCCCGTGTTGCTCAAAATGTACGTGCACCTGCCCGGTTGGCAATGCGGCATGCTGCTGTACGCCTTTGGTAGACAAGCCCTTACGGTGCATTTCATCTAATATACGTTGACCCAGAGCATCCTTACCTACTGCGGTTAAGAGATGCACATCCAGCCCGAAGGCATGACAGTGCCGTGCTACATTGTAAGGCGCGCCGCCGATAATGGTTTGCTCGGGAAAAACATCTCCCAATACTTCACCTAGAATCATGACTGAATTTGACATACATTTATCCTGTTTTTATTTGACCAACTTATGAATGCTGAGATGAAGCAACCTTAAAATACCTCAAAAGCACTCTGTTAAAAGGTGTGACCGCAATCACAATCCATTGTTGCACTGAATAATTCATCACTGATGATTAAGATGGAAGAAGCTGAGACCAGGATGATTTCAATAGATTGCATACTTCTAAACAAACCCTGCTATCGCTTTAAAACCGGGCACAGCAAAAGCATGACAGGCATGTCAGTAATTTTTTTATCTTTTGTGTGCATACGCGAATAACTTTGCTATAATGCGCCTCTTGCAATTCGGGGCGACCTGAATTGTTGTTGGCCAGATAGCTCAGTCGGTAGAGCAGAGGATTGAAAATCCTCGTGTCGGCAGTTCGATTCTGCCTCTGGCCACCACTTCTTCCATGCCTCTCGGCATATTACTCCTGGGTTTGTTGATGTCATTAAAACACTTAACACCGGATGATTTACACCCCTTATTAAATGACCCTTCGGTATTGCTGATTGATATCCGCAATGATCACGAGCTGGTCTCCGGCATATTACATGGTGCGCTACATGTACCTTTGGGCAATCTAACCACCGCGTTTAGTCAACTGCCGCAAGATAAAAAACTGGTGTTTTATTGCCGCAGTGGCGTACGCTCCATATCTGCAGGTGAATTCGCACTTGCGCAAGGCTGTGCTGACGTTTCTCACCTCGCGGGTGGCATATTGGCATGGGCAGGCGCCGGCTTGCCGATTGAACCTGCGTAGTTAAATATTCATTCCAGGACATTCAAATGGTAAGCGATAAAGAAGTAGATGCACGTAACTTGAATTGCCCTTTGCCTATTTTGCGCTGTAAAAAGGCCTTGAATGATTTAGCCCCGGCGCAAGTACTGAAGATCATGGCGACTGACCCTGGTTCAAAAAAAGATTTCGATGCGTTTTGCCGCCAGACCGGCCACACCTTACTTGAATTGCAAGAGAGTGATGGCATTTTTACTTTCTGGATTAAAAAACGCACTGCATAACTACTGTCAGCATCAATAAAAAATCAATGAATAAAAAAGCCCGCAAAATGCGGGCTTTTTTCTTTCCGGAGTTAGCGATTACTTCGCGTTTTCCAGGCTACCCATGGCTTTCGGATAGGTCACTACGCCCCAAGGCATATTTTTAACAGCGATCTGCTTGGTGACTTCAAGTTTTTCTGCATCAATCACCAGCACTGCATCAGATTTACCGCACGCCAACAGAATGTCTTTGTTATTTGGCGTAAAGCTGAAATGCCAGCAACGGTTACCGGTAGGTACTTCTTTGATTTTCTCAAAAGTTTTGGCATCAAACACTTGCAGCAATTTAGCTTTGTTTGTCGCAACAAAAATTCGCTCGCCTTTTGCATCATAGGCAATCCCATACGGCGTTTCGGCAGTGTCTACTGTGCGTACCACGTTAAACTCTTTATCCAGCACCAGGAATTTATTACCGAACTCCAGCGTTGCCAGGTAGGTATTTCCGTCTGGCGAAACCTTGATGCCGCGAGGGCGATCACCATGGCTATGCGTCTGCACGGTTTTGATCAATTCGCCGGTTTCGATGTTGTGTACGGTGACAGTATTGTCAGCCTCGTTGGTGATGACCAGTTGCTTGCCATCGGCTGAAAATTCAATCCCTTCAGTTTCTGGTCCGCCAGTGATTTCGCGTACTTTTTCACCTTTGGTTAAATCAACCACAGCGATTTTTGCCGGGATTTTTTCTTCGTCATCATCGTCATCGTCTTCTTCACCCGCTTTTGGTGGAGGCCCGCCTTTAGCGCTAGGTTCTGAAGACACGAAAGCATAGTTTCCACTCACGCGTACGAACTCAGGATTCTTGCCCACATTGATTTGCTGCAACACTTCACCGGTCGCAGTATCAATTACAGAAATGCTTTCGTTATCTTTAGTGGCGACAATCAGTTTCTTGCCGTCGTCAGTCACCGCCAAACCACGCGGACCTTCAGCTTTGACGTCCAACTGTTTGGACACTTGCATGGTCACCAGGTCAATCACGTCTACACCAGCATCTTGCGTAGATACATAAGCTACCGGGCCGGCGCTCAGATTATCAGAGGCCGGCGCTGCAGGTTCAGCAGCAGGCTCTTCCGGTTTGTTACAGGCAGCCACAGTGGCGACCAATGCCAGCAACAGCAAACTGGTACGCGCGCGACGCACTAAAGGTGAATTCAACATGCAATCTATCTCCTGATTATTATTTAAGTTTAATGACACCAGCAAAATTCATTCTCAGCTAGCAAGGCACTGCATACCGCCAATTTCGATCTAACGCCAATATGAAATGGTTGATATAAACCACCACATTGGCTGATAAAGACCAAAAATATTTAGCCCAAGAATAACTGATAAGCAGGATTGTTACTTTCATCCCAGTAGGGATAGCCAAGCTGCTTCAGAAATTGCTCGAAAGCCGCTTTGTCTTCCTGTGGCACCTGCATGCCGACCAGCACACGGCCAAAGTCGGCGCCATGATTGCGGTAGTGAAACAAGCTGATGTTCCAGTTGTGACCCATAGATTCAAGAAAGTTCATCAATGCGCCGGGTTTTTCCGGAAACTCAAACCGGTAAACAACTTCGTTGCGCGCCTGTGGCGCATGTCCGCCGACCAGGTGGCGCAGATGCAATTTGGCCATTTCATTGCCAGTCAGGTCCAAAGCTTTCAGGCCTGCAGCATCCAGCGCGCGGGTAATTTCAGCCGGCTCATTCGGATTTTGCACCGACACACCAACAAAGATATGCGCATTTTTTGCGTCGGAATAACGGTAATTGAATTCAGTAATGTTGCGGTTGCCCAGCAAGCGGCAGAAGGATTTAAAAGCACCAGGTGTTTCGGGAATCGTCACTGCAAACACCGCTTCGCGGTGCTCACCCAACTCGGCCCGCTCGGCAATAAAACGTAGGCGGTCAAAGTTCATATTGGCGCCGGAAGCAACGGCTACCAGGCTTTTGCCTTGCAGTTGATGCCGTTCAGCATAGGCTTTCAATCCCGCTACAGCCAGTGCGCCAGCGGGCTCCAAAATACTGCGCGTGTCTTCAAACACGTCTTTGATCGCGGCACAGATCTCATCGTTATCGACCACGATCATCTCATCGACATATTGCTGCACCAGTGCAAAGGTATGCTCTCCAACCTGCTTTACAGCGGCGCCATCGGCAAACAAGCCGACCTGCTCCAGCATGATGCGCTGGCCAGTTTTGAGAGATTCGGTCATGGCTTCGGCATCTTGCGCCTCCACCCCAATGACCTTGATTTCAGGGCGCAATGCTTTGACATAGGCGGCAATACCCGCCAGCAAACCGCCACCACCCACGCAACAGAAAATCGCCTCGATAGGTTCAGGATGGTCCTTCAAAACTTCCATGGCAATCGTGCCTTGCCCGGCAATCACATCCGGGTCATCGTATGGGTGTACAAAAGTCAGACCTTCGCTTTTTTCAACTTCGAGCGCATGCGCATACGCGTCAGAATAGCTATCGCCAAACAACACTACCTCGGCACCACGCGCCCGTACCGCATTGATCTTGATTGTTGGAGTTGTGGTCGGCATCACAATCACGGCACGACAGCCCAGTTTTTGCGCGCTCAGGGCGACGCCTTGTGCATGGTTACCGGCACTCGCGCAAATCACACCGCGAGCGAGCGATTCCTGCGGCAGATTGGCCATTTTGTTATAGGCGCCGCGCAATTTGAATGAGAATACCGGCTGCATATCCTCACGCTTGAGCAAGACCTGATTTCTAAGTCTTACAGACAGGTTTGGCATGATATCCAGCGGCGTGTGGCGGGCCACGGCATAGACTTGGGAGTGTTCGATTTTTTCGCGGTAGTCGGTGGTCATCAAATGCTTTAAGGTTTTAAAACCGCAAGGTTGCAGTGTATGATAGGGAATTGTTTGTATTATAAAGAATTAATCAAGGATTGAAGCAGATGGCATTGGATAAAGCACAACAAGACGCACTTAAACTCGAAGTAGCAAAAGCAGCAATTACCTATGTAAAAGATGGCATTATCGGCGTGGGTACAGGTTCAACCGCCAACTTTTTTATTGATGAATTAGCCAAAGTTAAACACAAAATCGAAGGTGCTGTCGCCAGCTCGGAAGCGACGGCCAAACGTTTGCGCGACCATGGCATTGAAGTGTTTGATTTAAACAGTGTCGACAGCCTGGATATTTATGTGGATGGCGCGGATGAAATTACCGAGCATTTGCATATGCTTAAAGGTGGTGGCGGTGCGCTGACCCGTGAAAAAATCGTGGCAGCCGTGGCTAAATCCTTTATATGTATCTGCGATGAAAGCAAATTTGTACCCGTGCTGGGTAAATTCCCGTTGCCAGTTGAAGTGCTGCCTATGGCGCGTAGCCAGGTAGCGCGTGAATTGGTCAAACTCGGCGGTCAGCCAAAATTGCGTGACTTTACGACCGACAATGGCAACATCATTCTCGATGTGCACGGCCTGACAATCAGCGATCCAATCGAACTGGAAAGCAAAATCAATCAAATTGTGGGTGTAGTTACTAATGGTCTGTTCGCGGCACGTCCTGCAAACGTTTTGCTGCTGGCGACGCCAAATGGTGTTAAAACCCTGACCAAATAATTGAAACAACCCCCGCCAATCACTATCATAAAGTTGTCATATTGTACTGATAACCTAGCGGGCACAATAATTAGGAAATTACGTCATGCAATTTGAACACACCTCAAAACAATATGATGTTGAACTGGAATCGGTACGCGCCAAGGTTCTGGAAATGGGGGGGTTGGTCGAACAGCAAATTGTGAATGCGCTGGAATCACTGACGACAGCGGATGTTAATCTGGCCAAAGATGTGATGGCACGTGATGCACGCGTCAATGCACTGGAAGTGCAAGTCGATGAAGACTGTAGCCATATCATTGCCCGCCGCCAGCCTGCGGCACGTGACTTACGCATGATTATGATGATGGTGAAAACCATTACTGACCTGGAACGCATAGGTGATGAAGCCACCAAGATTGCCCGTACCGCTCAGCGTATTTATGAGCAGGACCGCATGTACAAACCTCGTTTCAACGAGATTAAATCCATGGTTGGCCTGGTGCGTGAAATGCTGCGCACTTCACTGGACTCATTCGCGCGCCTGGATGTCAGCCAGACTGTTGAAGTCGCCAAGCAGGACGAGCAGGTGGATGAGCAGTTCCGTGCAGCCATGCGTCAGCTGATTACCTTTATGCTGGAAGATCCACGCACAATCTCGATGTCACTAGAAGTGCTGTTTGTGGCAAAAGCGATTGAGCGTATTGGTGACCATGCCAAAAATATCTCTGAATATGTGGTGTATATGGTTAAAGGTAAAGATATCCGCCATACCAGCCTGGAAGACATCAAGCGCGAAACCATGTCTTAATTATTAAAACAAAAAGCACTCCGAAGAGTGCTTTTTTTATGCCCGGCTAATTAAGCACTGGGTGGAACATAACCAGTGGCCACATCCGCACCATCCCCAAAGAAATACTTTTCAGTTTGCTCAGCAAGATATTTCCTGGCACTGGCATCGGCCAGGCTCAGGCGGTTCTCGTTGACCAGCATGGTTTGCTGTTTCAGCCAACCTGCCCATGCTTCTTTAGACACATGCAGATAAATCTTTTTACCCAGCTCACCAGGATATGGCGGGAAATCCATCCCCTCCAGCTCTTTACCCAGTTTCACGCACTGCACCATTCTTGCCATGTTAACCCTCATTACACTGCTAAAAGCGTTATCATAGCGCATGTTAAAATGTGATGTAGATTTTTAGAGATAATCCATGCAAAACAAACCCTCCCCGTCACATGAAGAAAGCCCGTTTAAGGGCAAAACCGGCATCCGTCGCCTGGTGAATGCATTCGGTTACTCCATGGATGGATTCAAAGCCGCCTACCAGCACGAAGATGCCTTCCGGCAAGAGGTCTGGTTATCCCTGGTGCTGATTCCACTGGCGTTTTACCTGGAAGCTGAAGCTTTGCACCGCATTCTGATGGTAGGCAGCGTCATGCTGGTTCTGATCGTAGAATTACTTAATTCTGCGGTCGAAGCCGTAGTTGACCGTGTCTCGATTGAGCGCCACGCGCTGGCCAAACGTGCCAAGGATATTGGCAGTGCCGCCGTTTTACTCGCACTGATCAATCTCGGCATCGTCTGGGGACTGATCCTGTTTGGTTAATGGATTAACTAAATAAAATGGATTAACTAAATAAAATGGATTAACTAAATAAAAAGGGTTGGCAATTGCCAACCCTTTTTATTGCCTTTAACTTTTAGAAATCAGCCCTTGCCCCTATCAATATCGAACGTGAGCCTGCCGGAGAAATATCCTTTAGGAAAGAAGCATGCTCGCGAATTTCATCATTCAGCAGGTTATTTGCTTTGGCAAATAATTCTACGTGATATTTTACTGGCAGCTTGTAAGCCAGTAACGCACTCAGGTTGGTATAGCCATCCGTTTTCAGTTCATTTTCAGCGACATCATTTTGTTTGAATGCATGCAACACATCCATGCGCGCATTCCAGTTACCTAACCGGTAATCCAGTCCGCCGCCTAGGCGTAATGGCGAAATGCGCGGAAGATACTCGTTGTTGCGCGTATCTTTGGCGTGCACATAATCGCCGCGCATTTTGAGTGTCCATTCGTCGTTAAGGGCAAACTTTCCTTCCAGCTCCAACCCTTTAAACATGGCCGGCACGGCAGTGAAGTTGGCAATCGCCAGACCTGTGCCGGGATCAGTCTCGCCTGTATTCAACAGACCAATGAAGTTCTGAAAACGTGTCGCGTAGGCACCCAGCGTAATACTGTGGCCGTTGGCCTTCCACTTTAATTGCGCTTCAATACCGTTGGAAACTTCTTTATCAAGGTTGGCGTTACCGACTTCAAACTGCCCGGTTGCCACGTGCTCGCCATTGGCATACAGCTCAAAATAGCTAGGTGCACGTTCGTTATGGGACAGGTTTGCTGTCGCACTCCATGCGTCATCAATGGTATATAAACCACCTAAGGCAAAACTGTTGGGATTAAAGCGATTGTTAAATGCCTGAGTGAAGACAGCATCAGCACTGGAAGCCACCGAGGTTTCACCGACGCGGCCACCAAAGGTAATTTTATGCCTATCAATCGGCAACTCTTCGTATACGTAGAGTGCCTGTGTTTGTGTCACCACGCTCGGGACAAATGCCTCTTCACCCAACGCCTGGAAACGGGTGTTCTGGAACTGATAACCGACGACGCCATTGACGTTTGCCCAAGGGATGTGGGTCGCTTCCAGGCTACCCTCCATACCACGGTTTTTAAAAGTAGTCCCTACTTCGCCACCCTCTAATTCAACGTGCTGGTAATCGGTATGTGCCATGCGCAACTTCAACTTCTGGATAGGGCCACGCAGCTCCCTGACCTCACCTGCCAGCTCCCATCTTTGCTGTTCCATATCAATGCGTACATCATCTTCATTCACTACACCGTAATTGTTGTTCAGGCTGGAATAGGAAACCCCCAGGTAGCCGGTATCAAATGTCCAGGCCGCCCCTAAAGCACCGCCATTCGATAAAGCGCTGCTATTGTTTAACTTGCCTTTGCCTTTGCTATCGCGCGGTTCTCCATCTGCCAGGCTTTTGCGCTTTGACACGGCATAACCGGGAATATCCAGGTTACTGGTTTCACGAGAATAAACATCGGCATGGATAGCAAACGTACCGTTACCGACATCGACAACCGCGGCGCCATTGCGCGCATTATCCGGCCCGCCAAAACGCGCTTCGCCACGTCCGGTCATGCCGTTTAAGGATTCTTTGGGAATACGGTGATCAATCGCGTTAACCACCCCACCGACTGCGCTGCCGCCATACAGCAATGCTGCAGGACCGCGCACCACATCGACTTGCTCAATAATGAGGGGATCAATCGCCACAGCGTGATCGAAACTGAGAGAGCCCGCATCCAGGATGCCAACACCGTTTTGCATGATACGTACGCGCTCGCCATCGAGACCACGGATAATCGGGCGCGAGGCATTGGGGCCGAATTGCGTAGCGGTCACGCCGGGAATTCCGTTCAAGGTTTCACCCAAGGTGCCTTCGCGGCGTAAGCTTAATTCGCGCCCGCCAAGTACAGACACAGGCACGACCATATCATCCGAGCCTACACCCAGTGGATTACCGGTAATAGGCACATTGTCCAGATCCAGTGTATGGCTGTGCTCTTCGGCATGCAATGTTAAAACTGGAAAGGCTAAGATGGTTGTTAATGCCAGCCACACAGGGTTTAGCTGTAAATGTGGAGCACGTACGATGTGCTTTGCGATATTCATGATCATTCTTTCTCAACAATTAATCGTCCTGCAATGAGGGCCAACCGCACGGGCAGCGGTTGCCAAATCAGCAGGCAAGGATTCAGGTGCGCTCTGGGCGCAAGCAATAGAAATTAAAGCTGAGAAAAAGAGGGTGGTGCGCGTGCAGCATAGACCTTGGTAAAGGACTGCACGGCAGTTGACGAGGTTAAAATGTAATGAGGTTTATCGCATGCAATGACCGGGCAAATAAAGGCCGTTGGTGGCATGCCACCGGCAATCACTGATAAGCCCAGGCATAAGGTACAAGGCTCACCGCCAGTATGTTGATGATCAGATTGTGATTGGTTGTTTAGATCGTTTAAATGGCTGATTTCATGTGCAGCCATGCCAATTTGCGTGAACGCAAACAGCACGGAAATGAGCACATAGGTATAAAACCGCTTTAACATGTTGAATATATTAACATATCTGATATGACTTGATATGCAATTTTGTTGCAAAATTATGTCTATTGGTCTACAAGTACTTGTAAAATTGCTTCAACCGCGCTGGCATTGTTTTCCGGAACATATCCGCCTTCCAGCACCCAGACTGTTCTGCCCTGCGCATATTGGTTGGATAGTGTGACCAGCTTTTGTGCAATCGCTGCATAGCCTGCATCTGTGTAGCTTAATCCACCAAGCAGGTCACTCTGATGTGCATCTAGTCCAGCCGAGACTAAAATTAGCTCAGGCCGAAAACGTTGCATGGCTGGTTCCAGTTGTGCATTGAGCGCTTTTAAGATGATAGCTTCATCGCTGCCGACAGGCACATCCACATTTATGGTGTCGCCTTCCCCTTTGCCATGTCCCTTTTCAGTTGGTCTGCCGGACCTGGGATAAAGCGGATGCTGGTGCGCGCTGAAATAAAAAACGCTGTCATCCTCATCAAAGATGTCTTGCGTACCGTTGCCGTGATGGACGTCGATATCCACGATCAGCACCCGCTGCACACCATATTTCTTTTGTGCATAACGTGCCGCCACCGCCACGTGATTGTAAATACAAAAACCCATGCCGCGATCAGCGGTCGCGTGATGACCAGGCGGCCTGACCAGCGCAAAAGCACTTTTACTATCGTGTTGCATGACTGCATCAATGCCGGCCATCGCTGCACCACTAGCCAGCTTGGCCACTTCAAGTGATTTTTTCGAGATAACGGTGTCGCCGGTACTCAGCGTACGATAAGGTCGAGCGGGAGTCAGTTGTTGTAGCTCAGAATCCAGCAAATCAAGATAACTGGCTTGATGAACGGAAAGTAAATGTTCACGTGTAGCCGCAGAAAATGTCGGCCAACGCAGTTTTGGGCTAATGGTTTTATGTTTTTTTAGATGCTGGACAATAAAGCCAAGCCGGTCTGGCTTTTCCGGGTGACCGGCGCCGGTATCATGCAGCAGGAAACGGTCATCATAGAGTACTGTTACTGATGTGGCCTGGGCTTCGATGGGCAAAACGGATAACAACAGCAGACTGATAAAATAATGGCGTAGGATATGCATTGCCGCTCTCCTCAAGCTTTATTTGAGACTAGAAGCTGGTAGCCCGACTGCCCAGCGCTACAAATTAACGACGCGTTTGGGTGCGATTCTTCCGTTTGCCAGTTGTACACCGAGGCCTAAAAAAAGGCCCGCTTCACTATAAACCCGCACATCGCCATCTGGAATGATTCCCGGTAACCATACTGGATTCCCCTGCTTAAAATAATACGCAGCATCTGCATGCAGCGCTATTTTAGGTAAAGCGCTAATCGCAGTATCCACCGGCAATAATAGCGCATCGCGCGCTTCCATCGTCATGGCTTCCAAACCCTCTAGCGTTACCGTATGCACGATCTGGTAAGTCGCTGTAGCCGTTCTGCGCAGGTCAATCAGGTGTGCACCCACATTTAGTGCCTTGCCAATATCTTCAGCAAGCGTGCGGATATAAGTGCCCTTACTACAAGTGACTTCAATGTTCGCAATATTATCCTGGCAATCCAGTAATTGAATGGCGAAAATAGTCACCTGGCGTGGCTTGCGTTCCAGCTCAACGCCTTCCCTGGCGTAAGCATATAAAGGTTTGCCATCCACCTTGAGGGCAGAATACATGGGAGGGATTTGAGTAATCTCACCCGTCAAGGCAGGCAGCACTGCTTCAACCTCCCCTGGCTGCACTTTGCAGGCGACCTCTTGCACAATATCGCCTTCTTTGTCACCCGTAGTGGTGGTGACGCCAAATTTGACTGTGGCTATATAAGTTTTATTTTCATCGGTCAGATGCTGGGCAAATTTGGTCGCTTCACCCAGGCAAATAGGCAACACGCCAGTCGCCAGCGGATCAAGCGTGCCGGTATGTCCGGCCTTTTGTGCCTGGTAGAGCCATTTAACTTTTTGCAGTGCCTGGTTGGATGAATAACCATGCGGCTTATCAAGCAGTAACACGCCGTGAACGGCGCGTTTGATGCGTTTGGTTTGCATAGAAAGTTATTCTTGCGAGGGAGTGTCGGGTGTAGCTTGTTCCGGGGTTTGCTCGGAGATCGCTTTGTCAATCAGCTTATCCATATGCATACCGCGGTCTATCGATTCGTCATACACAAAATGCAGTTGTGGCATTGTGCGTAGCATCATGCGTTTACCTAGCTGTGAACGTAAAAAGCCGGCGGCTTTTTCCAGGCCTTCTTGCAGGCCTTTGCTGTTTTTTGCTGCGGTATAAAACACTTTGGCGTGCGCCATATCACCGGCAACCTCAACATCGGTCAGGGTGACCATTTGCACGCGCGGGTCTTTTACTTCAAACATCAGCAAATCCGCCAGTTCACGGCGAATTTGCTCAGACACACGGTCATTGCGGGAGAATGCTTTAGCCATTGATTTTCCTGACTTTAAAAGACTAAATGAGGCTAGGCGTCAGCCAAAAAATGGAGCGCGGCATATTGGGCATATGTAAGCGAACATTTTTTGGATGGCAACAACGCATCATGACGGTTTTTAAAGTCAAAGTGTACGGGCCACTTCAACGACTTCATACACTTCCAGAATATCACCCACTTCAATCTCGTTGTAGTTCTTCAGAGACAGACCACATTCAAAGTTGTTTTTAACTTCTTTAACGTCATCTTTGAAACGTTTCAGTGAGTCAAGTTCGCCAGTATGAATAATGACGTTGTTACGCAGCAAGCGGACTTTAGCATTACGTTTAACCATACCATCCTGCACATAACAACCAGCCACAGCACCCACTTTGGAGATACGATAGACTTCGCGGATTTCCACAGTACCAATCATTTGTTCTTTATGCTCTGGCGGCAACATACCGCCCAAGGCCGCTTTAACTTCATCTACCGCTTCATAAATGATGTTGTAGTAACGTAAATCGACACCAAGTGTCTCTACAAGTTTTCGCGCACCAGCATCGGCACGGACATTGAAACCGATCAAGACAGCTTTAGATGCGGCAGCCAAGTTAACATCTGACTCGCTAATAGCACCCACTGCAGTGTGAATGATATTAACGCGTACTTCCTTAGTGGACAGCTTTTGCAAGCTTGTAGTCAACGCTTCGAAAGAGCCCTGAACATCTGACTTGATAATCAGGTTAAGGGTTTGTACTGCGCCCTCAGCCATTTGTTCAAAGATATTTTCCAGTTTGGCTGCATGCTGTTTAGCCAGCTTCACATCACGGAACTTGCCTTGACGGAACATGGCGATTTCACGTGCTTTACGTTCGTCGTTGAGGACAATCGTTTCTTCACCGGCACTTGGCACATCCGATAAACCTAACACTTCTACCGGGATAGAAGGACCTGCTTCCTTAATGTCGTTGCCGTTTTCATCCAGCATGGCGCGAACGCGACCATAAGCAGTACCCGCCAGCAACATATCGCCACGACGCAAGATACCAGACTGCACCAATACGGTAGTTACCGGTCCACGGCCTTTATCCAGACGGCCTTCAATCACCAGGCCTGTAGCCGGTGTATTCTGCGGAGCTGTCAGCTCAAGTACTTCTGCCTGCAACAACACCGCTTCCAGTAACTCATCAATACCCTTACCCGTTTTAGCAGATACTTCACGGAACATGGCTTCACCACCATACTCTTCCGGCACCACTTCATGGGTAATCAATTCATTTTTCACGCGTTCTGGTTGTGCTTCTGGTTTATCGATCTTGTTGATCGCTACCACGATAGGCACGTTACCCGCTTTTGCATGGTGAATCGCTTCAATTGTTTGCGGCATGACACCATCATCAGCAGAAACCACCAGAATGACAATGTCCGTAGCCTTGGCACCACGCGCACGCATGGCCGTAAAGGCTTCATGGCCTGGAGTATCCAAGAATGTCACCATGCCACGCGGTGTTTCTACATGGTAAGCACCAATATGCTGGGTAATGCCGCCAGCTTCGCCTGAAGCAACACGGCTACGGCGGATATAATCCAGCAATGATGTTTTACCATGGTCAACGTGACCCATGACGGTGACGACCGGTGGACGCGCTTGCATCACGGCTTCGGTCATGTCAGTTTCCTCGAGGAAACTCTCAGGATCGTTGGCAGCAGCGGCCTGGGCTTTGTGCCCCATTTCTTCCACCAGAATAATGGCAGTGTCTTGATCCAGCACCTGGTTGATCGTAACCATCATGCCCATTTTCATCAGTGCCTTGATCACCTCAGCGGCTTTGACTGACATTTTATGTGCCAGGTCAGCGACTGAAATAGTCTCAGGAATCATCACATCTTTGATCACTGGCTCAGTCGGTGCATTAAATGCATGCTGGTCATCTTTATTTGACTTGTGATGCTTGCCTTTAGGCGTGCGCCATCCTTGTGAGGCACCACCAGGCGCATCACCGCGGGTTTTAATGCCGCGTTTTTTGTTTTCGTTATCGTTCCAGTCACGGTTACCAGGCTTGCTCTTTTTATCTTTGCTTTCCGCTGGTTTGTCAGTAACTTTGTTCGCTGGCTTGTGCAACGTGCCTTCAGATAGTTTTGTTGGCGCAGGCTTGTTTTTGGCCGCTTCAGCATCCGCTTGACGTTTTGCCTCTTCTTCGGCACGACGTTGTGTCAATGCCTGTTTGCGTTGTACATCTTCTGCCTGAAGCGCCAACAGTTTGGCATGCCGTGCCGCTTCATTTTCACGCAAAGCAATCTCTTGCACAGATAGCACTGCGGCTTTGGATTTAGCTGGCGCTGCAACCGGCGCTTCTGCTTCAGGTGCAGGCTCTGCCACTTCCGCGACTGGCTCTACTTCGGGTTCCGGCTCAACTTCTACCGCAGGCACTTCGATTTCTGGTTCAGGGACAATTACTGGTGTCTCTTCCAGCACTTCAGGCTCGGCAATGGTAGGCTCTTCAATTGCTGCTTCTACAGGAGCCTCATACCCGATCTCCTCAGGACGTTCTAATACGCGTTTTTTGCGCACTTCGACTTGAATGGTGCGTGCTTTACCTGAGCTATCAGTTTTCTTGATTTCGGTATTCTGCTTGCGCATCAGCGTGATTTTGTTTTTTGGGGCATTGGCTGCGCCATGCTCTTTACGCAAGTAATCCAGCAATGCAGTCTTGTCACCTTCTTCCAAAAAATCATCCACAGACGTTTTATTAACGCCTGCGCTTTTCAGTTGCTCGATGAGCAAGGTCGTTGGAAGACCCAGCTCTGCGGCAAATTGTGCGACGGTTGAAAGTGCCATGTACTGCTCCAGTTCAATTACTCTATATTCTAATTTAAGGTGTACGCATGATTCTTGCCTGGCGGGTTACAAGAAACCGCTAATTACTTAAACTCAGGTTACAAACCGGGCTTTTAAACCCGGGTTGTTTTAATGCCAGGTTATTTAAACCAGGGCGCGCGTGCGGTCATAATTAATGACTTGGCACGTTCATCATCTATTCCGGTCAATTCAACCAGTTCATCCACTGCAAGCTCAGCTAAATCTTCACTTGAGTGAATGTTGTTTGCAGATAATTTGTGCGCGGTATCGGCATCCATGCCTTCAAGCGTCATCAAATCATGCGTGTCTTCTTCAACTTTCTCTTCTTTAGCGATCGCCTCGGTCAGCAAAGCAGCGCGCGCACGTGAACGTAATTCATTCACGGTATCTTCATCAAACGCGTCGATTTCTGCCATTTCTGCGATCGGCACATACGCAATTTCTTCCAGCGTACTAAAGCCTTCTTGCACCAGAATGTCTGCTACTTCTTCATCCACATCCAGTTTTTCAATAAACAACTGGCTGATTTTTGCATATTCGTCCTGGTTCTTCTGTGCAGCAGCTTCTTCGGTCAGGATATTCAAGCTCCAGCCAGTTAATTCTGAAGCCAAGCGTACGTTTTGACCATTACGGCCAATCGCCACTGCCAATTGCTCTTCGCTTACAACAACATCCATGCTGTGTGCATCTTCATCCACCACGATGGAGCTTACTTCAGCAGGCGCCAATGCGTTGATTACAAACTGTGCTGGGTCCATGCTCCACAGCACGATATCCACACGCTCGCCGCCGAGTTCTGAGGTGACTGCTTGCACACGTGATCCACGCATACCTACGCAAGTACCTACCGGGTCAAGACGCTGGTCATTGGTTTTCACTGCAATTTTTGAACGCAAACCTGGGTCACGCGCTGCTGAACGAATCTCCAGCAAACCTTCTTCAATTTCCGGCACTTCAAGCTCAAACAAACGTTTAAGGAAATCAGGTGCGATACGCGACAAAATCAATTGCGGGCCACGGCCACCACGGTCTACGCGTGACAAATAGGCACGTACGCGATCACCAACGCGCAAGTTTTCTTTCTGGATCATCGCTTCACGCGGTAACAGGCATTCAATGCGACCTACTTCAATAATCGCATTCCCTTTTTCCATACGCTTGATCACGCCAGTGACCAGGCTTTCGCCACGGCCTAAAAAGTCCTGGATCATTTGCTCACGTTCAGCTTCACGGACTTTTTGTAAAATCACTTGTTTCGCAGCCTGTGCACCGATACGGCCAAAAGAAATAGACTCTAGCGGCTCTTCATAATAGTCACCGATCTGGCGACCTTCTGCTCGCGGATCTTCCTCGTCGAACTGGTAAGTTGAACTTTCGAGCAGGTCGTACTCGACATATTGCCAGCGTCTGAAAGTACTGTAGTCACCACTTTCGCGGTCAATCTCGACACGAATGTCTGCACCTTCTTCATGGTTCTTTTTAGTTGCAGAAGCCAATGCCAGCTCTAATGCCGTAAAAATCACTTCTTTACTGACATTCTTTTCATGTGCCAGAGCATCAACTAACAACAATATTTCACGACTCATCGTAATCTCCAACGCACCGTACGGATTAATTAAAACAAATTAATCAAAAATCGGGCTCAACCGAGCCTTGTCTAAATTATCCAGCGAAAAGCTATACAGCCAGCCATCGCACTCAATCTTCACCTTGCCATCTTCAACACCTTGCAGTACACCTAAAAAGGTTTTCCTGGGCAAAGTCGTTGCCGTGGCTTTAGGACCATCATCTTTAATACCTATGCGCAACTTAACAAGTGCGCGCTCGCCGATAAAGCGGACAAAATCACTTTCTTTACGCAACACACGATCCAGGCCAGCGGAAGAAACTTCCAGCCGGTCATAATCAATATCCAGCTCAACGGTTAACACATTGCCTAGCTGATTGCTTACCAGCACACAGTCATCGATGTTAACGCTGTCTTTAGTATCTTTAGGGTTCAGCTTGTCGATAAACACACGCAGCAATTTACCGCGGCTGGCCACTTCAAAGTCAACCAACTCATACCCCAACTGGGTAACCGTCTTTTCAACAACCGAATGCAAATCTTGCATGGCGAGCCTTAATTCCCAAACATATCGACCAGAAACGAAAAATGGGCGTAAAGCCCATCAATCCACAACATTATACCAAAATTCCTTTGAAATTTAAAGCCATAACTTGATTGATGCAACTGCCATCCCTGAAGCATTTTGACCTTCATAAGACAACGTTTTTTTGATTAGCCCTAATGGGTCAATGACATGCTTGTTTTGGATGCTTATGATGCAGGCAAATGAGGGAGAAGACTCACAACAACAGCCGACCTAGCGGTTAAATGCCTGGTTAACGGCGCAAACAACAGCAATACAGATTTCATGGCAGTCTATTTTGAG
>NZ_LMQS01000003.1 GCF_001424665.1 Methylophilus sp. Leaf416
CAAGGTCACGGTGTAAACCAGGTTGTTACCTTCAACAACGCTGTCGTCACCTGGGCCAGGCTGACCTGGTTCTACAGTCACAACAGTCGCTTTGTCRTTATCAACAATCACACCAGTACCAGTCGCACCACCGATAGTCAGTGGCAGMGTCTCGTTCAGTTCAACSAKMGTGTCATCCACTGTWGGWACTGTCACWGTAAAGCTGCTYACACCWGCWGGAACAGTRATYGTWCCGTTGGCATTCAAYACYACGCCATTGCTRAATACKGCTGTWCCGTAGTCAGCGGATGAGGCTGTACCACCGCCCAAACTGTATGTATAGGTAGTTGGGGCATTGGTAGCTGTACTTAGAGTCACTGTGTAAACCAGGTTGTTACCTTCAACAACGCTGTCATCACCTGGTCCAGGTTGACCTGGCTCAACTGTTACAACTGTTGCCCTGTCGTTATCAACAATGATACCTGTACCTGTCGCACCACCAATAGTCAGTGGCAGAGTCTCGTTCAGTTCAACCAGCGTGTCATCCACAGTTGGTACTGTCACTGTAAAGCTGCTTACACCAGCTGGTACTGTGATCGTGCCAGTAACTGCATTGTAAGTAACGCCGTTGCTGAATACTGCTGTGCCGTAGTCAGAAGCTGAAGCTGTACCGCCACCTAGGCTGTAGCTGTAAGTAGTTGGAGCATTGGTTGTTGCACTCAGGGTCACTGTATAAACCAGTGAAGTGCCCTCGATTACACTGTCATCACCAGTACCAGGCTGACCTGGCTCTACCGTCACTACTGTCGCTCTATCGTTATCTACAATCGTACCAACGGCAACTACACCACCAACATTTAATGGCAGGGTCTCGTTTGGCTCAACAATGGTGTCATCCACTGTAGGCACAGTGACTGTGAAGTCTTTTACGCCAGCAGGAACTGTAATGGTGTTATTACCTGCGTTGTATGTCACACCATTGCTGAATGTCGGAGGAGTGACATAATCAGCCGCAGAGGCAGTACCTCCACCCAAGTTGAAGCTATATGTAGTTGGTACATTGGTTGTAGCACTTAGAGTTACGGTGTAAACCAGGTTGTTACCTTCAATCACTGAGCCACCAGCTGGGCCAGCAGTCACAGTGTCTACTGTGGCTCTGTCGTTATCAACGATAATGCCTGTACCTGTCGCACCACCAATAGTGAGTGGCAACGTCTCGTTCAGTTCAACAATAGTGTCATCTACTGTAGGTACAGTCACTGTGAAATCTTTAACGCCAGCAGGTACTGTAATGGTGTTGTTAGCTGAGTTGTATGTCACGCCATTGCTGAATGTTGGAGGAGTTACATAATCCGCAGCTGATGCTGTACCGCCACCAAGTGTAAAGCTGTATGTAGTTTCTGCGTTTGTTGTCGCACTTAAAGTTACTGTGTAAACCAGGTTGTTACCTTCAACCACTGATCCACCATTTGGACCTGCAGTTACAGTGTCCACAGTCGCTCTGTCGTTATCGACAATGATGCCTGTACCAGTTGCACCACCGATAGTCAGTGGCAAGGTTTCGTTTGGCTCAACAATGGTGTCATCTACGGTTGGCACTGTTACGGTGAAGCTGCTCACACCAGCTGGCACGGTAATCGTGCCGTTGGCATTCAAYACYACGCCATTGCTGAATACGGCTGTWCCRTAGTCWGCAGTYGASGCTGTACCRCCACCCAGGCTGTAAGCGTAGGTAGTAGGTGCGTTGGTGGTAGCACTCAGAGTCACTGTGTACACCAGATTGTTACCTTCAACGACGCTGTCATCATTGGGGTCGGGAGTGCCTGGCTCTACAGTCACTACAGTAGCTCTGTCGTTATCGACAATGATGCCTGTACCGGTTGCGCCACCGATAGTCAGTGGCAAGGTTTCGTTTTGTTCAACAATGGTGTCATCCACAGTTGGCACTGTCACAGTGAAGCTGCTGACACCTGCCGGTACGGTAATAGTGCCGTTGGCATTTAATACCACGCCATTGCTGAATATGGCTGTGCCGTAATCTGCAGCAGAAGCTGTTCCACCACCCAAGCTATATGTATAGGTTGTGGCTACGTTGGTAGTGGCACTCAACGTGACCGTGTAAACCAGGTTGTTACCTTCAACAACGCTGTCACCACCCGGTCCAGGCTGGCCTGGCTCTACAGTCACGACTGTCGCCCTGTCGTTATCGACAATGATGCCTGTACCGGTTGCACCACCGATAGTCAATGGCAAGGTTTCGTTCAGCTCAACGATGGAGTCATCCACAGTTGGCACTGTCACGGTGAAACTGCTTACACCAGCAGGCACTGTGATTGTGCCATTGGCATTTAATACCACACCGTTGCTGAATACGGCGGTGCCGTAATCAGCGGTGGAGGCTGTACCGCCACCTAGGCTGTAAGTAAACGTCGTAATTACATTGGTAGTATTACTCAATGTGACGTTGTATACCAAAGCCGCACCTTCGATTACGCTGTCGTCCCCCGTGCCTGGCTGACCTGGTTCTACGGTCACAACTTCTGTGTCGTTATCAACAATAACACCTACGCCAACCACACCACCTACGTTGATTGGCAAAGTCTCGTTAGGCTCAACATCGGTGTCATCGACAGTTGGTACTGTCACAGTGAAGCTGCTAACACCGGCTGGCACAGTAATAGTGCCGTTGGCATTCAATACCACGCCATTGCTGAACACAGGAGTACCATAGTCTGCGCTGGAAGCCGTTCCACCACCTATTGCAAACGTATAAGTTGCTGGTGCTTGAGTAGGAGTGCTTAAGCCAACGGTAAATACCATTGAGCTACCTTCAATCACACGGTCGTTACCGGGAATGGCTGGGTTACTTGGAGTAACGAAATCAATAGTGGGGTCTTCAGGAAAATACTGATAGTTAGGCAAAACTGATAAAGGAGGCGTTTCCACGAAGCCGCTTCCACCATCATAGGTTGCGCCAGTCACACTTTCAGAAATACGATCCAGGTTAACAAAACTGGCGTTACCATCACTACCAGCCTCACCTGCAGCAGGCGCATCGAGAACTTCTGTGATATCACGGCCTTCGTTCAATGCAGTTAAAACTGCATCAAATACAGCCTGATTCACCGCATTTTCTGTTACATCTGACACATCGACTTGCGCCAAATTGTCAGTAATCTTAATTGTTTGCGCTTCAGCAAAATTTACTGTTTCACCGTTTGCAAGTTTGACAGTCACTGTCGCTCCACTTGCCGTGATTACCTTATCACCAGCATGAAGCACTTCGCCTACCTGTAACATATGACGGTTGCCATTTGCATCCACCACAATTGCCATACCTTGAACATTCGTAACAGTACCAATCACTGTAGCCATTTTTTTCCCCAATAAAGGTTGAGAGAGTTTTGATAGTGTCGTATTTAACGCGAATACAAACAGAAAATCTATTGTACTGAAGTACAATATTGAGCATTCAATACGGGTTTTCGAATGATTTTAAAAACAACTTTACCAATCACGAAAATTCAAAAACCCATAAAAAAAGCGAAGCCATTTCTGGCTTCGCTTTTTTTATTAATACAACTAGTTTTTTGTTATTTGTTTATTCAGCTACTGATTGAAAACGAATAACTTCAACGCGGCGGTTTGCGTCATTACCATTAATTGGATCATTTTCAGCGATAGGTTGAGAATAACCATAACCTTTAACTACGATACGATTTCCATCCAATCCTTTTTTGATCAGGTAGTCTGCTACAGCCTTCGCGCGCTTCTCGGAGAGTAAAAGGTTATACTTCTCTTTTGAAGTATTGCGTTTGTCTGTGTGACCAGCGATCTCAATCTTATCGTTGCCCCACTCTCTCACTACATCATAAACGATGTCAAGATCCGCGTAAGACTCTGGCAAGATAATAGCGCTATTGGCCTGGAACAGTATGCGTGGTGTGAACTTCATGGTCGCTTTTTCTGGACCTTTTGGTTTGAAGGCTTCGCCTTCCCAAGGTTTAGCATTTGCCAGCAAAGCAGCCTTATCAACAACCACTTGCGTTGGAGCGATAGCCTTACATACATTTTCGCGATCTAAATATTCTTCACGTGCATACTCACCAACGTCAGCACGACTCACACCCAATTTACGCAGCAACAAACCTTGACCTGCGTAAGTTCTGGCATAAGAGGTACTCAAATCCATTTCGGCATTTGTAAAGTTACGGCGGGCTTGAAAATATTCGTTTTCGGTATCCAACAAGTCCAACAATGTACGTTGACCGATATCATATTGTTTACGGTAAGCAAGACGCGCATTCTCAATCGAATCCTGATGCTGTTTACGGTAAGCAACTTGCTCATTTAACTGACGAATATTGTTGTAAGCGATTGCCACCAATTGACGTGTATCGATACAAGCTTTGTCACGCAAGTCATGTGAACGGTTAAGTTCTTGAGAAGCAGAATCTAAATTATTTTTATCAGTGAAGCCGTTGAAAATATTCCAGCTAGCGGTAACTTCAAGTGTATCTGCAGCAAGTATGCTGTTTCTGCTTGCATCATTCACATCAAGGACTTTACGCCCTTGTAAATCCAGACGCGGCATAAAAGGAGCCTTGCGTCCGGATACAGACTTTTCAACTGCAACAATATTTTCGATAGCTGCAAGAATGTTCGGGTTTTGTTTGTATGCTGTATCAAGCACCTGGTCCGCACTCTCGGACAAACCCTCACCAGTCATTTGCACTTCAACAACATTTTCAGGAGGCAATTCGCCTACTAAACGTTGGAAGCGTGCTGAAACGTCAAAAAGATTCGTTGTTTCAGTTAACAGATTTGCTTCAGCCAACGCTAAACGACCAGTAGATTGCTCCAAGTCAACTTTTTTACCTACACCTGCATCCACTCGGGATTTGATTTTTTCGTGAACCTGTTTGTGCACTACAAAGTTGTCTTGCGCATACGCCACCAGACGGCGATAGCGTAATAAATCATAATAAGCAGTGGCAGTATCTAAAGCGACACTTTGCATTTGCCCTTGCAGATCATAGAAGCGAGATTTCGCAACGTGATCCAGACGACCTACTTCTGCAGGCGTTGCCAGGCCGTCAAAAATCATTTGACGCAAAGTAAGTGTGGATTGCTGATTTGGAGAGTTAGTATTATTAATATTTACAGGAACTACACGCTCCTGATTTCTAAAAACTTGATCAACTGTCACATTTGGCAGGTATCTACCTTTCGCAGCAGCTTCATCAAATTCAGCGCCCTTATAAGCATGAAAGCGGGCTTGAACCTCAGGGTTCTCAGACACCGCTTTCTCGATTATTTTCTCCAAAGTTTCCGGACTTGCTCCCCAGGACACAGATGAGTAGGAAAACACTCCTATTATTAGTGCAGAGGCAATTTTTTTTAGTTTCATGTGCAGACTCTTAACAAGTTATTAAAGATTTATCCTGAAGTCAGTATAACTACAGTATTGTTAAGGCACAAGAGTATCCCACCCCATAAAAGTGGTTTTAATTAAGGGGTTTAGGGGAAAAAGTCACAAATCTGAACTTTGAGACTATTGTGCATAAAGAAAAATCCCTAAAATCTGTTTATTTTCATAAAATTGATACAAATTTAAAGCATCAATTTTATGAATTCAGGTGGGATTTGTTTGAAGTACCGGTTTTGACGGCTTTATCAAGCTCGAAATGTCCTTGAGGAGACTGGCCTTGTAAGACCAGCGCCAAATGCAAACGGTCCCTCACTTTTAAAGTATCGAAAACAGAAGTCAAATGGGCTTTAACGGTGCGCTCAGAAATCGAAAGTGTACGGGCTATTTCCTTATTGCTGTTTCCTTTGGCTGCTTCCAGAGCCACCTCACGCTCACGTTTGGTAAGGCCTTCCAATACCTCATCAAGCACATCCACAGTCTGGCGTGAGCCACGCGCAGTTAATGTGATCAGGTGTTTTAACAAATCACGCCCCAGCCAGATACCGCCATGGGAAACGACACTGTAAACTTCTTTCATGACTTGATGATGCGCATAAGCATGCAAATAACCTACGACGCCTAGCTCCAGCGCTTGCATAGCTTCAGCCTGCTCGGGGTTGTTAGACAGTACAATCACTTTCGCAGATGGAATCAAGGACAACACTTGTTGCACCTGAGTACGCCACTGGTTGCTGCTTTCCAATTGCGCATGTACCCATACTACAGTTGCACCAGCTACATCGGCAGAAACCACTTCCGCACTGGTGACCAATTTAGGAAATGCTTTCAGCCAGGCTTCTACAGGCTGCTTTAATGAAGTAATAAAAATATGTTTCATAGATTAGCGCTCGGTTAATGCATACGATTTAGCCTTAAGCACAGGTTTAAGCAAGTAGGACATTACCGTTTTCTTGCCCGTCAAAATATCTACCTGTGCCACCATACCAGGAATAATTGGCAGATGGTCGCCGATATTATTCTTTATTGTTCTTACTTTAACGACATAAAAAGCATTTCCTTTATCGTCAATCGTCGAATCCGCTGCAATATCTTGCACTTCACCATCCAGGCTGCCGTAAATACTGTAATCATAAGCAGTAAGCTTCACGATCGCAGGCTGTTTGGGGCGAATGAATGCAATATCCTTGGTTTGGACTTTAGCTTCGATCACCAGTGCATCATCAGATGGCACCACTTCCATCACTTCCTTGCCCGCCTGAATGACGCCGCCAACAGTGTTGTAATATAGCTTACTGATTTTGCCATTTACAGGAGAAAGTAGTGTTGACTGTTTCACTTTATCGGATAACGCCAGGCTGGACTGTGTCAGGCTGTTGATTTTGGCGGTAGTCTCGTTCAGGTCGGTCCGTACCTTACTCATAAAAGTCTGCTGTGCTTCCGACACTTTGCGACGTGCTTCGGAAATGGCAGCCGTCAACCGGCTCATTTGCGCTGAAGCCTGGTCTATATCACCCTTGGCTCGATTGGCTTCACGCTCCAGACGCAGGATTTCAATTTCAGAGACGGCGCCACTGTTCAACAGAGGGCGATTCGCAGCAAGTTCGCGGCTGTTGGAGTCGTAAGTCTTGATTGCCACCTCTTTTTTAAATTGCACTTCTGAAAGCTCACGCTCTCTTTGAGACAATTGATCCCTGGCAATATTGACTTGTGAATCCAGCTCGGCGCGCGCAGCATTAAATAACTGCAGTTCTTGCAAATAAGTATCAGGGACTTTTTGCTGCACTTCACTTGGCGGATTATAGGGACCGCCATTGGCCAATGCCTTTAAGCGTGACTCCTTGGCTTTTAGTGACAAATACTGGCTTTCATTTTCTTTCAGAGAAGAAATCGCACGCGTCTCATCAATTTTAATCAACGGTTGCCCACGTTTTACGGTATCTCCCAGCTTAACCATGATATCTGTCACGATACCACCGTCCAGTGATTGCACAAGCTGGATCTGACGCGATGGAATCACGCGGCCTTCACCACGAGTCACCTCATCAACTTCAGCCAGGTTGGCCCACACCAGCAATACCACGAGAATAATCAGGATCGCGTACATGATTAATTTTGCATGCAACATGCTATCTTCAACCATCACATCATGCGCCTGCTCAGACCATGACCGGTTTTCTGATGTATCTGTTTTAATTATTTTGTCTACCAATAGATGCACTGGTTTGCCCATGCGCATCCAAATGCTGTCATTTTTAGTAACGTCACCAAACTTATCGAATATTTTTTTTGCCATGATGTTACCTTGCCTTACCCACTTTACCCGCACGCAACGCCGCGGTGACATCTTCTTTAGAGCCGTCAGCCACAATCTGCCCGGAATCAATCACGATTAAGCGCTCTGCCAACTCCAGCATGCCGTTACGATGACTAATCACAATCAGGGTTTTATTGGCGGATGCTTCAGCAATCCTGTTTTTAACGTTTTCTTCTCCCGAGTGATCCATCGCACTGGTAGGCTCATCCAGCAACACAATCTGCGGACTGGTCACAAAAGCACGCGCAATCCCCACACCCTGGCGCTGGCCACCGGATAGCGTATCGCCGCGCTCACCCACTTCCAGGTCAAAGCCTTTCGGATGCGCATTTACAAACTCGGCAATCCCGCCCACTTGTGCCGCATTCAACACAGCATTATCGTCTGCATGTTGATGACGCAACGTAATATTGTCTCGCAATGTGCCATAAAAGAGGTGGTTATCCTGCTGCACATAGCCAATACTACGGCGTAATTCGGCCGGATCAATCTGCCGCGCATCAATGCTGTCAATCAGAATCGCGCCTTCAGTAGGTTGATACAAACCAAGAATTAACTTGTTAATCGTCGTCTTGCCTGAGCCCATACGCCCAATAAGCCCCACATGCTCGCCCGGACGAATCCTGAAAGAAATCCCATTTAATGCCAACTCATCTGTACCGGGATATTTAAAAGATACATTTTTAAATTCGATTTCGCCTTTAAAAGCGGGACGAGAGAGAAAGCTCACATCTTTACCGCGCTCGACCGGTTTTTCCATGATCGCCTCTAACGACTTCAGTGAAGTCGCAGCAGTATGGTATTGCGTAAACAGGCTGGCGATCTGTGAAATCGGCGCTAATGCGCGGCTGGTCAATTGTGAACAGGCAATCAGGCCACCCATGGTCAGGTCGCCGTTTGAAATCAGGTATACACCGAGGATAATGATGGCTACGCTGATAATTTGCTGTAAGGCATAAGAGCCATTGGTGATTGAGGAAGACAATAATTTGAGCTTGCTGCCGACTTCAGACAGGAAGAGCGCGCTACGCTCCCATTTGCCCTGCATCTGTCCTTCGATTCCCATGGATTTCACCGTTTCCAGGCCGACCAGGCTTTCAATCAGTGTCGCATTACGTTGTGCACTGGCCCGGTACATGGTCTCGGACAAGTCATGCATTTTGCTTTGCACGCTGAGTGAGTAGATCAATACCACTGCGCCGCCGATCAGGGCTGGCAACACCATAAACGGACTGATCCAGGCAATCACAATCAGGAAAATAATTCCGAATGGCAAATCGATCAGCGTCACTACCGTGGCCGAGGTGATAAAGTCACGCACGCTTTCGAATGAACGCAGGTTGGAAGCGAAGGAGCCGACTGATGTTGGCTTGGCATCATAGCGTGTACCCAGTACCTTCTCCATGATCTGCCCACTGAGCTTCACATCGATACGTGCACTGGCCCAGTCCAGGAAATAGGCGCGCATGGAACGCAACAGCAAATCACCCAGCACAATCAGGCCTACACCAATGCCCAATACCCACAAGGTTTCCACTGCTTTGTTAGGGACTACGCGGTCATACACATTCATGGTAAACAACGGCATCGCCAGCGCAAAGATATTGATCAGCAAGGCTGCGACCATCACATCGCGATAAATGCCTTTATTCTCGGCAATCGTGCCCCAGAACCAGTGCCGGATCTTCACCCTGCCGACCTCTGGTGTGCGCGCATCAAAAATATAGTTTTGTTTGGTGACCAGCGCGTAGCCCGTATATTCTGCAGCGAGATCGGCCAGGCTCATGGTCACAGGCTCTGGTGACAAGTCAGGGAAAACCACTTGTGCAAAATGATGGCTGTCATCGACTTTTAAGAGCTGGCAGGCGCGATGATTTTTCAGTAACAGGGTGATATCTGTTTGCGGCTGGTTCAGGGCCGTGATTGCAGCTTGCTGGACAGTGACGTCGAGACGTAGCCGTTCGGCAGAGCGTTTAAACAATTCGGGATTGAGCTTGCCATCTTCAAGAGGCAAGCCGGAGGTTAACGCATCCCGAGTGGTAGCCAGTCGATTATGACGGCAGATGTAAAGCAGACACTCGAGTAAAACGTCTTTGTCAGTTTGATTAAAATATTGCGTCGTTTCCATGGCTTTGGCTTTTTATTGTCCTTATCAACGGCTCATACTTAATATTAAGCAGCTTCGATTATATGTAGTGTCAACCCCACTCAATCCGTTGAGTATATGGCAAAAATCCTGCGAATTACAAAGATTGACAATGTTCATCACTCCCCAAATTGCAGATTTTCCTGCACAAATGGGCCTGTCACTGCTGCAATACCTACAGAATTTAAGCTATCCAGCTCTTGCTGATCTTGCACCCCTTCTGCTATCGGCATGATGCCCATGGTGCGCACCATCATGCACAAGCCGCGTAACAATGATTGCTGCTGTGGACGCAAATGAATATCGCGTATCAGTGAAGCATCAAATTTAACGAAGTCTAAGCCCAGCTCATGCAAGTCGCCCAGTTGCGCCAGACGCGTCGCCACGTGCTCCATACCAACCACACAGCCCAGCGATTTCACCAAATGCACAAATTGCTTGAATTGGACAAAATCACTAAACGCCGCTTCTTCAGATACTTCGAAACTCAATCTGGCAGGCTGCTTGACGTTGAGGATCAAACTTTGCAGTTTGTCTTTATATTCATCGCTACGCATTGCGGCAGCAGAGACATTCACACTCAAGTTAGCATTATTTTTATCCAGCATATCGACAGCATACTCCAGCGCCAGGCCATCCAGCGTTTTGATCATATCGAGCTGGCTGGCCCAGTCAATAAAGGCACCCGCTGCCAGCCATTGATCGCCTTCATCGATATGCAGGCGTAATGGGCACTCATAATGCAGCAACTGTTTGTCTTTTTGCATGACCGGGTAGCGCGCGAGCTTGATCTGTTTATGCTCGATGGCATGCAGGAACTGTTCTTTCCACTGGCTGAGGTAATTCTTTCTCGAAGTCACAATACTGTTTGCATTCATCACACGCATAGGCAAGGCGGCCTGGTCACCAGCCAGGTCGAGGATAAACTGCATCACACGGTGGATATCGACAAAATCATCACCTTTTTTGGTTTTGGTATGGGTGACTACGAACTGGAATTGAACGATCTGTTGCGCTGCATTCAGTTTTTCAAGGACCAATTTGAGTTCTGAAGCCACACTGAAATCATCCAGCGGTTGACGACTGAAAATACCAAACTCGCTGCCGGAGAGCCTGCCACAAACCACATCAGGGTAATGCGCCATCTGTTGTTCCAGCGCATCACCTACTTTTTTAATGAGTTGATTCGTCACGCTATAGCCAAGCTGTTTGTCTATATCTGACAGATTGCGCAACTGCACCAGGGTCAACATACCCTCAACAAAACTGTCGTTTTTCAATGCGACTGACGCAGTATTGGTAAAGTGCGATTGGTTCATCAAACCGGTGACTTCGTCATAGTTGATCTGCTGGTTCAACACATTCAAGCGCTCAGATTCGTCAGTCACCATTGATTTCACACGGTCAGACAGCGTGTTCATGGTGCGCACCAGTTTCTGGAATTCTTCTGTTTGTGGCTCTTCAATCGTAATGTATTTACGTTCACCGAGAGACTCTGCCTGCGCTATCACATCATCCAGTGGTTTAAGGATTTTCTTCAACCAGAAGCCGGAAACCACATAACTCATAAAGGCGACGATCAGTGTCCACAGTACCGCATGGCGTGAAGTTTCCCATAATTGGTCATAGGCCAGCGAAGGTTCGCTCTCCAGTTCCAGCGTGCCATACTGCTGCCAACCGGATTGGATGTTGGCGATACCTGGCTGAATGTTGACAGAGAAAAGCGATTGAAACCAGGCCGGTGCCACAGAGTGCGGATTGCGGTTGACGCGTTCAATCATAGTTTTGTTATCAGGCGAGATAATCGCGATGCGACGGTAATGGCCCATATCAAACTGGGCGCTGATAATCAGTTCTACCGTGACATTATCTTTCTGGATATTTGACAAGGTAATCGCCAGCCCATTGGCATTATCGTTATTTTTTTTCTGCAATTGCTCAGCCATAAAGCGGTGGTCATCGTACACTCCCAGAAACAGGCACCCCGCTGCCACCATCAGGATAATGACAGAAATCGCTATGCGTATTTGTTTTATTAATGACATGTTCTAAGCCCTCTTTTTTCTTGGGGTAAACTCATCGACAACCCGGCTCTCATGCAGGCTTTAATCATAAGCCTAGCATTAACTTTCCACGTTAACCATATCTTAGCCAAGGTTTTCAAATATTCCAGTTGGTTCAGGTATCTAAGCATTCTCATTATTCCAGTCCATCCTGCCGCATGCGTGTCAGCACATCGCGCCACTTGGAAATATTATTCGGTGACCCGGCACGCATATTCGGGTTATTGGCCACAAACAGGCCTTTTTCGTTAAAGCTGAACACAGGGAATAAATCGCCGCGCCTGGAAGCCGGCAATATTTCGAAATTCAGGTTATCCAGAATGAGCGGGTCGCTGGTCGGCATGGCGTAATAGGCCAGTACCATGTGCGGACGGATGTTTCCACTAGGCATGCGTGCGCGGACGTAGGTCAGTCGTAGCTTATCTTGCGGAATGCCAAGTTTTTTGAGTAAGGTATATTTTGCGATACTGAAATCTTCACAGTCGCCCGCGCCTTTACCGAAGGTTTCCAGTGGGCTTGCCCAGTAATCGTCTACGCCCCATAAATTGATATCATCGACAAATAATACATGCTGGTTGGTGAAATCATTGACCATGCCGATCTTGGTCATTTCACTGGCATTTGCCAGCTGGCTATACAGCTCGTTCAGACGCATGACATTCTGATATGCCTCTTCCCCGTAACGTTGCCGGACCTTCTCCAGCATCGCCAGCACGTAATCATCCGCCAGTATCTGCGACCATAGCAGACACAGCGACAGGCAAAAGCCTGCCGCAATACTAATGAAGGATGGAGAGTGGCGTCTCATGTGCAATAGATTTCCAGTGAGCGATTATGTCACGGCACTGGCAAGCATAATTTGCCAAACAAAGTGGTTTTCATCTGCAAATTCGCTCATCTGTAACGGTACTCTAACCCATGCCTAGGGTGAAAAGGCACATAACCGCACAAGAATAGAAAAAGACAAGCGCTGCCGGATTGGGTAAAATGTCGACTTTCAAATCCACACCGCTTTAAACTCATGTCTCTTACCACCCTCAATGCACTCTCCCCTTTAGACGGCCGTTATCACACTAAACTTGATTCGCTGCGCCCATTTTTTAGCGAATATGCACTGATCAAGCATCGAGCCCTGGTGGAAGTAGAATGGTTAAAAGCACTGAGCGCGGAACCAAAACTGGCAGAAATCGCGCCTTTCAGTGCCGACACTATTGCTGAGCTGGACACAGCCATCAAGGCTTTCAGTGAAGATGACGCCATGCAGGTAAAAGCGATTGAATCACGTACCAATCATGACGTGAAAGCGCTAGAGTACTGGCTCAAGGAAAAGTTTGACGGCAATCACGACATTAAAAAAGCCAGTGAATTTATCCATTTTGCCTGTACTTCAGAAGATATCAATAACCTGTCACATGCATTGATGCTTAAATCTGCACGTGACAGCGTGATCCTGCCTAACCTTTCTTCAGTCGTTACCCGCTTAACCGAGCTTGCGCATGCACTGGCCGAGCAACCAATGCTGTCGCGTACACACGGCCAGACAGCCAGCCCGACTACCATGGGTAAGGAGCTGGCCAATGTAGTATATCGCCTGCAACGCCAGCTCAAACAACTGCAAGCCAATGAAATACTGGGGAAAATCAACGGCGCAGTGGGTAACTTCAATGCGCATTTGTCCGCCTATCCTGATATCGACTGGGAAAACTTCGCCAAAACCTTTGTAGAGTCGTTGGGCCTGACTTACAACCCGATGACTATCCAGATCGAACCACATGACTATATGGCTGAGTTGTATGACACGCTGTCCCGCATCAACACTATCCTGATCGACCTGAATCGTGACATATGGGGTTATATCTCGGTCGGTTACTTCAAGCAAAAGGTCAAGGCTGGCGAAATCGGCTCTTCTACCATGCCGCATAAAGTTAACCCGATTGATTTTGAAAATTCTGAAGGTAATCTGGGCCTGGCCAATGCCATCCTGCGTCACCTGGCAGAAAAACTGCCGATTTCCCGCTGGCAGCGTGACCTGACAGACTCAACCGTGTTGCGTAATATGGGTGTCGCTCTTGGCTACTCGCTGCTGGCTTATGACTCCTGCCTGCGCGGCCTTAACAAGCTTGAGATCAATCCACAACGTTTGCAGGAAGACCTGGACAATAGCTGGGAAGTGCTGGCCGAACCTATCCAGACCGTGATGCGTCGTTACGGCATTGAAAACCCGTATGAGCAGTTAAAAGAACTGACTCGCGGCAAAGGCGGCATTAATCAGCAATCGCTGCATGCCTTTATTGAAACGCTGCAAATCCCGGCCGATGCCAAACAAACGTTACTGGCAATGACACCTGCAACTTATACCGGTAAGGCGAGTCAATTGGTAAAACATATTTAGTGACTTGTTCAGGGATTGTTCTGTTTTTAATTTCTCACACACTGCATTAAGGCAGCCCGCTTTTGGTTTCATTTCTTTTGTTAGTCAGGGCGGACTGCCCTGGCTGCTACGCCTGATTTCTCTAAAACCTCATTCTTCGCAGTACTTCATATTTTTTTGTGTATTGCTTACGACAACAATCATTATGACGCCTGTCGCTCAGGCAAAAGATAGCGACTGGTTCCAGCTCAAAGAAGGCAAGACTTACCAAACCCGCTTTTCATTAGATAACGAATCAGCACCTGAAAATAAAGCGCAGTTGCGCGAGTTGCTCGAAAAACACCTGACGTTACATGAAGCCATGCAAAACCCGCGCATGAACGAAGGTGAATGGCGGCGTCTGATCCAGAAAACGCCGCAGGAAATCGCCGACCTGCTGGCCACAGAAGGCTATTTCAAAGTAAAAACGGTGGCTTACCAGCCTTCCCCACATGTCGTTGAATTTCGCATCCACTTGCCGCCTCAAGCAAAAGTCAGCAAAGTCTCTGTGCTGCTGACAGGCGAAATACAGCAGCCCACCTATAAAGAGATTCTGGAAAACGCCAACAAAAGCTGGCCTTTAAAAGAGAATAATGTTTTTACCCAGCAGGCTTGGGCAGCAGCAAAACGTGACCTGTTAGCCTCATTGCTGCAGGTAGAATTCCCCAATGCGAAAATCACGCAATCACAAGCGATGGTCCAACCGCAAACACAGGAAGTCTCTATTAACATTGCAGTAGACTCCGGCCCGGCAGTGCGTTTTGGCAAAGTGAATATCCACGGCTTGAAGCATTATCCGGAAACCTTGATCCGTCCGCTGAATACCGTTAAAGCCGGTGACCCATACCGTCAATCGGACTTACTGCTTTTACAGAACAGTTTTATGAGCACCGGCAAATTCAGCCAGGTGGATGTCGTCGCCAACACCCAGGCATTGAACCCGGACCGCACGGCTGATGTAGATGTCACTGTGCGTGAGATGGAGGAAAAATCTTTCCGTGTAGGCGTTGGCGCCAGCACCAATACAGGTGCGCGCATTGTGTTTAACTACACGGATCGCAATTTGTTTGATCGCGGATTACTGTGGGACAGCAGCATCCGTCTTGAGCAACGTTTACAGGCGGCTACTTCGAATATCAACTTCCTGATGGATGCAAAAGGTTACCGGGATAGCATACAGAACAGCCTTACCCGCACCGACCTGGAAGGACAAGTCACCACCGCATTGCAAAACGGGGTACGTCGTTATTGGGGCCAACCGCGCAAATTTGAACAGTTCATTGGCGCCAACCTGCTGTATGAATACCTGCAAGTGGATGACGTTACTTCACAATTCAATAAAGCGCTTACGGTCACTTACGGTTTTAACCTGCGCGATCTTGACCACCAGCAGGCACCGACCAAAGGCTGGATATTAAATACCCAATTCCAGCTTTCACCGTTTGAACAGATTTCTGACGGGCGCTTTTTGCAATCACAAGCCAGAGCGCAGGTGTTTTACCCGTTGACCAGCTCTACCCAATGGCTAGGCAGGCTTGAAGTCGGCAGTGTGACCGGTTCTGCCAGCAACGTTCCTGCCACTTATTTATTCCGTGCCGGTGGTGATCAGTCTGTGCGCGGTTATGCCTTCCAGTCATTAGGGGTGAATGAAGGTGGCGCAACGATTGGCGGCCGGGTGTTACTGACAGGCAGCAGTGAGGTAGTGCAATGGCTGACGCCCTCCTGGGGTGCAGCAGTGTTTGTGGATTTTGGTAACGCTACTAACAGCTGGAAAGATTATGACCCGGTGCTGGGTTATGGTGTGGGTGCACGTTTCCGTAGCCCGATCGGGCCGGTAGGGGTGGATATCGCCTATGGAGAAGAAACCAAGGAATACCGTTTGCACTTTAACCTGGGAGTGAATTTCTAATGTTATTCATGCACACACTCTCAAGATTATGCCGTTTATTACTGGTGACTACGCTTTGTTTTAGTCTGATTATCACACCGCAAATGGTATGGGCAGCCAATGTCATGGTGGTCACCAGCCTGAAAGAATTTGAAACTGACCTGGGTAATGCCACCCTCAAGGTCGAAGGTATTGCATCAGATATGCGATTAGGCGTCTCGCCACGCGGTGAATTGACCGTATCAAGTTTTGTGGCCAAACAGGTGACTTTACAGTTTAAATCGCAGCCAGTGACGCCAGCCACAGGCGCGAAAACGGCAAGCGGGCCTTTGCCGAACCGCATCAATATCCCTCTACCTTTCCATTTGCTGTCCGGTAATATTGAACGGCTAACCATTATCCAAGGGCCAAGCACTTACCATATAGACAAGATCAAGTTTGATCTGGATGCTGACAATAAAGCCATGCAGTTCCGCATCGCGCAGGCGCACAGCCCATGGGGGGAGATCAGCACCCATTTCCAGATGCAGAATGCAGCGCCGTTTCCATTAAATGGCTGGATGGATATCCAGCAACCACAAGGTGATCTGCCCTACCACCTGCGCACCGAATTACATGGCGACCTGACTAAAGTCGATATTGCCGCCAGCCACCACTATCAGCCAGAGAGTAAACCGTTTGCTATTGTGCCTGCCACACAGCCTGGTGAAGATATGGTGTTATTGAAAGCCAGCATAGGCCTGGATGACACCCGCAACAGCCATCTCCTGTTTCACCTGCAACAATTCCAGGCCAGGCATGTGCATCCGCAACTGGCTGGACATATGGATTTAAAAGTGACCGCCGATGGCAGCCTGACCGACACCGGCATTATCCAGGTAAAAGTGGATGCAGGAGACAGCCGCCTGCAAACGCAGCCGTTGATAGTCCGCGGGACGGCCACATTGCAAGGCCAGCAATTAACCGCTCTGGATTTGCTGGCGCAACTGGATAAAAACACATTCACAATCCATAGTACGCAAGCCGCTACACCTCAGGCAAACCAGCTCTCATGGCAGGCCAATTTGCCAAACCTGGCGCAGTTTATGCCGGGCTTTTCCGGCCAGGTGAAAGGCGAAGGCACGCTCCAGCGCCTGTCAGATGGCTTTCATGCAAGCTACCGTTTATCAGGTCAACAACTGCAATTACCACAAGGTCTGGCATTAGCCGGGTTTGAGGTGCAGGGACAAGCTTCTGACAATGTGCAGGCCTCTTTAGACCACCAGATCAAGCTACATGGTTTGTCGCAACAAAACGCCCAGGGCACAGATAGTCCGCCCATTGAGGCTGAACTCAATTTAAAGGGCTCATTGGCACAGCATCAACTCGCGTTGCAAATCAAAGACTCTGATCCTTCATTGCAACGCAACATACAATTAGCGCTTAACGGCGCATGGCAGAATGACCGCTGGCAAGCCCAGCTAACGCAATTACAGGATGCCAGCGGAAAGGTGTTCCGGTTAGCCAATCCGGCGAACATGTCCTGGGGCGCTTCGCAAGGTTTCGATCTGCAACAACTGGTATTAAATGTATACGAAGGCCAGATGCAAGTGGACCGGCTACATTACCGCCCGGCTAAACCTGCAGGAACCCTTTCAGCGCAACTGGCAGAGATGATGCAATTACAGACTCGCGGTACGCTCAAGGACTTTCCATTGCAAGCATTAATGGCGTGGCTGGTGCCTGAGCAATCAGCCACGTTACCGGCGGATCATCTGCGATTATCTGCACAGTGGGATTTGCAGCTAGACCAGCGCCTCAACGGATTTCTGCAACTACAACGCAGCCAGGGTGACTGGCAGGTATATGACATCAACAATGCCAAATGGCAGGGCCTGGGTCTACAAACACTCACTGCAAATGTTAAAGCAGATAATGACAAGGTAAGTGTTGAAAGCACCATCAACTCCGCTGATGCGATTAACCTGCAATTGTCAGCAAACACACTCGTCACACCTACAGCAACTGGATTTGTGATCAAAAATTCGGCGCCGGTATCTGCCAGCCTGAAAGCGGATGTCCGGCAGCTAAACTGGTTTTCCAGATTATTCTCGGATATTCAACCTGCCGGCAGGCTGGCGATCGATGCGGAGGTCAGCGGTGTGATGTCCAAGCCACAGTTAAAAGGCTCGATGACAGGTGAGGCGCTCGCACTGCAAATACCTTCGCAAGGGGTATGGCTGGAACAAGGCCGCCTGAATGCGACCATGGCTGGCGATCAGGTTACTTTCAACCAGATCCATTTTGCCGGTAAGAGCGGTGAGCTGGATGCCACGGGAGGCTTGTCTTTAAAGCAGCCTGAATGGCAACTGGATTTATCTGCCAAACTCAATCAATTACAGGCACTTTCCCGCGTGGACCGCTGGGTACAACTGAGTGGCGACACCAAGTTAAAACTGACCAGTGCAAACACCAGCATCAGCGGCAACCTTAAAATCCACAAAGGGCTATTTGAATTGCCCAAAGGCGATAAACCGCAGCTGGATAGCGACGTCATCATTCAATCGCCTGAAAATACAGCGCCCGCTAAAAAATCCCAGATAAGCTTCCAGGATTTCGGTCTCGATTTTGGTGATAAACCCGGCCTCCCTTTTAAGGAGTCAGAACAATTCATGCTGCGCGGTCAAGGCCTGAATGGTGCTTTGAGCGGGAAAATGCGTCTTGACGGCATGCTGGATGATCTCGCTGCCAGTGGCACTTTGGAAGTGACCGGCACCTATCTGGCTTATGGCCAATCGCTCAATATCGAAACCGGCCGTCTTATTTTCAGTGGCAAAATCCCTAATATTGGCCTGGATGTACTGGCGACGCGGCAGGTGGAAAACACCAAAGTAGGCATACAAATCAATGGTAGCCTGCAAACGCCACAACTGAAACTGGTCTCCACCCCTGAAACCAGCAATGAAAACAAAATCTCGTTATTGGTGCTTGGGCAACCGATGTCAGCAGTCGGCAGCAGTGATATGGCGATGTTATCCGTCGCTGCCAGCGCGTTACTGTCGCAAGGCGATTCAGTTTCACTGCAAACCAGAATCGCCCAAACCATAGGCCTGGATAGTATAGACGTGCGCGGCTCAGGGTCGACCAATTACGCAGTCAGCGTTGGCAAACGCATCAACAGCCGCCTGGTGGTAGGCTACGAAAAAAGCATTGTCGGGCTATTAAATGTTGGTAAACTCACCTACCAGCTGACCAACCGGATTTCGATAGAAACCAGGACTGGCTCGGATAACGCGCTGGATATATTTTACGGTTTCAGCTTTGATTAACCCAGGAGGATTGCATGCAACAGGATAATAAAAATCCACGACTGGCAGTCTTGATTGATGCTGACAATACCTTCAAGGTCATTCCTATCATTGATGAGCTGTTTGAAGAAATGTCCAAGTTCGGCGATATCAGTGTCAGGCGTATTTATGCCGACTGGACTTCTGATCATGTCAAGCAATGGAAGCCTGTGCTGCCTAAACATGCCATTCAGCCGATTCAGCAGTACGCTAATACCAAAGGTAAAAATGCTACTGATAGCGCATTGATCATTGATGCTATGGATTTGCTTTACACTGCTCCGCTCGATGGTTTCTGTATCGTATCCAGCGACAGTGACTTTACGCGGCTAGCGATTCGTTTGCGTGAAGCAGGGAAATTTGTGTATGGCTTTGGCGAGAATAAAACGCCGGAATCCCTAAGGGCGGCCTGCAACCAGTTTGTTTATTTCGAAATCCTGCTCCAGGAAAAAAACGTGGAGGAATCTTCTGCCCAAGTGGAAGCCACGATCAAACCCAAGTCGGATGAAGAACAAATTAGGCTTGTGCCAATTGGTAAAAAAACCAAACAGCAATTAGCGAATGATGCCAAATTGGTATCATTGATCCGCTCAGCCATTGAAGGGCTGTCTGACGAGACGGGTTTTGCCGCCATGGGCGCAGTCAAAAACCATATCGTTAAAAACTTTTCCGCCTTTGACTCACGCAATTACGGTTATACAAAATTCAGTGAACTGGTAAATGCCATCGGCTTGTTTGAGTTAGATGACCAAAAACAGAAATTACGCGACAAACGAAAAAAATGACTGAAATCCTTATTCTTTATTATTCACAAGGCGGCGCCGTCAAAGACATGGCGCAACTGATTGCGCGTGGTGTGGAAAGCGTGAATGGCGCCAAAGCCAGAGTGCGCACCGTGCCGAAAGTCTCTGCCAACTCAGAGGCGACTGAATCGGACATTCCAGCCTCCGGCGCACCTTACGCGACTTTGCAGGACCTCGAACAATGTGCCGGCCTTGCGCTGGGCAGTCCTACGCGTTTCGGCAATATGGCCGCACCGGTGAAATACTTTCTCGACGGCACCTCAGGTCTCTGGCTTAAAGGCGCATTAATCGGTAAACCGGCAGCTGTGTTTACCTCAACCGGTTCCCTGCATGGTGGTAACGAGATGACATTGTTGACCATGATGATTCCGTTAATGCATCACGGCATGCTGATGGTTGGCCTGCCCTATTCCGAGCCGCAACTGGGCACTACCAAAACAGGCGGTACTCCATACGGTGCCAGCCACGTAGGTGGTGCGATGGATGACCAGCCAATTTCCGATGATGAAAAAAAATTGTGCATGGCTTTAGGGAAACGCCTGGCCGAAACTGCACTCAAATTGCAATAACTGTATTTAGGAAACCTGTATGTCAGCCGCCCTCACCCGCGAAGCACGCCAATTTCTGTTTGCCACACGCCATGCCGTGTTGTCCACCTACTCCATGAAATACCCTGGCTATCCCTTCGGCGCCATTGCGCCATTTATCTGTAGCCAGCAGGCTGAGCCAATCATTTTGGTGAATGCCAATGCTGAACATGCCAAAAATATGCATGAAAACGCCAAAGTATCCTTACTGGTATTTTCGGAAGCACAAAACCAGCATGCGCACGCACAACTGACATTGATAGGCGAGGCATTGCCCTCCGATAAAAATGACTCGGATTTACGCGCACGCTATCTGCGCTACTTCCCTGATGCAGTGACTTATTTTGACCTGGAAGAGTTTCATCTGTATCGCATCCGCGTCGAGCATGTGCGCTACATCGCAGGCCTTGGCAGGCTAGACTGGTTTGAGGGTGATTCACTGAATGAAGATTTGGCAGATAGCATGCTGGCCTCGCAGGAATCCGGCATCGTTTCGCATATGAATGAAGACCACATAGACAGCATGCTGGAATATTGTCAGCACGTGCATGGCGTTACGGCCGATCAGGCGGAAATGATAGGGCTGGATGCCGATGGCTTTGATGTGAAATATATGCATGGCGAAGAAGTGTATGGCCAGTTGCGTTTTAATTTTGACCAACCCGTACTCAACGCGATGGATGCACGCAAGGCTTTAGTGGCTCTGGCACAAGCTGGCCGCTCATGATCCCGGCTATTCTGAAATGGAGCCGCCTGGGCGCGAGTATCAGCCTGATTGGTTTAATCGTATTGTGCCTGGGCTGGGAAATTTTCTGGGCGCCCTTGCGTAGCGGTGGCAGTTTGCTATTCCTGAAAAGTTTGCCGTTGCTGGCACCGCTATTTGGTATCCTGCGCGGTAAACGCTATACCTATCAATGGGCAGGCATGCTTATCCTGTTTTACTTTACCGAAGGCGCGGTCAGGGCCTGGTCTGAGACTGGTGTCACACGCCTGCTGGCATGGTCAGAGATATTATTAAGCATAGTATTTTTTGCCAGCGCGATTGCTTATGCCAAATATACCGGGCAGCGCTACCAAACGTCTTTGCAAAATGCAGCGTGAAACCACTCACAGCGATTAAGATTAAAATACTGGCGGAATGCACTGTATGTATTGCAGCCATTAGCAGGAAAAAATACTTATTCTCATGCTAAATTCTTTCAGGGTATGGCATAAACAAGGTCAGTAAACCTTATATAATATCCGGCATGAAAATTCTGTTATCCAACGACGATGGCTACCTAGCCCCAGGCCTGGCTGCACTGGCGCAACACCTGAGTAAAGTGGCCGATATTACCGTAGTCGCACCGGAACGCAATCGCAGTGGCGCCAGCAATTCCCTCACGCTGGATAGACCGTTAAGCGTAAAACAGGCCGCTAATGGCTTTTTTTATGTGAACGGCACCCCGACTGACTGTGTGCACATTGCGCTGACCGGATTGATGCAAGAAATGCCGGATATGGTCATCAGCGGCATTAATGACGGCGCCAATATGGGTGATGACACCATTTATTCAGGCACAGTCGCTGCTGCCACAGAAGGTTATTTATTAGGCATTCCGTCTATTGCAGTTTCTATGTCACAACACCAACCTGCACATTTTGAGACGGCAGCGCGCGTGATCGTCGACCTGGTCAAGCAATTCAATCATAGTGAAATCCTCGAACCGACGTTGTTGAACGTCAATGTACCGGATATCCCCTTTAGCGAAATCAAAGGCCGCCAGGTGACCCGTTTAGGCAAGCGTCACAAAGCCGAGCCAGTGATTCAACTGAAAACCCCGCGTGGCGAAACTGTTTATTGGGTAGGTGCGGCCGGTCAACCGAATGATGGCGGCGAAGGCACTGATTTTTATGCCGTATCCCAGGGATATGTATCGATTTCGCCGATTCAGGTAGACCTGACCAAGCATTCACAAATCAAACACTTGCAACAATGGTTGCAGAACACGAATTAAGCAAGATGGCGATTCCAAGAAACACCAGTAAAACCGGCATTGGCATGACCTCATCCCGCACACGCGAGCGCATGTTGACGCGCTTGCGCGAGCAAGGCATACAGGATGAAGTGGTGATTAACGTGATGGCCGAGATTCCCCGCCATATTTTTGTCGATGAAGCTTTATCCATTCGTGCCTACGAAGATGTGTCATTACCGATCGGTTATGGCCAGACCATTTCACAGCCATATATCGTGGCGAAAATGACGCAGATTCTACGTAACGGTAAACAGCTGAACAAGGTGCTAGAAATCGGCACCGGTTGCGGCTACCAGACCGCTGTATTATCACGCGTCAGCAATGAAGTGTTCTCACTCGAACGTATCCGCCCGCTGGTAATGAAAGCCAGGACACATTTGCGTACATTAAAGTGCACCAATGTCAAACTGGATCACGCGGATGGCAGTATCGGCCTGAAAGACTACGGTCCGTTTGATGCCATCATGGTCACCGCTGCTTCCAGCCATGTGCCACAGGAATTGGTAGATCAACTGGCCGTCGGTGGCCGTATGGTGATTCCGGTGGGCACTGCTGAACAAGTATTGCATCTGATTGAAAGGACCGCGCAAGGCGTGCAGAAAACCGCCCTGGAACCGGTCAAGTTTGTGCCATTATTAGGGGGAACTGCTTTATCATGAGATTACGCTCGCTTCTCATTACCGGATTGACTGCTGCAACATTGGCAGCGTGTGCGCTAAACTCCCCCATGCCGCGCGCACCCGTTAGCAGCACCACTAAAACACCGGATAACAAACCTGCAGCCCCGGTATCCGTTGGCCCTAACCAGTACATGGTGCAAAAAGGTGACAATCTGTACAACATCGGCAGAAAGTTCGGCATCCCTCACCTGAAACTTGCTGAAATCAATCAGTTACAAACGCCTTATGAAATTCACGTCGGCCAAGTTTTAAACATAAAAGCGGCGACTGGTACAACCAATAATAAAGCCAATGACACTGCCTCGACGGACGATGCAGAAGTGGTGACTTCTGCCATTACCCGCCCTGAACTGGCGCCTGCCGGTGATGCCGCCAGTGGCGGTGCTGCTAACGCAGCCGCTACCACAGACGGCGCGAAAGCACCTGCAGACGGGCAAGATATTGACGCGGTTGCCGACAATGATATTCAATGGCAATGGCCACTGGCTGGTAAAGTCAGTGCCGGATTCGACCCGCAGTTGAACAAGGGATTAAATATCACGGGCAATGCCGGGCAAACAGTGAATGCGGCTGGCGCTGGCAAAGTAATTTATAGCGGCATGGATGTGCGCGGTTATGGCAAGCTGATTATCATCAAACACAACAGCAACCTGCTGTCAGTCTATGCACATCAGGGAAACTCTTTGGTGAAAGAAGGTTCTTTCGTGTCGCAGGGTGAAAAACTGGCAATATTGCCAGCGGCGGCTAACAGCAAACCGCCTATGTTGCATTTTGAGATCAGGCAAAAAGGTAAGCCGGTTGATCCAGTCAGCTACTTGCCTGGCAATGCAGCAGCAAATAACGGTAATAGCTAGCTAAATATAGCACGCCTTCGCCGAGGATGTATCAAGCAGTCAAATCGCACCATGTGCATGATGTTTGAGAAAGGAAAGCTATATGGATCCTAAACAATTCGACAAGAATCGTGACATCCGCCCGGATAGCGGCTGGCAAACCTTGCAGGCTTTAGTAACGGTTGCCCTGATTATCTGCGGGCTCATTGGCATTGCGGTGCATATGTTTGGCTCCAAAACCACGCCATTTGACTGGTGGTACTGGATCACAGCCTCACCGATGAATGCGGCTTTAGCTATCCTGGCAGTGGTGGTCGTGATTGTTTTCCACCGCTACAACAGCCATATCAGCAACCAGCAACGACGGAATGCCAGCAACCTTCCCGTATATATCATGATGCTGATAGGCGTATATTTTACTTACAGACTGCTGACTACCGGACACTGGTAAGCTGCGCCGATACCTTTAAAAATAACGGCCAGCATAATCAAGCAGTTTTTGCTATAGCGGTTAAAACAAGCCCGCTGCGGTTGATACCACTAATAATCGCCTCGATTGAAGCGGTCACAATATCTGGGTTGATCCCCACCCCGTAACACACCTTCCCCGCACATACGACTTCCACAAACGCACACGCCGAAGCTTCACCTGCTGAGGCGCTGGCGCCAATTGAGCGCTCTTCAAAGCTACGCACCTGGGCAAACACCCCTATCCCTTGCAGTGCATGAATCGCCGCATCCACCGGGCCATTACCGTGCCCGCTCAGGATAGTAGCAACGCCATCCACCTCAACCGTCATACGGATGGCCTGGCCACCCTCTTCCGATTGCAGCTGGTAATCCTTAAAGCTAAACGGTGCCGCTGGCTCGATATAAGTGCGGTTAAAAAGCTGCCAGATATCTTTCGCTGTCACCTCGCTGCCATGCGCGTCAGTGAATTGCTGCACCACACCGGAAAACTCCACTTGCAGGCGACGCGGCATCACCACGCCATACTGGCTTTCCATCAGGTAAGCGACGCCACCTTTACCGGACTGGCTATTGACGCGAATAATCGAGTCGTAGCTACGTCCCAGATCTTTAGGGTCGATCGGAAGATAAGGCACATTCCAGCGCGCATCTTCCTGCTGGCTGGCGAAGCCTTTCTTAATCGCATCCTGATGTGAACCGGAAAACGCGGTAAACACCAAGTCACCGGCATAAGGATGGCGCGGATGGATATCAATCTGGGTGCACTCCTCTACCGTACGCCCCACTGCATTCATATCAGAAAAATCCAGCCCTGGATGCACGCCCTGGGTATACATATTCAGCGCCACCGTGACCAGATCCACATTACCGGTGCGCTCACCATGTCCAAACAGGCAGCCTTCAACACGGTCAGCCCCAGCCATCATACCCAGCTCAGTCGCCGCCACCGCACTGCCGCGATCATTATGCGGATGCAGGCTCAGAATCACGCTGTCACGCCGCGCCAGATGGCGATGCATCCATTCAATCTGGTCAGCATAAATATTGGGGGTAGCCACTTCCACGGTCGCCGGGCAATTAATAATCACTTTACGCTGCGGCGTTGCGTCCCAGGCATCGGTCACCGCATCACAAACCTCTTTGGCAAACTCAAGCTCGGTGGCGGTAAAAGTTTCCGGGCTATATTGCATGATGACTTCCGTTTCCGGCATTTCTGCAGCCAGCGTTTTCACCAGCCTGACCGAGTCGACTGCCATTGCTTTGACTTCCTCTCTGCTCATATTGAACACCACTTCGCGGAAAGTCGGTGAGGTCGCATTATAAATATGCACGATCACACGCCGTGCACCCCGTACTGATTCCATCGTTCTACGGATCAGGTGCTCACGCGCTTGTGTCAGTACCTCTATCGTCACATCTGCAGGGATATGATCCTGTTCAATCAGTGTGCGGACAAAATTAAAATCGGTTTGCGAGGCAGAGGGAAACGCCACTTCAATCTCTTTAAAACCAATCTGGCACAGCATTTTAAACATGCGCATCTTCTTGTCGGCATCCATCGGTTCAAACAACGATTGGTTCCCATCGCGCAAATCGGTACTCAGCCAAACAGGAGGCTGGCTAATCACTGCGTTCGGCCATTGGCGGTCTTTAAGATTGACCGGTGGAAACGGCTGATATTTTTGTGATGGTTGTGCGTGCATGTCGTGCTCCGTAAACATTGATTCGATACCACACATAATAGAGCTTTTATAAAAAATATTATTGCGAAATGTGTGCTTTAAAATTAAATTATGAAATTAAATTTCAATTAATAAAAATTAAATGTAATATTATTTCAATTTTAAATGAATAGTTAAAAATATATGAAACTGGACAAGTTTGACAAAGCCATTCTCGACATTCTGCAAACTGATGGACATATCAGTAATCAGGAGCTCGCCGAGCGTATAGGCCTCTCGCCTGCGCCATGTTTGCGCAGGGTAAAAGCGCTGGAGCAAAATGGCCTGATTACCGGCTACCAGGCACTGGTGGACGCAAAAAAACTTGGGTTAAGCCTGATGGCATTAATCGGGATTTCCATGGACCAACACACGCCGGAACGGTTTGCCAATTTTGAAGCAAGCATCGTCAATGTGCCTGAAGTGCTGGAATGTCTGCTGATCACAGGCCAGCAATCAGATTACTTACTAAAAGTAGTGGTCAAAGATATGGATGATTACCAGCATCTGTTACTGCATAAGATCACCAAAATTACCGGTGTCACCGGTGTGCATACCAGTTTTGTATTACGTAATGTCATTGCAAGGGCGAGGTTGCCTGTCGTTTAAAAATAAAAAGGCCATGCATTGCATGGCCTTTTTATTACTATCAATTATTTTTTCTTGGCGTCTTCTTCTGCGTAGTGTTTGCGTATTGCTGTCATATCGAAATCACGTGCCCATTTAATGATTTCATCAAAGGCTGGCGCACCAATTTCGCCAACCTGGGCATGAATACCAGCACGCTCGCGAATGACCAGCAATCCTGGTATCTGTTTTACATCAAAATAATCTGAAATTTCCGGGTCAGTCTCAGTATTCACCATGCCAAATACGATATCCGGATTCTTTTCAGCAGCAGCCTCAAATGTTGGCGTAAATGCCACACATGGATCACACCACGGCGCCCAAAAATCCACAATGACAAATTCGTTATTTTCAATGGTTTCTTTAAAATTCGCTTTAGTCAGCGTCAACACTGCCATGATATTTCCTGTTCCTGTAGATTAATTTTTGTGGCGTTATTGTAGCAGAGGAAGCCACTGCCCATGCCAAACTCAATACATGATTGCTTTACGCTGAATAGACAATGCGACATGGCAATGCGCGCATGGCGCTCTTGCACTTGAATAAGCGCTCACCTGTTGTATCATGGATGCAGCAGGAAGTGAGGACGACCCCACCGCTCCAATATTTTTGCAGGGACGACCCTGAAAAAAGATAGGAACGAAATATGGCCTGGTTTATTCTTGTGATTGCGGGACTATTTGAAGTGGGTTGGGCGATAGGATTGAAATATACCGAAGGCTTTAGTAAATTATGGCCGACCGTTGGTACAGTGCTGGCCATGATCATCAGCCTCGGCTTGCTGGGCGTTGCCATGAAAACCTTGCCTGTCGGTACTGCTTATGCCATCTGGGTAGGCGTGGGTGCGATAGGCACCGTGATACTGGGAATGGTATTGTTTGGCGAGCCAGTCACCATGTTACGCATTGGCAGCCTGGTACTGATTGTGGCGGGCATTATTGGTCTTAAGCTCGCGGCGCTCATGTAGTTGCAATAAAGCAGGTTAATAAGCACCTGCTCCCTTAAGAAAAATAGCACAGAAGGGACTGATGATGATTCTTTACGTCGATGCCAATTATCTTTCACCTTACGCCATGTCCGCTTATATCGCGCTGCGTGAAAAGGGTTTGAAATTTGAACTACGGCTTGTCGATTTGCGCAAAAGGGAGCAGGCTTTGCCGGAATTCGCTGCTTTCTCCAACACCCAGCGTGTGCCCACCCTGGTCGATAGCGAACAAAACTTCAATTTGTCTGAATCATCAGCAATTAGTGAATATATTGATGAGCAATATAGCGGCGTGCAACTTTATCCGTCGGATATTCAGTCCAAAGCCAAAGCCAGGGAATTGCAAGCCTGGCTGAGAAGTGACTTGCTACCCATACGTGAGGAACGGTCAACCGAAGTAGTATTCCTGACACGTTCGCCGCCACCTTTGTCTGCTCAGGCGCAAGCAGCGGCGAATAAACTATTTCATGCTGCAGCCCAGCTGCTACAGCCCGGCCAGACACATTTGTTTGGTGACTGGAGTATTGCAGATACTGATCTCGCAGTGATGATCAACCGCCTTGTATTGGCTGGTGACCCGGTACCCGAGCATTTAATGGATTACGCAGAGCGCCAATGGCAGCGTCCAAGCGTGCAGGAATGGGTGAATTTGCCCAGGGCAATCACTTAGCGGTCACTTTAATTTTAAAAATAAAAATGCGACTGGCTTTCACCAACGGCATTTTTCTAAATTTTTAAAAACCAGCTTAATATTCGTTAGGGTGGATACTGGGTTTTAAACAATCGCGTTATCCCACACACCATCAAAAAACAATTCACCCAGGGGTTGGCGGTTACGCGCAGCTAATTCACGCTCTTTCACATCGTCAGGCAATCCTTCAACGGCAGCCTGATAACCCACAGTGACCATCGGCAATATCTGGAAACGTTCCGGCACTTTGAAAGTGGTACGCGCTTTATCGGCATCAAAGCCACCCATCTGGTGCGCCATTAACCCTAGTGCTGTGGCTTGCAGGCAGAGATTTTCCGTCGAGGCACCAGTGTCGTAAGGCGCCCATTTATTTGGCTTGCCATTGCTACGGAATACCGTATCTGCGCAGATAAGTAACAATACCGGCGCATTCACTGCCCAGCCCTGATTGCCCGGAACCAGGCAATCAAATGCAGCCTGCCAGGCCTGCATATTATCGGCCTTGTTACAGACCACATAGCGCCATGGCTCATCACCAAAGCACGAAGGCGCCCAGCGCGCGGCTTCCAGCAAGCTAATGATCTGCTCCTTACTCACCGGTTTATTGGCGTCGTAAGCGCGACCGCTCCAGCGGCTGGCAATCACTTCATGGATAGGCTGTTGCGTAATGGCTGGCTTTTGTATGGTCATAAATCCTCACAGTTGTTTTTTCAAAGTGTATAGCAGCTCTAAAGCCTGCTTGGGTGTTAAATCATCGGGTTGAATGCGCTCTAATTCTGCGACCACAGGATGCAAAGGTGGTTCTTCCGGCTCGGCATCGATTGCAAACAAGTCATTTTGTGGCGTGGCGGCAAGAGTCTGGTTCTCCAGTTGCAGGAGCTTACGCTTTGCCAGTTGCACCACCGATTTTGGAATCCCGGCCAATTGCGCTACCTGTATACCGTAACTCATGGTCGCAGCGCCCTCTTCCACCTTGTGCAGGAATACAATGCCTTTGCCGTGCTCGACCGCATCCAGATGCACATTGGCAGCATGCTTGCCCTCATCAATAATCCGCGTCAGCTCAAAATAATGCGTGGCAAACAAGGTGAGGGATTTATTTTTTTCAAGCAATTGCTTGGCGACTGCCCAGGCCAGGCTTAAGCCGTCAAAAGTACTTGTACCCCGGCCAATCTCATCCAGCAGTACCAGACTGTTGGCGCTGGCATTATTCAGGATGTTTGCGGTTTCAGTCATTTCCACCATAAAGGTTGAGCGACCACCTGCCAGGTCATCCGAAGCACCTATGCGTGTGAATATACGGTCAATTTCACCAATGACGGCGTTTTGCGCCGGCACGAAACTACCGCAGTAAGCGAGCAGTACAATCAATGCCGTCTGCCGCATAAAAGTGGATTTACCACCCATATTCGGGCCGGTAATCAATAGCAACTGGCGATAAGGATTCAATTCGACATTATTTGCCACATAAGGCTGGGCAATGCTCTCGACTACCGGATGGCGACCGTACTGGATATCCAGGCCAATTTCGGCACGGAACTGGGGTTGTACATAATTCAGCGCCCGCGCGCGCTCAGCAAAACAGGCCAGCACATCCAAAGTCGCAACCGCAGTGGCAATACGCTGCAAGGTTGTAATATGTGGCAGCAGTGCATCCAGTACCTGCTCATACAGCATTTTTTCCCGAGCCAGTGCACGCTCGTTGGCACTCAATACTTTATCTTCAAATGTCTTTAGTTCCGGCGTGATAAACCGTTCTACATTTTTCAGCGTCTGGCGACGACGATATTCGGCTGGCGCACTTTCAGCCTGCAAGCGGCTGATCTCAATGTAAAAACCATGCACACTGTTATATTCGACTTTAAGATTGGCAATACCGGTACGCGCTTTTTCAGCCGCTTCAAACTGCAACAGAAAGTCGCCGTGGTCAGTCTGCAACGCACGCAACTCATCCAGTTCCGCATCGAAACCCGAAGCAATCACGCCACCTTCACGCAAAATCGCTGAAGGTTCGGCCTGAATGGTTTGGACCAGCAAACGTAAAGCTTCTGAAGGGACTTGCAACTCCGATAGCAAACTCTGTATTAACTCAGACTGAATATGGGGCAGTGTTTGAACCAGTGAAGGCAGTTGCAGCAGGCTATCACGCAAACCCGACAAATCGCGTGGGCGCGCACTTCTAAGCGCTACCCGGGCAGTCATGCGTTCAATATCACCAATCGGGTGCAGCGCACGCTGCAATCCACTTTCCAGCGATTGCTCCAGTAATTCAGCCACCGCCTGATGGCGTTGCTGTATCTCCAACTGATTACGTAAGGGATGATGCAACCAATGCCGTAACAACCGTGCACCCATCGCGGTTCGTGTTGAATTCAGTAAAGAATACAGAGTCGGGCTGGACTCACCTCGGATAGTGGTATCAATTTCCAGATTACGACGGGTGGCCGCATCCAGTTGCAAATAGTGATTTGTCTGCTCCACACGCAAACCGGAAATATGCGGTAAAGCGGTTCGCTGGGTATTTTTGACATAGTCAAGCAAAGCACCCGCAGCTGCCACGGCGACAGGCATTTCGGCACAACCAAACCCTGCCAGGTCATGGGTATTAAACTGCTGACTCAAGCTACGCTGTGCTGACTCCAGATCAAATTGCCAAGGTGCCAGACGTTTCTTGGCGCATCGAGCCTGTTGCAAGATGTCTGAGATATGATCATCGCCGGTAATCAACTCTGCCGGATGAATCCGCTCCAACTCTTGCGACAAATGCCCGGGTGCAATTTCGCTTAATACAAACTCGCCGGAAGCCAGGTTCAGCCGGGCCAAACCCAGTACGCCATCATCTTTGGCAATACATAGCAAAGTGTTATCGCGTGTCTCATCCAGCAAAACTGCATCGGTCAGCGTACCGGGGGTTAAAATCCTTGTCACCTCACGTGCTACCGGCCCTTTGGAAGTGGCTGGATCACCAACCTGTTCGCAGATGGCGACAGCTTCGCCCATTTTTGCCAGCTTGGCCAGATATTGTTCGGCCGCATGATATGGCAAGCCAGCCATTTTGATCGGTTCGCCATTGCTGGCGCCACGCCGGGTAAGTGTAATCCCTAATAATCGGGATGCTTTTTCGGCATCTTCAAAAAACAGTTCGTAAAAATCGCCCATACGATAAAACAGCAGCATATCGGGATACTGTGCTTTTAGCGCCAGGTATTGGCGCATCATGGGAGTGTGGTTTTCGAAGGCCATCGGAAGGAAAGACTTATAAAAATAATGAGTAGAAAAGCTTTTGTATCTTACAACAAAAGCGGTATTTCTCGACGTAAGATTATGGGTCAGCTTGGAAATAAGAGCATGTAAAAAAACATTCTTTAAGACTCGAGGCGTTGAAGGTTTTTAGTTCAATTGTGTTTCGCCTGTAGGCAAAAAATACCAAAAGAATGACCTTCTTACTTGTGATCAATAGTCGCTAAAAAAATAAACCCGGACAAGACTGCCCGGGTTTATTCATTACTTTAATCTTTAATCTTTAATCTTTAATCTTTAATCTTTAATCTTTAATCTTTAATTTTATGCCAGCGTCGGAGTCTTAATTCGCTCGGTCAAATGTGGTGCAATCACCTGCAACATTTGCCCAAACACCTTTGGGTTCGCCGCGACAATGTTTCCAGTCCTCAACCAGCTTTCATTACCTTCAAAATCACCCACTATCCCGCCTGCTTCCTGTACCAGCAAAGCCCCGGCAGCGATATCCCAAGGTGACAGGTTGATTTCAAAAAATCCATCAGAATAGCCTGCCGCTACATAGGCAAGATCAAGCGCAGCGGAGCCTGGACGGCGCAAACCCGAGGTTTTCTTAGCCATGTCGCGGAAAATATTGATATAGGTTTCCAAATAGCTGAAATCTTTAAACGGGAAACCGGTGGAAAGCAAGGCTTCTTGCAATTTGGCACGCTGTGTCACGCGGATACGGCGGTTATTCAAAAATGCACCACTGCCTCTTGTAGCCGTAAACAAATCATTACGCACCGGGTCATAAATGACAGCTTGTGTCAGCACACCTTTTTCCTGCAAGGCGATTGAGATACAGTAAGCCGGGAAACCATGCAAAAAGTTGGTTGTACCATCCAGCGGATCGATGATCCAAATGCTATCTGCTTCTGAATTTGTTTTGCCGCTTTCTTCACCAAAAAAACCATGTTTTGGATAAGCTTCTTTAAGAATAGAGATAATCGCTTGCTCAGCACCGCGGTCGACTTCGCTGACAAAGTCGTTGGTATCCTTTTGTTCAATTTTTAAAGCGCCAATATCCTGGGCGGCACGGTTAATGATTTTGCCGGCTTCACGCGCGGCGCGAATGGCGACATTTAAGGTTGGATGCATGCTGTGTTTGGAAGGATCAACTGATAAAATAGCATTTTAACGTTTTATCATGCGTTCACAAAATGAAATGCTCTTTTATCTCAGCCATTTTGTGAGCGCAATCAGTGATTCACATGACAACACTCTTCAATAATATCCGCGTAGTCCTTTGCCAGACCAGCCATCCCGGCAATATTGGCTCCACTGCCCGCGCCATGAAAACCATGGGCCTGGATCGTCTTTACCTGGTAAGGCCCAAGTACTTCCCAGATCCCGAAGCCACTTCACTGGCAGTGAATGCGGCCGGTGTGCTTGATCATGCAGTGGTGACACAAACATTGGAAGAAGCTTTGGCCGATTGCCAGTTTGTCATTGGTGTGAGCGGCAAAGAACGCTCTTTGTCACAACAAGTGATGACTGTGCGTGAAGCCGCGCAAGAAGTAAAAAACACCGCCGGACACAGCCAGGTTGCGCTGGTATTCGGCACCGAAATGAGCGGCCTGAGTAACGCTGAAGCTGATCTCTGCCATGTGCTGGCGACCATTCCCGCCAACCCGGAATATACTTCACTTAACCTGGCACAGGCGGTGCAGATCATGTGCTATGAAATCCGCATGGCGATGACGACTGGAGAATTACATTACCAGGAAAAACCGGTTGAACTCGCCTCACAAGATGATCTGGAGCGTTTTTACGAACATATGCGTGAAGTGCTGGAGCATATTGGTTATATCAATCCACGGGCACCCAAGAAACTGTTCGAGCGTCTGCGTCGGTTATATGGCCGTACCCGGCTGGAGAAAGAGGAAGTGAATTTATTGCGCGGGATTCTAACCCTGAGTGTGAACCCTAAGAAACACAGCAAGTACTAGGCCGCATTAGCCTTAACCCCTAACTCCCAGTTTCCTTATATCAACAGACCTACATTGTAGGCAGCCCGATGGACTGGCGCGCCTGGTTGCAACTCTCGGAGCCGGCCTCGAATTCGCGACATGTACTGGAGCGTAATGGGTAAATGCTGCAACCTACTGACCGTCCCAACGCCCCCTGCAAAGCCACGCACCGCACGGGAAACTGCCCGGTGCCTTGCATGCAAACATAATGATCGTTCACTTTCTGTGTCAGGTGTGCCGGCACGGTGCCTTGCGGATGAGCATCGCTTTCAGCCCAATAGAACGACACCCTGAAACTGGCACAACAGGCACCACACGACTGGCAAGGATCCGACATATATTTAAAGATGAAATGAAAGCATCATTGTAGCTTTGCGCGCCAACTCCTTACCAGACACCTACCAATATCTTTAGCCAGTCTTTAAGGTCGTGATTTTCTGACACCCTCTTAACTTGTGGCATAATGCGCGCATGTTTGATCACCTCAAAGAAGATATCTCTATCGTGTTTGACCGCGACCCTGCGGCGCGCACGCACTTTGAAATCCTGACGACTTATCCTGGCGTTCACGCGCTGATTATCCACCGTGTTAGCCACTGGCTGTGGACACATCGTTTGTACTGGTTTGGCCGTATGCTATCGCATTTTGGTCGCTGGATCACCGGTATCGAAATCCACCCGGGTGCAGTGATCGGCCATCGCGTATTTATTGATCATGGCATGGGCGTGGTGATTGGCGAGACCGCCATTATCGGCGATGACTGTACCCTGTACCACGGTGTAACGCTGGGCGGCACCAGCTGGAATAAAGGTAAACGTCACCCTACGCTGGAGTCTGGCGTTGTGATAGGGGCTGGTGCCAAAGTACTAGGCCCGATTACGATCAGTAAAAATGCCAAAATCGGCTCTAATGCCGTGGTCGTTAAAGATGTTCCTGAAGGTGCAACAGCGGTCGGTATCCCTGCGCGTATCCTGGAGGAAGAAAAAACCAAACAGCGGCAAAGCGCAGCACAAAAAATGGGCTTCAGCGCTTATGCAGTGGGTAACGATGAGAATGATCCCATGATCAAAGCCATCAACGGATTGCTGGATCATGCGCACAAGCAGGAATTGGATATTGCTGAACTCAAAGCCAAGTTAGCCAAACTGAGCGACGCAGAAACTGAATCAGATGTTGGCGACGCTTTTGCCAAAAAGCCTGAATAACATCCCTGAATAAGAACCATTCCCAATACCAGCATCCATGCGGGTTTAAGCCATTTTTTATACAGAAACTTTTTACCATAATAATTGACTAAATTAGTAGGTTATTATAAAATTTGAGTCTGTTTTAAAGGTGTGTCATAGATGCGATTAACCACTAAAGGACGTTTTGCAGTGACAGCAATGCTGGACATTGCCCTCTACGAGGCTGATAAGCCAATTACTTTGGCTGGCATCAGCGAGCGTCAAAGTATCTCTCTTTCCTATCTGGAACAACTATTTAGCCGCCTGCGCAAACAAGGCCTGGTATCCAGTGTGCGTGGACCAGGCGGCGGTTATCGAATCGCTAAAGCTCATTCAGAAATTTCAGTATCTGACATTATCACGGCTGTAGATGAACAGATTGATGCGACCCAATGTGGTGGCAATGAAGACTGTCACGATGAAGGCCGTTGCATGACGCATGAATTGTGGGCTTCACTCAATGGCAAAATACTGGATTATCTGTCTGGGGTGAGTTTGGCCGACATGGTGGATATGCAAAAGAAAAAAGGCGCTGGCACAGTGCATTTTTCACCACGTAAATGTGGTTCTGACGCCACGCTTGCAGCTTAAGATTTTTTGAAGCGCATGACTACGGTTTATTTCGACCATAACAGCACTACCGCTTTAAAGCCTGAGGTTTTACAAGCCATGCTGCCGTGGTTGTCACAAACAGCCGGCAATGCGACCAGCCGTCATATTTACGGCCGTAATGTGCGAGACGCCGTTGAAGCTGCACGGAAAGAAATTGCTGAATGTGTAGGTGTGCAAGCCTCGCAAGTGGTATTTACCTCTGGCGGCACTGAAGCCAATAATTTTGCGGTCAAAGGCATCACTACGAATTTGACGCCTACCCAAATTTTAGTAAGTGCGATTGAGCATCCTTGTGTGTCGCGTCCCGCACAATCACTTGCTTGGCACGATTGGAAAGTGCAAACCCTGGAGGTCAATACACAAGGCGTGATTGATCTGGCGGATGCTGAACAAAAGCTGAACACACATACCGGCCTGGTTTCAGCCATGCTGGCGAATAACGAAACTGGCGCCATCCAGCCCATTGCTGAGCTGGCTGCATTAACCAAAGCTAAAGGTGCTTTGCTACATACTGATGCAGTACAGGCATTTGGCAAGCTGGAAGTCGATTTCGGTGCACTGGGTGTGAATGCGATGACGATATCCAGTCATAAAATTGGTGGCCCGGTCGGTGTAGGTGCGTTGATATTGGATAAGCGTTTAGATATCGCTCCTTTGCTGCATGGTGGCGGACAGGAACGTGGTTTGCGCAGCGGTACTGAGAATGTCGCTGGCATCGTGGGATTTGCCAAAGCATGCAAGCTGGCTGTTGCAACATTGAAAATGCGCAGTATGGCCCAAACTAAGTGTCGTGACCAGCTTGAAACTGGTTTGCAGAATTTGAATGCAGTTATTTTTGGCCAACAGGCAGAGCGCCTGCCAAATACCAGTTTTTTTGCTATCCCCAATATTGAAGGGGAAACATTGGTAACGGCACTGGATAAAGCAGGATACGCGGTAGCAAGCGGTTCAGCGTGTTCAAGTGACAGCACAGAACCTAGCCATGTTTTATTGGCAATGGGCATTGAACCTGACCTCGCCCGCAGTGCAGTCCGCGTCAGTTTAGGCGAAAGCAATAGTGAAGCTGAAGTACAGGGTTTTTTAAAAGCGTTGCAACAAGAAGTGAAACGCTTAAAAGGATTAAATGCCGTTGCGGCATAAGTTTTTATTGAAAGAGTATGAACATGTCTGAAAGAAAGCCGATTTACCTGGATTACTCTGCGACTACACCGGTGGACCCACGTGTTGCGCAAAAAATGATCCCATTTTTGACCGAAGATTATGGCAACCCTGCTTCACGCAGCCATCCATACGGTTGGACAGCCGAAAAAGCGGTTGAAAATGCACGCGAAGAAGTTGCCAAACTGGTCAATGCCGATCCACGTGAAATCGTATGGACATCAGGCGCGACCGAGTCTAACAACCTCGCGATCAAAGGGGCTGCGCACTTTTATGCCGAAGGTAAAGGCAAGCACATCATCACGGCAGCGACTGAACATAAAGCAGTCCTGGATACATTCCGTGAACTGGAGCGCGAAGGTTACGAAGCGACTTATCTGCAGCCGGAAGCCGATGGCCTGATCAATATCGAGACATTCAAGGCTGCCATCCGTCCAGACACCGTGCTGGCTTCTATCATGCTGGTGAATAATGAAATCGGCGTGATCCAGGATATTGAAGCACTGGGCAATATTTGCCGTGCCAATAATGTGATTTTTCATGTGGATGCCGCACAAGCCACTGGTAAGGTCGTGATTGACCTGCAAAAACTGCCAGTTGACCTGATGAGCTTCTCTGCACATAAAACTTACGGTCCTAAAGGGGTTGGTGCATTGTATGTGCGCCGTAAACCACGTATCCGTATTGAAGCGCAAATGCACGGTGGTGGTCATGAGCGCGGTATGCGTTCAGGCACGCTCGCTACGCATCAGATTGCCGGTATGGGCGAAGCTTTCCGTATTGCGCGTGAAGAAATGGCCAGCGAAAACGAGCGTATCCGCATGTTGCGTGACCGTTTACTTCACGGCCTGCTGGATATTGAAGAAACCTATGTCAATGGTGATCTGGACCATCGTGTGCCGCATAACCTGAACGTCAGCTTCAACTTTGTGGAAGGTGAATCATTGATCATGGCGATTAAAGGCATTGCAGTTTCTTCCGGATCTGCATGTACATCTGCCAGTCTGGAACCAAGCTACGTGTTGCGTGCTTTAGGCCGTTCAGACGAGCTGGCACATAGCTCTATCCGTTTCAGCATTGGCCGTTTCACTACTGAAGCAGATGTCGATTACACAATTGACCTGTTGAAGAGCAAGATCGACAAATTACGAGAACTCTCGCCATTGTGGGAGATGTTCAAGGATGGCATTGATCTGTCCAAAGTAGAATGGGCAGAGCATTAAAAACTGATCTTTGATCGCCTGGCGGCGTTGTGGGATAGCTTGTTTAGAAACACTAAACGGCGCCATCCTCCGCCTTGCCAGACAATCAAATCTTCATTTTTTTAAAGAATGGAAGTTTAACTAAAAATTAAAAGGCAAAACAAAATCAAGGCGGTGAGGCGAAGACAGTTCGTAAGTATGGCAAGCCGATCCAACACAGAGTTTGTGAAGCATTTTAATTTTCGAGGAGTATAGAGATGGCATATAGCGATAAGGTACTGGACCACTACGAAAATCCACGTAACGTAGGTTCTATGGATAAAAACGACCCGACAGTCGGCACCGGTATGGTGGGTGCGCCTGCTTGCGGTGACGTGATGAAACTGCAAATCAAGGTCAATACAGCTGGCGTGATTGAAGATGCCAAGTTCAAGACCTACGGTTGTGGTTCAGCGATCGCTTCAAGCTCGCTGGTCACTGAATGGTTAAAAGGCAAAACGCTGGACCAGGCGCAGGAAATCAAGAACTCTGCGATTGCGGAAGAGTTGGCCCTGCCGCCAGTGAAAATTCACTGTTCAGTGCTGGCTGAAGATGCAATTAAATCTGCGATTGCTGACCTGAAATCCAAACAAGGTAAATAAGATGGCGATTACCCTGACAGAAACCGCAGCTCAACGCGTAGAAAAATTCCTTGCCAACCGTGGCAAGGGCATTGGTCTGCGTTTGGGCGTGAAAACCACCGGCTGTTCCGGCATGGCTTACACACTGGAATTTGTCGATGATATGTTGCCGGAAGACAGCATATTTGAGAGCTATGGCGTCAAAGTCATTGTGGACCCGAAAAGTCTGGTGTATATCGACGGCACCGAGCTGGACTTCACCAAAGAAGGATTAAACGAAGGGTTTAAGTTTAATAACCCTAACGTTAAGGATGAGTGCGGTTGCGGCGAGTCGTTCACGGTCTGATTTGACTGTGTTTTAAAGCTGCTTACTTTATGCTCTACTTGATGTTAACTTCTATTAGTTTTGCATAGGTTTTAATTTCTACTATGCAAAACTATTTCGCTTTATTCCAGCTACCGCAACAATTCAACATTGAGTTGGCAGTGTTAGATAGCAATTACCGCAAACTGCTGGCCGAAGTTCACCCGGACAAGTTTGTGAATGCCTCATCTGCAGAACGCATGCAATCCATGCAAAAAGCGACACTGGCTAATGAAGCCTATCAAATTCTCAAACAGCCCACATCGCGTGCAAGATATTTATTGCAATTAGCAGGTATTGAGACTGAAGAAGAAAACAATACGGCGATGCCTGCCGATTTCCTGATGGCGCAAATGGAATGGCGAGAAGCAATAGACGACGCCAAATTTGCCAAAGATATCGCAGCACTGGATGCGCTTTTAATTGATATGCGCGCACAAGCCAACATCCTGCAACAGCAAGTGGCAGAAGAAATTACGCAAGCGCCGACACAAGCGGCAATGACTGTTCGCAAGCTGCGGTTTATAGATAAAGTGAGCGAAGATGTGAACCAGCTGATCGCTCAATTGGAAGACTAAGTTTCATGGCGCTATTACAGATATCCGAACCAGGTATGTCCCCTGCCCCACACCAGCACAAGCTGGCGGTAGGCATAGATCTGGGTACGACCAACTCACTGGTGGCTACAGTACGCAGTGGCATGAGTACAGTATTGCATGATGAACATGGCCATGCCTTATTGCCTTCTGTTGTACGTTATCTTGAAAATGAAATTGTGGTTGGCCATGCAGCGCAAGCCGCACAAAGCCAGGATCCGGTCAATACGATCGTCTCAGTCAAACGCTTTATGGGGCGCGCTTTAAACGACATTACCGACCGTGCACATATCCCCTACCACTTTGTTGAAAATGCATCTTCAGAAGGCATTTTAGAACTCAAAACGCGCGCCGGCTTAAAAAGCCCGGTTGAGATTTCTGCGGATATTTTAAAAGCATTAAAAATACGTGCTGAAAAAGCACTTGGCGGTGAACTCACCGGCGTCGTGGTGACCGTCCCTGCTTATTTTGACGATGCCCAGCGCCAGGCCACCAAAGATGCTGCCAGATTGGCTGGCCTGAACGTTTTACGCTTACTGAATGAGCCAACTGCCGCTGCAGTCGCTTATGGCCTGGATAATGCCTCTGAAGGGGTGTATGTCATTTATGACCTTGGCGGTGGCACATTTGATATTTCGATTCTACGCTTGAGTAAAGGCATTTTTGAGGTATTGGCGACTAACGGTGACTCGGCCCTTGGCGGTGATGACTTTGATCACCGCATCTATTGCTGGGTACTGGATCAGGTGCGGAGTAAAACGGCAGACTTCAAGCCACTGACCGAAGCCGATACCCGCCTGCTGTTGACCAAATCGCGTCAGGCGAAAGAATGGCTGACCGATAACCACGAAGCCAATATTCTGTGCAAGCTCAGCAATGGCGCACTGGTTGATGAAACGCTTACAGTTCAGCAGTTTGTCAGCCTGACTGAAAACCTGGTTAGCAAGACTTTAAGCCCTACCCGCAAAGCCATGCGCGATGCCGGCTTGAGCATGGAGGATATCAATGGTGTTGTACTGGTTGGTGGCGCCACCCGCATGCCGCATATCCGCCATGCAGTGCAGGCATTTTTCAAGCAGGAACCGTTGACCAATCTGGACCCGGACAAAGTAGTTGCACTGGGTGCAGCCATCCAGGCGAATGTGCTGGTAGGCAATCGTAGCGAAGAAGATTTATTGCTGCTGGATGTGACGCCATTGTCTCTTGGCTTGGAAACCATGGGCGGACTGGTTGAAAAAGTCATTCCTCGCAATTCGACTTTACCGATTGCGCGCGCGCAAGACTTTACTACCTACAAAGACGGCCAGACAGCGATGGCTATCCATGTGGTACAAGGCGAGCGCGAACTGGTGGCCGACTGCCGCTCACTGGCCCGTTTTGAGCTACGCGGTATTCCGCCAATGGCCGCAGGCGCTGCGCGTATTCGTGTCACTTTCCAGGTAGATGCCGATGGCCTGCTTTCGGTGACGGCTCGTGAACAAACCAGCGGCGTTGAATCCAATATTACCGTGAAACCATCTTATGGCCTGAGCGAAGACCAGATTACCACCATGCTCAAAGATTCATTTGGCGCGGCTGAAAGCGACAAAGCAGCCCGTATGCTGCGTGAAGCCACTGTGGATGCGCAACGCCTGATAGAAGCGATTCAGGCAGCACTGGCTGAGAATGGCGCAACCTTACTCGCGCAGGACGAGCGCGATACCATACAAGCGCATCTGGAGGCCTTGCACACCTTGTGCCAGGGCACAGATAGCCAAGCCATCAAGCATGGCACTGAAGCATTGAATCATGCGACAGAAAACTTTGCAGCCAAACGCATGGATGCTTCTGTACAAAAAGCCCTAGCGGGTAAAAACCTGGACTCTCTGGAACTGTAATATGCCTAAAATCACCATCCTCCCCCATGCTGAACTTTGCCCGAAAGGCGCTGTGATTGAAGCAGAAAAAGGCACCTCCATCTGTGATGCTTTGCATAATAACGAGATCGACATTGACAGCGCCTGTGGCGGCGTCTGTGCCTGTACCACTTGTCATGTGGTCGTGCGAGAAGGCTTTAAAACCTTGAACGAGATTGAAGAAGATGAAGAAGATATGCTGGATCGCGCCTGGGGCTTGCAGCCCTTCTCGAGACTCTCTTGCCAGGCCATTTTACAAGAGGCCGATGTGACGGTGGAAATCCCTAAATACAGTATCAACCTGGCTAAAGAAGGCCATCAGTAATCAAAATGATAATAAAAAAGCCGATGTTGTAACATCGGCTTTTTTATTTAATACACCACGGATTGATTAGCCGACGTAAGTATCATTCAGGAAGTTCACCTTACCGTTAGAAATGTCGTATATCGCACCAACAATCGCAATTTGCTTGCTGTGTATCATGTCATCGACAATATCACTGCTACGGATAATCGTATCTATCTGATACCTGACATTCAATTCATTAATCTTTTCAACAAAATCAGCATTCTTGGAATTACGCTGTGCCGCATCACTCACCGTTTTTTCATGACGGATAGCAGGTTTGATCAGGTTAATGATTTCACCGATATGGCCATCTTTAAAGTCATCACAAGCCGCCTTCACCGCGCCACAGGAAGTATGCCCCATCACCACAATCAGTTTGCTCCCCAGGTATTTGCTAGCGAATTCCAGGCTGCCCATCGCTTTGTCGGAAGCGATATTACCGGCCAGACGCACACTGAAAATATCGCCAAGGGCCTGGTCAAACAGTAATTCAACCGGTGCGCGAGAATCACTGCAACTCAGGAAAGACGCAAACGGATGCTGTTTGTCCTTGGTGATTTGAATCAGAGCCTTGAAGTCTTTTTCCTCTTCCACCTCTGAAGTGAAACGTTGGTTACCCTCGATCAAAATATCCAGTGCCTCACGCGGCGTCATTTTGTCACGATCAAGTAATGGGTGTTTGTACATACAAATAATCCTCTAGTAAATTATTGTTTTAGCAAGGCTATTCAGCCCCGCTTTTGATTAATGCCCCAGCAAATGCTTGGGCGGGTTAAACGCAATGGTTTCTACGGTAATGTTTTTCAGTTTGGCATGCTGCTGGTAGCCATGAATAAACTCCACCACATCATAGGCAATCGCTTTGCTGTGAGTGCAATCGATCACCACTTTGCTGTTGCGCGGGATCGACTCCAATACCTCCAGGATGCTGGCCTTGTTGAAGAAAGACACTTCTTCCGCCAACACCAGTTCAAACACTTCCTGTCCATCCTTGGTGCTGCGTGTTTGCTTGATGTAATGAGAGTTACGGTAGCTATGATGCAAAGTGAAAAAGATCGCTACCACTAATCCGAGGCCGATACCCGTCAGCAAATCGGTAAATACAATGGCGATAATAGTCACAATAAACGGGATAAACTGTTCCCAGCCCAGGGCGAACTGTTGTTTAAATAAGCTCGGTTTAGCCAGTTTATAGCCCACCATGATCAGGATAGTGGCCAGGCTGGCCAGGGGAATAAGATTCAAGAAGCTGGCAATGGTAATGGCGCTGAGCAGTAACCAGAAACCATGCAAAATTGCAGATATTTTAGTTTGTGCGCCAAACGTGATATTCGCACTACTGCGTACAATCACCTGGGTCACAGGTAAACCACCGATTAAACCGGACACGATATTGCCTAACCCCTGCGCTTTGAGCTCCCTGTTGGTCGGCGTCACCCGTTTCAGGGTGTCCAGTTTGTCGGTTGCCTCTACGCATAGCAATGTTTCCAGGCTGGCGACAATCGCCATGACCAACGCGGTTTTAATCACTGCAGGCTGTGCAACCTGGCTGAAATCCGGGTGGGTAAAAAAGCTGGTAAATTCACCCAGGCTACCCGCTACCGGCAATCGTACAATCTGGTCTTCAGCCAGCGAAAAATTTAACCAGCCGCGCATAAAGGCAATATTGAACAAAATCCCTACCAATACCACCACAATCGGCCCTTGCAACAACTGGAACACTCTATGTTTTTTAGTCAGCACAGTATCCCACAGAAGCAGGATCGCAAAAGAAACTGCGGCAATCAACACAGCCCCTGGCGTCAATAAGTCCCATGCCTGCAAAATATCGCTGAAAGTATTGTGGCCGTCAAAACCAAACGATTCATCACCTTCATAGTCGGCATCGTAACCAAATGCATGCGGAATCTGTTTCAGGATAATCAGCAAACCGATACCGGTCAGCATGCCGGTAATCACTGAAGAAGGGACAAAGTAAGCAATGAAACCTGCTTTAAATTGACCAAGTAGAAATTGAAAAATACCGGCCAATACTACAGCGGCTAAAAATACTTCATAAGATCCCAGGTTGCTGATGGCGGCCATCACAATCACAGCCAAACCGGCTGCCGGGCCACTAACGCCTTGCTGGGATCCACTGGCCAGGCCAACGACGATACCGCCGACAATCCCGGCGATGACGCCTGAGAAGAGTGGTGCCCCTGAGGCTAGTGCGATGCCCAGGCAAAGCGGCAAAGCTACAAAAAAAACAACGATTGAAGCCGGTAAATCCCGATTCAAATGCTTAAACAGGTCGAAAAAATCCGACCTTGATGGTGTAGCGGACATAGTGTTTTTCCTTCACAAGTGAAACAATTTTTCGTTATATTATTATCGTTAATTATAATTAGATTCTATGATTATGCCATATACACAATACACAAAACCCCGCACGCGTGCGGGGTGGTTTGAACGCTAAAGACTATATGCAGTATTCATTAGTCTCTTGGAGTATCAGCTACGTAAGGACGTCTACCAATAAAGTTTAAACGCAGTTGATCGTGTTTATCAAATCCTTTATCTGGACTATCGGTCACAATACCTGCACCTTCCCATTTATCTTCAGCACTCTGCTGTTTAGCCACTGGAGCTTTACTGTAAGGACGGCTGCTAAAGTTCTTATGATGTAAAGTACGTACATCATTATCCTGCGCTTGTGTTTCATCCGCATGAACATTTGCCATCACTCCGAATGACACCAAAACTACCAATAATAATTTGCTCATTTTCATACTCCTTTATCATATAAACGTCAGGCAGCCTTCAAGCATTCTAGCCAAGGCCTGGCAATATTATGTGCCAGTATCCTTACGCAATTCTGACTCGCTAATTTGACCCTGACTTAAAGTGGACGCTTACCAATGGAATGCATTCTCAATAATTGCAGGTGTCTTTCTTTCTGCTCCTGGCCGGCTGTCATGGACGCACCTTCCCAGCCTTGTTCGGCAGCAGGCTTGTTCGCTATCACTACTGGTGCCTGGTAAGGTCTTCTGCTCAGGGACTGGTGGTGATGGATTTTGGATTCTATGGTCACTTCTTCATTTTGGTCTTGGGCATTCACCGGCAAAGCCGCTACCAAACCAAACACCATTAACATTGCTGTATAAACGTTACGCATATTATTTCTCCTATTCACTGTTTGTTGGACATTCATTGTTCGTTGGGGTTTTAATTGATTCATCATGGTTTGCATTTTGCACCGTAGCTGGCAACAAAAAATCTACCAATATAGGTAGTTCGGTATATACTTAACGGCATATGCCGAATGACAGCCCAACCCCTGAAGCCGAGAGTGCGTTTGCCCTGCGCAGCGCCTTGAAACAAAACCAGGCGCAAATTGCCCAAGACAAATTATTTGAAAAATTTGGCCAGCAATTATTTGTTTCCGGCTGGTCCACCGAGTTATTGCAATGGTTGCTTGATGAAATATGCATGCAATTCGGCGCACAGCACGGCCTGATCAGCCAGCAACATGGCGGTGCGCTAAAGATTCTGGCATTGCGTGGCAAGAGCTACCCGGTCGGTGCACGTATTCCCATGCTGGGTGTATTGGGGCAATGGTTAAAAGAACCCATCCGCTTTGAAGTGCATCAGCAATACGTGTCTAGCTTATGGACATTGCCTGCCACCATCGAGGCAAATGTGCATTGTTATCACTTGCCCATTGCTTGCCAGCAACGCCCTGTCGGTTTACTGGCATTGATCACAGGCAATCCTTTAAGCCATAACAGCTTGCAGATTTTATACAGCCTGTGCGGCATGCTGGGTTTTGCCTTATACGGTCAAGCCCAGTCAAGCACCATGATTGATGACAGTTACGTGCAAAAACTCACGCCACGGGAGCGCGAAGTGTTTGCCCTGCTGCCTTCCGGTGCAAGCAATGCTTTACTAGCGAGTAAGCTGGGCATTTCACCCGGTACGGTCAAAATTCATATAGAGCGTATCCTCAGCAAACTGGACCTCAATGACCGTACCCAGGCCGCGGTCAAGGCAGTGGAGGCTGGGTTCAAAAGCGATGGATTGTGATACCTGATATGCCTTTTCGCAACCTGCAACTATTCAGCTATTTAAACCAACTTTGGCAAGACGCGCCTTTAACGATCAAAGGCATTATCCTGAACACCTTGCCACTGACCGTTTTGCTGGCGTCACTGGCCCTGATTTTTGAAAGTGAGCAACAGGCGGCGTTACTGGAACGCCGCGTGCAAAATGCGCTACAAATCCAGCAGGATATTCAAACCCTGCAAACGCAGTTGCTCGAAGCTTCTACCGGCGTACGCGATTACCTGCTTACCGACAACAGTCAATTTTTGTCCGGCTATGAAAGTGCCAAACAAGCCATGCCGCAGTTACTGGATTCACTGGAACTGCGCCTGGATGACCAGGCACAACAGAAATTGCTGCTGGTGATACATCCGCTGGTACAAAAAAACCTTAACGACCTGGCCGTGTTGGCCAGCAATACCGAAAAAGAAGCCGATGAAGAGTTGATACGCAAGTTCAGCTCCCAGGGCGCTGCGCTTAATCAGTTACGTTCACACCTGGACGAAATGAGTCTGCGGGAATCCCGAATTGTCGATCAAGATAAAAAAGAAGTGATTTTTGAGCGTAAACGCAACCTGCGTATTACGTTGATGGCGGTGATCGCAGGCGTATTCGGTTCTCTGATTGGCGTTTGGGTATTTACGCAAACAATCGTCGCCCGTGTCAGGACTATCCGTGACAGCGCCATTCACCTGGTAAAAAGTGAGCCGCTGGCGTTACCCAGTATCAGCCAGGATGAATTGGGCGAACTGACGATGGAGCTAGAGCATGCCTCACAATTACTGAAAAAAAGTGCGCACGAAGCACATCAGGCAAGAGTTGAAGCGGAAGAAGCCAGCGCTGCAAAAAGTAATTTCCTGTCACGTACCAGTCACGAACTACGCACTCCGCTGAATGCGATTTTAGGATTTGCGCAAATCCTGGAAAACGATTTGCCCGATGGCCGCCAGAAAGACAGTGCGACGTTAATCCATAACGCGGGACAGCACTTACTGAAACTGATCAATGAAGTACTGGATATCTCACGTATCGAAAGTGGTGATATCGGCATGTCTATGGAAGTCATCGCGCTGAATCCTCTATTGGAAGAAGCCTATCATTACCTCAAGCCGCTGGAAAAAGTACGTGACATGAGCATAGAAACCCGCTTTGAACCGCGGTTGAAGGTGCGTGCTGACCGGCAGCGGTTATTGCAAGTGATTTTAAACCTGCTGGCGAATGCACTGAAATATGGGCCGGAAAATACCCTGGTCACCATCAGCGCATACCGCCAGCAAGGCCATATCCGAGTAGAAGTACAAGACCAGGGCAAAGGTATTCCCGCAGAACATCGATCACGCCTGTTTACGCCATTTGACCGCCTGGGTGCAGAACGCACAGTGACCGAAGGTACTGGGTTAGGTCTGGTGTTAAGTAAACAACTCATGGACGCTATGGGCGGGCAGATCGGCGTGGCGGAAGATAAAAGCATGTTCTGGTTTAGCCTGCCAGCCTGTGAAGAAGATATTCAAATGCAGGCCGCCTCAGAAACCGCAGAAGAGCTTGATGTGCAAATGCCAGCCACCATTTCTGCAACTCCGCGCAAGCGTCATATCCTGTATGTAGAAGACAACCCTAGCAATCAGGCATTGATGGAAGCAATTATCAGCAAGCATCGCCATATCAAACTGCACGTCACTGCCAGCCTGCAAGGCAGCATGGTTTGGCTGCGCGACATGACGCCTGACTTATTATTACTCGATCTAAACCTGCCCGATGGCTCGGGAGAATTACTGATTCAACATATACAGTCTGACCGCGATAATCTGCGTGACATCCCGCTAGTGATCCTGAGTGCCGACGCACTGCCAGAAACCATCCAGCGTTTGCAGGCGCTAGGCATCACCCACTACTTCACCAAACCGTTAAATGTCGCCACGTTTAACCAGTTATTGTTAAAACTATTACCAGAACCGACACCATGAATATTGAACAGCTGCGAGCCTCTAAAATCCTGATTATTGATGATGCTGAAGCCAACCTGAGGCTGCTGGAAGAGCTGCTGACCAAAGAAGGCTTTGAGCAAGTCATCAGCACCACCGATTCTACCAAAACCATGGACCTGGTGAACGCTTTCCAGCCTGACCTGATTTTGCTGGATTTAATGATGCCGGTGCTGGATGGCTTTGCCGTGCTAGACCAGTTATCACATCATGTCGGGCCGAATGAGTATCTGCCAGTACTGGTGCTGACAGCTGATGCCACGATTGCTACACGACGCAAGGCGCTGGCACTGGGGGCAAAAGACTTTCTAACCAAGCCATTTGACCCAATGGAAGCCATGCTGCGGGTCTGGATATTGCTAGAGACACGCTGGTTATTTACCCAGCTCAAACAACATCAGCCTAATTTACAAATGCCCAATTACTCGTAAATTTGCAGCGCCTTGCCTCTTGGATCAGATAGTCGAGCGTCTGCTCACATATTGCAAGCTGAACGGTTTAGCTGCCTGCTGTTTTTGCTGGGCTGCATTCAACTGCAAACTGGTCCCTTCCCATGCCTGATCTGCACTCGCACTGACAGATTGCGCAGTCACTGCTCTTCTGGCGATATTTTGGGTGGCATTGGCTTGCTCCGCCAATACCGATCCGGAAAAGACTAATGCAGCCAATCCCATCACTTGATACGCTTTCACTTTTTTCATCGTTCGCTCCTTCAAAATAATATTTTAGAGATATAACCTTGCGTACACCGCCATATATAGATGACGGATTTGATGTGACTCACTGTAGCGCGCCAGCCTTACAAAAAGCTTTCGTGAATATTTCAGTAGCCTTACAGTATTACCAACAATTATTCAGTTTGAATTAAGGCGTGCAGACTATCTTGATAATTCGACAACAATTATTAGGAGAATCACGATGAAAAACTTTATGCAAACTTCAGGCAGTGTGTTGATGATCAGCCTGCTTTGCGGCGTGCTAACCAATCAACCAGCCATGGCAGACGATGATGGGGACGATATTCAGAAAATGACCGAAACGGCAAAAGCATTCGGCTTTATTTCATGGGAAGACGCACAAAGTAAAGCACTGGCCGCCAAGCCAGGTGTCGTTAAAGAAGTCGAACTGGAACGCCGCAAATTCAAATCCGGCTGGGATTACGAAGTGGAAATTGTGGATGCCGAGGGCGCTGAATGGGAAGTGTATATTGATGCGAAAACCGGCAAAGTGAATAGCGTGAACCGCGACTGGTTCTAATATAAAGCCTGCTTCATGCAGGCTTTAAGCGCAACTGCACACGTAACCCACCTAACCGGGCAGAGTGATCGAGGGAAATATCCCCATGATAATGCTGCACAATATCCTGCACAATCGCCAGCCCCAGGCCACTGCCCGGTTTGGATTCATCCATGCGCATTCCACGCTGTAATAATGTATCCAGTTCAGGTGCGCTACTGCCTGGGCCATCATCCTCTACCATCACGGTAATTCCATCCTGTACCGAGATATTGAGTTGTACCTGGCCACGGCACCATTTAAAAGCGTTATCCAGTACATTCCCCAACAGCTCGAGCATATCTTCGCGGTCAACCATCAGCTTGGTCTGGGCATCATGTTGCCAGGCGAATGCCACCTGTTTTTCACTGTAAATTTTTTGCAAGGTTGCCACGAGTTTAGGCACTTCAATCTCTAAATCGGTCTGCTGACTGGTGTACACGTCACCCATCAGACGGGCGCGTTTGAGCTCACGCTCGACATCCTGATGTATTTCTTCTGCACAGGCTTTCATGGTTAGCCGCAACTGCGAAATGCCTATCCGTGAGTCGTTATCGAACAGCAGTTGCAAATGCGCCAGCCGCGTTTTAAGCGCGTGCGCCAGGTTGCCGATAGAGAGGCGCGACCGTTTGGTTTTCTGGCTGGCGCTTTTGAGAATGCGGTTGAATTCATTCACCAGCGGCATGACTTCCGCCGGGCCATTGGCATTAATCTGCTGTAATTCACCGCTGGCAACCCGTGCCAGATTTTCCTTGATTTGCTGCAATGGGTTCAGGCTATTCAGCACAATCCAGCGTTGCAGGGCTAATAAAGCAATCAGGCCTAATAAAGATAGCGCACCGTAGATACCATGAAACACGCGTAAACTGTGCTGCAAATCGACCAGGCTTTCGGCGATATAGATAGTGATATCCCGTTGCTGCTTGCGGTAACCATGCCCCCACAATAATAAAGGTTGATCCTCAGGTCCGGTGATATGGGTCACCTGCTGCTGCCCCACCGCTAGCGGCATCACTGGCAAATTCACATCCCAAGCTGAACGCGACTGGAGTTTATGCGCTTCATCAATCATGACGATAAAATAACGTCCGGAGAAAGGACGCTGGTAACTTGCGGTGATCAGCCGCTGTTCTACTACGGGCTGGCCGCGGCTATTAACGGTTACACCCGCCAGCAGCGCTTCTGCTTCCTGCTGCATGCGCTCTGTCATCTGAGACTGGATCAGGTGGTCAATCGTGAATGTGACCACCGCCCATTGCAACGTTAACAGCCCTACCAGGCTTAACGTCAGGCCAAGGGTGAGCTGCTTGCGCAATGACTTCATGCAGAGTGACTTTCTGGATGAAGCTGGCCGAATACATAGCCTTGTCCGCGCCGGGTCTGGATTTTGTCCATCCCGACTTTTTGGCGCAAGCGATTGACATACACCTCGATCACATTGCTATCTTTATCTTCATCATAAGCATACACATGTTCGGTAAGCTCGCTTTTAGAGAGTATGCGCCCGGGATGAAGCATGAAATAACGCAACAGGCGGAATTCAGTACCCGTCAAACTGTAAGAATCAGCGCCCTGCCAGACCGTTTGCGTATGCTCGTCCAGACGTAATCCTTGCATACTCAATTCGCCACTGACCAAGCCAACGCTGCGTTTGTGTACCGCACTAATGCGCGCCAGCAGTTCTTCAATATGGAATGGCTTGGTCACATAATCATCCGCGCCCAGGTTAAAGGCTTCCACTTTTTCCTGCCAGCTACTGCGGGCCGTCAATACGATCACCGGCATACTCCGTCCTTCCTCACGCCAGGCGGCCAATACTTGCAGCCCATTTAGCCCCGGCAAACCAATATCCAAGATAGCCACGTCATAAGGCTCCAGGCTACCTTGTATTCTGGCCTCGTTACCTTCCTGTATCCAGTCGCTGGCATAACCGGCAGCTTTCAACGCCTGCTGCACGCTGGCACCGAGCAAGGCATCATCTTCGACCAGCAGCATACGCATCAGTCATCCAGCTCCATTTTAAGTAGTTGGCCGGTCTTGGCGTCCAGCTTGAGTTCCCATACCTGGCTGCGCGCATCGAGGATTTCCACCTCATAAAGATAGCGGCCATGTTTTTTCTCCAGTTCTACTTCGAGAATTTCACCTGGCTTATGTGACTTTGCCAGCCTGGATATTTTCTCTAGGCTCAAAATCTGACCTTTGGCAGCAAGTTGCGCGGCAATAGCAGGGCTTTCGCCAGAACCGGCAATTGGTAACAGCCAGCCGGTAGCAGCCAGGCTGCAACACACCAGGCAAACCATCATTACTCGAGAAAAGGTCGTCGACCTGCGCATATCACTCCTCAATAACATTGCCGTTAACAGCGGCTACCAACTGTCACTGGCTAAAAGTGTAACAGCATTAGGATTAATCCAAGCTGAATCGGTTCGTTTATTCACGCGGGTTTTGACTGCAACACACACAAGGTTTAAAGCAAAAAATACATACGAACCTGCATGTAAACGTTACAATAATGGCTTGAAGATTTAAATTATTTTCCAGTCAAACACATGCAATTTCTTACCCATAGTTCCAGCGCAAGGTTACCTACCCAGTATGGTGATTTTGATCTGCACGTATTTCATGATAACCGGACCAATGTTGAACATGTCGCGCTGACCTGCGGCGACATCACCCGTTCACAGAATCCGCTGGTACGCGTGCATTCCGAATGCCTCACCGGGGATGTGTTTTCTTCTACGCGCTGCGATTGCGGTGAACAGTTGCATCATGCCCAGCGGCTGATTCAGGAACATGGCCACGGCCTGGTGCTTTACCTGAAAAACCATGAGGGACGCGGCATAGGCCTCAGCAATAAAATGCGCGCCTATGCCTTGCAGGACCAGGGACTGGACACAGTAGAAGCCAACGAAGCACTTGGGCTGCCGGTGGATAGTCGCAGCTACGAAGCGGCTTCAGAGATGCTGGCATTCTTTGAAATTAATTCTGTGCGCCTGCTTACCAACAACTCTGGCAAACGTTCCGCACTGGAAATGCTAGGGATTACTGTGCACCAGCAAGTACCTTTGCTGACCGAACCTACTTTAGAAAACCTGAGATACCTGCAAACCAAATCCGCAAAACTTGGTCATATTATTCCTGACCTGATGGGGTAAGTCGCGGCAAGCACGCTTGAGCGCTTTCAGTTCAAAACGCGACCGATTTCTTGCGGTTATAAGCATTGAATTAAATGTTATAACCATGGCCAAACGCCAGGTTTATACTGCACGCTTGTCACGCAATCACAAGGAGCAGCAAGATGAAACCTGAGACGATCTCCATCCATGGCGGCTATTCACCAGAAGCCACGACCAAAGCGGTCGCCGTCCCTATTTATCAAACCACTTCTTACGCGTTTGACAATACCCAGCATGGCGCCGACCTGTTCGATCTCAAGGTTCAGGGCAATATCTATACGCGCATCATGAACCCGACCACCGCGGTGCTTGAAGAGCGCATCACCCAGCTTGAAGGCGGCATTGGCGGGCTTGCGCTGGCCTCAGGCATGGCTGCCATCACTTACGCCATTCAGACCATTGCCGAAGCTGGCGACAACATCGTTTCGGTATCAACGCTGTATGGCGGCACTTATAACCTGTTTGCGCACACATTGCCCAAGCAAGGCATTGAGGTCCGGTTCTTTGATTACCGCGACCCGGCTTCGCTTGAGAAACTGATCGATAGCCGTACCAAGCTGGTGTTCGCAGAAACCATAGGTAATCCACTGGGTAATGTGGTCGACCTAGCCGCCATCAGTGAAGCCGCACACAAACATGGCGTACCGGTGATTGTAGACAACACGGTTGCGACTCCGATTCTGTCCAAGCCGTTTGAACATGGCGTAGATATTGTTGTGCACTCACTCACAAAATATATAGGCGGCCATGGCAACTCGATTGGCGGCATTATTGTCGATAGCGGCAAATTTCCGTGGGGGGATCACGCAGCGCGCTTCCCTAGTTTGAATACACCTGACCCCAGCTATCACGGCGTTAACTATGTTGAAGCATTGGGGCCGGCTGCTTTCATCGCCCGCGCCCGTGTCGTGCCCTTACGTAATACCGGCGCAGCCATCAGCCCTTTTAATAGCTTCCTTATCCTGCAAGGGCTGGAAACATTACCGCTACGCATGGAACGTCATAGCAGCAATGCCCTGGCGATTGCGCATTACCTCAAGCAGCATCCAAAAGTGAAGTGGGTCAACTATGCCGGGCTGGAAGATCACAGGGATTACCCGCTGGTCAAAAAATACCTGAATGGCCTGGCTTCGGGCATCCTTTCCTTTGGTGTGCAGGGCGGTAAAGAAGGCGGTACCAAATTTATAGATGCGCTGCAATTGTTCACCCGCCTGGTGAATATTGGCGATGCCAAAAGTCTAGCTTGCCATCCAGCGACAACCACGCACCGTCAACTGAATCCTGAAGAACTGGCAAAAGCAGGTGTCAGCGAAGACCTGGTCAGGCTTTCGGCTGGCCTGGAACATATTGATGACCTGATTGCCGACCTGGAGCAGGCACTGTCAAAGGTATAAACATTGATAACGCATGACGCTTTGACGAACACCTGATTTCGGCATAGTGTTTCTGCTAATACTATAAAGAGGGAAAACAATTACTGCCTGTGCGCTCGCTTATCACCAGCATACTGTTGCTGACTTTTACTGCGGTCGCTTGTGCTTCAGGGTCATATATCGGCCAGTTTCTTTTCAATTATGAAGGCGGCAGCGTCTATCGCGTGATTTTGAAGGATGCCATGTCGCTGTCACGGGAATGCATCAAAGGCCCGGAAAAAGGTGCGCAAGGCATAGAAAACCCTGAGCGTTTTAAAGTAGCAGACAAGATTTACTTTTCCAGCTGGGTAGAAAAAACAGGAATTCAGGTATCCCGGGTGATTAATCTGAACACCTTGAAAGTTTACTCAACCATTATTGAAGGCGAAGAGCGCTATGTCGTGACGGGCAATATCGTCAGTGAGAAATAACTTGCACATGCCAGATGATGGCCTAGAACTTTTATTATCTTGCTGTCATCAGATCGATGACAGGCTTTGATTGTTGACTGTTCAGGCACTTTAAAAAGCCATGTCTGCTAACATGCCCTTACGATGGATCATCCTTGGAGAAAAAACATGAAAACCATGATTGCGCTTACTCTGGCAATTGTTTCAAACGCCACCCTCGCAAATATTGTCGTACCGCTACAAGTGGTGGATGGAAAAAGGCACGGGTGCAAACGCCGGGAAAGTCACGATTTCTGAAACCAAATATGGCCTGGTGTTTACGCCGGAATTGCAAGGCCTGCCTGCAGGGACACATGGGTTTCATATTCACCAGAACCCTAGCTGTGACCCAAAAGAGAAAGATGGAAAAATGACGGCTGCTGGTGCAGCGGGTGGTCATTATGACCCTGACAATAGCAACAAGCACGATGCACCATGGGGTGATGGCCACCTGGGTGATTTGCCAGCCCTGTATGTGAACGCCAATGGCACATCTAACCAGCCGGTACTGGCTCCCAGACTGAAGCTGAGTGATATCAGTGGCCGCGCCCTGATGGTACATGTCGGTGGGGACAATCATTCTGATCATCCTGCAGCGCTGGGCGGTGGTGGTGCGCGGTTTGCCTGTGGTGTGATTAAATAGTCACTATTGCCCCATACTAATCAACTGATAACCCAGGAAATCACTTGATGAGCGAAGAAAGAACACTAAGCACGTCACGAACGCTGCCCTACACACCCAGTAAAATCTATGACGCCTTTGCATCCGCTGAGCTGCTGGCAGCATGGTGGGGGCCGGATGGTTTTACCAATACCTTCGAGATTTTTGAGTTCAAGAAGGGCGGACGCTGGAAGTTTGTGATGCATGGCCCTGACGGCAAGCATTATGCGAACGAAAGCACCTTCAAGGAACTGGTCAAGGATGCCAAAGTCGTCATCTATCATGCCTGCCAGCCGTTTTTCACGCTGACGGTGGAGCTTACGCCTGTCAGCGATGGCACCCATTTAAACTGGCAGCAGGTTTTCGATGATGCGCAGACTGCGCAAGCCGTCAAACAGATTGTGGGGTCAGCAAATGAACTGAACATTGACAGGCTGATGCAGGTGCTCAGCAAGATTGCCAGTCCCCAATAACTCCCTTACTGGTTTTACCAGCAAGGCCTGTTTTTTTATAGAATGACTTATTCGACTACTTCTGAGACATGATGGAAGACACAGAGAAAATCAAAGGCCCCGCCTCTTACTTCCCGTCTATAAAAGCAAAGTATGGCCATCCGGTTGAACACTGGTTTGATATCTTGCGCCAGGCTGGTGATCTTAAAAAACATATGGAGCTGGTCAACCTGCTCAAATCGGCACATGGATTGGGACATGGTCATGCCAATGCCCTGGTCGCGCATCACCTGGAAAAAAATAAGGCATAGGAACAGCTATGCCTTAGTGTGCTTTAAACAAAAAAGGCGTAACGATCACCGTTACGCCTTTTTATTTTATCAGCCTAAGCTAGAGTACAGATTAAAACACGCGCAATTGCGTAGGTTTGATATATACCGTTTCGCCCTGCTTGAAATTGAGCTGATTAAAGACATCGCGGCCCAATTCCACATCGACATATTGCTCATTGTCTGTACGTTTGATTTCCAGGCGCACCAATGAACCGACCGAGTGCACATAAGTCAGTGCGCCGGCAATTGTATTCAATGCTGGTTCGCGGCTGACTGCAATCTCGTAAGGGCGCACAAAGCCTTTACCTTGCGGGGTTTCAAACGCGTTTACATTGCCGAGGAACTCATACACAAATGGCGTGGCCGGATCGTCATACACGGCTTGCGGCGAACCCACCTGCTCGATCTGGCCGTGGTTCATTACGACAATGGTGTCAGCCACTTCAAGGGCTTCTTCCTGGTCATGAGTCACAAATACGCTGGTCACATGCAACTCGTCATGCAGGCGGCGCAACCAGCGGCGCAGATCTTTACGCACCTTGGCATCCAGTGCGCCAAATGGCTCATCCAGTAATAATACTTTTGGCTCAACCGCCAGTGCACGTGCCAGGGCAATACGCTGGCGCTGGCCACCGGAAAGCTGTGGCGGGTAACGGTCTGCCAGCCAGTCCAGTTGCACCAGCTTCAGCAAGTCGTGTACACGCTTTTTAATTTCGGCGTTTGAAGGACGTGTCTCTTTTGGACGCACACGCAGACCAAACGCTACATTTTCAAACACCGTCATGTGCCTGAACAGCGCGTAATGCTGAAATACAAAGCCAACCTGGCGCTCACGCACATCTGCATGTGTAGTATCGACGCCATCAAACAATACCTGACCTTTATCAGGCGATTCCAGTCCGGCAATAATGCGCAACAATGTGGTTTTACCGCACCCGGATGGTCCCAACAAAGCAACCAGCTCGCCACTTGGCACTTCCAGATCAATGTCGCGCAGCGCGCTGAATTGACCAAAACCCTTGCTAATTTGTTGTATGGTGATGCCCATATTAAACCGTCACTTCCTTTTCCTGAATAGCTGCATCGTGTGATGCCCGCCATTCGACATAGGTTTTCAAAACCAGGGTTACCAATGCCAGCAAAGTCAGCAGTGAGGCCACTGCAAACGCTGCTGCATAGTTATATTCGTTATATAAAATTTCCACATGCAGTGGCATGGTATTGGTCATGCCACGGATATGTCCCGACACCACAGATACCGCGCCAAACTCACCCATCGCCCTGGCATTGGTAAGAATCACGCCATAGATCAAACCCCACTTCACATTTGGCAAGGTCACATGCCATAACATTTTCCAACCGGAAGCGCCGAGCACTAATGCAGCTTCTTCCTCTTCCTTACCTTGCGCTTGCATCAGAGGAATCAACTCGCGGGCAACAAACGGGAAAGTAATAAAAATGGTCGCCAGGATAATGCCGGGAACCGCAAATACCACTTTGTAATCATGATCAATCAGCCACTCGCCAAACCAGCCTTGCAGACCAAATATCAGCACAAAAATCAAACCGGCGATCACGGGCGAAACCGCAAATGGCAAATCGATCAAGGTAATCAGGAAACTTTTGCCGCGGAAATCAAACTTGGTAATCGCCCAGGCAGCAGCCACGCCAAACACCAGGTTGAGAGGTACGGATACCAATGAGGCAATCAACGTCAGCTTCATTGCAGACAAAGCATCAGCCTCAGTAATCGCCGCCAGGTACACTCCCCAGCCTTTGCGCAGTGCTTCTGCGAACACCGCTGCCAGCGGAATCAGCAGGAACAGAGCGAGGAATACTAACGCAATGCCTATCAGTGTCCAGCGCACCCATGGAGGTTCGGAAGTGGCACGTTTATAAGCCACTTTGCCCTGGTATTGTTCTAGTTGTGTTGTATGCATATTTTTCGTTTAGTAGATTCAGTGAGCGAGTAATGTAAAACCTCTACTTGCCGCCATGACGGTGGCTGCTCCACCACTGCAACAGGTTAATCAACAGCAGCAAGGCAAAGGAAATGACCAGCATCACTACTGCAATCGCTGTGGCGCCGGCGTAATCATATTGCTCAAGCTTGGTGATAATCATCAATGGCGTAATTTCTGAAATCATCGGCATGTTACCGGCGATAAAAATCACCGAGCCATACTCGCCGACTGCGCGGGCAAAAGATAACGAGAAACCGGTAAGTAACGCCGGCCAGATAGCCGGGAGAATAACCTTGAAAAATGTCTGCCAGCGGTTGGCGCCCAGGCTGGCGGCGGCTTCTTCCAACTCAGTACTGAAATCCTCCAGCACAGGTTGCACTGTACGCACCACAAAAGGCAAACCGATAAAGGTGAGGGCGACAACCACACCCAGTGGCGTAAAGGCGACTTTAATACCATGAGGCTCCAGCCATTGACCAAGCCATCCATTGGGGGCATAAATGGCGGTCAGGGAAATACCGGCTACTGCGGTAGGTAAGGCAAATGGCAAATCAACCAGTGCATCCAGGATTTTTTTGCCAAAAAACTGGTAGCGCACCAACACCCAAGCGGTCAGCAAGCCAAATACCAGATTGATCACTGCAGCAAGTAATGAAGCGCCAAATGTTAAGCGGTAAGTGGCCAATACACGCGGCGTGGTCACAATGGCCCAGAATTCGCTAAAACTTAATTCGGTAGTGCGAAGAAAAACAGCTGCCAGGGGAATTAATACGATCAGGCTTAAATATACCAATGTATAGCCAAGCGACAGACCAAAGCCGGGCAATAAATGTTTTTTTCTAGTTGTCATATGGCTCGTGCCGTTTTAAACAGGGGCTAATGTAGCCGGATTCTTATTATTCACAAAAGAATGATTAATCATTAATTTATAACTGACTGTTATATCAGTACATTTGATGATTAAATTCTTTTGTTGGAGTTTTTATTTTAATAAATAAGGCTGCTTAAGTGGTAAGGATGTCTTGACCCTTAGGCACTTAAGCTGCCAATACCATGCGTTTTAATTTACTGAAAAAAAGATCAGGCCACTTTCGGGGACCGATGATGCAACTGGTCATTCAACACCTTGGCGACGACAGGTTCAGCCAGGAAATTGCCTTGCAGTATAGTCGCACCTGAAGCAATTGCGATATCCAACTGCTGCTGGGTTTCAACACCAACGATCACCGGTGTACTGCCCAGATCCTGTACTGCATGCACCAATCCACTCAAGGCTTTGGCCAGTGAAGGCTGTTTTGCTGCCTGGTGGATCACAGAAATATCAAACTTAATAAAGTCATGCTGCACACCCCACAAGCGGTATAACTTGCTATGGTGATTGCCCACATGGTCAAACGCGATTCTGTAGCCCAGTGAACGGTAGTTTTCAATCGCCGCAATCAGGTGTTTGTCCTGGTCTATCAACGACTCATTAATTTCAAGTACCACGCGATCCGTCGGCACCGAGTACTGGTGCAGTATTTGCTCGAATACCTTACCGTGTGCGCTGACTTCCAGTAACAGTTTGGGATGGACATTCAAGAACAGCAGACCGTTTTCCTGGTGAATCGCACGGAAGTTAAGCACATGCTGTGAGCGGCATACGCGGTCGAATTGCACCAGTTTTCCGGATTGCTCTGCATAGGTAAATGCAAATTCCGGTGTACTGCCCAGCGTGCCAAATAGCGAAGGACGAATCAAAGCTTCATAGCCGTAGATATCCCCTTGTTTGGCATCATAAATAGGCTGGAAAGCCGTTTTCAAATGTACGCCGATAAAAGTACTTTCATACTCGCCGGTGTTGGCTTCAATCAGTCCTAACTCTTCCAGATCTAACGATAGCACCTGTTTTAATTCGGCGCGTAATTGCACTACATGTTCTGGTTCCTGATGTGGTTGTCGCTGGGTCATCATCCCCTCCTCTGTTCGTTGCTACGTTAAACGCTGAAACGTTTATTTCTGGTAAATCTGGTCAAAGATGCCACCATCACTGAAGTGTGTATTTTCGGCATCAGTCCAACTACCAAATACCTCTTTCACAGTAAAGGTATGAATCTTTTTAAACGCTGGCTGGGATGCTTCACTGATTTGCGGACGCAAATAATGTTTCGCGGCGATGGCCTGGCCTTGCGGCGAGAAATGGAATTCAAGATAGGCTTGTGCCTGCTTGCGTGTGCCTTTTTTATCGACCACTTTGTCTACCACGGCTACCGGGTTTTCCGCCAACACGGTGACTGAAGGATAAACAACTTCATATTTGTCTTCGCCAAGTTCTTTTTGCAGCAGATACACTTCATTCTCAAATGTCACCAGTACATCACCGATTTCGCGTTGTGCGAAGGTTGTGGTGGCGCCACGACCACCGGTATCCAGCACCGGCACGTGTTTGAACAATTCGGTGACGAACTGGCGGGCTTTGGCCGAATCACCGCCTTTTTGCGTGATATATCCCCAGGCAGCCAGGTAACTATATTTACCGTTACCTGAAGTTTTCGGGTTGGGGATCACAGATGCCACACCCGGACGAATCAAATCATCCCAGTCTTTAATACGTTTAGGATTGCCCTTGCGTACCAGAAACACAGTTGGCGAAGCGCTAGGCACGCTGTTGTTTGGTAAACGTGTTTGCCAGTTGGCAGGAATCAATTTGCCTTTTTGGGTCAGGATATCAATATCCGCGCTACGGTTCATCGTAATCACATCTGCTGGCAAACCATCCACTACCGAGCGCGCCTGTTTTGTAGAGCCTCCGTGTGATTGGTTGATGGTGATAGTCTCGCCTGTTTTTTCTTTCCAGTATTGAATAAACGCCGGGTTAAAGTCTTTATAAAACTCCCTGGTCACATCATAAGAAGCGTTTAACAATTCGGCGGCTTGCAGTGACACACTGCTGAATAATGCAACCAGCAAGACACTGCGCAAAATAGACGACATACATAACTCCTTAAGATGAATGGGCTGCACTATACAGAGGTATACATATTTTTAAAAAGAATAAAAAATAATATGTTTATACTTGTTAAGCATATTAAATTGCCTTAATTATTTCATATAGATTTCATTGCAAGTCTTGATTTGAAGGAGTAGTTTAATAGCTCGAATAGATTTACTCCAATAGGCGAAGACTGATTTTTTAAAACTTCTTAACTAATAACCAAATAGAATAAGTAAATAATTAAAAATTATTTGACTTTAACTCTGGTCAATTACAAAACTTTATTTTATAGTGTGCGCATACAAAAAGCTGACTAGATGACTAGAGGCCAGATGCACACACAAAGTGCATCTGGCTTTTCTTTTTTAATCAGCTAATGCAATACTGACAGGACAATTTACCATGCAAGAGATTGCGATTGAGCATATCGTGCAAGAACTGGCCAACATAAGGGAAAGTGCTTTGCAACAGCGGCAGCGCTTATCGCAACCGCCCAAGTTACCCTCACGTAAAGCGTTGGGGCAGTGCGTGGAGTGGCTGGCAGCGGCTTTATTCCCCAACCGTCTTGGTGAACCTGATATCCAGGCGAATGCGATTAACTTTTACGTTGGCACCACACTGGATAAAGCCCTGCGCGAACTACAGCACCAGATCCGCCTTGAACTGGCATTTAAAGCGCCCAGTGAAGTGGCCAATCAGTTCCATTTACAAGCGCATACCCTCACCGGGCAGTTTTCCGAGCATCTGCCGCGTATCCGCATACAACTTGATACCGATCTCGAGGCCGCTTATCAAGGGGATCCCGCCGCAGATAGTGTGGATGAAATCCTTGTCAGCTACCCTGGCATTCTGGCGCTGATTCACTATCGCATTGCCCATGTACTGCATGGCTTGGGGTTAACCATCATTGCGCGCTTGATGACCGAAATTGCACATTCACAGACCGGGATAGATATACACCCCGGTGCGCATATCGGCGATCACTTCTTCATAGATCATGGCACAGGCGTTGTGATTGGAGAGACTGCCATCATTGGTAACCATGTACGCTTGTACCAGGCCGTAACATTGGGAGCCAAAAACTTCCCTAAAGATGCCAATGGCCACCTTGTGAAGAAATTCGAACGCCACCCGATTTTAGAGGATTATGTGGTGGTATATGCCGGTGCCACCATTCTAGGCCGCATTACCATAGGCAAACATTCCGTCATTGGCGGTAACGTGTGGGTTACCCGCAACGTGCCAGCCAACAGCCATGTTACACAAGCACATTCGGATGCTAAGCCCATTTCGGCCGCTGCTTGATTTTTTGTTTTATAGCCATTTGAAGTCATACGAATAAGGAGAACATATGTCACAACAGCCATCTCAGACCGCATTAGGCGATGTCGCCGCACGGACGCTTGCCAATGCAACCAAATCGGTACCTATGCTCAGTACTATCAGCCCACGCTGGCTGGTGCATTTACTGAACTGGGTACCGGTTGAAGCAGGTATTTACCGCGTTAACAAGGCGAAAGATCCAGCGGCAATTACGGTTGATTGCTCTAATAAAGACGAAAAAGAGCTGCCAGCTACCTTTGTTGATTACGAAGAGTGGGGCCGTGAATATGTATTGAATGCAGTGAACACTGTGGTAGACGTGCATACCCGTGTGTCTGACCTGTACAGCAGTCCGCATAACCAGATTAAAGAGCAGTTACGCCTGACCATTGAAGTGGTCAAAGAGCGTCAGGAAAGCGAACTGATCAATAACAAAGAATACGGTTTACTGAATAACGTAGCCAAATCACAAATCGTGAAAACACGTAATGGCTACCCTACACCTGACGACCTGGACGAGTTGCTGAGCAAAGTCTGGAAAGAACCAGCATTCTTCTTGGCTCACCCGAAAGCAATTGCCGCATTTGGCCGCGAATGTACCCGCCGTGGTGTGCCTCCACCAACAGTATCCCTGTTCGGTTCACAATTCATCACTTGGCGCGGTATTCCACTAATCCCTAGTGACAAATTGCCTATCGCGAATGGCAAATCAAAAATCCTGTTGTTACGCGTAGGCGAGAGCAAACAAGGTGTGATTGGTTTGTATCAACCGAATTTACCTGGTCAACAAAACATGGGCTTGTCTGTGCGCTTCATGGGCATTAACCACAAAGCGATTGCCTCTTATCTGGTTTCACTCTACTGCTCACTGGCAGTGTTAACTGAAGATGCGATTGCCGTGCTGGAAGATGTCGGAGTTGACCACTATTATGACTACAAGTAATCCAAATACTCATCAGGGTCTGGATTTGGCAAGCTTTGAGCCAGAAGCCATCTTGGGTTCGCTTCCGGGCGAGCATCCTAAAATGGCAGCTGCGCTCGGTGTGGGCAGACAACTTGAGCAAACTGGCGGATTGGATATAGACACACTCAATCGCCTGGCAAACGAGTTATATGCCGAAGGTTTTCCGGCGACAGCACCTTTTCATGCGGCAGACTTTGCCCAATCGCTGAGCACACCCAAGCAGCCACAGGCAGCCATACCGGCGACTGACTCATTGACTACTCACTTAGGGCATGCCACCGGCGGTGTTTCTTCACCTAGTTATGTGCAATCCACTTTTCAACCTGCCATTATGGAAGCACAAGCACAGCAGTTAACGCATGCGCCTGGTGTTGAAACATTGGCTAGTGACCCTAACCATGTTGACGTACTCCATACTGATCCGGACTATCTCGTACCGGGACAGTTTGCGAGCTTGGGCATTGAAATCCCATATCAACAGGAATTGAATCGTTGGCTGGGGCAGTCAAACCCATCGAATCCGACACCACAAACCCAAGTGCCGGGTTTTGGACATTCAGGGTTCGGAAATCCAAGCCACGGAGCTCCGAGTCATGGAAGTCGTAATCCTGGCACTCTCACTCAAGGAACCCAAGGTCACGGAACGCCTGGCAATGTACCACCCGCCAAAGCATCATCCAATAGCCAGTCATTCTACTTCCTGCAAGCTGAGCAGCCCGCGCTACATGGAAGTTTACCTGCTTCTGCGCATCCGGCATTTGATGTGCTGAGCGTTCGCCGTGACTTTCCCATCCTGAATGAGAAAGTCAATGGCAGGCCACTAGTCTGGTTTGATAATGCGGCAACTACGCAAAAACCACAGGTAGTCATTGATAGAGTCAGCTACTTCTATCAGCATGAAAACTCCAACATTCACCGTGCTGCACATGAATTGGCCGCACGTGCGACTGATGCATATGAAGATGCCCGCGAAACCGTGCGTCGTTTTATCAATGCACCATCGGTGAATCAGGTGATTTTTGTGCGTGGCACGACTGAAGGTATTAACCTGGTCGCCAAAACCTGGGGCAAGAAACACATAGCCGCAGGCGATGAAATCGTCGTTTCCAACCTTGAGCACCACGCCAATATCGTGCCTTGGCAGCAGTTGTGTCAGGAAACCGGTGCGGTTTTGAAAGTGATTCCTGTCGACGATAGCGGTCAGATTCTTCTTGAAGAGTACCAAAGACTACTGACACCGAAGACCAAACTGGTATCGTTTACGCAAGTATCTAACGCGCTGGGCACAGTGACGCCAGCACAGGAAATGATTGCGATGGCGCATCGTGCGGGTGCCAAGGTTTTGCTGGATGGCGCGCAGTCGATCTCGCATATGCGTATCGATATACAAGCCCTGGATGCAGATTTCTTCGTGTTCTCCGGTCACAAGATATTTGGGCCTACCGGTATCGGTGTGGTTTATGGCAAAGCCGATGCACTACAAGACATGCCAGCCTGGCAAGGCGGTGGCAACATGATTCAAGACGTGACGTTTGAAAAAACCGTCTATCATGCGGCGCCAGCCAAGTTTGAAGCAGGTACAGGCAATATTGCAGATGCTGTTGGCCTAGGCGCAGCGCTGAAATATGTGGAGCGGATTGGCATTGAAAATATTGCCAATTATGAGCATGCTTTACTGGAGTATGCGACTGGTGCCATGCGCGATATCCGGCATTTGCGTTTGATTGGTACGGCTAAAAACAAAGCCAGCGTATTGTCTTTTGCACTCAAAGGCTACCAGAGCGAAGAAGTAGGTGCAGCACTGAACGAGGAAGGCATTGCCGTGCGTTCCGGTCATCATTGCGCACAACCGATTCTGCGCCGCTTTGGGGTAGAAACGACCGTGCGTCCTTCAGTGGCGTTTTACAACACCTATGAAGAAATTGATCGCATGATTATCGTATTACAACGCCTTTCAGCGCGTCAGCCCTGATTAAGAATGCAGCCAGGTTTCCTGGTTGCATTTTTTCTTTCCATGTCACGTCCCTCTTCTGTTGTGACATTCTGTCCCAGCCTCTGTAAAATCAAGTTCATCCTGACAACAAAATAATTCATCCGTTTTTAAGATGAACTGCCATTCCAGATGAAATTTGACCCACGTAATAACAAATTTACGGCTATCTTCACCGGTGAAATACTTGGAGCCATGCTGCCCTCGATCATACTGATCTGCCTGGCCCTGTTTGTTGCCTACAAATTTATAGATCCTGCCCCACCGCGCAAAATCGTGATTGCCACCGGTAATAACGACCTCAATTACAATGCTTTGGCGGCCATTTATGGCGTATTCCTGAAACAGGAAGGCATTACCTTAGAAACCAGATCAACGTCTGGTGATAAAGAAAATCTGCGTCTGCTGAAAGACCCGGAATCTGATGTGGACATCGCATTTATCCAGGATGGTGAAGCACATGCCGAGGGCGCTGGTACTTTGCTTTCACTGGGTAGTTTGTATTACCAACCGGTGTGGATTTTCTGTCGTTGCAAATTTGAAACCACGCATCTCTCCGCACTCAAAGGTAAAAAAATTGCCATTGGTTACACCGGAAATGGCACCAATACTTTGGTAAGCACTCTGTTAGCTGAAAGCGGCGTCACCGCAGAAAACAGCCAGTTGATCGAAACAGGTGGCGAAGAAGCCGCAGAGGCCTTGCGTAATGGCAAACTGGAAGCTGCATTCTTCGTAGATGTGCCAACCTCCTATGTGATCCGCAGCATGATCGAAGATAAACGACTCAGCCTACTTAGCATGGACACTGCGGAAGCGTTTTCACGAAAATTCTCGTTCCTGCATCACCTGGTGCTACCTGAAGGTGCGATGGACCTGGTTAACAATACGCCACCGCATGATGTGCATATGGTGGCGCCAACAGCGACTTTAGTAGTGAAGGAAAACATGCATCCGGCGCTGGTGTATCTGATGATGAAGGTTATCCGGCAAGTGCATAGCGGCGCCGGTTTGTTTAATACCAAGGATGAGTTTCCATCGGCCAAGGATACTGATTTCCCATTGAGTACCCAGGCCTTGAATTTCTATAAATCCGGCTTGCCATTCATCGATAAATATTTGCCATTCTGGGCTGCTACATTTGTGAATCGTACTTTGATCGTGATTTTGCCCTTGCTGGCACTATTAATCCCATTGACTAAAATCATTCCGATGATTTATGTCTGGCTGGTGAAGCGGAAATTATTTCGCTATTACGGCGAGTTGCGTTATTTGGATACGCAACTCAAGGAAATCAAAACCGCTGAAGACCAGCGATTATTTCTAGAGAAGTTGAACGAGATTGAGCTGAAGGTAATAAATGTTCAGTTACCTGTGCCATTTTCTCAGTACGCGTATGAGTTACGCGCCCATATTGAATTGGTCAGGTCAAAGCTGCAGCATCGCAAATACGACTCGCCTGATCCCGTGACAGCGGCTGATCCCAAATCACAACAATCTTAAAAGCTATTTTGCGCTAGCCCGTACTTGCACCCACTCTTGAAGCGCACGTGCTGTCATCGGCTTGGCATATAAAAATCCCTGCACGAAATCACAGCCCAGGCCTTTTAGATATTCGGCCTGCGCTTCTGTTTCCACACCTTCGGCTACTATCTGGTAATGCAGGTTTTTTCCTAGCACGACGATGGCACTTGTGACTGCCTCCGAGCGCTCTTTGCCGGGAACATCGTTGACAAAGGAGCGATCTACTTTCAGGTAATCACCCGGAATATCCCGCAGATAGGCCAGGCAGGAATATCCGGTCCCGAAATCATCAATTGCCAGTTTGACGCCAACACGCTTGAGTGCCTGCAGGTTTTCCATACTCTTGCACTCTGAATGTACGAATGCACTTTCGGTGAGCTCGATCACCAGGCGTTCCGCTGCCAGCCCGGTTTCACGCAATACCTGCACCACATAATCGGTAAAGCCTTCTGCATTCAATTGCATGGGCGACACATTTACGGAAACCTTGGCATTTGCTAGTTCTTGGTCTTTCCATCCGGCAACCTGCTGGCAGGCGGCTTTGAGCACCCAGGCGCCCATGGGAACGATCAAACCGGTCAACTCCGCCACACCAATAAATTTATTAGGCGGGACTACCCCGTGTTGCGGATGTTGCCAGCGGATCAACGCTTCCACGCCGACCAGCTTGCCACTGTTGAAATCAATTTGTGGTTGATAAACCAGATAAAACTCCTCGTGGGCAATCGCTGCCTCGAGCTCGCTGGCGAAAGCCAGGTCTTCTGGCGGCAAAACCTGCTCATGGACCACACCTTTGCGGTAGTAAGTGATGGTCATGATGCTGACGATTGAAATCAGCGCCAACGTCACAAGGATTGGCGTGACACGCGGATCATGTTTGAAAAATACGCCCATGCCACCAATCGTGATGGCACATAAAAATAAAATGCAAACTATCCAGCGAAGATGCCTGCCTGAATCATCCAGCAGTAACAAATAGCTCATCGAAGTATTCGAGATCTGCTTGGCGAGCAGTGCCGCTGCACACAGCAAGCCACCCAGGCTGGCCAGCATTGAAAGTTGACCATAAGCATCCGGGATACCATACAAGCACGCCAGCCAGCCATTGACCGGCAGCATGATGACCACACACAGCAGCGCCTGGCTGCATTTACTCCATTGTATATGGCACAGAATAGAGGCGAGCAGGACCAAGAAAGCCATTAATAAATCGGTCAGCAACTGGTCATTATTCAAGGCAGTGGCGAAAGTAGTATTGGCAATATCCACATCGATATGACGATGATCGCCGATGACCAGGAATATTTCAGAAAGGAATAAAAGTATTACTGAAGTGGTGACTATCTTGCTGAATCGGGTCTCACGCCATGTTTCCAGCATGGTACGCAGACTCACTATGATAAAAATAATATAACCGAGGCTTAACGCGATACATAAGCCATATTCATCAGGAAAGGTAATAAAAGGGAATGTCAGTAATACTGCAATGATGCTGGCAATCGCCAGCCATGGTGCCTGCTTTTGAACGCTGCGCAAAAAACGATGCCGCATATACTGGCGTTGCGTCGCGCACTCTTGAACATTCACAGCTAACCAGTCGACACTGGAAACTGACATATGATGCCCCCTTAACCCTGACTGTTATTATCCCCGTTTGAACGGTGGTTTTTTACACTATAGGCGCTCAGGAAAAAGAGTTACTGACGGAGTAACACTAGATTTATATTCCTTTTCATATGATTGATATCTGTAAAATTTAATTTTTATCAAAAAAATGGTCCCCCTATAGACCTCAGTTCATATAAGAAACTGAGAAATCAATGGGTTTATGAGATATCACTATTGAGGGGTTTGAGCCGGTAGATTTTCTATCGCCCAATGTTGCAAAGCTTCTGCCTCCAGCGGTCTTGAATAAAGAAAGCCTTGGGCAATATCGCTATCGATGTCTTTAAGAAACCTGGCTTGCGCTTCAGTTTCAACGCCTTCGGCAATAATCCGGTAGCCCAGGCTTTTACCCAGGCTGACGATCGCCTTGATCACCGCTTCTGCTTTTTCATTCCCAGGTAGCTCCATCACAAATGAACGGTCTACTTTAAGATAGTCGCCAGGAATATCACGCAGGTAAGACAGGCAAGAGTAACCAGTACCAAAATCATCAATGGCCAGCTTGATTCCCGCCTCTTTCAATTGGTGCATGGTACTGGCATTTTGGCCATCATCTTGTACGAATGCGCTTTCAGTCAGCTCAACGACCAAACGCTCAGGTGCCAGGCCCGTTTCTTCCAGTATCTGCAAGATATCTTCAACCAGCGTGCCGGATTTCAGTTGTAGCGCTGAGACATTCACAGCCACTTCAATTTTACCGAGCACCGGGTCATCATTCCATTTGGCTGCATCTGTACAAGCGGTACGCATCACCCATTTGCCTAATGGCACAATGAGCCCGGTCAGTTCAGCCATGCGTATGAATTTTTCTGGCGAGATAATCCCTTTCACTGGATGCCGCCAGCGGATCAATGCTTCTACGCCTTTCAGTTTTCCGGTATTGAAATCGATTTGCGGTTGATACACCATAAAAAACTGCTGGTTATCCAGTGCGGTCTCAACCTGGCTGGCAAAGTCCATATCGGCGGCGGGCAACACAATCTGTTCACTGGTTTGCCCTTTGCGGTAGTAAGTAGCCGTCATGGTGTAAATAATTGCCAGAATCGACACCACCACCACGACCGGAAGCGCGCGCAGCATATTGTCACCAAACTCCACCCCCGCCCTGGCCAGCAAAATGGCAAAAAAACTCAGAAACACAATGCTGAAGCGTATCTGTTTGCCGTTATCGTCCATTAGCAGCAGATAGCTCATGGGTGGGTGAGAGGCATGCTTGGCAAGTAAACTGAACGCGCACAACAAGCCACTCAAGGTGGTCAGTGGCGACATGATGCCGTATGGTTGCGCAACGCCGCAGAAGAAACCTAACAGCGGAATCAATGGAATCATCACTGCCACGTATAAAATCGCCTGGCTGGTGGCTAACCAGCCGGAACGCTGGAATAAGTAAGAAGTGGCAATCAGGCAAGCCAGCAAAGCTCCGGCCGCATATTCAAGCACTTGGGAGAAATGATGCACCTGCAGATCACTGGTCATTCTTAGCACGTGTGCAGTATCATTAAAATCTGCCGCATACGGCGAAAGCTGGACGACGAACAAACTGATTGTCACTAAGGACATGGTCAGCATTGCCAGATTAGTGCGGCCATTTTCCAGTAGCAGGTTGTAGCTCACCAGGATGAAAGTGAGATAAGTGAGTAGCTGTGCCAGCCAGACATTGTTGTCGACATCCAGCAAATAATGGGGAAAGCCTAACAAACCACAAACCATGCTGGTCATGGCCAAAAAATGCGTATTGTCCTGTACTTTGCGTACAAGACGATGGCGCATAAACTGGCGCTGCGTAGCATTTTCGTTGAGTGGCGCTGTTTTGCCGCCAATCCCGGTTTGACTCATTATTTACCCTTATAAACTCATTATCGCCATTCTGTGCATTTTGCACAGAATGCTGATGAGCTATGCCATTTAACCTCAAAACTCTAAGTGTTTATCGGTTAATAAGGAGGATAAATTTAGACTAAATTAAATATAAAAATGTAAACAATATATATTTGATACCAAACAACTTGGAGTTATGCCGCTTCAAGCACTCGCTGCATGCCATCTGCACTATTCCGCGTGTATACAACTTTCAATCCGCGTTTGTGTGCAACATGCTTGATGCGATACATCATGGAGTGATTTAACCAACCTGTCACCAGTACAATCACGTTTACATTGGCAGGCAATTCACGCTTTACATCTCCTGGTTTACGGCCAGTCCAGTGATCAATTTTGTCGATCCCTTGCGCGTGCAATACCTGTTTAATACCTTCAATACGGTCACCACCAATGACTAATGCTTTTGACATAACACTCTCCTTATAAGAGAAAAAGAAAAAGGCATTTGGTAAATGCCTTTTTCTAAAATCACAGCTTATTTTTGGTAAATCTCATCAAACACACCGCCATCGGCAAAATGTGTTTTTTGCGCTTTCTGCCAGCCGCCAAACGTTTCATCAATCTTGATCAAATTGACCTTTGGAAACTGTTTCTCATACTTCTTGGCAACGGATTCCAGCGTTGGACGGTAATAGTTTTTCGCTGCAATTTCCTGACCTTCTTCACTGTATAAATACTGTAGATAAGCCTCAGCAACTGCCTGGGTATTGTGGCGCTTTACATTCTTATCCACCACGGTCACTGGCGGTTCGGCCAGGATAGATAAAGATGGCACGACGATATCAAACTTGTCCGGGCCAAGCTCTTTTTGAGCGAGGAATGCTTCATTTTCCCATGCCAGCAACACATCACCAATCCCGCGTTCAACAAAGGTCGTGGTTGATCCACGTGCGCCACTATCCAGCACCGGCACATTTTTAAACAGTTTTTTCAAGTACTCTTTAGCTTTGGTTTCGTCCTGGTTATTTTGCTTGAGTGCATAAGCATAAGCAGCCAGGTAATTCCAGCGCGCGCCGCCAGAAGTTTTAGGGTTAGGCGTAATCACTGAAGTACCAGGTTTGACCAAATCACCCCAATCCTTGATATTTTTCGGGTTACCTTTACGCACCAGGAAAACAATTGTAGACGTGTAAGGCGAGCTGTTGTGCGGCAAACGCTTTTGCCAGTCTGGACCGAAAAGCTTGCCTTTGCTGCCGACTTCATCGATGTCATAAGACAAAGCCAAAGTCACCACATCTGCCTGCAAGCCATCAATTACAGAACGTGCCTGCTTGCCGGAACCGCCATGTGACTGCTTGATGATCACATTGTCACCGGTTTTGGCTTTCCAGTAATTGGCAAACGCTACGTTATAGTCCTGATACAACTCGCGAGTCGGATCGTATGACACATTCAGCAGGTTAACATCCGCTGCCCAGGCCGCGAACGGCGAGCTAAGAGCGGCGATCAATACTGCCCTTTTAATTGTTTGGGGGAATTTCATATTTATCCTCTATTAGAAGCCGTATAAGGTTAATTCTGTGTAGAAAAAGTCTGAGCTTTTTGACCGGTTTTGATCAAAATTTGCTCGGTTATCCGCGTTAGCGCTTACTGCATCCTGAACAAAATCGCCTGCCCAGAAGTGTGCATATCCCAAGTTTAAAGATGCGTATTGATTGATAGGGAAGCGGATACGCAAGTCATACTCTTTACCCAAATCTCTACCAGAGTTACCCGTTCTATCACGCAAGTTTGCACCAGCGTTCCAACGATCACTCGCATCATCCAGTTGATACCAGCTAAAGCCTGTATCTACTTTTACATTGGTGAGATAAGGTACTTGTGGATCAAACTCCACACGTATTTTCGATGCACGAATGTTTTCCATCTGGATGTAGTCATTGTTAGACCAGGGACGTGCAAAACCAAAGAGTCGGTCAAAGCGTCCATTATCTGAAAAGTCATTACCCGCAGGTGTTGTTTTATCGCCAGATGCTACACCATAAGAAGCACTGAAACGTGGTTTCCAGGGATGCTTGGCAAAGGTGTAACCAACTTCTCCATTGTACGCAAAGGCATCATGATCAACATTTACATAGCCAATGGCATTACTGATAAAACGTTGTTGATGTCCCCACTGTTTTACGTAACTTGCGTCATAGTCCCACTGTGTATTAGGAACAATACCAAATAAGCGAATACCGCCAGTGTGAATTTCCCGATCGATTCTTGCTTGGTTCTGCTGAGCTGCAGTGTAAACACGGCGGTCGCTGTAAGAGTTACCATTCGTGTCATATACAACATCATCCCCATTTTGTTTCAACAGAAAATAATAAGGCTGGATAGTCACGTACTCAGACCAACGGCGCCAATCACCAATCACACCATAGAAGTTTTGTGAGTGATCCACTTCATCCAGCTTGTCTGTAAAACGTTGTACAGGTTGTACTGCAAACGCTTCAAGTTGCCAGTCATTCTTTTTCTCACCGATATTGGCGCGTACACCCTGAAACGTATTGGTGGTGTTACGCCATTCGTTACGAGCAATCAGACGGCGATCCAGACTTTCCCAAGCTAAACGTCCGCCACGGACCCAGAATGGACGGCTGTTACCAAGATCATCTTTACCAAAGATGCTGTCTTTGTAATATAGCTCCAGGTATGCCTGTACAAAATCTGCCTTATCCACGTCGCGGGTATCGTTACTGCGTGTGTAATCACTGTTATTACGGCGAGAATCCTGCGCTTCTACTGCAAAGCGGAATGGGTCCAGAATATTTTTCAGACCAAGATAGGCACGTGTACGCAGCAACAGTGGCTCATCCAAGTTCTCTCTTTGGCGGCGGAAGTCATTGTCACGATATTCATAACGTGCACGATATTCCAGGCCTACATCCAGCCAGTCAATATCTGCGAACGTGTCATATTCTTTTAGCCAGGTTTTGTTAAGCTGTTTAACATAGCGTGGTGGCTCAGTTTCTTTTTGTGTACCGTAGCTTCGGCGCTCAACGTAATAGCCGTTGGCAGCTTTGGCAGCGGCCTTTTCTTCAGCCTTGATCTCGGCCAGACGCGCCTCTATTTTTTTCTTCTGCTCAGCATCTTCAACCTGAGCTTCAGTGGTCTCTTCCGCTGCGTATGCTTGCGAAACCCCGACGACACCACTTGCCCACCATAGCCCGGACGCAGCCATTGCGAGCGTTATTTTTTTGAACTGCATTTAAATCTCCCTAGTGAATAAAGCTTCCAGCCGTCTGGTCAGAGCCATAAAAACAATCATTACCTTTTCGGTTTACTTGATTCGAAACGTACTTTTTCGCGCCGTTCAATTTGAGTCACTCGTCCATCATGTACTGTAACCTCAATAGAGCCATAACCGGTATCACGCTGTACAGCAACAATGGCTGCATTCACAGCAGCCAGCACAGCTTCGTCATAATCTATCTCTGGCTTGGTCAGTGTTGACGACATTGCGTTTCTCGCTTGTAGTGTTAATGAATGAGCGGGATTATTTCAGAATACGCATATTTTAAAAAATAATTATTTATTATTTTTATATTCCAATTTGTTATATATGAAATAAAAAAATCCCGCCAAGTGGCGGGATTCAATTAAGAACTTATTATTTGATGATTAAAAGTTGTATTGCAACTGTACGCGCAATGCTTCTGCTTTGAAGTTTTCGTAATCTTCTCTTGGCTGCAAATTGCTTGCTGTGTTTGCAGCAGAAGCTACACGGTTGCCAGTTACTAAATTCGTACGATTCATACGGTGATACACCATCGCAATTTCAACCTCTGGTGCCAACTGCCATTCCACACCCAACTCCCAGTCATTGACATGATTTTCTGGAGAGTTAGTTTCAGCTTTGTTGTAACCATCAAAGTATTGCCATTTAACGAAAGGAATTAAAGTGCCATTCGTACTCAAGAACTGGAAATTATCAATCTTGTACATCGCCTGCACATAACCACCATTAAGGCTTTTTTTCTCGATAATATTTTTAGATATATCTAAACCTGGTGTGTTACCCCAGTTCCACTCAGCCTGTATACCGAAAGGTTGAGGATACATAATAAAGCTAATACCTACGCGCTCATCTTCAATACCGTTTCTGCCAGAGGCAGGAGCAATGCCTGTACCTAGATTAGGCGTAGCGGAAGCCAGTACACCTGCAGCATTTCGACGACTATAGTTGCCGACTGTTGAAACATAATCGCCTCTGTAAGCCTGAATACCTGCTTCGTAAATTTGGCCGCTATCTGTTTTCCATGGATAAGTAAAACGAGAAACGACATGGTAGTTGTCGTTTTGATCTCTGGCATTTGCGCCCTGACCATTGTAAAGACCCAGAGCGAACATACCGTAGTTGCCTGAGTGTTTTAAACCTTGTTTGTTGATGTCTTCAAACAATGCTTGAATATCAGTTGGTGTGTAGTAGTAGAAAGCACCCAAATCACGCTCATCACGCACCGCACTGTTCAATGCATCGTTACGATCCAATGCTAAACGGTTTGAGCTTGATTGCAGGTTTTCAAAACCATAAGGTACTTTGGATTGACCGACACGGATACGGTGTACACGTGTTTTATCAATATACACATCACCATAAGCATCACGTAACTGGGCAAAGTTACCGGCACCGCTGGCGTTAGAGTTTGTGGTGCCACCAACTGAGCTCGCAAAGTCAGGCTGGATGTAGTAGCTCAAATGATCGCCAAAGTCACCAAAGATAATCAGACGTGCTCGGCGAATCAGGAAATTTTTATCCGCATCACCTAAAGACTGATCATCACCAACTGAGCGGTCAGACCAAAGGTTGACACCTTCATCACCACCTAACATAGTGGTATTACGCACCTGCACATAACCACGCAAGTTCACGCGGCTAGTCCAGCTTTTACTTTCTTTTTTCTTTTGAACTTCGACTTCGGTGTTGCGGCCTTTAGTCAGCAAAGCACCTTCTTCTTCAGTGAGTACACCTTTAGACACCAGCGCCTGAACCAAATCAATATTTGAGTCTGCTGTTGCTGAAAATGACAAGCCGGCAAGCATGCTACTCGCCACCGCAGCTAGGACGATGCGATGCAATTTCGAATTCATATTTTTTCCCTGTTTGAAATCTATTTTATTGAAACAACGGGGCGTATTTTGAACAGGTAATATGACAATTTGATGACAACTATATGTCTTGGTACTAAAGAATCACTAGTCCGTTTATAGGCATAAAAAAAGCCACCCTTAGGTGGCCTTTTTTTTGTTTAAACTATTGCTCAGCACGCATGTGCGGGAACAAAATAACATCGCGGATACTTGGGCTATCCGTAATCAACATGACCAACCGATCAATCCCAATACCACAGCCTCCAGTTGGAGGCATGCCGTATTCAAGTGCACGAATAAAATCGGCATCATAATACATTGCCTCCTGGTCACCCGCTTCTTTGGCTTTTACTTGCGCCTGGAAACGTGCTGCCTGGTCTTCAGCGTCATTCAGCTCACTAAAGCCATTGGCCATTTCACGACCGGTAATAAACAGCTCAAAACGTTCAGTGATTTCAGGGTGCTTATCCGAAGCACGCGCCAACGGGGACACTTCAACCGGGTAATCAATAATATAAGTAGGTTGCCACAGCTGGCTCTCGGCCGTTTCTTCAAACAGGGATAATTGCAGTGAGCCTAACCCGGCGTGGTCAAACGCTTTCACACCCAGCTTGAGTAATTCTTTACGCAGGAAGTCTGCATCATTTAACTGCTCGAGTGTGTATTGCGACGCATATTTCTGGATGGCGCCGATAATCGTCAGGCGCTCAAACGGTTTGCTTAAGTCTACTTCCTTATCTGCATAACTCAGCACTGCGGTACCGCGTGCGGCAACTGCGGCAGCGCGAATACATTGCTCGGTAAAATCCATCAACCAGTGATAGTCAGTGTAAGCCGCATAAAACTCCATCATGGTGAATTCAGGGTTATGGCGCACACTTAAACCTTCGTTACGGAAGTTACGGTTAATCTCGAACACACGTTCAAAACCGCCAACAACTAATCTCTTCAGATATAACTCAGGCGCAATACGCATAAACATCTGCATATCCAGCGCATTGTGGTGGGTAATAAATGGCTTGGCTGAAGCACCGCCGGGGATCGGATGCAGCATGGGCGTTTCTACTTCAAGAAACTCATTTTCATTCATGAACTGGCGAATCGCATTCACCACTTTTGAACGTGCTTTAAAAGTCTCGCGGGTTTCTTCAGAAGTGATAAGGTCTACATAACGCTGACGATATTTGGTTTCCTGATCATGCAAGCCATGGAATTTTTCTGGTAACGGACGCAGGGATTTGGTCAACAGGCGTAATTCGGTCACATGCAGGGATAATTCACCGGTACGGGTTTTAAACAGCCGGCCGCGAGCGCCCAGAAAATCGCCCATGTCCCAGTGTTTAAAGCTTTCATAAAGCTCTTCGCCGATCTCATCGCGCGCTATATACAACTGAATCCTTGCGCTGCTATCTTGAATCGTCGCAAAACTGGCTTTGCCCATCACTCGTTTCAACATCATCCGGCCAGCAACTACTGCCGGAATCTCCTGTGGGTCCAGCGTCTCTTTATCGACTTCGCCATACTTGGCTTGCAAATCAGCTGCTTTATGTTCAGGCCTGAAATCATTTGGGAAAACTGCTGACTGGGTAGCTGCAGCCTGTTCGCGCATCAGGCGCAATTTTTCCCTGCGTTCTGCGATGACATGGTTTTCGTCAATGGCCACTTCATTTGTTGCTGTTGAAGGTTGATTGGATGGTTGTACTGTCATAGTTATCCGGCTTTTCGCCTGAGTGATCTTTAAAACCGCTTATTTTAACATTGTTGCAGGTGAATACGTGTGAATTCAGCCAGCAGAAGACTTGTTGGCCAATGGCAAATGTATACGTACCATAAAACCAATCGGGGATAGGTTCGAGGCTTTCACATAACCGCCATGGGCTTCGACAATGTGTTTGGTCATCGCCAGGCCAATACCGTGACCATCAATTTGTGAAGCACTCCGCCCGCGGATAAATGGCTTGAAAATCTGCTCAAGCTCTTGCTGCTCCACGCCATTGCCTTGATCCTGTACTTCAATAATGACTTCACCAGTGCGCTCGCTGCGCTGTAATTCAATGGCGACCTTACCCAATGCAGGGCCATATTTCACTGCGTTGCGGACCACATTTTCAATCGCACGCTGCAATAACTCCAGTTGGCCATTTATCAAAATCACTTTGTCAGGCATATCCAGGTGAATACGCGCATCCTGCTTTTCAAACTGTACATCCCCCACAATTCCAGCAAGCAATCCCTTTAAATCGAGATCAGTTTTTTGCAGTTTTTGCATGCCGGATTCCAGGCGAAAAATCTCCAGCAATTCGGCAATCATCTTTTCCATCCGCACCGCCTCAAGTTCTACACGTTGCAATGAGCTTTGCATTTTCTTGGGGTTTTGCATCACCAGTCCAACGGCCATTTGAATGCGCGCCAGTGGCGAACGCAGTTCATGCGATACATGATGTAGCATATTGGATTGGCTTTTGATCATGCTGTTCAAACGCAAGGCCATCAAATCAAACGCAGCACCTAGCTCGGCAAACTCATCATGACTCACCTTAATTTTAGGGCTGACGCGAATGAGGAGATTGCCATCAGCGGCAGTCTTCAAATGTTCAAGCAGCAGTTTAATAGGGTGAGAAATTGACCAGGCCAGTATGCCGGCAAAAATGGCACTGGTGATTAAACAAAAAACCAGCGCGGAAAAAGGGAAATTTAATAACAGCTCAACATAATTGAGCTCATTGGAAGAGTGTACGTAACCGGTCTGGTTTTGAGAGTTAGGCGCAGGCGTAGAACGATTTGCAGCTGACCATGATTGCGAGGGCACTTTCTGCATGTGCGGATGTTTCTGGTGCAGTTCCCACTGCACTATGTTCCCTACCGTAATGACGGTTGAGATCAAAGCCAGAAATAACGCTGCAAACAGCTTCCAGAAAAGGCGCCCCATAGCCCCCGCTATCAAGTCTTAATAATTAGTCCCGGACTAACTGGTATCCTACGCGATAAATAGTCTGGATCACGTTTACGCCACCTGAAGCTTCTGATATTTTTTGACGGATACTGCTCAAATGCACATCAATGCTACGGTCATATTTAACCAATGAGCGACCTAAAGCTTTTATAGATAAATCTTCTTTGCTGACGATAGTACCGGCATGTTTGGCAAGAATCTCGATCAAACTGAATTCGGTGCTGGTAAATACAATCGGCTGGTCGCCCCAAAATACTTTTCTGCGCTCACCGGAAACAATTAATTGTCCCACCACGATATCGTTACCTTTAGGACCATCGCTATTCTGGCGACGCAGAATGGCACGAATACGGGCAACTAGCTCACGTGGCAGACAGGGCTTTTGCACATAATCGTCAGCGCCGCCTTCAAGACCTTCGATACGGCCTTCGTTATCATCTTTTGCCGTCAGCATCAGTACAGGAATATCTGAATGCTGTCTGATATTTTTTAAAGTTTGCATACCATCTTGACCTGGCATCATGACGTCAAGAATCACCAGCTCAAATTTGCCAGCCAGCACATATTGCTCACCGGTTAATCCATCGTGGGCAGTGGTGACGCCAAAACCTTCTTGCGTCAGAAACTCCTTCAGCATGTTAGCTAATTCGACATCATCGTCAATCAACAGCAGTTTGCTCATTTTATCCTCTTACTGATTAATTGAAGGCTAGGACCTAAACCGTGGGATCTTATCGAAGAAACATATTGATTAACATGCGTTAAGCAATAAATTTACTAAAGTTTTCAAAGTATGTCAAAATTGTTAACAATATTAAATTATACATGTAAGTAATTTAGATCAATATATTTAAATTGCACTGAAAGCTTCACATAATTGACTAAGGAGTTGCCCAAACAATGGCAACACTTCGGCAGCGTCATGCGGACTTTCATCATCGGTGGCGGCAACAATATAACTAATGGTGACTTTATCAAGATTTTCCCGATATTCCAGCCAGTGTTCAGCATCAGCTTCTGCAATCAATTTGAATTTGTGAAAACCGGACTCAATAATTTCAGCCAGCAACTCCGGTGCAATTCCTTCAAATAAAGTGCTACCGATCGCCACTTGAGCTTCATCATAATCCGGCTGATGCTCTTCCTGTGTCAGTGGCATAAACAGAAACGCATATACCATCAAGGCAAAACATTGGTAGACACCCAGCATTTCAAAGTCGCTTTGTAACTCTTCACCGGGGTGCCGCTCGGCGGCTTGAATAGCCCTGAAAGTAACGAAACTGGCAATATAATAAGTTGCTTGTTCAACATCTGCATTCGCAAATGCAGCCTTGGCTTCGTCTTCTGAACGCCCTGTCGCCTGCCTGGTTTCTACCTGGCATAACTGATGCAATAATTTCACGCGCTCGGTGTAGGTCATTTCCATGTTTGATCTTTCTTCAAGTAATCTCTTTACGGTGAATCATGAATTACTCAGGTAACGCTTCGAGTTTTTCCTGACACTCCAGCCACTGGACTTCTATTATTTCCAATTGTTTTTTGTTCTCTGCCTGCGCCATCAGCACTTTTTGTAAAGTAGCTTTTTGATCAACGTTGTAAATATCACTATCAGCCAGCTGACTTTCTAATAAATTTTTCTCAGTCTCCAGCTTTGCTAATTGTGTTTCCAGACTGGCTAACACTTTAACCAAAGGCCGCCGCTCGTTGAGCCTGGCCTGGCGGTCAGCTTTTTGTTGATGATAACTGTTTTGCTTGGGAGTAGATGGGCTCTCACTGGCAACGGATGTTTGACCTTGCGTTTGTAAGTGTTGCTTGTAATCTTCGAGGTCACCATCAAATACTTCCGCTTTGCCATCGGCCACCAGCAAGAACTTTTCGCAACAGGTTGCCAGCAAAGTACGATCATGAGAGACCATCACCATTCCGCCTTCATACGCCTGCAGTGCCAACGATAATGCGTGCCGCATTTCTATATCCAGGTGATTGGTGGGCTCATCCAGCAAAATCAGGTTAGGCCGCTTCCAGATCAGCATGGCTAATGCCAGCCTGGATTTCTCCCCTCCTGAAAACGGACCGCAGGCGGTTTTGGCCATTTCCCCGCGAAAATCAAAACTGCCGAGAAAATCCAGCAACTCCTGTTCGCGCGCTGTCGCGTCCAGCCGTTGCAAATGTTGCAATGGCGAGTCGGTTGCAACCAGTTGCTCCAACTGATGCTGGGCAAAATAACCGATGCGCAAATCCTTGCCTTCAATGCGCTCACCGGACAACAAAGTCTCCGACTGTGCCAGCGTTTTAATCAACGTCGATTTACCGGCTCCGTTTTTACCTAACAATCCTATGCGCTCACCTGGGCGGATCGCCAGATGTGCGAAACTGACCAGCACTTTGTCGTTATAGCCCAGTTTGGCTTGGTTTAAAACCAGCAACGGGTCAGGGGCAGACCCCAGTTCCCTGAAACCAAAGCTAAATGGCGAATCAACATGCGCGGCACTGATGCGCTCCATGCGTTCAAGTGCTTTTATACGGCTTTGCGCCTGTCTGGCCTTGGTCGCTTGCGCGCGGAAACGGTCAATATACTTTTGCAAGTGCGCAACCTGTTGTTGCTGCTTGTGGTAACTGGCCTGCTGCAATGCCAGCTTTTCAGCCCGTTGCCGTTCAAAATCGCTGTAGCCACCACGGTATAAATCCAACCTGCGCTGCTCAATATGCAAAATATGATTGACTGTATTATCAAGAAATTCACGATCATGCGAGATCAATAACAAAGTTCCCTGATAAGCATTAAGCCAGCTTTCCAGCCAAATCACTGCCTCAATATCCAGGTGATTGGTGGGCTCATCCAGCAGCAGCAAATCAGAACGGCACATAAGGGCACGTGCCAGATTCAAGCGCATGCGCCAGCCACCGGAGAAATCACTCACAGCCTGTGATAACTGTGCTTGGGAAAAGCCTAGGCCGGCTAATAAAGTGCTTGCTCTTGATTCAGCACTGTAACCATCGATATCGGCAAGGCGTTGATGCCATTCGGCTACCAACAATGGATCAGCATTATCATGGTCATCAGCAGAATGTGCTTTTGCCAGATGTGCCTGCAATGTACGCAATTCTTCATCACCATCCAGCGCATAGTCCAGTGCGGATTGTGACAGTGCAGGGGTTTCCTGGGCAACATGCGCGATCACCCAATGTGCAGGAATCAACAAATCGCCTGCATCAGCGACCAGTTCACCGCGAAGCAGCGCAAATAAAGTAGATTTACCAGCGCCATTGGCACCTGTTAAACCAACCCGATGGCCGGGATGCAATTGAAAACTGGCATCTTCAACCAGTGCTTTACCGGCTCTTGAAAAAGTCAGTTGCTTAAACTGAATCACTGCTGACCACTTTCACTTAACCTGATGCGTATTGTGTGACTTTTCATTTCCTTGACCTGACCCTGAACTAACGCGCGATAATCGCCCAACCGCGCTTAAACCTTAAAATACTGATCCCGCGACGGGCCAGAACCCTGCAAATTCGGCATTTTAAACGATTCGCCTGCATCAGACTGCATAATTCTCCCTTTACGCCACCATCCGCTGCAGTGCTGCAACTGTTTTCGAGTAAAATAGTCAGTTGATAAACCCCTGCATTCAAGACCCGCCTCTGCTCATGCCCCTGCAAAAAATTAAACGCTGGCTACTCACTCTGCTTATTGTCATATTGGTAGTCCTGGCAGGCATGATCGCGGTGATCCAGTTTTATGTTTTCCCCCATATTGATGATTATAAAGAACGCATTGCGCAGAAACTAAGCCAATCGATGAAGCAGGAAGTCACGATTGCGCACATAGGCATTCGCTGGCGTGGCTTGGCGCCACAGGTATCGCTTGGGGATGTCACCATATTCGACACGCAAAAGCGCCCTGCCCTTGAACTTTCACGAATCACCACCCGCTTGTCCTGGAGCAGCCTGGTGCTGTTGTCACCTTCCCTCATCAGCCTGCGCATTGATGCGCCTAACCTGATTATCCGGCGCACCGCCGACGGGGAGCTTTTCCTGGCAGGGATTTCCATGTCAGGCAAGGGCGACCCGGCATTTTCCAACTGGTTGCTGGAACAAAGGCGTATCAAGATCACCCACGCCACGGTGACCTGGGTAGATGAACAGCGCCAGGCACCGCCTTTGCTGCTGGAAGACCTGAATATAGAAATACTGACGCCGGTCTGGCAGCGCCTGCTAAACCGGCATACGGTGCATATGGATAGCCTGGTTTCTAACGGCACTAAACAACGTATTACGCTGGATTCTGTGCTGGTCGGTGATGACGTGACAAAGCCTGAGGCATGGCACGGCGAAATATCTCTGCGCTTGCCGCAAATCGACTTGGCGGCCTGGAGCCCTTGGCTGGACTTGCCGTTAAAAGTGCATACAGGACAAGGCAGCATGACCTCGACACTGGCCTTTAAAGCGATGCAACTGCAACGTATGGCCGCACAAATCAATTTAAAGTCAGTTTCCGTTACCCCGCCCAATACAACAGAAACTTTTCTGGCCGATAGCATGAGTGGTGAGTTCCGCTGGCAGCGGGTAGAGCAACGCCACATGATCTATCTGAAACACATTTCTGCCGACATCCAGACCGGTCTGAAGCTTGATGATGCGAATGGCGAGTTGCAATGGGACGCCCATGGTCATGAAGGCGTGCTGACCGTGAAAAAAGTCACACTTGAGCAGGGAGCGTTATTTGCAAAATGGCTGGATTCGCAATCTGAAGCCGCTAACTATCTTGAACAAATCGCCCCTGCTTTTAATGCTGGTCAAATCAAGCTACGCTGGCTTTATCAGCAGGATAAATGGCAAGACTATGCGGTTGAAGCTAACCTGAATGCCGTGCATACCAAAGCTTATGAACAGTTGCCGGGCCTGAAGAATTGGTCAGGGCGATTATCGCTGCATCCGAATGCTGGCAGCATTGACCTCGACACGCAGAATGCCAGTATCGACTTAGCAAAAATTCTACGTTGGCCGGTACCGATTGACCGTTTGCAGGGCAACATCGAGTGGGACAACAACGGCAAGAAACTATTAATCAGCACTCACAATCTGCAACTTTCAAACCCGCACATCGCCGTTCGCACCAACCTGGAATATCAACTCGGTGCTGCCGGGGGTGACACTATTCAATTGCAAAGCCAGATTGAGCGTGGTGATGCCAAACACGCGCCATTCTATTACCCGCTTATTCTTGGTGAATCTACGCTGCATTGGCTGGATACCTCGATTCTCTCCGGACAGATCCGCCGTGGTGAAGTACTGATCAAAGGTCGCATGAAAGACTTTCCGTTTGTGAATGCAGCGCACCAGGCAGACCCCGCACTGGGAATATTCAAAGTCACCGCCCAGGTAGATCATGCCAGCCTAGAATACGGTACTGGCTGGCCTTTGGTCCAGAACGTAGATGCCTGGCTTAAGTTTGAAGGCAAGCGTATGGATATCTCGGTGAAAAACGGCACTACGGTAGGCCAGCACATCACACAGGCGCACGTTGAGATTCCACAACTTGATGCTGATTGGCCCATGCTCAATGTGAAGGCAACAGTAGTTGGCAGTGTCGAGCAAGGGGTTAAATTTGTGAACAACAGCCCTGTACGAGAGGTAACGATGGGCTTTACCGACTACCTGAAAGCCAACGGTGATGCCGAGTTGAAACTGGCCTTACAAATCCCCTTGAACGATGTGGATGCCAGCCGGTTTCAAGGGGATTATGCGATTAAAAATGGTCGCATCGCGGCAAATGCTCAAATCGCATTACCGGAGATGAACAACATCAACGGCCACCTGAAGTTTACTGAAAAAGGCCTGCAGGCACAGGCTGTACAATTGTCGATGTTTGATAACCCGGCAACCATCAGCCTGAACACTCAAAGTGATAAGTCAGTGATTATCCAAGGCAGCGGGCGCATCACCGATGTTGCGCTCAAAAAAATGGATAGCAACTTACTGACTAAAGCGTTACATGGCACTACAGATTGGAAAAGTAATATCCTGATCCAACCACCTAACAATGTCCGCCTGGATATCCGCTCGCAGTTGATTGGCATGGCGGTTGATTTACCCGAGCCGATGAAAAAAACGGTTGAAACACCGGCCAATTTAACCATCCGCTTACGTCAGGAAAACAACCAGCCTGATAAAATTGCCATTCATTATAACGACTGGTTGCATGCCAACTTCCTGCGTACTACCAGCGGCTCGGAATCGCAAATCAGTGCTGGCGAAATTTCGGTTAATACGCCACCGCGTATGCCATCCACCGATGGTATCAACCTGCGTGCGGATTTCGAGAAACTGGATGTCGATGAGTGGCTGGCTTACACCAACCAGGGCTCTGGTTCAAACACTGACGTTGCTCGAACTGCAGATATCCCGCTCAACCGTATTGAACTCAATGCCGGCACATTGCATGTGTTTGATCGCAACCTGCACCAGATCAAACTGAATGTCACCCCTGACCAGGACCGGCTGAAAATGAAGATCCAGAGCCAGGAACTGGCTGGTGATGTAGACTGGATATCCGTCAAACCGAATAACAAGTTGATCGCAAAATTAAGTTATTTAAAAGTGCCGAGGAGTATGGATACAGATGAAACAACTACGGCAACCACTGAGGTGCGTCGCCTGAACATGACCTATCCCGAAGTGGAAATTTCAGCACAGGATTTCCAGTTTGGCGACAAACAGCTGGGCAGCCTGGATATCAAGGCCTTTAACAGCGGTGAAAACTGGGTAATCCAGAAAATGAATCTTAATAGCCCTGATAGCCAGCTTACCGCTGATGGCACCTGGCGTAACTCCGTACGCAACCCGCAAACGTCACTTAAATTCAATTTGACTTCAAACAACCTGGGCAAAACCTTGCAACGCTTCCAGCCTAGCGGTGAAATGGTCAAAGGTGGCACCGGCAATATGGCCGGACAAGTTGGCTGGCCTGGTAGCCCGCATCAATTTGCCGTTGAGCGCCTGGATGGTAATTTCAGTATGCAACTTGAAAAAGGCCAAATCCTTAAAGTGCAGCCAGGGGTGGGCCGGTTGCTTGGGTTGTTAAGCTTGCAAAGTTTGCCGCGCCGGTTAACGCTGGATTTCCGTGATTTATTCAGCCAGGGCTTTGCGTTTGACAAGATCACCTCTACCGCCAACATCCGCGATGGCATTTTGCGCAGTGATGACTTGTTTATGACCGGACCGGCTGCCGAAGCCAGACTGAAAGGTGAAACCAATTTAAAAACCGAAACCCAGCGTCTTAAAGTCAAAGTGACTCCGCATATCACAGACTCAGTCTCCCTGGCTGCACTGGCAGCGGGTCCGATTGTCGGTGTTGCAGCATTTGTCGCGCAAAAACTGTTGAAAGACCCACTCAACAAAATCAGCGCCAGTGAATATATGATTACGGGAACCTGGGATAATCCACAAGAGGTTGAAATTGATAAAACAGCGCCAACTAAGACGCCTGTTCAACCCTTGAAAAATGCTCAGTGATGTCAAACTGACTTAGATTCTAAATTTATTTAGTACCAACGGAAAAGATGCCATGGCAGACAATAAAACTAAAAAACTGAAATCCGCAGCTAAAGACGATATCATCAAGGTCGCCGCCATCCAGATGGCATCCAGCCCTAGTGTGGCCGCAAATCTGGTAGAGGCCAAGCGATTGATTGAGATGGCCGTCGAACAAGGCGCAAGGCTGGTGGTGTTGCCCGAATACTTTTGCATCATGGGCCTGAAAGATACAGACAAAGTGGCTATCAGCGAGAAACAGAATGACGGGCCTATCCAGCACTTTCTAAGTAAAACTGCCAAAGCTTTCAAGATATGGATTGTTGCCGGGTCGGTACCCATGCAAAGCAATCAGCCAAAGAAAATCCGCAACAGCTGCCTGGTGTATAACGAAAAAGGTGATCAGGTTGCCCGTTATGACAAGATCCACCTGTTTGGCCTGGACATGGGCACCGAGCACTACCACGAAGAAAACACGATAGAGCCTGGCGATAGCGTGGTTGCAATTGACACGCCTTTTGGGCGCATAGGCTTGGCAATTTGTTATGACCTGCGCTTCCCTGAATTATTCCGCGCCATGGGTGAAGTCGATATGATTGTTCTGCCATCAGCGTTTACAGAAACCACCGGCAAAGCCCACTGGGAAACGCTGGTGCGTGCCCGCGCCATTGAAAATATCTGCTATGTGGTCGCCTCTGCCCAGGGCGGTTACCACCTCTCAGGCCGTGAAACCCATGGTAACAGCATGATAGTCGACCCCTGGGGCGTAGTGCTGGACAGACTACCACGTGGATCAGGGATTGTAATTGCCAACATCAACCGCAATTATATTAAGAACCTGCGTCAGAGCCTGCCGGCTTTGAAACACAAAACAATTACCGCTATTTCATGAAAATGCTGAGCCGCGCTACGGCACTCTTTTCATCAAATTTATTCCAACCATTAGTCTTAACCAGCCGAACGACTCTTTATTAAGTTGACCCATATGCAAACGCTACTCACCACTGCGAACGATACGCTACTCCGCCCGGCCGGGCTGGACCAGGAAGCTTTAAGCAAAGTCTTGTCTGGCATGATGACGCACAATATTGACTATGCCGATTTATATTTTCAGTACAGCCGCAGTGAGTCGTGGGGGCTGGAAGAAGGACAGGTTAAATCCGGCAGCTTCAATATTGACCAGGGTGTAGGCGTACGAGCAGTGAGTGGGGAAAAAACCGCGTTTGCCTATTCCGATGATATTCACCTGGATGCCTTGCAAGAGGCGGCCAATGCCACGCGTGCGATTGCTAATCTGGGCCAGGAAAAAACCGGCCATAGCATACTCACCCGTAGCCACGCCCCACTCTACCTACCGCAAGACCCGATTGCCAGCCTGAGCGCCGATGCCAAGGTCAAGTTACTGGAAAAACTCGAGCGATACGCAAAAGCGCAAGACCCACGCGTGACGCAAGTAATGGCCTCGATCGCTGCCGAATATGAAGTGGTGATGGTAGCCCGCAGTGATGGCGTGATGGCTGGCGATGTTCGCCCGCTAGTGCGCCTCTCGCTGCAAGTGATTGCCGAACACAATGGCCGTCGCGAACAAGGTAGCAGTGGTGGCGGTGGCCGGTTTGATTACAGCTTCTTTACCGATGAGGTATTGCAGGATTACGCACAAAAAGCCGTACACCAGGCATTGGTGAATCTCGATGCACGCCCTGCCCCGGCCGGCAGTATGACCGTGGTATTAGGCAGTGGCTGGCCAGGCATCCTGCTGCACGAAGCGATTGGCCACGGTCTTGAAGGCGACTTCAACCGTAAAGGCAGCTCTGCTTTTTCTAACATGATAGGCCAGCAGGTAGCTGCCAAAGGCATCACCATTGTCGATGATGGCACTATTGCCAATCGCCGGGGTTCATTAACTATGGACGATGAAGGTAATGCACCCCAAAACACCGTGCTGATTGAAGATGGCATCCTGCGGGGTTATATCCAGGATACGCTGAATGCCCGCCTGATGGGCATGGGATTGACCGGCAATGCGCGCCGCGAAAGCTATGCGCATATCCCCATGCCACGCATGACCAATACTTATATGCTGAATGGCGATAAAGACCCGCAAGAGATTATCAAGTCAGTAAAAAAAGGCCTTTATGCAGCTAACTTTGGCGGCGGCCAGGTAGATATCACCAGCGGTAAATTTGTATTTAGCGCAGCTGAAGCCTACATGATTGAAGATGGCAAAATCACTTACCCGGTCAAAGGCGCTACCTTAATTGGCAACGGCCCTGATGTGCTGACCAAAGTCAGCATGATTGGTAACGATATGGCATTGGATAGCGGCGTAGGTACCTGCGGTAAAGAAGGCCAGAGCGTACCGGTGGGTGTCGGTCAACCTACATTGAAGATTGATGGTTTAACCGTGGGTGGAACATCCGCTTAGGCCTCAATGCAAGCGCAACCAATTGCAGCCGTGATGATTCATGTATCCTCGGTTCCGGAGGCTTTGAACTGGTATCAGCAATTATTTCCTAATGCTCAGCGGCAGCGCCTGGCAGCAGACAATTTTAAATACCTGTCTCTCGATGGCATCTCACTGGAATTCGTCCACGCTGATGAGAAAGTGTCTTCGGGACCTGCCGGCTCTGTCGTTTATTGGTTAGTTCCAAAACTTAACCTAGCCTTGGCACATGCCCAAATTATCGGCGCCAAGCTCTATCGTGGCCCGTTGCACATTGAAAATGGTTATGCCATTTGCCAGCTTCAAGATCCATGGGGAAATTGCATTGGCTTGCGTGGGCTGGCTTCTGATTAACAAAAAATGATTTAATGCGCTTTGCCAGCCAACGCTTTAAAACCAAACCACGCGATGTAAACATAGCAGATCACTGGCAAGATAAATGCATGATGCAGCCCCATACGATCAGCCAGTAAGCCGGTCAACAAGGGCACAATCGCCCCTCCAAGAATCGCAGTTGCCAGCAATCCAGAACCTTTCTTTTCCTGCCCGGCTTTAAGGTCTTTGATCCCCAGGGTAAAAATCGTGGGAAACATAATAGAGTTACACAAACCAACCAGCACCATACTGCCTATTGCCAATGTGCCTGAAGCCTGCATCGAGATAATAATCAGGATCACTGCCAGCAAGGCGTGGGTCATCAGCACTCTGGCTGGCGCAAACGCTTTCAGAGTGAATATGCCGAGAAAGCGCCCTACCATCGCGCCACCCCAATAGAAAGCGACTAATGGCGCAGCTTGCGTTTCTGTGACCTGGCTGATGTCCATCACGTAATTGACCAGGAAACTGCCAATCGCCACTTCAGCCCCCACGTAAGCAAATATCCCTATTACGCCAAGTAACAAGCTTTTTTCTTTGATGACCTCAATCCAGCGGCTTTCATCGGCTTGGGTGGTTTCCAGGCCGGTAAGATTGATGCGCGAAAGCACCACAGCGATGATGATCAACACAGAAGCAATAAAGAAATAAGGATAGACAACCCCTTCAGCATGCGTCGAGTTTTTAAGTGCGGACAGGATGAAATAGGCCCCAAATAACGGGGCAATAAAAGTGCCCAGTGAGTTAAAGGCCTGCGCCATGGTCAGGCGCGAAGAAGCCGTTTCTTTCGGCCCAATAACAGACACACAAGGGTTTGCGGCTACCTGCAACAACACAATGCCGGATGCCAGCACAAACAAGGCACCTAGAAATAGTGGATAGGTATGTAATATCACTGCCGGGTAAAACAGCAAGCACCCCACTGCCGCCAGCGCAAAACCGATCACCATGCCTTTCTGGTAGCCAACACGTTCAATCAGCTTGCTAAATGGTATAGAAGTCAGCCCGTAAGCGCCAAAGAAACAGAACTGAACCAATGCCGCCTGGCTATAGCTGAGGGAAAAAATGGCTTTCAGGTATGGCACCAGAATATCGTTCAGACAAGTAATAAACCCCATCATGAAAAACAGGATGGTGAGTGACGTCAGGGCCTTTTTATACATGGATTTCCTTTAATTGCGGGTGCGCATGCACTACATCATAAATAGCCGGGCTTGAAAAGGAAATATTCCAAAATAAAGCTGCGAACTCCCCATCAAATTCAGAGTCTGCTCATTTAACGGCTTGACGGCAAGTGTTACATTTTTATAAGATGATTCACATGAGGTCACAAGCCTCGCACTTTTATTTCACTCTAGATCAAGGAGATATGATGGCCACCAGCAAAAGTACCGAAAACGGCAGCAAAAAACCCGCCGCCAAAAAAGAAGTGACGACAAAAACAGCGGCTTCCAAGCCCGCCGCCAAAAAGACTGCCAGCAAGACCACGAGCACTAGCAAGAAAACCCGTTCACCTGCGATAGTTACCAGCGCCAAGCGCTTGCAGATGATTGAAGAAGCCGCATACTATATTGCCGAAAAACATGGTTTCCATGGCCCTAGTACTGACCATTGGCTTGCAGCAGAAAAACAGATCGATAGCAAACTGAACGCTTAAGGCGTTTTAGCCAGGCCCAGTACTCAAGTTAGTGCTGGTCGATAAAAGGATACATCGGTGCCGAAGTGAATTGTATGTCGGCACCGCTATGCTGTGCGTAGCGTAAAAACCCCAATACTTCAGGATGACTCAAGCGCAAGCCATAAGCGATATAGGGATATTCTGATAATGGCACCTGTTTCTGGAAAAAAGGCCAATGTGCGCTTGGATTATAAAAGCGCTCTACCAGACTGGTGATCGCCAGCAACTCGTATTGTCCCCATGCATTCAGCACCAGCCAGGGGCCACCCGAATCGCCAACTGTAGGCATGGGAATTGTGTGGTCGTATTGATCGCTGTCATTCAGGCGATTTACCGCCAGCAGTGCTTTTTCGGCATGTACCAACTCCTGCGTGTAAGCGAACTGTGTCTGCGCCTGCAAATGCAGCATTTCGTCCATTTCGCGGTAGGCCCTGGGCAGTACCTGAAAAAAGTCTGACAGGTCAGGCAAGGGTTTGCGTTCGCCACATCGGGGATGCCTTGTATCAGCCTCGCCGTATCCTCGGCCATAACCGCAAATCATGATGCTCTCTGGCAAACGATCATCCAGGCGGATGCGCAGAGCTTGTATTGGGCTTTTGATATTAGCCTCAAACACCAGCACTGCAATGTCCTGGGTTAAATCCTCAGCCACGGCTGCAAATGGCCGATAGAATGCTTGCTGCAGCCGGATATCCTCAATACCGAGCAATTCCGGTTGGACGATGGATAATACAGGCAGCCCTTTGGGGCCATTCAATTGCACTTCTTTCAGGCAATGGGCTGCCGTGATCAGTGTCAGGGGTTTGCGTCCAACAATGACTCCGCTACAGAGGGAATCGTAATATTCCCATTTTTCTACGGACTGCAAAAAATGAGCATGCTTGATACTCAGTTTCACGGTGGAAATCGCCATACCGGGAAACGTCAATCCATGAATCAGCGCCTGGGAAGAATGGCCTAGGGTTAACCCGACGCTCGCCACCATCACTGGCATGATACGCCTGAGCAGCAGTAATGCCGATTGCCACATGTAGCTTAAGCCCTTAGATCTCAGGGCAAACTTCTGGTCGCATTATTCTTTAATTCAATCGGGCCAAAGCAGGCCTCTAACGATGGGTTATCATCGTCACAGGAAATGAAACTGTAGCCATCCGGCTGGAAAAGCACATAGCTGGTTTGCTCGGTGTTGATTTCGGAAGTCTGGCGGGTGCAGTCCAGTCCTTTATTGCTTAAGGTCACACGGTGAGTAAGTTTGAAGAATCCCTGCACGTCCGGTTGTGGGGTTATTTCATAGCGGGCTTCGAGCTGCTCATCGCCACTGGTAAACACCGCTGTGCCATCTTCTTTAAACCAGTAAGATTCCAGGCAACCGGTCTCGGGAATTTTTGACTCCCAGTAACCGACCAGGGGGTGTTTTAGGGAACGCGCGTCTGCTTCAGCCGCGAGTGCTGCATCGATAGAGAGCACCGTCCAGCTCAACAGACACATAACAATGATTCGCTTATAGCTGACCTGCTGATGACGCATTGCAACCCTCCTCAAGATGAGATGATGTAAAGCTGTCAGCGATTGTCAGTGAAAAAAATCATAACCAATAGTGAATCATTCCCAAGATTAAGATAAACATTTCCCTAAACATTCACAAACCAACACTCATGAATAACAAAAACCCCAGGCAAGCCTGGGGTTTTCTTTTTAACTCTGGGTAAGCGTTACGATTATTTCATCACACGGTTACGGTACTCACCAGTGCGGGTATCGATTTCGATTTTGTCACCCTGGCTTACGAACAGTGGCACTGGAATTTCAAAACCGGAAGCAATTTTTGCAGGCTTCATCACTTTACCGGAAGTATCGCCTTTTACCGCTGGCTCTGTGTAAGTGATTTCGCGCACGACTGTGGTTGGCAATTCGATAGAAATCGCTTTACCTTCATAGAAACGCACCTCACATGGCATACCGTCTTCCAGGTATGGCAATGCATCTTCCATAAACTCAGCATCTACATCGTATTGGTTGTATTCGGCATCCATGAATACATAGGTTGGGTCAGCAAAGTAAGAAAAAGTCACTTCTTTCTTTTCCAGTACGATCACGTCAAACTTGTCCTGTGCCGCATAAACGTTCTCGCTAGGCGCTTCAGTCAACAAGTTTTTCATCTTCATTTTGACCACTGCTGAGTTACGGCCGGATTTGTTATATTCGGCTTTCACAACTACCATAGGATCATTACCAATCATGATCACGTTGCCTACGCGTAAGTCCTGAGCGATTTTCATACAATGCCTTTAATTGAATGTGGGAATAATAAAGCCGCGCATTATACCCGATTTTTTTGCAATTTCTCAATAAAAATCACCAAGTTAGTGGCAAGGTCTGGCTGCTGTGCCAACTGGCAGGCATAGGCTTGCGCATGTCGCGTGATGTGCTCGCGATGACTTACAAACGCGCGCCAACGCTCGTCAGACCATGCACCCGTGGCCCAAGCCTGCATCACAGATGTCACTTGCGCTTTCACTTCATCATCCGCTAGCGCCAGGTAATGCTTTAGAAAAGCATCCAGTTTTTGCAGGTGGGTATTTTCAGACTGCTGATAGGGTAACCAAACCATGGGTTTTGCTGCCCAGATGGCACGAATCCAGCTATCTTCCCCTCGGACGAAATTCACATCACATAGCGCTAGCAACAGGTCATAGTCAATTTGTGACAGGAAAGGTATGACGGTTATCTCACAATTTTGGTGCTGTACACTTTGACCCGACTTAATCGCGTCTAACTTGAGTGCTTGTGAAACGGCAGTTGCCATACTTTCAGGCACAATCAGCCTGCTTCGGTATGGTGATGCAGCCAGGCTATCCAGCAACTCCTTGATTGGTGCATGCGCATAGCAAAAAAGAGAAAGATTAATGACACCGGGTGCTGGCGCCAAGCCTAACTGCTGCCATGCCGATGGTGTGGATTGTTCAGCCTGTTTTTTCAGTGCCTGTAAAAAGCTCTCACGCAGCAATCCGCCTGTCTGCGTGCTGAACCCCGGGTAAATAAAATGACGTACCAGGCCATTAGCCTGAGGTGATGGCCGGCCATGAAATCCTTCTACCCAATCCTCGGCGGATAAGTAATCCACATTCAACCAGAGGGTTTGTGGTGACATCGCTTGCTGATAGCGCTCCGGTAATCCACAGCTAAATGTTTCAATAACAACGGGAGCTATTTCCGGGAAATCTGCCTGGGCATGCCAGTGTTGCACCTTTACTTTGGAATGCCCTGCCCGGAAAATTTTCTTTGCAACGGTTAAATCGTCTATCCATAAAGTGACAGTCACGTTGTGTTCATCCGCCAACTGACAGGCCAGGCGCCAACTGACACCGATATCGCCAAAATTATCGACGACCTGGCAGAACATATCCCAGCGTTTAGAAGTAAAAGACGACATGAAGTGTTTTTAAAGAAGCTAGAAAAATCGAGGTAGTGTACCTGAACAGTGAAACGCTGCTAGCGGCTAATAAAATTAACCTACGACGAAGATTAGCCCATCAGACAATTAACCCACTAGGGCGGGCATTGACTCAGCAGTTTTCAACCAGGTCAGTTGCAATGCTTTTGCATCCATCGCAGCACGATGCTCAGGTAATGCAAACGTGTTGCGGATAGTCTGCTCGGTATCATGCCAGGCGGATTGTTGCTCAATCGTCAGCAATACGCTTAAATCTTCCAGCTTGAAAAAAGGATTCAAGCCTGCTGCATCATACAAACTGTGCAGCCAGACAAAATCCTGATACCAGCCATCGGTATACAGCGTTTGTCCATTGAATGTAAGGTTCAGGTGAGTGGCAATCGCATGTGGCGTTTGCCCATTTTCAACTAATGCCTGACGGGATTGTTGATGTAGTTTTTCAGCTTTGTCATCCCAATGCACCCAGCCCGCTTGCGGCTGCACCAGCGCGCTCCAGGTTGCCCCGCTGGCGTCAGCATACCCGATTTCAATCGGGTAGCTGCCTACGCCAAAGCCGGAGGCTTCAATATCCAGAATAATGGGGGGAGTCATGTGTGGCTTTTTTGTATTTGCAAATCTTGTGTCGAAAACACTATGTCACGCAGAGAGTGCGATGACACACTTTAACTCAACGTTTGCTTAGTAAAACTGGGATTATACGCGAGGACATATGGTTTGATTGCCTAAAAACCATGCATTTTCAATCGCTTATCATTTTTTGCGCAAGTTTTTCTCACGACTATCAATCATGCGAGTTTGCGAGTGCTTGCAGGTAAGCCCGCCGATATAAATGCGAATTGCCTTGGTGCGTTATCGCTTACCAGACCCTGCAAATATCAGTATGGCAGATATCATGTGGCTTTACGCCAGTGCGGTGTCCAGGATCATCATCAGTACAAAACCCACCAGCAGGCCTGTCGTTGCAAATAGCTCATGTCCTTGCCGATGGGATTCAGGAATCACTTCGTGACTGACGACGAACAGCATAGCGCCCGCTGCAAACGCTAAGCCCCATGGCAGCATCGGTTGGCTGTAGATCAATACCGCAGCACCCAGCACGGCGGCAATTGGTTCAACCAGACCGGATGCTGCACCTAATAATGCCGATTTCCATTTACCCATGCCGACACTGCTCAGCGCAAGGGCCACTACCAGCCCTTCCGGCACATCCTGGATGGCAATCCCGGTTGCCAATGCGGCGGCACGTGCAGCGTCATTACCTGCGGCAGAAACGCCTATCGCCAGCCCTTCGGGAATATTATGCAACACTATCGCAAATACAAATAACCATAGTCTGCGGATGCGTTGCGCACTTTCTGTACCCGCCCCTCCAAAAAAATGCTGGTGTGGCAACTTACGTTCCAGCAGCATTAAAAAGCCTGCCCCCATCAATATGCCAGCGCCGGTCAGCATCGAAGCACCCCAGCGATCCATACCTTGTGTTTGAGCGATATCAAGCGATGGCACAATTAAAGAGAAACAGGAGGCTGCAAGCATGACGCCCGCACCAAATCCCATCAAAGTATCTTGCACACGGCGTCCTGGTTCACGGGTAACCAGCATAGGTATAACACCTAAGGCAGTTGCCAATGCTGCTATGGAGCCAGAACCTAACGCAATACGTAAGGTTGGCTTGCTTGAAATTAACTGCCAGGCTTCATTTAATAGAAACACAATGCCAACTGCACACAACAGATAGCCCAATGTCCGCCCATAGCTCACGGCAAGTCTGGAACCATTTTTCTCAGCGTTGGTGTGCATCTAATACCTTTCGATCATAGGACTCAAGCTCAGCCTGAAGTAGAAAATCACTATTCAATCATTAAAAATAAGAATCATTAACATTAATAATGCAGTTAACAGCATAAAAGTGTGACTCGGAACAGTTAAAAAAATTCGTTGTAAGAGGCGGAATGACTGAACTTAGTCTTGCAGATTTGTGACCAACGGGAGTTACAAAAACTTTTACGGGAGAAAAACAAATGCATAAAATAATTACTGTGTCAGTGTTAACGGCTGCAATCAGCATGTCGGGCTGCGCGAATATGAGCGAAACGCAAAAAGGAACAGCCAAAGGTGCCGGTATTGGTGCTGCAGCCGGTGGTGTAGTTGGTGCAGTTGCTGGTGGTGGTAAGGGTGCCGCCATTGGTGCAGCGATAGGTGCTGGTGCGGGTGCCATTGCCGGTAATATCTGGTCCAAAAAAATGGAAGCACAGAAGCAGGAAATGGAACAAGCCACTGCAGGTACCGGTGTTGCCGTGACCAAAACCGGCGACAACCAGCTGAAACTTGAGATTCCAAGTGACATATCCTTCGATAAAGGCAAAGCCGATATCAAACCGAATTTCCGCCCTATCCTGGATAAATTTGCCAGCGGTTTGCAAAACAATCCGGCAGCACGTATCAACATCATTGGACACACTGATAGCAGTGGCTCCGATGCCGTCAATGACCCGTTATCAGTTAATCGCGCTGCCAGTGCTCGTAAATACCTGTCCGATCGCGGCATTGCAACCAGTCGCATCACTATTGATGGACGCGGTTCACATGAGCCGGTTGCGGCAAATGACACAGAAGCTAACCGGGCAAAAAACCGCCGCGTAGAGATTTTTGTTGCTGAGCCGGATCCAGCTGCACCTAAATAATTTCCCATAATCCTGAAGTAGCAATTTCAGGATACGCAGCAATATTAAAAAGCCGACTTCGCGTCGGCTTTTTAATATTGCTGAAATCCCATCCTTAATTAAAACGATAGGCCTTAGGTGACAATTTACTCAATCAACAACGGTGCCACAAACGCAAAAAAAGAACCAATCAGAAACAATGTTACAGATCCCCAGTAAACCCACAGGCTTTGCCGGCGCGTCTTCATACAAAGCGTAGCGAGTTGAGGATCAGTCGGGCAAGGTAATGATCTTGCACGCCATTGCAACCAGCCTGCCAATAACAGCATGACAGCGGCAAGGCCGAATACCAGGGCCTTGTGCTCGCTAATCCAGATCAATTGCGGATACTGGCTGACGAGGCTGGTGAGTGTAGCCACCGAACCAATTGCCACCAGCGTTGCAGGCAATGCACAACAAATCAGTGTTGATCCACTCGTAAACAGTGAGAGTAGATTCAACCGTTTTGTCGTTTGCAAATGATTGATTTCGCTAGCCATTACTTACTACCTTCTTTGCCGGACTTACTCAGTTGCGCCTGGATGTCTGCAACAGTTTGGTTGACGCGCTCGACTTTAGTGACCGAATATCCTGCATCCTGAATGACTTTATTAAATTTTTCATCAGTCAGGGTTTGCCCATCTTTTAGCTGAAAGGCCACCACACGGCTTTTTAAATCGACAAATGCCGCATGCCCTTCCGGCAAGGCTTTGAGTTTTTTCTCTATGCCCTTGGCACAAAAGGCGCACACCATGCCATTGACTTCTGCTTTTAGCGTAGTGACCGCAAATGCAGCAGGTGTCATGGCGGTTAACATCAGGGTAATCAATAATTTTTTCATTTTAAAATCCTTTAAAAATAGAGTGGTCAAAACACAAACATGGCGTTCAGGCGTGGCGCGAAGCCCTCACCCTGCCATGGATTGGTTACACCAAATTCGAGAAAGTAATTTTTGTTGATCAGGCGTATTGCAGGCGTCACCTGCAAGCCGGGATCATTGTTGCGCATGGTTTTGGCTTCAATCACGAACCATGGCTGCGTGTCGTCAAAACCGGCTTCATAAAATGAAAACCCGGCCTGGACTGCAGCGGTGTCGTAGTTCATGCCGGGCGCACGGATCATGCGGGCTTTGGCAAGAAAATACAGTCGTGTGGATTCCATATCAAACTGCACGCTTGGCGTGTAGGCAAAACCATCATATTGCCCTTTGGCTTCGCCGACGCTGCCGTTAAACCAGATGTTGGCTTGGACAGAAGGCAGATTCCAGCGTTTGATCAAGCCGGTGTAATTGATGCCAGTAATGGTGGTGGCCTGCTCGCCTTTACCTGACATGCGCATCTGCTCTACGCCGATGGCATGCCCGAGTGCGGGCGAGTAGTTCAACATCCATTCCTGGTTATAGCGACCAATTTCGGTCATCAGCATGGCGCTATCTTCAAACCCCATCAGTGCAGCGGCATGAGCCGGCACAACTAACTGGCTAAAAAACAAGGCGCCCAGTGAGAAAACGGAAAAAGGTGCAATGGTGTATTGCTTGGACATAAGCCCTCCATATTCAACTTGGCAAAAACGCTTTAGAACAAAGCGTGATCTACAAAGCGGACAAACCGATAGACGGATTTGTCCTGCCTGCTAGCTGAATATGGGTGGTTTGATAGCGGGGGGATAGGTTTGGGAGTGGACAGGCTCGACCATAAATAACGGCGTGGCCGAACGTGAAGCTGTTATGGCTAAAACGGGAACGGCGTGAAAATGCGCAACGCCGCCGCTGATAGCGCAAAATCCGCATACATCGCAATGGTGCGCTTTGGTCGATGTCGTTGTAGCAGAATCATGGGCAGCTTCGTGCTCATGACAAGGCATTTCACTCATCGCGTCAATTTCGTGACTGGCATGTGTGTCATGCAACTGTTGTGAAACAGGATTTGCCTGTACAAGCAACATTTGCATCGCCATGACGTTAGCGGCCATGACAAAGCATGGCAACCAGCAAATCAGGAAAATGCAAAGACGTCTTTTCATGTTAATTTTAAGAGAGCAACCCGGCAATTTTAGTTCAAAAAACGCATCAGTGCGCTGTTATTCATAGCGGATATCAATAATTTCGTATTCTGTTTCCGCAGCAGGCGTGACTACCCGTATAGCATCGCCAAGATTTTTACCTAACAACGCTTTCGCCATAGGCGATACCCAGGAAATATACCCTTGCGCGGGATCCAGCTCATCCTGCCCGACAATACGGATGATGATCTCACTCTCATCTTCAAGATTGAACAATGTCACCCAGGCACCAAAAAATACTTTCTCGGTGCTGGTTTGTGTACGACTATACACAATCTCGGCCGCATCCATACGCTTGGTCAGAAAGCGTATGCGCGAATCGATCTGGCGCAGGCGTTTCTTGCCATAGATATAGTCGCCGTTCTCACTACGGTCGCCATTACCCGCCGCCCAACTTACTACGCGCACCACTTCCGGTCTATCAACCTTAATAAGGTATTGAAACTCTTTCTCCATTGCCGCGTAGCCTTCCGGCGTAATGTAATTTTTGTACTCTGCCATTGATTACCAACTCTATTCAGGTTTCCCTGCTCTTGTTCATTCTATCCTTGCTCATCATACAACCGTTCAAGATTTCTTCCAGCAAAGCCTTTAAGACACGGCTTAAAAATTATGTGTTGCGAGGCGCTGCAAAACGACCAATCCAGAGCAGCATCGAGTGTTGAACGGCCATTTTTAACCGTTGAAATAATTACTGCTTTTCATCTTCAATAGGTTGTGCGTCATAGACAAAGTAACTGGTTTCACCGAAACAGTTAGAAGGCACGCCTCTGTGTTCTTTGTATAGCAGCCTTGCACGCTCGCCTGCCAGCTGATTTACTTTCAATACCACCGCCGGATCACGCACCGTAAAATGAAACTTTTCAGCCTGCGTGCCCGGTATCGTCACCAGCACCAACTCACCTTCCCAGGTTTTGCATACCCAGCCTTTATTGGATAGCTTTTGCACATAACCGATCCGCTCACCGTAGGAATATACCCAGTTCAGGGATGCCCAGGTGTAGAGCGTCAAAAAAACCACTGGAAACAAGATCAGCCAAAATATTATTTTTATAAATTTCCCCATGTTTGATATTCACCTAATTAAAGTTGTTAAAATCAGCGAGCAGTAAAGGTTGATATTACCTGAGAAAATCATCGGGCGAAGCAATGAAACCAGTTTTATATTCCAGTCATGTTCATCAAGTTTCTCTTGGAGATATTATCGGTAAATAATGCGGATTAATCCCAAGCCGCATACAGTTCATTTGCCTGCATCATATTTAAGCGCGACAATATGCCATGCAAGCTGATTTATAGTTTAATCCGCCTGTAACAATGCTCACCCACTCATTCTCATAAAATTATTATCTACCGGATGCATTCCCAGCCCATTGAAAACAAGCGCATTATTCTATGTGCATCCGCGCGTCTGGCGCAGGGAATACGCCAAACCCTGCACGCACAATTCCAGCAAAAAGCCTTGTCACAATGGCGAACGCCCGAGGTTTTTCCGTTACAGGACTGGCTTGACCAGCTCACCGAACACGCTATTTTAAGCGGGCAGATTAATGTGGCCGATGCACCACTCGGCATGCTCTCCGCCACCCAGGAAGCCATGCTATGGGAACAGGCGATCCAGCATAGCCTTAGCCGTCATGAAGCGGCTACGCTGTTTAATACCAGTGGTCTGGCCAGTGCTGCAATGGAAGCCAACCGCTACCTGATCGAATGGAGCATCAGCCTGGACATGTCGACGGCAACTGAGGAAACACGCCAGTTTATGCAATGGCGCCAGCAATTCCAGTTGTTGTGCAAACAAAGTGGTTACCTCGAAAGTGTACGTTACCAGGCATGGCAGCTGCGACAATTGCAGCAACACCCTTATTCATTACCAGCCGAAATACAATTAGCCGGGTTTGACCGTATCAACCCGCATTTGCAGGCATTTATAAATGAATTCCAGAAACAAGGCGTCAGCGTAGCTACTTATGAAACGGGTATCACCGCTGATGTTGTCCAGCGAATGGCATTCGCGGAAGCGATGGACGAATGCCGGGCCGCGGTGCACTGGGCACAACAGCACTTAGCCGCCAACCCTCTGGCCAGGCTGGCGATAGTAGTGCCGGAACTCGACAACTTGCGTGACACACTGGCAAATTTGTTAGACGATGTATTTCACCCGGAGGCAATGCACCCTGCGCATGCTGAAACACCGCGTTGTTACGAGTTTTCGCTAGGATTGCCGCTTAGCCGCTGGCCACTTGTGGATACCGCACTCAGCTTGCTGAGACTAGCGTTTCAACAGTCACCTTTCACGCAAACCGAGCTTTCAGCCCTTCTTGGCAACGTCTACTGGTCACAAGCGCAACACGAAGCCGACCCACGCGCAGCGCTGGATGCCGAGATGCGCAGGCAATTGCCTTTGCAGGTAAAAGCTTCAACTTTTTTGCGGTTTGTTGAGCGTAAACAGCAAGATATACACCCAATTACTTGTCCGGCGCTGACAGCTGATCTGAGCGCACTGCTCACACTCGCAAAACAGACACCCCGCAAACAAGCACCTTCTGCCTGGGTCGCCAGTTTTAACCAGTTACTTGAAGCCACGCATTGGCCAGGCGAGCGCAGTTTATCCAGTCACGAATATCAACGCCAGCAATCGTTTCAGCGTGTACTCGGCCAGTTGGCAGCGCTGGATGCGTGGCTGGGTGCGATTGATGCCATGTCTGCCTTGCACCGTTTATCGCAATTGTGCCAGGCGCAGATTTTCCAGCCACAAACCATACGCTCTCCAAATATCACGCTGATGGGCATGCTGGAAGCCTCCGCACAACCCCTGGATGGCGTATGGGTGATGGGCATGAATGACCATGTGTGGCCCCCCTTGTCGCGCACCAACGCGCTGATTCCCGCAGAACTGCAACGCCAGGCAGCCACGCCCAACGCCAGCAGCGAAGTTCAAATTGACTTTGCCAACCAGATTCACCAACGTCTGTTGCGTTCAGCCAGGCAGGTTATTTTTTCTTATGCAAACAAAGAGGGGGATCGGCTATTACGCCTGAGTCCGCTGATTTACGCGATACCGGAGACGGCTGCTACGCCAGGCGCAGCCACCCTTGCCGAAACGCTGGCACACAATAATGCACAAGACTGGCAATGGCTGGACGACCACCAGGCGCCACCGGTTGAAGACGGTGAGCATGTCAGTGGTGGTACTGGTTTACTGCGCGCACAAGCGCTTTGCCCGGCCTGGGCGTTTTATCAATACCGATTAAAAGCCCGCAAACTGGAAACTCCGCACAATGGCCTGGATGCCATGCAGCGCGGCGATCTAATCCACCGAGTCATGGCAGCATTCTGGTCACAACAACCGGCTCTGGACTGGTCTGCTGTTCAACCAGCCACACTAAAAAGTCAGCTGGACCAGGTATCAGCGCAAGTCATCAGCGAGTTTAACCAGGAATTCTCGCAACCTTTTTCCGAAGTGTTTTGCCAGCTGGAAACTGAACGCTTAAGCAAGCTGGCGTTGACCTGGTTATGGGAAGTCGAACGCGAACGCCCGCAAGCCTTCAGCGTCAGCATGGTAGAGAAAAAATTCAATCCCCTGATTGAAGGCATACAGGTCAAGCTGGTGATAGACCGTGTGGATACGTTGGCAGATGGCCGCCTGGTGGTGATTGACTACAAAACCGGCAGCGCGCCTGATTATAAAAACTGGGCCAGCGACAAAATCACCGAGCCACAATTGCCGATTTATGCCGCCTTTATCTTGCAGGATGCAGACATTGCCGCAGTCTGTTTTGGCAAGTTGCGCCTGACCGATGGCGGGTTCACCGGCGTCGCCGCTGAAGATGACATCGTTTCGGGTATCAAGGCGTTCAACCACGAAAAAAACAAATTATTCGATCCGGAAGCATTTCCCGACTGGCCTTCGATACTGCAGCACTGGCGCCGGCAGATTACGCATACCGCCCAGGCTTTAAAAGCAGGCGATGCCTCTGTGGTATTTGAATCCGAAAAAGATCTGGATTATTGCGATGTGTTGCCATTGTTACGGTTGCCTGAGCGGCAATTGCAGTTTGAGTACCAGCATCTGGGTAAGCAGTCATGACGATCTCTGTATTCGACTTGCAACAAGCCCTGGCTAACGACACCGCTAACCGCCAGCGCGCACTGGATATAGAATCCTTTATTGTCGAAGCGCCAGCGGGTGCGGGCAAAACCGAACTGCTGACGCAACGTGTGCTCAAGTTACTCCAAACCGTGCAGGCACCCGAAGAAATCATTGCCATCACTTTTACCAATAAAGCTGCATCAGAAATGCGTGCGCGCATTCTTGATAGCCTGCAACTGGCAGCAGCAGGTGTGATGCCGGAAGCGCCTCATAAACAGATCACCTTTGAACTAGGCCGTCAGGCCTTGCAGCGCTCAGCCGAGCTGAACTGGCATTTGCTGGAAACACCTGCAAGATTACGCATTTATACCATTGATTCGCTGTGCGCCAACCTGGCAAGGCAAATGCCCTTATTAAGCCGTTTTGGTACGCAACCGGCCGTGACTGAAGATGCCTGGGCATATTACCGCGAAGCGGCCGGTCAAGCGCTGCAAACGATGGATGACCCGCAACTGGGAGCGCCGGTGCGACTAGTGCTGCGCTACATGGATAACGACCAGGCGCGCCTTGAAGGCCTGTTGATGGCAATGCTCTCTAAACGTGAGCAATGGCTGCATTTAAGCCAGACAGGCGGCGATCCCAATCAGATAAAGCAAAGCGAAGTTGCCCGGCTGGCATTGTTACATCTGATTGAAAGTGAGTTACAGCAGGCGGCACAGGCTTTACCCGCCCGCTTGCAATCTGCGCTAATGCCCATTGCGCGTTATGCTTCCAGCCAGCTTCCACCTGATCATGCAATATCTGGTTTACTCGATTGGCAAGCACCACTTTCAGCCACTATTGAAGACTTACCCGGCTGGCGTGCACTGGCCGACTTGTTACTGACCGCCAGCGGTGCCCTGCGCAAACGGCTGGATAAAAACATGGGCTTGCCCGCCACCGATGAAGCAAAACCCTACAAAGAAGCATTAACAGACATACTGGATGGGCTGGCGCAACAGGGTGACAGCGAAGCCAGCATTGCCCGCATCCGCATGCTTCCCGACCCGGATAGTGAAGACGATGCGATTATCCATGCGCTCAGCCAGCTGTTAAATATTGCAGCGGCACAATTATGGTTATGTTTCCAGGCGCAGAATGAAGTGGATTTTGTCGAGATAGCCCAGCGCGCATTGGCCGCACTGGTTGAAGGTGGCGTTTCCACCGAACTGGCTATGCGCCTGGATTACCGTATTCAGCATCTGTTAGTCGATGAGTTCCAGGATACCAGCCCGATGCAGATCGACCTGCTTAAGGCACTCACGCGCGGCTGGCTGCCAGGCGATGGCCGCACCCTGTTTGCGGTCGGCGACCCCATGCAGTCGATTTACCGCTTCCGCAAAGCCAATGTCGGTTTGTTCCTCAATGCCGCTGTGTATGGCATAGGAGACATCCAACTGACACCGCTTAAACTCTGGCGTAACAATCGTTCCCGGCCACCGGTGGTGGAATGGATCAACCAGACATTTAAAGGCATGCTGCCCGCGAGAGACGCGCCGCAACAAGGCGCTATTGCTTACCGGCCGTTTGTCGCTACCCGTGCTGATACAGAAGGTGCAGGGATATTTGTACATCCGCTATTAATCCCCGTGACTGAAGCGGATGAAGAACCTGCCGATATCCGCCATCTGGAAGCTGAACAGATCATCCGTATCATCCAGGATACGCGCGCAAATAAACCGGATGCCACCATCGCCGTGCTGGTGCGCGCACGCAGGCATCTGCACGCCCTGGTCAGTGAAATGCGCCGTAACCACAGTGAATTGAGTTTCCAGGCAGTTGAGATTGAAGAACTCGCCAACCGCCAGATTGTGCAGGATTTGCTGACATTGACCTATGCGCTGCATCAGCGCGCCGACCGTGTGCACTGGCTGGCATTGCTGCGTGCCCCCTGGTGTGGCCTGACTCTGGCTGACCTGCATGCGCTGATCGGCCTGGACAGTCATCGCAGTGTGATGCATTTGCTTTCCGATGAGGCCGTGCTTGCCAGGCTAAGCGCAGATGGTCAACAGCGCGCACGCCATGTCTGCGAAGTCATGCAATCTGCGCTGGATTTTCGTGGCCGCTCTAGCGTCAGCCGCTGGGTGCACAACACCTGGTTAAGATTGGGCGGTGCGCAATGCCTGTGGAATGAAAATGATGTGCAGGACGTACAGGCATTTTTTGCGCGTATCGCAGCGCTGGAGCAGCACAACCAGTTCAGCCCGCAAGCACTGGCTGAAGATGTGAAAAAACTCTACGCCGCACCCGATGCAAAAGCCGATGCCACTCTGCAATTCATGACCATACATAAATCCAAAGGCCTGGAATTTGATACCGTGATTCTGCCAGGCCTGGATGGCGGCAACCCGCCAGATGATGCGAAGCTGGTGATATGGGAAGAAGTAACGCTGGCTGACGGCTCCACCGAACTTGTCGCTGCGCCCTATGTGCCCGCGGCCCGCAAGCGCCAGCAGGCTAGTGCTTCTACCGTCACGGCTTATGATTACTTGAACGACCTCGACAAAACCCGCGCCGCTTATGAAGATGCGCGTGTGCTGTATGTCGCTGCCACGCGTGCTGAACGGCAATTACATTTATTAGGCGCTGCAAAACCGGATAAAAACGGTGACCCCCAACCTCGTAAAAACACCTTCCTGCATCTGTTATGGCCAGCTGTGAATGCGCAGTTTACCCCTGAAAATGACATTGTGGCGCGCGCGACAAATACGCAAACTGACGCCGATATTCAGCAATTCGTGCCGAAACTCATCCGCGTACAGCAAGCCCTGACACCGGCTGTATTGCAAGTTGCCGATACTCTGGCAACCCCAGCTTATAGACAAATTACTGAGGATGCGACAGTGGCGGCACTGGAAGCCGATACCGGCACCCTCGCCCACCTATACCTGCAACTGATTGCCGAACAAGGCCTTGCCCGCTGGCACGATAGTGTAAATAACCAATTCCTGATGCACACTGCTGCCATGCAGCGCTGGTTTAAACAGCGCGGTTACACAGACAATGACGCAACGACAGCCACAGCCAAAGCGGCCAGATTATTAACCACGACTGTGCAGTCTGACGACGGGCAATGGGTGCTGCAAGCACACACTCACGCCGCTTCCGAGCTGGCGATTGAACAACTGGCGGATGGTAAAAAGGTCATAGACCGTACCTTTGTCGCCGATGGTGTACGCTGGATCGTGGATTACAAATCCATGCCGGTCACTGAACAGCAAGATTTGCACAGCCTGGCTGGGCTATTTACCCAGCAATTGTCGTCCTACGCACAGTTATTCCAGCAGGAAGGCTTGCCTGTCAAAACAGCAATTTTATTTTTAAGTGTCGGTAAACTAGTCGTCATCGAATAAGCGTTAAATAAACAAGGATTAAATATGATTGAACAACAAGCTATCCTGGATGCCTTCCAGTTTCGCCATGCCTGCAAAGAGTTTGATGCCAGCAAACAAATCCCCGCTGAAGAATTTGAGTTAATTCTTGAATCCGCCCGCCTTTCGCCCAGCTCATTCGGCTTTGAGCCTTGGCACTTTATTGTGGTGCAAGACAAAGCTTTGCGTGAAAGCCTGAAACAACACGCCTGGGGCGCACCGCTGAAACTGGATACCGCCAGCCACTTTGTCCTGTGCCTGGCGATGAAGTCACCGTTTCTTGATCCTAAAGGTTCTTACCTGCCTAAATTTATGCGCGAAGTGCAGCAGCATCCGCAAGAAGTGGCTGACATGCGATTGGGCTTTTACAGCCAGTTTCAGCAATCAGATTTTGACCTGACAGACGAGCGCAAACTGTTCGACTGGGCCAGCAAGCAATGTTATATCCCGCTGGCAAACATGATGACAGTAGCCGCCATGCGCGGCATAGACTCGTGCCCGATTGAAGGTTTTAAACAGAAGGAAACAGATGCACTGTTGGCCGAACAATTTGGCGTAAACCTGGAAGAATATGGCCTGGCCTATATGGTCGCGTTTGGCTATCGCAAAAATGAACCGCGGCCGAAAACCCGCCGGGATATGAATCAGGTTGTGTCATGGAAATAGTGACCTGGAAATAAAGCAATAAAAAAGCTGCCGGTTGGCAGCTTTTTTATGATACTTCGTGCTCGTTCTTAAAATGCCGGCGCACATACCAGATGACAAATATCACGCCCAGCGCGGCAATCACGTAATGGGATTCATGGAAATAAACTTTCAGGTCTTCCCAATGCTGGCCGGCTTTCATACCGATGTAACCCAGTACCCAGCACCAGATCAGTGAGCCAACAAAAGTGTATGCAATAAAACGTGTCATGTTCATGCGCGCCACACCTGCGGGAAAAGCAATGAAGGTACGCACCGCTGGCAACAGGCGTGCAATAAAGATAATGATCTCGCCATGATTAGCAAACCAGCGGTCCGCCATATCCAGGTCCCGTTTGCTGATCAGCACATATTTACCGTACTTCTCTACCAGCGGACGGCCACCGTACATCCCGAGGTAATAGGCAGGAATCGACCCGAGCACGCAGCCAATCGCACCCGCCAGCGCAATCCCCCACAAAGTCATTTCACCTTTGGAGACCAGGAAGCCGGCAAAAGGCATGATGATTTCTGAAGGTAACGGAATGCAGGCAGATTCAATCGCCATCAACAATACAATACCGCCGTAACCCATGGTGGAAATCACACCCATGATCCAGGTGGCGATGGCGGCTAATAGTTTTTCTAGCATTAACTGAATTCCTTCAAAAGCGTTTTTACCAATTCGACCCGGTGATTCAAATTTCCCAGCTGCACTGTAACACGTAATTTATCCGGCCCATTCATGCGGCAGCGTTTGTCACGTTGCAACAAGCTCACCAGTTTCATAGGATCAAGATCAGCCTTGATATTAAATTGTAACTGGATGGCGGCATCGGATGCATCAATCTTGATGATACCCAACGGTTTGGCCGCAATACGCAAGCGGTGGCAGGCAATCAGGGCTTCTCCCGGCTCCGGCAGTAACCCGAATCGATCTATCAGCTCTTCTTGCATCACATCCAAGGCTTCGTCGTCTTCACAATTGGCGAGGCGTTTGTACAGCACCAGGCGCTCATGTACATCCGGGCAATAGTTGCTGGGTAACAAGGCTGGCGTATGCAGGTTGATTTCTGTCGTCACACCTAATGGTGCATCTAGGTCAGGTTCCTTGCCGGCTTTCAACTGTTTCACCGCATGATTCAGCATATCGGAATACAGGGTAAAACCAATCTCCTGCATCTCGCCGCTTTGGCTATCACCTAGCAACTCGCCGGCGCCACGGATTTCGAGGTCATGCATGGCGAGGTGGAAACCGGCGCCCAGGTCTTCCAGCAACTGGATTGCATCCAGACGCTTTTGTGCTTGGGGAGTGATTGTACGGTGCGGGTCTGTCAGCAAATAGGCATAAGCCTGGTGATGGCTACGCCCCACGCGGCCACGTAGCTGGTGTAATTGCGCCAGGCCGAACATATCCGCGCGGTTGATAATCATGGTGTTGGCGGTCGGTACGTCGATACCGGTTTCAACAATCGTGGTACACAGCAATAAATTGGTGCGCTGCTGGTAGAAGTCACGCATCACGTGTTCCAGTTCGCGTTCACGCAATTGACCATGACCAATCGCAATCCGCGCTTCAGGTAAAAACTTCTCCAGTTTTTCCTTCATCACATAAATGGTATCCACTTCGTTATGCAGGAAATACACCTGGCCGCCGCGCTTGAATTCGCGCATCACCGCTTCACGGATAATGCCTTCGGAATATTCGGTATGGAAGGTTTTAATCGCCAGCCGTTTTTGCGGCGGGGTAGAAATAACCGAGAATTCTCGCAAGCCTTCCATTGCCATACTTAAAGTACGCGGAATCGGCGTCGCGGTCAGGGTGAGCACATCCACTTCTGCTCGCAACGCTTTCATCTGTTCTTTCTGGCGCACGCCGAAACGGTGCTCTTCATCCAGAATCGCCAGGCCCAGATTCTTGAATTTCACGTCTTTCTGGATCAGTCTGTGGGTACCGATGATGATGTCTATGCTGCCATTCTCCAGGCCTTTCAACGCTTCAGCCTGCTCTTTGGCGCTGCGGAAACGGGAAATCTCGGCAATCTTGATCGGCCATTCGGCAAAGCGATCAACAAAGTTCTGGTAATGCTGTTCGGCCAATAACGTGGTTGGCACCAATACTGACACCTGGCGGCCACCCATCACGGCGACAAAGGCAGCACGCAGCGCAACCTCGGTTTTACCAAAGCCAACGTCGCCACATACCAGCCTGTCCATCGGGCGACCGGATTGCATGTCTTTAATGACGTTCTCAATCGCTTCCAGCTGATCCGGCGTTTCTTCAAACGGGAAGCCTTCGCAGAAAGCTTCGTAATCTTGCAGGCTCAGGGTAAAGGCGTGTCCACGGCGCGCGGCACGTTGCGCATACAAATTCAGCAATTCGGCCGCAGTATCACGGATCTGCTTGAGTGCTTTTTTCTTGGCTTTTTCCCACTGGCCACTACCTAGACGATGGAGCGGTGCGCTTTCAGGCGGGCCGCCGGAATAGCGTGAAATCAGGAACAGTTGCGATACCGGCACATATAATTTGTCTTCACCGAAATACTCAATCAGCAACAGCTCGGTTTCGCCTTCGCCAAAATCGATATTGACCAGGCCTTTATAACGCCCTACCCCATGCTGTTCGTGCACGACCGGGTCATCCAGCCGCAGCTCGGAGAGGTCTTTGAGCATGCCCTCGGTATTGCGGGCTTTTTCCTGGTTACGGCGTCGTTGCTGGCGCACAGTGCTGGCATAAAGCTCGGCTTCGGTAACGACGGCTAATTGGCCATCGATAAAGCCCTGGTGTAAAGGCGATACGCCCAGCATGACCGGAAACTGGCTTTTCTCAAACCCGGCCCAGTCCTCAGCCAGTGAAAAAGTGACGCCGTGTTCGCTGAACAGCTGTGCAATGGTTTCGCGGCGACCCAGGCTTTCAGCCGCGACTAACACGCGGCCGTCAAACTGGCTGATAAATTCCTGTAGTTTATGCAATGGCTGTTCAGCACGACGGTCGACTTCCACCGGCGATAGCGTCGTCACGTTTTGTATCTGCTGATGCACCAGCGCAAATGCATGCGTCTGTTTGAAAAACTCATCGGTTTTTTGCAGCAGGGTTTCGGGCCGCAAAATCGGTTTTTCGGCATCGTAAGCCATCAGCCGATAACGGCTGTTAGCATCGGCCCAGAAGGTTTGTGCGGCTTTATCCAGGTCACCATGCAGGCATAATACGGTTTGCCTGGGCAGGTAATCAAACAGGCTGGCGGTTTGCTCAAAAAACAGTGGCAGATACCACTCAACACCCCCACTGGCCGTGCCTTTACTCACATCTTTGTAAATTTTTGCACGTTGCGGGTCGCCCTCAAAATATTCCCGGAACTGGCTGCGGAACAATGTAATTCCAGCATCATCCATAGGGAATTCACGGGCCGGCAGCATACGGATTTCGGTGACGGGATACACACTACGCTGTGTATCGATATCAAACGTGCGTATGGTTTCGATCTCGTCATCGAACAAATCAATACGGTAAGGCAGTGTACTGCCCATGGGATATAAATCCACCAGGCCGCCACGCACACTGAATTCACCTGGGCTCATGACCTGGCTGACATGATGGTAACCCGCCTGCGCACATTGATTGCGCAGAGCGTCTACATCAAGCCTTTGGCCTTTTTTCAGCATAAAGGTATGTGCCGCCAGGTAAGCCACCGGTGGCAGGCGTAATAAAGCCGTTGCAAGTGGCACAATCACCACATCACTCTGGTTTTGGCTTAACTGGTATAGCGTAGACAAACGCTCTGAGATCAAATCAGGGTGCGGCGAGAACACATCATAAGGCAGTGTCTCCCAATCCGGCAGCAAATGGGCTTCGATGCCTTTGGCAAAATAGGGAATCTCATCCATCAAGCGCTGCGCTTCAAACGCATTGGCAGTTAAAATCACCAGCGGTGATTGTGTTGCTTTTAAACCACAGGCCAATTCGGCCAATGCTTTACTATCTAATCCCTGACTATGGAAAGAAAAACGCTGGGGATGTCCGACGACGGGAAGTGAAACTGCCATAAAAGAATAAAATCTTATTGCTCAGGTTAGGTGAGTAGTTCTTGGCGAATCTGCCGAGTTTGCTATTATAACTGCAAGCGTCCGCTGGCTGTACCGGCATTATAATGAGGCGCTCGAGCGATAACGTTGCCTAGACTATAATCTAGGCACATTTCCGGCACGGAGAAACCATATGAACGATAAACAGGCCGTCGCGCTGGAAGCAGCCAGCTACGTCAAGAACGATATGATTGTGGGGTTGGGCACAGGTTCCACAGCCAATTACTTTATTGAGGCACTGGCTGCCCGCCAGCAAGAGGAAAACCTGCGCATCACCACAGTTGCCAGCTCCAATATCAGCATGATCAAGGCACAATCGGTTGGATTAACGGTGTTGAGTTTGGCGCAGTTAAGCCAGGTTGACTTGTATGTCGATGGTGCCGACGAAATCACCGCCGATAACAGCCTGCTCAAGGGTCGTGGTTATGACCTGGTCATGGAAAAACTGCTGGCAAAGGCAGCAAAAGAATTTATTGTCGTGGCCGACAAAAGCAAACTGGTCAGCCGTATCGGCGAAAACTTCCCTATCCCGATTGAAGTAATCCCGTTTGCCTGGCAAGCAGCCAAACGCAGCATTGAAGCGATTGGCGGCACTGGCGATTTACGCCCTAACGCGGCCAAAGATGGCCTCTGTATCACCAGTCATGGCAGCCTGGTGCTGGATATGCGCTTTGATGCCAATATCGATAGCCATCAGTTGAATGCTTTGCTCAACAATATCCCCGGTGTGGTTGAGCACGGTATTTTCGCCAAGCTGGCAAGCAAAATACTGATTGCCGACCAGGGCAAGGTCGAAACGCGGTCTTAATCGCTTTTTTCGCGCTATCGCATGCGTTCTCTACCCTGTATTTCCGCACGTCACGCATGGCAATGGGCTTTTGTTGCCTGTTTATGCGGGGTGCTATTCGCCTGCAACGACGCCAACTCGCCCAAGCAACGCACGTTAGAAAAACCCAAGCCAGACCCCTACACCATCCGCTTCGTCACCATCAACAGCCCTGATACCTATTTCATTGATAGCCAGAATAATTATGCCGGGCTGGAATATGACCTGGCCAAACGTTTTGTTGACTTCCTCGGATCGCCTTACAAGCTTGAATTTATTGTCGTGGAGAGCTTTGATAAGGTTTTCCCTACCCTGATGCGCGGCGAGGCCGATATTGCTGCGGCAGATATCAGCATTACCGCTTCGCGCAAACGCCAGTTCCTGTTTGGGCCTGCCTTTAACCAGGTGCAGTCTATGGTGGTTTACAACCGTGACCACAACAGTGAACCAGTCAAGCCAGATGCGCTATTCAATAAAAGAATTGTATTGCCGAAAAGCACCAGCTTTGTTGAACGCATGCGCGAACTACAGTCTCAGCATCCGCAACTGACCTGGCGCGAAACTGAAAAGCTCAGTTCAGAACAATTGATAGAAGCCGTGGCTCGCAATGAAATTGATTTCACGGTAGCCGATAATCATCTTCTCGCCATCATGCAATATCTTTATCCGCAACTGGATGCCGGGCTGATGCTGGGCCCGGTGGATAAAATTGCCTGGGCGCTGAATAAATTTTCTGGCGAAGAAAAACTGAAACAGGTACAGGCCTTTTTCAAGAAGATAGAGAAAGACGGCACCTTGCGTAACCTGCTTGATCGTTACTATGGCCATACCAAACGCCTTAAACAGGTGGATGTAGCGACTTTTTTAAGTAAATCCAATACTTTGCTACCCAGATATGTGCGACTGTTTAAAAGCGCCCAGGAAATCACCGACATAGACTGGCGATTGCTGGCAGCACTGAGTTACCAGGAGTCACACTGGGACAATTACAGCACATCACCGACCAATGTGCGCGGCTTGATGATGCTGACCGAGCAAACCTCTAACATGATGAATGTGACTAACCGGCTGGACCCCCAGCAAAGCATTATGGCAGGAGCTAAATTTATGCTATGGCTGAAAGACAGGCTGCCATCACGCATTCCCGAACCCGACCGCACCTTTATGACACTGGCAGCTTATAACAATGGCGTCGGCCATCTGGAAGATGCGCGCATTATTGCGCAACGGCTGGGGTTGAATCCGGACAGCTGGGCGGATGTCAAACGCGGCTATCAACTCCTGAATGATCCTGCGCATTACGTGAATGCCAAACATGGCTACTGCAGCTGTGGCGCGCCGGTGATTTACACTGAACTAGTGCGCAGCTATTACCAGATCATGCAGAAATACTATCCCGTCTATGAACCTAACCTGGATCCATACCGGATTGCCGATACAAAAATGCCCTGGCTGATAGCCAAGGCAGATTAGTTTAAAAAGCGCCTGTGTATAAATATCAAACAGTAATAGTGGTTTTACCGCCCATATAAGGCTGCAATACTTTCGGAATCGTCACACTACCGTCAGCATTCTGGTTATTCTCCAGCACCGCCACCAGCGTACGCCCTACCGCCAAACCGGACCCGTTCAAGGTATGCAATAACTCAGGCTTGCCATTGGCATTCCTGAATCGTGCCTGCAAACGACGCGCCTGAAAAGCTTCACAGTTAGACACAGAAGAAATCTCACGGTAAGTGTTTTGCGCAGGCAACCAAACTTCCAGGTCATACGTCTTTGCAGCGCCAAAGCCCATATCGCCAGTACACAATGACACGACGCGATAAGGCAATTCCAAAGCCTGCAATACGTTTTCGGCATGGGTAACCATTTCTTCCAGCGCCTGGTAACTGTTTTCAGGGTGCACGATCTGCACCATTTCCACTTTATCAAACTGGTGCTGACGGATCATGCCTTTGGTATCACGGCCATAAGAACCAGCTTCAGAGCGGAAACATGGCGTATGTGCAGTGAGTTTAATCGGCAGTGATTCCAGCGCGACGATCTCGTCACGCACAGTGTTGGTCAAAGTCACTTCAGAAGTTGGAATCAGGTACAACTTGCTATCGTTATGTGGCGTAACAAACAGGTCTTCTTCAAACTTGGGCAACTGGCCGGTGCCGACCAGCGTTTCGCGATTCACCATATAAGGTGTATAACACTCGGTGTAACCATGTTTTTCAGTTTGCGTATCCAGCATGAATTGCGCAATCGCGCGATGCAATCTGGCAATCTGGCCTTTCATCAGTGTAAAACGTGCGCCTGACAATTTAGCACCAGTATCAAAATCCAGGCCTAATGGTGCACCCACATCGGCATGGTCTTTGATTTCAAAGTCAAAACTACGTGGCGTACCCCAGCGACGGGCTTCTACATTTTGCGTTTCATCATTACCCACCGGCACGCTTTCATGCGGCAAGTTAGGCACATTCAGCATCAAGGCTTGCAAATTGGCCTGAATTTCATTCAATTGCGCTTCAGCCGCTTTTAACTCATCACCTAGTCCAGCAACTTCTGCCAGAATTGCGCTGGCATCTTCGCCTTTGGATTTTGCAATGCCAATCTGCTTGGAAGCAGCGTTACGCTTGGCCTGCAGGTTTTCGGTATTGGTCTGAATAGTTTTACGCTCGGCTTCCATGGCTTTAAAAGCATCAGCTGGAAAATCAAACTTGCGCGCTTTCAGGCGCGCAGTCACATTGTCCAAGTCGTTTCTAAGTTGTTGAATATCTAACATTTATTTTTTCGCTTTGCTGTTCAAGTATTGCTGGTCAAGTTCTTGTAAGTGGTTGAGCTTTTCGCTTATTTTACCTTCCAATCCACGTGGTGTGGGTTCGTAAAATGTCTGCGCTGGCAAATCGTCGGGAAAGTATTGCTCGCCAGCGGCATAGGCATTCGGTTCATTGTGCGCATAGCGATATTCTTTGCCGTAATCCAGCGATTTCATCAGTTTGGTGGGTGCGTTACGCAAATGTAATGGCACGGCCCGCGACTTATCTTGCGAGACAAACGCTTTGGCCTGGTTATACGCCATATAGGCAGCATTACTTTTCGCTGCCACAGCAAGGTAAATCACTGCATTGCTGAGTGCTAACTCGCCTTCCGGCGAACCAAGGCGCTCATAAATCTGGATGGCTTCCAGCGCCATCGTTTGTGCTTTAGGATCAGCCAGGCCGATATCCTCCACCGCCATGCGAACGATACGTCGTGCGAGGTATAAAGGGTCTGCGCCACCATCGAGCATGCGTACAAACCAGTACAGTGCTGCATCAGGGTTGGAACCGCGTACTGATTTATGCAAAGCGGAAATCTGGTCGTAAAACGCTTCGCCGCCTTTGTCAAACCGGCGCAATTTGCTGGCCATACTGGACTGCAAAAATGCCTCGTCAATGGTATCTATATTGGCAGTGAGGGCGCCGTTGAACAGCCCTTCAGAAAAGTTAAGCAAGCGCCTGGCGTCGCCATCGGCGTAATCTAATACCTGTTCTTTGACCTTATTATTAAGGGTAACCTTTGGCGCCATTTTGAGGCGTGCACGTTCAAGTAATTCAGCCAGCTCATCTTCAGTCAACGCGGACAGCACAAACACCTGTGAACGGCTTAGCAACGCGCTATTTACTTCAAATGAAGGGTTTTCGGTTGTTGCGCCGATAAAAGTGATGAGTCCGCTTTCAACAAATGGCAGAAACGCATCCTGCTGGCCTTTGTTAAAGCGGTGCACCTCATCCACAAACAGAATGGTATTGCGGCCGCTTTGCTGCAATGTCAGCTCGGCACGCTCTACCGCTTCACGTATATCCTTGATACCGGACAATACCGCAGATAAAGGTACGAATTCCGCATCGGCAGTCTGTGCAATCAAACGCGCCAGGGTAGTTTTGCCGACACCCGGCGGCCCCCACAAAATCATGGAGGGCAATTTGCCGGATTCAAACGCGCGACGCAGCGGTTTACCTTCACCCAGCAAATGCGTTTGCCCGACCACTTCGTTCAGTGTTTTGGGGCGCAGTTGCTCGGCTAGCGGTACTGAAGAAGGCGTTGCGGGCTCAAACAGGGAAGACATATTACGTATGCGGTGGTGAAGATTTACTCACCCACCACATCCACCCCTTTTGGCACGGTAAACAGGAACTGTGAAGTGTTTAATGACGGATTGACTTCAACATTTGAAAACACAATATGCGTACTCTGGCTAAAGGCATCCACCAGCCGCATTTCTGCGAGCTTGCCATGGTCAAACGAGATAATCACCACCTGGAAACCACTGTCTTTTTGTTTTGGCTTGGCTTGCACGCGTTGCAAGCCTTCATAATCCACTAGCCGCGTCAGACGGAAACTTTCCTCCACATTTGGTCCACCGGCCAATAAGGCAGCCGGGCTGGTGCCTAACACTTTATCCAGGGTACGAACGCTGACCTGCTGCAAATCGACATCAAATAAAAATACCTGGTGGCCGTCGCTGATGATTTGCTGCTCAAAAGGCTTTTGATAATCCCAGCGGAATTTGTTAGGCCGTTGCAGCAGCATATTACCGTTCACTTCCTGCAGCTTGCGACCCTTCTGGTCGAATACAGTTTGTGTGAATTTGGCACGCATCGATTGCGTAGATTGGTAAAACTGCTTTAAATCATCTACACCATCGGCGTACGCTGTCAATGGCGGAATCATACTTATCACCAATAGAGCAGCGCCGAATAGCGCACGTATCCGTGAAAAAACTGCACCGCCTGACTTTTGGTTATTAAAAACATTACTCATGGTCACCTCCAGCTTTTACCAATACTTCACGGTTACCATTACTTTGCATCGCGGATACCAAACCTGCACGCTCCATATCTTCAATTAATCTTGCCGCCCTGTTATAGCCTATGCGCAACTGGCGTTGCACAGAGGAAATAGACGCGCGGCGGGTTTTCAGCACAATCGCAACCGCTTCATCATACAGTGGATCTTTTTCGCCACCGGCATCCTCGCCACCACCCAGCACGCCATCGATGTCGCCACCTTCGGTCTCATTGGTCAGAATGCCTTCAATGTAATTAGGTTCACCCTGCGCCTTGAGGAAGTTAACCACATTATGCACTTCTCCATCGCTGACGAAGGCTCCATGGATACGCTGCGGATAACCGCTACCTGGTGGCAGGTAGAGCATATCGCCTTGACCCAAAAGCGTTTCAGCACCCATCTGGTCAAGAATCGTGCGTGAGTCAATTTTGCTCGAAACCTGGAAAGCCACCCGGGTCGGCACGTTGGCTTTAATCAAACCGGTAATCACATCTACTGAAGGGCGTTGCGTTGCCAATACAAGATGGATACCGGATGCACGCGCTTTTTGTGCCAGGCGGGCAATGAGCTCTTCTACTTTTTTGCCGACGACCATCATCAGGTCGGCCAGCTCATCGATCACGACAACAATCAATGGCATTTCGTCCAACGGCTCCGGCTCATCCGGTGTCAGGCTGAACGGGTGCGGAATCGAAGTGCCTTGCTTTTTGGCTTCCTGGATTTTCTGGTTATAACCGGCCAGGTTACGTACGCCTAAAGTAGACATCAGTTTGTAACGGCGTTCCATCTCGGCTACGCACCAGTTCAATGCATTAGCGGCCTGGCGCATATCCGTCACTACTGGCGCCAGTAAATGCGGAATGCCCTCATACACGGATAACTCCAGCATTTTTGGGTCAATCAGGATCATGCGCACACGATTGGACTCTGATTTGTAGAGCAGGCTCAGGATCAGCGCATTAATCGCAACCGATTTACCGGAACCGGTCGTACCCGCGACCAGCACATGCGGCATTTTTGCCAGGTCGGCCACAATCGGCTTACCGGCAATATCTTTACCCATGGCAATCGCGATAGGTGAATTCATATCGGCATACGCCTGGCTGCCCATGATTTCAGACAGGGAAACAATCTGGCGTTTGGGGTTAGGAATTTCCAGACCCATATAACTTTTGCCGGGAATGGTTTCGACTACCCGCACGCTGATAACAGACAATGCACGCGCCAGGTCTTTGGACAAATTGGTGATCTGGCTACCTTTTACGCCAGGTGCAGGGTCCAGCTCATAGCGCGTAATCACGGGGCCAGGCTGGGCGAGCACGACTTTGACTTCGATACCGAAATCCATCAGCTTGCGTTCGATCAGGCGTGAGGTAAAATCCAGGGTTTCTGCCGATTGTAATTCCACAGATTGATTAGGTGCATCCAGCAGATGCAGTGCTGGCAAGCCTTCCTGCTCAATGGCTTCAAACAAAACGGTTTGTTTTTCTTTAATCACACGTTCACTGGGCACTACCAGTACTTCAGGCACGGCAATTTCTACAGGTTTACGGTCTTCAACGCGCTTGCGTTCAGACTCGACAAATTCTTCACGCGCCTGCAAAGCCTGGCGCCCGACTTTGCGGTCCTGCCAATCCTGAAACTTCAGTGTGCTCCATTGGTGAAATTGAATCACCCATTCACCCAGACGCTCGCTCATTGTGATCAGGGACCAGCCTGTGAACAGGCTGAAAGCCGTTGCAAACAGTACCAGCAGTAGCATGGTAGAGCCTGCAAAGCCAAACATATTGCGCAACAGATGATCTATGCCGCTGCCAATGACGCCACCCTGTTTTAAAGGGAAGTCAGCAGGAAAGCTGACCAGGTGGCCGGATTCAAGCGCGGCAGAAGCCAATATCAACAACGCAAAACCGACGCCATTTAACCACCAGTCCTGTCTTTCAATGGCATCCAGATGCAGTCTCTCATACATCAACCACACCACATAAAAGGCCAGCACCACAAACCACCATGAAGAGAAACCAAATAAAGAGAGCAGCACATCGGCAATCCAGGCGCCGACTGTGCCACCGGCATTATGAATAATGTCATTCTCGCCGATCGCATGAGTCCACCCCGGGTCTTCATGCGAGTATGATGCAAGGATCACTGCCAGAAATACGCCAAGCGCAGCCAATGCAATCCAGCTGACTTCGCGCAGCAATTTGGCGTCGCGCAGCTGTTTTTCTGTCGACACTTTTTCCAAACGTGCATTGGATACATTTTTTTTATTAAAAAACAATGCGTTATCTCTTTCTTTACGCAAGTGAACTTAAATGATTATAACAAAATCAAATTGCACACAGGCACTCTAGCTTTTAAAATACATTCAACGACAACAAGGAGACATCATGGATATTGGTATTAATAATAAAGACCGCCACGAAATTGCAGAGGGCGTATCAAAACTGTTGGCAGATACATACACTTTGTACCTGAAAACCCACTACTTCCATTGGAATGTCACCGGGCCAATGTTCAATACATTGCACCTGATGTTTGAAACACAATATACAGAACTGGCACTGGCGGTTGATGCAATTGCCGAACGTATTCGTTCGCTGGGTGTACATGCGCCAGGTACTTACGCACAGTTCTCCAAATTGACCTCTATCGAGGAAACTGTGGATGTGCCAAAAGCACAGGACATGATCAGCGAACTGGTCGCCGGTCACGAAGCTGTCTGTCGTACTGCACGTAGTGTATTCCCAGCCGCAGAAAAAGCCGCTGATGAAGCGACTGCCGATTTGCTGACACAGCGTTTACAGGTGCATGAAAAAACAGCATGGATGTTACGTAGCTTGTTAGAGAAATAAGCTACGTATGCGGTTTTTCGGCGAAGGCTAACTCGGCGAAGCCGATGTTAAGTAAAACGGCCGTAGCCAAAAGACTGCTTGGATGATGCTCAGAAGCTTGCTTGAAAAGTAACTCCAAGCAGTCTTTCAGTGTAGGCTAACCTTCAGGTTACGCCAAAACTAAAAAACTGCGTGGATGTTACGTGGCTTATTAGAGAAATAACCTTTATTGCATTGCAAAGGCGGTGCAATTTAATTAGCTATTAAATCTGGGGATGAAACCTTGCAACAAGTGATTTCATCCCCATTTTATTGAACAGATTAAACCAAAAAAGAAAGAAAAGTATGGCTACCAAGCATGCGCGTTTATTGATTCTAGGCTCCGGTCCTGCCGGTTACAGTGCAGCCGTCTATGCGGCCCGCGCCAACTTAAATCCGGTCCTTATCACCGGCCTGGCGCAAGGCGGTCAATTAATGACGACGACTGAAGTGGATAACTGGCCTGCGGATGCTGACGGCGTGATGGGGCCGGAATTGATGGAGCGTTTTCAGAAACACGCTGAGCGTTTTAATACCGAAATGATTTTTGACCATATCCACACCACTCACCTCAAGGAAAAACCAATCCGCCTGGTAGGTGATAATGGTGAATATACTTGTGATGCGTTGATTATTGCGACCGGCGCCTCAGCCAAATACCTGGGCCTGCCAAGTGAAGAAGCGTTTGCAGGTAAGGGCGTTTCTGCCTGTGCTACTTGTGATGGCTTTTTCTACCGCAACCAGGAAGTAGCCGTGATTGGTGGCGGTAACACTGCTGTCGAAGAGACCCTTTATCTGGCTAACATTGCCAGCAAAGTGACTTTGGTCCACAGACGCGACAAATTCAAAGCTGAAGCGATCCTGGTTGATAAATTAATGGAACGCGTCAAAGAAGGCAAAGTAGTGCTGGAAACATTTCATACCCTGGACGAAGTCTTGGGCGACAACACCGGTGTGACCGGCATGCGCCTGAAGGATGTGAATTCCAGCACGACCAAGGATGTGCCGCTTAAAGGCGTATTTATTGCCATTGGTCACCAGCCGAATACCCAGATTTTTGAAGGCCAGCTGGATATGGAAGGTGGCTACATCGTTACCCAGGCTGGACGCCAGGGTAATTTTACTGCGACCAGCGTGCCAGGTGTTTTTGCGGCAGGCGATGTGCAGGACCATATCTACCGTCAAGCCGTGACCAGCGCAGGTACCGGTTGTATGGCCGCACTGGATGCTGAGCGCTATCTGACAAACCTGGAATAAGTTCGGCCCGGATATTTAGTCACAAATACGCAGCCAATAAAAAGCGCACCCCAAGCTAATATAACTAGGGTGCGCTTTTTTCTTTTAGAATGCAGCCTTGAGCTAGTAAAATATATCGCCATGACCAGCGACCTGCCAAACACAGAGGATGACGACGACATTCACCTGTTCCTTGAAGCAGTCAAAGGCGCACGCCCGGTAGAGCCCAAGCGTATCCTGCATGCACCAAAAAAACCAAAACCTATTCCACGGCAATTGATTCGTGATGAGCAACAGGCGCTAAGGGATTCATTAAGTGATCACTATATTCCTGCGCATGAACTGGAGAGTGGCGAAGAATTACTTTATTTGCGTGATGGGCAATCGCCTATCATCTTAAGCAAACTTCGCCGTGGTCACTGGGTAGTGCAGGCACATATCGACTTGCATGGATTAATCAGTGATGAAGCAAGACTTTATGTATCTGAATTTATCGCTGACTGTAAAAAGCGTGGTTTGCGTTGCGTACGCATCGTACACGGCAAAGGATTAGGCTCTAGAAACAAAGAGCCGGTGCTGAAACACAAGTTGAGAAACTGGCTGATGCAAAAAGACGAAGTGATTGCTTATGCGCAGGCCAGGCAGACAGATGGTGGCAGTGGCGCGGTGATTGTGTTGCTTAAAGCTTAAAGCGCGATCCCGTTATCGGGGATCACGCTTCTCATTCAGAGCGCTATCCGTTCAAGTTAAATTTTCGCTCACATCCTGAATTCCCGCTTTACTCCCAATAGCGACGTGGCTTATGTGCTCCATGCCCTTTGCCAGGTCTTGGATGAAAATCCGAAGCTCCGTAGGCCACAGGACGATAAATCACCGGTACAGGTTGAATCTGGGTGTAATGCGGCCTCATCCTAACAGTCACATCCATCACCGGACCAGGGTCCCTATCCATTAAAGTACTGTATTGACGGCCCTGATACTCATAATTGACCATATAGCCAGTCGTCACCATTTGCCATTGGTCAACCACTACACACTGTTCAACCGGGCGTGTCACTACACGCTCCTGGCTATATACATTCTGGTTACCGACCCGATCACCCACAATCGCGCCAACACCTGCACCGACTGCAGCCGCAGCGACGCGCCCACCGCCTTTACCAATCGTACTGCCCAATAAACCACCGGCCACCCCTCCGATAATGGCACCAGTGTTAGAACGCTGAGGTTGCGCATACACACTTTCGCGCACAGAGGCAGTTTGACATTCCTGGCGGGGCTGGTTGACACGCTGCACTTGCGGACTGACCGACAGCACGCGCGCCCTGTCAATAAACGTTTGGTCAGCAAACGCCATCTGGCTGGTTGCCATTAATACAACACTTACTGATATGAGTTTTCGCATTCACTTTTTCCTCTCAACAAAACCTGCTTGATGCAGTTATTTGCATAACGTGCATTCAATCATGAGAGACGACTGCCGGATGTATCGGTCTGTGGCGGATTTGTATCGATGCAGATACAGATTTTTTACTGACTGCTATTGGCGAGTTTGAGTAATTCGCCGCGCTGCTGTATTTCAATCACGCCGCGACCCATTGAGAGCCAGCCCTTTTGTTCCAGCCGTTTTAACTGGCGGCTGATGACTTCGCGCGCGGTGCCCAGTTCATCGGCAATCTGCTGATGCGTCCGTTGAATGGTGTTATTGCCTACATCCAGCAGACACTTAGCGAGGCGCGCATCCAGCGTCTGAAAAGCCACTTCGTCCAGCAGCACAATCAGGTCGCTGATCAATGCCCCGTAATTCTGCATCACATATTGCCGAAATACCGGGGAATCTATCATCAGGCGCTGAAAAATCGCATCCGGCACAATCACATCCTGGATCTCCTCCTCCACAATGGTGGAAGCTGGATATTGGCTATTGCCTAACAGGCAGGTGGTGGTAATGACGCAGGTTTCACCGGCGCCTACGCGGTAAAGCAGGATTTCGCGTCCGCTGGCAGACATTTTGTAAACACGTGAACGGCCCTTCAGGCGTAAAACATAGCCACTACAGTGATCGCCCTCCTGGTAACCAATCGTGCCCACCGGCGCTTCTACGATACGGGCATATTGCAATAATAATTTTTTATTCGACTCTTCAAGTGCTTCCAGCTCGGGAAACAGACTCATCCATGACAGTGATTGCATAATATCCAGTTCCCCAGTTTGTTTTTTATTTTGAGTCCGCGCGTTAACGCAGAACTTCCAACGACACACTTTTATGCGATAAACTTTATCATAATTGAGTCATCAGCTATCAAAGTAGTGACAATCATCAGGACATATTCTGCTTGTCCTTATTGATTCGCATCACTGGCTATTGATCTGAGAATCAATGAATCCATTCACATAATATAAAAATAATGATCTTCAATAGGGGTATTACGCAGATGTCGGAAATTGCAGCAAATATTTTTGAGCAGTTGAGAGCGTCGGCCGACCAAGCCAGCAGTCTTTTGAAAGTGATGGCGAACAGCGACAGGTTGATGCTGTTGTGCCAGCTGTCGCAAGGTGAGAAGTCTGTCAGTGCACTGGAAACCAGTTTGAATTTACGCCAACCCAGCCTGTCACAACAATTAACCGTCTTGCGTGAAGCGCAACTGGTGACTACCCGCCGTGAAGGCAAAAATATGTATTACAGTATCAGCAGCCCCGCTGCGCTGTCTGTCATACAGGTACTGCACCGTGAGTTTTGCCAAAAAGCCGTCGCAATCCAGTTTTAAGAATGCCCAGGAGCCTGTATGGATATCAAAAAAATTGATCAACGCTTTAGTACCAGCGGTCAATTAACTGAAGCCGATTTGGAAACCGTCGCCAGTCAGGGTTTCAAATTAGTGATCAATTTCCGCCCGGATAATGAAGGTGGAGAGGCACAACCAACCAATGCAGCGCTTGCCGAAAAAGCCAGAGCATTAGGGCTGGCTTATGCCTATATACCTGTGATTCCCAACCAGATTCAACCTGAGCATGTCAATCAGTTACGCGCCCTGCTCAGCCTGCATCAAGGGTCAGCGCTTGGCTTTTGCCGTACCGGCAACCGGGCCAATAACGTTTATCAGCAAACATTACAGTCTGACGCCATGAACAAACCAGACTGTTGCAGCCAGCAAGGCGGTGACGGACAGAACCTGTCGTCACGTGTGCTAGGCTGGCTTAAACGTTAATGATTCACTGAATAAGTCGTCCCGCAAAATGAAGTGGCAGGCGCACGGCATGCAGAAACCGGCATACTTGCAATATGTATAAAGATTTCAAGTACCGTGCAACGACGCAATTCGCTCGCACAGACACTTATTCCGTTTATCTTGAATTCTGACCTCATTACTTAGGGAAAAATATTATGAGTCACATATCCTATGACATTGTCATTGTGGGAGGCGGCAGCGCTGGCAGCGCACTTGCGGCAAGTGTAAAAAAGCGCGCGCCATCACTCACCATTGCCATCATCGAACCTTCCGATAAACACTATTATCAACCGGCCTGGACACTGGTAGGCGCAGGCGAATTTGACGTCAACAAAACCGTCAGGCCAATGTCTGAGGCTATTCCCGACGGTATTACCTGGTTACAGGCAGCGGTGACGGAATTTCAGCCGGCTGAGAAACAAGTGATTACAGACAAACTAGGCACTATTCAATACACACAACTGGTGGTTGCGGCGGGCTTGAAACTGAACTGGGAAGGCATTAAAGGCCTGACTGAGACCTTAGGCAAAAATGGCGTTACTTCAAATTACCGATTTGATCTGGCACCTTATACCTGGCAACTGGTACAGCAACTGGAATCAGGTGAGGCGATTTTCACTCAACCACCCATGCCGATCAAATGCGCGGGTGCACCACAAAAAGCACTTTATCTTTCATGCGCAGAATGGCAAGGCAAAAACCGCTTGGGTCATATTAAAGCTTCATTCTATAGCTCAACACCGGCGTTGTTTGGCGTAAAAGAGTACGTTGAGCCTTTAATGCAATATATCCGCCGTTATAAAGTTAATCTCAACCTCAATAGCACATTGGTAGAAGTAGATGGCCCAGCCAAAATGGCCTGGTTCAATGTGAAAGATGCGGATGGCAATGTGACCCGCATCAGCAAACCGTTTGATTTACTGCATGTAGTGCCACCACAAACAGCACTGGATTTCTTGAAGCAAAGCCCGTTAGTAAATGCGGATGGCTGGGTGGAAGTGGATCAGCACAGCTTGCAGCATGTCCGTTACCCTGAAGTATTTGGCGTCGGCGATTGCACCAGCACACCTAATGCAAAAACCGCCGCAGCTGCGCGCAAGCAAGTGGTGATCGCTGCCGAAAACCTGCTGGCGCAACGTGAAGGAAAAGCATTGCCTTCACGCTACGATGGTTACGGTTCATGCCCGTTGACGGTGGAAAAAGGCAAAATCATCCTTGCCGAATTCGGGTATGGTGGCAAGATTGTGCCTACGTTCCCCTGGGATTCCACCAAACCGCGCCGCTCTGCCTGGTTGCTGAAGAAATATGTTTTACCATGGCTATACTGGAACCTGATGCTTAAGGGACGCGAATGGCTGGCCCGTTGCGGCGCCTGCGGTTAAAGGACTATTCGGCAAGAAAAGTTTTTAACCATTGCAAAGTCAATGCAACGCCAAAACCATTGACCTCACTTGCTACCGCACCTAGCCCGTCTTTGTGCGCATAAGAAGACAAATCGACGTGACACCATGAGATGTTGTCTTCTAAAAACTTGCCCAGAAAGCGTGCGGCAATGATGTGATCGGCATCGCTTTCCATAGTGCATTGCTTGATATCGGCAATCTCGCTATCCAGCTCGCTGTCGTAATCCTCGGCATACGGAAAAACCACTACGCGCTCGCCGCTGACGATACCCGCCTCAGCTACTTGAGATGCCAACGCCTGTGAATTGGCTATAATGCCACTCATACGCGTGCCCAAAGCTGTTTGCATGCTGCCGGTCAGGGTTGCGAAATCCAGGATAGTATCCGGCTTTTCACGGCTGGCTAGTGTTAAGGTATCTGCCAGCACCATGCGCCCTTCGGCATCGGTGTGCACAATTTCAATGGTCATGCCATTGAGCGCCGTCACCACATCGTTTTGCTTATAAGCATTAGGCCCGATATGGTTTTGCGCGAGGGCCAGCCAGCAATCCACATTAACCGGCAATTGTTGGGTGCTAATGGCTTGCAAAATGCTGACTGCCACCGCACTGCCATTCATATCCTGGTGCATACCCTGCATATATTTTGAAGACTTGAGGTTATGGCCGCCAGTATCAAAGCAAATACCTTTGCCTACCAATGCCAGGGTTTTCGATGCTTGCGCATGACGGTAAGACAGTTTTACGATGGCGGCATCTTGCGTCTCAGACCCTTGTGCAACCGCCACAAAAGCGCCAGCGCCCATGGCTTTCAGTTGTTCGACATTCCATTCGGCATACTGCCAGTTTTGCTCGCTGGCTAATGCCTGCAAGCGCTCCCTGTATAACTTTGGCGTCTGCTGATTGGGCGGTGTTAGCGTAAGTGTGCGGCATAAAGTGTTAGCGGCGGCGGTAGCTTCTACTTCAGTCATCCACGGCAATGCATCAATGCCAAATATGCAGATATCTTTTAACCCGGCTAATTTAGCGTCGCGCTTCAACGCAGGTAAATTCTGAGCATTCACTAGCGCGACATATGCGGCCAACTTTGCAACGGAATCTATGGCTTGCCCGTAAACAGCCATTGCAAGTCTGGTTGGTCGTTCGGCCAGCAGCGGTTTAAGTGCTTGCCTGAGCAAAGTCTGCTGCTCAAAAACTGACTGTGCAGTTTTAAGCTGCACCATACTGATCAATGCGCCATCAGCCAATTCTAAAGAAACAGGCTTCTCCTCTATATCCTTCAACGTGGATTGGCTGCGTTTGAGTTTATTTTCCAGCGAGGTGTGAAATGGCATGGTTGCTGGCAATGCATCAACAAATACCAGTAATACATGCTGCGAAAAATCCAGTATGGATGATTCGTTCAAGGCTAAATAATGGGACCAGTTAATATGCATACAGTCAGAAAACACTCTTATATAAAATATCAAATAAACGTAGCAAATACCTGTAGTTAGGCATTGTTAATTCAAGCAAAACTTGACCAAAAGCACTAAAAAAGAGACACTTATGGCTGATTGAAAGGTTGGCCTCGCCATCACCATGGCGGCGCGCAACGTGATACCATTAAAATAACAAGTATCCGACTTCGGAACCCCTTCTTGGTAATCAACAATTGCTCAACTCCAGGCACTGATATTTGGTAAGTACAGACCTGGATTATACGCACAGCGACTTAAAACTCGGAGAATCCTCACGCATGGCAACGCATTCGCAAGCACACCTCAATGAAACTGATGCTCAAGAAACCCAGGAATGGTTAGACGCACTCAGCGCAGTTATTGAGAATGAAGGGCCAGAACGTGCCCACTTCCTGCTGGAAGCAATGATTGATCAGGCCCGCCGTTCAGGCGGCCATTTGCCGTACAAAGCAACGACTTCATACGTCAACACGATTCCAACGCATCAACAAAGCAAACTGCCTGGTGACCCGGAGATGGAACGTCGCATCCGCGCGCTGATCCGCTGGAACTCTATTATGACCGTGCTGCGCGCGAACGAAAAATCGCCAGGCATCGGTGGTCATATTGCCAGCTTCCAGTCAGCGGCTACTTTGTATGACGTTGCTTTTAACCATTTTTTCCGCGCTGCAAACGAAAGTTTTGGTGGCGACTGTGTGTATTTCCAGGGCCACTCCTCCCCAGGCGTGTATGCACGTGCTTTCCTTGAAGGACGCATTACAGCAGAGCAAATGGATAATTTCCGCCAGGAAACCGGTGGCAATGGTCTTTCCAGCTATCCACACCCATGGTTGATGCCTGATTTCTGGCAGTTCCCAACGGTGTCTATGGGGCTAGGCCCATTGGCTGGTATTTACCAGGCACGCTTCCTCAAGTACCTGCATAACCGCGGCATTGCCGATACGGCTGACCGTAAAGTATGGGTATTCTGCGGCGATGGCGAGATGGATGAGCCGGAATCACAAGGCGCGATTTCACTGGCCGCGCGTGAAGGCCTGGATAACCTGATTTTCGTCATTAACTGTAACCTGCAACGCCTGGATGGCCCGGTACGTGGTAACGGCAAGATTATCCAGGAATTGGAATCCAACTTCCGTGGTGCGGGCTGGAATGCGATCAAAGTCATCTGGGGTTCTTACTGGGATCCATTGCTGGCCATGGACAAAGATGGTCTTCTGCGCAAACGCATGGAAGAATGCGTGGATGGCGAATACCAGAACTTCAAGCAAAAAGGTGGCGCGTATACGCGTGAACACTTCTTTGGCAAGTACCCTGAGCTGCGCGAAATGGTGGCTGCGATGTCTGATGCAGATATCTGGCGCCTGAACCGTGGCGGTCATGATCCGCATAAAGTCTATTCTGCCTATCACGCAGCGGTAAACCACAAAGGTCAACCAACCGTCATCCTGGCGAAAACCGTGAAGGGTTATGGCATGGGCGACGCCGGTGAAGGCCAGAACACTACTCACCAGCAAAAAAGCATGGACATTTCTTCACTGAAAGCTTTCCGTGACCGCTTTGACCTGGCATTGACTGATGAACAGGTAGAAAGCTTGTCTTACTACCATCCAGGCGAAGATAGCCCGGAAATCAAGTACATGATGGAACGTCGCGCGGCATTGGGTGGCTTTGTACCGGCCCGTCGCCGTAAAGGTAACGAACTGACCGTACCTGAGCTATCTGCCTTTGAAAATATGCTAGGCGCTACCGGTGAGCGTGAAATTTCTACCACCATGGCGTTTGTGCGTATCCTGTCCACTTTGGTGAGAGACAAGCAGGTTGGCAAATATGTAGTGCCTATTGTGCCGGATGAAGCCCGTACCTTTGGTATGGAAGGCATGTTCCGCCAGCTGGGTATTTACTCTTCTGTCGGCCAGTTATATGAACCACAGGATTCTGACCAGGTGATGTTCTACAAGGAATCACAAAGCGGACAGATCCTGGAAGAAGGCATTAACGAGGCTGGTTCATTCGCCAGCTGGCTGGCAGCTGCGACGTCTTACAGCGTCACCGGCACCCAGATGATCCCGTTCTACATTTACTACTCCATGTTCGGTTTCCAGCGTATTGGCGACTTTGCCTGGGCCGCTGGCGACAGCCGTGCACGTGGCTTCCTGCTAGGTGCAACCGCAGGTCGTACCACATTGAACGGCGAAGGCTTGCAGCATGAAGATGGCCATAGTCACCTGATGTCAGCGACGATCCCGAACTGCATCAGCTATGACCCGACCTTTGCTTACGAACTGGCCGTGATCATCCAGGAAGGCATGCGTCGCATGGTGCAAAACCAGGAAGATGTGTATTACTACATCACCCTGATGAACGAGAACTACAGCCATCCAGCGATGCCGGAAGGCAGTGCCGAAGGCATCCTGAAAGGCATGTACAGCTTCAGTAAATCCAAAGCCAAAGGCCCAAAAGTACAACTGATGGGTTCCGGCGTGATCCTGCGTGAAGTGATTGCTGCGGCCGAATTACTGGAAAAAGACTGGGGCGTGTCTGCCGATATCTGGAGCGTAACCAGCTTCACTGAATTGCGTAGAGACGGTATTGATGCCGAGCGTCAAAACCTGCTGAATCCTGAAGCCAAGCCAAAACTAAGCTACGTGGCACAGTCACTGGCTAATGCAGAAGGACCGGTGATCGCATCAACCGACTACATGCGCTCATTTGCCGACCAGATCCGCAACTATGTCAGCAACCGTTTTGTAACACTGGGTACAGATGGTTACGGTCGTTCTGACTCCCGTGAAGCTTTGCGCAGTTTCTTTGAAGTTGACCGATACTACGTCGTATTGGCCGCGTTGAAAGCCCTGGCTGACGACGGCAAATTGCCAGCGGCAAAAGCCACTGAGGCGATCAAGAAATACAATATTGATATCAGCCGCGCTAACCCGACAACGATTTAATTTGCCATTATCGGTGCTGCTTAGTTGCAGTACCGCGTTTTTATTAAAGGTTTAACACATGAGCTTAAAAGAAGTTCTCGTGCCAGATATTGGCAACTTTGACAGTGTAGACGTCATTGAAGTCCTGGTCAGCGTGGGTGACACGGTGGCAAAAGAAGACTCTCTGATTACCGTAGAATCTGACAAAGCCTCGATGGATATCCCCTCATCTCTTGCTGGTGTCGTTAAAGAAATCCACATTAATGTGGGCGATAAAACCAAGCAAGGCGCGTTGATCATTACCTTGGATACCGCTGGCGAAGCGGCTCCGGCTGAGAAACCAGCACCACAACCAACCGCTACGCCTGTAGTGGCCACGGTTAAGGTAGATGAAAAAACAGTCGCGATTCCAGAGCCTAGCCGCCCTATCGCTGAAGCGCCGCAGGTCGTGCAACCGCAATCCACACCAAATCCTGTTGCTGAATCCAGCGTAGGTGCAACAGGCAAGCTGGCACATGCCAGCCCTTCCGTACGCAAATTTGCGCGTGAACTGGGTGTCAACCTGTCATTGGTTAAGGCAACTGGCCCCAAGAACCGTATTGTGCAAAGTGACGTGCAAGCCTATGTCAAAGGCGAGCTATCCAAGCCGCGTAGTGAAAATATGGGTATTGGTACAGGCTTAAGCACATTGCCTATGCCGGTAATAGATTTCAGCCAGTTTGGCGCAATCGAAAACAAACCTTTGTCACGTATCAAAAAACTGTCTGGTGCCAACTTGCACCGTAACTGGGTCACCGCTCCGCACGTCACCCAATTTGACGAAGCTGACATCACAGATCTGGAAGATTTCCGCAAATCTATGCTGGTCGAAGCTGAAAAGCGCGGCGTGAAGCTGACATTGCTGGCTTTCCTGATGAAGGCAGTGGTTAATGCATTGCGCACATACCCTAACTTCAATGCTTCCCTGTCACCTGAAGGTGATAGCCTGATCCTCAAGCAATATTACAACATTGGCTTTGCCTGCGACACGCCGGATGGTTTGGTCGTGCCAGTGGTACGTGACGTGAACCAGAAAGATGTGATGGATATTGCACGCGACCTGGCTGACCTGTCTGCCAAAGCCCGTGAGCGCAAGTTGAAGGTTGAAGAAATGCAAGGCGGTTGCTTTACCATTTCCAGCCTGGGCGGTATCGGCGGTACCATGTTCACCCCTATCATCAACTGCCCTGAAGTGGCGATCTTGGGGGTTTCACGTGCTGCGATGCAACCAGTCTATAACAAAGATTCAGGCGGGTTTGACCCACGCCTGATCATGCCATTGTCACTGTCATACGATCACCGTGTGATTGATGGGGCTGATGGCGCAAGATTCACCAGCCACCTGCGTGTGATGCTAAGTGATGTAAGACGTTTGTTGCTGTAATTCTTTGACATTACAAAAATAAAGGGCGCATTCAGCGCCCTTTATTTTTTTAAGATTCTACAAGCAGTTTCATAAAATCACCTTCTTTGATAAGTAGCTTGTCAGTGATTGGCCATTGATAAAGATAAATCCAGACCTGTTCGAATATGTTCCCATCCATGGTACTAATAGGTGTGGTGATACGCTTGTATTCAGCAGGTTGCGCATGCTGCGCACTGCACTCTTCATAATCATCTAATATCGCCAACGCGGTTTCCGGATCATTTAACCTGTAAAGCTCACCATATGCACGGTCATTGATAACATCAGAGGCAATCACTCCGGGATAATAACTGATCTGGTACATATGCCCCTGAAACCAGCCTTCCGTTAAAAATTCAGCGTGCACGGAAAGATATTCTGCCATCTTATTCGAATGACCTTTACGCAGCGTTCCGTAAACAAATAGCAAGTCAGACATATAAAACTCTAAAACAGCACCAACTGTGCGCTAGTGGGTTTATGACGCCAGGATTCTGGCACTTTAAACAGATCTGTACGAAAACCGGTCCGCTCGCCGGACATGCCAAGTTTCTGGCAACTTAGCTTGAATCTGTTCGCCAGCAAATCCGCAAAAATCCCTTCGCCACGCATACGCTTGCCAAAATCACTTTGATAACTCTTACCACCACGGCTTTGCTTAACCAGGCTCATGACATGCTGTGCTTTTAACGGAAAGTACTGTTGTAACCATTCTTCAAACAAATTAGTCAGTTCGTGCGGCAAACGCAGGAAAACATAACCTGCTTTTCTTGCGCCAGCCTGATACGCTTTTTCGAGGATCTGCTCCATGTGACTATCAGTCAATGCCGGAATCACCGGTGCGACCATGACACCTGTAGGTATTCCCGCCTCGCTTAATTTGCGCAAGGTTTCAAAGCGTCGTTCAGGCGCAGCAGCACGTGGTTCCAGACGGCGCGCAATCTGCCTGTCTAAAGTCGTAATGCTGAGGTAAATAGTGGCCAGACCTTTGGCAGCCATAGGCGCTATCAAATCAATATCGCGTTCGACTAATGACGATTTAGTGACCATGCTGAAAGGATGATTCGCTTCACTAAGCACTTTTATCACCTGGCGCGTAAGCTGATATTCCCGTTCAATCGGCTTGTAGCCATCGGTATTCATCGCCAGAGCAATCGGTGCACATTTGTATTTCGGATGGGCCAATTCCTTTTTAAGCAGATCCACCACATCCGGTTTCATCAGTAATTTTGATTCGAAATCGAGCCCTGGTGACATACCTAAAAAAGCATGGGTAGGACGGGCGTAACAATAAATGCAGCCATGCTCACAACCACGGTAAGGATTCAGGGTGCGATCAAAAGGTAAGTCTGGCGATTGAATGTAGTTAATGACTGACTTGGCTGCGTCCAGCATCACTTCAGTGCGTAACAGTGGCGGCTCTTCATCCAGGCTGCCCCAACCATCATCGAGCGACTCGCGGGTGTGCGGGTCAAAGCGGCTAACATGGTTACTGCTCGCCGCGCGGCCTTTGTAGATAAGCGGTTTTTCATTCATCAAACATCATCCTGAAAAAAGGCCTCTGACAAAATGCTATTCGTTGTTGTTTTTAACCTGCCAAAACCTTAAGTTAAATAGAACGTTAATCGATTGTTGGAATCGATTAACGTTATTCTGAAATCACGCGTATCTCTGAAGTGATGAGCGTTTGACTGCAACTGCTAGCGTGTTTCGGTATTCCTAACGCTTTTCTGAAATCCACTGGCAAGCGACCGCACTCCAGTAAGGTAACGATTGCAATGCCAGCATGGAAACCCATAATTGCGCATCCAGATTACTGAACCCACGCGCGTACAACATGGCTGAACCGCTTAAAACCAGCAGGATAAGGATCAGTAATTCTTCTTTAATTGGATCAATCAATTGCCAGTTGCTGAGTTTACCCTTGGTTTTGTTGGTAACCACGAACACGCCTGCTTTGTGAGTGAGGCCACCGATAATCCCCCTGGCAATGGCATGAGATAAACCGAGGCTGGCCAGCGAAGCACCAAAAATATCGGTCCAGCTGCAATGCATGGTTTTACGGTAAAGCACCGGCCCCAGAATTGCCTTGATGGCCAGGAAACACAGGATAGGCACAATCATGACGACTACCGGCAGACTGAAGTGTTTCGGGAATACCAGCATGGCAACCGTCCATAACACGGAGCCAAGGGTAAATATCAGTTGCAACGCTTCACCAAACCAGCCAAACCAGCCGGTGAGGAAGTGATAGCGCTGGCTGAAATCCAGGGTCGATTTACCCAGCAACTTCGGCATATGGTGCTTGAGGATCTGCATGGCGCCGAAAGCCCAGCGATTGCGCTGTGACTTGAGTGCCTTGAAGTTAGCCGGCGTCAGGCCACGGCCAAACGTTTCATCGATATAGCGCAACTCCATTTTGTTTTCGAGCAAACGCAAACCGAGTTCGGTATCTTCACAAATACACCATTCAGACCAGCCTCCAAGCGTTTGCAATGATTCACGGCGGATCAGCGTCATCGTACCGTGCTGGATCAGCGCATTACGCTCATGGCGGTGATGCATGCCGATACGGAAAAAGCCTTCGAACTCCCAGTTACACATGCGGTGGAAGAACTGGTTTTCCCATTCACGGTGCGCCTGGGGTGCCTGTACTACAGCAACTTGTGTCTCGCGGAAATGCGGTACCAGGTCAGACAACCAGTCAGTGGTCACCACATAATCTGCATCGACTACGCCGACAACCTGGGCATCCGCATGTGTTTTATCCAATGCGAAATTCAATGCCCCAGCTTTAAAGCCTGGCCACGAGGGTAAGTGGTAAAAATGGAAGTTGTCCGGCAGGTTTGCCATATACTCTTCAATTGGCTTCCACTTGGCTTCGTCTTTGGTATTGTTATCAACCACAATCACTTCGTATTGTGTGTAATGCAAGTTGCGCAGACTTTCGATGGTGGCAATCACCATATCCGGCGGTTCGTTATAGCAGGCCAAATGGATAGAAACGAACAGCTCTTCATCCGCTGGCAAAGGCGTGGCGCGTTTGAACAGGCGCCGCCATTGCGGTTTGAACATCACTTCACTGAACTCTGCGGCATAAATCATCAGCACCATCGAAGTCAGCGCAATGGCAAGAATCAAGCCTATCAGCACGACAAAATCACGCAGCGTGTAGTAATAATCTCCCGGCAGGTTCCAGGCGATGGTCAGCGTGGTGATACACGCCTGGAACAATATCGCCATCGACAATACACCACCAATGCCCCAGTGCTTGAAGCGCCAGGCGATAAACATCATTGGAATAAATGCCAGCACGGTTGACCAGGTTGCCTTGGCAATCCAGCGCGTGTTTGGCGGGACTGCGCCTTGTAAGGAATATTTTTGATGGCGGTCAGCGTTATACATGCCCCAATAGGCACCCGCCCACCCTTCCAGCGCCACTTTCCATGGCTGGTCGAAAGCTTCCATTAGATAAAAATCGAGGTCTTCAATCGAATTACGTGCCAGGAATTCACGGATAAAGCGCGCCTGATTCACCTCGCTGGCAACAGAAGCACCGATAGAAGGCCCACGGCTAGGCCAGCCCACCTCGGTGATCACGATTTTCTTACGTGGGAAAGCCGCCATCAACTGGTTATAACGCTCGATGGTGTATTGCACAGCACCTTCAACGGGGACGCCTTCGTGGTAGGGCAGCAAATGCACTGCGATGTAATCCACGTGTTTAACCAGTTCAGGGTGTTTGAGCCATACGTGCCAAGGCTCAGCGGTTGAGACAGGGACCGTACTGTGTTCCCTGACAAAATCCAGGTATTTGATTAATGCTTCGGTAGGTAAATCATTACGCAGTAAAGATTCGTTACCGACGATCACACGATCAATGTTGCTGTAGTTTTCGATCTTCTCCAGTAACGCTGACACTTCACGCGTGTTTTTGGCACCATCGGTATCAATCCAGGCCCCGGCAATGACCTTCATATTCCGTCTGGAAGCGAGTGGAATCGTCTCATTCAAATCGAGCGAAGAGTACATACGAATATGTTTCGTATGTTTTGACATCAGGTCCAGATCTTCTGCCAGTTCGGCAGTGTTCGGATGTTGCCCATCCAGTGGACTCTGATTGCCTCGGTAGCCACTGTAGGCGAAGCCATTGACAGCGGGCTTGACATTGATCAGTGGTAACGCGCGGTTAGTCAGCGCCCAAAGCCCAAAGTGTAATGCAGAAAACAGAATGGCAAATACCAGGCCAGGAACCAGTTTTTTAAACCAAGACACCATCACTTATTACACCTTCTTAAACAATTTGTTCTTTAAACGGATCTAGCGCAGTCGGCTTTGTGGCCCAGCTGCATGCTTTTGGCCGGTAATACAAACAAGGCCAGACCGCACACGGCACTCCACCACCAGGCGGTGAGGTTACCAGGCTCCATCATCGCCACAGCCACAGACAGATTTGCTGCGAGCAGTACCATCACCACGGTGAACCAGATACCTGTCTGTCGGCCCGGTGCAAAAGTCGCATCAGATTCTTCATCAGTGAGTAGCGAGATCAGCAAGGCTATCAAAGGTAACCATGACAGAATTAACGGAAAATCAAGATAGCGTCCATTAAAAGCCAATCCGGCACTGGTCACAAACAAGCCTATCGCAAATAGCCGTAACAGGCATTGCTCAATACATGATTTTGGGGTTAAGCCTAACCAATGACGCAGTTGCAGTAACACTAACGCCCAGCCCAGCAGTATAAACCCGCCCAAAGCAGCAAACTCTAATGTATTGCGTGCGGCCAGTTGCACATAATCGACTTGTAAAAAACCGTGCAGGCCTAAACCGGCAGCCACCACGCCTAATAAGGCTTTCTGGCTATTCGGCAATTGTTTGTGAAATCCCCAACCAACAGCACCGGCCGCTAGAACCAGGGCGATGATATAAGGCACCCAGCCATCAGAGCGTTCTGATACTGGACCTTGCAAATTGAATTTTGGTTGCAACTGGTCATTAAAAATACCCCAGAAACCACCTACCGTACCTTCCAGTTCGCGCTTCCAGGGTTGGTCCATGGCTTCAATAATATTGTATTGCCAGCCGGTTTGCTTGGCGGCCTGCAAAAATCCGCGTACGTACAGCACCTGGTTTACCACACTCGGTTTGGCACGGAAACGTTGACGCCCTTGTGAAGGCCAGCCAGTTTCGCCGATCAATAACGGTTTTTTGAACACAGTGCCTAAATGACCCATCACCGATGCCGTATGCGCAACCGCCTGGTCAATCGCCACTGGTTTATCTTCCCAGTAAGGCAGGATATGTACTGTCACAAAATCGACTTCTTGTTCTAGTGTCGGATACTTCAACCAGAACTCCCATACATCCGCATAGGTTAAAGGCACTTTGGTACGCTCTTTGGCCCATTGCAGGTATTCATGCATCTTGGCTTCAGTCTGCTCACCACGCAATAACACCTCGTTACCGACCACCAGACCACGCACCGTGTCAGGGTATTGATTTGCCTGTTGCACTGCCAGCTCAAGTTCTTTCATATTGTCGGCATCGACCCAGCCCACCCAGGCGCCAAGAATCACCTGCATCCCAAACTTCTGCGCGGCCTTGGGCACATAATCCAGCCCTTGGGAAACGGAATAAGTACGCACACATTTGGTGACTTTGGACAACGCTTGCAGATCTTGTTCAATCTGCACCGGATCGACAAAGGTACCTTTGAGCGTTGGGTTCATGCCAGGCTTGTAATAAGGTGCATACGAAACACATTGCAACGGCAGAACGTCTGAAGGCACTTCGATCAATGGTTGTGGTTGTTGCAGGCGCCATATATAGATAAGTGTTCCTATCAGAAACAGGCTTGCCCAAAATAACGCTGGAATACGGAAAAACGAACGTTGCACCATAGTGGATTCTGACAATTAATTCTTGAGAAAGAGCCTGTATTCTCTCACAAATATCCCGAGCATGCGCCTTACACGCGATTAAGCGATCACCCGGGATTGGCAAAAGAGACTTGGTAATTTGGGCAATTGGAATTATGATGAAACGATATTCAAAAAGTATGGTTTAAACTGCATACTTTTAAACACTTTCTCGCCAAATAATTATCTCAGAAGTCATATGAACGTTAAATCCTGTTTGACAGCACTTTGTTTGCTATCCGCTTTTTCAATGCCTGCTTCGGCGGCCCCTGCCCCGACAATCGATTACAGTGGTGAATACCTATGCAAAGGTAACAACATCACTGTCGGCGATTATGAAGTCACCATCTACCTGAAAAAGAACCGGCGCAACAGCACTTCACAAATCGCAGTCTATGATCTGGCCACTCATACCGAAAACAAACAAAGCTACACCGGGCAAGCGATTACGCGCAATAAACAACTTGCCATGACATTTAAACTGTCTGATGCTAAGTTTGCAGAATTCTCTACCGGCCTTGGCCAATTCACCAAAGCAGGCAAGCTCTGGTCATTCAAGAATGACTATTATGAGCCTGATGATACCGGCGGTAATTACGGTCACGAAATCTGCACGCAAAAACCACTCCTGCTTTCAGCACCTGCAAATGGAAAAATTCCGGTGACTAACCGTTAAGCCAGCAGAGCACGCTAAAACTGATATCGTTTTTTTGGTGTTAAAATAGCAGAATTCTTTTGAACGTAAGGTTTTCATGAGTCAAATGGTTGAAGTAGTGGTGCCGGATATCGGCAATTTTGACAGCGTCGATGTCATCGAAGTGTTAGTTGCGGTCGGCGACACCATCGCTAAAGAAGATTCACTGGTCACAGTTGAGTCTGACAAAGCTTCCATGGATATTCCCTCATCCCACGCGGGTGTTGTCAAGGAACTGAAAATTGCGGTTGGCGATAAAGTCGCCAAAGGCAGCCTGATTTTGTTAGTAGAAACTGCCGCTGAGGCTGCAGCAGAAACAAAACCGGCAGCCCCTGCACCGGCATCAGCTCCTGCAACTGCTCCAGCGGCAACTGAAAACAAGACGCCTGCTCCACAACCTGCCGTTGCCACTGGCAATCATGATGTTACCTGCCAGGTGATGGTACTTGGCTCAGGCCCTGGCGGCTATACAGCCGCTTTCCGCGCGGCCGACCTTGGATTAAAGGTGGTGCTGGTTGAGCGCTATCCGACCTTGGGCGGCGTATGTCTCAATGTAGGATGTATCCCTTCCAAAGCATTGCTTCACACCGCTAAAGTCATCACCGAAGCGGAAGAAACCGAACACCACGGTCTGAGCTTCGGCAAACCCAATATTGACCTGGACAAGCTGCGTGACTGGAAATCCAATGACGTGGTTAACAAACTGACCGGCGGCCTGGCACAAATGGCAAAAGCGCGCGGCGTGACTGTCATCACCGGCCTGGGTAAATTTACCAGCCCTAACCAGATTGCAGTGACTGCGGAAGATGGCAAAGTGACACTGGTCGGTTTTGAAAACGCCATTATCGCCGCAGGCTCACAAGCAACTAAATTCCCTGGCGCGCCGGATGACAAACGTATTATGGATTCCACTGGCGCATTGGCACTGGCAGATATTCCAGGCCGGATGCTGGTAGTTGGCGGTGGCATTATCGGCCTCGAAATGGGCACTGTTTATGACGCGCTCGGCACCAAAGTCAGCGTCGTTGAATTTATGGATGGCCTGATTCCTGGCGCTGATCGAGACTTGATCCGTCCATTGCAGAAGCGTATGGAAAAACGCTTTGAAAGTATTATGGTATCGACCAAGGTCTCAAAACTTGAGGCCAAAGCCGATGGCATTTATGTAGACTTCGAAGGCGCCAATGCCCCTAAAGAAACCCAGAAATATGACCGCGTGCTGGTATCTATCGGCCGCCGTCCCAATGGTAAAAATATAGGCGCTGAACATGCAGGCGTTGCAGTCGATGAGCGTGGCTTTATCGCTGTGGACAAACAAATGCGTACCAATGTACCCCATATTTTTGCCATTGGCGATATCGTTGGTCAACCTATGCTCGCCCACAAGGCAACGCATGAAGCGAAAGTGGCGGCCGAAGTCATTGCCGGCCACAAAGTTGAATTTGTTGCCAGCGTGATTCCATCCGTCGCTTACACCGACCCGGAAATCGCCTGGGTCGGATTGACCGAGACCGACGCCAAAGCCAAAGGCATAGAATACGAAAAAGCCAGTTTCCCCTGGGCAGCCAGTGGTCGTGCTTTATCCATTGCACGTACCGAAGGCGCAACCAAGCTGATCTTTGATAAAGACACACATCGTGTGATTGGCGCCGGCATTGTCGGTATCAATGCGGGGGAATTATTGGCTGAAGCAGTGCTGGCGATTGAGATGGGAGCTGATGCGCATGATTTGGGTTTAACCATTCACGCACACCCTACCTTGTCTGAAACCGTATGTTTTGCTGCTGAGCTTAAAGAAGGCACAATTACGGATATGTTACCGCCTAAAAAACGTTAACTATTTAATTCCCCTATTCACCACAATTCAGGCAACTCCCCTATAATTTAGTTAATCCTTGATTACAAGGATTAACTAAAAAACAATAAAAGGGAGACATAATGAAAATACATCACGCTTTTTTTGTGATGGCATCCAGCATTGCATTATCCAGCTGCGCATCTATAACCAAAGATTCAAATCAACCGATTCGCGTTGAAACTTACAATCAACAAAACACTATGGTAGAAGGGGTTACCTGCTCAGCGAAAAATGAGCGTGGCGAATGGTCTACCAAAACGCCTGGCAGTTTAGTCGTACACCGTTCGGGTGAAAACCTGCAAGTCAGATGTAATAAAGAAAATTCCGCGACCGGTTTTGCAACCCTGGTATCAAGAGCCAACGGCGGCATGTGGGGCAACATCCTGTTTGGCGGTGGTATTGGTGCGATTATTGACCATAACAAAGGCACTGCATATAGCTACCCTGATTGGGTGAAAGTGATATTAGGTGATAACCTGGTGTTCGACCGCAAAAATAATGTCGAAAATCAGATCATGACCGGCCAGGCCGCCAGTGGTGAATTGCTTAAAAGAATTGAAGCAGACAAGCAAAAAGAAGCAGACGAAGCAAAAAAACTAGCTGCTGAACAACCGCTTGCTCCTCAACCTCAACAAGCAGCTGCACCAACAGAAGCTAATTAATTGTTTTAAAAATGAAAGCCCGCGAATGCGGGCTTTTTGTTGAATCCGTTAAAGAATTACTGACAAGGTATTTCCTTCAATACGGCATCCGGGAACTGCGATTGTGATTTCTGCAAACTGGAAAATTGCTGGGCATTCACATGTTGCAGTTTAATAGCGGCCTGTCCTTGCCCGCCATTGCGAGTAGATTTGATCAGCAACCTCACACCTTTGGCTTTCAGGTCTTCCATCAATTTGTCAGCCAGTTTCTCATCGCGGAACACGCCGAAAGAAATGGCGTTACGCCATTTCGGGTCATCCTGAACGATAAAGAAGTCTTCCACGCCCAGTTTACGTAGCTCATCCGCTTTAGTTTGCGCCGCTTCGGCGGTAGCCATTGGTGGCTTATAAATCCAGTAGCGAATATTTTCAGGACCGTATACCGTCTGGCCCACCTGGGTTTTGATATTTAATTGTTGCGCCAGATTAACGGCTTCGTTGACTCTCGCCGTATTAAAGCTGCTCCATTCATAACAGACGCCTGGAGCTGCGGGGCGTGTTTCGGCTGTTTTGACCGGATCTTTTTTATCAGCAACTTTGGATTCAGTTGCAGATGCAGCGGGAGTGCCGGCTTCAGCAGGTGGCGGGCTGGCAACCAATGAAGTGTCTTGCGCTGGCGCAACCGTGCGCTTGGGGTAAGATTCCAACGCACTGGCGCTTAGCAGCTTGATTTGTTCGGGATGAACCTCAGGCTTTAGGCTACTCACTGCAGGTGACAAGGCATCGCGCTTGAAATAGGCAAACACGACCAGATTTAGCACCAGCAGTATCCAGAATAGTCTTTTCATTGTTATGTACTTTCAGCCAAACAGGCCAGCCCCTTTAATACGAGATTATCCACAATAATGGCATTCAATGACAATGCATCTGGTAAATATCTCTGCAAGATGACCGCATCGCCACCACTTAATACCAATGCGGGCTGACGCCCGTCGGTCATGGATTGCAACTCTATAAACTGGCTGGTCATCGGCGCAATCAATGCCTGCACGCAACCGGCCCACATTGCCTGCTGACTATTGCGGGCGAAGCCATTCGCTAGCGCGGTATTGTGCGGATATTCATAATCCAGCTGCGCAGTGCCTTGCTGTAAACTTTGCCACATCAGATTTAATCCCGGCTGTATGCTACCACCTGCAAAAGTGGCGGTGCGTTCTTCAGCATCAGGTTGGATAACCAGGGCATCCATCGTCATCGCCGTGCCTGCAGTGACCACCAGTGCATCCTGTTTATGCAATCGCCAAACAGCCAGCAAACTGCACCAGCGGTCGCTGCCTAATTGCGCCGGCATACCGTAACTGTTATTTAAACCCAATACGCCCGGTGACGCTTTGATCAGCGTGACTTTCTCTTTCACCGCATCCAGTGACTGCTGCCATTCAGCACCAGCCACATTGCTTACCCAAACCTCATCCGCTTGCACAATGGCCGCATGCAACGCCTGGCTATCCGCACATCTGCTGTCATTCAGCCATTGCTGATTTTCAAGCGCGAACATCTGCAAGTGCATATCCAGCGCCCATGGCCTGTCGGGAAACCATGCCCATTTGGTACGCGTGTTACCCGCATCAATCAATAGTTTCATGCGGCACTCCTTAAACTAATCTCGCCAGCATTGAAACGTTGGCGCCCATGCGCAGTTTCCACCAGCAGACTACCCTCTTCCGCCACACCGATCACTTGTCCCGCCACCACTTGACCATTCGCCATTAATAGATTGACCGCCTGCTGATGGAAAGCGTGATGCGCCATCCACGATTCCTGGAAATAGATAAAACCATGCTCGGCAAACTGGTTCAAATGTAACGCCAGTGCTGCGAGACAACGGCCTAGCAATTCATTCGCATTTAAGGATTGTCCGGATAATTGATTCAGGCCCAGCACCGGCTGCTCAATCTGCTGGCGCATGGCCTGCTCAATTTCCAGATTAAGTCCTATGCCAATCACCGCCGCGCTCGGGCCTTCCATATCGCCTTGCAGCTCAATCAGGATGCCACCTAACTTATGCCATTGCCCCTGATCCATCACCACCAGATCATTGGGCCATTTCAGTTGCACCTCGGTCAAGCCGATTTCATGCAAGGCTCGCAAGAGTGCCAAGCCAATAACCAGGCTTAAGCCAGAAAGCCCGGCCGCGCCACATTGAAAACGCCACAACAATGAAAAGGTCAGGCTACCGCCTAACTGGGATAACCATGTACGACCGCGACGGCCGCGACCGGCTGTTTGAATTTGCGCCACCGCGCAAGTGCCATGGGCAACGCCACGCGCACTCTCTTGCATCAGATAACGATTGGTCGAATCAACCTGCGCCAGCACCTGCAAGTGGAACCAGGGTGCATACTCGCCACAGGCTTGCAGAATAGCATCCGCATCCAGTACCGTGACCGGCTTAGGCAAACGATAGCCGCGGCCACGCACTGAAAATACGGTAATTCCCAGGGTCTGTGCAGCCTGGATGGCGTTATAAACCGTGGCACGCGTGACCCCAAACTGCCGTGCCAGGGCCTCACCGGAGTGAAACTTGCCGTCGGCCAACACCGCTAAGATCGGAAATGCCAGTTTGTTCATGGAATGATTGTTTAGCGAATCTTCAGGTGCGTTTATATTAGCCCGCAGTTTAGCATAATCGCCCCGCCAAGCCCGTAGCTTGAAGGCCGCGGCCATATGTATTAACCGTTTTGGGTCGCACGACGAACCGTGTAAAATAACTACACTTTAGAAACCTCAAGATTTGCCATGTCTACAGAAAAAGAACCCACCCCAGCCGCCTCCAACTTTATTCGCGCCATTATTGAAAAAGACCTGGCTGAAGAGAAATATGCCAATAAACATTGGGCTGGCTCGCCAGGTGACGCTGCACACCAGTCCACCGGCCAGGTAGACTTCGCCAAGATCCGTACCCGCTTTCCGCCCGAGCCGAATGGCTACTTGCATATCGGTCACGCCAAATCCATTTTCCTCAATTTTGGCCTGGCACGTGATTACAACGGCGTCTGCCATTTGCGTTTTGACGACACCAACCCGGAAAAAGAAAGCCAGGAGTACGTAGACAGCATTTCAGACATGGTGCAATGGCTCGGTTTTGGCTGGAACAATAGCACCCCAAATGGTCCCGAAACCAATCTATATTTTGCTTCAGATTATTTTGATGTCATGTACCAGGCCGCTGAAGCGCTGATCACACATGGTCACGCTTATGTAGATGAACAAACTGCTGAAGAAGTGCGTATTAACCGCGGCACATTGACTGACCCGGGTAAAGACTCACCTTTCCGCAATCGCAGTGTCGAAGACAACCTGCGTATTTTCCGCGAAATGCGTGATGGCAAACACGCCGATGGCAGCATGTTGTTACGCGCCAAAATTGACATGGCGTCGCCTAACATCAATATGCGCGACCCGGCCATTTACCGTATTCGCCGCGCACATCATCACAATACCGGTGACCAATGGTGCATCTACCCGATGTATACCTTTGCCCACCCGATTGAGGATGCGCTGGAGCAAATCACCCATTCCATCTGTACGCTGGAATTTGAGGACCAACGCCCGTTCTACGACTGGCTGATGGCACGCCTGGTGGAAGCTGGATTGCTGGCAAACCCGGTGCCTTACCAATATGAGTTTGCACGACTCAACCTGACTTACGTCGTGCTTTCCAAGCGCAAACTGATACAACTGGTAGAAGAAAAACACGTCAGCGGCTGGGATGACCCGCGCCTGCCAACCCTGGCCGGTGCGCGCCGCCGTGGTTACACGCCAGAAGGTTTTAAACTGTTTACTGACCGTATCGGTGTTTCCAAAGCAGATTCGTGGATTGATTACAGCATTCTTGAAGACTGTATGCGGGAAGTGCTTAATGAGTCAGCTCCGCGCAAAATCGGTGTGCTTGACCCGATTAAACTGATCATCGATAACTACCCAGAAGGTCAAGAGGAAGACTGTTACGCACCCAACCATCCGCAAAAACCGGACCTGGGCAAACGCGTAGTCAAACTATCTAAAGAACTCTGGATCGAACGTGAAGACTTTATGGAAGAACCTGCCAAAGGCTACTTCCGCCTGTTCCCCGGTAACATGGTGCGCTTGCGTTACGGCTACGTAGTGAAATGCATAGGATGTGAGAAAGACGCCGCTGGCAATGTCACCGTTGTCCATTGCGAATACCTGCCAGATACCAAATCGGGCACACCAGGTTCAGACAGCGTCAAAGTTAAAGGCAATATTCACTGGGTCAGCGCAGCACATGCTTATGAGGCTGAAATTCGTCTTTACGACCGTCTGTTCAAAGACGCGCATCCAGGTAGCGGCGACAAAGACTTTCTGGATGACATTAATCCGGACTCAGTCAGATCAATCACCGCTCAATTAGAGCAAAGCGCTCAAGAAGCCAATGCAGGTGATATTTACCAGTTTGAACGCCATGGCTATTTTGTGGCTGACCGCAAAGACAGCGTGCCAGGCAAACCTGTGTTTAATAGAACGGTGACTTTGAAGGACACTTGGCAGAAATAAGCCAATAGCGATCATGCATCCAGTCGAGCTTACTAAAGCGTTCAGGTTACTAAATCATGGCCCAACAACCCTGATTACTTCGGCCCATGCGGGAAAACAAAATATCATGGCGGCCGCATGGGTATGCGCTTTGGACTTTAACCCGCCCAAAGTCACTGTGGTGATTGATAGCAAAACCTACACCCGCAACTTAATAGAAGCGGAAGGCACATTCGCGATTAACCTCCCTTGCGTAACACAAATCGAGATGGTAAAAAAAGTAGGTAGTATCAGCGGACGCGACTTTCCGGACTCCGACAAATTCAAGGAATACAACATCCAGACATTTGCCGCACAGGGAATCACTGCACCTTTGGTGAAAGATTGTGTGGCCTGGCTGGAGTGCAAAATCATCTCTGAGCAGCATAACCAGAACACTTACGATTTATTTATTGCTGAAGTGATTGCTGCGCATGCGGATGAACGCGTGTTTAGCGATGGTCACTGGCATTTTAATGGGCATGATAACTTGCGTACTATCCATCATGTTGCGGGCGGTGTATTTTTTTCCACCGGACACGAATATTAATCAACTATGCTTACAAACTAATTTCCTTCAATGCCTTAACCGAAGCCCTGCGAATCACTCGCGGGGCTTTTTAATTTCAGACGATTCCTACAGACCAAACCTAAACTTCTGCGGTACGCTAATGTCAGTTTAAATGAACTATTAATTTTGCTGGTTAGTGACACGGGCTTTCTACTTGATAGCTTTGAAATCGGATGCTGCTGCATTCAAACAAGCAAATGTGTTGGCATTGCATCCCTCCTCCAAACCACTAGCCAGTAATAAGCATTTAGACAATCAGCCATTCCGCGAGCTGATTGTCGTCCAGGTTTTATAGAGTTAGCAGTAAGGAATGTATGCGTGCACAACCTCAACAAAAAAATGATCCTTTATATGTACTACTTATCAGCGTCCATGGCTTGATCCGTGGCGAGGAGCTGGAGCTTGGTGTAGACGCGGATACCGGTGGCCAGTGTACTTATGTGCTTGACCTCGCCAAGGCGTTGGCTGAACATCCACAAGTGGGCAAGGTGGATTTATTGACTCGCCTCATTGAAGACCCTGACGTGAGCGACGACTATGCGCAACCTGAGGAGAAAATCAGCGATAAAGCACGTATTATCCGTGTACCTTGCGGGCCAAAACGGTATATGCGTAAAGAAGCGCTGTGGCCGCATCTGGACCAGATGGTAGATCGTTGCCTGCATTATTTACGTCAGCAAGGCCGCTTGCCTGATGTGATTCATTCACATTATGCCGATGCTGGCTATGTGGGTCGCCAGCTCTCGATGTTATTGGGGATTCCGCAAATTCATACCGGCCATTCGCTTGGCAAACCCAAACAGGAGCGTTTGCTTTCCAGTGGTCGCAAAGCGGAAAAAATCGAAAAGCAATTCAACTTTGAAAAACGTATTACTGAGGAAGAAGCCCTGGTACAACATGCCTCGCTGATTGTGACGAGCACCCGGCAGGAAGTAGAGTTGCAATATGGCATGTATACCCGCCCCGACCCCAAACGTTTCCGCGTCATCCCGCCCGGCACTGATACCTCTAAATTTTTGCCGCCTGGCAGACGTCCGATTGCCCCTCATGTTGAACAAAGCATTAACCGTTTTTTGGACAATCCTAAAAAGCCGATGATCCTATGTATTTGCCGACCAGAGGTGCGCAAAAATATCAAGGGTTTAATCGCAGCTTACGGCAATAACCCTGCGTTGCAACGGCGTGCCAATCTGGTGCTGATTGCAGGTAGCAGGGAAAACATTCGTGATCTGGATAAATCGCAAGCGGCCGTGCTGACTGACTTGTTATTGGATATAGATACTTATGATTTATGGGGAAAAGTAGCGATTCCAAAAAACCATGCGCAGGAAGATGTCCCGGAAATCTATCGCATGGCAGCAAAAAGCCGTGGCGTTTTTATTAATGCGGCGTTTACCGAGCCATTTGGTTTAACGCTGCTTGAAGCAGCGGCTTGTGGCCTGCCCGTGATTGCACCGGATGATGGCGGTCCACGTGATATTTTAGGCAACTGCCATCACGGTTTGCTGGTAAATACCCTCGATAGCAATACGATAGGCGAAACTTTACTTTCTGCGCTGACTGATAAGCGTCGCTGGAGTAAATGGTCCAAAAGTGGCGTGCTTAACGTAAAACGCCACTATACCTGGGCCGGACATGTCGATAAATATATTAAAGAAGTACGCAATCTATTACGCAAACAGCGCAAAAATCTGCGCAGGAAACAGATTGCTGCCCATAACGGCAAATCCCAAATTCCATTAGCGCAGTATGCTTTTATTACCGATATAGATAACACTTTATTGGGCAACCGTGAAGGGCATGAAGCGCTGGTAGCCTGGTTACGGGCTAACTCCGGCTATAACATATTCGGTATCGCGACCGGCAGGCCTCTGGAAAGCGCCATTGAAATTCTACGCAAAAACCGTATTCCGATTCCTGATGTATTAATCACTTCTGTAGGCTCGGAAATCCATTACGGTTTACGCAGCATCCCCGATGTAGGCTGGGCAAATCATATTCGTCATTTATGGCGTCGCGACTATTTACTGGAAGCGATGAAGAAGATACCCGGCATTAAATTGCAATCCGCTGAAAACCAGCGTGAATTCAAAATCTCTTACATTGTCGATGACAAAAAAATGCCATCGTTAGATGAAATTCATGCGCATTTACGCAAAGAGCATTTGCACGCGCAAGTCATTTATTCGCATGGTGAGTTTCTGGATTTATTGCCGATGCGTGCTTCAAAAGGTCATGCCATCCGCTATTTATCCTATAAATGGGGCATACCACTGGCTAACTTCCTGGTTTCGGGTGACTCCGGCAATGACATTGAAATGTTGATGGGCGATACCATGGCAGTGGTCGTTGGCAATCATAGTGAAGAGCTCAATCACCTTAAGGGCGTTAACCGGATTTATTTTGCAGAGGCAAGCTATGCGCACGGCATTCTGGAAGGCATGCAACATTACAAGTTTGGTATGCCAGCGAATGGGAAGCACAAAGAGGAACACCCTACAAAGAGGAAACCCACAACCAAGAAAACGTCCGATAACGTTGAAAAAGTGACTTAGGGAGCACTCATCATGTACGAACAAATTTCGCATTCTTTATTGAATGACATCCTGACGCAACATAAACAACCGGCTGCCAGCGATGGGCAACATTTTTATACTCGCCTGGGCGCTAACTTTTACGCCATCTATTCTTTATTTCAACATTTATATGGTCAGCGGGAGGATTTCAAAGCTCAGCTTGCAAACCTGGTCTCGGTACTTTCTGAGCAATATGCCAACCGTGCACCACATTTAAAAGCCAAAGACCTGGAGCGTGAAAAAAATCACGACTGGTTCATGCAGCAGAAGCTGGTTGGTATGGCCTTGTATTGCGAAGGTTTTGCCGGTGACCTGGCGAATATGAAAGACAAGCTGACCTATTTTCAGGAGTTAGGTGTAAACCTGGTCCATATCCTGCCGATTTGCGATTGCCCTGAACAGGCCAATGATGGTGGTTATGCAGTGCGTGATTTCCGCAAAGTAGATCCTCGCTACGGCACAATGGAGGACTTGGAGCAATTAATCACTGCCATGCAGCAATGCGATACCTTGCTGACCCTCGATGTTGTGGTGAACCATACTTCTGATGAACATGCCTGGGCCTTGAAAGCGAAGAGTGGCGATCAGCATTACCAGGATTATTACTATATGTATCCTGACCGCACGATACCGGATATGTTTGAAGCATCCATGCCGGAAGTGTTTCCCGAGCATGCGCCTGGTAGTTTTACTTATAACGAGGAAACCGGCAAATGGGTAATGACGGTATTCAATAATTACCAATGGGACCTGAACTACACCAATCCGGCAGTACTGATTGAAATGGTCGACATCATCCTGTTCTGGGCCAATAAAGGCGTCGATATCCTGCGGCTGGATGCGGTCGCTTTCCTGTGGAAAAAAATAGGCAGCACCAGCCAGAATGAACGTGAAGCGCACTTAATCCTGCAACTGCTCAAAGACTGTTGCCAGGTCACTGCACCTGGTGTGATCTTTATTGCAGAGGCGATTGTGGCTCCGCTTGAAATCATCAAATACTTTGGTGAGGATGCGGTCAATGCCAAGGAATGTGAAATCGCCTATAACGCTACCTTTATGGCCCTGTTATGGGATGCAGTTGCGACCAAAAATACGGTATTACTGACCAACGGTGTCAAAGATCTGCCGGAAAAACTGGACCGGGCGACCTGGTTGAATTATGTACGTTGCCATGACGATATCGGTCTTGGCTTTAGCGACCAGGCAATTATCGCTTCCGGTTTTGACCCGGTTTCACACCGTCGTTTCCTGGTCGATTACTACACTGGGCAATACCCTGATTCCAATGCACGAGGCTTTGCGTTTGGCGTGAACCGTAAAACCGGTGATGCGCGTATTTCCGGCGCTCTGGCGTCCCTGGCCGGGCTTGAAACCGCACTGGCGAATAAGGACCAGCCGGCAGTCGATAATGCCATCCTCACTATTGTCCTGCTACATAACCTGATCATGTCATTTGGAGGTATTCCACTGATTTATTATGGCGACTCTGTAGGTACTCTGAACAATGACGGTTACCTGCAAGACTCTTCCAAAATGCATGATAACCGCTGGGTGCATCGCCCAACACTGGATTGGGACATGATGGCGCTCAGGAACGAACCGGGTACGGTGCAACAACGCCTGTTCAGCCAGATCAAGCAGATGATCGCTATCCGTAAAGAGATTTCTGCATTTGCCGATTTAAATAACCGCGACCTGATCGATATGATTAATCCGCATTTATTTGCCTTCCATCGTTACGTACAAACCGGCATGAATCCTAGCGTAGTGGTGATTGCTAATTTTGATGTGCATCCCCAACGCGCTGCGTTGCACTTGTTCAAACAAAAAGGGTTGCACAAAGCTGAAGGCAGATTGATAGATTTATGCAGTGGCCAGGCCGTACAGATTGAAGATGACGCCATTGTCCTGCCTAAACTGACAGCTTACTGGCTGGCTGCTTAATACAGAAAGAAACTCAATGACTGAATGGTTTACATATTTTGGAATCGCTAATCCGGCAGAAGCCCTGATACTGACCAAAACCCTGCTGCGTATCGCACTCATTATTGCGATTGCCTATTTCCTCAATCGCGTTAGCAAACGGGCGTTAGATGCCTTGCGTGAAAACCTGAGCAATAAAGCGGTGAATCATGTGGAAGAAGTGAAGCGTATCAATACAGTGACCATGGTGCTTCGCTACATTATCACCACAGTCATCATTGCCATCACTATCGTTGAAGTGCTGCATGAATTGGGTATTTCGATTGCCCCGGTATTAGCGGCAGCTGGTGTGGTTGGACTGGCGATTGGTTTCGGTGCGCAAAGCCTGGTGAAGGATTATTTCACCGGTTTCTTCCTGTTGCTGGAAAACCAGATCCGTAAAGATGACGTGATTGAGGTAGCGGGCAAATCCGGTCAGGTGGAAGCCATTACGCTGCGCTACATTAAAATGCGCGACGATGACGGTAATGTGCATTATGTGCCAAATGGGCAGATTCTGACAGTGACCAACCGTTCACGCGACTTTTCTTATGCGGTGGTTGAAGTAATCTTGGATTACGATGCAAACATTCCTGAGGCATTTCAGATCATGCAGGAAGTCGCAGATAATCTGTATAAGGACCCTGTATTTAAAAACAAAATCATTGCGCCGGCAGAGATCACCGATCTGGATAAGCTGACCGATTCAGCAGTCGTTATTCGTTGCCGCTTTGAGGTGTTGCCGCAGGAGAAAGTAGCGGTCAAGCGCGAATACTTCAAACGTATTAGACTTGCCTTTAACCAGCAACAGATCGAATTAAAACCTAATTCTTAGATGAAAATGCCCTGACGGACAACTTAAAGTCCGGTCAGGCGTTTTTTCTTCTGACGCTGACGGTAAGCCAGCAATAAAATAATACCAGCCACATTTGGGAACCAGATATACCAGTTTGACCAGGGAATACCGTCAATCTTGTAATCTGAAATCGGCCAGAACATGGGAGTGGGGAAATACTCCAGGCTATGGAACGGAAAATCCAGCGTGATATGAAACGGCCAGCCCAGCATCGCGAACGCAATATCCTTACGCCAGATGGCAACCAGGCCAATCACAGTAAAAGCAATCACGAAACTATGGCCTATGGTATACGCCGGATATATCCAGGCAGGTAATGTTGCCAGCGCTGGCTTTCCCCATCGATAAGTGCCATCAATCACACGAGTGAGCATGAGGGCGCCAAATGAAATCAGGTCTGGCATGGCACCCATCAGTGCCGCAAATTTAGGGTATTTGCGTATACCAAACAGGCCATAGCCCCAGAGCGCGTGACTAAAAGTATCCATGCATGTTTTCCTCTGAAATCAAACTTTTAAAATCAAACCTCTGAAATTAAGCAGCCAGTTGGCGGATAACCGTAGCGAGCGTTTCAGCCTGCGCTTGTACCACGGCATGGTTTAAGCCCTCGACCATGACGCGAATTTTCGGCTCAGTGCCGGAAGCCCGTAGTAGGACACGGCCTTCACCATTAAGTGCATTTTCTGCCTGCTTAACGGCTTGCTGGACCGCAGCTTGCTCCAGATCGAGCTTCTGACTGGTCGTCACATTGATTAATACTTGCGGGTACAGGGCAAGACCAGCGCCCAGCTCCAGTAGCGTTTTGCCACTTTCACGTAGGGAATGCAATACCTGTAAAGATGCAATGATGGCGTCCCCACTGCTGTGTTTATCCAGGGTCAGGATATGGCCGGAATTTTCCCCGCCCAGTTTCCAGTTTCTGCTTTGCAGTAGTTCGAGCACATAGCGGTCACCGACTTTAGCGCGTCCAAACGGGATCTGGTGTTTTTGCAGTGCATGTTCCAATGCCAGGTTGGTCATGAGTGTGCCCGCCACGCCACCTTTGAGTTTGCCTTTGGCATATAGCCCCATGGCAATGATATAGAGCAACTGGTCACCATCCAGCAAATTGCCGGCACCATCGACCATCATGACGCGGTCACCGTCGCCATCAAAAGCGATGCCAAGATCAGCCTGCTGTTCAACCACGGCTTTTTGCAAGGCCTGAGGATGAGTAGAGCCTACTTGCTCGTTAATATTGAGCCCATCCGGCTGGTTGCCTATGGAAATGACTTCAGCGCCCAGTTCATGAAACACATCAGGTGCCACATGGTAGGTAGCGCCGTGTGCGCAATCGAGTACAATTTTCAGGCCTCGCAAATCGAGGTGGCTAGGGAAAGTGCTTTTACAGAACTCAACATAGCGCCCGGCCGCATCATCGACACGTTTGGCTTTACCCAGATTGGCTGATTCCATCACCTGCATCGGTTTGGCTATTTCAGCTTCAATCGCATATTCAACATCATCGGCCAGTTTTGTACCCTGGGCTGAGAAGAACTTGATCCCGTTGTCGTAATAGGGGTTGTGCGAAGCAGAGATGACGATGCCAGCCTGTGCGCGTAAGGCCCGGGTCAGATAAGCCACTGCTGGCGTTGGCATAGGCCCGGTCAACAGCACATCAACGCCTGCCGCAGATAATCCCGCTTCCAGCGCCGCTTCCAGCATATAACCTGAAATACGCGTGTCCTTACCTATCAACACGGTGGGACGTTGCCCATTAGGTAGCTGCTCCTGGCTAGCCAATACGCGCCCTGCCGCATAACCAAGCTTCATGACGAATTCGGGATTGATGACTGACTCACCTACACGCCCACGAATGCCATCGGTGCCGAAATACTGTTTGCTCATACTTAATAATTTCCCTGTTTTACTCTCGGTTTATGCTAAGTTTGTTTTTGATTTACTTTAGCGCTGTGACAATTTTTAAGGCCTCTACAGTGGCCTTGACATCATGCACGCGCAACAGATGTGCGCCCTGCATGGCGCTAGCAACTGCCGCAGCGATGCTTGCATACAAGCGGGCATCGACATCATTGCCGGTCACCTGCCCTAATACCGATTTGCGCGATAACCCAACTAAAAGCGGGCAATCCAGATCCAGCAAATCGGCCAGGGATTTAGCCAAGGTAATATTATGCGCGCGCGTTTTACCAAAGCCAAATCCAGGGTCGAGCAAAATGCGATCCTGTGGAATGCCAGCTATCAGGCAGGCATCGCGTCGGAGGCGTAAAAACGCTTTGACTTCAGCAACCACATTTTCATAATGTGGATTTTCCTGCATGGTCTGGGGGGTGCCCTGCATATGCATCAGGCACACGCCAGCGTTGCTGCCTGCAACAATCTGCAATGCATCGAGCTCTAATAAGGCACGCACATCATTGACGATACTGGCACCGGCATCCATAGCCGCCTTCATCACGGCAGGCTTATATGTATCAATTGAAATCGGCACCGGAATATTTTCTGAGACTAATGCCTCAATGACCGGAATCACACGCTGCAATTCTTCTTCCAATGGCACCGGTGTGGCATTGGGGCGGGTAGATTCTCCGCCTATGTCCAGCACGGCAGCGCCGTCTTCAATCAACTTAAGGGCATGCGTTACAGCGGAATTTGTCTGCGAATATTGCCCACCATCCGAGAAAGAATCCGGTGTGACATTGATGATACCCATCACCTGGGGGGTGTTAAGATCTAATGTAAATGCGCCGCAACGAAACTGCATATAAACAATTCTATAAAAAAATAAAGGCTGGCAAAGCCAGCCTTTACATTCTAACTTAAGCCCCGAGTCTATTGATGTTTTAAATCATTTTCCTCAGTTTTTGCAGTAGGTTGTGGCGACGTATTTACCACAGCACCACCAGTTCCACTACCACCACTTGTCGTCACAGTTGGGCCATTTTTTGGCTTGGCTGGACGCACTGGCAACCCAGCCATGATGTCGTTTATCTGGTCTGCATCGATGGTTTCCATTTCCATTAATGCTTTGGTCATGGCTTCCACTTTATCGCGGTTGTCTTCAAGCAGTTTGCGGGCAAGTGCATATTGCTCATCCAGAATACGGCGGATTTCAGCATCCACTTTTTGCTGGGTAGCTTCAGACACGGTGCGGGAAGACATGCTGCCCATCCATGAATCCTGCTCGCTACCTGCATAGACCATAGTCCCCAAGCTATCAGACATACCGTATTTGGTCACCATATCACGCGCCAGTTTGGTTGCACGTTCAAAGTCGTTTGAAGCACCGGTTGACATCTGATGCATGAAAATTTCTTCAGCAATACGGCCGCCGAACAGAATGGAAATATCATGCAACATTTTGTCTTTGTAGTTGCTGATACGATCATGCTCTGGCAGTTGCCAGGTTAAACCCAAAGCCCAGCCACGCGGCATGATGGTGACTTTATGCACAGGATCAGCAGTAGGCAACAACTTGGCAACAACAGCATGACCAGACTCATGGTAAGCCGTGTTCAAACGCTCTTCTTCACGCATGACCATAGATTTACGCTCAGGACCCATGAAGATTTTATCTTTGGCATCTTCAAAGTCTTGCATGTCTACAGTGCGCTTGTTACGGCGAGCTGCGAATAATGCTGCTTCATTCACCAGGTTAGCCAGATCTGCACCACTGAAGCCAGGCGTACCACGGGCCAGAATATCAGCCTTAACATCCGGATCAATCGGCACTTTGCGCATATGTACGTTCAGAATCTGCTCACGGCCTTTAATGTCTGGCAAGCCAACCATTACCTGCCGGTCAAAACGACCAGGACGTAACAATGCTTTATCCAGTACATCTGCACGGTTAGTCGCAGCGATCACAATCACACCGGAGTTAGCTTCAAAACCATCCATCTCAACCAGCATCTGGTTCAGTGTCTGTTCACGTTCATCGTTACCACCACCAGTACCGGCACCACGATGACGACCAACTGCATCAATTTCATCAATAAAGATGATACAAGGCGCATTTTTCTTGGCATTTTCAAACATGTCGCGTACACGCGCAGCACCTACACCGACAAACATTTCAACGAAGTCAGACCCAGAAATGCTGAAAAATGGTACTTTAGCTTCACCGGCAATGGCACGTGCCAATAAGGTTTTACCAGTGCCTGGAGGGCCGACCATTAATACACCACGGGGAATACGGCCACCCAGTTTCTGGAACTTGCTAGGATCTTTAAGAAACTCAACCAGCTCCGAGACTTCTTCTTTGGCTTCGTCGCATCCAGCCACATCTGCAAAGGTAGTGCTGTTATTGGACTCGTCCAATTGACGCGCTTTGCTCTTGCCGAATGAGAATGGACCACCGCCCTTACCACCGCCCTGCATTTGGCGCATAAAGAAAATCCAGACGCCAATCAGCAAAATCATCGGGAACCAGGATACGAAAATGCTCATGAGCATAGATTCGCGTTCTTCTGGTTTAGCGTCAACAATGACGTTATTTTTTAATAAATCTGAGACCAACCATGGGTCGGAAGGCGTGAAGGTGTCATAATTTTTACCTTCATTGGTAGTCACATGCAAATTACGCCCATCAATCTGGACTTTTGCCACGCGGCCATCTCTCACCTCTTGCATAAATTGTGAGTAAACCACCTGACCGCTATTCTTGCTGGTGCCGTTGAATTGATTAAATACCGTCATCAACAACAAGGCGATAGCTACCCAAATCGCGATATTCTTCAATAGATTGTTCAAGATGGTTCCTTAACTAAAAACAGAAGGCCGGGAATATCCCTACAAGTGACTATGGAGGCAAAGCCAAAAAATTCAAGCCTTAATTGTATTGTATACACAATTTTTTGGTTTTGCGACGAAACTAAACACCGAAAACCATTGCATTTCAAGGTTTTCGATGTAATCCCAGCAAATAGACTTCACTACTGCGATCTCGTGAAGCTTTGGGTTTGCGGGTGACGACTTTTTCAAACTGGCTGCGCATTTGTTTGATTAATTCATCAAATCCGCTGCCGATGAACACTTTGACCAGAATATGTCCGCCCGGTTTCAACCAATCTTTACAAAATTCCAATGCCAGTTCAGTCAGGTAAGTTGCGCCTGCCTGATCGACATCTTTAAGGCCGCTCATATTCGGGGCCATATCTGCAATCACTAAATCGACCAACTTATTATTCAGACTTGCTTCCAGTTGTTTGAGTACGGTTTCCTCACGGAAATCACCGCAAATAAACTCTACGCCCGGAATAGGATGCATTTCCAGGATATCGAGTGCAATCACCCGCCCCTGCCCTTTCAGGCGTTGCACGGCGACCTGGGACCAGCTGCCCGGGGTAGAACCGAGGTCAACGATGGTCATACCCGGTTTAATTAATTTATCTTTGTCATCGATTTCCAGCAGTTTATAAGCTGCACGCGCCCTGTAGCCCTCTTTTTGTGCACGTTTGACGTACTCGTCATTCAGATGCTCTTGCATCCATGCCTTGCTGGTTTTAGAAGGTTTCATAGGGTGAGTATTGGCTTCGTGCTAAAATAGAGGTTGTCTTGAAGGAATGCTTTTATGCAATTAAATAGTAAACAAATCGCGCATTTACGTGGGCTGGCCCACACGCTTAATCCAGTGGTCATGATTGGCAACAACGGGCTGACTGAATCTGTATTAAAAGAGATTGACCTCAACCTGAATGCGCATGAATTAATTAAGGTGCAGGTTTCAGGTGATGACCGCGCGTCACGTAAAGCTATGCTGGATGAAATCGCCAGCAAGGTGAATGCAGTTGTGGTGCATCATATCGGTAAACAATTGGTGTTTTATCGTGCTAGCGACACCGTTAAAGCGTCAGCGAAAATTGTTATCCCAAAATTATAACAAGCTGATTGGCTGATTAAAAAACGCGCATTTATTGCGCGTTTTTGTTATCTGGATTTAATGACCAGCCACAACCCGAGCACACACTCTGCCAAGTAAGCAACACTTGCAATCCCGTGCCAGGTTTTAAAGCGACTTGCAAATACACTCTGCATGACATCTTTAGGCAGGGCGCTGGCTTTCAGTTGCGCTAACAATGGTTGAATACCGAACTCGCCTACCAATACCAGCACCCACATTATCAACACTATCCAGAACAGGCTTTGCTTGAAAGCTGAAAAGCCATCTGCTGCCAAGCGCTGCACCAGCAACCACAAACCGCTGACAATACCGATATAACTGACAATGGTAAACAGCTTGCCTGCAACCAGCCCGGCCAGTTGCCGATCAACAATATTCTGGAACAGCACACTGGCAGTGATACCCGTCATCCACAACGCACCTACCCATAATGTGAGCAGCACCGGAGTTAACCATCCGGTAAATCCAGCTTTAGATGCCATTTGCGCTTCCCTTGTGTTGAAAGAAACTTACTAAGTTGGATGAGTATTTCAATAAATACTATTTATAAAGTACTTCTATAATTTCGTACTCTTTAATCCCACCTGGAGATTGCACTTCCGCCACTTCGCCTTCGGATTTACCGATCAGGCCACGTGCAATCGGTGAACTCACCGAGATTTTGCCATTTTTGATATCTGCTTCATCTTCACCCACAATTTGGTAGATTTTGCTGTCGCCTGAGTCCAGGTCTTCAAAACGTACGGTCGCCCCGAATACCACGCGGCCTTCTGCATTTAATGTCGCCGGGTCAATAATCTGCAGGTTGGAAAGTTTGGCTTCCAATTCGGAAATGCGACCCTCAATAAAGCTTTGGCGTTCTTTAGCCGCTTCGTATTCTGCATTTTCTGACAAATCACCCTGCGCACGCGCCTCAGCAATTGCCTGAATAATATTCGGGCGATCAACCGCGCGAAGACGTTGTAATTCTTCTTTTAATAATTCTGCACCAAGCACGGTCACAGGAAATTGATTTACTGCCATAACGAAAACCTTGAAAAAATTAGTATAAAAAAAATAAACCACACCCGGTCGAGCGTGGCTTATTTCAATAACAGTCAGTGCAATATTTCTTAATGCAATGACCTCAGTGTAAGTTATGCCAGACGTTTGTGCAAGTCTTGCACCGAATACACATCCATGTCCTTGCTTTGTGCCATACCGATACAGGCAGCACGGGCGCCAGCCAATGTGGTGTAGTAGGTAACCTTGTTTTGCAAGGCACTACGACGGATCTCATATGAATCGGTGATTGCTTTTTTGTCTTCGGTCACATTCACAATCAGGCTGATTTCATTGTTCTTGATCATGTCAACAATATGCGGACGACCTTCGGCTACCTTGTTCACCGGCGTCACATCCAGACCCTGCTCGGACAAAGCCCGCGCAGTACCTTTGGTCGCCACGATGGTAAAGCCCAGGCTAACCAGATCTTTGGCGATATCAATAACCTTACGGTGATCTTCATTACGCACACTGATGAAAGCACGGCCACCGGTAGGCATTTTCACTGAAGCACCTAATTGTGATTTGACGAATGCTTCGGCAAACGTGTTGCCTACACCCATCACTTCACCAGTCGATTTCATCTCAGGCCCGAGGATGGTATCTACTCCTGGGAATTTGATGAATGGGAATACCGCCTCTTTCACTGAGTAGTAAGGCGGAATCACCTCTTTGGTCACCCCTTGTGACTTCAGTGATTGACCCGCCATACAGCGCGCGGCGATTTTTGCCAGTTGCAAACCACAAGCCTTGGAGACGAACGGTACGGTACGTGAAGCACGCGGGTTCACTTCCAGCACATACACCACTTCACCCTGCTCAGTGTTCTGCACGGCAAACTGCACGTTCATAAGGCCTTTCACGCCTAATGCTTTCGCCATCTGGACAGTTTGGCTACGCAATTCATCCTGCAATTCGTCGCTCAAACTGTAAGGTGGCAATGAACAGGCTGAGTCACCGGAGTGCACCCCTGCTTGCTCCACGTGCTGCATAATGCCGCCGATCAATACATCTTCGCCATCGCTTAGCGCATCCACATCTACTTCAATCGCGTCATTGAGGAAACGATCCAGCAATACCGGTGATTCGTTAGACACTTTCACCGCTTCGCGCATATAACGCTCAAGCTGACTTTGCTCATGCACGATTTCCATCGCGCGGCCGCCCAACACATACGATGGACGTACCACTAATGGGTAACCGATTTCCATCGCTAGGCGTATCGCTTCTTCAGGCGCACGCGCAGTACGGTTTGGTGGTTGTTTGAGGTTTAGCTTGTGCAACATTTGCTGGAAGCGCTCACGGTCTTCGGCACGGTCAATCGCATCTGGAGTAGTACCAATGATAGGCACACCAGCTTTTTCCAGGTCACGCGCCAATTTCAATGGCGTTTGGCCACCATATTGCACGATCACGCCTACCGGCTTCTCAATATTGACGATTTCAAGCACGTCTTCCAGCGTCACCGGTTCAAAATACAGGCGGTCGGAAGTATCGTAATCGGTAGACACGGTTTCCGGGTTACAGTTAACCATAATGGTTTCGTAACCATCTTCACGCATCGCAAAAGCCGCATGTACGCAGCAATAATCAAACTCAATACCCTGGCCAATACGGTTCGGGCCACCGCCCAATACCATGATTTTTTTCTTGTCAGTTGGGTTGGACTCGCATTCTTCCTCATAGGTTGAATACATATAAGCGGTATTGGTCGCAAATTCTGCGGCACAAGTATCCACACGCTTGTAAACCGGACGCACACCCAAAGCCTGCCGGAAAGCGCGCACCGCGTGCTGGTCAGTATCCAGCAACTTGGCCAGACGACGGTCAGAGAAACCTTTGCGCTTCAACCTGAATACTGTTTCTTTACTCAGATCGGCAATATGTTTGCCTATCAGCGACTGCTCAAGTTTGATAATTTCTTCAATTTGCACCAGGAACCAACGGTCTATTTTGGTGATATCAAAAATCTCGTTGGTAGTCATGCCTAAACGGAATGCATCAGCCACATACCAGATACGCTCAGGACCTGGCTCACCCATTTCCTTAACGATACGATCCTTGTCATCAGTCAAGCTGTCCAAACCATCGACGCCCACTTCCAGGCCACGCAATGCCTTCTGGAAAGATTCCTGGAAACTGCGGCCCATCGCCATCACTTCACCTACAGATTTCATCTGAGTGGTGAGGCGGCTATCGGCTTGCGGAAATTTCTCAAAGGCGAAACGCGGCACTTTGGTTACAACATAATCAATAGAAGGCTCAAACGATGCAGGCGTCTGGCCACCGGTAATTTCGTTACGTAACTCATCCAATGTAAAGCCGACTGCCAGCTTGGCAGCCACTTTTGCAATCGGGAAACCAGTGGCTTTGGAAGCCAATGCAGATGAACGTGAGACACGCGGGTTCATCTCAATCACAATCATGCGGCCATCATCTGGATTAATCGCAAACTGTACGTTGGAACCACCGGTATCAACACCGATTTCACGCAGTACCGCCAACGAGGCGTTACGCATGATCTGGTACTCTTTGTCGCTCAATGTTTGCGCTGGCGCAACTGTAATGCTGTCACCGGTATGCACACCCATCGGGTCCAGGTTTTCAATCGAGCAGATAATAATGCAGTTGTCCGCCTTGTCGCGTACCACTTCCATCTCATATTCTTTCCAACCCAATAACGACTCTTCAATCAGTAATTCGTTAGTGGGTGAGGCATCCAGGCCACGTTCGCAGATGGCAATAAATTCTTCACGATTGTAGGCAATACCGCCACCACTACCGCCCATGGTGAAGGAAGGACGGATAATCGCTGGATAACCAATTGTCGCCTGCACTTGCAGTGCTTCTTCCAGGCTATGCGCAATCGCAGAGCGCGCCGAACCCAAACCAATTTTGGTCATGGCTTCTTTAAATTTTTGACGGTCTTCAGCTTTATCGATCGCTTCTTTTGAAGCACCGATCAATTCAACTTTGTATTTCTCCAGTACCCCGTACTTGTCCAGGTCTAACGCGCAATTCAAAGCGGTTTGGCCGCCCATGGTAGGCAACAGCGCATCAGGACGCTCTTTTTCAATGATTTTCTCGACGATTTGCCAGGTAATCGGCTCGATGTAAGTCGCATCCGCCATTTCTGGATCGGTCATGATGGTTGCCGGATTCGAGTTCACCAGAATCACACGGTAACCTTCTTCACGCAGAGCCTTACAGGCTTGCGCACCAGAGTAGTCAAACTCACAGGCCTGGCCAATGACAATCGGACCGGCGCCGATGATCAGAATACTTTTAATGTCAGTTCTCTTTGCCATTAGCTGGACTTTCTTTCTAGCGTTGATTTGCTGTCTTGCATTAACTGTATGAAGCGGTCAAACAACACGCTCATTTCTTGCGGGCCTGGGCTGGCCTCAGGATGGCCCTGGAAGCTGAACGCTGGCTTGTCTGTGCGTGCTATACCTTGCAGGCTGCCGTCGAACAATGAGATATGCGTCACTTTAATATTGGCAGGCAAAGTAGATGGGTCGGCCGCAAAGCCATGGTTTTGGCTGGTTATATATACACGCTTGGTTTCAACGTCTTGCACCGGATGGTTTGCACCATGGTGGCCAAATTTCATCTTCAATGTTTTGGCGCCACTGGCTAAAGCCAGTAACTGGTGTCCCAAACAGATACCAAATGTGGGAATACCACTATCAACCAATGTTTTAATCGCTTTAACCGCGTAATCACATGGTTCCGGATCACCAGGACCATTGGTCAGGAAGATACCGTCAGGTTTGTAAGCCAGTGCTTGTTCAGCAGTCGCTTGGGCTGGCAGTACTGTGACTTTACAGCCGCGAGAAACCAGCATGCGCAAGATATTGCGTTTAACGCCGTAGTCAAACGCTACCACATGAAACTTCTGCTCAGTAGTCTTGCTGAAGCCTTTACCCAAATGCCATTCAGGCTCGGTGAATTCGTAAGTTTCTTTACAGCTCACCACTTTGGCCAGGTCCATGCCTGCTAAACCAGGGAACCCTGTGGCTAATGAGAGAGCTTGCGCCTCATCAACAGATTCGCCAGCCATAATACAGCCTGCCTGCGCACCTTTTTCACGCAATATGCGCGTCAGTTTGCGGGTGTCAATATCGGCAATCGCGACCACATTGTTAGTTTTCAAATAATCTGAAAGATTTTGTTCACTGCGGAAATTGCTTTCCAATAAGGGCAAGTCACGGATGATCAGACCTGCAGCATAGACTTTGCCTGACTCTACATCTTCACTATTGGTACCATAGTTACCAATGTGAGGATAAGTCAGTGTCACAATTTGTTCGGTATACGAAGGATCGGTAAGAATTTCCTGATAACCAGTGATAGAAGTGTTAAACACTACTTCACCGGTCGTATGACCTGAAGCGCCAATGCTAATGCCCTTAAAAACAGTTCCATCTGCTAAGACTAAAATCGCTGGAATTGTTTTTGACACCTTTAGCTCCTTAAGTTTGATACGAAACACATCCTTTAGAGGGTTCAGCCTGGGGGTTGAAGGTGATTCAAGCTCCGGTGAATAGATGTGCAAAACGGGAAAAGCTTTTTGGACTCTTCCCGTTTCAGAATTGCAGCATTATAGCCTATTAAGACCACTCACTCAAGAGCAGCTAGATATGTAAATTACTTAGTTTTGCTAAAACCTGCCTGACATCACCGCAAAATCTATTTAGCAAAACCGAGTACATCGCGCATATCAAACAAGCCGCTCGGCTTATCTGCCAGAAATTTGGCAGCACGCAATGCGCCTTGCGCAAAGGTAGCACGGCTGGAAGCTTTATGGGTTAACTCTACCCGCTCTCCCGTACCCGCCAGCACAACTGTGTGGTCGCCCACCACATCGCCACCACGCAGGGTAGCAAAGCCAATGGTGCCGGCTTCACGTTCGCCAGTCACACCTTCACGTGCGTAGACCGCACAATCTTTCAATGCTTTATCAATCCCCTTGGCAGCTGCTTCACCTAAGCGCAACGCGGTTCCGGATGGCGCATCTACTTTGTGACGGTGATGCATTTCAACCACTTCAATATCGTAACCATCATTCAATACGCGTGCCGCCTGCTCAACCAGATTAATCAGCAAGGTCACGCCCACACTCATATTCGGGGCAAACACAATACCTGTCTGCTGCGCCGCATGTTCAATCGCTGTTTTTTCAGTCTCGTTGAAACCGGTTGTGCCAATCACCAACTTAACCTTGGCTTGCTGGCAAGCTTGCAAATATTGCAGACTGGCTTCAGGCCGGGTGAAATCAACCAGCACGTCTGCACCTTGCAAGGCCGCAGAAATATCTGAAGTAATGTTTACACCGCTGACTTTACCAAATTGCTCACCAGCATCACGGCCTATCATTCCACTGCCAGCTCTATCCAATGCAGCATGCAATTGCAAACTACTATCGGAAAACACACCATCCAGCAGGGCATGCCCCATACGGCCTGACACGCCTGCAATCACTACTTTTAACATAACTCGCTCAATACATTCTTAAAATTACACGGGGTTTCTTTAAAACCCGATTTGTTCAGCCGCAGGCTCTGACTGCTCCGGGCTGTTTTCAGGCGTTATCACCTGTTGCTTAGCGGTCGGCAACTCAGTGGCAGAAGTAGCAGTTTCACGTACGATTAACCATGTCTGTGTTGCAGGGTCCAGTTTAAACTCCAGCTTTTTAACCATCACATCACGGTAAGCCTTGGCTGAATACTTCTGGTTAAAGGTGGCCACTGCGCTATCGCCGTTACGCTCAACGTTCACCGCATCAACTTCCAGGCTAATATTGCCTTGAGTTGGGGCGAGACGTTTTTTACGCTGTGCTTCCCATGCACTCTTGCTAGGCAATCCTTCAGGTTTAAAATCTGGAGAGTAGGCTGCCAGATAGGCTTTAATGTTTTTGGTGCGCCAGGCTTGTGCCCAGGTTTCAATCGCGGCTTCAACAGTTGGCTCGGTTGCAACAGGAATTTCCACTTTTGCAGCGGTAGCGGCAGGGACTGCCACCTCTGCCTTGTTAGGCAAGGCTACCACTTCAGGTACTGGAGAAGACCCTATTGCTGCAGTACGCTCACGTGTAATTAACCAGCGTTTTTGAGCCGGCTCATAACGCAATTCCAGCGTTTTCAACAGTTCGTCCTTGTAAGTTTTAGCAGCATATTTCTGCTCAAACTGTACAACGGCTTCACCGCCATCACGCTGTACCTGCAAGTTATTCAACACCAGGGTGATTTCGCCTTGTTTGGAAGAAAGACGTTGTCTGCGTTGCGCCTCCCAAACTTTCCTGCTTGCAATACCATCAGGCACAAACTCTGGCGCATAAGCTGCAAAATAGGCATTCACATCTTTGCTTCTCCAAGCTTGCGCCCAGGCCGCCACAGATTGATTGACACCAGCATCGCTAGTGGCTGATGCCTGTGCAGTTGGTTCTGCAACCGGTACGGCGGCCTGTTTAACAACCGGGGGCTTAGCTTCGGTTGCCGCTTCAGCTGCAGCAGCTATGGCTGCCGGTGGAATATTCTGCTTAGCAACAGGCTTAGGCGGTGGTGGCGGCAATTCTGGCTCAGGCTCTGGTTCCGGCAATTGCTCAGCGATAAACGTAGGGTTTGATTCATCAGTTACCTTGGGTGCAACGCCTTTTTCTGTCACTTGGTGCGCTTGCGCATCAATAGCCGGTGCGTTGGCTTCAGCCATATTGCCCTTTATCATCTCCCCTTCAGTCGGGATGACTTGCTCTACATATTCCCCTTCAGGGATATAAGGGATCACCTCGTCATCGTCGGGCGAGGTTGGCTGTGTTTTGACGATTGTTGGCTCATTCTTTTTAGTCGCAGGGGCTTGCGTGACTGATGGCTTGGTCGCGGCAGGCTTGGTTTCAACTTTTTTAGTCTCTGTAGATTTTGAAGGAGCATTCTTGGCCACTGCAACTACCGCGGGGGTAGCAATTGCAGCCGATGTCACTGGCGCCACTACACTTTTGCCAGCTGCTGAAGGCGGAGAAGCTTTCACAGGCGGAGGCAATACTGGCTCAGGCTCAGCTACGGCAGGCGCAGCCACTGCCTCTTGCTCAAACACCGGCGGTGGCTCAACTACTTCAGAAGGTTTAGGTGCCACCCCTTTTTCGGTCACGGCATGTGCGCTAGCATCTGCCACCTGGTTAGCAGAAGCATCCAGATTACCTTTCGCCATATCTTGCGGGGTAGGTGCTGCGGAATACTCACCTTCAGGAATGTATGGCACAACTTCATTGTCAGCAGCATTGACAGCTTGAGGTTCTGGTACTTTGGCTACTTCAGGCGTTTTAGGTACTTCAGCAGCTTTTGCGGTCGCAGGCACTTCAGGTGTAGTAGTCAACTGGGACTTTGGTTGATCTGCATTGGATGGCTGTGGCTCATTTGCAGAATTTTTATCAGACTCAGCAGTTGCTGCGCCAGCAACTGCTCCTGTAGCAGCGGCACCAGCCGCCTCATCGCTTTTCCAGAATTTGAGTTTATCTGACCAGCTTTGATCTTGCGCCTCGGCCACTTTTTGTTTAGGTGTTTCGGCAATCGTTTTGATTTCCGGATTTTCTGCGGATGGAATGACATCTCCACGTACAGTTACTAAACTATCTTTATCAAAGTCGAGAATCACCCTGCGCTTTTCCACCACTGCACCTTGCTTGCGCAACTCGTAGAAATAATCCCAGCGGTTATCACGGAAACTATCTACAACTAGTGGTGTCCCCATGATGTAGCGCACTTGCGAGCGCGTCATACCCGGGCGTAACTGCAATAGCATTTTCGATGTAACGACATTCCCCTGTTGCACTTCCATCTTGAAAGGCTTCATGGATGGAAGCTTTGCACCACACCCACTCCCAAGAGATGCTACAACCAACACAAAAAAGATAGAATTACGCATTGGATTCACTTTATAATCGGTATATTGAACACAAACATTAATATACCACGTAGTTTCGCAATCAAATATGCCGGACTACACAACAATGGACAAAACACTATGCATGACTCAAAAGATCTCAAAAATGCCGGCTTGAAAGCAACTCTGCCACGCTTGAAAATCCTGGAATTGTTTGAGCGTAGTCAACAGCGTCACTTGTCCGCTGAAGATATTTATAAGGTCATGATTGGTAACGGCGAAGATGTGGGTTTGGCAACCGTCTACCGGGTATTAACCCAATTTGAACAAGCCGGCTTGCTGGTGCGCCATCATTTTGAAAGCGGCAAAGCGGTATTCGAATTAAACGAAGGTAGCCACCATGATCATATTGTCTGTATCAAATGCGGCCGCGTTGAAGAGTTTTATGACGAAGAAATCGAAAAAAGGCAGAAGGATGCTGCACAAAAATATGGTTTCACCATGCAGGATCACTCACTGACTATTTACGGTGTCTGCAAAGACCAGCCTTGTAACGAATAATTAGTTAAGGGGTTGGCATCTCCTCAATATGCTAACCCGGTTTTCAACCTAGCAGAATTTCTTCCCAGACTTTGTCTGACCTCTCAGCCAGCCATCATTCAGTTGGTTTTCCACCTATCCTCGGTGAGCATCCGGATATTCTGATATTGGGTTCGTTACCGGGCATCGCTTCCATCACACAACAGCAATACTACGCGCATAGACAAAATGCATTCTGGCGCGTGCTGGAAGCGCTGTTTCAAATTCCTGCCAACGTAGATTATGCGACACGTTGCGAACAGGCAAAAGCAGCAAAACTGGCAATCTGGGATGTGTGCCACTCAGCTTATCGCCCCGGCAGTCTGGACAGCGCCATCACACAAAATACTGTGGTTGCAAATGATATAAATGGCTTACTGAAAGAACATCCATCCTTAAAACTGGTGGCCTTCAATGGTAATGCAGCCGCTAGTTTATTCAAGAAACATATACAGCTGTCACGACCGGTCGCGACTGTCATTCTGCCATCCACGAGCCCGGCAAACGCCGGAATTCCTTATGCTACAAAGCTGGAAAAATGGTCACAAATACTGGCGTTTCGGGATTAAACAGTTGAGTTATTCCTGAAAGCGCGGCTAGAAATGCTGATTGAATTGTTATCCGGATCTTTGGTATTGGCAAACTGGTAGCCGTAAGCTTGATGGATAGTGCCAAACGCCAGGCCTTGCGCTTGTGCAGCGAGCACAAATGCTGCGATATCCTCTACATCAAAAGATAGTTTTACGCCGGCCTGTCCAAGCTTGACCGATTTGGCAGCCTGGTGCACCAGAATATTGATACCGCCCTGACTGGCCTTTAACTCGACCAGACCTTCTGTGATTGCACCTGTCGTTTCAAACCCGAAATAGTGGCTGTAAAAAGCAACCGTTTTATGGATATTACGCGCGTAAATAATGATGGTAGTTAATACAGCCGGCATAGTCATGATTTTTCAAAGGAAAACAACTAGCTTAAGTTTAAAAACCACAAGCAGCGCCTGGCATTAATGCGTCGCCAGCTTCAACATTTCCCGTGCATGATTACGGGTAGCTTCAGTAAGCTGCAAACCACCTATCATGCGGGCTATTTCCTCTACACGCTCATCGGCAGCCAAACCTCGAATGTGGCTCAGCGTAGCACCATTATGTTCTGACTTGCTCACTTGCAAATGTTGCTGCGCTTGCGCGGCAACTTGCGCCAGATGGGTAATCACCAGCACTTGCCGTTGCTGGCCTAATTGATTGAGTAGGCGCCCAACCACTTCAGCCACCCCGCCACCGATACCGACATCCACCTCGTCAAAAATCATGCACGGTACGCTACCTAACGAGGCAGTCGTTACTTGCAAAGCCAGACTAATACGCGACAATTCACCGCCCGAAGCTACTTTATTCAAAGGTCTTGGCTCGACACCGGCATGCCCGGCGACCAGGAACTCGACTTGCTCCATGCCATAAGCGGCTGCCTCGCATGGCATCAGCGAGATGGCGAATTTTCCGCCTTTGAGTGACAGCGTTTGCATTTCTTCTGTGATGGTTTGTGCCAGTTTTTTGGCAGCTTGCTGGCGTTGCGTTGAAAGTTGTCCTGCGGCTTGCTGATATCCTTGCCAGGCGCTTTGCACCTGCTTGGCTAACGCACCATCGTCGGCAAACCCTTCGAGTTCTTGCATACGAATCAATTGCTGAGCCAGTAATTCAGGCAACTCTTCCGGTTTCACGCGATACTTGCGGGCTGCGCCGTGAATATCCTGGATGCGCGCTTCGATTTCCGCTAACTTTTCCGGATCAAGTTCACTTTTTTGCAAATGGCGGTTAAGCTCACGACTGGCTTCCTCCAGCTGAATCACGGAAGAATCCAGGATTTCCGCGATTGGCTGCAACCCGGCATCCATCGCTTGCAGCTCGCTAAGTTTGGCTTGCACTTGTGCGAGCAGCTCAAGTGCATTCACTTCGCCATCTTCACTCATCCATTGTAAACAGCTTTCCATGCCACTGAGCAAACTGGCACCATTACTCAGGCGCACATGCTCCTGTTGCAGCGTTTGCCATTCTTCAACTGCGAATGCTAATTGTTTGAGTTCACGAGTGCTATCGCGCAGTTCGGCCAACTCATCGGCAAACTGGCTGGCGTTTTCTTCATAGGTCAATTGTTGCTGATGCAATTGTGACCAGGCTTTAAATAATTGACTCACCTCTTTTGCCAGCGGAGTCGCCTGCGCATACGCATCCAGAATCTCGCGCTGGGTAGCCACTTTCAATAAAGAGTGGTGGGCATTCTGGCTGTAGATATCAATCAAGGTTTCGCCAATATCCCGCAATTGCCCTACTGTGGCAGACACGCCATTAATAAAAGCACGGCTGCGGCCGTCAGCATAAATGACGCGTCGCAACACTAACGTATCGTCGAGCTCGATTTCCTGCGCCTGAAGCCAGTCTTGGGCTGCCTGATTGTGAGAGATATCAAAGGTAGTGGAGATCTCGGCTTTATCATGGCCTTTGCGGGTGACATCACCTTCATTGCGGGCGCCCAAACTGAGCGAAAGCGCATCAATCAGGATGGATTTACCGGCACCGGTTTCCCCGGTCAATGCGGTGTAGCCTGCCGAAAACTCAAGTTCCAGCGACTCAACAATCACAAAATCACGAATAGAAAGGGCTTGTAACATATATTTTTGAAGACTGGTTTTAGCCCCAATTTAGTTTGTTACGCAACATGTCGAAGTAACAGTAAGTTTTAGGGTGTACTAATTGGATTTCTTGCTCGGCACGCGCGATACGGATGTGGTCGCCTTCAAGTAATGCATGCTGACCTTGACCATCGAAACTGATCTGTGCATCACCGGTATTCACCATAATCACCTCAATTACACTATCCGCAGGGACAGTAATCGGCCGGTTACTGAGCGTGTGCGGACTAATCGGCACAATTGAAATCGCATGCAGGTCGGGGTGCATGATAGGCCCACCTGCGGATAGCCCATAAGCAGTGGTACCCGTAGGTGTCGCCAGAATCAGGCCATCAGCCCGTTGGCGCGAGACAAACTTTCCATCTACATGCACTTCCAGCTCGATCAGGCGAAATGCACTTTTAATCACGACATCATTTAACGCAACGGTCTGTTGCAATCGGGTATTTGCACGCGACACCTCAGATTGCAGCAGCATGCGCGACTCAAGCTGGTACTCCCCCTGCAGAATTTTATCAATTTCGCCCAGCATATTGTCAGTTTGCAAATCAGTAAGGAAACCCAGGCGACCACGGTTGATACCAATCAAAGGTACATTGGTTTTGCGTAGTGAGCGCGCCACACTCAACATCGTGCCGTCACCGCCCATTACCACTACCAAATCCGCTTTGTTGCCGATATTTTCCAGGCTCGCCAGCTGAAAACCTTCATATTTTACATAACGGGCGGTTTGTTCTTCTACACAGACATGCAGTTCCTGAGACAAGAGATGCTGAACCAAACGCGTCAAGTCATCACACATGTGTTGCAGTGCTGACTCATCCATGTATTTGCCGACAATGGCAACCGAGCGAAAGTAAGGAAGCATGCGCGCATTAAAGCACAGAAGCCCTGAACTGAAAAGCACAGGGGGCTGTTATCCTGAGCATAAATCGGGCAAAATCCCCCTATGTTATTAAGGCTGTAAAAATTGGATAAACGCGCGCAAATTTTACTTAAAACCCTGGTCGAGCATTATATTAGTGCCGGTCAACCGATAGGTTCACGCACTTTGTTGCAACATTCCGGCTTGGATGTCAGCCCTGCTACTATCCGCAATGTCATGAGTGATCTGGAACAACTGGGTTTTATTGCCAGTCCGCATACTTCTTCAGGCAGAGTCCCGACCAAAAAGGGTTACCGGCTGTTTGTTGACTCATTAATGACTGTACAACCGCTGGATAACCAGTCTGTCGCGCAACTCAAAACCGGGCTTTCCTCCCCCAATCAGCAGGAACTGATCAGTAGTGCGGCAGATATGCTGTCGCAACTGACGCAATTTGCCGGGCTGGTCATGACGCCCAAGCGCGTACGCAATGTGCTCAAGCATATGGAATTCCTGCATCTGAGTGAAAAGAAAATCCTGGTGATATTAGTTACTGAGGATGGTCAGGTACAAAACCGTATTCTGATGGCCGAGAAGACATTTAGTGCCAGCGAACTGATAGCTGCCAGCAATTATGTTAACAGTCATTGCCAGGGATTAACACTGGATGAATTGCAGCATAAGTTAAAGCAAGAACTACAACAGATGCAGGCCGATATTAACCGGCTCATGTCTGCCGCGCTAGATGCTGCTGGTCAACCTGAACAATCCGCCAAAGAAACTGTAGTCATTTCAGGCGAGCGCAACTTATTGCAGGTAGATGAGCTTTCTACTAATGTCACCAGCCTGCGTAAACTTTTTGAAATTTTTGAGCGCCGCACGGCACTCATGCAATTGCTGGACCACAGTCAACGTGCCGACGGTATCCAGATTTTTATCGGAGGCGAAAGCGGTTATCTGCCTCTGGATGAATGTAGCCTGATCACTGCTCCCTATGAGGCGGATGGACAGGTCGTCGGGACACTTGGTGTGATCGGCCCTACACGAATGGCTTACGAACGCATTATTCCGATTGTCGATATCACTGCTAAACTTCTTTCAAACGCGCTATCCAATCAATAGTTTTTTATAACTTTACAAATTTTTCTCAAATGTCTGAATCGTCCGACAGGACAATCAGTTCCATACCTCTTAGCATCCGCTAAATTAGTTTTCATAATTCATCCATCTTCAATTTGTGTCCAATGAGGTGGTTAAATGAAAAAGCCATTAGTTTGTTCCTTATTTTTAGTAATTGCACTGGGTACTTCAGGCTGTGGTTCTATGAGTTCACGTGGCAAAAGTACCGCTATTGGTGCAGGCATAGGCGCAGTGGGCGGCGCTGTGCTTACCGGCGGTAGTGCAATTGGCACTGTGGGTGGCGCTGCAGTGGGTGGTGTAGTTGGTAATCAAATTAATAAAAAGTAAACAACTGACTCAGTCTTGGATTTGAGTCCTCCAAACATTCAAACCATCCATGAATTTGCAGGCTATGGCTTTTTTCTTTTTGCAAGGGCATTGGAGAGCCTAGATATTTTGTATTGATCCGTTTTTTTAATCGTTGTTAGGAGTTTAAGTATGAAAAAGTCTTTATTATTACTCGCGTTCGGGCTAAGCACTGTCTTGAATACTGCATATGCCGCAACTTATGATGCGACCTTGTCAGGTGATGGCTATCAATTCAGCAGTTCATTTTCTGGTGATACCAGTTTCAATGACTACATAAGATTTAACACGGAAGGCTTGCAGAATATCGTAGCCAGTATCTCAGGCTCCAGTAGCACGGCATTCACCTTTGAAACATTTAATCTACTTGATGCCAATAAGAATCTTGTTGCGACCGGTTCTGTTTTAAATGGCACTCCGAAAGTATCTTTTGGCTACCTTGAAAGCGCACAGTACGGGAATTTTTTCCTGCATGTCGTAGGCACTAGTGTTGGTGCAACCACCGGTTACAATGGCACTATCACCACATTCACTGCTGCTGCAGTACCAGAACCAGAAACATACGCTCTATTTCTAGCGGGTCTGGGCTTGGTGGGCTTAATGGGTCGTAAAAAAAGTCTTGGTGCCTAAACTAGCTCACTGTTTATGAGTTCAGATAAATCCCCGCTTCTGCGGGGATTTTTTATTATCTTTGAATAATCAACTGTATTAATTGAAGCTATTACCTTTGACAGCCTGAATCGCATAGAATAAGCATATGAACTATTATCAGCCAGAACCTGCTTACACCCACGGCAGTAAACCAAAAGTGGGTATACTGCTAGCCAATCTGGGTACGCCCGAAGCTCCTACAGCCAAAGCCCTCCGTCCTTATTTACAGCAATTTCTGATGGACAGGCGCGTGGTAGAAATCCCACGCTTTATCTGGTGCTGGATTTTACACTGCATCATTCTGGTGATTCGCCCAAAAAAATCGGCAGAAAAATATGCGAGTGTCTGGACAGACCAAGGCTCACCGCTGATGATATATGCGCAACAACAGAAAAAACTGCTGCAAGGCTACCTGACCCAAAAAATCAATTCGCCTTTTGCTGTCGAACTGGGGATGACCTATGGCAACCCCAGCATGAAAAGCGCCATTGAGTCCCTTAAGGCACAAGGCTGTGACCGTATCCTGGTTTTTCCGCTATACCCGCAATATGCCGCCAGTAGTACGGCTGCCGCACTGGATGCAGTGTGGCGAGTACTGCTCAAAATGCGCAATGTGCCGGCTATCCGCACTATCAAGCACTACCACGATCACCCGCTGTACATTCAAGCGCTTGCCAGCCATATCCAAGCCTACTGGCAACAACACGGCCAGCCAGAAAAACTGGTCATGAGCTTTCACGGTGTGCCAAAATTCCATCTGCTTAAAGGCGACCCCTACCATTGCGAATGCCACAAAACAGCACGCTTGCTGGCAGAGGCTTTGGGCTTAAGCAAAGAACAATATCAAATCGCCTTTCAATCCCGCTTTGGCCGCCAGGAATGGCTGCAACCCTATCTCGCCAATACGCTGGATGCCCTAGGTAAACAACAACTCAAACGTATAGATGTCGTCTGTCCCGGCTTCAGCAGCGATTGCCTGGAAACCCTGGAAGAAATCGCCATGGAAGGTAAACATTTGTTCCAGTCTGTTGGCGGCGGGGATTATCACTACATACCGGCACTGAACAGCGAAGCGGTGTGGATTGAGGCCATGCGTGATATTGCCCTGGAGCACTTGCAGGGCTGGGTTAGTGACGAGTTTGACTCAGTAAATGCAGAAGCAGAGGCGCAAGATAGTAAAGCGCGGGCTTTAGCACTGGGCGCTGAAAAATAAACTTCATACTACGCGCAGGCTCTCCATCCCTTTGATTTGTCATAGAACGGTGTGATGCGTTAACACGCCATTCTATGCCAGCCGTCGCCGATTACGCGTTATAATCGCGTTTTAACGTTTTAATCGCTCCATATGATCATTATCACCGGTGGCGCAGGCATGATAGGTTCTATCATGGCCTGGCATTTAAATAACAAGCTTGGCCGACAAGACCTGGTGATTGTTGACCGCATCACGCATGAAAACCAGTGGCAAAATCTGGTACACAGGCACTATGCAGAATACCTGGACAAAGACCAGTTGTTCGATTTCCTCGAAGATAACGATGACATCACTGCAGTGATTCATATGGGTGCCATCAGCGCGACCACCGAGCGTGACTTTAACAAGCTGGTGGCTGATAACATGCATTATTCGCAGGACTTGTGGTCGTGGTGTGCGGAATATGAAGTACCGTTCTTTTATGCCAGTTCTGCGGCAACGTATGGTGGTGGTGAGCAAGGTTACGATGATGCCAGCATTGAGAACCTGCGCCCTTTGAATGGCTATGGTTACTCCAAACATTTTTTTGACCAGTGGGTGTTACAGCAGGTGGCGCAAAAACAGATCACCCCGCCTGCCTGGGCAGGATTCAAGTTCTTTAACGTCTATGGTCCAAATGAATATCATAAGGAACGCATGGCTAGTGTTGCTTACCATACCTTTAATCAGTTCAGCGAAACCGGCACCATGCGCCTGTTCAAAGGCACTAAAGAAGGCATTGAAGATGGTATGCAGCTACGCGATTTTGTCTATGTTAAAGATGTCGCTGATGTGATGGGGTTTTTCCTTGAAGCAGCCCTGAAGCAAAAACCGGCCACCAGCGCCATTTACAATATAGGCACCGGCCAGGCACGCAGCTTCAAAGATCTGGCAACCAATGTCATGACCAGCATGGCGCGTGAACCCCACATTACCTACATTGATATGCCACAGGATTTACAGGGTAAATACCAGTATTTCACACAGGCAGAGATGCAAAAGTTGCGTCATGCAGGCTACAAAAAACCTTTCACCAGCCTGGAAGAAGGTGTGAAAGATTATGTGCAACAATATTTAATGCAAGACGACCCCTATTGCTAACCATGCGCCTTTTATTCCCTAGTTGTAATTTCACTCAATTGCCCGCATTTGATGCGTATACATACACCTACTTAAGGGCGGTATCATGAGCTATATTGAATATCTGGAAGGCGAACATGCGGCACATATGACCATGTTTCAAGCGTTGAAAGCCAGCTTTCCGCTGATCAGTGAAGTGGGATTGGCGATGCGTCAATGTATTCAGCAGGGTGGGAAAATCCTGCTGTGTGGTAATGGCGGTAGTGCAGCCGATAGCCAGCATATTGCTGCTGAAATCGTCGGCCGCTTTAAAAAAGAGCGCAAAGGTTTGCCCTCGATTGCATTGACTACTGACACCTCAATCCTCACCTCGGTAGGCAACGATTACGGCTACGATTACATTTTTGCGCGGCAGGTAGAGGCCTTATGTCGTCCGGAAGATATGCTGATCGGCCTGACCACCAGCGGCAACAGCGCTAACGTCGTGCGAGCGATTGAAGCAGCCAATGAGATCGGCGCGACCACTATTGGTTTAACCGGCGGTAGTGGCGGCAAATTGAATACGCTCTGCAAATACAATATTGTGGTGCCCTCGAATGTGACTGCGCGCATCCAGGAAGCCCATATTTTCATCGGCCACAGTCTGTGCGAGATTCTGGAATCCTGATGGCTGGCACACACACGACTGCCAGCCTGGCAACACTGGTTCAACACTTTGGTGAAAACAATCAACAGGTACTGGTGATTGGGGATGTGATGCTGGATCGCTATTTAATCGGCGAAGTAAACCGCATTTCGCCAGAAGCGCCGGTGCCGGTGCTACTCATTAAATCCGAACAACATTGTGCAGGTGGTGCCGCAAACGTAGCGGCAAACTTGGCTTTGCTGGGTATACACACGCGCATGATCGGCCTGATAGGCGAAGATAATGAAGCCTCGCTCTTAGTAAATGCCATGCACAACCATAGTATAGATACGCAAGCGATGATTAAAACTGCAGCGCGGCCGACCATTGCAAAAACCCGTATTATGGGTGGGCATCAACAAATGATGCGACTGGATCAGGAAATCACAGATGAATTATCCGCCAGTGAAGTAAGTCATGTCACCAAAGCCATCCAGGCTGCACTTGAGCAGCAGCCAGCACTGGTCATTCTGTCGGACTATGCCAAAGGTTTGCTGACCGAAGATATTTGCCAGCATGTGATTCATTATTGCCGTGCGCACAAAATTCCCGTATTGGTTGACCCTAAGGGACGCAATTACCATAAATATCGTGGCGCAACTGCCCTTACACCTAACAAGAAAGAAACGGCCGAGGCTTGTGATACCCAGGTCAATGATTCTGCTCTGATTGAAAAGGCGAGTACCTTAAAAGCCGGCTTATCCCTTGATTTTCTGGCCGTCACGCGTGGTGAAGAAGGCATTAGCCTCATCACCGAGCGCATAGAACATCTCAGCGCGACCGCCAAACAAGTATTTGATGTTTCCGGCGCCGGAGATACAGTGATTGCCACACTGGCCGCTGGCCTGATACATGGCTTGTCGGCACTGGAAAGCTTATCACTGGCCAACATTGCCGCCGGCGTGGTAGTTGGTCAAGTGGGCACGGTACCCATTACCAAGGCTGACCTGGTTTATGCAATTGCAAGTGCTCAAGGTAGTGCCCAGGCGCATAAAGTCAGCGAGTTACCCGAACTGCTACAAAAAGTTTCTGCCTGGAAACAGCAAGGCCAAAAAATCGTTTTCACCAATGGCTGCTTTGATTTATTGCATGCGGGCCATGTGACTTACCTTGAAGGTGCAAAAAAACGCGGTGACAAGCTGGTGCTTGGCCTGAATACCGACCGCTCGGTGTCTGCTCTTAAAGGCCCCACCCGCCCTGTAGTGAATGAAAATGACCGTGCCCGGGTTCTGGCGGCACTGGAATCTGTCGATGCCGTGATCTTGTTTGACGAAGATACGCCGCTCAACTTGATTAATGCCATCCGCCCGGATGTAATCGCCAAAGGCAGTGATTACACGGCTGACCAGGTGGTTGGTGGGCAGGAAGTATTAGCCTGGGGCGGTGAAATCGCGCTGATTGACTTGGTGGAAGGCCGCAGTACCAGCAACCTGATTAAAAAAATGCACGCATGAACAAGATTCTGGTGATGGGCCCATCATGGGTGGGTGACATGGTGCTGGCGCAAAGCATGTTCAAGCAACTCAAAATTGACCAGCCGGATTGCCAGATTGATGTCGCCGCCCCTGCATGGACCTTACCATTGCTGGAAAGAATGCCGGAAGTGTCGCAGGCAATTGCGTTGCCTTTTAAACACGGCGATTTAGCCATAGGCGAGCGTTATCGATTTGGTAAACAACTATCCACACATGGCTACAACCAGGCCATTTTGCTCACTAACAGCCTGAAATCGGCAATCTTGCCATGGGCTGCCAACATCCCTATCCGCACCGGTTTTAAAGGCGAAATGCGTTATGGCCTGATTAACGATATGCGGCCATTAGACAAATCCATCCTAAAAAAAACTGTGGAGCGTTTTGTTGCACTTGGTCGCCCAAAGCACACTGATTTGCCCGTTGAATTACGGTTGCCCGCATTGAATGCCAATCGTGACAGCATTCCTGCATTAATGCAGCAGCATGCTATTACATCTACGGGCAAACCTGTGCTTGGCTTATGTCCAGGAGCAGAATACGGCGAAGCCAAGCGCTGGCCTATTGAATATTATGCCGAGGTGGCTAATGCGGCCTTAAACCACGGCTGGCAAGTCTGGCTGTTTGGGTCGGATAAAGACAAGACGGTTACGACAGAAATTCAGAGTCACACACAACAACGCTGCGTAGACCTGGCCGGTAAAACCAAGCTGGGTGAAGCGATTGATTTAATGTCTGCCTGCCATACCATCATCAGTAATGACTCTGGCCTCATGCACGTTGCAGCGGCGCTTGATAAACAACTGGTCGCCATCTATGGCTCATCCGACCCTAGCCATACACCACCTATGCATCCACAAGCAATCATTGAGTATCTGGGATTGTCCTGCAGCCCGTGCTTTGAACGTGTTTGCCCACTGGGACACCTTAATTGCTTGAAGCAAATACCGCCGGCACGGGTGATAAAGCATCTTTCATTAAGCGCGCAAGCGATTAAGGCATGACTTATCCTCTCCTGACAGCGCAACACCTGAGCGATGCACGCGTGATCGAGCGTGACCCGCGAGGGATTAAAGTGGTGCAGTTGCCGAACGGCGATTACCTGAAAGTGTTTCGCCTGCGCCACCGCTTTAGCTGGGCCCGTTTTCAGGGTTATGCGCAACGCTTTTCAAAGAACGCATTTAAGCTCGTTAAATTAGGCATTCCTACAGTTAAAGTGATCGATTGCTATGAAGTAAAAAATGCCAGCCTGCTTGATTATCCACTGTCAGTTAATGAGCATAAAAAGGCTGAAGATTCAGAGGCTTCAAGCCATACTTTTGCTGTTCATTACGCACCCTTGGCCGGCGAAACACTAAAAACCTTGCTGGATCAGCAGCAATTACAAACACACCATGTTGTACAGCTAGGCGCTTTTATTGCCGAGCTACATAAAAAAGGTATTCACTTCCGGTCATTACATTTGGGGAATATTGTGCTCACGACCGAAGGCAAGATGGGCTTGATTGATATTGCAGATATGAAGATTTACCCGTGGTCACTGTGGTTCAGGACAAGGCTACGCAGCTTTCGACATTTGACACGTTATGCCAGGATGAATGCGCCTTTTGGCTTATCTAATTGGGCAATATTGCTAGATAGCTACTTTGAACATGCAAAATTAAGTGCATCTGAAATAAATACGCTCAGAGAGAAAATGCAGCAATATTTGCTGCATCCTCCACACTAGCTGACACGTTTAAAAACTAGCAATTGTTTTCGGTTTTTATGTCCGTAAAACGTTTTTTCTAATTTAAAGCCAGTCAGTTGCTGCTGTAACGCTTTTAACTTGGCATTTTCTTCAGGCGTGTCGCCAAGTTTAATCACCAGATAAGCATATTGCTGGATACGCCCGTCAGCAATGCGTTTTGACAGATCATCCCATTCATAATCGCTTCTGCCATCATAAGGCACATCTGCATAAAACCTTTGCTTGGCAGAAGCATAGAGTGCCTGCTGACCGTCCGGCAATCTGGACTTCACATATTTGACCGCATCAATTTCATAATAAAAATCCGTACCTTTAGGTTTAACGTTATTGACAAACCCCGCCAATACGATGAGCGCAGCTATGATTAACAACAACCTTTTTACAGGAGTAACTTTCGTTTTTGGATGATGTAATAATTTCTGCACTGCAAAACTTGAAAATACAATCAAAACAAAGCCAAACAATGCCACATAGCGGGCGGACAGCAGGTTGACTTTGAAAGTGATTAAACAGCCGATGACCCACGACACAAATAACCAGAACAACAGCACTTGATATGCCACAGGCTGGATGTTTTTTTTGATGGTATGTTTTTCAGCCGCAACGAATAAGGTCGGACCCCAACCAGCAACTCCCAGACACTTCAATGTCGGAATCGCAATATACACAAGCAGGAATGCAAACCAGGCATACTCCTGGAATGGCTCGCCAATCACCTCATCACGCATCACATCCACGCGATGTGTAATCTGCTGGGTGACATTCAGCTTGATATCCTGAAACCCGGTAAATAGCTCTTTGACCCGCCCAAGATCTTCCAGACTGATGGGCATAAACATTAGAACAACCGGCGCAAGAATACAGCCAATGATAAGCAGGGAATAAGGTGCAGCAATTTTTTTCAGCCTGCCAGAGGCCTGATGAGCAATAAAAAAGCCCGCAAGCGGTAACACCAGCCACTGTACAGCGCCTTCTATCCTGAAAAGCGTGGCCAATAATGTAAAAATTTGCCAGTAAATGACTTGCTTCCAGCGCCCTTGCTGATAGAACAAAATGAGTTGGTTAACTGCGTGTACCATCATGGCCCAGTAACCTAGGTCACGGCTGGCCATAGGCAATATGTTGCCCACAATGTAACCGGAGCCCAATAACAACACTACTGCATAAAATTGTGTCCAGTCATTACCCCCGGCAATGCTGACCATTCGCATCAGCCCCCATACAAGTAGCATAAAGAAAAACACGATCAGCACATTTGCCGAGGCTTGTAACCCCAGCCCACTGATCGTGTGAAAGCATGCAATCAACGCAGGGTAAAAACCCCAGCTATAACCTTCAAAGGGATGTGGGTCGCCCATAGAAAAATGGCGGGCCATCTCTATGTATAGAATAGAGTCATTGGTAACCCAGCCATGCTGAATCACGATGATGCGAATACAGGTAACAAATGCCAGGGCGAAGGCCAGATAGAGTGGTAAGTGTTTGCGGTGGTTAATCATGTTTAATCGCTTGCAACTCCCATAAAATATGAGTTTGCGGTTTGAGTTTTAATTTTCTGAAGATCGTTTTAAATTTGGTAGAAAAATCATCATTGGCATGGTAATGCAATCTAGGATAGACCCAAGCCACACGCCTGGCCTTGAACATACCGGTAAAGCCGTAGTTTTTGCCATAGCAGCGACCCTCACAGAAATAGCTATGGGTACCGTCAGTAATGAAGTTCACATGTGTCGGATCGATAAAAGCCTCTTTGCTGGGATACCCAGGGGTTAAGGCATAAAACATTCCATCATGCTTTAGCACGCGCCAGATCTCATTCATTAACTCAATAAAGGGGAAGCGTGTGCCATATACGCCACCACTGAGAATCCGAGGAATATGCTCTATAAAATCAAATGCAGAAACAGCATCAAAAGTACTATCCGGATAAGGAATGGGATCAATAGACAGATTTGCTGTTTTAATTTCCACACCCTGTTCCGGGATTGAATGTGCAACCAGATCAATGCCGCACACTACTTCATAAGAAAAAGGATTTCTTGGCTTAGCACCGCAGCCCAAATCGAGATGATGTCTAGCTGCTCGCACTTGTTTAACCCTTCCTGAGTTGATCTACCAATCCGCGCAAACCATCCAGCTCCTTTGCAGGAGAATATTTGTTCTGCAAGGTAGTAATATTTTGTTTTATCTCGATAAAATCAAAATATCCGTTATCAATTTCCTTAATTTTACTTAATATCGTTTCTGAAAAAGCGCGGATATCGCCACAATTCACCTCATGAAACTGCCCATCCACCCAATACTCTTTTCCTGCTTGCCCTGTATACCCAATCACCAGGTTCCCCGCTAAAGCAGCTTCAATCGGTGGCAAGCCCAAACCTTCAAGTTCGCTAAAGGACAGGAAGATTTTTGACTTGGACAACGTTTCAGCCACTCCCTGCTGGTTCATGTTCTGGATAGGAAAAATCTTCCAGGAAGAAGGCAATTTCCTGGCAATAAAATTCAGCACCAGTGTCGAATGTTTCTCCAGCTTGCGAGGCATGTAAGTAATGATGTTCTCTTTATGCTCGGCTGGCTTGAACAAATCTTCTTCAACAGACAAATGCAGACGGTAAATTTTCTGCTCAAATTCGGGAAACAGGAAAACCAGACATGCATAAATATCATCTGATACGCAGGTAATCAATTCCGCATGTTGATAAGCGGCATACACGGAGTCAACGTCTGCTTTGCGAAAAACATCATAGCCACCCTGGACTTGAATGATATATCGGATGCCTTTGTCACGCGCGATTTTGGCTTCTCGTGCCGCCCACATTTCGTGAATCACGAATACTTCATGCTTTTTATTAAAGACGAAGTTTTTCTTAAAATTCAAATTGGAGAATGGTGTTTCACAACGGAAATTTACATCTTTTGGATGAAAAATTTGTGCTTTGACTCCTGCTATTTGCATATTATTAATAAGAGAAACATGCCGATAAATCACCTTGACGCCACCTGAGGCTTTTTTGGCGTTCGGGCACAGATAAGTCAAAGTCAACGCATGCTCAGAATGCTCATCCCTGGCTTGATACCTGAATTTCCGACATTTGAAGATGAGATTATTGATAGCCTTTGGCCAGGAAAACCGCGTCATTTTGTAAACTTTTGAGTAAACAGCAAAAATTGATTCAATAGTGCATCACCCCACAGTGTATCAGGCTCAATCACATTGCCCTCCGCCCACTCATTCCATGATTTGATCACAACCACCTGGGTAGGTAAATGCTGTTTTCTTTTACTCAATTGCAGGTAAATCTGCTCTAAATGCATGGCAAAAGATTGCGGATTAAATCCTTTTAATATGGTACCGCGACGCAAGTGCCGTGGCGTGGTATCCCAACCTGTAAATACAATCGGGATTTGATGAGGATCTTCAGTTAACGGATCGTTATCAATCACCAGTCCATGATAGTTATATACAAAAGGCCCTAGCTGTTTGTAATGAAACGTTCTGGCCAGCTTTTCACGTATATAAGACCACCAGCTATCGCGCTTACGCCATTTAAAAATGCTGCCGGATTTATTGTAACCATCAAAATACTTTTTCCAGGGCTGATGCGGCTCGGTGTTGTCTGCCAGCCAGTAAATGCCGGCAAAACCATGTTCAGCAGCGCACTTATTAAAGGTTTGGATAAACACTTCGAGGTCCGGGATTTCTTTTGGACTGAAAATTGAAAAAACCGGCTTGCCTTCAACTTTGATGTAATTGGCAGAATGAAAGTGCGGCAATAACTGCTCGAAATAAGCTGTGTAATCCCCAGCCCCTAGATATTGCTGCAATTGCAGCGTGATATTTTCGCGTTTGTTATACCAGGTATGGTTGGCCCAGCAGAAGGCATACTTAAAATCCAGCTGGTGATCCAGCACCATTTGCATAGGCTTTTCGAGTAATTTTTTCCCTTCTCCAAACCAGTAGTCAAACACCAGGAAACCATCAATACCATGCGTTTGCGCAATAGATTGTTGCCATTCAAACACGGCAGGATTGAGCAGATTGTAATCACCGAAGGGGGTTTTAGGTTTTTGTATGTGCTGCCAGTCAAAATAAGTCTTCGCAGTATTCAGCTGCTGCCACTCGGTGAAGCCTGGCCCCCACCAGCGATTGTTTTCTTCAATCTCGTGGAATTGCGGCAGGTAGTATGCAAGGCTAAGCAAACGGTTTGTCATGTGTGTATTACTTGTCCAAACTATCGTTTGCGAGAATGGCTTCACCATCGATGCCTCGCAATTTGGCATTGATACGTTTTGCACCCTCACGCATATTTTTTTCACTGGTGCCCAGTTGAGGATTAAATATCAGCGTGGCATGGTTAAGATGATCTACGTATTGGCCCAATTGCACTGAGTCAAGAAACCGCATCTCATAGCCAGCGGCAATCATTTTCTGATGCATTACCATGCCTGCGGTCTGGCTCCCATCCGAAAAAAATGTATTGAGTGCACGGATGATATCGGTGCGGTACATTGCGCAGTGACTACGTAAATAGTATTTGCTCTCATCCAATCGATTGGGGTTATAGCCGCGATAACCGAACCATTGGTGTAACACTTTTTTCCATGATTGTTCGAAACGGATTCCCCAACGCTGCAAGGTGGTCTTGGATTCCAGTTTCCAGGAACCTACACCAGCCAGCTTGGGATTATTGTTGAAGGGCTGCAAAAGCATCTGCAACCAATCCGATCGTTTAACAAAGGTATCGGTGTGGATAGAAAGTACGTATGGCGTCTTGACCTCAGAGAGCGCGAGATCCAGCGCACGCGAATGTGAAAGTGGCACAGTGTCATCAGCTGCCGGCTTGCGTTCAATCAATCTGACCCAAGGCAAGGAGCGCAAATACTCTACTGATCCATCCTGCGAGTTGTTATCAATCGCAATCACTTCAACCTGATTGAAATCAGTATATTTACGCAACAAACGCATACAGATTTTGGTGATTTCCGGCGTTTTATAATTAGGCACCAGAATGGTGACTTGTTTATTGTCTGTCGTCATGACCGGCATTATAGGCTAGTGTAATCGTTGACTCAAAAGGATAGCTAATCACTTAAAAGTCGGTGTAAGGCTGCAACTCCAGGTGATGGCTGACGGTCACCTGATGTTGTTTGCAATAACTTTCCCAGTCCGGCATATCTGTCCAGTCGGAGACAAACACAAAGTCTAAGCCGGCGCCAGTAGAAGCCTGGTGGTCGAAGCGGCTATCACCAATAAACAATGCAGGAAACTGAATTGTGCCATCCGCAATCATGGTTGCCAGATGCTCGTTCTTTTTTGTCGGGCCACCGTAAATCCCTAATTCAAACAGATGGTCGAGACCACGGCGCGGGAATATTTTACGCAGCTCCTCTTGGTCACCGCCTGACATCAGCATCCATTTGGCTTGTGAAGTTTTTTGCTTCAATTTCTCCAGTTCCGGCGCAACCTCACATTGCATCAGCGTTTCATCCAGAATCTCGGTGAAGGTATCCATCAATGTCTGGAAAAATTCTTCAGTGAATGGCTGTTTAAGGATATCGCTGATGTAGTAACGGATTTTGTCATTACGCGGAATGCTGCCGAGCTTGATATGGTAATCCACAAATGCCTGTGCCTGCGCATCGGTACCACCGGTACGTTTGGCCGTATTGTAATAAGCATCCACCTTGGTCTGGTTACTATTGAGCACGACTCCATCACAATCCAGCACGATGGTTTTGTATTTTTCTAGATTCAAGGGATTTGTCATAAGCGGCTGGCAATAAAAAAGGCCTGTAAGACTACAAGCCTTTAATGATAGCTGATTTTCCTTATTGAATTATTTGGCTGCGACGATTGCTGAAGCTTCTTTCGCCAGTTTGGTAATATGTGCCCAGTCTTTACGCTCAACAGCGTCGTTAGGGGTTAACCAGGTACCACCACATACCACTACGTTTGGCAGTGCCAGGAATTGAGGTGCACTTTCAACACTCACGCCACCGGTAGGACAGAATTTCACATCAGCAAATGGGCCGGCAAAACCTTTCAGCAGGTTGATACCTCCAACAGCTACAGCCGGGAACAACTTCAGGAAGTAGTAATCATCGGCATTCGCCATCATGATTTCAGAACCGGTAGACACGCCTGGCAATAATGGCAGGCCGATTTTACGGGCAAATTGGCCCAGCTCGCTGGTGTAACCAGGGCTCACAGCGAATTGGCATCCTACATCTTTAGAAGCTTGCGCATCTTTCAGGTTACGCACGGTGCCTGAACCAAGAATCGCATCAGGTACATGCTTGGCAATTTGCTCCATGGCCTGCAAAGCAACTGGTGAGCGCAGAGTCACCTCCAGCACCTTCACGCCACCCGCCAGTAGCGCTTCTGCCATAGGCACAGCATCTTCCACCTTGTTGATGACAATTACCGGGATGACCGGGCCATGGTTCGCTAAATCTAATGTGCTCATGTTATGAATATTTACCTAATTAATAATTGAATTCTAAAGAAATAAACTTTTAGTATCTCTGTAATTAAAAGTTCTAAGCAAGACTAGGCGCAGGAGTGAAGACAGTACGATTAGTACGGCAAGCGACTGCAACAACGTATTGCGACGAAGTTTTAATTACAACCAAGTGATTGCGCCTTCTTCGGCTGAAAGTACATTCTTGCGCATCCCGCCAAACAACTCACGACCTAGTCCGTGGGCATTGTGGTGACGTTTGGCATCGCTCAGCTCTTCAGTCTCACGCTCAGCCCAGGTATCTTCATCAACCAGCACATTCAACTGGCCAACCGTGCCGTTCAACCGGATAATGTCGCCATTACGGATCTTGGCAATCGGGCCGCCAGCACTGGCTTCTGGACTCAAGTGAATCGCTGCCGGGATTTTGCCTGATGCACCACTCATGCGACCATCAGTCACAATCGCCACGCGGAAACCTTTGTTCTGTAATACGGCCAATGGCGGTGTCAGTTTATGCAATTCAGGCATACCATTCGCTTTAGGGCCCTGGAAACGCACCACGGCAATAAAGTCTTTTTCCAGTTCACCACGGTCAAAGGCTGCCAGCAACTCTTCTTGCGCATCAAACACAATGGCCGGTGCTTCGATAATATGACGGTCTTCCGGCACGGCAGAAATCTTGATCACACTGCGGCCCAGGTTACCCTTCAGCAAACGCAGGCCACCAGATTCATTAAATGGATGCGCAGCAGTACGGACGATGGTTTCATCACCACTTTCAGCCGGGTAGTCTTTCCATACCAGCTTGTCAGCTTCTTTTTCAGGCTTCTTACCGTAATCACGCATGCCACCGCCACTGACGGTGTATACATCAGGATACATATAACCGCCTTCGATCAATTCGCGAATCACGAAACCTGGACCACCGGCTTGCTGGAATTCATTCACATCGGCTTTACCATTCGGGTACACGCTTGCCAGCAGCGGCGTTCCTCTCGCCAAGTAGTGGAAATCAGTCCAGTCAATCACGATACCGGCAGCACGAGCCACAGCAACCCAGTGAATCAGGTGATTGGTTGATCCGCCGGTGGCGAGCAAAGCCACCATCGCATTCACAATGACGTGCTCATCAACCAGGCGGCCAATCGGCACGAATCTGTTTTTCTGGGTATTTTGTATCACCATGCGTACCGCTTCGCGGGTAAAGTCTTCACGCATGCCATCGTGCGGATGGATAAATGCAGCACCCGGCACATGTAAGCCCATGGCTTCCAGCAACATCTGGTTGCTGTTAGCGGTACCGTAGAAAGTACAGGTACCCGCGCCATGGTAAGCAGCAGACTCACTTGCCAGCAACTCTTCACGGCCAACCAGGCCTTGCGCATATTGCTCACGCACTTTGGATTTGGAGGTGTTATCAATACCGGTGCTCATCGGGCCGGCCGGCACGAATACACATGGCAAGTGGCCGAAATGCAAAGCACCAATCAGTAAGCCCGGCACAATCTTGTCACAGACGCCTAGCAACAACGCAGCATCAAATACATCATGTGACAGCGCCACAGCTGTGCTCATGGCAATGGTATCGCGGCTGAACAGGCTCAGCTCCATGCCAGGCTCACCTTGTGTAATGCCATCACACATGGCTGGCACGCCGCCAGCAACCTGTACGGTCGCCCCATGCTTGCGGGCTTCATCACGGATGATGTCCGGATAATTCACATAGGGCTGGTGTGCAGACAACATTTCGTTGTATGCAGTGACAATGCCGATATGAGTTGGCTTTTCAGCATAAATCTTGAATTTATCATTCTGTGGCATGGCCGCGAATGCGTGTGCCACGTTGGCACAGCCCAGGCGATCCGGCCCTTTGTCACGGTTGAGATAATCATCAATACGCTGCAAATAAGCCTTGCGGGTCGGTCGACTGCGCTCGATGATGCGTTCTGTTACTTCAATGTGAGATTGTTTCATTGACTATCGCTCAACTGTGTTTTAACTACTGAACTATCCTGATGAACTGCTTTGACTTACTTTTAATCACAGTTTTGGGATTTATTGTATATGAGTCCAAACTGGACTCTATTCCTGATTATCGCTAAACAACTGGAATCAGTCAAACCAAAAGCGCGTCCAAATGGATTTTTTTGAATGATTCCAATCACTTAAATCGGAATAATATAACTTATGAATCTAACTTTTCGTCACCAGCACATCTTCCAGCATCAGATACTCCAGATCACAGCCATAAAACATATTCAATGCATCGGTCGGGCTACAGATCATCGGTTCGCCACGACGGTTCAATGAAGTATTCAGTACCACCCCATTGCCGCGCAGGCTTTCCAGATGTTCAATCAGCGCATAGTAGCGCGGGTTGGTTGCCTTGGTAACGACTTGCGCGCGTGCGGTGCCATCTTCATGTACAACTTCCGGTATTCGAGACTTCCAGGCCGGGTTTACATCAAAAGTAAACGTCATGTAAGGCGCCGGATGATTGGTTTGTAAAATATCTTCCGCTACGCGATCCAGCATGCTCGGGCAGAACGGCCGCCAGCGCTCGCGGTATTTGATTTGCGCATTGATACGGTCGGCCACGCCAGGAAAGCTCGGGTCGCCGAGAATACTGCGGCAGCCTAATGAACGCGGACCAAATTCCATACGCCCCTGGAACCAGGCCAGCGGATTGCCGGCTGCCAATAACTCGGCTGCTTTTTGCGGGCCATTTTCAACACGTGTAAATTTCGGTTTTTCCGGATGCGCTTCACAGGCGGCGATACATTCTTCATTACTGAAGGCAGGCCCCAGATAAGCATGTTCCATTTTATGAATGGTCTCGCCAGCTTGGTGCGCAGCATAAGTCGCAGCGCCAAGGCTGGTGCCGTTGTCGCCGGCTGCCGGTTGCACGAATAACTCTTTCACATGCGGCAAGGAAATAATGCGCTGGTTAAGTTTCACATTCAGCGCCACACCACCTGCCATCACGATCTTGCCGGTTTCGCGGATAATGTCGCCCAGATAATACTCAATCATTTGCAGCGCCAGGTCTTCCAGCAATTGCTGAACGCTGGCGGCGTAATGGATATAAGGATCATCGATCTCATCGCCGGAACGCTTGGGGCCTAACCATTCGATCAGTTTTGGCGTGAAATAAAAGCCTTTGCCGTTTTCTTTGTAGCGGCGCAAACCCACGACATTGACGTACTCGGTGTTAATCACCAGCTCGCCATTCTCGAACTTGGCCAGGCGGCTTAAATCATATTTCTTGGCATCGCCATAAGGCGCCATGCCCATGACCTTGAATTCGCCATCCAGCATTTCAAAGCCCAGGTATTCAGTGATGGCACCATATAAGCCACCTAGCGAATCCGGATCATAGAATTCTTTAATTTTATGAATTTTGCCATTTTCACCGTAACCGAAGAAGGTGGTGGCATATTCGCCCTTACCATCAATGCCGACAATGGCAGTTTTTTCTTTAAAACCGCTTAAATGATAAGCACTGGAAGCATGTGCCAAATGGTGTTCCACTGGCACAAATTCGGCATTTTTCAATCCCAAATCTTGCATTAATTGAAGCGATTTATCGCGGTTGCGTCTGAAGCGGCGATTACCATTAAAAATCGCGTCCAACGCACGGTCTGGCGCATACCAATAACGCCTGGCGTAATGCCAGCGAGCAGGCGAAGCCAGGGAAATTTCAGCATAGGGAAAAGCGACGATATCAACCTGGTCAGCCGTCACACCTGCCTGTGTCAGGCAGAACTTGGCGGCCTCATACGGCCAATGATTTTTGGCGTGCTTATCGCGTATAAAGCGCTCTTCTTCGGCGGCGGCAATAATTTTGCCATCCACCAGAATAGCCGCAGAAGCATCGTGACCCAATGCGCCAGATAACCCTAATACAATCATTCAGTGACTCGTCAATTGATTTAAATGGAAATGCCTGCCAGCTTCAGAGGCGTATGATCCACATACACCGCGTGAAAACTTTGCAACAGCGCATTATACAGCGAAGTATCGTCTTTCCAATTTTGCAGCAATCGGCGGATGTCTTTGACATGCGCACGCAACGCACGTTTAGCACAACGGTGCTGCTGCATGCTGTCTAAATCCAAGATAACAATCTGGCCTTGAGCATTCACATGTAAATTTGTGGCTTTCATATCGCCATGCGAAATTTGCAGCAGGTAAAACTGGTAGCAGGTTAATACAAGCTGCCTGAGCGCTTCCGTACGCAGTGCATCATCGCTGATGGTTTTGAAAAAAGTGAATGCATCAGGCAATGCACTAATAGCAGAGACAAAATATGCCTCGCCACGCAATCCAAGAAAACGCTTTTCCAGCATCGCCAATGGTTTAGGCGTCAGGATTCCATAATATTGCAAACGATGTGCGTTAGACCACGAAATAGCTGCCCTACTCGGTCGCCAACTCCGCCCAATTGCATGGAATATATTCTTGATGTTATACCGTTTGATCACTGCACCCAGCTGTGCGAGATGGGTACGCACCACGGTACTGGTATTACCATCTTTCAGCATATCCCCCGCTTGCATGGCCGATTCAAGTACATCGGGAGTCAATTCAGGCAAGGCCACATGTGCATTGTGCGCCAATACAAATGTGGTGGCCTGCTGCCAGACGACATCGGTACAATTACGGAAAATTTTGCGCTCCACATACTCACGCACTTCTTGCGCTTTATGGCGCTTAGCCCAAGCGATTATCTGTTGTGAGCTAAACGAATCCGACCATTGGCGCTGTTGTTGATAAGCGGCAAGCAAAGCCAATGCCCATGCTTGCTGATCCAGGATAGCAAGCTTGGCTACTAACTCGGCAAGTTGCTGGTAACAAGCTTTGCGGGATAAATCCTTTTTGCGTATGCCATCGCCATCAATTGACCACACGGCATCATCAGCGAGCACAAAATTTTTCAAGTGCAAGTCAGTCTGCACGAGACCGGCAGCATGTTGCTGCGCCAGCACGCGTACTATTTTTTCAATTAGTGTGAATTTTTGTGCAGTGTCGCTTTGCGCATAAAGCTGATGCGCATTTTCGGCATGTGGAATCGCAGCATAAATCAATACGCTTGCCTGTGCATTTTGAGTAAGACCTTGCCATAATAACGCAGGCGTTTTTAAGCCTGCCTCAGCAAGCAACACCGCGCCTTGCGCATCCCGGTTGGCATATTTACCTGCTTGGGCGCCAATAAAAACCTTGGCGAAAACCGACAGGCCTTGCCACATGCCACTGAATACCCAACGGCGACCGGGTAACATTCGATGCACCTGCAATGTGGTCAATACACTGCCATCTGACAATGTCACTGCATTATTCTCAACCACCGGACATACTGAAGGCAGCGGATAAATGTTCTCGGTCAGCGTATTTGTGGTTTCCAGATCAGACATGCAGATTCAAGTTTCAGGATTTTTGCTATTTTACTGCAATCCGACGCGCAGCATAAAAACTTGACTGCCATGCGCTGGCTGCGTACAAGAGTTTGTTAAGATGCTCATTACTTTTCGATGACTGTTTATATTCATGCTGCTCTACTTTTGTAAATTTATCGCCTGGCTGCCATTAAGTCTGGTACACCGCTTGGGCGCTCGATTAGGCTGGCTTTCATACTGCCTGGATCGCAAAAGTAACCAGATTGCATTAAATAATATTCTGCAAAGCCGTTTGGCTGAGAATCCCTTACAAGCCCAACAATTAATGAAGCGCAGCCGACTGGAAGCCGGCAAAGCCTTACTTGAAACATTTTTTATCTGGGGTCAATCGGCGGAGCGATTATTACCGTTCATTCAGCAAGTGCACGGATGGGAAACCGTCAGCGAAGCGCAAAAGAATGGCAAAGGCCTTATTTTCCTGACACCACACCTGGGCTGTTTTGAAATCACTTCCATTTACTACGGCTCGCAATCTCCGATTACCGTGCTTTACCGTCCGCCCAAAATGCAATCGCTTAGCAATCTGGTGGTTAGCGGAAGACAAAAAGGTAAAGTGGAGATGGCGCCAGCCAATGCCAGTGGCGTCAGGAAATTATTACAGGCACTTAAAAACGGGCAAGCGGTCGGTATATTGCCTGACCAGATTCCCCGTAGCGGTGAAGGTGAATGGGCGGATTTTTTTGGCAAACCCGCTTATACCATGGGACTTGCCAGCAAACTGGCCAGCAAAACCAACGCGGTGGTAGTGATGGCATTTGGTCAGCGTTTGCCGGATGGCAAGGGATTTGATATTCACCTGAAACGGGTAGACGATATCAGCACCCCCACCCTGCTGAACCAGGCGATAGAACGGCAGATCGCGCAATGCCCGGAACAATATTTATGGCAGTACAATCGTTTCAAACAGCGCCGCTATGCCATGCATAAACTTGAACAGCACGCTTCTACGACAAAAACAAACCAGCCAGATTAACTAAGAATTCCAGTAAAATTTAATTGTGCACCAAGCCCTGGATCCAGCGGCTATATACTTTATCAGCAACTGTGTGTAATGTTTCGCAACCAGCATCCACGTCAGCCAGCATCACCTCTGCAGATTGCACGGCTGGGCTAGATGAGGCCTCGGCAATGTCTGCCTTCCATTTATCCGTCCACATCCTGACCATTTCCGGCATCATTTCAATGTGGCATTGAAATCCGATATGTTTTCCAAAGGCGTATGCCTGATTTTCGCAATATGGGCTGGCTAGCACATGGGTTGCGCCCTCAGGAACGGTGAACGTTTCACCATGCCAGTGAAAACTATTAAAGGCTGGCAGATCGCCAAACCATTCTTTCGCTAGCTGGTTATCTAGCACAGAGACTTGTCCCCAGCCAATTTCTTTCACCGGGTTTTTGCTCACGGTGCCGCCCAGGGCTTTACTGATCAACTGGCCGCCAAGGCAATGGCCTAACAAGGGTACATCCTGATCCACCGCATGACGGATCAGGCTCAACAACGGAGGAATCCACGGCAAATCATCATTGACACTCATAGGTCCGCCCATCAGCACAATGCCGCTATAAGCGTCGAGTGAGGAAGGAACAGCTTCACCCTTATCAATCCGCACTTCGCACCATGGAATAGCATGTTGCGCTAAAAAAGTGCCTAAATAACCTGCACCTTCGCAGCAGGCGTGCCTGAAAACAACTACCGGTTTCATACTAACCTTTTCGCTTCCTTTGCTTGAAACTGTCATTTGCATAACTAAAGTGTTTTGTATTTACCAAGCAAGATTCCGTCCAGATTGTAAGGCCCGATTGCATAACGCACCAGTCGCAAGGTCGGAAAGCCTATATGGGCCGTCATTCTGCGCACCTGGCGGTTTTTACCTTCGATGATTTTCAGCTCCAGCCAGGTAGTGGGGATGGCTTTTCTTTCACGGATGGGCGGGTTTCGCTGCCACAAATGGGCAGGTTCATCGATGATACGCACTTGTGCAGGTTGGGTTACAAAATCACCTAAATCAACACCTTGCTGCAATGGCATCAAATCTGCTTCTGTAGCAGCACCTTCTACCTGAGCCCAATAGGTTTTAACTTCTTTGTATTTGGGATGGCTTAAACGATGTTGCAAAGCACCGTCATCGGTTAAAATAAGCAATCCTTCAGAATCGGTATCCAGCCGCCCGGCCGCATATACGTTGGGAATCGGAATATAGTCTTTAAGCGTCGCATGTTTCTCATGAGGAGTAAACTGGCAGACGACGTTAAAAGGTTTGTTAAACAGTAACAACATGGAAAGCACTATGTCAAAAATCAATGTGCCAGCAACTGGCAGCAAAATCATCGTTAATGCCGATAATACCCTAAATGTCCCAGACCAACCTATTATCCCTTTTATCGAAGGCGATGGCATTGGCATAGATATTACGCCGCCGATGATCAAAGTAGTCGATGCTGCTGTTGAAAAAGCGTATGGCGGTAAACGCAAGATTTCATGGATGGAAGTATACGCGGGTGAAAAGTCAACGACAGTGTATGGTAAAGATAACTGGTTATCTGATGAGACCATGGCCGTGCTGAAAGACTATGTCATTTCAATCAAAGGCCCATTGACTACACCGGTCGGTGGCGGTATCCGCTCGCTGAACGTCACGTTGCGCCAGGAACTGGATTTATACGTTTGCCTGCGCCCGATTCAATATTTTGATGGCGTACCTAGTCCGGTAAAGCATCCTGAAAAAACCGACATGGTGATTTTCCGCGAAAATACTGAAGATATTTATGCGGGTATCGAATGGGCAGCCGGCACAGAAGAAGTGAAGAAAGTCATTAACTTCTTGAGTGACATGGGCGTGCGTAAAAAAATCCGCTTCCCTGAAGCTTCTGCGATCGGTATCAAGCCAGTTTCTATCGATGGCAGTAAACGCCTGATACGCAAAGCCATTCAATATGCGATTGATAACAACCGCAAATCGGTGACTATTACTCACAAAGGCAATATCATGAAGTTCACCGAAGGTGGCTTCCGTGATTGGGGTTACCAGCTGGCCAAAGAAGAGTTTGGTGCGGAACTGATTGATGGCGGTCCATGGTGCAAACTGCCTAACGGCATCGTGATTAAAGACTGTATCGCTGATGCATTCCTGCAGGAGATCCTGTTGCATCCGGAAGATTATGATGTGGTTGCCGCGCTAAACCTGAATGGCGATTACATCAGCGATGCATTGGCTGCCCAGGTCGGTGGCATTGGGATTGCGCCAGGCGCTAATCTGAGCGATACCATTGCTATGTTTGAAGCGACGCATGGGACTGCGCCAAAAATCGCCGGTAAAAACCTGGCCAACCCGAGCTCATTGATTCTGTCAGCAGAAATGATGCTGCGTCATATGGGCTGGATAGAAGCCGCAGACCTTGTACTTAACGGGGTAGGCAAAGCGATTGCCAGCAAACGCGTGACCGGAGACTTCTCCAGCCAGATGGAAAGTGCGACCCAGGTCAGCACGGCTGAATTTGGTGATGAAATCATCAAAAACATGTAGCCTACTAAGCGAAAATCGCTAAAGCACAGCCATTAAAAACGGCGAAACAAAAAACGGCTCACCAATGTGTGAGCCGTTTGCATTTAGTGCCCCTAAACAATCTTTATGCTTTTTGGATATTGCTTGCTTGCTTGCCCTTAGGGCCTTCTGTCAGATCAAAGCTGACACGCTGGCCTTCTTTTAAGCTTTTGTAACCAGACTCAACGATTGCGGAAAAGTGCGCGAACAAATCGTCACCGCCATCATCAGGAGTAATGAATCCAAAACCCTTAGAATCGTTAAACCACTTCACGGTACCTGTTGCCATTTTACTTCCTTACTTTTTTACTTATGCAGGGAGGCGCCCCAAAAGTTTGTCTCAAGTACTTAAGTCGCAATAAACAAGCTTTGCTTTACTTAAAGACGGCTACAAAAAACCTGAACGCAAACGCCTTAAGGGCTTTATACATTCAGCATTATTTAAATGTCAAGTGTAATTTTTCATCTTTTAACGAATTCACGTAAATCTGGTTAAAATTTGTATAAATGCTGCACGAGTGTGCGTCTTTTCCTTGATTTGAATAAAAGCCATTTCCCGTATACTCACGTAAAAAGTATTGTTGTTTCAATACATTAACCGGATTAACTCGAGCCCTGGTATTACTTTATGGCAACGCTTGGCAGTACGCATAAACTTGGTGGCATGGCACGTACTTTGGTGCAATCTGCGCTTATTAGCGAAGATGAGGCGGGTGTGCTGCAGGAAAAAGCCCATACGCAAAAGATCAGTTTTGTGGCGGCGATCATCGCCCAGAAAAAAATTTCATCGCGCCATATCGCGCAAGCAGCTTCCGACGCCTTTGGATTTCCATTTTTTGATCTGGACGCACTAGACCAGGATTCGTTACCTGACAAGTCCATCGATATCAAACTCATGCAGTCTCAACGTGTATTGTTACTGCAACAAAAAAACAACATTGCCTATATTGCGGTCTCTGACCCGACCAACCTCCACGCACTGGATACCATTCAGTTTCAGATGGGTGCGACATTGTCCCCGCTGGTTGTGGAAGATGACAAACTCGGAAAATGGATAGACAAGATCGTAGAGTCCAAAGACACGAGCATGGCTTCACTCAGTGTCGGTGGTGATGACTTTGATCTGGGCCTAGAAGATACCGCAACAGAACAGGAAACTGAACTCGCGCAAGAAGTGGACGATGCGCCTGTCGTTAAATTCCTGCAAAAAATACTGATGGATGCAATCAATATGGGTGCATCTGACTTGCATTTCGAGCCCTACGAAAAGTTCTACCGCATCCGTTTCCGCATTGACGGCGTGCTCAGGGATATGGCGCAGCCGCCCCTGGCAATCAAGGACAAACTTGCTTCGCGCATTAAAGTTATCTCCAACCTGGATATTTCTGAAAAAAGAATTCCGCAAGATGGCCGCATGAAGTTGCTGCTATCTAAAACCCGCTCAATCGATTTCCGCGTCAGCACTTTGCCACTCATTTATGGCGAAAAAATTGTGATGAGGATTCTGGACCCGACCAGCGCCACACTTGGCATTGAAGCATTGGGATACGAGCCTGAGCAAAAAGAAGCATTGCTAAAGGCTGTTCAACGACCTTACGGCTTGGTACTAGTAACAGGCCCAACCGGGTCGGGTAAAACGGTATCGCTATATACCTGTTTGAACCTGCTTAATGATCCAGGCGTAAATATTTCTACCGCTGAAGACCCCGCAGAAATCCCGCTTGCAGGCATTAACCAGGTAAACGTCAATGATAAACAGGGCCTGACGTTTGCGGCAGCGCTGAAATCGTTCCTGCGGCAAGACCCCGACATCATCATGATTGGTGAGATCCGTGACTTGGAAACCGCTGACATGGCGATCAAAGCTGCCTCGACCGGCCATATGGTTTTGTCAACACTGCATACCAATGATGCGCCGACAACATTGTCCCGTTTAGTGAATATGGGTGTCGCGCCATTCAATATTGCCTCGGCGGTGACGTTAATTACAGCACAACGTCTTGCAAGACGCTTATGCAAGCATTGCAAGATACCGCTCGATGTGCCCAAAGAAGCGCTGCTTAGCGTAGGTTTTAAGGAAGTGGACCTGGATGGCAGTTGGCAGTTATATGATGCCAAAGAAGGTGGCTGTGAACATTGCAACAATGGCTACAAAGGACGCGTCGGTATTTATCAGGTGATGCCGGTCAGCGAAGAAATGGCACGGATTATCATGGCTAGCGGCAATGCCATGGACATTGCCGCCCAGGCTAAACGCGAAGGCGTCAAAGACTTGCGGGAGTCAGGTTTGCTTAAAGTAAAACAAGGCCTGACTTCTATTGAGGAAGTTGAAGCTGTTACCAATGAATAATGCACAATCAATGAGTCATTAGATAGAAAATTATGGCAACTGCAAATGTAAAACAATCCGTTTTCCTGTGGGAAGGCAAAGACCGTAAAGGCAAGGTCGTCAAAGGTGAAATGCGTGCCAATGGCGAAGCCGTTGTCAACGCCACCCTGCGCCGCCAGGGCATTGCAGTCACCAAGGTCAAAAAGCAAAGTTCCCTAAGGATCAAAGGCAAGGTCACGGATAAAGACATTACCTTATTCACGCGCCAACTGGCGACCATGATGAAAGCGGGTGTGCCGCTATTGCAGGCATTTGATATTGTCGGCAAAGGTCATCATAATCCAGCCGTTTCAAAGTTGCTGGCGGATATCAAGGCCGATGTCGAAACCGGTAGCAGCCTGAGTGCAGGTTTCCGCAAATATCCTTTGTATTTTGACAACCTGTTTTGCAACCTGGTCGCGGCCGGTGAACAAGCCGGTATTCTGGATGCCTTGCTGGACCGGCTGGCAACATATAAAGAAAAAATTCAGGCGATTAAAAGCAAAATCAAATCTGCGCTGGTATACCCGGTGTCGATTATTGTGGTGGCATTTGTCATTACTGCTGTGATTATGATCTTTGTAGTCCCGGCTTTTAAGGATCTTTTTAGCAGTTTTGGCGCCGATCTTCCAGGGCCCACTGTCGTAGTTATCAATCTTTCCGATTTCTTTGTGAAATGGTGGTGGGCCATTTTCGGCACGCTAGGTTTTGGTATCTGGTTTTTCCTGTACACCTGGAAACGTTCGGAAAAATTGCAGGCGTCCATGGACAGGTTATTGCTACGCTTACCGATCTTTGGCGAATTGATTCGTAAAGCCACTATCGCCCGCTTTGCCCGCACCCTATCCACCATGTTTGCTGCCGGCGTACCGTTGGTGGAAGCGCTGGATTCAGTGGCTGGTGCATCAGGGAATAAAGTCTATTATGACGCCACGAAAAAAATACAGAGTGAAGTGAGTACCGGTACCAGCCTCACCGTCTCCATGCAAAATGCCAATGTGTTCCCGAATATGGTGATCCAGATGACAGCGATTGGTGAGGAATCGGGCTCACTGGATTCGATGCTGACCAAAGTGGCTGACTTTTATGAGGGTGAAGTGGATGATGCCGTCGCAGCAATCTCCAGCCTGATGGAACCGGTGATTATGGTGGTGCTGGGCGTGTTAATTGGCGGCCTGGTAGTGGCAATGTATATGCCTATCTTCAAAATGGGCAAAGTCGTTAGCGGCAGTGGTTAATTCGCACTGGAAACTTTCATTACTCAAACGACTTTGATTAAAAGTCACTAAAACAAAAAGGCCGGAAATTCCGGCCTTTTTGTTTGTTAACACTGAAGCACTATTTTTTTGCTGTCTGCAATGCTTTTTCAATCTCGTCAGAAGGCTGTGCGCCAAGCATACGCTTGCCATTTTCAAAGAACATGGTCGGCGTACTGTTTACCCCAATCTTGTGGGCAAGTTCACCGACTTTTTCCAGCGGCACTTCACATTTAGCGGTAGACGATGGCAATTTGTTATTGAAAATCCATTCCTGCCAGGCTTTTACACGATTGCTGGCGCACCAGATACTGCGCGATTTATTAGCGGCATCAGGGTGTAATTGCTCAATCGGATACAAGAAAGTATAGATAGTCACATCATTGATCTTGGTCAATTCATTCTGTTCCAGGCGCTTGCAGAACGGGCAATCCACATCTGAAAATACGACCAGCTTGCGGCTGCCGTTACCCTTAACGACCTTAATAGCCTGGTCCAGTGGCAGACTATTGAAGTCAATTTTAGTGAGTTCATCCAGGCGATCGCCGGTGATGTCTTTTTTAGTTTTAGGATCAACCAGGCGGCCTTCGGCAATCAGGAAACTGAATTTTTCATCGGTATAAATAATCTGACCACCCATGAAAATTTCGTACAAACCGGCGTAGTTGGTTTTAGTGACGCTATCGACTTTGATTTTCGGGTAAGCCGCTTCAATGGCTTTTTTAACAGAAGCTTCATCTGCAACACTGGTCACTGCGCCTAACAAACCGACACTTAGCAACACTGACAAACTGACCCAGCGAGTTGCAGAACTCCAAATACTTTTTTTCATCAATTACTCTTTCTCAAGCTTGCACAGTACTTAGCCTTGCGTGGCTGTGCGAATTAAAAAACGTTTTAGCATAGCACTGTTTTCAACCCCGCGTAAGCCCAGGATAGCCGCATGTGTCCATGCGGGCTCAGGGCGCGAAAACAATTTATCCAGGCCGCGTGTCAGGGTATGCATTTTCAGGATATCCAATTGCCGGGTTCGCATGACATGACGCAAAAAGCTTGCATCCCCGAGCGGACGCAAGGCTGACAAATTACCTAATTCGCGGCACAACGCCTGCACATCCTGGAATCCCAGATTGACACCTTGCCCGGCCATTGGGTGCACCTGATGTGCGGCATCCCCCAACAGCAATACGGAAGGCAATGCCATTGTCTCTGCTGTTTTCTGCACCAGTGGAAACCCTAGTACTGCGCCAGCTGGTGTCAGCTTGCCTAACGCATATCCGCAGCGCTGCTCCACTTCGGCTGCCAATGCTTCTGGCGACAAATTCTGTTTTACACTAGCCTGGTCTTGGGACAAGGCCCACACCAATGACACTTGTTGCTGCGGCAGTGGCAGCAGTGCCAATGTTTCGTGTGCGCCAAACCATTGCCGGGCAATATTGCCATGCGGTCTTTCCGCGATGTAATTCGTCACCAGCGCCGTCTGTTCAAAATCCACAGTAGTGACATTAACACCACATTGGTCACGTACCCATGAACGACCGCCATCAGCGCCTAGCAGCAATTGTGCTTCAATTTCATGCTGCGGCAACGTTAACTGTACTTTATGACCAGCATGTTGCAGTACTTGAGCCGGGGCGTCGGTGATGATGGTCACGTCAGTGCTGGCCAATACCTGCCAGCACGCATATAACAAGGCCTGGCTTTCGACAATAAAACCCATTTGTGTCAAATGCGCATCTGCGGCATCCAGACTCAGACTTGGCTTGGAATGCACATCGGTGGGTGACCACAAATGCATCGCAGCCATGGCATTTACCCGATTGGCTGGGACATGCTGCCAGACGCCGATTTCTGTTAACCAATGCACAGTCTCATTGGTTAAGGCATAAATGCGCGTATCCCAGTGTGCGGTATCTTCAATCCAGCCAAGAGAAAATGCGGGTAAAGCTTGCGCGTCAGTCAATACAACTTGTTTACCCAGCCTGGATAAAGCAATAGCCGCAGTCAGGCCTACCAACCCGGCGCCGACAATAACCACCTCACTGTTGAGTATGGTTTTGCTAGTGATCAGGGGTTTACTAACTACCATAACTCATTTTATTCACCAGTAACCGGCGTGCAAACGGCAGCATGCTGAGCGCACCCAAACCCGCACCACGCAACAAACCAACGCCTATCAGATCATTGGAAAACACATTCACCAGAAAGTCTGTAAATATCAACCCACGGCCGGTATCGCGGGCGCGTGACTGATGATATTCAGCTAACCTGTGCACGGTTCCCCACTCAGCAGCCGAGCTCGCTGTAATATTTCTGGCCAAAGCCATCGCATCTCGAATGCCGACATTGAACCCCTGCCCGGCCACCGGGTGCATAGTTTGTGCTGCATTGCCGATCACCACGCAATGTGCAGGAAAAGTCTGTTCCAGCTTACTTAGTTTGAGTGGAAATCTGCCACGTTTACCAATATGCAAGAACTTGCCTACGCGATCACCAAATGCCTGATGTAAAGCCTGCAAAAAAGCGGCATCGTCTAGTGCGGCGATCTGGTCGATATATGTTTGTTCACCGGTCCAGACCAGGGAAAAATGCTCACCATTCGGCAGCAGTGCCATCGGGCCGAACGGAGTAAATCGTTCATAAGCAATATTGCGGTGTGGCAGCTCAGTCTGTACCAGTCCGACCAGAGCATCATGGCCGTAGTGTTTGGTTTCCCTGACCAGGCCGGGAATCGATTCAAGACTGCGCCCACCATCAGCGATAATTGCCAGCGGAGTGGCAATCACATCAGTGCTTTGTGTATCGGTAGCACCAGCCGTTTGAAAGGTGATTTCAGCGGCGTTTGCATCCATATGCAGGTTTTGCACCGGCACCTGATATTGAATCTCCAGGCCAGAAGAAGATTCAGCGATGCGGGCATCCAATGCCTGCATCAGCGCGCCATAAGAAACGACATAACCAAGTGCTGGCAATTGATGTTCGCCCGCTTTAAGCAAGGCGCGACCAAAGCCTTTTTGCTGCGACACATGGATAGTGTCAATCGCAGTCACTTTTGACTCCAGTGCGTTCCAGACGCCGAGTTGTTCCAGCACTTGTCGCGTTCCGGATGACAACGCCAGCGCACGGCCATCGCCATAAATGGCGCCAGGTGGCTGTGCCTCCAGCACAGTCACCGGCACACCGGACTGTTGCAACGATAACGCCAGCACCAAGCCTACCGGACCGCCGCCAACTACCACCGGATGTGTCAGAGTTTGCTTCAACCTTGCTGCCTTCTGTAGCTGTTCATGTCATTAGCCTCGCATCAACGCTTCAATATCAGCGACTGATTTAATCGCGGCAGCAGTAATCACTTCACGGCCGCTCTCTGTTACCAAGACGTCATCTTCAATGCGAATTCCAATATTCCAGAAATGCGCCGGTACATTATCTGCCGGGCGCACATAACAGCCTGGTTCAACTGTCAGCACATTCCCGGCCTGTAACATCACCCAATCGCCGGCCGGAGTTTTGTATTCGCCGGCATCATGCACATCCAGCCCCAGCCAGTGGCCCGTTCTGTGCATGTAAAACTGGCGATAGCTACCGTTTTCCAGCACTTCATCACGGGTCCCCTGGCATAGCCCGTAGTGGATAAAGCCATCTACAAGCACATTAAGTGCAGCTTCATGCGGTGCATTCCAGTGATGATGTGAACTGACACTGGCGATCGCAGCTGCCTGCGCAGCCAGCACCAGTTCATATAAATCCTTTTGTGGCGAGCTAAAGCGGCCATTGACGGGGAAAGTCCGTGTTATATCTGAAGCATAGCCGTCCAGCTCGCAACCTGCATCTATCAAGAGCAAATCCCCGTCTTTCAATTCTGCATTATTGGCGTTGTAATGCAGGGTACATGCGTTGGCACCCCCGGCAACAATGCTGGTATACGCTGGCGCCTGAGCACCCTGCCTATAAAACTCATGCAAGAATTCGGCTTCCAGTTCATATTCCCATTTACCTGGTTTTGCCACCCGGACAGCCCGGTTATGGGCGCTGGCGGCAATCTCTGCCGAACGCCGCATCAGGTCGATTTCCCAAGGGGATTTAACCAGGCGCAAGTTATCAATATGTTGACGCACATCAACCACTGTGGCTGGCGCCTGTATACCGCTGCGTGTTTGCGCACGCACTGTATTCAACCAGCCAGTGATTTTAGTATCCCAACCGGCATCTGTACCCAGGCTGTAAAAGAGTGCCGGCTGATTGGCCATCATTTTTGGCAATAATTCATCCAGCTGAGTAATCGAGTAGGCTTCATCAAAACCAAACTCATCGCGCGCTGCTGCGGGACCATGACGGAAACCGTCCCAGATTTCGCGCTCAATATCCTTATCGCGACAAAGCAGAATGCTTTTATTTTCTAAGCCGGCGACCAAAACCAAGACGGCTTCAGGCTCTTTAAACCCGGTCAGGTAATAAAAGTAGCTGTCAAAGCGATAGGGATAATGGCTGTCGCGGTTACGCGTTACCTCCGGAGCAGTAGGAATAATGGCAATCCCTGCCTGCATAGTGGACATCAATTGCTGACGGCGACGGCTAAATTCTTGCAGGGGAAATTCGTGCATGGAAAAACTCAAAGGTAATCCTGAATGGTTAAGCATTTTAGCCTATTTGGTGCGCATTTGCAGGAATGGTTCACGGCTAGACCGGCTTTAAAAACCCATCATTTCATATAGCTCAGATTGCCTGACATTTTTCTCGGCATCCAGAACCGTGCCATCCGCCTGCCATTTTTGCAAAATGTTTGCCAGTACAGGTTTAACCTGGGCTGCACGCATGCCGGGTTTGATCGCTGGCTGATAAAGCATTTTCAGCAACAAGGCATCCAGGCCGGTTAATAACGATTCAGGAGTGTGGTCATTAAATATGGAAGGGAATACTTTGTCAGAATCGCTAGGCAGTCCCATCGCCTGCGTGGTTTCTTCAACTATACAGGACAGTAATTGCCGGTGTTCCTGCGCAAAATCAACCGGAATCACCACCCAGGCTTTTGTAATCGCATTCTTTGCATCTAGACCCAGTCCAAACATGCAGGCCGCGTCATCAGGAGGCTTAATTAATAAATTGCCGCTAACCAAAGCAATATCATTACGCCAAAGCTGCAAATGCGAAAACACCACAATAAAATTGGCTTCCTGGCGGGATCTGGCAAAACTGATGGAATGACCGGTGATTTTGGCTAGATGTTGAAAATGGTATTTGGTCAGCAGCGCATGCTGTTCCTGCTGGTCTGTATGATGCTCCAGCCATACTTTGACGGGTTGCATCCACTTGCGTACCGGTTGTTCACCAGGCGTGTATTCATTATGCAAGGCAATCTCTGTAAACGCCTGCTGCAAATATTCGGTCGATTGCCATGGTTCCTGTGCAGATGCCAGCATCGAAAAAAAAAGCATGCCCAGCCCCAACCGGCAAAAGTTAATCATACTTTGCTCCGCCCTGATTTTCTCCGGAAAAGTGACGCAAAGGCAACAGCAAGTCCTTTAATCCGTTGTGATCAATCTCTTGCATCAACTGCAATAACCGTCCCAACTCCCCCTTAGGAAAACCTTCTCTCGCGAACCAGTTGAGGTAGTGTCCGGGCAAATCGGCAATCAGGCGATCTTTGTATTTTCCATAAGGCATTTTGAGAGTCACCAGTTGTATCAGATCATTTTTATTCATGGACATCATTCGAAAAAGAAATGCGAATTCAGAAAATTACTTAATCATAAAAATAATTTATAAAAATTATCATTTGGCGCTCTTAAAAAATCCTATGGGCATCCGTTAATACCATTAGATGGTTAATAGATAGCCATGACAAAAATAATTTGCGGTGAATTTTACCATCGCTTAAGAGGCACGATGCAATACGAAATCAGTAAAGAAAAAAGTGCAGAGTATCTGCGACAGGCCATCCAGCATATGTCTATGCAGGATACTGCATTCCATCCCGTCAGTTACGCTGTCTGGTACGAATATTCGTCCGGCGAGCATGCGCACCTGATTGATGAAGTAAACACGCTTATTGAAAAAGAGAAAAAACTCAACGAAAAAAGTACCGCCCAGTTATTTAACAAACATATCGCCAGCCTGGATGCCGACAGCGCACAGAATATCGTTGATCGTTTTAATAATATGGTGTCGGATATCAGCTCCACCACTGAGAAAGCGGGTCAAGACACCACGCAATTCCGCAAAACCCTGGATGCATGGTCGGGCGAACTCCAGCAACTGGATGGAGAAGTATCGCGCCATATGGGCGATTTATTATCCCAGACCGCCAATATTCAACAGTCTATGCATACGTTGCAGCAGCATCTGGAAACCAGCCTGCACGAAATTGCGAATTTAAAAAACGAAATCGTAAAAGCTAGACAAGAAGCGATTTCAGATGGACTGACTGGCTTGATGAATCGCAGGGGCTTCGATGTTGCCTTGAAAAAAACGCTTGAATCAACCACGCCTTATGTAGATACCTGTTTGATCATTGGTGATATTGATTTTTTCAAGCGCGTGAACGACAGTTACGGTCATTTATTCGGCGATAAAGTGATTCAAGCGGTCGCCAGAATCATGAAAACTGTTTCAGGTGACCTGTACACCTCAGCGCGCTATGGTGGCGAAGAATTTGTGATGCTGTTACCTCATACATCGCTGGATACCGCCAGGGAAGTCGCTGAAAGTATCCGCCAGCATGTCGCCAATATCAGCATTAAAAACAATGTCACCAGCAAACTGATTTCGAATGTCACGATTTCGCTGGGGCTGACTGCCTATCAACCAGGCGAAACGGCAGAAAGCTTTTTGAATCGCGCTGACCAGGCCCTGTATACAGCCAAGGCAAAAGGACGTAACCAGGTCACGCTGATCGCCGATGAGGCACTGGCTGCAGCATAAGCAGATTTAGTGTTTAAAGCAGGTCGCGCTTCTGTTCCGGAATATCCTCATACGGATAGCGCGAATGCCCGAAACGCATCACCAGTACTGAAATTGCCAGTATCAGAATAGCCGCAGACACCGCCAGCATATGTGTCTCGGTCATTTCTTTCATATCCAGCAACAAATAGCGCGCCAAAGCCACCATGGCGATGTAAATAGGGTAGCGCATGGGCAATTTTCCGGTGCCAAAATAGCTGTTGATCATGGAAAAGACTTCCAGATATAAAAACAGCTGCAACAAATCACCCAAACCGACCATACCGGCCTGCCACATCCTGGCCAATTCGTGCGCAAGAGAGAAAAACGTCGCGATCGTGACTAATCCCAAGCCCAGCCGCTCTATCCACATTAAGGCCTGATGCGCAATCTTGTCAGTTTTATGCTCGTATGGTGGTTTCATCATTCCCCCTGATTTTGTTTTTTTATAGATTATCTTGTTTTTAACCAATGATCGAGCTGCGCTAAACGCTCTGGCGTGCCTATATCATGCCATACGCCAGTGTGGTGTTGACCGCTGACCAAGCCCTGCTGCATGGCAGAAATTAACAGTGGCGCCAATTTGGCGGCCTCACCGCTTTGAACTGATTTAAACAGGTCTGGATGATAAACGCCAATACCCGAAAAAGTTAGTCTATTGTCGGCTGCCTGTTTAACCAGGCCATCCTGCAAGGCAAAATCGCCTTCAGCATGTTGCTGCGGATTATCCACCATGACCAGATGTGCCAGCTTGCCAACAGGTAAACTTGTGGCGGCATAGTCGATATCGGTAAACACATCGCCATTTACCACTAGAAAAGATTCGTCACCTAATAATGGCAAGGCTTTGGCAATACCACCTGCAGTCTCAAGCGCGGTTTGTTCAGCACTATATTGGATATATACATGCCACTGGGTGCCATCGCCAAGCCTATCCTCAATTTGCTGGCCAAGGTAAGCATGGTTAATCACCAGCTCGGTAATGCCCGCCTGCGCCAGGCGCTCGATATGCCAGACAATCAGAGGTTTGCCGCCTACTTCGAGTAAAGGTTTGGGCGTATGGTCGGTCAACGGACGCATGCGGGCGCCGCGTCCCGCTGCCAGTATCATGGCCCGCATGTTTAATCAGCCTTTTCCAGCGCCAGCAATAACTTGAAAAACGGGCGCAACTCTACATAACGCTCACAGGCAGCCTGTAAATATTGCATCACCAACGGCATATCCTTCAGGTAGCCGTCCTTGCCGTCCCTATGATACAGGCGCGCAAAAATGCCCAACACCTTGATGTGGCGCTGGACACCCATCCACTCAAAGTCTTTATAAAACTCGCCGAAGTCTTCGTTGACAGGCAAACCGGCTTTTTTAGCGGCCTGCCAGTAGCGCACTACCCAATCCATGAGATGGTCTTCATCCCAACGGATGTAGGCATCCTTAAATAATGAAGCCAGGTCATAGGTGATTGCGCCTATCACCGCATCCTGGAAATCCAGCACACCAGGATTATTCTCTGAAGTAACCATCAGGTTGCGGGAATGGTAATCCCTGTGCACCGTCACTTGCGGTTGTTGCAGAATATTGTCGATGAGCAATGCAAAGGTTTTATCCATTACTGCCTGCTGTTCCACAGTTAGGGTTTTACCTAAATGTTTAGCCACATACCATTCCGGGAACAGCTGCAACTCCCGCATAAGCAACGCGGCATCATACGGAGGCAAAGCCTGCGGATCTGTTGCCAGTTGCATTTTGATAAGTGCCTGGCAGGCGTCGCCATATAAAGTTTTGGCATTTTCAGCAGTCAATTTGGACAGATAGGTATCATTGCCCAGGTCATTTAATAGCAAAAACCCCTGTTCGAGATCCTGGGCCATCACTTTGGGAGCATTCAAACCGGCGGCGAGCAATATCTCAGCCACATTCACGAAAGGCCGGCAATCTTCCTGCGGCGGCGGCGCATCCATGGCAATCAAGGTTTCTTGAGGCAAATGCACGCGAAAATATCGCCTGAAACTGGCGTCTGCAGACGCGGTTGTCAGTGTAAAAGGCTGGTCTATTACTTGTGCCAGCCAATTTTGAAGTTGTTGTGTTCTATCCACAAATTTTCCCGGATCATTAATAAGCGATTCAAGCTTGTGCGCTTGCTGGTAAAATGCGGCTCACATTTTAAGTGAAAAATGACTTTTTAAGCGTTTTCATGAATAATATAGCCCAAATGAATGGGGCAAATCGCAAGGTGGAAAAAATTGCATGCATATAACCACTCTGCGACCCGCAGAGCCTACTGAAATTATCACTCTTTGACTAACTTGCAAGTTTATTCCTCCACTTCTCGCGAACGCGGCATGCGCATTATCTTAGCTCTGGTCGCCACTGGTTCACTTGCGGCCATGCATGCACGTGCCGATGAGGCGACCACGCCGCCTGTAGTAGTCGCCGAAAACGCGGCATTGCCTGGCGCAGTTGAAATAGAAGGTGACACGCTAAAATTGCGTATGGATCGCCAGATGTGGGCCACCGGCAATGCCGTGATCCGCAAAGATGGTCAACAAGTCACCGGTGACGAAATCCGTTATGACATGCAGAATGATGAGCTACAGGTAGACGGTAATGCGGTTATTTCGGCGGGAACAACTACGATTAAAGGCCCGATGTTGCGCATGCGGCTGAGTGAAAATATTGGCGAAATGCGCGATGTCACGATAGAGTTTAAGAGTGCTCCGCCAAGACCAAGCAATCAGGACACCAATACCTTACTCGATGACCAGGCCATCCTCGTCAGTGATCCTAAAAGATATGTTGATGACAACGCTTCATTCAGCAATCAGGAAAAAAAGAGTACTTTCGATAATATCCGCGCATCAGCCAAACAGGTGTTTTTCGAAGGGCAGAATATCAAGCGCCTGAAAAGTGCCAGCTACACTTCTTGTGCTGCCGATGTCGATGACTGGTATATCAAAACCGGCAGCCTGGAATTAAATGATTACACCCGCACCGGCGAAGCAACCAATGCCTATGTAGAATTTAAGGGTGTGCCCATCCTGTATACGCCATGGATGAGTTTTTCCTATAACAACCAGCGTAAAACAGGCTTGCTAGCTCCGTTATGGGGGACGACTTCACGCAGTGGTTTCGAGCTGCTGACCCCCTTCTACATTAATATCAGCCCGGATAAAGATGCCACACTTGCTACCCGCGTATTAAGCAAGCGAGGCATACAATTTCAAGGCGAATTTCGCTACCTGGGTGAGAACTACATGGGCTCGAATAACTTCGAGTACCTGGATAATGACAGCATGACCGGCCAAGACCGGTTTTATGCCAAGCTGGCGCATCGCCACCAGTTTAGTGACCACTGGTCTGGCGGTTATAGCCTGGAAAAAGTCTCGGATGATAAATACTTCTCTGAGATGGCGACCAGGATTCAAGTGACTTCTAGGGTTAATCTTGGGCAAACTGCTTATGTGAATTATGCGGATGAGCACTGGACATTCAATGGTACCGTACAGCGCTATCAGAACCTGGATAATCTGTCATTTGTATACCAACGATTGCCGCAACTGACAGCAAGCTACACCAATGATTGGAAAGGGTTTACCACCAATACCGGTGCCCAATATGTCTATTTTGACGCCATGAAAGAAATGACCACGGCGCCTAGTGGTAGCCGATTTAGCTTATACCCCTCGATTTCTTATCCGATGAAGAATTCGTATGGTTTTGTCACACCCAAAGTCGGGGTGCAAACCACCCAATACAACCTGACTGGTAATGTGCCTCTGGGTTACACCGAAGAATACAACCAGTTGAACAGAACTTTACCGATTGTCAGCCTGGATTCAGGCCTGTATTTTGACCGGCAAACCAGCCTGTTTGATACCAGTTACACGCACACCCTGGAACCGCGTGCTTACTATGTGTATATCCCGTATCGCGACCAGACTAAGATTCCTATTTTTGATACTTCATTAAACACACTGAACCAGAACTCTATTTTTTACGAAAACCAGTTCAGTGGCGATGACCGCATCAATAACGCCAACCAGGTCACATTGGCTGTGACTAGCCGTCTGATTGATAGTGAAACCGGGATAGAACGGCTCAGCGGTACACTTGGCCAGCGCTTTTACTTTGATGATCAACAAGTGTACATGCCAACAACTTCGCCTGATACGCGTAAGTCATCTGATATTCTGGCAGCATTTACGGCACGGCTTTCCAGCCGCCTCAACCTGGACACCTACTGGCAATATGACCCCGATCGCGGCAATATGGAGCGTAATAATTACTTGCTGCGTTATAATCCCGAGCCTGGAAAATCATTCAGTTTTGGTTACCGTTACACGGCAAGCGTACTTGAGCAAATTGATACGGCCGGCCAATGGCCGTTGGGTAACAGGTGGTACGGTGTTGGCCGCCTGAACTACTCCATTCGTGATGGCAATGCGGTACAAATGCTTGCTGGCCTAGAGTATGATGCGGGATGCTGGCAAGGCCGAGCCGTCATGCAACGCGTGCAAACAGCAACTGCTGACGCGAACTATGCCATGTTTTTTCAACTCGAACTGGGTGGGCTGACCTCTATCGGCGCCAACCCATTAAACGTCATCAAGCGCAATATCCCGACTTACATGCGTACCAATGACATCCCGGGAATTTACAGAGACCAGAATACCCAATGATGAAATACTTATCACCTTTTTTACACTCTGCGATGGGTGTTGCGCTTCTGCTAGGCACCTCAATCAATATCCACGCTGCTGATAAACCGTCCATAGAAAAGATGGACCGAATTATTGCCGTCGTTGATCAATCTGTTATTACCGAACGCGAAATGCTGGACCGCATTGAGTCTGTACGCACACAAATGATCAAAAAAGGCGTAGAACTACCGCCGGATGATGTGTTACAAAAGCAAATCCTGGAACGCTTGATTGTTGATAGTTTGCAATTGCAACTGGCCGCACAAACCGGGATTAAAGTAGATGATGCGCAACTGGATAAAACCATAGAGCGTATTGCCGAGCAGAACAAATTGACCATGCCAGCCTTTAAAAAAGCGCTGGAAGAAGATGGCACCAAGTTTTACAAGTTTCGTGAAGATATCCGTAATGACATTATCCTTACCCGCTTGAGAGAGCGTGATGTCGATAATAAAATCAATATTTCCGAAGCTGAAATTGATAACTACCTGAGCTCACAGGAAAAGGAAGGTGACCTGGATGAATTTAACATTTCCCAAATTCTGATTCGCCTGCCTGAAGACAGCTCACCTGAAGATATCCAGAAAGCAAGGATTCGCACCGAACAGGCGATTAAAGCCATGTCAGAAGGCATGAGTTTTGAGAAAGCCTCTGCAAACTTTTCTGACGCACCTAATGCCCTTGAAGGTGGCGACCTTGGCTGGCGCAGTGGTCAGCAAATGCCCCCACAGTTTGTAGAGTTGATCAAGGCATTGGATGTGGGCGGTGTGTCACGCCCTATACGTAGCGGTACCGGGGTCCATATTTTCAAATTGAAAGAAAGACGCGCGGGTTCAAGCACATTGATCGTAGACCAAACACACGTGCGCCACATCTTGCTGAAGCCTAATGAAGTGCTGTCTGACAAAGAAGCGCAGCAAAAAATTGAATCCATCAAGGAGCGTATTGATCACGGCACGCCTTTCCAGGACATGGCACGTCAATACTCTGACGATGGCAGTGCATCCAATGGTGGTGACCTGGGCTGGATCAACCCTGGTGATACTGTGCCTGTTTTTGAAAAAGCCATGGCAGAACTGGCTCCGAACGAAGTCAGCGCACCCGTACGCAGCCAGTTTGGTTGGCATATTATCCAGGTGATAGAACGCCGCAAACAGGACATGTCCAAAGAGTCCAAACGCCTGAAAGCACGTCAGGAAATTCGTGCCCGTAAAGCTGAAGAAGCTTACAGCGAGTGGATTCACGAATTGCGTGATAAAGCGTTTGTTGAGTTGCGCTTAGAAGACAAATTTTAAAGCGTAAAGACAAGTTTTAATTCAAAAACTTCTAACCGGATGACCACCCTCCCCCGCATTGCGATTACCTCTGGTGAGCCTGCCGGGATAGGGCTGGATATCTGCGTCAAACTTGCACACAAACCACTGCCAGCCTCGCTGGTAGTATTGGCCGACCCACATGCGCTGAAAGCCAGGGCTGCTGAATTAAATCTCCCATTAATGCTGCATACATATCATGACACTGTGCCAGAGCATGCAGGGGATGGCAGTTTGTGCGTTTTACCTGTTCCAGCCACCACAGCGGTAACAGCTGGTAGCCTGGAAACCAGCAATAGTCAGTATGTATTGGCCATGCTGGATCGAGCACGTGATGGTTGTATCGCCAATGAGTTTGGCGCTATGGTCACCGCACCGGTTCATAAAGGCATTATTAATGACGCCGGCATTTCATTTACCGGACATACCGAATACCTGGCAGAAACCACCAATACTAGCCAGGTCGTGATGATGCTGGTCGGCGGCGGTATGCGAGTGGCATTAGCCACCACACACTTGCCCATCACACAGGTAAGCAGAGCGATTACCCAGGAATCATTGACGATTACTTTGCGAATTTTGCATCAAGATCTGATCCGAAAATTTGGTATTCCAGAACCTACCATCTATGTTGCCGGCCTCAATCCACATGCTGGTGAAAATGGCTATCTGGGCGATGAGGAAATCAACACCATCAATCCGGTGCTGGATGCGTTGCGGGCAGAGGGTATGCATTTGATAGGCGCATTGCCAGCGGACACCATGTTTTCACATAAAAACCTGGCTAAGGCCGATGCGTTTCTTGCGATGTATCACGACCAGGGCCTGACTGTGCTCAAACATGCCAGTTTTGGTGAGGGTGTGAATGTCACACTAGGCTTGCCGATTATCCGTACTTCAGTGGATCACGGCACGGCGCTGGATATTGCCGGGACCGGGCAAGCAGATGTAGGCAGCATGCTGAGTGCCATCCACCTGGCTATCGAAATTACACAAAAACGTGCTGCAGCCCAAGAATAATACCTTTGAATCTCTCAACTGGTATAAAGCCACTTTAAGAATGTAAATGAAACACCTAGCAAAAAAACGCTTCGGCCAAAACTTTCTCACGGACCAGGGCATTATCGGTAGCCTGATCACTGCGATTCAACCCGCGCCTGATGACCTGATGGTTGAAATTGGCCCCGGCCTGGGCGCCATGACGCAACCTTTGCTCAAACAATTGCGTCATTTGCACGTGGTCGAAATCGACCGCGACATTATTCAATGGATGCAGTCTTTTTACCCTGCCGAAAAAATCAGCATTCATAATTCAGATGTCCTGAAATTTGATTTCAGGACGTTAGGAGAGCGTATTCGAGTGGTAGGTAATTTGCCCTACAACATCTCCAGCCCTATCCTGTTCAAGCTGCTCGAAAATACGTCGCAAATTATCGACATGCACTTCATGCTGCAAAAAGAGGTCGTAGAACGCATGGTGGCAGCGCCCTCTACTTCTGAATATGGCAGGCTCTCCGTGATGTTGCAATACCGTTTGCAGATGGAATACCTGATCACTGTGCCACCAGAAGCATTTGAACCAGCGCCTAAAGTAGAGTCTGCTTTCGTACGCTGTGTGCCATTTGCACAATTACCTTACCCTGCAACCGATGAAGCATTGTTTGCAAAAGTGGTAATGGCCGCATTTGGCCAGCGCCGTAAAACATTGCGCAACACCCTCAAAGGCTTGCTGGATGACGCCGGCTTTATTGCGCTGAATATAGACTCGCAATTGAGAGCGGAAAATCTTAGCGTGGCAGAGTTTGTGACTATCAGCAATTTTGTGGCTGCTAACCCAATCTTTCTTTAAGTTTTAGAAATCAAGTTTAGCCAATTGAGTATAGGTCAGCTTTTTCTAGCCTGATATAATCCTTTTTTCCTCAAAAACAATCCTCTGGAGCATGACATGCGTTTGATTCTGCTGGGTGCACCTGGTGCCGGTAAAGGTACTCAGGCCACTTTCATCAAAGAAAAATACAACATTCCGCAAATTTCTACTGGTGATATGTTACGTGCAGCCGTAAAAGCAGGCACTCAGCTTGGCCTGGAAGCCAAAAAATTCATGGATGCAGGCGGCCTGGTGCCTGATGAAGTGATCATCGGCCTGGTGAAAGAACGCATTAAAGATGCAGATTGCGCCAATGGTTTCCTGTTTGATGGTTTCCCACGCACCATCCCGCAAGCGGAAGCGATGAAAAATGCTGGCGTTGCGATTGATTATGTCGTGGAAATCGATGTCCCTGATGAAGCGATTGTTGAGCGCATGAGCGGCCGCCGCAGCCACCCTGCTTCAGGCCGTACTTACCATGTCAAATTCAACCCGCCTAAAGCTGAGGGTAAAGACGATGTCACCGGCGAAGAGCTAGTACAACGTGATGATGATAAAGAAGAGGTCGTGCTCAAACGCTTGCAGGTATATCACGACCAAACTGAACAATTGATTGGTTACTACTCAGACTGGGCAAAGTCCGGTGTCGCTGGCGCACCACAATACGTCAAGGTCAATGGCCTGGGTGAGTTGAATACCATTAAAGAAGAAATCTTTGCAGCATTGAAATAGTCATCTTTTTTTAATAAAAAGCCCGCTTGATGCGGGCTTTTTATTTGCTTCAAGAATTAGCGCTTTCTCTCTGCTCTAGAAATCATAACGAATACCAGCAAACACCTGGCGCTGACGTCCTGCCACTTTACCGTCAACACGGCTGACCAGATATTCTTTGTCCGCCAGATTGTGGCCGCTCATAAAGTAAGTCAGTTTCGAACCCACTGGTCTAAAGTTAAGCGAAGCATTTAACAAAGTATAGGCTGGGATCCTGCCTTCCTGTCCGTTCAGGACCTCAACTGTCGTATTGTCCGGATCCACATATTGCTGGCTGACATAATCCACACCGATACGTGCATTGAAACCAATCGGATGCTCATACCCAAAATTGAGGGAAGCTATATCGCGTGGCGCATACGGCAAACGGTTACCGCTGGTGGTCTGATCAGTGTTTTTGTCAAACTTGGCAGTAAACAGGTTTGTGTAATTACCGGCAATGTAGAAATTATGCGGACTGTCATACATTCTGCCGAAATCTATACGCCCTGCCAGTTCCACACCGGTCATTTGCGATTTTCCGGCATTGACAAAATTCCCCGCAGTTCTTTGGATCACAATTTCATCAAAATCGACATTAAACAATGTAGCTTCAAAACCAACGCCTTTGAAATAGGAAGATCTCACACCGATTTCCGTGTTAGTGCTTTCTTCAGCTTTGGTGCTACTGATCGCATCCAGGCCAGCTAACATCTCAAAGTCAATATCCCGTGATGGTCTTGGTGGTGCGAATCCCCTGTGTATCCCTGCAAATACTGTCGTATTCGCAATCCCATTCCAGGTTGTGCCTATGCCTGGCAACCAGACTGTCTGGCTGTTGGTTTTAGCAAACCCTTGAGGATCGCCCTCAGCCTGCAGCACATTGATTTTCTTTTTATAATCTTCTACACGCAAACCCGGGGTTAATGTCCAGTCACCTAGGTAAAAAGTGTTTTGCGCATAATAAGATTTAGCTTCAATATCAATGCGGATATCTTCCCTGAAATCACCGAATGCCTTAGCATAAGACAAACTTTGCGCACGGGGATCACCATCCCTGAACTGCTGACGCTTGTTGCCTTCTTCATGGTAACGGAATCCGACAACAGCGGTGCTATCAATCCCAAAAAGACTATGCTTTATATCCAAGCGTGGTTCAAAACCATAGTAATCATAGCTTCTAGGACGATGGCGACCGCCGCACTGCTCAGCATTTGCAACTGTCGCAGGCCCCAATCCAGTACACCTGTCCATGACAGAAACGCCACCTAAGCTACCAGACTCGTTTATTTGCCTGAAAGAAGTGCGGAAAGCATCTACATAATATGCATTGGTGGTTAAAGTAGCATTCGCATTGATATCGAATATATGCTGCAATTGCAATGACTTGCGCTGATATTCAAACCTGTCATTCTTGCCAGTTGGCGCCTGGTATTTATCTTGCGCATATTCCACTGCACCCAAGCCGGTTTCAGAGACATGCGAATCCTCTTCGTAGTAACCGACTTTCGCAATGATTCTTTGGCTCTCAGTCAGGTTCAATTGGCCTTTTACCATCAACTCGCGCATTTCAAAGTCATGGTTCTTGCGGATGCCATCACCTTTTTTCTGAATCGCATCGATCATGATGCCGCCCTGCTCACCGCCCACACCCAAGTTTGCGGCAAAACCGGTAAAGTCATTGTTACCCACCATACCGGTGACACTACCTTCAAACCCATTTTTCGGTACCGGCTTGGTCACAAAGTTAATCATGCCGCCAACCGTCTGTGGGCCATACAAAATCTGGCCTGAACCCTTGACGACTTCAATGCGTTGTACACGTTCGATAGGTGTCGTGTAATGTGCGGAAGGATCGCCATAGGGCCCCAGGAACAATGGCATACCATCTTCCATCAACAATGTGCGGGATGTGCGTCTTGGATCCATGCCTCTTACCCCGATATTGACGCCCAGGCCAAAAGTGTTTTCACCCACAATATGCACGCCCGGCACATTATTGATCGCTTCCTGAATTGAAAACGGTCTACGCTCGTTAAGTGCTTTTTCATCCACAACTGAATAAGATCCTGGTACTGTTTCCAGCCTATCCGGCAAAATGCCTTTCACCATGACAGGGCCAACATCCAGGCTATTTGTCTGATCAGCTAGTGCGTTTAAAACATTCACACTTATCGCAAAACTTGTAGCCGCGACCATGATTTTTTTATTAGGTTTGTGCATCCCTCTTCATCCTCTCGTTGTAAAACTGTGCACCTTGTTTAGCAACATCCACACCAAAAAAACTACAACAATAATTATCTCGTTGATTAATTTACATAAATGAGATATTTCGCTAATGCTGCCTGACCCATGCCGGGCGGAGAGGTCGGTTGATAAAAACCGATATCAGTTTCAATCGGTTTATATCAACCATTAAGTGGTTTGGCCGTTGCCTGTCATATCTCTCACAAACCACAAGCTGCAGGGTTCTCAGGTATAATTACTTTTTTAGTAATCGCGTCCCAATCACATGCAACAGCAGTATCCATTTAAAGAAGTCGAACAACAGGCACAGCAATTCTGGGGCGCCAGACAAAGCTTTTTAGCCAAGCCTGAAAGCAGCAAACCCAAGTACTATTGTTTATCCATGTTTCCTTACCCAAGCGGTAAGTTGCATATGGGTCATGTTCGCAATTACACCATTGGCGACGTACTTAGCCGCTACCATCACATGAAAGGTTTTAACGTATTGCAACCTATGGGTTGGGATGCGTTTGGCCTGCCGGCCGAAAATGCTGCCATCCAGAACAAGGTTCCGCCTGCACAATGGACCTATGACAACATTGCCTATATGCGCAAACAATTACAGTCCCTAGGCTTTGCCATTGACTGGAGCCGTGAACTGGCGACCTGCCAGCCTGAATATTACAAATGGAACCAGTGGCTGTTCCTGCGCATGCTGGAAAAAGGCATTGCTTACAAAAAAACCCAGGTCGTGAACTGGGATCCGGTCGATCAAACCGTACTGGCCAATGAGCAGGTGATTGACGGCCGCGGCTGGCGCACGGGTGCACTGGTTGAGAAACGAGAGATTCCCGGCTACTACCTGAACATCACCGGCCACGCCCAGCAACTGCTGGATGACCTGGATAAATTGCCAGGCTGGCCAGAGCGTGTGAAAACCATGCAAGCCAACTGGATAGGTAAAAGTGTGGGCGTGCGTTTTGCATTTCCGCATACCATCCAAAATAATGATGGCAAGCTGATCGATGATGGCAAGCTGTGGGTATTCACCACTCGCGCCGACACTATCATGGGCGTAACCTTCTGCGCGGTGGCTGCCGAGCATCCGCTGGCCACGCATGCCGCGCAAAACAATCCTGCCCTGCAAGCCTTTATTGATAAATGCAAGCAAGGTTCCGTCATGGAAGCCGACATGGCGACCATGGAAAAAGAAGGCATGGATACCGGGCTAACTGTCACCCATCCGCTGACTGGTGAACAGGTGCCGGTGTGGGTAGGTAACTATGTGCTGATGACTTATGGCGAAGGTGCTGTGATGGCTGTGCCTGCGCACGACGAACGCGATTTTGGCTTTGCCAAGAAATATAGTCTGCCCATCAAGCAGGTCATTAGCGTGATGGATCAATCCTTTGACAACAGCGCCTGGCAGGAATGGTACGGCGAGAAAAGCAAAGGGCTTTGCATTTACTCCGGTAAATACAACGATCTGAACTATACGCAAGCGATAGATGCTGTGGCTGCTGACCTGGCCGAAAAAGACCTGGGCGGCAAACAGACCAACTGGCGCCTGCGTGACTGGGGCATTTCCCGTCAACGCTACTGGGGCTGCCCGATCCCTATTATCCATTGCGAAAGCTGTGGTAGCGTCCCGGTGCCAGACGACCAGTTACCGGTCAAATTGCCGGAAGACTGCGTGCCGGATGGTTCAGGCAACCCGCTAAACAAGCGCAAAGACTTTTTGAATTGCACCTGCCCGAGCTGCGGCAAACCAGCCAAGCGCGAAACCGATACCATGGATACCTTCGTCGATTCCAGCTGGTATTACGCACGTTATGCGTCTGGGTTCAGCGCAGATGCAATGGTCGATGCACAAACCAATCACTGGATGCCGATAGACCAGTACATCGGCGGCATTGAGCATGCGATTTTACATCTACTGTACTCACGTTTCTGGAGCAAGGTCATGCGTGACCTTGGCCTGGTCAATTACGATGAACCGTTTGCCAACCTGCTGACCCAAGGCATGGTGCTCAACCATATTTTCTCACGCCGTACCGCAAAAGGCGGCATTGAGTACTTTGCGCCTGAAGAAGTCGAACTGGTGCAGGATGACAATGGCAAGATCACCGGTGCCAAACTGGTTGTTGATGGCTCGGCGATTGATTACCAGGGCATAGGCACCATGTCCAAATCCAAGCGTAACGGCGTCGACCCACAATCACTGATTGAACAATACGGTGCAGATACCGCGCGCTTTTTCATGATGTTTGCCGCACCACCTGAGCAAACGCTGGAATGGTCTGACAGCGGTGTTGAAGGCTCGCACCGCTTCCTGAAACGTGTCTGGAATTACGGTTATGTGCTGTCTGAAACTCAGCCAGGTGAAATGCCAAACAAGCTGACTGGGGAACTGGCTAATCACCGCCGCGAAATTCATACTGTCTTAAAGCAAGCCAATGTTGACCTGGCCAAGCTGCAATTCAACACCGTGGCTTCAGCATGTATGAAAATACTCAACACGCTGGAAAAAGTACAGAAAGACGCAGAAAAAGATTGGCAGGCAGTGGCTTTTGAAGGCTACAGCATTCTGTTACGTGTACTGTCACCCATCGCACCGCATATCGCACAAGTCATGTGGCAAACGTTGAACCTGGGAGAAGATATCTTGGCTGCGAAATGGCCTGAGCCTGCCAATTCGGCACTGGTGCAGGACGAAGTTGAATATGTCGTTCAAGTGAATGGCAAGTTGCGTGGCAGTATTAATATTCCCAAGAGTATGGCAAAAGAACAAATTGAAGCGACCGCCGTCAACCAGGACTTTGTACAAAAATTCCTTAATGAAGGCAGCGTCAAAAAGATCATTGTCGTGCCAAATAAATTGATTAACATCGTTGTCGCTTAGCTAAATATTAGCGTTGAATTTCGTAGAAAGGATGACCATGCTGCTTTCCCGCCTGACACCATTTTCGCTGAACCGGTTTTCACTAACCAGTATTGTGAAAAATTGTGGCTGGCTGGTATTAGTGGCAGCGTTAACCTCCTGCGGTTTTCAATTGCGCCAGCCATCGCCAATTGCGTTCAAGACCATGTTCATTTCTGGCAGCTCCACCATTTCTAAGCCTTTACGCAAAGCGTTGACCGAGCAAGGGATCAAACTGGTCGAAAGTGCTGAAGATGCCGAGTTACAGCTAGAGTTATTAAAGGAAGAAAACGAGCAACGCATTCTATCCCTGAGCGGTACTGGTGTGGTGCGTGAGTATGAACTGTACTACCGTGTGCAATACCGTACCAAGGTAGCCGGTGAACCTGTCTGGGGCCTGCCACTGGTGATGGAAGGCCGTCGCGACTATACCTATAACGATGCCAATTTGCTCGCTAAACAGCAAGAACAAAAACTGCTGACCGAAAGCATGCAAACTGACGTGCTAAACGGTATTTTGCGTCGCCTGTCAGCATTGAAAAAAGCCGAGTAAGTTTATGCGCATCCAGGCTGCGCAACTGGCGCAACACCTGCCACCCAAACAGCATTTATATGTGCTGGCAGGTGATGAGCCGCTTTCAATTACCGAATCCATAGATAAAATCCGCGCTGCGGCACGCCAGCATGGCGCCCAGGAGCGCGCCAGTTTTACTGTAGAGCGCTATTTCAATTGGGGCCAGGTCAGCCAGTTCTTGCAAAGCTTCTCGCTGTTTGCCGAGCAACGTATTCTCGAAATCAATATTCCCACCGGAAAGCCCGGTGTTGAGGGTGGCAAAGCCTTGCAGGAATTAGCTGGATTACCTGCAGCAGACACTACCATTATCATCACCCTACCCGCGCCAGACCGGGACATGACTAACAGTGCCTGGTACGAAGCGCTGTTACAACAAGGGGTGGTATTAATCCACAACCAGGTGCCATTAGCGCAATTGCCTGACTGGATAGGCCAGCGGCTGGCTTTACAACAACAGACTGCAGATGAAGTGTCCCGCCGTTTCATTGCCGAGCAGGTTGAAGGTAATTTGCTGGCAGCGCACCAGGAAATACAGAAACTGGGATTGTTGTATCCTGCCGGTGCCTTAACTGAAGAGGCTATTCGGCAATGTGTGCTGAATGTCGCGCGTTTCGATGTTTCACAATTAGGCGAAGCGATGTTGCACGGCGACCAGAGCCGCATCCTGCGTATCATTGAAGGCCTGCGTGAAGAAGGCGAAACCGCTGTCACCGTGATGAACCCGCTGGTATGGTTATTCCGCCCGCTATTGCAAGTCCGGCTGGCCATGCAAAGCGGGCAATCCATGCAAAATGCACTGACCCAGGCCAGGCTGTTTGGCGACCGCCAGCAATTAGTTAAACGCGCATTGGAATTTTTACCGCAAAAACATATCGAAGCTGCACTGCAAAAACTGTCAGACATTGACCGAATTGCCAAAGGTGTAGGCGATGGCGATGCCTGGCTGGAATTATCCAGGCTGTGTACCGGCATCGCCAGGATGGCAGCAAGTAAATCGGCTAGAGCCGGCGCAACAAGAACACGCTAATTTTTGGGTGAAGTGGGTTTAGGATAAAATAACAGGCTATGGATATTAAACACTACATGAAAGAACTGGGAGAGCAGGCGCGTGCCGCCTCCCGTTTAATGGCGAAGGCGGATACCAATACCAAGAACCAGGCATTGCGCAATATCGCTGCCCTGATCCGCCATCATGAAAAAGCCCTGCTCGCCGCCAACCAGCAAGATCTGGACGCCGCAAAAGCCAATGGCATGGAAGCCGCGATGCTGGATCGCCTGGCGCTGAGCGAAAAATCTATCGCCACCATGGCAGAAGGCCTGGAACAAATCGCCAGCCTGGCTGACCCTATCGGCGAAATGAGCAATTTTAAATACCGTCCTTCCGGTATCCAGATCGGCCAGATGCGGGTACCGCTAGGCGTGATTGGCATTATTTACGAAGCACGTCCAAACGTAACGGTGGATGCGGCCGGTTTGTGTATCAAATCCGGCAATGCCTGTATTTTGCGTGGCGGTTCTGAAGCCATCCATTGCAACCAAGCGCTGGCTAAATTAGTTCATCAGGGCCTGGCGCAAGCCGGACTGCCACAAGCTGCGGTACTGGTGGTCGAAACCACTGACCGCGCGGCGGTTGGCGAACTGATCACCATGAAACAATATGTGGATGTGATCGTGCCACGTGGCGGCAAAGGGCTGATCGAGCGTATCAGCAATGAGGCACGCATTCCAGTGATCAAACATCTGGATGGCAATTGTCACGTCTATGTGGATGACGAAGCCGACCTGGATAAAGCTCTGCGTATTCTGGAAAATTCCAAAACCCAGCGACTGGGGACTTGCAACACTGCCGAGTCACTACTGGTAGCGCGTAGCATTGCGGCAACTGCCCTGCCTAAACTGGCGGAAATGCTCATTAGCAAAGGCATTGAAATCCGGGGTTGCGAAGAGACACTCGCACTGGTACCACAAGCGGTTGCTGCGACGGAAGAAGACTATTACACCGAATACCTGGATGCAATTATTTCCTGCAAAGTGGTCAGCGGCCTGGAACAGGCGATTACACATATCAACCAGCACTCCAGCCAGCATACCGAAGCGATTGTGACCGAGAACTATACCAAAGCACGCCAGTTCTTGCGTGAAGTGGATTCCAGCAGTGTGATGGTCAACGCCTCCACCCGCTTTGCCGATGGCTTTGAATACGGTTTTGGCGCGGAGATTGGTATTTCCACCGATAAACTGCATGCGCGCGGACCGGTGGGTCTGGATGGGTTGACGTCGCTGAAGTATATCGTCCTCGGTGACGGCCACGTTCGCGCTTAAAATTGCGTAAATCGAGCGCTTCGCGGTGCTCGATTGATGCAATCTTCAAATTTTATTGATGGGCCGAAAGAACTACTAAGATGGAACTTATAGGCATTTTTGGCGGCACCTTTAACCCCATCCATAGCGGGCATCTGGTGCTGGCGAAAACCGTACTCGATACCTTACACTGCAGCCAGATACGTTTTATCCCATCGGCGATTCCGCCACACAAAGCCATCCCGGCAGTCACTGCACAACATAGAGCCACTATGGTCCAGTTGGCGATTGCGGATCATCCTGACTTTATCCTGGACACCTGCGAACTTGATCGCCAGGGTCCATCCTATACGATAGAAACATTGCACTTATTGCACAAGCGCCTGCCGGATCAAGTACTGTGTCTGATCATGGGACAAGACAGTTACCTCAAGCTGCCCACCTGGCACCGCTGGCTGGAGCTACTTGATTACTGCCATTTACTGGTCGTGCATAGAGCAGATGCTGAACAAAAGTTACAGCTGCATACCGAACACGAAAACAGGCTGGTGGATATTGCTCATGCAGCAGAGCAATTTACCGAGAATGCGCATGGCTTTATCAGTTACTTGCCTGTGACCCCGCCGGATATTTCATCCACGCGCATTCGAGAAGCGTTGGGCCAGCTAGAGGTTGCGTCCGTCCCTGGAATACCCGAAAAAGTGCTGTATTACATCAAAGCTAATCATTTATACCAATCATAGAATTTCCGCTTTTCCACACTACCCGCCATCTTTAATGCAAAGAAAAAGACCCGGGAAACAATTCCTGGGTCTTTTCTAAACAACTCTAAAAGCAGGCGTTTGCCTACTCAAAAGCATTAGTGTTTTGATGGCACGCCAACTAGTGTTTTCAATTCCTGGACGTTAATTTCACCGTTGTCGCCGTTCAATTTGCTCAGTATTTCTTCCTTGCGCGCGGTAAAGGTCACTGCCAGTCCACGTAAATCCAATTCCTTGGATTTCCTTACCTCAGGAAACATTTCTTCCTCTTCTTCATCCACATGGTGATTAATGTACTCACCAAGCACGGTGACTTTTGCATCGTACATTTCATCTTCAGGGTCCATTTCCTGGATTTGAGCAATCAGCTCTTTGGCGCTTTCATGCTCAACAATACCTTCATTGATCATCGCGTCATCTTCGGTAGCGGCACGTGCACCAGGATAGAAAATTTCTTCTTCGGCAATAGTATGTGCAATCAGTTCTAAACAGATTTTATTGGCAATGCTGACCTTGCCTTTGATATCGCCTTTTTCAGCAAGCTTATCAAACTGCTTGAACATTTTTTTGACCTCGTCATGGTCATTTTTCAGCAGCACAATCACATCGTGCTTAACGGCAGTCACTGGGGTAGCTTTTTTTGATGGCGCATCTGATACGGTTCTCATGGTAAATCTCCTGGTAAGTAGCAATTTTAAATTCAGTCATCCGCCTATCGAATGACTTTGTTTTATTAGGCTCAATCATGCGGACTTACCTGCAAACGTACTATGCCTTTTCTTCTGAATTTACTGTAGGAAGAATCGCACGGATTCAACCTGGGTTTATAAAACCAACGTCTTCTTCATCCAAGGATTTTTATCCATACGCTCAATTCATATTTGCAACTTAAAAAGAGTGCAGTGAAATATGGTCGTTCTTAGATAAAAATAAATATAATGATCAATATACAAACAACCCATGCGCTTATCCATTCTCTGTAGGCATTGACATCAACACAGCCTGATTGAAATCACCGCAATGCCAAGGACTTAAAAGAATATGGGATCAGACCGCTTAATCGCATCTCGTTTACGCAGGCTTAAACAGTTGGCATTAGTCATTGGTACATTTGTCTCCATGTTGGCTTTCGCTGAAGAAGTGCTGCCTAACCATCTTCCTGAAGTCAACCTGCTTACCCCTCTTCCACTCTCAGTGCAGGAAAAAGCATGGATCAAAGAGCACCCCAGCATCAGGGTTGCCGTCAAGAGTGGCTGGATGCCGATTGAGTTTCAACTGGAGAATCAAAAGCACGCTGGTATTTCGGTTGATTACCTGCACCAAATCAGCCTGCTTACGGGCTTGACGTTTACCATTGTTGACTACCATCCCAACATCAATGGCAATGAAGCCGAGGTGATCACCGGCATTCGCAACAAACGCCTGCCGCAGGGTTTCCACCTGGTTGCCACACCTTACCTGGATGTTACCAATGCCATTTATGTTGCCGCTAACAGCGGGTTCAATCCAGGCCAAACCAACCTCAACCAGCTCTCGCAAAAAAAAGTGGCGGTATTTAAAAGCGGGCTGGTCGGGCAGGAACTGAAAGCAGCAGTCCCGGATATAGACCTCAAATTATTCGACATCGCTGACGATGCGTTTGAGCAACTGGATGCGCATGCGGTAGATGCTTATATCGGCAACGAACTGGTGCTGGACTACCACATTGATTACCACAAAATAAAATCCATCAGGAAAGGCGGCACCACGCCCATCACCAGCAAAGTGTTTATGGCGGTCAGCGACGAACACCCGTTGCTGCGAAGCATCCTCAATAAAGCGGTATTGCAGATCGGCACCAATCCGCCCGATATACTGGATACCTGGCAAAAGAAGCCCGAGAATCCGTTTATCCAATACCTGATCGCGACCATCTCGTTTTTTGCGATCGTGCTGTTGTTCCAGCTGATCAAGTTGTATAAATCGAGCAAAAAACAGGCGATGGAAGCCGAAGAGAAAATCCGCTTTCAGGCCAATCACGATTTCCTGACAGAGTTACCTAACCGTTATCTCCTGAAAACCAAGCTGTCAGAGGCTTTAAACCAGTCTGAAATCGGCCTGGCTAAAATTGGCGTCATCATTATCGACCTGGATAATTTCAAGGAAATCAACGATACCGCCGGCCATGCCATCGGCGATGAAGTGCTGATCAAGGTGGCAGACCGCCTCAAGTCCATTATTGCGCCGCCCAACATCATTGCCCGCTTTGGAGGTGATGAGTTTTTGATCCTGATGCAGGAAAACTCTGATCACCAGGCGTTGAATACTTTCTGCGCAAGGCTGATCGAGCTCATGGAGGCACCGTTCAAGGTTCAGCAAAAGTCATTCCTGGTCTCCATCAGCATGGGCGCCTCGCTGTTCCCGGATAACAGCCGCAATGTGGAAGAACTGATCATGTTTGCCGATGAGGCCATGTACCAGGCAAAAAGAACAGGTAAGAATAAATTCATCCTGTTTAATGAAAACATGCATGAAGTATTTACCAAGCGCACCCAGCTGGGCAACGAGTTGCGCCATGCGGTGGAAAGACACCAGCTTTACCTGCAATACCAGCCGATCTTTAACCTGCAGAACCAGCGCTGCGAAAAAGTTGAAGCATTACTGCGCTGGTACCACCCCGAATTCGGCACCGTACCGCCCAATGTTTTTATCGGCATCGCCGAAGAAAACGGCAGTATTATCGAGCTTGGCGAATGGGTGTTCCAGCAGGTGCTTAGTGATTTCACAACCCTAACTCAACACTTTGGCGACATCGAAATCTGCATCAATCTGTCACCGATTCAATTTGCACAGTCAGAATCTATTCATCAATTTATCGCCAATATCACCAGCCGCAATATCCCTGGCGCACATTTTTGTTTTGAAATTACCGAAGGCCTGTTACTGGAACCTTCCAACCATGTGCTGGATAACCTGAGCAAGATCAATGAACACGGTATCCGGCTGGCACTGGATGACTTTGGCACCGGCTACTCATCACTGGCTTACCTGAACAAGTTCAAGATTGATTACGTGAAGATTGATAGATCATTTATCAACAACATCACAGAAAATGCCAACGACCTGGCCTTGTGCAAAACCATTATTTATATGGGGAAACAACTCAATATCAGGCTGATAGCAGAAGGGGTGGAAACGCTGGCGCAGGAGAATCTGCTGAAAGAAATGGCCTGTGACTACTCACAAGGCTTTTACCGGGCCAGGCCAATCACCATCAGGGATATGTCACAGGTGGGTTTAGAGGAAGTTTAACGTGGAAGCCGCGCCAGAAACTGGTCCAGCTGTTTGGCGAACGCGTGGCGATCGGAAGATTGCATGGCACTCGGGCCTGAGGTTTCCACACCACTTGCGCGCAATGACTCCATAAAATCGCGCATGGATAAACATTCCTTGATGTTTTCACGCGAATAAAACTCCCCGCGCGGGTTCAGTGCGTGACCGCCCTTTTCAATCACTTGCGCAGCAAAGGGGATGTCAGCCGTAATCACCAGATCCCCGGCTTCCAGTGCCGCGACAATCACGTTATCGGCGACATCAAAGCCTTTAGCGACTTGCATCGCCCGCAAATAAGGCGAAGGTGGCACCCGCAGCAATTTATTGGCAACAAAAATGGTGGATATTTTTGCGCGTTCGGCGGCGCGGAACAGGATTTCCTTGATCACCACCGGGCACGCGTCAGCATCCACCCAAATTTGCATTAACGCGCTTTCGGGGTTTGCCTGTTAGCGTTAGCTCCTGGCTTAGGTGTAAACAACGCACCTTGTGGCTTATTGCCATTTTGAGACCTATTTGCCCCTTGAGGTCTATTGCCTTGTGATTGACCAGCGCCCTGGTTACCACCCTGAGCACTAGCGCCCTGGCGATGTTGTGCAGGCTTATTCGCCTGGTTGCCATTGCGCTGACCAGCATTGCCCTGCGCAGGCCTGTTGCCATCCACCTGCGCCGCACGCTGGCCATTAGGCTGTGACTGGCGCTGCTGAGGAGATTTCTGGTTATTCGCATTGCCAGCGGATTTCTGTGGCTGCCCTTGTTTGGAACGACCGTTATTTTGCCCGCGCGGATTCTGTCCGCGTGGCGGGCGATCCGGCTCTTCACTGCCTTTTTCCGGAGCAACAAAGCCTTCCACCGCCACACGTGGGATTTCGCGTTTAATCAACTTCTCAATGTCTTTCAACATGCCGAGCTCTTCGCGATCTACCAGTGAAATTGCCGCGCCAGTGCTGCCTGCACGGCCGGTACGGCCAATGCGGTGCACATAATCTTCCGGCACATTCGGCAGTTCAAAATTCACCACTTGCGGCAACTGGTCAATGTCCAGCCCGCGTGCGGCAATATCCGTCGCCACCAGCGCCGGAATCGTGCCTGCTTTAAACTCGGCCAATGCCGCGGTGCGCGCATTCTGGCTCTTGTTGCCGTGAATCGCCATGGCGGGTATGCCATCTTTCACCAGTTTCTCAGCCAGGCGGTTGGCACCATGTTTGGTGCGGGTAAAAATCAACACCTGCGTCCACTGGTTCTGTTTGATCAGGTGGCTGACCATGGCGCGTTTATGCGCTTGCGGCACCATGTGCACACTCTGTTCAATCAGCGCGTTCGACGCATTGCGACGTGCCACTTCCACCAGGTCAGGCGCATTCAGCAGGTTATCCGCCAGTTTCTTGATGTCATCCGAGAAGGTGGCCGAGAACAGCAGGCTCTGGCGTTTCTTCGGCAGCAAAGCCAGCACTTTTTTAATGTCATGGATAAAGCCCATGTCCAGCATACGGTCGGCTTCATCCAGCACCAGGATTTCGATGCCGGATAAATCCAGCGCTTTCTGTTGCACCAGGTCCAGCAAACGTCCAGGGGTTGCCACCAGGATATCCACCGGTTTGCGCAAGCGGTTGATTTGCGGATTCACGCCCACACCGCCAAACACCACCATGCTTTTAAGTGGCAGATATTTACCGTAAGTGGTGACTGATTCACCAATTTGCGCCGCCAGCTCGCGCGTCGGTGAAAGAATCAGGCACCGCGGTTTTCCGGCAGGTGTGTTTAAAGGATGTTCAGTCAGGCGATGCAAAATCGGCAAGGTAAAACCAGCTGTTTTGCCGGTACCGGTTTGTGCACCGGCCAGCAAATCACCGCCGCGTAATACATAAGGGATCGCCTGTGCCTGGATAGGCGTAGGGATGGTGTAGCCGGCATCGGCAATCGCACGTTGCACCGGCTCGCATAAATTTAAATCAGCAAACGTCACGTTTGCAGGGGTATTGTTTTCTATGGACAAAGTAATTCACTTATAGAGCGTGTGTGGCGCATATGAAAAGGCCACACAACAAATTATTGGGCGCTGGTCTGTTGCGAATCGCAACACCAATCTGGACAAACGAAGATTATATTTATAGAGGTTTGCTAGGCCGCTGTGATGATTGGAAGGTCACAGGGTGAAGCTATTATACGCCCTATTCAACGTTTTCTAATGATTGCAATATATTTCAGCTTTCGCGGCCTGTTAAATCAAGCAGCAAATCATCTAAGCGGCCTTGCCCCGCGCCGCGTGCAGCTTCCTGTAGCTATCAATCAGGCGATGATGCCTGTCCAGCCCTTCCAGCTTCACGCTGGTTGGCGTCAAGCCATAGAAATGCACACTGCCATCGACTGAACCGATCACAGCATCCATGCGCGCATCGCCAAACATACGGCGGAAATTGGTTTCATAATCGGCCAGTTCCAGCTCGTCATCCAGCATCACTTCCAGCACCACATTCAGCGCCTGGTAAAACAAGCCGCGTTCCAGCGTGTTGTCGTTATATTGCAAAAAGGCGCCAACCAGCTCTTGCGCTTCTTCAAATTGCTGCAAGGCAAGGTTTATCAATAACTTCAATTCCAGCACGGTGAGCTGACCCCAGTCAGTATTCTCATCAAACTGAATCCCGATCAGAGTGCCGATATCGCCGTAATCATCCAGCTCGTTATTCTCCAGGCGGTCCAGCAATACTTCCAGGCTGGCGTCATCCAGAGTATGCAAGTTCAGGATATCTTCGCGGAACAGAAGCGACTTGTTGGTGTTATCCCACACCAGGTCTTCTACCGGGTAAATCTCGGAGTAACCCGGCACCAATATACGGCATGCAGTCGCGCCTAATTGGTCATACACCGCCACGTAAGCTTCTTTACCCATGTCGGCCAGCATGCCAAACATGGTTGCGGCTTCCTCGGCATTGGCATCATCGCCCTCACCGGAGAAATCCCACTCCACGAATTCGTAATCGGCCTTGGCACTGAAAAAGCGCCACGACACGATGCCGCTGGAATCAATAAAGTGTTCAACAAAGTTATTCGGCTCAGTCACCGCTTCGCTGGCGAAGGTAGGCTGCGGCAGATCATTGAGGCCTTCAAAACTGCGGCCTTGCAGCAATTCGGTCAGGCTGCGTTCCAGCGCAACTTCCATGTTCGGGTGCGCACCGAATGAGGCGAATACGCCCCCAGTACGTGGATTCATCAAAGTCACACACATGACCGGATATTCACCGCCCAATGAGGCATCTTTGACTAATACCGGGAAACCCTGCTCTTCCAGCCCTTTGATCCCCGCCACCACGCCAGGGTATTTCGCCAGCACTTCCTGCGGCACATCCGGCAAACTAATTTCGCCTTCAATGATTTCGCGTTTCACTGCACGCTCAAAAATCTCGGATAAACATTGCACCTGCGCTTCCACCAGCGTATTGCCCGCACTCATGCCATTGCTGACAAACAGGTTTTCCACCAGGTTGGTCGGAAAGTGCACCGTCTCGCCATCCGACTGCCGCACAAACGGCAGTGAACAGATACCGCGCTCGGCATTGCCGGAATTGGTGTCTATCAGGTGCGAGCCGCGCAGTTCGCCATCCGGGTTATAAATCTCCAGCGTGTATTCATCGAGAATCTCTTTCGGCAACGCATCCTTGCGGCCAGGCTTGAACCAGCGCTCGTTCGGGTAATGCACAAATTCTGCATTGGCAATCTCTTCGCCCCAGTACGAGCCGGCATAAAAATGGTTGTTACTCAGCCGCTCGATATACTCGCCCAGCGCTGACGCCAGCGCGCTTTCCTTGGTCGATCCTTTGCCGTTGGTAAAACACATCGGCGAATGCGCATCGCGGATATGTAGCGACCACACGTTAGGCACAATATTGCGCCACGAAGCGATCTCGATCTTGATCCCCAGCCCGGCCAGCACACTGGTCATATTGGCGATGGTCTGCTCCAGCGGCAAGTCTTTGCCGGTGATATACGTCTGCGATTCTGCTGCCGTATCCACTGTCAGCAACGCCTGTGCATCCGCATCCAGGTTAGCTACTTCTTCAATGATGAAATCCGGGCTCGCCTGCACCACTTTTTTCACAGTACAACGGTCAATCGAACGCAAAATACCAATACGATCTTTTTCAGAGATATCGGTCGGCAATTCAATCTGGATTTTGAAAATCTGTTTGTAGCGGTTTTCCGGGTCAACGATATTGTTGTGCGACAGGCGGATGTTCTCGGTAGGGATATTGCGCGTGCTGCAATACAGCTTCACAAAATAAGCCGCACACAAAGCTGATGAAGCCAGAAAGTAATCGAACGGCCCAGGCGCCGAGCCATCGCCTTTATAGCGGATAGGCTGGTCGGCAATCACCGTGAAGTCATCGAACTTGGCCTCAAGACGTAACTTATCGAGAAAGTTGACTTTGACTTCCATGGGGGAAACTCCGACTGCTGCAAAAAGATAAGGGCGCTATTATCCCTCACAACGCTTAAGCCGCCTAAAGTTTATTTGCAAGCTGCTGATTAAATGCGCTTTTTAGATAATTCAGGCTGAAACGTCCACGCCACAAACCGGCTTTGTTTCTGCCCTTGTGCCATCTCCACCGTTTTCACTGTCACCGCCTGCGCTTTTTTGAGTTCGCGGTACACCAACGGCAAATTAGTGGATTTGGAGACCAGCGTGGTAAACCAAACGCATTGCTTAGTGAACAATCTGCTCTCGCTGATCATGGTGGTTAAAAACGCCGCCTCACCACCCGCACAAAACAGCTCATTAGACTGCCCGCCAAAATTCAGTGCCTGCGGCGGCTTTTTACCCAACCCGCGCCATTTGCGCTGCGTGCCCGCCAACGCTTCAGCGGCAGATGCATGAAAAGGCGGGTTACATAAAGTGAGCGTAAATTGCTCGCCCGGCAAAATCACACCTTTGAAAATAGATTCAGGCTTAGGCTGCTGACGCAAACTGATCTGCTGCTGCAAACCATTCGCGTCGATGATTTGTTGTGCATTACTCAAAGCTTTACTATCAATATCCACACCCACACATTGCCAGCCATAAGCATGCGCAGCAATCAGCGGATAAACCAGATTCGCACCCGTGCCAATATCCAGTAACCGCACTTGCTCCGGGGCTAAGTTTGGAAGAGTCTCTGCCAATAAATCCGCCAGATAATGCAAATAATCCGCCCGCCCGGGGATAGGCGGACATAAGTAATTCTTTGGAATATCCCATACCGCCACACCGTAATAATGCTTGAGTAAGGCCTGGTTTAAAGCTTTTACGGCTTGTGGGTTTGCGAAGTCTATTGAGTCATCGCCATACGCGTTTGGGCGGACGTATTGGGATAATATTGGATGGGCTTTAACAAGTACAACGAAATCATAGCCAGTGCGATGCTTGTTACAAACATGAAGAGCTGAGGAGGATGGTTCTGATTTCATGAAAGCTATATCTTAGCTTTGAATAGATGATAAACACAGAAAATTATAGACGGCCCTGCTTAAATTTCGGTGACTCAGATCAAAAAAAGTTTCAGCAGCGTATAAATTTCAATAAGTATCTTTCTACAAGTTAAGATAACAATTGCTCTAAAAAAATTTGGGAAGAATTTCTAAACAATCTAAAAAATAAGAGAAAAATTATGAATGAAATCAATATTTCCATTGCAAAACCAATCCCTACTTTAAAAAAGTCAATAAAAATTGACTTCAAAGGTTTTGGCATAGCAATCGCTAAAACGGGTATAGCCCTAGTTACCTCAAAATTTGACAGTGCCAGCGAAAATGGACTCGAGGTTCTTTCAACTCTAGGATTAAAAACAGAGGCTGAAGAAGTTGCATGGCTACTAATTTTTCGGTCTCTGATAAGAACTATTAAATCTTTGTGGAGCGAAAAAATAGGACTTGGCAAAGATTTCCCTATCGAAAGTTTAATTGAATTTGTAAATGTAAGTTTAGAGTCACACACGTTACAAATTAACAAAGTATTTTTTGACAAACCAGACAAAGATCCTATTGTTAATATAATAAAAAAATCTTTTGTAGATTGGCTTTTACAATTAGAAGTTGATTCGCCAAGTGCAAATGCAATTGCAGATAGATTACCTTCTTATTTTGCAAATGCTCTTAACGAGGAGTGGGTGAATCACCAACAAACCTATAACTTATTAATTAATAAATTAAATACACCTTTTACCCAAGCCAATGCTCGAGCTCAAGGATGGTCTAATTACTCATCTTGGCTATGCAAACAAATTGATCAACCTCTGTTTCTTGAAGTATTTAGTTTAAATCAGGTTTACGTACCATTAAGAGCATTTTATTTAAGCAAACAAATACAAAAAAACAATGATTCAGATTTTGACATTAACTCTTCCGAAAAAAATGTACGTCATGTCGTAGATTTAGAGACAGAGATTAATTTATGGATTCAAAAATCAGATAAGGATGATGCAATAAGATTAATAAGCGGAGGACCTGGAAGTGGAAAGTCTTCATTTGCAAAGGTTTTAGCAGCAAGCCTTGCTCGCGCGGGAAAAATTCCAACACTATTTATCTCGTTACATCATTTAAATCACGATAACGACTTGTTAGACGCAATTGAGAAATTCGTGCAACAAGATGGTTTTCTAACTGTAAATCCAATTCTTGGCGATCAAAAAGAGGACAGAATAATTATAATTTTTGATGGACTTGATGAGTTATCAATGCAGGGTAAAGTTGGAGAAAGAGTAGCTCAAGATTTTGTAAGAGAAGTTCAAAGGAAAACTGATAGATTAAATCAACAAAAACTCACCGCTCAAGTGATCATCACTGGTCGTGAATTAGTTATTCAAGCAAATGAAAGTAGTTTCAGAAAAATTGGACAAATCTTACATGTCTTACCTTATTGGACTCCCACTCATGAACAGGAAAATTACTCAGATCCAAATAATTTTCTTGAATTAGATCAAAGAAATGAATGGTGGAGAAAATACGGTAATGCAACAGGTGTCAGTTACTATGGGCTTCCAATTGAACTAGATATTGACGATCTTGTAGAAATCACGACTCAACCACTTCTGAATTATTTGGTGGCGTTAAGCTTAAAAAGAGGAATTTTAGATTTTTCAAAGAATTTAAATCTCAATGCCATATATGCAGATCTCCTCAAGGCGATTTACGAACGAGCATGGGCAAGCAACCCTTATGCCGCACTAGATGGTATCGAAGAAAAAGACTTCGTTAGAATCTTGGAGGAAATAGCTCTTTCTTCCTGGCATGGGAATGGACGCACAACCACTGTTAAAGAAATAGAGAGTCACTGCAAAAATAGCGGACTCAGTTCATTGTTGGCTAAATTTCAGGCAGGAATGGAAACTGATACGAAAGCAAAAGTCACTCAACTTCTTACCGCATTCTATTTTCGACAAAATGGCAAAGACTTTGGCGGAGAGAAAACTTTCGAATTTACGCATAAAAGCTTTGGTGAATTTTTAACTGCTAAAAGAATAGTTCGTGAAATACGACTAATAAATAAAAAGCTTGAAGAACATGATTTAGACCCTGATGAAGGATGGGATGAGCGAGAAGCATTGCATAAATGGATAATTACGTGCGGCGCTACAGCTCTGGATTCCTACATATTTAATTTTATCATTAATGAAATTGAGCAACTATTTTTAGCCACACCTCTAATGATAAAAAATTGGCAATCTAACTTATCTAGACTTCTTTCTAGTATTTTCAAACATGGCACCCCATTAGAGAGACTAACGCCTAGGCCTACTTTCGAACAAGAAATTAACATTTCTCGAAATGCCGAAGAAGGTCTTTTAGTCGTGCTTAATGCTTGTGCTAGAGCCACTAAGGAAAATTCTAAACTACGATTTCCAACAGAAACAACCTTTAGTACTTGGTTATCTACAGTTTGTAGACAACGTCCGACTTGGGAGAAATTGTTTGCTTTAGATGCATTGAGTTATTTAGACCTTGAGGGTTTAAATTTAATTGGTAAGGATTTGTGGAATGCCAATCTTTATAAGGCAAATCTTAGCAATTCAAATTTAGTAAGCGCAGACTGTAGATATGCCAATTTTGAAGACTCTATCTGTGAAAAGACAAATTTTGTTTATTCGATTCTCTCTGGAACTCATTTTATAAATTCGAATTTATCTTATGCAAGATTTGAAAACTCTTTTCTAGAATCAGTAAGATTTGACAATGCAACATTAATTGGAGCAAATTTCCTATGTGCAACGCTTGGGAATGTAAGTTTTAAAGGTGCTAATCTCGCAGGGGCCGATTTTCGCAGAGCATATATTGCAAAGGTAAACTTTGACGGAGCAAATTTAGAAGGAGCTTTATTTACGGGTGCCGTCCTTAATAATTGTGACATTCCAACTCTGGACTATGTAAAAGAAGGAATTACAAAAGTGGATTTTTGCTTAAGCCATTTTCTTCCTGCTAACCAAAGATATGCATTTTCGGAGAAAGAAGAAATAGATGAGGAGGACTCTGATGGTGAAGAAAATAGTTAGTCATTTGCAACAAAAAAATCTTTTGTGATTTACTAGAAGACAATGTTAGCAGCGAAATCGAAGTTAATTTATGCAAAACACCCCTTAAAGCATTGAATTGACTAGCAAAACAGTATCTTTACAGTGTATACATACACAAAATTGTCTGTTAATGTTGCAAATATCAGAAAAATTACGGTGTTTTACACCGATCAATACGCGGGGTGTTTATTGATGATGGACATATCAGGAAAGTATTTGTACACCATACGCAGTGCGAATGGGGTGCTGGTTGAGAATTTGCAGGTGTTTGGCAAGTCTCGCACCGAAGCAGATGAGAAGATTCGCCAGATGTACTGGCGCTGTGAAATTATCAGTTGCGATATTGTTGTGAAGAAGGATTCGAAAGCACGTACACCACATATAAAAATGCAGTGGGTACGCCCCTAACATGGGGAGGACAGGCTGGCGTTAAGAACCAGCCCTGATTGCCGACTCTAAAGGCGCTTGTTGATACAGGCGCCTTTTTTATTGGTACTTTGCAAATTAGAACAATGACAGGTTGTTTGCCCGTGTATTGTTTTTGGCTGCCCTTTTTCTCGCTGGCTTTTTCACTGGCGCATGTTTGGGGGTGAGCATAGGCTCATCAAACAGGGATTGTTGCGCAGGGAACATATCGTTTTGCATTTGGGCTTTTTGCACATCAAGCCTGAGCTCGCAATCGACCCGGATGTCTGATTTGGGTACGCAGCAACAAGGCAGGATTTCGTCCGCACCGATAAATGCCAGCGGTTGTTCAAGGTATTCCACTTCCCCCGCCAGCAAGCGAACGCGGCACCCGCCACAATAACCGCTCCGGCACTGGTACTCTACTTCGTGCCCGGTGCGTTCAAGGCCTTCGAGCAGGGTTTCCTGCGGGATAAGGTTAAAGCGGATGTGCTGGCTTTGTACAACGCTCACGTGGGGTGGTGTTCACTTAAAAAGTCAATTTGAATAAGTGCGCGAGGGATCAGTGCAACGCCGCAATTTACCCGCGCAGCCACTTATTAGAGTTCAAAGTCGTTGAGATCATCTGCCGACATCTCCGAGTCAATCTGACCAATCAGGTAAGAACTTAATTCCACTTCTTGCGGGGCGACTTGCACGGTGTCTGACGCCAGCCACGTGTTGATCCATGGAATCGGGTTGCTTTTGGCATTGGGGAAAGCCGGTGGCAGGCCGACCGACGCCATGCGTGTGTTGGTGATGTACTCGACATACTGGCAGAGGATGTCTTTGTTGAGGCCTATCATGGAGCCATCTTTAAACAGGTATTCTGCCCATTGTTTTTCCTGCTCGGCGGCAGTTTTAAACATCTCGAAACATTCCTGGTGCAACTCGGCGGCGATCTCGGCGAACTCGGCATCGTCCTGCCCCGAACGCATGATGTTGAGCATGTGCTGGGTGCCGGTGAGGTGCAGAGCTTCGTCACGTGCAATCAGGCGGATGATCTTGGCGTTGCCTTCCATCACCTTGCGCTCGGCAAAGGCGAATGAGCAGGCAAAGCTGACGTAGAAACGGATCGCTTCAAGGATATTCACGTTCATCAGGCAGCGGTACAACAGCTTTTTCAGCTCGCGGCGATTGACCACTTTTTTCTCGCCATTGATCACGTGATCGCCCTCGCCCAGCTGTGAATACAGCATGGTCTGCTGGATCAGCTCATCGTAATAATGGGCGATATCCGATGCACGGGCAGTGATGTTGTCGTTGCGCACGATGTCATCAAAAATGATGGAAGGATCATTGACGATGTTGCGGATGATATGGGTGTATGAGCGCGAGTGGATGGTCTCGGAAAACGCCCAGGTCTCGATCCAGGTTTCCAGCTCTGGCAGTGACACCAGCGGCAGCAAAGCCACGTTGGGGCTACGGCCCTGGATGGAATCGAGCAGCGTCTGATACTTCAGGTTGCTGAGGAAAATATGCTTTTCATGCTCCGGCAGGTTCTGGTAATCAGAACGGTCCTGCGACACATCCACCTCTTCCGGACGCCAGAAGAAAGAAAGCTGCTTCTCGATCAACCGCTCGAATACCGGATATTTCTGCTGGTCATAACGCGCCACGTTGACGGGCTGACCGAAGAACATGGGTTCTTTGAGTTGATCGTTGTCTGTTTTGGTAAAGATGCTGTAGGCCATGGCCGTGTTCCTAATGTTTAAGTTTCAATACTCAAACTGCTTTTTAAAATGTATTTACTACTTCACTGCAAAACATACCAAATAAGTGAGCGAGCCGGATGAAGTGCAAGGCGCCCGGAACGCAACAACCGAGACAGTACAAATAGTACGGCGAGGTTGTGAGTACCGCGCAACGCCGCTATTCGCCGGCGCAGCCACTTATTATTTAGATTTTGCAGGCACCACCGGCACAACCATCATCCTCCGCCTCGGTGCCGCCTTCGGTGGCTCCGTCACGCGTGTTATGGTAGTACAGCGTTTTGATGCCCAGTTTGTACACTTGCAGCAGATCTTTCAGCAACTGCTTCATCGGCACACGGCCGCCTTCAAAACGGGTCGGGTCGTAGTTGGTGTTGGCAGAAATAGACTGGTCGACAAACTTCTGCATGATGCCCACCAGCTTGAGGTAGCCATCGTTGTTAGGCATTTTCCATAGTAACTGGTACTGGTCACGCAGGCGGTCGATCTCCGGCACGACCTGGCGCAGGATACCGTCTTTGGATTGCTTGACGGTGACCAGGCCGCGCGGTGGCTCAATACCGTTAGTCGCGTTGGCGATCTGGCTGGAAGTTTCTGATGGCATCAGCGCGGTCAGGGTGGAGTTACGCAAGCCATCTTTCTGGATTTCTTTGCGCAGGCTTTCCCAGTCCAGCAGCAACGGTTCCGTCGTCACGCTATCCAGATCCTTTTTATAGGTATCAATTGGCAGAATGCCCTTGGCGTAAGTGGTTTCGTTAAACGCCTGGCATGGGCCGAATTCACGTGATAACTGTACCGAAGCTTTCAGCAGGTAATACTGGATCGCTTCAAAGGTACGGTGGGTCAGGCCCAGCGCTGCATCGTCGGTATAGCTGGTGCCGTTTTTCGCCAGGTAATACGCATAGTTGATCACACCCACACCCAGTGAGCGGCGCTTGTCGGTCGCGTTCGAGGCAGCTTTGACCGGGTAATCCTGGTATACCAGCAAGGCATCCAGCGCACGCACCACCAGGTCAGACAGGCCTTCCAGCTCGTCCAGTGATTCCAGCGCACCGAGGTTGAAGGCTGACAGAGTGCACAGTGCGATTTCGCCTTCTTCATCATTGATGTCATTCAATGCCTTGGTTGGCAGCGCGATTTCCATACACAGGTTGGACTGGCGCACTGGCGCGACAGCCGGGTCAAACGGGCTGTGCGTGTTGCAGTGGTCAACGTTCTGGATGTAGATACGGCCGGTACCGGCGCGTTCCTGCATCATCAGCGAGAACAACTCCACCGCCGGAATAGTCCGTTTACGGATGCTGTCATCGTTTTCGTATTGCGTATACAGGCGTTCGAACTCATCCTGGTCGGCAAAGAAAGCATCGTACAGGCCAGGAATATCATGCGGCGAGAACAGGGTAATGTTCTGGCTCTTGATCAGGCGCTGGTACATCAGGCGGTTGATCTGTACGCCGTAGTCGAGGTGACGCACGCGGTTTTCTTCCACACCACGGTTGTTTTTCAACACCAGCAATGACTCCACTTCCAGGTGCCACAGCGGGTAGAACAAGGTTGCCGCACCACCACGCACACCACCCTGCGAGCAGGATTTCACTGCGGACTGGAACAGTTTGTAGAACGGCAGGCAACCGGTATGTTGCGCTTCGCCGCCACGGATTTCGCTACCAAGGGCGCGGATGCGGCCAGCGTTGACGCCGATCCCGGCCCGTTGCGAGACGTATTTCACAATCGCGCTGGAAGTGGCGTTGATGCTATCCAGGCTGTCATCACACTCGATCAGCACACAGGAACTGAACTGGCGGGTAGGCGTACGCACGCCGGACATGATAGGCGTAGGCAGAGAAATCTTGAACGTGGAAACAGCGTCGTAAAAACGCTTGATCAGGTCCAGACGCGCCTGGCCTTTATAGTTGGCAAACAGGCACATGGCCACCAAAATGTACAGGAACTGCGGGCTCTCGTAGATTTTCTTGGTGACACGGTTTTGTACCAGGTATTTACCCTCAAGCTGCTTGACCGCCGCGTAAGAGAAATTCAGGTCACGCCAGTGGTCAATATAGCCATTGAGCACATCGAATTCTTCACGGCTGTAATCACGCAACAAGTGCTGGTCATATTTGCCGAGCTCGGTCAGGCCGGTCACATGGTCAAACAGGTGCGGTGGCTCAAACTGGCCATAAGCAATCTTGCGCAAATGGAAAATCGACAGGCGGGCTGCGAGGTACTGGTAATCCGGTGTTTCTTCAGAGATCAGGTCCGCCGCGGATTTGATGATGGTCTCATGAATGGCATCAGTGCGGATGCCATCATAGAACTGGATATGGGAGCGCAACTCTACCTGCGACACCGACACGTTATTCAGGCCTTGTGCTGCCCAATCAATCACGCGGTGAATTTTGTCGAGATTGATAGGTTCCTTGCGACCATCTCTTTTTGTGGCCTGCATGGATTCGTATTGTGACATTGATGGCTCCCAATTCTGGCAGCGGGGGTCAGGAGCAAAGACGCAAACGCAAACATGGCACACCGGGCAACACCCGACATCATGATAAATGCACTGCAACTGCCGAGGACACCCCGCCTCAAACGTTAACAAGTAAAAAAACTGACGGTCGGTCTCCTGGCTCTCAGGTCATGATTATTTGCTGTCGCCTTCCCGAATTACTTCAGTGGCTTAAAGTGTTCGCAAACAACTCGCTGATCACAGTTGCGGGGGCAGCCCTGGCTTGATGAATACCGTGCAGTGTTTCACGCACCAGATTCCCTTTTAAATGCAGAAGAAGTGTTTCTCCTGCAAACCGTATGGATGCGACTATAAAACAATATCTATGGCTTTTCAATCAGACAAAACACAAGATATAGTTATAAAGTCACGCCAAAATAGTCAACTGGTTGTTTCTATTAAAGAATTATTTTTAAGATTTTTTTTAAGAAAATTTTGTGGAAATGCATTGCATTTTTAATAAATTTGCGCATTGCTTGTTACAAAGCTGAAACATTTTTAATCAGGGTGCTTAAAACAGGAATGGGCGATAAAAACGCAAGTCTTGCAAGTGGTGATCTCCAACAAATATGAGACTATGCTATCAGCGACAAAATCGGCAAAATGAATCTGTTAGAAAACTCTTTTCCAGGTTAAAAATACAGTGCAATTGCCGCTCTATTATCGCGATACTGTTTTGCCTGTTTATGTAAAACTATAAGCCACTAACGAAAACCACACTCGCAATGACTTACTTCAATTTCTCCACGATTCGCCTGGCAACCGTCCTGATTTTGGCTATCACTGGCAGTGCTGCACATGCCACCAATGGTATTAACCTGATAGGCTTTGGCGCTGAATCCAGCCTGATGGCGGGTGCTGATGTAGCAGTTGCACGCGACACCAGCGCGCTGAATACCAATCCGGCCGGGCTGACGCAGATCAAGGCGCCGCTGCTGGACATGTTTGGCTCGATACTACGCACCACCGACCTGGTGCATAAAGACCCCCGCAACGAAGAACATGCCTCTAACCGTTACACGCCTCTAGGCGGCGGTGGTTATGCGCGACCAATTGAAGACACATCCTGCACGGCGGGCGTAGGTTTCTTCGCACAAGGCGGCGCCGGTGGTGTATTTGATAAAATCCGCACGCCGTTTGGCAATCGCGATGATTTATCATCACTGTTCGGCATCGCTAAGGTTATTCCCGGCATTGGCTGCGAAGTGAACGAGAAACTTTCAATCGGGGCCAGCTTGAACTTTGTCTATGCAAGCATAGAGCAGGACTTTTTTGCCAATACCTCAGTCCCTGCTGCGCCCTTTATTGGCTATAAGTTAGAAGATGCATCGGCAATACGCACCGGATTCAAGCTGGGCATGCAATACCGTGTCACTCCAACATTGACCCTGGCTGCCGCTTACAGCGAAAAGACTGAATTACCACTTACTGGCGGCTCATTAGTAGCTGATTTCACCGGCGCAGGGTTAGGTAAGGTGAAGTATTCCGATGCCTCAGTCAAAGGCTTCGCGTTGCCGCGTGAAGTCGCTGTGGGTTTGGCATTTAAACCGGCGGATGCCTGGCTGCTTTCATTCAAGCTAAACTGGCTTAACTGGGATGATGCGATCAATGACGTGAAATTACGCGCCACCAACCCTAACAATTCTTTAGCACCTGCTGTGTATGGTTCAACCAACCCTGCTGACTGGAAAAACCAGTGGGTGGTCGCCACCGGCGTTGCTTACAACTGGGATGACCGCACGACCATTTATGCGGGCCACAACTATGGCAGAAACCCGATTCCACGTGAGACTACCAACCCGTTACTGGCTGGCATTTTAGAGCATCACCTGACGTTTGGTGCCGCGCGCAAGATAGACCAGAACTGGCTTGCAACCGGTGGCGTGGAGTGGATGCTGCCGGTCAGCGTAAAATACAACAGTGCATTGCTAGGCGACTCGGAAATCCGTAATGAGGCGATTGTGCTGCACTTTATGCTGAGCCGCCGCTGGTAGGTTTAATGACCAGCTATAAAAAGAAAACGCTGATATCTATTACGGATATCAGCGCTTTTTAGCCAAAAATACGCTTAAAACAGACTCACTAAGCGTTTGCCCGCAACGTTTTAGCTGCTGCCACCATATTCGTCAGCGCCGGCAACACTTCCGCCCATTGTCGTGTTTTCAGGCCGCAATCCGGATTGACCCATAAACGCTCCGCAGGTATGCGCTCGGCGGCCTTTTGCATCAACTGCACAATATGTGCCTCGCTAGGAATATTCGGTGAGTGGATATCGTAAACGCCAGGCCCGATCTCGTTCGGGTAGTTGAAGCCATCAAATGCATCCAGCAGCTCCATATCTGAACGCGAGGTTTCAATGGTAATCACATCGGCATCCATGTCGGCAATCGATTGGATGATATCGTTGAATTCCGAATAACACATGTGGGTATGAATCTGTGTTTCATCGGCGACACCATTGGCGGTGATGCGGAATGACTCCACTGCCCATTGCAGGTATTCATTCCATTGCGACTTGCGCAATGGCAACCCTTCACGCAAGGCTGCTTCGTCGATCTGGATCATATTGATGCCCGCTTTTTCCAGGTCCAGCACTTCCTGGCGTATTGCCAATGCCAGCTGGTAGCACGAGACAGAACGCGGCTGGTCATCGCGTACAAATGACCAGTTCAGTATCGTGACCGGACCGGTCAGCATGCCTTTCATCGGCTTGCTGGTCAATGATTGGGCATACTTGATCCACTCCACGGTCATGGCTTTGGGACGACTGATATCACCAAACAAAATAGGTGGTTTCACACAACGTGAGCCATAGGACTGCACCCAGCCAAACTGGCTGAACGCATAGCCATCCAGCTGCTCACCGAAATATTCCACCATGTCATTACGCTCGGCTTCGCCATGCACCAATACATCCAGACCCAGGGTTTCCTGTTCTTTGACGCTACGGGCAATTTCAGCTTCCATGGCTATTTTGTAGCCAGCCTCATCCAGGCGCCCTGCCTTGAACTCACTGCGGGCATGACGAATCTCAGCAGTTTGCGGGAAAGAACCAATGGTGGTGGTAGGGTATTTAGGCAGCTTGAGCAATGCCGCCTGTTTGGCCACACGTTGTGCATAAGCACTCTTGCGCTGACCTAATTGTGGCGTCAGTTTTTCCAATGCTGCTTTCACCACCGGATGATTGACGCGTTGCGAACTGCGACGCGCTTCAATCGCGGCCTGATTGTCTGCCAACTGGTCTTTGACTGCCGCTCGACCTTGATTCAAGGCGGTAGCCAGAACATTTAATTCTTGTAGTTTCTCGGTAGCAAACGCCAGCCAGGATTTAATCTCGCTATCCAGCTTTTGCTCACTCTCCAGATCCACAGGCACATGCAATAAAGAACAAGAAGGCGCCAACCACAAACGATCACCGAGGCGTTCTGCAATCGGTTCCAACCAGTCCAGTGTGGCATTCAAATCCGTTTTCCAGATATTGCGCCCATTGATGACACCCACTGAAAGCACTTTATGCGCAGGCAACATGCCAATCAAAGAAACGACTTCACTACGTGCGTTGATGACGTCCACATGCAGGCCAGCCACCGGCAAATTGGCCGCCAGGTATTGGTTATCGACAAGTTGGCCAAAGTAAGTGGCGACCAGTAACTTGACGCGGCAGCTCTTTAACTGGTGGTAGGCCAGGTTAAATGCATGCTGCCATTCCGCATCCAGCTCGGTCACCAGGAGTGGTTCGTCAATCTGCACCCATTCCACGTCTTGCGCGGCCAATGTCTCCAGCAACTCTGTATACACCTGCAGCAATTGTGGCAACAAGGCTAGCCGGTTTGAGTGATCCTTGACTTTACCAATCGCAAGGTAAGTCACAGGGCCAACAATCACTGGTTTAGCTCTGACGTTTTGCGCTTTGGCTTCGGCTAATTGTTCGAGCAGACGAGTCGCATCCAGCTTGAATTGGGTCTCAGCGGTGAATTCAGGCACGATATAGTGGTAGTTGGTATCAAACCACTTGGTCATTTCCCCGGCGGTAACCCCGCCGCAGCAATGTGCATGCTCTTCGCCAGACGCTGTGGAACGGCCACGCGCTACACGGAAGTAATTATCCAGTTGGTCGCCATGAAAGTCCTGCACACGTGCTGGCAAATTACCCAGGGTAAAACTCATGTCCAGCACCTGGTCATAAAATGCAAAGTCACCTACAGGCGCTAAATCCAAACTAGCCTGCAACGACCAGTTACCCTGGCGTAAATCTTTGCCGATCTGCTTTAAAGCCTCTAGTGAAGACTGCCCTTTCCAGTATGCCTCAAGGGCAAATTTCAATTCGCGTTTTGCGCCTATGCGCGGAAATCCTAGATTGTGTGTGGTGACCATGGTTGTCTCGCCTGTAATCGTTAAGAACACGCATTCTAGAAAACACAAACCATGAAGTAAAATGGTATTATTTCAATCATCGATTAATTTTATTCATACATAAACGATGATTGAACGTATCCATTTGGCGATTATTCGTGAGGTTGAACGGCAAGGCTCGCTGACAGCAGCGGCTGAAAAATTATTTGTCACGCAATCTGCCCTAAGCCACTCCATCAAAAAACTGGAACAGCAACTGGGCACGGATATCTGGCTACGCGAGGGCCGCAGTTTGCGCCTGACCCAGGCCGGGCAATATATGCTGGCAGTCGCCAACCGTTTGCTGCCACAGTTATCGCTGGCGGAAGAGCGCCTGCGCCAGTTTGCCCAGGGCGAGCGTGGCACCTTACGCATAGGTATGGAGTGCCATCCTTGCTACCAGTGGTTGCTGAAAGTAGTGTCACCCTACCTGGCCGACTGGCCGGATGTGGATGTGGACGTGAAACAGAAGTTCCAGTTTGGTGGCATAGGCGCGCTGTTTGGCTACGAGATCGATATGCTGGTCACGCCGGACCCGTTATACAAACCTGGCCTGGTATTTCAACCGGTGTTTGATTATGAACAAGTGCTTATCGTGAACCACCAGCATCCATTGGCAAAATCGGCCTATGTCGTGCCTGAACAGTTAAGCAACGAAACGCTGATCACCTACCCGGTCGAGATAGACCGGCTGGATATCTATAACCAGTTTCTGCAACCGGCGGGCATCAGCCCGCACGTGCATAAACCGATTGAAACCACAGATATCATGCTGCAAATGGTGGCCAGTGGCCGTGGGGTAGCCGCTTTACCGCGCTGGCTGGTGGAGGAATATCAAAACCGTTTTGACGTCACGCCGGTAAAGCTGGGGAAGCAAGGTATCGCCAAACAGATCTACCTGGGTATCCGTGAAACCGATACCCAGATTGATTATGTGCAGGCGTTTATTGAATTGGCTCAGGGTCGGAAGTGACTGTCATCACTCTAGCTGGGTTAACTGTTCACGCAGGCTATCGATATCGTTGGCTTCGCCACGCACAGTGAAAAAAGTGCCGTCATCCTCCGAGCGCTCGCTCACTACCTGACAGGTACTGTAAATTTTGCCGCGCAGTTGTTGTGCGGACCAGGGCACAAAAATCTCGGCTTCAACCAGGTCCTGCTGGAAGAAGTCGACCAGTTTCTGGCGGAGCGCCGCCACTTCATCCGGGCGGCGGGCACTCATCACTATGCAATCCGGGTATTTCAGACGCAGGGCAGCATCGCACTCGGCTTGCGCCGTGGCATCGCCAACATAGTCTATCTTGTTGAACACCCGGATACGCGGCACATCGTCCGCTTCGATTTCTTCCAGTACTTTATCTGTCACTTCAAGCTGGCGCTCAAAACCGGGATCGCTTGCATCAATCACATGCAGCAGCAATGACGCATCCAGCGCCTCATCCAGCGTGGACTTGAAAGAGGCGACCAGGCCATGCGGCAGGTTCTTGATAAAGCCGACCGTATCACTGACCAGCACGCGTGGCACACTCTCGGGGTACAGGGCCCGCACCGTGGTGTCCAGTGTGGCGAAAAGCTTATTCGCCACCAGCACTTCGCTGCCAGTCAGTGCGCGCATCAAGGTAGATTTACCGGCGTTGGTATAACCGACCAAGGCGACACTCGCCATCGTCTGGCGCTCCTGACGGCGGGCGCGTTGTGTCCTGCGCTCGCCATCCATCACGATAATTTCCTGCTGCAGATCGGCAATGCGGTCGCGAATCTTGCGCCTGTCCAGCTCGGTGTGCGACTCACCTGCCCCGCGGCCACCCGCCCCACTGCGCTGACGGCCCTGCGGACCTGCCAGTTTCGCCGCCTCGCGCAAACGTGGCGCCATATAGCCAAGACGCGCGATCTCCACCTGGGCGCGTGCGGCGCGTGAGCGGGCATTGCGATGAAAGATTTCGAGGATGACCATGGTGCGATCCATCACCTCACAGCCCACTTCAATTTCCAGGTTACGCGCCTGAGCCGGCGAAATTTCGTGGTCAACCAGAACGGCCTCAATAATAGGTAACTGTGCATCCAGCGACTGAGATTCATCCTCGGCAGACTCAATACTTACATAATCACGGATTTCCTCGCGCTTACCTATCCCAAGATAGCCGGTCGTATCAAAGCTGGTGCGCTTCTGCACAAATGTGTTTACGATTTTGTAGCCCAGCGTTTTTGCCAGTTCGCGCAGCTCGCTCAAAGAGGCTTCAAACTCGATATCACTCACATTGGGTAGCTGAACAGCCGCAACTACGGCGTATCTGATAGGCTCTTTTACTTCACTTTGCATTAGGGAGTTTTATCTCTTGGATTGGTGAGGGTAGATAGTACGGTAAATTCGAGTATCTCCCTCATGCGCGTTGAAATATAGTCAGAAGTGACACATCATATATGCCACGGTTTCTGTAACATTTTTCCTATAACTATCAAAGATTTCTTTCAGCTTAAAAAGCATTTAAACCTGTTTTTATCTGATACTCGGCAATTTGTTATAGCTTGATTACTGGCGATTGTGCGCTTGTAAAAGCCCAGGTTTAATATCAGGTTTTATGTGAGTAAAAATAAAAAAGCCCATCACATTGTGACGGGCTTTTTATATGCAGATCGAACTATGAACGACGGCGAGCAGCAATCAAACCTAATACACCCAGACCAGCCAGGAAGCTTGCGCTAGATACTGGTTCTGGCACTGGTGAAAGTGCAGCAGCTACATCCGGACCACTACCCACTAACTGGAAACTGCCTGAGTAAAGGCCGTTAGTGGTATAAGCAGTGACAATACCACCGATGAAATCAAGACCTGTTGCACCAAAATCAGGGTTCAGGGCTGAGTCAGGATCCCATGTGAAGCTGAACGTATCAAAAGTATTGAAACTTGTGAAATCAAAACCGAATACGGAACCGCTACCGAAGAATGTAGCTGTACCACCTGATGGATTGGTCACGGAAGTTGGAGTTCCGTCAATGACAAGGGCACTTCCATCTGAGGTGATTGCAGTACTAAAATCAAAAACCAGCTTGGTGATTTCATAGCTGGAACCGTTAAAACCACCAGTTTCGATATGAAAACCATCGGCACCGGGTTCTGTGACAAAAATTGACGCTGCAGCGAAAGCCTGCGTGTAGCCGAATGCCAAGCTTAAGGCAACTGCAAATTTACTAAGTTGTTTCATATGGGTCTCCTCAATTAGAAATAATAAGAACTTCAAAAAACGCTTAAAAAACTGGGAAATCGCCCTGAAACTATATTATTTATATTTTTTTAATATTTGATTTAAATATACATTCATCAATGAAATTTGCAATTGACTTTCCCTTGTTGCAAATGAATTCAGGTGAAAATTTTTGTTAACTCAACACTTAACGCAAGATTAAATATCTCCACTGACTTTTCTATCTTTTAACTGCCACCAAGCGCTTTATACAGGCTCACTTGATTCTGTAGTGCCAGCTGCCTGATTTGCAATGCCTGTGCCTGCGCATCCAGCACACTACGTTGAGCATCCAATAATTCCAAATAGGTCACCAGCCCCTGATCCAGTTTGCGTTTGACCAGTTGCAGGCGACTGCTTTCCAGGTCATTCAAGCGAGTCCTGGCGGCGGACTCTTCTTCAATTGCGGTGCGAGTAGAGAGCACATCCATCACTTCTTTAAATGCAGTCTGTATGGTTTTTTCATAATTAACGACTTCGATGTGCTGGCGCGCTTCTGCCAGGTTCAGGTTGGCTTTGTTTCTGCCGTAGTTAAAGATCGGGATAACCAGTTGCGGACTGAATGCCCAGTAATTGCTGCCGGTCTGGGTAAACAGTTTGGAAAAGTCAGAATTGACCAGGCCAACATTGGTGGTCAATTGCAGGCGCGGATAAAACGCAGCGCGGGCAGCACCGATATTGGCATTGGCGGCTTTCAACTGATGCTCGGCTGCGCGGATATCGGCTCTTCTGGTTAACAGCGTTGAAGGCAATCCGGCGGGTGTATTACCTAGCCTGAGTGCTTCCAGTGGCTTGACGATCAACGCCGTGCGCTGTGAGGGTTCGCCTAACAATAAATAAAGCGCATTCTTGGTGGTTTCCAGTTGGCGTTGCCATTGCGCATATTGCGCCTGCACTTGCTCTACCTGAATCTGTGCGGATTTCACATCCAGTATCTGGTCTAAGCCTGCATCAAAACGGCGCTGGGTGCGCTGCAAAGTCTGTTTTCTGTCATCCAGCGTTTGCTGTGCGAGTTTGAGCTGTGCGTGTATGGTCAACAGGTTGACGTATTGCGTGGCGATTTCGGTGACGAGTGAAGCCTGTATCGCCTGCCTGTTTTCCGCGACAGCCAGATATTGTTCCAGTGCGGCCTGAGATAAACTTTTAACGCGACCAAATATATCCACTTCGTACTCGGAGATACCAACGCCTACCCGGAATAACTCTGCTTCAAAGGCCTGGCTGGAACTGAATACGGTTCTGCTGCGGTCGTAAGCGAGGTTGCCTTGTATGGTTGGTAACCGGTCGGCTTTCTGGATGCCATAAGTGGCTTTGGCTTCGTCCATGCGCAACACCGCCGTTTTCAGGTCGCGGTTGTGCTCTAAAGCTACCTGAATCAGTTTTTGTAAATCGGTATCCGGGAAGTAACTTTGCCAGGTTAATGGTGGCACCTCGGTCACGGCATCACTGGCGGGTTGTCCGGGATATGCTTCAGGCACCGGTGCTGGGGGCCTGAAATATTCAGGGACCAGCGAGCAGCTGCTGAGCGCGAACACCAGCGCAACGCCTGCTGCCAGTTGGCCTTTGATACGACTACACTTCATGGGACACCTTTTGTTGAGTTTCCGGCTTGCGCATCCAGCGCCCGACCACCATAAAAAACAAGGGAACAAAAAAGATAGCCAGCAAGGTGGCAGTGATAATACCGCCGAGCACGCTGGTACCGATGGCCACCTGGGCACCAGATGCTGCACCGGTAGAGAAAGCCAGCGGGATCACGCCAACCCCAAACGCCAGAGATGTCATGACAATCGGACGTAAACGCTCTTTGGCGGCCAGCAGGCTGGCCTCAATTAATGGCATGCCCTGCAATACATGTTCACGCGCAAACTCCACAATCAGGATGGCGTTCTTCGCCGACAGGCCTATGGTGGCAATCAGGCCCACCTTGAAATAAATGTCATTCGGCAATCCCCGTATGGTCACGCCTAATACCGCGCCCAATACCCCCAAAGGCACTACCAGCATCACCGCGAACGGGATCGCCCAGCTTTCATACAAGGCAGCCAACACCAGGAACACCACCAGGATAGATAAACCGAACAACAAAGCAGCCTGGCTGCCGGACTGTTTTTCTTCCAGTGATTGCCCGGCCCATTCAAAGCCTATGCCTTTGCCCAGGCCCTGCACTACCGTCTCAACTTTTTTCATGGCATCGCCACTGCTGTAACCAGGCGCCGGCCCGCCATTGATATTAAAGGAAGGAAAACCGTTAAAACGGGTGCGTTGCGGCGTGCCCATGGCCCAATCCAGCGTCATGATGGAAGAAAGCGGTATCAGGCTGCCATCCGCCGCTTTCAGGCGGATTTTCTTAATATCTTCCAGCGTCTGGCGTTGTTTGCCATCGGCCTGAATCAGTACCCGGCGCACCTGGTTGCCATAGACAAAATCCCCCAGGTAATTAGATCCCAACAGCGTCGCCAGCGTCTCATTGATCTCATCCAGCGACACCCCTAGCGCATTGGCTTTAGTGCGGTTAAGTTGCATGTTAACCACCGGTGTATCGTACAAACCTGCGAACAATACATTGGCTAATTCAGGATGTTTGGCCGATTCAGAAATCAGTTGGTCACGCGCTTTCATCAGCGTTTCTATGCCGACACTCGCCCGGTCCACCAGCTTGAGGTCAAATCCGCCTACGCTACCCAACTCAGGCAGCGGTGGCGCATTCATGGCGAAAATCGTCAAGTTGGGGCGGCCATAGAAATGCTGGTTGACGCGGTTGACAATCGCCTGCACCTGCTGTTCAGCCTCAGGCCGCTCTGCCCAGTCTTTGAGCGTGATAAACAGCATGCCGCTATTGGTGCTCGTGCCGTAAAAGCTGAAGCCACTGACTTCAAAAATGATATCCACCGGTTCGTTCTTCTGGATATAGCTGCTCATATCACCGAGCACTTGTGCGGTTTCCGCCAGCGTCGCACCTTGTGGCAATGACACCATCACCATAAAGTTTCCCTGGTCTTCTTCCGGCAGGAAAGCGCCTGGCAACCGCATAAACAACCAGCCGACCAAGGTCACAATCAGTGTGAATACTACCAGCCAGCGCAATGGTTTTTTGAGCAAGCCGCCAGTCAATCGCGTATAGCGCTCGGTCAAGTGTTGAAAGCTGCGGTTAAACCACACAAAGAAACCGGCTTTTGCCCCGGATTCATGGCGTAACAAGGTCACGCACAAGGCAGGCGTCAGCGACAATGCGAGGAATGCAGAGAAACTGATCGAGACGGATAATGCCAGCGAAAACTGGCGGTAAATATTACCCACAGCACCGCTGAAAAATGCCATCGGGATAAACACCGATACCAGAACGGCAGTAATCCCAACCACTGCGCCACTGATCTGCGACATGGCTTTCACAGTAGCATCGTAGGGTGACAAGCCTTCATCAACAATCAGGCGTTCTACGTTTTCCACCACCACAATCGCATCATCGACCAGGATACCAATCGCCAGCACCACACCAAACATCGTGAGTACATTAATCGAATAACCCAGCCAGTACATCACGGCAAACGTACCCATTAGCGCAATCGGCACCACAATGGTCGGGATCAGCGTTGCGCGCAGGTTTTGCATAAATAGGTACATGACCAAAAACACCAGCACCACCGCCTCAATCAGGGTCTGGATCACTTTTTTGATCGAAATAGATACAAAGGCAGAGGAGTCATACGATAGCTGGAACACCACATTCGGCGGGAAGTATGGCTGCATCTGTTCCATGGCAACCTTCACGCGCTTGATCGTTTCTACCGCATTCGAACCCGGTGCCAGTTTGATCGCCATACCGGCTGCATTCTTACCATTCACTTTTGAGCTGTAGGTATAGTCGCTGCTGCCCATTTCGACGCGCGCGACGTCCTTGACCAGCAACGCTGAGCCGTCCGGCTGCGTGCGGATAGGCACATTGGCGAAATCTTCCGCGGTTTTAAGCGTGGCATCTGCTTCCAGTGACACACTGAGTGGCGTGCCATCCGGCACACCGCTGGCACCCACCTGGCCCAGAGTCAGGCGGGTATTGTAACTACGCAAAACATTGGAAATTTCCGACACGCTAACATTCAGGCCTGCCATCTTCTGCGGGTCAGGCCAGATACGCATGGCATATTCCGGGCTGAAAGATTGCACCTTACCCACCCCCTGCACGCGTTTAAGCGTAGGCATCACAGTGGCAGAAGACAACTCTCCAAGGTCAATTTCGCTGTAGCGGTTATCTTCAGAAGTCAGCGACACAATCAGCTGGAAGCTGTCAGCAGATTTTTCGACCATGATGCCGCTACGGCGGACGATTTCCGGCAAGCGCACTTCCACACTCTTGAGGCGGTTCTGCACATCCACCGCCGCCAGATCGGGGTTAGTGCCCTGGCGGAAAGTGACGCTGATGGAAGCCATGCCCACATTGCTGGTGGCCGATACATACATCAGGCCTGGCATGCCATTCATCTCGCGCTCAATAATCGAGGTGACGGTTTCTTCGACCACTTTTGCTGACGCGCCGGGATAAGTCGCCGCGATATTGACCACTGGCGGTGCGATGTCAGGATATTGTGCAATCGGCAATTGTTTAATCGCCAGGATACCGGCCAGCACAATCAGGATAGCAATCACCCATGCAAATATCGGGCGATCAATAAAGAATCTGCTCATGAAGCGGCTTTCGTTGTTTTTTCGGTGGTGTCGCTTTTGCTAGCGTCTTTATCATTTACGCCGACCACTTTCGGCCTCACTTTTGTACCCGCCACTTGTGTAGCCGCATTGGTGATCACTACCTTTTCGCCTGGTTGCAAGCCCTGCTCAATCACCCATTGTTTGCCGGACAGGCTGCCGGTTTGCACTTCACGTGATTCAAGCGCTTGCTGTGCATTCACTACCCAAACCCTTGCTGAAAACTGGTCGCGAAGCAAGGCATCACGTGGGATCAGAATGGCTTTCGGGTTTGTTGCCTGGCGTATCTTCAGGCGCACATAGGCGCCTGGCATCAACTCTTGCTGCGGGTTTTCAAAAATGGCGCGCATCACTACTGAGTCTGTGGTCTGGTTGACAGACACATCCGAGAATGACAGTTTTCCAGCGCTTGGGTAAGCTGTCCCGTCTGGAAGGATCAATTCGATTTTAAATTTGCCATCGCTGCCCTTGAGTTGTCCATCCCGCAGTGCTTTGCGCAAGGCAAACACTTCAGAAGAAGATTGCGCGAAGTTGACATAGACCGGATTTACCTGCTCCACCGTGGTCATATGCGTGGCTTCATCCTTCCCCACCAGCGCACCTTCAGTCACCAGCGCACGTCTTGCCACCCCATCAATAGGTGCAGCCACATTGGCATAGCCAACATCCAGTTTGGCGCGATTGAGTTTGGCATGGGCGGCAGCCACTTCGGCTTTTGCCAGCTGCGCTTCGGCTTGCGCCGCACGAAAATCGCGCTGGCTCACCGATTGGTCGCTCACTAATGCCTGGTAGCGTTGCAATTTGTCATTGGCATTTACCAGGTTGGCTTCTGTCCTGGCTAACTCAGCTTCGGCTTCCAGCTTGGAAGCCTGTAATTGTTCGGGATTCAGCGCAAACAAGATTGTCCCGGCTTTGACAACTTGCCCTTCCTGGTACAAACGCTTGGCGACAATACCGGTGACGCGTGCCCGCACTTCAGCAATCCGGAAAGCCTCTACCCGACCTGGCAGCTCCACTTCCGTAGGTATTTCTGTATATTGCACCTGAACCACCTCAACCTCGGGCGCGCCAGCCTGGTCAACGGCTGCCTCTTCAGTTTTGCTGCAGGCAGCCAAAAACAATAATAAAAACAAGGAAATGGATACTGAACGGAATAGCGACATACACATGCCTTAAATGCGGATTGCCTCCATTCTATCCGCTGCCATTTAATTAATCAATCGTGACTGATTAATTATTTTTTGCTATGATGAAGCCATTCATTTCTTAAGCATGTCATTAGCCATGGCCAGAAAAACCAAAGAGGATGCCCAAAAAACCCGCGACCAGATTATGGATGCTGCGGAAACCGTGTTTTACAACAAGGGATTTACGCTCACCACCATGTCAGACATTGCGGAATCCGCCGCACTTTCGCGCGGTGCCGTCTATGGTCATTACAAAAGCAAGCTGGAACTGGCAACTGCAATGGCTGAACGCGTGATAGAACAAGTCGCACCTTTTCATGGGAATGAAAACCTGAGCCCTCTACTCAATCTGAAACACTATTGCCTGCAGGAAATCCGCAGTTACATTGAACCCAGCTCTATACAGAAAGTATTGTTTTTTCTGTATGTCGGCATTGATGATTCGCCTGAACTATTGCAACACCGCTATGCGTGGGAAAAAAAACGGATTACACAGATTAATGCTTTACTCAAACAAGCGATCACTGTTGGCGAGTTGAAACCAGATGCAGATTTCGAGCTGATGAGCCTGTATTGTCAATCTATCATTGAAGGAGTATTCAGCATTGTGCATTTTGGCAATTTGCCGGAAACACAGCGCTGGCATAAAGCCGAACAGCTATGTGAATATGGCCTGCAACGGCTTTCGACTTAGAAAAACAGGCATTGTCTGGATATGCAAATGGGCTGGTTTTTCATGCATTAAACATTGACGACTGGCCTTGGCTTCCTGCAAGATAAGGGTTGAATGCATTTATGTAAATTTATAAATGTTCAACTTTTTAGTATGAACATGGTCATTCATTCAAACTTATAAAAACAGCTTTTACAAAACCTAATCAATCTGCCAGAAGAAAAACACGCCTTATGGATCACAACCTTTCCCTCATTACTACCATTGCCGCAGCCTTTGCGCTTTCGCTGATTTTTGGATTAATTGCCGAAAAACTAAAATTACCCGCCCTGATTGGTTATTTATTTGCCGGAATATTAATCGGACCGGCTACACCCGGCTTCGTGGCAGATATTGAAATCGCGTCTCAATTGTCAGAGTTAGGCGTCATGCTGCTGATGTTTGGCGTCGGCTTGCATTTCTCCATCCAGGATCTGATGTCAGTCAAACGGATTGCCTTGCCCGGCGCACTCGTGCAAATGGCATTGGCCACCCTGCTGGGCATGTTGGTCGCCCATTATTGGGGCTGGAGCGTGGGTCATGGCCTGGTGTTCGGCTTATCCCTTTCGTGCGCCAGTACCGTGGTGTTACTGAAGGCCTTGGAATCCAGACGCATCCTCGAAAGCATGAACGGCAAAATTGCCGTAGGCTGGCTGGTGGTGGAAGATATGATTACCGTGCTGGTACTGGTGTTGATGCCCGCACTGGCTGGCGCATTAGGCGGTCAGGGTGAGGTTGCCAATGCCGGTGCCATTTGGGAAACCATAGGCATGACTATGCTCGAAATTGCCGGTTTTGTCGCAGTCATGCTGGTGGTTGGCCGACGTGTATTGCCATGGCTTTTGTGGTATGTCGCAGGCACTGGTTCACGTGAATTATTTACGCTTACCGTGATTGCAGTTGCGATTGGTGTCGCTTTTTTTGCATCGTCCTTATTTAACGTCTCTTTTGCGCTGGGGGCATTCTTTGCCGGGATGATCATGCGCGAATCAGAATACAGTCATCGCGCGGCAGAAGATTCCCTGCCATTCCGCGATGCATTCGCAGTCCTGTTCTTTGTGGCTGTCGGGATGCTGTTTGACCCAAGCATCCTGATCAAGCAACCTTACCAGGTGCTGGCCGTAGTGGGCATTATTGTGGTCGGTAAATCGCTGGCAGCGGTTGCTATCGTACTTGCGCTTCGCTACCCGCTGAACACCGCCTTAACTGTTGCTGCCAGCCTGGCGCAAATTGGTGAATTTTCGTTCATTCTGGCAGGGCTGGGCGTTTCGCTGGGCTTACTCTCCCAGGACGCAATGAGCCTGGTACTGGCAGGGGCATTGATTTCAATTGCACTTAATCCGTTAGTGTTTGCCTCGATCAAACCGTTTGCCAACTGGGTGGTGAATAAATCTGATGTCGCGCGTCGCCTTTCACAACGCATAGACCCCTACGGTGAATTGCCGATGACTACCGAAAGAAAATTCCTGGAAGGCCAGGTGGTACTCGTGGGTTATGGCCGTGTTGGTAAACGCATTGCCATGTCATTGGAAGCTTCCAGCATCCCGTTTGTGGTGGCTGAGCAAAACCGGGAACTGGTAGAAAAACTGCGTAAAAAGGGCCAGCCTGCGGTGTCAGGTAACGCAGCTGACCCAATGGTATTGATACAGGCTCACATTGCTAACGCTGCCATGCTGATTATTGCCACACCGGACTCCATGGATATCCGTAAAATTGTCGATATTGCCAAGCAGTTGAAGCCCGATATCGAAGTGGTGATCCGCACGCATCACGAAGACGAATATCAGCGCCTGCAAAAAGAAGTCGGCGATACGGTGTTTTTTGGTGAGGAAGAATTGGCCAAAGGTATGTCAGCACACGTCCTAAAACGCTTTGAACGCCATGTACTCTGATACGCGTATAAAAACTAAAGTCCGGGCGGCAATTTACGTCAAATAACGCATAGCTGTTTGCCACACCGCCGCTTAAACTAGCTTCACGAATGAAGATTGCCGTTACAGGCACCTGACATATTTCTCACGCCGTCAACAGAGCCGGCGATGAGCAGAGCAAAAAAGCTCACCCACCGTTTTAAAACGGCAGGTGAGCTTTTTTTTCGTCTGTTGCCAGCGTGATTCATTCATTTCACTTACTTTTATTCAGGAGAAGCACATGATACATGGTGATATTTCAAGCAGTAACGATACCGTCGGCGTAGCTGTGGTGAACTACAAAATGCCACGACTACATACTAAAGCAGAAATACTGGACAACTGCCGCAACATTGCAGACATGGTGGTCAACATGAAAGCTGGCCTGCCTGGCATGGACCTGGTGATTTTCCCGGAATACAGTACGCACGGCATTATGTATGATGGCCAGGAGATGTATGACAATGCGACGACGGTCCCCGGCCCCGAGACGGACATTTTTGCCGAAGCCTGTCGCAAGGCGAAAGTCTGGGGCGTGTTTTCCATTACTGGCGAGCAGCACGAAGAGCATCCGAACAAAGCGCCTTACAACACCTTGATTCTGATGAATGACAAAGGCGAGATTGTTCAGAAATACCGCAAGATTATGCCTTGGGTGCCAATCGAAGGCTGGTACCCCGGCAAGGAAACCTTTATCAGCGAGGGGCCCAAAGGACTCAAGGTCAGCCTGATTATCTGTGATGACGGCAACTACCCTGAAATCTGGCGTGACTGCGCCATGAAAGGTGCCGAGCTGATTGTACGTTGCCAGGGCTATATGTATCCGGCCAAAGAGCAGCAAATCCTGATCAGCAAGGCCATGGCGTTTGCCAATAACACCTATGTCGCGGTGTCCAATGCTGCCGGCTTTGATGGCGTCTATTCCTACTTTGGTCACTCTGCGATTATCGGTTTTGACGGCCGGACCCTGGGCGAATGTGGCGAAGAGGAAAATGGCGTGCAGTATGCAGCACTGAGCAAGCACTTGATCCGCGACTTTCGCAAACATGGTCAATCTGAAAATCACTTATTCAAGTTGCTGCACCGCGGTTATACCGGGGTGCTTAACTCTGGCGATGGTGACCAAGGCATCGCACAGTGCCCTTACAGCTTTTACAGCAAGTGGATACAAGACCCGGCAGCCGCACGCGACATGGTAGAATCGTTTACACGCCCCACCTTGGGCACCAAAGAAGCACCAATAGACGGCATACCAAACTAAAGCGAATCAACCGCAATCCGGCATCCAGGCCACACGGGATGCCGCAAGGAACAGCATCATGGCAAATACCGACCCGATTTCGGTCGGCGTCCTGTTTTCGACCAGCGGCGCCACTGCAACCATAGAACGCTCACAGGCATTTGCGACCTTTTTCGCCATCAACGAAATCAACGCGGCTGGCGGCATTTGTGGCCGCGAACTGTTGCCAGTACATTACAATCCGCAAGGCATTTCGCAACAATATCAAGCATTGGCTGAACGCATGATCCGTGAGGACAAAGTCAATGTGATTTTTGGCTGCTACATGTCCAGCACGCGCAAAGCGGTGATCCCGGTAGTTGAGAAATGGCGCAAGTTGTTGTTTTACCCAACCCCTTATGAGGGTTTTGAGTTTTCGCCACATGTGATTTACACAGGCGCCGCACCTAACCAGAATAGTGCACAACTGGCGGATTATATGACCCGTCACTTTGGTGCGCGTGTTTACCTGATTGGCTGTGATTATATCTATCCCTATGAGTCCAACCGTATCATGAGTGACTTTATCCTCGAGGTCCCTGGTGGCAAAAAGCTGGCCGAGCGCTATTTGCCACTGGATGCCACGGAAAAAGACTTTTTGCCGATTGCGCGCGACATCAAGGCAAAATCTCCTGACTTTGTATTCTCCACTGTGGTTGGCAAAGCCACCCGCATGTTGTACCAGGCCTACGCTGACATTGGCATGGATGCCATGAAAACACCGATTGCAAGCCTGACCACTTGTGAAGCGGAAGCCGCTGAAATGGGCAGCAGGATTGCGGCTGGACATTTCACGTCAGCGCCCTACTTCCAGTCGATTCAGACTGCAGAAAACCAGGCCTGCCTACGCAAGTTCCGTGAACAATATGGCGACGAGATTGAGCCTAACATGTGCTGGGAAGCCGCTTACTTTCAAACACACTTATTCGCTGAAGCCATGCGTGCAGCAGGCGACGATACCTACGATGTGTTGTTGCCCCATATACTCGGTCGTGAACATCAGGCACTGCAGGGTCGTGTGGCGATTAACCCCGCCAACCATCACACTTTACTGCATCCTCGTATAGGTCGCGTCAATCACCATGGTCAGTTCGACATTGTGGCCGAGTCAGCCGGCGTGAGCCCGGATCCATATCTTGTCACGCATACCAATGAGACTTGGCGTCAGTTTATGATGCCGGAGCCGCAAATTGGCTAACAAAGGTGCAACAGGCTCACGCTCAACCCTGGAGCTATTCCGCCAGCTACGACAGTCACGCATGACCATTTTTCATCCACGCGATGAAAAATGCAGTACATTGATACAGCAACTAGAGCGCATAGGCTGCCAGACCGTGTCACTGTGGCCACCCACTGCTGAACTGCCCGAAAAAACAGATCTGGTGATTTTTCTGTTGAATGCGGAGGCCAGTAATAGAAAAAAACTGCCCTGGTTAATGCCTGACTCGCCAATTCCGCTGATTGGCATGATTGAGTATGAAAACCCGACCATTCTCGATACGGCTACAACACTCGGCTGTCATGGCATTCTGGTCAGTCCGACGCAACCACATGGCATCCTGTCTACTCTTATTATGGCGATTCACCATTTTCATGAAGTCAGGACCTTACAAAAGCGGAACCAGCGCCTGGAGCAAAAACTGCAGGCAGCAAATGAAATCAGCGCCGCACAGGCGATCCTGGCCCGTGCACGCGGTATCAGCGCCATCGCAGCCTACAAACTCATGCGCGAACAAGCCATGCTCAAGCGTGTGACAGTGGAAGAAATTGCGCGAGCGATTGTGCATGCCGAAGGGACTTTATTCAATTAATGCATGCTTGTGTATGCAAGAAACCCTGCTACAGCTCATGTTCAACCATGGCGATAATAATCGTTCCCTCCTTCACAAATAGCCTCGATCTCATCTTTTCCTGACGTCCAACTAACCACACCCTTCAACTTGTACACATGCAGATACGTATCGTTACACCTGCATGCAATCAAACGCAGTACAATTTTGTCAGACATGAATAATGACTTCCTCATTGGTACTTCTATGAACACTTCCTGCGTCTTTTTCAAGCACTGCCTGTGGCTGATATGCGGCATTGGCCTGACAATGACCGCCTGCACCTCGGGCAAGGGCGACAATAAACCTGTCCCAAAAATCCCGGAAGTTGGGGTCATGACTGTGCAGAAGGTTACCCAGCCTATCGTGGCCGATCTGCCCGGGCGGACCAATGCTTACCTGATTGCCGAAATTCGCCCGCAGGTGAGCGGCATCATTCGCCAACGCACTTTTACTGAAGGCGCACTGGTCAAAGCGGGCGACCTGCTCTACCAGATTGAACCTGCACCGTATCTGGCGAGTTATCAAAGTGCTGCAGCAGCGCTGCAAAAAACCGAAGCCACCCTGGTCACCCTGAAACTTAAAGCAGACCGTTATAAAGAATTGGTCAAAATCAACGCGATCAGCCGGCAGGATAACGATGATACCCAAGCCGCGCTGCAACAAGGCGAAGCAGATGTGGCGGCGGCCAGGGCGGCACTAAGCACCGCCAAAATCAACCTGGATTTCACCAAACTGGTATCACCGATTACCGGCTTTGTTTCCACCTCTACCTTTACCCCGGGCGCGCTGGTGACGGCCAACCAGGAAACGGCTTTAACCACAGTCCAACAGCTGGATCCGATTTATGTGGATGTGATTCAGTCGAGTAGTGATCTTCTAAAACTGAAACGCGATATTGCTGCCGGCAAACTGACCGGCAATACGCAAAAAGAAGTGCCGGTGCGGGTCGTGCTGGAGGACGGTTCTATTTACAAACATGCCGGAAAACTCAAATTCAGTGGCGTGAGTGTGAATACTGCATCCGACGCAGTGACGCTACGAGCTGTCGTGCCTAACCCTGATGGCGTATTGCTGCCAGGCATGTATGTACACGCCCTGATTGACGTGGCGCAGGATAAGGATGCCATCATGGTGCCGCAACGGGCAGTGACGCGTAATACGCGTGGCGAACCTACGGTACTCGTCGTAGACGCCGGGCAAAAGGTGCAACAGAGAAACATAGAAACCAATGGTACATACGGGGATGAATGGCGAGTCAGCAAAGGCTTGCAGGCCGGTGAACGTGTGGTAATGGATGGTGTCCAGAAAATCAGCGTTGGCACGATAGTCAAGCCGGTACCATTTGACAAAGCGACTGGCGCTGCACCGGGGACTGTCATTACTCCCGCGGCTACAACGAATAGCCAACCGCGTTAAGAGATTGCCAAAACTCATTCACAGCGTACCAATCACATACGATAAAGACTAACTTCATGGCTGCCTTTTTTATTCAACGTCCGATCTTTGCCTGGGTGATTGCCATCGTCATCATGCTGGCCGGGATAGGCTCCATCGAATGGCTGCCACTGGAGCAATACCCTGATATTGCCCCCCCACGCGTATCGATTAACGCTACTTACACCGGTGCTGCAGCCGATACGATCGAGAACTCGGTCACCCAGGTGATTGAGCAGTACATGAAAGGTATCGATAACCTGACCTATATGTCGGCCAGCAGCACCTCTTCCGGCACGGCCAGTATCAGTCTGACGTTTGATGCCGGCACCAACCCCGATGTGGCACAGATGCAGGTGCAAAACAAATTGCAGCAGGCCATGCCAAGGTTGCCCCAGATTGTCCAGAGCCAGGGTGTGACAGTCGCTAAAACCGGTATCGATTTCCTGATGGTGGTATCGCTGATGTCCGATAACAGCAGCGTAAGCGCGATTGATATTGGTGATTATATTTCCAGCAACCTGATAGACCAGATCAGCCGCCTGGATGGCGTGGGTGATGTGCAAACACTGGGCTCGGGCTACGCCATGCGTATCTGGCTGGATCCGGCCAAACTGCAAAAATACAATCTGATCCCTTCCGATATTTCAGCCGCGGTGCAGGCACAGAATACCGAAGTCTCCTCCGGCCAGCTGGGCGCATTACCTGCCGTGAACAGCCAGGAACTCAACGCGCCAATCACCGCACGCAGCAAATTACAGACGGTAGACCAGTTTAAGAAGATCATCGTCAAATCCGGGGCTGACGGTTTCCTGGTACATTTATCTGATGTTGCCAGAGTAGAACTTGGCGCTGAGGGTTATACGCCGGTCGCCAGGCTCAATGGTAAAACCTCGGCCGCTTTTGGGGTACGGCTGGCTTCCGGTGCCAATGCGCTGGCGACTGCGCAGGCAGTGAAAGACAAACTGGTCGAACTTGAACCCTACTTCCCCGCTGAGTTGAAGCTTAGCGTGTATATTCCTTATGACACCACGCCATTCGTGCGGCTTTCTATCAAGGAAGTGGTGAAATCGCTGGTGGAGGCGATCTTACTGGTGGTGATTATCATGTACGTGTTCCTGCAGAACCTGCGTGCGACCCTGATCCCGGCGATTGCGGTGCCAGTGGTCTTACTGGGTACTTTCGGCGTGCTGGCGGCATTTGGCTTCTCCATTAACACATTGACCATGTTTGGCCTGGTACTGGCCATTGGCCTGCTGGTGGATGACGCCATCGTAGTGGTTGAAAACGTGGAGCGTATCATGCGTGAAGAAGGCCTGAGTCCCAAGGAGGCCACCCGCAAATCCATGACCGAGATCACCAGCGCGCTGGTCGGTATTTCACTGGTGTTGTCTGCGGTATTTATCCCGATGGCTTTCTTTGGTGGTGCCACGGGCGTGATTTACCGCCAGTTCTCCATCACCATCGTCTCAGCCATGCTGCTGTCCGTGCTGGTCGCATTAACGCTGACACCAGCGCTGTGTGCAACCTTGCTAAAACCGGTCTCGCATGAAAAATCCACCTCGGGGGGCATGTTTGGCTGGTTCTTCCGCTGGTTTAACCCTGCGTTCGATACGATGTCAGCCCGATACCATGCCTCGGTGGAAACCATACTGCGTAGAAAAACGCTGACCATGCTGGTATATGGCGTCATCATCATAGTGCTGGCAGTGTTATTCGCTAGACTGCCCAGCTCTTTTCTGCCGACCGAAGACCAGGGCACACTGAGCGCACAAATCCAGCTGCCGGTAGGCGCGACTGATGCACGTATGCAACAAGTGCTGAAACAGGTTGAAAAATACCTGAATAGCCAGGATGCGGTGATAGACCAGTTTTTAACAATTGCAGGGCAGGGACAAGGTGGTGGGGGCAGCCAGAACTCGGGGCGCGCATTTATCCGTCTTAAAGACTGGTCGGTACGTGGCGAAGGCGAGGATGCCGCGTCACTGGCTGACAGGGCGACCAAAGCTTTATCCGGGATACGCGATGCAAAGCTATTTGTGACGCAGCCAGCACCGGTGCGCGGCCTGGGCCAGGGTTCCGGCTTTACGCTGGAATTGAAAGATGTAGGGGGGTTGGGCCATGATGGCTTGATGGCGGCCAGGAACCGCTTTATTGAACTGGCGTCACAAAACGCAAAATTGAACCGGGTGCGCCCGAGCGGGCTGGATGACACGCCTATGTTCAGGGTAAATATCGATGACCAGAAAACCGGCATTTACAACCTGACAACTGCCAGCATTAACTCCACGCTCTCGATTGCCATGGGTGGTACCTATGTGAATGATTTCATTAATAAAGGTCGCGTGAAAAGAGTCTATCTGCAAGGTGACGCGCCGTTCCGCATGCAACCTGAAGATATCGAACGCTGGTACGTTCGCAACACCACGAATGATATGGTGCCGTTCTCGGCTTTCTCCAGCACGAAATGGGTGTCCGGCTCGCCTTTGCTTGAACGCTTTAACGGCATTTCCTCTATGGAAATTGTTGGCGAACCGGCCAAAGGCATCAGTACTGGTGAAGCCATGCAGATTGCCGAAGACATCATTAAACAATTGCCGGATGGCATAGGTTATGAATGGAGTGCGCAATCTTACCAGGAGCGTTTATCCGGCTCGCAGGCACCGTTACTCTATGCCGTCTCCATCATCTTTGTCTTCCTGTGCCTGGCTGCATTGTATGAAAGCTGGGCGGTACCCTTCTCGGTCATTCTGGTCGTACCGCTGGGTATTTTGGGTGCCGTACTGGCCACCACTTTGCGCGGATTGACGGCTGACGTTTACTTCCAGGTCGGCTTGCTGACCACCATAGGGCTCGCAGCCAAAAATGCGATCCTGATTGTGGAGTTTGCCAAACACCTGCAAGAACAGGGCAAGCCGCTGATTGAAGCAACATTGGAAGCGGTGCAATTGCGCCTGCGGCCTATTTTGATGACTTCGCTGGCGTTTATTTTCGGCGTATTGCCGCTGGCGTTCAGTGAAGGCGCAGGTGCCGTCAGCCGCCAGGCGATTGGTACCGGGGTACTCGGCGGTATGCTGACGGCGACTTTCCTTGGTATATTTTTCGTGCCTTTATTTTATGTGTTGATACGTACTTTGTTCCCTTATCAGGTCGAAAGTGTTTCAGCCGATGTATCACAGCACAGTAAGGCAGAACATGAGTAAGCTGCATGCCATGAGCCAATATTTTAAACAGGCTGCGTTAATCACGTGCTCACTATTACTGACTGCCTGCATCAACCTGGCGCCGTTTTTCAGCCCGCCTGAAGCACCGGTGCCTGCCACCTTTGGCACAGTCGACAATGATCAGAAAGCGCTGACCGAACTTGGCTGGCAATCGTTTATTACCGATAAACGTTTGCAGCAAGTGGTGGATCTTTCATTAAAAAATAACCGCGATTTGCGGGTGGCCTCGCTGAATATAGAAAAAGCCAGGGCGCAATATCAGGTACAGCGCGCAGATTTGTTTCCCACCGTAGCCGCCACCTTGTCAGAAACTGCCTCTAAAGGTCTTTCTAACGTTGGCAACAATGGCAATGTCTCTGCAGGCACTGTCGCCGCAAGTAATAATAACAGCGGGAACGTATCGCATGTTTACCGCGCCACGGTTGGTTTTAGTGCTTATGAACTGGACCTGTTTGGCCGTATCCGTAATCTAAATGCGCAGGCCTTGCAGACGTTTTATTCACAGGAGGAAAACCGCAAAAGTACGCAAATCAGCCTGGTCGCCGAAGTCGCCACAGCCTGGCTGACGCTGGCTGCCGATAAACGGCGGCTGGAAATCGCCCAGCAAACATTGAAAAGCCAGCAAAATACTTACGAGATCAACCAGAAAATGTTTGAGCTCGGCGTCGCCAACGCCCTGACCTTAAGGCAGTTGCAAACCAGTGTTGATAATGCGCGCGTCGCCGTCGCCACTTACAATATCCAGATCAAGCAGGATATCAACGCCCTCAACCTGCTGGCTGGCAGTATGGTGGCTTCAACCTTTTTGCCGGATAGCGCTCTTTCCAGCGTGGCACTTACTACAGCATTGCCGCGTGGCGTCACCTCCACGACTTTGCAGCAACGGCCTGATGTACGTGCAGCCGAACACTTGCTGGAAGGTGCCAACGCCAACATTGGCGCGCTGCGTGCTGCGTTCTTCCCAACCATCAGCCTGACCACCACCATCGGTACGGCCAGCACCGAGCTGGATGGCTTGTTTGGTCCGGGCTCCCGCATCTGGACTTTTGTGCCACAAATCAGCCTGCCAATTTTCAATGCCGGTCGTAACCGCTCTAACCTGGAAATTGGTGAAAAAAACCAGCAGATTCTGCTCGCGCAATATGAAAAAACCGTACAAACTGCTTTCAGGGAAGTGGCAGATGTACTGGTACAGCGCGAAGGTTTGCAGGCACAGCTGGAAGCACAACAGTCATTAAATGGCGCCGCCGCTGAAGCATTCAGACTGGCCGATGCCCGTTTTAAAAATGGCGTCGATAGTTACCTGGTCGTTCTCGATGCGCAAAGAACGCTTTATACTGCCGAGCAAACACTGGTGACTTTGCAGTTAAGCGATGCCGCCAGCCAACTGACCTTATACAAAGTATTGGGTGGTGGCTGGCATTAGTGGACTCCTGGTTCACGACTGCTTCGCTGCCGCGTCATCCGTATCAGGTTCCTCTTTCATTAAGCCTGCTTTAATTCCGTTTTAAACAAAAATGAATGTGCATCGGGAACGTGCACATTTTTTGCTTAGGTTTTCAGTAATGAGTACAGATATTTCCCCCGAACAAACCATTATCCTGGCCAAAATCAGGCATATCGAAGAGCTTGAACGCCTGGATACCTGCATTCAATTTGTCGAAAGCATAGGCCAGATGGTGCACCAGATGCAGGCTGAACGTGGGGCAAGCTCCCTGTACCTGGCTTCTGCGGGCAAGCGCTTTGCTTCCGAACGCGCAGAGATCATCAGCAAAAATCTTGCGCTGGAAACACGCTTCAAAAAGGCGTTAACGCAGCATCTTGATCAGAACGCACTGGCAGATGCTAAGCAGCTGACTTTAATTTCCTGGATACTGCTAGGCCTGGACCAGCAAACATCGTTGCGCCACCAGATCACCCTGCAAAAGATTTCTTTTACCGATTGCATTGAGTCATTCAGCCGCCTGATTGCCAGCCTGATTTCGCTCATTTTTGAAATCACGGATAGTTCGGTAAACAATAAGATTTCCACCTGTTTACTCACGCTGTACAACTTGATTCAAGGTAAGGAGTTTGCAGGCCAGGAACGCGCGGTCGGTTCTTATATCTTTGGTTCAGGTAGCTTGCAACTGCCGCACCAGCAAAAACTACTGGAACTGGTCGCCCAGCAAGAGCGGCATTTTGAATTATTCAGCCAACTGGGCGGTGATGAGTTAAGACAAGCCTGGACTGCATTGCAAGCAACCAGCCTGCACCGGCAGCACCTGAAATATCGTCATAAACTGACCTCCGCCCTGGACCAGCAGCCGCTGAAATCCAGTGATGCAGATATCTGGTTTGATTTATGCACGCAACTGCAAACTGAAATCTGGCAGATTCAATGCCAGTTAATCGAGAAAATGCATAGCATGCTGAAAGCGCTGGCACACCAGGCCAGGCACGATCTGGAACAAACGCAGGAATATTTAAATACGATTGCGGCCAAGCGCTCTTCAACCTTGGATAGCACGTTTTTCAACCTGGCAATCCCGGTGGAAAGTGCCTTGAATTTCCAGGCGCAAGACACAATCCAGACTTACCCGATCGCCTCGATGATCAGCCTGTTGCAGCAACAATCACAGCAGATCGCAGATATGGAAAGCGAGCTGGCGGATACCCGCAAAGCCCTGGTTGAACGCAAGCAGATTGAGCGTGCGAAAGGCTTGCTGATGAGTACACTGGGCATCAATGAAATGGAGGCTTACAAGTCTCTGCGCAGCATGGCGATGGAACAAAACCGCAAGGTGATTGATGTCGCCGAGAATATCCTCGCCCTGCACAAAAACACCGGTTAATCACGCTTTCCTTGGTGCATCCGCACTTGTATGGTGCGATGCACATCGCTCACTTCTTTAAAGAATATTACAAAAAACCTCAATAGAACAACCACTTAAATCCAACACCATTTTTGGCATAACAATTGCTGAACAGGTTTTAAGTACTCAGCTAACGGCGGTTGGATACGAGTAGAGTAAGTTGAAATTGCGAGCTTGATAAAAATCAGGCCACTCATCGTAAGCAGTTTTTAAAGATTGAGGACAAAGGCGTCCTGAGTGTAAACGAACCCTCGTTTGCACTCAGGACGCCTTTTTTCGTTTTACGTTTCCCAAATTCATCATTATCCAGATTAATCATATCAAGGAGCAGCAATGAGCAGTTCAGATAAGAAAACAGTCATTCTTCCCGCGGCAGACAGTCAACCTGAGCAGGTAGATAACCAGCGCCGCCATTTCTTTATGCATACCCTAGCCGGTGCATTTGGAGCCGCCGCCATGATGAACATGGTGCCGTCTGCAATCCGCAGCCAGGCATGGGCTGCCGGTTCTGATGCACCTGAAATCACCGAAGTGAAAGTCGGCTTTATCCCACTGACAGACTGTGCGCCTATCGTAGTCGCCGCGCAAATGGGTTTTGATAAAAAATACGGCATCAAGATTGTGCCTTCGAAAGAAGCTTCCTGGGCTGGCGTGCGCGACAAGATGGTGAACGGTGAACTGCATGCTGCACATGTGCTGTACGGCCTGGTGTATGGCGTGCAAATGGGCATCGGTGGCCAGCAAAAAGACATGAATGTACTGATGACGCTCAACCACAATGGCCAGGGCATCACGCTTGCCAACCAGTTGAAAGAAAAAGGCGTCACCAGCGGCGGCACCCTGAAACGCCTGCTGGACAACGAAAACCGTGACTTCACGTTCGCACAGACTTTTCCGACCGGCACCCACGCCATGTGGCTGTATTACTGGCTGGCCAACTACGGCATCAACCCGATGAAAGATGTGAAAACCATCGTCGTGCCTCCACCACAAATGGTCGCCAATATGCGTATCGGCAATATGGATGGCTACTGTGTTGGCGAGCCGTGGAATGCACGTGCGATCTACGACAAGATCGGTTTTACCGTGGCGACCACCCAGGATATCTGGACCGATCATCCGGAAAAAGTATTGGGTACTACTGCAGACTTTGCTACGAAAAACCCGAATACCGCACTGGCACTGACCAAAGCAATCCTGGAAGCCTGCCGCTACATAGACGCCACCAAAAACCGCCCTGAAGTAGCCAAGCTGATTGCCGGTAAAGCCTATGTCAATGCGCCTGAAGAAGTGATTGAAGGCCGCTTCCTCGGCCATTACGACAATGGCATCGGCAAAAAATGGGAAGACCCTAACTACATGAAGTTCTTCAACGACGGCAAGGTCAACTTCCCTTACCTGTCTGACGGTATGTGGTTCCTGACACAGCACAAACGCTGGGGCCTGCTGAAGTCTGACCCGGATTACCTGGGCGTGGCGAAGAAAGTGAACCGGATTGATATTTACACCGAAGCGGCCAAAGCGCTTGGCATTAACGTCCCCGCAGACCCAATGCGCAGCAGCAAGCTGATTGATGGCGTCGTCTGGGATGGTAAAGACCCGAAAGCCTATGCCAACAGCTTCAAGGTTAAAGCTTAATTCTTAAGGAGAGTCACCATGAGTGTCGTCAGCTTTAACAAGGAAAAAATGATCCAGACAAGCGAGAGCGCTGTTCAAGCAGCGCCTGCACAACCTGTTGTTGCTGTGGTTATCCCTCTCTCGACCACAGCTGCAGTAGCCACTCCGTCGTTGCAGCGGCGGAGCGCATGGGCGGCAACCACCAAACCTGTGTTTGAATGGTTGTTGCCGCCTGTGATTGGCTTACTGGTATTCGGCGCCATTTGGGCGACTGTGGCAGCCCTGACGCAAGGCTTGCCTGGCCCGGTAAAAACCTGGCAGTCGGCAGTCGAGCTGTTTAGCGACCCGTTTTATATCAATAACCCGAACGACATGGGCATAGGCTGGAACATCCTCAGCTCGCTCAAACGCGTGGCGACCGGTTTTGCGCTGGCTGCGATTGTCGGTATTCCCATGGGCTTTGTGATTGGCCGTTACGCATTCATGTCGCGCATGGCAGCACCCATCATCAGCCTGCTGAAACCGGTATCACCCCTGGCCTGGTTGCCAATCGGCCTGCTGGTCTTCAAAGCCGCTGACCCTGCGGCGATCTGGGTGATTTTCATCACTGCGGTGTGGCCCATGATCATCAACACTGCCGTCGGCGTCAGCAAGGTGCCACAGGACTATATGAACGTAGCCAAGGTACTTAACCTGTCGGAATGGAAAGTGGTCACCAAAATCCTGCTGCCTTATGTCATGCCTTACATGATGACCGGTGTACGCCTGTCTATCGGTGCCGCCTGGCTGGTGATTGTGGCGGCAGAAATGCTGACCGGCGGTGTGGGCATTGGTTTCTGGGTATGGGATGAGTGGAATAACCTGAATGTAGAGCACATCATCATCGCCATTTTTATCGTCGGCATTGTCGGCTTGTTGCTGGAACAGTTGCTGGTACTGGCAGCTAAACGCTACAGCTACGAATAAGCCATCACAATAAACCCATAAAGGAATTCATGATGACAACCGCACTGCAAGACCGTTATGTCCTGATCGAAAACGTCAATATGACGTTTCAAACAAAAAAAGGCAGCTTCCAGGCCTTGAAAGATATCAACCTCGATATCCGCGAAGGCGAATTTATCTCCATCATCGGCCACTCCGGATGCGGCAAATCCACCGTGCTCAACCTGATTGCCGGGCTGCTGCAACCGACTGATGGCTACCTGTTCTGTGCCGGGCGTGAAATCGCCAAGCCCGGCCCTGAGCGGGCAGTTGTGTTCCAGAACCATTCCCTGCTGCCATGGCTGACCTGTTTTGAAAACGTGTACCTAGCAGTAGAACGTGTTTTTGCTGATACAGAAAGCAAAATGCAACTGGCAGAGCGCACCAGCGCGGCATTGGGGCTGGTCGGCTTGAGCCATGCCATGGAAAAGCGTCCGAATGAAATCTCGGGCGGCATGAAACAGCGCGTGGGCATCGCCCGTGCCCTGTCCATGGAACCCAAAGTCTTGCTGCTGGATGAACCGTTTGGCGCGCTGGATGCGCTGACCCGCGCCGGATTGCAGGATGAACTGATGAACATCATGGCACGTTCTGGTTGTACTGCGGTGATGGTCACCCACGATGTGGATGAAGCAGTGTTGCTGTCTGACCGCATCGTCATGATGACCAATGGCCCGGCAGCCACCATAGGCGAAATCCTGGAAGTCGACCTACCACGTCCGCGCCACCGGCTGGAATTGGTGGAAGACGCTGCTTACACGCACCTGCGTAGCGAAGTATTGAAGTTTTTATATGAAAGACACGCCAAAAAGGCGGCATAAATAAAAGTGGTGCTGACGGGCGGCAACCCACCAGCACCGCATACCTCATCGAAGTATGGTTACCCACTTAAGCAAAGGAGCAACAACATGAAAGCTAACTCTTACCAACGATTGCGTCAAGTCTCATTGGCTGTATTGATGGCAGCAATGAGCATGCAAGTGGTGGCTGAAGAAGAAGTTTTACCTGAATACACATTTATGGATGCCATTAAAACCGGCAAGAATATGACCAGTTTCAGATTACGTTACGAGCATGTTGACCAGGATGGCCTACAGCCGGCAACCTTTGCCAATGGCTCTGCCAACCCGACCGCAAACCGTGAGCTGGACAATGCCAACGCGGTCACTTTGCGCAGCCTGATCGGCTGGCAAACTGCACCTTACAAAAACTGGAGTTTTGCCGCACAAATCACCAATGTCAGCAAACTCAAGGATGATTTTAATGACAGTACCAATACGGTCAGGACCAATGGCGCATCAAACGAAAGCGACAGGATCAACTATGCCAAAGTGGTAGACCCCGACTATACCGATATCAACCAGTTGTTTGTGGACTGGACCGGTATCAAGAACACCCGTGTCCGTGCAGGCCGTCAGGCGATCAACCTAGATAACGTACGTTTCATAGGCGACATCGCCTTCCGCCAGAACACTCAGGTATTTGACGGTGTGTCGGTTTTCAATAAAACCTTGCCGGATACCGAGATCTACTTAGCCCACTTTGACCGCGTCAGACAGATATTCACCACGCACCGCAGCGGCGATCTTGAAATCGCCAATGCCCGCTACCGCATCTCACCTACCGAATTCCTGGTCGGTTACGGCTATTTCTCCAACTTCGAAAACCTGGGACTGGGCAATGCCTGGTTTGGACAAGGCGCGTTGAACAACACGTTCAATAATTTACTGGCCGACCAATCCAACAAAATCATAGGCTTGCGCCTGGATGGCACACACCCATTCACGCCTAACTACCGTGCACATTACACGGCTGAATATGCCAAACAGACCGATTACAAAGGCGGTGACAACCGCATTGATGCCCATTACTACAAAGTGGGCGGCGGCTTCGGCATAGATAACTTCAACTTGCGCGTGGACCAGGAACTGCTCTCCAGTAATGACGGCCAGTATGCATTCCAGACGCCGTTTGGTACCAACCATTTATTCCAGGGCTGGGTAGACAAATTCCTGGTGACGCCACGCCAGGGCATCAAGGACTCTTTCATTACTGCCACTTATAAATATGGCGACTTTCTGTTTTTTGTCGATTACCACGACATCAGTTCCGATGAGGATTTCTTCACTGTCAATGGCGGTGCAACTGCCAATGGTAACCGCTATGGCCGCGAGTGGAATGCTGCCGTCACCTGGAATATCGACAAAAACTGGATGACCAAATTTGAATACGGCAAATATACCGAAAATGACCAGTACGCAGCAGGCCCTAATGCCGTGACCAATGGCGCGACCAATCGTGCACGTTTTCAAGATACCGAGAAATTATGGCTGACCGCCATGTACACCTTTTAATTGTCTGAATGTAAGGAAAAAGTGATGACTCCAGCCGGAAAAGTTTTTTTAGTAGGTGCCGGACCCGGTGACCCCGATCTCATTACGCTCAAGGCCATCAAGGCCTTGCAGCAAGCTGAAGTCGTGCTGGTCGATGACCTGGTCAACCCGGACCTGCTCACGCATTGCCCGCAGGCACGCATCGTGCACGTGGGTAAGCGTGGCGGCTGCAAGTCTACCCCGCAACACTTTATCAACCGCATGATGATTGCGCTGGCCGAACAAGGGCAAACAGTCGTGCGCCTGAAAGGCGGTGACCCGTTTGTGTTTGGCCGTGGCGGTGAAGAAATGCTGGCTATGCGTGCAGCAGGTGTGACCTATGAGATTATCCCCGGCATGACCAGCGGCCTCAGCGCCTGCGCCAGTATGGATGTACCGGCCACGCACCGCGGCTTGAACCATGGTGTGACACTGGTAACCGGCCATACGCAGGATGGCGGACCATTACCCTGGCGTGCACTGGTTGAAAGCAACACCACACTGGTGATTTATATGGGCATGCAACACCTGGCCGACATCAGCCGCGAATTGATCGCTGCCGGCATGTCAACAAATATGCCCTGCATGATTGTAGAAAGCGCCACCCGTGCAGATGAGCGCGCACTGGTCAGCACCATTGAAGCCATGCCTATGCTGAGCCACCAGCACCAGATGAAAAGCCCGGCCATGATAGTCGTCGGTGAAGTGGTGACAATGGCGAATAGTGCCAAGACTCTGGAAATGCTGGGCCAGGTTGAATATTTACAAGCGGTGAATGGCAACTAGAAAAAGACCTCATTCACACGCGTCAAGAATAGAATGTTTTTGAAATAAACGGAGATTTAACATGAAAAAGAGTTTTTGGGATGTAGGCCACAAGCCTACGCTGTTTTCAGCGTTCTTTTATTTTGACCTTAGCTTTATGGTGTGGGTCATGCTGGGACCACTGGCTGTTCAGATCGCCGCCGACTTGCAATTAAACCCGGCACAAAAAGGCCTGATGGTGGCAACACCGGTACTCACCGGCGCATTATTACGCATCGTGATGGGCGTGCTGGTAGACCAGCTTAAGCCTAAAAAAGCCGGCCTGATTGGCCAGGTGATTGTGCTGGCTGCTTTGTTGATTGCCTGGTTGCATGGCATACATACTTATCAGCAAGCGTTACTGTTAGGCGTGTTTCTTGGTTTTGCCGGTGCCGCTTTTGCCGTCGCCTTGCCATTGGCTTCACGCTGGTATCCACCTGAACACCAAGGCACCGCTTTAGGCATTGCAGGTGCAGGTAACTCTGGCACGGCATTGGCGGCATTATTCGCGCCTGGCCTGGCCGTGGCGTTTGGCTGGAACAATGTGTTTGGCCTGGCCCTGATCCCTTTATTGCTGGCATTGATTGTATATACGGTGTTTGCCAAAGATGCGCCGGATACGCCTGCACCTAAATCGCTGGCGCAATACCTGTCTGTGCTTAAAGACAAGGACGCATGGTGGTTTATGCTGTTTTACTGCGTGACTTTCGGCGGTTTTGTCGGCATGGCTTCTTCACTGACCATTTACTTCCACGACCAGTACGGCCTGGACCCTGTGCATGCCGGATACTTTACCGCAGCCTGCGTATTTGCCGGTTCACTGGTGCGTCCGTTCGGCGGCCTTCTGGCTGACCGTATCGGTGGTATCCGTACCTTAAGTACCATGTATACACTGGCGGCTGTATTCCTGTTTACCCTGAGTTTCGGCATGAGCACGCAACTGGCTGGCCTGGGCATAGTCATTCTGGCGATGGCGGCACTTGGTATGGGCAATGGCGCAGTGTTCCAACTGGTGCCGCAACGCTTCCGCAAAGAGATAGGGGTGATGACTGGCCTGGTAGGGATGGCTGGTGGTATCGGCGGTTTCTACCTGGCTTCCAGCCTGGGTTACTCCAAGCAGATCACCGGTAGCTATCAGCTGGGCTTAATTATTTTTGCCGGATTAGCTATCCTGGCACTGGTAGGTTTGACTGGTGTTAAAAACCGCTGGCGTACTACCTGGGGTGCAGCGAGCGTGACGGCGGCCAAGGTATAAACCGGCCAATAGATAGACTAGCCACCGTATAATTCCAAAAACCTTTAAATGGCTGGCTTATGAGTCTCGTTTTTACAGTCGGTGAACATAGCGTAACCGGTCCCAGGCTGCGTAACGAAGACTATGTCACCGTGGTCACCCCCGCTGCCTCGCAGTTGGCAATCAAAGGTGCCTTGATGCTGGTCGCCGATGGTGTCAGCGGTGGTGCCGGTGGTGCTGAAGCGTCGGAAATGACTGCCAGGAGTATTTCGGCGGATTATTACGCCACCCCGGAAACCTGGACGGTGCAGCATGCGCTGGACAAGGTCGTGCAGGCGGCCAACCTGTGGGTACTGTCGCAGGCACGCAAGAACAGCAAGATGGCGGGCATGGCAACGACCTTGTCCATGCTGGTATTGCGCGGTCAGCGCTATGTGCTGGCACATGTGGGCGACACGCGTATTTACCGCCTGCGCGAGCAATCATTGCAGTGCCTGACTACGGATCACGTTTGGGACAGACCGGACATGCGGCATGTGCTTAAACGTGCGATCGGGCTGGATGACCAGCTAACGGTGGATTATGCTGAAGGCTTGCTGCAACCCGGTGATGTGTATGCCATCCTCAGTGATGGGGTATGGGATGCAGTGGGCGATGCGGAAATTCACCGCGCGTTGATGCTCTACCACTCCCCGCAAATGGTGGCTGAATACCTGACTGCACTGGCGATCGAAAAAGGCGGCCAGGATAATGCTTCCGCGGTGATCGTTAATATTGAAAGCGTCGGCCAGGACCATCTGACCGATATGCTAGCCGATGCGCTCAGCCTGCCGTTGCCGCCTAAACTTTCTGTAGGCGACCAGATCGATGGTTTCACCGTGACCAGGGTGATTCACGATTCGCGCCTGAGTATCCTCTACCAGGTGAAAAATCCAGCCGGGCAACTGTTTGTTTTAAAAACCCTGCAACCCTCACGTGCGGACGACAAGGAAAGTTGCGAAGCTTTACTGAATGAAGAGTGGCTAGCCAAGCGCGTCGTCTCGCAATGTGTGCCGCAGATATTGCCGCTGACGCTGGAACAGCGCAGCGCACTTTATTATGTGATGACCTGGCACGAAGGCTCAACCTTGCAGCAACGGCTGGATGCCGGCCACCATTTCACCATGAATGGCGTTGCCAATATCGGCCAGGATTTATTGCGCGGTTTGAGCATGTTGCACCGCCTGAATATTGTGCACCGCGATATCAAACCAGCCAATATCCATATCGGTAGTGACACCCGCCTGCGGATTCTGGATCTGGGTGTCGCGCTCAACCCTACCCTGCCGATGCCAGAGCAGATGGAAAACCCGGGCACACCCAGTTTTATGGCACCCGAGTTGTTTGACGGTAAAGTGGCTGACCGACAAGCAGACATTTATGCAGCCGGCGTGACACTTTATCATTTGCTCACCCGTAAATATCCCTACGGCGAAATAGAGCCTTTCCAGTCACCACGTTTTGGCGAGCCGATCAAACCCAGCCGCTACCGGCCAGAAATCCCCGCCTGGCTGGAAAACGTGATTCTTAAAGCGATCGCCAGGAAAGCGGAAGACCGTTTTGAAACGGCCGAAGAAATGCTGCTTGCCATGGAGCATGGCGAATTGAAGCCGGTAGTGATTCCACGCATGCCACTGATTGCGCGCGCCAGGCTTGTCAAATGGCAGTGGCTGGCTATCTGCTCGTTGCTGGCTAATCTTATCCTGATCTACTTGTTGTTTATTACCTGACCAGATAACCCTACTCGTAAAGAATTAAAAACATCTCTGGGTTCAGATTGAAACGCTTACCCTCAATCAAGACCCATTCTGGTGCAAACGCTCTAATTTGCATCATTCCCGTGCGCTCAGCTGGTTTTTCAAGCCATGCCACCTTTACAAAAATACATCCAGACACTTCAAAAACCGGAATTAAACATCAATAAAACAATCACTTAAAAAATTTTCAGATTTTATCAATACTCTATATCCAGATTGGCATGTCGCTTGCTAATTGCTCTATAGATATTAAATCTCGTTTTATTAACGATTAGTTTTTATGGACAACGGCGTCCATAGCTTGTTTTTCGAACTGCCATCGGTAGTCGCTAGATAAGCTATGGACGCCTTTTTTCGTTTTTAGCTTAGTAAACAGCAATGCATGATCAATGAAATAACGTGTCACATGCTTGCATCTGATGGGGAACATTACGATGAATCAACACACCCGCATAGTAGTTGTCGGCAACGGCATGGTGGGACATTACTTTATGCAGGAGCTGGTCAAGCGCCACCCTGACCTGGCGGCCGCCAACCTGCAAGTGACAGTATTGGGCGAAGAACCACGCCCTGCTTATGACCGTGTGCATCTTTCCAGCTTTTTCTCCGGCAGCACAGCTGAAGACCTGTCACTGGTTGAGCCTGGTTTTTATGACCGCCCTGGCCTGGAATTGCGACTGAATGCGCGTGTGAGCCATATTGATAGACATCAGCATGTCGTCACCCTGACTGACAACACGACGCTGCCATACGACAAACTGGTACTGGCCACCGGCTCGGTACCGTTCGTGCCATCGGTGGCGGGTCGTGACCGCGAAAACTGCTTTGTGTACCGCACCATTGAAGACCTTGAAGCGATGACCGCGGCAGGTAAAACCTCCAAGAGCGGCGTGGTGGTCGGCGGTGGCCTGCTGGGCCTGGAATGCGCCAAGGCATTGCGTGACATGGGCCTGGATACCCACGTGGTGGAATTCGCCCCGCGCCTGATGGCGGTGCAAGTGGACGAAGCCGGTGGCCGTGTGCTGCGCAGCAAGATTGAGGAGCTTGGTGTGCATGTACATACCAGCCGCAATACCACCGCGATTGTCGATGGCGCGACTGCACGCCACCGCATGGTGTTTTTTGATGAAACCTGGCTGGAGACCGACATGATCGTGTTCTCTGCCGGTATCCGTCCGCGTGATGAACTGGCGCGTGAATCCGGCCTGGCGATAGGCGCACGTGGCGGTATCGCGATTGACGATTTCTCACGCTCCAGCGACCACGACATTTACGCCATCGGCGAATGTGCCAGCTGGAACGACGAGATGTTTGGCCTGGTAGCCCCTGGCTACGATATGGCCCGCACGGCCTGCGCGCATCTGGCTGGCGAAACCGCATCAACTTTCCAGGGTGCAGATATGAGCACCAAGCTCAAGCTGATGGGCGTCGATGTCGCCAGTGTCGGTGATGCGCATGGCAAGACCCATGGCTGCCGTAGCTACCAGTACACAGATGAAGTGCGCAACATCTACAAAAAAATCGTCGTCAGCGAAGATGGCAAGAAACTGCTGGGCGCGGTGCTGATCGGCAATGCCGATGAATACGGCACCTTGCAGCAAATGACCGTCAACAACATGGCCTTGCCGGAAAATCCTGAATTCCTGATCCTGCCTGCCAGTGATGGCAAGGAAAAACCTGGCCTGGGTGTGGATGCATTGCCAGACACGGCGGTGCTATGTTCTTGCAACAACGTCAACAAAGGCGAGATTGGCGAAGCGGTGGCTGCCGGCAATTGCAGCATAGGCGCCATCAAATCCTGCACCAAGGCGGGTACGGCCTGCGGTGGCTGCGTACCTTTAGTGACGCAAGTGATGAAAGCGCATATGGTCAAGCTGGGCATGACCGTCAACAATCACCTGTGCGAACACTTTCCCTATTCACGCCAGGAGCTTTACCACCTGGTGCGCGTAGAGCAGATCAGGACCTTTGACGAACTGTTGCACAAGCATGGTAAAGGCCTGGGCTGCGATATCTGCAAGCCGACTGCCGCCAGTGTACTGGCTTCAGTCTGGAATGATTTTATCCTGAAGAAAGACCTGGCTTCACTGCAGGATTCCAACGACTACTTCCTCGGCAATATCCAGAAAGATGGCAGCTACTCCGTGGTACCGCGCATGCCGGGTGGCGAAGTCACACCGGATGGCCTGATCGCCATCGGCCAGATCGCCAAGAAATACAAGCTGTATACCAAAGTGACTGGTGGTGCACGAGTGGATATGTTCGGTGCCCGCGTCGAGCAATTACCTAATATCTGGGAAGAGCTGATCGCTGCCGGTTTTGAATCCGGCCATGCCTACGGCAAATCGCTACGTACTGTAAAAAGCTGCGTCGGTTCCACCTGGTGCCGCTATGGCGTGGACGACAGTGTCGGCCTGGCGGTACAGCTGGAGAACCGCTACAAAGGCTTGCGTGCGCCACACAAGATCAAGTTTGGGGTTTCCGGTTGCACGCGTGAATGCGCCGAAGCACAAGGCAAGGATGTGGGTTTGATCGCAACCGAAAGCGGCTGGAACCTTTACGTTTGCGGTAACGGCGGTATGAAACCTCGCCATGCCGAACTCATCGCCAGCGACCTCAGCAAAGAAGACGCCATCCGCATGATAGACCGCTTCCTGATGTTCTACATCCGCACTGCTGACCGTTTGCAACGCACCAGTACCTGGCGTGACAACCTGGAAGGTGGCCTTGATTACCTGAAAGACGTGGTCATCAACGATAGCCTGGGCCTGGGCGCAGAGCTGGAAGCGCAGATGCAGCATGTGGTGGATAACTACCAGGATGAGTGGAAAACCGCCGTCAATGATCCTGAAGTGCGCAAACGTTTCCGCAGCTTCGTCAACAGCGTGGCTGGCGACAACAACATCGTCTTCGTCAAGGAACGCGACCAGATGCGCCCGGCAACAGTAGAAGAAAAGAAGCAGGCAAAGGTCATCCCAATCCTGGCAACGACCGAGTAATGAGTGGAGTAGAACGATGAGTCAATTACAACAAGCAGCCGTATCAGACAGTACAGCCAATCAGGCGGCGATTTCCACTGCCGCTTCAGGCACCTGGCATGCAGTGTGCGCACTGGATGATATCTGGCCCAACACCGGCGTATGCGCCCTGGTAGAGGGTCGCCAGGTGGCGATTTTCCGCTTGCAGGACGACCTGCTGTACGCCATCGACAACTACGATCCGCACAGTGATGCCAACGTCATTTCGCGTGGCATCGTCGGTGACCTGGGTGGCGAACGTGTCGTCGCGTCCCCCATTTACAAGCACCATTACCAGTTGAGTACCGGCATCTGCGTGGAAGATACGGATATCCGCCTGCAAACCTACCCGGTGGAACTGCGCGATGGCGCAGTCTGGGTACAGGTATAGGCTGACTGGATAGAATCGGGACCAGCAACAATGGTGAAGCAGGTTAAATCAGTTTGCCCGTATTGTGGCGTAGGTTGTGGCATTGTCATGGAAGTGGAGGATGACTTAGCAACCAAGACCCGGCGCGTGATCAAGGTCTACGGTGACAAGCAGCATCCGACCAACTATGGCCGCTTGTGTACCAAAGGCAGCACCTGCATACAAGCCATTGCTGAATCCGGGCGCCTCGAATCTGCCTATGTGCGCCCTGAACGCGGGCAGGAGTCCGTGCGTACCGGCATGGACGAAGCCATCAAGGAAACCGCACGCCGATTGCGTGGCATTCTCGACGAGCATGGCCCGGACGCCATTGCCTTATATGTTTCCGGCCAGATGTCGATTGAATCCCAGTACCTGGCAAACAAGCTGGTCAAAGGCTACCTCGGAAGCAATAACATTGAATCCAATTCCCGCCTGTGTATGGCCAGTGCCGGCAGCGGTTATAAACTGTCGTTAGGCGCAGATGGTCCACCGGGTTCCTACCAGGACTTTGACCAGACCGACCTGTTTTTTGTGACCGGCGCCAATATGGCCGATTGCCACCCTATCCTGTTCCTGCGCATGATGGACAGGGTCAAGGCTGGTGCCAAACTGATCGTGGTAGATCCACGCCGCAGTACCACTGCCGATAAAGCACACCTGTTTATGCAGATCAAGCCGGGAACCGACCTCGCCTTGCTGAATGGCCTGCTGCACCTGCTGGTGAAAAACGGCCATACTGATGCCGAATTCATCGCCGAATTTACCGAAGGCTGGGAAGTGATGCCGGCCTTTCTGGAAGATTACTCGCCGGAAAAAGTGGCCGAGATCACCGGCCTGAATATCGCGGATATCCTCCAGGCGGCTGAATGGATAGGCACCAGCAAAAACTGGATGAGTTGCTGGACCATGGGCCTGAACCAAAGCACGCATGGCACCTGGAATACCAATGCGATTTGTAACCTGCACTTGGCTACCGGCGCGATTTGCCGTCCGGGTAGCGGCCCGTTTTCACTGACCGGGCAACCGAATGCCATGGGCGGACGTGAAATGGGCTATATGGGCCCGGGCTTACCCGGTCAGCGTTCTGTGCTGGTCGAACAGGACAGACAGTTTATCGAACAGCTTTGGAAAGTGCCGGAAGGCACCCTGCATACCCGTCTCGGCGGCGGCACCGTAGCCATGTTCGAGCAGATGATGGCAGGCAAGATCAAAGCCTGCTGGGTGATCTGCACCAACCCGGTCGCCAGCATGGCCAACCGCAAAAATGTGATTGCCGGCCTAGAGAAAGCCGAACTGGTCATTGCACAGGATGCCTTCCTCGACACCGAAACCAACCGTTATGCCGACATTCTGCTACCAGGCGCCTTGTGGGCCGAAGCAGAAGGTGTGATGATCAACTCCGAACGCAATATGACCCTGATGCAACAGGCAGTCAATGCACCTGGCGAAGCCATGGCTGACTGGCAGATCATCGCCAAAGTCGCTTGCGAGATGGGTTTTAGCGATGGATTCAGTTACAACAGTGGTGCCGAAGTATTTGAAGAAATTACGCGCACGACCAATCTCAACACCGGCTATGACATCCGTGGCGTCAGCCATGGAAAGTTACGCGAAACATCGCTGCAATGGCCGTGTTCACCGGATAGCCAGAATGACAGAAACCCGATTCGCTACCTTAACGATGGCATCAACCAGGTTTTAAAAATACGTGAAGACGGCAGCCGGCCACGTATTGCATTTGCGACAGCGAGTGGTAAAGGCGTGTTCTTTGCCCGCCCGCATATGGATCCGGCCGAACTGCCCGACGACGACTTCCCGTTTGTGCTCAACACCGGTCGCTTGCAGCACCAGTGGCACACTATGACCAAAACCGGCAAGATCGCTACCCTGAATAAACTCAACCCGGGACCGTTTGTTGAAATGCATCCTGAAGATGCCGCCGCCTTAGGGATTAAAGACAAGGACCAGGTTGAAATCCGCTCACGACGCGGCCGTGCAGTATTACCCGCCGTGGTGACCGACCGCGTACGCCCTGGCAACTGCTTCGCCCCCTTCCACTGGAATGATGTGTATGGCGACGACCTGACAATCAATGCCGTGACCAGCGATGCGATTGACCCTATCTCGCAACAACCCGAATTCAAATTTTGCGCCGTGACCATGACACGCGTTGCCAGCGCGCCTGCCCCGCTTAGTCAGGACGCAGAAGAGCTTGCCCTGATCGCCACCGGTGAGGCGAGCAAGAATAACAAGGAACTCGACATGAGAGATATCGATGCTTTGGCCAGGTTACTTGGCCTGGATACCGCACCCGAAATTGTCCTCGAGGCGCAGGAACAGCTTTATCTGCAAGGTTTTATTAGTGGTTTACGTAGCGAAGAATCACGCAAAATGGGCGGTGTACCCATGCTGCCGGAAAGCGCACCACTGGCTCCGGCCAAACACCTGCTGGTCAATGGCATGCTGGCGGGATTATTTGCGCGTAGCTGGTTACCGCATGGCGACCAGTTTCCCAGCGGCTTGCCGGATTTTTCGGCCAACCCGGCAACGGCTGCCGCTACTGTGGCTATTCTATGGGCATCACAAACCGGCAATGCCGAAGGCTTTGCCGAGAAATGTGCCGAGCGCATCAGATCAGGCGGTCTGCAAACGTCAGTCAAGGCCATGGATAGTATCAACATGGCAGACCTGGCTAAATACGCACAAGTCTTGCTGCTGACCAGTACCTTTGGTGACGGTGACCCGCCAGACAATGCCAGCCTGTTTTGGAGTGGACTGCAGGCAGAGAATGCGCCATCACTTGAAAATACCCGTTTTGCCGTGCTGGCCTTTGGCGACTCCAGCTATGCCCAGTTCTGCGGCTTTGGCCGCAAACTGGATGCCAGACTGGAAGCACTAGGCGCGCAACGCCTGCTTGACCGCGTTGACTGCGAACCGGATTTTGAGGAACCAGCCAATGCCTGGCTAGAGAAAACAGTGGCGGCTTTGGCGGCTGTGTCTGCCCCCGTCAACCAACCGGTGCTGGCAATGGCGGATTTAATCGATGAAGCAGTCAGCGATATTGCAGCATACCCGGCAGCGCCCGCATACACACGTCAACATCCGCTAAAAACCAGGCTGATCATCAACCAGCGCCTGAACGCGGAAGGTGCTGAAAAAGAAATCCGCCAGTTTGGCTTTGATTTGAACAATAGCGGGTTCAAATATGAAGCTGGCGATGCGCTGGGGGTGTGGCCAACAAACAACCCGGAGTTGGTCAGTGAAATGTTGCGCGCATTAAAGCTTTCCGCTTCGACCATGGTCACCGTCAAAGAGCAAGGTGAGCTTGCACTAGGCGATGCTTTGCTACATCACTACGAAATCGCACGGATTACCCCGGACTTGGTGAAATTTGTGCAGGAACATAGCGCCAGCCCGGCCCTGGCATTATTGATGGAAGATGACGAACGCCTCAAAGACTGGCTATGGGGAAAACAAATCATCGATCTTTTACTGGCCTTCCCGTTTAAAGTCGAAGCTAGCAAATGGCTGGCCGTATTAAAGCGTTTGCAGCCACGTTTGTACTCCATTTCGTCCAGCCCTAAAGTTTTTCCGGACCAGGTGCATTTAACGGTATCCACAGTACGTTACGGAAAAGACCTGGCACGTGGTGGCGTCTGCTCTACGTTTATGGCAGACCGCGCACAAGAGGCAGAAGTCTATATTTTCTTGCAACGCTCTGCACACTTTCGCCCACCAAAAAACCCTGATGCGCCGCTGATCATGGTGGGCCCTGGCACTGGCATTGCCCCATTCATCGCCTTTTTACAGGAACGCCAGGCAATTGCCGCCAAAGGTAAAAACTGGTTGTTTTTTGGCGAACAGCATGCCGCCACTGATTTTTACTATAAAGAAGAGCTCGATTCTCTGCAAAAAACAGGTGTGCTGGACAAGCTGAATACTGCTTTCTCACGCGACCAGAAAGAAAAGATCTATGTGCAACATCGCATGCTGGAGCAAGGTGCAGAGTTGTGGCAATGGCTGCAACAGGGCGCGCAGTTCTGCGTGTGTGGTGATGCCAGCCGCATGGCGAAAGATGTGGATGCCACCTTGAAAGCCATTATCAAGACGCATGGCAACATGACCGCAGAACAGGCGGCTGATTACGTTTCAACCATGGCCCGAGAAAAACGGTATGTGCGTGATGTGTACTAATCATATGCTTATATTTTATCAGCCACAAACTTCAATACAGCACTATTAATGCAGTAACGCTTGCCAGTCGGGGGCGGACCATCGTCAAACACATGGCCTAAATGAATACCGGAACTGGCGCTGAGTACCTCTGTGCGGCGCATGCCCTGGCTTGAATCTTCTTTCATCACCAGCGCGCCTGGCAATGGGTCAAAAAAGCTGGGCCAGCCGGTTTTGCTGTTAAATTTCTTATCGCTCCTGAACAGTCGCTCGCCGGAAACCGGGTCCACATAATAGCCCGACGCATGATTATCAAGCAGCGAACCGCTAAACGTCATTTCGGTACCTTTTTCAAACGCGATTTTCCTTTGCTCAGCGCTTAAGGTCTGCACCCCAAGCCAGCGCCAAAAACGCTGTTTATTACCGTCATAACCGGTGTAGCGCGACGCTTCTTTACCATTTTCAAACAAGACAATAGTAGGCGTTGCCCATAAAGAATCTTTCAGTGCCCAGCCAGCCGGCGCCTGGGTAGAGTAGGTTTTAGCGATAGCGAGTTCAGACTTCCACTGACTCATGATGTCCTTCTCGAACGCTTTGCAGAAATGGCAGGTTTCAGACTCGAAAACCACCAATTGCCTGTTCGCAAGTTTCTTGCCATCCAGTGGTGCTGTCGCGACTGGCGTCACTTGCGTGGTCCCAGGAAACGCAACGCCAGTACCACCTAATCCACAATAACCGTTGGGATTTTTCTTCAGGTATTGTTGGTGATAACCTTCAGCTGGGTAAAACGTTTTCAGCGGCGTGATTTCAGTGGTGATCTTCCCCAACCCGGCCTTGGTCAGGGCCTGCTGGTAGATTTCCCTGGTTTGCAGAGCGGCTTGCTGCTGGCTATCAGAACTATAAAAAATAGCACTGCGATAATTTGAACCAACATCATTGCCCTGCCGGTTACCCTGGGTTGGGTTATGGTTTTGCCAGAACGCAGCTAACACTTTTTCCAGCGTACCCGCATTTTTATCGTAGGTCACCTTGACAACCTCAGCATGGGTTTCTGCTTTGTTTGCGTGCCCCTCTCTGGAAACGGTTTCATAGGTCGGAGACTTGGTATTGCCGCCCGCGTAACCCACTTCAGTGCGGATAACCCCAGGGGTTTCTGCTATGCGTTTTTCTGCACCCCAAAAGCAACCCATGCCTAAAACAATAGTGTCAGATGCCGTCGCGTTTTCTGCACTTGCAGACATGGCAACACATGCAAGCAAACATAGCGCTGCTGCCTGAACTTTTTTGATTAACATAGTCATCACTCCTTATGACTTAACGTATCTTCGAACATGTCGAGAAAAAAGCTGTTCCGTCGTATGCAGTTTTTTGATGCAATTTTCACTTGTTAGTACGCTGCTACGGTCTGATTGGTTACAGAAGGTGATGAAAATGACTAACTATTTCTCGCAAGTTTCGGCCGGCTTAAGTGCACAAGTGCTTTGTGAATGTCCACAAAAGAAAAAAGGAAGGCTTTAAGCCTTCCCTATTCAATACGACCCTGTTTATTTCTGTTTAATGCATTTAAAAATCAGCCGTCACAGAGAGCAATACAGTTCTTGGTGCCCCCACTGACAGTCCTTGACGTGCAGCAGAAAGCCAGTAGTTTTTGTCAAACAGGTTCTCAATAGATCCTCTCACAGTGACAGGCACTTTGCCGGTAGTAAACGCATACCGCGCACCCAAATCATAGCGATTCCATGACGGAATTTTTTGCGTATTTTCAGGATCCAGATATTGCTCGCCAGTGTGCAACATTCTGGCAGTCAGTGTCAGTCCAGGCAGCATGGACGTGTCCCATTCAGCGGCAAGATTGAATTGCTGTCTAGGCACTGCAGGTGCCGTATTACCATCGGTTGTACCACCCTCTGTTTTAACAAGTTTTCCTTCAGTCAACGCCAGACCACCTAATATCCGTACATTCTCGACTACTTCTCCTTGCGTTAGGAATTCAATCCCGCGATTGCGCTGTTTCCCATTCACTTCTAACAGCAAAGTGGCCGGGTCAGTAATCTCGCTTGCGCGCTCAATCTCAAACACACTCACAGTAGTGGCAAACCGGCCAAAATCATATTTCATACCTGCTTCGCGCTGCTTGGAGACCATAGGAGCAAATGTCTGTCCGCTATTCGGGTCGATAGGTCCCTGATTCAATGCCTCAATGTAGTTGGCATACAAAGACAACTTTTCGGTTGGTCGAATGACCACGGCAACGGTAGGTGTCAGTTTAGATTCATCATAGTGTTGATCAAGTCGACGGTTGCCAGCTGCGTCAAAGCTATCGACAATGACTTCTTGATGACGCACGCCAAGTGTGAGTTGTACTGCGTTATCCAGAATAGACATGGTATCGGCCAAAGCAATACTGCGAAGCCTGGTCTCCACCGCTTTCGGGACATTGCCTATTAATGAAATAGCTGGTTTAGCTACGTCTTGCGGTGAGTAGATATTTGAAAATGTTGCTCCTATTCGATCTGATTGGAATCCAGACTCCATAAAATAATTAGTAACACTTAACACCGGCTGGTGATTCAAGGCGCCTGTAACAAACTTTCCTCTAACTCCCATCTCACCGGTCAGGGTTTTGACATATTGTTGTGTGCGTGCTGGACGTGAGGCAATATCTCCTTGTTGATTGGTCAATAACCAGCTTGTTTGCAAACTACTGAAGTCATACTCAGAACCACCGAATGCACCATAAACCATCCAGTTTGTTGTCAGGTCAAATTCCGCACGTGTTGTGCCTGAAATCTGGTTACTGTCCCAATAAGTCCATTTTGGGAAAAAGTTGCTCTTAGCGTCTGGCGCTGAACCTATTCTTACCCCAGTATCTGCAAACAGCAGACCGCTACGCGCATAAGTCAGGCGATTTTGATAATTGATGTCACCTTCCAGACGGAACCGTTCGCCTTGAAAATCGAGACCGATGGCAATGGCATCCAGCCGTTCTTTGGAATGGTCCACTGGCGTATCACCAGAACTTTTAATCGCATTCAAACGCACGCCAAATTGTTGATCTGCGCCAAAACGTCTTGCCACATCCGCATGGGCCGCCAGCTGGCTATCGTCAATATAAGATAAGGTCATACGATTAAGCGGTTGATAGCCGGCACGTTTAGGGACCAGATTGATTGCACCACCTACTGAGCCACCGGGCGCGATTCCGTTTAACAGCGCATTCGGGCCTCTTAGCACTTCAACACGTTCGATACCTATCATCGAACTAGAGTCACGCGGCGAAATACCGTACAAGCCATTAAACATGGCATCGTAATTGAATAGCGTAAAGCCACGGATATTGAATTCGTCACGGCCTGAGCCACGCGAATAGGTATTGCGGATGGAAGGGTCGTTCACGAGCACATCGCCAAGATTCTGCGCCTGCTGGTCTTCGATTAATTTAGAAGTATATTGTGTGGCGCTGAAAGGCGTATCCATCAAATCCTTATTGCCCAGCAAACCTACTTTACCACCGCGTGCAACCTGGCCCCCGGGATATTCAGCGGTGATATCTTTAATCGCTTTATCCTTGATTTGCACCTCAGGCAGCGTCTCAGTATTATTTTCGACCTGTTTAACGACTGAATACCCGGCCGGGGTTTTCTGGGTGGTTAAGCCGGTGCCTTTTAAAAGCAACTCCAAAGCCTGCTGAACACTGTAATTACCTTTCACAGCAGGCGCTTTCAGTGTGCTGGCCAAATCTGATGGGAAGGCAATATTTTCACCACTTTGCTTGCCCAGCGACAGGATAGCCTGATCTAGTGATTGCGCGACAATATCTATATTGGCAGTGGCTGCATGCACATGCAGGCTGATTGAAAGTAATGCGGCGATAGATAACTGTTTCAACTTAGTACGACGGCTAAGCTGAAAATTAGTACGTGCTGTCATGGTTTCCCTTAAAAATATTTGCGACTACATTTGCCGCTATACCCTTAAGGCGATTAACGTCGATGAAACTAGCACGTCATGAATGCATTTTTTGAATATTTATTTCCCCATTATTCGAACGAGTCACTTTTACCGGGAACATGGTATCCATGCTATCGAGCAATTGCTCAACCTTGCTGACGTCATAAATACCAGTGATCAGCATGTTTTCTACTCGGGGGTCCAGCTGGATAGGCGCTTTTCGGTAGCGCTGGATGCTGGCTATCGCGTCTTTTAATGGCGTTTTGTTAAACAGAATTTTCCCGATATGCCAGGCCGTTACCGCATCCATCTCTGCCAGATATGGTGTACCAGCCTTCCCGGCAGACGCTTTAATCGATTGACTGGCAATCAACCTGGTCTGCTGGTCACCAGTTTGTAACTCCACTTCACCTTCCAAAACAGTGGTAACAAACGATTGTTCCCATTTCGAGATATTAAACACCGTACCGATATCTACCACTTTGGATGTATCCACCGCAACCGTGAATGGCCGCCACTCATGTTTGACCGTAAAGGAAGCTTCCCCTTTATCCAGCGTCAATTCCCGGGAATGCAACCTGAATCTGGTCAGCAATGTCGTGTTGGAATTTAAATGCACACGACTGCCATCAGTCAATGTGTACTCTGCATTCTCGGAGTATCGAGTGGAATAAGTATCCGTTGAAATGGTTGGATTGACCGTCCACACCCCCAAAGCACAGAAAACCAGCGCTGCGGTATATTGCACCGTTTTAAGGACTTTTTTGCGGTTATCTCTATCCCGGTTCACCTCAGAAAATAATTCCTCTTTCGATGGAAACTTATCTCTAGCCGCTTTGATATAAGGCAACAAATCCGAAATAGTAGACTCGGTGTCTGGAGGCTGATGCGGCTGCGGTTGTTTGGAAGTATTCATCTGGTAAGAAGTGGGAGTGGGTTGACAGCTTATTTATTCTAAATGGATAGCTGTTTCCTGGCTATGGTGATATTTACCAGCGCCTTATTGAAATGCCGTGACACCATATTGGCGGATATTCCCATTTCGACCGCAATTTCATGCTGCGAAATTTCGTACAACTGATGCAATAAAAATACCTGCCGTTGCTTTTTCGGCAAGGCATCAATCATTTGCCGGATCTGCTCAATTTTTTGCGCAAACTCCAGTGCGGCGGCGCCATCATAAAAATGGCTATCGCCTTCAGCAGGCAGATTTGCAATGTAGCTCGCACCTACCTTTTCATGCCGGGTGCGGTCCAGCGCCCTGTTCATGCTTATTGTTCTCAGGTAGCTCAATGGCGTCCTGATCTCGGCAGTTGGGGGATTCTCCATGAGCTGGATGCAGACATCGTGCACGACGTCTTCGGCAAAATGGCGGCTGCCAAAATGATGATTAAGGTGATTGACTAACTCACCATAATGCAAGACCAGTGATGACAGCAGCCTACTTTTTGTGAGATCAATCTGCAAAGAGATACTTCTGTGAACAAACGGTTGAAAGACAATCAATTATATTGATAATGATTCTCATTGGCAACCTGGCTTGCTGCAATCCAACAAACTTTAACTTGGTGCTGCACTCATCAATATGCGCTGCAATCCTCGAATGCATGCTAACCATTGGCTGGCTAAAAGACAGCAAACACCACAGCAGCCACTTTCAGGGAGTGACTGGCTGAGGGTGCTGGTTAAAGGTGAATGGAAAAATTAGCTTTGCGGGTAAACCACTTCAGCTGTCCAGGTATCTTTGGGCTGGGAATACAGTTTCCAGAATTCCTCACCGATATCGGTCGCCTCTTTGGAATCCGGATTGACGAATGTGGCTACCGTAACACTTGCTATATGGATGCCCTGCTCTTTTAGGGATTCGAACAATGCCAGCGCCTGGGCGCGTATCCCCGCTTTCCCGATACTGATCGAAAGGTAGTCAGGATGCGGCGACAGCGCAAAACCACCGCCGGTTAATAATACTGTGCCTGAACCGTGCTTGATCATGCCTGGTGCAGCCGCTTGGGTAGCGGCCAGCGAGCCGCCGATATTCACGGCCAGATCGCTATTAAAGCTTTCGACAGGTTGTGTAGCAATCGTCGCCTGGCGTATAAATGCTGCGTTGTAATGCAGCACGTCAATCGCACCCTGTTGCTTTTCGACTGCGCTCACCAGCGCTGTTACGCTGGCAGGATTACCGGCATCCACCGTTTTCGCTTCCGCGGAATAACCTTTAGCCTTGAGTTTCTCCACCAAGGCGCTGGTTTTTTCTACGGTACGCGCACTTAACACTACGTGGAATCCCTCTTTGGCAAAACGTTCAGCCGTGGCGAAACCAATGCCAGGGCCACTACCAATACTTAAGAATGTTTTCATCATTGCTCCAGTCAGTTATAAATTGTAGGTTTAATTCAAAGCATCATTGCAGTTGATAAAGAAACACATCAGCGATTGATAGCTTTCATGCATGCATTTCTTATCGACATCACAGGTTGGTATTAGCTCAACCCAATCCGTTTTTTCACCTTTGAAATAAGTGATGACAGACATTGTGGTTTATTCACCAAAAGTGATAAATAGCTTATTATTAAAAATATTATTTACCTATAGTGTTCAATATGGATAGAGTCGAAAGCATGGAAGTGTTTACCAGGGTAGTAGAGCTTGGGAGCTTTACTGCGGCAGCGACTGAATGCCGGCTCTCGCCCTCCATGATCAGCAAACACATCAATGCATTGGAAAAGCGGCTTGGCTCTACTTTGTTAAAGAGAACCACCCGTACATTGAAGCTTACCGAAATCGGAAGTAATTATTACGAGAACTGCAAAGAGATTCTTAAGCAAATCAATGAAGCTGAAGCTGGCGCAGAAATATTGCGCGGCAAGCCCAGAGGCCAACTCAGGGTAAGCGCGCCTATCTGGTTTGGATCAATTACATTGACACCCTTGATCGCCGATTTCCTGCTTGAATACCCGGAAGTATCGATAGAGCTGACTTTAGCGGACCGGTTTGTGGATATTATTGATGAAGGCTTTGATGTAGCGATCAGGATAGGCGAGCTGGATGACTCAACCTATGTGGCGAGAAAACTTACCGAGTTTGAAGTGGCTACCTGCGCCTCGCCTGCTTACCTGGAAAGATATGGCACACCACAGCACCCGGATGATTTAAAACAATTTCAGTGCCTGAATTTCACCAACTGGAAACATGATGGCGGATGGAAACTGCTGAGCAAACATCTGGATAGCACCCTGCAGGCAAATTCGCGCTTTGATGCGAACCATGCCCAGTCACTGCGCACCGCCGCGATCAAGGGTCTGGGTTTGATTCTTTCTCCCAGGCTATTGCTCGATCAGGATATCAAAAGCGGTGCCCTGGTAGAGGTGCTTCAGGACTTCAAGCCGTCACCGAGACCGGTAAACGCTATTTATCCGAAAGAACGCCAGACGACGCCCAAGCTGGCATCTTTTGTCGATTACCTGATCGCACACCTGGCATAAGCTCAAACTGCAAAAATCTTAAACCGTGGTATCAGCGGCGGGACTTAGGACCCTGAGCACCGATTGCAGCACCCCGGGAAACTTCTGCTCTATTTCTTTCACCCTCAGTGCATTCAAATGCTCCGTGCCTTCAATCAGGGTTTCAACCAGCCCGGCTGCACGCAGGATTTTAAAGTGATGTGACATGCTGGATTTTGGACGATTCAAGTCGAACTCGCCACAGGTCATCTTGCGGCCAGCACTCGCCAGTCGCCCGACAATCTCCAGGCGTGTCGGGTCCGACAGCGCATACATGATGTCCGTCAGTTCAACTTGATCCAGACTTGGATGTTTGATTTGTCGCATGACTAAAATTTATCACAGTACTTGATATTATTCTATTGTTCGATTATATTCGAACAATAGAATTTCATCTAAGCATTTTTAAACAGGCAATATGAAAAAAGAAAAATCCTCCCAGGGCATTCCCCTCGCCCTCTATGCATTGATGGCGGGCGCGTTTGGTATAGGCACTACCGAATTCGTCATTATGGGATTGTTGCCGGAAGTCAGCCGGGACCTGATGGTCAGCATTCCAATGGCAGGATTATTAATTACCGGTTATGCACTTGGTGTTGCTGTGGGCGCCCCGATTATGTCGATATTAATGACTAAATTTTCACGCAAGAATTCGCTGCTGTGGCTGATGGGAATATTTACCTTGGGCAATTTGATTTGTGCAATCGCTCCTGACTACACCACGCTCATGGTAGCCAGGGTAGTCACCTCATTTGCACATGGTACTTTCTTTGGCATAGGCGCCATTGTAGCGACCGACCTCGTACCAAAAGAAAAACGCGCGTTTGCGCTGGCACTGATGTTTACCGGACTGACGGTGGCAAATGTGGTTGGTGTGCCGGCAGGCACCTGGTTAGGCCAGATGCTGGGCTGGCGATCAACGTTCTGGGCGGTAACCATGATCGGTCCTATAGCATTGGCAGCGCTGTTTTACTTGCTGCCTAAAGATCATCATGCTGAAAAAGTGGATGTGAAATCAGAGATAACTACCCTGCTGCAACCGCAGGTCATTGCGGGACTGTTGCTGACTATTATTGCTGATACTGGGCTGTTTGCCGTGCTGACTTACCTGGCACCGATACTTACCGATGTAGCCCTTTTTTCATCCACCGCTATCTCACCAGTGTTTCTGTTATTCGGCGTTGGCATGGTGATCGGCAATATCCTGGGTGCCAAGCTTGCCGACATTCATCTTGATAAAACACTGATAGGCGCATTGATATTCATCATCGCCATTTTGGCTTCGTTTTCATTATTCGCGCACAATCAGATTGCGGTAGTCACCCTCGTCGGTCTGCTGGGTGTTGCCGGTTTTGCTGCGGTGCCTTCATTACAGATCAAGATCCTGGAAAAAGCCAGCGGCGCGCCAACATTGGCTTCTGCCATGAATATAGGGGCATTCAATATCGGTAATGCCGCCGGTGCCTGGGTAGGCGGACTGGTGATTTCACATGGCCTTGGGCTGACCTCAATTGGCTGGATTGCTGCCAGCATCGTATTCGTTGGGCTGGTATTGGCAGTGATCGAAATGCAATTAGTCTCAGGCAAAACATATTCAACACCAGCATAAACATCATTTAAAAACTTAAGTAAAAGGACTCCTATGGCTGACTTATTTTCAAGCTACCAGTTAAAAGACGTAACTCTCAGAAACCGCATTGCCATCCCGCCGATGTGCCAGTATATGGCAGAAGATGGTGTAGTGAATGACTGGCACCTTGCCCATTACACCAGCCTGGCACGTGGTGGTAGTGGCCTGGTGATTGTAGAAGCTACCGGCGTCGCGCCGGAAGGCCGCATCACGCCGGGATGTTTAGGCATCTGGAATGATGCCCAGGCAGAAAAACTGCGCGAGATCGCGGCAGCAATCAAGGCGGCTGGCGCAGTGCCCGGCATCCAGATTGCGCATGCCGGACGTAAAGCCAGTGCCAACAAACCGTGGGAAGGCGACGACCATATCCCTGAAAACGATCCTCGCGCATGGCAAACCATAGGCGCTTCGCCGATTGCCTTTGGCGGCGACCTGCCACGCGTGCCTAAAGAAATGACCATCGCTGACATTACCCGAGTTAAGAATGACTTTGCTGCTGCTGCCAAACGCGCGCTGGATGCAGGATTTGAATGGCTGGAAATCCATTTTGCCCATGGCTACCTGGGTCAAAGCTTTACTTCAGCACACTCTAACCAGCGCACGGATATTTACGGCGGCAGTTTTGAAAACCGTTCACGCTTTACTATTGAAACACTGGAAGCCATTCGTGAAGTCTGGCCGGAAAACCTGCCACTTACCGCACGATTTGGTGTGATTGAATATGATGGTAAAGATGAAGAAACCCTGAGCGAATCCATTCAACTGGTCAAAGCCTGGAAACAGCGCGGACTGGATATGCTGAGTGTCAGTGTCGGCTTCACCATTCCGGAAACGAATATTCCCTGGGGACCGGCATTCCTGGCACCGGTTGCGCAGCGCGTACGCAATGAAGCGGGTATTCCGGTGTCATCCGCCTGGGGTTTTGGTGCGCCCACATTGGCAGATAATGCGATTCGCAATGAAGAACTGGACTTAGCCATGATAGGCCGCGCGCATCTGGAAAACCCGCATTGGCCTTATTTTGCGGCAAAAGCATTGAATCAGGAAAACGCAGCCTGGGTATTGCCTGCACCATATGCGCACTGGCTGGCTCGTTACAGAAGCCCGACAGAGGCCTGATACGCACCTCTTCGCTCTTGTTCAATAAACCTGCCATTCGGCAGGTTTATTTTTTCCGGGTATCAAGCACATTTAGATTCCTCAACCTGCAAGGCTGATCATGGCCTATGCATTTCTCACAATCATGGCTCTGTAGCTATCTTGCCGTCTCCAATAACATTCGTTCTGTCATTTAGTATCAATCATCAGGCATTTAGAGGAGAGATTTCATGAAAGCAGTCGTTTTTGGCGGTAGAGGTTTAATCGGTAGCAAGGTAGTTGAAGTATTGAACACACAAGGTCACGAGGCGATCGTTGCTTCACGCAATCTGGGTGTAGATGCATACACAGGCCAGGGCCTGGATGCGGTGCTGCAAAATGCAGATATCATTATCGACACCATGGATTCGCCAAGTTTTGAGGACAATATTGCGCGGGAGTTTTTTGAGAAAGCTACCAGCAATATTATTGCCGCAGCCAAAGACCAAGCCATTAAACACTACATTGCGCTATCAGTCGTTGGTACGCAGAACCTGCAAATTTCAGGTTATTTCCAGGGAAAACTACAACAGGAAAACCTGATCAAGGTTTCCGGCATTCCTTACACCATCGGACGTGCGACGCAATTTTTCGAGTTTGCCAGATTTATTGCGCAAGCTGCGACTGAAGATGACATCGTGCGTTTGCCCTCGGCAAAAATGCAGCCGATTGCTGCAATTGATGTGGCTCAGGCAATTGCAGGCATCGCGACCGGCACGCCCTACAACGCTATTGTCGATATCGCCGGCCCGGAACAGATTGCCATGAGCGAGTTTGCCCGCAGAACACTTGCTGCTGAGCAGGATGGCCGTGATGTCGTAACAGATGAAAGCGCCCTTTATGTACAGACTTTCCCAGTCAATGACGGCACCCTTACCCCAAGCCTGCACCCTGTTTTAATTGGCAGCCTAACCTTTAACCAGTGGTTGAGCAATCCTGGCAGAGCTTATAAATAAGACACCCTTATTGATTGAAAGGATACTCATCATGAAATTGATTCAAACAGTACTGATTTCCATCGCGTTATTCACCACGACTGCTGCAATTGCGCATGAGGGCAGTCATGATCACCCGGAGCTGACCATGATCATGAATAAAGACCTGAGCAATATTCCCGGCAAAGAAATGATTATGCTTACCGTGAATTACAAACCAGGCGAGATCGAAACGCCGCACAAACATGAAGCCCAAGCTTTTGTATATGTGCTGGAAGGTGAAATCGTGATGGCAGTCAAAGGGGGCAAAGAGCTCACCCTGGGCGCGGGCCAAAGCTTCTATGAAAGCCCTGAAGATATTCACACTGTGGGCCGTAACGCCAGCAAAACAAAACCTGCAAAATTCCTGGTATTACTGTTGAAAGACAAAAACAAAGCACCTGTTTTGCCAATCGACTAAACCTTAGCCAGATACTGGATGATGGTTTAAACATCCAGTATCCATGCACATTATTACGTGTCGGTGGATAGATATGAGAGTCATGCACGTAGACGCCAGACCGAAAATAACAGGTTCCAGTTCCAAGATGCTGTCAGCTTATCTTATTGCACAGCTCAAGCAAAAATTTGCCGGTTTGGAAGTCGATTATATGGATACTTCGGTACAACACCGCCCAACATTTCCCACGATTTTATTGAAGCGATATATACACCAGACATATAACGCAACCTGGAGATGAAAAAGGTGTTGTTGTATTTCTATTCAATGATGAAACTATTCTTCAGCTTGATCGCCATTTCTTCGGCGACTTTCTTGTTAGGCACATTGCTGAACCCGATCAGCAGACCGTTGTATTTGGGATCGATGGTCCATTTTGAAATAGGATAAATACCATAGCCCAGCTTGTTAAAGCTGCTACAGACTTCAGTATCAGAATACTGATGATCTAGAGACGCTACGAAGTGCATGCCGTTTTTGTGCGAGCTGATCTGTATTTTGTCCTCAAACACATCCATCAGCGCCTTGCTGGCCAGTTCGCGCCTGTGTGCATACAAGTCACGCATCTTTTTCAGGTGGCGCGAAAAATGCCCTTCGGTAATGAAATCATTCACTACCATTTGCGAAGTAATGGTAAAGCCGCGTTGATAGATAGCGGCCTTCTCGTTGCAGATATCCACCAGTCCAGACGGAACGACGATATAACCAATCTTCAATGCAGGAAAAATGGTTTTACTGAAACTGCCGGCATAAATCACCCTGTCGTATTGATCCAGGCTTTTTAATGAAGGCAGCGGATAGCCGGAATAGCGGAATTCCCCATCATAGTCATCCTCAATGATCCATGAATCATTAGCACTTGCCCATTGCAGCAGCTCAATCCTCCGCGCAGCCGAAAGTGGCAATCCCAGCGGGCTATGGTGTGAAGGCGTCACAATGGCCAATTTGGCATCTAGACATTTGTCGACTCCAGCAGACACGATCAGGCCCTGTTCATCAATCGGCACGCGGATGATATTGGCACCAAGGTCCTTGAGCAGCATGGCTGCCAGCAAAAATCCCGGATCTTCCATCCAGATATTCTCACCGTAAAACTTGAAGACCTTACTCAAAAAATCCAGGGCGCCCTGGTAACCATTGGTGATGAAAACCTGTTCCGGCTCGCACACCACACCGCGCGCAAGCCGCAAGTAGGCTGCGATGGATTGCCTTAATGGCTCATACCCTTGAGGCTCTTTGAGACGCATCTCTTCCGCTGACATTGCACGGACCCGGTTACCACTTAATCTTGACCATATTTTTCTGGGGAAAGCATCAAATGCCGGACAACCAGGTAAATAAATGGGAGAAACAGATTTTGCCAGTTCGATATCAGCTGTTTGTGAGACAGGTTGTTTGGCAACAGGTGGTACAACAGTCCTCAGTTTTTTAGCAGCCGGCTTGCGCAACAAAGTGGAGACATAAGTGCCGGATTGACCTTTGGAGATAAAAACCCCCTCTCCCAGCAGCATGGCATAAGCACTTTCAACCGTGCCTCTGGCGACATTCAGTTCGCTCGCCAATGTCCTGGTAGAAGGAATCCGGTCGCCATCATTCAGCAAGTTACTTTCAATGGCCGCTTTAAACCTATGGTATATCTGCAAATGGATAGGCTGCGTTTCCGAGCTATCAAGCTTGATGAATGTTCGTGGAGAGGAATCCATCTGTTAGCGGCATGGTTATTTATAATTAATCACACCTTAACAGATTCATATATTGATGTAATTACTTTGCTTTTGGCCAGGCACTTAAAGCCAAGTCGGCAATTGCCTTTAAATCGTCGTTAGAGGCGCCACTGGTCGCCTGCACCGACATGCCCTGATGCAAGGTTGCAAGATATTTCGCCAACGCATGCGGGTCGGCGTCACTTAATAAGTCGCCATCCTGTTTAGCCTGCTCAAAACGTTTGGTCAGCAAGTTTTCATAAGCGTTTCTATATTGTATAAGCACTTTTTTCACCATCTCGGCACTTTCGCCGCCGGATAACGCGCCCTGCACAATCATGCAACCTTTGGGATGAGAAGGCTGGGTTAAAAAATCGGCTGCTTCATATAGAAAACGCTTAGCCACAGCATGCGAGGTAGGTTCATTGATCACATCCCTCACAAAAGCCACCGGGCCCGTGGTGTATTTTGATAATGCCTTCATAAATAACTCTTCTTTATTACCGAAGGCGGCATACAAACTGGGCTTATTGACGCCTAAGGCTTCGGTCAGTTCAGCGAGCGATGCACCTTCATAACCTCTTTGCCAGAAAATCTGCAGGGCCTTATCAAGTGCCTCATCCATATCAAACACCCGTGGACGCCCTCGTAATTTTTTGGTCTCGGTAGTCATGCTTAAGCCTTTCAAATAAATAATATACCAATTGTTACAAAAAAATATTGACAAGGCAAGTGTTGCTGAATATTATTTATATACCAAACGGTATTAAATAAAAAAACTTTATCAAAATCGTATTAAAAAAGGAGCTGTTTATGCACAAATTTATCAAATCATTATTATTAATTGCCACTACATTTTCAATTGTAGAGCCTGGTATTGCCTCGGCAGCAGACAAACTGGAAACTGCTCCTACCCAATTTTTAGAAACCAATGGCGTTAAATTCTCCTATCGCGCATTAGGCCCTAAAACAGGAACGCCTTTAGTATTCCTGCAACACTTTACCGGCACCATGGATGCATGGGATCCGGCTGTGGTGAATGCCTTTGCAAAAACAAGGCCGGTAGTGGTCTTTAACAACCGGGGCGTGGGTGCTACTAATGGTGTCGTTGCTGACAATGTCGCACAAATGACCACTGACGCTTATGCTTTTATCCAGGCGCTCGGTTACAAAAAAGTAGACCTGTTGGGATTTTCACTGGGCGGGTTCGTTGCACAAGAACTGGCTGCGCAACATCCGGAACTCATCCATAAAGTCATTCTTGCCGGAACGACACATCAAGGCGGTGGTAACAATCTCATGAAGGTGCTGAATGAGGCATTTTCGAGAGCCAATGCGCCTGACCCCCGTGACTACCTGTTCTTCTCTCAAACCGATGCCGGCAAAAAAGCGGGCGCTGAATTTTTATCCCGCGTCTACGCCAGAACAAAAGACCGTGACCCTGAGAGTGGTAAAGACATTGCCGATGCGCATGGCAAAGCGCTGATCGTATGGACCAGCACGCCGGATCCGGAATACAAAACACTTACCGCCATCCAGCAACCGGTACTGGTGGTGACCGGAAGCAATGACACCATGTTGGACACTGCAGGGTCGATCACACTCTACAAACACATTAAAAATGCCCAATTAGTGCTTTACCCGGACTCAAACCACGGCTCTATTTTTCAGTATCACGATAGCTTTGTTAACACAGCCAACTATTTCCTGAATCATTAATTACAAAAGCCACCAGCAGTGGTGGCTTGTTTCATTCATGATGGATACGAGAAAAATATGACGACCACTGAAGCAACATACAGCCCGCCGGACAAAGCCACGCATAATGGATGGCGCGTGTTTGCGATTGCCTGTATCGCCATTTTTATGGTGTCGCTGGATACCACCATTCTGTATGCAGGCTTCAGCAATATCCTGCGTAGCTTCCCGGGCGCAACCGCCGCCGATTTATCCTGGGCGATGAATGCCTACTCGATTGTATATGCGGCTATGCTCATTCCAGCCGGGGGGATCGCAGATAAATTCGGCAGGAAAAAAATATTTATGCTGGGTGTGTTGCTGTTTGTCAGCGCCTCATTTGCCTGCGGCGCCTCACCCAATGTCGGCTTTCTGATCGTTGCCCGGATAGTGCAATCCATAGGCGCATGTTTGCTATCCCCCGCTGCGCTTGCCATTGTGCTTGAGGCTTTCCCAAGGGAAAAACGCATGGTCGTCATGGGCGCCTGGGGTGCGGTGGGCGCTTTGGCAGCGGCCCTGGGTCCAGGGATAGGCTCATTGATTATTGACATAGGCGGCTGGCAGTGGGCATTTTTTATCAACATCCCGATTGGCTTATTTTGTGTCTGGCAAAGCGCCTCTTCGTTGCAAGAGTCGATCCAGCCCAGGGATAAATTACGTCTGGATTGGGTAGGCATACTGCAACTGATGACGGGCGTCGGTGCGATTGCTTTCGGCCTTGTCGAGCTTAACTCTATTCACTGGTCTGCTGTAGAACTGCTCAGTATCGTAGTACTCGGCCTGGCCCTGTTACTCAGTTACATCCCTTGGGCAAAGTCTAATCCTGAGCCGTTATTCGAGTTAGGCCTGTTCAAGAGCGACACCTTCCTGTTTGCCAATATTGCCGGGTTTATATTTGCCATCGCCTTTGCCATTATGTTTTTTTCATTCTTTTTCTGGATGAAGAATATCTGGCACTTTAGCCAGTCGATGGCTGGCACTTCTATCATGCCAGGTCCATTAACGGTGGTACCAACCGCGATTCTTTCAGGCAAGCTTGCCTCAAAAATCGGCCATAGACCTTTATTGATTACCGGCACCATCACCTATGCCTTGAGTGGCTTGTGGTTCATGTTGGTACCGGATGCCAGCCCCGACTACCTGACTGAGTGGTTACCAGGATTAATATTGAGCGGCTTATCGGTAGGCCTGGTGATCCCTTCATTATCCGCAGCCTCCGTATTTGGTTTACCCGCCAAAGATTATGCAGTAGGTAGCGCCATCAATCATGCCGTGCGCCAGATAGGCACAGTTATTGGCGTTTCGCTGACCGTGCTGTTACTAGCCAAAGCAGAATTACAGATTGCGGACTTTCATCGCATCTATGCCATCCATATAACGCTGGCGCTGATCACCGGCTTATTGTGTTTACCCATCAATACGCATCCCAAACAATTACTAGTGAAAACAAGCGGCACTATTTGACACCCGTTAATGTTGAAAAGTTATTAAGGTCATTATTATGAAAAGAATTGTTGTTACCGGAATGGGCGTGGTCAGCCCGCTAGGCACAGGTGTTGAATTAGCCTGGAAGCATTTACTGGAAGGAAAATCCGGCATCTCAACGTTGCCAGATATCTTGGCAGAAGGCAGCCCGGTCAATATTGCCGGCTGGGTAAAACCATTAGAGACTGATCCGGTTTTTGGGCTGGATTTATCACAGCATATCAGCGCCAAGGAGTTGCGCAGGATAGACAGGTTTATCCAGTTTGCGCTGATTGCGGCAGAAGAAGCGATTCATCAGGCACAATGGCATCCAAAGAATGATGCTGAAAGCGAACGCACCGCCACGATTATCGCCTCGGGCATTGGCGGCTTTCCGGCCATCGCACAGGCAGTCCGCAAAGGCGAGCAGGAAGGCGTTGAGCGCTTATCACCTTTTACCATTCCGTCATTCCTGGTGAACCTCGCCGCTGGTCAGGTGGCGCTAAAACATCAATTCAAGGGGCCGCTGGGCGCACCGGTCACCGCGTGTGCAGCGGGTGTGCAGGCGATTGGCGATGCTGCCAGGCTAATCCATGCGAATGAGGCTGACATTGTCATTTGCGGTGGCGCCGAAGCCTGTATCGACAAAGTAAGCCTGGGCGGCTTTGCCGCAGCCAAAGCGTTGAGTAGCCGATATGCAGATACCCCCGAGCAAGCTTCAAGGCCATTTGATCAGGACCGGGATGGATTCGTCATGGGCGAAGGCGCCGGTATTCTGGTGATTGAATCTTATGAACATGCCATGGCAAGAGGTGCCACGCCAATTGCCGAATTGGTAGGTTACGGCACCACTTCGGATGCCTACCACATCACCTCCAGCCCGGAAGACGGTTCCGGTGCGGCGCGAGCAATGTCGATAGCCTTGAATCAGGCAGGATTAACACCCGCTGCAATTGATCACATCAATGCACATGCCACCTCTACCCCTGTCGGTGATGCAGGTGAACTGGCAGCGATCAAGCGTGTATTTGGAACTCAGGATGCCCCAGTGATCAGTGCCACCAAATCTTCTACAGGTCACTTATTGGGCGCAGCGGGCGGGCTGGAAGCTATCTTCACCATTAAAGCCATTCAAACCCAATATTGCCCGCCAACTATTAATCTTGAGAAAGCTGACGAACGCGCCAGTGGACTGACTATTGTCGGCCAACAACCTCTAGTCAAGAACATTGACTATGCCTTATCCAATGGCTTTGGCTTCGGCGGCGTCAATGCGTCAGTGATTTTCAAACGCTTCTATTTTTAACAGTCGAACGCTTTACCAACAACGTGGCAATTAACCAACCAATCAATAGGGGAAACTAAATGAACTATGCACCAAAAGACTTGAAATTTAATGGTGAAGAACGCTTCATCAAACTGGCGAATGGAGAAACCATACGTGTGATAAAAACCGGCCAGGGCGCACCGCTTTTACTGATGCACACCATACGCACGCAGATTGAGTTTTTTAGCGAGATGATCCCATTTTATGCAAAAAACTACACTGTTTATGCCGTCGACTTGCCTGGGCACGGCCTGTCATCCATTAACAAATCAATCAATTATGATGAACCTTATTTGAGGAATGCATTGATTGAAGTCATCAACCAGTTAGGACTATACAACCTGACGCTGGTCGGCGAGTCTATCGGTGCAACGCTCGCACTCACCATCGCAGCCACCCTGCCGGAGAAAATCAAGCAGGTGTTTGCGGTCAATACTTATGACTATGAAACCCGGTATGCCGATGGCATCCGTCGTGGCAACTTTATTGCTAACTTCATATTGTGGAATTATTCCATTCCTGTGCATGGTGCCATCTTCGCAGCGTTAGAAAACCGCTTTTTCTTGAGCCTGGTGATGAATGGTGGCGTGACCAATATCAAGAGAATACCAACCTGGCTAATGAAACTATTTGATCAGACAGGTCACAGGCCAGGTTATAAGTTTCTTGGCAGAAATATCCTGAAAAACTGGCGAAGCTGGTCTAAAGCATCTGAGCTTTATGCGCAGGTGAAATGCCCGGTCATTTTGGTATATGGCGAGTTTGATTGGTCAACCCAGCAGGAAAGATCGCGTACATTCAATCAATTACCTGCTGCCACATTGCAGACAATTGCCGGTGCCGGTCATTTCCTCAGCATTGATAACCCGGAAGCGCTTAAATTGGTTTTCAAATAAGTGTTAAATTGACTGTTGGCTAAGCCGCTCAGCCATATGTTTTTTCAATTAACCCTTTTAAATCATTCATATCGCCGAATGTTTTTGAGGCGCCGGCATTGATGAGTTTCTCGGCAGGGAAAGTGCCGGTATAACCGAACACATTCATTCCCGCAGCCACTGCGGCAGTGACGCCTATATGCGTGTCTTCTATCACCAGAACATTTTCGGGAGACACGCCATTGGCTTTGGCTGCATGCAAGTAAATATCGGGCGCTGGTTTCGGTGCGGCAACCAGGCTGGAAGTAAAAATCTTTCCATCAAACCTGTTAAAAAGTGTTGTCTTTTTGAGCATCAAACGTACTTTCTCTGGTGAGCTATTTGAAGCCAGGCAGAATGGCACATTGAGATCATCAATCGCTTTTTCAACATTTTTGACTGCTTTCAAATCTCGCTCCAGCGCCTCTATACTCATGGCATTGAATGATTTGAAAAAGTCATCCGGGAGTGTGAAATTGTGATGCTGATATAAAAGCGCTTTGACTACGCTCATGCCACTGCCTACATATTTGGCGACAAACTCTTCGTGTGGAATGGATAGACCATAACCTTGCAAGATATCTAAAAATATTTGATTAGTGATGGGCTCGCTGTCCACCAGTACACCATCACAATCAAAGATGACTAATTTTAATGCTTTCATTGCCTTCATTTCCCATCAATCCGCTAAAGATTTAAGTCCGACAAATCCTACATCAATAGCAGTGAATGCCTGATAAATTTAATAATCCTGTTTGATTATTCTGCAACCGTTGGGACCGAAAGTGGAAGCTATATAGGATTCCCGTGTTTGGTTACCGGCACCGCGGTAGTTCCTGAGGAGCTACCGCATCTATGTCCACAGTACGCCCAGATTAATATCATAGTAAAAGGACTAAAAAAATGATGATTAGCCAATGGATGACCTCTCAGGTTGCTACCGCCTCCCCTCAAGATTCTCTCAAATTTGCTGCACAACTCATGGAAGAAAATGATTTCGATGCGATACCCGTTTGTGAAAACGGCCGTTTGGTCGGCATGCTTTCAATCAGAGATATCGCGATGAAAGCAGTTGCCCATGGACGATCCCTCGAAGAAACTAAAGTTGCGCAGTGCATGGCTGTTGAGGCGAAATATGTGTTTGCTGATCAGGCCACGTCGTATGTCATCAACTTTATGATTGAACAGCAGCTCAAAAGTTTGCTGGTATTAGACAGGGATTACGAATTAGTTGGCATCGTCTGCCTCGAAGACCTGGATATCTCCAACAAGATCACAGGTTCCTTTAGTATCAAAAATAAAGCCCCTATAGAAGTTGTCACGTCTCAATGGCAAAAACCTAGCACCCATAAAAATTACCAGAACCTGGTTCAGGCCTAGACTTATTGATTAACACTTAACCTGAGTTAAAAAATAATGAAAAAAATCACTCTATTCGCACTCGCTTTTGTACTTACCAATTCTTTTAATACTAATGCTGACACCCTGGGTTTTGCGGTAGGTAGTTATGATTTCGATGGATCCCGTTCTGCGACCGATTTTCGTGTTGATTATGAATATGATACTTCAGTCATCGTCGATCATTTAAAACCATGGCTAGGTGTGCAAGCGACCACCGATGGTTCGCTGTGGCTAGGCGGCGGCGTGTTGTATGATTGGCAGTTTGCTGATACCTGGCACCTGAAGCCTGGTTTGGGTTTGGGGTATTACAGTCGCGGAAGCAGTGATCTCGACTTGGGCCATCCGGTTGAGTTCCGTTCACAGCTCGAGATTGCAAAAGATATCAATGCACAAAATAGCCTAGGTTTGGCAGTCAGCCACTTGTCCAACGCCGATTTGGATGATAGAAATCCTGGTGTAGAAGTGCTGAGCTTGTACTGGCACTACAACTTCTAAGCCCAAGCGCTCTAAGTATAAATTTTCACCTTTCAGTTCATAAGCAAAAAGCCCCGGTCTCCCGGGGCTTTTTCATCAGATGATTGATATCAGCTTAATCTGTATTGACATCATCACTGTCCTGGTCTGCTGTAGATTTCAGATCCGGGTTATTGATCACCTCTGGGCTCAAGAGGTTAGAATCAAATCCATCCTGGTTATTAATAATTTCTGGATTCAGAATATCTGGATTAGCCATATTTAACTCCTAGGTTATTGGTCAGAGGTTTTCCCCTTACACACAGGATATGGAAGTTTCTGTTAGCTGCTTATCAGAAAAAGTCTGATAAGCGCGTAAGAATCATCCTTGATTATGCCTCCCCCATACCTTTGCGACACTGAGCTTTATTCATTCAAGCAAAGTCATCATCAATGGGCAGAAGGTGGCATCTTACGAATTTTGGCCACCTGTTTGGCATCAGTCGCATCCAGATTGTGATTCCAACCCTTTTGCATAAAAGTCACCAACTGGGCAACCTCTGTATCATTCAGTATATGGCGGAATTTTGGCATATTGTACGGAGCTGCAACACCCTGCGGTTTTAGCTGGGGCGAGCCGTTCAGGATGACATTAATCAATGAAGATGGGTCCGGATCCATCACTGCCGGATTTCCGGCAAGCGGTGATAAATAAGGAGCGACACCCTGACCATTCTGGCTATGACAGGCAGCACAATATTGTTGATATAACTTGGCACCGGGATGCTTTGCCGGTTCTTTGAATTGCGCTAGCGTAGCAGAGGGGTCGTATTTATAAGGCTTTTGGCCTTTATCATCTGAGCCTTTTATTGTTTTTAAATAGCTGGACATTCCGGTTAAGTCTTCAAGCGTCATGCCTTCTGTACTGTTATTAATCACCGGGGTCATAGTACCGAAAGCGGAACTATGCTGATTAGCGCCTGATTTGAGGTAAACAACAATGTCGCTTTCTGACCATCGGCCTAGGCCGGTGTTATGGTCGTCGCGTAAGTTGGTCGCAGACCAGCCTTCGAGTGTTTCACCACTTAAAAATTTACCTGATTCATGGGTAAGCCCTTTTTCCTGAAATGCCAAGCCACGGGGAGTGTGGCAAGCGCCACAATGTCCTAACCCCTGCACAAGATAAGCCCCACGATTCCAGTTTGCATCCTTATCAGGATCAGGTTTGTATGTCTCTTTATCCAGAAAAAATGCATTCCAGATTGCCAACGGAAATCTGTAATTCAAGGGCCATGGAATTTCACTGGCTTTGTTTGCCTGCCGCACAGGTTTGACGCCATGCTTGAAATAAAGATACAGGTAATGAATGTCAGTATCACTGACTTTGGCATAAGAAGGATACGGCATGGCCGGATACAGATGGTGGCCATCTTTTGCCACACCACGACGTAGCGCTTTGGCAAAATCAGATTCCGTATATTTACCTATGCCGGTTTCAGGGTCTGGAGTGATATTCGTAGTGTAAATAGCACCAACCGGGGTAAGCATGGGCAGCCCGCCGGCAAAGTCTTTACCATGTGGGGCTGTATGGCAGGATACACAGTCGCCCACCCGCGCAAGGTATTCTCCTTTCTTAATGTCTGCCGGACTGATGGCGAAGACATTCAGGGAAAAACTGAAAGCGATGATGGTGGCGCATATGTTCATCAAACCTGATGTTATCTTCATCATGGCTCCTATGCTTGTAGTTGGTTGCCAATTGGCAGTTTACGGATGCGTTTTCCGGTTGCCGAGAACACCGCATTTGCCAGGGCAGCACCAATAGCCGCCGTACCTGGTTCACCGATGCCACCAGGCGCTTCGGCGCTTTTAATCAAATGGATATCAAACACGGGCGTTTCATTGATGCGCATTACACGATAGTCATTAAAGTTGGTTTGTTCCACACGTCCATTTTTGATGGTAATTTCGTTGTAGAGCACAGCACTGAGACCAAATATCACGCCGCCTTCAATTTGGGCTAATACCGTATTGGGATTAACCGTCAACCCGCAATCCACCGCGCATACCACTTTATCTACTTTGACTTCACCCTGTGGGTTCACAGTGATTTCTACTATCATCGCCAGGAAGCTGCCGAAGGCATGCATGACTGAAACGCCACGGCCTTTCCCTTTTGCCAACGGTTTGCCCCAGTCACTTTTGCTTACAGCAAGTTGCAAAGCGTTTTTCAGCCTTGGAGTTTTATTCAACAGTTCAAGACGGTATTTGACCGGGTCGACTTTAGCCAGGGCTGCCAGTTCATCGATAAAACTCTCGACCACAAAAGTACCTCGGGTAGGGCCTACACCGCGCCAGAATGCCGTGGGTACGTCGCGGGGCTCAACACGCACATAATCGACATACAGATTAGGCAATTCATAAGGAGGGTCAGCAGACACTTCTACTGCATCAGGATCCACACCATTTTTGACTGCTGGCGGTGCAAATCTCGCCATGACTGAAGAACCTACAATCCGGTGCGACCAGGAAACGGGTTTGCCTTTCGCGTCCAGGCCCGCTGAAATACGATCAAAGTAATAGGGCCGGAACATATCGTGCTGGATATCCTCTTCGCGTGTCCAGATGACCTTGACTGGCCCTTTGACTTGCTTGGCGATTTTGACAGCTTGCACGACACCATCGAACTCCAGCCTTCTGCCAAAACCGCCACCAATCAGGAAGTTATGCAGCCTGACTTTTTCAACGGGAATACCTAGCGTTTTTGCAGCCATTCCCTGCGCAAAAGTCGGTATCTGGGTGCCTACCCAGATGTCGCAACCTGAAGCACCGACTTCTACCGTGCAGTTCATGGGCTCCATCGTCGCATGTGCCAGAAATGGCTGCTCATATTCCACACTCAGGGTTTTATCGGCTTTTTTAAATGCACTGGCTGCATTACCTTCTTTTTTGGCAACCGCCCCTGGTTTTTTGGATGCATCCCGCAAGTCCTGGATCAGATCACCCGTTTTCACTGCAGTGCTTTTACCTTCATCCCATTTGATTTCTAGCGCACCCAAGCCGCGCTTGGCCGCCCAGGTATGAATGCCAATCACGGCAACAGCATTATCCACCTTGACCACCTGAAGGACTCCAGGCATCTTCAAGGCACGACTATCATCCACGCTAATCAACTTTCCACCGAACACCGGGCTGGTGGCGATTACTGCGAACTTCACTTTGTCCGGATGCGCATCAATACCAAATTTGGCCAAACCATTTACTTTATCGGGGGTATCTAATCTTTTGGCCGAGGTACCGATGACTTTGAAATCTTTGGGGTCTTTGAGAGCAACTTTAGTGAGGACAGGTAATGCACTGGCAACTTTTACCAGTTCACCATAACCCAATTTCCGACCTGACGCTTCATGATAGATCACCCCTGACCTGGCTTGGCAGGTAGATTCATCTACTTTCCATTTCTGGGCAGCAGCAGTCACCAGCAGTGAGCGGCAAACAGCCCCAGCCTGGCGCAGCGGATCCCACATTGCACGGATAGAGGTTGACCCGCCTGTGACTTGTGCACCCAGCATCGCGTCTCCATAAAGCTTGTCATTCGGCGGGGCATGCTCCAGCTTCACCGTTTGCACATCGACTTCAAGCTCTTCAGCCAGCAACATGGGCAGTGAGGTATAAACACCCTGGCCCATTTCAACCTTGGGCATAATCATGGTGACTTCACCATTCGTATCAATCTTGATGAAGGCATTCGGCGCTAACACATTCTTGCCGGCCTCAAGCTCATCATAGGACTGTGTTTGTTTATCCTGGCTCAAGGCGGGCATACTGATACTGAGCACCATACCTCCCGCTGTTGTGGCACTAACCGAGGCGGCAAACTTGAGGAAATTTCTGCGTGGAGGATTGGCAACAATATATTTATCGGTCAGACCCTGAATTAATCCTTGCGACATAATCAGGCTCCTTCTTTCGCGGCAACTTTGATCGCGGCGCGTATGCGTGGATAAGTCCCGCACCGGCAAATATTGCCTGCCATGGCGGTGTCTATCTGTTCATCATTGGGATGAGGATGTTGTCCGAGTAAAGAACATGCAGACATGATCTGGCCGGACTGGCAATAACCGCACTGCATGACCTCAAGGTCTAGCCAGGCTTTCTGGATAGATTTACCAGCAGAAGTTTCACCCACCGCTTCTATGGTGGTGATTTTCTTGTCACCGATTGCTGAGATAGGCAGTACACAAGAGCGGGCCGCCTGCCCATCGATATGAACGGTGCATGCGCCACATTGCGCGATACCACACCCAAACTTGGTCCCTGTCAGACCGATGATATCTCTGATCACCCAAAGGAGAGGCATGTCATCTGGCGCATCCACCTGGTGGGTGGTGCCATTAATATTCAGTGTCGCCATAGTCGGATCTTCCTTGAAAGAAGTGCATCACTGAGTGATGTCTTATATTTAATCTGATTTTATTTACAACATTAGAGTGGATTAATTCAAACGTCGAATCAAGCAAAAATTTATTAAATCATTGCCTAAAACAATATTCCTGCCTCTATCAGTCTTAATTGATAGAGACAGGAACTCGAATTAAGTTTGAATTATCTCTCCCGTGCGGAAGAGACAAGATGGAAGGCGATCAGTTATTAGTCTAGTAAGAATTTAAGTGTTTGCGGGTAAACACTTAATCGGCCGAGACTGATGGAATTTTATGGATACTTAAATCGGCGCCATCAAACTCAGCCTCTGCATCCAGGCGGATGCCGACAAGTTTTTTCAGCAAACCATACACAATACCGCCGCCAATAAATGCGACAGTGATGCCAGCAATAGTACCAAGCAACTGGCTTACCAGGCTGACGCCACCTAAACCGCCTAAACTGGCACTGCCGAAAATACCGGCTGCTATACCACCCCAGGCACCGCATAAACCATGCAACGGCCATACACCTAATACATCATCAATTTTCAGGCGGTTTTGTGTCATGGTAAACGCCCAGACGAAGATTACACCAGCTACACCACCGGTGACCAAGGCGCCAAGCGGGTGCATCACATCTGAACCGGCACAGACAGCAACCAGGCCAGCCAAAGGGCCGTTGTGCACAAAGCCAGGGTCATTTTTACCGAGTACGAGTGCAGCCAGAGTGCCGCCGGCCAAGGCCATCAGCGAATTGACGGCTACCAGGCCAGAAATGTTTTGGATAGCTTGCGCGGACATGACATTAAAGCCAAACCAGCCGACGGTCAGTATCCATGCGCCTAATGCGAGGAAAGGAATATTGGAAGGTGGATAAGCATGCAATCTGCCTTCTTTAGTATAGCGTCCACTGCGGGCACCTAATAGCATCACCGCCGCCAGAGCAATCCAGCCGCCCATCGCGTGTACGACAATCGAACCTGCAAAGTCATGGAAGCTGGCACCAAAGCTGGACTTTAACCACTCCTGGAAACCAAAATGGTTGTTCCAGGCGATCCCTTCAAAAAAGGGATAGACGAAACCGACAATCAGGAAGGTTGCTGCCATTTGCGGATTAAACTTGGCGCGCTCGGCAATGCCACCGGAAACAATCGCCGGAATGGCTGCTGCAAAGGTCAGCAGGAAAAAGAATTTAACGAGGTCATACCCACTTTTAGCTGCCAGGACATCAGCGCCACTAAAGAAATTGATGCCATAAGCGATGCTGTAGCCAATGAAAAAGTAGGCAATGGTGGAAACACAAAAATCCACCATGATTTTGACCAGTGCGTTGACCTGGTTTTTTTGACGCACTGTACCGACTTCCAAAAATGCAAAACCGGCATGCATCGCCAGCACCATGATAGCCCCCAGTAATACAAACAAGACGTCATTAGCGGACACTAATGCTTCCATTTTCGCTCTCCGAATTTAATTATATAAAGATGACGTTTTGCCTTTTGGCACGCCTTTTTTAAAAATTCGCAGTGGATAAGCAATTATCAGACCATTATTACATGGTTGATTTTAAAGAATAAAGTTTTAGGCTCACTTGAAAAATGCACCACTATTGCACCTTATAAAGTGCATTGCACTTTTTTAGTGCGATTTTGGATTACATGATTTCGGAAGGTTGAAGCTGCTTGAACATCTCTTCGGCATCTGGGTGTGCGGCCCAGAAGTAATAGAACTCACGCACCGCATTCAAAAATAAATGCCGGGTATGCTTCAGGTTAAATAAGGGCAAAGTAGCATCCGCCGTAATTCGAAATGCATTTTTCTCTGACAATGGCGCATCACGTAACCTCAGCAACATTAACTTGGCCATACGTGTACGCACTTCAATATCCATATCCTGTTTTTGCTCCATGGATTTAAGCGCTTTAACGTATCCATTCAGTGCCCATAGTTCTGAAGTGGCAAATTTTTCGGCTTGCAAAGCAGGCCATACCGATTGCAGATCAATGACAGCCGGTTGCCAGCCGATAAGATGTAACTCAAAGCCGACAGTATCCGCATACTGCATGACCGCTTTGACATCGCCACGCCAGAAAGGATAAAACTCGCGGATAATGGTAAGCAGCTCAGGCCAACGCTGTGCAGGTTGATCTTCGAGAAAATCGTCCACCGCTTTGCGGTAAACCGCACTGGTAGACTCTTGATTTTCCAGCATTGGGCACAATTCACTCAATATTGCATCGCGTTGTGCCATGATGGCTTCATCTGCTCCCTTGGCATGCAATAAATTATAATAAGCCTGGATAGCGTCTGTTTCGCGTGATGAACTCATAGCAAACTGTAGTGAATTGAGGATAAGAAATGAAGATTTTGGAACGGACTCACTTGTATCATACACCCAAATGCGGCTCCGGCTCTCAGGAGAAATCGAATGGCTGAATGGTCACTGCTGGCACTCATAGTCGCTGGCGCCTGGTTCTGGATGGACTCTGTTTCCAAACGGGAAATTGCCCTGAAAATCGGCCGTCAACTGGCCGATCGCTGCAACTTGCAATTTCTCGATGAAACCGTTGCAGGCTCACGTGTTGGCTTCGCCCGCGACACCAATGGCCGCGTACAGATACTACGCACCTATACTTTTGATGTCTCCAGCCATGGGATTGAACGCATGGCCTGTCATTTACAACTACGCGGCGGTCAGCTGGTTGCCTGGCATATTCCGCCATACGCAACCCAATAATGATTGTAGGACGCTTCGCCCCCTCGCCTACCGGCCCTTTGCATTTCGGCTCGCTGGTCGCAGCGGTCGCGAGCTATTGCGATGCCAAAAGCCGTGGCGGGAAATGGCTGTTGCGTATTGAGGATGTAGACCAAACCCGCAAAATGGCAGGTGCCAGTGAAGAGATCATCCATACCCTTGAACATTATGGGTTTGTATGGGATGACGAAATTACCTATCAAAGCCAGCGAACCGCATTATATGAAGTAGCGCTAAACCGGCTTCGTGACAAATACCTGGCTTACCCCTGCACCTGTTCCCGCAAGGAAATTGCGGATTCCAGCAGCATGCATGGTATTGAAGGAGTCATTTATCCCGGCACCTGCTTATCACACCCGATAAAACATGACTCCACGGCAGCATGGCGTCTGAAAACAACCGAATCACTGATTAGCTTTCAAGACCTCGTTCAAGGCAGAATTCAGCACAATATGGCCAGGGAAATTGGTGATTTTGTCATCAAACGTTCCGATGGCTTATACAGCTACCAGCTTGCCGTCGTAGTCGATGATGCACTGCAAGGTGTCACGCATGTGGTACGCGGTGCTGATCTTCTCAATTCCACCACCCGTCAGATTTATCTGCAACAACTGTTAGGCTATCCAACACCAGTGTACGCGCATATCCCGCTGGTATTGAATGCAGATGGGCAAAAATTGAGCAAGCAGACGCTCGCAGAATCACTGCCTAAAGATGAAGTCATTGCAACGTTGCTGAAAGCTTTCCGTTTTTTGCCTAACTTCCCCACACATCCCCAAGCCTTTAAAACGCTTCCCGATTTGTGGCAATGGGCACTGGATAACTGGCAACCTTTAGATAGCATAAGGTGACTTAGCATTACCAACCGCACACTAATGATTGATAATTGTTATCAACTTAATTATTATTTCGATAATTTTTTAAAATGATTACAACAATGAAAACGCCCTCATCGCTTAAGCTAACTCCTCAGCCAGTCCTCAATGCATTAGGTTTGCTTTTAAGCTCATCTATTCTTTCAATATCGAGTCTGGCCGCAGCGGAAACTAGCCCCCAGGAATTAAAGGAAGTGGAAGTCACCGCAGAAAAAGAAAGTGATACTAAACCGGTTAAAGGTTACCAGGCCAAACGCTCTACAACTGCAACCCGTACCGATTCCGAGCTTGTAGATGTCCCTCAAGCCATTACCGTTATCACACGTGATTTCATTCAGGACCAATCCATGCAAAGTATCGCGGATGCTGTGCGTTATGTTCCCGGCGTTCAGGCGGCGCAAGGCGAAGGAAACCGCGACCAGTTGGTGCTGCGCGGCAACCAGACCACCGGAGATTTGTTCGTAGATGGCTTGAGAGATGATATTCAGACCTACCGCGACCTCTACAATACAGACCGCATCGAAGTACTCAAAGGTGCAAATGGCATGATCTTCGGACGCGGCGGTGCAGGTGGCGTGGTTAACCGTGTCAGCAAAAAAGCCGGTTGGGACCCAGTTAGGGATATCAGCGTAAGTTACGGCAGCTTTGAGCATCGCCGCATTGCGGCAGATTACGGACAAGGCCTTTCTGATGAACTGGCGTTCAGGCTGAATGCAGTTTATGAAAACTCAAACTCCTACCGTGATGGTGTTGAGCTGAGACGCTACGGTATTACGCCGACATTTACCATCAGACCAGGCGACAAGACACAGATCGAACTGAGTGCTGAATACTTTAAAGATGAGCGGATTGCTGATCGTGGTGTAGCTTCGTTTATAGGCGCCGATGGTAGCAACCTGAATAATCGGCCATATCGTATCAGCGATTATGACAAGTTTTTTGGTAATGCAAGACTAAGCCCGACTGAAACTGAAACGGTCGCATTCAATGCCGCCATCACACATGCTTTTGACAATGGCGTACAGGTTAAGAACAGCACGCGCCTGGCCTATTACGACAAGTATTATCAAAACGTATATGCCAGGAGCAGTGTGACCACGGGCGGCACTGTTCAGTTAGGGGCTTACAGGGATAATACAAAACGCGAAAACCTGATTAATCAGACCGATGTTACTTATTCAGCACACACTGGTAGTGTTGAACATAAATTATTGGCAGGGGCAGAATTTGCTGCACAAAATACCGACAACAAGCGCCTGACTCCTGCCGGTGGTGAAAACCTTCCTGGAAATTTTTCAGTAGCTAACCCGACCACATCGAATGTTGCATTCAATACAACTTCCAGAGACCAGACTAGCGACTTCACGGTAGCTGCGTTCTATCTGCAGGACCAGATTGTATTCAATCCGAATTGGCAAGCCATCATTGGATTACGCCACGATCACCTTGAAACTCGTTACTCGGATTTGAGGACTGGCAACAACATAGATGTATCCAATAATCTGTTATCCCCGCGCGCAGGATTGATTTACAAACCAACAGAGAATAGCTCGCTGTATGCCAATTACAGTATTTCTTATGTGCCACGCGCCGGCGACCAGTTGATTGGACTTACTATACCAGCTGGCGCCACACAACCTTTTAAACCAGAAAAATTCATCAATAAGGAAATCGGCGCAAAATGGGATATCACGCAAAATTTTTCGCTGACAGCAGCTGTATATAAGCTGGAAAGGGAAAATGTACAGGCCATCGATCCTAGCAATACCGGAAGCTCGATTCTGCTGGACGGCCAGGAAACAACCGGATTGGAACTTGGCGCTTCTGGCAAAATTAGCGATCAATGGCAAGTCATGGGCGGATTTACTTTGCAGGATGGCGAGATCACCGAAAGACAGGCGAATACAAATGCCGCCAACGTGATTAACAAAGGTGCACAACTCGCCATGACGCCGACACGCACTTTCTCTTTGTGGAACAAGTACCAGATCAACGACATGTGGGCAGTGGCACTGGGCATAGTCAGCCGCTCAGAAATGTACGCAGCAACACCTACAGCAGGCAATAGCACTATCCTGCCGGGATACACCCGTTTTGACGCTGCTATTTTTGCAAAAATAAACCCACAATGGGATGCGCAGATCAATATTGAGAATATCACTAACAAAGACTATGCACTTTTTGCGCACAACATTAATAACATCACTCCTGGCGCGCCGTTGAATGCACGGGCGACACTTAATTACCATTTCTGATTAAATCCATTTTTAGCCCGCTTTCGAGCGGGCTTTTTTATTTGCACCTTAGAATGGCATGGCTTCAATGTTAAAATAATACCTATGAAACAAGACCTATTGCATCCCTTTATTTTTGATCACTCCGCGGTGCGCGGCAACTGTGTGCACCTTGATCAAAGCCTGTTTAATGCGCTTGAACACCAACCACTACCACCCGCCTTGAAAAAAGTGATCGGCGAGTTCATGGCGGCCAGTGTGCTATTAACGTCTACGTTAAAAATGCAAGGCAAGTTAATTTTGCAATTGCAAAGCCAGGGTGCATTGCAGTTACTGGTAGTTGAATGTACTTCTGAGCTTGATATCCGTGCCACAGCTAAAGTGCATGAAGAGTTACACGGCGACACGCTGAGCAACTGGCTTGAGCAAGGGCATTTAGTGATTACGCTGATGCCGGAGGAAGGCGAGCCTTATCAGGGTATTGTGCCAATTGAAGGTGACAGCATTGCCAGTATGCTTGAAAACTACATGCTCCGTTCGCAGCAAATCGACACCAAATTGTGGCTGGCGGCCGAAGGTGATAGAGCTGCTGGTTTACTGGTGCAAAAACTGCCGCAACAACAAGAGCATGACCTCGACCACTGGAACCGGGTGCAGCATTTGGCTAATACGGTGACCAATCGCGAGTTACTGGATTTAGACACTGAAACTTTGTTACAGCGCCTTTTTGTTGAGGAGGATATCCGTTTGTTTGAAGCGCGTGATATCCGTGCTTTTTGCAGTTGCTCACAAGCCAATGTGGCCAATATGTTGCAGTTACTGGGTCTGGCGGAAGTACTCAGCGTTCTTGATGAGCAAGGCAGCATTCAGATTCAATGCGACTTTTGTAACAAGCAATATGTGGTCGATGAGCAGGAAGCGCTCGCTTTATTTGATGACAACGATGACCACGGAGTGACGCATTAAATCAGCGCACCGGATGATTTACTTCAACCATTCGCTGACGCTGGCACTCGAACAAGGCGACTGCCGTTGCCGCGGCGGCATTTAGTGATTCCAATGCCAGAACGCCTTGATGCGCCATCGGAATACTGACACATATATTCACCGTATTCTGCAATGCCTCCGAAATACCGGCGCCTTCATTACCTACTGCAAACAGGACTGGCGCACTTAACGCTTGATCGTAGAGGTTTTCTCCCTGCATAGTCAATGCCAGTGTTTTACCGGCGAACTGCCGGGCCACTTCCACAGCATCCACGTTTTCGACTAACGGTAATACCAATTGCGCACCCTGGCCACCACGTAAGGCTTTTGGTGACCAGGCATCGGTACAGCCTTTCGTCAGATAAGCAGCCTGCACCCCGGCAGCGGCAGCGGTACGCAATATACTGCCGAGGTTACCGGGATCCTGGATATTTTCAATTAACAGGGCAAAATTTATTGTTTCCGGCAACGCGATCTCCGGTACAGGTACTAATGCCATGATGCCGCTGCTGCTGGAAACGGGCGTCAGATCGGCAAACATCAACGTCGGTAGCATGATGGTGTCTACATCTACCAGGTACTGCATCAGGTTGGATGCTTCCAGGCTGCTTTTCCCCTCAGGAATAATCATCAACTGCGGCTCACCTTGTGTTTGCAGGTAGCCTTCGATCAAATGCACACCTTCCAGTAATGTTAAGCCACTGCTTTTACGTTCGCGTGCATTATCGGCCAGCTTGCGCAAGTGTTTGTAGACGGGATTATCGCGGGAGGTGATATGTTTAAATGCCATGCCGGCATTGTACGTGAGTCACGCATGGAGTGACAGACGCGGGCACCACCTACGGGAAAGTCGCCTCAGGATTCGCGTATAATTCAGGCTATGGCTAAGAAACTTGATTTAGAACGTATTCTGCAACGACAAGGCTTCGGCACACGTAAAATGTGTCGCATCCTGATTATTAATGAAGAAGTGACCGTCAATGGGGAATTGTGCAATGACCCGGACGCGACTTTTGAACTCGAAAACCTGCAATTCACCATTGAGGGCGAACCTTGGGAATACCGCGAGCACAGTTATCTCATGATGCACAAACCGGCACATCACGAATGCTCGCACAAAACGCAATTTCACCCCACCATCTATTCTTTGCTGCCACTACCACTGGTTGAGCGTGGCATTCAGTGCATAGGCCGGCTGGACGAAGATACCACGGGTTTGATTTTACTCTCGGATGACGGCCAGTTTATTCACAAGATCAGTTCACCCAAGCACCATGTACCAAAAATCTATGAAGTGACTTGCAAACATCCCATCAGTGACGAGGACCTGCAAGGATTGCTTGCAGGCGTAAAGCTGATAGACGAAGATCAAACGATTGCCGCACTCGAAATTACACGCGTGACAGAATCGATTATTCACATGACTTTGGCAGAAGGTAAGTATCACCAGGTTAAACGTATGATTGCTGCGATTGGAAACCGGGTAGATTACTTGAAGCGTATCAAAATTGGACGCCTTGAATTACCACAGAATTTACAGCCTGGTGAATGGCGCTGGTTAACTGCACAAGACCTTGACGCACTTAAACCTTAATCTATAAATCTCAGCAAATTAATATAAGAAAGCGCTTTATGACCTGGTTAATATTGATAGTTGCCGGTTTATTTGAAACGGCCTGGGCGATTGGGTTGAAATATACCGATGGCTTTTCACGTTTCTGGCCATCGTTGTGGACTATCGTGGCGATGGTGATTAGCGTCTGGTTATTAGGGCTTTGTGTTAAAACTTTACCGGTAGGTACTGCTTACGCTATCTGGGTCGGTATCGGTGCCGTCGGCACGGTCATTTTAGGTATTTTGTTATTTAACGAGCCAGTGTCTGCGTTGCGGATTATCAGCTTGCTGCTGATTATTGCCGGGATGATAGGCCTTAAGCTGGCTAGCTGATTAAGATTAGATTGATTGGCCGCCTTGATCTGGCGACATTGATTGCGCAAATTAAATCTTAATCATGCCGATGACCTCGGCCATGATGCCCGTGTCTCTTGCCCTTTTTACCACGATAGCGTTTCCCATGTGGATCAGGCTCATCGATCTCTTTGCCAATCACAGCTCCACCTGCACCGCCTAAACCTGCGCCTACCACTGCACCTGCGGTTGTACCACTTACTGTACGCCCAACCGCAGCGCCGGTTGCACCACCCGCGGCCCCACCAATAATAGCGCCAGTTTTACCACCACGGCCTGTAGTCACTGCACCACCTAATCCACCGCCAACTGCACCACCCACAATCTCACCGGTGCTACCACCAAGTACACTGCCTACTGCGGTTCCCGCCGCCGCACCTAATCCGCCGCCAAGCCCGGTTTCCACGTTACCAGCCATGGCTGGTGATGACAGTAGTGCGATGATGCATACCGTTGTTAGTTTCATTTTTATCCCTTATCGCCTGTTTCAATGTGTATTATTTTAAACTGTAACTTATTTTCACTTATTGGTTTTTATAATGCTTTATGACTGTTAATAATTTTTTAGCTTGTTTATTTATATTGATCAATTTGAGCGGTTGCTCACACCCCATGTCGCCGCTAGCGGAACAAACTATTGTGCGCAGTTTTTACCCAGCCCAATATTTGGGAACCTGGTATGAAATAGCGAGATTGGATAATAGATTTGAAAAGGGCCTCGAACAGGTCACCGCAAATTATACCTTGCAGGATGATGGCTCAATTAAAGTAGTGAATCGTGGATTTGACCCGCAAAAGAAAGACTGGAGCGAAGCAGTAGGCAAAGCCAAATTTATTGATCCGGCCAATGCAGATGGCAGCCGAACTGGCCGCTTGAAAGTATCTTTCTTTGGGCCTTTTTATGGCGATTACAATATTCTTATCGTAGATAAGCCATATTACAACTACGCGCTGGTAAGTAGCGGCAGTGAATATCTATGGATTTTGTCACGCACACCCCAACTCACCTACCCAATCAAACAACATTTAATAGCGAAGGCAAAAGAGCTTGGATTTGCGACTGAAAAGCTATTGTTCATCCGACAAGCCAACCAGGCCGAGTACGAATCCGGTCGACATGTGATGCCCCAGCAACATTAACTCCTGCTTGGAAGAACTTCGGGAGGGTTGTCCCTCCCGATCTGTTCATTGCTGTGATTCTACAGAACCGGTGGCAGCAGCAGGTGCTGACTTTTCCATTGCTGCTTCTGAGTCTGCTGGTACAGCAGCCAACTCATAACGCCATTGACCTAACACCGCATAGACGCCATCTGACTCTTTTGCAATTTGAGTCGCCACTTCGGCATCCTGTTTGGAACCAACCAAACCAGATAATTGCACGACACCTTTAGCATCAGAATCCACTTGTAAAGTTGAAGTGTCTATACCATGACTTTGCAAGCTGGTTTTAACGTTTTGCACGACAGTGTCGCTAGGCAAAAACTTGTACATTGCTTCATTTCTGTTCACTACATCAGCCGCAGTTGCAGTAGCACTGGCACCTAGTAAAGAAGCCATTAATAAACCTGTAGTCAGATAAAAATTAGTTTTTTTCATGATTTAAGTCCTTTCGTAATTTGGCAAACTGCCCATGCTCCAGAGGATAATCGTGCGCAATATTTATTTGGGCAACTCACCGAAAAAAAAGAGCAAGCTACTTCTTTGGGAGAGAATACATAGCTTGCAAAGGGTGTTTCCAATTAACTTTCTTTCACTACAATTGCGTTTTTAACGGATTTCACACCTTCAACGCCAGAAACCAATTCTTCAGCTTTAGATTTGAGACTGGCATCAGATACAAACCCGCTCAATAACACCTGGCCTTTATGGGTTTCTACACTGATTTTCAGTGATTTCAATGCTTCCTCTTCCAGCAGACGCGCTTTTACTTTAGTAGTAATCCAGCTATCTGACATGGCGGATTTGATTGCTTTTTGACCAGTTTTGGTTTTTAGCTCCGCATATTCTTCATAAGTTAAGCTGCCGTCATTGTCGTCATCAAAAGTTTTAAAGTCTTTATGCTTCACACCTTTGTCAGCTTTAGCTTCGGACCATGTAAGTGTCTCGTTAGCGTTTTTATCCAGGCTATTGAACTGTTGAAGATAAGGTTTATCTCCGTTTTGAACTTCATCCAAATCAAATGCAAATGCATTTAATGTAATTGTTGTAGCAAGCAAGCCACCGAAAATTATTGCATGTTTAAATGTTGTTATAGACATATTGCCTCCTATTACTTTCTATTTTTAGTTTAAGTGAGCCACAGCTCTGGTTTATGTGTGACCATAATAGAGACCAGGAGATATTCGGTCAGTCGTCTGATGACTGAATTCGATGTCAGAATATGACTACAATGATGCCTGAATAAGATCAGGAAGGGGCAGATAGGTCTCTCAGATAAGGTAAAAGCACGCGTGTGCTAGCGCCTTGCAAGGGAGAACTGAAAATTTCGTAATGACCGCCAATAGATTCCACACGATTACGCAAACCGCTGATGCCGGTTGAAGCACTTTTTAATTTACTGGTGTCGAAGCCAATGCCGTTATCGCCAATTTCGACTTTGATATTCTGTTCGTCATTAAGTAAATGTACTGAAACCTTTGTAGCCTCGGCATATTTACTGCAGTTATTCAGGCTTTCTTGCACCAGCCTGTAAATAATCAAACTCAAGGTCTCGTTAATCTGCAGATCTTGTTCAGGCAGAATAACATCCATTTGCCATTGGTTTCTGTTCTCTGCTTCATTGAGCAGATTCTGCAGTGAGGCATTCAGTCCAAAGGTCTTGATCATCGATGGGTGGAGGTTTTGCACAATCTCGCGCTTGAAGTTAATACTGCGATCAAGGTATTGATTGGTTTTTTTGAGTTTTTCTGTGACTTGCGGAAAATCGTCTTTCAGGTGTTTAACCGCCCAGGATATATCCATTTTGATGGCAGTGAGCAATGACCCGAGCTCATCATGCAGCTCCCTGGAAAGCTTATAGCGTTCCCTCTCTACATTGGTTTGCGCTAGTAATGCTTCGCCTTGCAGCTTATGACGCAAAGTTTGAACATTGCGTTCGTATTCGGTGTTTTCATTGGTCAGGCGCTCATGCAATTTTGCTTTTTCAGCCAGTTCCCGCAGCAAGCGTTTGATCACCAGTACCACGAGTGAAACAAAAATCAGCGGGCAAGCCATCACAAACCAGCGCATCATGCGCCGCGTATTATTGCGGGTTTCTGCGAGCTCTGCCCGGTATTCCATTACCTGCTTTTCAAACTGATGTGCCAGCTTTTCTATATTACGGCTTTCCTTCATGCCTGAATCCAGCTTGACAACCGCTAATGCTTTGTCAAATTGGCGTTTTTTGGCTAGATCAATGGTAACGCTCATCTCGGCAGATTTTTTGGCAATACTATTTACCATTTCTGTCATGATGGTGCGAATGGCCGGATGCCTGGTCAGGTTACTACGATCAAGCAATTTATTAATGTTATGCAAATGAGCTGTAATCTGACTGGTGGATTCGTCATAAGGCCTGAAATAAGTATCTGATCGCGTTAGCAGGTAACCGCGCTGGGCACTTTCCGCAATTGCGAGATGTGCCCGCGTCTGCCAGGTTTCCATGATTAATCGGTCCAATGTGGACAACGCATCTGTTTTTTCACTGGTATTAACAATAAGGCGGTCATTAAATACCAGCATAGCGGCGGCCAGAATCAGGCTCACGGTTAACAGGGCGACAGTATTACCGCCAAAGGTTTCACCGACCTTTTCCATTCGATCCAGCAGTGCAAGAAGATGTGTTCTAAGATTTTGCATGGTGTGATAATTGCCAGTGTTGCAATCAGCAATCAACAGGAGCCTTTTTGCGTTGTACGTATTTAAAAAGTATTAACCGCATCATAGCGGTGTTATCAGTTATCAGCAATGCATAAGATTTGCCCATCCAGCATTCAGGCGCTTTGTCAGACGATTCTGACTTTCATATAGGTGTGTAACCGATAGGGATGTAATACGCCCGTGGGTACCATGACTCCATGTTGAAAACACATGGTGCTAAACTGGATAACAAAAAATCAGTTAGCATAAATCTGAAACCTTGTAGATGCTTGGCTTTCTAATCTTTAGCGTTTAGTTAAATGAAGTACAACGCTTTTGGTAATAATGTGTTTTTTAATTTCCGATCACCATCAATTAAGGAGTTAATAATGTTTAATTTTTCAAAAGACAATGTTGAACAAACAACTGACCGTTTAGCACAACAATCTGACCAGGCAATTGAAGAGATTGCGGCTCAGGTTAAAACAACTGCGAATGATTTGCTGGATGCAGTGCAAGATACTGCCGATACAACTCAAGACAAAGCTAAAGAGTTGATTCGCACATTGAAAACCAATATTGATCGTTTAACCAATGATGAAACCGCAGCATCTATCGCTTCAAAAATCAGCGCCAGTGCTAGCCGAGTTAAAGGTCAAGTACAGGAAGAGCTTAGCCATGGCTACCAGACTGTGAAAGAAAGAACTTCAGATACAGTACAAGAGCACCCATTGGGTACTGTTTTGGCAGCCGCTGGTGTAGGTTTGCTGTTAGGATACCTATTGGGCAATAAACGCCGCGATTAACTCCTGACTAACAAGGGATATGTATGTGGGTTAACCTCCTAAAATTTACTGCTATGTTATTTTTCAATCGCAAAATATCCTCTTTGACAGATAATTTGCTGACCATGCGTCATCAGGTTGCAGACTACACGGAAGAACGTGCCAACCAGATCAAGCAGGATTTTTTGGGGGAAACCGAGCGTTTAGCCACCAGTGTCATCGGGATACTGGTGGTCTTCTCAATGTTCATCTTTACTGGACTTTTAGGTCTAATGTGGCTGTTTTCACTATTGTGGGAACATCCTAACCGTACAGTGATATTGGGTGTTGCAATGTCAATCCCAATACTAATCGGCGTCATCGCCTTTTTTGCTGTGCGTAAAGTTTGGAAAAAAAAGACTTTGTTTGCAGATTCAATTTCCATGATTAGCAGCGATTGGAATTTATTCAGGACTGAAATGGTGAATGAGCAGCCGACAGAAGATCAACCTGCGCCTGAATCAAATACATCACCAAATACTGATACCATACGCTCTGCTACCCGATAACGAGAAATATAATGAAAAGAATTCTTCTGGTCGATGATCACAGTATCGTGCGCGATGGTTTGCGCAATTTGATTGAATTGGAATCTGATTTACAAGTGACTGGTGAAGCCAGTTCCGGGGCTGAAGCAATCCAGCTGGTGCGCGATAAGGAATTTGACGCCATGGTGCTGGACATTTCCATGCCTGACAAGAATGGTGTGGACACTCTGCATGAATTAAAACATGTTTCCCCTACTTTACCTGTGCTGGTTTTGAGTGGTTATGCTGAAGATCAGTATGCTCTCAACCTGATGCGTAATGGCTGTAAAGGTTACCTATCGAAAAATGCGGATTCTGACGAGATTATTCAGGCTATCCGTACGGTAGCCGCTGGCAAGCGCTATATTTCCGCAGAGCTAGCTGAATTGATGACCAACGAATTGAGTCATCCTTCTGAAAAGCAATTACATGAAACCCTGTCTGACCGCGAATTCCAGGTATTTGTAAAACTGGCAGCCGGACAGACTCCCACCGCAATCGCAGACGAATTATTTATCAGTATCAAAACGGTGAGCACTTATCGCAGCCGCATCTTGGAAAAGATGGCGATGAAATCAAATGCTGATTTAACTTACTATGCGATCAAATATGGTTTACTCAACTAGTTTTTACGCAACAAAGTTTTTTAGCGTTGAGTCTTCTGGAAAAAATGACTTTCTGTTTGACCATCAACCTCATCAGGTAGGGCAATGTAGGATTTCACTCTACAGTCAGACTTCGAAACTTTTTATACAATATCGCGGGCTAGTGATTGGTTAAATGATCATGTATAAATTATTGTTAGTTGAAGACTCTGCACTGATTCGTGATGTCATCCTTGAGATGCTCCAAGACTGTGATCAATTGGAAATTGAAGACATTGCCACGACTAGCGATGAAGCTATCGATTTCCTGAACGCCTCGGAATATGACATGATCGTGCTGGATATAGAGCTAGCCCAAGGTACGGGCTTCGATGTGGTTCGTCATGCAAAACAAAAAAACTATCCTTTTAAAATGCCGGATATTGTCATGCTGACTAATCATGGTAATAACTACTATCGCAACCTGGCAAAGGATATGGGTGTTGATTATTTCTTCGATAAGTCATTGCAGTTTGATGAATGTATGGATGTAATACAACAGCACGCAAGCCAACCTTCCTAACTATCCTGAAATGGCGATAGTGGACAACATGCCCACAAAGATCTGTATGCACCCACCATTTGGGGCAGCCATTTATATTAAAAAACCGCTTTATCTGTTTTGCCAGCAATGGTCTCTGCTATCTATATTTTTTATAGCCATATGGCTTACAGGCTGTGCCTCTATCCCGGATTCAAAGCAGACGCTTGAAGAACTCAATGCACAAGCACAGACTATAGAAGTTGTTGGCGCCAAGAAACCCCTGCCCCGTGGAAAAATCAACAAAGTCTTAAAAAATTTATCGCCTGATGAGCGAATTCGCACATCACTGGCGGAACATCTCCGCATAGAGCAAGCCATTGCCGGCAATAGTTTATATGCCGATAACAAAGTCACATTGCTGTTCAACGGTGAGGATACTTTTTCCAGCATGCGTAACGCGCTGGAAAGCGCAAAACAGCACATTCATCTGGAGTACTTCACATTTGAAGATGTAGATCTTGGCGGTATTACACTGAAGGCACTGCTGTTGGACAGGCTGTCAAAAGGTGTCAATGTGCACATTATCTATGACGCAATAGGCTCAATTAGCACGCCTCCTGAACTATTCGATACACTAAAAAAAGCTGGTGCAAAGATTACGGTTTTTCATCCTGTCAAAGCCGACAGCATTACTTTAATTAACCAGCGCGATCATCGAAAAATTATGGTTGTCGATGGCAATGTAGCCATTTTGGGTGGTGTGAATTTAAGCAAAACCTACCAAAGCAAAGGTTCATTACGCTTTTTCAGCAAACAAAAATTACCTCAAATCAATCAGGCCGACTGGCGAGATACCGATATTCAGGTGACAGGCCCGGTGGTGGCAAATATTCAACAAGTATTTCTGGAACATTGGGACGCGGCACAGCCGTTAGACGAGGCTAACTTTTTCCCGCCGCTTTCCAAACAGGGAGAACAGTTTGTGCGGGTCATCGCCACGCCGGCTACCAAGCGTAAAAATACAGACTCACCGTATTACCTGACCCTGGTGGCTGCCATTGAAAATGCGGAAAGCCATATTGTCCTGAACTCGGCTTACTTTGTGCCTACAGAAGCGCAGGAAGACGCGCTTGTTGCTGCCGCAGAGCGTGGCGTAAAAATATCCTTGCTAGTTCCCAGTATAAGTGACTCAATACTGGCGATTAATGTCCAGCGGTCGCACTACGCGCGCCTGTTAAAGCATGGCGTAGAAATTTACGAGATGCAGGATCAGATATTACATGCCAAAATGATCTCGATTGATGGTGTGTGGTCGGTGATTGGCAGTTCCAATTTTGATTACCGCAGCGCTGGCATCAATGCTGAAATTGACGTGGTCATTTTAGATAATCAAACCGCCAAAAATCTTGAAAGCCGCTTTCAGGAAGACTTGAAAAATGCTAAAAAGATTGAGTTGCAAGAGTGGCAGAAACGCTCATTATGGCAAAGGCTAAAGCAGCAATCAGCGCGTATTTTTGAGGATATTCTTTAGTGATAAGCAAAGACACCTGGGAGTTACTGAGTTATGTGGTCACGGTCATTGGTCTGCCATTGGCGATCATGACCTTCATGCTTGAGCAACGTAAAGAGCGCGAGAACGAAGATGAAGAAGTCTATCAACTGCTTGCCGACAACTATACCGATTTCCTCAAGCTGGTGATGGCCAACCCTGACTTGCAACTGCGTTCGCATAGCGGCCCGCTAGCCATGTCAGCCGAGCAGGAAGAACGAAAACTGGTCATGTTCGAAATCCTGATTTCATTATTTGAGCGGGCCTATCTGCTGGCCTATGACCCGGATATGCGCGGCAAACGCCTGCGCCGCTGGATGTCATGGGAGGATTACATGCGTGAGTGGTGCCAGCGGGAAGATTTTCGCCAACATTTGCCGAGACTGCTGGTTGGCGAAGATGCAGATTTTGTTATGCACATCACCCGCATCGCACAGGGAGTCGCACAAGTCCGTGTTTAATGCTTTTTAATACATTACTTTTTTAAGGGCGTCAGTTTAAAACCGGCCTGTTTAAAAGCCTGAATCAATCCAGTTTTCCCTGCCAGGTGCGCGGCCCCAACGGCGATAAACACCCTGCCCTGTTTTGCCTGCTCAAGACCACGCTCTGCCATTTTCACATTGCGCTCGTCCAGCAGTTTGACCCGCATGCGCTGCCATACTTCTGCCGGTAACACGCCGCGCGTCATCTCATCGTCCATGTTTGCTACCTGGTCAGGGTTGCCTGCCAGATACGCTTTCATCAACTGCTCAAAATCCTTTTCTTTTTGTTTTTGGGTACGCTTAAGTACCGCATGCAGCATTAACAACTGCTCGTCCATGGTCAGGCTGTCCATCACCCCGAAATGTTCTTGCGGATTTTCCAAGCCAACGACCCTTTTGTCCATCTCTTCTGCCTTGGCTTTCAACAAAAAATCCTGGGCAAATGGCGTTTGCGGTTTTGGCAGGTCAAACAGCACCGCCAATAACCATGGTTTCATTTTCAGCACCCTGTCCAGCGGCATCACATGTACATCTGCCAATTGCGCGACCTGGTCGAGTTCGGCTTCAGATAAATATTGCTTTAAATCACCTTGAGGCAATTGCAGCAGCTTGGCTGCCGGCTCGTCAGCAACCTCCAGCATAAACGTATCTACACTTTTCAATGCTTGCAGCACTAAAGGCGAAAAGCTGGTCACCCGATTATCATCGGTATGGATAGTGCCAAAAAGGTAACTGACCTGACCCTCAGGCGATTCCAGCTGCCAGAATAAACTCTTTTCAGCAGTATTTCCCTGCTGACTAAACAGTAAAAACATTGTGGCTAATAGCCAAAAACATCGCATCGTATTCCTCATTCCAGTGATCACCAAAGCGCAGCGTGCGCCGAGCTATACCTGCGACATCCTCTCATACATTTCATTTTCAATCACAGGTTTGTAAGCTTATCAGCACATTGAAGTTGTCACATAAATGAGACAGCGCTACCATGTGTTAAATAATAGCAACGATAAATTTAGAAAGGCTGCCATGCCAAAACCTCATCGAAACAAAGCCAGGCCGAGACACATACAGCAGCTGATCGCTCACTGCTGCTCACACTTATTCGGATTGGAGACAATGTGATGAGAAAAAAAGAAAGATTAATTGTGTTGTTTGATGGCACCTGGAATGACCCTGCTGACCTGACCAATGTATTCCAGTTATCGACTTTGATAGAAGAATATGATGATGAGATCAAGCAGACCTTCTTTTACGAACCCGGCGTAGGCACAGCACCTGGTGGCAAATTACGTGGCGGCCTGTTTGGTTATGGCCTGAGCGAAAACTTGCTTAAGGGATATGACTGGCTGGCAAGACATTACAAGGAAGGGGACGAAATCTGGGTATTTGGTTTTAGCCGTGGCGCATATACCGCCAGGAGTATGGTTGGGCTGATCCGCAAATGTGGTTTGCTCAAAACAAGTACGCCAAATTTATTGCAACGGGCAGAAGATTTATATCGAGACAAATCTGCGCATCCTGATAGTGATCAATGCCAGGCATTCAGGCACACATACAGCCTGGAAGTAAATGTGCATTTCCTTGGTGTATGGGACACGGTAGGCGCACTGGGGATTCCAGGTACCATGATTTCCGAAAAGGCGCTTTATTCCTGGCATGACACCGAGCTATCCAAAATCGTATCCTATGCCTATCACGCCATGGCACTGGATGAAAACCGTGAGGCTTACAACGTTGCCATGTGGACCAATGAAAATGGCACCAAAAAACCTGAAAACACCGATGTGGAGCAACGCTGGTTTATTGGTGCGCATGCCAATGTCGGTGGCGGCTATGGCAAAGACCCGCTATCGACACTGTCACTAGCCTGGATGCTTGAGAAAGCGCGCAATGCCAATTTAAAACTGAAACCTTATGTAGCGCCCACCAATGCCTACTTAACCAAACCGACTGATTCCTATAAGGACTTTGCTTATGGGATTTATGGCTTTTTCAAAGGTTTGTTCGTCAAGGGCGACGGCCGCTTTTTCCGGCCTTATGAAGTCATACAAAACAATATGCGTTCAGTCAATGTCACTGTCGATGCATCAGTAAAATCAAAATGGGGTGCACAGGCTGATTACCGACCCCCTACTTTGACAAATGCGAAGATTGATTTGTCTTAAGGCTAAACCAGTAGGGTTTAGCACTTAAGATTAATGCTTGCGGCTACCGGGACCCTTTTTAGGGCTGGCGTAGCTTTTGGTCTGGTTAAAGCCTTTAGGCATGACTTTCGGCACAAACCGGCTGCCGTCTGACTGCACAATTTTGGAGAGTACGGCCGGCTGATAGGCGGGTATCAAATGTTTTTTACCATTGCCGATCAAATCTGCCCTGCCCATTTTTTTCAGGGCTTCACGCAACATCGGCCAGTTTTGCGGGTCATGATAGCGAATAAAGGCTTTATGCAATTTGCGCACATTGCCAGCTTTGGGCACCGGAACCATCTCAGAATCCTTTGTCACTTTGCGTAAAGGATTCTTGCCGCTGTGATACATGGCGGTGGCCATCGCCATCGGTGTTGGGGTAAAGGTTTGCACCTGGTCAAGCCTGAAATCATTACGTTTCAGCCATAGCGCCAGGTTTAATACATCCTCATCAGTAGAGCCTGGGTGCGCCGCAATAAAATACGGAATCAGGTACTGTTTCTTGCCGGCTTCGGCGCTGAATTTTTCAAACATACGTTTGAATTCATCATAAGCGCCCATGCCTGGCTTCATCATTTTGCTGAGTACGTTTTCTTCAGAATGCTCGGGGGCGATTTTCAGGTAGCCGCCAACATGGTGCTGCACCAACTCTTTGACATATTCTGGCGATTTCACCGCCAGGTCATAACGTAAACCGGAGCCAATCAGGATTTTCTTCACGCCGCGCAGATTACGTGCCTTGCGGTAGAGCTGGATCAGTGCCGAGTGATCCGTATTCAGATTTTCACAAATACCGGGGTAAACGCAGGAAAGTTTGCGGCAGTTTTTCTCTATCTCTTCCGACTTGCAGGATAGACGGTACATATTGGCGGTCGGACCGCCGAGGTCTGAAATGACGCCGGTAAACCCATCAACTTTATCGCGGATTTCTTCAATTTCACGCAGGATAGAATCTTCGGAACGGCTCTGGATAATACGGCCTTCGTGCTCGGTAATCGAACAGAAAGTGCAACCGCCAAAACAGCCACGCATGATATTCACAGAAAAACGGATCATCTCCCAAGCCGGGATATTGGCACCTTCGTATGCTGGATGCGGTTTACGTGCATATGGCAAATCGTAAACATGGTCCATTTCTTTGGTCGTTAGCGGTATTGGCGGCGGGTTCAGCCACACTTCGCGGTTACCGTGTTTCTGCACCAGCGCACGTGCATTGCCAGGGTTTGCTTCCAGATGCAGCACGCGTGAAGCATGTGCATACATCACCGGGTCGCTGACCACTTCTTCATAAGAAGGCATACGGATGACCTGGCGGTCACGCGGTACCTTGGCGGCCTTAAGTGGCAGCGGCATGCTGATGGTTGGCGCAGCTGCTGCATCACTACCCTTATCATCCGTAGCGCAACTGGCGTCACTTTTGCCCATTTTCATGGCATAAGGGTCTTCATGTTTATCGACAACACCGGGGCGGTCCAGGCGTGTCGAGGGCACCTCAACAAATTCGTCCGGCACCTGTTTGCGAATAAAGGCGGTACCGCGTATATCCTGAATATCGGCAATGTCTTCGCCGCGGCCAAGCCTATGGGACAATTCAATAATCGCGCGCTCTGCATTGCCATACAGCAACAGGTCAGCTTTGGAATCTACCAGTATCGAGCGGCGGACTTTATCCGACCAGTAATCATAATGCGCAATACGTCGCAGGCTGGCCTCAATACTGCCAATCACTAATGGCGCAGATGGATAGGCTTCTTTACAGCGTTGTGAATACACCAGCACCGCGCGGTCTGGCCGCTTATCGGACGCCGCATTCGGCGTGTAGGCATCATCAGAGCGAATTTTACGGTCGGCGGTATAGCGGTTAACCATGCTATCCATATTGCCTGCGGTCACCCCAAAATACAGGTTAGGTTTGCCCAATACCTTGAATGCCTCAGCCGACTGCCAGTCTGGTTGCGCAATGATACCAACCCTGAAACCCTGGGCCTCCAGCAAACGCCCAATCAGTGCCGCCCCGAAACTCGGGTGATCAATATAGGCGTCACCACTGACCAGAATAATGTCGCAGCTGTCCCAACCCAGCGTATCCATCTCGGCGCGGCTCATAGGCAGCACAGGCGCTGTGCCAAAGCGTTTCGCCCAATAAGGACGATAGCTGCTGACAGGTTTTGCAGTAAGGGAGGTGTAGGTTTCCACGCGAGTGACCGACGATGCTTAAGGACTGCGCATTTTACGCGTTAATCAATTGATTTGAAATCATTTTTTCAAAAAAACTGCTTGATTACCCGTCCCTCACTTTCTTTTAGTGTCCTGATCATTAGTATGCGCATAGACACCATCTAGTGCGCATATTTGTATTGCAGCAACCAGCAAAGGTCTGTATAAACATGCGAATAAAGGAGGATTTGTTAAATAATATTTACACAAATATACAATGAAACACTACGCACTTTTCAAAAAAATCCTATTGCCACTGGCTACTATCAGCCTGACTATCGGGCTGATTTCATTTGCTTATATCTTTAATCAACACCTGGTTAACATTCAATCAAAAGCAAATGAAGAGACGCAAAAACTATCAAACCTGCTAATTACCGCCAAAACGTTGGTGAGTGAACATGTGCTCTCCAGTATGGCATTACTACAGCAATATGCGTCACTTGAAGGCCAACCTTCGATTAATGGCATGACCTCGCTGGAGGATAAACAGGTACCTAACCTGTTATTCGGGAATACGCCGCAAACCGGCAAAAGCATTCTGGTAGATTCAGTGACCCGGATTGGCAGCGGCACAGCCACCATTTTTGTAAAGCACGACCAGCATTTTTTCCGCATTGCCACCAATGTAAAAAAAGCAGATGGCAGTAATGCATTTGGCACTGAGCTTGACACCAAAGGCAAAGCGATCAAGCAACTGCTAAACGATCAAACCTTTTACGGCGTAGTGGATATTTTGGGCGAAGCTTACCTCTCCCGTTATGAACCCATGCATGACCACAAAGGGCAACTGATAGGTGCATGGTATGTTGGCTATAAACTTAATTTCAATGCGATTGACCAGGCAATCAGGCAATGGGGTTTCCTGGAAAAAGGCTTTATCGCCATTACCGATCATCAGGGAAAAATACGATTCCTGACCGCAGGTGTCAGCCAGCAACAAGCACGCAAGGCTCTCAATGACACACATGATCAATGGAAAAAGGTCACGCGCGAAGTGCCTGAATGGGATTTCACCATCAATATTGTTTACCCTGCCAGTGAGGCTTACTGGTCAGCGCTAGGCGCCCTTTCCCCAGTACTGATCATCACTCTGGTGGTGGCGCTCGTTGCATTGATCGCATTGATCAGCGGGTTGCGGCGTTTTGTTTTAAATCCTCTGGGAGGCGAACCTGAAACTGCCAAACAAATGCTGATGCGGATCGAAAGTGGAGACTTTGCCGAAGACAATACTACTGCTGAGCCAGGCACTTTGATTGCCAACATGGTAAAAATGCGTCGCCGTTTACGCGAAATGCTGAGCCAGATTCAGACGAATGCCAATCGTCTGAAAATATCATCAAGCGTTTTTGAACATGCTACCGATGCCATTTTTATTACGGATGCCAATGGCCTGATTGTGCAATGCAACCCATCCTTTAGTGCCATTACAGGTTATAGCCAAACCGAAGTGATCGGCAAACCGCCACAGGCATTTGGCCTGGCATGTCATGAGCCTGAATTTTTCGAGTCGTTTTACAAAAAACCTCAGAGAGTGCAGGAATGGCGAGGCGAAGTCTGGAACCAGCACAGGCACGGCCAGGAATATCTGACCGAACTCGAGCTCTCTCCTGTGATGAATGAAGCCGGTACTTTTGAACATTACGTTGGCTTGTTCTCAGATATTACTCATGCCAAAGAACAGCAAAATAAACTCGAACACCTGGCTTACCATGATGCACTGACGCAGCTTCCTAACCGCGTGCTATTCTCGCGGCGCTTGCAGCATGCCTTGATTGAAGCGGAGCGTGAGCAATCTTTAATCGCTATCTGCTACATTGATCTGGACGATTTCAAGATCGTAAATGACCAGTATGGCCATGAGTACGGTGACAAACTGCTGACGCAACTAGCAAGCCGCCTCACCGGCATGCTCAGGCCTACTGATACCATTGCCCGCCTGGGTGGCGACGAATTTGCCATGCTGCTGTGCGGTTGTCACACCCAGGCAGAATATACCCGCTTGCTCAAGCGGTTGTTAACGGCAATAGAAAAACCGTTTGCCATCGATAAGTTCAAGTTTTCGATTTCTGCCAGTATCGGTTATACCCTGTATCCATTCGATCATCATCCGCCCGATACCTTACTCAGGCATGCAGATCATGCCATGTACCATGCCAAAACACATGGCGGGCACCAATACCATCTGTTCGACCTGGCTTCAGCACAACAATCGCAACAACAACAAACCTTGCTGAAAGATCTGCTGGTTGCCATTCAGCATAGTCACATCAGGTTGGTTTACCAGCCGCAAGCATGCATGCAAACGGGTGAAATCTTCTGTTTTGAAGCGCTGCTGAGGTGGCAGCATCCTTTACGCGGACTCTTGTATCCCAACGACTTTTTGGCTTCCGTCGAACACACTACCCTGATTATTGATATCGGTTACTGGGTCATCGAAGAAGGTTTACGCCAGTTAAACGAGTGGCAAAAACAAGGATTTGAAACGCAGGTTTCAGTCAATATTGCCGCCTTACATTTAATGCACAAGCAATTTGCTGATCACATCACCAACTTGCTACAAAAATATCCTGACATTAAACCGCAGCAACTGCATATTGAAATTACCGAGAGCGCAGCTATCACTGACTTTGCCCGTGTGAATCGTGTGATCCAGCAATGCCATGACCTAGGCGTCTCGTTTTCAATTGATGATTTTGGCACTGGCTATTCTTCGCTTATTTATTTGCGAAGATTACCAGTAGACATCATCAAAATTGATCAGTCATTTGTGCACAATATGCTGGTCAATCCGGAAGATATGGCCGTGATCAGGAGTGTGGTAACACTATGCCGTGAATTTGGCCGCAAAGTGATTGCTGAAGGCGTTGAAAAAGTCGAGCAAGCGCGTATTTTGCGTTCACTGGGCTGTGACTATGCGCAAGGTTATGGCATCGCACGCGCCATGCCGGGCAACAAAGTTGTAGAATGGATGAGCAAGCACTCTCCGTATCAGTTTGATTGACGCGTATGCAAGAAAGTTATTATCCGCTGCCCGGCGGGCAAGTGTTAATCCTTGAGCAATACACGCCCTTCCCGGCATTGCATCATGCCCTCGCTGAGCCTAACGGGCTGATTGCGATTGGTGGTGACCTGACCGCGGAACGACTACTTGCGGCTTACCAACGGGGCATTTTCCCCTGGTTCAGCCCCGGCGAACCTATCCTGTGGTGGAGTCCTGATCCGCGCATGGTCCTGTTTCCGGCAGAAATTACCATCAACCGCTCTCTGCGCAAGGTTATCCAGCAGCAACTATTCGAAATCCGTATTAATACCGCGTTTGAAAGTGTGATCAGTGCATGTGCAAGTACCGCCCGCCCCCATCAGGATGGCACGTGGATTTCCGAACACATGGCTGCAGCTTATTCTGAGTTACATAGACTTGGTTATGCGCACAGTGTCGAAGCCTGGCAGGATGACATTCTGGTCGGTGGTTGCTATGGCGTCAAAATCGGACGCATGTTTTACGGTGAAAGCATGTTTCACCATGTCAGTAATGCATCCAAAGTGGCTTTTGCCCACATGGTGCAATGGCTAATCACGCAACAAGTCGGTATGATTGATTGTCAGATGCATACGCCACTACTGGCCAGTTTTGGCGCTTATGAAATCCCAAGAGCGCGTTTTATAGAAACTTTAAATCAACTGGTGATATGACACGATTGCTTAATCATGACGCTGCCTAACGATGCCTCGCTGCAGAAACTGCAGTTCTATGTGACCACTGCCTACCCTTGCGGTTACCTGCCAAAAAAACTGGCACAAAGCCTGATTGCCACGCCGCAAAACCTGGTGGATGCAAATGTATACAGTGGGTTGATACAGCAGGGCTTTCGCCGCAGTGGCAAGTTTGCTTACCGGCCGCATTGTGAGCAATGCAATGCCTGCATTTCGGTGCGTTTGCCGGTTGAGCAATTCACACCCACCCGCAGCCAGCAACGCGCGTTTAAAAAACACGCCAATTTACAAATCACCATTATTGAAACCAGCTACCAGCAAGAGCACTTTACGCTATACCACGCTTACCAGAAGCAACGGCACGCTAATGGCCATGACCATGTCGGCGAATTTGAAGACGAAGCCTCTCAGTACCAGCAGTTTTTATGTCAGACCAATGTCGAAAGTATCATGATCGAATTCCGGGATGAGCAAAAAGTACTCAAGATGGTCAGTGTTGTCGACCTGGTGGCTGATGGATTATCTGCGGTATACACTTTTTACGACACCAACGATAAAGCCAGTTATGGCACTTACAGTATCCTGTGGCAAATCGACTGGGCAAAGCAGCTAGGGCTGCCTTATCTTTACCTGGGCTACTGGATTGCCGATAGCGAAAAAATGACTTACAAGCAACAGTTCCAGCCACAGGAAAAACTGATCGATGGCGAGTGGGTGCATATTTAATCTAAGCCTATGCCGCAGGAAAGCCATTTGCAATTCATTCACTGTCAGTTTGACTCTCACGCGCAAGCCATACTAGACATACTGAACGAAGCTATTGTTCATTCAACAGCGCTCTATGATTACAAACCTCGCACGCTTGCATCCATGCGAGGCTGGTTTCAGACCAAATACGATAATCGCTTCCCAGTCATTGGCGCGATAGATGCGGATGGCACACTCTTGGGCTTTGCCAGTTATGGCACCTTCCGTGCCTGGCCAGCTTACAAATACACAGTCGAACATTCGGTCTACGTGCATAAACACCATAGAGGCAAAGGTGTGGGTTTGCAGCTAATGCAACAACTGATAGCAGCAGCGAGAACAAACCAAGTACATGTAATGGTGGGTGGAATTGATATTGCTAATACCGGCAATGTAATGTTGCACGAAAAGCTTGGTTTCACACATGCGGGCACAATCGCGCAGGCAGCATACAAATTCGGCCGGTGGCTGGATTTAGGGTTTTATCAACTTGTATTGGACACACCTCAACAACCAGTCGAAGATTAATTGTTATCTGGGATTTTTTAGCCTACCTTCCAAGTTTCACTCTTGGTAGCGATGCTGGCGGAATCAGTCGGCTAGAAATTAACTCTATAACTGTTTACTCAATACATTATTTTTGAATGATAGTCACACCACAATCTCTCGCCAGGCAGTTTTGTAACGGCACATACGTGAACGCAACCGATGCGTCCTTATGGCGCGAGACTTTCACTTACCTCGCCAGTGTTAATGATGAATCGATCTTCTTAAAAGAAAAAATTCAGTCCTTGTGGCTGATTTACGGTGGTGACTTGCGCGCCAAAATCAAGGATGACACCTTGATTCTTCAGGTATTGAGGAGAGCTCTACCCGGATATAACGGTGATGGCGTGACCTTGTATCGCGGCGAAAGCTGGTTTTTATTTGACCAGGATAAGATTGGATTTTGCTGGACGATCTCTGAAGAGATTGCGACCACTTATGCTAAAGGCCTCAACGCAGTAGAGTCTGGGGGTGTATTGTTAAAGTGTTACGCACCAAAAGAAGCTATTTTAGCGGCGCCGGAATCGGGGACTTCGACTGGTCATGTATATATTTGTGATCCGGGAAAACTATTGCGCTTAACCACACAAGGGCTTTTTCCCAAGCTTTAACGCGCTCAAGCCAATCACTGACTAACAATAACAATAACAGTCTGTTATTTTTTCCACTGTCCATAATCTTTGAACTGCGCTTCCACTTCCTGCATCTGCTGCGCACTCAACAGTTTAGGTTCGCCCAATTGCAATAGGCGCCAATACTGCTCACATAGATTTTCCACTTCGACAGCGATGGCCAGGGCCTGTGATAAGTCCTTGCCTAGCGCCAGCATGCCGTGATGTGCTAGCAAACAGGCTTTGCGATCTTGTAATGCCACAACGGCTGTATCGGATAACGCTTGCGTGCCAAACAGTGCATACGGTGCACAGCGAATATTATCGCCTCCAACAGCAGCAATCATGTAATGAAACGGCGGCACATTCCGTCCCAGGCAGGCAATGGTGGTGGCGAACATGCTATGGCAATGCAGAATGGCATTCACTTCAGGCCGGGCCTGCAAAATATCCATATGCATGCGCCACTCACTTGAAGGTTTCTTACCGGGCTCCGGTGTCCCATTCCACTGCATATACACCATGCTATCTTCTGACAGCTGTTCGGCCGGCACACCTGAAGGCGTGACCAGAAAGCCATCTGACAGCCTAATGCTGGCATTACCGGAAGTGCCCTTATTCAAGCCAAGAGCACTCAGGTTGCGGGCAGCTTCCAATAGCTGCATGGCTGGTGCGGGCGTACTCACGGCGATAACTCCAGGGACTGTAATTGTTCAGGACGGAAAACGCCGCGCTCGGTAATTATGCCGGTCACCAGCCGCGCCGGAGTGACGTCAAATGCCGGATTCAATGCCGCACTTTCGTGCGGGATAACGCGGATCTGGCAAACTTGCCCTTGCTCATTTTGCCCTTGCATATAGGCCACTTCATCCGCATCACGCATTTCAATTTCGATATCCGTTCCCTGCACTAACTGCCAGTCTATGGTCGGCGTTGGCACCGCCGCATAAAACGGCACCTGCTGGTCATAAGCTGCCAGCGCCTTGAGATAAGTACCGATTTTATTGCAGACATCACCATTGCCAGTCACACGGTCGGCACCGACAATGACCATATCCACTTGCCCATGCTGCATTAAATAGCCTCCGGCATTGTCGGTGATAACCGTATGCGGCACGCCATGCTGGGCGAGCTCCCAGGCGGTTAAGCTAGCACCCTGGTTACGTGGCCTGGTTTCATCCACCCATACATGTACGTTCAAACCGCTATCATGGGCCGCATAAATCGGTGCCAGTGCAGTGCCGCCATCTACGGTGGCTAACCACCCTGCATTGCAATGCGTAAGGATATTGATTACCCGTGTGGAATCTGCGGCTATTTCGGCTATCAATAGTTTGCCATGCTGGCCTATGGCATGGTTTTGCTCTACATCTTCATCCGCAATTGCCTGCGCAAACTCCCATGCGGCGTGTGCTCTTTGGATATCAGGCAGGGATAAGAGTTGTTGTGTCATGCGTTGTACTGCCCAGGCCAGATTCACGGCAGTCGGCCTGGTAGCAATCAAATGGCTGGCTATATTGTGCAGGCTCTCATCATCGGCATTCCGCTGGACACCTAAAGCAATGCCATATGCTGCGGCAGCACCAATTAATGGCGCACCGCGCACTTGCATGGTCTTAATGGCGTGGCACATTTGCTGATGCGTGCTGATGCGTTCAAGTACCAATGCAAATGGCAATTGGGTTTGATCTATGATGCATACGGTTTGCGCATCACGCCATATTGTTCGGTAATGCTGGTGTCGGATTTTCATGATTTTCAAAAACAGTATGGTTTATTTTTATTTACAAAAATATGTGTAAAACAGCTTGCATTTTTTTGTAGGACTAGCTCAAATTTTCCATCCACAAAAACTGTGGATAACTTTGTGGATTGCTGTGTCTTAAAAGCGTAACTTACCAATTTATAAGGGTTTTTTCCAAAAGTTCATTTTTTAATCTATTTTTTTATTGTTTAAAATCAATGACTTAAATAGCACCACTATAATTGAAACACTTTGGACACATTCTTAATGTGTCACTTTAAGTCATGTGCATAAATGGGCTAATTTAGGCAAAACTTGCAAAGAATTTTTACCTGTCATTTCAATGAGTTGCGAAATTTCAATGCGGCGAATTGAGGCTATTTCCTCAGCTATCTTTTTTAATTGATCAGGGGTGTTGCGACGGTGATGGCCTATCCAGACCGGCTGTATATCTGGCGCATCTGTCTCTAAAACGATATGTTCCAATGGCAGTTCTTCAGCCAGTTTTCGAATCCTGAGTGCACGCGGCCATGTCATGGCACCACCAAAACCCATTTTTAATCCCTGTGCAGCCATTGCATCTGCCTGCTGACGGCTGCCATTGAAAGCATGAGCAATGCCTTGATGAATATTGTGCTTGCGTAAATACTTAAGTACCGTATCTATAGAACTGCGCACATGCAGGATAACCGGTAACTCAAATTGCCTGGCGAGTTGCAATTGCCCTTCAAACATCGCGATCTGGTGCGCTTCGTTGTCGCGAGTGATATAAAAATCCAGCCCGATCTCGCCAATAGCCACTAGCTGGTGCGCCTGCGGTCCTTGCAATACGTTTGCGATAGTCTGTTGCAGATGTTCCAGGGCGTCATCGGTTGCCTGATCTACAAACAATGGATGCCAGCCCAAGGCAAATGCAGCCTGAGGGTGTTGTGCACACCATTGCATGATCGGCTGGAAGTTATCAGCCAGCACGCCAGGGATAACGATGGAGCGCACACCGGCATCCAGCGCCGATTGCCAGACCGCTTCACGGTCGGCATCAAACTCTGCGGCATCCAGATGGCAGTGGGTGTCAATTAACATGGTGTACTTAACAGTGATTAAATTTGGCGTTAGCGACACTTGGCCTGAATGCGAATATCCTGGCCAAAATGGCGAACATCAATAATGTTTAGATCCAACGCCTGCGACATCGTCTCAAAAGCCGGCAAGTTAAACATACCCGCGCCTGTATTACCCATGAGCTTGGGCGCGTAATACATTAATAACTCGTCTACCAACCCGCTTTGCAGCATTGCACCGTTAAGCCCGGCGCCCGCTTCAACCATGACTTCATTGATTTGCTGTTGGGCCAAAGTCTTGAGTAAAGCATTGGTGTCTATTTGCCCGGCAGCATCGGGCAAAGCAATCGTTTGGACACCCTGTGCCTGCAATAGTGCCAGCTTATCTTGCGGAGCTTGTGCGTAAGCGATGACGGCATGGCCACCATGCAAGACCCTGGCATTTAACGGGATACGTAATTGGCTATCGACAATCACGCGTAAAGGTTGCCGGGGCGTATCTACTTCGCGCACCGTTAGCGAAGGGTCATCATGCAATACTGTACCTATGCCAGTCAGCATGGCGCAGCTGCGCGCACGCCAGTGATGTACATCTTTACGTGAAGCAGCGGAAGTAATCCATTGACTGGCACCATTCGCTAAAGCCGTTTTACCATCCAGGCTGGCGGCTACTTTTAAACGCACATAAGGACGTTGTTGCGTCATGCGCAGTATAAAACCAGGGTTAAGCGCTTGCGCCTGCGTTTGCAGCAAGCCGGAGGTGACCTCTATGCCATGCGATTGCAAATACGCAATGCCTTTGCCTGCCACAAGCGGGTTAGGGTCTTGCATCGCAATCACTACCCGGCTGACACCGGCTTCAACCAGTGCGTGAGCGCATGGTGGCGTACGGCCATAGTGGCTACATGGTTCTAATGTGACATACGCAGTGGCGCCTTTAGTATGGTTACCAGCCTGCCGCAAAGCATGTACTTCGGCATGAGGCTCTCCCGCCTTGAGATGAAAGCCTTCACCAATCAGCTGTCCATTTTTCACAATCACGCAGCCTACGCGTGGATTCGGTGAAGTTGTATACAAGCCACGCTCGGCCAACCTGAGCGCCTGCGTCATCCATTCAAAATCTTGTGTTGTCCATTGCATAACCAAATGATACAAAAAAACCCGCGCCTGCGGGTTTTTGTCTTGAGTCAAGTCGTGATACAGCCAGTAAAGCGCAATACAATAATGCGTTATTCAAGCGCTTATGATTAGTGTGAGGAAATCTGGCTATGCGTCAGCCGGCCATCCTGGTCAAAATAAATCCGTAATGCGTGATACACATGCATACATTTACCGAGGTCATACTCCAGCGCGTTGGCATCTTCCAGGCTGGGACGGCCCAGCAAAGCCATTACCGCTTCTTTTTTGGCGCCACGGATAAGAATGTGGCTTTTCAAATCGTATGCCATATCACCGCGCCGACAATCCTTTTGTACGGTATTGGATAACTCTATCCAGCGCATCTGGTCAAATTTTTCACTGCCAAACACGGCCTGGTCTTTAAATGCCCACCAGGTGAAAAATACAATGGTGAGTATGACCGTAAATACCGCCAGCACAATCGCAGATATCCTGATCAGTTTCATGCGCTTACCTTTCGGGTAGTGTTGTTACCGGTTAATTGTCCAGGTCACGGATGGCATTATGGAAATCATCCACATCCGAAAAACTTCTATAGACTGAAGCAAAGCGGATATACGCCACCTGATCCATTTGTTTCAACTCTTGCATGACGGTTTCACCAAGCAATCGCGCAGGCACCTCACGCGCGCCCAGGCCTAATATTTTCTGGACAATTCTATCCAGCGCCTTGTCCACATACTCGGTTGGCACCGGGCGTTTGTGTAAAGCACGAGTGAAAGAAACCCGCAGTTTTTCCCGTTTGAACTCTTCACGCGTGCCATTCTCTTTAACCACTTGCGGCAGATGCAATTCCGCCGTTTCATAGGTGGTAAAGCGTTTGTCACACACCTGGCAACGGCGACGACGGCGTATGGAATTCCCCTCCTCATTGAGGCGGGAATCCACTACCTGTGTATCATCAGCACCGCAAAACGGACACTTCATATCAGGTCAACGTCGTCAAAGTTCTGCTTATTTACCGTAAACAGGAAATGCATCCGTCAAGGCATGTACTTTTGCCTTGGTCGCTTCAATCACTTCCGCACTTTCAGGATTATCCAGCACGTCCGCAATTAAATTAGCGACTTGCACAGCTTCGGCCTCTTTAAAGCCACGTGTCGTAATCGCTGGTGAACCGATACGGATACCGGAAGTGACGAATGGGCTTTCCGGATCGTTAGGAATTGCATTTTTATTGACAGTGATATGCGCCTGGCCAAGGTAAGCATCCGCGGCTTTACCAGTCAGGTTTTTAGGGCGCAAATCGACCAGGAACACATGCGACTCAGTGCGGCCGGAAATAATGCGCAGGCCACGCTCAGCCAATGTTTTAGCCATTGCGCTGGCATTTTTCAATACCTGCTCCTGGTAAACCTTGAACTCAGGTTGTGCAGCTTCCAGGAAAGCAGTCGCTTTACCAGCAATCACATGCATCAACGGGCCACCTTGCAAGCTTGGAAACACATTGGAATTGATGGATTTCTCAAATTCAGCTTTAGCCAAAATGATACCGCCGCGAGGACCACGCAAGGTTTTGTGGGTAGTAGAAGTCACGAAGTCAGCATGCGGCACCGGATTAGGATACACGCCGGCAGCGATCAGGCCTGAATAGTGCGCCATATCCACCATGAAATAGGCACCGACTTTTTTGGCGATTTCAGCCATACGTGCCCAGTCAAAACGCAGGGCGTAAGCGGATGCACCACCGATCAGCAACTTTGGCTTGCACTCGATGGCAATACGTTCCATCTCGTCATAATCGATTTCTTCCTTATCGTTCAAGCCATATGGCACGATATTGAATAATTTACCGGACAAGTTAGCCGGAGAACCGTGTGTCAGGTGACCACCGTGACCAAGATTCATCCCCATGACCGTATCGCCCGGTTTCAGGATAGAGAAATACACCGCCTGGTTGGCCTGTGAACCTGAATGCGGCTGCACGTTGGCATACTCGGCGCCATACAGCGCTTTCAAGCGATCAATCGCCAGTTGCTCAACCTGATCAACAAACTCACAGCCACCGTAAAAACGTTTGCCAGGATAACCCTCGGCATATTTGTTGGTCAGCTGTGAACCTTGCGCTTCCATCACTGCCGGGCTGGTGTAGTTTTCTGAAGCGATCAATTCAATATGCTGATGCTGGCGTTCGACTTCAGACGAAATCATTTGCGCTAACGCCGGGTCGGCAACATTTAAGTTTCTTGAAAAGCTAAACATGACGATCAAGTTTCCGTATTCATAAAAATAAAGCCGGATTTTAACATATGCGACTATGTGATGCGACTTGGCTTGTTTTTAAGGTGTATTTTTCCGACTAAATTACTCAGGCTTTGCAAACACCTTAGTCAGCAAATTAAATTAATCTTTGCCTGAATATTCCGCTGATGTGCGCCAGCTTTGTTCTTAACGCACCAAAAAAGTGCGCATAACAAAGCAATTATTTAATTGGCAACAATATAATTAATTTTAATTTAAGCTATCCATTTGATTTAAATGGAATTTATAAAACTGGCACAAGTTATGCTAAATAGAATTCGTAAGCGTATCTCCAAAATCGCTCCCTAGCCCAACTTCGGTTGGGCTCTTTTTTTGCCCCAGTTATGAAAGTTTGCTAATAAGCTAGCGCTTACCTTTTGACTTCAGCTCTTGCAATGTTTGCAGGCATCCTTCATTGGCAGGTTGATCACTACTACCAGGGTCCAGGAAGGGCAGAATCGCGGCAAACGGTGTCACGATGGCCAGCAAGACGCTACCAGCGACCCGCGCTGCGATAGGGCCAGGGCTGATTGATACGGTTGGATTCACAAATGGACCAGTTACTAAAATCGGCGAGCGCACAGTGAATGGCGAAAAGTTTTTCGGATTAGCCTGCAATTTAAGGTTAAATTGTTCTTCCCCCAAATCCATATTGCCATGAATGTAGACTGTGGTGACTGGCGTGTCGATCAAGGCAGCTTCAGGCGTTAACACGCCCTGTTTGGCGTTCAAGCCCATTGCCGCACACTGCATGGGGAGAGAGTGGTCCCCTCCTAATAACAAGCCTACACTTTGCGCAATATCCAGGCCTGCGGCTTCAACGACCAAGTGCGAGATTTCGCCATCACGCACCATCAATGCCAATTGCCCATCCAAGGATTTCAATAAGGCGGCTGTTGATTTGCCCTCACCTTTTAGCTTGGCCTTGGCATTTAACTCGCCGGTGATGTAAGCAGGCGCGTCTTTGTCTACATCCTTTTTATCTTTTGATTTGTCTTTAGGTGCTTGATCTTCCGGCTTCACCTTTAACCACTTTTCTAACTGAATATTTTTCAGCGCGAGTTGAATATCCCACTTCGGTGCTGGTGGATTGACAGATTCATCTTTGTTTTTGGCTTCTGGCGCATCAATCAACAATGCGCCCGAGAGGCTGCCCTGAGCGGTTCCGGCATTCAATTTCGCAACCGTCAGTTTACGATCCTGCAAGGTTAATTGAAAATCCAGTGGCGAAATACGTTCTTTAAAAATACTACCCAAATCAACTGCATCAAAATGAATGTTGATATTGGCATTCATCCTGTCATAAGTTGCAAAATCAAGCGACTCATCGGGGAATATTTTGGCTGGTTTCTTGTTGCTAGTAGTGCTAGTGGCTGGCGCACCAAAGGCTGGCGCCAGGTCGGCCAATACAAGCAACGGACCTTTCACGTCGCCGGTCAGCATAGGCTTTAAATCACCATAATCGTAGACAAACTGTCCGGCCAGGCGGCTACGTCCTATTTGCGCATCCGATACATTGACCTTCCATTGATCTGTATTTTTTTCAACTTTCGCGGCTACCTTAAATGGCGGCGTGCGAGGGAAAGCCAGGTCTAGCAAATCACCCACATCTGCTAATGAAGGTCCGTTGACATCCAATTTACCTTTCACGCGCTGGGTACCGAATAAATCATAGACAGCCCCATCAAACTTAAGATTGACCGCACCATATTTCAGCCAGCCTTTGGAATTGATAGGTGCAGAATCTTTACCTTGCGTAGCCACCGGGAGGAAGCCCTGGGTAACCAGTTCGCCTTCTAGCGGGCGTTTACCAAACTCGCCTTTAACCTTTAGACTGGATTCCGGCGTTTTATGATGTGCACCTTCTTCTGTGTAAAAACTGGTAGCGAGGTAAGCTTTGGTCACTGCGTCATCGACACGGGCCTGCCCCTTGTTGACAGAGAGTTCTTCAATAAACGGGAAAGGGCGTGCCGGACCGGAATCATCCAGTTCAAAATCCCAGGTGGCTTTTTTCTTGCTATCGCGCTTCATGTAGGCATCAAGCTGTTCTGCACGAATAGCTTTAATGCGATAGGCCTGGCCTTCTTCGAGCTGGAACAAATCACGGTAACGCAGCTTGAGGTCCAAGCCACGCGCATCCACTAAATAAGGGACCTTAAATTCTGGCGGCGCTGAAATCTGCAAGTGGCCTACTTGCAGGCGGATGCCGCCAAGCAATTGCAGATGAAATGGCCGCTCAATTAATACATCTCTGTGCAATGTCTTGCTGGTAAAGTCTTGCATCGGCTGGCGTAGAAAAGGCCAGCCGGCAAGTTCGCAGCACACAATGATCACGACCAGCACCAATAAAAATCCACCAGTCCAGCGCAGTGTCCGCATGCCTGTAGTGTGTGTTGGAGAATTGCCGATCACGGCCTTGTTATTCACTTCATTATTCATCTTGGTATGTTGCCACGCTCAACTGGCATGACCAGTCCTACAAGTCTGACAAGACTGTAGGATAATTCTGTCAAAGGCACTCTTTACCAGGGTAACGCAGGAAAGCCCGAAGTTCTAAATCCTGACTACTCAGTTATAATCAAATGATGTGTAATCCAGTAAACAGGAAGTGATTAAAATGAAATGGACCGATAGCCAGCGCATCGCCGAAGAACTGTATGACAAGTATCCCGATATTGATCCTAAAACCATACGTTTTACCGATTTAATGCAGTGGGTAATGGCGCTGGATGGCTTTGATGATGATATTTCTCGTTGCGGCGAAAAAGTGCTCGAAGGCATACAACTGGCCTGGATAGAAGAAGCAGAGTAGATGACCTCAACTGCATTGCCCGGTTCGATTTTTAAAGCCTACGATATACGCGGCATTGTTGATGAAACGCTGACAGCAGAGATTGTCCGGCTGATAGGCCTGGCGCTAGGCACACAAGTGCAGGCACTTGGCGAGCAATCCATCTGCGTGGGTTATGATGGTCGGTTATCCAGCCCGGCACTCGCAAGGGCCTTAGCCGAAGGCATATTACAAACAGGCGTTGACGTTATTTCCCTTGGCCTGGTCACAACGCCTATGCTTTATTTCGCCACCCACTATTTGCCGCGAAGCACCAGCGGCGTGATGATCACTGGCAGCCATAACCCGCCGCAGTATAACGGCTTGAAAATGGTACTTGCCGGTGAGACATTGAGCAGTGAAGCCATCCAGGCGCTACGGCAGCAGATAGACCAGCAGCAGTTTTATTTAAGTAGTCACCCTGGTAAAACCTCCACTTACGATATTTACCCAGCCTATCAGCAAACGATTGTTGAAGACATTCAACTGGCGCGCACCATGCGTGTGGTAGTTGATTGCGGCAATGGCGTAGCGGGTGCTTATGCGCAAGCTTTGTTTGAAGCACTGGGATGCATGGTTGACCCTTTGTTTTGTGAGGTAGATGGCAATTTCCCCAATCATCATCCAGACCCGGTAGAAGCCAAAAACCTGCAGGATGTGATTGCGAGATTGCAAACAGGCGATGCCGAACTTGGACTGGCGTTTGATGGCGATGGTGACAGGTTAGGCGTGGTGACTAAATCGGGACAGATCATCCGTAGCGACCGTCAGCTGATGCTGTTTATTGAAGATGTATTAGCACATCAACCCGGTAGCAGCGTTGTGTTTGATGTGAAATCCACCCGCTATTTGAGCCAGTGGACGCGCAAACATGGTGGCAAACCGGTGATCTGGAAAACAGGTCATTCTTTGATGAAAGCGAAGATTCGTGAGACCAGTGCCGCGATTGGTGGCGAGTTATCCGGCCACCTGTTCTTCAATGATCAAAAACAAGGCAAGCAACGCTGGTTCGGCTTTGACGATGGTCTTTATAGTGCCGCACGTTTACTTGAAATTGTCAGTCGGGTGAGTGATGCCAGCGCAGTGCTGGAAGCCTTGCCGGATAGTGTCAACACCCCAGAATTACAGATAGTGATGGCTGAAGGCGAGCCGCATGCCTTGATTGCACAGCTGCAAGAAACCGCAGCGTTTCCGGCAGCTGTTGAAGTGATTGATATCGATGGCTTGCGGGTAGAGTATGCAGATGGCTTTGGCTTGATCCGTGCCTCGAACACAACACCTGTGTTAGTGCTTCGTTTTGAAGCAGACAATCAAAAGGCACTGGCGCGCATCAAAAATATCTTCCGCGAGTTGTTACTGAATGCCCGCCCTGACTTGAAAATTCCTTTTTAAGTCACCATTGAAAAAACATGCCCAATTACCCTCGCCTTTCTCAACGATTACATTCCCGCGGCCAGAGTCTGCTATATGTAGTACTTTGGCTGGGTTTGGCCGCACTTGTCTGGTTACTGGTAGACCGCGTGCAGCATCCAAATACGCTGGAGCAAGTCGGCAAACTCAATGTAGCGACACTTAAACGCGGGCCAGATGGGCATTACAGTGCTGAAGCGCTGATCAATGGTGAGCGTGTACGTGTGCTGGTAGATACCGGTGCCACCGGTGTAGCCATCTCGCAGCATGTGGCAGACCGGCTGGGGTTGGCTAGCACCGACGCCATCAATACCCATACCGCCAATGGCAATGCAGTTTCTTACCTGGTGAGACTGAAAACCGTGCAGTTAGGAGGCATCGTGGCAAACGATGTCGCAGCGACGATTACGCCCGGGCTGGAAGGTGACGCATTATTGGGAATGAGCTTTCTGGGGCGCATGGATGTCAGACTCTATCGCGGTGTCATGACTATCCGTGATGGTGAAGATAGCACAACGCTTTCGACAGAAACTCAGGCAAAACACTAACCTCGCCTGAAACCAAACTCCAGCACAAAATATTGCGGATTCATATTTGCCAGAGGCGCACGCAATTTCGCCAGCTCCTGTTCCGCGCCGTGTATTTCTATTTTCACCAGGCTGGACACTTCACCCATCTCGTGCAGAATAGGTCGCAGGTTATCCAGATGCGCCAACAAGGCATTGGCATCCTGGAATCCTTCGCGACAGTGCGCAAAGTCGCCATCAAAACTGAATCCGTAATATAAACAGCCAGGCTCGCGGGCCGACCACTGCACATATTTTTCAGCAATTGCGCGAAAAGCTTCTGCCTTACCCGGATGGATCTGGAAATACGGAGCAACTGAACAGCAGGTATCTTGTGTCGCCATGAATCTTCCCACTCAGCAGGCACTACCGCGCCAACTCGGCCCCTTCAACCACCACACGGAAAAACTGTAACGAGGCCTGATCCTGGATACGTATCCCTGTTTCTACCGAGCCACGCTTGCCAGGAGGAATACCGCCGGTGATCAGCATAGACCGCGTCTGATTGACCAGGCGGCCACGGTTATCGTATTGCAGCATCCTGACCTGGACGCGACCTACGGTGACATTGCTATTGTTTTGCACGGCGGCATATACCAGGCCGGTATTATCGGCAATCGGGCCGGAAGGCAGGTAGCGTCCCGGATTACGTGGCAAGTCAAGGCGCATGGCGCGAGCGGCTGAATCCTTGCCGATGTCTGAATCTGAGCTGGCAGCCAATTGATAGTGTTGCAATGCCAGCGCTGATTCGCCACGGCCTTCTGCAATTTGCCCCAGCAGGGCATAGCCGGGTGCAGTTGGCAGCAAGGCATTGGCTTTCTTCAGGAAAGGTTCTGCCTGTTCCTTTTTACCTGCGTTGAACAGGGCAATGCCACTTTGTACATACGGTTTGAAATAGTCAGGTTGCATCTTGATAGCTTTGTCATACAAAGCCAGGGCTTCGGTAGTGTTCTTTTGCGTCAGCGCTATATCGCCCAACAACTCCTGAAAGCGGGCTTCCTTGGGCTCTATGCTAATGGCTTTTTTGGCTAAAGATTTCGCCTTATCGGCATCGCCTTTTTGTAAAGCTGCTTTGCCTTCGTCGTAAGCTTTATACGCTTCACGCGTCGCCATCAACTTGGTGACTTTCTCGGCATAGACTTCTTTGCCCATTTCGCCGCCCGGGCCAAGCTCAGCCAGTGTTTTTTTGTTTTCATCGACCCGCGCTTGCGATGGCGGATGGCTGGCAAACAGGCCACTGATAAAGTCCTGCCGCTTGCCTTCACTCAGCCGGACAAAAGTTTCCTGCAAAGTGACGGCCGCAGCCGGATCATACCCAGCCAGTTTCATATACTTCATGCCATAGGTATCAGCTTCTGATTCGGCGTCACGACCATACTTGCTGGTAATCAGCTGGCCGCCCAATTGCGCACCACCCACCACCAGGTTGGCATAATTGGAATCGCGGGTAGCCAGGCCTACCGCCAGCATTGCCCCCTGCATAAACATGCCGCGTTCCATGCCCTGGGCACCATGGCGGGCGGCTGCATGCACAATCTCGTGTCCCAGCACGGCAGCCAGCTCGGCCTCACTGTGCAACTCGTAAAGCAGGCCGCGGTTGAATGCAATCTTGCCGCCGGGCATGGCCCAGGCATTTGGGACAGAGTCATTCAATACCACAAACTCATAAGGTAAATCCGGACGGTCCGACACTGCTGCCAGCTTCTGCCCTACTTGCTGCACATAACGGGTCAATTCAGTATCCAGGACATAATCGCCGCCTTGTGACTGGCGGGCAGGACTGTAATTTTGCTGGCCGATCTGGATTTCCTTGTCTTGCGAGACGAACTGGAACTCACGCTGCTTGGTCACGGGATTGATGCCGCAAGCGACCAATGCAAAAGACAATAACACCGGCCAAAAAATGCTTTTTTTAATCATTTTTACTCACCCTGATCGTGTGCGCAGCCATTGCTTTAAGTAATCACAGTGGGTTGTTGCCTGCCGGTTAATAATGGCAAGTTCGAAATCTGGTTGGAGACTGAAATCAGCTCCGCCAAAGCATCCTGGGCATCCAGTTGTTGCTGAGCAGCGTCTTGAGTGTATGCCTCGAGGTAAACCCGAATGGTTGCGCCTTCAGTCCCGGTGCCAGAGAGACGAATCACAACACGCGAGCCGCAAGTAAACAGGATACGCAAGCCTTGCCCGGTGCTGATAGAACTATCGATAGGATCGGTATAGCTGAAGTCATCCACCGTGTGAACGGTATAACTGCCAAACACCTGGCCCGGCAAAGTTTCAAACTGCTGTTTGACATGGCTCATCACGGCTTGCGCAGGGGCGGTCGGCACGGCTTCATAATCATGGCGGGAATACACGTTACGCCCATATTGCTGCCAGTGTTTGCGTACCAGCGACTCTACGCTTTCGCCAGTCGCCGCCAGCAGATTGAGCCAGCACAACACTGCCCACAAACCGTCTTTTTCGCGCACATGGTCGCTGCCGGTACCAAAGCTTTCTTCACCGCATAAGGTCACTTTGCCCGCATCCATCAGGTTGCCGAAAAACTTCCAGCCAGTGGGGGTTTCATAGCAATCAATGCCGAGCTTGGCCGCCACTCGGTCAACCGCGCCGCTGGTAGGCATGGAGCGCGCCACACCAGACAAGCCGTTGACGTAGGCTGGAATTAATTTGGCATTAGCAGCAATCAAGGCCAGGCTGTCAGAGGGCGTGACAAAGAAACGGTTACCCAGAATCATATTGCGGTCGCCATCACCGTCAGAAGCAGCAGAAAAATCGGGTGCTTGCTCGCCGTAAGCGATGGCCACAAGCTCTTCTGCATAAGTCAGGTTAGGGTCAGGGTGGCCGCCCCCAAAGTTTTCCGAAACTTCGCAGTTCATCAAACTGGTGGCTGGCGCGCCGAGCCGGTTTACGAATACTTCTTTGGCATAGGGGCCGGTCACTGCGTGCATGGCGTCAAATTTCAGGCGATGCCCATCTGCCAGCCAGCGCTTGATCGCCGCAAAGTCAAACATGCTCTCCATCAAATCTGCGTAATCAGCCACCGCGTCTATGACTTCTACGGTAAAACCATCCAGCGTGGTCATACCTACGGAAGACAAATCTATCTCAGGCAGGTCATCGACTATTTTATACGCCTGGATTTGCGTGCTATTCAAAAAAATCGTATCCGTGATTTTTTCTGGTGCCGGGCCACCATTGCTGGTGTTGTACTTGATCCCAAAGTCATCATCAGGGCCGCCGGGATTGTGGCTGGCCGATAAAATAATGCCGCCAAAGGTTTGGTATTTGCGGATGATATTGGAAGCAGCCGGCGTAGACAGGATGCCGTTTTGACCAACCAGTACTTTGGCAAAGCCGTTGGCTGCTGCCATGTTGATGATGATCTGGATCGCCTCTTTGTTATAAAAACGCCCATCACCGCCGACTGTCAGCGTCGCACCGGCCGGGATTTCCAGGGTGTCAAAAATACTCTGTACGAAATTTTGCAGGTAATGCGGCTGCTGGAATACACGTACTTTTTTGCGTAATCCCGAGGTACCGGGCTTTTGGTCAGTGAATGGTTGGGTTGCAACAGTTTGAATCGACATAGCCTTAGCTTCTTGAAATGTTAAAAATTCTAAGCTTGATTGTATTACAAATTAGTGACAGTTTTATGTGGATGGTCAATACCAGCGTTTATCAAGCGCGATGCCGGAGACTGAAATACAGCACTGACAAGCCGATAATATGGCACACAGGCCACCATAGGGCATTGAATTGCCAACGCATAAAACTGCAGGCACCCAGCACACCGCCAGTAACAAAACCACCAATCAGTATTAAATATAATGTAAGCCGCCTTTTATCGACGGCTTGCCCCCGTATGCGCAGGCCCAGGGCAATGCCGATATCAGTAAACAAGCCTGACACATGCGTCGTACGCACGACTGCCCCGCTAAAGGTACTGGTCATCGCATTCTGTAACCCACAGGCGGCAGAAGCCAGCCACTGCCCGCTAAGCCAGCCGTGATTCAGCAATAACACGGATAATGTCAGCAATCCGGCTTCTATCCACAATGCAAGATGATATTGCCTGCCAAGCCTGAGTGCCTCGTGGCCTATCACCACGCCGCTAATAATCGCGCCCAGCACAAAGAAAATCATGACGCACAACAAATGCATCACTTGCAAGCTGTCACCCCGCATAATTTCAATTGAGAAAAAAGTAGAAATTCCGGTCAGGTGCGAAACCGCCTGGTGGCGGAAGCCCAACACACCGACTGCATTCACAAAGCCAGCATTCGTGGCCAGTAGAAATCCGCCCCACTCTACCCAGCGAGGCAAGCGCTGCATCATGTCACACCCTCATTTTTCGATGATTTGTGTCCCATATTCTACGCTGCTAGCGTACGGCAACAACAAAAATCCTGTGCCCCAACTACGTAAAATCATGAGCCGCTTTTACGTGATCCCTTCAGGGTCAATTTGAAACAAGCAAGTATAGTGGTAGTCATACAAGTACATCAGCATTGATGCACTTACATCAACAACCAAAGGAGATTATCATGTGGACTAAACCCGCTGCTACTGAAATGCGTTTTGGCTTTGAAGTAACTATGTACGTAATGAACAAATAATCAGCGCTTGTATCACTACAAGTTTAGGCTGAACAAAAAACCCGCTGTTTAGCGGGTTTTTTGTTGCCTGTCGAAAATAAACTTATGCCAGCTGCGACCAGAGCAAGTTCACACTTACCCCCATCAGGAAGACAGCAAAAATCCTCTTTAACACCTTAACCGGCAATCGTTTGGTCAACGCCACGCCCGCCGGGGCAAATAGCACGCTGAATGGCGCAATCAGCATGATTGCGGGCAGGTAGAGTAACCCGAAAGTATCCGGCGCATGTTCGGATTGACGCATGGCATCCTGCAAATAACTGACAGTACTTGCCAGTGCGATGGGGAAACCTAGTACGGCTGAAGTACCGATGGCCTGCTTTACCGACACATTACGCATGGTGAGATAAGGTACTGTCAGCGTGCCGCCACCAATAGACACCAAAGCAGAGATGATGCCTATCAATAATGACACCAGGCTGATTTCAAGCTTACCGGGCACTTTGTGCTGCGTTGGTTTGCGGTCCAGAAATAGCTGAATGGCGGCGAAAAAAGTAAATGCGGCAAAAAATAATGTCAGGTAAAACGCATCCAGATGAATCGCCACCAAAGTTGCCAGCAAAGAGCCTATAAAAGCCATAGGCACCATAGACCACACATATGGCCAAACGATATTCTGGTTTTTATGATGGGCAGTAATACTGGAAAGCGAGGTAAACACAATACACGCCATCGAGGTTGCCAGCGCCATATGAAAAGCGGCATCCGCTGAAAATCCTTTTGCGACAAGAATGGCGTGCAACATAGGTACCAGCACAATCCCGCCACCGATGCCGAGCAAACCGGACAAGATGCCAACGACTACGCCGATCAGGCAAAGCAATGCGTATTGCTCAATAAAAAGTTGTATCCACTCCATGTAAATCACCAGCAACAACAAAGTGAGACAGTATAACTGCTAGCCTCAACTCTATTCATGCATAGCCATGAAAATGGTGGGATGCTGATGTGAGCAAGATTTAAGATTAAAAGAATTAAGTTTGAGTAAACCTCAAAAATATGGCTTAGTGAAGATTGATTATTTGTTACAATCAATCAATGAGCAACGAAAGCCAAAAATCAAGAGGAGGTAAAAGACCGGGTGCCGGACGCAAGCCCGGATCCACCACGCGCCTGGAAGAAACCATAGTTATCCGCATTCCTGCCAGCCAGAAACCGGTGGTGAGTAACCTGATGGAAGCTTATGCTGCAAAGCAACGCCTTCGCCAGCTGAAAGCAAACCTGGATGCCGTAGAAGTATTTGATCAGCCAGCGGAGGATTTGCAGGCTCTCAGCTTACCGCTATTTCAATCCAAAGTCCCGGCCGGCTTCCCTTCTCCGGCAGATGATCATGTGGAAAAACGGCTGGACCCAAACGAATACCTGATTGACCAGGCGGATACCACTTTTTTTGTAACCATCCAGGGCGAATCCATGATTGAAGTGGGCTTGATGCCGGGCGACAAAGCCGTGATTGATAAAGGAAAGGTAGCAGTGGTTGGCGATATTGTACTGGCGATGGTGGATGGCGGATTTACCATTAAAACCCTGGCAGCGCAAAAAGATGGCAGCCCGAAACTGTTACCGGCCAATGCCTCCGGGAAGTATGCTCCGATTATTATCCAGGAGCCTATGCAGTTTCAAATCTGGGGAGTAGTGATTGGCTCGTTCCGGCGCTTCAGGTAGTCGTATGGCTAATAAAAAACCCGGTATCCGAAACAGATCACCGGGTTTCTTGAACGTATAAACAAACTTATTTGTTCATTACGTACATAGTGACTTCAAAGCCAAAACGCATTTCAGTAGCAGCTGGTTTAGTCCACATGTTGATCTCCTTATTTGATTCACCGACCCGACCCCATGTCTGGCTGGTGTGAATGTATTATCGGCCCGGGGTTTAAAAAATATGCTATTGCAGATCATGAACAACCTTTAAAGAATTTCATGAAACACCCCTCATGCAAATAAATACTTCCAGCCCAGAACAGCCCGCAACGCGAGCCATCGCCCTCGTGGACGTGAATAACTTTTACGTGAGTTGTGAGCGCGTATTCAACCTCAAATTACGCAACCGGCCAGTCGTTATTTTGAGTAATAACGACGGTTGTGTCATTTCCCGCAGCAGTGAGGCCAAAGCGTTGGGCATTGCGATGGGTGCACCGTGGTTCAAGATCCGCAAATTTATCGAGCAGGAAAATGTGTTTGTTCTTTCATCAAACTATGCCCTTTACGCTGACATGAGCAACCGCGTAATGTCAATTTTGCGGCAATTCAGTCCGTCCCAGGAAATCTACTCGATTGACGAATCGTTTCTGGATTTAAGCGGATTCACGCATGTTGACCTCACTGAATATGCGCAAAAACTGCGGCAAACCGTTCTGCAGGGGACTGATCTTCCGGTATGCGTAGGTATAGGCAGCAGCAAGACCCTGGCAAAAATGGCTAATCACTGCGCCAAACAACAGTTCACTTTAAATGGTGTGTGTAATTTTAATGTGATGGCTGAAGCTGATATAGATGCCAATTTGCGCGACATTCCGGTAGGCAAGGTTTGGGGAATAGGCCGTGGATTATCTAAAAAAATGAATGACCTTGAAATTTACACCGCTTACGACCTGAAACGTAGCGAGGCTGCCACCATGCGCAAAAAATTTAGTGTGGTGCTGGAAAAAACCGTGCGAGAACTGAATGGCACGACTTGCCTGGAACTGGATCAGATTCGCGGGCCACACCAGCAAATCCTCAGCACGCGCAGTTTTGGCCAGACGGTGCGTGACCTGCAAACTCTGGAAGAAGCGGTCACCCTGCTCACCACGCGCGCAGGCGAGAAATTACGCCAGCGACAGATGTTTGCCGGATGTGTGTATGTGTATATCCGCACCAGCCCATTCCGCGACATCGAGCAGCAATATGAAAATGGGTTCAACCTACCGCTGCACACGCCAACCAACAGCACTTTACGCTTGGTGGAGGCTGCATTCAAGGCGCTACGGCAGATTTACCGGCCCGGGTTTGATTATATGAAAGCTGGCGTTTCATTGCGCGAACTGGCGACAACGCATACGCAGCAACAGGACATGTTTGATACTTCCAGCGTCCATGAAAAGTCTGTGCGGCTGATGCAGACCATAGATACCATCAATCAAAAAATGGGCCGTGCCACTATCAAACTTGCCAGCGAGGGAGTGCAAAAACACAGGGGCCTGGATATCAAGCAACCGTGGCGAATGAAACAGGAAATGATGAGTCCGCGTTACACCACCAGCTGGGACGACTTACTAGAAGTAGATTAATTAGCTACGGGCCGTTAATCCGGTTTCATTCACCCGCCTTTGTCAGCCCGGTTTCGATAATGAAACAGAGCTAAAAGTCACCGCACTAATAATCAGAAACGCCCCAAACAACTGGGCAGGCGTAGGTGGCATATGCTCAAAAGCGGCAATGATCATGGTGGTCACTGGTACAAGGTTCATAAAAATCGCCGCCTTGGATGGTCCGAGATGAGAGATGCTCGCGTTCCAGAATAGATAAGCCAACACCCCGCCGCCCAAAGACATCATCAGGAGAGCCGCACCGGCATGGATGCCAGGCAAGGAAACACTATCCCCATGCAGGCAGGCGGCAATGCTCAATGCAATTGCACCAACGGTCATAATGCCTGCGGTATTCGCGATGCCACTCACGTTCTTTGGCATCATCTTTTTCACCAATACATTGTAGAGCGCCCAGTTCAGGGTGGCGATTAAAAGATAGATATCCCCTACAGAAATCTTCAATTGTGCGCCTGCGCCCAGCACCACTATTGCAACCCCTGCTATCCCCACCGGGAATGCGACCAGTTGGCGATTGCTCGGCTTATCGCCAAGAATCAAATAGCCAAGGATAGCGGTCAATAAGGGATTCAACCCCATGATCAGGGCGCCGTTGATCGCTGAGGAAGTCTCCATACCCAGAAAGAAAAACAGGTTAAAACCAAAAACGCCCACCACACCCAATGTAAGATACGCCTGCCAGTGCCTTAAAGGCGTGGCTTCTTTTCTCATCTGCGCAATCAATACCATGACCGCGGCCGCCAGAACATAGCGGCTGGCACCCGCAACATAAGGGCTCATTTCAGCCAGCACCGGACGTGCCAGATTGAAATTTGCTCCCCAGAAAATTGCAGCCATGGTGGCCATTAAATAGGTTTTGCTATTGCTCATTTATTTTTTCTTTATATACAAGTCAGGATCTGAATGCTCATTTCAGTAAGGGCCACATACTCACAAAGTAAGACCCTAGCCGTCAACCCCTTCGACAATGAATACCCGATACTGCGCCCCTTTATGCCTGTGTTTGACTATCTGCTGGTATTGCGGGCTGTGATACCAGGCCTCAGCGGCCTCGACTGTGGGAAAGCGATGAATCAAGCATCCTTCAAACGCAGGGCCTTCCAGGATACTCAATGCGCCATACCTGACCAGCGGCGTCACCGGATGCCCCTCCCTGGCGAGAGGGGCCTGGCTGGCATAAGTATCCATTTCGACCTGATCCAGCGTTTGTTCGCGGATCATGACTACATAGGCGCTCATGATGTACTTTTAGCCTGCAAATATTGAATCAATGTAGTGGCCGCCTGTGCAGATGAAGCCGGATTCTGTCCGGTGATCAGCAAGCCATCTTGCAACACATATGATTGCCAGTCATCGCCTTTGGCGTAATCACCACCCAGTTTTTTTAACTCATCTTCCACCAGGAAAGGGACGACATTGGTCAGGCCTACCGCCTCTTCTTCAGAATTGGTAAAGCCAGTCACTTTTTTGCCTGCAACTAGCGGGCTACCGTCGGTTTTTTTGGTATGGCGCAACACGCCTGGCGCATGGCATACCAGTGCAACCGGTTTACCGGCATTCAGGGTAGTCTCAATCAAGCTGATGGAATGTGTATCTTCAGCCAGGTCCCATAATGGGCCATGTCCACCGGGATAAAACACCGCATCAAACGCCTGATGTGAAACGGAATGTAAGGGTACGGTGTTAGCCAGCGCTGCTTTGGCCTCGGCATCTTGCTCAAATCTTCTGGTGTCGTCGGTCTGGAAATCCGGCTCATTGCTTTTCGGGTCCAGTGGCGGCTGCCCGCCTTTTGGTGAAGCGAGTGTCAACCTGGCACCTGCCGCTTTGAAAACATAATAGGGTGCGGCCAGCTCTTCCAGCCAAAATCCGGTTTTACGGCCTGTGTCGCCAAGGGTGTCATGCGAGGTCAGTACAATTAATATATTCATTTAAGTGCTCCTTGATGGATGAGAATAATAAGGCATTCAAATGCCAGCTAAGTTGAGTTGTAATGGCTTTCTTTTTTACCTAAGCAATCACATGAAAGAATAATGATCTCTTTCATTCCATTTATGAAATTTATTATGTATATTTTAGTTATTCATAAATGGAATAACTGACATGCGTTACGACCTGAATCTTTTACGTGTATTCATCGCTTTAATGGAAGAACGCAGCGCCACGCGCGCAGCTGATCGACTGGGGATTACGCAACCCGCATTATCAAATGCATTAAGCCGCCTTCGGGATATCCTCCAGGACCCGCTGTTCATCCGGGAACGCTATGGCATGCAACCGACCCAGAAAGCCGAAGCATTGGCACCGGGCATCATGCTGGCGATTGGGCAATTGGATGAACTGGTACTGGAGCAACAGGCATTCGACCCGGCCAGCGCCAACCTGCTATTCACCGTCGCGCCTAACAGTTATGTCGAATATGTCCTGGTGCCCGCTATCGTTGCAAAACTACGGGAACAGGCGCCGGGAATCAAATTGCGCATTATCCCTTACGGCAATGACCTGGCTGAAACGGGCGTCATTTCCGGTACCACGGCACTGGTGTTGGGGCGCATCATCGACCCGCCTGATAATTTAATCGTGCAGCACTTAATGGAAGATAGCCTGGCTTGCGTGGTGAGGGCAGACCACCCGACGGTAGGCGATACAATCACCAAAGAACAATATGAGCATTTAAAACATGTGAACGTGCTGCCGCCCGGGCGCATGCGTGCGGGCTTGTTTCAGGCATTGGACAGACAAGGATTAAAGCGTGAAGTGGCGGTGTCAGTCACGCACTTCCTGTCGGTGCCGGAAGTGATTTCAGTCACGGATTATTGCACCACGTTGCCAAACCAGATTTGCCGGCGCCTGGCCAATGACACACGCTTGAAAATTTTATCCACGCCGGTAGATCTTGGCACTTTCCCGATTGATATTGCCTGGCATGTCAGGTACCGGCATGACCCGGCACATCGCTGGCTACGTTCGCTGATTGAAGAAGTGGCGCGTTCGCTTTAGGCTATAAATGGGATGAGAGATCGGAGAATTTAAAGTCTGTGCAAAGTTGGCAAGTTACTCTGTATCAATCAGACCATGCTTCATCGCCAGCCTGACCATTTCCACCGGGCTGTTCACCGACAGCTTTTGCTTGATTAATGTGTAGTAATTGGCGACCGTCTTTTGGCTGATTTTGAGCATATCTGCAACATCTTCAACCCGTTTGCCTTCGGCTAACAGGCGGAATACTTCAAATTCGCGCGAAGTCAGTTGTTGCAAGGGATTACTTTCCCCTATCAAGGTTTGCAGCGCTACTTTTTGCGCAACATCCTGGCTGAGGAAAGTTTTACCTTTGGAGACATCCAGCACTGCTTGCAATAAGTCATTGGCGGCACCTGTTTTAGTCACATAGCCTTTCACGCCTGTTTTCAATGCCTGTGCCGCAAACGAAACCGCTTCATGCATGGAGAAGATCACAATTTTGGCTTGCGGGTAACGTTGCAAAATACGTTTGGCGGCTTCCAGGCCTCCCATGCCGGGCATGGAAATATCCATCAACACCACATCTGGCGCTACCTCGCCATAGATTTGATAGGCCATTTCACCGGTATCCGCTTCGGCCACAATCTCAATCGACTTATGGCTTTCCAACAGCCGCCGCAAGCCTGAGCGCACCACAGTATGATCATCCACTAAAACAACTCTCACTGTCATGACGCTATATCCTGGAATTTATCTGTTTTATGAAAACGCACTTCTATGCGCGTACCCTGGCCAGGCGTGCTGGTGATGTTCATGGTGCCCATTAATCCTTCAACTCTTTCCTGCATGCCTGCCAAACCATATCCGCGACTAGGTACAGCGGTATCAAACCCACGGCCATCATCTTCAACCAATAAATAAAGACCTTGGTCGGTATCAGTCACTTCAATAGTGACACGGCTGGCCGCAGCGTGTTTGCTGATATTGGTCAGGCACTCCTGCACAATGCGGTATACCGTCACCGCTACCGATTCATCCGGCTGCATCAGGTGATTGGAAATATCATTCACCACCATGATGTTGCGGTTACGGTCATGCCAGTGGTGAATCAACTCTGCCAGTGCCAGGCTTAATCCCAGCTCATCCAGAACGCGTGGCCGCAAACGGGCCAGCAAATCCTGGATGGTGAACATCATCTGCCGCGTGATCTGCGCAATGGCGGTGGCACTTTCACGCGCAACCGTCAGTTTCTTGGCCGCCACCATCGCGCTGGCATCAATGTGGACCGCGGTCAGGTACTGGCCGATTTCATCATGCAGGTCACGCGCCAGCTTTTTACGTTCTTCTTCCTGCAAATGAATAATCTGCTGGGTCAACCGGTGATTATTGCGGATACTCTGCTCCAGCGTACTCGCCATCTTGTTGAATTTGTCGCTGATCTCGCGTAATTCAATCTGCTCAAAACTGGGCAAGCGGCTTTGATATTCACCATGTTCGATCTGGTTTAAACCATGAATAATCTGCTTCACTGGCTTAAATGTGGTGCGCACCGCCAGATAAACAAAAAACAGCACACTCAAACCAAAAAATCCGACGATCGCCAGCAGGCCGGAAGTATCTTCCCAAATTTCCCGCAGCTCAAAACTGGGGTCCGGGGTGATGACCAGCTCCCCAATGAAGCGGCCATTGATAATAATGTTTTTGCGTTTGGGTTCATTCAACACACTGGAAATATCCAGCAAACTCACAAACCACCTGGGCGGGTCTTCGCCATCATGCTCCACGCGCGTCGTGCGGTTAGACTCACGCAAATGGCCGGTAGGGTCAAGAAAATCCACTTTCAAATGCCGGATATTCATTAACTCTTCCAGCTTGAAAATATTGATTTCGCCTTTTTCACTGCGGTCAAGCCAGCCAAAATCGGTCATGTAATGTGCAATTTGCGCGTCCAGCAAATGAATCACCAGGTTGGTCGTTGACTCGACTTCTGCCAGGACATCTTCCCGCGCATTTTTAATCACGGAAATCGCCCAGGTGAACAGCAACCCAAGCAATAACAAGGTAATAGTCAGGTTGAGTTTGAACTGTAAACTGAAGGATTTCATCATGCTCAGCGGATTGTAAAGTTTATTGCCCAAAATCTATCGGGAGTTTTTCCCAATTCATACGCAGGCATGAACAGAAAACCACCCTATTATAGGATGGTAGGGCATGAACTTGAAGTACGCTTAAGGATTAACCAGCTGGGCTAGCAGCTGGTACTGGATGGGTCAGTTTACCCATCACACCCTCAAAAAGCGCTTACAAGATGTTGGCACAAGTGCCCGGAATATGCAGGGGTTAATGAATCACCACGCCCCACGGTAAATTACCTACGGCGATGTCTTTTAATCTGGTATTGGTTTGAGTATCGATCACCGACACATTATTGCTACGCCCATTGGCAACATACAGTTTTTTGCCGTCCGGCGTCAGTGCCATATTCCACGGCCTTTGCCCGACATCAATGGTCGCAATCACTTGCCGTGTAGTGCTATCGATCACACTCACGTTATGGTCACCACCATTACTAACATAGATACGGCTGCCATCGGCATTGACCTTGACACCATTGGAACGCAGGCCCACTTTAATATTGGCCTGCACTGTCCAGGCTGTAGTAGACACGATTTCCAGCAAACTGGCAGCTTCGTTTGCGACATACGCCCACTGGCCATCCGGGCTAAAGCCAACCCCTCGTGGATGTTTGGTCGCGGCAATCAAATGCTCGGATTTCAGTGATTTTAAATTAATTACATCGACATTATTACTCTCTTCATTGCTCGCCAGCAGCCATTGCTGGTCGGGTGAAAATACACAGTGTTCAGGATTCTTGCCTTGGGTAGCGATGGTGTGTTTGACCTTGTTAGTGTTTAAATCCACCAGCGCCACCGCATTTTCTTCTTCCAGGCAGGCGGCCAGCAATTTTCCATCCGGTGAAATATCTATGCCTTCCGGTTCGTCACCCACTTTAATCAAGGCGGTTTGTTTACCTTTTTCAATATCCACCACGGCGACTGCGTTTTTATCCCGCACGACGACATACAGTTTTTGGTTAGTTGGGTGAATCGCGGCTGCCTGGACTTTTTTGCCCAGCCTGCCTTTAGAAGGAAACTGTTTGATGACTTCATCGGTAGTGGTGTCAATGACGGACACCGTGCCATCTTTTTCATTAGGCACATAGGCGAACGGCTGCGCAAAAATGGAGTAAGAGAGGCTGATGAAAGTGGCCGCGATGAGAGATTGTTGCAGTATTTTTTGCATAGAGTGCCTTTTAAAAAAATTGGCCGATTGCTGCAACAACCGGCCTGTACATGGAGATATACTTTATGCAAATCAATTAAATTGAAGAATTTAAATTGATAGTGCATGTTATGCGTTCAGGTTTTTCATCAATAGCGGGATGCTTCCTGATTTCACTGGGAAAACTTCCCGACAACTACTTGTTATGCAGCCTTTCAAGCGACCAAATTCAGTCGGTTTTTAACGTAAACTGCCTGTAAACTGGCCGAATGCGCGCGGTTGCGAGCCGACTTTAATCTCTTTTTTGAGTGTCAGGCTTTGGCTATCAATCACTGCTATCACGTTGTCCATCCAGCTGGCGACCAATACCTGTTCATGCTCGGCATCGTAAGCAATGCCTTCAGGCGTACCCGGTACGCGAATTTTGCGGATGAGCTTTTGACTGGCAAGATCAATGACACTCACGCTGTCCTCCCCGGTATTGGTCACAAACAAGCGTCCACTACGATCTTTTGTCACACAATAAGGGTGATTACCGGTCGCCAGCGTATTCACTACCTGATTGCTGCGCGTATCAATCACATGAATGCTGTTTGAATAGACATTGACGACAAATAACTGCTGACCATCCTGACTCAAGCCCAGGCCGAACGGATGCTGGCCGACCTTGATTCGATGCATTTGTTTATTGGTATGCGTATCTACGACACTGACGTCATTGCTATCCCGGTTAGCGATATACAACATTGCACCATCGCTGCTCAACTGCAAGCCACCAGGTGCTTTGCCCACCTCAATTTCAACCAGCGTTTTGCCGGAATCTGCGGCAATCACCAACACATTCGCGTGATACCAGTCTGCCACATATAAACGGTCACCTGTTTTATTGAGCGTGATACCTACCGGCGAAATCGATAAAGGAATCGTGTTTATCACCTGCTGGCTCAGCATATCAATCACCGAGAGCGAGCGCCCTTCTACGTTACTCACATACACTTTGTGCTGTTGCTGATCTATGGTGACGCCAACCGGGGCTTTGCCGACAGCCAGTGTTTTAATCACTTGCTGTTGCTCGATATCAATCACCGAAACCGTATGTTCACCTTGATTGGTAATGTAGGCATAATTAGCCGCCAGCCCGCAAAGTGGCAGGCTAAAGCCAGCTAAACAGAGTAAGGCTTTAAGGGACTGCAAAATGCTGAGTGTGCGTGACGATGCATGTGTGCACTGTAGTTTTTTTCAACAGAAAAGGATTGAGCCTTACTCCCGCGTGCTGCCGGGAATTTTTCACCGCCAGTTCGGGAGAAGTCAAAAAGCATCAGTGTTCTGGCGACGAACGCTGATTAAAATGTGCCGTGATCGTGGTCATATCCAGCGTTTGCCACATCTGCACATGATGGTTCAGTTCGTGTGCATGCATGGCGCCGTTGACCATATCAATGACTACCCGCTCCCGGATCGCCATCAGGGCCGGCACTTGTGTGACGCGAAAATTGGCAGCCAGGTCTGCTGCGAGATCAATATCCGCCGTCGCAAACACGGCGTGCGGATACTGGGCGGCGACTTCGGCAAACACGGGTGCAAAGGGCTGGCACGGATCACACCATTTTGCGGTAAACAGCACTATCAGGAAATCATGCGTGGTCACGCGCTGGTTAAACTGTGCCTGGCTCTCTATCGTTACTGGCGTGATGACCATGTTTGCTTCGGCGCTCATTATCATTCCTTTCGCGGTGGCAGGCTGCCCGCAGGCAGATGTTTAATGGTACTGATGGTCCAGTGTTGTGGCCCGGCAATGCTGTGCGAACATCCAAGTTCATGTGCGGGCTCTGCCGCGGTCAACATATGTTTGGTGTGGTCTGCGGTTTGCACTTGCATAAACCAGCGGTCTACCCAGACCTCAACCGCGCCTTCTCGTGCAACTTCAGTCAATTGCAATGTCACCAGCATGCCGCCATGCGCCAGGCAGAGGGAGTCATCTGTTTCAACCAGCGTGACCAATTCCGCTTCCGGGACGGCAGCATGTGCTGGCATGCTGCCACAGAAGCCGATGAAACATACAACCAACAGATGAGCGTGCATGTGCATAGCAATCACTTAAGCGCAGACTGACATACCCAGACTTTTGAACAACGGGCGCATGGTCACACAAATTTTATTGCGCCAGCCAGTTTGATTAGCTGCCGTATTCTTGCGACCATCCTTCAGGCCTTGCAGCCCGTCTTTGACAAAGGTATCCACCGCATTTTTTGCAGATTCATCATCCTGTCCTGCCGGCGGTTCATTCCCGGTGAAGGCGCGGTAATAACGTGCGGTCCATACCACCTTGGCATTGGCGCCCTCTGCGCCTACTTTTATTTTGCCGTTGAGCGAGCTGACAGGCAGTGCTTCCAGGTCTATATCGCCGGACAAACGGTAAGACACCGTCATATCGCTTGCTGATACTTCATCAATCTCTTGCAGCAACTGCTTGCCATTCTTAAGTGTTATTTTTTGCTGCCTATCATTTACGGCTTCGCAGGCAGTCACTTGCGGATGCCATTGCGCCAGGCCGCAGGGGGTGCTGATACGTTTCCATACGGCGTCTGCCGATGTATTCACCTGAATGGACTCATCAGTTTTCTGTGGTGTCGGGCCATGCGCCCACACATTTGCACTCATTAATCCAATCAGTAATAAAGACCATTTCATTGTTGCTCCTTGTAGAAAAAACTAAACATGTTGTTTACTTGAAATCTTTAGCGTCCGCATTGCTTGCGTGGTGCCAGGCCAGCGTTGCGCCATCCACTTGTACCATGTGCTTCCGGCAAACGTCAGTACTAGGTACAGCAATCCGCACACAATCGCTGGCGCAGCCAACCACGGCCTGAGATCGGTATCTGCCCAGCGCCAGGCCGTCATGCCCAATCCGGTGGCCCAGCGGCTGCTTTGCGCAGCCTGCTCTAAACGGACATAATGCAGGCCAGTGGCATTTGCTAGGCGGTTAAGGTTCTGCTCATCCAACGCGGACAGGTGCGCATTACTAAGTAACTCCGCGCCGGGGCCTTGACCCGAATTGCGGTCATGCTGACCGTGTTCCATCGCCAAGACTGACAAGGTCTCGGCCATGCCGAAATTGCCAAAGCGCTGTACTTCTTCCTGCTCCCAGTAACCGGCGACTGCATTCTTTTCATCCAGCTTGGGAATTTTGCTGGGCGTGGTTTTACCCATGCCCACCACATAGCCTGGCACATCCCCCAGCTTGCCTGCATAGGTCGGCATATATTTAGGATTAGCAGGTGGCGCTTGTTGGCCATCGGTAAAAAACATTACCCGCACCTGTTTGCCTAGCTGCGGCGCCTGTTCCAGCGCGTTATACAAGCCGTGGGCGATAAACGAATCTGCTGCCCAGGCCATGCGCCAGTCCATGCTGGCAACTGTTTGATCCAGCGCTGCGAAATGCGCACAGACTTCCACCGGCTCCACCACATTCACCACATTGCGTTCGGTAAACATACCCAGGGCGACCTGCGAACCACATGGCAATGCCGATAAGGTTTTGCGTATGCTTTGCTTGGCCATCTGCAAGCGACTGATGCTTTTGCCAGCCACCTGGTAATCAGGCACATTCATGCTTTGCGTGATATCCACAACGAAATACCAGTCGTACACACGGTTGGGTAATTCAGCATGCGGTTTGAGCAAAGCAATGGTCAGCAGGCAAAATGCAGTGATCAGGGAGAGTTTGCGCCAAACATTCAGCCGGGAATCTGCGCCAACCAGCATCCTCAACTGCCTGGCCCAGGCATTAAACCTGAATTGCATTTAAGGCATACCTCTTGGATTGCCGGGCATCGCGGGCCAGCCGCTGGGCTCATCCTCTGCTTTTAATTGCTCATCCTCATATTGCTGCGGGCCGGACATGCCATGGGTAGTCGGTGCCAGCCTTAATGCCAGGTGATAGTTATATTTCGCCTCTGACCAACCGGGATCTATACGCAAGGCTTTCTGGTAACTTTCTTTGGCGAGCGCGACCAACGGCCCTGCTTCATCCCACGCAGGCAAACCACGCTCTTCCAGCAAACGCACAGCCGTGCGCATGTAGATATTCCCCGAATTGAAATACGCCTGTTTCCGGAGCGGGTCATCTTCAGCCACTTTAGCGACAAGCGCGGCATACTGCGAAAGCGCCTGCTCAGTTTTTCGCTGATGGTCATAAAACACCGCATTGGCAAATAATGCTTGTGGCGTCTGGTTGGCATCCATCAAGTTTCTTTCTACCAGCACGTGCGGTTGCAAGCTATCGCGATACACCTGCGCCTGGTAGATTTCAATCAGTTGCCTGACCAGCATGATGACTGCAATCAGCAACAGTAATCCCGCCCAGGGCAAGCCGCGTCGCAAACCGTTTTGCCAGTGAATATTCATGTTTGCCACCGCTTTAACTCCAGTCCGGTTAACCCTAGCAATACTGCTGTTACCAGCCACGCCATGGCATAGGCATACTGGCTTAAGTCTTGTCGCGAGACCGGTTCCAGGTAGCGGGTAGGTTTATTTTTTAACTTGGAAATATCATTCACCGCCGCCAGTACCGCTTCCGGGTTTTCGGCTTCATACATGTGATACGGCACATTTAAAGTCTGGAAATATTCATGCAGTGCGTATTCGGGATAGGCATCAATATTTTCATCTTCGCCCAGGCTTTGCTTGAGGCTGACGCCGTTTTCAGAACGCAGGTAGATCCAGTAAAGGGAAGCTTGTTGCCGCATGACCATGGCCCGTAACATATCCTGCGTTTTACCATCCAGGTGCGCGCCGCCATCCGATACAAGCACAATCGCGCGCGCACCGGTCACCGGCTGATCGGCAAAGTAATCCAGCGCCATTCCCAGGCCACGCGCGACAGCAGTAAACCCCATGCCACCGGCTTCTGTTGCATCCAGCGCCGCCTGCACAAACGCCCTGTCCGTACCCAACGGCGCGGCCAGAATCGGTGAAGTACTGAATGTCACCATGCCCATCAAATCATCGTGGCCCTGCTGAACCAGCGTTTTCAATACATTGCGGGCGACCTGCATTTTGGGCAGGCGCGCCTGCACATCGCCTTTTTTCACGAATGGTTCATTCATGCTGGCACTGCGGTCCAGCACGATCATGACGTGGGCACCGCGGCCTACTTTCTCTATCATTTGTGATTTGAGGTATGGACCCGTGAGTGCCATGCTCAATGCCAGGATGAACAGGCTGGCAGCCACTTTCCAGGAACGCTCCAGCCAGACGGACAAAGGGTCGGCAGGTAACCCTTGCAAAGCTGGATGCGAGAAACTCAGTTTGTCCTGTAATACCCAGGGCAACACTGCCAGCGGCAGCAAAATGAGTGGCCAGAGCTGCATCAAGCCCCAATGCTCTCCAAAACCGGAAGCGAGTATCGCTGTTTGCAAGCCTTCATCCCACATATCAGGAAAGCTCCACCTGGCTCAGCTGCTTAGCCAACTGCTTTAGATCAGCCAACGATGCCGATACCGGCTTGCCTGCGAAAAAAGCCTGCTGTATCTCCTGATAAAATGCCTGCAACTGGGGTTGATAAACCGTGAGCACAGTATGCGTAGAAGTCACCCGGGTTAAATTTTCAGCGGTCACCGCGACGCCGGCAAACTGGTCCATGGCGCGGCTGATCAGGCGCATGGCTTGTTTTGCGGCTTCCTGTGGATTGCCTTTTAATTTGCGAATCTCGCGCCATGCCTGTCGGAAAGGCATGTTTTTTTCTTGTGGCAACTGGATCCAGCCCATGACCCAGGCAATGTAGGCCAGACTGAGCACTGCCAGGCTTAACCAGCCAGCCAGTATCCATAATTGTTTGGCTAGTGCCCATTCAGGTAATGACGAATCCGGATAAAGCTGGACGTGCGCCTGATCAATACGCGCGGGCAAAAGACTGGAAACAATGACTTTATCTGCCGGCACATCAATGGTCAGGCGTTGCTGTTCTTTCTTGAATTCAAGATGCAATTTTTTTAAAGGCATGATCCTGACTGAATCACCAGCCACGAATATCTGCCAGTCTATGTCCAGATGTATCACACGCTCGGTTTTTGAGTCAGTGGTCGTCCAGTGTGCGCTCCTTAACTCAATAGCCTCGTTCTGGGCGGGCGCTGGCAAACTGGCGGGGTCGAGTTCAAATCCTGGCGGCACATGCAGCGTGATATGTTGCCTGGCGATGCTGCCCAGGGTGTAATCTGCTTCACGCGTGCTGCTTTCGGCCTTTAACTGGAAACTACTTTCCACAGCATGTGCATTGCTGAATAAACACAGGCATAACAACAGACCGCCAATCAATGGCTGCATGGTTTTGCAATCAATCCACACCCTCATGCCATGGTCTCCATCAGGTGGCGGCTGATCTCTTCGGCCTGCCACTGTGGCGCGAGCCATAACGGCGAGCGCGTGCCAGCTTTCATGAATTGTGAATTGAGCATATGTTTCTGTTGTACTAGGTGAGCACCGATTTGCTGATGCAAATGCTTACGCAACATCCAGCTACGCTCTTCGCCGCTTTCCATATCCCGTAACCTCGCCCAGCCAAAAGCCGGCATTCCTTCCGTCGCAGACTGGTCACGTAGCACCACAGGAATCACATCGTGTGCTTGCGCGGCTTTAAGTGTTTGCTGTAATAGCGCCGTATCCCAATAAAAATCAGAGATTAAAAACACCAGCGCCCGTTGCGCGCCTATCTCCTCAATTGCCGCAGGGATTGCTGAGGCATTGCGCCCGGACACGGCATGATTGCTTTGCCAGTATCGCGTGATTTTTTCTGCCACGACTTGTGCGGTGCCGGTTTGAAAAGTAGGCAGGATTTGCCACGACGACTGCACATCATCATTGGCGGCAGCCATGCCAAAAACATCCCCTTGCCGATTGGCTGACCAAGCCAGTGCAGTCACGAATTCGGTGACCTGCTGACGCATATTGGCCTCCCCCTGAAACAACATCGAGCTGGACACATCGACAATGGCAAATACGCGAACGGCAGCGCGTTCCAGGTAAGTCCTGACCAGCCATTGCTGGGGCACAGTGCGTACACTGGCGCGAATATCAATCCGCTTCGGGTCAGGACAGGCCAGCAGATTAGCGAAACCTGCAAAGTCACTGCCATTGCCGTGATGGGAAGTCAGGTTGGCACCCGCGTGATAAGTACGTGAGCGCCAGTGAATATTGTAGAAAAACTGGCGTGGCTCAAACGCAGCATGTACGCGAGCAGGTTGGCTTTGCATCGCTGAAAAATCTGCCGTGGAATGTGTGGAAATAGCCATAGGGAAACTGCCAGTAAACAAGCCAGAGCCGATTAAGGCGCAGAGACTTTATCCAGCACCGCTTGCAGCAGCAGTGGCGCAAGTCGCTCGTGTTGCAAAGCATAAGCGCCATTGAAAAACACACGGTGCTTGACCACTACAGTCCATACCGCGCGAATATCATCCGGAGTGAGGTAATCGCGGCCTTCCAGCCAGGCACGTGTGCGTGCGCTACGCATCAGCATCGCCATACCGCGGGGGCTGGCACCACCAGCTAGTAATCGCGACATATCGACATCGGGCAATTGGATACCTGCTGCCATAGGGTCTTTCAGTACACGCCATAATTCAACTACATAGTTTTGCAATGGTATTTCTGCCCGTACCGACGCCTGCACAGCTTCAGCGACGATGTTCAACTGGTCATAAGGCGTTAATCCTGAAGGTGACCGACTGATGAGCGCATCGACATCGTAATAGCGGGTATCAAACATTAATGCTCGCTGCAGTTCCGGCTCATCCGGTGCTTGCACCGAAATCTCCATCAGGAAACGGTCACGCGCCGCTGCTGGTATTTCAAACGTTTCTTCACGCTCCAGCCGGTTACGGTCAGCAAACACAGTCAGGTGCGGGAAATGATACTCACGGTTAAATGCATTGACTGACCGCTCAGCCATTAACCGTAAAAACAAGGCATGCGCCTGTGGCCGGGCACGATTGATCTCGTTAAAGAAAAACACCGCCAGTGCCTCTTCATGCTGCAGTAACGGGCCAGGCTTAACCGCGGCCTGCCCCTGCTCATTGATGAACGCGTTGTAGAGAAAGTCGCTGGGCATCAGATCGATGGCCCCTTCGATACGCTGATAGCCACCTCCCAGCAGATGCGCAGCCGCCCGCAATAAAGTGGTTTTGCCTACGCCGACATCGCCTTCCAGCAACACATGTCCACGCGAGAAAATGGCAATTGTCAGTGCACGGATTTGTGCCGGCATCCCGACAACCACTGCATTCAACGCCTGCTCAAAAGCCAACGCGCGCTCACGCCAGGCTGGTAATTCAATTTTATTTTGCATACACACCAACTCTAATGAAACAGGCCACTGCCGACTGCATACAATCGACACCGGTTTGCCACATACCAAGGAATGAAACTGGCAACAGACATAACGCAAGTTGTCTGGGGAAACACTGAATAATTGGCTACAGATGCAAATTGCAGCGTTGCGCGGTACTCAAAACCCTCATGTACTTATATCTAAACTGCGATAAGTACACTTCGGTTTCTGCGTGCTGCGTTTTGCCCTTTACACGTTCGCTCAACTATCCAGTACTTCCTTTTTGGGGGGAGACTTCAGATTACTTCACGTCAAACACGAAATTACCGCTGGATTTTGCATTTGCAAGTCGTTTTGCGTTACGTTCATCCATCGCTTTAATCGACTGCTCTTGCTTGTTGAGTTCAACCGGATCATGTTTCGGGTCATATTTCGAACCCGCAATTTTTTCCGGATAGCCAGGTTTGGCTTCCCAGCAGTTTCCTGGCTCTTTACAGTTTTGACCGTCATAAGCCAGAGCCTGATTGGACACTGAAAACACACTGGCAACTGCCAGTAATGCTAATACGTGTTTCATCACTTTCTCCTTCATCACAAATTAGCTGGTGTATTGTTTTCTATTAACGGATTGCCCACCAGCCTAACAATCCGATAATCGGATCAACCGTGTGGCGCTGCGCCACCGTTTTTGACGTTTTCTTCGGCCTGGTGGCGGATCCAGGCAATCACCAGCAGAATTTCATCTACCGTCATCCGGCCTTGCTGCGGGCCCATCATGCCGGCAGCGCCACCATAAATAGTTTCAAAAATGCCCTTATCGGTTTCGTTTTTAGGATAAGTCCAGTAATCATCCGCCAGCGCCGGGCCCAGCTTGCCTTCGGCCAGATGACCATGGCAGCCGGAACAGGCGGTGGAGAAAATCGTATAGCCTTTTTTCACTGCTTCCGCATCGCCGCGGTAGGGGTTATCGCCGGTGGCCATAAAGTGTTTCGCTTCAGGCGTAAAGGTTTCCCCCTCCATTGGCGAAAGATCCAGCACATCGCCAGAAAGCGTGCCGCGAAACTCCTGTGCCGGGCCATCTTTCAACACCACTTTGGCAGCAGGTTTACTGGCAGCACTGTCCGCCTTGGCAGGTGATTCATCTTTGGCGCAAGCAACGGTAAGGAAAGCCGCCATCACCAGTCCCGATACACCAAACGTCATCGCCAGTTGTTGCTTCACGCGCCATGATTGAGAACTTTGCGACGGGGATTGTTGAGATTCTTTCAATTCAAACTCCAAAAACGTGATTAATTAATATTGAGTAACGGAATACCTTCATCCTTGAGGATGGCGGTAATTTCAGCGCCCTGGGTGTCAATGACACGGTTGAGGGTTTCTACCAGTTCAGGATGCTGTTTGCTGACGCCCATGGCGACGTTGTAATGCATGGGAATTTTTTCGCCATTGGTCTTTTTGGCAGTGTCTTCCACCATCACCATATTCAATGGCACTTCAGAGGCGCGCACGTAGCGTGCGGCTTCAGGCGCCCACAACATCGCCATATGCAGGTGCATATTTGAAACATCATTCACCAGCCGCGATGGCTCGACGTGCACGTAACGGTTACGCGTGGACTGGAAATTCTGGATTTCGGTGAAGTAATCAAACATATCGTCAAAACGGTTGATTTGCAGCAACATGTTTTTGCCAGGGCTATCCGGCATGACACCGATACGGAAATTCTTTTCCTTTAAATAGGGGTGGTCCCAGGAAGTGATATCGATCTCACGGTCTTTGCGGGTGATAAACACATACCCGGAGCTGTAATAAGGTTTAGTGGTCAATACACGTGGGTCACTCGGGTCGGTACCAATCAATACATCGCATTTGCCCTCCTCCATGTCTTTCTGCAGCGTCAGCGGATTGGTCCACCAGAAATAATTAACCGGGACATTCAATGATTTGCCAATCACCGCCGCAATCTTGTTTTCAAAGCCTTGCTTCTGGTCATTGGAAAAAGGTAATTCGGATTTGCCGGCACAGATATTCAGTGCGCTGGCAGCATGTGCTGGGAATGCAAACACGCTTAGTGTGACTGATAGGCAAATGCTCAACCAGGTACGACGATTTTTTTCAACTTCAGGAAACATTTGCTCTCTTCTCCGTACTTAGAGAACAGGATGACCGGCCATCCTTGCGTCTGACGGCCATCCTGTACACTACATCAACAGGTTCACTGTCTGATTACAGACTGAACACCATCAGGCCACCGCCCATTTGTGTGTGGTTTTGCAGTTCTTTGAACGCACCAACCGCACCCAAACCGGCACTAGGGTCAGTCAGGTCAAATACCAGACCAACACCTGGCCAGCCGCCAACACCATACATGCTGCCAACGTACTGTTTGCCTTTGTAGGAGTAAGTCATAGGAGAACCGATACCACCGGATGGCATCTTGAAGTTCCACAGTTCTTTACCGTCTTTGTTATCCAAAGCCTTCAGGTAACCGTCCAGTGTTGCGTACCAGACCAAGCCGCCTTTGGTGTACAAAGTACCGCCCCAGGCCGCGAATTTCTCCCACTTGGTCCATTTAGCTTTACCAGTCGTCAGGTCAAATGCGCGGATCTGGCCCATTTCTTTCTTGGTCGGGCCGTTAGGTCCTGGGTACATCGCCAGGGTTGCGCCCACGAAGAACTGACCTGCACGGTATGGCAGCATGAACGGCTCCCAATCCATACAAATGTGGTTCAGGCCTGCGTACAAGGTACGGCTTTCAGGATCGTAAGAATCAACACCCTGGTTGTGGAAGCCCATCGCTGATGGACAAATATTGGTACCTTTATGGTCCATACGGGTGGCAAACTCAGGATCACGGACTGGTGTACCGGTTTTCAGGTCCACTTTCTTGAACACGTTCACGGCCGGATCCACTTTTTCAGCAACGATCAGGCTGCCGTTCTCGCGGTTCAATGTGTACAGAATACCGTTACGGTCGATGTGGCTCAGCAGCGGAGTCACTTTGCCGTTGACCGGCTGGTCAGTCAGCACCATCTGGTTCACACCAGCAAAATCCCACTCGTCATGAGGTGTTTTCTGGTAGCCCCATTTAGCCATACCGGTGTCCAGGTCACGGCCCCAGATCGTCATGGTCCACTTGTTGTCGCCAGGACGCATGGTTTCGTTCCATGGTGCCGGGTTGCCTGAACCGTAGTAGAACAGGTTCAATTTAGGATCATAGGCATACCAGCCCCAGTTTGTACCGCCACCAATTTTCCAGGCATCGCCTTCCCAAGTTTTTGTACCCAGGCCGAATTGACCGTAGTGTGGATTGTCTTTGTTGAAGTCTTTTGCCAGACGCACAGAGTCATCAGAACCGGTCGCAAATGCACGCCATTTCAACTCACCTGTTTTCAGGTCAAAGGCATTCACAGCGCCACGTACACCCAGCTCAGCCCCTGAACAACCGATCAGTACCGTGTCTTTAGCGACGAATGGTGCCTGTGTCAGTGTGGAACCCACTTTTGGATCACATACTTCCACTTCCCAGTTGGTTTTACCGGTTTTAGCATCCAGCGCCAGCAAGCGGCCATTGGCCTGTTTCTTCACGATTTGACCAGCGCCATATGCCAGGCCGCGGTCAACCACGTCACAGCACATCACTGCTTTGGTTGAAGCATCTTGCTTGGGTTTATGCTGCCAGACGATTTTGCCCGGGTCGCTTAAATTCAATGCGTATGTATTGTTAGGAAACGCAGAGTGGATGTACATCATGTCACCAATGACCAATGGCGCACCTTCGTGACCATTCAGTACACCGGTGGAGAATGACCACGCCGCTTTTACGTTTTTAACGTTGGATTTGTTGATTTGCGCGAGTGGGCTGTTGTGCTGGCTATAATAGCCACCCGTTGCAATCGGCCATGCACCCGGGGTATTCACCACCTTGTCCAGGTCTGCATCTGCCATGGCCAGGCCGGAAAAGCTGGCGAACAAGCCTCCGACCAAAGCACCAATAATGGCGCCAGATGATTTTACTTTCATACTTTCTCCTAATCTCTCAAGAATGCGTTTTACGTGGTGTCACGGGCATCCCCCCGAATGCCGCAGTTCACGACCGAAATTGTTAATAATTTGCAACAAAGGCAATAGATGAAAGATTCCCTATGATGGCTTCAAGAATTCATTCGTGAAGACTGGCTATTAACGGGAATTTTTCACGGGGTGCTGGCGATGGATGTGGTCTATAGTTGCGCAAGTCGGGAGCAAGATGCTCTCAGCGCAGTTTTTAAGTCTTTGGTCCTTTAGTTATGCATTCTTATAACCGGTCTATCCCTGTGGTTGATGTCACTCATAAATTCGGCAAACAAAAAATCGCCACACCAACATTGGGCAGGTTTACATTAGGCCGCCCAGGCCAGGACACGCTCATCGTGATCGCGGGCGTGATACTGACGTTCTTTCTCTCCTCACAGTTTGATTTGGCCGAGCGCATCAATGCGTGGTTACTTACCTATGAATACGCTCAACTGGATGAAATCCCGCTGACTTTATTTGTATTTGTGCTGTTGAGTGTGTGGTTTGGTCAGCGGCGCATGCGCGAAATTAATGCAGAAATCCAGCGCCGCAAGCAAACCGAGTTGCAATTAAGTAACAGCCAGTTGCTGTATAAAACATTATTCGACGGTGATTTAACCGGCAATGTCGTGCTGGATTTAAATGGCAATATCGGCATGCATAATCGCGCGTTTGACCGTATCTGCCGTTTGCTCGACACAGACAGCAATGCCCGCCGCCTGTTTGCCTTTGACTGGGCAGAATTTGTCATCCAATTACAGCAGCATCAGGAAATCAATTTCAGCAAACTGCAGATCCAGCGTCCTGATGGCCTGCCCTGCTATGTCGGTGCGCGGTTTGTATATGTCCCGGCAGAGGGAAATACCAGCGAAAAAAATAGTGCTGCAATCCACGGTTACCTGGTCGATATGACTGAGCAATGCCTGGTAGAACTGGATCTGGAACGCACCCTGAATGAAAACCGTATCCTGGCGCGCCATGCCATGCAGGTACAGGAACAGGAACGCAAATACATCGCCAGTGAAATCCATGATGAAACCGGCCAGTATCTGACTGCGATACGCATGGATGCGCTGGCTCTGCAAAAAAGTACCCCGGCGCAAGCCAATGTGATTGCCGTCAGGATCGCTTCGAATACCCAGCATGTGCAGCAATCCATTCGCGTGCTGATCAAGCATCTGCGGCCACCGGCACTGGATTCACTTGGCTTGATCGGTGCAGTTGAGCGCCTGATTAATGACTGGAAAAAACTCAATACGCAGGTGGAATGCCATGTGCAACTGGACACCAGCGAGCATGTGTTGAGCGAAGATATTAATATTGTTGCCTTCCGTGTCGTGCAAGAGGCGTTGACCAATATCACGCGTCATGCACATGCCAGCGAAATATGGATAGACATTCAGGTAATCAAGCGGCAAGAAGTGCCTATGCTGCAGATCGAAATTCGTGACAACGGCAAAGGCATGGATACCACGCAATCTACCGAAGGGGTCGGCCTGGTTGGTATGCGCGAACGCATTGAGTCACAGCAAGGCAGCTTCAAACTGATGAGCGGCCTGGATGCCGGCACGCTGATCACCGGATTGATTCCGTTACAAGGGCAAAGACAGTCATCGTCCCGGCCCGCCACTTTACCGTCTGACTCAGGAGTAAATGAATATGCCACATCCTAAATGGTTAGCTTTGATTGCGCTGGCTTTGCCTTTGATGGTCTCTGCCAAAGAATTAAAAACCGAAGAGCGCCCTTTTCTTGATGCTTACAGTGGCAGGTCACGCCAGTATGTAGAAGAAAATTTGGGCAAACCGGTCAAAAAAGAAACAGCTATCAAGCCGCACAATGCAGACCAGATTTTGCAGGAAAAAGGCCAGGCGATTTCAGGCAATGGTGAAAATGTCGAAATGTGGTATTACCGCGGCAAAATCCAGTACGCACCCAATAAGTACTTCAATACCGCCGAACTGACATTCGCCAATGACAAGTGCGTCAACATTACCTTTGCCAACAAGAAATAAGCGCGTATGGCAAAAGTAATGATTGCTGATGATCATGCCATGCTGAGACAAGGTCTGCGTACCTTGCTTGAGCAGGCTAATCACGACGTGACCACCGATGCGCTGAATGGTGAAGAAGCCTGCGTTCTGGTAGAAAAGCATCATCCCGAGCTATTAATTCTCGATCTGGATATGCCAGGCATAGGTGGGCTGGAGACACTGAAACGTATATTGCACCGCAAACCGCAAATGCGGGTGCTGGTGTTCAGCATGCATGATGATTGCATCTATGCGACCCGCGCCATCCAGGCCGGTGCACGCGGCTATGTGACTAAAACAGAGCCACCGGAAATCGTATTGGAAGCTGTGCAAAAAATACTGAAAGGCGGACGTTACATCAATAACGACCTAGCACAAAGCTTATCCATGTATCACCTGGAGAGCCCGGAAAATCCGATTCAAAGATTGTCGCCGCGCGAATTTGAAGTGTTCAGGCGCATTGCACAGGGAGAAGCCCTGGCTGCCATCGCCAAGGGTATGCATATCGGTTACAAAACCGTGGCCAATATTCAAACCAATGTCCGGCAAAAGCTCGGGGTGGAAACCACCGGCCAGGTGGTGCATATCGCGGTACGCTTCGGCATTATCAAAGGCCTGTAGCGCCGTCTTCTGGATATCCAATATGATTCTGGTCATTGCCCGCAAAGAACTGCGCAGTCTATTCGCCACCCCGATGGGCTGGCTGGTGCTGGCTATTTTCCAGGCCATTGTCGGCACTTATTACAGCCTGAGTTTTAACCAGTATTTTGAAATCATGCAGAGCGCACAATGGCAGGTGCAACGGATTGGCATCACGCAATTTATGGCAGAAGGTGTATTTGGCGTGGCGGCGATATTGATGCTATTTGTCGTACCGCTGGTGAGCATGAAATTGATCAGTGAAGAGCGCAAAAACCAAACCATGGCTTTGCTGATTAGCTCGCCATTATCAATGAGCGAGTTGATTCTGGGCAAGTTGCTGGGCATCGTCAGTTATCTGAGCCTGCTGATTGTGACGATGGTGCTAATGATTGCCATGATGTTGCCATGGGCTGAAATAGATATCCCATATCTGCTCACGCACGCGCTCGGGTTATGGCTGTTAGTGGTCGCCAGCAGTGCGCTTGGCCTGTATGTCTCCTGCCTGACCGCCAACCCGATTCTGGCGGCATTTGGTAGCCTGTCGGCGCTCACCATCTGCCTGTTGCTGGACAAGTTTTTTGCAGATAATAACCAGGTGCTGTTTCACGACTTTTCACTGATGCAGCATTACCGCCAGTTTGCGCTAGGCATGTTGAATAGTTTCGACGTGTTATTTTTTGTACTGTTCTCGACGTTTTTTGTGCTGTTATCTATCCGTCGTTTAGATGCTGATCGACTGTATGGCTAATTCATCCAGACTATCCAAAACCAGGCAATCCCTGACGCAGGCATGGCAGCATCGTCTTGTGGTGCCGGGATTACTACTGCTAACCCTGGCGCTGGGCATATTGGCCTGGCATTTTAATATCATTACCGATCACACCAACAATCGCCGCAACACGCTTTCCAAAGAAAGTATCGAGGTGTTGCAAGCATTGCCAGGAACGATAGAAATCAGTGCTTTTTGCAGCAATAGCCCTTACAAAGGCCGCTATTTCAGGAAATCGATTCTGGCGCTGGTACAACGCTACCAGCATGTTCACCATGCTATGCATCTGCAGTTTATTGACCCTTCCATTTCGCCGAGATTGGCGCGCGAGCATCAGGTCAAAAAAGAAGGCGAAATGATCATCCGCTATCGCGGGCAACTAAAGCGCATGTACCTGCCATACACCGAAGAAGCTTTTACCAATGTGCTGTTGCAACTACAACATGGCGAGCGTGCGCCATTGTTATTCTCCACCGGGTTTGGCGAAACGGCATTGGATAATGAAGCAGCCAATGGTGCCAGTCATCTGGCAGAGGCGATGCGTGCTGCCGGATTGCAGGTAATCAGCAGCACTGGTTTTGAACACGATTCAACGTTAGAAACAAATCTGGCAACAAAAAATTTTCCTATAAAAAAACTGCCGACACTGGTGCTCGCTGGCGCGACACATCCCTACACACCGGTTCAGGTCAAAGCTATTCAATCCCATATCAGTAAAGGCGGCAGCCTGATTTGGCTGGTAGATAATCCATCCACACAGGGCCTGGCCTCTTTAGCAGAAAGCCTGGCACTTAATATCAGTGAAGGCATGGTGATAGATCCCGCCAACAGGCAGTTCGATATCCCCTTGCATGCCTTAAGTACGCAACGCTATTCCGGGCAAGGGCCAACACAGGAGTTTGCCCTGCGCACATTTTTTGACCAGGCACATGCCATCGTGCGCTATCGTCAGCCAGAAGACTCATGGCGTACCTTGCCACTGGTTGCGGCGGCAGAACGTGGTTGGACGAGCAAGACCTATCATCCTGAACAGCCCAAAAAGTTACCTGCTTTTAACTCGGAAACAGATAGCCAGGGCCCAGCAACCATTGCCCTGGCCCTGGAAAAAACGCGCCCCTCAGGCGAGCTGCAAAGAATTATGGTGATAGGCAGCGCGGGATTTTTTAGCAATGCGCAGCAGCAAAGAGGTGGCAATCTCGCATTTACCATGCAGAGCTTGCAATGGGTCGTGAATAACCAACCCAGCATCACCCTGCCTGTAGCACCGTTGCGCGATAGCATCATTTTGCTACCGTCTCAACAAACCTGGTTAATGATCCTGTTTAACGGTTTCCAGTTTGGCCTGCCGGCAGTGTTATTCCTGGCAGGCTGGCTCACCTGGCGCAGGAAGCATCAGCACTAGCTTTTGCTATGAATTACTGTGGCAACAAATATCTTGATGCACAGTAAAACTTCCGCAATATGCATACGGTCATTTTCACACTGGGAAAGCCAGTAATTCTGGTTTATAACTCTAGTTTGTTAAGCACCTATCTTAACCAAGCGCCCTCACAAAGAAAAAGCCCTGGCATAACCAGGGCTTTAGGCATCAAGTACTATCAGTTACAAACCAGACAACCCTTTTTCAATCGCCTTGTTGTGTGTAGGCTCGGTTGCTGGCTCAGCAGCTGGAGAAGCCACTGGCAACTCAGGTTTCGCAGCAGTTGGGGCAGTCGCTCCAGGCACAGCAGCTTCACTGTTATTCAATGTCAGTTTTGAGAAATCACCATAGAATTCCACTTTGGCTTCTTTGCGCAGTGCGGCCACTTCATTTTTAATCAGTGTTTGCTGGCCGGAATTCACCAAGTATTGCTGGATGACCGGTTTGGCTTTTTCAACATCTACAGGCTGTCTGTCGACTTTGGCGAGGAACAAAAGCACCAGCGCATCAGGTCCTTTGACAATCAGTGTATCGCCGGTTTTAAGCGTATTAAGTTTTTTCAGCAAATCAAGTGGTAACTGTTCAGCTGCTTTTCTGCTGGCATTGGCATTAAATACATAGTTATTGTCTTTCAGCCATTTACCGAGGTCGTCAGCAGTTTTTGCAGCACTGATACCGGCTTCAATCTCGCTGGAATGCTGATTGCCGTCTTTAACGACAAATTCCTGAATTACATAGACATTACGCTCACTGAACAGCTCAGGATGGGTATCGTAAAACTTTTTGATATCGTCACTTGAAGGTGCGGCCTGTTTGGCAGACACTTTTTGCATATAGGCTTGCGCCAGTATCTGCTGTTTGGTAGCCTCAAGCACTTGTAGCACATTCGGGTCGCGATCAAGTTTCGCATCAATTGCTTTTTGTTTGAGCAACTCTATGTCTACCATTTGCTGCAAGACTTTTTCTGAAGCTGGTTTAAGTTGCGCCTGGTCGATCTTACCGGCTTTAGACAGCGCAAAGTTTAGCTGATGCACCGTGATTTCATTTCCATTCACCTTGGCAACCACCTGCGTAGATCCCTTGCCTGCTTCTTCGTGCTTGCTGCATCCTGCCATCACCAGCATCAAAGCCGGTACGATCAATGCGATTTTTTTCATTATCACCCTTTAAAATAAATTCGTATTTATTGTGTTTATATTGCTGGCGTACCGGGCTCTCCCCGCCTACACCTGAGCATCTTCATTTCATCTAAGTATGCTCAATTATTCACAATGCATGTTAACACACTCTTTTTACCAGTATTGCCAGTGCCCGCCAAACACCACCCATGCGCCAAGCACGGCATTGGTAATCATATGGGCCAATACAGGTATCCAGAGCACCTGGAATCGACGGTATAACCAGGCATATACCAGTCCTGCCAACAGCCCTGCTAACCAGAGCTGATGTTCAATTGCAAATAATACGCTACTTACCACCACTGCATAAGTACCCACATGGGCTGGTGAGACAGACATAAACTCGCTATGTTCCAGCCTGCGCATCAAATACGAGCGCCAGAACAATTCCTCTATGATGGGCACAACCAGCGCAGAGCCAGTCCAGCGGCAAACCAGCCAGAATATATCGATTCCATTGTGCATGGGCATGGCTTTACCATCACCAGCACTGTAGCCGCCCATCCACTCTGGATAAGGCAATATCCAGATGACAAACACCAGCAGTCCACTCAGGATGGCGATGACAACCTGCTGGAAAGTTGGCGTCAGCGAAAACTCAACATAATGGCGATGGTAATAAAGAAGCAAGGCGACAGCTGCCAGCGTGCGTAACAGGTAGGTTGGTTGCGTACCCAGCCCTAGCCACGTGAGGCCTAAGGCAAGCAAAGGTTCGCAGGCGAGCAACAGGATAAAACCGATAAACGGATAAATGCGGGCACGCTCATGCAGCGTAAAAAATGAAAGCAGTCGGGGAAACATACTTTAGCCAATACTTAAAATAACAGGACGCCGACCTGGAAACAGGATCAGGGCGTCGCTATTGTATCAACTTTATTTTCAATCAGTTGCGCCCGTTTATCCTGCAGGATATTTTCCAGCTCAACCCGCTTCAGTTGGAAGAAAGGTTCAGCACGCATGATTTTCTGGTAAGTGCTGGCATCGGCATACAATCCAATCAGGTCATTGCCATAGGCATACAGTCGGCTGTTTTTTTCTTCACATGAGACTAATTGCTGGTGAGCAGTGCTGACATTGGCAAGCAGTTTCTTGCGCTGCTGATCATTCACGTCCAGGTCAGATTTGGCCAGCTTAAGTTGTTGTTCGATGCTCTCAAGGCGTTGCGTTTGTTCAGCGAGTTGCGACTGCAACTGCTGTAATTGAGCGGAAAGCACAGTTTTTTCCTGTGTCAGCTTCTGTGCCTCAGACTGCAATTGCTGGTTGCGCCGGGTTTGCCCTTGCAACTGTACGGAATGCGAACGCTGAGCACTCTGTGCCTGATTCAGGGCATCTGACATACTTTTCTTTTCCTGCTCGAACTGCGTTTGCAAGGCGCTCTTCTCGGCTTCCATATCCTGCTTCATTTTCTGCATCAGAATGTTGGCACGCTTGGCCGCTTTGTCCTGTTTTTCGGCCGCACAGGCCGGAGTTTGCATAATCGCGAGAAAGACAGCGGTGATTAACAATAAGGTGGATTTCATATTACCTCCTAGAAGCGTGCATTCAAGTCAATCAGCAACACATCCACCGAGTATTTCCACGGGTCGTTAGCGGGGTTCAGCAATGAGGTGGGGCTGCTGATAGTATCTGCACTCATATAACGTGCGCCGATCCAGGCATTCTTGTCTATGGCATAGTTAGCATACACATACCAGCCCTTGGCATTTGTACCGCCCAGCCTGAAGTTGGAATCGGTGAAGCCATCCATGACTGCATCGGCCTCCAGGCGTTTATAGCCTAACGATACCTGCCATTCGTGTTTGTTCACGTTCTGTACATAAGGGCCGAGAAAACTGGTGTTGCCCACATCGATCCTGAAGTTATAACCTTCATTTTCTTCTTTGTACTCATTGCCGGTACGTTGCAGGATCTCGTCCTTGTCAAAACCGATGTTCTTCACATAATCGCCAGTAAAGGTGACATGCACCGGATCAAAGTTCATCAGGTCGACCTGTGCCATCAGGTTGACCAGTTCGAACTTGGAAGCAAGGCCAATGATGGTAGGATCAGTTGCACCCAGGTTATTGGCATTAATATCGAAGGTGTTGTTACCACGCTGCCGCCACTGCGGGGCGGTATCATCATAGTCACGCAAGCCCAGTGTATTCAGCTGACCTTCAACGTTCTTGAAGTCATGGTAGGCAGCACCCAGTTTGACTGAAGACTTGTTAGGTGCCGTCCACTGGATACCAGCCTGGGCGGAATACAACCACTTATCCCTGGCTTTATTAATGACAGATGACTCTATTTCTTCAATAGGGAATGCGCCCACTGTACCGAATGCTGACCAGCGCTCGTTGAATTTTGGGGTGACATGCGCGACAACTCCATCAAATGCCAGGTCAGGATCCCATAACAGGTCGGTATACATAAAAGGGTTAGCAAAACGGCCGCCTGTCACGCTAGCCCAGTCATTCAGCTTGGCATGCAGGAAGGCTCGATCTAGCGTGAACATGTATTTGCCTTGGGCGATGCCTTCAGTCTGGTTGGGAGTAACCGGTGTGGTCTGCTGTCCGGTGACGAACTGCAGGCCGCCGCTCAGCCAGTCGTTGATCTGCATATCCGCAGCCAGGCGCGCACGGATACGGGCACGACGACGCTCGTCGGTGGAGTTCAACACATTCATGTTCCGGTTAACATCATTGAGACGGAAGATATCAGTGTTATCTTCTTCAAACTCATCCGCCTGACCCCGCAAACGGATATCGCCATGGAAGCTGATACGGTCTATCCACTCAGGCACACCCAGGCGTTCACCCGTCTTGTAGTTCAGTTTTTCCATCACGTCATGCTCGATTTCCTCACGCATGGCTTGTTTCACGTGCTGCGGAATATATTGCACACGCACGGTCTTTTCATCCATGGCCTTGTTGACTTCATTTTTGACATCATCACTCACTTCAGCCTGCTGAGTAGCCTGTTTGGGATCGGCAGCCGCTTTTTGCAGCAAGGCATCCGCTTTCTGCTTGGATAACACGCCTTCCTGCACCAGCAATTCAATCAGGTTAGTCGTCGTAGCACGCAGTTGCTCAAGCGACTCGCGTTCGCCCGCATGCGCACTCCCTGTCGCCAGCAAGTGGGTAAACAGCCAAACGGCAACGGTCGTTCTTTTTAAGGGGGTATTGAGAGTCTGCATATCCTCACTCACAGTGTTTTGGTTTGGCACATTTGTAATGTGTATTCATGAATTAGCCCATTTTTTTTGCCGATATCCGCAAGCGGATAGGCATCGGCATATTTTCAGGCGGGCTGTCCTGCATGGCCGGTAAATCATTCAGGGCTTCACGTATCCCTTGTTCGATTTCTGGCGTGGTATCAGACTGGTCGACAGACAATCTTTCAAATTGGCCGTTAGGTTTCAACCAGACGCTAACCACAATTTTGTATTGGCCCTGGGTCAGTTTTTTGTCGCGCTCGATGGCACGTTCAATCTGTGATTTAACCAGCCCGGCATACCAGCGGAATTTGACACCTCCATCAGACCCTATCGTCGCTACCGCGCCACCTTTGTATTCGTTATTGACAGCGCCAGACTGAAACGGGCTTGGCCCATCACCGGCCGCGCCTTCCATTTTTAAAGTCTCGGCCGGAGGTGTCTCAGCGGGTTTCGGCTCTGGTTCTTTAGGTGCTTCCTTGGGCTGCTCTTTTGGCGTTTCCTTTGGCGGCTCTTTTGGAGGTGGCGGTGGTGGCGGAGGCGGAGTATCCGGCAGCAGTTTCACAGTGGTGATCTGCTTTTTATGGGCTGGACCACCACCCAGCAATTTCTTGATGCCATAACCGATGCCCGTCAGAATTGCCAGGATCAGCAAGGCGATTGCCATGCGGGTGATCCAGACACGCGCAGTTGACACCTGCACCTGGTCAGACGTGACGTTTAAATCTTGCAGATCCATAAATCAGGTCCCGATCTTGCCCGTGACCAGGCCGACATTTTCAATTTCGAGACGATTGACCAGGTCAATCACTGAAATCACGCCGGCATAAGGTGCCTGTGCCTGGCCCTTGATCATGATGTTGACCTTGGGGTCCATCGCTTTGGCCTGGTTCAGCTGTGTTTCCAGCTCCGCCATGCTGACACCTACCCCGTTAATGGTCAGCGTGCCGCCCTGCTGCACCTGCACGATCTTCATATCGTGTTTTTCGGTGCTTGGCTTGTTGGATGGTTTGGGCAGATTCATGGTCAGGCCCTGCACCCCAGCTGTCGTCATCAGGATAAAAATCACAAGCAGCACATAGGCCAAGTCCAGCATGGGCGTAATGTTGATGGTGTCGTAGGGTTGTGCGTCGTTTTGGACTTGCATGCTTACTCCACAACCTTCTTAGTCACTAGGCCAACTTCAGTAATATCCAGCCGCTTGCAGATCTCCAGCACTTCAGACACCTTTTCATAATGTGCAGCCGCATCACCTTTCAGCACTACCGGCAACTCGGGGTTGCTGCCTTTATATTCGGCCAGACGCTGTTCCAGTTGCGCCATATCTACCGGAAAAGCATCGAGGTAAACGCTGCCGTCACTGGTCACGGTAATGGCACGCATTTGCGGCTTTGCCAATGCAGCAGAGTTCACGGTATGTGGCATGTCAACTTTGACGCCCTGTACTGACGCGGTGGTCATGATGATAAAAATCACCAGCAAAACATAAGCCAGGTCGAGCATGGGCGTAATGTTGATTTCATCGTAAAGCTGGTTCTCTTCCTTGACGCCTTCTGACATCGCGCGGCCTTATTCCTTACCGTACAGTTCAGCGGTACGGGTAATGAATTCATCGACGAAAATCTGCATGGCGATGGTGATGTTTTTCACACGGCTGGCCAGGTAGTTGTAGCCAAACAGCGCAGGGATCGCCACACCCAGACCGGCGACTGTAGCCAGCAACGCAGCCGCAATACCAGGCGCAATCGCGTTGACGTTCACATCACCCGCAGCCGCAATCGCGGCAAAGGTAATCATCACACCCACCACCGTACCCAGCAGGCCGAGGAAAGGGCCACCTGAAATCGCGATGGTCAGTAACACCATCATGCTGTTCATGCGCTGCGTTTCACGTACCAGGTCGGCATCAACGGCAGCTTTAATCGCATCGATGGAGGCACCACCCAGGGACACTTTGCCATCATGCTCACGCTTCTTGATTTCACGCAGCCCGGCTTTATACAGGCCAAACAGGTTGGAGTTTTTATAAGTGCCAGTCTTGTCCAGGTTCAGCAGATCCTGGGTAGAAGCTTGCTGGAAGCGTTTGAGGAACAGTGCATTATCCTTGTCGGTAATAGTGACCAGGCGGGCCTTGCTGAACATCACCCAGACACTGATAGCGAACATCACCGCCAGAATCGCAATCACCACCTTGGCATCGACTGTCAGGCTGTCGATCAGGATGCCCATATAGTTGGCTTCCCCTTCTTCTTCGCCTTCACTCTCACCAGCCGGTGTGACTTTGACCAGTTTGGCATCGGCACCTTGTGACTGTGCAACCAGGCTTAACCAGGCGGCACTACGTGCAGTGGAAGCCAGTTGCAATTCATCAATCTCGGCATTCAATGCATCACCAACCGTCAATGTTGCTGCCGCCTGGGCATCATTAGCCGGCGCCTGGCCGACCGATTGACCATTGATATAAAGCACAGCCTGGCCGCCCTGGAACACCAGTGCGATATGCTGCCATTGACCTGGCTTCAACTCCCCGCCGTTAACAGTCGCTGCGCCAGCCTGTAATACCAGGGCATTGCCATTCAGTTTCAGGCTGACGTTGCCACTCTTGAATACTTCTGCGGTTTGCGGCAGGTTGGCCGGCTTCAACCAGACTGACCAGGTGGCGCCATTGGCTAACTGCGGTGCTGCCGGCAAAGTAATCGTCAGCGGACTATTATTGAGGGTTGCACTTTCTGCGATCAAGCCTGCTTTTTGCTGGGTCGCATTACCACTGGCCGTCAGTTGGCTAGGACCGCTATCTTTCAATAAGGCTTTATCAGAAAAAGCAAAACGGGCCAGCAGTGCCGGATCATTTAAAGCTTGTACATCACTGGTGGCTTTAGCGCTTTCATTTCCGGTATACAAACCAATCGCCAGATCTTTATTCGCTGAAGATAATTGCGGTAGCACTACCCAGGCCACGGCCAGCTCATTCACCGCGTCATACTTCTCTAATGAGAACATGAGTTCTGTTTTGTCATCTGCGGCAATAAAGCGGATATCCGAGCCATCTACATTGGCGCCGGTAAAGTCAAAATTACCTGAATGTAGGCGAACCAGCACCGGTGCCTGGTTCACGGCTTCCTTGATATTGGCGGTATCAATCGTGATTTTTTGTTGTGTTGCCCAGTCTGCATTCCAGGCAGCTTTCACCGGTAAAGCAAGGGTCAACAAACAGAGGCTGGTTAATAAACCAAGGGTAGACTTCTTCATATCCATCGCAGTCGAGTTAATTCGAGGTGCAAGTCTATAGAGCGAATGTTGCAGAGAAATTAAGATCGGACTAGGCGGACTAGTTTTTTTATTTTCATAAAAAAACAGCCCGGCAAAGCCGGGCCAAGGTAGGCGTTTCTGCCTGTTACACAGGTCGTAGTAAAAGTAGGTTAAACCCTTTTATTTTGGATGGCGGCGAGCTGCAATGTAGCCCATCAGACCCAGGCCGACCAGAATCATGCCGGACTGTGTTGGCTCAGGCACTGCTGACAATGTGTAAGTCAGGTTGCCAGCACCGGATAAACCCAGTGAGGTATCGTAAGCAAAGAATGCATCGCCGGTGTTTGAAAGACCAGCAATCAGACTGAAACCAATCGCTGGATTGGTAGCATCTACTGACCATTCGATACCGGTAAACACGCCATCCTGGAATACTGCAGTGGCTGGCGCTAGTGCAGCTGTGCTCAGATCAAACAATGTGCTGCCAAAGTTGAATTGCAGGCTGCTCAGGTTGAGCAGTTCAGTACCGGAAGACAACAGGCCTGCATCATCAAAGCTGAACTGGCCCTGGTAAGTGGTACCGTTGTAATGACCGGAATCCACTGCACCCGATACTTGCCAGGACTGGATGGCCGCTTGTGCAGGTAACATGCTGCTCATTAGCGCGACCAGTGCTGCTTTTTTAATTAAAGATTTCATCATATGTTCCTCTAGAAAGAATTAATCGGCAAAAATTAAAGAATAAAGTCTCTGGCAGGAGCAACCTGCTTGGCGGTAAGCCCTTTCAGGCTAACCAGTGTTTTAGCGGCAGCCGTGCCTGCAGCCCCATCGGTATCCACCAGCACCTGCACGCCACCTGTCACATCCAGCAGCTTGATATATCCGTCTGCAATCGCGGCATTGGCTGAAACACCCAGCGAAGCCAGCAATGCGCTTAACTGTAATTTGTCGGCATATGGGGTAAAGTCAGTGATGGTGTCACCAGCTTCACGCATACTGTTGTAGACGAATACATCGTTACCTGCGCCGCCGGTCAGCGTATCTACGCCCAAACCGCCATTAATGATGTCGTCACCGCCAGTGCCCACCAGTACATCTCGGCTGGCAGTACCAGTACGTGTCACGCCAGGCGTGGTTTTTGCAATCGCCAGGTCAATCAGACGACCACCCTTGTCATACTGGTTTTCCAGGCCGTAGAAGTTAACAGTGATTTCATCGCCATCGGCATTATTCAGGCGACCCAGGCCACCTTCAGCTTTGGGTGATTGAATGTAATTGGCCAGGGCTTCCTGGTAGGTGATGGTGAACGGGCTGTCTTCGAATACCACGTTGTTAGCAGCGAAAGGGAAGCCATCACCGCCAGCGGCAGTGAAGTCTATCGTTGTGAACGAGAAGGTACGACTGTTGTTGACAACGACGCCGTTATCAATCAGCACAGTGCCGTCATCCAACACCACGCGTTGCACGCGGTTACCGGTGCCTTTAGTCGTTCTGGCAACATTGGTACTGTTGTAAATCACTTGCATACCGGAGATTTGCGGGTAACGGCCATTGGCACGACCTGTCGGGCTGGTGTCGCCATAACCATGTTCGAGCAAATCTTTCAATTGCGTGGCATTCACTGCTGGTGCGCGTTTGACCAGGTTGGTAAATGGCAGGATATTGAACGTGTCGCCAACAGACACATTACCAGCGGCAGCAATATTGGTACGGATACCGCCACTGTTCTGGATCGCGACCTCGGTTTTACCGGCAAAGCGCATTGCATCGGCAACCAGGTCACCCAGGCCAGTTTCTGCGTTACGAACACCGGCCACAAATGTGCATGGCAAAGCAGCACAAGTAGTGTGTGTCGGGCCATTCAACTTAACCGCTGTCGTGCCAATGATTTGAGCATTCAGCACAGAAATATAGTTCTGCACTGGCGTCACTACCTGTGCTTTAATCGTTGCATCCCCGGCTACGCGGTCTGCATCGGCAGCAGCACCAGTCACGCGCATCATTTTGCTGGATTCAATCGACACAAATTTACCATTGCTGTCATCAATCGTGAAATTGACCTGGTCCACATAACGGTTACCAAAGTGGCTGGTTAATACCGGCACTGTTTTGCCGTTCGCATCCACAGCATTTACCGGGTGTGAAGTGAACGTGGCGGCTACGCCACCATTGATCAGCGCATCATCAGGGTCCACCATCAACTCATGGCCGCCACCAGACAATACCAGGTCAACACCGGTCAGCGCCGGAATCACCACATTGATCTCGTTAGCTGCATTTTGCAGGTGGCTCATCAAAATCACTGTCGTCACACCTTGCTCACTACGCAGGCGGGTGATTTCGGCCTGGATAATAGGAATCAGCGCTTGCAGGTTTTGTGCTTCAGTATTGCTGGCATCGTAGCCAATCACATTCACTGCACCAGGGGATGAGATACTTGGCAATAACGGTGTCGTCGCGCCTACCAAGCCGATTTTATGACCGGCAGTGGTGGTGATCACTTTGGAAGGTGCTACCTGGCCGCTGGCTTTCAATGCGCTGAATTCTGAGGTGGCATTGAAATTCAGGTTGCTGGAAAGATAAGTGCTGCCGGATACTTTCGCAAAACGCGCAGCCACTTGCGGGCCGAGGTCAAATTCGTGGTTACCGAACACCATGGCGTCAAAACCAATCTGGCGTAAAGCAATCGCATCATAAAAATCCTGGCCTCCATCGCTAAAGCTGTTAGCCAGGTTATTCAAGCTGGCCGTAAACCGAGGGCCTGGCAAAAATGCATCACCGGCATTCAGTTTCAGTACTGTACGGCTTTGCGCCACAGCAGCTGTTTCGGCATTTTTAATCACAGAGGCAAGACGGTCAACGCCACCGTAAAACGAAATGGCCTGGCCGGCGTCATCGCGCAAGTTACCTTGTGCAGACAATAACCAGCTTTCCTGGTCACCTACGTGTAATACAGTCACGCCTTCTGCCAAGGCGCTACCGGCAGTGAATGCCAGCGCAACGCATACAGTTAATTGTTTCAGTTTAAACATGTTCTTCTCCATGGAGTGCCGCGAAAATCACGGCACTCTTTATTCAGTATTAACGTGATTGACGACGAACCAGACCCAATAAACCCAACCCAGCCAGCAACATCGCTGCGCTGTCTGCTTTCGGCACTGGTGTCACTGCGTTAATGGTGAATGCAGTCGTGTTAGGCACGACACCGGCTGACACGCTGTTATTCACAGTGTCTATATTCCAGTTATTCACATCAGCGACTTGCGCCTTGTAATCAGCAAAATTGTTCAAGCCACTGCGTACACCGTTGTATTCTGCATAGTCTGGCTCGCTGGAAGCACCGGCTTTAGCAGTCAGTTCAATAGCGTTCACACCATTGATCAGGCCTGTGTTGGTCAACGGACCATTCGACGCGAAGGTACCGTTAGTGATGGCTGACAGGAATGTCGTTGGTGCAGTGGCGCCAGACCCTACATAGGCATAAACCGTTTCCCCTGAGTTGGAAAGACCCCAGTTGCTGTTGCCGCTAACGGTTGCACGAGACAAGATGCCGGTTGAGGCTGACAAAGTGGCTTTGTCGTATTCTGCAAAACGCACCACTGTACCTGCAGTCACAACGCTGCTGGAAACCCACTGGTTGTAGCTTTCACCTGTGTTGAATGCGCTACCGGTCCACTCGTTATCGCTGAAGTAGATCGTGGTGTTGGCAGCGATATCAACTAAAGTCACAAATGACAGACCATCTTCATCAGCGTTGAATGACGTGAACAGGATGTCACCGGCATTTAATGCCGCGTTAGCTTGTGTGGACAGTAGCAGTGCTACGATTAAACTGATTTTTTTCATGATAAATCCTCTCTCAATGTAAATTTTAATAACCGCTTATTTCATGGTTTGTTGTTTGTCGGCGTGATACTTGGGTCACGCCGACTTATGAACGCAAACTTACTTACCAACGTACGTCGCGCTGCGCATTCAGGCTGGCCGGTGTCACCCCTCTTAAGGTGACCAGTGGCTTGGCTGAAATCTGTAATTGCGTCCCGCCGGCAACGCTGACCCAGCGTGCCACGCCATCATCGAACGGTTGTGCGCCCTGATAGCCGATGCTTTGCAGCAATTCACGGATATCCAGCTGATCTTCACTTGGCGTAAAGTCAGTAATGGTGTCAGTCGCATCACGCATGCTCTGATACACGAACAGGTCGCGGCCAGCTCCGCCGGTGATGGTGTCAGCACCGATACCGCCGGTCAGTACGTCATCACCCGCAGTACCTATCAATGTGTCGCGCTGAGCAGAACCTTGTATCGATTTCACCAGTTGCAGACCTACGATTACCGGATCATGGTCAGATGACCGGTATGGTGAGTCTGTGTACAAGTCTTGTGGTTTGAACTCGGTGTTGTAATCAATGACAAAGGGTTCATCGGCGTTGATATGCCAGTGCACAGTGCCTGTAACTTTCGCGGCCAGATCAGCATTTGCCAGTGCGTGGTCGAGGTAACCGGATTCACCATCAAACACATAGGAGTAACCGGCCTGGTCATTGAAGCGTGCAATCTGATCCTGCAAACCGGCATTTTCAAGCACCAGCACAGGGTCTTCCTTGCCGTAAGCGTTCAAGTCACCAATCACCATCACGTTTGGATTGTTAGCCTGGTTTTTCACGGTCTGGATGAATTGCACTAACTGGTTAGCTTGTGCCAGACGTTGTGAGTTGTAGCAACCTTGACCATCACCTTGATCTGCGTCTGCACCCCCTGCATCGGAGCAGCTTTTGGATTTCAGGTGATTCACCAGCACAGAGAACTTTTCACCGTTGGCAGCCTGGAACGTTTGTGCCAGGGTTGGACGATTATTGATGCTGTTGTTATCAGATAAAGCTGCTGCCGTAGGTGTCAGACGAGTGGGTTTGTAAATCATGGCCACCTTGATCGCATCGGTACCGGTACCGTTGGCCGGATCAGCAATCACGGCGTAGGTATTGGCACCCAACACTGCATTCAGGCCATTGACCAGATCTTGCGCAGCCGTGGATCCGTTGTTCTGGATTTCCATCAGGCCAACCACGTCAGCATTGATCGCTGTCAGTGCACGTACGATCTTGTTACGCTGACGGTTGAATTCCATCAGGTTATTGGCACCGCGGCAGTTAGAGGCAGACACACTGCTACCCAGGCGGCAACCTTGGCCGCTTTGGCCGCTGGCTGTTGCGCCGTTAGTGAACGTTGTGAAGTAGTTCAGCACGTTAAAGCTGGCAACTTTGACATTACCACCTACGCTGGCAGGGGCCGCAGTACGCACATTTTCACGGCTGAATTGCACTGGCTCGGTTGGATGCAGCTTGTAGTCACGTGGACCCGGGTTGGAAGCCGTGATCAAACCATGGTCAATCACGCCAACCAGGTTTTCCACAATGTCGCCAGCGCGCAAGGTATTGTCTTCACCAATAAATGGAATCGGGTTAGGGTTTTGCACGCTGCTGCCGTCATCCAGCACCAGGCGACGACGTGCATTGTCATCAGCCAGTTGTGCCGCAGCTGTTGAGTTGGCCGGGTGAATATTGGTCGGCTTGATCATGCGACCTTCAGCAGATAGAGTCACCTGACCATAACGGCCCTGGAAGTAGTTCTGGGAAGCGGTCAATGGGGTGGTAATGCGTACCAGCATGCCTTCATAGGCTTCCAGGTCACCTTCAGTCACTTCCGGTAAGATAATGTCAGTTGGCAGAATGACTTTATTGCTGCTCAGTACCTGCAAACCACTGACATTGATCAGCTCGGTAATGGTATTGAACTCGGTCACACTGGCATTCAAGCGCACTTTCTGGCCTTTGCTGACAGTCGGTGTCACACCGGAACCCAGGTAAACAAAAATACCGTCAGAAGTCAGCGGGTTACCGTCACCGGCTTCGTCCTGGAGATAGAAGCCATTCAAGCCCGGGAACACGGCAGTCACTACGCCTTCTGTGGTCACGTTCTGACCATTGAGCGGGCTAACTGAAGCAACGCCTAATCCACTACCCTGGATCTGGAAGATACGGGTAATGCTGCTACTTTGCACCGTAACACTCACGCTACACGTCGCGGTTTGCGCTTCGTTATTGTCAAACTTCACGTCAACCGCGTAAGTCCCGGCTGGCAGGCTGCCATCCAGTTGCAAGCTTGCGCTGGCTGGCTGGCCATCGCTACCTGCTGCGATAAAATTGCTCAATGTCACACCGGCTGGTGCAGTGGCAGACAGCGTCGCTGCGTTAACAATACTGTCTGCATCAGAAGCCTGAAGTAATACAGAACCCGCTTCGCCTACCTGCAAAGTAACTGCCGGGCAGGAGGTCACAATCGGCTGGTTACCTGGATTACCGCCGCCACATACATTCACCGCACTGCTGCTGTTACGTGGTGCCGGTGTGCCGGTGGAGAAATCGTTGTTGTTCTGGTTACTGTCCTGGCAGCCATTGTTTTTCCTCAACAATGCGGTGCTGCTGCTGATCGCAGGAGCGGCTGAGCCTTCAAAGAAGTTGGCTGAACCGTAACCTACCAGGTCAACAATCTGTGCCAGTTGTGCCGGGCTGCAAGCGGTTGAACCACCGTTACAGGCTAAACCTGTGCTGCTGTTTACCAGCACCACCTTGCCGTTGGTGCCGCTCATGTCAGTCGCGTTATTGCTGGTATCAGACGTTGGCAGTGCTGAGCCATTGGCAGCACTTCTTAAACCCGCCAGGTAATATTGGCCAGGCTGCAACAGGCCAGACAGCGTTGTCACGCCGTTGGCAGAAAAGTTACCGGTACCGGTGGCGCTGCTGTATTGCACAGACCAGCCGCTGATATCAACGGCAGCGTTGCCGTTGTTGAACAGCTCCACATAATCCTGGTTAAAGACATTGCCCTGACCACCATAAATCTGGCTAATGACAACGCCGGCCTGGGCTGTCAGGCTCATTTGAACCAGCCCGGATAAAGCCAGCAACCACTGTAATTTTTTTAATTTCATTTCTCGGACTCCGCAAGTTTTCGACTTGAATAAAAGCCTGATTAATTTAGCAATTTAGCGAGGGGAAATTATTAAGTTTGCTGCCACAAAACTAGGTAGGTCGGACTATGGAACAGGCCTGAAAGGCAATGGGATTAATACAGTTTTAGGTCAGCGACCAGACTTGCAGACTAGTTAGTCTGACGTCTGCAGTTTTTATTAGCAGCCATTAATCTTGGCTCCCTGCATTTCGTCACTGGAACTGTAGTGGATGAAATTAACTTGTAGAGCTTTTCCTACATAAATTTGGCGCTATACCTGATAGGAACATAGTTGCTAACTGGCTAAGGTATGTTTTCAGCATATTTACTCTCAGCCAATGAAAGGAAAAGTTATGGCGACAACATCCAACAATGACACTTTACTGAATAAAGTAGCGGGTATCCTCCCTGCGATTGAGGGATCAGGCCCGGTTGAAGCAATCAAAAAAGCCTTGGGCGGTGAGCCTCCTGCTGCTGATCCTGACATGCAAAAAGTGCTGGACGCACTCGCTACACTTGGGGGTAAGCCGATTGAGACTTTATCGCCCCAGGAAGCACGCCAGCAACCCACACCCACCGATGCGGTGAAAAAACTGCTGACTGAAAGTGGTCATCAGTCACCAACCCAGTTATATACTAAATCTACAATCAGTATTCCAGGCGGTCCACTGGGTAGTGTGCCTGCACAAGTGTATACCCCGCATGGCGAAGGTCCTTTCCCGGTAATTCTGTACTTCCATGGTGGTGGTTTTGTAATTGCTGATACCAAAACCTATGAAGCGTCAATCATTGCGCTTGCCCAAGGCGTGCAGGCAGTAGTGGTGTCACTGGATTACCACCAGGCACCTGAGCATCAATTCCCAACTCAGCCGAACGAAGCGTTTGCCGCTTACCAGTGGCTGTTGGCACATGCGGAAGAAATCAATGGTGACCGCAAGCGTATCGCCGTTGCCGGTGAGAGTGCAGGTGGCAACCTGGCCGCAGTCGTATCATTGATGGCACGTGATAAGGATGTGACACAGCCGTTGCACCAGTTACTGATCTATCCGGTGGTGAATAACAATGTGTTTAACTCTTCATACATTGACAACGCAAACGCTAAACCGCTGAACGCGGCAATGATGAACTGGTTCTTCAAACATTACAGTGAACCCATTGATGCTTACAGTTCCTATGCATTGCCGGACAAAGCAAGTTCACTGAAAGACCTGCCGCCAGCGACAGTGATTACCGCAGAAATTGATCCGCTGTATGAAGAAGGCAAAGAATTTGCCGAACGCCTGGAAAGTGATGGTATCCCAGTGACTTACCGTCACTATACCGGTGTTACCCATGAGTTTTTTGGTATGGCGGATGTGGTTGCCAAAGCCAGGGAAGCGCAGGTGTTTGCGATAGGTGAACTGCGCAAGGCATTTGCTACTTTATAAATACCCACTATCTACTTAGGTTCACTAAAGTAAACAAAAACGCCCTCACTTAAACTGAGGGCGTTTTTGTTATGGACTGAAGTACTAAATGACTTAGCGCCCGATCCCGATAACGTCCACAGAAATAATAGATGGCAATACCGGCTTGGACAAAGTGCTGGTGGCGGCCGAATTAGCTACGTTCTGAGCGACCGCTTGTGCGGCAGCATTGACTGAATCGGGTGATAATCCGGTGCTTACCCCGGCTAGGCTGTTAGCAGCGGCAACCGGCACACCAGAAGAAGTACCTTGCACCTGAATGTTAGCGGTGTTCAACACGACGGGGGCGACAATAAACAAGTCACCTGCTTCAATACCTGCCTCACCCGCATCCACTACCGGAGCAATCAGGATGACGTTACCTGCCTTCCCATCATTAGGACCAGTATCCCTGCCACTCGGCCCATCCGGGTCATAGTTCTGGGCGCGAATACCGCTACCGGAAGCCACGCCGCGCACTTCTACCCGCGTATTGCCGTAGACATCGGTTTGCACGATGCGCTCCGGTATCGAGGTAGCCGCCTTGGAACCACGCCCGGCATCAATAGTGCCGTTAGTGGACCAGATAGTGATATCACTGCCAAACTGGGTAATGACCTTGGACTGGTTGACCGAGAAATCGCCATCTGCGATGGCGCGGATCTCACCGCCTTTTTCGGTAATCACGCCTATGTCTCCACCTTTCCCAGGCACACCGACGTTGATCAGGCCGCTTGGGGTAATCAGGTCTATGCTACCGCCGCTGTTGGTGGATATCTTGGAGTTAAACATCAGGATATCGCCAGCATATTTGGTAGGGTACAAGGTATCCAGCGCATCATAGGCACGTTGGTGATTACCCGCCTTGGCAAAGCCTTCAGCGGAATTCACCAACTCACTGGTGAGGTGACGGTTGACGAACACGGTTTTAATAGCATCCGGCTGCGCAAGGAATTGCGTGTAAGCACCGGCGGCTGTCAGGTTCACATTACCCGTCAGTTTTTGCATGAATGCCAGCAGGTAGGCGGCGGTAGCCTGCCTGTAGCTGCTCAAGCCACTGCCATTGCCCGCCAACAAAGCCGGACCAGCGCCTGTGGGTGAGATATACAAATCTATATAATCCTGCACATTACCCCCTGGCCCTACCCCGGCCAGCAGGCTGATGGAGGCCCCGCCCTCAGGCAACGAGGTATTGGCCCGTAAGGCCGGCGTATATTCGAAAACCGCATTGCTGGTACCGGTGTTGCCGGTGGCCTGGATATTGGTAATATCATTGTAAACCAGGTCTATATTCCTGCCGGCCTGAACCAGCAACTCACCGGGACCGGCAATCACGATGTTCTTAGTATTCACATCCCGACCGGCAGCCACCACGCTGATATCGCTGCTACGGCTATTCTGCAGGGCGATATTCACCTGGGTCACATCCTGCCCGGCAACGATCCGGCTCTTCTCAGGGATATAGATCAATCCGGGCACTATAGTCTGCTCGGTTGGACTGAGATTACCTTCGATGTTGCCACTGCGGGAAACAATATAGGATGACTGCGTATCATTGGCATGCACCAGGCTGGTGGCATGGTTGTTAAAATATTGATACTCCCGACTAGTCAAATTGCTCTGTGCGTCGTTAAAGAAACTGGCGCGCACCGGGTTATGAATGCTGGGGATATCGCTCCAGTTGGCATCAGACATCATCAGTACGCCAATTTTCACATCTTTTTCTGACAGCAATGAGACATTACCCTGGCTATACGGTACCAGGTAAGCTGTGCCCAGGCTGATGCCCTCATTCACTGAAGTGAGGTCCAGAGTACCCGGGTTTACGTTTTGGCCACCGATTGCCGAATGCAAGCCTGAGTCTTTATACAACTGGTCTGTGTCGTAGGCATAGCGCACATTACCAGTCACAGACTCGACATGCACAGCAGCAGATTGAGCGTAACTGTTGAAATAGCTGGAATTGCTGGTATTTGAATTAGTGCTCGACTGGGGCAGCAGAGTAGGATTAATAGTGGCTTCGATACGGACATCCTTGGCGGCGCTGACATCCCAGCGACCTTCCATCATCGCCAGTATGGTGCCATATTGTTTATCTGCCTGCAGATCTATACTGCCATCGACTTTAATGCTACCTGCGCCTTTGCCTATGAAATAGGTGCCGCCCATCAGATTGCCGCCAGCAGTGATCGCCAGGTCTCCGCCGCCGTTGACTATGTTGTTAGCGGTAGCACCAGCACCGAAGTTGTCATAGCGGGCGGTAGTAGGTACCGAGGCCGAGAAATTGGCAATATTGTTACCGGCGTTAATAGTGACATTACCACCGCCCAGCGCCGCCAAGCTTTGCTGGAACAGGTCAGGCCTGACCCACCACGAAGTATCCCGGATTGAAGCGACGGTCGTACCATTGAAGCCCTGGCGGAACAGCCACTGGTTGATCACCTGGCGGTCGGCACTGATATCGGTTTCTGCACCCCAGATACTGCCTCCTACATCCAGCCGGATATCGCCACCGTTATCAAGGTAGAGTGGCTTCTGTGTTACAGCTGGTAAGGTAAAACCTGTTAGTGTGGCAGCCTGTACCCCAGCGGTGTAGATCACGGAACTGACGCCTGTCATGGTAAGGTCACCACCGGTAGCAATCTCGATATCGCCGGTACCGGTCCTGATCAGCTTGCCGTCAGCCAGCACCAGTTTGCCGGTCACGCTGTTACCGGTGCTGTCCACAGCTGAAGGCACTGTGTTCATCATATTGGCCGCTGCCAGATCAGCACCCGCTACAAGACGGTAGCTCCAGGAATTACCTTCACCTATGGTTGCGCTGCTGTCGCTCCCTGCAAAACCGTCGCTGAGCGAACCATTCATATACAAGTTATTGGCTGCTCGCAGAGTGAGTACGCCCGGCTCATTGCCAGCACGCGACGTCGTGTACAGATCCCAGTCGGCATCGATGGTGAGGTCTCCGCTGGAACGCACTTCCTGGCCTGCACGCAGGTGGAAAGTGCTATCGCCGCCCTTGCCTAGGGCTGCCAGGATACTGGCCTGGTTAGCCATGAAATCAGTCACATCTGTGGCTAGCATGGCGTGATCCAGAATATTGCTTCCGGCTGCGCCACCACTGCTGCTGATAGTGTCTACATTATTGTAGACACGGAAAGCTTCCAGCACTACCGATTGTGCACCATTGATACTGGTAGCCAGCTGGTTGACCGCGACGCCGTTACCCGACCCGGCACCGGTGCGTGGTGCGCGCAACTGTACGCTACCGCCGGTACCGCCGCTGCCAGCGGCCACTTGTATGCTGGAACCCTGTTCCAAGTTAAGCGCACCGTTGCTGGTCGCCAGCAGTACTTTGCCGCCTTCGGCGCCAGCCGTGGAGGAATTGGCCGTGAGTTGCGCGCTACCTTGCAGGGTCAGGTCATCATGTGCATACAGGCTGATGCTACCCTGCTTGTAGCTGTTGGCATTGATAGTGCCGGATACTGTGATTGCGCCTTGGTCTGCGCTCACCGCGACCTGCTGGGCGGTCAGCGCCTGACTGCCGGTGCCATCGATAGCGATATCACCTGTGCGGGCACGGTAACTGCGACTTAGGCTGAAACCCTGCGCCTGCTGGTCAACCGCAGCGATGGAAGGCAGGCTGTGCACATCAACAGCTAATGCGCCGCCGTGGCCGCTACCATGGGCGCGGCCATCCAGCTGACCTTGCAACAGCAGGTTGCCGTTGGCAGCAGACACGTTGACCTTACCGGCGTCGGCATCACCACGGGCGCTGACATCCACCACCGCCCCGTTATCCACGCTGATATTGCCGCCACTGCTGTTCAACTGCACTTTACCGGCATCGACATAAAGGGTTTTATCAGCAAAGGTCTTGCTGGCGGAAGCGGCGGAAACAACCGCCTGGCTACCCAGCTGCAGCTGGCTGGTGCCTTGCAGGTTAACCTGGCCACCCAGGGTCTCTATGCGGCTGTTTACCTGCAGGTTATTCGCCTGCAGGGTCAATGCACCGCCGATATTGCTATTGGCGGCAAGACCGCTGGTGTTGCCCTGGCTGGTGGTCAGCGTACCGCTGCTGCCCACGGTGTAATTGGCGCTGCTTTCGGCGCTGATCCTGCCGACATTGAGGGTAGTCTGGTTGACTTGCAGATCCAGCGCGCCACGCTCGGCCACAGTCAGCGTCTTGGTGTCAATGCGCACGGCGTTATAACCGCCTAGGGTGTTGCGGTCACCGCTGGCAACGGTGTTGTTATTCAACACCGCACTACGATCACCCTGCAGGGAAACCGTTTCTGCATTGATCTGCAGGGTACGGCCTGACGGGTCGGCTGGCGCCGTGTAACTGGCATCCACTGTATTTTTCAGGGTAAAGCTCTTGGTGTTGAAAGTGACGTTCTGGTTAGCCGGGGCACTGACTTCGCCATCAGCTAGGTGACCGGCAATACCGGCAGCGTTCACGGTCAGGTTCAGCTTGTCATTGCCGAAATCGACACTGCCATAGGTATCCACTGTGCTGTAGCTGTTCAGGGTCAGGTTGGACACATTATCCAGTTGCGCCAGGGTCTGGTCGTCGACATGCAGGCCGGATACAGAAGAAGGTGCACTACCGATCAGGATACGATTGGAACCCAGGGTGACGTGCGCACCACTGGCCAGGGTGATATCGCCAGCAAAACTGACGGTGCGGCTGGCATCCATCACCAGCGCATTGCCTGCGCCTAGCTGGGCATTGGCGGCGATATTCAGCGTGCCGGTCACAGAGTTAAGCGTTGGATCTCTGCGGGTATATGACAAGGTGCTACCTGATGAAAGGCCGAGGAAAGCGCCATCGCCACTGGTGTTGATATTCACTGTTTTGGCATTGGCATTAGCGGCACCGGTATTGATCACTGCACCGGTAGCCACGCTAATGTTGTCGGTTGCGCTAGCCAGAAACTCTACTACGTTCAAGGCATGGTCAGCATCATTCTCCACGCTGACGCTACTGGCAACGGTAGTGATGTTGGTGCCGTTACTACCCTGGCTACGCGTGCCGCCAAGCAGGATACTCTCGGCATTGAGTGCATTCAGCTGGCTGGCCTTCAATTGCAGGCTGGTGTTGTCGGCACTGTCCACGTCGCTGACAACACGGATATTGTCTGAACTGATGTCGACCATCAGGCCGTCAGCACCGGTGATCCTGTTGGCCACTACGGTTGCCGCGAGCGTGAGCTGTTGCGCCTCCAGGCTGAGTGTGCCTGCATCCTGTGTCGTTTTCACATTTACCCCATTAGTGTTCAAGGGGTCAGAGAAAAAGGTGCTGGCATTGGTGAGCATATACTGCGAAGGCGCCTGAGAAACCGTGCCGTCTGCCGGGCGGAACACATTGCCATTGATTACGCGGAAAGTGGACCAGTTGGCATCTTTAGCACCGGTATTCAGGTCAGCCATGTAACCGGTAGTAAGCATGCTGCCGTCCTGCAGGGCGGTAGTCTGCCCGCGTAGCAGGCTGGCATCGCTGCGCTGGACGACAAACGCGCCCGGGACCAGTGCATAACGCGCAGGCAACAGGGTGTAGTTGCCGCTAGGGATACCGGCGACGCCAGTGATATAGATGGTCTGGCCGAACTCTACCACCCCTTTGGATTCGTTGGTGAAGTTACGGTCCATGCCCGCGTATTCACCAACCATGCCGGGTATCAGCGCATAGGTATTCGGGTCAGCCAGTATATCTCTGGTACCACCGACGCCGCCTTCGATCCACTCATAGGCAAAAAGGTCACCGCCACCCGAGGCGTCTATGACGGCGCCCTCATTGGTCTGGGTGTTTGGTGCCTTCATCAAGACTACTTTTTCTACAAGGTTGCGGGTCGCCCCGCCATCCGGGTTGAATACCTCACCCGCAGATCTGGTGACCCCGAACGGGATGATCATGCCGTTGCCGGAAACCGATGTCAGACTACCTGCACCCAAGGTGAGACTCTGGTTGCCTATCAGGTTTATCTGGCCGAACGGCGCTTTTAACACACCATCCTGCTGGATATGATCGGCCTGCAAGGTGAGGATACCGCCACCGGATAATACATTGACTGGTGCCAGGCCGCTGGAGCGGACATTAATACGGCTATTGGCACCTTGAGCATTGAATGTGAGCTTGGCGCCGGTATCCGGGTACACCTGCCTGGCCACCAGATTAAGCTCGCCCTGAGTAGTCAAGCCTGAATCGGACGCCGTCTTGCCCAGTTCGGCAAAGGAGGTCGCGCCCTGGCCGTGGATATCACGCATGGCATTTAGGTTGGTACGGTTGACACCACTGGTGGCAACCAGGCCATCAATATAGATCTGGTTTGCGTTGAGGCTGAGTTCACCACTACCGGTGAGTATTGAAGGATCCAAGGCTTGCTTGCGGCTATACAGTTGCAAATGGCCAGCATTAATCTGGGCATGCCCATTGCCAAGCACTTGCAGCACAGCGCTATCGAGACGCAGATTGCCGGCGATGGCCAGGTCAAGATCAGCGGCTAGCGACAGGCGGCTGTTGCTATTATCAGCATTCCTGATAAAGCTGCCCAGGCGTACATTGTCAAAGCCGCCGGATTCTATCTGTTGCGCAGAGATCTGTGCGCGTTGCAACTGACCACTGGCAGGCGTGATCGGGCCGCTAGTATCTTTCAACGCAGTGCCGGCCTGGATACCCGAAGCCAGCAGTTGCAGTTGATTGGTCACATGGAAGCGGCCACTTTCATTGAGATAAGGATCAGCCGAAGTAAAATCTACGCCTTCAAACAACATGGACAGGCTGCCGCCACGGCCAGTGCCCTGCGCGTGCCCGGACAAGGTGCCATCTACCAGCAGGCTGCCATAGCCATACAGATTGATAAAGCCGGCATCGCCATACAAGGTTTCGGTCAGATAGCTGCGGTTGGTCAGGGTAGTCGTCGTTACTTGAGTAGCAGAAACATCCAACACTGCCCCCTGCTTGATCACTAGCGCACCTTTGGCACCATTCTCTGTACTATTGACAGTGATGGTGCCGGCATTGACCAGCTTGTTCAGCGGCAGGCCGGCGCGGGAACCAGGCAGCGCAAAACTGGTACCTGAGGCATCCAGTCTGGCCTTATCCCCTATGAATACCATTTGGCTAGTGTCTTCAGGCAGAGTGGCATCCACATCATTGATCTTCAGGGTAATGTTGCCACCTTGGGCAGTCACATCGCCCAGCACATTGAGTTGTTTTTCCGCAGCCAGTTGTACGCTGCCGCCGGCATCGGTCTTGATATGGGCGTTTTCATGTACTGTCAGCACACCAAGCGCGCTATTGGCAATAAAAGTGGCAAAATCGAATGACACTGCTTGCCGCAGATAATCCGGCTGCGTGATCAGACGGGTCAGCCCAAATATATTATCTGTGCTGGAGAGCACGTCATACCCAGACCTCATCTGCAGGGTTTGCGCTACACCGTACACCAGGCTGCTGCCGGCATTGTCTGCACCCACATGGATATTAAAGCCACCCAGATGATATTTGGAAAAGCCGCCCTGACTGAAAAAACTGTTTGCCAGCGTGAAATTTGAACCATCGGCGATGACACTGGGAGCGCCTATGTGGAGGTTGTACTGTCTGCCCGGAGCAAACTGAATATTAAGCTCGCCGCCTTTATCGAAACCGTAGGCACTCAGGCTGAGGTCGCCAGGTAACTGGCTTTCGGTACTAAAACCGATATCTCCAGCCTGACCAGTATGCAAAGCGCCTTTGCTATCCACATACGCACCGGCAGAAGCATCCAGCTTGACCCCTTTGCCAAACACCGCGAGGCCGATCTTGATATCCCCTGCATCTTCTACGGTCTGCTTGGTCATTGCACCTTGCAATCCGGTGCGGTTATTGACGAAATTACCTGCGGTGGAAATGTTGACATTATCTGCAATATTGGTCACTTGGGCATTGAGTGCCACATTAGAACCACGCGCAATGATATCTTTATTGATATTGACCGTGCCGCCTAAGATACCCATGGCGATCTCGCCTTTGGGGTCCAGGTTGAGTGCAGTATTGACATTGAGCACAAGCACATCTGTGAAGTTGATGTGGTTAAAACCCTGGCGCAGAAAACCTGTGCCTATACGTGAGATAAAATTATCATCATCGGCCAACACATCACCGAACTCAAAGTCAGGTGCCAGGTTTTGTACTGAAGCGACCAGGTCGAGGTTGCGCGCACTGGCCTGCAAGGTAGCGCCCTGAGGAATCCTGCCATCCAGCAACTGCTGCGCACCAATTTTGGTATTCCCTAACAGTGAGCCATCAAGCACCAGTTTCTGTACAAAATCTGAGCCGGCATTGGGAGTGATAGAGATAGTGCCAGCATTGGCCGCATCCATAAAGCCGGCTACGTTATAACTCAGGTTGCCCAGGGTCAGCGTGGTTGTCGTGCCCCATTTCCTGTCGGTGACAGTCAACGTATCACCGATGCCGTTATACTGTACGCCGGGCAGCGCCTGTGAAATAGGCACCAGTCTGCCGTTGTAAAGCACCTGCGATTCTTTCAGGGCACCGCCGGTGTAAGTGGTGGAACCACCGGAAACGTTGATCACCGAGCCTTTTTCAGCCACGACTTCTTTGGCTGACAAGTTCACTTTACCGGCATTGGTCATTTTTTCTGTCACCGTTGCCATACGCGTGGCGCTGATATACGGCTGCAGGTTGAACAGGCTGGTGCCTTTACGCGCATCAAGATAAACCGTCTTGCCAAACAGGTTAGAGCCGCGCAAGATCGGATTGTCTCTCAAGGCATCCGAGTTCAGCTGCACCGTCACCTGGTTGCGCGACATAGGCGCAATGGCATCCACACCTGATACATCTATGGTGGCGTTCTGGCCCAGGTGTATGCGTCGTGTGACCGGGCTGTTGAGCACGGCTGCGGCGTCAAACTGGCTGTTCAAGTTGACATTGCCGCCTTTGGCACTGACCAGGCCATCGATATTGATCAGGCTGCCTTGTATCGTGATATCCGAAGGCGTGAAAGCCAGCGAAGCCAATACCTCTTCTGTATCTGTCATATCGGGTTTGACTTCGGTCACACTACCAGTCCCTAAGGTGACGATACCGTTACGGTTCAGTGTTTCCTGACCACCGGTCACACTCACATCTTCTTGCGCCAACAGCTTGATGCTGCCATTCGCACGCACCGAGGTTGTGGCCGACAAGGTACCCATCTGGTTCACCGCCAGCCCCATCATGGTGATATTGCCGCGTTCGGCGACTATCTTGCCCAGGTTGGTCGCGGTGCCGCCTGAGGCGACCTCCACCAGCATGCCTGCCGGATCCTTACTGGACTTGAGGTAGATCTTCCTGCCTGCCGTCAGTATGGTCTGACCATCCGGCGTCCTGATCACAGCATCTTTTTCAACCGTCACGTTAGGTGCAAACAACATCACCTTACCACCTTTACTGGCATTGATCTGCGCCCCAGACTCCACTCGAACTTCGCCGTTATATATTCTGCTGGCTTCTACAGGATCGATTGCACCAACAAGTTCAAAAACACTGTTATAACCAGTGTCGTTAATAAATCCCGCTTTAAATAAATCATCGGCGATGTTTAATGTGCCGGCGTAGAGTGAGCCGACATTGAATACCGCATCCTTGCCGATAATGACACCGTTAGCATTAATAAAATAAATATTGCCAGCGCCAGTCACATTACCATTGATGTAACTAGGATCTACACTATGTACACGATTCAGCAGTGACCAGCCCGGCTGCATATCAACGAAAAAGGATTGTCCGTTAGCCAGGTCGAACTTGTTGTAATTGATAATGGCCCTAGGGATCAACTGCTGAAGGTTGAGGTGATTTGCGCTGGAACTGACTATATTTGCAACGTTAACTTGCGCAGCATCCCTGATAGCTCCCGCCGGAGTGACTATATCACGAATACTGATGCCTCCAGGCAGGTCGGCCCAGGCAGACATGACCATCCATGGCCCGGGCAGCATGCTGAGTGCCAGGCAGATGACAGCTGTGCGCCGCGCATGGCGGGTGCGGCTGCGCCCATCCCCGCTACGTGAAGAAACAATCTCGGACACCACCACCATCGCACGGTGGATCTTACTGAATACTAGTTTATATAGTCCCTGATTCATTTCTTCACTCCATTCACTTGCAGATTGTTACCACTTACCACTCATAGCCTGCACGGAAATGCAGTCTGAAATCACCCGTTTCCACCTCAGGCGCATCATTCATTGCCTGCGCCAGGTCCAGGTAAGAGAACCAGCCATTGTTGGTCTTCAGCTTGAAACCCAGGCCGGCGGAATACAATTCATAATGCGGCTCCAGGCCAGCAGGATTCTTGACCTGAACGCGTCCCGCATCGATAAATGCATAGGCGTAAAAATCCTTGATGTAGTTGGCGAACTGGTAGTGCTTGAGATATTGCGCCAAGGGTGGCGTGCGTAACTCCAGCGTACCGGAAACGCCGCTGTCCCCCAGGCGGCTGGACTCTAGGTAACCACGCACCGACTCGACGCCGCCTATGGTGAACTGCTCGGTAGAAATAAGCTCCTGGCTGGCCAGCTGCCACGCCAGTTTGCCCTGCATTGCCCAACCGGAATCAAAGGTATACAACTGTTTCACATCGGCGCGCAGGTAGGCATAGTTAGCCTGTGCCTGGTCACGCTTACGGTTAAATTCGGCGTCGGTGTTACCCATCAAACGCGGCGCCATGTTAAGCACGATACTGGCCTGTGTCTGTCCATAGCCTGACTGGATGTTGGCGTCATAACCGATGGATGTTGCCCAGTAAGAAATAGGGGTGTCTATGCTGGTATCCGCCCCGAGCAGGAACAAGTTCTCTTTGAAGATTTTATAATCTAGGCCAAATGTCAGGCTATGATAAAAACCTTCAGAAAGAGGCAATGGGTGGATATATCTCGCGCCAACAATGTAGCCCTTACCTAGCACATTAATATCACCTACCGCGGCAATATTACTGTCAGAAGCAACGGCATAAGCTGCAAAGTAATCGCCGTTTTCGCGAGGAATCACATAGGTGCCGGAAAATACCTTCACCTCATTGATATCTTCAGGTGAAACCTGTAAGTTCATGCCTAAGCTATGGTCTTTCTGGAACAGGTTATCGTATTTGATCCCTGCATTCAGGCGCAGCTTGCTGGTATTCGGCGAATAACGATCATTGAGTTCAAGATTGCCATGCAACGGCAATTTGTCTTTAACCTGCAGATCAACTTCCACGGTGCCAGGCGATTTTCCTGGGCGAAGGACCGGCGTCACCTGGCGGTTCTGGTTACGATTGAGTGTGCCCAATTCTTTCTGCGCGGTATGGAAATGCGGTACTGATCCTTCAGCGAACTGCGGTGTACGTGATTTTATCTCACTCAAAGTATTGTAATGCGCATCAACCACCTGCAGTCGCTCCACTTTGCCCTCGGTGACCAGCAGGCGCACCACGCCTTTATCAACATCCTGTTGCGGGATACTGACTGACACTGTCAGGTAACCGGCTTCCTGATAGGTTTTCTCCAGCACTGTACGTGCCTGCTCGACATCGGTGATCGTTTTCTGCTCGCCCATAAATGGGTAAACAGCTTTTTCAATATCGCTGCTAGGGAGCACCGAATTGCCATCGACCTGATACTCAAAAACATCAAACTTTATTTCATCATTTGCTTCGTTGACTTGCACTGACTGTTGCTCGACCTCAGCAACCGGCTCTTCGGCAAAGACTGCTAATGGCATACCGCATGCCAGCAGAGATAACCAGATAAATTGTGATTTCAAACTCAAAGCCTGCACCTTTAATATTCAACTATTTTGCCGATTACAACAGACCAGCATTTTCTTAAAGTTTTATGTCACAGGCATGAAACGGACTAGTCCGAAAAACCACTTACAGATAAAAGAAAAACGCACTCCCTTTTGGGGAGTGCGTCTACAACTGCTTTACTCTGATTAAGAGTAAATGTTTAACTTTTTATTACTCGAACAATACTGCTGGTGCGCAGTTGTTACCGAAGTTTGTGAACTTCGCTTTTACGACGCCAGCTACACAAGAGGTGTTGCCGCCATCCGGGTTCAAAGTCAAGCCACGTGGCAATGTTGCACAAGCAGCAGCCGTCGGGTTTTTCAAGGCGTTAACGATGGTTGTAACTATAGTTCTCTGGAACCCAGCTGGTGCTGTGTTGGATACAAAGGCTTTTGCTTCCATGTGGAATGGATACAGACCTGAAGCTGCAGCAAGACGAGCATTCACTACGTCACCAGTCTCTGGGTGTGAACCGTCGATCTTGATGTAGTGGTAGTCCCTGTTAGCTGCGTTTTCCAGAGTAGGATCGTTTTCCAGTGACAATACGCCAATTGCGTAACGTGAACCAGCGGCCGCGTTTGATGCTGTCGTGATATTGGTTTTCACGTTACCGGAACCGGAGTTCAACACCACTTGGTAGTTACCTGAAGTAGTGGCAGCTGGCAACAACGAGCTACCGCCCAGGCATGGGTTACCTAGAAAAAATGCGTTGGAAGAAGCTTGTGTACCTGAAGTATCTACACGGCGTTGGATGATTACTTTCTCACCATCTTCTTCACCCAGGATAGGGAACCATGATTCAGCAGTCTGTACAGCACCGCCATCAGCTAGGATAGAAGCGATTTGGCTTCTGGTCAGTGAAGGAGCCAATGCTGGAGTGAAGTTATTACCGGACTCAGAAATTCCTTGTACTTGTTGCAGTCTACGATACAGCGGATTAGAAACAACTACACCGAAAGCCTGACCAAGGAAAGCGTTGCTCACAGTACCGAAGCTGGAAACGTTACCACCACCGATAGCTGCAGAGAACAATGTAGGCTCAACATCAGAGAAACCACCAACGATCTGTTGCGGTGCCAGCGCATCAGCAGTTAAGGCAGCAGCGTTGATAGCACGGTTAGCAGAAGTTTGTACACCATTCGCGTCCAAGGCAACAGGGGAACCTGATTGTGCACAACCCTTGTACAAGTCAGCATTATTAGCAGTGTTAGAAGTATCTACATAACCTGTAGCTTGCTTTGCACAAGAGGTGGAAGTACCACCAAAATAAGATACACGTGCCAATTTTGTACCATTAGTAAATGGTGTAAATGCGTTCAATGAACCACCATCTACTGTGTGATACAACACGGAAGTACGTGTACCACGTGTACATGCGTAAGCAAAGAAGTTACCCAGGGAACCTGGAGCAGTAGAAGTGTTGCTGGCAGCTTGTGCTGTGAAGATAGAACCTGTACCAGCCTGGCAACCTTTTACCCAGCCTTCGTAGATAGAACGTGTAGGTGCAGAAGCACCTGCGATCCATGCCTGGTCTAAAGTACCTGCACCACGTGCAGATTCGATCTGAGCTGGCGTGATGCCTGCTGAAGCCAATGTACTGACAGACAAAGCTGCCAGAGCAAATGCGATTTTTTTAATGTTCATCATATTTCCCTTAAATTTTCTGAATCAGAGATCTTGAAAGAGCAGAGAGGCTCTTAAAGAGCCCCTTTTTTATTATTTTACGGACTTGCGACGACGAGCTGCAGCAGCTACCACGCCCATGCCCAAAGCCAACATCGCAAAGCTTTCTGGCTCAGGTACCGGTGTTGTGACCTGTACTGAAGAGATGGTCAACAAACCGGAATTGCTGAAATTCACTTTAGTATTGTTGAAGAAGAAGTTATCACCAGCACCGTTAGTTTGCTTTTGAACGGTTTGATACAGACTCATTTCACCGCCCAGTAAGGCGATTGAAGTTGGACCCTGGTTACCGTTGTTATCATTGGCAAAGTAAGTAAACGGGTCATTGTTTTGATATACAAATTGGTTGAAAGCACCAACTGCAGTCACAAGTGGGGATTTGGAAATTGCAACTGACTCTTGAGCATTTGGATAGTTAGCCAGATCGTAAGAAGAGATCATGCCACGTGCACCAGCAGCAGCACCCGCACCCTGGGTGTCACCAGCAAATACATTGTAATAAGTAGTGCTCAGGTTAGCACTGCCGATGAATGACTGGAATGCAGCATTTGTGCTCAAGTCAAATGTCAGTGCACTGTTTGAGCTATCAAAGTTTGAATCAGCATTATCAGTACCGATTTCATTCAGGGTGCTGTAAAAGTAGCCTGTATCAATCACTAAAGAAGAACTGGTAGTACGATCAAAAATAGTCAGGAACAAAGAACCGTTACCTGAAGATGGAACGTTAGTAGCGCTAGCCACGCCAGATGCTGTTAAAGCCAAAGCAGCGATCAAAGCCTTCACTTGGAATTTCATAAACTTCTCCTCAATTTCGAACAAAAATAATAAAAAGAACAAACTACAAATATGCTTAAGTAAAGCAGTCAATCTCGACCTGAAAAATTATGGTTGACCAACATGACAGCGTGACTTGAAAATCTAGTCCGCTATGACTAGCCCAACCGGGCTAATCAAAACGCATGTTGAGTGCATGCATAAAAATCCTGTTTATTGTAAAAACCCAAGATGACAGTTTGGAATTCAGGACTAGTCCTAACGGACTAAAAGAGAGGTGTTGCAGAATAAATTTTGATGACAATGAGGTAGAAGCAGGAACATTACTGCTTACGGGTAATCAGCCCCATTTTCAGGGCTTTACTGGCTGCTTGGCTGCGATTCTCAACATCCATTTTCCGCAAGATATTCTGTACATGGTTTTTGATGGTCAGCGGGCTGATCTCCATGATGCTGCCGATCTCCCAATTGGTTTTGCCGGCCTGCAACCATTCCAGCACTTCCAGCTCGCGCCTGCTTAATGGTTTGACCCTGCCATTACGAGTGGTAGTGGATAACACTGAAGGACATTTGTTGGCAGTCACTTTTTCGATGGCACAGTGCAGATGCGGCATCAGCAATTCCAACAGATGCGCAGTTTGCGCATTGACGGGTGAACTCAGGCGGCCAAACATAACCAGGGTGGCAATGCGGCTATGCTCATTACCAAAGCCATGTACCACAAACCGTTTGAGCTCAGATGCACTCATCCTGTCGGCGTCTATTTGTTCTACAGCGTAGTGGCTGTTCTGCTGGCTGGGTATTTCAGTATGGTAAAACAAGGGTTTACTGAGCGTACTCCATTGTTCGAATGCCTGGCTGACCAGACCATCGGTATCATGTAATACCTGGTCAAATTGTGTATCGCCAAAATATCGGCTGGAGGTTAGATACTCATAATCATAAGTGGGGCGCTCTGTTCCTCTTACGCCCACAATGACCACTTCGTGTGCTAGCAAACATTGGAATCCGCGTTGTAGCCAGTTAAAAAAATGAGAGCGATGCTGTAACCGTAGTGATTCTTCGATCACCTCCATGAATAACACGCGCTGCTCTTCATTCAGCACCAATGCCCATTGGTCATTGGCCTGATCCGTCCCTGTTATTGTGCTCATGTGTTTGCCACATTGATATAAATGCAGCACAGTTTGCGGAGAATTTGTGACAGAAAAATGATTGCCGCGTGTCAGTTGGTTGATATATTCATGACAGCGGATTATGCCTAAGGATTAGTTCCCAATTGGAACACAGGATATGACCAGACTGACCTTTGTATAATATTGCCGAATTACTCGACATGTCTTTTAGATGTCATATGGGCATGGCATTATTCCGCCATCATGACCGCTCTGGATCCCCTTTACCGTAGGCGATGCATTCACATCTTGCTGATTGGCAGTGTGTCGTTTGCAGTGGCGATGATAAACAACGCATTTGCTGACACTACACTTGAGGTCAAGCATTTAAGCGGTCAAATCCTACTCGACGATACCAGTGATACAGAGCTGGTCATCAGCAATGTCGACGATGAGGCAATGACGGTTGAATCAAATCCTGACGATCGACAAGTGTCTAAGAAGCTACGCTGGCAAACCGGTAGCATTCCTTACCAGAATGAAGTACAGGCTGTCGCACAAGCCACTCAAATCGATCCGGCCCTCATACATGCAGTCATTGCCACCGAGTCTGGTTACAATCCGCAAGCACAATCCAGGAAAGGGGCTTACGGATTGATGCAGGTGTTACCTTCCACTGCCCAATCGTTTTCAACCATCCCTGTCAAACAATGGTCAGTGCGCCAGCAAATCTTGTGGGGCTCGCGCTACCTGAAAAATATGCTCGAATTGTTTGAGGGCGATATTTCGCTGGCACTTGCCGCTTACAATGCCGGGCCGAATGCGGTAAAAATGCGGCAAAATACCTTGCCACCATTTCGCGAAACCCGGCAGTATGTGCCTAAAGTATTAAGTTATTACCGCGCATTCAAAAGCCGGTTGCCGCACGAAACATTACCTTTGGAATAAAAATTAACGGTTAGCCCACGCCAGTTCAAGGTCTGCCAGTGTATTCGGCTCATAGATAAACTGCCACTCCCGGTAGTGCTTTGCACCATGAAAACCGGATTCAAACTCCTGGTAGCCTGCACTACGGATAGGTTGCAGCAATGACTGGCTGTGCACCCCTACGATGCGTCCGTTACGAAACACCGGCGTCATGCCTTGCCTGGCAAAAAAGGGATCGGTATACAGTTTGCGCAGATGCCTTTTGAGTACCGGGAAACGTTTGTCTTCGACCAGTTCATTCAAGGTCATTGGATACTGTTTGACCGGTTGCGGCGTGGATTCGTAATAACGCCCGATCGCCAGCCGATAGGCTTCACCAACTTCCAGTAATAAGGCTTCGTTGGCGCGCTGTGTCTGTTGCTGCCACATCACCGCCGCACCTTGCATGCCAATAGCGGCAATCACTAGCGTGACCATCACGCCTATATATGAGAACCCTCGCTGCGGTCGCATGAACAATGTATGCCAGGTTACCAATCCGTATACAGGCTGCCATCCGTGGCCTGCCCGGTGGCGCCGCTGTGCAAGGTATACACACCGCCCACCAGCGGCAACTCGGGTGCGGTAATCACCCAAGTATCGTTGCTTTCGCTAATGGCATCCCATGGCAGCTTATCGAGATAATGCTTGTCTACCAGCTCCTGCAAGGTATCAGGGTATTGGCCCTGATCAGAAAAAAATTCATCCAGCGCCTTGCGGGTAGTCACCAGCTGTTGCTTGAGCGCCTGCTCCTTGGCACGTTGCACTCCGGAAAAATAACGTGGCACTGCCAGCGACAACAATAACGCAAGAATCGACAACACCACCAGCAACTCTACTAATGTGAAACCGGCAATACGCTTGATCATACGATGTCTACCATTGCGCATACGGCACTCCATTGATTCCGGTCTGGGTACTTAAGGAATACACATCATAAACATCCTGGCTGTAGCGCGGGGATTCAGGCGGGCTATCGTAACTGCGTAATCCCCAGCCTACAGAAGGACTGGTGCCGGCAGTTTGCTGGAGTCTCAGCATAGGGTCTTGCGGCACCCGGCGCAGGAAGCGCAACACCTTGCGCTTAGGGTCTTTCATATCCTGCACGCCCTCCGCCAGTATCTGCAAATTAGGCGGGTAACCGGTGGCATCGGCATTTTTCTTGACGCGCCCGTCATCCGCCGCTTTTTTGTAGCCATCAATCGCACGCCGTATCTCGCGCAGACTTTCACGTAGCTGCTGCTCTTTTTGTCGCTGCAAAGTAAGCTGCACCATAGGCGTGGCGACACTGGCCATAATCGCAACAATCGTCAGCGAAACCATTAATTCAATCAGGGTGAATCCGTTGCCATGAGTCAGGCGCCGAGCCCGGCAAACCCTGGCTGTAGACTGACATCGCATTACGGAATGACCTTAGGCGATGGTAAGGTGGTGGGCGATTGTTCCTGCACGCCACTGCCATTCACATTGTTGGACATGCCCGGCACCGTGGGGGTAACGTTTGAAGAAGGAAACGTGCTGGCAGGCTCTGGTGGCGGCGGAAGCGCATCCGGTGATGGTATGCTGGCCTCAGGTGGCACCGGTGTATCAGGAGATTCAATCACCGGGGGGGCAATCGGCTCGTTCAGTTCACGCTGGCGCTGTAATTGCTGCTCACGTATCTGCTGGCCACGTGTCAATGCCGGTGTCATCGGTGTGGTATTCAACAGCGGCTTATCAGAAATCACGGTTTCGGTACCACTCCAGTATTCGGAGAAAGTGGCTTCCGGCAGCGTAACATTGCTGATCACTTTAGGCGTGATTGCCAGCACAATTTCCGTTTTTTGTTTCTCGTCATTGTGACGGGAGAATAACCTGCCCAAAATCGGGATCTCGCCTAAAAATGGTACTTTGTCTGCATTCTTGCGTTCGGAATCCTGGATCAGGCCCGCCAGGATTTGCGTCTCCCCATGTTTCAGCCGCAGTATCGTGCTGGCATTGCGGGTGCCGATGTTAAACACCCTGGAGTTATTGCTCAGGGTCACCGCTTCGCCTAATGAACTGACTTCCAGGTTGACTTTGATACTCACAAAATCGTCCAGCATGATACGTGGTTCCACTTCCAGCTTCAGCCCGACATCCACATACGAAACACTTTCGGAGGTGCCGACGTTAGCGGTGGTATTGGTGGTAATCACTGGCACTTTATTACCGACCAGCACTTTGGCTTTTTCGTTGTTCTTGACGCGGATACGCGGATTGGACAGCAGGTTCAAATCCGTATCGGTGGTCTTGAACTGTATGCTGGGGTTAGGGCTGACGCCGATATTGGAGGACTTCAGATTCTTCAAGGCTTCCAGCGTTAACGGGCTATTCAATACTGTCAGTGAGCTAGGATAGATAATCCCCAGGTCTTGCAGCTTGCCACGTGTGATTTCCATCACTTCAATTTCCAGCATCACTTCCGGGTCGGCAATGTCCTGCGCCTTGATCATTTTTTCCGCCAGAGCCAGTACTTCCGGCCTGTCCCGCAATACCAGCATGTTCAGGCGCTCATCAACATAGACATCGCGGATTTTAAGGATGGTACGCAGCATGTCCGCACACTGTTTGGCACTGGTATTGGCAAAGTAAAAGTTACGGATCAGCAAATCCTGGTAATCCTTGTTCTTTTGCTGGGTGGCGGGATACACCAGCAGGCTGTTGGGTGACAGAATTTTTTTCTGCAAGCCGTTACTGGTCAGCACCATATCAATGGCATCTTCAATCGGCATTTTTTTAAGAAAGACCGAAGCTTTCATTTCCGGCTTGATATCTTTATCCAGGATAAAGTTGACGCCAGTGGCACGGGATAATGCCTCGAATACAACTTTTATATTGGCATCACGCAGTTCCAGCGTCACCGGTTTGCTTAAGCCGGTTTGCAGCTGCGGTAACGCCGCACGTGCATGGGTTTCCAGCGCAATCAACTGCCTTTCCAGTGCTAATGCCTGCTCGTTGGTCGGTTGTTCCAGCAGGATATCGCGTACCAGCTTCAGCGCTTCTTTGGGCTGATCAATCTTCTGTTTGGCCGCTTCCAGTTGCTTGCGCAATATAATCTCGCGCTCGCCCGCTCTCTCATAATCCAGCGCCTTGGGATGATTTGCATCCAGCGTCAGTATCCGCGCGTAAATCTGTTTTGCTTCAGCAACATTGCCTTTGGCATTGGCCGCTTCGGCTTCGAAAGAGAGGGCATTAATTGCCTGTTCCCGTTCGCGATACCAGCGATTGCGTAATTCCACATCACCTGGTTTTTCAGCCACCAGTTTAGCTAATTCATGTACTTTTCCCTCAGGCGTGGTGGCCGTGAGTTTAGTCGGGAACAAACCGCAGGCAGCCAGACCAAAGGCAATACACACCAGGAATAGCGTGGTCCGTAAACGGGTTGGCAGCGCGGTTAAGCGATGAGATTGAATATAAGAATGACTCATGAATTATTGTTCTAACGGAATATTGTCTTCAGTATCCGCCACAGACTGGCGTTGCCCTGCTGCTGCGGTTTTTGCCTTGCTCAATACCACTGCCTGATTAAGCGGCAGATACGTAAAATAAACAGATTGCGCATCTTCACTATCCAGCCGCCATTGCGCAGTCACCTGGCTCTTCAGCCTGGGCATCAATACTTTTTTTTGCTGCATTAAAATCACTGTGCTGCCTTCGGGCACATCCTGCATGCTGCCTACGTAGGTGTAAGGTACTGGCGGGGCTTGCGGCGGTGGTGGCGGTTGTGGTTTGACTGGCGGTGGCAACCACTCATGCGCATCAAACAGGGCATGACTGACCTTGGCCGGTAACTTTCTCGGCAGCACGACAGGGCTGGATCTCTCTGCTGCGGCAGGTTGCGCAGCCTGATCATGGGCGCTATTCGTTTGTAGTTCCGGCACTGTGACTGTAGCTGGCACGGCTGCTGCAGATGCCTGTTTTTTTGCAGGGGCAGGATGAGCCAAACTGCTGTCTGCAACGACAGTGTCATCCACCGCATCCTGCTCCGCTGACCATTGCCAATACACCAACACAACTGTCAGCAGCAGGCTGATCCATAACAGCGGCCGCCGGGATGTTTGCGCGTTAGCCGCCTCAAGTCGCATGCTCATGCCCTCCGCGGATAAACATGGAGAATGTCAGCGTCGTTTCAATCACCGGCTGCACCGTTTCGTTCTTGCGCAGTTCCAGCCCGGTCAGCGCCATGGTCGGGTAACGACGCAGCACTTCACTGATAAAACGGCGACAAGTGATATAGTCCGACTGGATGGTGAAACGCATATCAAATTGCTGTATCAGCTGCGGGCCGACAGCGGCCTGATGTGCCTGCCACTGATAATCGCCCACATTCAAAGGTATATGATGCTTTTGCGCCAGCGCGGCGACCTGCAACATACGCGGTGATAACTCGCTACTGGCAGGCAACTGCTGCCACAGCTCCGACAGGGTGACGGGCTCACTTTCCACTTCAGGCGTTTTTGCTGCTGCTACTTTTTTTGAAATGGGCGTCCCCGTTTCAACAGGAGTGGCGGACCGTAATTCCAGCTGCTCGACTTCTTGTTCCAGCGAAGCAAGTTGGGCCGTTTTTGCCGGTTGTTGCTGTAACAAATATAGCCAGACGACGATTAGCACGCTACTGGCTAACATGGGCACCCAGCCCAGGTACCAAGCGCTGCGTCTGGCAAACCAGAAGAGCCCTGTCATGGACGGCAAGCGAAAACCACTCATGGCTGCCACCCGCCCTGTATTTCAAAACTGACCGGACGTTGCGGATGTGTTTCAATCACCTGGTGTTTTTGCAGATGCACTTGCGTCAGCACTGCCTCTTCCTGCAAATGACCCACATATTTCAGCAAAGTGTTGTAGTCCTTGGCTTCGCCGGACAAGGTGAATTGCCCACGTGCGGCATCGGGTAACAGCTGCAACAATGCAATGTCCTTGATCTGCCGGGATTCCAGCGCCTGCAATAAATCGAACCAGTGGATGTTTAACTGCTGCGTAATAGTTTCTGCTTCTTTTTCCTGTGCCTGGGTCAGTGCGATGGCGGCTTTCTTTTGTGCCGCGGCATATGCATGCTGCTTTGCCTCTTCCGGTGTTCGTGCAGATTGTGCTTGAGCCACGATTGTTTTTTGTAATTGACTGGCTTCGTCATTCGCTTGTACCAATGCTCGTGACAACTCCGCTTTGTGTTGTTCCATAGCCAGCAGTTGTGCATTGACTTCATCATCTGCATGCCAGGCAGTCAATACTAGTAAAGCACTTACCACTAACAGCAATACACCCGGCCAACGCACCTTTCGCCAGGCAAATGCAGGCTGGGCAAACTCAAAATAGTAGTTCGGGTTAGGCCACATGTGCGACCTCTTGCCACAGTGAGGTGATCGCATTGGCGGAATATATGTTTTTCCAGGTCAAGCGGCCTGCCAGGTGTTGCGACAGCCGGCGACCAACCGCAGCTACCGGCTCACATGCCGGTTCACTTAACCAGTAGCAGTCTGCGGCCTGCACGCCCATTAAAGTCCGCTCGCGCAGCAACCATGCAGCCATGCTATCTACTTCGGCCAGATCACTGACCAGGCTGGCAACATGGGTAACTTCGCCTTGCTGCAAATGCAATAATCGCAGCATATGCGGCTCTGCACTCACTACCGTACCCTCTGCTGGCAGGCGGGTATGCGCCCAGAGTGCGCAGGCATAGGGTTGCAACGACAATTGCAGATATTTGCGTGGCGACACCAGGTTTTTTGCAGCTATGTTTTGCAAGACTGGTGTAGTGGCGAGCAATGAAGCATGGCTTTGCGGGACATCCTGCATACGCAACGGCCATTGCACCGCGGCCTCACCATAGGTTTTGAGCAACATGGCTCGTGCATATGCTTGCAACTCAGTACCTGATAAAGCGGTGGCCTGGCCGGATTGTTGAATGGCAGGTAATAACATCAAATGCACATGCTGGTCTGCCAGGTAAATTTCGATACGCTGCCAGTCGGTGGCGGGTAGTTGCGCGATGACAGCAGTTATGGCTGCCTGCAAGGCGAGAGGCTCCGTACTATCCAGGGGTGCCTGGGCAACCACTCTGCGTGATTGAATACCAGCCGGCCAGTGCTCGGCCAGCACGCTGTCAGCTGTCACCAGCATCCGCGTCATGCCACACCAACGTATTTGGCTGAGCATATCAGGCAATAAACGTGACACGGTTAATCTCCTGCAAACTTGTCATGCCCGCACCCGCAGCACTGACTGCCGCTTCGCGTATGGTACGCATGCCATTTTTTGCAGCGGCTTCTTTGAGCTGACGGATAGGTTCGCGGGCAATGATCATCTCGCGTAACTCGTCATTCAGCACCAACACTTCCGCCACCGCTTTACGGCCTTTATAACCGGTACCGCGACAATGTCCACAGCCTTTGGCATATTTAAAGGTCATACCGACGGCCTGTTCCGGCGTCAGGCCTGAGGCTTCCAGTAACTCTGCATCCGGCACAAACGGTTCAGCGCAATGCGGGCACAAGCTGCGCACCAAGCGCTGCGCAATAATGCCGTTGACGGCCGACACAAAGTGATACGGGTCAACGCCCATATGCATAAAGCGGCCTATCACATCCAGCACACTGTTGGCATGCACGGTGGAGAACACCAGGTGACCGGTGAGTGCCGCCTGCACCGCAATCTGTGCGGTCTCCGCATCGCGGATTTCACCAACCATGATTTTGTCAGGATCATGACGCAGGATAGAGCGCAGCCCGCGCGCAAACGTCAGGCCTTTCTTTTCATTCACGGGGATTTGCAACACACCAGGCAATTGGTATTCCACCGGGTCTTCGATGGTGACAATCTTGTCAAAGCCGGTATTCACTTCAGAAATGGCGGCATACAATGAAGTGGTTTTACCGCTACCGGTAGGTCCGGTCACCAGCACCATGCCATATGGTTCGCTGGCCAGCTTCCTGAACCTGGCAATCACGTCGTCGTCAAACCCCAGCGCCTTCAGGCTTAAGCCCTGCGCCTGCTCGGTGAGTGCTTTGCGGTCCAATACCCTTAATACAGCATCTTCACCAAACGCACTCGGCATAATGGACACACGAAAGTCGATCAGGCGGTTCATCGCATGTACTTTAAATCGGCCATCTTGCGGGATACGCCGTTCGGCAATATCCAGTTGCGCCATCACCTTGATCCGCGAAATAGCCTGTTCTGCACTATCCAGTCCCGGGCTATTGGCAATACTGGCCATCACGCCATCAATGCGGTATTTCACAGCCAGGCCCCCAGGATGCGACTCCAGGTGTATATCACTGGCGCCGGTTTTCAGTGCATCATATAAAGTGGAGTTGATCAATTTGATGATGGGGTTGGCATCTTCATGGATGGACTTGAGCGAAAGTTGCATCACAACCTCCTCTTCGCCCTCCTTTGCCTGGTCTTCGTGCAGACCCATGCCATCCATGGCACGCATGGTTTCTTCCTCACCGGCCAGGTAAGCGCTAATATCGAGCCGGTGTGCCAATCGCCATGTAAAGGACTGCTGCACGGCATGCTGCGCCCATAACGGCAATTGCTTGTCGAACGGGTCAGCAAATACCAGTATCAATGCTTGGTTTTCATCATAAAAAGCCAGGCATTCTTTTTGTTGTGCCTGGTTATAGCTGATGACATCGAACGCGACCTGCCATTCACGCATTTCACGCATGCTGGCTACCGGGTAATGCAGCAGGCTACCCAATTCATTGACCAGCGCTTCGCTCTCCAATGACAGTAACTCTTCCAGCACTTCGATGACACGACGTTGCTGCTGTTGTGCCAGCATTTGTGCCTGCGCGAATACATCCGCTTGCATTGTGGTTGGTAAAAGCTGATTCATTGGATTTGCCCCGCCAGTTCAAAGATTGGCATATACAGCAGAAGCACAACAACACCTATCACCAGGCCAATAAACAACATGAGCAAGGGCTCAAACAATTTGGTAAACCAGTCTATCCAGCGCGCCAGTTCTTCATCATAAAAACCGGCGATGCTATCCATCATTTGCGCCACATTACCGCCACGTTCCCCAACCAGCAGCATGCGTTCACCAATGGGTGTGGTCATGCCCGCAGTTTTGAATGCATTCGACAGCGGCTGCCCCTGGCTGATCATGGTTTGCGCCTGTTGCAGGCTGAGTGCCATGCTAATATCCAGCAAGCCGCCTAGCGAATCAATCGCCGTCATGATGGGCGTACCGCCCGCCAGTAACATACCCAAAGTACGGTAAAAGCGTGCTAATTGATAGAGCTGCAACTTGGCACCGACGGCCGGGATGCGCCAGATTGCCCGCACCATGGCCTGCCGCATGCTAGGTGTTTTAAATACCAGAATCAGCCCGATGATGCCACCGACCAATATGGCGAGCATGGTTTCACCATGTTGTGAAATCAGGGTACCCCACTGCAACATCATTTGCGACATCCACGGTAAGTCCGCGCCTGTACCTTCATACACGCTGCTGAATTTCGGTACGACAAAACCCATTAAAAAGGCAATCACCAGACCACCGACGATAATCAGCAGCATGGGATAAATCGATGCGCTGATGATTTTCTTTTTAAGAAGTGAGACCTGGTTGTCGTACGCAATATAGCGAGATAAGGCATTGCCTAAATCACCGGTGCGCTCAGCCGCTTTGACGGTAGCAAAATAAAGCGGAGGGAATACTTCCGGTTGGCGTTCGAGTGCGGCAGAGAATGATTTACCTTGCTGCAATGACTGCAAGATACCCTGCAATACGGCGCGGGTGTGATCCTGGCGTAATGAAAGTGCCTCAATCGCTTCGACCAGATTGAGCCCTGAGTGCAGCAAAGCCAATAACTCCTGACTGAACAAAGCCAGGGGGAAAGCTTCTTTTTTTAAGCGCGTCTTACCTGATTTATCCAATTGCAGGGAAACTGGCAGCAAGCCCTTAGACTTTAACTGCGCATAAGCATCCTGCTCATCGTCGGCCTGCAACTCGACCATCGTCAATAGTGAGCCGTTCAACACTTTGGCTTGGTAGCGCATGTCAATTACCAGCTGGTAATATCCTGCGACTCATCATTGCCGCCCACCTGGCCGTCTTTGCCATAGCTGAATAAATCATACTCGCCATGCTGGCCTGGAAAACGATACTGGTAAGGCTTGCCCCAAGGATCGTTGGGCACACCTTTCTTCAGATAAGGCCCGCTCCAGCGCGTGTCATTATCGGTGTTCGCCATCAGGGCATTCAGCCCCTGCTCGGTAGATGGATAATGGCCGACATCCAGGCGGAACTGGTCCAATGACTGCTCAAGCGCTGCGATTTGTGCCTTGGCCGTCTTTACTTCTGATTTGCCAATCTGCTGGAAATACTTGGGACCGACATAGCCTGCCAGTAAGCCGATAATGACCATTACCACCAGTAATTCGAGTAAGGTAAACCCGGCAATGCTTCTGACCGAACGCAGCGTCATCCAATATTTCTCCATGAAAATTTGATGACAATACTAAGCAGTTCAGATTGCAGAAAAGTGGCAGCAATGTGACAAATCGCCATAATTGTAAATTTATATTAACAATTATGGCGATGAGTAATTTGGAGAGTTGCTAACTTTTAAAGTTGGCTAGCCAAGTTGCAGAAACAAGATATTTAGAAGCTCACTATTCACCTAGAAAACCACCACTTTGATGCGCCCAGAGTTTGGCGTAAATACCATTCAGCTTGAGTAATTCATGATGGGTGCCGGTTTCTACGATATGACCTTTATCGAGGACTACCAGTTTATCCATCGCGGCAATGGTGGAAAGCCGGTGTGCAATGGCAATTACGGTTTTACCTTCCATCAATTGCGACAGATGATGCTGGATAGCCTGCTCAACTTCTGAATCCAGCGCGCTAGTCGCTTCATCCAGTACCAGGATAGGCGCATTTTTAAGCATCACGCGCGCAATAGCGATACGCTGGCGCTGGCCGCCGGAGAGTTTTACCCCGCGTTCACCTACGTGGGCATCATAGCCGGTGCGACCTTTGGCATCCCTGAGTGTCTGGATAAAGTCGTGCGCTTCCGCCCGTTTGGCAGCAGCCACCATGTCTTCCTCAGTCGCGTCAGGGCGGCCATAGAGAATATTCTCGCGCACTGAACGATGCAGCAAGGAAGTATCCTGCGTCACCATACCGATCTGCTGACGCAAAGAATTCTGTTTAACGCTAGCTATCGACTGGCCATCAATGCGTATTTGGCCGGACTGGATATCATAAAAACGCATTAACAGATTAACGATGGTTGATTTACCTGCGCCGGAACGTCCCACTAAACCTACTCGTTCACCCGGCCGGATATTCAAATCAAAACTTTGTAGCAGAGGTGTCTGTTGTGCATAGGCAAAATCCACCTGATCAAACCTGACTTCGCCTTTTGGCACTGAAAGTGCCGGCGCATCAGGCTGATCAACCACATCATTGATGACAGATAAGGTATTTACGCCATCCTGCACCGTACCAATTTGCTCATACAGGGAAGTAAGCTCCCACATCACCCAGTGAGAAATCCCATTTAGCCTTAAACTCATTGCCATCACAGCAGCCACCGCGCCAGCGGCTACCAGGCTTTGCGACCAAAGCCATAGCACCATGCCGCCACTGGCAATAATCAGGCACATATTTAAAAAGTGATTGATGCTCTCTACGCAACTGACCATGCGCATCTGTCCATGTACGGTATCCAAAAACTCCTGCATGGCAGATTGCGCATACCCTGCTTCCCGTCCCGCATGCGAAAACAATTTGACTGTGGGGATATTGGTATAGGCGTCGGTGATTCGCCCAGCCATCAATGCGCGTGCATCTGCCTGTTGCTGTGACACCTTGGCCAAGCGTGGAATAAAGTAAAAAAGCGCGCAGCCATACAACAGCAGCCAACCGAGAAAAGGCAGCACCATCCATGGATGAAAGTTTCCGACAACCGTCACGATGGTGGTGAAATAGATCAGCACGTATACCATGATGTCAGCCAGGATAAACCACACGTCTCTGACTGCCAGTGCAGTTTGCATCACCTTCGCGGAAACCCTTCCGGCAAACTCGTCCTGATAAAAGGACATACTCTGATTCAGCATATGCTGATGAAATTGCCAGCGCATGCGCATGGGGAAATTGCCCGCCAATGTTTGATGTTTAATCAGCGTTTGCAGCAGGATAATGACGGTACTACCCACCAGAATAGCGATTACCCAAGTCAACGTTTGTTGATGTGTATTCCACAACTGTTGGGGAGCAATCGCAGTCAGCTTATCCACCACCTTCCCCATCAGGGCAAAGAGTAATGCCTCAAATGCACCAATACAAGCGGTCAGTATGGTCATCAATAAGATGTACTTACGCATGCCATGTGAGCAGGCCCACATAAATGGCCAGAATTTTGTCGGCAGGTTTTGAATAATTTCGTGCGGGAAAGGAGAAACCAATCCCTCAAATTTGGAAAACAATCGCATGGTTAAAGGTGTGTATAAATCAGAACAACGGCTTCGGCAGCAATGCCCTCACCACGACCAGTAAAGCCTAGCCTTTCAGTGGTAGTCGCTTTTACGTTAATAAAATCAATGCCGACCTGACAGTCACCGGCAATATTCTCTCGTATGCTATTAATATAAGGCCCGAGTCTAGGAGCTTCACAGATCACAGTTGCATCAACATTGCCAATATGAAACCCCTTCTTACTCAGCAATTCCACCACATGCCTTAATAACTCACGTGAATCTATGCCTTTATAACGCATCTCCGATGGGGGGAAATGCTTACCGATATCGCCGAGCGCCGCAGCCCCTAATAACGCATCACAAATAGCATGCAGCAGCACATCGGCATCCGAATGTCCGTCCAAACCGAGTGGATGAGGAATATTTACACCACCGATAATGCAATCGCGGCCGCTTACTAGCCCATGCACATCAAAGCCGTGACCAATTCTAAAGGGCGTCATAAATTTCCTGTATCGCTCAAACTTAAAGTTGCTGTTTCGGTGTGTGCAGACTGCATTAACGCAGCAACCACCTTTAAATCTTGTGGGTAGGTGATTTTCATATTTTTTAAATCGCCCAGAACCAATTTAGGTTGATAACCCATCCACTCCATGGCTTGTGCCTCATCTGTCGGATGCCGCTGTAAATAAGTGGTTAATGCCTGTTGCAACTGATCATGCCTGAACATTTGAGGCGTTTGTGCCTGCCATAATTTTTCGCGGGGAATGGTTTCACTGATAAAGGCGTTTGCATCGGCACGCTTCAGAGTATCAGCCAGTGGTAACGCGAGAATGGCACCAACATCTTTATCTGATATCGCATTGATCAGGCGATTAATCATTGCCTGATCGATGCCTGGTCTAGCCGCATCATGTACCAGTATCCAATCGTCAGCCTCTATGGAAGCTGCTATTGCCTTTAAACCATTGAGTACACTGGTCGCACGCGTTTCTCCACCCACTGACATTACGCGTGTTTTATGACAATCGTTCAGCAGTGCAGGTTTCCAATATGGATCATTTTCAGAAATCACAATGACAATACTTGAGATTTCAGGCATCCCTTCAAAAACATCAATTGCATGCCGCATTAATGGTTTGCCATTCAGCATCAAATACTGCTTGGGAGTTTCTGATTGCATGCGAGTGCCATGCCCTGCACTGGGAATTAAGACATGATATTTAGCCATCCATCCATTTTAACATGCCATGCTTAGCAACTTGTTCCCGGATTAGCCCTAATGGGTTAATGACATGCTTGTTTTGGATGCTTATGATGCAAGCAAAYGAGGGAGAAGACTCACAACAACAGCCGACCTAGCGGTTAAATGCCTGGTTAACGGCGCAAACAACAGCAATACAGATTTCATGGCAGTCTATTTTGAGTTATCTTAATAGACATTGATAACCCGGTGCTTGCACCGGGTTTTTTTATCTCCTGCCGATCTGGCTTAAAAGCAAAAACCCCGCTATTGCTAGCGGGGTTTTCTTGTAAGGAGCTTGGGGATGACCTACTTTCGCATACGAAGAGTACACTATCATTGGCGCAAGTTCGTTTCACGGCCCTGTTCGAGATGGGAAGG
>NZ_LMQS01000004.1 GCF_001424665.1 Methylophilus sp. Leaf416
TCAATGTTGTCTTACCGTGGTCAACGTGACCAATCGTACCAACGTTCACGTGTGGCTTGGTACGTTCGAATTTGCCTTTTGCCATGATGTTTTCCTTTATTGATACTGAAATGCCAATAAATAATTGTGTTATTCACAAATTACGCGACGCGGATGACACCATCCTGAAACGCCACTACTTAACCACAGATGCTATTAAGCCCTATGTTACGAAGCCTATGTCTTCATAGAGCAAAACTGGTGCCCATGGCGGGAATCGGACCCGCGACCTCTCCCTTACCAAGGGAGTGCTCTACCACTGAGCCACATGGGCGCTTCATGCAATCATTGCTGTTGGAGCGGGCGACGAGGTTCGAACTCGCGACATCTTGCTTGGAAGGCAAGTGCTCTACCAACTGAGCTACACCCGCAATATGCAGAACACCCAAGGAAGGCTCTCACCATCCCGCTTTTACTCAAAGCCCACAGACAGTAATTTGGTGGAGGGGGCTGGATTCGAACCAGCGTACTCTGAGAGAACGGATTTACAGTCCGTCGCCTTTAACCACTCGGCCACCCCTCCAAAATCGACCGCGATTATCGCGGCTAATTCAATCAGCGTCAATGCTAACTGTATTTAAATCTATGGTGCCGGGTATCGGAATCGAACTGATGACCTTCGCATTACAAGTGCGCTGCTCTACCAACTGAGCTAACCCGGCATTTCGGAAAGGCGCAACTATAGCACTTTTTTATTAGTTTTATCTAGTGCTTTGAGAAATTTTTTATTCTCAGCCAAAAAGATTGTGCATCATCAATGTGCCATTATTGTGATGGCAGGTTTTTACAAATACGCAAACTTACTTGACGACTTTAAGGTGGGATTTTTTTGCAGTACCAGGCTCGGATGTTTCAGGCTTGGGCAGTTCTGCGCTTCTTAATGGCTCAGGCGCATTGCCATCTGCAACTTCAAAGAACATGCCTTGGCTGTTTTCCCGGGCAAATACACCTGCTACACGCCCAATTGGCACATAAATATGCTGGGCGACACCACTGAAACGCGCTGAAAACACGACCGCATCATTATCAATATGCAGATCTTTTACTGCGGTGTAGTTAATATTCAGTACGATTTCACCATTTTTCACAAACGCCATTGGCACACGCGTATGCGCGTCCACCTTCACCAACAGATGTGGCGTCAATGCATTATCGACACACCATTCATGTATCGCGCGTATTAAATAGGCAGTGGTTGGAATCAATGTGCTCATACTGACTTTTCCTTGGAAAAACAGCGCGGGAAAATATCACCGCGCTGTGTATATGCGAACTAAAAATTACTTGCGCATGGCCTTTTCAGAAGGGGTCATTGCTTCGGCATACATAGGGCGGGAGAACAAACGCTCTGCATATTTCAGCAATGGTGCAGCCTGGTTAGGCAATTCAATGCCGTAATGACCCAAGCGCCATAACAATGGTGTAATGGCGACATCCAGCATGGAGTATTCATCACCCATCAAGTAGTTTTGCTTGCTGAAAATCGGCACCAGCTGTGTCAGATTATCGCGTATCACTTTGCGTGCGCGCTCAACTCTTTCATCTTCGCCAGATTCGATATCTTTAATGTGGTTAAACAGATCTTTTTCAAAGTTATAAAGATACAAACGTGCACGGGCGCGCATAACCGGGTCAGCCGGCATCAGTTGCGGATGCGGAAAGCGCTCGTCTATGTACTCATTAATAATATTGGCTTCTGACAATACCAGGTCACGCTCTACCAGCACCGGCACTTCGCCGTAAGGATTCAGTATGGCGAGGTCTTCAGTTTTGTTGGTGAGGTCAACATCAATGACTTCAAAGTCCATACCCTTTTCAAACAGCACGATACGGCAACGGTGGCTGTAAGGATCGACAGTGCCCGAATACAATCTCATCATAATCATTTTTCCCTATAAAAAAAGACACCAAGGCCAAGGCCCTGGTGTCGGACTTGGTTGCTGCTTACCGTATGTCTTTCCAGTATTCAGCTTTGATTTTCTTCACCAAGACTAACAGCACAGACAAGAACAGCAACACCGCTACACCAAGCCACAGACGGGATTGTTTAGCAGGCTCAGCCATAAATGCCATAAAGTTGGTTAAATCACCTGCAAACTGTTCATATTCTTCAGGACTCAATTTACCGGCTTTTTCCAGTTTCAGTGTATGTGTTTCATGATCCAGCACTTGCACGCCCTGCAGCTCATACAACACGTGTGGCATTGCCACTTTATCAAACACCAGGTTATTCCAGCCGGTTGGACGGCTGTCATCCTTGTAGAAACTACGCAGGTAGGCATACACCCAGTCAGCACCTCGTGCGCGCACTTCCACACTTAAATCCGGAGGTGCAGCACCAAACCATTTTTTGGCATCTTTCGGGTTCATGCTGACACGCATGGTCTCGCCAACCTTCTCACCGGCAAACAGCAAGTTATCCTTGATCTGCTTGTCGGTCAGGCCAATGTCCTGCAAACGGTTGTAACGCATGTAATTGGCACTATGACAGTTGAGGCAGTAGTTCACAAAAATCTTGGCCCCACGCTGCAAAGAAGCTTTATCACTCATGTTAATCGGTGCCGTTACATCAATATGCACCTCATTCGCTAAAGCAACGCCTGAAACCAGCAATGCCACACTGGCAAATGCCTGAATAAATAATTTCTTCATCATTTGTATGTCACCCTTTCCGGCACTGGTTTGGTTTTGTCTTTTTTGGTGTACCAGGGCATTAATACAAAATATGCAAAGTAAATCACCATACAAATACGGGCAACCACGGTCGCACGATCTGCGCGTCCCAACCATGGCCCGAATTGACCCCAGACATCGCCAGGAACAGTTCCCAGATAACCCAGAATGACGAAGCTAATGACGAAAGCAGTCAACCAGCGCTTGTACAATGCGCCACGGTAGCGAATCGACTTCACCGGACTTCTGTCCAACCAGGGCAAGAAAGCAAATGCAACAACTGACAAGCCCATCGCCACTACCCCAGGGAATTGTGAAATACCGATAGGCGGCACCGCACGCAAGATGGAGTAATAAGGTGTGAAGTACCATACTGGCGCAATGTGCGCCGGTGTTTTCAGCGGATCAGCAGGAATGAAGTTATTGGCCTCGAGGAAGTAACCACCCATTTCCGGCATAAAAAACACGATAGCGAAGAACACCATCAGGAACACCACCACACCTACCAGATCTTTCACTGAGTAGTATGGATGGAAAGGAATACCATCCAGTGGAATACCGGTTTCCTTGTCTTTATGCTTTTTGATCTCCACGCCGTCAGGGTTGTTGGAACCGACTTCATGCAAAGCCACAATATGCACGGCTACCAGACCCAACAACACCAATGGCAGCGCAATTACGTGGAATGCAAAGAAGCGGTTCAATGTCGCATCTGACACCAGGTAGTCACCACGCAACCATTCTGATAAATCCGGACCGATAAACGGCACGGTAGAGAACAGGTTCACAATCACTTGCGCGCCCCAGTAGGACATTTGACCCCATGGCAACAGGTAGCCGAAGAACGCCTCACCCATCAACACCAGGAAAATACCTACACCAAACAGCCAGATCAGTTCGCGTGGCGTCCTGTATGAACCATAGATAATGCCACGGAACATATGCAGGTAAACCACCACAAAAAACATGGAGGCGCCAGTCGAGTGCATGTAACGAATAATGTTTCCGCCAAATACGTCCCGCATGATGTATTCCACCGAAGCAAATGCTAATTCAGCATCCGGTTTGTAGTTCATGGTCAGGAAAATACCGGTGACGATTTGCAGCACCAATACTAATAAGGCCAATGAACCGAAGAAATACCAGAAGTTGAAATTTTTCGGTGCGTAATACTCGGTAAGGTGTCCTTTGATAGTACTGGTCAGTGGGAATCTGGCATCAACCCAGTCCAGCAAACCAGCGGCAATTGTATTTTTATTAGTTGCCATAATATTTAAGCCTCCGCCTTTTTGTCATCACCAATCAAAATGGTGGTTTCTGTCAGATATTGGTGTGGCGGAACAACCAGATTGGTTGGCGCTGGCGAGCCTTTAAACACCCGGCCAGTCAGGTCAAACTTGGATCCGTGGCATGGACATACAAAACCACCTGGCCAGTCAGCTGTTTGCGCAAAATTGTCATTTGGCGAACAACCCAGATGCGTACATGTACCCAACATCACCGCAAACTCTGGTTTAATCGCGCGCGCCTTGTTTTTACAATATTCAGGTTGCTGCGGCACTTCCATATTAGGATCAGACAAATCCCCATCATGCTTGTCCAATATGGCCATCATTTCAGGCGAGCGGCGCACAATCCACACCGGCTGACCGCGCCATTCGGCCGTCATTTTTTCGCCTGGTTTCAGCTTGCTGATATCTACTTCAACTGGTGCACCAGCGGCTTTGGCACGCTCACTAGGCAACATACTGCCGACAAATGGCACCGCCACAGCAGCGACACCGACAGCACCGGTGGCAGCAGTTGCTTTCACCAAAAAGTCGCGTTTTTGCAAATCCACCTCAGATGGCGCGCAAAACGACAAACAGTTGCTGTCAATTTTGTTTTCTGACATTGGCTTCCTTAATCTACCCTTTTGAGGTAACAGTGTGATCAAAACTTGAGTCGCGATTATACATTTTCCGCATACACAAGCCAAATTTAATTCAATAAGTGATTGATATTAATAAATTAAATAGGGTTTTCCACTTCTATGAAAATGTGCTCAATTGCGTAATTTTCTGCCAACCATTGCCCTAATGCCTTAATTCCGTAGCGTTCTGTGGCATGGTGTCCGGCTGCAATATACGCAGTGCCGGTTTCCTGCACTGTGTGCCAGGTAGGCTCGGAAACTTCACCACTGAGGAACACATCAATATTGGCAGTCACTGCTTGCTGAATATACGATTGCGCTGCACCAGTGCACCAGGCAACTGTGCGCACTTGCCGGTCAGGCTCGCCCAGGAGTTGCGCCTGGCGGTTTAACTGCTTGCTGACATGATTGCTTAGTTGTTGCAGCGAAATATCGTCAGGCAACACTGTCATCGGCAGCATGTTTTTATCATCAAGGTAGCGCACTATCGGCCAGCCCAGCACTTTACCCAACTGCACATTGTTGCCAACGTCGGTGTGCGCATCCAAAGGCAAATGGTAAGCAAGTAAGCTGATGTCGTGAGTCAATAACTGCTTGAGACGGTTTCGCTTCATTCCTGTGATTTCAGCAGGCTCGCCGCGCCAGAAATAACCATGATGCACCAGGATTGCATCTGCGTCCGCTTCAATCGCAGCATCAATCAATGCCTGGCTGGCAGTGACGCCGGTGACGATGCGCCGCACTTCTGGCCGCCCTTCCACCTGCAATCCATTCGGGCAATAGTCCTGAAATCTGACAACTTGCAAAAAATTAGCTAATTCACTAACAAGACGATTCAATTCCATCTCTGACTCTCATATACTAATCAACTATTAAGACAACCTTTTTCTGGCCGCCATGCGACAACTCTGGACTATCTTCTCACAAGCAGTCACCGTCTGCCTCGGTATTCTGTTTGTGATGAAATTATTTTATCCTAACCTGCTGATGCAGCCGAGCAATCAGAAGGTCATCATTAAAGAATCCAACTCCGGCATTCAAACCGCAGCCATCGCAAAAGCAGGCTATCGCAGCGCAGTAAGCAAAGCGACACCTTCTGTGGTCAATATCTTCACCACTGCACATATCAGCCAGGATCCGCATCGCGCGTTAAAAAATGATCCCTTGTTCCGCCATTTTTTCGGGGAAGAAATGGAAGAAGAAGATGAACAGCCTGAAAACAGTTTAGGCAGTGGCGTGATTGTGAGTGCTGATGGGCTGATTCTGACTAATAATCATGTGATCAGTTCGGCGGACCAGATCGAAGTGGCCTTAAGTGATGGCAGCAAGTCTTCCGCCACAGTGGTTGGTACAGACCCTGAGACTGATGTCGCCGTGCTTAAAATCGACCGCAAGAATTTACCTGCGATTACATTCAGCAATAGCGAGCAAATGAAGGTTGGCGATGTCGTGCTGGCGATTGGCAATCCCTTCGGCGTTGGTCAAACGGTTACCCAAGGGATTATCAGTGCACTTGGCCGCAACCATCTAGGCATTAATACGTTTGAGAATTTTATCCAGACGGATGCTTCTATCAACCCGGGCAACTCCGGTGGCGCCTTGATTGATATTAACGGCAACCTCATTGGCATCAACAGTGCCATTTATTCGCGCAATGGCGGCAGCATGGGCATAGGCTTTGCGATTCCGGTCAGCATCGCCCAGCAAGTCATGGAACAAATTACTTCCAGTGGATCGGTGACACGAGGCTGGATAGGCATAGAGGCGCAGGACATTACACCTGAGCTTGCCGAATCGTTTAATTTAAAAAATATTGATGGCTCGCTGATTGCGGGTGTGTTGCTTGATAGCCCAGCGGATAAAGCGGGCTTACGTCCTGGCGATATTCTCACAGCCATCGACAAAAAACCGGTGACCGACAGTCAGTCGATGTTGAATATTATCGCTATGCTCAAACCCCGCGAGAAAGCGACTTTATCTATTCTGCGTACGGGTAAAAAAATGGATATCGACCTTGTCGTGGGTAAGCGCCCACTGCCGAACAAGATACCGAAATAACTTATACAGAAGTTGTATCGCTGGTTCTCGGTGGTAACCAGCGCACTACCAGCAATCCAGATTCGTATAGTATCCATAATGGAATGGCAAGCATAAACTGGGAAACAATATCCGGTGGTGTAAAGATCGCTCCCACCACGAAGGCACCGACAACCACATAGCCGCGCGCCTCTTTCAGTTGCTCCAGTGTAACCCAACCCATCAATGCCATCAGCACAACAGCGACCGGCACTTCAAATGCAAAACCAAAAGCCATAAATAGGCCGATGACAAAATCCAGGTACTCCGCAATATCGGTCATCACCGCCACGCCTTGTGGTGCACTCCCGATTAAAAATCCGAATACCACTGGGAAAACCGCGAAATAGGCGAACGCCATGCCAATGAAAAACAGGAACAGCGATGCAACCAGCAAAGGCAGCATCATGCGCTTTTCGTGCGCATACAAACCTGGTGCCACAAATGCCCAGCACTGGTAAAGAATCCAAGGCAAAGCAACCAGGAACGCTGCCAGCATGGTCACTTTCATTGGCACAAAGAATGGTGTGGTGACAGCCGTGGCAATCATTTGCGCCCCCTGTGGCAACTTAGCCAGAAGTGGCGCGGCCAATAGGCTGTATAACTTATCGGCAAACGGAAACAGGCCGACAAATATAAGCAGCAAACCGATCACGGCACGCAACAGACGGTTGCGCAATTCAATCAGGTGGGAGATAAAGTTTTCGGTAGGCGTCATGAATGAACAATTACTTAAGATTTATGTTCATCGGTAAACATATCGGCCGTATCAATAGTGGCTTTCGGCTTTGTTTTGCGTGGACGAGGAACACTTGCACTAACAGGTGCCAAACTTTCTGGAGTAGCACTACCTTCTGAAGTAGCATCTTGTACAGTGGCTGACTGATTAAGCTCATCTGCCGCTTTAGAACGCCGAGGTGGTTTGATGACAGCTTGTTCTGACGTTAAATCTTTTACTTTAGCCTGACGGGGTTTGCGTGGCTTTTTTACGCTTTCCACCGAGGCTGGCTCGTTCACTTGTGATGTTGGCGGCAGAATACTTTGCTCAATATCGGCATAATTTTGCTGCAGGCTGGACTGCACTTCCTCCTGCAACTTTTGCAATTCTGCAAAGCGCGATTCACGATTCACTTCGTCTTTAACTTGCGTCACAAAGCGCTGCAAGCGCCCAAAAAAAGCGCCCGCAGTGCGGGCGACTTTTGGCAGTTTTTCCGGCCCGATCACTATCAATGCGACAATAGCAATCACCACCATTTCGGAAAAAGAAATATCAAACACAATGAATCGCTGTCGTTATTTATTTCTGTCAGACAACTCGTCGGGCTTGGATTCGCCTTTACCGTCATTCACGGCCTTTTTGAACTCATTCACCGCGCCGCCTACATCACTACCAATATTGCGCAGTTTCTTGGTACCAAATACCAGTACCACAATCAGCAACACGATCAACCAATGCCATAAACTAAAGCTTCCCATCACAATCTCCTCTAACTAGGTTGCGCTTACGCCGCTGCACCGCCACCATAGACATGCAAATGAATATGGAACACTTCCTGCCCACCTTCACGACCCACATTCATCAACGTTTTGTATCCTACCAGGCCTTGATCCGCCGCCAGTTTTGGCGCCAGCAACATCATTCCGCCCAGCAAATCCTGATCTTCAACAGTACAGTCTTTCAATGTTTCGATATGCTTTTTCGGCACAATCAAAAAATGCGTTTTAGCCATGGGACGGATGTCATGAAACGCAATGACATTACCGTCCTCATAAATAGTTTTTGAAGGAATGTTACCAGCCACGATCTTGCAAAAAACACAGTCTGCACTCATTCTGACCTGCTCGCTTTCTCCGCAATACCCGACAAACCTTCGCGACGTGCCAGTTCTTTCAGTACATCCTGCGCGCTCAAACCGACATGGCTCAGCATCACCAATGTATGGAACCACAAATCTGCGGTTTCATAAACGATTTCATCAGCATTGCCTCCTTTAGCAGCAATCACAGTTTCGGTCGCTTCCTCACCAATTTTCTTCAGGATACTGTCCAGGCCTTTGGCATACAGTCTGGCCACATATGAAGATGCAGGATCAGCAGATTTGCGCTGCTCCATTAATTCAGACAGCCGATCTAGTACATCACTCATGATAAATCACTTTCGGGTCTTTAATGACAGGCTCAACCGTCACCCAATCATCGCCTTGCAACTGTTGAAAAAAGCAATTGTGTCTTCCTGTATGACAGGCAATACCACCCTGTTGTTCAACTGTGAGCAAAACCACGTCATTGTCGCAGTCAAGGCGGATATCGTGCACGATTTGCGTATGCCCGGACTCTTCACCTTTGTGCCAGAGTTTGTTGCGCGAACGCGAGAAATATACGGCTTGACCAGTCTCGCGCGTCAGCTGTAAAGCTTCGCGGTTCATCCAGGCAAACATCAGAATCTTGCCTGAAGACTGTTCCTGTGCAATCACAGGCACAAGACCATCATCAGTCCAGGCCACTTGATCAAGCCAGTTCATCGTACTTCCAACCCGTGTTGACGCATATAGTCTTTCGCTTGCTGCACCGTGTATTCACCATAGTGAAAAATGCTGGCGGCCAGTACCGCATCCGCACCGCCCAGTGTCACACCATCCACCAAATGCTGAAGGTTACCCACACCACCGGATGCAATTAATGGCACCGCTACTGCATCACTAATCGCTCTGTTAAGTGGATTATTAAAACCGATCTTAGTACCGTCGCGGTCCATGCTGGTGACCAATAATTCGCCTGCACCCAGGCTGACCATCTTGCGAGCCCATTCAACAGCATCTAATCCGGTAGGATTACGGCCACCGTGGGTAAACACTTCCCACTCAAACGGCTTGTTATCCACTTTTTTGGCATCGATGGCAACAACGATACATTGTGAACCATAACGGCTCGCAGCATCTTCAACCACTTGGGGATTCAGCACTGCAGTTGTATTGATACTGACTTTGTCCGCACCGGCATTCAATAAACGCCTGACGTCTTCGACTTTGCGCACACCACCACCGACAGTGAGAGGAATAAATACTTTTTCTGCCACACGCTCGATAATATGCAGAATCAGGTCGCGGTCATCAGAACTGGCGGTGATATCGAGAAAGGTCAGTTCATCTGCCCCCTGCTCGTTGTAGCGCTGGGCAATTTCTACCGGGTCTCCGGCATCGCGCAGCTCAAGAAAGTTAACACCTTTAACCACACGGCCATTGGTGACATCCAGGCAGGGAATGATGCGTTTAGCACATCCCATTACGCGCTAAGCTCATCGGCCAGGGTCTGGGCTGCTGAGAAATCCAAAGTGCCTTCATAAATTGCACGACCGGTAATCGTACCGATAATACCTTCAGCCTGCACCGCGCATAATTTGCGCACATCATCAAGATTGGTAACACCTCCACTGGCAATCACTGGAATGGTCAAGGCTTGCGCCAAAGCGACAGTCGCTTCAATATTCACGCCATTGAGCATGCCGTCACGGCCAATATCAGTGTAGACGATGCTTTCCACACCGTAATCTTCAAATTTCTTTGCCAGGTCAATCACATCGTGACCAGTTAATTTTGACCAACCATCTACTGCAACTTTACCGTCTTTAGCATCGAGGCCAACCATGATTTGACCAGGAAATGCATAACACGCTTCATGCAGGAAACCCGGATTCTTGACGGCAGCGGTTCCAATAATGATGTAACTGATGCCGTCATCCAGATAACGCTCTATCGTATCCAGATCACGAATACCACCGCCAAGCTGGATAGGAATATCCCCTCCCACTGCAGCCACTATAGATTTAATCGCATTTTCATTAATCGGCTTACCGGCAAATGCGCCATTCAAATCAACCAGGTGCAAGCGTTTGCCGCCCTGGTCTACCCAATGCCTGGCCATCGCCGCAGGGTCTTCAGAAAATATGGTGGACTCTTCCATCAGCCCCTGCTTCAAACGTACGCAGTGACCATCTTTTAAATCAATTGCCGGGATAATTAACATGCTGTTTTAATGTAGATATGTAACGGGTTTGGACAAAATTTAGGGAAACGCACTTATGGTTTCCAGTTTACAAAATTACGTAAAAGTTGCAAGCCTGATTCTGCACTCTTTTCCGGGTGAAATTGCACGGCAAACACATTGTCGCGTGCAATGGCACATGTATAGTCAAACGGATAAGCCGTTGTAGCTGCGGTAAGCGCCGCTTCGGCAGGGTCTACATAATAACTATGCACATAATAAAAGCGCGCCTGGTCAGGAATATCTTGCCACATGGCATGCGCGTCGGCTTGGTGCACCTGGCTCCAACCCATGTGCGGCACTTTTAATTTGGCACCCTGGATATCCACCATTTTATCGGCAGGGAAACGTTTCACTTCGCCTGGATAAATACCCAGACCAGGCACGTCGCCTTCTTCAGAATGCTCAAACAGCATTTGCAAACCGATACAAATACCAAAAAATGGCTTTTCACGGGTAGCTTCAACCACTGCCTGGCGTAAACCACGCATATCCAGTTCACGTATACAGTCAGGCATCGCACCTTGCCCGGGAAACACTACACGCTCAGCTGCAGCAATTAATTCCGGGTCACTGGTGATCTCTATACTCACCTCTGGCGCCACCGCCTTCAAGGCATTCGCCACGGATCTTAAATTACCCATGCCGTAATCAACAACGGCCACTTGCAAACGATTCATGGTTTGACTATCAACTTTTTAACGAGTAACTTTAAACGAGCGTCTTTGTAAGAAGCGATTTTTATAACGAGCCTTTGGTGGATGGCATCATACCGGCCATGCGCAGATCAGGCGTGATTGCCATGCGCAATGCACGGCCAAATGCCTTGAAAATGGTTTCGGCCTGGTGGTGCGCATTGTGTCCTTTAAGGTTATCAATGTGCAAGGTGATCAGTGAGTGATTGACAAATCCCTGAAAAAACTCGTAGAACAGGTCGGCATCGAACTCACCTATCATGGCGCGCACAAACTTGCAGTCAAACTCCAGTCCCGGACGGCCGGATAAATCCAGCACTACGCGGCTTAATGCTTCATCCAATGGCACATAGCTATGACCATAGCGCGTAATCCCTTTTTTATCACCTAGCGCCTTTGAAAAAGCCTGACCGAGGGTGATACCAATATCTTCCACAGTGTGGTGACCGTCAATATGCAAATCACCTTTGGCGTGCACTTTCAAGTCGATCATGCCATGACGGGCAATTTGATCAAGCATGTGGTCCAGAAAGCCCAATCCACTTTTTAAGTCCGACTGACCTGTACCGTCCAGGTTGATCGCAACAGTAATTTGGGTTTCGAGAGTATTGCGCGTAACTTCAGCTTGGCGTGACATAGTGGGAAAAGGTAATCACAGGGATTTAGCAAATAATACAGGCATTTTACAGCAAGTCTTAACGGCCTGGCAAAATCTGTGGTGTAAAAACAAAAAAGCAGTCCGCAAGGACTGCTTTTTTAGTCTGATTACTATCCGGAGATAGTAAGGAGATTAGTTAGTTGCAGCTGGAGCTTCTGCAGCAGGTGCAGTTTCTTCAGTTGTTGCAGCTGGAGCAGCTTCTTCAGTGACTGGCGCTTCGGCAGCAGGCGCTTCAGCAGCTGGAGCAGCTTCTTCAGTTACTGGAGTTTCAGCAGCAGGTGCAGCTTCTTCAGATTTTTTGCCCAACAAAGAGAATACCAATACTGCAGCAACCGCAGCGATGATCCATGGCAGCAATTTGTTACCGCCTTTTGCAGAAGTACTAGCACCGTGAGCGATCTTAGTGATTTCAGAAGCAGCAGCAGCAGGATCAGCGGCACCATAGATAGCAGCACCAGCAACAACGATGTCAGCGCCAGCGTCAACTACTTGTTTAGTCGTTGCAGCTTTAACACCACCAGCAACAGATACTTTAGCACCTGTTTTCAAGCCTGAAACCAGGCCCAGGTCAGCAAATGGAGTGTGGCCAGCAGCTTGTTGATCCAAACCTGTATGCACACCAATGATGTGTGCACCCAGTTTAACAACTTCCAGAGTGCGGGCTTTTTTGTCTTTAACGTTGATCAGGTCGATTTGTGCTTCTTTGCCATATTTGTTAGCAGCATCGATTACACCTTTGATCGTACCAGCATCAGCAGTACCCAAAACGGTACAAATGTCAGCACCTGCTTTGTAGAATGGCTCAGCTTCGTAGAAGCCAGCATCCATGGTTTTCAGGTCAACCAAAATTTTGTTGTTAGGGAATTTAGTACGCAATGCTTTCAACAGTTCGATACCGTTATGCTTGATACAAGGCGTACCAATTTCCAGGATATCAACATGTGGCGCTACTTTAGCCGCCAAAGCGATTGTTGCGTCAAAATCCAATGAGTCTAATGCCATCTGGGTTTGTGCCATTTTTCTTCCTCCGAGTTTGCTCTATTTTAAATCCAATGAACTTTTGCGCAGCAATGATGCAAACGCAACCCTCACTGCACATTATGTACAATAGCGTGCATCATAACCGTATTTCAAACAAAATGACAATATTGCGACACATTTTTTTGTACCGCGATAGAATCATTTAAGCGATGTTAGCGGTTAGATTGATGCTGATACTTTGATTTTAGCGACATCAGATACTTAAAAATGATTTCAATGCCTGTATCAATGCGTCATTTTGCATGTTATTCCCTACCGTGATTCGCAAAAAGTCTGCAATTCTGGCAGGTTTTTTGAAATGCCTGACGAGCACGGCATGTTCGCGCAATTTTGCAGCGATTTCTTCACCCGCCTGTTGTGAATGCCGTGCAAAGATAAAATTTGCACCTGATGGCAAGATATCAAAGCCTAGTGATTGCATTTGCGTGACTAATTGTTCGCGCGAAGCAATTACCTGTTGTCGTGTTTGCTGGAAATAAGCTTCATCTTGTAAAGCAGCAACTGCTCCGGCTTCAGCGAATCTATCGATAGGATAAGAGTTAAAACTATCTTTCACCCTTATCAAGGCTTCAATCAAATTTGCATCGCCCACAGCGTACCCCACTCTAAGTCCGGCTAATGAGCGGGATTTTGAATATGTATGCGTTACTAACAAATTGGGATAGCTTTTTATTAACGCTACCGCTGATTCAGTGCCAAAATCGACATAAGCTTCATCAACTACAACTACCGAGTCTTTATTGGCTTGCAGTAAACGTTCAATCTCAGCCAAGGGCAGTGGAATGCCTGTTGGCGCATTCGGATTCGGGAAAATAATGCCGCCGTTTGGGCGAGAATAATCGTCGATATCAATTTCAAACTGATCGTTCAGCGGAACGGTTTCATACTGAATGCCATACAAACCACAATACACCGGATAAAAACTGTAAGTGATATCAGGAAACAGCAAAGGCGAATCGTGCTTAAGCAAAGCCTGGAACACATGCGCCAATACTTCATCGGAACCATTACCGACAAATACTTGATTGACCTGCAAGCCATGATATTCAGCAATCGCGGCTTTCATACGGCTGGAATCCGGATCAGGATACAGGCGCAAACTATCCGCCGCTTCAGCCTGCAATGCTGCAATCACCTTGGGGCTGGGCCCGTACGGATTCTCGTTGGTGTTCAGTTTGATCAGGTTTTGAATCTTGGGTTGCTCGCCTGGCACATAGGGTGTCAGGGTATGCACGATCGGGCTCCACAATTTACTCATCTGCCAGCCTTATTTCAAACGGTACTCAGCGCTGCGTGCGTGCGCTTGCAAGCCTTCGCCGTAGGCTAACGTCGCTGCGACCTTACCTAGAGTTTGCGCGCCTTCGCTGGAAACCATGATCAGGCTTGAGCGTTTCTGGAAATCATAAACACCCAATGGCGAACTGAAGCGTGCCGTACGTGAAGTCGGTAACACGTGGTTTGGCCCGGCACAATAATCACCCAGGGCTTCGCAGGTATCACGGCCCATGAAAATGGCACCAGCGTGCTTCACCTTTTTACTATAAGCGAGTGCGTCATCCATTGATAACTCCAAGTGCTCCGGCGCAATGAAGTTACAAATGTCGGCAGCCTCTTCCAAATCTTTTACCTGGATCAATGCACCGCGGTTTTGCAGCGAAGTGCGGATAATTTCCTGGCGTGGCATGTCAGTGACTTGCCGCTCTATGCTCGCCTGCACCTGATCCAAAAATTCAGCACTCGGGGAAAGCAGAATCGCTTGCGCTAACTCATCGTGCTCGGCTTGGCTGAACAAATCCATCGCTGTCCAGTCCGGGTTACTTTTACCATCACTGATCACCAGAATCTCTGACGGCCCAGCGACCATATCAATACCGACCACGCCAAATACGCGGCGTTTGGCCGCGGCTACATAAGCATTTCCCGGGCCGACAATTTTATCCACTTGCGGCACCGTCTCTGTACCATAAGCCAGGGCGCCAACCGCTTGCGCACCACCGATACAAAATACGCGAGTCACTCCGCATACGGCTGCGGCCGCCAATACCAATGGATTTTTCTCACCGTTAGGCGTTGGCACCACCATAATCAACTCCTGTACACCGGCCACCTTCGCTGGAATGGCATTCATCAGCACAGAAGATGGATACGCTGCTTTACCGCCTGGCACATACAAGCCTACGCGATCCAGTGACGTCACTTGCTGACCCAGCAAAGTGCCATCCGGCTCGGTGTATTGCCAGGATTGCATGACTTGTTTCTCGTGGTAGCTACGCACGCGGTTCGCTGCCGTTTGCAATGCTTCACGCTGTTCAGCTGGCAAACCATCTAGCGCAGCTTGCAATTCGGACTGCGGGATTTCCAGTTGCGTCAGGCTATCCGCATTGGTTTTATCAAAACGGTTGGTGTATTCCAGCACTGCGGCATCACCGCGTGCTTTAACATCCTTGAGGATATTGGCAACCACCTGGTCGATGTTATCGTCCTGTGCGGTTTCAAATGCCAGCAAGGCTTTCAGTTCGCTCTGGAAATCAGCAGATTGGGTAGATAAACGTTTAATCTTCATATCTTTAAATGTGTCGTAATGACATTAGTCTTTCATGATCGCACTGGCAAAACTGTCGATAATTGGTTGCAACGAAGGGCGATTCACCTTGTAAGAAGCCTGATTTACAACCAGGCGCGAACTGATCGCACCGATCTCCTCCACCGCCTTTAGCTTGTTGGCACGCAAGGTACCACCGGTGCTGACTAAATCCACGATCGCATCCGCCAAACCTACCAAAGGACCCAACTCCATTGAGCCATACAACTTAATCAGGTCGACATGCATGCCTTTGGCGGCAAAATGCTCACGTGCCGTTTTGACATATTTTGTGACAACTTTCAGGCGTGCACCCTGGCGGATACTGGCTTCATAATCAAAGTCTTCGCGCACGGCTACCATCATTTTGCATCTGGCTATATTCAAATCCAGCGGCTGGTACAAGCCTTCCCCGCCATGCTCATCCAGCACATCCTTACCGGCAATACCGATATCAGCCGCACCATATTGCACATAGGTTGGTACATCCGTGGCGCGGACAATAATCAATCGCACGTCTTCACGATTGGTTGGCAAGATCAGCTTGCGTGAAGATTCCGGATCTTCCAGCGACTGTATGCCTGCAGCAGCCAGCAATGGTGTGGTTTCTTCAAAAATTCGCCCTTTACTGAGCGCGATAGTAATCATGATTTATTTAACCTGCGTATCATTTAATGTGGACTGTAGGGTTGGTTTAGCCTAATTCGACCTGCGGACTTTAGCGCCCAATTGATTGAGCTTTTCTTCCAGCCGTTCGTAACCTCGGTCAAGGTGGTAGATGCGGTCAATCACCGTCTCACCATCTGCCACCAATCCTGCCAGCACCAGTCCTGCAGAGGCACGTAAGTCAGTCGCCATGACATTGGCACCTTCGAGTGCAGAAATACCTTTGACCACTGCGGTATTACCTTGCACTTCAATATTGGCACCCATGCGCTGCAACTCTTGCACATGCATAAAGCGGTTTTCAAAAATGGTTTCCACCACCGTAGATACGCCATCAGCGATGGTATTCATCGCCATAAACTGCGCCTGCATATCTGTAGGGAAAGCCGGATGCGGTGCAGTGCGAATATTAATCGCTTTCAACTGGCCGTTACTCCTGACCGTAATACTGTTGGGATCACTGCTGATCTCTGCCCCAGCTTCACGCAGTTTTTCGATGACTGCTTCCAGTAAATCTGGTCGCGCATTTTTCAATGTCACTTCACCGCCGGTCATCGCGGCGGCAACCATGTAAGTGCCCGCTTCAATCCGGTCGCAAACAATGTGGTGCTCGGCACCCGTCAGTCGTTCCACGCCCTCGATGGTGATGGTATCTGTTCCAGCGCCACTGATTTTTGCACCCATCTTGTTCAGGCATTCTGCCAGATCCACCACTTCTGGCTCTTTGGCAGCATTTTCCAACACAGTTGTGCCTTGCGCCAGCGCCGCAGCCATCATCAGATTTTCAGTGCCGGTGACGGTGACCATATCCATATAATAAGTGGCACCCTGCAAGCGGCGATTTGGTAGATGCAATGTGCTGGCCTGGATATAGCCATGCGTAATATGCATGGCAGCACCCATGGCTTGCAAACCCTTGATATGCAAATCTACCGGACGCGAGCCAATGGCACAGCCGCCTGGCAATGAAACGCGGGCAGTGCCGAAACGTGCCAGCAATGGGCCAAGTACCAGTATAGAGGCACGCATGGTTTTCACCATTTCGTAAGTTGCTTCAAACGAAGCTACATCACTGGCATCCAGCGTAACTCGGTCATTGTCTTTTCCGACTTTCACGCCCATGGTGTCTAGCAACTTAAGCGTAGAAGCTACGTCCCGTAATTCGGGAACACCGGTCAATACCAGCGGCGTTTCAGCCAGTAACCCTGCACATAGAATCGGTAACGCAGCATTCTTTGCGCCGGAAATCACAACTTCGCCGCGCAAAGGCACGCCGCCTTCAATAATCAGTTTATCCAAGATTATGCTTCCGACAACAGCGTTTGCAACTCACCGCTCTGGTACATGCTACGCATAATGTCGGCACCGCCGATAAACTCACCTTTTACGTATAATTGCGGAATCGTAGGCCAGTTAGCATATTGCTTGATGCCTTCACGGATATCCATGTCCTGCAAAACATCAATGGCGACGAATTCAGCGCCACAGGCATCCAGGATCTGGGTCGCCACATTTGAAAAGCCACACTGTGGGAATTCCGGGCTACCTTTCATATACAGCACCACTTTGTTATTGGTTACTGTGTCTTTAATTTTTGCTTGCGCGTCCATATTTTCTCCAATCAATTCCGTTAAAACACAGTTTATGCTTGCTGCATTTGCTGCCACTGTGTCGGGGTATATGTTTGCAAGGCCAGCGCATGAATCTCCGCACGCATACGGTCACCCAATGCGGCGTACACCATTTGATGCTGCTGTACCATGCGTTTACCTTCAAATAAAGAGCTGACGACCACCGCATCAAAATGCGTTCCGTCGTCTCCGTTGACCTTTATATAATCGCATTCCAACCCACTCAGGATATACGATTGCAATTGAGCTGCTGTTAACACAAAACCTCGCTTTTATTTCAATTCGGCCAGGTATCAAATGCAAGGCTTGCGCCTGCTTTTCACCTTTGCCTGAGCCAGTTAACTACGTAATTTATAACCGGATTTTAACATCTTTAGGCAACCCCACGCTAATGCCAGCAGAAACACGCCTACAACGCTGACGCTTAGCCATGGCGAGACATCGCCCTGCCCAAAAAACCCGTACCTGAACCCATCAATCATGTAGAAAAACGGGTTAAGTTGCGAGACGGCTTGCCAGAATGGCGGCAAGGAATGGATAGAGTAAAACACCCCAGATAAAAACGTCAGCGGCATAATCACAAAGTTCTGGAAAGCTGCCATCTGGTCAAACTTATCCGCCCAGATACCGGCAATGACACCAAAAGTCCCCAGTAGCGCACTGCCCAGCAAAGCAAATGTAATGATCCACCATGGGTGCACAGTAGGCACATCCACAAAACACAGCGCCACCAGATAAATGCTAAAACCGACTACGAGACCACGAATCATTGACGCCGCCAGGAACGCTACAAAAAATTCCATATAAGTCAGCGGCGTAAGCATCAGGAAGATAATATTGCCCATCACTTTCGACTGGATCAGGCTCGACGAGCTATTAGCAAAAGCATTCTGCAGCAGAGACATCATCATTAGCCCCGGCACCAGAAAAGCCGTGTAGCTGACTTGGTCGTAGACTTTCACATGTGATTCCAGCACATGTGAAAAAATCAGCAGGTACAGCAATGCTGTCATGATAGGTGACGCAATGGTTTGAAAAGCCACCCGCCAGAAGCGCAGCATCTCTTTTTTGAACAAAGTATAGACGCCACGCCTGCGCGAGCTGATATGGCTGTCCAGCCAGTAGAAAGGGTTTAGCCAAGTTAAAAGTGATTTCATTATGCCTGACCTCCATGACTACCCACGAGATTCAGGAACACATCTTCTAAATCCACTTCTTGCAATTGCATATCCTTTACCGTAACTTGCGCCTGGCGCAGGGCAGATAAAATCGTTTCAACCTGTGCAATTTCTGATAAATTGAAAATAACCAAATCTTCCTTCTGGTGCTTGATGAAAGTATGCAGATGCGCCGGCACCGTGCCTTCGAGACGCAATATCAGCTGCTTGGCAGCATGGCTACGTAACAACTGCTGCGTAGTATCCAGTGCCACAATCTTGCCACTCTTCATCATCGCGATGCGCTCACAGAGTGTTTCCGCCTCTTCCAGATAATGCGTGGTCAGGATAATGGTATGGCCCTGCTGGTTAAGCTTCTGGATAAATCCCCAGAGCATTTGGCGCAACTCAACATCAACTCCCGCAGTTGGTTCATCAAGCACAATGACAGGCGGTTTATGTGCAAGTGCCTGCGCAATCAGGGCACGGCGTTTCATACCACCGGACAGTTGACGCATATTGGTATGTGCTTTATCGGTGAGCCCCAGACCTTCAATCACTTCATCCACCCAGGCATCGTTTTCCGGGCCACAGCCAAAATATCCCGCCTGGAAACGCATCATTTCGCGAACATTAAAAAATGGGTCAAACACTAGCTCCTGCGGTACAACGCCTAAGGCCATCCGCGCTTGTTGATACGATGTTTGCACATCGTGGCCCATGATGCTGATCTGGCCACTAGTTGGCTTGATAAGACCGGACAGCAGATTGATGAGTGTCGATTTACCGGCACCATTCGGCCCTAACAAAGCGAAGAATTCCCCCGGCTCTATGGTCAGGTCGATGCCACGCAATGCTTCAAACGCACCAAAATGCTTGGTTATTCCTTGAATTTTTACGGCTGCCACCACGGTGTTGCCTTTCACTATCCTAAAAAAACGAAACCCCACCTCTATGCAGAGCTGGGGTTTTCTGACTTGAGTGTTTGGTTAATTTAACAAGAAACTATCCACACCATATAACTGCATCAAACTACGCAGGTTGTCAGGCACCCCCACCACCGAGACTGACCCGGCCTGAGCGTGCTCATGATGAAACTGTCGCTGAATCTCGAAGATCAGGCTAACGGCCACCGTATCCACCTCTTCCACTTTGGAAAAATCCAAAGTCAATGGCGGATCAAGGCGTAACTTCTGCAACTGAGCCAAAGCATCATTGATGTTATTGATCAACAAATCTCCGCTAAAGCTCAATGTATTCTCTTGTTGCGTAATAGTTGCCACGATGACCCTTTGAGATAATTATTTACCAGTAGCGGCTTTGTTTTTTTCAGCCAGCTTTTTGTTCAAACTGTCCAAACCGTTCTGGCGGATTTCTTGTGCGAACTGGCTGCGATAGTTTGTCACCAGGCTGACACTTTCGATCACGATATCGAACACTTTCCAGTCTTCGCCTTTTTTACTCAAAGTGTAGTCGACAGAAATCGGCTCGCCACCTGGTTGCTGAATAGCTGTTTTCACAGTTGCGGTTTCTGCGCCAGCTTCCTGACGGAAAGGCTTGTATTCGATGGTCTGGTTTTTATATTTGGACAAAGCAGTCGCATAAGTACGCAGCAACAGCGTCTTAAACTCAGCCTGGAAAGCTGATTGTTGCTCAGGTGTCGCTTTTGTCCAGTTTTTACCCAAAACTAAACGTGATACTTTATCAAAATCGAAGTTTGGCAGAATTTTTTCTTCAGCCAAGGCAAAAATCTTTTGCTGGTTGCCAGCCTGGATATCCTTGTCAGACTTGATGACATCAATCACATCATCCGCAGTTTTCTTCACCAGTTGATCCGGTGCCAAACCCGCAAATGCAACACCAGTTACCAGCCACATGGCACAAGCCATCCACCATTTTTTCATCGAATTCCCTTTATCAAGCATTTAAATTACTTACCAATTTTGTCCAATGGACTTGCATCTAACGCATCAGCACCAGTTTCGGTTGATGTCGCAGCGGTATTCGCCGGTTTGTCATCATTTTCAGTGGCTTTGCTATACAAAAACTGACTGATCAATTTTTCCAGGACCACGGCGTCTTGTGTCTGAATAATTTTATCGCCATTTTTCAAGCTGTTTTCATCGCCACCAGCTTCCAGACCTACGTATTGCTCACCCAATAAACCCGCAGTGTAAATATTCGCGAAAGTATCTTTAGGGAAGCTGAAGCGTTTGTCGATGTTGAGACTCACAACGGCTTCATAAGTTTTAGGATCCAGCTTAATTCCTTCAACACGGCCCACCACTACGCCAGCGCTTTTAATTGGCGCACGTGGTTTAAGACCACCAATATTCTCAAAGTTCGCCGTGACCATATAAGTTTCACCAATATTTGTGGTCGTCAGGTTGCCTACTTTCATGGCCAGTCCCAGCAAAGCTGCAAAACCCATTGCCACAAAAATCCCCACCCATAAATCAATTGTTGTTTTTTCCATTGCTGCTCCTCACGAATGCTCTTGATCTAGTATTTTTCTAGCCAAGCATGAACGCCGTTAATATAAAATCCAGTGCCAATACTGCCAGTGACGATGTGACCACCGTACGTGTTGTTGCCCGGCTGACGCCTTCTGCCGTTGGCGGAGCGTCGTAGCCTTCAAACAAGGCAATCATCGTACATGCCACACCAAATACCAAGCTTTTGAAAACGCCATTCAGAATGTCATATTCCCAATCTACATTGGCCTGCATCTGCGACCAGAAAGAACCGGCATCCACGCCGATCAAGGGCACGGCAACCATATAGCCACCAAGAATACCCATCATGGTAAATAACGTGGCAAGGATAGGCATGGCGATCACTCCCGCCCAGAACCTGGGGGCGATCACGCGCGCAATCGGGCTGACCGCCATCATCTCCATTGCAGAAAGCTGCTCAGTCGCTTTCATCAGGCCGATTTCGGCTGTAATGGCAGTACCGGCGCGACCGGCGAATAGCAGTGCAGTCACCACCGGACCAAGTTCACGCACCAAAGCCAGTGCAACCAATACACCGATGGCTTCTGATGAACCGTATTTTTGTAGTGTATGGTAGCCTTGCAAAGCCAGCACCATACCGACGAAGAATGCCGATACCAGAATGATGATCAGCGACAACACGCCGGTGAAATAGACTTCGCGTATCGTTAAGCGGAAACGGCGGAAACTTTCCCCGGAAGAAACCAGTGTTAACCCAAACAATCTGGCACCAGCGCCAAACCGCCACATCTTGTTAATAAAGCCTGCGCCAAGATTTTTGAGCAGCCGTTCGATTTTACGCATTAACGTGCCCCTCTCAACAAACTGGCATGATATTCAGGCGCCGCGTAGTGGAATGGTACCGGACCATCTTTTTCGCCATGCACAAACTGGTGTACAAACGGCATTTCGGACTTGCGCAAATCTTCAGGCGTACCTTCAGCGGCAACGACGCCATTTGCCACAAAATATACATAGTCCGCAAACTGGAAGGTTTCTTCCACATCATGCGTGACGATGATAGAAGTTGCGCCCAAGGCATCATTAAGGCTGCGGATCAAATCACAGATCACTGCCATCGAAATCGGATCCAGTCCGGCAAAGGGCTCGTCATACATGATAATGCTGGGATCCAGCGCAATCGCCCTAGCCAAAGCCACGCGTCGCGCCATCCCGCCAGATAACTCGGTCGGGCGTAACGCATGCGCCCCGCGCAAGCCCACGGCATTCAGCTTCATCAGTACAAGGTCGCGAATCATGCTTTCCGGTAAATCGGTATGCTCACGAATCGGGAAAGCCACATTCTCAAACACGGACAAATCGGTGAACAGAGCCCCATGCTGAAACAGCATGCCCATTTTCCTGCGCAAACGGTAAATACCGTCACGGTCTTGTTTGTGTACTATTTCGCCACTTACTTGCACCTCACCTTTGGTCGGTTTAAGTTGACCGCCTATCAGGCGCAACAAAGTGGTTTTACCACTACCGCTACCTCCCATAATCGCAATCACCTTACCTTTAGGAAAGGTCATATTGATGCCGTGATGCAGCAATTTACCTTTGTAACCAAAGGAAAGATCTTTTATTTCTACGATTGATTGGGCCATGTGGTTGGATTCTTTTGCAAGCGGCTCTCATTCTAAATCAGAAACCGTTGAGAATTCTGTATGTAAAACGTATAAAACAAAAAGCCCGTAAAACAGGCTTTTTGCGTTAAAGATGTGTTGTATTCTACACTAAAAACTCATGCAAACTAAGTAGGGCGTGGCTGGTTGAGGTGTTGCCTCACCCACTCCTTGTGTACCATTGACCAATATCCTCATCACGCCAGTATTACCGGCACCATCATCCAGCATTGTGTCGAGCTGAGTGGCATATCTGCCAAGAATTCCGTCCGAACACATGGCATGCGCGCTGTTAAAAGTATTCGCGCTGACCGCACCTAAAGCATCAACACTAGTGACACCCACCCTGCCACCTTCACTGTTGCGCGGAATATATTGCGTACTGCCCGTGTCAGTAGCACCAGTGGCCAATCCACCTAGGCGCAAATGTTGCCACAACAAGAAAGACTCATCAGTGGCAGTATCCGAATTCCAGGCGCCTTGTATCAAACCGTTTTGTGTTTGACCAGCAGTGGTGGCGCTAGTACCGCCATTTAAATGTGTGCCGGCGGCATGATCATCACCCGGCAAAACGCGAAACCGGTCCTGATAGCCATAAAAGTAAGTTGGGATATTCCTGAAATCGCTAGCCAGACTCTTCACTTTTGCATTGGCGATTAACTCCTGCCCACGCATCACGCCTGCCAGCAATAAACCTGCAATTACCAGAACAATTGCCAATTCAATCAAACTAAACCCATGTTGCCTCTTCATTTGAATTCTCCTGTTATTTATTTTTAAAAGCATTTATATGCTGAATCGAGCTTTCATAAACGATTCAACGCTCAAAATATTAACATTTATTAATAAAAATAAACATTAGTTAATTTTAAGCTTTGATTTTTTTTGGAGTATTCAAACAAAAAGGGCAAACGTTCAACGCCTGCCCTTCTTTAGAATTACTTTTTAAAATTTTATCTTTTGATAAAGTTTTCTATCCCAAACTTTCACACTATAAAGTGCCGTATGAATGCAATCCACTCAGGAACATATTCACACCAAGGAAAGCAAAGGTTGTAACCAGCAAGCCAACCAACGCCCACCAGGCCAATACGGTTCCGCGCAAGCCTTTCATCAGGCGCAAGTGTAACCAGGCTGCATAGTTAAGCCAGACGATTAGCGCCCAAGTCTCTTTGGGATCCCAGGACCAATAACCGCCCCAGGCCTCTGCCGCCCACATCGCACCCAGAATAGTGGCAATGGTAAAGAAGGCAAAGCCGATGGCAATCGCTTTGTACATCAGGTCATCCAGCACATGAAGTGCAGGTAAACGGCTGGCCAGCACTCCCTTTTTAACCAGCAAATAAGCGCCCGCAACCATGGCTGCTAATGAGAAAGCACCGTAACCGATAAAATTAGCCGGGACGTGGATTTTCATCCAGTAACTTTGTAGTGCCGGCACCAAAGGCTGGATTTCATTCGCATGACGATCAAAGGTATACCAGAGGATAAAACCAACGGCGGCGTTGATCACCACCAGCACAAAACCACCCAGCTGACGGGTTTTGAATAGCTGCTCATAATGCAAATAAAGCAAGGCAGTAATCAGGCAAAACAGGATAAATACTTCGTACAAATTGCTGATAGGTATATGGCCAATATCAGGTGCGATCAAATAAGACTCATACCAGCGCACCATCAGCCCGACAAAGCCAAACAAGGTTGCCGACCAGGTCAAGGCCGAAGCCACTTTTGCAGTAAATTCCGAGCGCTGAAACAGTGCCAGCCAGTAAGTAAGCATTGCGAGTACGAACAATACATTCATCCACATCACTGCCGATTGGCTGGAAAGCAAGAACTTGAGCAGGAAACGTTGTCCGCCATTCGCAAGGTCACCCTGATAAGTGTAAACACCCAGCAAACTGATAATCGCAACACCAAGTACCAGCCTGGCAATCGCCGACCAGCGCCAGCCCAGATAACTGAAAACGCCAACTGCTCCAAACAGAAAGCCAACTTCGTAAATATCCATGTAACCAGCGTAACGCTGGTAAGAAAACAATCCGCCTGCCAGCAGCAACACCGCGTATAACCAGTCATACGTGGTCAGCGTTTGCCAGAACGAAGGTTGTTTAGTCCATGATGGTGATGTGTTCATCGCATTCCCCTTTATGTACGGACAAGCAGTTAAGCCGCCTGCCCTGTTTGCAACAACGTGGTAAGTTGCTGTTGCATGCGTGCAAAATCCTGGTCCAGATCCATATTTTTACGGTTGGATGACATTGCCAGCAAAACTTCTTGCTGTGCTGGTTTGATTAGTAACCAGACACGGCGTTCCCTGATATAAAACATAGAAAAAATACCCAGTACCAGCATCACAGAGCCCAGATATACCCAATTCTGCCCCGGCGAACGCGTCAACTGGAAACCACTTGCCTGTTTAAGCGTGTAATCTTTTAACTGGAAATAATAAGGTGTGCCATAGAAAAACAGGTCGTTCATGGCATTTAAACTATCTTGAATAAATATCGCGGTCGCTTGATCTTGCGGCGCCGGCGCCAGATTTCGCTGCGCACGGCTGATCTGGTAAGCCTGCAATGCAGCCGTATTCAATAATTTTAAATAAGTTTGCGCAGCTTGTTCGCGCTGGTCTTTAGGTACTGCTTTCTCAATAATGTTAGAAAGCTCACTGTAGCCACCGCGTTTGAACGTCAGCAACAACTGCTGCAAGCTTTGCTCAAACTGCACTTTCAACTGCGCATTGCCACTAGGCATCTGCTTCGCCACCTGGCTGGCAATGTCGCGGATTGATTGCTCATTACGCATGGTCTGGCGCAAAGCCATAAAACCGGTGATTTCAAGTTCATCATCTGCTGGCACCCGCAAATACTTGAATTCATCCTGCACGGTTTCGCGCATACCGGAAACAAAATAGGCACGACCGTCCAGTTGCAATGGCTGCATGTAATTCACATACTCGCGAGCCTGGCCGCTGGCATTACGTAACTTCAAGGTGGTATTCGGCCCGACATTGTGTGGCTTGCCTTTACCATCTTTGGATAAATTCAGGATATTAAACTGGCGGAACTCGTTGAATTCCACACTCAGTTTATCCGCACCTTCTCCCAGTGACCCTTTTTGCAGGATCACGCCATCCACATCAAAACCATCCTGATTAGCTGCCGCCAGATTCCACAACTTGAATTTGAGTTGCGAACCGCCATCCTGGAAATCGGACTGATAAATGGCAATGCCTTTATGAATATATGGGTGATTGACTCGTACAGTCGCTTCAATCGGCTTGGTCAGCTCCGGGTCAGTAATGACAATATCGCTCTCAAACGATTTCGGCATGCCGGTTGGATAATGTTCAATGCGGAAATCTTTAAGTGCTACGATGAATGGCAAATCCTGCACCAGGTAACCATCACGTATGCGCACAAAAGCCACATTATCGCGCTCTCCTTCAGGCAAGGTCATGTTGGCACGAAACGACAGATTATTCACACCCAGCCGACTTTCTTCAGGTACTTTGCGCGAAGCGATATCCCGCGTTTCAATTTTCTTGAATCCTAATAGTTCCTGCACTTTTAAAGGCAAATTGCCATCCAGCAAACCACCAAAACAAATCACGACAATTGCGGTATGCGTAAAAATATAGCCCAGGCGCTGATGCGTACCCAAGCGTGCCGCCATCAGCACATCACCGTTATCCTGTTGTCTGGTTTTAAAGGTATAGCGCTCAGCGGATAAAAAATCACTCAGTCTTGATTGCGTATCTGCAACAGGTTGCGCAGCAGTTAAACTCGTCTGGTGGCTAAATAAGCGCAAGGATTTCTCGGTAGCATTTTCCTTATAGGCTTTCCACTCCTTGAGCATCACCGGTGTATTGCGGAAAACGCACAGCGTGGTCGAAATCACCAGAAACAATAAAATCAGCAAAAACCAGGCAGCATGGTAAACATCCAGCAGGCCCAGTAACTCAAACAGCTCAAACCAGAACTGGCCGAACTTGATGATGTAATTTTGATAAGGCTCGTTTTGCTTAAGAACAGTACCAATAATCGAAGCCACGCCGAGCAATGTCAGCAAGCTCACGGCAAAGCGCATGGAACTCATCAGTTCGTAAATACGCTGGGATAAAGGAACGGACGCTTTCAATATACTCTCTTCAGGTTTGGCTTAGATGATTAGCAGAGGGAAATTATGACGTACAACGTTGCACGCGCATGGGTGGACGACATTGACGATAAAAGGTTGCACAATTGCTTACGTTTTTGCAAAACTCGATCTGCCAGCATTTAGCAAAAAAGGTGGCCGTGGCCACCTTTATGCATCTTGCGCAGATTAACGCAGACCTTGAATGTAATCTGCCACAGCCTGCATTTCAGCATCACTCATTTTGGCAGCAATCGTCATCATCATCGGCGCATTGGCGCGCTCACCGGTACGGAAAGTGCGCAACTGCTGCACGGTGTAATCGGTATGCTGGCCTGCCAGGCGCGGGAACTGTTTAGGCAAACCGGCACCAGTCACACCATGGCAAGCCGCACAGGCCGGCACTTTATTCGCCGCGATACCGCCACGGTAAATTTTCTCACCCAGTGAGCCCTTACCGTTTTCTTTCGCTTTCGCCAGCTTGATGCTTTGATTGGAGAAGTATTTAGCAATGCCTTCCATGTCTTCCTGGCTCAAGGTACTCGCCATGCCAGACATCACTGCGTTAGCACGCGAGCCATCTTTAAAGTTAGACAATTGCTTGACTAAATACTCGGGATGCTGACCCGCCAGTTTCGGGTTGGTCGTAATCACGCTATTGCCGTCTGCGCCATGGCAGGCAGCGCACACATTTTGCACCACTTTATCCGGACTATTCACTTCAGGTGCGGCTTCGTTAGTAGCGGCTTCTTCCGCAAATGCAGGCTGAATAGCTATAGTCATACTAATCGCCAGCAGTGCACACAATCCTGCTTTAAAACTCTTCAACATAATTCAATGCCCCAACATTTTATTTGGCGCCATTTTATCAAACAAACCCTGTTCGTGATAGCATTCATGGCTGAATAGTCCATAAAACCTTGAGGCAACTCAACCCCACCATGCCAGTTTTCCAAAACGCCCGCTTTCACATCTCGGCACATCATTTACGTGACCTCCCGCCTGCAAGCGGCATTGAAGTTGCATTTGCGGGACGCTCGAACGCCGGAAAATCCAGCGCACTGAATACATTGGCTAACCATAATCGCCTTGCATTTGTCAGCAAACAACCTGGCCGTACACAATTAATAAACTTCTTCACGCTTGGTGATGACAAGCACCTGGTGGATTTACCTGGCTACGGCTATGCGAAAGTGCCGGAAGCCATGCGCACGCACTGGCAAAATGTACTTTCCCGTTACCTGAGCGAACGCAGAAGCCTTGCCGGTTTGGTATTGGTGATGGATAGCCGCCATCCACTGACGCCGCTGGATAAACAAATGCTGGACTGGTTTTGCCCGACCGGCAAACCGGTGCATGTGTTGCTGACCAAAAGTGACAAACTGTCACGCGGCGAATCAACCATCACCTTGAATAAAGTTCGCAAGGAACTTAAAGACACCTGGGGTGAAGAAATCAGCGTGCAATTATTTTCCAGCCTGAAAAAACAAGGTGTGGATGAAGCAGAAAAAGTGTTGGGAGAATGGTTTTCAACTGCTGAAACAGACCCCGCAGCAGAACAACCTTTACCAGATTAGAAGCTGCAGTTTCCAACATTTACCATGGCTGTTAACCAATACGTTTAAACACTAAATCCCATACACCATGGCCAAGTTTCAGGCCACGATTTTCAAACTTGGTTAGTGGTCTGTAGGCTGGTTTCTCAGCATAATCCACCGCCGTATTTTGCAATAGTGGTTCAGCTCGCAAAACTTCCAAGACCCATTCAGCATATTCTTGCCAGTCAGTGGCTACGTGAATGTAAGCGCCCGCTTTCAGTTTTGAACATAACAGCTGCACAAACTCAGCTTGTATCAAGCGGCGTTTGTGATGGCGTTTTTTGTGCCAAGGGTCAGGAAAGAATATATGCACGCCATCCAGTGAGGCATCAGCCAACATATTCTGTAAAACTTCTACCGCGTCGTGTTGCAGAATACGAATATTGGAAATATCGCCTTCCTGCATCAACTTAAGCAAACCACCCACGCCAGGCGTGTGCACTTCGACTGCCAGAAAATCACTGTCCGGCAAAGTCTGGGCAATTTTTGCAGTTGCATCACCCATCCCGAAACCGATTTCAAGGATTTTCGGGCTGTTGTCACGGCCAAAAGTTTTAGCCAGATCCAGGGATTGCTCGGCATATTCAATGCCGAATTGCGGCCAGGCAGTTTCCAGGGCGCGCTCTTGACCTTTGGTCAAGCGACCTTGGCGCAGGACGAAACTGCGGATGCGGCGTTGGTAAGGGGCTTCAGAGGATTCAGGTGTTTGATCGATTTCAGTCATGGGGCGCATTATACTTTAGAGCGTGAATTTCCTTAGCACTTGGGAGAATAGATGATTTCTTGTAGAGAATTAGTCTTAGGGTGGGGGATTAAGCGTTCTTTTTCGCCTCTAGGCGAAAGAAAATGCCGAAACACAGCACCAACCATCCAAAGAGTTACTGATTAGAACGTCACAGCAGATGCAAAAAAGCTAAACATGAACATTGTCTAAATTCCAGCCTCCGCCGCAATTTAAAGTATATTGAAGTGAGCAACAGCTTTCCCTACACGTAAGGTACTGAGTAGTTAAAAAGCATGCTCTGAGAACAGCAATCACAACTGATGCCGCTTATCCCCCTGCAAAAACCCCACCAACGGCAATTCCAACCCCTTACCCAATGCCAATACCTTAAACAACTCGCCCATCTCTGCCGGGGAGAGCAACTTCTGCACCGCCGCCACCGCAGGTAAATAACGCCCATTGTCTTCCGGCGATACTGCTTCCAGCATCTGCAAAATGCCACAGTTAATTAAAAACTGTGCCTGCGGGGTGTAGCCTGCACAACTCAAGCCATGCGCAAGTGCCGTTTCAGCCATGGCCGTAAAATTCACATGCGCAGTGATGTCTTGCAAACCGGGATAGATAAACGGATCATCATGCGCATAATGCTGGAAGTGGCACATGACTGTGCCCTGGCTGCGTTGCGGGTGATAATACTCGCGTGCTGCAAAACCGTAATCAATCTGCACAATCAACCCTCGCTGCAACATTGCCGCCAAACTGGCGATCAGGCCTTGCGCAGCCGGGCATACTTCGGTGACATAATCGTCTGGTAGCTGGCCGCTATCTATATGTTGAACTATCGACAAATCTTGTAGCGGGCGATCCTGCCAAATTAATCCTTGGTTATAAGTTACACCCCGTTCCAGCCACTGCCCACTTCTCCAGCACACAATATGCACCGGAATCGCATCCAGCACTTCATTGCCTAACACGACACCAGTCATTGTTTCCGGCAAAGTATCCAGCCACCGCACGCGGGAAAAAACCGCTTCAGGCAAGGATTGCTGCAAGTTTTGCTGCTGCCTCTCACGCAAGCTGGCGCTTACATCCAGGATGCAATAATGATCAGGCAATTGCCCAAGTGCATTCAACTGTTGCAATATGCCGATCGCCAGCTTGCCGGTCCCGGCGCCCAACTCTAAAACATCACCACCGGAATCACTCAGTACCTGGTTAATCTGGTTTGCCACAGCGCGAGCAAATAAAGGTGATATCTCGGGAGCGGTGACAAAGTCTCCTGCCCGGCCAAACTTGTTGGCGTCACCACTGTAGTAGCCAAGCTGCGGTGTATATAGAGCCATCTGCATATAATCCGCAAAGGTGATCCAGCCGCCTTGCTGATCTATCTGCTGCTGGATATGCGCGACGACGGCCTCGCTATGTTGTTGAGCACTAGCATCCAGTGCGGGCAATCTTGAAGAAATGGTTTGCGCAGTCATTCAACCATTATAATGTGAGCAGTCCAGAATAAAGAGTGTGCCGTGAATTCCAATCCTGCAGCCCAGCAATCATCCAAGGTAGTGTTAATCACTGGCGGAGCCAAACGTGTGGGTGCCGCGATTACGCGTGAACTTCACAGCCACGGCGCGAATATTCTGCTGCATTACAACACCAGTGCAGCGGAAGCGCTGGCCTTGCAAGTCGAGCTTAATGCAGTGCGCGCGGACAGTGTCATTATCCAGCAAAGTAACCTGCTTGAAACGGCTAACTTGCCGGCATTGATCGAAGCCACCCTGGAACACTTTGGCAAACTGGATGCACTGATTAACAATGCTTCCAGCTATTATCCGACTATCCTGGGCAGCATCCAGCCGGAACAGTGGGAAGACCTGATGGGCAGCAATCTTAAAGCACCATTATTCTTGAGCCAGGCCGCGGCTGATGCGCTGGAAACCAGTGAGGGCTGCATAGTCAATATTACCGATATGCATATTGAGCGCCCCAAAAAGAATTACCTTGTTTATAGCGCTGCCAAAGCGGGCTTGGTCAGTTTAACCAAATCCCTGGCGCAGGAACTTGCTCCAAAGGTAAGAGTCAACGCAGTCGCACCCGGGCCTGTGTTATGGCCGGATGATAATCAGGAGTTTGATGAGGCGTATCGCCAGCAAGTGGTTAACCAGACACTGCTGAAACGTACCGGCGAACCCTCAGATATTGCCAAGGCAGTGAAGTTTCTGATTTATGACGCGCCGTTTGTGACCGGCCATGTATTGGCAGTGGATGGCGGCCGCCACTTGAGTACTTGAGCAATCCACATAAAAGTTTGGCGAATCATTGGCTAAATCTTTTAAAAATGATTGTCTGCCTGTTGATTTGAAATTAAATGATTCAGCCAGTCATGGGAGATTTAAATCAACCAGATTAATCAAAGACTTAGCGTGACTTTACATCGCTATCCGCTATAATGCGCGCCTATGAAGATCAAACACTACCCTGAGGGCGTTAGCCAAAACTTTCTAAAACTGCGCAATCAGTTGATCAGCGCCACCGGTAAAGCCATTGGCGATTACAACATGATTGAAGATGGTGACACTGTGCTAGTTTGCATGAGCGGCGGCAAGGATAGCCATGCCATGCTGATGATTTTGCTGGCCTTGCAAGAGCGTGCGCCTATTAATTTCAAACTGATTGCGATGAACCTGGACCAGAAACAGCCAGGTTTCCCGGCGGACATTTTACCGGCCTACTTTGAAAAACTGGGTGTGGATTTCCGTATTGTCGAGGCGGACACTTACTCTATTGTCAAAGAGAAAATCCCCGAGGGTAAAACCACTTGCAGCCTGTGTTCACGCTTGCGTCGCGGCATTATCTATACCACTGCACAGCAATTGGGTGCAACCAAAATTGCGCTGGGGCACCACAGGGATGACATTGTGCAGACCTTGTTTCTGAATATGTTTTATGGCGCAAAAATGAAGGCAATGCCGCCAAAACTCGCGACCAACCGTGGCGAATTTATGGTGATCCGTCCGCTGGCATATTGTGCGGAAAAAGATATTGCAGCCTATGCCCGCGGCATGCAGTTTCCTATCATTCCGTGCGACTTGTGCGGTAGCCAGGAAAACCTGCAACGGCAAAAAATCAAGGATATGCTGAACAACTGGGAACGCGAGCAGCCAGGACGCATCAACAATATTTTCCGCGCGATTGGCAACGTAGAGCCTTCGCATCTGGCCGACTTTGATTTGTATGACTTCAAGCATTTAAGCCAGTTCAAAGAAGAAGATGAAGACCCGATGTTTGATCATCAAAAGTTTGAACAGGAAAAGTTTGCGGCCAGTGAGATGGCACTGACTATTGCAACCCAGGATGACAAACGCATTGAATTTGCGCGTAAACCTTTCCCTGTTTCAGTCACGGCTGAAGAATAAGCACATTACATGCCGGGAAGTTTTAAAAAATATGGACTTTCCACAAGGATAGGTTGTCTATTCGCTGGAACGCTTGCTATTATCTAGCCAACTCTTATGTACACCACCTAATGTCAAAACTGCTTATCGTTGAATCCCCGTCAAAAGCCAAGACACTCGAGAAATATCTGGGTAGCGAATTTAAGGTATTGGCTTCGTACGGGCATGTGCGCGACCTGATCCCGAAAAACGGGGCTGTGGATCCCACACAGCAATTTGCGATGAAGTACGACATCATTGATCGCAACAGCAAACATGTGGACGCGATTGCCAAAGCAGTTAAAAATGCAGACAGCATTTACCTGGCGACCGACCCGGACCGCGAAGGGGAGGCCATTTCCTGGCATATTGCCGAGATCCTGGCGGAAAAAAACCTGACCAAGAACAAGCTGGTCAAACGGGTCGAATTTAACGAGATCACACAAACGGCGGTGAAACACGCGATTGATCATCCGCGTGACATCTCGATGGATCTGGTCAATGCACAGCAGGCGCGCCGTGCGCTGGATTACCTGGTTGGCTTTAATTTATCGCCATTACTTTGGAAAAAAATCCGCCGCGGCTTGTCTGCCGGCCGCGTACAAAGCCCGGCGTTGAGACTGATTGTAGAACGCGAACTGCAAATCGAAGCGTTTACCAGCCAGGAATACTGGAGCATTCATATGAGTGCGCTCAAGCATGCGCACGGATTTGATGCCAAGCTGGTGCAACTGAATGGCCAGAAAGTTGAACAATTCACAATCACCCAGCATGACCAGCAGGCAGATATTGTCGGCAAGCTTTTACTGGCCTCCGCTGGCAAAACCACTGTTACCCGCGTTGAGAAGAAACAGCGTAGCCGTAGCCCTGCTGCCCCGTTTACTACTTCAACCCTGCAACAGGAAGCAGTCCGTAAGTTAGGCTTTACTACCAGTCGCGCCATGCGTGTAGCCCAGCAGCTCTATGAAGGTATGGATGTGGGTAGCGGCACAGTTGGTTTGATTACCTATATGCGTACCGACTCTTTCAGCCTGGCGGCTGAAGCGGTGATACAAATTCGTGAGTATGTGAAAAAGAATTTTGATGCAGACTATCTGCCAAAATCCCCAATCATGTACAAAACCAAGGCTAAGAATGCACAAGAGGCGCATGAGGCGATTCGTCCGACTGACATTACCCGCAGCCCCGCCAGTGTGCGTCAGTACCTGAATGACGAACAATTCAAATTGTATGAAATGATCTGGAAACGTACGCTGGCGTGCCAGATGACCCAGGCAAAATATGATGCCGTCAGCGTTGACCTGGCTGTTGGCAGCGATGCGACACTATTCCGCGCCAGTGGCCAGACCCTGATCTTCCCGGGCTTTATTGCCGTATATATGGAAGGCAAGGATGACGACAAGGATGATGAAGATGCAGAGGCAAAATTGCCGCATCTGGAAACCGGTGAAGTGCTGACCGTAGAAAAAATCTTTGGTGAACAACACTTTACCGAACCACCACCACGCTATTCAGAAGCCAGCCTGGTGAAAGCACTGGAAGAATACGGCATCGGCCGCCCTTCCACCTACGCCAGCATCATCTCGACCTTGCAAGACCGCGAGTACGTGATCCTGGATAAAAAGCGCTTTACGCCAACTGATGTCGGTCGCGTGGTCAACAAGTTCCTGACTGAACACTTCACCCAATACGTTGATTACGATTTCACGGCCAAACTGGAAAACGAGCTGGATGAAATCGCTGAAGGTAACCTGGACTGGATACCGGTCATGGATAAATTCTGGCAAGGGTTTAACCAGCAGATTCTGGGCAAGGCGGATGTTGAACGTCCTGGTAACGAGTTAATCGACGAACTATGTCCAAAATGCGGCCGCCAGTTGCAAAAACAACTCAGCCGCTATGGCAGTTTTATTGGCTGTACTGGCTACAACGCCACGCCAAAATGTGATTACAAACGCAGTATTGATGGCGAAGCCAATACTGCCAGCGAACCGGTAGTCATCGGTCAGGATGCTGAAACCAGCAAAGATATTTACCTGATGAATGGTCCATATGGCCCTTATCTGCAAGTAGGCTTGCCAGTTGAGGGCGAGAAGAAAAAACCTAAACGCGTGAGCATTCCGAAAGAGATTCCGCTGAGTCAGGTGAATATCGATACGGCAACCATGCTATTAAGCCTGCCGCGTGACCTTGGTACCCATCCGGAAACTGGCAAGAAAATCATTGCTAATATTGGTCGTTTTGGCCCGTATGTGAATCACGATGGCAAGTTCAAATCCATCCCCAAGAGCGAAAGCGTTTTTGGCATCAACCTTGAAGGCGCAGTTGCACTATTGGCTGCGGCCAGTGGGCCGGCGGTATTGGCAGATTTAGGTGCCCATCCTTCCGGCGAAGGCAGGGTAGAAGTATTTTCTGGCCGTTTTGGCCCTTATGTACAACACAATGGCATACGCGCAACTTTGCCGAAAAGCGTGACGCCGGAAGAGCTGACCATAGAACAAGCGTTGGAATTACTGACGGAGAAAGCTGCCAAGGGCGGTGGCAAAACGACGGGCAGAAAAACATCGGCCAAAAAAGCACCGGCAGCGAAAACATCAGCTGCAAAAGTGCCAGCTAAAAAAGCCGCTACAAAAGCGACTACTACCAAACCCGCAGCCAAGCGAACGAAGAAAACAGCGGAATAGTACAAAAAAGAAACTGTGAAACATTAAAAAAAGGAGCCTAGGCTCCTTTTTTATTTGGTGGGAATCGCCCATAAATGGTCTACATTACCCAGCCCCCAAGTCTCCGCAGATTCGTTCCCTACAATCTCATCCATGCCTTTGGACAAATCCAGTTCCATCACGGGAATATAGAGTTTGGACTTGGTGGAGAAAAAGGCTTTCACCACCGGTTTCAACAGGCTGGCAGGTGCCTGGCTTACGACGACAGCCAAAAGCCCGGATTTCAGGATCACCACTGTACCAATCGGATAAATACCCAGGCTTTTGACAAACGCTTTTAAGATATCCATACCAAAGTGCCCTTGCCAGTTGGCCATCCGCTTGAGCGCGATACCCGGCTCCCACGCCGGTTTATAAGGGCGGGTTGAGGTCACGGCATCATACACATCGCACACTGCCCCCATCTTAGCAAACAGACCGATTTGATCCGAAACAAGTTTTTCGGGATATCCGCTGCCATCCATCTTTTCATGATGGTGCAGGCAAACTTCCAGTGTCGCCGGATCAGTAATATCGGCTTTTATCAACATATCATGGCCCAGTTTTGGGTGATGGCGCACCACCTCAAATTCTTGCTCGGTCAACGCACCAGGTTTATTCAGAATCTCCAGAGGAATGCCGGCCTTGCCAACATCATGCATCAAACCCGCCAGGCCAGCTTGCTTCACCTCAGTTTCAGACAACTCTAGCGCTCGCGCCAGGGCCGTCATCAGCGCACAGACCGCGATAGAATGCATATAGGTACAGTCATCGATTGTTTTCAGGCGCACCAAACTGACGAGGGCGTGCATGTTGCGAGTAACCGATGCCGAAATTTCCTCAACGATAGGCAGCACGGTCTTGACCTGAATCGCTTTCCCCATACGTAGGTCGGAGAACATGGATTCAATTTCGTGTCGCGAAGACGCGATAATTTTGGCGGCCTGAGACTGTTCTTCATCCACCGTCACCTGCTTAAACTTTTTGGCTGATACACGCCGCTCAGCAGCTTCATTTTTACTTTTATCGCATACAGGTTCGGCTTCTGAAGGTGATGGTGGCAACACATCCAAACCCTGGCTGAGATCAATCACGACTTCGCAAACCAGGCTTTCCTGGAGCTTTTGCAGATCATCCGGGTCATTGAGGACAAAATGCCTGCGCCAGAAAGGATGATTTATCCACGCACCTTTAAGTTCATGGATGTACATCCCTAATCGCACATCTTTAACTAAAACAGTTTTTAGCATAAGCCAATCAATCTCTCTTGATTGCTTATATCTTAACGACTATTAATGCCTGAAAATTGGGAAGAAAGAGGGCTAAAAGTGATCTGGAAAATTATTTTTACACGAATGTTTTTTATAGCAATTATTGATTCCAGCTTGACCACAGGCTGAGGAATTAACTTTTGTCAGCAGCCTAGCTGTAAATGATAAGAAGGAAATTAGAAAATTTGGAAGGGCTCAAATAAAAGTGCTTTTGTTTAATGCGTAGCCCACAGATGCTCGATATTACCAATACCCCAGCTCACTGCAGATTCATTGCTGACAATTTCATCCGCCCCTGGCCTGGCTAAATCAATTTCCTCAACCGGTATATGCACCAGCGACTTGGTAGAGAAAAATGCTTTCACGACCGGCGTTAGCAAACTTTCAGGCGATTGGCGTACCACTACTGCAAGACGGCCAGATTTAAGCATGACGACAGTGCCTATCGGGTAAATACCCATGCTTTTAACGAAAGCTTCGAGTAGCACCGGGTCGAAGTGACCAGTCCATGAAGCCATGCGTTTAAGGGCAATGCCTGGCTCCCATCCGGGTTTGTAGGCACGTGCCGAAGTGATGGCATCATACACATCGCAGATCGCACCCATCCTGGCATACATGCTGATATTTTCGCCCGATAAATGGCCTGGATAACCGCTGCCATCCATCTTTTCATGGTGATGCAGACAGACGTCCAGCGTGACAGGGTCAGTTATGTTCGCTTTCAGCAGCATGTCATAGCCATTTTGTGGATGCTGACGAATGACATCAAACTCGTTATCGGTTAATGAACCTGGTTTGTTCAGAATCTGTAATGGCACTTCGGCTTTACCCATATCATGCATCAGCCCCGCCAACCCTGCCTGCTTGACTTCGATGTCTGACAATTTGAGTTCTTTGGCCAGATTAGTCATTAAGGCACTCACTGCAATTGAGTGCATATAGGTGTAATCGTCTGCCGTTTTCAAACGTACCAGGCTGATTAAAGCATGCGTATTGCGGGTGACCGAGGCTGATATCTCCTCTACCAGCGGCATGACATTTTCTGGCTCTATCACTTTGCCCATGCGTAAATCTTTAAACATGGACATGATTTCACGGCGTGAAGCCTGAATGATTTTGGCCGCCTTGCGATGTTCTGAATCCAAAGGTGCCTGTTTGACCTGCTTCAGCTCTTCTTCAACAGCCTGGCTCTCCAGTTCAAGCAGGGCCAGTTCTTTATCTGTCAATGGAGGCGCAAGCACTTCGGGCTCAGGCAACACATCCAGTCCGCGCTTGGTATCAATCACAACCTGCTTCAGCGCGCTGCCCTTGAGTTTGAGCAGATCCATTTCATCTTTGAGCACAAACTTGGTACGCCAGAAAGGGTGATCCATCCATGGACCTTTCAGTTCATGGATATACATCCCGATTCTTACCTGGTTGACGGCGATTGTTTTTAACATACTGCCCGCTGTTGTTTTACTCTTTTTACTTAATACTCATCATCTTACGCTTGATATCGACAGGAAATCGAAAAAAAAGAGGGCTAAAAGCCCTCTTTAAAATTACTTTTTGTATCAATGCTTTATTGGCAATATTACAATCCGGCAGCCGCGCGCAATTGGGCCGCTTTATCAGTGGCTTCCCAGGTGAATTCCGGCTCATCACGGCCAAAGTGGCCATAAGCAGCGGTTTTGCTGTAAATCGGGCGCAACAGATCCAGCATTTTCACAATGCCTTTTGGACGCAAATCGAAATGCTCACGCACCAATTGCGTCAATTTTTCATCCGCAATTTTGCCGGTGCCGTAGGTTTCCACCATGATGGAAGTCGGTTGTGCCACACCAATGGCGTAGCTGACCTGTACCAGGCATTTGTCTGCAAGGCCAGCCGCCACGATATTTTTGGCTACATAACGGCCCGCATACGCTGCTGAACGGTCTACCTTGGAAGGATCTTTACCGGAGAAAGCACCACCGCCGTGAGGCGCTGCGCCGCCGTAAGTATCTACGATAATTTTACGGCCAGTCAGGCCGCAATCACCTTGTGGGCCACCGATGACAAAACGGCCAGTCGGGTTGACCAGGAATTTAATCTCGCCTTTGATCAGTTCAGCAGGTAATGTTGGCTTGATGATTTCTTCAATCACCGCTTCACGGATGGCTTCCAGTGACATCTCGGGAGCGTGTTGGGTAGACACCAGCACGGTATCAATCTTGTGCGGCTTGCCATCTACATATTGAATGGTCACTTGTGATTTGGCATCCGGACGCAACCATGGCAAACGGCCATCTTTACGTAATTGCGACTGGCGCTCCATCACACGATGGCTTAGCCAGATTGGCAATGGCATCAGTTGTGGCGTTTCATTCACCGCATAACCAAACATCAGGCCCTGGTCGCCTGCACCCTGATCCAACGGATCATCATTTGCATTGTCCACGCCCTGGGCAATGTCAGGAGATTGTTTATCGTAAGCTACCAGTACTGCACAACCCTTATAGTCGATACCGTAATCGGTATTGTCATAGCCGATACGCTTCACCGCATCGCGCGCGACTTTAATGTAATCGACATTGGCGCTGGTGGTGATTTCGCCTGCGAGGACGATCAGGCCGGTATTAGCCAGTGTTTCAGCAGCTACGCGGGCAGTGGGGTCTTGTTCAAGAATTGCATCCAGAATGCTATCGGAAACCTGATCAGCTAATTTATCGGGATGGCCTTCGGAAACGGATTCCGAAGTAAAAAGATATTCACTCATTGTTTGACGCCTTGAAAAGTAAAAGTGGTTGATCAATGACACCGACTAAAGGCTGAAGCCGGCATCTAAAAGGAAGAAAGATTCTACCCGAGTTTGCCTGGTTAACGGAATAAATGTTGCCTGCAAGCTGCCACAGCACGGGTTGTTGGAGTATCATTTCAAGCCATGAAACTCAGATTCACCAAAATGCAGGGTGCAGGTAATGACTTTGTGGTCATTGATGCGACTCAAACGCCCGTCCATTTATCACATACGCAAATCCAGCAGATTGCGAACCGCTTTTTCGGTGTTGGTTGTGACCAGCTATTAATGGTCGAAACTACCGCTACGCCTGGCATAGATTTCCGCTACCGTATTTTTAATGCTGACGGTAGCGAAGTCGAGCAATGCGGCAATGGCGCCCGTTGTTTTGTCCGTTTTGTAGTGGACAAAGGCCTGACCGACAAACGTGAAATTAAAGTGGAAACCGCGAGCGGCATCCTGACCCTGACCTTGCAGGAAGATGGCCAGGTCACCGTGAATATGGGCGCACCAAGATTTTCTCCGGCACAAATTCCGTTTGAGGCAGATGCAGAGGCGACTGCTTACGAGTTACCATTAGATGAAGACACAGTCACTATCAGCGCTGTCTCCATGGGCAATCCGCACGCGGTGATGCTGGTGGATAATGTGCATACTGCGGAAGTGGCACTGCTAGGCCCACAGATAGAATCTCACCCGCGCTTTCCGCAACGCGTGAATGCCGGCTTTATGCAGGTATTAAACGAACATGAAATCAACTTGCGCGTTTACGAACGTGGCAGCGGTGAAACCCTCGCTTGCGGCACCGGTGCTTGTGCCGCGGCAGTCAGCGGGATCCAGTTGGGCACCTTGCAAAGCCCGGTGAAAGTGCACACCCGTGGCGGCATACTGACCATTAAATGGGATGGCGGCCAGAGCCCGGTCATGATGACAGGTCCGGCAGATATCGTTTTTGAAGGCGAAATTGAAATTTAAGAAATGACAGAAACATAATGGAAGACAGCATTAACGAAAACGATATTAAACTCTATCTCAAGGCGCACCCCGACTTTTTCGAAAGTCATGCGCATCTGCTGGCCGAGCTGTTTTTACCAAGCCCGCATGGCAAAGGCACTATTTCACTGGCTGAACGCCAGCAAATTGCCCAACGCGACAAAATCCGGGTTTTGGAGTCACGCTTTACTGAGCTGATCCTGACCGCTGAAGAAAATGAAGCCACCGCCAATAAGGTGCATGAATTAACCCTGGGCTTATTGTTTGCAAAAGATGTTCCGGCACTGCATGCACATCTGGTGGAGTTTCTTGCTACCCACTTTCAGTTGCCGAATGCACGATTACGGCTTTGGGAGAACGAAAGCCATACCGCGGATGATATTTTCATCACCGCTGAAGATTCACTGAAAAACTGGGCCAAGGATTTGAGCCAGCCCTACTGCGGCACCCTGCCCACCATGGACATCGCAGGCTGGTTTACCGAATCTCCGGCCTCACTGGCAGTGATTCCCATGCGCTATCAAGACGTCACTTTTGGCCTGCTGGCGATTCCTAGTGAACAGCGCAGCCGTTTTTATGCCGGCATGGGTACCTTATTTTTAAACCGGATCGGGGAGCTGGTCAGCGCCTCGCTTGCCAGATACATCATATGAAAGCCCCCGCTGAGGTTTCCGCCAAGAGGCATATTCTTGCGGCAATTGTCAGCGTAGAGCCAATATTGCCGCGCATGCAAATAATTGCGTTGCGCGGTACCTGCAGTTCTCACATCCCTGCTTTTAATCCTCCGCGCTTCTGGCGTATCCGCAAGCTGTGCCCCATGTTCACTGCACTTTTTGCGGCCAGCTTATGCTGGCCGGCACCAGGGTTCTATCATGCATGAACTGCTCGATGACTATCTGGACTTCCTCCATTTTGAGCGCGGCTTAAGTGAGAATACCCGCAATAATTATCAACGCGATATTGCCCTGCTAATGAAGCAACATGCGCAAGACCTGAAAACACTCACCCCGCAACTCATACGCCGCAATATTGCCAGTCTGCACAGTCAAGGGTTAAGTGGCCGCAGCATCGCCCGCATCCTCTCCAGCTGGCGTGGATTTTTCCATTACCTGGTTCTGCATCATCAATTTCCGGCCAATCCTGTGATCGGTTTACGTGCACCCAAATCACCGAAAACATTGCCACATGCACTCTCTATCGAACAGACCAGCAAGCTGGTCGAACTGGAAGGTGATAGCCCGATTGTAGTACGCGACCGTGCCATGCTGGAGCTGTTCTATTCTTCAGGCTTACGTTTAAGCGAAGTGGTCGGGCTAGACATCGAGCGGCTGGATTTACAGGAAGGTGTGGTTACCGTCATTGGTAAAGGCAATAAAACCCGTATGGTGCCACTCGGTAGCAAAGCCATATCAGCCCTGCATGCATGGCTGAGTGTGCGCCCACTTTGGCTAAGTAAAAGACCTTCCGAAACCGCGGTCTTTATCAGTCAGCAAGGTCGCCGTATTCATGGCCGCACGATAGAAATGCGGGTCAAAGATTGGGCGATCAAACAAGGTTTGCACAACCACGTGCACCCGCACATGCTGCGCCACAGTTTCGCCAGCCATGTGTTGCAAAGCAGCGGCGATTTACGTGCTGTGCAGGAAATGCTGGGCCATGCCAATATCAGCACCACGCAGGTGTATACCCATCTTGACTTCCAGCATCTGAGCAAAACTTATGATGCTGCGCACCCGCGTGCGCGCAAGAAATAAGCCGTTCAACCGTCTGCATATGGCAATGCAAGGTTTTGCTGGACCTTAAACTATGGCAAAATACTTCGAAATCGGTAAACCTTTTCCTGTCACGTGGTTCTAAACATCACCTGAAGGTCATTACTTTAAAAAAACCAGCGTTTCAATAATGCAATTTCAATAAAGATTTTTTTCAAGACCGCTTAATTCAACACACCATAAAAAAGGAAATACCATGGAACATACCTTACCACCACTACCATTTGCTAAAGATGCATTGGCGCCACACATGTCTGAAGAAACCTTTGAATATCACTATGGCAAGCACCACCAGGCTTATGTGACTAACTTGAACAACCTGATCAAAGGCACTGAGTTTGAAAACCTGAGCCTGGAAGACATCATCAAGAAATCTTCCGGCGGCATTTATAACAACTCCGCACAAATCTGGAACCATACTTTTTTCTGGAACTGCCTCACACCAAACGGTGGCGGTGAACCAACAGGCGCTTTGGCAGATGCCATTAAAGCCAAATGGGGTTCTTATGAAGAATTCAAAAAAGCATTCCAGACATCTGCTGTGGGTAACTTCGGTTCCGGCTGGACCTGGTTAGTGAAAAAGGCGGATGGTTCAGTGGATATCGTTAATATGGGTGCTGCTGGCACACCGCTGACCACAGGCGACAAAGCATTGCTGACTATCGACGTTTGGGAACATGCTTACTATATCGATCACCGTAATGCGCGTCCAAAATTTGTAGAGACTTTCCTGGCAAACCTGGTTAACTGGGAATTTGCAGCTAAAAACTTTGCCGCATAATCGCTAAGCAACTCAGCCTTAAAAGCCTCTAAATTTTTTAGAGGCTTTTTTGTTAAGCTATTGAATAATTACCGATTCACCGGAATATGAAGAGCAAGCCAATGGCTGTGCATTGATGTGAGACTTTTTGTAACCAGAATAGAATCAAAACATGGACTTCAAAATACTTTCTGCTTTTTATTTGGTACCTTTATTCATCTCCGCAATTGGGTCTTTGATTGAATTCCGCAACTGTGAATTCGATACCCTTAAACACGCATTGGGTAAAGCATTCTTTCTGGCATTCCGCAGCATGGTACCGGTGATCAATATCTTTTCTGCCATTCTGTACCTGGTTACTTGCGGGACCTACACCTGGAAAAAAACCGCTTTTGAAAAAAAGTAATCGCTATCTGATATTGATTTCCGTGACTCGCGGGTATTTCTTTAAAGCATCTCAGCTTCAGTAATATCCTGGGCAGAATTGCCAGCATTATGAATTACCCACCGCTCAAACAATTCCATCGCTAGCGGCCGTGTAAAATAGTAACCTTGGAACATCTGGCAACCGAGTTTTTTTAACACGCGTAACTGTGCTTCCGTTTCCACCCCTTCGGCTAATACTTCCAGCTGCAAACTGTGCCCTAATGAAATAACCGCATTGACGATGCTTTCGTAATCACTGTCATTGAGCATGTCACGCACGAACGATTGATCAATTTTTAGCTGGTCAAACGGCAAGCGTTTCAGATAAGACAACGATGAGTAACCGGTACCGAAATCATCCAGGGAGAAACATACGCCCACTTCGCGCAAGGCGGTCATTTTAGCAATAATGTCTTCCACATTGTCTACCAGCATGCTTTCCGTTAACTCAAGTTTTAGCCTGCCCGGCTGGATACCGGTCTCGACCACCATGCGTTGCACTTGTTGCACAAAGTTTGGCTGCAAATACTGTTTCGGGCTGACATTCACCGACAGCACCAATGAACTTAATTGTTCATGGGCAGACCACTCCAGCAATATCTGGCAGGCTTTTTGTAATACCCAATGACCGATCTCAACGATTTGCCCCGAGCTTTCAGCCATGGTCACAAACTGGTTAGGCATAATCAGGCCGCGTTCAGGATGCTGCCATCTGATCAGTGCCTCGGCACCGACAATAGCGTGCTGCTGGTTATATTGCGGCTGGAAATGCAGCAGGAACTGTTGCTCTTCGATCGCAATATGTAAATCGGCTTCCATGGCAACGCGATGCAGTAATTCGGTTTCCATCAGCGTGTCAAAGAACTGGTAACCATTCCTGCCTGCTTCCTTGGCTTTATACATGGCCATATCCGCCCGCCGCAAAAGCTCTTCAGACTGGCTGGGCTCATCACAATCAAATAATGCAACGCCTATGCTAGGCGAAGTGTAATGCTGGTAGTGATTTAAATTAAAAGGTTGCTCAAACGCTGAGACAATTTTTTCACAGACTATTCTGGCCTGTTTTTCCGCCTGGAGCGGGTCACGGTGCAAGCTATCCAGCACCACAACGAATTCATCACCCCCGAGCCGGCTGACAGTATCCAGGCGACGTACCGAGCCTTTGATCCGCTTGGCTACTTCCACCAGCAAGGCATCACCGACCTCGTGTCCATGCGTATCGTTAAGTGTTTTAAAATTATCAATATCGATAAATAGTAGCGCACCCCCGGTTTTTTTGCGCACGGCTTTGCGCAGATGGGCAACCAGTTTATCCTGTAGCAGCAAACGGTTAGGCAGGCCGGTCATGGTGTCGTAATAGGCCAGCTGGCGAATTTGCGCATCTGCCTGTTTGCGCTCAGTGACATCACGTAATACCAGTACCCAATGCGTATGTCGCCCGCCACGGTCATGCAGGGGCAACGCATCCATCTCTAGCGAAACACTTTCGCCTTCAGCATTGCTAGTGACAACTTCAGCTGTAATCGGTGACATCTGCTGGAAAGCCTGTTTGATATTTTCAAGTTCACGCTTGGGTGTGGCCGCATTAAAAATATCAAATGGAGAACTACCGCTTAAATGCTCAAGTGAAGATCCGGTAATTCTGGTGAACGCTTCGTTCAGGAACACAATTTTTTGTTGCATGGGCGCCTGCACCGGCGCCTCTGTAATCATCACGATGTCATTGAGCCGGGAGATTCCGCTACGCAATAGATTGAGCTGTTCATCCGACTGCTCGCGTTCAATCGCCAGGCCGAGAATTTGCGCATAGCTTTCGACAAAATCAATTTCTACATCCGTCGGGGTATGCGGGTGCCGCCGGTATACTGCCAACACACCTAATGCATGCCAGCTACGCGACAATATCGGTGCGCTCCAGCAGGCCTGCAAGCCAAAGGTTTCAGCCAGCACCTGATTCTCATCCCCAAACGGATAACTATGTATTTCTTTGGCAATCACCCGGCTTTGAGTAAGGGTCTTGATTTGGCTGGCCGGCAGGGAGATACCATCCATCACCTGGGTATAGGGTAAGGGCAGTTTTGATAAGGCAGCATGGCGTAAATGGCCTTCCTTATCCAATAACAATATGGCACAACAAGCACCCTGAAATTGCAGCTCTATCAGTTGCGCCGCGGTATTGAGGATCTCGTGCAAGGACACATCCGCCAGCATCATGGCCTGGATTCTGTTTTGCCCTTGTTTGATGGCTTCCAGTTGCTTCTGATCGGTAATATCCTGTAACGAGCCTTGCAGTTTTACAATGTTGCCGGCTTCATCCCGCACCGGCTGGCCCATGGCCCGCACCCAGAAACGGCGACCTGTAGCGGTTATTTTTTCCAGTTCCAGGTCATAAGAAATACCTTCTTCTATGCATTTCTTCAGTGCACTTTGCATTAATGGCTGATATTCAGGCACAAACATATTCACGCCCTCTTCCACCGTGGGCGAGTAGCCGGGGTGCATTTCATGCAAGGCAGCCACTTCGTCAGACCACTGCAAGGCGCCCGTCTTGATATCGACCATCCAGCCGCCGATTTTCGCAACACTGCCAGCCACTTTAAGCAAATATTCCGCCTGGGTTCGACGGTCAATTTCATTCTGTAATGCCTGGGTCCGGTTGACCACTTGCCGCCGGATTTGCAGATTCCATAAAAAGGTGACGCCAAGTATCAGTAACAGGATGGAAACGCCGCGCGCCAGCCATACTATGTAAGGGCGTTTGACCCGCATATCCCCCTGATATACAAAACCTTTAAGGTCGATATAGGGAGGCACCAATCCATAATCTGCCAGGGTCTGCGCAATGGCATACCAGCGCTCTTCGTTCATATGTCCCCATGGCACCACTTCAGTGAGCACGTAGGGATGCATCATGTTGGCTTCGCGTAATAACGCTTGTTCGTTGATACCCCGTTTTACAACACCCGGCATGCCTGCAATATGCTTTGCCATTTCTTCTTGGTGGCTCAGGGCATATAACCAGCCTTTTTTGGTTGCCCGCAAGAAAGCATCCACACGTTCAGGATGCGTGTTCAACTCGCGCTCACTGGTAAACAGCACATCACCATAAAAATCAACGCCATAAGACTGGTTGGTGATAATCGCGGGCGAATAGCCCATTTGTTTTAACTGTTCCGGCTCATCCATGGCATACGCAGAAATCACATCCACTTTGCCTTCGATTAAATCCTGCAGGCGCCAGGTGTGCGGCACCATGGTCATCTGCTTGATATCCAGGTGCTGTTTTAGCAACATGGCTTTGAATTGGAACACGCCCTGATCATCCGTAGACATCATGATACGTTTGCCAACCAGGTCTTTAGGATGTTGAATATTACTTTGCTGCAAACTGAGCAACACGCCTGGGGAATGCTGGAAGATAGCCGCCAATGCCACCAGCGGTTTACCTGAAATACGTGCCACCAACACCTCGGCATCGCCGATACTGTAATCGGCTTGTCCAGACAGAACCTGCTGTACTGGCGGGCGGTCTTTACTGCCTTCAATGATGTTGACGTTCAGGCCTTCGTCACGATAGTAGCCTTGTTCCTGTGCCGCATAGTAACCAGCGAACTGAAACTGGTGCCGCCACTTAAGTTGCAGTGTGATGTCTTCAAGTGCGCTCGATACGGCACAATTAGCGAGCGCGACAATAGCCACCAGCCATCTGAATAAATAGAAGGTTGAATTGCGTTCCATGAGGATTTAGAAAAACAATATCACTGCAATGTAATCGGGCATTTTGCCGGTAATTAAGTCCAGCCTGATTTATACCTTAAGTACCGGCAATCACATTGGATAAACAGACAGCGATTTATGGCGGATTCGATGCATTTGATGCCATCGGGCCACAGTGAGTGACTTGGGAGCGCGTTCTCCCACAGCCAGTTAGATGAGTAAGCGGCTTAGTGTTGCGGTGGTTTTAGCATGGCGGACAATACCAGCATGAGGGCTGAAACAACAACCAGTAACTGATAGCCACCGACAAAATCACCATTCTTATCGTGCAGTAAACCCATGATGAAAGGTCCGCTGGCGGCAATTAAATACCCTACTGTCAGCACGAAAGCATTCCAGCGATTTGCCGCATCGGGCGTGTGGGTATGATCAAGCGGCAATGTCATGGCCAATGTAAATGCGCCACCAAGCCCAAAAGCAGTGACAGGTACCCATAACCAGGGCCATGCGCCAGGCGTTGCCATTCCGGCGAGGCCTATCGTGGCAACAAGGCTGCAGGCTGCTAACCAGCTACGCCGGTCCAGATTTCTGCTAAACATGCCAGTGATCGGGCTCGCCAACATGAAGCAAAAGGTGAAACTGGCAAGTACGGCTCCCGCTTCACCGGCTGGCATGCCACTTTCCTGGTACATAGCAGCTGTCCAGGTGAGGATAGAATAAAACAGGAAGTTTACGCAGGCAAAAAACAGTGCAATCAACCAGGCAACAGGCGTGCGGAACGGCAAGCGCGTATCCGTTGCGCGCAACTTGCTGCTCACAATCGTTGTTTGCGTAGTAACGGATTTGCGTATCACGCACCACCAGGCAATCATGGCAATGACTCCCAGCACAGCCCATACGCCGACCGCCATCCGCCAGCCGGTAGACTGTAACAGCCAGCCAGTCAGCCCGGCAGACAAGGTACTGCCTAGTGATAATGCCGTCGCATATATCCCCATGATTAAAGCTGCACGGGAGGCGAAACTGGCTTTCACGATGCCCGCGAACATAGCACCTGCCACCGCGATACCTGCGCCAACACCCACCGTTGCACCTATTAACAAGCTGCTATTGCCTGCGAAAGCACGGATGAATATTGAGAGACTGAGCAGGCCCAAAGCGGTCATCAGCACTTTATTCACCCCGAACTTGCGCACCAGCCAAGGGGTTGGCAATGCCAGTGCTCCCATCAGGACATCGGGGATTGCCGTCATCATTGAGGCCATGGCATGGCTTAAGCAGAATGATTCAATGATTGCGGGCAGTGCAGGCCCCATGGACACAATGCCAGGCCGCAACCCAATAGCCACCAGCACAATCGCCAGCACCAGCCACCATTCGCCATGTGAAAACCACACCTGCTTACCCGTCCCGTTGTTCATGCCTGTTCCCCATATGACTGAGCTAATAATATAGAGATAAGTCAGTAGTTACAAAATACGCCATTTGTCTGATATGGCAATAAAGTGATTCCGATGAGAGGAGGCTTGCTTGACCAGAAAATGACAAGGAGTCGTGTAAAATGCACAAGGCAAGATGTCAATGCCTGCCTTTAATGAATGTCGTATGGAGAACCCTGTTGAAACTGGCCACCTGGAATGTTAATTCGCTGACTGTACGACTGCCACATGTATTGGACTGGCTGGTCGCTAATCAACCGGATGCGCTCTGCCTGCAGGAAACCAAACAGGAAGACAGCAAGTTTCCCTATGCCGCTTTGCAAGAGGCTGGTTTCAATGCCATTCACAACGGGCAAAGAACCTACAATGGTGTGGCGATTATCAGCCCGCATGCGATCAACGAAGTGCATGTTGACCTGCCAAATTTTGCCGACGAGCAAAAACGCATTATTGCAGCGACCATACAAGGCGTCAGGATCATTTGCGCTTATGTGGTGAATGGCCAGGCATTGGATTCAGACAAGTTTCAATACAAATTGAACTGGTTGAATGCATTACATGATTGGGTAACTGATGAGTTAAAGCAGCATGAAAAGCTGGCTTTGCTGGGGGATTACAATATCGCGCCCGATGACCGCGACTGCCACGACCCGGTCGCCTGGGAAGGCCAGGTGCTGGTCAGCCCGCAAGAGCGTGAGGCCTACCAAAAGCTGTTGGCACTAGGCTTAACAGACAGTTTCCGCTTGTTTACTGATGAAGCCGGACATTACAGCTGGTGGGATTACCGGATGGCAGCATTCCGCCGAGATATGGGCTTGCGCATTGACCATATCCTGGTCAGCGACGCGCTGAAATCATTGTGCCAAAGTTGCCTGATAGACAAACTGCCACGCAAACTTGAGCGACCAAGTGATCATACACCAGTGGTGCTAACGCTTGCTGATGCTTAAAAGTTAACTGCTGATCATAAAAATTAAACGCTGGGCATGACGAATTTAATGCCCTGTAATACTTCCAGAATACTGGCTTTCAGGCGTTTATTCAGCTCTCCCTCGATCACCTGCATTTGCGCACTGACCATGCCTTGCACTTTGTCTTGCAACTCGGTTTCAACTGAAGATAATTCGGTATTGAATTTTTGTTTAAATTCGCTAGTTTGCTGTTCGGTGAATTCGTCAAAGGCGGTTTGCAGGGTCTGCTTGTATTCTTCCACCAGCCTGGCTTCCATCGCTTCCTGACCGGTCGTCAGCGTGTCCTTGCTGCTTTCCTGCAACTGGTGGATATGATCCGCCATGGTCTTTTCAAGCTGCTCCTGCATCTGCTGTACCTTGGTCGCGATTTGCGCTTGCTGATCTTCAATCAGTTGCGCCAGCTTCTCTTCCAGCTTTTGCTTGCCTGCGTTCTCGGCAACTTCACGTATGGTTTGCTCAGTGGTTGCGAGCAACTGTTGCTGCACTTCTGTTAACCTGGCAACCTCAGCTTCCACTGATTGCAGATGTTGCTTACCGACATTGCCCATGGCTTCGCGGAAAGCCTGCTCCACGGACTGGATGCTTTCCCCGACCTGCGCTTGCACCTGCCTGGATAGTCCTTGCTGAATGGATTCAGCATATTCGGCTAATGCCTGCTGCTCGACCACGGTTCGCTCAAAAGCACGTTGCCCGAGCTGACTAGTCACTATATTGGTAATTTCAGGTAGCAGCGCCTGTTTGATCTGGGCGACAAGTTCATCCATATCCAGCGCCGCTGGAGCGGTTTTTTGTACCACCTTGGTTAATACCGGAATTTCTGAGATATCCACACGACCTCCCTGGCACAGGCGCTTACTGCGTCTGCATTTTCATATGCTGAATTTCGTAACCGCGGTCGCGATAAAACGCGTAGCGTTGGCGACCGGCTGTTTTGTCATCTTCGGCCGACCCGATCAGCTCGAATAAATGCCGGAAACGACTGAAAAACTTTGGCAATGCTTTCTGGCAGTTGAACAACATGTCATCCTGACGAATATGTTCCGGTAACCAGGCCAGCAACACCGGCGTTAAGCTTGCCTGTGGCGCCTCTGCTAGCACATTTGGGATAAACGCAGATTGCTGCCACAAACTGTGACTTAACTGTTCCGCCGCTTCTGGTGATTCCAGGTAAATAGTCACCTGCCGTTGACGCGCGACAGCCTGTTCGACCAAATGCAGAATCAAACTGGACCTATCAGGAATATCGGTATAAAAGCGCACCCGGGTCATAGCGTTTCTATCTTTAACCCTATCAGGCCTTTTCAGTTGCCTGCTGTAACAAGTAAGTCACCAGCAATGGCACCGGACGGCCGGTAGCGCCTTTTTCCTTGCCGGATTTCCAGGCTGTACCAGCAATGTCCAGGTGTGCCCAGTCATATTTCTTGGCGAAACGAGACAGGAAACAAGCCGCTGTGATACTACCACCGGCACGGCCACCGATATTGCCCATATCGGCAAAATTGCTGTCCAGCTGGCCCTGGTATTCGTCCCATAACGGCATCTGCCAGGCACGGTCTTGCGCTTTTTCACCGGCATCAAGCAGTTTTCTGGCCAGCGCATCATTATTGGCAAACAAACCGCTAGGGTGATGACCCAATGCAATGACGCAGGCACCAGTCAATGTCGCAATATCAATCACGGCAGAAGGTTCAAATCGCTCGGCATATGTCAGCGCATCACACAGAATCAGGCGCCCTTCCGCATCGGTATTCAATACTTCAATGGTCAGGCCAGACATACTGGTCAGCACATCGCCGGGTTTGGTTGCGCGACCACTAGGCATATTTTCACAGGTCGGAATCAAGCCAATCACATTTAATGGCAGATCAAGTTCACCAATCGCTTTAAACACACCCAGCACACTGGCTGCGCCGCACATGTCGTACTTCATTTCATCCATATCGGCACCGGGTTTGAGCGAAATGCCGCCGGTATCAAAAGTGATGCCTTTACCAACCAGCACCACCGGTTTTTGCGTTTTCTTGCCTTTTAAATGTTGGAGCACAATAAATCGAGGTGGCTCGTCACTGCCACGTGTGACGCCGAGGAATGAACCCATTTTGAGTTTTTCAATCTCGGCTTCTTCCAGCACCTCCACTTTGAAACCATAATCTTTGGCTAACTTCTCAGCCTGCTTGCCGAGATAAGTCGGCGTACAAATATTCGGTGGCAGGTTACCAAGGTCTTTAGCCAGGGCCACACCATTACCCACGCTCTGGCCTTGTTTCACGCCGGCTTCAGCGTCTTCAACATCGGATTTTCCGACCAGTAACGTAATCTGCTTGAGCGGCTTTGGCTCAACTTTTTTTTCTTTGATCGCATTTACCTGGTAACTGGACTCCCACGCGATTTCTGCCAGTGCAGCCGCTTTTGACTGAGTATCTGATTTCTTGATCGCCAAACCGGCAAAATCTGTCGCCACGCTCTCAACGCCAGCTGGCAAACCTTTAATCGCAGCGCGGAAAGCATTACGCAAGGTTCTCAGGCTGAACTCTTCTGACTTACCCAAGCCAACGAGCAACACCCGGCTCGCGGCAATGCCGGATAATTGGCGTAGTAACAAAGTGCTGCCGGACTTGCCTTCAATATCACCGGATTTCAGCGCATGTGTGATCGCTTTGTCACTTGCTTCATCCAAAGATTTGCCCAGATCACTCAGCTTGCGGCCTTCATAAACGCCAACCAGCAAACAATCGGTACGCAATTTTTCCGGGCTAGTGCTTTTTATGCTAAATTCCATCTTTATCCTTTTATGTTCGAGTGCCTGTGACTTGAGAGATGATTGTATTATCTAGTGTTTTATGCTGATTTCAAAGCGGTGCATTTAAATTGAAAATATTCAAACGTGCATTGTCCGCAGAGTTGATGTCCTCATCTTCTGCCATTTTCCTGATTATTCTGGGTATCGTGGTCGCACAGCGCGCCGGTAATATCGTGCGCCAGGTTTCCAAAGGGATTCTGCCTAACGACGCCATAGGCACCATTCTCACCTTCAGCCTGGTGAAACTAATGCCTATGATGCTGTCCCTGGCTATTTTCCTGGCCGTATTGCTGACTTTGACGCGCTGGCACCGAGATTCGGAAATGGTGATCTGGATGAATGCAGGGCTTAGCCTGCGTCAGTGGGTAGTGCCCATCCTGCGCTTTATCTTCCCTATCGTACTGATTATCAGCTTGCTCAGCTTGTTTGTGATGCCATGGGCAACCGAGAAAGCGGACGGCTACCGTGAACAATTGAAAAAAAGGGATGAACTCTCTTCCATTAGCCCCGGCGCATTCAAGGAATCGAACAACGGCGAGCGTATCTATTTCATTGAGAGTTTCGACAAACTTGGCTACGAAGTCAAAAATATCTTCGTCCAGTCACGCCAGCATGGCAAGACCGGCATTATTACCGCCAACCGCGGTAGTCGTTACAAAGCTAAAAACGGCGATAATTTCCTGGTCCTGCAACATGGCCGGCGCTACGAAGTGATTCCCAATACACTGGACGTTTCGACCACTGAGTTTGAGCGTTACGATATCCGCATCGAAACCAAGGAAACCACGCCCCAGGAGGGAACAGCGCAGGCCAAGACCACGCTTGGCCTGATGAGCGATGCTTCACTCTCTGACCAGGCAGAGCTGCATTGGCGATTCGCGATTCCTATATCCACCATTGTCATGGTGCTACTGGCGATACCGCTAAGCTTTGTAGATCCGCGAGCCGGCCGGTCGCTGAATATCATGTTCGCTATCCTGATTTTTATTATCTACAACAACGTGTTGAGTATTTTCCAGGCGTGGATCACGCAAGGTAAAATTTCGGCATGGGTAGGTTTATGGCCGGTGCACATCTGTTTTGTATTACTGGGCTGGTATTTATACCATAGACGAAAACATCTTAAACCATTGATTCCAGACCTGTTCAAGCGTCGCACCAAGGCTGCATAACCCATGAGCCTGTCTATCCTCAATCGTTATTTTTGGCGAGAAATCAGCTTTAACATCATGCTGGTGCTGTTTGGCCTGCTTGCCATGTTCTCATTTTTTGACCTGCTGCAAGAGCTGGATAGCCTGGGACGCGGTCATTATGGCATCAACAGCATGCTGACGTTTGTCGGGCTCAGTATTCCCGGGCATATCTATGAAGTAGCGCCAGTCGCTGTGCTGCTAGGTATTGTGTATACACTAGGCGCAATGGCCGGCAACTCCGAGCTAATCGTCATGCGTACCAGCGGCATTTCACTCAAGGTGATTGCCAAAATATTGTTAAGCATAGGCCTGGTATTTGCCATCGTCACCTTTATGATTGGTGAAATCATTGCGCCTTTGAGTGAAAAAATGGCGCAGCGGATCCGCATCCAGGCTACCGACTCAGTAGTGGCTCAAGACTTCCAGTCCGGGCTTTGGATTAAAGATGGCAGTAGTTTTGTGAATGTGAACACGGTACTACCGGATAGCAGCCTGGTTAATATTGATATCTATGACTTTGATCCACAGTTCCGCCTGCGCAGTATAAGCCATGCCGAAAAAGGACATTTTGCCGATGACCACTGGAAGTTACTCAACGTTACGCAAACCATCTTTAATAATGAGCGCGCCGTGCAAAACAACTCGGTGACCTCAAAGTTTGTAAAACAGGCGCAGTGGGAATCGCTGATCAGGCCAGAACTGCTGAATGTCTTGCTGGTGTTACCGGAAAAAATGTCGGCCTGGAACCTGTATAGCTTTATTCAGCACTTGCACCGCAATGGCCAGAAAAGTACCCGTTACCAGGTCGCTTTATGGTCCAAGCTGATCTATCCGCTAGCTTGCCTGGTGATGGTAGTGCTAGCCTTGCCGTTTGGATTTTTGCAGCAACGGGCGGGGGGTATCAGTGCCAAGATATTTTCCGGGATATTACTCGGCGTGGTCTACCAGATTATGAACCGGGTATTTGTGCACCTTGGCGTACTCAATGACTGGTCACCGCTATTTAGTGCCATCGGCCCGACGCTGCTGTTTCTATTTGCAGGCCTGGGTATGCTGCATTATGTTGAAAAGCGCTAGGTTGAAAGACATTAGCGGACTCAAACAGCTATAGCCTGACAACACGCGAACCAAGCAAGCGGTCATGCAAAAACTGCTGTTCGCGATCCAGGATAGCCCACCACAAGGTTAATCCAGCCGGTAACAATAATATGCTGGCAACCACATACCGCATCACTGCCTTCTGCCATGCTAATAATTGCCCTTGCTGATTAACCACTTTCAGTTTCCACGTCTGGCTGGCCAATGTTTGCCCGCTCACCGTCCAGCAGCGGACAAAGTAAGCACCCATGCTTCCCCACACCAGCAGCTGCAATCCCAATCTTTTCCAACCTTGGCTGGCATCGCCAAACAACATGTAATAAATCGCGGTGAGGACCAGCGCTAGCGCCACCATTAAAAGCGATTCATAGACCACTGCCAGATAACGCTTAATCAAGAGTCTCATACTTACCTTCTATAACAAAAACCCCGCAAATGCGGGGCTTGGCAGGGGCAAACCGGATAACTTCAACTCCAGTTCTGTCTATCCCAGCTTACTTTTGATCCCAGCTATCTTCCCACATGCAGTGTTTGATCTTGTGACGGTTGGCAATGATTTCGTCAATGCTTGGTTCGTCGTTCAAGGCACGTTTCAATGCCAGCTTGATCGCTTCGTAGTTGTTTTTGTACAAGTCAGCCTTGTCCAGGTTAGCTTCTTTGGCACAGCCCGGATCGATCCACAATAAAGCAACGATGCACAGGTCATTTACCAGTTCTTTAGGGATAATGCCTTCGATAACCGCATCAGTAATACCATCAGCCACACCCGCTTGCACCACGCCACCGAACAATTCAATGTTCAGTGAGTCTTTCAAAGTGACTTTAGGCACCATCATCGTCGCAGGGCGTACCATCTGGTTAATATCACGCACAGCAAACATGGCGGTATGGCCTTTGGTTTGCGCCATCATGTTGGCAAACGCAGTCCCAACCGGGCCATCAACGGCACCAATCACGATTTCCGGCATGGCCGCAGTTACATCTTTACCTTCGGAAAATACAGTGGCTTCACCGGCTTTTAATACGATCTTTGACATGAGAATTCCTTTTTATGTCTGGAAGTGATAGAAAAACTTAAACCGCAATTATACCAGCTCAAGCTGCATATCGACATGCATGATATTCGCATCCAGATAGGGCTCACTGCAGACCACAAAGCCTGCACGCTCATAAAATTTCACCGCCTGTGTTTGCGCTGACAGGCGGGCATATAACGCTTGCAGATGCCGGCATTCCTGGATGGCCTGTAGCAATAATGCCTCGCCTATGCCTTGCCCTCTCCATTCCGGTAACACCGCCATCCGCCCGATATGTCCATCTTCCAGTACTCTGGCACAGGCGGCCGGTTTCCCGTCCACCATGACTAAAAAATGCATGGCGGTCGCATCTGATGCATCCCATTCCAGCGCCACCGGCACTTGCTGTTCGTCAATAAACACACGTTTACGGATCATGCGGCATTCGGGCCATAATGCATGTCGCGTATCAAAACGATGAATGATTAATTGAGTGCGTTGTACCGACACATTTCCGCTCCGGATGAAAGTTTGCAATTGTGATAAGCCACAGGCATTATAGGCGCTTTATAAAAACAGGATTTGAGGAAAAGAAATGTTGTGTCCATTACAAACTGCTGCCGCCAGGATTTTGCTAGCGCTGGTGTTCTTTGGCATTGTGATTTTGAAGTTGATTGCCATTACCTCTGCCCCTGATGGCTATCTGCAATATCAATTTATGCTGGGCCAATTGGGTTTGCCGGCTATATTTGCGCCATTGCTGATTTTTATCCAGCTCGCATTTGGCCTAGCCTTGCTGGTCGGCTTTAAAACGAAAATCAGTGCCAGAGTACTGGGTGTGTTAGCGGCTTTTATGGCCATTGTGTTGAGCCAGGCTTCGCTGGATGCATTTTTTGCCTACATGGGGATTGCCGGTGGCATGTGGTTGCTGAGTCTTTATCCGCAGACCGGGTACAGCCTGGATAACCGCCAGAAATAATATTTCTGGATGATGGAAAAAGCCGGGAACCCCGGCTTTTTTTATTTATTTCAACCTTGTGATTAACCTTTTATCCGGATACCCAGTTGCTTGAGTTTACGGTACAAATGTGTGCGTTCCAGGCCGGAAATATCAGACAGACGACTCATGTTGTTTTTAACCAGCCGCATATGGTATTGAAAGTAAAAACGCTCAAACTCGTCTCTTGCTTCGCGTAATGGCTGGTCGAGATTCAGAGGCATATGCTGTTCAGCGGATTCTGCAATCTGGCCCTGAAAATCTTTCAACACGCGCTGTACATCTTCCTGTGTAATGCTGTCACCCAGGCTGGTCATCAGCAGGTTCTGTACGACCGATTCCAGCTCATCCAGGTCACCCGGCCAGTCTGCGTTGCGCAGTGCATTTAATGCCGCGACATCAAACGATTTGTAATCGATCTTGCTGGCTTCTACCATCAAGGTAGCCATGGCATTGGCCAGGTCAGGAATATCTTCTTTATGCTCGTCCAGGCACGGCACTTTCACCGCTGCACCGGCTAGCGTCTGCAACAGGGATTGTTCCAGCATGGCTTTTTCAATCAGTTGCGGCAAGCCGAACTCGCTGCCACAGATGACTCGCACGCCATATTTTTCTGACTTGGCAATCAGCAAACTCAAACCTTTTTGCTCGGTTTTGCCCAGGCGTGTCACTTCATCGACGAAAACCACGCCTTCGCGCGCCTGCTCCAGGATTTCCATCGGTGCCGAGACCAGTTTGTCATACTCGGTGAGTGAGACCCAAGGCGTGTTTGGTGGACGCAGGAATTTGGCACACAGCGGCACGCTGCCACCTTTTTTGCCGATCAGGAATAAAGTGTTTTTATGGCGGGCGAGTTGTTCCAAGCGTTGCTTGAGCTCCTGGATGACGGCGCTTTTGCCAAAGCTGGAAAGGTTGATTTCTGTATGTGCCAAATGCTCGGTGTGCTTGATGGCGGCACCCACTGTTTTAAGCAACTTTTGAAGCGCAATCGGCTTTTCAAGGAAATCGAACGCACCCAGGCGGGTAGCTTCAATCGCTGTATCAATAGTGCCGTGGCCGGACATCATAATGACCGGCATCGTCAACAACCCTGCATTCGCCCACTCCTTGAGCAGGCTGATACCATCGCAATCCGGCATCCAGATATCCAGCAATACCAGGTCCGGTCGCTGCTTGAGTCTTTCTTCGCGTGCCAATTGGGCATTTTCTGCCAGGCGGACTTGATGACCTTCGTCGCGCAAGATGTCGCTCAACAACTCGCGAATGCCGACTTCGTCATCAACCACCAATATATTCCGTGATGCCATGTCCGTACTTCCTTACACGATGCGCTCTACGCGCCGACGCTGTTGTTGTTTATCTACGGGCAGGTGTATGGTCACGCTGGCGCCCCCCTGTGGCAGATTATCTATACGTATCTGTCCACGTTGTTCTTCTATCATTTTCTTCACAATGGCCAAACCAAGGCCAGTGCCGTGCGATTTGGTGGTGACATAGGGTTCAAACACCCTAGCCATCACATCGGTCGGGAAACCACCGCCATTGTCTGTCAGCGATAATTTTACACGCTCACCGTCGCAATCCGTGAGGATGACCACTTGCGGATGCTCCACCTGGCTCATCGCATCCTGTGCATTTTGCAGCAAATTATGCAAAATCTGCCGCATCATGGTGGCATCAGCCTGCACCTCAGGTAACTGTTGATGCAATACCAACTCCAGCTTAACCGTCGATCCATTGTACAAGCGGCTGACATCCCGGATCAAAGCATTTAAATCCAGTTTAACCAATAACGCTGCCGGTGTCCTTGCATATTCACTAAATTCATTGACCATGTTTTTCATGGCCTGCACCTGATTCACGATAGTATCGGTCGATTTCAGCAGCATCTCGGCATCTTTACTATCCAGCTTATCATGCAGTTTAAACTGCAGGCGCTCAGCAGAAAGCTGTATCGGCGTCAGCGGATTCTTGATCTCATGCGCCAGCCTTCTGGCCACCTCTGCCCAGGCTGCGTCACGCTGAGCCTGCGCCATCACCGTCACATCATCAAACACCACCACCAGTCCATGCCCGGCACCTTCCGGCAAACGTGTGACACGCAACATCAGAATCTGTTTGCCGTGCACATGCTCAATATCGATCTGGCTGGTCATATGCCGCTCATGATGATCCAGCTGTAAAGTCTCATCATAATGGCGCATGACGATTTCTACAAATGGGCTTAAATACAGATTTTCGTTAGCGATTTCGGTAAATACTTTATTTTTGAAACCGACTAACGAAATGCCCAGAATACTGGTCGCGGCCAGATTGTAGACGCGTAACTCAGCCCGCTCATTAATGGTCATCACACCAGAGCTCAAGTGCGACAGGATTGCTTCAAGGTAGGCGCGTGCAGATTCCACATGCTGTCGGCTTTGTTCAGAAGCGATTTTCGCTTCCTGCAACTGTCGCGTCATGCTGTTAAAAGACTTCACCAGCACACTCAGCTCATCTTTGCCGAATGAAGGCAGTTGCTGCGAAAAGTCGCCGCTGGCAATCAGCCGTGTGCCTTCTGCAAGCACTGTCAGCGGTTGCGCCATGCGCCGGCTCAACGCAAACGCGATAATCAGCGCCCCTAGCATCGAGAGCAGAAGAATCATGGTCAGCGTCAGCATGAAAATATCTTTCAGTGACTGACGGCTATAGGACAAAGTCTGGTACTCGCGGTAAACATCCTGCACCGCTTCCGCAGTGTTAGACAGCGCTTTTGGCACCGGCTGCATCAGTTGCAGAATCCGCACTTCCCCGATAATACCTAACGGCTCCACTGGCACCAGCACTCGCATGTATAAGCCTTTCCCCGGAATAGGCTCGATCTTGCCATACACGCCGCTTCTGGCCTGGCGTAACTGCGGTACTGAAGGCAGTTCTGGCAAGAAACTGCTGGGGTCAGCACTACTCACAGCCAGAATGGCGCCTTGTGGTGTGAGTAAAGCAGCATCCTGAATGCCTGCTTTTTCACGTAAATCATTCAGTTGCGCATAATTAGACTTGGCAGCTTGCAGAGATAAGGAGACTGTCATGCCCTGCGCTTTATCTTTAAGCTCGGACAGCATGATATCCAGTGCCCGCTGACCAAGATTCAAGCCACCATCCAAGGCAGACTCAACTTTAACGTTGAACCACGACTCAATTGAGCGGCTGAGAAAATTCACTGAAACCAGGTAGACAATCATGCCGGGAATCAAGGCCATCAGCGCAAAAGTGACCAACAACCTGAAATTGAGTTTACTACCAACCTGTTTGGTTTTTGTGGTGCGGTAGAGGTGGCGTAACTGGTAGCCAATCACGCCCAGCAACAAGAGCGCCAGACCGGCATTGATGTAGAGCAGGATGATGTAATAGTCGCCGCTGATGGCCGTGTTGGCACTGGCTAGGGACAACAGGTACAGCAGACCCGCCGCCAGCGAAATCGACAAAATCAGTACATAACGCATAACTTAGCGCAAGGTCTCCTTCACCCACCAGCTAAAGGTAGGCGTAACCAGTTCCCAATCACTCTCGCCAATCGCATCCACCTGCAAGGCTTTTGGCAATTTGCTGGTATCCAGATGCATTTTCAAGGCTGCATGATAAGACTGGTTTTTTTCAAGCGTGGCATGCGGTGCCAAACGCCAATCGTGAATAATGGATAACTCTTGTTTGGCATCAATCAGCGTATCAAATACTTTTTGCTGCTGCGGATAATTGAGGATGTATTGCTTGGTCAGCGCGTGGTAATTCAAGGTGACCTGGCGACGTTCGGTGACCACCTCATCATCAAACCAGTATTTAAGCGGTTTAACGATCTGGAACTCGTACAAAAAGGTTAGGGTGACGCCCTTGCTCAGCGCCTCTTCCAGCGCACGGCCCAGCTGGATATCCATTTCGGCATCCAGCGTCCATAAATCGTCGCGCAATACCAGTTCTGCCACTTTAATATGTGCATGATTACCGCCAGCCAGTACTGACCAGGCAGTGAGCAGCATGCAGACTAGCAATAGCCAGGATTTAATACTTTTGTAACAACGCATAAAATAATCCGTCATGGGCAGCCACCGGCAATAATTGCCCGGGTGCTGCATGCTCGCACGGCAGGATGGAGGCATCAAAGGCCACTGGCAGCCGGATTGCATCATCATGGGAAGTTAAAAATTGCTGAATTTGCATTTCGTTTTCTTGTTGAAACACCGAACATGTCACATAAAGCAATTTACCGCCTTTTGACAGCATTTGCCACAAATTAGATAAAATTTGCTGCTGTGTGTGTGCAAAAGTCGCCAAATCCTGAGGTCTGCGCAACCATTTCATATCTACATGCCGGCGCACGATGCCGGAAGCACTGCACGGGACATCTGCCAGGATACGGTCAAACGGTTGCCCGTCAAACCAGTCAGTGCTGGCTGCATCGCCGGTAATGACTTTAGCCTGCAAATCCAGTCGCTGCAGATTTTCATTCACACGCTTGAGGCGTTCGTCTTCCACATCCAGCGACACTAAGTCCACATCGCAAAACTCAATAATATGGCAAGTTTTACCGCCCGGGGCACTGCAAGCATCCAGCACCCGCATGCCTGGGCCGACATCCAGCAAAGGCGCTGCCCATTGCGCGCCCGCGTCTTGCACACTGACCCAACCCAGGTCAAATCCGGGTAGCTTATGCACAGGTAGCGGCTGATGCAGCTGAATGGCCGTACTGCCTAAATGGGTGACTGAAATTTGTGACTCTTGCAAAGCCTGCAAATAATCTTCTACACTGATTTTTCGCACATTGACGCGCAATGTCATGGGTGGATGCTCATTACCGACTGCGAGCATGGCTTGCCAGTGATCAGGGTATTGCTGTTTGATGAGGTCTATCCACCATTGGGGATAGTTCCAGGTGACCTCTTCTTTTTGCGTGACTACCCGTTGCAATGCTTCACGTTGCCGCAAGAAGTTTCGCAACACGGCATTCACTAAACTTTTGGCCCAGCGCTGACCGGTTTTACTTGCCGCTTCCACTGCCTGGTTCACCACCGTAAAATCATCGTCTTTGCCATGCAATAACTGCGAAAGCGCTATCAGCAATAAAGCTTCAACCCGTGTGTCAGAAACGGGCTTGGGGGTGAGCTTCGCCAGATAGGCGGCTGATTCCGCATAAAAGCGCAAAGTCAGATAGCTGTAATCCTGCGCAGCAGCCTGCTGTTGTGGCGTAGCAGCTTTGACTTTGCGCAATGCTTTTGGCATCGAGACAGTCAGGTTATGGCCAGCCAATACTTCGGCAACGGCATGGGCGGCTATTAGCTGGGCAACTTGCACGGAATAAACTCGGAGTAAAAACGCTATTTTACTTGATGCAGCTTCTTTCACAGTGAAAACAATGTAAGTAATCAAATATGTACGCAGGCCAATAAAAAAGGCTTTCCTGAGGAAAGCCTTTTAACAACAGCTTTACTTTTATTTTAGTACTGGTTAGCCAGCGACATTAAACGGCGAACACGCTCTTCTGTTTTGGGATGGGTACTGAACAAACCGGAAAAGTCAGCCCCTGATAACGGGTTAATAATCATCATCTGACCGGTTTCAGGGTGTTGCTCAGCAGTCATGTTAGGAATTTTGTGCGCATAATTATGGATTTTCTCCAATGCGCTCGCCAGGGCTTTCGGATCACGACTGATATCCGCACCCATACGGTCAGCTTCATATTCACGCGAGCGTGATATTGCCATCTGGATCAAACTCGCGGCCAGCGGCGCCATGATAATCATCAAAATACCCAGCATAGGGTTAGGTCTTTCTTCACCTTCCCTATGACCACCACCAAACAGCATACCGAATTGGGCAATCGCTGAAATCGCACCAGCCACGGTGGCTGACATGGTAGAAATCAGGGTATCGCGGTTTTTTACGTGCGCCAGTTCATGCGCCATCACGCCACGCAATTCGCGTTCGCTAAGGATCTGCATAATGCCGGTGGTGGCAGCCACTGCCGCATTTTCCGGGTTACGCCCGGTAGCAAATGCATTTGGCTGGCTTTCGTTAATGACAAATACACGTGGCATCGGCAATTGCGCGCGTTCCGCCAGTTCTTTGACCATGTTGTAATAGTTATTGAACTGGTTGTTTCCGTAATTGTTCTCGGCGTTGATTTCTACGGCACCATACATTTTGAGCACAGCCTGGTCGCTGAACCAATAAGCATAAAAATTCATGCCGCCTGCCAGCAACAGAGCCATCAGCATACCGCTTTGGCCACCAAAAGCACCGCCCACAGCCACAAACAGGGCTGTAATCGCTGCCATCAGCACAAAGGTTTTAGTCCAATTACCTAACATTCCAAAATTCCTTCATTCCATGATTACTCTTCACCAACATGGGGTCGCTAACGGTTTTTTCAATGCTAATGATGTCTTATGAAATCACCGTGACATCCGTACATTTTGTATGGATTCATCATACAGAGACACTTATAAAAACCTGTCACCTATATGCACGTGCTGCCCCTGCACGAACTGCTGTGCAGCCTGGCGTTTGCCACCCGGCATTTGCAGTTCATGTATCTCCAACGCTCCATCTCCACAGGCAACTATTAAAGGCTGAACCTGTAAAATGGTGCCTGGCGGTTGCGTTAAATCAAGCTCGGCTGCATGTTGGGCAACTTGCGCAAACCAGAGTTTGCATACCTGCTCTTTGAATTTGGCCGTGGCGACCGGAAAAGGATTGAACGCCCGCACCTGCCTAGAAAGCTGAATGGCAGATTGTGTCCAGTCAATAGCGGATTCAGATTTTTCAAGTTTGTGCGCATAAGTCACCAGCGATTCATCTTGCTCTTCTGAAGGCAGTTGGCCGGTGGTTTGCAGCGTATGCATTGCCTCTATCATCAGGCGCGCGCCTTCACGGCTGATGGCATCATGCAAAGTCTGTGTGGTGTCTTGCTCAGTGATCGGCACGGCCCATTTACTGACCATATTGCCTGCATCCAGCTTGGGCACTACTTCCATAATAGTGACACCGGTTTCGTTATCGCCTGCCAGAATAGCACGATGGATAGGTGCCGCCCCGCGCCAGCGTGGCAGCAGTGACCCATGAATGTTATAACAGCCACGCTTGGGAATATTGAGGACAGCAGTGGGGATAATCAGGCCATAAGCCGCCACGATCAACACATCGGCATGGGTTGCGGCGATTTCATCCTGCACCTCTGAAGGTTTCAGATTTTCCGGCTGGAATACAGTCAACCCATGTTGTAAAGCCAGCTGCTTGACCGGGCTGGCCTTAAGTTGCATGCCGCGCCCTGAAGGACGATCCGGCTGGGTGAGCACCATGACAATATCATGCCCGGCGTCAATGAGTCCCTGCAAGGCAGGCACGGAAAATTCCGGAGTCCCGGCATAAATAATTCGCATGGTTTAAGCTCGTGACTTAATAGCTGTTGCGCTCAATCTCACGCGCATGCTTGATCATTTTGCTGCGAATTCGATTGCGTTTCAGGGGAGAGAGATATTCCACAAACACCTTGCCCTTCAGGTGATCCATTTCGTGCTGTATACATACACTCAGCAAACCATCCGCATCCAGTTTAAAGGTCTTGCCTTGCGCATCTTCCGCTTCCACGGTAATGAATTCCGCGCGGGTAACACTTTCATAAATGCCCGGCACTGACAGGCAACCTTCTTCATAATCCTGATGGCCGGATTCAGCAATAATCCTCGGGTTGACCAGCACCAGCAGATCATTTTTTTCCTTGCTCAGGTCAATCACGATCAACTGGATATGCTGGTCAACCTGCGTGGCAGCCAAACCGATGCCAGGCGCGTCATACATTGTTTCGGCCATATCTGCGACCAGCTTCTGCAAAGCATGATCAAATACCTTTACCGGCTTGGCAACCGTGTGCAAGCGGGGATCAGGATATTGCAAAATAGGGAGGAGTGCCATGCTCTATAAATCTTTCAATCCAAAGTGTTTACGAAACGTTTTAAGGGTCTGTGTTAGCGAGTGGTCAAACTACAGTGACCTTGCACTTCACCGCTATACACTTATTTTGGCGTTTCTTAAATGAATACAAGGCAAAACGCCCGTTTTTTCATCTTGATAATAACTTTAAACCCATGCTAGATTGGTCGACATTGCGCATTAACCCGCGCCATGCATGCTGCATAACGTCAGCACTGCATATTACAGAGACGTCACATGACCAAAATTGTTCAAATTATAACCTCGCTTGCCCTGGCTTGTAGCAGCTTGTACGCTTTTGCAGAGGAAATTACCCTACGTTCGCAACACCCGGACCGCCACGTGGTGGTTAAAGGCGATACTTTATGGGATATTTCTGCCAAGTTCCTCAAGAATCCCTGGCAGTGGCCACAGATATGGCAGATCAACCGTGACCATATCAAAAATCCGCACTGGATCTACCCGGGAGATGTAATCGTGCTGGACACCAGCAGCGGCAAACCGGTACTGAGGTTGATTCGCGAATCTGTCAAACTGGAGCCTGGTGTCATTGTGACACCGATCAAGGCCGATGCTATCCCGACCATACAGCCAAACGCTATACTGCCTTTTTTGACTAAGCCTATGCTGGTTTCCGCAGATGAGCTGAAAAATGCGCCTAGAATTATTGCCGCGGAAGAAGAACGAGAAATCCTGAGCCCCGGTACACATATTTATGTGCAGGGATTGCCACAAACCCCGCAACCGGTCTGGGCCATTTACCGTGAAGGTGAACCGGTTAAGGATCCCGAAAATGGTGAAATCCTAGGTATTGAAGCGCATTATCTCGGTGAAGCCAATCTGCTACGCCTGGGTCAACCTGCAACCCTGAATATCAGCCAGGTGAAAGAAGAAATCGCCGTTAAAGACAAACTGATCGCTGTTGAAGATGAGTTAACCCAGACATTTATACCGCATGCACCGGAAAACCAGTTGCATGGCCAGATTGCCCGCATCAGCAATGGTATTAACGAAACCGGCTCCGGCCGTGTGGTAGTGCTTAACCGTGGCGCAAACGATGGCCTGGAACGTGGGCACGTGCTGTCTATCCTGCGCAAAGGCGCCAGCATGATAGACCCGGGATCAGATCCTGAACATCCGGTGACCTTGCAATTACCGAATGAGCCAGTCGGGTTGGTGATGGTGTTCAAAACCTTCCCCAAACTGTCTTACGCATTGGTGATGCAAGCTTCTCAACCCGTACATGTGGAAGATATCGTTCAAACACCGTAAGATTCCTACATGGAAAACACTTACATCGAAAACGCAAGCTTGCCCGACGCAAGCTTGAGCAGCTCTTCTCGCGAACAATATGCACCGTGGATAGCGCTTAGCCTGGTTGACGGGCTCGGCAATACCATGCTGTGCCAGCTATTACTGCTGTTGAAATCGCCGGAAGCGATTCTGGCAGCGTCATACGCCGAGCTACGCGACACTGTCAGCAAAGATGTCGCAGAGCGTATCCAGCGCGCGATGGAGCATGCAGATATTGCCAAAGCGCTGGACTGGCTGGAGCAACCTGATAATCACCTGATCACCCTGGCCGACCTGCACTACCCAAGACGTTTACTGGAAACCGACCAGCCACCGCCGCTACTCTATGCCAAAGGCAACTTGCAGATACTCAAACGGCCAGCCATGGCGATTGTGGGGAGCCGGCATGCAACCGCGCAAGGAGAAACCACTGCAGAAAACTTTGCCGAGAGCTTATGCCGCGCGGGCTTAGTCGTAGTTAGCGGACTTGCCCTGGGGATTGATGGCGCTGCCCATCGTGGCGCCTTGAAAGCAGATGGGGCAACCATTGCGGTAGTCGGCACCGGCCTCGATATTGTCTACCCGGCCAAACACAAAGCACTGGCGCATCAGATTGCCCAGCATGGCCTGTTGCTGTCGGAATATGCATTAGGTACGCCTTCGATCAATTACAACTTTCCCAGACGTAATCGTATTATCAGTGGCTTATCTGAAGGCTGCCTGGTGGTTGAAGCAAATGTCGATAGCGGATCCCTGATTACCGCGAAACTGGCGATTGAACAGGGACGTGAAGTATTTGCGATTCCCGGTTCCATCCATTCTCCGGTGTCTAAGGGCTGTCATGCCTTGATTAAACAAGGTGCAAAACTGGTGGAATCCACCGACGATATCCTCAGTGAGTTACGTCATATCCGCCTGCCAAATGCCAGCCTGGCTGATAGCCCAAACGGGCTAATACCCAATTGGACTAATCTACCCTCTGAAGCAAGCCCTGTATTGGCTTGCATGGGGTTTGACCCTATCTTCGCCGAGCAGATCGCAGCCCGCTCAGGCTTGACGCCCGGAGAAGTTTCCACCATGCTTACACTACTTGAATTAGAAGGTGTAGTCAGCCATCTTGCGAACGGGCAATTCCAGAGACTGGCTTAATCTCACAAGGTAGCGCTAGTATTGAAGTAGCATGTTGAGGAGATATGCATGTTGGAAGTATTGATATTTATTTATCAAAACTATTGGGACAAACATGATGCGTTTGAGTTGAAAGAAACCGACGAAGCCATCATGGCCTATGAATTGTCCCAGGCAGGATTTAACCACCAGGATATTCTGCACGCGGTAGACTGGGTAAAAGACCTGCGCCGCTCGGTTGCGCATCCGCAATATTTGCAGAATCCTTCTGCCCTGCGTATTTTCTGCGAGATGGAACGCGATAAAATTAATGATGAGAGTCTGAACTTTCTCTGTCTATTAGAGAAAAGTGACATCATCAGCGCTTATGAGCGTGACCTGATTATCGACCGCTGCATGGTGTTGCCACAGGAAACCTTAAGCATGGAAGATATCCGCTGGATCACCATGATGGTGCTGTGGGATGAAAGCCGTAAACAGGATTACCTGTTTGTTGAAGATGCGTTATTTAATCCGAAAGGTCTGTCGTTGCAATAACGTAATATTTTGCTACAAAAAAAGCGCGATTTAATCGCGCTTTTTATCTATTCAGGCCCAACTTAAAGTTGCCGGATAATCTGCCCAATAATGCCCGCCTGGTTCAAGGTATAAAAATGCATTTTATCCACTCCCGCCTGGGAAAGCTTGGCGCAAATATCAGTCACCACATCAACGCCGAAGGCGCGTAATGAAGCGATATCATCGCCATAAGCCTCAAGGCGCAATCGTAACCAGCGTGGAATTTCAGCGCCACACACATTAGAAAAACGCGCTAACTGTGTGTAGTTATAAATTGGCATCACACCAGGAATGATAGGGGCTGTAATACCCTGTTTGTGCGCCAACTCAACAAAGCGGAAATAAGCATCCACATTGTAGAAATATTGCGTAATGGCTGAATCAGCACCGGCATCAATTTTACGTTTGAAATTATCCAGGTCTTTTTGAGCAGAGCTCGCTTCAGGATGGAATTCAGGATAGGCCGCGACTTCGAGGTGAAACCAGTCAGCCGTTTCGGCACGGATAAAACTCACCAGTTCATTCGCATATTTAAAGTCGCCAGCACTCACCTCACCGGAAGGAATATCTCCTCGCAAAGTGACCAGGCGTTTAATGCCTTTGGATTGATACGTCTGTAACAACTCGCGAATTTCCTCTTTGCTGGAAGAAATACAGGAAATGTGTGGTGCGGCGCCATAGCCCTCTGCCTGAATTTCCAGCACGGTCTCCATAGTGCGGTCACGGGTTGAACCTCCAGCGCCAAACGTCACCGAAAAAAATTCAGGGGAAAATTTAGCTAATTCCGCGCGCGCGAGGCGCAAGTTAGCCATACCCTCCGCCGTTTTTGGCGGAAAAAACTCAAAGCTGAAAGAAGTTTTATTATTCACGTGTTTAATCTTTATTTATGGCAAGCCCGCACTCACAAAAATGGATGCGGAAACCAGCCTTCTTAGCCAGTTAATCACTATCAGGGATAATCGAACTGAGCACCCCGGAAATCAAACTGTAGACCAAGGCACCAATTACACCAATCAGGATGGAGCTGACCGAAAATCCTTGCAGATAATTGCCGACCAGCCAGAACAGCACCCCGTTAATCACCAGAATAAACAAGCCTAGTGTTAACAAAGTAATCGGCAAGGTAAGCAGCACCAGCAACGGTTTAATCAATATATTGACCAGGCCAATCACCAAAGCAGCTATTAGTGCAGCTGTAAAATTCGCCACATGGATGCCAGGCACCAGGTAAGCCACCGCCATTAACGCCAATGCGTTCAATACCCACACAATCAGTAACTTAAACATTTCACTCCCCTGTCGTCATTAGATTGAGGAAGAGTGTACACCGAAACCTCGGCCAGGACACCTGACCGAGGTTGCGGCTTAAGTATAGAAGCTTAGTATCTGTAGTGATCAGGCTTGTAAGGGCCACTCTTGCTCACGCCGATATAGGCCGCTTGCGCATCGGTAAGTACAGTTAGCTGTGCATTGAGTTTTTTCAATTGCAGGATAGCCACTTTTTCATCCAGATGTTTAGGCAAGGTATACACGCCCACTGGATAGTTGCTGGTTTGCGTGAACAACTCGATTTGCGCAATAGTCTGGTTGGCAAAGCTGGAGCTCATGACATAGCTAGGGTGTCCGGTTCCGCAACCCAGGTTTACCAAGCGGCCTTTAGCCAGCAGGATGATGCGTTTGCCATCCGGGAAAATCACATGGTCGACTTGCGGCTTGATTTCGTCCCATTGGTATTTCTCAATACCGGCCACGTCGATTTCATTATCAAAGTGACCGATGTTGCAGACAATCGCCTGGTCTTTCATTTTCGCCATATGGTCGTGGGTGATCACGTGGTAGTTACCGGTCGCGGTCACGAAAATATCGCCGTGTTCAGCGGCATAATCCATAGTGACCACACGGTAACCTTCCATCGCTGCCTGTAAAGCGCAGATCGGGTCGATTTCAGTCACCCAAACTTGTGCAGACAAAGCACGCAGTGCTTGCGCAGAACCTTTACCCACATCACCATAACCAGCCACGATAGCGATCTTGCCTGCGATCATCACATCGGTTGCACGCTTGATACCATCTACCAATGATTCACGGCAGCCGTAAAGGTTATCAAATTTAGATTTGGTCACCGAATCATTGACGTTAATTGCCGGGAAAGCCAGTTTGCCGTCTTTATGCATCTGGTACAGGCGGTGTACACCAGTAGTAGTTTCTTCAGTTACACCCTTGATTTCTTTCAGGCGAACGGAATACCAGGTCGGGTCTGTCTTCAGTTTGGCTTTAATCGCATTAAACAAGCAGACTTCTTCTTCAGAAGTTGGGTTGCCCACCACGGATAAATCTTTTTCTGCACGTGCGCCCAGGTGCAACAGCAAAGTCGCATCACCGCCGTCATCCAGAATCATGTTGGAGTAACCACCGTCAGCCCACTCAAAAATGCGGTGGGTATAATCCCAGTATTCTTCCAGCGTTTCGCCTTTCACGGCAAACACAGCGGTGCCAGTGGCAGCAATCGCAGCCGCCGCATGGTCTTGGGTAGAGAAAATATTACAGGAAGCCCAGCGCACTTCAGCGCCGAGGTCTTTCAGTGTTTCGATCAGCACTGCGGTCTGAATGGTCATATGCAAAGAACCGGTAATGCGTGCGCCACGCAACGGTTGCACAGCGGCATATTCTTCGCGAATGGCCATCAAGCCCGGCATTTCGGTTTCGGCAATGGCAATTTCCTTACGGCCCCAGCCAGCCAGGTTCATATCGGCAACAATGTAATCTTTGAAATCAGCTACAGTATTCATGTTTGAAGTCCTAAAAAAATGAAAACTGAGCAGGGAAGGTTCTTAGAACCGGTGGAAACGTTTTGTTCACCTTTTTTCCGTGCTCGCACAGTGAAAAGTGAACGCAGTTGAGAAGCTTCGCAGCTATCACTCTGAGCCTGGGAGTATGAAACTCTCGCAGCGTTCCTCAGAAGGCGTGATTATACGCCAACCGCCATATTTTACAAAAGACCACCTTTTTTCATTATCAAAACAACTGCGCAATTACGCTTCAAATGTTTGTTTGGCTGTTTTATTTACGCCAGTCATGAGTATGATTGTAAATTGAGGCCAATAGACCGCTTTTCTTAATAAAATCATTTACCTGTCACCATGGCATGATGTGTCAACTGCAGTATTTATAGTCACTCAACCATTACGGAAAGGCGGGAAATTATGTCAATGTACCAGGTCATGGACGAAGAGAATCATTGCATCGCGACCTTTTATCACTTTCAGGAGGCTGTGGTGACCGCGCAAGACTTCACAGTCTGGGATGACGAGCATTACTACCATGTTGAAGAGCTGGATTTGCAAGTTGTTTAACTAAACAACTGCCAAATAAAAAGCGCCCATGAGGCGCTTTTTGTTTGGCTATATGAGCAACTGACTTTCCACTATACCAGCATGTGGGTTATGGCAATGTTTTCATGGCGACTGTCAGTTCTGCTGCTTTTTCTGCATCCAGCTGGTTAAGCGTCTCTACACTTGCCAATGCTTCGCTGTGTTTACCATTCGCTTCAGCAATCAGGCCAAGATAATAGAAAGCCTGGCTATGCTGGTCGTTCATGCTCACGACACGGTGCAAATGTTGCTCAGCCAGTGTTAGATCACGTGTTTCGTACTCTGCAGCTGCCAGGTAAAACCAGGCTTCTGTATTGGCAGGCTCTTGTTTCACCCATTCAGCCGCTACTGTTTTCAAGCCGTTCCAGTCTTTATGCAGGTAAGGAAACACCACTTTCATAAAGCTAGGCCATTGCGCTGCCGGTTTACCCCAGAATGGCAACTCGCTTTTCACTAATATAGGACCCGCAGGTTTAGTTAACAATGCTTGCACCCAGTCAATCGACATATAGTAATAATACGCATCTTTGCCAGGGCTTTTCAGTGTGATCAAGCCTACCAGTGTGCCGGACTCATCAAACAAACCACCGCCGCTTGCACCTTGTTTAAAAGTGCTGGTAGCACGCACAATCACTGAGTCATCCATGGTGAATAAACCTTTCACAACACCTTTGGTAGTGACAGGTGCCGGCACAAAACTTGGGTAGCCAATGGTGAATACCGGTTGCTCATATTTCAATTCACGGCTGGATTTCATGGCGACTGGTGTGAGAGGCAGGTCATCCATTTGCAGCATGCAAACATCATGCTCCCAGTCGGGCTTGACGCCCACTGCATGATAAACCGCACCACCACTTAACACGCTGATGCTGCTGGCGTTAGCGACCACATGACAGTTAGTCACCACTTGATTGTCGGCAACCACAACTCCTGAACCCAAGCCAAACTGACCATTGGTCAGTCCCACTTGAATGCGCAGTACCCGACTGTTTAACGACTGCATTAACGCGTCAGAAGGTTCTGCCATCAATGGTGCGGCAAAGCACCCTACCAGTAAACCAATCAAAAACTTTGTCATGTAATGCTCCAATCTGTTACCGCAAGTTGGTGTATCGTTGGAAAGCCTTTAATTACATTTCAGCAAGATGCATTCCAACCCAACGCGCACACAAATCGAGCACTATTTAAACGGTAAGATAATCAAATAAAGTTATTAATAATCAAACAGTTAAGCATATTAATATTTACGAATCAAGAGATTCAATATCAGAGATTTAATCAAAAACGACTATATGCCTGAGGCCTGCAATCCCGTTAACGCACCATTAAAGTGCACTAAAAAGGTGTATGCACAGACATCGCTCAAACATCATGAAGCGAAAACGAATTGAGTATAGAAGAGAAATATTTGCCTCATGCGGGCAAGTGAAATAGATTGAATGCGTTTTAACGCATACTGGGATCAATGATTAGCAATAAAAACGCGGTTTCGGCCTTGTTGCTTGGCAGAATACAGCGCAGCATCAGCCATGCGCATCATATGTGACAAACCTTGCTGGTCATTCAGCTGTGAGGTCGAAACCAGGCCGAATGAAGCCGTGTAATGGATTTTTTCGCCATTTTCAATCAACACGCTATGGTCGATTTCTGAGCGCAGACGCTCAATCACGCGCGTAGCTTCATGTAGATCTGTCATCGGCATCAGGATACCGAACTCTTCACCACCCAGCCTGCCGACCATATCGCTGGTGCGCAGCGCATTCACGCACCGCAGGCAAAAATTCTGCAACACCACATCACCGGCATAATGGCCGTGTTTGTCATTTATTTTTTTGAAATGATCAATATCCACCATCGCGAACGAAAATGGGGCTTCGTAACGCTGACTGCGCCTGATTTCGGATTCCAGCTCATGCATGAAATGCCGGCGATTGGCGATGCCGGTTAAAAAGTCGGTAAATGCAAATTTGTCTGCCTCGATATGCAAACGGTAGATGCGCGACACAACAAATACACTGACCAGCAAAAATAGGGATAGTAATAACCCGGCGTATATCAAACCCGCCTTGGTATGCCGCTGCAGCCGTTGTTGGCTTTCATTCACATATTGAGTGGCACGCTGATTAGCAGAGCCAAGGATGGACTCATTCAACCTGGCCACTTCTGCAAAGCGGCTAGTCCAGTCAGTTTCAATCAAGCGGTTGGCTTCAGAAAATTTGGCATCTTCCAGTTTTTGCAAAATCTGGTCGCGTACCTGGTTGAGTGCCTGCCATTTTTGACGGAGATTGATGACTTGTTGCGGGTCACCGGAATAGCTGTGCTGCATCACGGCAATTTTCTCTTCCGCCAACCGCTCGTGCTTTTCGATAAACGTGATAGTGGCAGCCACATCACTCGCATCCGCCTTGATCAGCGTTGCATATAACAGGCTACTGCGGATTTGATATAAAGCGGCTTTGAGTTCAAGCGCCGCATTTGAAACCGCAAACGGCTTTTCGTAAAGATTGCGCGTGGTCTGGTGCATTTCGCGCATGCTGGAAAAATAAATCCACAGAAACAATAAAGCACCAATAAAAGCAATGAGGAACCCTGAAACAAGGATATACAACACCGCTTTTTTGCGCTGTGTTTTCATGACCTAAGCGAATGAAAATATAAACATGCGTAACGCCTCCAGGCAAGGCTTCATGCGCTAATCAATTTCGTGATTAATGCCCACTCCCTGGGATCGACTGGCGTAATCGACAATCGGTTCCCTTTTTGCAATATTCTCATATTCGAAAGCTCCGGGATTTCGCGTAATTCTTTCAGGCTCAGCAAGCGGGTTTTACGCACCAGCTTCACATCCACATTGACCCAACGCGGGTTTTCCGGAGTAGATTTAGGGTCAAAATACTTGTGCCCTTTTACAAACTGGAACTTGTCCGGATAAGCCAGCGTACTCACTTCACAGATGCCGGCAATGCCAGGCACCTCACAATTAGAGTGGTAAAACAATACGCCATCACCGACTTTCATCTGGTCTCGCATGAAATTACGCGCCTGGTAATTACGCACCCCATACCAGTCAACGCTCTGGTTTGGGAACCCCGCCAAATCATCAATAGAAACATCCGAGGGTTCGGACTTCATCAGCCAGTAACGTGCCATTGCTTAAAACCTTCTTCTAAATGTGCAAAATGCCAGTATCATAAACCCTAGTATCATAAACCCCAACGCTCACAAACCGAAAGTTACTCCACTTCCAAAGAGTGACCACACATAGATATCATGGCTAAAAACGTCCTCGGCACCTTGCTTATTCCTTGCAGCACACACCCTGTCACCGGCTTTATGCGGGATGGCTGCTGCGGGTTTCATCCGGAAGATTTAGGCAGACACACGGTTTGTGCAGAAATGACAGATGAGTTTCTGGCGTATTCCAAAGCCCAGGGTAACGACTTATCAACCCCTCTGCCGGATTATGACTTTCCCGGATTGCAGGCTGGCGATCGCTGGTGTCTGTGCGCAGGCCGCTGGTTACAAGCCAGCGAAGCGGGCTACGCACCACCGGTAGTGTTGGAGTCTTGCGATGAAAGTTGCCTGGAAGTCGTCAGTCTGGCTGACTTGATGTACCACGCCTTAAGATAGCGTAGTCATTGAAAATGATGTGCTAAGGGGTTACCTGAGCCTTGATCCTGAACCAAAAAGTTCAGGTGGTAACAGCCTAAGGTACATTAGGTTCACACGCCAAGGGAGTCTTAAAAGACCTCCCAACTTAGTGCGATCGCACAGCACCTGATGAGCCGAAACCTATAACAAAGACTAGTTCAAGGAATTTTAGACTCAGGCAACGCCTTAACACACCAGATTAAAAGTACAGCGGATTAAATTTAAGCCGAAGTAAAACTATGTGGTTAAAAAATGATACGCCATTTACTATCAATGACGGTGAATATTTTGTGAAGTTCAGGGGATTACAGCAATTTATTCTGGCTGGATAGCACCTCATCCATTTGCTGCTGCATGGTGCTAATGCGTTTTTTCACATCGCCCACATCCACACCTGCACTTCGGGTATTCAATAACTCGTGCGTGATATTCAGTGCCGCCATAATCGCAATTCGCTCCACACTGACCATCTTGCCCGCATCGCGTATTTCACGCATTTTACCATCCAGGTAACCCACTGCCTGCACGATGACATCGCGCTCTTCATCCGTGCATGTCACACTAAATGCACGACCCATAATTTCAATATCGATTGGTTGTTTCGCCATCGTTTATTGACCTTCCTGTGGTAATGCAGACAACAATTTTTCCAATTGCACACTGGCTTGCGTCATATTCAGCTTGAGGGATTGCGACTCCTGATGCAATTTTGAGACCTCCTGGCGTAACTGACCATTATCCTCACGCAATTGATTGCACAGCGCAATTAACTTCGCCACACGCTCTTCCAAACTTTTCAGATCAGCATCCATTGAGTCATTATCAATGAAAAAAATGATTGTGGTCAATAGCTAAGCGTAGTTTTTCAAAGTAATTTAACAATTTAAAGTTGGCTACACAACCATGGTTTTCTAGCTAAAACAGACACTTTCTACTAGAATAGGCGCCAGTTGTCAGGTGCTCGACGCTGTGTTCTTGCAGCCAAGAGTGAAACTGGGAAACAGGTGCGTGAATTCACATTCGCAATGCCTGTGCTGCCCCCGCAACGGTAAGCAAGTGCGGGTCTATCAACATGCCACTGAGTGCAAACTCGGGAAGGCGATAGATCAAAACTTGCAAGCCCGGAGACCGGCCTCACAACCAACCATTTGCAATACCGCGGGGTGACGGTGTCTGATAGTGTATTTCTTTTTTTGCTAACCATAGCAAATCCAGATTCATTGTCCCTTATCCCTGAGTATTGCCCAATAACCCATATGCGGGGTCGCATATGACACAGGGATAAGATAATGAAAAAGAAGTTTTTATTTAGCGTCATTGCCACGCTTTTAACCACACCTGCATTCGCTGAAGATCTCCAACTGGATGATGTCACCGTCAGATCATCTGGCTTTGAACGTAAAGATACCGAAACCACCTACAGCTCTGAAATTCATACTGCCAAGCAAATCGATTCTTCTGGTGCCAGTACACTGTATGATTTTTTGGCTCAACAAAGTTCGCTGAATATCTTATCCAGCTTTGGCAACAAAGCCACTCCGTCAATCAACTTGCGTGGCTTTGGTAGCGAAAATGGTGCCCAAAACGTCGTCATCACTCTTAACGGTCAACGCCTTAATAATATCGATAGCAGTTCACAGCTACTGGCGGGCATTCCATTAAGCAATATCGAGCGTATTGAAATCAGCAAGGGTAGTGGTTCTGTCTTATATGGGGATGGTGCAACAGCTGGTGCGATTCAAATTTACACCAAAGCAAAAACTGGCATCACAGCCTCTACTAGCTGGGGAAACTTTGGCCAGCAGAGCCACTATGCCACGGCTGGATTAAACGAAGAGAAACTGGAGCTATCAGCAAACCTTTCTCATGACAGCCATGATGGATTCGGCAAAAAGGATCCATCCGGATATCGGGATGAATTTACCAGCAACACCCAGAATGCACGTGTAAAAATCAAGCCAATGGAGTCGTTTCACATTTTTGCCGAAGCCACTAGTACTCGGAATGATATCCGCTATGCTCCATCATTAACCAAAGCCCAATTCAAAGATAGCCCTCGTAACGTGGGCCTTAACTTCTTGGGCAATCCGATGGATTACACACATCAGGCTCTTGATAGTGACCGCTGGCAAATTGGAACAGAGATTGATCTTTCACCATCTTGGCATGTCACCGCTAGTCATTACCGTGAAGATAAGCTGTCTGAGTTTTACAATTTCAATAGCAAATTTCATTATGATCAGGAAGCAAGCGTCGTGGATTTACGCTATGACGATGCTCAAGTCAGTGCGATCACAGGCATCCAGATCAACGACGGAGAAAGAAAAGCCAGCGATAACTCCACAACAAAAAATAATCGTGCGTTGTTCGCAAGTCTGGAATACAGGCTACTGGAAAATTTAACATTGTCTTCAGGTGCACGCACGGAAAAAGTATCCTATCAATTCAGACCGAATGCGGGTGACTTACTGGCAGACAGTGAGCATCTGAGTGCATGGGACATTGGTGCAAACTATCGGATTAATTCTGGAATCTCCATATTTGCCAACCACAACCACGCTTACCAAGCTCCAGATATAGATCGTTTTTTTACCACTAACCTTTTTACGGGCGTCACAAGTTTTAACGGCTTCATCAAGCCTATGCGTACAAAAACGACCAACCTTGGTTTGAATTTTGTAACGGATAGAAATCGAATGAAAATATCCACATTTTATTCAGATTTGGATAATGAGATTTACGTTGTCCCCGGTGTTTTTACCAATACGAATTTAGACCAGTCACACAAATACGGGCTTGAATTACAAGATACATTCCAAATCGATACCGGCCTAACGGCATCTTTGCTTTACAACTATGTACGAGCAAAAATTGATCGAGAAATCAATGGCAGCGGAAGTTTTAATGGTAAAGATTTGCCTGGTGTGCCCAAACATAACCTTATTGCAAATCTGAACTGGAAATTTAATCCTAACACCAGCCTTAATGTGAATCATGCATGGCGTTCCAGCGCTTATGCTTACCAGGATTTTGCTAATAACCTGAGTCAAAAACAATCAATCTACTCAAGTACTAACATATCGCTTAATTATCAATACCGTCATTTCACAATCTTTACTGCTATCAATAACCTTTTTAAACATGAAAATTCGATACAAGTGGCCAATGACGCGATTTACCCAGTAGATTTTGTCCGTACGTGGCGAGTTGGTCTAAAGGCTGACTTTTAATAAGCGACTTACTGAATTACATGGATAGCAAAAATAATTAACGGACAAGCAGCAGAAAATTTATGAAAAAGATAATTTTATTAGGGCTGATGGTAAGTCTGCCTATAAACACCTTTGCGGCAGAAACGCTGCCAACACCAAACCTGGACGAAGTCGTGGTCACCGCCAGCAGGAACTCGCAATCCACCAAAACCGTCACTGGTGATATCACCGTGATTGATAGCGAAGAAATCAACCGGCTACGCGGTGGCTCTATCGCAGATTTGTTAAGACTGCAGCCCGGCGTAGAAACCTATACCAATGGCGGCATGGGGACTAGCAGCAATATCGGGTTACGTGGCACCAACGATAACCAGTTGATCGTGTTAGTCGATGGCGTACGCATCAACTCGGGCACAACCGGCACCACCGCGTTTGAAAATATCCCGCTGGCATTGATAGACCGTATCGAAATTTTACGCGGACCAGCTTCCAGTCTGTATGGCTCAGACGCGATTGGCGGCGTGATCCAGATTTTCACCAAGCGAGGAAAAACTAATAACACCCATCTTTACGCCAATGCAGGCGCAGGGAGTTACGATGCTTACAGCGGAAATGCAGGTTTTGACACGGCCTATCAAGCCTTAAAATTCGGTGCGCAGGTGAGTAACTACGATACTCGTGGGATTAGTGCGAAAAAGCGCCCAACTGCTGTCGCCGAAAAAGACCGCGATGGATATAACAACTTCAGTGGTACAGCATATGCCGACCTCGATTTTGCGCCTGGCCATTCACTAGGCTTGAACTATCTGGAAAGCAAAGGCAGGAACCAATACGATAGCACCTTTATCGGCAATTATTTAGAACGTTACCAGCAAGGCTATGGCCTGACACTGAGGAATGCATTGACTGATCACTGGAACAGTAAGGTCCAATACAGCATAGGCCGCGACCAGTCATTTAGTGTACTCAACGCAGCGACAAACAATAATATTGAGACTGAACAACGCCAACTCTCTTGGCAACATGATTACAAACTATCCAATGGCACACTCACCTTTGCATATGACAGGCTAGAGCAAGAAGTGTTAACCGAAAACACAGGCAGACGTACGCTAGAGAGAAGCCGCAGTAATGATGCTTTTGTACTTGGCTATGTTGGCAAGTTTGACGCACATAGCACTCAACTTTCATTGCGCGAAGACCACAACAGTCAATTCGGCAATTACACGACTGGTGGTATTGGCTATGGCTATGCTTTCTCACCGGCCTGGCAATTCACGACACAGTATGGCTCTTCTTTCAGGGCGCCTACTTTCAACCAACTGTATGCCAACAATTTTGGGAATCCTAACTTACCCTCAGAAAAAGCTGACAATATTGAGGCCAGCTTGCGCTACCAGGGTCAACAATTACAGGCGAAATTTACCGTATTTGATAACCACATCCGCAACTTTATCCAGAATGCAACGACAGGCTGTCCAACTGGCTTTCCAAGCTGTGCCGTCAATGCTGGCAAAATAGAAATTCAGGGCATGACATTGGAGAGCAGCCTGGCATTAGCAGAGAACTGGTTTCTGTCCGGCAATTTAACTGTGCAGTCTCCACGCGTCGATGCAACTGACAACCTGCTGATAAGACGCGCCCAGCGTTTTGGCAACTTAGTACTGCAATATAAAAACGGTGCATGGGATTGGTCTAGTGAGCTAAGTGCTTCATCTGAGCGTTACAACGATACGGCCAATCGCGTTTCTATGAGCGGCTACGCCTTGTTAAATTCTACTTTGGCTTATCAAATCGATCCTCATTGGCGTTTGCAAGCGCGTGCTAACAACATCTTGGACAAAAACTATGTATTAGCGATTGCCCCAGGCAATATCGACTACACCACCATGGGCACCAACGTATTCGTCAGCCTGAGTTATGACATGAAGTAATGTTTGCTACGGTTGGATTTTGACCAAGCCAGATGGAATTGGGCTAAAATCCACCCCTAGTTAATTTAATAAATTTGGGAGTCGTTGGCATGCCACGTAAAATTTCAACTCAATCTCTGGCAATCGCATTGGTCATTGCACTGATGGTCATTGTGACGCGCGGCCATCATTTCGCGTCAGTCGATTTCCTGCCTAGCGCTTCATATGCAGCTTTCTTCATTGCTGGCTACTATCTGCGTTCTACCATTATGTTCGTTGCCCTGCTGGCTTTGTGTGTCGGGCTTGATTTAGCGGCAGTGACCTGGGGTGGTGTCAGCAATTTCTGCGTGACACCGGCTTACGGCTTTTTGCTGCCAGCCTATGGCACCATGTGGCTGGCAGGTCGCTGGACGGCGGACAATACCAGCTGGGAGTTCAGCAGCCTGTTCAAACTTGCAGGTGTCGTTGTCGTTGCGTCTGCTATTGCAGAATTGTTCTCCAGCGGTGGTTTCTACTTCTTCGGTGGCCGTTACGCCAACCCAACCCTGGTGGAATTTGGCACACGCCTGGTGAAATACTATCCTAAGCAGCTGGAAGCGATTGCGTTCTGGGTAGTAGTTGCCTTGATTGCGCACGTAGTTTTTGGCCTGGCCAAACGCTCTATTCAAGAAAAAGCTTAAGTCTTAAATATGACGGAAACCAATGACCGCGACAGCCGCCACAAGGCGCGCATGATAAGAAAAAAGGCGGTCATTGATGACAAGATCGAGCAGGCCAAGGTTGAGAAAGGCGTGCTGCTGATCCTCACCGGTAATGGCAAAGGCAAAAGCTCTTCCGCCTTTGGCATGGTTGCCCGTTCACTCGGCCACGGCATGCGTGTCGGTGTCGCCCAATTCATCAAAGGCAGGTCTGATACCGGAGAAGAAGCCTTTTTCCGCGAACATCCATTAGTGAGCTGGCATGTGCTGGGCGAAGGTTTTACCTGGAACACGCAAGACCGCCAGCGTGATACCGACACCGCTATGCGCGGCTGGCAAATTGTCGCTGGCATGCTGCAAAATCCTGCGATTCAATTAGTGGTTCTTGACGAACTGACCTACACCTTCAAATATGGCTACCTGGATGAGCAAATGGTACTGGATGCCATTGCCAACCGCCCGCCCATGCAGCATGTGGTCATCACTGGCCGGGGCGCCTCAGAAGCATTACGAAACGCTGCCGATACGGTGAGCGAACTGATGGACGTCAAGCATGCCTGGCGCGCAGGCGTTAAAGCCCAGGCTGGAATAGATTTGTAATGCAATCCCAAGCTGCAACCTGCCATGCCATGCTGATGGCGGCACCCGCGTCGGGACAAGGTAAAACCATGACCACAGCGGCATTGGCTCGTGCTTACCGTAATCGCGGCTTACGCGTGCAGGCATTCAAATGCGGACCGGATTTTATTGACGGCATGATCCTCGAAGTTGCCACCGGCAAACCGGTTTACAACCTTGACTTAGGGATGTGTGGTGAACAAGATGCGCATCGTTTGCTTTATAAAGCTGCACAGGAAAATGATGTGATTCTACTTGAAGGCGTCATGGGCCTATACGACGGCAACCCTTCCTGCGCCGATATCGCCGAGTGTTTTGGCATCCCGGTCGGGCTGGTAGTCAACGCCAAAGCCATGGCACAAACGTTCGCTGCGGTCGCGTATGGCTTGTATGCATTCCGCCCTGGCTTGCAACGCGCAGGCGTCATTGCGAACCAGATAGGCAGTGAAGGCCATGCACGCATGATCAGAGAAGCATTGCCTGCCGATATTCCGTGGCTAGGTGCCATGCCATATAACGATCAATTAAGCCTGCCCGAACGCCATTTGGGTTTGCATCTGGCACAGGAAATCAACGATATTGATCAGCGCATAGAAGCCGCCGCGCAATTATTGGGGCAAGAAATTCCGCTGCCGCCAACGGTGAGTTTTGCTGCGCCAGAAAACGATTCTGACGAGCTACTTTTGCAAGGCAAAACAATTGCCGTCGCTAAAGATGCTGCCTTTTGTTTTATCTACCAGGCCAACCTGGATCTGCTGCGAGCGTTGGGTGCAAGCATTACATTCTTTTCGCCGTTAACAGACGTGCAATTACCAGTAGCAGATGCCTATTGGCTGCCTGGCGGTTACCCTGAATTGCATCTGGAAAAAATTGAAACCAATACCGGTATGCGCGACAGCCTGCAGGCGGCAGCGGCAGCTGGCATACCCATGCTGGCAGAGTGTGGTGGCATGTTGTCATTAGGCGAAAGTCTGGATGGCAGGCCGGTTTTTGGGTTATTAAAAGGTCACGGCAACATTGAAAGCAAACGGCAAGGCCTGGGCACGCAACATGCGACGTTGCCAAATGAAAATGGCACCAGTACCATAGGCGCACATACTTTTCACTATGGGCGTTTCGAGACTGACCTGCCGGCGATTGCACACGGCAAAGGCCGATATGGCACGGGCGAAGCGATCTACCGTGATCAAAACATCACCGCCAGTTTTTTGCATTTTTATTTCCCGTCTAACCCGGCGCTGGCCGCGCAGTTTTTCCTGCCATGAGTTTTGCCTATCCTGAAAATGATAAAGCGGCGATCTACAAAGTGATTGCCGAACGGCGCGATATGCGGCATTTTTTGCCTACGCCTATCGCTCCGGAATTATTGCAAAAACTTCTGCAAGCAGCGCACCATGCACCTAGCGTTGGCCTGATGCAACCATGGCGGTTTATCCGTATCAGTGATGTTGAGTTGCGCAAACGTATCCACACACTGGTTGATGAAGAGCGCAAACTGACTGCGCAAGCCATAGGTGAAGTCGAAAATACGGCGCGCATGGCCGAATTTATGCTGCTGAAAGTAGAAGGTATTCTGGACTGTGGAGAGTTACTGGTCGCGACACTATGTGACCAGCGTGAGAAATACGTTTTTGGCCGCCGTACCTTACCGGAAATGGACCTGGCTTCTGTCAGTTGTGCGATCCAGAACCTGTGGCTGGCCGCGCGCGCCGAAGGCATAGGCATGGGCTGGGTCAGCCTGTTTGATCCGCAGGCGCTGGCTTCGTTACTGGGCATGCCCCATGATGCAAAACCGGTTGCAATTTTATGCCTGGGTTATGTGAATACTTTTTACAAATCTCCCATGCTGGTGGAAGAAGGCTGGGCAACGGAAAAATCTTTGTCCGAGATGCTGATGGAAAATGGTTGGAATAAGGATACGCAACAGCCATGAGTCACTGGCCGCAACGCATCGTATGTCTGACCACGGAAACGGTAGAAGTACTCTATCTGCTGGGTAAGCAGGACCGCATTGTTGGCATCTCAGGCTTCACTACCCGTCCGGCGATCGCCAGAAAAGAAAAACCAAAGATCAGCGGTTTTACCAGTGCCAATATCGACAAGATTCTGGCGCTGGATCCTGACCTCGTGCTTTGTTTTTCCAACTTGCAGGCAGACATTGCTGCCTCGCTGATCAAAGCCGGCTGCCAGGTACATGTATTTAACCAGCGTAGCCTGGATGAAACCTTGCAAATGATACTGACCGTGGGTTACCTGGTCGGCGCCAGCAATAAGGCACAAATGTTGGTCACGCAATATCAGGCGTTGCTGGATGCCTCTCGTAACCGGGCTGCCACCTGGTCACGCAAACCAACTATCTATTTTGAAGAGTGGGATGAGCCCATGATGTGCAGTATCCGCTGGGCAGCGGAACTGATAACCGCAGCTGGCGGGCAGGATTGTTTTCCGGAGCTGAGCCGGTTTCACAACGCACGCGATCGCCAGGTCAATGCAGAACAGGTGGTCGCAGCGCAACCGGACATCATCATCGGTTCCTGGTGCGGCAAGAAATTCCAGCCGGAAAAGGTGAAGGCCCGCACAGGTTGGCAAACCATACCCGCGGTTCAGCACGGCCATTTGTATGAAATCAAATCAGTGGATATCCTGCAACCGGGGCCCGCCCTGTTTACTGAGGGACTGGTGCAGTTGCAAAACATTATTGAACACTGGCAACAGCAAACCGGGAGGTTGTTATGAGTACACATTTGATTCTGGGTGGTGCGCGCAGCGGCAAGAGTGCGTATGCAGAACGTTTGGCTTCTGCGCTGGAATTACCGGTTACCTATATCGCCACCGCGCAGGTTTATGACGATGAATTTGCCAAACGGGTGGCGCATCACAAAGAGCGCCGGCCGCCCTATTGGGCCCTGGTGGAAGCGCCATTTAACCTGGGCCAGACAATGCTGGATAACGATGCGCCGGAAACATGCCTGATTGTCGATTGCCTGACCTTGTGGCTGGCGCAATGCATTTGCCCGGATTGCGACAAACCGGAGCGGCTGGATTGGCAGGAGGAAAAGCAGGCGTTGCTGGCGGCTTTGCCCCAGCTACAGGCACACGTATTGATAGTCAGCAACGAAGTCGGCATGGGTATTGTGCCACTGGGTGAAATCAACCGACAGTTCCAGGATGAACAGGGCCGCTTAAACCAGGATATTGCTGCCATCGCCAACCAGGTCAGTTTCGTTGCAGCAGGCCTGCCTTTAAAACTCAAATAACCATAAAGGAAAATTCATGAAAAAGTTCTCTCTGCTGACCAGCGCGCTGTTCACAATACTGGCAGCACTCACCGCTGAAGCACATGTGCCATTTTTAAAGCCTAACCAGTTCAATGTCACGCATCACCGCCTGACCATAGAATCTGCGTTTACCGAGTTCCCTTTCCAGGCAGACTTTGCCATGGATTCGCCAAACTTCACCATTACCGGACCTGATGGCGTTTCCACAGCCATCAAGCCGATCGCCAAAACCAAGGCAGCGGTGTACCTGGAGCCGGAATTAAAAGAAGAAGGCACTTACCGTATCAGTACCGGTCAACGGGTGGGTCCAGTCTATAAAGCGGTGGAAACAGCTGATAAAAAACTGTATTTTGCAGCGGATATGAAACGCGTTACCGGCAAGCCAACAACCATGAATTACTACAGTTATGCAGATACGTATATTTTCAAGGGTCAACAGAAATACCAGGCAAAACCATTTAACAAAGGCTTGGAAATTATTCCATTAACTTCGCCAAATGGCCTGGTACCAGGTATTGAGGGTTCATTCCGCATTTTGGAAGATGGCAAACCGGTCAGCAACGCACGTATTATCGTGGTCACTGATAACGAACATTTTATCAGGCACCGGGTTGAAGATCTTTACGACCTCGATAATGTGCGGGAGTCCAACATTCATGCAAACCAGCAAGGTGAGTTCACTTTTAAACCCACAAAAGCAGGGTTGAATTTCCTGTTTGTGACCGTCCATCACCAGCTGAACGAAAATCTGTGGGAAAGCCAGAATGCTTCGTTGACGCTGGAAGTAAATTTACCGGCAGAAGCACCGAAAAAGCCTTAACTTAATCTCTCTAACTCACTCACACCGGAAAACATCCTTATGACAACCACGACTTTTCAACTCAAAGGTGAATATATTGCGCTCTGTGATTTGCTGAAACTGGAAGGTGTGGCCGACAGCGGTGGCCAGGGCAAGTCTATGGTAGCCGAAGGCTTGATTTCAGTGGATGGCCAGATCGAGCGCCGGAAAACCGCCAAGATCCGCGCCGGCCAAGTGGTGCAGGCGTTTGAGCAGACCATTAACGTGGTTGCCGGTTAATTCGGCACGAAGCCTGCAGGCAAAAACGGGGCAAGTGCAGCCCAGTTGAGGTTTTTACACAAACTGTCTGCCAACCGCTCCAGGCTTTGTTCGCGTAATCGCGTATAGTCGTAAGCGACCTGATTCGATAATCCTGCCCACTGCAACCAGGCCGCACAGGCCTGCGGATGGTCAAACAGGCCATGGATATAACTTCCCGCTATCTGGCCATCTTCTGAGATCGCACCTTCAGCCTGATCGTTGATTAGGTGTACGGGACGCTCTAGAGCTGGCCCAGTACTCACGCCCATATGAATTTCATAGCCTTGCACTTGCGCATCGCCGAAGGTCAATTTTCCGGAAATCTGTTTTAGCTGCTTGTGTGCTTCCAGCGTGGTTTGCATTTTCAACCAGCCGAGACCGGCGCTGCTGCCCGCCTCGCCCTCGAGAGCCAACGGGTCATGCAATTGCAGGCCAAGCATCTGGAAACCACCGCAAATCCCCAGCAGCTTTCCGCCATAACGCAAATGCCTTTCAATGACAGGCTCCCAGCCATGCTCACGCAGCGCTGCCAAATCGCCACGCACATTTTTGCTGCCGGGCAGAATAATTAAATCGGCAGCAGGTACCGGCTCATTCAATCGCACGAACTTCAAATCTACTTGTGGGTGCAAACGCAGCGCATCAAAGTCGGTATGGTTGGCGATATGTGGCAGCACCGGCACGATAATGGTGAGCTGAATATCCGTTTTTCTAGCGTTGCTACTGGCAACCGCATCTTCCGCTTCCAGATGCAAATCATGCATGTAAGGCAACACACCTATCACCGGTTTACCGGTGCGTTGCTCCAGCCAATCCAGCCCCGGTTGCAGCAAAGCAATATCACCACGGAATTTATTAATCACAAAACCAGCGACCCTAGCCTGCTCGCTCCCTGACAATAAAGCCAGGGTGCCGACCAGGTGCGCAAATACACCGCCTTTATCAATATCCGCCACCAGGATCACTGGACAATCCACCGCTTCGGCAAACCCCATATTGGCAATATCGTTGGCGCGCAAGTTGATTTCTGCCGGGCTACCCGCCCCTTCCACCATCACAAAATCATATTGCTGCTTTAATCGCTGATAGGATTGCAGCACTGCCTGCATGGCGACTTTTTTATATTCGTGGTAAGTGCTCGCTTCCTGGTTACCCTGCACCCGGCCGTGAATAATTACCTGGCAACCGGTATCAGAATTAGGTTTAAGCAGCACCGGATTCATATCGGTATGCGGCTGCAGTCCGGCAGCCATCGCCTGCACTGCCTGAGCGCGGCCAATCTCGCCACCGTCTTCAGTCACCGCGGCATTCAGCGCCATGTTTTGCGGCTTGAAAGGGACGACAGCTACCCCGCTGCGGTACAATACGCGGCACAATCCGGCCACCAGCGTACTTTTACCGGCATCCGACGTGGTGCCCTGAACCATTAATGTTTTTACTGCCTGTTTATCCATCCGCCGATTATCTCATACTCGCCATGCTTGCCTGCGGCGCGGTTGCGCTTGATCGCTGGCTGGGAGAACCTGAGCGCTGGCATCCGCTGGTTGGGTTTGGCCGCATCGCCAATGATTTAAGCAACCGTTTCAATCCAGTGGCATCTCAACCAAACATCTCGCAACGTGTGGTTGGTTTATTTGCATGGATAATTGCTGTTTTGCCAATCTCCTATTTTGCCTTCCTGCTGGCGCAGTCCAATGTGGGCTGGCTGGTACATGGCTATTTGCTTTACTTTGCCATCGGCCACAAAAGTTTGCGGCAACATGCATTGGCAGTGTATTCCGCGCTGCAAAATAACAATCTTCAACAAGCGCAACTCGCCGCTTCATACATGGTCAGCCGCGACAAAGAAGCGATTGAACCTGTGTCTGCCACGCTAGAATCGGTGCTTGAGAACGGCAGTGATGGCGTGTTTGCGGCATTGTTCTGGTTTCTGTTGGCAGGTGGGCCTGGTGCATTGTTATACCGGCTGGCAAATACGCTGGATGCCATGTGGGGCTATAAAACCAGCCAGTACTACTATTTTGGCTGGGCCGCAGCGCGGCTGGATGACGTTTTGAACTACATCCCTGCCCGTTTGACGGCACTCACCTACGCACTACTGGGCAGTACAAAAAAAGCATTGCATGCCTGGCGCACCCAGGCGAAACAATGGGATAGCCCGAATGCCGGACCGGTGATGTCTGCCGGCGCTGGCGCACTGGATGTCGCCCTCGGCGGGCGTGCCCGCTATCATGGTGTCTGGCATGAACGTCCCGCATTGGGGACTGATAAACAAGCAACTTTAGAGGATATCCCTCGCGCATTACGCTTGGTAAGTGCCGGGCTATATTCCTGGCTGGCAATTGCCGTGCTGATTGGAGCTATCGCTTATGCTTGAACACGGCGGCAACCTGCTGCAAGCAGCAGCCAAATATGGCATACCGGTGAACGACTGGCTGGATTTATCGACCGGTATTAACCCGCAGCACTTTCCGATCCCAGCTCTGGCGCCTGCGCTATTCCAGCGCTTGCCAGCCACGGATGACGGCTTACAAACAGCTGCCCGTCGCTATTATGGAGCGACACATATTCTGCCATGCGCAGGTTCTCAGGCCGCATTGCAGGTGTTGCCCTCATTGCGTCCGGCTTGCCGGGTTGCCATGCCGCGCACCATGTATCAGGAACATGCACATGCTTGGCAACGTGCCGGTCATGATGTGCAATTTTTTGAGCAGCAACCGGATAGCGATCTCCTGAGCACCGCTGACGTACTGCTGCTATGTAATCCTAACAATCCAACCGGTCAGTTGTATCCGGTTAATATGCTTTTAGACTGGCATGCGCAATTGGCTACGCGTGGCGGCTGGCTGGTGGTTGATGAAGCGTTTATGGATACCACACCGCAATCAAGCATCGCCAGTCATAGCGGTCAGCCAGGATTATGGATATTGCGCTCGCTAGGCAAATTTTTCGGGCTGGCGGGGCTAAGGGTAGGTTTTTTGATGGGGGAACCCGTCGCGCTGGCGCAGGTTGAATCTTTACTCGGGCCATGGACAATCGCCGGCGCTAGCGGTCATATCGCACAGATAGCGCTGGAAGATACTGACTGGCAGCAAAACATGCGTGCACACTTGCCTGCGCAATCCAGGCGGTTACTGCAATTGCTTAGTCAATACGGATTTAATCCGGTTGGCGGTACAGATTTATTTCAATATGTGCAGCATCCTGCGAGCCATCAGCTGCAGGATGCCCTGGCACAAGAAGGCGTCTGGACGCGTTACTTTGCGTCGCCGCAGGCATTACGATTTGGGTTGCCGCCAGTAACCGAGTGGTCCAGGCTGGAACAAGCACTGGCCAAGGCGAGTGTGAGAATTACCGATTAACAAATTCAATTCTCGGTACCGTGCCTGAAAAATCTATCCGCGTCACGCTGGCATGATCGACCTGGAACCTGAACAGCCCTTTGAGTTGCATATTCAATGCATGCGCAATCAGCGCGCGTATCATCCCGCCATGTGTAACCACCAGGATATGCTGGTTCACATGATTCTGTAAGCACTCATCAATAAAGGCTATGCCGCGCTGTTGCAATGCAGCAAATGTTTCGCCATTCGGCGGCGCCAGATCAGCATAATTTTGCGCCCATACATCAAACAATTCACGCGGAATATCGCTCCAGGCCAGCATTTCCCAGTCGCCAAAATGCAGTTCTTTGAGCCGGTCGTCGTGCACAATCTGGTAATCAAACCCAAGTGCATGTGCAAGTTTGCTGCACCTTTGCAACGGGCTGGCGTATACGGCATCAAACTGCTCACCGGATAATTTGGTTTGCAACCGCTCCAGTTCATCCATGAAACTGGCTGACACATCAATATCACTATGCCCGTAACACACACCGTCAGGTACTTGCAGGCGCGTGTGGCGGATCAATGTAAGTTTCATATCAATCGGCTCCAGGCCAGTAAGCCAAGATAAAAAGCCAGTTCAGTCAGCTGCTGCATGGCACCCAGGGTATCACCGGTATAACCTTGCAGATGTCTGACCAATAAGGCCCGCCACCACCACCAAACCAGGACCACAGGCAATTCAGTCAGCAATAAAAATTGCAAGGAAGCCAGCCCGGAATGATTCAGCCATAACAGTGCGGCAAAGCCGACCCATATCCACAAGCCGAATACGCTGGCCCACCAGAGGTCATTGCGCGTTGGGCTGGTGGCGAGTGGTTTGGATTTTCCGGTAGTACGGACATAGGTCATGTTCGCCATCAGATATACCGCTGCCAGGCGGCTTGAGGCGTGTGCGGCAATCAGCGCAAATGGTAATACTGCTGCAGGTAATGCAACCAGTGCCTGAAATTTGAATACCAGCATACCGATCAGCGCAATGGCGCCGTAACTACCCAGGCGCGAATCCTTCATGATTTCCAGTTTGCGGGCACGGGTTAACCCGCCGCCTAACCCATCCGCACTGTCAGCCAGGCCATCTTCGTGAAAAGCACCCGTCAGGTAAATGCTGGCGGCCATGCTGGCCAACACCGCGATGGCGGGCGGGAAGGGTAACGACGACAGCCACCACACAATGGCGGCAATCAGGCCAACCAATAAGCCAACCAGCGGGAAATAACGCGCGGCGTGGTTTAATTCAGATTCCTGAAAGTCGGGCAAGGTTGGCACTGGCAAACGGGTAAAAAAACCGACTGCCAGCTGGAAATAGCGCCATTGCAATTTCCAGTTCACTGGCTTTTCCCGCTGACGCCAGCACTTTCAAAGCTGGCCATTTCATTGAGGAAAGCCACCGCAGATTGTAACAAGGGATACGCCAGCACGGCGCCGGTTCCTTCGCCCAAGCGCAATGACAAATGCAGCAATGGCTGCACTTTTAGGTGTTCCAGCATTTTGCCGTGACCGTTTTCATCCGAGCAGTGCGCAAACACGCAATAATCCAGCACTTGCGGATAAAGTTTGGCAGCAACTAAGAGTGCAGAAGTTGCAATAAAGCCATCAATCAGCAACGTGACTCGTGCTTCAGCTCCTGCGAGCAAGGCGCCGACCATCATGGCGATTTCGAACCCGCCAAAAACTGCCAGCACCTGCAAAGGGTCTTTGGCATCGACATGATGCTTTTGCAATGCGTTGGTCAGCACCGATAGTTTATGATCCAGACCTTTATCGCTGAGGCCGGTACCGCGGCCTACACATTGATGCAAGGGAAAACTGCACAACACACTCATCAGGCAACTGGCACTGGATGTATTCCCAATACCCATCTCGCCCAGCGCCATTACATTGCAGCCTTCGGCAATCGCATCACGGGCGATTTCAGCGCCGCGGGCAATGGCTTGCGCAGCCTCTTCACGCGTCATCCCCGGATGATGCAGGAAACTCAACGTGCCCATGCCGAGCTTGGCATCAATCAGCATCGGATGCGGTTCAAAAACGGCATTGACGCCGCTATCCACCACATGCAACTGAAAGTCATGCTGGCGCGCGAAAACATTGATTGCAGCGCCACCATTCAGGAAGTTCAGCACCATTTGTGCCGTCACCGCTTGCGGATACGGACTAACGCCTTCGGCCACAATGCCATGGTCACCGGCAAACACCAGCATGGTTTGCTGTTGCAAAGCCGGATGTTCAGTTTTCTGGATCAGCCCAAGTTGCAAAGCCAACGTTTCCAGCCGCCCAAGTGCACCTAACGGTTTGGTTTTCTGGTTGATTTTCTGTATGAGCGCAGCTTGCAGCGTTTCGTTTTTTGTCGATTCAATCTGGAATGTTTGCATGCAGTTATTCTACCCGATGAAATATCCGCCTGTCAGATAGACGCGTTGGCATCCAGCATAAAAAAGCCCCGCGTAGGCTGGGCTGAGAGAGGGATGGCAATATTCAACTTAGCTAATCTTCACCGGCACATAAATCTTGTTGTCTCCACGCATGACCAGTAGTGCAATATTTTTGCTGTTCGGCAGTAATTTTTCATGCAGTTGCGTCACGCTGGTGACCTGGTCACCGTTCACTGCAAGAATCACATCACCCGGCTGGATGCCCGCATTGGCAGCAGGTCCTTTGCCTACTTCCTCTACCAGCAGGCCTTGCTTGACTTGCACTTGCGCCAGCTCTTGCGAAGTTAGCGGGCGCACACTGACACCAAGCTTGGCCTGTTTATTGTCAGGTGCAATCAATGGAGCAGCTTTGGCAGTTTGCATTTCATCCACACGCACACTCAGGGTTTTGAGTTGTTTTTTACGCCAGACTTCCATCTTGACCGTGCTACCAGGCACAATATTTGCCACCATTGGCGGCAGGTCACTGGAGCGGTCTATCACCTGATTATTGAATTTCAGGATCACATCCCCAGGCTCCAACCCGGCTTTATCGGCCGGACCATTTTTCTCAACATTGCTGACCAGCGCACCACTGTTGGTTTTCAGGCCGAATGAAGTTGCGAGGTCCTGATTGATAGACTGCACACCTACCCCAAGTCGGCCGCGGCTGACTTTGCCTTTATCCAGCAATTGTTGCTCAATACCCATGGCGACATCGATAGGAATAGCAAATGACAAACCTTGGTAACCGCCACTGCGGCTATAGATTTGCGAGTTAATACCAATCACCTCACCATTCAGATTAAACAGTGGGCCGCCTGAGTTACCGGGGTTGATCGCCACATCCGTCTGCAAAAACGGGACGTAGCCTTCATCCGGCAAGGCGCGGGATTTGGCCGAGATAATGCCGGCAGTGACGGTATTATCGAAGCCGAATGGAGAGCCAATCGCCACTACCCAATCGCCGACATGACTGTTTTTAGTGCTGCCGATTTTGACGGTAGGCAAGTCTTTACCATCAATTTTCAGTACGGCCACATCGGTCAGTTTATCGACACCAATGACCTTGGCTTTGAATTCACGTTTATCAGTCAACCTGACGATCACTTCATCGGCCTTGTCGACCACATGCGCATTGGTCAGGATTACGCCTTCCGGCTTCACAATAAAGCCAGAACCCATGCCGCTCATAGGTGTTTCGGTTTGTGGCTGATTAGGTTGGAAACGGCGGAAAAATTCATACATGGGATCATTCGGATCCATGCCCGGGATGCCACTGGTTTTAACGGTACCGGTAACGCTGATATTCACCACTGCCGCGCCCTGGCTATCGGCAATGGTGGCGAAATTTGGCAAGGTAATGTATGCGCTAGGGCTAGAGATGGTTTTCGCGGCAACCTGTGCGGTGGCCTCCGCATGATTCACCAGCGTATTGCCTTTTACCCAATAGCCAGCACCAAACAGCGCTGCAATAGCCAGTGGTACGCTGACCCAATGAGTGAGTTTTGATTGCATAAATGCCTGCATAAATTTGATTCCTTTCAGACTTAACTTTTGCTTAGTTTGAGTGTTTGGATAAATAACTAAAAACACTTTCTGTGCGTAAGAGCAAAAAATTCGCTGCGAAGTTTCCGGGAATTTGTATCCTCATGTATCACGATCTGGATTTGCAAACATGGCCTCGCGCGCCTGTCACAGGCCGTGCGCGTGATACACTGCCAACTTTCATTATGCACTCGCAGTGTCGTATTCGCTCATGCCTGCTATCCCCGCGTTTTTGAAACCCTACTGGCCTCGTCCTGTCACTGGCTCGCTGCGTGATCACGCACGTGCCGCATTCGGTGCCGGCTTAGGCATTCTAGGCACAGGCCTGATGGCCCATGCTGCTTTACCGGGTGACTGGCTCACCGCTATTTTCCTGATCGCTCCTATGGGGGCTTCGGCAGTCATCCTGTTCTGTTTGCCATCCAGCCCGCTTGCCCAGCCATGGGCGATTCTAGCGGGCAATACGGTGGCGGCACTCTGTGGCGTTTTCTTTGCCCATTTATTGCCGGCCCATATTGCCTATGCCGCTGCCCTGGCAATGCTGTCAGCGATTGCCATGATGTTTGCCTTGCGTTGCCTGCATCCGCCAAGTGGCGCGGTGGCATTGACCGCAGTGCTTGGTGGTGAAACAGTTTATCAGCTGGGGTATACATTTATTTTGTGGCCGGTACTGGCAAATAGCGCGTTACTGGTATTGTCCGCCTGGCTATACCATACCCTGACTGGCTACCGCTACCCTGCGCTGCAAATCGATACTAAGCCTGCTGGGCCCGAGCACATGAATTACCAGTTCGGTTTCCGGCAGGAAGACTTACAGGCAGCGTTAGGGCAATTTCATGAAGTACTGGATATCAGTCCGGACAGCTTGCAGGCACTGCTGCAACAAACCGAGCTGATTGCCTATCACCGCAAACTGGAAGAAATTGAGTGCCGGCATGTGATGCGTCCGGTGACAGATACCTTACAGTTTGGCGATACATTGGAAGATGCCTGGCAAACATTGTTGCAACAATCTGAGCCGGCCATCCCGGTGGTGAATAAAGCCAACCTGGTGATTGGCTTATTGAGTGTGGCGGACTTTATGCAGCACGCCAAACCCGAAAAATTTAACCAGGTGGCACCGGCACTTAAAAAGCTGATCCGCTGGTCACCGACCACCCATAGCAGCAAACCGGAAGTAGTCGGCCAGATCATGGCCACTCCGGTGATTACTATTCTGGAAAATATGCACCTCATGCATACCATCCCTCTGATGACCAGCCATCATTTGCAACTGGTACCGGTGGTTGACAAGCATAATAAGCTGGTGGGTATCCTGACCCAGACTGATATTATCCGTGCGCTATATCGCTAAGCTCTTCCTTACTTTAAGCCAGTACTAAGCACATTAAAGTTTCTTCGACTTTTCCATTTGCTTGTATGGCACGATCACTTCGCGTGAGGCCAGAACAATCTCCCGCAAAAAACATAGCAAAGACAATATCAGCGAAGCCATCGAGACAATAAAAGAAATCATCACCAGATGTGACAGGCGCACGCCGGTCTCCACTGACAGAAACATGCTGGCAATCGAAACGCAAATACACAGCGCGGCAAAGGTCGCCAAGCCTATCGCCCGGCGCAGCCATTTGGTCCTTCGTACGATAATCTTCAATTCATCCTTAAAGCGTTCTCGTTTTTCTTCTGGTGCATCGGTCAGAAATCTTGCACGATCAATCGAGCGTCCCAGCCTGCCGATCAGTACACCCAGGATAGAGCCAATACCAGTAAGCAAAAACACCGGTGCTACTGCATCGCGGATGGCTCCAGAGACATTATGAATCTCAAATGCGCTGCCAATCATGAAGTTTATTTTTCCTTTCAAAAATAGAGGGTTCCTCCTTCTCCGATAAGCAGTTCTTATGCCCATATCTGGAGATAAACTTTCCCTACGAATTTTTACATTTATTGCTATATTTCTGCACCAATAAGGGGAGTTATCGCCCCATGAAAGTGCAACCACGCTTGGAAAACCGTAATAAAGGTCAATTGTAGGCTTTATCGAATACTAAATATGTGAAAAATCCCGTATTTTCAGAGCTGAAGCAAAGAAAAACGGCCGTTTTGACTGCTTATTCGCTCAATTTCATCGCGGTTTCAGGTCCCGTTCTTGCTGTAGAAGCATCGGATATTCGATGTTTTTTGAAAGTGTTTCATGTACAAGCAGCCCCTTACCGATGATCTCACCAGCCATTTCAAACAAGTTAATGATTTTCGCTCACGAATTTACCAGCTTCAACACGCCTGGGACAGTCTGGCATTAATGGCCCAGCTTTCCGGCACCGGGTCTGAAATGGAGCATACCCGCAGTGCGTTTAATACGATTTCTAACGATGTACTGCAGCATTTATCACAGGAGACCTTACGCAAAACAGCGGCACAGCTATCTTCCAAAGCGTTTGAAATTATCAATCTGCTGGTACGCAACCTGTTTGAGCGTACGGCGGACATTGGTTTTTTTGCAACTGATGATGATGTGCGAGATTATTTATCGCACTATATGCAAGGCACAATGACCGATGAGGAACACGATGCAATTTGCTTCCGCTTTGAGGAATACCAGAAAAAATACACCGTATACGAGAATATCGTGCTGTTCGACAGCCAGGGGCAACTAATCCACCAGCTGGATGCCAGCCAGACCATACTTGATCATTTCCACCCTATCGTGGCGCTGGCTCAGCAATCTTCAGAGCCGTACATCGAGCGTTTTTACGAAACGGTGATTAACGGCAGCACGTACAAATCACTTGTTTATGCACACGAAGTGCGTAGCAAGGATGACAAAAGATCCCTGGGAGTGTTATGCCTGAGCTTCAAGTTTGTGAATGAACTGGATACGATTTTCCACAACCTGATTCCCGAACATGACTGGACCATAGGCATCTTGCTGGATGAAGAGCGCAATGTGATTGCCTCCAGCGATGTTTACCAGATTCCACTGGGTGCAAAAATCTGTGCCGAGCCAGACCAGGACTGGTTTATCAGCCGCTTCTCCGGCCGTGAATATTTGTGCGTGACCAAACATTCAGAAGGCTACCAAGGCTACTTGGGGCCAGGCTGGTTAGGCCAGGCCATGATTCCGCTTGAGTATGCCTTCCGCCATAGTATGCATGAAATGGTGGCGCATATAGATGGCGAAACCCTGCGCAAGGTGATGCGCAGCCCGCTGATTTTCTCGGACAGCTTGCTGAATATTCCGAAACAGGCAGCCAGTATCCAGAGCAAACTTAACCAGTCGGTGTGGAACGGCAATATCTGGCAAAGCAACTATGTGGATACCCAGCAGAAAAACTTCTCCAAAACCCTGCTGTGCGAGATCAGCAATACCGGTCACAAAACGCAGCAGATTATTGAGCAGATGGTCTCTGAGCTATACCAGACCGTGGTCTCAGTAATGCTGGAAAACTCCAGTTTTTGCGCACAAATGGCGGTGGATATCATGGACCGCAACCTGTATGAGCGCGCCAACGATGTCCGCTGGTGGGCACTGACTCACAGTTTCAGGGAGTTGCTAGGCCAAAGCCAGTTGACCAAGGATGATCAGCGCAAGATCTCCGACACCCTGCGCTATATCAATAGCCTATATACCGTGTATGATAACCTGATTGTGTTTGACCGCCAGGGCGAGGTCATGGCTGTTTCAAATCGCCACTATGAGCATCTGCTTGGCACGCAGTTGCAAGATGAATGGGTGGGCCGAACGCGTAGCTGCCTGTCGACGCAGGATTATGTGGTTTCCGCCTTTGAAAAAACGTCTTTATACAACGACCAGTTTACTTACATTTATGCCGCACCGATCCGGCATCTGGATAACAACAGCATTGTTGGTGGCATAGCGATTGTGTTTGATAGCACACCACAATTCCAGGCCATGTTGAAAGATGTGGTGCCGCGCGATAGTGATGATGCGCCGGTTGCAGGAAGTTTTACCGTGTTTGTGAGTGACCAGCTCAGCGTAATTTCCAGCACCTATCAGGAAATTATGGTTGGTGATAATTTCGAACTCATGCCTGCCATAGACAAACTGAAAGAAGGCGAGCAATTGTTTGATATCGCCATTTACCACAATACCTATTATGCCGTTGGTGCGCATGCCTCTTATGGTTATCGCGAATATAAAGGCGCAAAGGATAACTATCGCAACAAGGTAATTGCGCTGATTTTTACACCACTGGGTAAAGTGGATGAGATTAATCAACGCATACGCGCGGAATCGGAAGTGATCCATAACAAATTTAATCCCAACCTGTTCTTGCAGTCCGGCAAAGAATCTCAGGAATACGCCACTTTCTACGTGGCCGACACCTGGATGGGCATTGAAACCAGTTTTGTACGTGAGGCGATTGACGAAGGCCAGTTACGCACGCTACCGGAGGCGGCACCGTTTATTGCCGGCATGCATGCTTACGGTGACGAGGTAATCCCAGTCATTGACCTCGCGCGCATGCTTGGCCACCCGCATTACTCTACCGAGTACCGCCAAATTATCGTGATAGAAGATAAAACCTCTTCGCTGAAATTTGGCGTATTCGTTTCGGCTCTGGGGGAAATCCCATATCTCTCGCCCAACCAGATTCAGCCACTGACCTCGCTGTTTAAAGGCGTCAGCCATAACCCGGGCATCGCGATTGCCAACATTGCTCAGAACAGCATGCTGACTTTGGTCTCCCCGCAAAGTTTATGGGACAAGGCGCTCACCGTACGCAGCCTCAGGCAGGAAGAACAGGTGTTTGTCTGATGAACAGCCAAACCATACTCGGCATTATGCAAAACGACATCATGGACTCCTTGCTCACTGCGCAACAGCAAAGGCTGCTGGATACGCTGCTGGATAACCTGGATGGCATGATTTACCGTTGCCTGTATGACGACAGCTGGACCATGATCTATGTCAGCAAAGGCTGCGAGACGCTGACTGGCTATACACCGCCTCAGTTATTGCTCAATAAGGATATTTCTTATGAAAGCATGACGCATCCTGATGATCGTGACAGGGTGCGGATCACCATCGCCGAAGCCCTGGAAAAACGCGAACGATTTCAACTGGAGTATCGTATTGTGCGGGCCAGCGGCGACTTCGTCTGGGTGGCTGAACGCGGTAGCGGTGTGTTTGACGAGGATGGCGAGCCGGTCGCGCTAGAAGGCATTATCCAGGATATCAGCAGTCGCAAAAGGATTGAACAGGCGCTATTCAGCACCGAGCAAAAATACCGCTCCATGTTTGATAATTCAACATTGGGCATGTTCCAGACTACAGAATCCGGCACTTACCTGAATGCCAACCAGGCATTGGCCAACCTGTATGGATACGCATCTGCCGCCGACCTGATCAGCGACCTCAACAATATCAGTACCCAGCTTTATGTTGCTGAAAGCCGCCGTAGTGAATTCACTCAGGCCATCAGCACTTATGGCCGCGTGCAAAACTTTGAATCCGAGGTTTACCGGCACAACGGCGAAGCGATCTGGATCTCAGAGAATGCACACGCGGTGTATGACACCGTTGGCAATATCCTGTATTACGAAGGTACAGTAGAAGACATTACTGACCGCAGAAACCATGAACAGCAAATTCACCAGTTAGCCGTCACCGACAAATTGACTGGCTTGCTCAATCGCCATGCCTTCAGCGGCAAACTCGCCAGCCTGATTGCCGAAGCCGATAAAATGCAACGCAAAATCGCGATTGCATTTATTGACCTCGACCACTTCAAGCTGATTAACGACACCCTCGGACATCGCGCCGGCGATAAAATGCTGGAAAATGTTGCGCAACGGCTGATACAGAGCACGCGTCCCAGCGACGCGATCGTGCGTTTTGGTGGTGATGAATTTGTCATGCTTTACCCCGGTTTACGTGATGGCGAAGATGCCGAGCCATTACTGGCCCGTGTCATGGAAGCGATCTCGCTGCCAATTGAAATTGGCGACTACGTGTTTAACATGACATGCAGTGTCGGCGTCAGTATTTACCCCGACCATGCCAAAGATATCGACACCCTGCTCAGTTGCGCAGACTCGGCACTCTACAGCGCCAAAAATGCCGGCAAAAATAAAGTGCAGATGTTCAGCGGCACCCTGGCGCAACAGCTTGGTGAACGCAACGAAATTGAATATGGTCTCGGCCATGCTTTGCAGCGCGGTGAACTGATGCTGTATTACCAGCCACAACTCAATATGCAGCATGGCAATATCAGTGCCCTGGAAGCGTTAATCCGCTGGCAGCATCCTGAAAAGGGATTGATCCCGCCAGACGAATTCATCCCGGTAGCGGAAGAAACCGGGCACATTTTTGCGATTGGTGAATGGGTGCTGCAAACCGCCTGCCAGAAAATTAAATCCATGCAGACTGAATGGGGCTACCTGGTCCCTATCGCAGTGAATGTATCTCCGATACAGTTCTTGCGTGGTAACCTGGTCGAAACTGTGCAAAGAGTGTTACGTCAGGAAAGGGTACCGCCACACTTATTGACGCTTGAAGTCACAGAAAATGCAAGATTCAAAGATGAAGCCATGTTTACGCGTACGCTTGAGCAGTTAAAACGATTGGGTGTATGTATCGCGATTGATGATTTTGGCATTGGCTATTCCAACATGGCATACCTCAAAAACTATCCGATTGATGAACTGAAAATCGACAAAGCTTTTGTGCAAGACCTTGAGCAAAGCGTGACCAACGGCAATATTCTGCTGGCGCTGATTAACCTAGGTAAAAGCTTGCATAAATCGGTCACCGCAGAAGGGATAGAAACAGAATACCAGCACCGGTTTCTGCTACATAGCGGCTGCGATGTCGGGCAAGGTTATTATTACAGCCGACCGTTATCGGAAGAGGCTTTGACAGAGTTTATGCGGGAGCAACAGCCGAAGTTTGATCATATGCAGAGAGTGGCCAGGTAAAACTGGCTATTATTTTGTATCGCTGCCATCACGCGAGTTTCGCACCACTTTCAGTGTGCGTTTGTAAAGCTTACTTAGTCAAAATACAGGGCAGACTGTCAAAGGATCTAAACACCTTTCGTTATTCTGGCAGAGGTATAGGGGTTCATAGAGCATGCTCTATAAAACCTATTACCTAACTAGTCAGCCATTTCAAAACTTTAACCTTTGCATGAAAGAGAGATTTAGATTTAGTTTTGTTATTGCCATCAGAACGACTAAGCAATGCTAGCTAGCCTTTAATATTACGAACTAAGCCGTTGTTTGTTCTAATTCTATCTCTGGCAGAGCTTCGTTTTTAATGGCTGCCTCAAATGCGGTCAAACGTTTATAAATAGATAGCAACTCAACAATGGTTGTCCATGAATTCACCAGATACTGGAACGAACTGCTTACCTGGTTGAATGCGTTAAGTATCTGCTGCATTATGCCAAAAGTAATTTTTCCGACAGCAATTGTAGGAACTAAAATAAGAAAAACAAAGATATTATCTGCTTGAATATATAACATTCTTGCAACGTTAAAATACATATAGTGAAAGTACAATCTAAAATAGTTATTTCTCACGTCAGAAAACAATTCTTTCAGTGTCATTGGTTGGGCACGTTGCTCATCATCTTCACCATAAACCAGCTCTTTGCGGTATGCGGCCTCCACTCTTTGATTTTTAAATTCAAGACCGGGCAATTTGATTCCAACTAATGCTAATAAAAAAGTACCAAACAAAGACCATGCAACCGCCGCCATGAATAAAGGATAAGGTATAACACCTACTAATGGCAGTTCTGTAACGTACTTTGAAAGACTCCACAAAATGGGGAGAAATGCAAAGAGGGTCATTATCGCATCTACAAATGAGACGCCTAAAGTCTCCATCGTTGTTGCAAATCGCATAGTATCCTCTTGAACGCGTTGAGAAGCTCCCTCAATCTCGCGTACTTGGGACCAATGAGCTGTGTAAAAGTCATTCATAGCTGTTCGCCAGCGAAAAATGTAGTGACTGACCACAAAGCGCGTGATCACATAAATAAAAATTGCAACGAAAGCGATTTCTGCGAATTTCAACATTAACAGGTAAAGCTCACTTGCTGGAACTTTCGCCTGTCCAGAAAGTGCTTTTTGAACAAGATCAAAAAATGGTCTTCGCCAATTATTAATTGCAACAGTCACCTGTACTGAATAGTATGTTGAAAACAGAATAAACGCAGAACCGACTATCGACCACCATTGCCAGCGGCTAGGTTTCAGCGTAAACCAGAGTAAAGCAAATATGGTGACACTAAGCGCGTAAAAGATATAAAAGAGCTTGAAAGAATCGGTGACAAAATGCCCAAGGCCAATGATTGGCTCTTTTTCAGTCATATCCAGGCCAACAGCGGTGCCAATCGCGGTGGAAAACTCGAACCATACTCCGCAGCAAATCACTGACCATAAAATGACAGAAGGCCAGAACCAGCGGGAATCAGGGAAAAAGGATTTGAACATGGTGTTTTCTTTATGGATTTTTTGCCAGTGTATTGCCTCTGACAGTTAGCCGCAAGAAGAATGACTTTCAAAAGCTTTTATAACAAACACTGACAAGAAAAAAGCCTCACAAGGAGGCTTTTGGAGGATCAATTTAATTCACTTTTGCTAGCTACGATATCCGCGGAAGCAACAATCAACCGGCGCTGATTTTGCCTTCACCAACTGTATGCGAGGTGTTTTTGCGTTTGCGTGACGGGTATTGTGCATACGTTTTTTGGCCACTGCAGGTTTTTTTTCAACCTGAGTCTCGATGGCCTCATTTTGGCTGGTATCGGCAACCTTCATCAAGCCATCGGCTTGTACACTACCGGTACGGCTAGGTTGATCGCCAATCACTTTTTGCGGTTTTTCATTTATTTCTGCCGGTGCGTGGCCTTCAAACGTCATCATGATCACGGCCAGAACGTTGGCAAAAATCATCTTCGGAACCATATAGGATTTTGAATTGTGCATCTTGAATAACTCTTATTTATTACTTGAAGTGAAATGGTAGAGGGGCATAGTTGTAGTCTTAAGAAGGATAAGTCCGATTTGCCTGTAAGAATTCCCTTACACTGCACTGAGAATTCACAATTTAATACGCACCAGCAAAACGTTTACTAAATAAAGTAGTCATAGCAACACTTACAGGTAGCATTCATCGGATAACGGGGACTTGCATGAAACCAATCATGGCGCTTTTTTGTTTGACTATCGGCTTGAATATTAACGGTGCGCAAGCCCAGCCGGATATAGTGGATACACTGGAGTTAGGACACTCCATCGTGATGGTCACTACCGATATGCCGGGTGGGTCTAATGGCCGTGGTTCAGGTGTGGTGGTAAGCCCTGAATATGTCGCCACCAATTGCCATGTGATTGCCAATAGCAATGGTGCCAATATCGCCAAATTTCGGGATGGTTATCAGCCGACCGGATTGAAAGCCAATTGGCGTCGTGATTTATGTCTGCTCAAATTTACTCCGCTCCCTTTCAAACCGGTGCCAATGCGCGAGAGCAAAACGCTTAAATATGAAGAAGAAGTATTTACCTTAAGTTTCCCCGCTGGTTCGCCGGTGCCGCAACCTTCTTACGGGACGATCAAAGGTATTTACCCTTATGATGGCAGCCAGATTGTGCGTTCGAGTGCCTCTTTTGCGATGGGCTCCAGCGGTGGTGCCCTGTTTGACCAGAATTTCAATTTAATCGGCCTGACCACGTTCAAAAGCCCTGGTCATCACGCCTTTTTCTATAGCTTACCGGTAGAGTGGATTAAAGAGTTGATGGAAACGCCGGATGTAATGTCATTGAAAACGATGGAAGTACCTTTCTGGGCATTGCCTATGGCAGAAAGGCCTTTTTTCATGCAAGTGGTGATTCCTTACCAGAATGAGGAATGGGCAAACTTAAAAACCATTGCCAGCCAGTGGACCATAAAAGAACCGGAATCGGCAGATGCCTGGTATTTTTTAGGACTGGCTGAAGAAGGGTTATTGGAGCTGGCACAAGCCGAAAAAGATTTCAAAAAAGCCTATGCCATCAATGCGCGCGACCTGGATGCCATGCTGGCATTGTCGCGAATTGCCTTTGTGCAGAAAAACCTCAACGCGCTGGAGTTATTGCAACCTGCTGTCTCGTCACTGGACCAGGCGCAGGGTGAGCTGATTGCACAGCAAATCACAAAGCTCAAGCAAACCAATTAACAAGCACTTTCATTCTTACGCCATGTAAAACAGCATTCTTATCTAGTGGCTCCCATCCCATGGCCAACAATGGTAAGGTTTAATAATGGATAAGAAAGATACGACTGAAGCTGCCGCTCATTCCGGCATGGTGGGCATTTTGCTGGCCGCTGGTTTTTCGCGCCGGTTTGGTGAGCACGATAAATTACTGCATAAACTCAATAACGGACTAACAGTGGCTGAAGCTTCTGCACAGGCGCTGCTGCAAGCGTTACCGCATTCGGTTGCAGTAGTGCGCGAGGAAAATCTGGCTTTGCAAAGCATGTTGGCGGCACTTGGTTATCATGTAGCACCGAGCAAGCATCAAAATGCAGAAATGGCTGATAATCTTAAACTTGGGATACTCAGCGCAGACTCCAAATTCACTCAGGCCTCGGGCTTTGTCATCGCACTGGCCGATATGCCTTTTATCCAGCCACACACCATCACAAAAATTGCGAATCTATTAGCGACAGCCGCCATTGTGCAGCCCGTTTTCAATGGTAAAGCAGGACATCCGGTAGGTTTCTCGCCGAGGTTTAAGAATGAATTGCTGGCGATTCAAGGCGATCAGGGCGCACGAGAAATTCTGCGTGCCCATCAAAATGAGATAGTGTTACTGGCTTGTGACGATGAAGGCATTTTGCGCGACATAGATACCCTGGCTGATCTGCCTGGTCAGGCTTGAATGATAAACCTTCAAGCGACTGAATTCAGGCAACCGCGCGACTAATATCTACAGCCTGAATACCTGCCTGCTGTACCTGCGAGCGTTCCTGAATCAACTCGGCCAAAATAGATACCGCGATTTCAGCAGGTGTACGACTGCCAATACGCAGACCAACCGGACCGTGCAGACGGTTGACTTCCTGCTCACTTAAATCAAACGTACGCAGACGCTGTTTACGTTTTTCCTGGTTTTTTAACGAGCCCAAAGCACCAATATAAAATGCTTCAGATTTGAGTGCCTCCAATAACGCCATATCGTCCAGTTTCGGGTCATGCGTTACAGCAACAATCGCGGTATGCGGGTCTGGGGAGATTTCCAGCACCACATCATCCGGCATACCCGGCAACCAGTCAGCGCCTTCTACATGCCATTCGTCGCGCATTTCTTCACGCGGATCACAGATCATGACGTGAAAATCCAGCGCCTGTGCCATGGCGGCCAGTACCGAGCCAAGCTGGTTTGCGCCAATAATCAGTAAGCGCCATTGCGGGCCAAAATAGCTATGGAACCAATCATTTTCCAGGCGTGGTTGCCCTTCAGGCAATACGTATGCGTGACGGATTTCACCGGTTGGCAAATGGACAGAGCGTTTGAGCAATCGCCGTTGCGCCAGGCTTTCCAGCATAGGCGTTAATTGTGAGGCATCATTAAGAGGTTCAGAAAAAATCTTGATCTGGCCGCCACAGGGAATACCGAACCGTTGCGCCTCGGCCTGATTAACGCCGTATTCCATGATCGCTGGCTGTACAGGTAGCTCTTGATGCTTGGCCTTATCGGCTAAATCATCTTCGATACAACCGCCGGACACCGAACCGACCAGATGGCCGTCTTGACGCACTACCAGGATAGCGCCTGGCAACCTGGGGGCAGACCCCCAGGTTTGAATCACAGTGAACAAATGCGCACGATATCCCTGTTGCAACCAGTCTCTGGCGCGTTGCAGCACTTCCTGATCAGAAGATTGCATTATGCTAACTGATCCCCAATTGGCAGGCGGCGTATGCGTTTGCCGGTCGCTGCAAACACGGCATTAGCCACCGCAGGCGCCAGTGGTGGCACGCCAGGCTCGCCTACGCCCCCCATTTTCTCGTTACTTTTCACGATATGCACTTCTACTCTGGGCATATCTTTCATGCGCAATACCTGATAATCATGGAAGTTGGATTGCGCCACATTGCCGTCCTTGAAACTGATTTCGCTGGTCAAGGCAGCGCCCAGCGCATAGGCAACTGACGATTCCATCTGTGCTTGCACACCATCAGGATTGACTGCCAAGCCACAATCGATAGCCACTACGACGCGATGTACTTTGACTTCGCCTTCTTTAACGGAGACTTCCGCTACTTGTGCGACATAGCTGCCGAAGGATTCGTGCACAGCGATACCGCGGAACACGCCGGCAGGTAATGGCTTGCCCCAGCTGGCCTTATCTGCTGCCAGATTGAGGGCCGCCAGGTGACGCGGATGATCTTTCAATAACTGGCGACGGTAGGCAAGCGGATCCTGTTTAGCCGCGTGCGCCAGCTCGTCGATCAGGCTTTCCATCACGAAACCGGAATGGCTATGGCCGACCGAGCGCCACCACAATACCGGGATATCACTTTGTACGGAATGCAGGTGCACCTGGTGATTTGCAGTGCCTTTCACATAAGGAGAATCGGCAATGCCTTCTACCGAAGTCGCATCAATACCATCCTTGATCATGACACCCTCAAACGGGGTGCCTTTGATAATGGATTGGCCCACCAGTGTGTGCTGCCATGCCAATGGCTTGCCCTGTTTATCCAGCGCAATACTGGCGCGGTGCAGGAACATCGGGCGGTAAAAACCACCCTTGATATCATCTTCACGGCTCCAAACGGTTTTCACCGGCATATTCGCTGCCTTGGCAACTTCCACTGCTTCAGAAACAAAGTCTGCACGCGGATTGGCCCGACGGCCAAAGCCGCCACCGAGGAATTGCGTGTGGATTTTCACCTGTTCAGGTTTCAGGCCCAGGATTTTGGCTGCTGAGGCCTGGTCAGTGGTTTGCATCTGCGTACCGGTCCAGATTTCGCAACCATCCCCTGAGATTTTCACTGCACAATTGAGTGGCTCCATAGGCGCATGCGAAAGGAACGGCAGCACGTATTCGGCGCTCACGGTTTGCGTAGCCTTTTTGCTGGCACTGGCAATATCCCCGGCCTTGGCCGCCTGTGTGCCAGGCTTCTGTGCCAATGCCTGATATTGCTTGAGCAATTGTGCAGTATCCGGCCGTTCGTGCGCCGCTTCATCCCACACCAGTTTCAGTGCTTCACGGCCCTGTTTGGCAGCCCAGTAGTTTTCGGCAATCACTGCAGCGCCAGTCGGCACTTGTACCACTTTAATGACGCCAGGGATTTTGCGGGTAGCACTGTCATCATAAGATTTGAGTTTGGTGCCAAACACTGGCGCACGCGCGACCATGGCGATTTTCAAACCATCAAACTGCACATCCTGGCCGAACTTGGCGGTGCCGTTAATTTTGTCGGCACTATCCAGACGCTTGGTCGGTTTGCCAATATATTTCCATTGCTCCGGCTTTTTCAGTGTGACATTTTTCGGTGTTTCCAGCTGGCTGGCAGTTTCTACCAATTGACCATAGCTTAATTTCTGCGTGCCATTGATAACATAGCCATTTTCAGTGCGCAAACCTTCAACCGGTACCTTCCATTGTTTGGCTGCTGCTTGCAGCAACAATGCGCGGGTTAGCGCGCCTGCCTGGCGGTAACGCTCAAACTCTGACCAGGTGGTAGAAGATCCCCCGGTAATCTGTATGCCATACGCGGTATGCACATAAGAAGGCGCAGCTGGTGCATGCTCAACCTTGATTTTGCTCCAGTCAGCGTCGAGTTCATCGGCGATCAGCATAGGCAATGTGGTCCAGATGCCCTGTCCCATTTCACTGTGTGCAAGCATGACGGTAATACTATCGTCCTTGCCTATACGCAAAAAGGCATTTGGCGCCGGCAATGTCAGCGCCTCGGCGGCATTGGCCACACCCATAAAACGTTTCGCTTGCGGAATGCTGAAAGCCACCACCAGGCCACCCGCGACCAGGGCGGTATTTTTGATAAACCCACGGCGGGAGAGATTAATCATATCGTTCATGTGTTCTCTCCTTAAGCCAGTTTTTCGGCAGCTTCGTGAATCGCTGCACGGATACGTTGATAAGTACCGCAACGGCAGATATTGCCGCTCATGGCGGCATCAATATCGGCATCATTGGGTTTCGGGTTTTGCCTGAGCAATGAAGTAGCGGACATGATCTGGCCGGACTGGCAATATCCACATTGCACCACATCAATTTTCTGCCAGGCGGTCTGTACCGCCTTGCCCACTTTATCTTCCTGCATGGCTTCAATGGTAGTGATCTTTTTGCCAACAGCAGCGCTCACCGGGGTCACACATGACCGGATAGCCTGCCCATCCAGGTGTACAGTACAGGCCCCACACATTGCCATACCGCAACCAAATTTGGTGCCGGTCAGCCCGGCGACATCGCGAATAGCCCACAAGATAGGCATATCATCGCTGACTTTTAATTCTGTTTCTTTGCCATTGATATTGAGTTTCATGAGGTAAGGTTCCTTGGTATCTGACTAAAGCCACAGAAATGCGGCTGGTGCGCGAAACCCTGCGGTGGGGTCTCATCCTTGTCAAAAACATCCTAACATACATGAGTGTATGTATGAATAGTTTAGCGATGACTTACTGGAAATTTAAAAGTGTTAAAAAAGTGCGCTTATTCTGGAATAAAGGCATCAAGTACGATGCGGTTTTAGCACTTTAGCTATCACGCCGATGCTATTTGGGTCACAGATGAATACTTAATCTAATGTGAAATAACGCTTTGAATTTTTTGCTTTATAACCACTTCAATTTAGTCGCCAGTGTATACAGCCCCATCCCCGCCAGCATACTCGCGACAAAGATCCAGACCTGACTACCGCCGATCAGCATTGCGGCCACTGCGGGACCGGGGCAAAAACCGGCCAGGCCCCAGCCAATACCAAATAACACTGCGCCTATCACTAAAGGTTGATCAATATTAGTACGCTCAGGCAAATCGATAGAAACCCCCAGCTCGCTCCACTTTCGCTGTTTGGCGTCGCGAAATGCAAAGAAGCCAACGGCAATCGCGCCTATCATGACAAACGCCAGTGAAGGATCCCAGTCACCGGCAACATCCAGGAAGCCCAATACTTTAGCCGGGTTGGTCATGCCGCCTATGATCAGACCTAAGCCAAACACCAGTCCTGCTATTAATGCTATCAAGTTCGCCATGCAGGTTTCCTTACGAATTTAACAAGTGGCGGGTGACCCACACTACAACAATAGCCACCAGCATAAATGTGAGCGTGGCGACCAGTGATCGCAAAGACAATCGAGACAAGCCGCACACGCCATGACCGCTGGTGCAACCGGAACCCAGGCGCGTGCCGAATCCCACCAGCAGGCCGGACACGATCAGTAAAGGCAAGCCAGCTTCAATCTGCATGGCTGGTAGTGGCGAGAATAGTTGGTAGAGTAACGGGGAAACCAGCAGGCCAATCACAAATGCCAGCCGCCAGCCACGGTCATCGGGCTTGCTTGACCAGAGTTGCCCGACAATACTGCTGATGCCGGCGACTTTACCCAGCCAGCGGATTAATGACAGGGTGGAAAAACCGATCAGCAAACCGCCGATCAGCGATTGCCAGGGGGTGAATGTGGTCATGGTGCGGACCTCAGTAATAAGTATTGTTGTTATTGGCTGTAATGCGGAAAGCCAGCACTAATCTTCTTCGTCCGTGGTATCCAGATTAGGCCTGAATTTACTGGTGTTGCATTCAAAACCGGCTTTCTCCAGCAACACGCGATATTCGCAATCTGGCAAATGGCCTTCAAGGCGACCGTTGATTTTGGTGGTCTCCTGTTTGCAAAATGCGCAGCGATAACGGTGTGCCTGACCTTCAAAATGCTCTTGCGGATAATCAATATAAAAAATCTTTTTCATCGCCGCCTCCTAACGTTATGTTCACTCTATGCTACGCCGGGTTTTGCTTGACGACAATACACAACACCTGCTGAAGAAGTTTATGGCAAGTACTGAATAACGCCCTTATTTTAAGCACAGCTGAATTACCTTGTGCAATCAGTAGTTTACAGCTTCCACCCACAGCCCACCTTAAAAGTTATCCACAAAAAATGTGGATTCACGCCTGATTGCTCCAAACTTAGCCACGGGTATGCAAGGCTGCGATTTCCTGGATATCCAGGTCACGCTCCATCAAATGCAGCAGTTCATCATGAATCTGGCCTGAGCGATGCAACTTGAGCAACTCTTCCCGCCCTGCCGCCACTGCCGCCAACACCACATTAAAATGCGCTTTACGCACATCTTCAGGTAGCGCATACGAGTCTTTCAAGGTATGCGATAAATTGGCCCGGTAACCATATTGTTCCAGCAAGCGTGGATGAATTACTTTTCCGGATTCATCGTGTGCCAGCGCTTTCACCACCGCAAATTGCACCGCTTCAAGCTTGGCCCAGGTTTGCGGCTCGTTTAAATAGACATGCTCATTGGCCGTATGTTTAATATTCAGCACGCGAATCAGCCAGCCTATGGTGGTACCCTGAAAAAGCACTGTCACTAAAATAACGGCGAATGCAGAAAGCAGCATCAGGTCGCGGCCGGGAACTTGCGCGGGTACTGCCAACGCGGCCGCCAGCGTCACCACACCCCGCATGCCTGCCCAGCTTTTGACAAAAGATTCGCGCCAGTTGGCCTGCATATGCGGCTTGTGCGATTGCTGTTTAAATAACCTGGCAAGGCCATCCACGGCAAAGATCCAGACGAACCGCGACAGGATGACCGCAGCCAACACCAGCAATACCTCAATACTGTAAGCACCCCAAGACTTCTCGGCATGCTCAATGCGCTCCCACACCCCGCGCAGGGAGAGTCCAATCAGGATAAACACCAGCGATTCCAAAATGAAAATCATAATCTCCCAGAAAGCACTACCGCGCCTGCGGGCGGTCGCGGTCATGATTTCATGCTGATACCAGCCCAGTATCATGCCGTAAGTCACAGTGGCAATCACGCCGGAAACATCAAGGTATTCGCCAACCACGTAACAGATCCAGCCAGGCAACGCTGAAGCCAAAATCATGAGTGAAGTATCTTCCAGGTAACGCAGCAGTTTGTAGACCAGGTAACCAAACGCCGCCCCCAGCACCACACCGCCTACACTCAGCCATACAAATTCAACCAAGGCACTTTGCATGGAAAACACACCAGTCAGTATGACGGCGATGGAAAACTTGTATAGCACCAGGCCAGTGGCATCATTGAGCAGGCTTTCGCCTTCAAGCAAAACCAGTAATTTGCGAGGCAACGCAACCCGTTGTAACACGGCTTTGGCAGCAATCGCATCCGGTGGGGACACAATCGCCCCAAGGGCAAAACATGCGGCCCATGGCAGGCCAGGGTTTAATGCATGCAAGGCGAGGCCAACAACGAGCGTAGTGAATAGCACCGCCCCTATGGCGAGTAACAGGATGCCCGTGAGGTGACGACGGAATTCATGCCAGACCGTGAAATAGGCACCCTCCATTAGCAATGGCGGTAGAAAGACTACCAGCACCAGGGCAGGATCAATCTCGAACGCAGGCAAGCCAGGCAAAAAGGCAATGACGGCGCCGCCGACTAGTTGAGCTACGGCGGGTGGTAGACGTAACTTTTTTGCCACCAGTTCGAGACCGATAATGGCGACTAGAAAGAAGAGAATCAGGTTGAAATAGAATTCATTGCTCATACTGTTTCGATTTTGAAAAACTGCTGTTGGCACAATGACACAGGATAGATATTACAGTTAAATTTAAGATTTTAGATTTCATTCAGTTGGCGTATCAGACAAGGATGCAATAGGAGTTTACACAGGAAGCTTTTTGCATTTGTGGCTGGCTTATGCAGAATTAAACGCGCCCTGCACTAGTAAATCAAGACCCATTTAATGTTAGGTTGATTGCAGTAAATTGCAGCACTTGCTAGAAATCTGATCGGTATTTCTTTCAATAGTTACACACTGCTTTTCGCCTCTAGGCGACCCTCTTTCTTATGCTTGTCCATAAGAAAGAAGGCAAAGACACCCTAGCTTCCGCTTGTTTCCTGCGTTGCTCGACCTAGGACTTTCGTCCGTTGCTTGGCCGGACTTAGGCCAAGCGGTCACGAAACTCAACCTAGTAGCTCACACAAAACGTGAGCTACTGCGGGATTCAGATAGTCGCTCCCTTGTATCTTATTTTGACTGCGCTACTCGGCGCGTCAGATAGGGCCCATTTAAAAACACTACGATGAGACTTTAGTGATACATCAAAGATGGTGGGTGCTAACTGTTGTCTCTACAGATCAAGATAAAAACTCAATAAATTCGTGACTGGTTTTCCACAATGATAGAGCGTGATGCGGTATCTAAAGAATTACACTCAAGTGAAAGCGTGTGCCTTTCCCGGGCCCTATCTGACGCGCCGAGTAGCGCAGTCAGCGTGGGAGTTTTCGACCAGCGTCTGTTCGAGTTCCGCGGTGGCTTGCGTTCTTTGCAAGCCGCTAGGGCGAGTTTCGCTGGATGCCCACATAGAGTCCGGTTACGGACGACAGTCCTAGGACGAGCAACGGAGGGAAAAAACGGAAGCTAGGGTACCCTTTCTTTTGGTTACATTTTCTTTGGGCAAGCAAAGAAAAGTAACTCGCCTAGAGGCGAAATAAAATGGTTAATTCTCAAAGAAATACTTTTAAAACCAAACCAAGAAGTGCAGCACTCGCTCTTCGATCGTAACCAAGCTAAGCATTAATTTTGCCTGGATTCCGGCCTTCGCCGGTATGACGAACCGCTGCAGATGATGATTTGTTAACAATAATGATTTGATATGGCAAGTGTCACCAAAGCTCGTTACACTTAAACCATCCAGTACATGGTGACGCCATCACTTCCACCATGTCGCGAAACCAAGCGGGCTATACCTCAGCAAACCCGCCTGACATAAAAATATAGAAGAGGATTTTCATGAGCGCGTTGAAGATTGTATTGTTAAGCATACTATTGCTTTCAAATAAGGCTGGGGCCGAACCCGCACCCGCAACAGCCGCTGTCACGGTACAATCATTCTCGCCACAAGGTGAAATAAAAGCCGTACGCCAAGTGAGCGCACGCTTCTCAGAACCTATGGTGGCCTTTGGTGACCCCAGACTTGAATCGCCCTTTGACATCAGTTGCCCGGCACCCGGCAACGGCCACTGGGCCGATGCACGTAACTGGGTCTACGATTTTGACGATGACCTGCCCGCGGGACTGAAGTGTACTTTCACACCAAAATCCTCCAGCAAAAGCCTGAATGGCGTGTCGCTTGATCGTAAATCTTTCAGCTTCAACACCGGCGGTCCGGCCATTCAGCTTTCCCATCCTTACGAAGGTAATGAGTCCATTGATGAAGAGCAGGTATTCCTGTTGGGGCTGGACGCGCCGGTCAATCTTGAATCCGTGAAACAGCACGCCGCTTGCAGTATTAATGGCGTGGGTGACCGTATTCCGTTAAGGATTATCGAAGGCAGCCAGCGCGAAAAAATCCTGGCCGAGCAGGCTAGCCGTGCCAGTAATTTCTTTCTGGTCATCACCAAAAAAGCTAAACAAGGCATCGTTGAAGTCAAAGATAACCGCTTGAAAAACGCAACTGTGGTCGTGGCCCAATGTGACCGCAAGTTACCGGCCGGCAGCAAGGTGACTTTATGGTGGGACAAAGGCATCACCTCAACCTCAGGCATTGCCACTTCACAGGCCCAGTCACTGCAATTTGCCGTGCGCGAGGCATTTAAAGTCAGTGTCAATTGCACGCGCACCAACCCGAAAGCGGGCTGCGTGCCGGTGCTGCCAATTACGGTGCAATTCAGCGCGCCGGTAGAACGCGATGTTGCCAGTAAGTTATTGCTTAAGACTGCCGATGGCAAGCAAATAGCACCGGTGATTGCCAAGAATGACACCGGTAAAACCTTGGAGTCGGTGTCTTTCCGCGGGCCATTTACCGAAAAAAGCAGCATCAGCCTGTCGCTGCCTTATGGCTTCAAGGATGACGCTGATCGCTCACCCGTGAACAGTGCGTCTTTCCCGCTGAAACTGAATATTGATGAAGACCCGCCACTAATCAAATTCCCGTCGCGCTTTGGTATTCTCGAACAACATGCACAACCTGCCCTGCCCGTCAGCGTGCGGAATGTGGAGGCAACATTGACCGGCGTGCAAGTGCAACCTGGTGCATCCACGACCAGTAAAGGCGTTGTCGGCAGGCTGGCACTGGACGATGACGCCACGCTGGCCGAATGGTTTTTTCGCGTCACCCGCCACCCTTACGATAACAAGTTAGATCAACAGTTTTCGCGCGAGCATGACCGTTACCCACGCGAAGGCGAAATCCCGCTATTGATGGGGTCAGCCAGGGATTCACGTTTTAACACCAGCCCACTGCAACTGCCGCGCGCCCATGGTGATAAAACCTTTGAGTTGATAGGTGTGCCACTGAAAAAGCCTGGTTTTTATGTAGTGGAATTCGCCAGTGACCGCTTGGGTGCTACCCTGCATGGCGAGCAAAAGCCCTACTATGTATCTTCCAGTGCGTTAGTGACCAATATGGCAGTGCATCTGAAACAGGGTCGTGAATCTTCGCTGGTATGGGTCACACGTTTGGATAATGCACAACCGGTCGCTAATGCTGCAGTTCGGGTTTCCACCTGTGAAGGTCGCACCTTGTGGGAAGGCAAAACAGATGGCAAGGGGATGGCACATATTGAAGAAACGCTGCCTGACGGCTATTACAACCATTGCTCGGGTTTGCTGGCAACAGCGCGCAAGGATGATGATATGTCCTTCGTGTTTTCATCCTGGGACGATGGCATCAGCCCCTGGCAATTCAACCTTGGCGGCGGCTCTTCCGGCACCCCGCTGATCGCACATACGGTATTTGACCGGCCGCTGTTCCGCGCCGGTGAAAAAGTGTCCATGAAACACTTCATCCGCGTACGTACCGGCAAAGGCTTTGATCTTGCAGACAACCAGCCAGATACTATTTCAGTCGTGCATGAGGGCAGCGGCGAGAAATACGATGTACCGGTGAAATGGCCCAATGCTGCCGGCATCTCGACCTGGGAAATCCCTAAGGAAGCAAAGTTGGGTACTTACTCTGTGTCGTTAATGGCAGGGCAGTTCATGCTCACCTCGGGCGCGTTCCGCGTGGAGCAGTACCGGGTGCCGCTGATGAAAGCAGTGCTGAAACCGCCTGTGCAACCATTGATTAACGGCAATCAACTGGCGATTGATGCCCAGCTGAATTATTTGGCGGGAGGCGCCGCTGCCGGCACCCCGGTCAAATTCCGCAGCCGACTGGTGCGCTACCCGTTGCAATACAGCCAGTTTGAAGATTTCAGTTTTGGCGGGCGCATTCCAAAAGAGGGCATAGAGGCTGTACAACCCTATTCCTATGATCCGGAAATGGAAGAAGGGGGTGAAAGCGATGCAGGTGATGAATCTACCCAGGTAAAAGGCTACCCGGCGAAAACGGTCAATCTGTCGCTGGATGGCAATGGCGGTGCCAGGGTCACGTTCGACAAATTACCCAGGGTGCAGGAATCGCATGCGCTTGAGGTGGAGATGGAATACACAGACCCTAACGGACAGATTTTGAATGCGGCCACCCAGGCCATCATCCTGCCTGCGGCATTATCGCTAGGCATGAAAATAGAAGGCTTTTTTGCCACCAAGGAACGGCTGGCGTTCAAAGTACTGGCGCTGGATGCGGCCGGCAAACCTTGGGCAGGCCGCAAAGTGAATATCGAAGCATATACGCGTAAAACTTATGCTTACCGCAAGCGCATGCTGGGCGGGTTTTATGCCTATGAGCAAACCGCTGAAGTGAAGCAGGCAGGCAATGTTTGCAGTGGCAATACTGATAAACGCGGCATGCTGGTTTGCGATGGCCCGGCGCCGGAATCCGGCGAAATCATACTTGTCGCCACCGCCCAGGATAAACAGGGCAATATTGCCATCGCCAGCAATGAAGTGTACGTGGCAGACGACAATGCCTGGTTTGACGCCTCGCAAAGTGACCGCATAGATTTGTTGGCGGATAAGCGCGCCTATGAACCTGGTGAAACGGCACGCTTTGAAGTGCGCATGCCGTTCCGCAAAGCGACTGCCCTGGTGACAGTCGAGCGCGAAGGCATCCTCGACTCTTTCGTAGTACCTGTCAGTGCTAGTTCCCCTTTCATCAAGGTGCCGATTGCCAGCAATTACGGCCCGAACGCCTATGTATCGGTGATGGTGGTGCGTGGCCGCATAGACCCCGAAGTGTCGGGCCAGTTTTCATGGCTGAAACGCATGGTTTACCGCATAGGCATGTTCTTCGGGCTGGTCAAGAAAATGCCGGTTGAGGTAGATACGCGGCCCACTGCACTGGTGGATTTAACCAAGCCGGCATTCAAGCTCGGCATGACACAAATACGCGTCGGCTGGCAGGCCTATAGCCTGAAAGTCAACGTCGAACCCGACCGCCAGACTTACCATGTGCGCGATAAAGCACGCGTGAAACTGACGGTGACAGACCCATCCGGAAAACCTGCTGCCAATGCTGAAGTGGCATTGGCAGCAGTGGATGAAGGCCTGCTGCAACTGGCAAAACCGCAGTCGTGGAATGTGCTGGAAGCGATGATGGAGCGGCGGCCAATTGAAGTACGTACGTCTACCGCGCAATCACAGGTGATAGGCAAACGCCATTTTGGCAAAAAAGCCGTAGCACCTGGCGGCGGCGGCGGCCAGGGCGCCAATGCACGTGAGTTGTTTGATACCTTGCTGTTATGGAAACCCAGCCTGAAACTGGATAAGCATGGCCAGGCAGTGGTGGATGTGCCCTTGAATGACTCTTTAACCTCATTCCGGATTGCGGCGATTGCCCACGCCGGGGCGATGCGTTTTGGTACGGCATCGACACTGATCCGCAGCGGCCAGGAAGTGATGCTGTTCTCGGGCTTGCCGCCGTTTGTACGTGAAGGCGACCAGTTCAATGCCATGGTCACTGTGCGTAATGGTGCCGAGCGGCCATTGACCCTGGATGTGGCGGTAGCGGATGACATCAGCAAAACCCCGCACACCCAGCGCGTAACGCTGAAACAGGGCCTGGGCGCTACCTTATCTTTCCCGGCGACTGTTCCGTTAAATGCAACTCGTCTTAACTGGGCTATCAGTGCCAGGGAAGTGGTCACCGGTAACAATCAAAAACCCGCGCAAGACCTGCTGAAAATTTCACAGCAAGTCGGTGCCGCGTATCCGGTACGGGTATACCAGCAAACCTTGCAGCAATTGAATTCAGGACAACCATCAAACCCAGAAGCGCAAACGAATGCACCATTGACCTTCTCCGTCCAGCAACCGGCCGGTGCGATTGCAGGACGCGGCGGTATCGATGTCCAGCTGACGCGCTCACTGGCTGGCAACCAGGACGCACTACGCGAATGGATGAGCAAATATCCCTATGTTTGCCTGGAGCAACGCGCTTCTGTCGCGGTCACGCTGGAAAGCGAAGGCGGCTGGAACCAGGTGATGAACAGCCTGCCTGCGCACTTGGATCAGGATGGCCTCGCCAGGTATTTTGCCATCGACTGGTTGCAGGGTGACGATACGCTGACCAGCTACCTGCTGCGTATCGCTGATGAAGCGCATTACACGATTCCGGAGGGTCCGCGTGAGCGCATGTTGAAAGGCCTGGAAGATTTTGTCGCCGGCCGTATCCACCGCTATGGCAGCTTGCAAACAGCTGATTTAACGCTGCGTAAACTGGCCGCGATTGATGCACTGGCCAGGTATGAGCGCGCGCGCCCGGCCATGCTGGAACCACTGGAAATCAGTCCCAACCTGTGGCCAAGCTCGGGCGTGATTGACTGGCTATCCGTGTTGCAAAAGCTGCCAGAAATTCCCGAACATGACGAAAAACTGAAACAGGCACGCCAGGTCTTGCAATCGCGGCTGACATTCTCAGGCACCACCATGAATTTCTCTACCGAGAAACAGGATTACCTGTGGTGGCTAATGGTGTCGCCCGACCTGAATGCAGTACGTGCACTGCGCCTGCTAGCAGAAGACCCGGAGATGGAAGCGGCTGACATAGGCCGTCTGGCGCGTGGTGCACTATCGCGCCAGGTCAACGGCCACTGGAGCACTACTGTTGCCAATGCCTGGGGCGCGACCGCTTTGCGTTACTTCCAGGCACATTTTGAGAAAGCACCGGTAGCTGGCAGCACGCAAGTCAAACTGGGCGATCAAGCGCAGTCACTCAATTGGTCTGGCGCAAAAACGGCCTCAGAAGAAACCGGGCATCATGACCCGGTAAAAGGCACGCCTATGGGCGCCGGATTAGCCACGCATTTTGCCTGGCCAAAAAATGCCACACCACTGTCTATCCAGCACTTGGGCAATGGCAAACCATGGGCATTTGTGACTTCCAAAGCCGCATTGCCGCTGGATAAACCATTATTTTCCGGCTATAAACTCAAACGCACAGTGACTACAATTGAACAAAAAAACGGTGGTCTGTGGCAACGCGGGGATACCTACCGCGTGCAACTGGAAATTGATGCGCAGACCGATATGACCTGGGTAGTGGTGAATGACCCGGTACCGGCGGGAGCGACTATTTTAGGTAGCGGCCTTGGCGGCGATTCCAGCCTGTTGGCAGCCGGAGAAAAGAAACAAGGCTGGCAACGTCCTGCGTTTGAAGAACGCGCATTTGATGGCTTCCGCGCTTATTATTCATATGTACCTAAAGGCAAATTCAGCATCGAATACACCGTGCGGTTGAACAACGCTGGCCGCTTTGCCATGCCAGCCAGCCGTGTAGAGGCCATGTATGCGCCGGAGATATTTGCCGAACTGCCTGTCGCTGCCATAGAAGTAAAACCTGGCTTCTAATGAGCATGTAGGCAAAGGAATCAAGTCCAGTTGAGGAAAGAACTGCAGTGACCCGCAAGCGTATCTTGCTCGCAACAATGACCATCTTGGTGATTGTTGCGAGTGCCTGGGTGTTTCTTGCGCCTGTGCCATCATTTGAACAAGCCAGGTCTGCTACCCGTAGTTCTGAAGCGGTTTTGCTGGATAGGGACGGCCAGGTTTTGCAACGCCTGCGCCTGGATAAACAACGCCGTATGCTGGCATGGGTTCCCTTGCAGGACATTTCTCCCACACTGCAACAGGCTGTATTAGTCGCCGAAGATAAACGGTTTTACAGTCACTCAGGCGTAGATTTAATGGCGGCAGGTTCAGCCGTACTGGACAACCTGCATCGCTCGCGTGCCCGGGGTGCAAGTACCATCAGCATGCAATTAGCCAAGCTGTTAAATGCTCCAGCTGACGGTTCTTCGCAAAACAGCTGGCTGTCTAAGCTCAACCAGATACGGTATGCGCTGGCGCTGGAATTGCACTGGAGCAAACCGCAAATCCTGGAAGCCTACCTGAATCGCGTCACGTTTCGCGGTGAGCTTGTTGGTGTAGATGCTGCGGCAAGAGGTTTGTTGGCTAAAGGTCCGAATGGACTGGATAACATAGATGCAGCTATCCTGGCATCACTCATCAAATCGCCGGGAGCCTCCCGCAGCCGGCTGGCGAAGCGTGCCTGTGCAACGCTGCAGACCATGTCGTTTTTCACCGGCAACAAATCCAAGCCGGATAGCTGCATGCAAGTGACCTTGCGCACAGCACTGTTGCCGTCACGACCGTTTCCAATCGCGGGTATGGACGATGCACCGCATCTGGCGCGACATTTATTAAACAAAAATGGCGAACAGTTGAAGAGCAGTATCGATGCCAGTGTGCAGCGTTTTGCGCGCAATACCCTGCACACTCACCTGGCACAACTGGCAGACCAGAATGTGGAAGATGGCGCGGTGGTGGTGCTCGATAACCTGAGCGGCGAAGTGCTCGCCTATGTCGGGTCCAGCGGTGATTTATCCGGCGCGTCAGAAGTGGATGGCGTGGCTGCTTTGCGTCAGCCCGGCTCCACCCTTAAACCGTTTTTGTATGCACTGGCGATGGACCAGGGATGGCTGAATGCCAGTTCGGTACTGGACGATTCCCCATTGGCCCTGACCACCCCTTCCGGGCTGTATATCCCGCAAGATTATGACCGGCATTTCCAGGGCGCCATCAGTGTGCGCACGGCATTGGGTGCGTCGTTGAATGTACCCGCGATCCGCACGCTGACGCTGGTCGGCGTTGATCCTTTTCTGGATAAACTCAGGAAACTAGGCCTTAGCAGCCTGACCCGTGATGCAGATCATTACGGCTTTGGCCTGGCACTCGGTGGGGCAGAGACCACGCTGCTGCAATTGACTAACGCTTATCGCGCATTAGCCAATGGCGGTCTATGGCAGGCGGTCAGTTTTATACCTGCCAGCACATCTACAGTAGAAGGTGAATCCAGGCAGGTGTTCAGCCCGCAAGCCAGCTTTATCATCGGAGATATACTGTCGGATCCCGGCGCACGCACCATCACTTTCGGGCTATCCAGCCCGCTCTCGACCCGCACCTGGGCAGCGGTGAAGACCGGCACCAGCAAGGCCATGCGAGATAACTGGGCGATTGGTTATACTGACCGTTATACAGTGGGGGTCTGGGTAGGTAATTTTTCCGGTGCGCCCATGTGGGATGTGTCTGGCATCACTGGTGCGGCGCCGGTGTGGCGTGATATCGTTGAATACCTTCACCAAAAACAACATAGCCAGCAACCGACGCCTCCAGATGGCCTTTTGCATCAGCAAGTGCGTTATCAACCACCGATTGAGTCACCGCGGCAAGAGTGGGTGATCGCAGACAATCGCATCACGCAGGTCGTATCCAATCAAATCATCAATATCAATGTTACCCCCGCATCAGCCATGCTGATTGCGCCGCCAGACTCCGCTATCATCGCCCCTGATCCGGATATCCCGCAGCAACGTCAGGCACTGCTGCTGCAATCCGGAGGCACGGGTAAATCCTGCATGTTCTTGGACAATCGCCCGGTAGCTGCCTGCGGCAGAACAAAAGCTCTAGTGCCCTTGCCTATGCCAGGGAAGCATGAACTGGTGCTGACAGATCCACATAATAGTATTTTAGACAAACATGTGTTCGAGGTGAGGGGGCTGAATGTACGCCCCTCCAAATCACACTGAGTGAGGCTTAAGCTTTCAGTTGCATTAGCGGATGTTTGAAATTGCTATACCTTACAAACAGACTGATCATGGCCAAACCCATAAAAATCATTCCAGATGTTTGGTTTTCCGGCACTGAGCTTATCCAGGTCACTTGCCAGCTGCCTGGTGAGTTTTGATTTGACCCTGCGAATCCACTAAATGGCTCATCATATCCATTGATGTTGTCACTGATAGTAGATGTCAGCATTTGTACGTAATGCGCGCGCCCACCGATAAAGAGATACTGATCTACGGAAATATCCCATGCTGATGGTAGACCTGCTGCATCCATGCTGATGATATCCAGATATGCCCCTACCCTTAGATCATAGGGGGGAAAAGGATCCGGTATTGGTGCTCCCGGATATTCGAGTGTGAAAACACTTCCTTCATAAGGGGTACCGGTCATGGTGACAGAGATGATATCCGCTAACTGCGTGCTTGGCGTAAGTAATGATGAAGTCCTGATAGCCGCAGTGATCGTGCTTTGAAATGTTTTTTCGACCGTAATCCAGTCATCCCCTTCACGCATTATGGTTGAGGAAGTGACATTAAAAGGCTGCCCAGTGTAACTATAGATATAATCTGCTCTAGCCATGCCAGATGACATCACTAACGACATCACTAAAGAAAAATAAATTGCTGGATGCAATCGATTGAGTTTCCAATGCATAAAACCTCTCCTTTTCTATCCAAAATGAAAATTGATAGCGATATGCTCGCTCTTAGTGATATCAGAGCGTTTGATGCCACCTCAAACTTACTTTAAGCATGCCTGATGATGAAAGATATGTAATGCGGTGATCTGAAACTTAATACTTAATCCCACTATACATTTTAATAAATACATTTGCACAAATAAAAAATACCGAAATACTTTTTCCATGGCATTTTTTCAACTTACTATAGTCAATAAATGATTAGCAGGAAAATCCCAAACGAGGAGCACTTATGTTTAAATTCAAAAAATGGCTATGGACCCAATGGCAAAAATTGCTAGGCACAGACCGCGCTTATGCCAGATATCTGAGCCATTTTCATCGCTACCAGGCGCAAGCTGCCGATAATGAACTGCAGCAATCTTTAAATCTTAAACCAATGAGTCGCCAAGCATTCGAGCAGGCTTGGCAAAAGAAAATGCTGAAGCCGACTGGAAAATCGTGTGGTTGCAAACCTGGCGGTTCTTGCTAGCGACAAGAATCAATAAAAAATTTCATAAAAAAAAGCCGCATATCAATGCGGCTTTTTTATTATCCAGTTATAAAGAATGACTTAAAAAAGGGAATCCATATGCGATTTAAAGTAACGCGTCGCACACAAGCCTAAAGGGGTGTGATGCTTTGCAGGTGACATCCAGTCCACAAGGAAATTCATCAGTGCTTCTTCATTGTCGATACTGTGCACATAACGCTCAAAAGACAGCTGGTCCTGGTTAAAATCGGTATCAGGCAATTTTTTACCGATACGGTTACCGGAATGGAAGTCATACACATTGCCATAACGGCTGTTTTTTGCATCTTCCTGCGCTTTGGACTGGCGTTCAACCATGCGCCATGGCCTACCTAACCGGGCCAGCATAGGCATACTTTCCAATGCATCTCCAGCAATCCAGTCATAAATCACTTGCTGTTCATAAGGTGTAAACACGCCAAACATGGCCGCTTTTTCACCGGCAATGACTTTCCAGAAAGGACTTTGTTCAGGGTCCTGGTGGCGTTTAATCCAGCCTGTTTTTTCCATTTCGTATAAAAACATGGCGACCTGTTCATTATCCTGCAACCATTCATTTACAGTCTTGCCGCCGATCACACAGCGGTCAGAATGCATGAATTGTCCGATGTTGGCTTTGCTTTGCAGAACCCTTACCACTTCGCCTTGCAGGTCGAAATGCCTGATGATATCCAGCGTACTCAATCCGACGTCATTTAACTTTACGCCAGCAATTACGCGTTGCATAAATTCGCGTGAGTTACTAAACATTGGCATGGCTTCTTCAACCGCATCAATCGCTGAACGCGCATGACCAGATTGCGCATTATCAATAGTGGTGTGCAGCGTGAAATAATACGGATCTATATTGAGTTCTTTCAACTCGTAGGCAGTAATCAGCAGGTGCAGCGGTAGTTGCTCGTAGCCAAGATTAAAACCTATCACCTCCGGCAAATGGCTGTCAGTGTGTGCGGATAATGCTAATTGAATTGCACCCTGGGTGAAAAACTGGTCATCTAGCGTTTTCCAGTCTTCGCATCCATTGAGTTTTAATAGTTTGCGGTAAAGCACTACGTGGTTCATGGCTTCGACACCATCACCAAGTTCTTCGAGATAAATTTTGATCAGTGATGCTAGCCGAGGGTCTTGCCAATGACGCATCAAGCCAAATAACCATGCGCCATCTACCAGTTTGGTGGGTGCCACGGCTTTCAGGAAAAACAAAGCATGGGACTTGCTGCCGAAATACCACCTGGGTTGACCAGCTTTTCGCGCTGCCAGGTATTCCCGGTATTGACGGCCTACGATTTCATTATGTTCAGTCAGCCAGTGATCCAGCTCTTGAATACTGGCAGGCATGCTGGTGGCATGGCTGTCAGTTTCTTTTAACTTTTCAACCAGTAATTCTGCACTGTTTGCTTTGGTTGCTGCTGAATGATTAGATTCCAGCAAAGAGAAATAGACTGATTTGGAAGTCCAGTGATTAACAGCCTTGCTTGGCTGACTGACCGCTCCCTGAGGCCTTTTTATTTCTCTTTCAAATTCAATACGCACACCAGACATAGTTACCGCCTCTGATTCATGAAGTTGGTAAGTTACGCATTTAGTGTCAAATTCCATATCAGACAATCATGGAGATACATGTAGGAATACGCTTATTAAAACAATTGCAGAGTTCTGTTAAGCTGCCATTACAACTCATCAAAGCATTGCAAAGGTGTTCAAAGTGATCAAGCAAGTCGATAATCCACCCGCCCAGGATACTCTGGGCTACGATCCTCTAGAAAAGCTGTTGCAGGCTTTATATGAACGCGGTTACCGATTTGTCACGGTGACCCCGACCACGCATAGACTGGTAAATGAGCGCCCGGAAAATGCCTGGGCAAAAACTTTGCAGGATATTTTTGGCTGGAATCGTCCCTTCACGCAAGGAAGTATAGATGCTGATATTTTTGAGCTCATGCATGCTGCCGCCGTGCTGCGTGCGGTAGATGATGGCTGGCAATCCCTGGTGCGCGTTTCCAGTGTCGCGGATAAATTATTTGTCCATTCCGGCTTTCCAACCGAGGCACAAGACGCCGTGTTTTTTGGCCCGGATACCTATCGTTATATTAATGCCATGTATCACTCACTGGCGACACTGCAAGGTAAGGTTCAGCGTTGTGTGGATATAGGTACCGGGTCTGGAGTAGCAGCGATTTTACTGGCTGAAGCTTTACCATATGCAGAAATTTACGGTGTGGATATCAATGAGAAAGCGCTGGCTTTTTCAACGACCAACGCCAAGGCGAACAGCATTGCCAATGTCTATTTTCAATATAGTAATCTGCTGAATGATGTGCAAGGCGAGTTTGATGTGATTATTGCCAACCCGCCTTATCTGGTAGACCCATCTGCCAGGGCATATCGCCATGGCAACGGGCCATTAGGTGCGCAGTTATCGCTGGATATTGTCGATGCTGCCCTGACCAGACTTTCTCCTGGCGGCACGCTCATGCTGTATACCGGTGTCGCAATCGTCGAAGGGCACGACCCGTTTCTGGAAGAAGTCAAACAGAAGACCAAAGAAGCTGGTTGCACCTATCAATATTCTGAGATAGACCCGGATATTTTCAGTGAAGAACTCGCTACCGATGCTTATGCGCGGGCAGACAGAATTGCCGCCGTCTGGTTATTGGTCAGCCGGCCTACCATTGAGGCAGATAACTTGCTGCAACTCATCAGCACAGTAGCTGAACCGTAAGCCAGCACTTACTTTGTAATGGATGCTGGGGTTGCAGCAGTCGGCATCTTGTTCAACGTCAGCCATAGCAAATGTACCCGGCAATCAAACTCATATTGCATGTAATTGGGTTCCATATGCTGGCACAATTGATAAAACGCTTTGTCGTGATCACGTTCTTTCAGGTGCGCGAGTTCGTGCACGACGATCATGGTCAGAAATTCAACCGGGGTGGATTTGAAAAACGCTGAAATGCGGATTTCTTTTTTGGCTTTAAGTTTGCCGCCCTGCACCCGTGAAATAGCAGTATTTAATCCTAGCGTCTGTTTTTCTACCGTGAGTCGATTATCAAAATAGACCTTGTCTAACAAAGGTGCATTTTTTAAATAGCGCTGCTTAAAATCGTTGCAGAAGTCATACAGTGCCTTATCGCTTTGAATAGCATGTGCCTGCGGATAGCGCTTGCTTAGGTAATCACCCAATTTGCCTTGGTCATGCAATTGCGCAATCTGCACATGTAACTGCGCGGGATACCCGGGTAAATATTGCTGGATTAACTGCAAAGACATGCAGCTATTTTAGTGCACCAGCCCAATATTGGAAAATCAAGGATTTTAGCAATGTAACAAGTTGGGAATCAGATACTGTGAAACGCCAACGCCAGCACTTGCTTAACAGAATCACCTAGGCAACCAAATCCTGTTTTAACTCATGTTCAGCCAGGTATGCAGGAATATGTTCCGCTGCCATAGGCTTGGAATAGAAATATCCTTGTACCAGCTGGCAACCCATCTGCTGTAAAAACTGCACCTGGCTACCGGTTTCAGCCCCCTCGGCAACGCACTCTACCTGCATGCCCTGGCACAAGGCCAGAATTGAACGCACAATGGTTTGGCTAGTGGTGTTGGTTTCAATATCCTTGATAAAACTACGGTCGATTTTGAGCTTGTCCAGCGGCAGGTTTTGCACATGGCTCAGGCTGGAATAACCGGTGCCGAAATCATCCAGGGCAATCCGCGCACCCGCCTGGCGTAGCAGTTCGATATTATCTTTGGCGGTGGCAAAGTCCTGTAACAGCGCCGTTTCGGTGACTTCAAAAACAAAACGTGAAGGATGCAAACGGCTCTGCGCTACCATGTAAATCAGCTCTTCAATCACCGCTTTATTGGTCACGTCATATGCTGACAAATTAAAAGAGAGGCGAATGTGCGCCGGCCATTCTGCCATCACGATAATAGACTTGTGGAACATCAACCGCGTGAGGTCAGAAATTACCCCTAAACTTTCTGCCACACCAATAAACACCGCTGGTGGCACAATGCCTAAAGTTGGACTATTCCACCGCGCCAGGCTTTCAAATGAGCTTATCTCGCCAGTGCCTACATTGATGATAGGTTGAAACACCGGGAACAGCTCTGCCTCCATATCCGCCACACGCAATGCCTGGTCTACCTTGTGCAGATGCTGTCGCTCTTCCTCCAGTGTCTTCGAGTAAATCTCCATATTGCCACGGCCAGTGCGTTTCATATGATAAAGCGCAAAATCCGCATGTTCATACAGTTCTTGCGCAGTATCTTTGGTGTTGGAAAACACGCAGGCACCAATTGAAGCCTTGATGTTAATGAGAATGCCGTCGACATTCATAGGTTGCGAGATGATACGATTAATCTCTTTGCCTACCTGCTTTAAAATCGCATTCTGCGCATCCGTGACTATCTCGAATGCAAACTCATCGCCACCCAAACGGTAAAACTGCACGCCGGCGATCTTTACACGTGCCAGGCGCTCGCCTACTTCCCTCAAGACCAGGTCGCCAGTATGGTGTCCGTATACATCATTCACTGGCTTAAAATTATCCAGGTCTATAATGCCGACCGCAAAGGGTTCTGCGGTTTTTTTGGCACGTGCGAGTTGCTGTTCTACATGCAGGAAAAACTGGCGGCGGTTCGGCAATTGCGTTAACGCATCCAGATTTGCCAGACGCCGGTTTTCTTCCAGCAAAGTATGGGTTTCGTAAGTGGCATTAATGAGCCGGTCAAACACGTTGTTGCTGGCCCGCATGGCGAATAGCATGCCTATCTCAAACACCAGCACCAGCCCGGCCAGCACATACGGTTGTTGAAAATTTCCCATGAAAATGCATACCAGCGCAGCAGAAATTAGCAGGAAATTATAGATGAAAGCCGCAATCCCAATCTTACTGAGGATAAATGCAAAACACAGGCCAAACAGTGTGATATAGATAACGAGGAAATAATGCCCGAAACTATCGGTATGGTTGAACAAATACAAACTGCGGAAAAATGTGATGGTGCCGGAAATGATCAGTACTACCGATGCCGCGCGCAAGCGCCAGCGAACTTTTTCTATGCCAGGGTTATCTTCGCGGTGCCAGAACCAGTACATAAACAACATGGCGGCAAAGGTCATGCGTATCAGTGGCAAGGCAATAGATACGCGCCAGTCAACGCCATCCCGCAAAGCAATAATCTGGATAGCCGTCGCACTTAAGCCGGCAAATATGACGACGGGCACATCAGCCATCAGGCTGTGATACCTGGCCAGCAAAAGCTCAGAACTCGTTGTTTTAGAAAAAGGCATGTTTTAATTCACTTCTGATTGACTGATATTAATTGGTGTCAATTTGTTTTAATCTTTTGGAAATAGACACATTTTCCACTCTATTCTCAATTGTCAGCTTCATAAAAAGTGCATCAAAACCAATTGGCGACGGGCTTTCACTCTCTTAAATAGTTATCACATCAAAAATTCAGTCACCGCCAGCTGGACAAATCAACATAGGGGAAAAGATTCCGTATGGTAAGCTAGTCCTACAAAAATTGAGCTTTTCGTGAACAGTTTTTTAATAAAATGATTATTAAATCCATTCCAGCTGACTAAATGGTGAATTTACTAGTATTTGCTAAGCCGCTATTGGATCAGATCGCTTACTCTTAGCAGAGACGGTTAATCGCTCGCTACAGAGCAAATTTGTTCGACTTCCATTGCATTGATTGAAAAAGAAAAAGCCGGGGAATCCCGGCTTTTGTCATTGTAAATTCTAAGACTTCATTTAAATCGTTGCTGAATACCCTCTATGCCTGACAGGTCTTGCGATAGGCAAAGGCGCTTCTTCAAACTCATTCTGGTAAACCTTGATTAGCTCATCGCCATGCTTCAAAGTCAGTTCAAATCTAGTCACATCTGATGAGGTCAAAGTCTCAGTGCACTCCATTGATTTGTAAGTCAGAGAAAGATAAATATCTGGCTCAATCTGCAATTCGAAGCATTGACCATAAGCAGCGCCACAACTGACGTCAGTCTGGCTGAATCCCAGTACCCGCGCATTACGGCAGGCAATAAACCAATAGCGCTCTTTGCAAGCCTGGTCTATCGAAACCCTTAACTCTTCAAACACTTCATTCGCAAATTCAATCGATGTCAGCATAATTCTTTAACCTGTCCACAACTTTAATAGTTTAAATTTTCGGCTATTTTAGTGGCGCAGCCGATTTTTGATTGCAGGCTTGCGGCTGATTCTCAAGTAAGACTTTTCTGACAGAGTCCGCTGACAGAATTATCAGAATCAGACTTCTTTTGACACCTTTATAGATTGTATAGATTCTCCTACATTATCCACGCGTGAATAATTCACGTGCGGCTCAACTAACGATTTATTAACGGAGTTATCATCATGTCGTCTGCCAGCCTGCAACCCTCCTTCGATCCATTGCCCGGAATGGGCGCTATTCCACATGCGCATGGGGTGGCATTTCGCGTATGGGCGCCTAATGCAGACAAGGTCTCTGTTATCGGCACTTTTAATGACTGGCAAGCAGAGACGGATGACTGCGTGCATGAAGAAAATGGCTACTGGTATGCAGATCTCTCCCATGCCAAGCCAGGTGATGAATACAAGTTTCATATCGTCAATGGTGAACAGCAACTGCAACGTATAGACCCTTACGCTAAAATCGTTACCAACTCGGTAGGTAGCGGCGTGATTCCTGCGCTGGATTTGTTCGAGCCGCCAAAAAACCATTTTCAGATGCCCGCCTGGAACGACCTGGTCATTTATGAAATGCATATCGGCACGTTTAATACTGAAGAAGGCAAGGTCGGCACGTTTGACAGTGCCATTGAACGCCTGCCGCACCTCAAAGCATTGGGGATCAATGCGGTCGAGCTGATGCCGATTGCCGAATTTGCCGGTGATTATTCCTGGGGTTATAACCCTGCGCATCCTTATGCAATTGAGAGCGCTTACGGCGGTGCGGATGGCTTCAAGCGTTTTTTAACCGCCGCACATGAAGCGGGCATCGCCGTGATTGTAGATGTGGTGTACAACCATTTTGGCCCATCCGACATCAGCTTGTGGCAGTTTGATGGCTGGAGCGAAAACGATAAAGGCGGCATTTATTTTTATAATGACTGGCGCTCCACTACGCCTTGGGGCGATACGCGCCCGGATTATGGCCGTGGCGAAGTGCGCCAGTATATTTTTGATAACGCCATGATGTGGCTGGGTGACTACCATGCCGATGGTCTGCGTTACGACATGACGCTGTATATCCGCAGCGTAGAAGCCGATGCGCAGGACCTGATTGCCGAAGGCTTCAGCCTGCTGCAATGGATCAACAGTGAAGTGCAAATTCGCCATCCGGGCAAAATCACCATTGCCGAAGACCTGCAAAATAGCGCGGAGCTCACCTTGGCTAAAGAGCATGGCGGCGCTAACTTCAGCAGCCAATGGGATGCCGGGTTTGTGCACCCGATCCGGGAGGCATTGATAGAAGGCGATGATGCCCATCGTTCTATGCATGCCGTGCGCGACGCCCTGCTGAATCAGTACAATCATGATGCATTCCAGCGTGTGGTCTATACCGAATCACATGATGAAGTTGCCAACGGCAAACAACGCCTGGTTTCTGAAATTGACCCTAGTGACCGTCCGAACAGATATGCCATCAAACGCTCAACCCTGGGCGCTGCACTAGTCCTGACTGCGCCAGGCATTCCCATGCTGCTTCAAGGCCAGGAATTCCTGCGTGATCAATGGTTCCGTGATGACAGACCCATCGACTGGCAACGCGCAGAAGAGTACGCCGACATTACCACCCTGTACCGCGACCTGATCAATCTTCGCCTGAACCGCGCCGGGCATTCCGCTGGTTTAAGCGGGCAACATACGTCGGTTTACCATGTGAATGACAACGACAAACTGATCGCCATGCATCGTTCAAAAGAAGGTGGCGCTGGTGATGATGTAGTCGTCGTGTTCAACTTCGCCGAAGGCCGCAAGGAAAACTATGTCATCGGCCTGCCGCAAGGTGGTGAATGGAAGCTGCGTTTCAACAGCGACGCCACGCTCTATAACGAAGAGATGGATGAAACCCCTTCAGGTGACATCAGTGCCAACGAAGAAGGCAAGGATGGTTTAGGCTACTCAGCGCCAATCACCATTGGCGCCTATACATGCCTGATTTATTCGCAGGATAAATAAGCAGACGCCTCTAAAATCTCACACTCGTTGTTAATCAAAAAAGCCGCAATTCGCGGCTTTTTTGATACTTGATGCACCGACTGACTGCAATGTTACTGACTCGCCAGCCCGGCTCAGATATGTCGTTTCTGCATTTCGTGCTACCTTGCAACTCAACCCTGAATCACCGTAGCGAGCTACGAAGCGTTAGCTCATTTGCGTAAAATTACCAATCTACCTGTTGATCCTCAAACTTTGTGAGCAATCAATGACTCTTACCCATACGTAAATGAATGGTTGAGGAGACACATCATGACCACAGCGTTAAAAGAAGCCAAACTGGAAGCGCATTTGGATGCGGTGGAAAAACACAAAGCATTACTCGAAAAATTACATTTGAATGGCAACCAGCATCTGGATGAAGTAAATAGCTCGTTGCAAGAATTGACCCTGACATTAGAAGAGTATTTGAAGATTATCGGCATTCCGTAAAGCGGGTTACTTTGCCGGTTTTGCTTTCCCCCGGGCTTTGGTGGGATTCAATTCGCCAGGCTCATCCGCGTGTGACCAATCCAGTTCACGCAACCCGGATTCCAGGTCCAGCCGCCTTAACAACTTACGCGCATCAAACGGCGCTTTCACTTTGATATCATTATCAAAATAGCAATACACATCGCGTGATTTGCGTTGTGTCGGAGCCTCTTCAGAAACCAGTTTCGCATCTTCCGGCTGGCTGCCTTTACTCCAGGCATCGATGCGCGCAGCCCAATGATCGAGTGCCTTATCGGTGTAACCACTGGCATACAGCTCTTCTGCGCCATGCAACCTTAAGTAAGTGAAATCGGCGGTGATATCTTGATTATCCGGCCACTTGCCTGCCGTATCTGCAATCACCAGTGCCACGTTATATTTGCGCAGCAATGTTATAAATTCGGGAACCTCGAAACTCTTGTTGCGGATTTCTACCGCATGCCGCAACGCACGTTTTTGATCGGCTTTGATAAATTCACGATTGTGCATAGTGGCATCACGCTTTTCAGCCAGCTTGGCAGCGGCTTCTGTGTCATGCGGTAACTGCTTCAAAAAATTTTCGAACAGAGCTGCATCGAACCTGAAGCTCGGCGGAAACTGCCACAAGACAGGTCCCAGCTTTTCCTTGAGCGCCAGCAGGCCCGAGGCAAAAAAATTCGCCAAGGCTGTTTCAATATTTTCCAGCCGTAATATATGGGTAATGTAGCGCGTGGCTTTAATGCTGAATACAAAATCTGGCGGTGTTTGCTCATACCAGCTCAGGTAACTACTTGGCCGTTGCAAGGCATAAAAAGAGCCATTGAGCTCGATGGTTGGCAACGCCTGCGAAGCAAACTCAAGCTCACGCTTTTGAATCAAGCCTTTAGGGTAAAAGACCTGGCGCCATGGCGGATAACGCCAGCCTGAGATACCAATCAAAATTTGCTTAGCCATCAAGGTTGGTATGTCGTCGCCAGTATTAAGTTCAACCGCTTGCGATTTGCGGGCCCGTTATCATTCAAAGAAAACCAGCAATTTTACTTACACCCTGACAAACATATCCTGATATCCGCATCTGCAAGCGATTGTCAGAAAAACAATATGAATGGCAGAGGTTATCCCTGCTACAAACGGATCATCTCGTTGTGGTAATTTTTAAAAAAATAGATAGAATTGGCATAAATATGTATATAGAACCACTGAGGTTCACCTCAGTCGCAGTCACGTTTGCCAGGATGGAGCAGCCATAGGGGGCTGTAGATGCATGATGACATCGGCGACATCGAGCGTGCCAATTTGCGCTTTCGCCAGGTAGTTGAAGCCGCGCCCACAGCCATGGTCATGGTCAACAAACGGGGCATCATCGAAATGGTGAATACCCAGACCGAACTCATTTTTGGCTATAGCCGTGACGAATTGCTGGGTCAGCTCATTGATATCCTGTTACCAGAATGCTTCCGCCACCAGCACCCGCAACACCGTGATTCCTTTTTTTCTGACCTCAGTCCGCGCGCCATGGGAACCGGCAGGGACCTGTTTGGCCGCCGCAAGGACGGCAGTGAGTTTCCCGTAGAGGTTGGTATCAATCCGATTGAAACCGATGATGGTGTCAAAGTCTTGTCAGCTATCACGGATATTTCTGCCCGCAAGCGCCTGGAAGAGCGTTTCCGCCAGGTAGTTGAAGCTGCACCCAATGCCATGGTCATGGTGAACAAGCGCGGCATCATTGAAATGGTCAATACCCAGGCCGAGACAATCTTTGGTTACAGCCGGGCGGGACTACTGGGCCAGCCCATCGACATCCTGCTGCCGGAGCGCTTCCGCCACCAGCATCCGCAACACCGGGATTCCTTTTTTTCCGAATTGAGTCCACGGGCCATGGGAACTGGCCGCGATCTGTTTGCCCGCCGCAAGGACGGTAGTGAATTCCCTGTAGAAGTAGGCCTTAACCCGATTGAAACCGATGATGGCGTCAAAGTGCTTTCCGCCATTACCGACATTTCAGCCCGCGTCAAAGCCAGCATCAAACTCGCTGAGCACAGAGATGAACTTGAACGCAGCAATAAAGAGCTGGCGACTTTTGCCTATGTCGCCTCGCATGACCTGAAGTCGCCGTTGCGTGGCATTTTCCAGATTTCGCACTGGATTGAAGAAGACCTCAACAACGGTCACACCGAGGCAATCCCACAGCATATGAACTTGCTGCGTGGCCGCCTGCGCAGGATGGAACGCCTGCTTGACGACTTGCTGGCCTATTCCCGGGCCGGCCGCCTCGAAGGCAGTGTCAGTCAGGTGGATCTCGGAAAATGGGCGCAAAATATTTTTGAGATGCAAACACCTCCGGAAGGCTTCACGCTGGAAGTGGCTGCCGACCTGCCAACCTTCAACACACTGACCACACCACTGGAACAAGTCCTGCGGAACCTGTTCAGCAATGCAATCAAACATCATGATAAACCTGCAGGCCGGATAGAACTTAGCTGGCGGGTAGCCAGTAAGCATTACTATGAATTCAGCGTGGCTGACGATGGGCCAGGCATTTCGCCAGAGTACCAGGAGCGTGTATACATCATGTTTCAAACCTTGCGACCACGCGATGAAGTCGAAGGCAGCGGTATGGGGCTGGCGCTGGTAAAAAAGATAGTCGAAGCCTATGGCGGCAGCACCAGCATAGTGTCAGATGGTATTCGTGGCAGCGCTATCCGTTTTACCTGGCCAATCAACATTGAAGAGAGGCTGAACCGTGCAAATTCAGCCGAAGCAAAACTATAAAGAAGTCACCCTGCTGATTGTTGACGATGACGACATCGACGCGATCGCACTCGAGCGTGCCCTACGCAAAATGCGGCTACTCAACACCGTGCTGCGTGCACGTGATGGTCGGGAAGCGCTGGATTTGTTACGTAGCGGCGCGGTCCCCCAGCCTTATATTATCTTGCTAGACCTCAATATGCCGCGCATGAGTGGGCTTGAATTTTTAAAAATGCTGCGTACAGATCCGCAGCTGACACATGCCGTGGTATTTGTTCTGACCACATCGAAATCAGATGAAGATCTGGTGGCCGCCTATCGCAAACACGTGGCAGGCTACGTATTCAAGCAGCACATGGACCGTGACTTCATGGAGGTGATCGGGTTTATCGAGCATTACTGGCGGCTGGTTGAACTACCCGTCACAAAGGAGTAAAGATGCGATTGCTACTCGTGGATGACGATGAACTGGACCGGATGGCTGTCATCCGGGTTTTGCAAAATCCCAGGCTAGTCAAAGACATTGTGCAGGCCAACAATGCTGTCAGGGCTCTCAAACTGTATGATGAACATACATTTGATATCGTCCTGCTGGATTACCGCCTGCCTGACATGGAGTGCCTGGATGTCTTAAGCAAGCTCACGCAGCACGCTGAAAAACATGCTGCCGTGGTGATACTCACCGGCATGGAAGACAATGAGATCATAGAGAGAAACTGCATTTTCGCGGGCGCCCAGGATTTTTTGCTGAAAAAAGAACTTTCAGAACGCCACCTGACCAAGGCACTTCTGCATGCAAAGGCGCGGCACGAGCTCACCAGCAAGCTGATTGATACGCATAAGCGTCTCAAATACCTGGCGGAAAATGATCCCATGACCGGGTTATCCAACCGCTACTACTTTGAGGAACACCTGCGAGGCGCCATCCAGCGTGCTCAGCGCCTCAATTTCCAGCTCGGCCTGATCTACCTGGATATCGACAATTTCAAACTTATCAACGACAGTCAGGGTCATGACTCGGGAGACCAGTTACTCCAGCAGATTGCACAGCGTTTACTGACCGTGGTGCGTGAAGGTGATGTAGTCTGCCGCCTGGGGGGCGACGAGTTTGCCATTGTCGTGCACGATCTGGATACCGAAACCTCGGTGGGCGCCCTTGCTCAACGAGTGCTTGAGAGCATACGTGAACCGATTCCGCTGAACAATACTGAACACTTTGTCACCTGCAGCATAGGGATTGCAACCTATCCCAGGTGTGCGACTAACGCGGAGGATATGCAAAAACGGGCGGACCTGGCCATGTACCAGGTCAAGCGTGAAGGCCGCAACGGTTTTCATTTCTATAGCGAAGACCTGCAAGACCAGATCCTGCACCGGATCATGCTCGAGGGAGAATTACGCTCCCAGCGTTTGCAAAACCAGCTGGTTCAACACTACCAACCGGTCATCAATGCCAAGACCTTCCAGGTATGCGGCGCCGAGATGCTGATGCGCTGGAAACATCCGGTCAAAGGACTGCTACCTCCCATCGAATTTATAGATACCGTTGAAGAACTCGGCTTCCTTGCCGCCATTGACACCCAGAACAGGCAACTGGCATGCCTGCAGCTTGCCCAATGGCGTAAAGAAGGCCATGTCGATGACCAGTTTGTATTAGCGGTCAACGCCAGTGAGCAACTGTTGCAACGCGAAAGCATGTTCAGCGACATTCAACACGACCTGGCAGCCGCAGGCCTGAGTGGCGGCTGCCTGTCGATAGAAGTCACGGAAAGTGTACTCGTATCAGACTTCGAGAAAACATCGGCCATCCTCAATAACCTCAAGTCCCTGGGCGTGAAGATCGCCCTCGACGATTTTGGTATCGGATACTCTTCCATGTCTTACCTCAAGCGCCTGCCCGCTTCCATCCTGAAAGTGGACCGCTCATTTGTGCAAAATGTACCGGAAAGCGAAGCTGACAGCCGTATACTGAAAGCCCTGATTGTCATGGCAAAAAGCCTGGATCTCGATGTGGTGGTAGAAGGCATAGAAACCGTCGCACAAGCCCGCCTCTGCCGTGAATTAGGGGCGGATATGCTGCAGGGCTATCTCTTCGCCAAAGCACTCTCGCCAGATGACTTTGTCGCATTTTTAAACGCACACGACCCCGTCAGGTATCGCACATTATCATCAAATGATTAAACACCCGCCGATCTGCACTGGCGGGTGTTTAGTGAATGCAAACGGTTGGTCACAACCATTCATTCAGCGCTAGCTGTTGTCTGATAAAGTCTTCCGGGGACGCAGGCTCTAAACCAGTCAATCGCTTGAAATCTGCCGTTTGAATATCCATCGCCCCCTGCAACAGGGCTTGATCGATCTCTACCAGCAATTTTGCTACCGCATGTGGCAAGCCAGCCTTGCCGTACTGTTCAAGCTTTTGCTCCCCAGTGATCGCCTGATAGGTAACCGGTTTATTCAACAACGAACCGAGCCTGCTGGCAAACGTCCGCAAATGGATGGTTTGCCCGGTCAACGTGAAAGTCATGTCCTTGCTTTCAGTAATCAAGGCTTGTGCCGCCGCTTTGGCGCAATCTTCACGTGCGATATAGGCGATGGCGGCGTTACCAGAGACTGAAGAAACCGTACCCGCTTCGATTGCCTCTCTGATCAGGGGCAGAAGCATGTCGTAGTAAAACGCATTTCGCAAAATCGTATAGCGCATCGTACTTTGTTGTATCAGTGCTTCAGTAGCTAAATGATCCCTGGCAGGCGGCATCGGCAAGCCATGCAATGGTTGCATGAAGGAGGTATAGACCACATGCTCTATGCCAGCATGCCTGGCGGCGTCAATAGCATGGCGATGCTGCTCTACGCGCTTGCCCGTGCCATCCAGCAGATTGGTACTAATAAGCAGCATGCGTTTGGCACTACGAAATGCACTGGCAAGCTCAGCCGGTTCATCAAAATTCGCCTGGCGGATTTCCACACCAGGTTGTTGATACATCGCCAGCTTCTTAGGGGTACGCGTTGTGAGAATCAACGGTCGCTGCTGATGAATTTTTTGCTTTAGAAGTGTTTGCACTACAGTTTGGCCCAGACGGCCAGAAGCTCCTGAAATCAGGAGAGGTGAGTGAATCATATGGTTTCCTGTCAATAGATGACGCGCCAATCGAAGCTGGACTGGCTGGCGTCAAATGTAATGGGAGCGATGCACAACTACATCGCCAAACATTTAAATCAAGCAGGAAAATACAATCAACATGGCTGAATTATGCAATTGAAACGGGCGAGACACAATACCATCCTGTCTAGCCTCCCCTTTTGCTGGCGCTTGTTTAACCATGTCTGCGCCACCATGCTAAACTCGACCCATTACAAAACCAACCTTCCACCATGATTCAATACAACCCAAAAGACTGGATTATTTTCATCTTCCGCTTTCATGAGTCAGACACCTTCCGGCGCCTGTTTCCCATGATGGTGTTTATCGGTATTTACGCCGCCGGGATTGCCTACCTTGAATTGCAATATTTGAAGTTATCCGACAGCAGCCATGTTAAAAACCTGTCGTTAATCCACACCACCGTTGGGTTTGTATTGTCCTTATTACTGGCTTACAGAACCAACACCGCTTATGACCGCTGGTGGGAAGGCAGGAAGTTGTGGGGGGCATTGGTGAATAATAGCCGCAACCTGGCGATCAAGCTTTCGGCTTATTTATCCGATGAATCAGACCGCGATTTTTTCAGGAAAATCATCCCGACTTATGCCTCGGTGCTTTCTCAGCATTTGATGAATGAAGAAGTGAGCAAAATGCTGTTTGAAGGGCTGGATCTGGAAATCGATCACCACGAACATCACCCAAACCAGATTGCACAACATCTATTCCAAAAAGCCAATGAACTGTATACCACCGGAAAAATCAGCGGGCACCAGTTCTATCTCATTAACGCCGAGCTGCAATCTTTTACCGATATCTGTGGTGCGTGCGAACGCATTAAAAATACGCCTATCCCGTACTCTTATAGCGCTTTTATCAAGAAATTCATCTTCTTTTATGTGATGACTTTGCCGTTTGGGTTTGTGTTCAACCTGGGTTATTACGTGGTGCCGGTAGTTGTGTTCATTTTCTATGTACTCGCCAGCCTGGAACTTATTGCCGAAGAGATCGAAGACCCGTTTGGCAGTGATGCAAATGACCTGCCCACCGCAAAAATCGCTTCCAATATCCAGAAACACGTAGAAGAATTATTGTAAAAATAACTACAAAAAAAAGCCGCATCTAGCGGCTTTATTCTATTCATACTATTCATAGTTCCAGATTAGGTCTACCCTGGAGCTCTTGCCTGAATTCGTCTCTTATTTCTGGAACATGGGTGAGTTTTTCCGAAGTGTAGTTACTGAAGGCATCGCCAGCTAAATATTCATTGTCAGTATAGCCGGATGCTTCTTCATTCATGCTAACAAGGTTGATTGCCATCTCGCTCTCCTTATCAAGTAGATGGCTAGATCATAGATGTTAGCGCCTCGCAGGATTATCAGAAAATTGCTGATTTTTTTGTCAGTGTCAGGCTGACCATCACCCAGGCTTTGGGATGGCTAATGCAAATATTTGTTCAACCTGCGTAAATACTCATGTTTTGAATACGATGTCTTCACCCAGCAGGATTTATTCATAAACACCCCGAAGAAAGTCATTACCTTGGAGTTCAGTTTTTACGGATTCACAGAAGAAGGGTCCGCGTGAACGGATTGCGTCGCCGTGCGTTGCTCGCAATCGCTCCACCACTACTACAAAATCCTGAGGAACGATCTCACTTCGTAATGCTATAACGCCCACTACCCTGCGTCACAATCGTGAACAGCATCAGCCCCAGCATCAGCGGCACTTTAAAGCCCAGGCCTGCCTCGGTATCGATCTGGTTCCAGCCAGACCAGCCCAAATCAAAATGCACGGTGTAGATCGCGACATAGGTGATAAACAGCAAGCCCAGCGCAGCCAAACGGCCATACAATCCGACCAGCAATGCCAGGCCAAATACAATTTCCCCCGTGCCGGCCATCACCCAGTTCAAGTCCGCGCCAAGCAGCCCTAGCGGGAAAGGAAATTGCAGTCCACTAAACCATTCCGGCGCTTGAATACCACCGCTTAACTTGGTGTAACCGGCCACCAGAAACTCCTGGCCAGCAAAGATCCTGAGTGCCAGCAAGCCAAGGTCACGAATCGCTGCTATCAGCTTCGCGTGCAATAAATGCAAGGAATTCATCTTTTAAATCTCCATAAAAATGTGAGGCCCAGGCTGACTGGCGTACAAATGCCTGTATTAATTCTTTCCAGGCCGATTCACCCATCTGCTGCCGGATTTCAGGGAAATGCGCTTCCACCATCTGGCTGGCGCCCAGGTAAACCAAGTAGCGATAGGCGCGCATGCCGGGTTCTGCATAGCCGGCTGGCACCACATCGGTTGTGCCCCTTATATAGCTGTAGAAGTCTTCAGGCATGCGAGCTCTTGGTTGATGTGAGTAATTGAAGGGATATCGTTATCCCATTCCAGTAGCACGGGGATCTGGTATTGCTGGTGCAAAGCCATCGCCACTTCGCGTGTGCCGGCCTCCACACCCTGGCTATGCGTATCAATATACAGCCCGAAGCGCTCATCAAACTCGTGGCCAGCCACATGCATATAAGTCACGCGCTGCATATCGAGTTGCGAAACAAAGTCATGCACGCCTAACAGCTGATGGTTTTTGTGGTTCACCGCAATATTGTTGATATCCAGCAATATGTTGCAATCGGCACGTTCCACCACCTGCATCAGGAACTCAGCTTCGCTCATTTCCGCAAGGTTGGTGTAATAAGTGGTGTTTTCGACCGCGATCCTCATTCCCAGTACATCCTGCACCTGCTTGATACGGTCACTAATACGGATGACTTCACTGTTTGTAAACGGGATAGGAAACAGGTCGTACAGTTGATGCGCATCGCCACTGGCAGCCAGGTGGTCAGAATAATGTTCAATATCAAGATCCTGCATAAGCTCGCGCACCGACTTCAAAAATGCGTGCTGGACAGGCGCTTGCCCACCCAGGCTGAGGGACACACCATGTAGCTGGATCGGGCGACCCGACGCTAATAGCTGATGCAGTGGGGTTCTGTCGCGTCGAATCCAGTTCTCGGGGGCGACTTCAAAAAAGTCAGCCGCCACCGTCGACATTTCCCACTCTGCCATTTCTTGTCGGTAACCCAGCCCAGCCATGGTGATAACCCTTATTTCAGTAATCACGCTTATTGCGTGATCATTATTTCTTGGAACAACTAGATTCTTTTTTAGAGCATGAAGACTCTTTGTCTTTGTGCTCGCCTGCGTCTTTTTTGGAACATGAAGATTCTGCTTTTTTGTCTGAAGACATCTCTTTTTTACTACATGTGCCAGCACTGCATTTTTTTTCTGGCGGGCTGCCTGCGAATGCACTGGTGGCAATAATGGTGGTGGCTAATGCAGCTAACTGTTTGATATTCATGTTAAGTCTCCAATTAAGTTGATAAGCATTGTTTGAATGAAACAGTCATTTTTCACAATGTTCACTTGCTAATACGGGGCCATTAGCAATATGGTTACACTACGTGATAAAAATTTATTTATTCATGTCTGTGTAACCTTTTTCTCAATAAAGCGAATTAATAACCAATGATAGAAGAAGAATTGCGGCAGTTGATGTTAATGGCGTTAGACGGGCATGCAGCGTCTTACCAGCTTTTGCTCCAGCAAACCAGCGGCTTGATAAGAGCCTACCTCAGGCGCAGGCTGGTACGCGTGCCCGATGAGGTAGAGGACCTGGTGCAGGAGACATTGCTCGCCATTCACACCAAACGCCATACCTATCGCCGTGAAGAACCTTTTACGCCGTGGCTGTATGCCGTGGCGCGCTACAAAATGATCGACTGTTTGCGTCGACGCTCGCAGCACGAGGCATTGAACGACCCGTTTGATGATGAAGTTGAATGGCTTGCCATCAGCGATCACGATGCGAATGACTCAAAAAAGGATTTAGACAAGTTGCTAGAAACATTACCAGAAAACCAGCGTTTATCCATACAGCACACCAAGCTTGATGGTCTGTCCGTCGCAGAGACTGCGGCAATCACTGGTATGTCAGTGTCGGCGATCAAAGTGAGTGTGCACCGTGGCATGAAGACGCTGGCAAAAATGTGGAAGGAACAAGCATGAAAACCGATGAATTAATCACAATGCTCGCCACCGGGGTTGAACCTGTACAACCACACGTGCCTGAAAAACTCATCAGCAAAGCCTTGCTGACAGGCGTAGCCATCTCCTTCATATTGTTACTCACCTTCTATGGCATACGCCCTGATATTAAAGAGGTCAGCAGCACTTTCCCTTTCTGGATGAAAGTAGGTGTCCCGTTCGCCAATGTCGTGCTAGGGCTGGTATTTATTTTCGCGCTGGCACATCCTGGCAAACTTCCGAAGATAAATTATTGGGTGTTGCTTATCCCGATAGCGGCATTATGGACATGGGCAATCTGGACCTGGGTCAACGCCGACCCCAGCCAGCATTCAGAAATGCTATGGGGTAAAACCTGGCGCGTATGCATCAAGAATATTGCGTTTTTAGCAGTGCCGACCGCAGTTGCCACCCTTTTCGCTTTACGCAACCTGGCGCCCACACAACCCATGTTGAGCGGAGCGATTGCCGGCTGGTTAGCGGGTGGCGTCGGTGCAAGCGTCTACGCCCTGCACTGCCCTGAAATGGCCGCCCCATTCCTGGCGGTCTGGTATGTGCTTGGCATGCTGGTGCCCACTGCGATCATGGCCTGGGTAGGCAATCGCAGTTTACGCTGGTAAAAACCTGCCCGCTAAAAAAGCGACTTCAAGAATCCGCACCAGGCATCCCTCGAAATGAGATGCACTGGTGACGGCAATCTTCATGGCAGAGCAGTCACTCCTGACTGGGATTTATCTGACAATTCAATCAGCGCAACGCTGATTACCGCACTGTTCAAATCCCTTTAATGTATATCCTATCCTGCTGATATATTCATTGCATCCCCGCATTCAACGGTGCAATGTTGATCTGTAAAAATGCTATCGTTTCTAAGTGGTTACGCATTTGCTATCCATAGTCCGCAACACGCATTACACTGCTAGTGACTCCAATAAACAACGCGACTTAACTATAAACTTAGGACGAAGATGACCTATCCCCTGTGGTACTTACTCATCGGACTTCTAATGTTAAGCAGGGGCTTAAGCAAAACCTCCTTACAGAAGTTTCCCATTACACCAGCCATAGTCTATCTCGCCATTGGCTTCCTGCTCGGGCCCTCCGTATTACACCTGTTTTATTTTGACCCCATCAAGCAATCCGCCTTGCTGGAAGTGCTGACGGAAATAGCAGTCCTCATCTCCTTATTTTCAGCCGGGGTGAAGATGCCCGTGCCTTTCAGGTTCAGGAAGTGGCGATTGCCGTTACAGCTGGCATCGCTGTCCATGGTTATCACCATTGGGCTGATCGCTGTGTTCTCCGTGCTGGTACTTCATTTGCCGATCGGGGCCGGCGTGCTACTGGGCGCCATGCTGGCGTCTACAGACCCGGTGCTGGCAACGGATGCACAATCACGTTACCCGGGCGACCGTGATCAGCTCAGGTTCACCTTAACCTGTGAAGCCGGCATTAACGACGGCACGGCCTTTCCTTTTGTCATGCTGGGTTTAGGCTTGCTGGGTCTGCATCAGCTAGGCGATTTCGGCTGGTTATGGCTGCTCAAGGATGTCATCTGGAGCACAAGCGCCGCCGTGGTGATAGGCATCGCCGGAGGGGTGCTGACAGGCATCACTGTATGGAAGCTGAGAGGCCAGGAGCACAAGCATGATGTGCTGGATGACCTGGTCGCGCTAGGCCTGATCGCCTTGGTATATGGCCTGTGCCTACTGGTCAGTGCATGGGGATTCCTGGCAGTATTTTTTGCAGCTGTAGCCCTCAGGCATACCGAACTCAAACTTGCAAAAGACATTGGGGTAAAACCCGAACAACTGGGTGCCGGGGTGGAAGAGCCCACTACTGAACTGGACGACACTCACGTCCCCGCGATTGTCAGTGCAGAAGCCCTGGTGTTCAAGGAGCATCTGGAAAGACTATCGGAGCTGATGCTGGTCCTGCTGGTGGGAGGCATGCTGTTACTTGAATTCTGGAACTGGCGCACCATCAGCCTGGCTATGTTTATTTTCGTGATCGCTCGCCCTGTCAGTGTATTGATCGGCTCGCTGGGCACCCATACCCCTTGGCGGATCCAGGGCACCGTGGGATGGTTTGGCGTACGCGGGATAGGGTCTATTTTTTACCTGATGTATGCGCTGCAGCATGGTCTGCAGCCTCCCCTCGCCAGGGATTTAACCCAACTGACACTGATTGTAGTGGCGCTCTCCATCCTGGTGCACGGCATCAGTGTCAAACCTGTATTTGGGATCATGAAAAAAGACGCTTAATCAGCCTGTGCTAAACAAGCGCTGCAGTAAAGCGCACAAACAAAAAGACCCGGAACCTGCGCTCCGGGTCTTTGATCTTGGCTTGCTGGAATCACTGAAATCAGTGATTCATTAATGCGTGGGCGATTCAGTCCAGTCTTCCATGGCTTCTTCACCAGGGCGGTCGACCACCACCTTGCCATTTTCAATGCCGGTTACCCAGCTGGTGGGAATGTAATGGTGCTGGCCACGCTCATCTTTTTTAAGCTTGATGGAATCAGTCCCCTCCATATGGTCCACGGTAGCAAACTGGCCGCCTTGCGAACAGACAACTGGCATTTCTGGAACAATCTGGCTCGTATTCATCGCTTTCTCCTTTGATCATCCGGGCATACATGCCCGGAAAAGTTAATGAACAGCTGCTTCAGTCTCAAAGACTTCACGCAATTGCTTCACTAAATCACGGTTGCGTTTCAAACCATCCATCTGGCGTAACACAATCGCCCGGATATCACCGGGCAGATCCATTTCCAGCACCCCACGGTACGATGCCAGGGCGGCATCTTCACCACGCTCGGTTTCATTGAGCACAGTCAGCGTATCCTGTGTGGTCAGCGCGGTCTTAAACTCCATCCAGCGCCGGTGTAAGGTGCCGCCAATCGATGTCGAGTCGGCAGGTTCGCCGCCTAATGAGCGCACCAGATCCTGTAATTCACGCACACTCACACCCACATCTTTTGAACGACGCAAGAAAAAATCCTTCAGACGTTCATCCTTAACGTGCTCGGCAGCACTGCGGAACCCTTCTTCACCGTCCCTGGATGTTTCGATCAATTCATTCAATATGGCAATCACATCATTGTTATCAATCATTTTCCTGTCTCCTGAATAGATTTAAACAATTTGAGGTTAAAGTATGGCCGTGGCCGTAAAACCTCTCCATCAGCGTTTACTTAATACAATGTAGGAATTCTCTACTGCCTGATATGTCACAGACTCTGCAGGGCCTGACATCATCATATTGGCATCACAATAAAGATAACCACAAAGGAATTAAACAATGGAACCGACACAACATACCCTCAACAATCTTTTCGCCCAGCTCGGTTTACCCGCCAGCGATCAGGAGATCGAAACCTTTATCCAAACCCATAGCCATTTGGCAGGCTATCTCACACTGGCTGAAGCGCCTTACTGGACACCGGCACAAGCCGCATTTTTGCGCGAAGAGATTTTGAAAGATGCCGACTGGGCAGAAGTGATAGACCAGTTGAATGCCAGGTTGCACAAGAAATAAAAAACTATGCCTGCGAGTGACCTACCAGCTCAAGAAATTGTCTGAATATGAAAGGCATCATGCTCGATAATCATTATTGCAGCGGTATTGAATGAACTAATCAGGTGGAACACCGAACAAAGTAGAGTCTTCAGCCAGGCGTAGCCATTATGCTTGCCCGTCCTCGCTGCCCGGGCGCCCGCTTTATGGCGCTTTAACTTGAAAACGTATACTTAAAGTATTCTTAAAAAAAGTATATTTCTGAAACGCATTTATTGGCGCTACCAATTAACCTGATCATTACAAAAACATGAACAAGCAACCCCATCGTAGCATTCCGATACACAACAAGAATACATTCGTCACCCGTGAGGATATACGCAGTTATTTTCATGAAACTGCGGATGTCTATGAAGCATTATTTGAGGTGTTAACCAGTGACGAGGCATATTACGTCAAGCCCAATCCCTTAAGACATCCGCTTATTTTTTATTACGGTCATACCAATACTTTTCTCGTCAATAAGCTCATCCTCGCAGGCTTAATCACTCAACGTGTGAATCCGCAATTCGAGTCCATGTTTGCGGTAGGCGTGGATGAAATGGGTTGGGATGATGTCAACGAGATGAACTACACCTGGCCGACTCCGGCCGAGGTCAAAGCCTACCGTGCCAGCGTGCGTCAGGTGGTGGATGCGCTGATCAGTACGCTGCCGTTTAATCTGCCGATTGACTGGCAGAGTCCCTGGTGGCCCATCCTGATGGGCATAGAGCATGAGCGCATCCATCTGGAAACCAGCTCGGTATTGATCCGGCAACACGCATTGCAGTACGTCAAACAACATCCGGACTGGGCGCACTGTACGCTGGATGTGCCTGCGCCAACCAATAGCCTGGTAGACATTCCGGCCAGGGATATACAGCTCACCAAATCCACCGATTATTACGGCTGGGATAACGAATACGGCCAGTTCAAAGCGCATAGCCGCGCCTTTCAGGCCGCAAAATACCTGACGTCGAATGCTGAATTCTTAAGCTTTGTTGAAGCGGGTGGTTACCAGAAGGATGAATACTGGCTGGAAGAAGGCCTGGCCTGGCGCCGGTTTGCGCAGGCCGAACACCCGACATTCTGGGTAAAACACGGCGATAGCTGGAAACTGCGGCTAATGACCGAAGAGGTCGATATGCCGTGGAGCTGGCCGGTTGAAGTTAATTACCACGAGGCAAAAGCCTACTGTCACTGGCTCTCGGCACAAACGGGCAAACCGGTACGCATGCCTACCGAGCATGAGTGGTATAGTCTCTATGAACATGCCGGTTTGTCAGATGAAAAAGTAGCAGGTAGCACAAATGCCAACCTGTTCCTCGATCATTTTGCGTCTTCCTGCCCGGTGAACCAGTTTGCACACGGCGAGTTGTTCGATGTGGTCGGCAATGTCTGGCAATGGACTGAAACGCCTATTTTCCCGTTTGACGGCTTTCAAGTGCATCCTTTGTACGATGATTTCACGACCCCGACTTTTGATGGCCGCCATAATTTGATTAAAGGTGGCTCATGGATTTCTACCGGCAACGAGGCACTGAAAAGTGCCCGTTATGCGTTCAGGCGCCATTTTTTCCAACATGCAGGATTCCGCTATATCGTGACCGATACCCCGATTGAAGAAAATGCCTCGCACTACGAGTCCGACAAACTGCTGTCGGAGTATGCCGAGTTTCATTACGGTGATAGCTATTTTGGCGTACCCAACTTTTCCAAGGCACTCAGTGATTATGCGGTACAACACTTGCAATCCAGGCCCGCCGGAAAAGCACTGGATTTAGGCTGTGCCACTGGACGCGCCACCTTCGAGTTAGCCAGGCATTTTGACCACGTCACCGGCATTGATTTTTCTGCCCGGTTTATCGGCCTGGCCCTCAAGCTGGCGCAGCAAGGGGTGTTGCGGTACACCATGATCACCGAAGGTGACCTGGTCAGTTACCAGGAACGCAACCTGGCTGCGCTGGGTTTGAATGAGGTGATAGAAAAGGTTGAGTTCTGGCAGGGGGATGCCTGTAACCTCAAGCCACAATTTACCGGCTACGATTTTATTCTTGCGGCGAACCTGATAGACAGGCTCTACAGCCCGCGTCAATTCCTGAGTGCCATTCATGAGCGCCTGAATATCGGTGGCGTGCTGATGCTCAGCTCGCCCTATACCTGGCTGGAAGAACACACGCCACGCGAGGAATGGATAGGCGGCTATAAAAAAGATGGTGAAAACGTGACTACATTAGATGGCCTGAAAGCCATACTGGGCGAGCACTTTACCCTGATGCAGCCTCCGGCTGATATCCCGTTTGTGATTCGTGAAACCAATCACAAATTCCAGCACACGCTGTCGGAAGTGACGCTATGGGAACGCATCCGTTGAGCGGGTTATTTGATCAGCCGATAGCCCGTGAAGGTACTGAGTCACTCAAGTACGATGGCAGGCCAGCCACATTTGGCACCGATGACGTGCTGCCGATGTGGGTAGCCGATATGGATTTCGCAGTGCCGGAAGCCATCAGCAAAGCGCTGCAAAACCGCGCCAGCCATCCGGTGTTTGGCTATTCAATGACGCCGGAAAGCCTGTATCAGGCACTGATGGATTGGTTGCTGAATACCCATGACTGGCAAGTGAAACGCGAGTGGATTGTGCTGACACCTGGCGTGGTGCCTTCGTTAAACCTGGTGGTAGCCGCCTTGACTGCCGAACAGGCTGGCGTGATTGTGCAGCCGCCGGTGTATTTCCCGTTTTTCTTTGCCGTCACCAATCAACATCGCCGCTTGATTGAAAACCCGCTGCGCTTAACTGACGATGGCAATCCTGCTTACCAGCTGGATTTGGCCGAGCTGGAGGAATCCGCAAAAGAGGCCGAGCTGTTGCTGCTTTGCTCGCCGCATAATCCGGTTGGCCGAGTCTGGCAAAAAGACGAACTGCTCGCGTTGCTGGAAATCGCTGAAAAACACGACCTGACCATTTTAAGCGACGAGATTCATGCCGACCTGGTATACACAGATGCGCAACATATCCCATTAAGCAAGCTGAGCCTGGACTCTGCGTCAGCCTCAGAAGCATCGCACCGCATCATCACCGCCGTTTCACCGAGCAAAACCTTTAACATCCCCGGCCTGGGGCTTTCTGCCCTGATTATTCCTAACGAGGCACATCGGCGCGCCATCCAGAAACATCTTCAACACATGGGCGTTTCCGTCACCAATCCATTTAATCTGGCCGCGTTTGAAGCCGCCTATCGTGAAGGTGGTGAATGGCGGCAAGCGTTAATCGCGTATTTGCAGGACACGCGGGATGAGGCCATCGCCTTTATCAACAAGCATCTACCTGCCATCCGCGTCATTCGCCCGCAAGCCACTTATTTGCTGTGGCTGGATTGCCGTCAGCTAACACTGGATGATGCTGCGTTAAACCGTTTTTTCATTGAAGAAGCGAAACTGGGCTTATCCCCCGGCGCCATGTTTGGCCGCGGTGGCGAAGGCTTTATGCGCATGAACATCGGCACACCGAAAGCCAATGTGATGGCGGCGCTCTCGCGCTTGCACGCAACCTTGGCAAAAAGTAGTTAAAGCTGTTCCACCACACCAGCAACCTTATCAATACTCAACACCGAGAGGCCCATATGCTGCAAATGCGATTGTTCATAGTAGGGATGCTGGTCTGTTGTATGGCGCAAGCCAACACGCTGGAAGAAGCCAAGCAAAAGCTATCGCAAAAAGATTTTGCGGCGGCGCATGCCATTTACTTGTCCCTGGCGAATCAAAACGATGCGAAGGCCTGCTACAACCTGGGCCTGATGTACCACGATGGCGACGGTGTAAAGCAGAACATGGACGAAGCCGTGAAATGGTATACAAAATCGGCTGACCTGAATTATGCAGAGGCGCAGTACATGCTGGCCTCGCTGGTGTTCCGACGTGAAATCCAGAGCATCACCTATGAAAAAGCCGCGCAGTATTACCAGCAAGCCGCAGAGCAAGGCCATGTCAAATCGCAGTTAAACCTGGGCATGCTGTATTTCCGTGACGATGTGATCCCGCAAGACCTGGCGGCATCATTCAAATGGATAAGCCTGGCTGCCGGCAACAACAATAGTGAAGCCCAGGGCTACATGGCCAATATCTATATGCAGGGCATTGGTGTAGAAAAAGATCCCGTCAAAGCTGCGATGTGGTTGATGCTGGCAACACAAAACGAAGATAAGCACCTGGTTAACCGACACAGCAAAATGCTGAATTACTCGGTCGCACAATTGACGCCTGAGCAAGTCGACTCTGCAAAACAATTGGCCGCACAGTGCAAAAACCAGCAACTCAAACACTGCTAAGCAAAATTTCCGTGAAGTTCCCCCACCGCTTTTATCATCTTCATTTAGAGAATCGCCAGCCCTATGCAGCACTCTAAAAGTGACCCCGCTCCAGCGGTTGAAAAACGCCAATCACAGGATTGGCAGGTCATAAAACATTTATTGCCTTATTTAAGGGCTTACAAGGCACGTATATTTTTTACTTTGCTGTGCCTGGTCATCGCCAAAGCTGCCAACCTGGGCGTACCTATTATGCTAAAAAAGCTGGTAGATACCATGAGCATCAACACCCCGGCAAAAGCCTTACTGGTGGTGCCGGTGAGTTTGATTGTAGGCTATGGGTTGTTGCGACTGTCAGCCTCACTATTCGCTGAGTTACGTGAGCTGATTTTCTCAAAGGTTACTGAGCAGGCTGTGAGACAGGTAGGGTTGCAAGTCTTTGACCACCTGCACGCCCTGTCACTGCGGTTTCACTTGTCGCGCCAAACGGGGGGCATGACACGCGACATTGAGCGAGGCACCCGTGGCATTCAATCGTTAATCTCCTTTTCGCTTTACAGCATTATCCCAACCTTCATCGAGCTTGCCATGGTGCTAGGCTATTTTTTCTATGCTTATGACATCTGGTTCGTGGTGGTGACGTTTATTGCGCTTTTTTGTTATATCGTTTTTACCGTGATCGTGACCGAGTGGCGCACCCATTTCAGGCGTGAAATGAATACGCTGGAATCTAAAGCCAGTCAAAGTGCAGTGGATTCATTGATTAATTATGAAACCGTGAAGTACTTTGGCAATGAGCATTTTGAATCTGCGCGTTATGGCGAGAATCTTAAAAAATATGCGCATGCTGCGATCAAATCGCAAAAATCACTGGCTTTTCTAAATGTGGGTCAACAAACCATCATCGTGATTGGCCTGGTGTTTATTTTAGCGTTGGCAAGCCAGGGCGTTGCCAGCGGCAAAATGACTATCGGCGACCTGGTGCTGGTGAATGTGCTGATGATTCAGTTATATATTCCACTGAATTTTTTAGGGGTGCTTTACCGCGAGATGAAACAATCGCTGACAGATATTGATCGCATGTTTCACCTGCTTGAAACGGGGCAGGAAATTGCCGATGCACCTGATGCACAAGCATTGAAAATTCATTCTCCGGCGTTAGGACCCCACGTCAGTTTCAAAGACGTGTGTTTTTATTATGAACCAGACCGTGGCATCCTGAACGGCGTGTCATTTGAGATACTACCTGGCCAAACCACGGCAGTGGTCGGACATAGCGGCGCGGGTAAAAGCACCCTTTCACGCCTGCTATTCCGCTTTTACGATGTGCAATCGGGCGAGATTCATATTGACGGGCAAGAGATTAAAACCGTCACACAAGACAGCCTGCGCAAAGCCGTAGGGATTGTGCCGCAGGATACGGTGCTGTTTAACGACACCATTGGTTTCAATATCGGCTATGGCAAGCCCGGCGCTACTCAGGCTGAAATCGAAGCGGCGGCAAAGTCCGCGCAAATCCATGACCTGATTACGCGTTTACCAAAAGGTTACAACACAGATGTGGGAGAGCGTGGGCTCAAGCTGTCAGGCGGTGAAAAACAGCGGGTGGCCATCGCAAGAACGCTGCTGAAAAACCCTGCTATGCTCATTTTCGATGAAGCGACATCAGCGCTGGATTCTGAAACCGAACGCTCCATTCAAAACGCGTTGAATGCGCTGGCCAAAAACCGGACTACCTTGATCATTGCTCATCGCCTGTCTACGATTACGCATGCCCATCAGATTTTAGTCATGGAAGATGGCCAAATCATTGAGCGCGGGACGCATACTTCATTATTGATGCTGGGTCAACGTTATGCCGAGATGTGGCGGGTACAGCATACTCAAACTGAGTCATAAAAGCATACCGCTGAACCCTCCTTCACTTTACATTTTGAGCTTGAAAACTTGATGACAGCATAGACCGTTGAACTTCGTCTCATCATGCTAGCCTACTCTCAAGGATGCAGCCCGCCAAACCATTAAGACAGGATAACCTTATGCCCGCCCAACCATTGAGTAAAACCGACCGCATGCGAGGCGCGCTATGGGGAATGTTTATTGGAGACGCATTAGCGATGCCAGTACATTGGTACTACAACATCGCTGCCCTCTGGCAAGACTTTGACCAAATCCGCGATTACCAGGCGCCAAAGTCACACCATCCAAACTCGATCATGCCGTTAGCTAACACAGCCAAAGCTGGCCGTGGCACTCAAGAAGGCGACATCGTCGGCAACGTGATTCTTAAAGGCAAAAAACAGTTTTGGGGGTTACCCAACGGCCATTATCACCAGGGCATGCAAGCAGGTGATAACACCCTGAACCTGTTATGTGCGCGTGTATTCATGCGCTCACTGATCGACACCGGCCATCACGGCCCGGCAGACTTTTTGCGTGAATACATCCGTTTTATGACCGAGCCAGACCGGCACAACGATACCTACGCTGAATCGTACCATCGTGATTTTTTTGCAAACTACGCACAAGGTGTCGCGCCAGAAAACTGTGCCGGCAAAGAAGGCCATGACACAGCCTCCATCGGTGGCCTCGTCAGTTTACCTCTGGTGATGATGGCGACTTTACGCGAGGGCGACTTGGCAGCTTCCAATCAAGCAGCGTTGACCCAGCAACGCCTGACACACCGCTCATCCGTGTTAGAAAAACACACACTGGAACTCAGCCAGTTACTGTTTCATATTTTTCATGACACAGCGCCAGAGACAGAACAGCTGGCTTGTGCGGCGGCTAATCGCCTAGGTTTTCCGGCGGCAAAAGTGCTTGCGCGCGTGCGCGCCAACCAGAGTCCGGATCGGGATATCATTGGCGGCATGCTCAGCCCTGCCTGCTATGTAGACCAATCGTTTCCCGCAGTGCTCTACCTTGCCGCACGTTACCATGATGATTTTGAAAAAGCATTGATAGCCAACACAAATGTGGGCGGTGATAACTGCCACCGCGGCGCCGTGCTTGGTGCAATACTGGGTGCCTCACTGGGTGTGGACGCCATCCCTCAACGCTGGATTCACGGACTCACTGCGTATGCTGAATTAAATGACGAGATTGAACAGTTTATTGCCCGTTTTGCATAAAAAAATGTCAGCGGGCTCAGGTAATTGAGCCTGTCGGAACAATAAAAAATAGCCCGTGCAGGGCTATTTTATTAGGGTTAAAACTTATTTAGTTCTCAGTGAATTTCTTATCTTCAGGTAATTTCCCCGGCTCAACATCCGGTGGTGTTTTCCGGTCAATGGCAGGGTTTTTCGCGATGTTACCCAAGTTATCTTTTACGTCTTCTTGCTGCTTGGTATCTTTATCTACATTCTTCACCACAGTAGATTTTTCTTCCACGCCTTCCACAGGTACCGCTGAATCAAATGCCATCATCATCTCCATTTCAAGTTATATTTTTACCAGAAGCATGACTACACTAAAGCTCTTCTGCCGGAATAAAATTTTCTGAATCCTTCAGTGGCTTCTCCACCGATTCATCATAAGGCTCTAAATCGGGATCAACCACAGTATCGTCATCGGGTTCAACCACTGTGTCTGATTCAGGGTCAGGAATCTCGTTTGGGTCACTAGCCATCTCAATCTCCTTTTTTGCCGAGTAGAAAGCTTAGTGAACAACTGACACAATATTTATCAGAGATAGGCTGATTATGTTGTCGGAGTTTTCAGCGCTTAAAATCATGTTTTACTGACTTAAACAGCCGACCGGGCATTCGCAAGATAAAATGGATGACATGAAAGTGAACTACGATTTCAACCTGCCACCAACCTATACCACCACACGGCTGCAAAACCTGAGTGTGGCCGAACAAACCCGTCTGCTGCCGCAAGTGTTTGCGCTCGCCAGAGAACAATATCCCGAATGGCCTGCCGAGCAATTAGAAAACTGGCTTGCTGCTCTAGCCGGTGGTAATGAAAATGGCACCAAAATGGCGGTCTCGGTAGTGCTCGATGAACTTGGCGAAGTAGCCGCCACCAGCGCAATGGAGCTGTATCACAACGGCACCGCCATGATCAACTACAGCCTTGCCCGGAAAAGTGCCGACAACGATTCTTTCCCTAGCTATGCTGCGCTCATTTACGCTGCCACTAAAGACATGGCGGCGGGCATCAAAGAGCTACAGGCACGCAGAGAAATCATCCACTTTGTTGGCAAAGAACATCATTTAAAAAGCCTGCGGGCGATTGCAGGTTACTATGCAGTTGGCAACGTGCCGATTGATTGCCCGACCTCACTGCTAACAGCTCAAGTGAAATATTACGAAGTGGCCTATGGCGACCCAAAAGAGGTAGAAAACCAGGACAGGATAGCTCATGCGTTTAAGCTGGCAGACCCTAAAACTGGTTATACAGAAGAGGAAGATGTTCACCTCTGGTTGATTGGTGAGTTTACCCCTAGCGACCCGAACAAGCCGCTTGCCGAGTCACTCAGGGCGCTGGCAGAAACCTACGCTAAAGAACACAGCATATTCCGAGAGAAAGATTACCGGTTAGATCCTGGCTATATTTCGCTGTATCGGCTTGCAGGTAACTTGCCATCCACAGCAACCTATCAGCAAGCAGTACTCACCTTGGCCTTTAGTGCAGGGCATAGAAAGAAATGGTCTTCTTACGAAGAGGATTTAGACAATAATTAGGATTGAAAATCTGCTACAACCATCGCGGACATTTATAGTGAACGCGAATCATTGAACGTCTTCTGCCAAAGCAAATGACAAAAAATAGCGTCTAAAATTATGATTAGCGCTGAATTAACTCATCAATAATGACACTAGTTCTACCTATAACATTTTGATCAAAACTTAAAAAGCCTAAAGGGACAGGAAAGCCTTGATTAACCATAAGTGGCGCGTGAACCAAGCACGCAACTAAAATATTTGGAATGTATAAAATCTCTAAAGAAGGGGGCAAAGATAAATGCTCATTAAATTGATTCTGGCGGGAGAAAGCATTTCCTATATTTGATCTGCGATCAAATGTTTTCGTTAAGGCAATACACTCAAAACCAGTATTTTTTTCTTCAGATAGCTCAGTTAATGTAGAGGTTGTGCTTTTAAGAATTTTCTCTTTTATTAGGTCAAGGGTGTAGGGTAATGCTTGAGTATTTCCCCAACTGACATCAGGTATCACCCAAAAAAGGGTGTTTGGACTAATTGAACTCCCTATTGACTTTAGACCATAATCTATCGCACTAGTCAAACGAGCGTTATTATCCGGAGTAAATAACGTCCCAATAAGTGGCACAGTCTGTCGATCGCTTCTTAAATCACCAACCCTTGTCCGTGCAGCCTTAAAATAACGCTCGATTGACAATCCATCCTTTCTTAGAAAATCCTCAAAGAATTCTGGAGCTAACTCAACCATTTTTTTATATGAATACGCGTCATCGGGCCTTTTCGAAACTTCCAACTCATGTATATGCTTTGAAATCGCCTCAATCACTTTTGATCTATCATCTAGTTCATGTCCCGTCTTCCAATTTGTCAAATTAGGTTCTGCAGAACTGGGACGGCCCTGACTTGACGATATTAAAATTGGGACAATTGCCGAAAATTTATTATCCGCATAAACAGCATCAACAGAATATAGCACCCCCTGTTTATCGGCCCCAACCTTCGTCCACACTATCTCAGAAAAATGCTTTTGAAAAGATTTTGGAATGTACTTGCTAGCATTTGCGTAAAACTCTACATCTTGTATTGGAAGTTCAGGTAGCTTTAAAGCAAAACGACTAAGTTTCTCAGACTCTTGTGGCGACAGTGATAAAAGATCAAATCCAACCTTTCTAGTTTTCTTTTCAACCTTTAAAATTTGAGGAGTTAAATCATTTTCTGTAAAAAGAAGTCTTCCTGTTTCTGTAAGCCATGCCCTACCATTATGTCTTGAAACATAGTCTCTACTAATTACTTCTGTCATAACGAAAGTCAGTTCTCGGTTATCAAAACCAAAAAAAGATGCTATTGCCACTTCGTCCATGCCATCTACTGAATATAAAAGCCTAAGTACAAATTCACTTGTTAAAGAGACCGCACCTTTTTCAGAAACCTTATAAGAAATACTAAACTTTCTACATGGCAGCAAAACCTCGATGAAATCTAGGACGACAGGCCGATCATCACTAATACTTCCTATATCAGTCTCAGCATTCTCTTTTTTTGAAAGAGTTAATGTTGTTCGTTTAAGCGCATTCATTTCGACTCCCCTTCGAACGTTTTATTTTGTTTACTTTTTGTTTTTTGCGCTAAATTTATATCGAGCAATCCTCTGAAACTTACTCCATCAATAACCTTTGTATCATCAGAAGCTTCATGCCTCGTAAATCCATCTACAAGCCTACCCATTGGTGAGTCTTTTAACCACCGACCATATGCACCCACAATCACCAACCGATCCATAGCACGGCTAATCGCAACATTCAACCTATTTTTCCTTGCCATAAAGCCTGGTTTAATAGTTTTCGTACCTTCTTCATGAATACCTTCTTCATTATTTCTAACTAAAGAAAGAATAATTATTGGGTTTTCCTTGCCTTGATAACTATCTACAGTATCGATCTTGATAGCTGCCCGCATAGCCTCACTTAAAAAAGCGTTCCTAAGCTTTAGTTGCAACAATTCACTTTGAGCTCGATATGTGCATATCAAACCGATAACTTTAGAAAAACTTGTTTGGCTTTCTAACCAAGACATAAACTGTTCAGATTTATCCCAACTCCTTAACAGCTCTACAATCAAATCGGCTTCTACGGGATTAGTTAGTGCTCCTTTTCGTCCTTTCGCCTCTTTCTGGAAAGCAGAACTAGAGAAATTATCTGTTTTCAGCCAAACTAGAGGTTTAATTAAAGAATCTGGTAGAACTTCTGGCGGGATTAAGGGTTCAGTTCTTCCATGTAACAACTCCTTATTGTAAAAGGCTTGGGACACAATGTTCCCTATCGCTGGAAGCATACGATATTGTGTTTTTAATGTATATCCTGCGTTGCTACCGTATTTAGAGTCAAAAACCCTTTCGAAATCACTCTTTAAAACCTCTCTCTCCGTTACACCTAGTTCTTTTGCTACACTTCTAACGACATTACTCTTAGATTGAGGCTCCAACTGAAAATGATCGCCTACCAAAACAATCCACCTTCCACACTGGAGCGGCACAGCCAACTCACCTGAATTGCAACGTGCAGCCTCGTCAACAATAACCAAATCGAACGGTGTCGAAGTCAGACCTAATGATGAGCGGCCAAGCCCAACACATGTTCCAGCCACTATTTGACGAGTGCCTGCTAGAAATGCTTCGAAAGATCTTTGCCAGCTGGATACGCTACCAATAAAATCTCGCGCTAGATTTGCTACATTGCTAAAATTTTTCACTTTATTAAGGTTCGTAAACTTCGCATTCGAAGCAAGCATCTCACTTAATAAATCCAAAAAATCATCGGTTACCTCATCGATCTCAATAGGTAAATTGCTTAAAAGTTGAGCCAATGTGCTTTGGAGACCTACAACTTTATTGTTAACTTCTGCCCCAGGTTCGTCATCCTTAAGCAAATCAAGCAAAGTCTCCACAACTGGTCGAATTACTACTTGCACAAAAATTAAGTTCTCTACCAAATCGATTGGTATATCTAAAGATTCACCGACAGTTTTCAGACGCTCCTTAAACTCCGCCCTAAATCGGTCCTTAAAAAGATTTTCAACTTTACCAACATGGTAAGGAAGTAATGAATCCGAAACATTAGACTCATGCCCAATCCTCAATATACTTGGTGTCTCGTTAGCACCTTTGAATAGCTTTAATATTGCTTCAGCAGCTCCATTGACAGCTTCATGCGATTGACTTGCTATTAAAACGTTTTTTGCTAGACCGTTAGTTAAAGCAAAATGAACTAACGCTGCGATGAATCGAGTCTTACCAGTTCCAGGAGGCCCTTGTAATAAACTTAGAGGACGTGTTCTTGTTAATTTTACAAATGCTTCAGCTTGAGTTGAATTGAGTGAGTACTTTTCTTCTATTTCCACTCTATCTATTTCTAAATCCAAGTGAAATGGACTTTTAGCGTCTGAAGAATCAAAAATGTCTATTAAGTCAGTTAAACGGGACTGACGTGAAAGTATTCTTTCAATTGCTTCTTTGCGTCTTGCTCGGCTAGTAACTTCGAAGTGACTATCAAATCTGACTCTCTGATCCTCCTGCAGCATATTGTTCATTTCGATACCCCATCTTTGAGTATCAATCTGTAGCTGATTTGGAGTACTTAAAACAGTATCTAAGCGACCAATTTTATTCCATCGACCACTCTTCTCTTCTTTTAAGACACTCACAGTATCATCAGATGAAAAATCAAAACTATCGAGATCTAATTGGAAAGGCACTAGGTGTCTTCCAGTTTTTTTATTGAATGAGCTTGGAGCGGTTACAGTGCCCATGAGCATCAAATCGGACTCAACTTCAATAAGGCGTTTCCATAGCGTCGGAACATCGGTTGACTTTATACTATCTTGTTGAGAAACGATTTCATTAAGCACATCATCATCAGCTACAGTTTCCTGAGTTGATAAGTCATCATCAGAATCATCTTCTTCGGAAAATATACTAGAGGTTTCTTGAATTGAATTTTTTGCATTCTCTAAGGCTAAAGAAATATCTGATTGCTTGAGTAAACTCTCAATTCCCGAAAAGTTATTCCCCAGATCACTATTTATTTCAATTAATGCATTAATAGCAATAAACTCATTCTTTTGGCTAAACGATATCGCCTTTTGTCCTGAAAAAGGCACTCTTCTAGCTGAAGTTGGTACACCATACTCATTTAACTCAAATATCAACTCTTCTACTGCTCCTCGAAGCCTAAGTTGCTTACCATATTTAGCCAATCTTAGACCAATCATCCCCTCATCTGAGAAAAATGGCTTTTTTTCAATTCCTGAAATTGAAATAGATATAGTCTGATTAAAGCTCTCCGGCTCAGGATTCCGAGCAAGTTGCATTACCTCTAAGAGAGGAAGCAATGTTCCATTTTGGGGATTTTCTGTTCTTATCCGGTGAATAGCCTCACTAAATAAGTCTCTCAGACGGACTTCTATATCGCAATTAGCCAAAACCTCTTCGGCAATTTTTGTTACAGCAAAACAATCTCTTTCAAAACGACCTCCGGTTTTTGGAGCGTACGCATTTGTAATTCTTTCCCCATCTTCAGTTGGCGAAAAATCAAGTAGATCAATTAGAACTGGTTGATAATCTGGATTTGTTACTAAAATATTCTGCGGCTTTAGATCGCCATGTGCCAACTGACGCTCATGAAGTAGTATGACAATATTTATTAATCCCTCAAGAAAATCGAAAGCATTTGATTGGCTATGCCAAAAACTCTCATCTGAGATTAAACTTTCCTCTAAGTTTGAAGCATCTATATAGTCTTGTACTAAGATGATTGCATCGCCTGTCCAAATAACTTCTCTGATCGGTGAGCATCCTATTTGGTGATCAAGAATTAGACTTTCGCACTGTTGGAGAAAAACTAGAATTTTAGGTGCCTCTTTGCTTTGGTCACCCCACCCTTCACGTTTCCAAACTTTAACTAAGAAGGCTTTGTTTTCAGTTTGACTGATCCACATCGCTACAGAATTATCGTCGCGAAGCTCTTTTGTTAGTGGATACTTCTGAAACACCTTCAATTGGGAGGATAATGTTCTGAAGTGTTCTAAACCCTCAAAAATCTGCTTAGAATTTGGCTTTGATTGTAAGATAGCATTCAATTCATCTAGCATGATTCCCGCACTAGTAAATCTATTTATTGGTTCCCAATCCAGAGCTCTGGAAAACCACGGGTGCCAATCTAAAAATACACCCTCAACATCTACAGAAGCATCCCATTCTGGTGGATCATCATGATTTTTAGATTTAGGTAGTAATCCGAAAAGAAGATAATGCGCAACAGCTCCTAGTAAAAATACATCCTTTAGCATGCCACAAACGTCAAGCTCATAAAGGTCATCTGGAAGAGTGACACTAGATAAAAACTGATAGCGATACTTACCTAAAGTTTTGGTTTCTGGCAATTTTGCAGCTAAAAGGTGAGAAATTCTGGCCATTGAAGGAGCTTCCACCCATATACTATGAAGTCCAATATCCAAGTGAGGGACAGCTAGATCATGAAAAACTTTTACATGAGACAAAATCTGACGAATCAACTCTATCCGCACTCCAGGCGTAATCTCGTCGAGTTTTGTTTTTGAGATATCTGCTAGCCGATTTAATTTGCGTCGCCGATCAAACACCTCCCAATAATGAATACTTTTTTCTAGATCATCGACTCTCGGCTGAAGTATCGAAGATTCACAGTCTGGGTTTCTATCATTAAGCCACGATATTACTTTTCTTTCTCTACCAGCAATTTCATTTCTAGCATCTTCGTTTTGGAAACGTGGATCTGCATTCTCAAAGCTCCATTTACGGAGCAGTCCAAGTGCTCCACCTGCATTTTTATCAATTACATCGAACTCCCTGTATATATCTTTAGGATGTTTAAACGACGGGGAATGAGACTCTGCTTGATAGCTTCCATACTTAATAGTCGCTTCTTTAAAATTTCCAGAATTGACATTAAAAAAACTAAGAAGCCTTTCTTTCCATTCTCTTGTAATCAAACCTGGAGAATAAAATGCTGGAGCAACTCCACCAATTTGATTAATCCGAGCCTGAGTGCTTTTCAGCATTTTAATGAATGGGTCAATACTAAATACTTTATTAACTTCCGTAGGTGCGATCCCAGAACGATCTTGCGTTGCAGTAAGTACCACAAACCCTTCAACTTTTGGAACAGGAGTTGATTTTGAGTTACCCCCACTTCTTAAATATTTATCTAGCATGATCTGAAGTTCACGCGCATTTTGCAGAATCTTTTCAACTGGGGAAGATCCTGAAATTAAAACACCACCATTACTCCATGAACCGCCAACACTCTCAATTCGGCCTCTCCAATCCTTTATATCGACGGCGATTATTCTGTCTTCAATAACCAAAATAATATCGATTTCTCGGCCGCCATAGGGCAGTGCAAGCTCTAGATTTGTAAAAGCCATCCAATCCGAAGGTAATTCTGTTTGAAGCTTCCCAATACCTACTATTTCACGATTGTGTACTCCCCGCCCTTTATTATAGATTTTCAATTTCGAACTCCCTGTATTATTATTTGGATTTTATTTTGGCTAACTTTTAAAACCATTTCACAATGATTATTGTTCATTCGAATCATAACTCATCTAAAAGAACCTCTCTCGACGCTACTCTTTAGAAGCTGCGATTGCAGTTAACAGCACTAACAGCGCATTTTTAGGTAGCTCTTAAAAATAATTTAGCTCGATTGAAGTACAACCTTAGCCCAAACAAAAAACCCGCCTGCCTTTGCCGAAGAATAATCCAGCTCTACCACTTTCAGCTTATCGCCTATCTTGGAAACCGTAGTCACCGGCGCTTTCGAATGCCATTGATCATTGGTAACTGCGCGGATGTAAACATCATCTTTAACCGTCACCACATCATCGGGTTTGATGGGCCATGCTGCGGTAGTGGTGGGTGATCCGCCATCTTGCCATTGGGTTTTATTTTTATCCACGCGACCCAGGAAAACCCAACCAGCGGATGGCAATATTTGTGGCGCAACGCGCTCTGCTTTGAGGATAGCTTCTTTAAAGTTTGGATCGACGGGTTTATTGGATGCTTCAACTGGCGCTTCGTCTGAGTTGGTGCTGGTGGAGGCAACCACTTGTGCGGTGACTTTTTCCTGGGCTTTGGCGATGATTTCTTTTTCTTCTGCCACTTCAACCGTGAAGCCCCAGCCGCCGAATTTGCTCAGGCCGCTCTCTTTAAGAAATGTCTTGATATAGCTGGGCTGGAAAAAGCATATGGCGATCAATAGCGTGATCAGGATATCCCTGGCTAGTGATGAATACTCTTTTAAGTAGAATAAGACATCCACCTTTTTTGGCTCTTCACTCATGGCTTCTCCCTTTTTTATTATTTGGGCAAAACGTATTGGCGACGGACAAAAGAAATGCGGTTAACGCATAAGCTGCAACTGCCTGTTGTTGAATAATATAATAATTCGAATAACGAAACCAATTCAGGTTTGAATGGTGCAGTAAAACCCATCCTACAGTTCACAAAATTGGCAAAAGATGCAAGTAACGTTATATTGCCTTATATGTAGTTAAATATTGATTCAGGTTATAAGGGGACGCACCCATGCGGATGGCAGATGTCATCGATTCACATTTGGACGAAATTCTCAAAGCATGGGATGCATTCGTCGCATCGCAGTTTTCATCTGCCGCAAACATAAACGCATTGGCGGGGCGTGACCATCGCTCTGAAATCCTTCGCGCGATTGCCGAAAACTTGCGTCAGCCACAAGCCAGCGCCACCCGTCTTGCGAAATCGCGAGCATCGGCAACGGCTATCAAGAATGCACCGGAAACCGGGGCTGAAAAGCATGGGCGGATCCGGGCTGAGGACGGGTTTTCTATTACCGAGATTGTGAGCGAGTTTCGCAACCTGCGAGCCACAGTGATGCGGTTGTGGGCAATGAGGAATACCACGTTATCCGATGTCACGGCCATAGAGGATGTGACGCGCTTCAACGAGGCGCTCGATCAGGCGATTGCCGAATCTGTGGATTACTTCAACCAGGTGTTTTCCAGTGACCGGATTGCACGGGATACCTTGGATAAAGAACTTAAGATCAATCGCGGGCGCCTCGAATACGCAAGCCGGATATCGCATGTAGGCTTTTGGTATTGCGACCTGCCCTTTGACGTTCTGGAATGGGACACGCAGGTAAAGAATCATTTTTTTATGGAGCCAACCGCGACGGTCACGATTGAAGACTTCTACGACAGGATTCATCCGGAGGATAGGGAGCGCACCAGGCTGGCGATTGCTGAATCGATCAGCAGCCGGGATGCCTATGACATCATTTACCGCACAGTGCACCCCATGACGAATGAGGTGAAGTGGATTCGCGCGCTCGGGGGCACCGATTACGACGCTGACGGTAGCCCTATCCATTTTGACGGGATCACCGTGGACGTGACAGCGCAAAAACTTGTTGAGATGCGCGTGGCAGAAAGCGAAGCCAGGCACCGTGGTGTGATCACCAATATGGATGAAGCGTTTGCCCTGTTTGACCAGGATTTCAACATTATTGAAGTCAATGACGCCACTTGCAAGTTTGTAGCCATGCCCCGCTCGCAAATGCTCGGTGCTAACCACTGGCAGCTGTTTCCGGGCACATACGAATCTGATATTGGCAAAATGTACAGGCAAGTACAACTGGATGGGCAGCCTAAATTCCTGGAACATCATTATGTATTCCCGGATGGCCGTACATTCTGGTTTGAGGCACGCGCCTTTAAGGTTGGGGATGGCGTGGCGGTACTTTTCCGCGACATTACCAAAAGAATCAAACTGATTGAAGCACTGAAAGAGTCCGACAAGCGCAAGGATGAGTTTCTTGCCATGCTGGCCCACGAGCTTCGCAATCCCCTGGCCCCGATTGTGACGGCAGGCGAGATTCTTTTGAGGCTTTCTCAAACGAATGAATCGATTGCGCGCCCTACTGCCATCATCCGCCGGCAGGCCAAGCACATGACGCGGCTGATTGATGATTTACTGGATGTCGCCCGGGTCACGCAAGGGCATATCCACCTGCAAAAAGAAGTGATTGATATCAATGAGGTACTCGCCCAGGCAGTTGAAATGTGCGAGCCGCAACTGCAGGCAAAAGAACTGCACCTGAATATATCCACAGAGAAGACCACGCCGGTATTTGTTGAAGGGGATATGGCGCGGCTGGTGCAATGCGTTGCCAATATACTGACCAATGCCATCAAATATACCGAACCCGGTGGGAAAATTAGTATCGTGGTCCGTAGTGAAGATGCAGAGGTGATCATTGAAGTGGCTGACACCGGCAGTGGCATTGCGCCTGAGATGCTTACCCAGATTTTCGAACTGTTCGTGCAAAGCCAAATTACCATAGATCGCTCCCAGGGAGGGTTGGGCGTAGGCCTGGCCATCGTCAAGCGTCTGATCAACATGCATGGCGGCCATGTAAGCGCATTCAGTCAGGGTGAGGGGCTAGGCTCCACTTTCGAAATACGACTGCCGCGCATTGTTTCTTCCAACACCACTGATCCCCAGGCCATAGAAGACAATGGAACGAATGGGCGCGTGTTGATTGTCGACGACAACGTGGATGCAGCCGATACCCTGGTGATGATCATGGGGATACTGGGGCATGATTGTATGGCTGTGCATAGTGCGCAAGAGGCACTGTCCACTATTGATACTTTCAAGCCAGATATCATGCTGATTGATATTGGCCTGCCTGATATCAATGGTTACGAGCTGGTACAGCAAATTGGCAAGTTGCCGATGGGGCGAGACCTGCGCAAGATTGCTTTAACGGGGTATGGGCAGCCTGAAGATAAACAGCGTGCGCTTGAAGCCGGGTTTGACGAGCATCTGGTAAAGCCGGTCGAGATTGATATATTGGAGCGCGCGATAGGTGGAGGTTAAAGTTTATACATTGAACTGAAAACCATCACTAGGCAATTGACTGTCGAGTCTTTCTGTACTTACAGGAAAAATGCGCGGTGAATGATGGCTTTTGCTTGTATCGAGATGCGATTTTGCAAATCAGGCCCCGTAGATTCTGGCTTGTTGAACAGGACTGATGCCATAATATCCCATGGTTTCTGTGCATCATCCAATCTCTGCTTTACTCGCCTCAAATGAAGGCGATTTTTCTACATGGCTGGAAGCGGCAGCGAAACGATTCTCGCCTTCCGAAGTGGAGTTGATCAGTTGCGCCTATGCGTTGGCAGTGCCTCTCTATTCCGGGCGCTCAGCACTGACTGGCACGCCACTGCTGTTACATGCACTAGGTGCGGCGACTATCCTCATTGACATGAACATGGATGTCGAAACAATCGCTGCCACGATATTGCATGCAGTGCCTGAATATCTGGCCGATTGGCGGGCAACGCTGGAAACGCGTTTGGGCACCAATATTGCGGACCTGGTGGAAGGCATTTCACGCATGGAACAAATCCAGGCGCTCAGCGAGACCGAGCGCTTGCATGGCACGGACCGGAAAAACGACGACCACGCGCAACAAATAGAAAGTCTGCGCAAAATGCTGCTGGCCATGGTGCAGGACATCCGTGTGGTGTTAATCAAACTGGCAGAACGTACGCAAACCCTGCGCCATTTGTCTGGGGCTAGCACTAGTCTGCAGAAACAGATTGCACTGGAAAGCCAGAGCCTTTTTGCGCCACTCGCCAACCGCCTTGGCGTGTGGCAAATCAAGTGGGAGCTGGAAGACCTCTCTCTGCGCTATCTGGAACCCCAGATCTACAAGGAAATCGCTCATAAGCTGGATGAGCGCCGCGTCGACAGGGAGCAATATATCATTGACGTCGTGGCAGAGCTGCAAAAAGAGCTGCTTGAAGCAGGCATCAAAGCGGAGGTCGCTGGGCGTCCCAAGCACATTTACAGCATCATCAAAAAGATGAAAAGCAAGCGTCTGGATTTTACACAGCTATATGATGTCCGTGCTGTGCGCGTGCTGGTTAACGATATCAAGGACTGCTATGCCGTGCTCGGGCTCATCCACAACCTGTGGCAGCCCATCCCCGGTGAATTTGACGACTATATCGCGCGCCCCAAGAGCAACAATTATCGTTCGCTACATACCGCGGTTAGTGGGCCGCGTGGCCTGGCACTTGAAGTGCAGATCCGCACTTTCGAAATGCATCAGCACTCTGAATTGGGTGTCGCAGCACATTGGCGCTACAAGGAGGGTGGAAAATCCGACGCCAAATTTGACGAAAAGATCGCCTGGCTACGCCAGATCCTGGCATGGAAGGATGACGTCTCTGAGAGTGGCGACCTGATTGAGCAATTCAAGAGTGAACTGTTTCAGGATCGCGTCTATGTGTTGACCCCACTGGGTAAAGTCATCGACTTGCCAAAAGGGTCTACGCCGATCGATTTTGCTTATACGCTGCACACCGATCTGGGGCACCGTACGCGTGGCGCCAAGATCAATGGCAGCATCGTGCCGCTCAACACCAAATTACAGAATGGCCAGCGCGTAGAAATCCTGACTTCAAAACTTGGTTCGCCTAGCCGCGACTGGTTGAATGCTTCACTGGGTTATCTGCAAACCACCAGCGCCCGCGCCAAGGTCAGGCAATGGTTTAAATACCAGCATTTTGATGAACATGTGGCCCAGGGTCGGGTGAAGCTGGATCGGGAGCTACATCGGGCCGGCATCGGTGCCATCAATCATGAAAAGATCGCCCAGAAACTCCACTTCCAGAAACTGGAAGATTTTCTGGCCGCCATTGGGCGTGGAGATGTCAGTGAACATCAAATCTCGCTTGCGATCCAGGAAGATACTGCGCCCAAGACAGTAGACGTAGCAATCACACGCCCTCCCAGACGGAACACCGCGCTGCACCCCCACGCCGGTATTGTGATTGAGGGGGTTGGCAACTTGCAGACAGGGTTTGCCAAATGCTGCAAACCATTACCGCCGGATCCAATTGTTGGGTACCTGACGCGCGGTCACGGGGTGACTATCCATCGCGGCACCTGTGGCTTCATAGCACGGTTACCAGAGGAGCGGCGCGACCGTGTACTGGGTGCGCAGTGGGGCAGCGACGAGAATTTCAGCGCAACGGTTGATATTGAAGTGGAGGCCCATGATCGCCAAGGCTTGCTCCGGGATATTAGTGATCTATTTGCACGGGAAAAGATTAATGCCATCAAGGCTAACACTATAAGCAGGCACAATCTGGCGCTGATGCAGTTTTCGATTGAGGTGACAAACCTTGAGAAACTCAGCCACCTACTGACGCTGATTCAGCAGGTGCCGAACGTCATTTCAGCACAGAGAAGGTGAAGTCCAACCCCAATGATTGCTTTATAGCGGAAAACCTTGTGATCTCATAAAAGCGTCCACTTTATCGGTATAAGTACCTTCCAAACCCAGTTGCTCATTGATCTCCCCATGCGACATAGCCACCGGGAAGATGCTAGCCTGCGAGCCAAACTGGACGGCCTTATCCACAAAGGCCTGTGCCTGAACACAGTGTTTATCTTTCCTCTCCGTTGAGCAGACTGCCAGCATGGGCACGGTTTTCTGTGTGAGCTGGTAAATGGGCGATACGCTTTGCCAGAATTTTGGGTCTTTGCCAAAGGCATTGTCATACAGACCCATGTGGCGCCCGGCCATGGTTTTTTCGATGTCGTAGCCGCCGCTATCCAGCATCACTGTGGCTAGCCATGGTTGGGTGCCTTGTTGCTTGACGATACTGGGTGTGGCGGTGATCAGTGCAACCAGGTGCGCACCGGCTGAGTGGCCCATGATCACGAACCGTTTGCTATCGCCACCCCAAGTTGGTGCAAGACTTTGCGCTTTAGCCAGGGAGAGTGCGATGTCGTTGGCTTGCACCAGAGGATCGGCCTTGGGCACCATCCGATAGTTGGTGGAGACAACGATAATGCCCTTGGGTAGCCAGTGATTGACCTTGTTTTCTACCACGCGGTTCATGGCCTTATCGCCGCGCTTCCAGCCGCCTCCATGCACCATGAAGATGATCGGTGCGTTTTGCGCATTTGCCGGGATATACACATCCATGCGCTGGTCATGGTCGCTACCGTAGGCGATATTGCTTTTCAATACCGCACCGGCAGGCAGATCGAATTTCTGGCGGCTACCCCTGCCGGCTTCTTCGACATCGCTGCCTTCATTCGCCTGCTGGCGTTCGGCAATCCTTTCCTTGATTCGGTCACGCAAGGGCCCGGCAGAAGCAGGCTGGATGAGCGAGCTAAGGATAAACACGTAAACGCAAACAGACAGTAATTTCATGATGAACGCCTTTCAAAATCAATTATTAATTGCGTTAGGGTTGTGTGAAATATTAATTTACTCTGATCCCAATTATTCGTGGTTAGGTGAAATTCGACATTTTCAGGCCGCGCCAGGCGAGCGCCACATGATGGACGGCAATAAACACCGGTGGTTTTGACTGAATAATAAAACTGACCATCTGCCTGAGAATCCCGCGCCAACACTTGCTGCCAGCGTGGGTCATTTAGTGTTTTCTGTGCTGCGGCATCTTTCGTTTTTGAACTCAACATATCTTGATCTCCATCTGTTAAGTGAAAGATACAAGATTATTCAATTCAAAAAACTCTCACTGTTGCTTTTCTAAATCTAGTGCAAGTCTCAACCTTTGGTTTAAGTTGTAGCTTTAACACTTTATTGCAAAAATTGGCTACAACATGCGTTAATAATAAAACAAGCCCTCATAACATTGGAAATCCATTTCAGGAATAAACATTTATGATTACTGAGCTAACAATACAAAATGTTGCAACATATACATCTCCCGTTAATCTCAGTGACATAAGAAAAGTTAATTACATATTTGGAGCCAACGGTAGCGGAAAAACCACTATAGGCCGTGCTATTGAACAAGCCATTGAGCACACAGACTGCAAAATTACTTGGGCAGGTGGCTCTCCTCTAGAAGTAATGGTTTACAACCGTGACTTTGTTGAAAGGAATTTCAATATTCAGAGTCCTGTCCGTGGCGTTTTTAGTTTGGGGGAGAATCAAGTTCAAGCTGAAGCTGAGATAGCAGTTTTACGACCTCAAATTGAACAAGAATTGAGAAGAATTAGAGGTTTAAATGAAAACCTTCATGGCAATGAAGAGCAACCCGGTCGTAAAGCAGAATTAAGCACTATCGAAAATAACTTAAGAGACAAAGCATGGATACAGAAACAAAAGCATGACGCTTATTTCCAAAATGCATTTACTGGTGTAAGAAACAATGCAGAAAGATTCAAAGAAAGAGTATTACATGAAGTTTCGAATAATCATGCTGTTTTGCTTGATATAGACACTCTAAAATCAAAAGCTACAACAGTATTTTCCACAGCTCTCGAAAGAGCGGAGCCACTACCTCTAATAATTGTTGATGACTTACTTAGATTCGACTCAAACCAATTATTACAGAAACCAATTATTGGTGCTCAAGATGTAAATATCTCAAAACTAATTAATCAACTAGGCAATGCCGATTGGGTTAAACAAGGCTTACATTTCCATCAGCAAACTAACAATGTATGTCCGTTTTGCCAACAATCCACCACTAAAGAATTTTCTGATAATTTAGGGAAGTTTTTTAATGAGGAATATGAAAATGACATTCAAGAAGTCATTAAGCTCAAAGAAAACTATGTCCATGCAGCAAGCACTCTTGAAACTACATTAGAGATAATTAAACGAGTAGACTCAAGCTTCATCCCTAAGGAGCTTTTTGCTGCGGAGGTAGATTTACTTAAAGATTTATTAAAGCGAAATATAGATCAGTTTACAAATAAGTTGAAAGAGCCAAGTAGGAAATTGACGCTGGAGTCTGTAGGTCAATTGGCATCTCAGCTCATATTTCACATAACTGTTGCAAATACTGCAATCGAAAAACATAACCAAGTAGTTCTGAATATTGCACAAGAAAAACTACAGCTTACATCCGAAATTTGGAAATTTGTGCTTGCTGAGCTTCAAATAGATATCGCTGAATACTTAACAAAAAAAACCAACCTCCAAAATACGATTCAAGGTATGGAACAAAGTTTAGATGGTGCTCTTACCAGGAAGAGACAATTGGAGGATCAGATTAAAGCTTTAGAAAAGCAATCGACCTCTGTTCAACCTACTAAAGATGCAATTAATAACTTATTAAAAACCTTCGGATTTACTTCATTCACGATTGAAATCGCAAATGATCAGGGACAATACAAAATCTGTAGGGAGGATGGTTCAGATGCTCGGCAATCACTTAGTGAGGGAGAAAAAACGTTTATTACATTTTTATACTTTTACTATTTAATAAAGGGAGCTCAAACTTCAGACGGTACAACAACAAATCGAATTGTAGTGTTTGATGATCCGATATCGAGTTTAGACAGTGATGTTTTGTATATCGTCAGTAGTTTAATTAAGAGTATTTTTGAAGAAATCAAAACCCAAACTGGATATATAAAACAGATATTTGTATTAACCCATAATGTTTATTTTCATAAAGAAATTAGCTTTAGTTCGAAACGATCTGGAAATACTCCTTTTGCAGAAGAATCTTTCTGGATGGTCAAAAAACTTTCGACTGGTAGCAATATAGAAAGATGTTCTGAAAATCCAATCAAATCTGCTTACGAACTATTGTGGAATGAAGTTAAATCACCAAATCAATCTAGTCTCACATTACAAAATACTCTGCGACGCATTTTAGAAAACTATTTCACAATGTGGGGAGGCAAAAGTAAAGATGAACTTTGCGAATCGTTTAGCGGCAAAGATAAACTAATTTGTCAGTCATTGTTTTCATGGGTTAATGATGGCTCTCATTCAATTCATGACGACCTTTATATAAATCATGGATCTCAGACAAATGACTCTTACTTGCAAGTATTTAAGCAAATTTTTATCAATGCTAATCAAGTTGGACATTACAACATGATGATGGGATTACCCGCTTAACAATTAAAACTAAAAGGCCTAAAGCAAAGGTAGACATTTAACATGAACCGCAAGAATTTTATGCTTAGAAATGGCGCAACCTGTTCAAACTGGACTTGGAGCTGGTCATTTGTTAATCACAAAGAAAAGGTTATTTTTTTTGGGACATGGTTTGCAGAAAACAATCAAGACAAAGAGCTAATTCTCAGTGAGCAATGGGAATATCTAAATAAGAGGAAACAACCCGGATATTCTCAGGCTCTAGAACATATAAAGCTTATTGAAAAAGGATACAAACTCAGAACTTTTAAGCAAATTTATTCAGATGAGAGAAGAATTAATAGAAAAAATGCTCCTGCGAAAATTAAAAAGATTATCCCTGATACAAATCCAAGAACTTTAAGAAAAATTGGTATTGAATGGTTTGCAACTCCATTAGAAACAGAGGAAAAGGTTGCAAGAGTTTGTTGGAATACAAATGATTGGCAAAAACCATCAGGACGGGAAGGAAAATCAAGAGACCAAGAATCCTATGAGTCGCTTTATGGGTTTGGTCATGAGGAATGGTTACTTGATACAACAAAACCTATTAATGGCTATCACTATGGCCACCTTAAAGCCATTGGAGCTCACCGCAATACATACCTAAATAGAGTCTTTAATATTCACCTTTACTCTATCAACGCAAAAGAAAAAGAACGTTTGTGGATAGGGAAAATTAAGAATGTAGAGGTTACAACAATAGATGAGTCAATTGCTGTTTATAAAGAATATAAGCGCAACGGTTGGCTTGCAGAAATGAAGAGTCAGCTTGTAGCAGTTGGAGGGAATATAGTGGCTTTTGAGGCAATTAATCCCGCCTATTTTGCTGTTATTAAATACAAAGCCCTAGACTTAGAGTTACTTGACCACCCTCTTAAATTCAGCGCTAATGATAACTCTGTTAAATCCGATTACTACAACCTCAAAGACTTTGTTTCGGTTCCAAACTCAATAGAAAAACAACATTTTAAATTCAAAAGTGGTCACAACAAAAAAGCGTCAACTGCTCGACATAGTTACTCTAAAAAAGCGGGAGAGAAAGACTTACAGCATAACCGTATGCAAGATGCTCTATATGAGCTGCTAGTAAAAGAATATGGAAAGTCTAACGTTGGAACCGAAAACAACTCAGGAAACGGTACCTTTATTGACGCAGTTGCAAGACATGCTAAAAAATATACCTTCTACGAAATTAAAACAGCGCCAACAGTTACAAGATGTATTAGAGAGGCAATTGGTCAGCTTCTGGAATATGCACATTACAACAAAGAAATTGGGATTGAGTCACTTATTATCATTGGACTGCAACCGATAACTAAAGAAGCTAATACGTATTTAGCAAATATCAGAAAACTTTATAGCCTACCTATAATCTACAACCAACTTAAAATAGAAACCATGGAGCTTTTGTAAATTATTAATCAAAAAATAAAAAGCCCGTTTTGCAACGGGCTTTTTATTAACCGCACTTACTATCGCCGCAGTTCAAGCAGGTCATGCATCCATCCATCAGTATGCTGGCTTTGGTATTACACTTTTTGCAAAGCTGCGCACCTTTGGGGAAGCCTTCATCGTTTGCTTCTTCACCTGACTTGGCGTGCTTTTCCAGGTATTCCGCTTTTTTCTCTTCCACCAGTTTTTGCTGGTGTTCGTCTAAGCCTGGCTTTTTCAGCATGCCGATTTCTTGCAGGTGGGTTTCTACCACTTCACCAATTTCGGCCACCAGGCTAGGCACAAACTTGCCGCCTTTTTTGAAATAGCCGCCTGAAGGTTCAAATACGCTTTTCAGTTCTTCTACCAGGAAGGTGACATCGCCACCTTTACGGAACACGGCGGACATGACGCGGGTCAGCGCGACGATCCACTGGAAGTGTTCCATGTTTTTGGAGTTGATGAAAATCTCGAACGGACGGCGGTGCTCTTGTGGCGTGCCTTCGTTCATGATGACATCGTTGATGGTGATGTAGAGCGCGTGCTCTGTCACCGGCGTTTTGATCTTGTAGGTGTTACCCACAAGCATATCCGGGCGGCTTAGCGGTTCGCCCATCTGGATAACATTCGTAGCAGCCGCTGCTGCGGCTTCGGTTGCTTTTTTGTCTTCATCGGTCACCAGTTTGTAGGCGGTGATTTTTTTGTCGATCTTGATTGCCATGTTGTTCTCCCTATTGGAGTAATCAATTTTTCAATAAATTCAATCATCTAAATCTTAAAAATTTTAGATGGTTGCCGTCGCGAGCGAAGCCAGTGCCAGGCGAAAAGCGGTTTTAAACCGGAGTGTACAAATAGTACATGAGGATTTAAAACTGCTTTTTAACGCCGCAATGGCGAGAGCAGCAGGCAAACACTAAAATTTTCCGTAGTAGCCTTCCTTGAAAGCGTCGAATAAATTAGCCGCCGTATGAATCTCGCCGTCGTACTCAATCTCTTCATTCCCCTTGGCTTCGATCTCGGTGCCATCTTCCAGCGTGAACTTGTAAGTGGTGCTTTCCAAATCTTTCTCGGTCACCAGTACACCCTGGAATGCTTCCGGGTTAAAGCGGAACGTCGTACAACCTTTCAGGCCCTTGTCATACGCGTAGAGGTAGATGTTCTTGAAATCCTCAAAGTCGTAATCGGTCGGCACGTTGATGGTTTTGGAGATGGAGCTATCAATCCATTTTTGTGCCGCGGCCTGGATATCCACATGGGCTTTTGCCATGATGGTGGATGAATCGAGGAAGTAATCTGGCAACTGCTCTTCCGGCTTGTTGCTGAACGGCATGGCGTTGGCATTCACCAGTTCGCGGTAAGCCAGCAGCTCGTAGCTGAATACATCGACTTTCTCTTTGGACTTTTTGCCTTCACGGATCACGTTACGCGCATAGTGGTGGGCAAAGCTCGGCTCGATACCGTTGCTGGCGTTGTTGGCCAGGCTCAGGGAAATGGTACCGGTTGGTGCGATAGAGCTGTGATGCGTAAAGCGTACACCCTTGGTCGCGATCTGGTTACGCAGGCCTTCGGGGAACTGCTGCATGTAGCGGCTGTATTTACCCAGCAACACTTTACCGGCCAGTTTCTGGCCGACCTTGATGCCATCAGCGGCCATTTCTGGGCGCAGGCGCAGCATGTCGGCAGTCACTTCGAATTTTTCGTCCATGATAGGTGCCGGGCCTTTTTCTTCAGCCAGTTGCACGCCGACTTCCCAGCCCACTTCGGCCATGATGCGGGTGACTTCTTCGGTGAATTTCACGGAATCATCTTCACCGTATTTCATTTTCAGCATGGTGAGTGTGGAGCCCAGGCCCAGATAGCCCATGCCGTGACGGCGTTTGCGGGCGATTTCCACGCGTTGCTGTTCCAGTGGCAGGCCGTTGATTTCCACCACGTTATCCAGCATACGGGTGAAGACGCCAACCACGTCGCGGTATTCTTCCCAGTCGAAATGCGCTTCTTCGGTAAATGGCTTGCGCACGAACTTGGTCAGGTTGACGGAACCTAGCAGGCAGGCACCGTAAGGTGGCAATGGCTGCTCGCCGCAGGGGTTGGTAGCGCGGATGTTTTCGCAGAACCAGTTGTTGTTCATTTCGTTGACGCGGTCGATCAGGATAAAACCTGGCTCGGCAAAGTCGTAGGTGGAAGACATGATCACGTCCCACAGGCGGCGGGCCTTGATGGTTTTGTAGATGCGGCAGGCGACCTTGCCTGCATCAGGGCCATCGACCTTGCTCAGGTATTTATGCTTGATCGGCCAGTCACGCCACACCACTTGTGACTCGTCATTCACATTCAGGCCATCAATAATCGCTTCTTTCTCGGTGACCGGGAAAGCCAGGCGCCATTCGTCATCGGCTTTCACCGCCTCCATGAATTCTTTGGTGATCAGGCAGCTCAGGTTGAACTGGCGCAAACGGCCGTTTTCGCGCTTGGCCTTGATAAAGTCAGTCACGTCGGGATGCGAAATATCAAAGGTTGCCATTTGCGCGCCACGACGGCCACCGGCAGAAGACACGGTGAAACACATTTTGTCGTAGATATCCATAAACGACAGCGGGCCGGAGGTATAGGCACCGGCACCGGCCACAAACGCGCCTTTCGGACGCAGGGTGGAGAACTCGTAACCGATACCGCAACCGGCTTTCAGGGTCAGGCCGGCTTCGTGCACCTTGCCCAGGATGTCATCCATGCTGTCTTCCACCACGCCGGATACCGTGCAGTTAATGGTAGAAGTGGCTGGCTTGTGCTCCAAGGCACCGGCATTAGAAGTGATACGCCCCGCAGGAATGGCGCCGCGGCGTAACGCCCACAGGAATTTCTCGTGCCATTCGGCTTTTTTCTCTTCGGTGGTTTCTACATCGGCCAGTGCACGGGCGACACGGCTATAGGAATCATCCATGTCCTGATCGACATGCTCACCGGTTTTAGTCTTGAGGCGGTATTTTTTATCCCAGATATCGAGCGAGACCGGCTGCACCGGAATGTCCACTGCACCCTCTTCTGAATAAACCTTCTTCGTTTCAACTGCTTTTAGCATTGAGCTTCTCCATACCTTGGTGATTCTTATGATTTGACACATCAGTCTGTAAGCACCAAGGCTTTAGCGACTGACATCGCTTTCTGAAACCCGCCGGGCAAGCATTTGCATACTCGTCAATGCACGCGCTACTGCTAGAAGCACGTACCCGGCCAAACACAATATATTGTGTTAGTTGCGGTAATTTATGCCTATATTTTGTTGACGTCAACCCATTTTTATGCCTTTTTTTGGTGCGTAATGCTTGCATTTTTCCAATCACTTTAGACACAAGGGCTGTGGCATAGGTGAGTCATCACTCTCCTGTTTCGCATGCATTTCATTGGTGCGTTCAATCAAGATATCAACACAAATATGCGAGAATAGCGCCATGCCAAAATTCGTGTATACCGCACTGATCTATATGGTGGCGCTGCTGCTGCCACTCAAGCTGCTTTGGCGCGGCCTGAAACAACCCGCATACCGCCAGCATGTGGCCGAACGTTATGGGTTTTATACCCAAAAAATAAACGCACCATTGATCTGGGTACATTGTGTGTCGGTCGGCGAAACCCGCGCCACTCAACCGCTGATCCAGGCACTACTGAAAGAATATCCACAACACCAGATACTGATGACGCACGGCACCCCCACTGGGCGCGAAACAGGTCAGCAGGTATTGCGTGAAGAAATTGCCAGTAGCCGTGTGCTGCAAGCGTATTTACCGGTAGACACGCCTGGTGCCGCCAAACGCTTTTTAAACTACTTCAACCCGGCCATCGGCCTGTTAATGGAAACCGAACTATGGTTTCACCTGATTGCTGAGGCCAGTAGCAGACAGATGCCGGTAGCCTTATTAAGTGCGCGCCTGTCGGAAAAATCAGCACACGGTTACGCCAAACTGGGCAAGCTCACGCATGATTGCCTGCAGCAGCTAGCGCTGGTGGCGGCCCAAACTGAGGCGGATGCACAACGACTACAAGTCTTAGGTGCTAGCAATGTGATGGTATGCGGCAACCTGAAGTTTGACGTCACGCCGCCGGCGGATAGTGTGACCAACGGAGCACGCTTACGCGAGCTGCTTGGTACAAACCGCACTGTGCTGATGGCGGCGAGCACACGTGAAGGTGAAGAGCCTATGATCCTGGACGCGGTAAAAGACAGTGACGTTTTGCTGTTATTAGTCCCGCGCCATCCGCAGCGTTTTGCCGAAGTGGAGTCATTGCTAAAAGCATGCGGCTTGCGCTATGTGTTGCGCACCGAGCTTGCGCAAACGCTGAGTGAGGATGTGCAAGTAGTGCTGGGTAACAGCATGGGCGAGATGTATGCCTATTATGCCGCGAGTGATTTTGCGATCATGGGCGGCAGTTTGCAGCCGCTGGGTGGACAGAACCTGATTGAAGCCGCAACGATGGGAGTGCCCACTATTTTAGGGCCGCATATGTTTAATTTTGCGCAGGTGACGAGAGAGGCGGTTGCGGCGAATGCGGCGGTGCAATTGGCGGATGTTGCAGAGTTAAAAAACATGATTGCAAACCTGGCGAAGGACAAAGCCAAGGTTAGAGCAATGTCTGAAGCGGCGAAGGATTTTACGGTGCAACATCGTGGAACGACGCAAAGATTGATGGCAGCAATCAATAAATTATTAAAAACTTAATTGTTTAGACTTAAAAGCTATTGGCTAAATTTATTAGCTTCGTAACGCTTTTACTGCATTCCTTTTCGCCTCTAGGCGACCGTTCTTTCTTCCATAAGTAAAAGCAAAGAAAAAGACGAGCATTTTTTCAGAAAAGTTATGTTTTGTAGAAGGTTTCTAGTTAGGGGAGTTTCCATTTCGCCTCTAGGCGAGTTACTTTTCTTTGCTTGCACAAAGAAAAGCTAACCAAAAGAAATGCACCCTAGCATCCGCTTGTTTCCTGCGTTGCTCGTCAAAACAAGCGGTCGCGAAACTCATCCTAGCGGCCTGCACAAAACGCAGGCCACCGCGGGATTCGGACAGTCGCTCCCTTCTTCCTTATTTTGCCTGCGCTACTCGGCGCGTCAGATAGGGGCCCGCTTAAAACCACCACGATGAAGCAATTTTTAGTACATTAAGGATGGCGGGCGCTTAGTGAGTTTTAAACTTCGAAGACCAAATTCAAATTCTGATACCTCTGTTTCTTTGCTTGTTTTTAAGGAGTGTTTGAGCGTGCTGCAATGTAAAGAATTACACTCAAGCGAAAGCGTGTGCTTTTCACGGGCCCCTATCTGACGCGCCGAGTAGCGCAGTCAGCGTGGGAGCTTTCGGCCAGCGTCTGTTCGAGTTCCGCGGTGGCTTGCGTAGTGTGCAAGCCGCTAGGGCGAGTTTNCCTGACGCGCCGAGTAGCGCAGTCAGCGTGGGAGCTTTCGGCCAGCGTCTGTTCGAGTTCCGCGGTGGCTTGCGTAGTGTGCAAGCCGCTAGGGCGAGTTTCGTTGGACGCCCACGTTGACGAGCAACGCAGGGAATAAGCGGAAGCTAGGGTGTCCTTTCTTTTGGTTACTTATTCTTTGGGCAAGCAAAGAAAAGTAACTCGCCGAAGGGCGAAAGGCACCGGTAAATATTCTTAGAAGTCCCTATTAAAAACAAACCTAAGCAAGTGCAGCATACCCTCTTCGATTGCAACTAAGTTAAGTCTCCACCTCGCCTGGATTCTTGCCGTCACCAGAATGACGGTGAGATGCAATAAATTAATGTGGGAGCCATTCCTCCCCAAATCTCAAAACCCCAAATGCGGCCGTAAATAAGTCAGCACTATCGGCAATCCAATCGCACTGATCACCCCATTCAACCCCATCGCCATACTGGCATAAATCCCCGCCTCTTCATTCACACTAAATGCCCGCGTAATCCCCAATCCATGTGCACCCACACCAATCGCCGTGCCACGTATCCACCATTGATGTACTTTGCAAGCATTCAAAATATAAGGTGCCAGGATCGCACCCAGCATTCCGGTAATCACAGTGAATACCGCTGTCAGCGTTGGCGACACACCCAGCCGCTCGGCAATGCCCATCGCAATCGGCGCAGTGACCGATTTGGCATACATGCTGCCGACAATATTGTCAGAGGCGCCCATCAGTTTGCTGATGGCAACTGCACTGACGATCGATACCGTACTACCCGCAGTCAGTGCAACCCAGATATGGAAAATCTTGCCCTGCATGCGTTTGAAGCCGTAATAGATAGGTACTGCCAGCGCCACCGTTGCCGTGCCCAGCAGGAAGTGCACAAACTGCGCGCCTTCAAAGTATTTCTCGTACGGCATATCCAGCGCATCAATAATCAGGCAGGTCAGGATCACCGCAATTGCCACCGGATTGACCAAGGGATGGCGTTTGGCACGTACATACATCAGATAGCCGAGCTGGTAAGTGGCCAGCGTGATGATCAGCGCAAACAGGGGGTCGCCGGACAGGTAGACCCAGATTTCAGAGATAGGCAGGCGGTTACTCATGGCGCTGCTCCCGGGTGATGCCTTTATTGCGTTTCAGTGAAAAGTACCAGAATACTTTGAGCACGATTGCCGTCACCGCAATGGTCAGGATAACGCTGACCAGCAAGGCGGTACTCACTGCCAGCGCATGCGTTTGCAATTCAGGCAGGAATAACAGCACACCGACCGAGGCGGGCACAAACAGTAAGCCCAGATGCTGGCGGAAAGCGTCCGCAACGTCGGCAAGGTCTTTATCCACCTGGCCGCGCAGGCACAGGAATGCCAGCAGTAACAATAAGCCAAGCACCGGCCCCGGAATACTGGGCAGGAAAAACTTGCTGAGCAACTCACCCAGGCCCTGCCACAAAAAGAGTTGAACCAAACCTGATATCATGCAATCCCCTTATATACATGGCCGCGCTGCTACGGCCGATTTTCCATGCCGATTTACAGCCATAGAATGCCGCGATGTTAATGTCATTTACCAGATTCGACCATATTTTTTTCAACCGTGTGCTGTTCATGCTGGGATTACTGTTTGCATCTGCCGCTTTTGCCGATACAGAGGAAGATGGTCGTTACTGGTTAAGCATCTACACCCAGGGCAAGTTACCGGCAGATAACTTTTACTGGAGTATGGATACGCATCCGCGCTGGCGTGAGGAAGGCAAGGAGTTCGACCAGCTGATTTTGCGGCCAGCTGTATTTTACAGATTCAATCCAAAATCCAGCGTCTGGCTGGGTTATGACACCGTGATCAATCATCCTGCCGGGCAATCCGATTTTCGCGAAAACCGGCTATGGGAGCAGTTCCAATACCAGTTTGATGAAGTGGCCGATATCACTTTCACCAGCCGCACCCGTTTCGAGCAACGCCGCCGGGAGGACTTCCAGGACGTAGGGCATCGCATGCGGCAGATGGTGCGGGCTACGACGCCAAGTACACTGCATCCGCAGATGCAGTGGGTGGTGTATGACGAATTGTTTATCAACTTCAACCAGACCGAATGGGGCGTGCGGCGCGGCATAGACCAGAACCGCCTGTTCCTGGGTATCAACTGGAAATTCAGCGATTTTTCCAACGTGGATGTCGGTTACCTGAACCAGTTCATCAATACCCGCACGGTAGACCGCGAAAACCACGTATTGATGACCACCTTTCGCTTCAACTTCTAACCGCGGAGCTTGAAACGCGCTGTGTTAAAATGGCGCTTTTATTTTCAAGTTGATACGCATGACGCAACTGACGGTTTCCCCCACCGAGCAATGGCTACGTGAAGCCTTGTCCAAACGCATCCTGATCCTGGATGGCGCGATGGGGACCATGATCCAGCAATACAAGCTGACTGAAGCCGACTACCGTGGCGAGCGTTTCAAGGACTTCCAGGGGCCGGCCGGCGAGCGCGAGCTGTTTGTCAAAGGCAATAACGAACTGCTGACCCTCACCCAGCCACATGTGATCCAGGAAATCCACGAGAAATACCTGGCTGCCGGTGCCGACATTGTAGAAACCAATACCTTTGGTGCTACCAGCGTGGCGCAAGATGATTACCATATGGCGCACCTGGTGTATGAAATGAACGTTGAGGCGGCCAAATTAGCCAAGGCCGCCTGCGTCAAATACAGCACACCGGACAAGCCGCGCTTTGTGGCTGGCGCATTGGGCCCTACTCCAAAAACCGCTTCGATTTCACCGGACGTCAATGATCCCGCCGCCCGTAATGTCAGTTTTGACCAGCTGGTAACTTCTTACCACGAGCAGATCCGCGGCCTGGTGGATGGCGGTGCCGATATCCTGATGGTGGAAACTATTTTCGATACCCTTAACTGTAAAGCCGCCTTGTTTGCGATCGAGACGTTTTTTGATGAACAGGGCAAGACCTGGCCTATCATGATTTCCGGCACGGTGACTGATGCTTCCGGCCGTATCCTTTCCGGCCAGACCGTCACGGCTTTCTGGCACTCAGTCCGTCATGTCAAACCGCTGACCGTAGGCCTGAACTGCGCGCTGGGTGCGACGCTGATGCGCCCGTATGCTGAAGAACTCAGCAAAGTGGCGGATACCTTTGTGTGTATCTACCCAAATGCCGGTTTGCCTAACCCGATGTCAGACACCGGTTTTGACGAAACGCCGGATGTGACTTCCAGCCTGGTCAGAGAGTTTGCTGACAGCGGCTTTATCAATATCGCCGGTGGCTGCTGCGGTACCACGCCCGGCCATATCAACGCGATTTATACCGCGATCAAGGACCTGCCACCACGCCAGGTACCCACGTTACCGGTCGCCACCAAGTTGTCCGGGCTGGAGCCATTTATTATTGATGAAAGCTCGCTGTATGTGAACGTCGGCGAGCGTACCAATGTGACCGGTTCCAAAGCGTTTGCGCGCATGATCATCAACGAGCAATACGAAGAAGCACTCAGCGTCGCCCGCCAGCAGGTAGAGAATGGCGCCCAGGTCATCGATATCAATATGGATGAAGGCATGCTGGATGCGGTTAAGGCGATGACGCACTTCCTTAACCTGGTTGCCTCCGAGCCGGATATCGCCCGCGTGCCCATCATGATCGACTCCTCCAAATGGGCGGTGATTGAGGCTGGCCTGAAATGTGTGCAAGGCAAGGCCATCGTCAACTCGATCTCGATGAAAGAAGGCGAAACCGAGTTCCTGCGCCAGGCCAAGCTATGCCAGCGGTATGGCGCGGCCGTAGTCGTGATGGCGTTTGACGAAGCCGGCCAGGCCGACACGTTTGCGCGCAAAACCGAGATCTGCAAACGCGCTTACGATCTGCTGGTAGGCCAGGGTTTTCCGCCGGAAGATATTATCTTTGACCCGAATATTTTCGCGATTGCCACCGGTATCGAAGAACACAACAACTACGCGGTGGACTTTATCGAAGCCACGCGCTGGATCAAGCAAAATCTGCCGTATGCGCGTATTTCCGGTGGCGTATCCAACGTCAGCTTTAGCTTCCGTGGCAACGAACCGGCGCGTGAAGCGATTCATACCGTGTTCCTCTACCATGCTATCCAGGCGGGCATGACCATGGGTATCGTCAACGCCGGCATGGTCGGCGTTTATGATGATATTCCCGCAGAATTGCGAGAACGCGTTGAAGATGTGGTGCTGAACCGTGTGGTCGACCCGGATAATCCGCTGGCGGCGACCGAGCGCATGATCGAGATAGCCGGTACGTTAGTTGCTGGCGGCAAAAAAGCGGAAGCCACACTGGCCTGGCGCGGTACACCGGAAAATCCGGTGCCAGCCAGCAAGCGCCTGGAATATGCACTGGTACATGGTATTACCGACTATATCGTCGCCGATACTGAAGAGGTCCGCCAGGACATCATGAACAACGGTGGTCGCCCTATCCATGTGATCGAAGGCCCGCTGATGGACGGCATGAATGTGGTCGGTGACCTGTTCGGCCAGGGCAAGATGTTCCTGCCGCAAGTGGTGAAATCGGCGCGCGTGATGAAATCCGCCGTCGCGCACCTGATCCCGTTTATCGAAGAAGAAAAAGCACTGGAAGAAAAACGCACCGGTGTAGTGGCCAAGCCCAAGGGCAAGGTGGTCATTGCCACGGTAAAAGGCGATGTGCACGATATCGGTAAAAACATCGTCTCGGTGGTGTTGCAGTGCAACAACTTCGAAGTGGTGAATATGGGTGTGATGGTGCCTGCCGCAGAGATTCTGGCCATGGCCAAGGCTGAGAATGCCGATATTATCGGCTTAAGCGGCCTGATTACGCCGTCGCTGGAAGAAATGGCCTATATCGCCAGGGAAATGCAGCGCGACCCGCATTTTGTAGCACAACAGACCCCATTGCTGATCGGTGGCGCGACCACCTCTCGCGCACACACCGCCGTGAAAATTGCGCCTAACTACGAAGGCCCGGTCATTTACGTACCGGATGCTTCCCGCTCGGTCAGCGTCATGCAAAACCTGCTGACGCCGGAAACGCGCGGCGCTTACCTGGCCGAGATCCAGGCCGATTACGAAAAAGCCCGTCACCAGCATGCCAATAAAAAAGGCGTGCCTATGCTGACCATCGCTGATGCGCGTGCCAATGCAGCCAAAGTAAACTTCGCCGCGCCAAATGCGCCGGTAAAACCCAAATTTATTGGTCGTCGTGTATTCAAAAATATCGACCTGGCATTGATTGCACAATATATAGACTGGGGTCCTTTCTTCCAGACCTGGGACCTGGCCGGTTTTTATCCTGCCATCCTCAAGGACGAGGTCGTCGGTGAAGCCGCAACCAAAGTGTTTGCCGAAGCGCAAACCATGCTCAAGCGCATTATTGATGGCCGCTGGTTAAATGCCAATGGCGTGATTACCTTGCTGCCAGCCAACCAGGTCAATCACGATGATATCGAGATCTATACCGATGAATCCCGCAGCCAGGTAGCGTTGACCTGGTACGGCATGCGCCAGCAAACACAAAAACCGGTGATTGACGGCGTGGCACGCCCTAACCAGTGCCTGGCCGACTTTGTTGCGCCCAAGGGCACCGATGACTATATTGGCCTGTTTGCGGTGACGGCTGGCCTGGGTATGGAAAAACGCCTGGCTGAGTACGAAAAGAATCATGATGACTACAACGCCATTATGTTCAAGTCACTGGCTGACCGTTTGGCCGAAGCGTTTGCCGAGTATATGCATGAGCGTGTGCGTACCGATTTCTGGGGCTATGCCGCCAGCGAAGCACTGGATAAGGAAGCGCTGATCAAAGAGCAATATAAAGGTATCCGTCCGGCGCCAGGCTACCCAGCCTGTCCGGACCATACGGTGAAAGCGGATATGTTCAGGGTGCTGCAGGCGGAAGAAATTGATATGCAGTTGACGGATAGTTACGCGATGTTGCCGGCAGCGGCAGTAAGCGGTTTTTATCTGGCCCATCCGGAATCCAGATATTTCAGTGTCGACAAGATAGCCAATGACCAGGTGGAAGACATGGCGAAGAGAAGGCATGTGGATAAGGCCTGGTTGGAGCGGTGGTTAGCACCTAACCTTGGGTAAGTAGTAATTACATATAAAAAGCGCACTATTCAGTGCGCTTTTTGTTTTGTCTGATTGATTTAGAAAATCACTCTTTGGGTTGTTGCATTGGCGGATTGGTTGGCGTTTTTTTCGCCACTAGGCGACCTTCTTTCTTATGCTTGTCCATAAGAAAGAGGGCAAAGAACAAGACACCCTAGCTTCCACTTATTTCCTGCGTTGCTCGAACCAGGACTTTCGTCCGTTGCTTTGCCGGATAGGCATAAGCGGTCACGAAACTCGCCCTAGCGGCCTGCAAACTTCGCAGGCCACCGCGGAGCTCAGACAGTCGCTCCCTTTCTCCTTATTTTGCCTGCGCTACTCGGCGCGTCAGATAGGGGCCCGGTTAAAATCACCACGATGAAGCGTTAACGAGACGCAATGGACAGAGCGCGCTAAGTAATCTTTGTAAGCTCTAAGACTAAACCAGCTATGTTGCTTTTTGTTTTGCACGACAATTGAGCGGGATGCTATGTATAGAAGTAATACACCCAATTGAAAGCGTGTGTGTTTTAGAGTCCCCTACCTGACGCGCCGAGTAGCGCAGTCAGCGTGGGAGCTTTCGGCCAGCGTCTGTTCGAGTTCCGCGGTGGCTTGCGTAGTGTGCAAGCCGCTAGGGCGAGTTTNCGAGCAACGCAGGAAATAAGCGGAAGCTAGGGTGCCCTTTCTTTTGGTTACTTATTCTTTGGGCAAGCAAAGAAAAGTAACTCGCCTAGGGGCGAAACACAATGGTAAATATTAAAAGAAATACCTATTAAAACTATCAGCAAGCGCGATACTAGCTTTTATATTGCAGCCAAGCTAAGCACTAACCCGGCCTGGATTCTCCTGCGGAACCCCTGCTATACCCTCCCCCAGAATGACAATGCAAACACCAAACCATGTTCTGAAAACTCTTGTCACATTCCCTCAACCACCCGATAAATTGAAATAAATGCTTACGAAACTGACACCCACCTTACAAAGCGCCATTTAATGCGAACTACGCCCTTTGGCGACTTGTCATTTCCCATGTAAAAGCGTTTAATGTAAGTATTGTAAAGACCATAAAAATCATTTTGATACCTGGATCTTAATACTTTGCCTTACGCATTTACACCATTATAAAAACCGTTATTACAGAAATTTGATTCTTTTCCGTTAACTGATTTAATGCATAAACATTTGAATACAGCCGCAACACAACTCAGACTGTGGGTCGTCACAGTGCTGCTGACTGTACTCGGCTTTGCATTAGTCGCTGAATTCTCCGATCACTCCAGCTACAGCGATGACACCGTCCGGATACGGGTCGCTGAAATTGTTGAATATACCGGCGATGGCGAATCACCGCTGACTGCGCCGCTTTACCTGATCCCCCCCGCCGCAAGCATCACTATTGCCTGCATGATTCCTTTTGCGTTGCTGTGTCTCTCTCGCCGTCGCGTGGCTCCACGCCCGGTGGTTGTTCGTCACCTGCATTCGCGCGCTCCGCCTGCCTCACACTAAGGTGTCATCCGCGTAAGCGCCTGTGCATGGCGCGCGCTGAACCTGAGCACCCACACGCCTGATTCCGCCATAAGGTACCCGTTTGCTTGCCTCAAAATAAGCAAGACAAACCTAGCAATATCACCTTAATCACCGCGGACAACACAGGCTGTGTATCGCAAGACAGGTTCAACGCCCATGCCAGTTCAGCACCTGGATGGTCATGCGTTGCATTACCCTTTCTTTATTATCTGATACACATAAATATGATGATTAAACAGCACTCAATGATTAAGCAGTTGGTCGTGTTAGGCTTTCTTGGCACTGTGCTCAGCGCCTGCCACAAAGAGGAAGAGCACAAGGAAGCGCCGCCTAAATTGGAAGTCACGTCGCCGTTGCGCAAAGACACCAACATTACCAAGGAATATGTCGCCCAGATCCATGCAACCCAGCATATTGAATTGCGTGCGCTGGAGCGTGGTTACCTGCAGGATATCTTTGTCGATGAGGGGCAAGTCGTCAAACAGGGGCAACCGATGTTCAAGATCATGCCTAACGTTTATCAGGTCGAATTACTGAAAGCGGAGGCGGAAGCCAAAACGGTGCAGATCGAATATGAGAATACGCGTGCGCTGGCGGAGAAGAATATTGTTTCTCCTAATGAACTGGCACTGGGTAAGGCCAAACTGGACAAAGCCAATGCAGAAGTGAAACTGGCTCAGACGCATTTGAATTTTACCGATATCAAGGCACCCTTTACCGGCGTCATGGACCACCTGGCAGCACGAAAAGGCAGCCTGATGGACGAAGGCGATTTGCTGACTACGCTGTCTGATAACAGCAAAATGTGGGTGTACTTTAACGTGCCGGAAGCCGAGTACCTGGATTACATGGCGATCAAAGACCGCGATGAACACCGCAAGGTCAAACTGAAAATGGCCAACGGGCAAGTGTTTAACCAGGAAGGGGCCATCGAAACCATTGAAGGCGATTTCGACAATAAAACCGGCAATATTGAGTTCCGGGCTGTGTTTAACAATCCTGACCGCGTGCTCAGGCATGGTGAAACCGGCAATATCCTGATGAACGTACCTTTCCCGAATGCGTTGCTGATTCCGCAAAAAGCGACATTTGAAGTGCTGGATAAAACCTATGTGTATGTGGTGACCAAAGCCAACAAGCTGGAACAGCGCCTGATCACGATTGCTGCCGAGCAACCCCATCTGTTTATCGTGAAATCCGGGCTGAAGGAAGATGATCGCGTGTTGATCGAAGGCCTGCGCAGGGTACAGAACGGCGAAACCATCGCGGTGAATTTCCAGACACCGGAGCATGTGTATTCCCATTTAGACCTTTACGCCGAATAGTCAGCCAGAAAGCGAATCCCCCATGCTAAGTATCTTTATCAAAAGACCGGTCATGGCGATTATTTTGTCGCTATTGATCGTATTTTTAGGTTTTCTTTCTATCAAGTCACTGCCGACTTCGCAGTTCCCTGACATTGCGCCACCACGCGTGATCGTATCCCTGGCTTATCCTGGTGCGAGTGCCGACGTGCTTGTGCAATCATCGCTGATTACGATTGAACGCGCCATTAACGGCGTGCCGGGCATGAAATACATCGTGTCAGATGCGACCAGTGCCGGTGAAGCGACTATCCAGGTGATTTTTGCGCTGGGTACCGACCCTAACCAGGCCATGATTAACGTCAAGACCAGGATTGACCAGGTGATGAGCCGCTTGCCGGAACTGGTGCAACTCGAAGGTGTAGTCGTCGAACGCGTGCAGCCAAGCATGCTGATGTACATCAACCTGTTCAGCAAGGATAAGAACGCTGACGAGAAGTTTTTGTATAACTACGCCAACGTCAATGTGATTCCGGAAATCCAGCGTGTAAACGGTATTGCCAGTGCCAAGATCCTGGGTAGCCGCCAGTATGCGATGCGTATCTGGCTGAACCCTGACCGCATGCGTGCTTACAAGGTGTCTATCGAAGACGTCATGAAAGCCATCAGCGAGCAAAGTATCATCGGCCGTCCAGGTCGCCTGGGGCAAAGCTCGGGTATTTCCGCGCAATCAAAAGAATATGTGTTGGTTTACAAAGGCCGTTACAACAAGCCGGAAGAATATGGCGACATCATTATCCGCGCCGATTCCGAAGGTGAGATCCTGAAACTGAAAGACCTGGCCAAAATTGAACTGGGCAGCGAGTTTTTCGATATTTATTCCAACAAGGATGGTTTCCCGTCTGCTGCCATCGTACTCAAGCAAAACTACGGCAGTAATGCCAGCGAGGTGATTGAGAACGTTAAAAAGAAAATGGAAGAGTTGAAACCTAACTTTCCGGCGGGGATGGCTTACGAGATCGATTATGACGTTTCCAAATTCCTGGATGCTTCTATCGAGAAAGTATTACATACGCTGGTAGAGGCCTTTTTCCTGGTCGCGCTGGTGGTGTATATCTTCCTAGGTGACTGGCGCTCAACGCTGATCCCTATCCTGGCGGTACCGGTGTCGCTGATTGGTACTTTCTTTTGTATGCAGCTGTTCGGCATCACCATCAATCTGATCACCCTGTTCGCGCTGGTGCTGGCGATCGGTATCGTGGTCGATAACGCGATTGTGGTGGTGGAAGCGGTACACGCCAAGTTTGAAGAAGACGAGCACATCTCGCCCTACCGCGCGACGCAAAAAGTGCTGGGCGAGATTGGTGGTGCGATTGTCGCGATCACACTGGTGATGACCGCGGTATTCGTACCGGTGGCTTTCATGACCGGTCCGGTCGGGGTGTTTTACCGCCAGTTCTCCATTACCATGGCATCGTCTATTGTGATTTCCGGTGTGGTGGCGTTGTCGTTAACGCCAGTGCTGTGCGCGATTTTGCTGAAAAACCATCATGGTCAACCCAAACGCAGGACACCGGTGAGCTGGCTGATCGATAAATTCAACCGCTGGTTTGACCGCTTGACCGGGCATTACACCAGGTTCCTGAGCAAAATCGTGACCCTACGCAGTGTTTCTATTTTGGCCCTAGTCGGATTCGCCTTTGGTACCTTTGTGATGAACCAGACCTTGCCTGCCGGTTTTATTCCGGGTGAGGATCAAGGGCAGATTTACGCGATCATCCAGACGCCGCCGGGCTCAACACTGGAAGCCACCAACAAAGTCGCGCGTTTGCTGCAGAATGAGGCCAAAAAAGTAGACGGCATTGAATCAGTTTCTGCATTGGCGGGTTATGAAATCCTGACCGAAGGCCGTGGTTCTAATGCGGGAACCTGTTTGATCAACCTGAAAGACTGGTCTAAACGCGATAAATCAGTGCAGCAGATTATTGAAGAACTGGAAGAAAAGACCAAAAACTTCGGTGCGGTGATCGAGTATTTCGAACCGCCTGCGGTGCCGGGTTATGGTGCGGCATCGGGGTTGGCTTTGCGCCTGCTGGATAAAACTAACGGCACTGATTATCATGCGTTCGACAAAATCAACCAGGAGTTCATGGCGGCTTTAGGCAAACGCAAAGAGCTGACCGGCCTGTTCACATTTTATGCGGCCAACTATCCGCAATATGAACTGGAGATCGACAACAAGGCAGCCATGCAAAAAGGCGTATCTATCGGTAAAGCGATGGATAACCTGAACATCCTTATCGGTAGTACTTTCGAGCAAGGCTTTATCCGCTTTAACAATTATTTCAGGGTTTATACACAGGCGAGTCCGGAATTCAGGCGCTACCCTAGCGATATCCTGAATTACTACGTGAAAAACGACGACGGTGAGATGGTGCCTTACTCCGCTTTCATGAAGATGAAGAAAATGCAGGGCCCGAACGAGATCACCCGTTATAACCTGTATAACTCAGCCACTATCCGTGCTACACCCGCGCCTGGTTACACCAGTGATGACGCGATCAAGGCAGTGAAGGAAGTTGCCAAAGCCACTTTGCCACACGGCTATGATATTGGCTGGGAAGGCCTGTCATTCGACGAGGCGCAACGTGGTAATGAAGCGTTAGTGATTTTCGCCGTGGTGCTGATCTTCGTTTACATGGTGCTCGCCGCACAATACGAAAGTTTTGTATTGCCACTAGCGGTGATCCTGTCGCTGCCGGCAGGTGTATTCGGTACTTTCTTTCTGCTGAAATCACTGGGGCTGGCCAACGATATTTATGCGCAGGTCGGGCTGGTGATGCTGGTGGGTCTGCTCGGTAAAAACGCGGTGCTGATCGTGGAGTTTGCGGTGCAGAAACGCAATCAGGGCATGTCATTACGTGATGCGGCGATTGAAGGCGCCAAAGCCCGGTTCCGGCCTATCCTGATGACCTCGTTTGCGTTCCTTGCCGGCTTGATTCCTTTGGTAATGGCCACTGGAGCAGGTGCCGTAGGTAACCGCACCATCGGTACCTCAGCCTTTGGCGGCATGCTGTTCGGCACGGTATTCGGTGTCATCCTGATCCCCGGCCTTTACTACATGTTTGCCAAAATGACGGATGGTAAAACCCTGATCAAGCACGAGGAACAAGACCCTCTGACTGAAATTTATCACTATAGCAAGGGCCTGGAAGATGATGATGAAGCATAACCTTAACTCTCGCAAGACCGTGGCCTGGCTGATTGCGGGCAGCACAGCCATGCTGCTGCAATCTTGCTCCATTCCCGGCATCACGACCAAACAGGCGGATACCACTTTACCCACCCACTTTCAGCAGGGGGTGGAGCCTGCCGGCAATAGTGCCACCGTCAACTGGAAAGACTTTTTTGAAGATCAGAACCTGATATCACTGATTGATATCGCGGTAGCCAACAACAAGGAAGTCAACATGATGGCGCAGCGCATCAGCGTCGCCCAGAATGAAATCCAGGCCCGGCGCGGCGAGTACCTGCCATTTGTCGGCATCGGTGCGAGTGCTGATAAAGAAAAAGTTGGCAAATACACCCGCAACGGCGCCGTGGAAGAAAACCTGGATATCAAGGAGGGCCGCTCCAACCCGCGCTTCCTGGGTAACTACCAGTTTGGCTTGACCGCCTCGTGGGAGCTGGACGTATGGAAGAAACTGCGTAACGCCACCAAGGTTGCGGTGACTGAATACATGGCCAGTATCGAGGGCAAGCACTTCCTGGTGACCAACCTGGTGGCCGAAGTCGCCAATGCATACTATGAGCTGGTCGCGCTGGACAACGAGCTGGAAACGCTGGACCAGAATATCGCCATTCAGCAAAATGCCTTTGAAGTCGTGAAACAGCTGCAACAATATGCACGCGCCAACTCGCTGGCAGTGAAACGGTTTGAAGCAGAAGTGAAAAAGAACCAGAGCCGCCAGTTTGTATTGAAACAGCAAATTGTAGAAACCGAAAACCGCATCAACTTCTTGCTGGGCAGAACCCCACAACCGGTGGCGCGTTCATCGGCACACTTTATGGATATGCAACCGAAGATGGTACAGGCAGGCGTGCCATCCGAGTTGTTGGCTAACCGCCCGGATATCCGCCAGGCGGAGCTGGAACTCTCAGCGGCCAAGCTGAATATCGATGTCGCCAAAGCCAACTTTTACCCTTCATTCTCTATCCGTGGCGGGTTAGGGTTCCAGGCATTTGATCCAAAATACCTGCTCAACATCCCCGCCTCGGTCATGGCCTCGTTTGGTGGTGAGCTGGTCGCCCCGCTGATTAACCGGAATGCGATAGAAGCACAATACAAGAGCGCCAGTGCCATGCAAGTGCAGGCCGCTTATGAATATGAGCAGAAAATCATCAATGCCTATATGGAAGTGGCCAACCAGGTATCCAATATGGACAACCTGGATAAAAACTACCAGTTGAAAAACAAACAGGTCGAGTCACTGACCCAATCGATTGATGTCGCCAACCAGCTATTCAAAGCCGCGCGTGCTGACTATATGGAAGTATTATTGACGCAACGCGATGCACTGGATGCCAAAATGGAGTTGATAGAAACCAAGCAACAACAGGTTTCAGCCGTGGTGAATCTGTATCGCTCGCTGGGTGGTGGCTGGAAGTAAGGCTAGGAAGAAGATATTCACAAGACAGGGTTTAGCTATATTGCAACCTCACCTTGCGAGATCGTACGGGACTCTTTTATAGATATCCTCCACGTGATGGTTTTAAACGGGTCCCCTATCTGACGCGCCGAGTAGCGCAGTCAGCGTGGGAGTTTTCGGCCAGCGTCTGTTTGAGTTCCGCGGTGGCTTGCGTCTTTTGCAAGCCGCTAGGGCGAGTTTCGTTGGCCGCCCACGTTGATGAGCAACGCAGGAAATAAGCGGAAGCTAGGGTGCCCTTTCTTTTGGTTACTTATTCTTTGGGCAAGCAAAGAAAAGTAACTCGCCTAGGGGCGAAANGAGCAACGCAGGAAATAAGCGGAAGCTAGGGTGCCCTTTCTTTTGGTTACTTATTCTTTGGGCAAGCAAAGAAAAGTAACTCGCCTAGGGGCGAAATAGAAAGATGAAAATCTACTATGAAATACTTTTTTGCATAAGTCAGTCTAATCGCAGGCACAGTGAATGCTCTATGGAAACCCATGCTACACCCTTCGCAGGAATGACCTTTAGTTATAGGCCGCGTTTACTTCAGTATAAACGTGCAGAGCGAGATGAAATAACAGGATTTTTACTCAAAATCCGGGTCAGCAGGCAAGTTTCCATTATGAACTAATGACTCCCTGTAACGCAGATAGGCGTCCCGAACAAACAGATATTGATCTATTGAAATATCGTCAAGAATTTCCGATGTCGTTAACTGATCACTTCTGGCATTGGTAATTTGTAATGCGGTTAAAGAGTAATAAAGTGAATTGTCAGACACAAGTGCTTGCGGAGTAACAACAAGATTACTTACCAGCGTCGTGGTATCTCTTAAAGAAGATGGCCCGAAGATTGGCCAAACGATATATGCCCCAGAGCCCATTCCCCAATATCCAAGCGCTTGTCCTAAATCCTCGTTATGCTTTTCAAATCCCAGCGGGGTCGCTACATCAAATAGCCCAAGCACACCAATCGTACTGTTGGTAGCGAAACGCATTAAATCAGACGCACCATCGATTTGCCGACCTTGAAGAAAAGAACTGATAGCAGACAGCAAGTCACGCGGATTGGCGTAAAAATTACGGACACTTTGCCTAACTGTACCTGGTACAACTTTCTGATAGCCTTTAGCGACGGGCTTTAATACTACGTCATCTAATTTTTGATTAAATGCGAAAGTCTTCCGATTCACTTGTTCCAATGGGTCAGGATTACCTGCTGTTGCACATCCCGATAACGCTGCCAGCGTCATCAAATGCATCATATTTGCTACTTTCATCTGTGCTACTCCTCGTTGAAGCTTAAATGCTTCCTGTGCACTCTATTACTAGACCGTTACTGGCCTGACTAGTTGCCAAATTAAAAAATATCGCATGAATTAATGACGCCCATCTTTTCTGCATCTATGCTTCAGCAGCCAGAAATCCCAAAACAAGAGAAAATCCAGAGAATGGGCACGTCATAGGTCTGGTATACATAGGTGTTATAACGTGTGGTTATCCGTAACATTGCTGTTTAGGCCAGGTTCCTTCAATCGGCACCCTAGGTCGAACACTTGCAAACAATCCAGCTCAGTCTAAAACAGGGGCATGACAAGATTATTTGTATGCATAGGCAGTGAATGTCTTAGGATAAGAAAGACTTAGAGAGCACTAGTCAATGATTTTTATAGTGCAGGATAAAAAGAAAGAGATGTTCTTTTGATTGGGCTGTCACTCAAAAACCAACGGCATCAACCACCGCTCAATCACCACCACGATATATGCCTGTTCATCCAGACTAAGCGCCCTCCCAGCCGGGATTCTATGCCACTTGGCCAAACACCCGCGACAACAAGTCGCTGTTGCATGCTGCGCCACAAACACCGGATGCCCGCGCATCGGCGTTTGCTGACCCTCATTGGCAATGACTGCCGGGGCAAGCCGGTCCGCAATAAAAGCCTCCGCGTGATCCAGCACCACCGCCAGGCCTTTTTGCCGCAGGTATTGCGTATCCCTGGCATTCAGCCGGAAACTGGTGCGGAATGTTGACCGTTGTAACGCCTGGAACAACTGATCAAGATCGCGCATGGTTTATCCGGGGTTAATGCAGTTCCGACACATGCAGATCACGCAGTTTAGGCGCTTTGACCGCGGTGACGCCAACCACCGCAATCGTCATCAGGCCGCCGAATACCACCGAGGGCACCAGCCCCATTAACCTTGCCGTGAGGCCGGATTCGAATGCGCCCAGCTCATTGGATGAACCTATGAAAATCCCATTGATGGCAGACACCCGCCCGCGCATGCCATCAGGCGTTGCCAGTTGCAGGATGGTTTGCCGCAGAATCACCGAGACGGCATCCATCATGCCGGAGATTGCCAATATGATGGCGGCCAGCCAGTAGGTAGTGGTTAAGCCAAAGGCAATCATGCACAGGCCAAATCCGGCCACTGCCAGCAATAACCAGCGTCCGCTATGCTGATGAATCGGGTTTTTCGCCAGCCATAAGCCGGTAATAATCGCGCCTACTGCCGGAGCCGCGCGTAATACACCCAGCCCTTCAGGACCCATCTGGTAAACGTCATGCACAAAGGCGGGCAACATCGCCACCGCACCGCCAAACAGTACCGCAAACATATCCAGCAATTGCGCCGCCAGCACCACCTGCGTACGTCGGACAAACTGCAAACCTTCCGCGATACTGGCAAACACTTTCATAGGCGTATGGCTGCGATGTTCTTTAACATGCAAGGTCATCGCTGAAATGGCCGCACCCAATGCGAGTAAGGCAGATATTTCATAAGCGACGTATTTATTGGCAAAACCGACTAACAGGCCACCCATCGCCGGGCCAACAATCAGGCCAATCTGAAACATGGAACTGCCGATACCCGATGCCTTGGCTATCGATGCACGCGGAACAATGAGTGCAAACAGCGTGTTGTAACTAGGGGAAATCAGCGCTCTTGCGAAGCCGGTCAGTGCGACCGTGCCATAAATCCACATCACGGTATGCGCTGGCTGATGCAAAGTGATCAGCACCAGCATTACCGCGTTTACTGAAAGAAACAGCGCGGCGACGGTGGCAAACCCTTTGCGTGAAAAATAATGATCCACTGCGTGGCCGAGAAACAGGGCGCTACTCATGTAGGGGATGACTTCTGCCAGCCCGATCAGGCCGAGTGACCAGGGGTCGTGCGTGAGTTCGTAAATATGCCAGCCGATGGCAACCATCATCATCTGGTAAGACAACACCATCTGGATACGAAAGGCGAGTAACTTGGGGAAAGCGTAACCCTGATGGGCGAGAATCTGGCGTACGGACAAGGACATACAGTCATTATACGCTATCAATATCCGCCCCCAGCCGATCGCACAAGCACTTCAGAAGTCGCGTTGATTGCCCTACAATAGCGGCGCGGGTGCGGTGAATCAGGCAGTACGCGAAGTGATTCGCTGATGAGCCGTCGTTGACCCCGTGCGACTCTGCCGATATAGATGGGGCGCACCCGCCGTTTTATTTTCAAGAACGCTTATCATGTGTCCTGACTCAGCGATATTGCAGTATTGAAGTTGCCAAGCTCACTCACCCAATTAACACTATCCGCCATGCACATATATCCATTTGCTATCTCATCACTGCTATTTCTGATCTCATCGCCAATCATTGCTGGCGACGCTATCAGCGCAAACCAGGCCATTGATCACCCGGTCACTATTCCTGGTTCCGTGATTAATTATTTAACCAAAGAAATTGATAGCGTGTACGCAGAATGTGAAGAAGAAGGGTTAATTGTCAGCAAAGCCTTTGAAGCCAGACCTGTGGAATTGAACTCATCTGTGAAAGCCTTAGTCGTAAAACCACGCTCAAGATGTTTTTGCAGTAATGACGAATGCCCGATGTGGGTGTTTGATACCTTGCCCCAAAAAGCGAAAGTGATTTTTGAATCATCTATGGCGGGCTTGTTAACCCTCTCGGACAAGAAAACCAAAGGATTCCCGGATATCAGGGTTTCTGGCGGCTTACCCAGCCATGGTTATGAAGTGCGTTATGTGTGGGATGGCACCGAGTATCAGGAGATTTACAACCAGGTCTGGATCTGGAATCCGGACAGGAAATGTACTGAGGCTGAAATCGAGGAATTGAAAAACGGCAAATGGGTTAAGACATCAAACGTATGTCTTAAAGTTTAAAAATTCATTCGTGCGGTGGTTACTCACCACATGAAAAATCTTAAAAGGCATCACAATAATGTTTGTAACCATGAGATCACTAGCTGCAAACGCAGCACTATTTTTTCTATTTTTTAACGCGATACTTGCCCAGGCGGATGAAACGTTCAGCACCAAAGAGCAGTTCAAAAACCCGGCTAAAATTCCTGCCTCTATCATTTCTCACCTGACCAAAGAAGTAGGTAAATCTGCACTAGCCAGTTGCTCGGAACACAAACCTGCAGAGTTGTTTGAAGCAGAGTTATTGAGCTTGAATAAGAGCGCAAAGGCTTACCTGGTAAAACCTGTGCGCACCTGTTTATGCAGCGAATCTACATGCCCGGTATGGCTGTATCAGATGAAAGGCAGTGCAGCGAAACTGATCTGGAATATGCCAGCCACCAGCAAAGTAGAAGTACTGGACAAAAAATTAAACGGATACAGGAAAATCAGTGAAGCTTCGAGTGAGGCGACACATGGTAGCGAATCTACGTGGTCATGGGATAGAAATAGTTATACGGAAATCTACAAGAACGAATGGCATATGGATGCCGAGAAAAAATGTCGTTTAGGTGAAGAAACCATACAGCTAATGGATGGAAAAATGGTGAATCACACGATTAAATGTACCCAGGATTAGTGGAGTTGCGCTAATCTGAACAACTCAGGTAATGACTCTCCGGCGTTTATTGGGATCATATGTGATTGGGATGCATGTCTATGCGCAGTCTACTCGATACATGGTTGCTGTTCGTGGTATTACTCATTTCAGGAACAGCAATGGCGACAGACAGCATGCAGCTATGGGTGACTGTCGATTGGGAAGGTTTATCGCTGGAAGAAGATAACCTCCAGACCATGCGTTCTTTCCGTGAAAAATTTCCGTACATTCCCTTACTTCATCTCATCAATCCTGCCTACTTCATACAGCCAGGCGTCAATCGCGCACAGATAGGCAGCCATATCCGCAGCACGTTTTTACCGCATGACACGGTAGGTTTGCATGTGCATGCCATGCGTTCATTGGTCGAGCATTGCGGGGTAACTTTTCAGGCCAGGCCTTCCATCACTGATACACCGGAAGACTGCGCCCAGGCCAGTTGTGGTTATACAGTGAGCCTTGAGTATGCCTACAGCCAGCAAGAACTGACCAAACTGGTTGCGTGCAGCAGCGAGTTAATGGTGACGAATGGCTTTCAGCGACCACGTCATTTCCGTGCCGGTGCCTGGCAATCTGGCCCCAAGCTGCAAGCCGCACTGGAGGCAAACCGCTTTAAGTGGGATAGCTCAAATATCGATGCCAATTTACTCGCCGGGCGATGGCATCAGGACAGCAGCATGATCAGGCTGTTAAAAGCACTGCACCCGCATAGTACGCCGCTGGAGCAACCTTATGCACTCAGCACCGAGCTGATGGAATACCCTGATAATGCCGCGCTGGCCGATTACACCAACACCAAAGAGCTATTGCAGCTGTTCGAGCAACTATTGAATGCCCATAAGCCAGTCATGGTGCTGGGTTTTCATCAGGAATCTGCTGCTGATTACCTCTTTCATCTTGAGCGGGCTATTCCGCATATGGAGAAACTTGCCAGGCAGAAAAATGTCCGTATTGAGTGGATGCACTGAGCGCTGGCAGCGATCCCACCTGGCACTTTCTTCATACAAGATCATTATTGATGGATTTATTTTCTGAACAACAATCTTCGCAAGTAGAGCTTGCTGAAGGCGCTTTCTGGTTACCCGGCTTCGCCCTGCCATTCATAGGGATGATTTGGCCTTATTTGCAGCAGCATTTAGCGTTGCATCCTGCGCAAAAAATGACGACACCCAGCGGTTACCCTATGTCGGTTAAAACAACCAGCATAGGTGATTTTGGCTGGGTGAGCAGTCTGCGAGGCTATAGCTACAGCGCAACCAATCCTGCGAACAATCTACATTGGCCGACCTTACCACCTGTCATTTTGCAGTTGGCTGCTGAGGCGGCTCAAGCTGCCGGTTATACACACTTTGTGCCAGATAGCTGCCTGATTAATATCTACGAACCCGGCAGCAAGATGGGTTTGCATCAGGATAAAGATGAAAAGGATTTCTCGCAGCCGATTGTCTCGGTGTCGCTAGGTATTCCGGCTACGTTTTTATTTGGCGGGGCCAAACGCAGTGACAAATCTATCAAAGTGCCATTAAATCATGGCGATGTTGTGGTTTGGGGTGGCCCCAGCCGGCGTTTTTACCACGGAATTACCACTATAAAACCTGATGTGCATCCTGTCATTGGCGCCCAGCGCATTAACCTTACTTTAAGAAAAACGCAATAAATATAACTGTTCATTACCTTACAGTTTATGTAGTTATTTCAATATCTTACGCTTAAGGGTATCCGCAAAACGCCTGATCAGCATCAAAAAACCAGTGCTATTCCGGGTTGCATCTGTTTTTCAAAAGAGTACACTGAACTTGTCCCGGCCGCCCAATTGATAAGGCAATTGAGAACAGGATGGGATCTTTTTCACTAAAGGAGTTTGTCATGAATTTACAACTTACAGGACATCATTTAGAAATCACTCCGGCATTGCGCGAATACGTTTTATCCAAATTTTCGCGCATCAGCAATCACTTCGACCATGTGATTGATGTCAAAGTTACCATGTCTGTAGAAAAGCTCGCCCAAAAGGTTGAAGCCACGCTACATGTTCCAGGCAATGATTTACACGCTGCCTGCGCAGATGAAAATATGTATAGTGCGATAGATATGCTTACTGATAAACTTGACCGACAGGTATTGAAACACAAGGAAAAAAACGGCGACCATCATAAATCCGGTGGTGCTGTGAAGCATCAGTTAAGTGCCTAACTTAATTACTTAGCCTTAGTTTCATCCTTCTCTACCCGCCCGGGTAGAGAATTAAATCACCCTCCCATACTTCAGTACTTTTACCTCGTTTGACTCCCCAGCAACAACTTTCGGTTGTAAAATAAGATTCGACTTTTTGTTGCAACTGGTTCAGGACATACATGGCACAAATCTCAGTGGCCGACTTGTACAAGCAAATTCGCGGAAAACTCAAATTGAAATGGGTGGCGGGCGAATCCGGCGGCAAAAAAATCCTTAATTCCGGCACTGTGACCAAGCCGTCACTGGCGTTGGTCGGGCATTTAAATTTTGTCCATCCAAACCGCGTACAAGTGTTGGGCTGTGCGGAAATGGATTACCTTGGTGGCCTCACTATCCTGGCGCTGCAACAGGCTGTAACCAATTTATTTTCTACCGATCTCGCCATGGTGGTGGTCGCCAATGGCGAAAAAGTGCCGCCGACCATGCTGGAAGCAGCGCAGCAAAACCAGGTACCCTTATTCACCACACCCATGATCAGCCCGCAGCTAATGGAATTGCTTGGCCATTACCTGGCCGTCGCTACTGCAGAAACCACCAGCCTGCATGGCGTATTTATGGAAGTGCAAGGGTTTGGCGTGCTGATTACCGGCAGTGCCGCGATTGGCAAAAGCGAGCTGGCGCTGGAACTGATTTCACGCGGCCACCGCCTGGTAGCTGACGATATTGTCGATTTTTACCGAATTTCGCCGGAACGGGTCGAAGGCCGTTGCCCGGAATTGTTGCAGGACTTTCTCGAGGTACGCGGCCTGGGCATTTTGAATATCCGCGCACTGTATGGTGATAATGCGGTCAAACCAACCAAGCCGCTGGATATGATGATACAGCTGGAACTGGCCGACGGCATGAACCCGCTGGAACTGGATAGATTAAGTGCCAACCGTCATACGGAGCGCCTGCTGGATGTAGAAGTCAGCAAAGTGATTATCCCGATTGCCGCCGGGCGCAACATTGCAGTACTTGTAGAAGCGGCAGTGCGTAACCATATGTTGTTATTACGTGGGGTAAACGCCACCAAGCAGCTGACGCAACGGCAAAAACAAATCATGCTGAGAGAAAGCAAATTAAGATGACAAACAGGTGGTCACGCAAATGCAACTGGTGATTGTGACCGGTTTATCCGGCTCGGGTAAAACCATCGCGCTGCGCGTGTTTGAAGACAGCGGTTATTACTGCATTGATAATTTACCCGCCACCCTGCTGCCGCATATCCAGAATCATGTGGCCGACCAGAATGCGGCCAAAGTCGCGGTGAGTATCGATAGCCGCAGCATCGCCATCGAATCGCTACCCGATATCCTGCAAACACTGAAAACGCAGGGCATTCAGTTTCATTTGCTGTATCTTGACGCCAACCATGAAACACTGGTCAAACGCTTTTCTGAAACCCGCCGAAAACACCCGCTCAGCACGCCTAGCCAGGCACTGGCTGAAAGTATCACCCACGAACGCGACCTGTTGTCAGGACTGAGCAATATCGGCCATCATGTTGATACCAGCAATCTGTCATCCAACGCATTACGTAACCACACCCGCGACTGGATGCTGCAAATCGAACAGGGCTTCCAGGAAGTGCGCCCGCATAACCTGGTGTTATCGTTTATTTCATTTGGCTTTAAACATGGCATTCCGCTCGACGCCGATTTTGTATTTGATGTCCGCAGTCTGCCGAATCCGCATTACGACCTGATTTTGCGTCCTTACAATGGCAAGCAGGCGCCTATACAGCAATTTCTGCAAAATGAACCCATGGTGCTTGAAATGCAACATGATATTCAGCACTATATAGAAAAATGGCTACCAAGCTTTTATCACGACCATCGCAGCTATGTCACGGTTGGCATCGGCTGCACAGGGGGGCAACACCGTTCCGTCTATCTGGTGGAACAATTGGGGGCGTATTTCAAGCAACTGCACCAGGTGATGATCCGTCATCGCGAATTGCATGAGGTTGCAGCTGTTATATCCCCTTAAACAACGGACTCTGAAAGTAAAACTATGATTGGTGTTTTGATTATTGCGCATGGCAGTTTTGGCCAAAGCCTGATCGATTGCGCGACCCATGTCATGGGAAATCGCCCGGTACAATTGGATTATCTCGAAATATCCAATCACGATGACCCTTCGCAAATCCTGCCAAAAGCCCAGGCACTGGTGCAACAGTTAGATAGCGGCCAGGGCGTGCTGGTGTTATCCGATATGTATGGCGCGACGCCCTGCAATATCGTCACCCGCTTGCTGACCCCGGATGAAACCGAAGGCGTTGCTGGCGTAAACCTGCCCATGCTGGTCCGCGTGCTTAATTATCGTCACGAAGGCTTGCATGCCTGCATAGAAAAAGCCCTCAGCGGTGGCCGCGAAGGGGTGGTCCACTTTACCAAAACAACCTGTCATCACACCCAATAATTCCAATAATTTATGGCCAAAATTTCTTTAGAAATCATCAACAAGCTCGGCTTGCACGCGCGTGCTTCTACTAAACTTACCCAGACTGCCAGCCAATTTAAAAGTGAGGTCTGGATAGAAAAAAACGGTCGCCGCGTGAATGCCAAAAGCATTATGGGCGTGATGATGCTGGCCGCCGCCAAAGGCAGCATTGTGGAGATTGAAGCCACCGGCGCGGATGAAGAGCAGGCCATCACTGCCCTGCAAGCGCTGATCAACAATTATTTTGGCGAGGGTGAATAATTGACCAGCTTTAGCATGCACGGCGTGGGTGTTTCCAGTGGCATTGCCATTGGACATGCCCACCTGATCTCCCATGCCTTGCTGGAAGTTGTGCACTTCAAAGTGCCTGCCGCAGCTGTCCCGGTCGAAATCGCACGCTTTGAGAGTGCGATTGATATCGTCAAGAAAAACCTGGAACAGATCAAACTTCAGTTACCTGTCAATGCGCCTGCCGAGCTGAGTGCATTTATCAATACGCATCTGGCGATGCTAAGCGACAAGGCGCTGTCCGAAGCGCCTAAAGCCATTATCCACACGGAGCGATGTAATGCCGAGTGGGCTCTCAAGCAGCAAATGGACGATATCGTCGCCCAGTTTGATGCGATAGAAGACCCTTATCTGCGCGAACGCAAACACGATGTGGTGCAAGTGGTAGAGCGTGTCATCAAGGTTTTACTGGGCCGAGACCAACTGGATGCCAGCGAAAAGAAACAGCAGGCTAAACAAGAGCGCGCCATGATCCTGGTGGCACATGATGTCTCGCCAGCCGACGCTATCCAGTTCAAGCATCACCAGTTTGCCGCGTTTATTACCGATGTCGGCGGCATCACCTCGCATACCGCGATCCTGGCACGCAGCCTCAATATCCCGTCTATTGTGGCCCTGCAGCGTGCACGCGACCTGATCAATGACGGCGAGTTGATGATCGTCGATGGCACCCAGGGCGTGGTGATTGTGAATCCCGACCCGGAAGTACTGTCCGAATACCAGCTCAAGCAAAACCAGTGGCAGCTGGCACAGCAAAAACTGCAACGCATCAAAACCACCAAGGCAGTCACGGTAGATGGTATTGCGATTGACCTTTTTGCCAACATTGAAGTGCCTGAAGATGTGGTCAGCGCCAAAGCCTCAGGGGCGGTAGGCGTAGGCTTGTACCGTACCGAATTCCTGTTTATGAACAGGCGCGAAATGCCTGGTGAGCAGGAGCAGTTTGAAGCGTACAAACATGTCGCCGAGGCCATGAAAGGCTATCCGGTGACCATACGTACGCTGGATATCGGTGCCGATAAACAATTACATCCTGATGAAATCGTGACTGCCACTAATCCGGCACTCGGTTTACGCGCAGTACGCTATTGCCTGTCCGAACCGCATATTTTCCATACGCAGTTTCGTGCATTATTGCGCGCCTCACATTACGGAAAAGTCAAAATCCTGATTCCCATGCTGTCGACGCTGGCAGAATTGCGCCAGACCAAACTGCTGTTACAACGCGCCAAGGATTCATTACGCCAGCAGAATATTCCTTTCGATGACCAGATTGCCCTGGGCGGCATGATTGAAATTCCTGCTGCGGCCATCAACTCCGAAGCGTTTGCGCAAGAACTGGATTTTCTGTCGATTGGCACCAATGACTTGATACAGTACACACTGGCGATCGACCGTGCCGATGATACGGTGGCGCACTTGTATAACCCGCTGCATCCGGCAGTTTTAAAGCTGATCCAGATGACTATACAAGCCGCAGAAAAATATGGAAAACCGGTTTCCGTGTGTGGCGAAATGGCGGGGGATATTAGGCTGACACGCTTACTGGTGGGCCTCGGCATGCGCCAATTGTCCATGCATCCCTCCCAGATTCTCAGCGTGAAATCCCAGATTTTGCAATGTGAAGAAGCGATACTGTCTCGGCAGGCGAAGAAGATCTTATCGTTTAGCGACCTCGAAAAAATCGAACCGCTGGTCAGGAAATTTAATGGTGAGTTTGCCTGACAGATGCCTGTGCATGCTCAGGCAATGGCCTTGATTAAACAAAACTCATCACCATCATCAAAATATACAATCACGCAATTGTGAACATTTGGCCAATAATTGCCATCTGATCATTAAAGCACTGCTTGAACTCAAACGCATTCATCAAAGGACATTGTTGTGAGCACGAATCCATTACTCGTTTTTAACGGCCTGCCAAAATTTAACGAAATTCAGCCTGCGCATGTGTCACCGGCGATTGACCAGCTGATTAGCGAAGGCCGTGCACTGGTTGAGCAGTTGGCGACCTCGCGCGAACAAGCCACCTGGAAAAACTTTGTGCAGCCGGTAGAAGACTTCTCGGAAAAACTCTCGCGTAGCTGGGGGCCGGTGGGGCATATGAATGCCGTGGTGAATACGCCAGAACTGCGTGAGGCGTATAACGATAATCTGGCTAAACTGACCGATTTCTACAGCGATTTATCACAGGATGAGCGTTTGTATAACAAATACAAAGCGATTCAGGCCAGCACTGAATATGCACAATTGAGCCGGGCACAAAAGAAAATCATCGAAAATGAAGTCCGTGGTTTCAAACTCGGTGGCGCTGAACTGCCTCCGGCAGAAAAAGTGCGCTTCAAGGAAATCGCGGAGCAGCTTTCCAAGCTCGGCAGTAAATTTGAAGAAAACATCCTGGATAACACCAATGACTTCAAACATATCGTTGAAGATGCCTCCGAATTAACTGGATTACCTGAAGATGCGTTGCAAGCGGCTGCTGAAGCCGCCAAAGCTGAAGGTAAAACGGGCTACCTGTTCACCCTGCATTTCCCATCCTACATGCCGGTCATGCAGTATTGCGACAACCGTGCACTCCGCGAAACCTTGTACCGCGCTTACGCGACACGTGCTTCTGAATTTAGCAAGCCGGAATGGGATAACACGCCACTGATTGCCGAGCTGCTGAAACTCAAACGGGAAGAAGCACGGTTATTAGGTTTTAAAAACTATGCCGAATTATCATTAGCCACAAAAATGGCCGATGCACCGCAGCAGGTGACCGACTTCCTGGATACCTTGGCCAAGCGTGCCAAGCCATATGCCGAGAAAGATGTGGCCGAGTTAAAAGCCTATGCCAGCAAACTTGGGTTTGACGAAATGCAAGCCTGGGACACCGGCTATATCAGCGAGAAATTACGTCAGGAAAAATATGCGTTCTCTGACCAGGAAGTAAAACAGTACTTCCCCGAAGACAAGGTAAAAGCCGGCCTGTTCAAAGTGGTGGAAACCATCTTTGGCGTACAGGTTCGCCAGGTGGATGCGCCGCTATGGCACAAAGACGCCAGCTTTTACGAAATCAGCGACCAGAACCGCCAGCCTATCGCCTATTTCTACCTGGATTTATATGCGCGTAACGGCAAACGTGGCGGCGCATGGATGGATGAATGCATCACCCGTCGCAAAACTGCCAATGGCGTTGAACTGCCTGTCGCTTACCTAACCTGCAATTTCTCGGCGCCAGTGGCCGGCAAGCCCGCCCTGTTCACGCATGACGAAGTGATTACCCTGTTCCACGAGTTTGGTCACGGTTTGCACCACATGCTGACACAGGTGGATGAATACAGTGTCTCGGGCATCAAAGGCGTGGAATGGGATGCAGTGGAATTGCCCAGCCAGTTTATGGAAAACTTCTGCTGGGAATGGGATGTATTGCGTCACATGACTGCGCATGTGGATACCGGTGAACAACTGCCACGCGCGCTTTTCGACAAAATGGTCGCTGCCAAAAACTTCCAGGCTGGCATGCAAACTGTTCGCCAGATTGAGTTTTCATTATTCGACATGCGTCTGCACAGCAGCTTTGATCCTGACAGCAACCAAACCGCGCTGGATATTCTGGAGCAGGTACGGGATGAAGTAGCAGTACTGCGCCCGCCTAAATGGAACCGCTTCCCGAATAGCTTCAGCCATATTTTTGCCGGTGGCTACTCAGCAGGTTATTACAGTTATAAATGGGCAGAAGTATTATCTGCCGATGCTTATAGCCTGTTTGAAGAGCTGGGTGTATTGTCTGCAGAAGCTGGCAGCCGCTTCAAGAATGAAGTACTGGCCCAGGGTGGCTCGCGTCCGGCGATGGAATCGTTTGTTGCCTTCCGTGGCCGAGAACCTAGCCTGGATGCTTTACTCAGGCATAATGGCATGGCCAGTTAATTGCTTGAAAAAAGCCAAGTGAACAAGACTTGGCTTTTTTCTGTTTAACTCCAAGCTTTATTTATAAGGATAACAATATGTCTCGCTTATCTACGCTTATTTTTACTAAGCTTATTTTTCTTGGCCTGCTAATCCCTGCGCTGGCATTCGCCGCCAAAGATGAAGCAGATGACATACACGCCAAAACGGCCGATGGTGATGAAGTGGTGTTACACGCCAATGGTTACTGGGAGTTTAAAGACGCCAAGAAAGCCGAAGTCGCAAAAGAAAAAGTAGAGCAATTTGAACGTAGCAATGGATGCCCTCTGGGCATGCGCCCGAGCTTTTTAGGTGTCGGGCGCTGTATTGCGTTTGATGACCCGATTTTACGTCGTGGTTCGCTGAAACCTCGCTGATTTCCTTTTTGCTTGCGCTATCTTCTGGCGCAATCCGGCACTAAAACAGGGCGCGCTATTGCGCCCTGTTTGTTTCTTGCGGCCTGGTTCCGGTTCAAATCGGCGATTTTATACAGTTCAGCAGCATTTTTGCACTGAGTTATGCATATGCAGCAATAGGTACAAGCCTTGCTTAATAGGGATCAAGACATAACCTGATAGCGCCCATGAATACTTTATCCCGTTTTAATTCATTCCAGTTCGCCCGCCATGGCGACAAACAAAACTCGGCTTTTTTTGAGGAATACCTGCAAAAACTGCTGGAAGAGCGTGACCGGGTCGGATTGACTGATCTAATCCAGGAAATTGACGCGCTGATGATCACAGTCGACCCTGATCATTCGATTCAATATATTGCAGAATTATCGCTGATGACGTCTTACCACTACCTGGTGACGCTCGAGAGCGAGCAGCACTGGACACATGTGCTGCGCATAGACCTGGATTCACCGGATTTGCTGATCCGTGAGGTTAAAGATCCTAACTTCCGTGGCATTTTCCGTTCTTTAAATGAAATTTACCCGGTGGGTGCTCGCAAGCCGAATAGTCGTTATATGGGCGAAATTATCCGCGTGACCAATATGCATGAGGTGGTCAAATTGCAGGAAGACCGCGAGTTCCGTTTCTTCACCCGTGATGAGGTGCGCAAAATGGAGCTGCCGGATAATGTCGCCATCAGCAAGCCTTCGCCATACACGCATAATATTGTCGGCTACATGCAGCGTCAGCCTGGTGAGTTACGCGTGTATGCACTGGGGACCAGCACCATACGCTCTGATGTACAGGCAGCTTACGATGCAGCCAAAAACCAGCAGGCCAGACTGCGTATAGATGATTTGATTTTGCCGGTGGACCACCTGGCGACCCGTGTCTATAGCCAGAACCGGGAAGTGGCTATCCTCGAATACTTATCCTGGTCCAGCTACTATTTCTGGGGTGCTTACAATATCTGGGATCAGAACTCCTCTACCAATGTGACCAAGAGCGTGCATGGCCTGGCCGAAACCAAGAGCCCCGCCAAAGTGTTTACTGCCAACAACACGCCCTACTTCGTCAATCATTTGGGCAAACTGGCCTCTCCTACCGAAACCTTTGTGCGCAACTATGGGCCAAGGCTGCACCATGTGGCGTTATCAGTCAAAGACGGCATGCGCGATGGCATGGAAAACATTGAGTTTGTGGTCGATGCCATCGCCGCACAGGGTAAAGGCTTTTTGCTGGATGTGATTGGCTCCAAGGAAGAAGGGCTGAAACAGATTTTTTCCAATGCCTCGGAACATTCGTCACTGATCATCGAATATGTACAACGTTATGATGGCTTCGATGGCTTTTTTACCCGCGACAATGTCGCCAAGCTCACTGCGGCTGCGGGGGTGGAAGAAGGTGTACTCGAAGCACAGGCCAAATTAAGCCAGGGTTCCGGCTCAGAATAATCATCTTCGTTTTTCGGGCAGGTTATCAACATGCTGATTTATACTATCGGCAACAATAACCTTCACTTACGAATACTTTATGCAACACGATTTCTGGCATACCCGCTGGCAGAACCAGCAAATTGGCTTTCACCTGGATGCGGTGAATCCGTTACTTGCAGCGCATTTCCAGACGCTTGATTTGCAAGCCGGTCAGCGCGTTTTCATTCCTTTATGCGGCAAAACGCTGGATATCCATTGGTTGCTGTCACAAGACATGCAAGTGGCCGGCGCTGAGCTAAACCAGTTAGCGGTGGATAGTTTATTCACAGAATTAGGCATCACACCGACCATTACCCAGCGCGGTTCGCTGCGCCACTACAGCGCTGAGCATATTGATATTTTCCAGGGCGATTTCTTTGAGCTGGATAAAGCATTGCTAGGCGACGTAGACGCCATTTACGACCGCGCCGCGCTGATTGCTTTACCGCAAGATATACGTGCAATTTATAGCCAGCGCTTAATCGACATCAGTCATAAAGCGCCACAATTTCTGATTACTTTTCATTACGATAAATCCTTGGTAGCGGGGCCACCTTTTAATGTCGATGACAGCGAATTGATCACACTTTACAGCCAAGCTTACAGCCTTGATTTACTGGCAGAAGAAAGATTGCCAACAGGGTTAAAAGGACAATATCCAGCGCAGGAAAAATGCTGGTTGTTGCGGCCTTTATCTTAAGCTTCCCTTAAACAGAGAATTCTAAACACATAGCCGCAAATGAAAACTGATGAAATTTTGAGTATTTGGCTAAATTCAGCGATGTATGTCCTATCATGCTTCATGTTTTTTTCTATCATTCTGCATGCAGAAGAGGGTGTTAACTGGTGTAACCACACTCACGATTCGAATTATGTTCTGGAATGGGATGAGACAAACTCAAAAGATTTGTCTGAAAGAACATTGCTAGTGAAAAATAAATTATCCGGCAATATTTTTGCCATTTTAAAAGGTGAGGCTAGCTATGAACCGGCCGACCATTTTTATATAGATGATTATAACTTTGATGGATGCCAGGATATTTCATGGGTAAACGGAATGAATGCAAATGGCGATGTTACCTATGAGGTTTTTTTATACAGCAAAGCCTCTAGTACCTTTATTTATTCGGACGATCTTTCTGTCATACCCAATTTAAAAATTAGCCAACAGCCTAATTGTTTGTCTGGGTCCAGTGCTAAAACCTATGGAGATTTTTTTGGTGGCACTAACTCAACTTATTGTTGGATCAACAGTACACTTGTGGAAACGGAACGCTCTGAGTTATCAATGGATACTGAACATATGTGCTCCAAATCTCAAAAATATAGACTCAATAGTGATGGTCATTTAAATTTACAAAAGGAATCTTGTGAGAGTTTTTGAGCTCTAGCCGATTCGAAAGGTCTCCGCCACGCAGCCCATGAGCGTGTCATGATTTTGGTGCCAATGATGCAAGCTCCCCACAACATGAAAGGCCTGTGCCCGCACCAAGTCACTCGGCTGCCTTAAATCCGGCACCACCACGACGCGCAGCCCGGCCGCAATCGCCGCCTGTGCGCCTAATTCACTATCTTCAAATGCAATGCATTCATCCGCCTGCAAGCCGAGTTTTTGCAATGCCAACAGATAAATATCCGGGTTGGGTTTGCCACGGGTGACTTCCTGGCCGCTGGTGACATGGCTGAAGTAATCCAGCACACCGGTATGTGTTAAACGATGCGTAATATGCGACGTTGGCGATGATGACGCCACACTGCAGATTATGCCTTGTGCTTGGTAATACTTTAATAACTCAAGCGCGCCGGACTTTAGCGGAAACACATGGTTGCAGGCATCCAGGTAGGTATTCAGACCCTGCATCACATGCTGAAAATTCTCTTCGCTGCCTAGTTGCTGCGTCATCAGCCGGGTGGAATCCGCCCATATACGGCCCACCAGTTCTACATACTCGGCCTGAGTGTAGGTAATCCCTATGCTTGCTGCAGCCTGGATACAGCCTTGCATAATGATGCGTTCGGAATCGATCAGCAGACCGTCCATATCAAAAATTGCTGCTTTAATCACCGAAATCTCAGCCAAATCTTTAAAAAGGGAAAGCGCTATTTTAGCCGATTCCCTGCCCGCACCTTGTCCATCGCAACAAAAAACATACTTAATAACAACAACTTGCTTTCTGTATGCGCTAAAAATGGGTTCGAGGTATCGGTGTTAAGAAATGTTGGCTAATATAAATCCAGCATGATGCTGGTGCTCAGTGACTCATGCCATGAAAGCTGTTATGGCTGCCATTGAAATGAAAAGCTGGCGGCACAGAAACCATAAATATAAACGCTCAAGGAGACTCAGATGGATAAAGCCAAGCTCTACACTTTACGCTGGTCAGCCATGCAAATTGCCAGGTTAGCTTCCGACCCCAAAGTCGATGCCCTGGCGCTGCACCAGATTGAAATTTTGTCGCAATTGCTTGAAGAACCGATTCCACAGGAATTTGCCCCACCTGAACCTCCACGCCCCAGCCATCATCCCCAACCCACGCCAGCGGAGGCGGCAACCCCGGAAAAAAAGCGTTATCCGCCAGGCGAAAAAAAACTGTGGTACCCGGAAGCGCTGGTGCGCACTGATATACGCCGCGTTGCAAAAGGGGAATACCCCAAACGCTACCCTTATGGCGCGATTGTGCACTTCACCGCCGGTCAATACAGTAAGGGGCTGGAGAATGCGATCAGTGCGATTTCGGATAGCCTTTATTTCTTTTGCAGCATAGGCACCGATGGTCGATTTGTGCAGGCCAACCCGCTAAACCAGTGGGGTTACCATGCCGGGGAAAGTGCGTGGACGATTGCGGGTGAAAAGCGCAGTGGCGTTTCCAATTTCCTGGTCGGTATCGAAATCACCAATCCAGGACGACTGGAGATACATAACGGCAAGTATTACACCTACTGGGATACCGCATTCAAACAACCTTTGGATAGCCAGAAAGTGCGCGTGATCGAGAAGAACCACGACAATATCCTGGCAGGCGCTTACTTGCCTTACACCAGGGAGCAGGAGGAAACGCTGATTGAGTTTTTGTTATGGGCGAAAGCAAATAACCCCGGTGTATTTGATTTTGATTATGTGCTGGGACACGACGAAGTGGCTGGCCCAAAAGGGATCGGGCGCTGGCGCAAAAATGATCCCGGTGGTGCTTTATCAATGACGATGACTGAGTTCAGGCAACTATTGAAGGACGAGTATAAAAAACGTTACGGATAAATGGTCTGGATAATCATTAGCGAATGGGTTAGGTCAATGCGTACTCAAGTGGTGTCACCGTCACACTGACATTCAGCTGCTGCTGTCCACCCCCCAATACGACGCCGCGCATAGGCGACACATCACTGAAATCACGCCCCCATGCCACCGTGATATGTTCGTGCTGCACCAGGCAATTATTGGTCGGGTCGAAATCTACCCAGCCATACACCGGGCAATACACTGAGACCCAGGCATGTGAAGCATCAGCGCCTACCAGGCGTGGCTGGCCTTTGGGCGGGTGCGTCAGTATGTAACCGCTCACATAGCGACATGCCAAGCCCAGTGAACGCATGGCGCCAATCATCACATGGGCAAAGTCCTGGCACACGCCGCGCTTGCCATTCAACACCTCATCTAAGGGTGTAGCGACATCAGTCGCTTGCGGATCAAACTCAAACTCCCGGTAAATCTGTTGTGTCAGTGCCATGGCGGCTTCAAGTAACGGTCTCTGGGGCGTAAAGCAGGTGCGCGCAAAACTTGCCAGCGCCTCGCTGCTCTTTACTTTTACAGTGGAATACATATAGCGGGTGGCCTCGATATGTTGTGCACCTTGCGACTGCAACATGGCTTGCAACTGCTCCCAGGCAGGGCTTTGAATAAAGGCATCCATGGTGGGGCGCGGCGATACTTCTACCTGGAAGCGCGAGGTCACTTGCAGTGACTGGTGCGGTATCAGGATGGTAACGTAGTCATTATGGTTGCCAAAAAAATCCAGGTGTCGTGATTGTTCTGCAGGTTGCGGATTGCACACCAGCGTGCACGAAACACTCTGCTGAAACGGCGTTTCGCGCGGCATCATGTGCAGTAATTGCTGCGACTGGATCACAGGGGTGTCATACCTGTAAAGCGTGCGATGTTCGACCTGGTAGCGCATTATCATGCACCCGGCGTCGCATGGGGGCTGGTGTAACTGAAAAAACGCAAACTCAGCCGGTCAGATAAAGATTGCGTTACCCCATAGGCGTCATTGAGCCAGTTAGACAAGCTGATATTACCAGCATGAAAACACTGGTCTGCATCCAGTTGCATCAGTGCCTGCCCGCAATGCCTGAGTTCAACCGCAATACCTCCTGCATTGTCTTGCGCATCCATTTCTTCCAGGTATTTCAGCAAGCCCTTGATCTGGAACACGATAGAATTCGGGTTATTTTCATCCATCAATAACAAATCCAGCACCGGTAACCATTCCGGCTGTGCCGCGTAACGCGCGCGGTAAGTCACCAGGTTATTGGTCACTTGCAACAACCATTCCAGGTTACTTTGCTCAGGCATCGCCAGTGCGCGGCTCAGCAATACACACATAAATTGCAGGCGCTCAATGCGCCGGCCCAGCGACATGAAACGCCAGCCGAGGTCACGCGTCATCCAGTCCATGGCAAAGCCGGTCAGGGTAACAAAATGATTAATCGCCTGTTCTATGGATGCCATCGCATCTTGCAGGGTCGGTTGTTGATGGCGGGTAATAAACTGCCGTGACAGCAGGTTAACCGTGCGCCAATGGTCATTGGAAATACGTTCACGCAGGTTAAACGCCTGCTGGAAAAGTTGCTGCACGCTGGTAGCCAGGCTGCTGGAATATTGTGAAAACACAGCCTGTATGAGTAATGGCGCGATGTCATCATCAGACCAGAGCTGCGCGGGCTGCCAAGATGTCGTAGCGGTTTTATTAGCTGGCAGGAGTTCAAACCACTGACACAAGCCCTGTATGGTGGGCCACTCACCTACCCGGGTTCCTGGTGTGTATTCCACCAGGGCGCGGATAGCCACACGTAACATAATGGCTTTTTGCAGATTGCGTACACAATAACGGCCATACCAGAACAGGTTTTCAGCCATGCGGCTGGAAAGGTAAGTATTCTCGCGCACCAGGTCATGGCTGGAATTAGTCTTGCGCAACATATTGCCGGGTGGCTGGTGATATTGCGAAAGCACCCAGGTATCCTTGCTGGTACCACCGCGTTGCATGGTCACATCGCGCGCATCTTTACCACTGGCAACACGGGCCAGGCCGCCCGGCATAATCGCATAGCCATTGGGAGTGGCAAAAGCGTACACCCTTAAACTCACAGCTAGCGAACTGATTTGCGGTTGCTGGTGATTAACCAGCACCGGTGCGTGCGAAATATCCAGCCGTTCCTGCGCGATGTAATGATCAGGTTGTGCCAGCAATCTGGCAATCAGTGACTCTCGCTGAGCCTGGTTTAAATCTTCGCAAAATACCGGCGAGGATTCCACATGCGGATAAGCTGGATGAATCACCAGGTAATCCAGGTTATTGATGACGTATTCAAGCGCGGCGGGTTCGCCACACCACCAGGTGGCAACGGATGGCATGCGTAACTCTTCACCTAATAGCGATCTGCACAGTTTAGGCAAAAAGCCTAATAAAGCACCGGATTGCAACAGGTTAGAGCCCAACGCATTGGCAATCACCACATTACCCAGTCTCGCCACTTGTGCCAGCCCAGCCACGCCGAGCAGCGATTCGGCATTCAACTCCAGCGGGTCACAGTAGTCATCATCAATACGCCGCAAAATCGCATGGATAGGTTTGAGTCCGGCCACGGTTTTTAACCAGACCACACCATTACGCACCGTCAGGTCACTGCCGTGTACCAGTGGATAGCCGAGGTAACCGGCCAGGAAGGATTGCTCATGGTAAGTTTCGTTATAAGGGCCAGGGGTCAGGATCACCACCAATGGTGGCTCACCTGCACCCAATGGTGACATGGCAGGCACTGTCAGCGCCTGGTTTTCGGCGACGCGGTGGCCCCAATGCGCCAGGCTGTCGCGCATGCTGGCAAAAAAACCACTCAGGCGCTCGATATTCAGGTCACGGAATAATTCGGGAAAAGCACTGGAAATAATGGTGCGGTTTTCAAGCGCATAACCGGCGCCAGTTGGCGCTTGCGTGCGGTCAGTCATGACCCACCATTGGCCGTTGGGTGCGCGGGCAATATCCACCGCATAACTATGCAGGGCGATATTGTCGTAATGTGGCGCACCGACGCACGAAGGTAAAAAGCCACTGTGCCCATACACCAGTGCCGGCGGCAGCTGGCCGCTTTGCAGCAGGCGTTGCTCTCCATAGACATCCAGCAATACTTTATTCAGCAAGGTAGCGCGTTGCGCAACTGAAGCGGCAATGTGCTGCCATTCAGCCTGCGCAATAATCAGGGGCAGTACATCCAGGTCCCATGGCCTCTGCAGGCCATGCGTATCGGCATAGACGTTATAGGTGACACCATTGTCGCGTATCTGGCGCTGCACCGCTTCCAGCCGCTGACGCATCACCGTCGGTGCTTCAGACTCCAGCTGTGCCGACAGCGCCTGCCAATGCGGACGCAACTGGCCATTGCTATCCAACAGTTCGTTGTAGCGATCAGAAAAATACAGTTGGTTTAGCACTGTTTGCATGCTGGCTATCTAAATACAGAAGCTTTCGAATAAAGTGAGCACATTACCCATAGAGAACATGATCCTGATAGTAGGTTCATCACAAAGCGCAATCTGGCTACGGCTACCTAAACCGCCTGCCAGCGCAAATCCAGTGTAAACGGAAAACGCGGATTCGGTGGTTCTTTTACCACTTCCACTTTGCCAGGCGTATGCCCATGCGCCCAGAAGCGGGCAAACCGGCGTGCCTCAGCTTCATTCGCATTCACCGGGAAAGTATCGTAATTACGCCCACCTGGATGCGCGACATGATAAGTGCAACCGCCGAGTGACTGACTGCTCCAGGTATCTACCAGGTCAAACACCAGCGGTGCCTGCACATCAATGGTCGGGTGCAAAGCAGACCATGGATGCCAGGCACGGAACCGTACACCGGCAACATACTCGCCTGCCACGCCGGTGGATTGCAAAGGCAGTGGCCGCCCATTGCAAGTCACTGTATAGCGCCCTTCAGTGAGACCGCGAACACGTAATTGCATACGTTCAACCGATGAATCCACATAGCGTGCGGTGGCGCCTGCCGAGACCTCTTCGCCAAGTACGTTCCATGGCTCAATCGCCTGCCGCAATTCCATTTCAATGCCGTGATAAGCGACCGTACCATAACGTGGAAAGCGGAACTCGATAAATGGATCAAACCATCGTTGCTCAAACCCATAACCTTCTTGACGCAGCTCATTGACGATATCGGCCATATCCTGGGCGATAAATTGCGGTAACATCCAGCGGTCATGCAACTCGGTGCCCCAATGCACCAGTTTCCCGGTGTAGGGTGTTTTCCAGAAACGTGCCACCAGCGCACGAATGAGCAGGCTTTGCAGCAAACTCATCCTTGCGTGTGGCGGCATCTCAAACGCGCGAAACTCCACCAGCCCCAGCCGTCCGGTTGGGCCATCTGGTGAGTATAATTTATCTATAGAGAATTCCGCCCGGTGTGTATTGCCGGTCAGGTCGACCAGCAAGTGACGTAGCAATCTATCTACCAGCCATGGCTGCTTGCTCTCTTTACCGGCCGGCACCACTTTCTCCATTTGCTGAAAAGCGATCGCCAGCTCATACAGGTTGTCATCGCGCGCCTCATCCACGCGTGGCGCCTGGCTGGTAGGGCCAATAAACGTGCCTGAAAACAGGTAAGACAGTGCCGGATGATGTTGCCAGTAAGTAATCAGGCTGCGCAGCACGTCCGGACGACGTAACAAGGGGCTGTCCGCTGCAGTTTCTCCCCCTAATGTGACATGATTACCGCCACCGGTACCGGTATGACGCCCATCCAGCATAAATTTTTCAGTCCCCAGGCGGCAGAGGCGTGCTTCTTCATACAGCATAGTCACATTGGCTACGAGTTCGCGCCAGTTTTTGGCCGGATGAATATTGACTTCAATCACGCCCGGATCTGGCGTCACACTCAATAATTTAAGGCGGCTGTCTCTTGGTGGCGGATAACCCTCTAACCACAATTTGAGTTTTAAATCGCTGGCAGTCTGCTCAATCGCGCTGAGCAAATCGAGGTAATCTTCAAGCCGGGTGACCGGCGGCATAAACACATACAGCCTGCCCTTGCGCACTTGCACACACAAGGCCGTGTGTATGACCTCGCGCGCCGTGGGCTGAACTGTTTTATGTTTTGCGCGCACGATGGGTGCACGCGATTCCCCCAAGGCAGAGGTTTCCGCAAAGGGATCGAGCGGAAAGTCAGGCTCGATGTCAGCAGGCAGTTGCCAGGGTAATGAGGCTAAGGGAAGGCGCAAACCCATGGGGGAATCGCCGCCCAGCAGATACAAATGCTCACGCCGTAATGGCCATTTACTGGTCAGCCACTCTCCTGCCTTATGCTGCTCGACTGGCTTGAGTGGCATGATAAAGCCGACCACAGAACCGAGACCCTGGTCGAGTAACCGGGCCAGGCGTTGACGTTCGGCACTATCTTTCAGATCCGCTTTAAGCGGGTCCACGTTGTCAGGTAATTGCTGTTCTTGCAGGGTGAGTGCGACGGCATCTTCATACGCCGGGATCACACAGGCCTGCGGGAAACCGAGCATATCAGCCAGGTGATTGGTAAATGCCTGTGCCTGTAAATGTGTGTAGCCGTCATCTGCGCCTTCGGCGGAAAACAGGCTGGCATCGTGCCAGGCAGGTTTGCCATCGGGACGCCAGTAAATATTAATCGCCCAACGTGGTAAAGCCTCTCCCGGATACCATTTGCCCTGGCCATAATGCAGGAACCCTTTGGGCGCTACATGTGATTTCAGGCGCAACGCCAGCTCACCCGCCAAAGTGCGTTTATGGTCACCGAGCGCCAATGTATTCCATTGTGCACCATCCATATCATCAATAGAAACAAAGGTCGGCTCGCCACCATGTGTGAGGCGTACATCCATGGCAATCAGTTGCTCATCAACCTGGTCGCCCAGCCCGACGATGGCCTGCCAGTCTTTTTCAGTGTAAGGCTTGGTCACGCGCGGGTCTTCGTGGATGCGTGTCACCGTCATTTCATGTTTGAAAGTGACTTCCGCCATATCGGTGAACCCCACTACTGGCGCGGCGGATGAAGGTAAAGCGGTACACGCTAGTGGAATATGCCCTTCTCCCGCCATCAGGCCGGAAGTCGGGTCCAGCCCGACCCAGCCGGCGCCGGGAATAAATACCTCGGTCCACGCATGCAGGTCAGTAAAGTCCTGGTCGGTGCCACTTGGGCCATCCAGCGCCTCAACATCGGCTTTAAGCTGGATCAGGTAGCCGGAAACAAATCGGGCGGCCAGGCCCAGATGCCGCATAATCTGCACCAGCAACCAGGCAGTATCCCGGCAAGATCCTGTCAACTTTTGCAGAGTTTCTTCCGGCGTTTGGATACCGGGTTCCAGACGTACCGTATAACCGATATCGCCTTGCAGGCACTGGTTCACACTCATCAGGAAATCGACGATGCCCATACCCGGCTTGATGAACTGGCTGCGTATTTTTTCTATCCAGCTTTGCAATAGAGAACCAACGTTATCGGGCTGCAAATACGCTGTCAGTTCAAACGCCTGCTGTTCGGTGTAATTAAATGGATATTGCTCGGCATATTTTTCAACAAAAAAATCAAACGGGTTGATGACCGTCATATCCGCCACCAAATCGACCGTAAAGTCGAGTTCGCGCACCATTTCAGGGAATACGCAGCGTGCAATGTAGTTACCGTATGGGTCTTGCTGCCAGTTAATAAAATGCTTCTCGGGCGTGACTGTCAGCGAATAAGCCAGCACCGGGGTACGCGCATGCGCGGCTGGCTTCAGGCGGACTTCGTGAGGAGAAAGATTGACCAGGCGGTCAAAGGTATAGCTGGTGCGGTGATGTAACGCCACGCGAATTGCCACTGCGACCCCTCTTGGGAATGATTGTTTTAAGCAGTGAGATGCAGGAAATATGCCAGCTGCTCAGGTTTAAAGCATGTGTAGCTTTATCAGAAGATAATAAACTCAGGAAAACGTTTTACAGTGACTGATAGGTCATCTCAAATCATGGCCAATCAGTCACATGCCAGGCTTACTTTCCGCCTATCAGATTTTTAACGGCACCGACCACATCACCCGGTATTAGCACCAGCTTGCTATTATGCGATTCAGCGAGTTTTTGCAGCGATTGAATATACCGGTCACCCAGCAAGAAAGTCGCTGATGTGTCATTTTCTTTCACGGCCTGCGCAATGAGTTTAATCGCCTCGGCAGAGGCATTAGCAGCCACTAGTTGAGCCTCGGCATCTTTACGTGCGCCTTCCAGACGCGCTTCAGCATTTAAAATCAGTGATTGCTTGGCACCTTCCGCTTCAGTCACAACCGCCACCCGCTCACGCTCTGCCGCAGCCTGGCGCTCCATGGCATCCTGCATGTTTGCTGATGGCTTGATATCCTGAATTTCCACACTTTTTACTGTTAAGCCCCAATCAAGTGCTTCGTCAGCAATGGCTTGTTTCAATTCGGCTTTAATGCGGTCACGCGAAGTCAGCGCGTGATTCAAATCCATGCCACCGATAATTGATCGCAGATTTGTCTGCACCATATTACGCATGGCTTCCCTGAAGTTCTCAATACCATAGACAGCGCGTTCGATATTGGACACCTTCATAAATGCCACTGCATTGGCAAGGATGACCGCATTATCCCGGGTAATCACTTCCTGCTGAGGAATATCCAGAATGATGTCTTTGGTCGTGACTTTATAACTGACCCTGCTTAAAATCGGGTTGATCACATGCAATCCCGGGCTAATGATGCCGGCAAACTTACCCAGGCGCTCAACCACCCACTCTTCGCCCTGCGGGACGATGCGCACGCCTTTAACAATGGCGATAATTGCCAGTATCAATAAGATAATGCTGATTTCCATGTGAACTCCTCTGTTTAATATACTGATGGGCTGCTGAATTGCGCATCCCGATGAATGATCGTTTAATTAGCTTAGAAGTTTTAGGCCAGCGGTGCAACGCGTAAGCTGTTGCCTTCCACCGCGATGATGCTGGCAGGTTGATCGATGGCAATCTCCACATCAGCAACCGCTGTCCACTCCTTGCTACCCATCACGCCCTGGCTAAAACGAATTTTGCCTGGCTGCGCCGGACTCACTGTGGCAATAATCACACCCTGGCGACCAATTTCCTCACCTTGCGCTTGCCCTACACGCGGCGTTGGATTGCTTTTTTCACGTTTGCGCCAGATAAGCACTGCTAATACGGAAAAAATGGCATACACCACTATTTGCCATGCCGTACTGAATGCTGGCAACGACCAGGAAACTAATCCCATTACCAACGCCGCCATCCCAGGCCAAAGCAGATACAAAGTGCCGGATAGCATTTCCAGACACAGTAAAATCAGGCCCAGACCAAACCAAACCCACATGATATCCATGCCAAATACTCCCACTGAATCCACCAATGTTGAAGATTAATTTTACATAGTAGCATTCTCTTCTGATTGCAGATATGACGCCCGCTGAATGATTGATGAAGATTCGCCTGCAGAATCTGCTACAAAGGCGAGCTCAGGCATCAAAGCGAAGAGCGGCCTATGGTAAAATCAGGCGCATGAATACCCCTACACAAAATTCCAATCCCGCACGCGAACTCGCCAAATCCTTTGACCCGAAAACCATTGAAAGCCAATGGTATGCCTTCTGGGAAAGCAAAGGCTTTTATGCCGCTGGCATGAACCCCGAAGTCAAAGATAATTTCTGCATCCTGTTACCGCCGCCTAACGTCACCGGCACCCTGCATATGGGCCATGGTTTCAACCAGACCATTATGGATGCGCTGACCCGTTATCACCGTATGCGCGGCGACAATACCTTGTGGCAACCGGGTACAGATCATGCCGGTATTGCCACACAGATAGTGGTAGAGCGCCAGCTGGACGCGCAAGGTGTGAGCCGCCATGACTTAGGTCGCGAAAAATTCCTGGAAAAAGTCTGGGAGTGGAAAGAGTATTCCGGCGGCACCATCACACAGCAAATGCGCCGCCTGGGTACTTCGCCTGACTGGAGCCGTGAGCGCTTCACCATGGATGCCGGCCTCAACAAGGTAGTGACTGAAACCTTTGTCCGCCTGTTCAATGAAGGCCTGATATACCGTGGCAAACGCCTGGTGAACTGGGATGTGAAGCTGGGAACCGCCGTGTCTGATCTGGAAGTGGTGCAGGAAGAAGAAGATGGTTCCATGTGGCATATCAACTACCCGCTTGCCGATGGTTCTGGCCAGCTGACTGTCGCAACCACCCGTCCGGAAACGATGCTGGGTGATGTGGCAGTGATGGTGCACCCGGAAGACGAGCGTTACGCCCACCTGATTGGCAAACATGTAGCATTGCCGCTGTGTAACCGCGACATCCCGGTGATTGCCGATGACTATGTAGACAAAGAATTCGGCACTGGTGTTGTGAAAGTGACGCCGGCACATGACTTCAACGACAATATGGTCGGCCAGCGCCAGGGATTGGACAAAGTGGTAATCCTGAACCTGCAAGGCTTTGTTCCAGAAACCGCAGAAGTCTATGCCGCTGACGGCAGCAGCAAATCACCGATTGCCTTACCTGCCAACCTGGTCGGCCTGGAGCGATTTGCTGCGCGTAAACAGGTGGTGGCCGATCTTGAAGCTGGCGGCTTCCTGGTGAAGGTTGAAAAACACAAATTGAAAGTGCCGCGTGGTGACCGTACCAATGTGGTCATTGAGCCTATGCTGACCGACCAGTGGTTTGTGGCGATGAGCAAACCGGGTGAGGATGGCAAGAGCATCACGGAAAAAGCCCTGGAAGTAGTCGCCAATGGCGAGATCAAGTTCTACCCGGAAAACTGGGTGAATACCTATAACCAGTGGCTGAACAATATCCAGGACTGGTGTATTTCACGCCAGCTGTGGTGGGGTCACCAGATCCCCGCCTGGTACAGCGATGATGGCAAAGTGTATGTTGCGCATGATGAACCGGAAGCCAGATCCATGGCGGCCAAAGATGGGTATAACGGTGCTTTAACACGTGACAATGACGTACTGGATACATGGTATTCGTCTGCGTTGTGGCCATTCTCCACATTGGACTGGACCGGCGACGAAGTGGTTGACGCGCAGAATCAGGCTTTACAGCAGTTCCTGCCATCTTCAGTACTGGTCACCGGCTTTGATATTATTTTCTTCTGGGTGGCGCGCATGGTGATGATGACCAAGCATATCACTGGCAAGATTCCGTTCAAGCATGTATACGTGCACGGCCTGATCCGCGATGCGGAAGGCCAGAAGATGTCCAAATCCAAGGGCAACGTGCTGGACCCGATAGACCTGATCGATGGTATTGACCTGGATTCACTGTTGAAAAAGCGTACGACAGGCTTGATGAACCCGAAAGATGCAGAAAAAATCGAGAAGCGTACGCGCAAGGAATTTCCGGAAGGCATTGCAGCCTATGGCACCGATGCACTTCGCTTCACCTTTGCCAGCCTGGCTTCACCAGGACGCGACATCAAGTTTGACCTGCAACGTTGCGAAGGTTACCGTAACTTCTGCAACAAACTGTGGAATGCCACCCGCTTTGTGCTGATGAACACCGAGGGCCAGGATAACGGCTTTGGCGTGGAAAGTTGTGACGATGGCGGCCGTAAATTCAGCCAGGCTGACCGCTGGATAGTCAGTCTGTTACAGCGCACCGAAGCTGAAGTGGAACGTGCGTTTAACGATTATCGCTTTGACCTCGCGGCGAAGGCGATTTACGAGTTTGTCTGGGACCAGTATTGCGACTGGTACCTGGAAATTGCCAAGGTACAGATCCAGGGCGGCAGCGAAGCCGAGCAGCGTGCCACCCGCCGCACCTTGTTACGCGTGCTGGAAACCATCTTGCGCCTTGCCCACCCGATTATCCCGTTTGTGACCGAGGAAATCTGGCAGACCGTGGCCCCGATGACGGAACTCAAAGACAAGTCTCGCGGCACTGAAAGTATTATGCTGCAGGCTTACCCCAAGGCTGACCTGGACAAGATTGATGAAGAAGCCGAAGCCTGGGTGGCAACCCTGAAAACGGCGGTAGAAGCCTGCCGCAGCCTGCGTGGTGAAATGAGTATATCGCCGGCGGCGAAAGTACCCTTGATTGCAGCGGGTGATGCCGGACAACTGGAAGCGTTTGCGCCCTACCTGAAGTCACTGGCCAAGCTTGAAAATGTAGCTATCGTAGCTGAATTACCTGAGGCGGATGCGCCAGTGATGCTGGCCGCAGATTTCAGGTTGATGCTGAAGGTGGAGATTGATGTTACCGCCGAGAAAGAGCGTTTGGGCAAGGAAATCGCCCGCCTGCAAGGTGAAATCACCAAGGCCAACAGTAAACTGGGCAACGAGAGTTTTGTCGCCCGCGCCCCGGCTGCCGTGGTTGAGCAGGAAAAAGCCCGCCTGGCCGAGTTTAGCGCCAACCTGCAAAAACTAGAGGTTCAGCTCGCCAAACTGAAATAGAACATACGGTACCGTAGCCTGCTTAGGCGACGGTACCGCACTTGTGGCAAAACTTGGCAAACGCATTTTTGCGTGAGTGGCAGGCGATGCAATAGTTATGCAGGCAAATGCCGCAATGCGTACAAAAATCGTTGCTTTCATTTTTTAAATCCACGTTGCGCTCGCAACCAGGGCACACGCTCTTGGCTAGTCTGGCCAAGGCCGTGTCGTATCCAAGCTCTTCACGCCGCTTAAATTCTGGCTGTGACTCGGCCAGTTTTTGTTGTTCAAGATAATTCTGTAACGCGGTAATCGCATATTTGCCCCCCACGACAGTAATCACGATCCCAACAATGTAACGTACATAACCACCATAATCCGGCAGGTAAGGTACCAGCTCGACAAAAAATGCCATCAGGGCAAAGATAATAAATCCCCATACAAACGGCCAGTACGGGGATTTGCGTTTGTTGATGAATAACCAGGCAGCCAACGCCAGCAACGGCAAGGTCAGCAACAAGCGGTATAAAAATACGCGCATTTCCTGATCTTCATATGCATCGTTAAATTGCTGCCGCGCCAGCTCTTCCAGATTATTGACCTGGGCCAGCAACTGATTTTCCCGCTGGGAAATATCAGTCTGTTTCTGCTGGATGTCTTCAATCGCCCGCTCAGCGTCGCGCTCCAGTTTTTTTAACGTATCCAGCGTCTTTGTGCGGCCAACCAGGTCGTCTACCTCATCGGTAACATCCCTGGCAGAGACCCAGTTATCAAACGTGGTGCGGGCAGCCTGGTAATCTTTCTGCCGGATAATCAGCTGCAAATTGACTTGTTCAAGCTGATCGGCAAGCGTTTGATGCTGACGGGCAAGCACCTTGAGCTCTGTGCGTAACGGATCTATTTTGCTGTGATTGACGAAATGCTCGGTGGTATAGCTGGTTTCTACACGCGGAAGATCACCAATAATATTGGTGCCCAGGCCGGTGAGAAACATGGCAAAAATAATTGCCACCATCCACAAGGCTCGGTTAAACCATTTTTCTGACAAGCGGACGCCTTTGCTCATGACATACCCCAAAGTGATATTGCCAACGATGCTAACGGGCTTTTACGTTTGCGGCAAGCGCTAGTCATGTGCCTACGCTGGTATGCGGGGAACACAGGCGGTAAAATGCGGTTTTAATTCCTTGGCTGGCAATGGCTGAACTTAAACAAGACTCGCCCGATGAAGTGATGTGCAGTTGCAGTGGCACCACGCGCGGCATGATTCAGGACCTGGTTAAACAGGGCAAGGACCTGGATGGTATTTCACGCTATTCCGGCGCGCTAAGCGGGTGCGGCGGTTGCGAGTGGGATATTGGCGAACTGGTGAAAGAATTAATGGCAGATTTGCCGGCCGCGCTAGATCAAGAAAAACCTGATCAAGAAAAACCTGATTAACCGCAGACTTTGCAGCCAGGGTCTTTGGATAACTTGATCGTACGCCATTCGGCAGATAAGGCATCCAGTAACAACAAGCGGCCTTGCATGGTTTGGCCTATTTTCAATAGCACCTTAATCGCCTCAGCCGCCTGCGCAGAGCCTATCATGCCAACCAAAGGAGCAAACACCCCATTATCGGCACACCTTAACTCCTGGTCATCGCCTACATCTGGATACAGGCAGTGATAACAAGGCGACTCAGCATGCCGGAAATCGAACACACTTAATTGCCCTTCAAAGCGTATGGCAGCGCCCGACACCAGTGGCGTCTTAGTGTTAAAGCATAATTGATTGAGCAGATAGCGGGTGGCGAAATTGTCTGAGCAGTCGATCACTACATCGGCAGCAGAAATACGTTCAGAAGCTTCTTGTTCAGTCATTCTCGTCAATACGGTATTAACGGTAATTTCCGGATTTAACTGTGCAATCGTCGCCTGAGCGGATAGCGCTTTATTCTGCCCCACGGCGGCTGTGGTATGAATAATCTGCCGCTGCAAATTTGTCATATCCACCTGATCAAAATCGCAAATGGTGAGCGTACCTACGCCCGCGGCTGCCAGATACATCGCCACCGGCGCACCGAGCCCGCCTGCACCGATTATCAGGGCGTGACTATGGGTCAGCGTTTCCTGACCGGCATATTCAATTTGCGGCAGCATGATGTGCCTGCTGTAGCGTAGCAATAAATTGTCTTGCATACCTTATATATCAATCCATTTTCAGGGTAGCCGTTGCGCCTGTACCATTTGCTGGATCAGCACTTTGGGTGAAAGCATGATCAGCTTGTCGTCGAACACCGCACTATCGGTTTGTTGCTGGGCTTTATCGACAAAAGTCAGATCGCCATCCGCATTTTCCTGCTCATCAGAATGAACCGCTGCGGCCATGGCATGGCTTTGCCCGCCAGACACGGATTGTATGCCACCCAGCCCGTTTTCGCCATGCGAAAGCACGATGGCTGCCGGGCGACTGGGGATGCTAGTTGCCGCCCCGGTATCTCCCAGCACTTGTACATTGCTCGCACTTTCGGCCGCAGCGACTGAAAACCACTGCGCATGATGAGTGAAAGTACTGTCAGCGCGATAGCGAAAGTAGCGTCCCCAGGCATCGGTGGCGACCAGGCCGAGCTGCATCCATGGCAATATGCCCTCGTCGCCAACACAGCTTTGGTTAGATAATACATTTTCCCAGCCATCGGGCGGACTGTCAGTATCAGGGCATGGCAGGTAATGATGAATCACTGCATGCCCCAGCAATGCTTGCTGCGCTATCTGTAATCTCTGCTCAGTCTGCTGATATTTTTGCAGGCTATGTTGCACCCGCAACGGCGTCATTAACCAGCCCATCATCAGGCTGAGTATCACCAGCGCAATCGCCAGTTCCAGCAGACTAAAGCCGGCTTCCCCAGGCGTGGAAACAGGACTATTCTGCTTGATAACATATTGATTGATCATAGAACCAGACTCATCGCTGGAAGCTGTCATTACTGGCTATGTCCATTGCGTTTGAATTAAGTATTTGCAATTTTTGCAACGTACTTGCCTCCAGGTAAGCGGCAATATTACTTTTGTCTAAGGTGGTGTTCCGCGATTGTGACGTTAATTTTTCACCCGCCATGACAACTATGGCATGAGGTGATGCCGGCTGGTAAAACACCTGCTCACGCCAGCCATTTTGCTGAAACCAATGATGCCTGGCATCACCATCCAGTATATGCTGCAATGCTAAAGGCCAATGGGCAGCAGCATCCAATGGCAGTCTGCCCAATCCTGATGATGCTGGCGAACACTGCCCGGCAACCAAAGATTGCACCCCCAAACAACTGCTATCTGAAATAGCTGCAGCCGTCGGCAGTGCAGCGCAAGGGCTGGCATTACAGCGCAAAGCGCGCTTGACCTCCGAAAGTACCTGTTGCTGCATATGCCTGTGCATGATTGTTGCGGTTACTGGCCATGTAACATCATTAAAGTTGATGGAAATTGGCGCCTGTACAAACCCCCTGAGCGAATTTTCTATGGCGTTTGCATTGTCTCCAGCGTCGGTCGTATCCAGATAATTCTTGATATCGTCAGCACTCGCGTCATTGCGTTGTTGTGCCCAGCCATCCTTGCGTACCAGTGGTTGCATAGGTGCAATAATGACGGCGGACACTCCATTGCCCTGTGTCGCGTCCCAGTTAATTTCATTTATAGAAATGACACTCCAGCTGCCTGCGGTATCAGTATTTAGCGGCAATATGCGCGGATTATTTTTATACCTCTCTGAAACTGCATACCACAGGCGCTCACCACTGCCATCCCGGATATCGCCCACACCCAGTGTCTTCCATGGCAGCCGCCCGATGCGGGAAGTGTTGCTACAACTGGTTTCTGCGAGGCCATCGTTGTTGCGGTCGGGACAAGGCAAGTCACCGGGCCGTTGGCAATTCATTTCACACTGGGTTAGACCAAGCGGCTGATTGGCATAAGCCAGTAATGCCTGCTGAGCCAGAGTAAGTGAAGCCATGGTTTTTTGCATCACCAGCTGCTTGGGTGGATATTTCAATGAAACCTGTATTGCAAATCCGGCTAGCCCTGACAATATCAAAAGGATGACCCATGCCGTGACGCCACGTTGAAGCTGAATTGTCTGCTTCATGACGCACTTAACAACTGCGGAAATACATCGGGAAAATTAAACCAGCGTAATTCGCATTCTGCAGCAATCAAGTCTGTAGACTCCGCAACGGACCAGGTACAGCTATGCACCAGCAACATATCAGCATATTGATGCTGTAACTGTTGTAACCAATCGAGTACTTCTGCCTCATGATTGACTAACCAGTGCATATTGACCGGTGTTACAGTCATTGATAATCCAGTAATGGTATTGCCTGGAAAAAACTGATTGCAGACTGAATTTCCACAGGTTTTTGGAGGCTGAATGTCGAACTGCATGTGAGACAGATGTGCTTGCTGTTGCAGTGTCATCCAGGCACTAACCCACAAAGCAGGGTTGGCTGCTTTACTTAATCCCTGTCGTTGCCAGCGCGCCTGGTTTGAGAAATAGAAGCTAGCTTCCCTCTGATAGGTTGCCTGCCGGTTAATTTGCTGAGCTAATGCATATAATTGCTGCTGAAGCTTTAAAGATGTCTCGTGTACTTCGGCTTGCTTGGAAAAGATAATACCGATAGATATTGCTCCCAGAATACTCACCAGCACCCAGCCGAGCAAAAACCAGCGCAGTCCCAACCAATACGGGTTGTGTATCATGCCGCTGTCTTTTCCTGCGGACGTAACCATATATCAATAGATGGCTGATCATCGGGCCGCGATAATTGGCGAGTATCCCCTCGCTGTTCAGGTAGGCCAGAGGTGGGCGAAGAATGTATTTCTTTTAGCTCGAATACTTCAGGATGCTGGCGTAGATTCTCAAGCAATAACTGCCATTCCTGGTGCGCATTTAAAGCCATGGCATTTTCCTTTTTGAAAAACAGGACCGACACTGTTTCATACCATTGGTTATCCTGCTGCACAGATTGATCAAGCATTGGTCCATAGCGCCACTCAACTTTTTTTACCTGCCAAAACTTCTGGTGGGTCATGACTCCTTGCAGCATCGCCAACGCCCTGTCCGGCAGACGTGTAGCAGTTTTAATCCGCTGTACGCCCGATGATAATGTTTGCAGACGTGGCAAATCCGCTTCAGCGAATCCCCATGCCGGATTGGCTGCCTGCCACTGGCCTATTTTTGTTTCGGTTTTCTGGATGCTCAATTGGGTATTTTTAATGGATTGTTGACCCAGCCAGCCTACGATCAGGCATACGCTGACCATCATCCCGCCCGCCAGTAAGATGTTGCGCTTGCCACGCTGAATACGATCACCCAACAAATTAACCTCTGGTGCAAAATTTGGCAGATGCCGTTTACGCAACACGACTTGCACAGCGGCCCATTCCACTTCATTGAATGCGTTGGGTACACGCCGGCCAGAGAGACCAATTACATCTGGAAAAGCTTTAAATGTTTGTTTAATAGCTGCAGGTAATTGCTCAGATGGCAATCCGCTGGCATTCGCACCTTCACCCAACCAAACCATATGCAATGGTTCTTTTTCTTGCAGCCACTGCTGGCTGATCAGATATAAGCGGGTTTGAGTGACCTCGTCATTCAACCGCGAGCGCAGCGACTCATCAATTGACAGTGTCAGCAGGCGGCTAAACAGAAGCTTTGCCTTATAGTGATAATGAATGCGCAGTTGCTGCTTTTGAAGATAAATATACAAACAATGCGTATCGGCTGATTGTGAATTTGAAATCGCACATGGAAAACATAATGCCTGTGTATATACACCTCGCACGCGCATATTTTTATGTTGCAGCGTTTGCAGCCAATCACGCAATGGCGGGTAATGGATAGCTGAAAACAGGTAACGGTCTTCTTTCCGCACATTTTGTACAGTGTCTAATATATGTACAGCATGCAATCCCTGTGTAAACGGCCAGGCGGCTAACCTGCGTGTAAGTAATTGTTTACTCGCAGCGCCGCTGACATGTGGCAATACCTCAACATGGTAATGCTCATCGGCAATATCGGTAAGGAAATACACCGTTGCTTCTGCATGTTTTTTAAGCAAATCCAGTAGCAGTGGCTGATTTTCTGCATGCGCAGAAAACTCCGTTAGGGAGTGATATCGCCCACCCCTGAAATGCGCCACTCGCCATTGATCATGTGTTATCAAGACAACAAGTTGCAGTTGCACCATATCCATTACCGTAATGTCGAAAAGCTGTCATAAACGGGGAGCATGACCGCGGCCATCAGAAACAGCAGCATCAACCCGAGTAACATGGTCAGTACTGGTTCCAACAGTTGCAACAGGGACTGCATGTTCGCCTGCACCTCTCTATCGTAAAAAGTAGCCTGCTGGGACAACATGCGATCCAAGGAGCCGGTGGTTTCACCAACACGGATCATGCGCACCAGCAAAGGTGGAAACCAGCCGGCCGCCGCAAAACTGGCGGCTAGCCCTTCACCACTTTGAACGCGCTGATGCACCTGACCCAAAGCCTGTGCCATCACTCGGTTGTGCAATAGTGGCTGACACCACTCAAGCGCCTGTAATAGTGGGATCCCGGTTTGGTACATCAACCCTAGAAAACGACATAACCTGGTCAGCACTAACTGATGCAGTAATCGACCTAACACGGGTATTTTTAATATTTTTTGATCGCAATAGAGTGCGAATAGAGGTGAGCGTTTAAGTGTGAGCCGAAAGCCAAACGCCAGCAATATCAACAAAATCAAACCGATTGCACCATAAGCGATTACCCAATCAGACAAGCCCAGCAACAAGCGGGTAGACCATGGTAATTCCTGACCTAAGCTTTGCAGGAAACCCACCATCTGCGGAACCAGGAATGTCAGCATAACGACGGCGGCCACACAGACCATCACGCATAACAACGCCGGGTAGGTAAGGCCGCGTCGCGTTTGCGACATCAAATCGGCCTGCCACTGCAAGGTCTGTGCGAGATGCCCAAAAATTTCCGGTAGTTGCCCTGTATGCTCGCCCGCAGCGACCAGGTTGCTGATGAATGCGGGGAATACATTTGGCTGCGCTTGCAACGCTTGTGACAGTAGCTTTCCGGCTTGCAATTCATGCCGTAATGCACTGAATGCCGCAGACATTAATCGGTGCTCGCATTGCCCAGCCAACTCTTCCAGCGCTTGTAATAAAGGAACACCGGCTTGCAGCAACTGCTCCATCTGAATGCAGAACTGGATCAAATGATGCGCCTTGATACGTGGTTGAAGCCAGTTGACCGGTTGCCCGATTTTGATTGTGAGTAATTCAAGTCCCTGCATTTTCAGGCTAGCTTCAAGCGCCTGCTCACTGCTGGCTTGCAGGTTTCCACGTTGCAGTCGGCCCTCTTTATCGATTGCGGTGTAGCGATAAGAAGTCATGCCTCTGCCTCTTCAAAACAGGCACTGATATCTACGACCCGGCGCAATTCCTGCAAGCTGGTTTCCCCTGACAGTACAAGTTGCAACCCTTCTTCAGCCAGTGTGGTATAGCCATACCGCCTTGCCTGTTGATGTAAATGTGGAATAGAAGCTTGCCCTGCAAGCAACGCATCCAATGTGGGATGCATGGTGAGTATTTCCATAATGGCCAGCCGGCCACGGTAACCGCTCATGCGACATTGCTCGCAGCCTGCCGCCTGAAAAAGAGTCATGCTTTCTGCGGCATGCGATGGAAACAAAATTTGTAACAATGCTGCTGTCTTTGCATCAGGTAAAGTTTGCACTTTGCAATGGCGGCATAAACGCCTCAACAGGCGTTGTGCAATGACTCCAACCACGCTACCCGCCATCATGGGCGGGCTGATACCAAAGTCTGTTAACCGGGCAAAGGCTGCAATTGCATTATTCGTATGCAAGGTTGTCATGACCAGGTGGCCGGTCATTGCGGCACGGATTGCCATCGCAGCCGTTGGCTCATCACGCACTTCACCGACAAGTATGACGTCGGGATCCTGCCTCAAAATGGCCCTGATCCCACTCACAAAATCTACTTTATTCGCTTCGTTAATCGATGTCTGTCGCATCAGCATATGCGGGTATTCCACCGGGTCTTCCAGCGTCATGATGTTTACATGCGGATGGTTCAGGTGCCCGAGCATTGAATAGAGCGTGGTGGTTTTTCCGCTACCGGTAGGGCCGGTCAGGATCAATAATCCTTCAGGTTTTTCCAGCATATTCTTGAGCAATTGCAATTGCGGCAGGCGCAAGCCCATGCTATCAAGGGGAATAATAGATTTGTCCCTATCCAGAACACGCAGTACGATATTTTCACCATGTAGCGTGGGATGGCTTGATACCCTGAAATCAATCTGCCTGCCACATAAAAACAGGTTAACGCGACCATCTTGCGGGCTACGTTGTTCTGCAATATCCATCCCGGCCAGTATTTTCAGCCTCACGCACATCGCAGGCCAATAACGGTCGTGCACACTTCGAATTTGCCACAACACACCATCAATCCGATAGCGGATCCTGAGAAACGCCTGCTCGGGCTCAAAATGGATATCCGATGCACCTTGCTTGACTGCATCCACCAGCACGGCATTCACTAATCGGATGACTGGCCGTGTATCCTGCTGGGAAAGATGTTGAGCTTGTGTGGTTTCCTCTTCTATCTCATGCAAAATGGCATCCAGCGATAAACTATGGCCATAAAATTTATCCAAGGCCTGCTCAATGTGAGCTTCAGTCGCTAACACAGATTTCAGCTGGATTTCACCGCCTACTAAATAACGTAATTGATCCAGCACCATGACGCGATTCATTTCCGCCATGGCTACGCGCAAAACCTTTTTGTCAGCAGAAATATCAAGTGGCAGCACCCGGTGCTGTTTGGCAAATGCCTCGGGTACCATAGCCAGCACTTCGTGATCTGGAATCACTTGCTGTAAATCAATACTTTCCTGCGCATGGTGCTGGGCTAGCACATCCCGGATGACGGCATCTGTCACAAAATGCAGCCGCACCAATTGTTGTCCTAGCAACAAGCGACTTTCCTGCTGCTCTATCAAAGCGATTTCCAGCTGATCGGCAGTGATCATACCTTTAGTCAGCATCCATTCACCCAAGCGCACTTTGTCAGCAGTGATTAACATGCCTAATCTATTCCGCTGATGAGAGGTTCATTGCGATCAAAGTCATAGCCTGGAATTTCCAGGCGGAGCATTTCTAGGTACTTTTGCTCACTTTCGGCATCGCCAAGTTGCCTGAAAGCCAGACGCAACCCTTCCATGGCTTCTACACTATGCGGGTCTGCTGTTAATAATGCTTGAAAAACTCGCTGGGCTAAACTCACATCTCCAGCTTGCAGTTGCCTCGCAGCATTGGCAATTCCATTGTTAGCCAGTGTTTCCGAAAGCGCAGGACGTTGAATGTGCAATTGCCACTGTCGTATATAACGCGGAGCAATCTTTGGTCTACCATCTTGTTCGATTGGGCTTTCCAAAGGCGTAATAACAGGTAAATCCTGTTTGGCTTGTTGAAACAAGCTTTCACCATTATTTTCTTTTAATACTATCTCTGGCTTTGCCAGCTCAGGAGCAATATTGTTTGCTATGCGAGGTGGCAGTCGTAAATTGGTATTCAACTCCACATCAAAAAACAGTGTTTTCATATGCAGGCATGTCATCAAAACAATCAACCCAACACCTACCCATGACAAGGCTAATAACATTTGTTCGTCTTTGCATTTCGATGTAATCAATGCACCTCGATATGAATGACTGAAAGTCTTATCAATTGCCAGACGACTGACAAATTGAGCAAATGTCGATGCCACATTCAAGATGGTTCTCCTATGCCGAAGTCAATGTCATCCATAGGTAATGATTCTGGCAACAGCGGCTCAAACGCTTTCAGATCACCAGCCTTCACATCCGCCAAGCCGATAACGGTAGGCCTCAAAAACACCACCAGTTCTGTTTTTTTAGCTGCCTGATTTTTGCCTTTAAATGCATAGCCCACAATAGGTATATTGGCTAACCCCGGCACACGGTCGGTAAAGTCTCTTTGATCTTCCTGCATTAACCCGCCCAGGATCGCAACGTTACCGCTGGGTATATTGAGCACAGATTCCATCTCGCGCACTTGTATTTCCGGGATGCTACTGACAATACGGGTGCTGCCATTTCCTAACTGAGGATTGGGGTCTTCGATATAGCGCAAGACTTTTGAGACGGTAGGTCGCACATTCAGATTGACCCGCTTTTGACTATTAATTTGAGCGGTGACCGCCATGACCAACCCTACGGGTACTGTATTGGCTGTAGTAGTCACCGCCTGCAAATTTGCACCGTTATTGCTGCTACTTTGTGAAATCTGGGATTGAATGGTGAAATAAACCAGGTTATCCACTACCTTCAGAATAGCGGTCTGGTTGTTTAGTACCATTAATTTGGGGCTGGAAAGTACTCGCGTTTTTCCGAACTGTTCTAGCAAGGTGACACTGGCGCTTAAATTCCCAAACCGGCTAAACGGATTGAAATAGCCAAACATAAAGGCCACGCTGCCATTATTCTGGCCAAGTGCGTTTTTACTATTATTGCTTTCGAAACTTCGGCTAGTGGTATTGAACTGTGCCGCCTCGCTGCCCAACGATTGCGAAAACACAACTCCGCGCTGCTGGGCGGATGAAGATAAGCGGCTCCAGTCTATGCCCATCTGAAAACTCTTGCTTAATTCAACTTCGACGATTGTCGCTTCGATTAACACCTGCCTGGCCGCCACTTGCATGACGGATTCCAGATAGGATTTGACCTGTGCCTGCTGGCTATGCGAAGCGCGTATGGTCAGGATGCCGGTCTCGGGATTAGCGATCAATCGCGAAGCACGCCAACGGACATGGGCTTGCTGGGTTTTTTCTGATTTCGATGAAGTTTGGGGTGGCTGTGTATTTAAGCTTTCGACGCTTTGGCGGGGTAAATCACCAGCTTCTGGTATCTCCGCAGGAATGCTACTGAATAAAGATACTGCACTTTCTGAAACTTCGTCTCTGGCAATAGTAGCTTTGTCTGTCTCTTCCAGTAAAATCTGTAAATTCTGTACGACACTTTCCCACAGATGATAACGGGATTGTGTTGCTACCGCCGTTCGCGAACTATTGCTATTTCCTGCCCCCGATACTTGTGATTGAGTTGATGCGTTACTATTATTTTGCGCAGAACCGCTTGCCGGCCTGCCTGCGCTATTGATTTCACTGGCAACTCCGATAAAGCCAGTCGTGTCACGCGTCATGTTTACATAATTCAGACGATAGCTCCGTAAAACCGGCATATCCGGTGCGATCAACCAGACGCCATTTCCCCACTCGTAATACATATCGACCTGCCTGGCGATACGCGACAAAATCGCAGGAATAGATTGTTGTATTGCATGTAACGACACTTTGCCCCTTAGACCCGGATGGATATCCATATTCATGTGGCTTTCTCTGGCAAGCGCTTGCAGCACCTCCTGCACCGGCGCTTCTTGTACGACCAGATTAACCAGCAGAGTGGGTGAAGCAGATTTTAAAGGTGGCTTGGTAATAACTTGCGCTTCAACATCCGTTGTTTCAACTTCAGGATAAACGTGAAGCGGAGTTGAATCAGGCAAGTCGGGATTGAGTTCAGGAAGGTGCAGCTCAGAATGGTGTTTAGCTTCTTGCATCCCGCGCGAGACACAGGATATCAAGCAAAAACACATCAGTAGCATGGCAGCAAGGCGCATGCTCTCCCCTTTTAAAATTGATTATTATTAACATATATTAAATATAGTTAATAACAGATGTCAACTTTCAGGGAAGTTTATTAGTGTTTGGGATCTATATGTAAGAAAGCAAAGAAGGACTAAATATTTAGAACAATTCTATATCGCCCTCAATAGTACTGTCCTGGATGTTGCCGCTTTCTACCAGTTTCTCGTAAAAGCAAATCTGGTCACGGCCATGTTCTTTAGCGTAATACAACGCTTCGTCCGCGCGTTCGAGCACCGTATTAGGAAGGATATTGAGCGCCATTTTTGAACACCCGACACTCATGGTAACCTGGCCCACCTGCGGAAATACATGTGCATTCAACGTTTCCCTGAAGCGCTCCATTAAACCAACGATATCATCCTCTTCAGCGCAGGAAAACACACCGACAAACTCTTCACCGCCAAAACGAAATAGTAAATCGCCTTCACGGAAAGTTTCTTGCATCAGCCTTGAAAGCAACAGCAAGACTTCATCCCCAATCAGGTGACCATAGGTATCGTTAATTTTTTTGAAAAAATCGATATCAAAAATCGCCAGGAAATGATGCAGCGGAAATTTGAATTCAGGCTTGTAATCATTGAACAAAATTTTGCTGACGCAATGATCAAAGGTTTTGCGGTTAAGCAAACCGGTCAATGCGTCGCGCTCATTCTCAATAATCAGACTGGCATAGTGGTGGAACATATCCAGACATTGCTTGATCAGGTCAACCGCTTTGCTATCCAGCGTTTCATTCTGTATCAGCAAAATGGCATGCTTGTGTGCGACGCTTTGTTGCAGGGGAAAAATATGCAGCTTTTCGTTATTCGTTTCTATGCATTCATACTGTTGCGCGCCTTTATCCATACATGCCAGCAGTAATGCATAGTTTTCGGATTCCCAGCCCTCAAATGCCAGAGGTTTATCATTGCTTTCAACAGCATCGATAACAGACATCAATTGGCGCCGGGATAACACTTGCATCCTGATCGGTTCACTTTGGGTGGCAAAAACATTTAACCAGTGCTGCATGAGCGATAGCAAGGCTGGATCCAGCGCAAGACTCTCCCTGACCTTGGTAAGATCAGTAAGACTCTGCATAAAATTGCTCAGATTTAGGGGAGTAGTCATGTGTTCGGCGTAGGGATTTACGAACACTTTATCAGCAGCGATGCGCACAGTTATTGGCAAAAAGAGCCAATATTTTCAATTAATTTGGAGTTTAGATTTTGAGGAAAGAAGTTGGGGTGGCTGATGGGGCTCGAACCCACGACAACAGGAATCACAATCCTGGACTCTACCAACTGAGCTACAGCCACCATAGAGACTTTTAATTGGTCTGCCCGACAGGAATCGAACCTGTAACCCCCAGCTTAGAAGGCTGGTGCTCTATCCAGTTGAGCTACGAGCAGATAGGTGTTACATGACGATTGGGCAATCCAGAGAAACTGGTCGGCGTGGAGAGATTCGAACTCCCGACATCCTGCTCCCAAAGCAGGCGCGCTACCAGACTACGCTACACGCCGAAAGCAGGAATATAACCGATTTTCTGAAATCGTGTCAATCTTGATGTGATAAAATTCTATTTTTAACGATGATTTTTTGCTCATGAGCGCACACATTATTGATGGCAAGCAAATTGCCAGTCAACTTTTAGACGATATAAAAAGCAGCATTGACCAACGCCTGAAATCCGGTAAACGTGCGCCTTGTCTGGCGGTTGTACTGGTGGGTGATGATCCCGCTTCTGCTATATATGTGCGCAACAAACAGATTGCCTGTGAAAAAGTGGGCATTGTTTCCAAAGCGCACAAATTACCATCCAGCATTTCACAAACTGAGTTATTCAGCCTGATTCAACAATTGAATCAAGACCCCAGTACAGACGGCATTCTTGTGCAGTCTCCTCTGCCGCATCATATTGATGAAACCGCCATTCTGGCATTGATCGACCCGGCTAAAGATGTGGATGGCTTTCATCCTTACAATATTGGTTTACTGGCTGTGCGTCAGCCGCAATTACGTTCTTGCACACCTTATGGCGTTATTAAAATGCTGCAAGCCAGCGGCATTAACCTCAAAGGGCTGGATGCTGTGGTGGTGGGTGTTTCCAACCACGTAGGCCGCCCGATGGGGCTTGAACTGTTACTGGCAGGCTGCACGGTGACCAGTTGCCACCGTCATACCAAGGACTTGGCTGCACACCTGCTGCGGGCCGATATCGTAGTCGCGGCGGCCGGGAAAGCTGGCTTGATTAAAGGCGAATGGATTAAGCCTGGCGCAATTGTGGTGGATATCGGCATTAACCGTTTACCTGATGGCAAACTTGCCGGCGACGTTGAATTTGAAGTTGCCAAGCAACGGGCTGCGTATATTACTCCAGTGCCTGGTGGTGTGGGCCCGATGACGGTAGCCACGCTGATGGAAAACACACTGAAGGCTCTGGAACTGAGAGAACAGAAGTAACTGGATGCCACGCATCGAGAAAGATACTTTGCAAGCCTATAAAATCGGTGTAAACTCGCGCGATTATTGATTAACGTAATGCAATAAAAAGCGCCCTTGAGGCAAGTAATATCAAGTAGTTTCGTCCTTTGGAACCATCATGGCAGACACCGTTAACAAATCTTTTACCCCTTACCAGCCAGCGGCCGGTGAGGAGTACATGAACAAAAAACAGCAGGAACATTTCAAAAAGATCCTGAATAACTGGAAAGCAGAACTCAGTCACGATATCGACCGCACGGTGCATACCATGCAAGATGAAGTGACCAGCTTTGCCGACCCAAATGACCGTGCCAGCCAGGAATCAGACATGGCTTTAGAGTTGCGTAACCGTGACCGCGAGCGTAAGTTGATCAAGAAGATTGACGAGACATTGCGCAATATCGAGGGTGGTGACTACGGTTATTGCGAGGGCTGTGGGATTGAAATTGGCCTTAAACGCCTGGAAGCACGCCCGACTGCAACATTATGTATTGATTGCAAAACGCTGGATGAAATGCGTGAAAGGCAAGTCGCTAAATAAATAGTGACGAGCAAAAAAGCGAGTGGTTATTGCCCACTCGCTTTTTTATTTGTAGCTTAGCCTTTCAACTTAGGCATTTAAATAGCGTCAAGGCTGCAACAGTTATCTCTGACTAGCCACCTAGCTGGACTTTACCAAGCCAGCTTTACCAATTCTCCTCAACAGAAAAAAGTCGCTTGTGCTCGCGAATGGCATAACGGTCTGTCATGCCGGCAATGTAGTCAGCAACCGCTCGTGCCTGATCCTGTTTGGCCGCAAGCTGATGTTCATCCGGCATTAATTTGGGTGATTGCATAAAAGCGGAAAACAACTCTTCAATAATCCGTCTAGCCTTGGCGCTCATGCGGTTAACTTTGTAATGCTGGTACAAGTGCGTGCGCAAAAATTGCTTAAGTTCCAGATTTTTATCAGCTATCGCTTGACTGAACCCAACCAGATACGGCGCTTTGCGTACCTGGTCAATGGTTGCAGGATTGAGTTTTGTAATCGCCTGCTGGCTTTGTTCACACAAATCCACCACCAGCACATTAATCATGCGACGTACAGTTTCATGGATCAACCGTTTTTCTTCAATTTCGCCATACAGGTGCTTCACTTCTGCCATATTTTCGGCAAACAGCTGGATATCGGATAGCTGCTGCATGGTAATCAGGCCAGAGCGCAGGCCGTCATCCACATCATGATTGTTGTAAGCAATTTCATCGGCAAAATTAGTGACCTGGGCTTCAAGACTGGGAGATTCTTTGCGTAAAAAACGCTCGCCGACATCGCCTAACTGCTTGGCATTTTTCTGGGAACAATGCTTGAGGATGCCTTCCCGCACTTCAAAGGTCAGGTTTAAGCCATCAAAACTGGCGTAACGGTTTTCAAGTAAATCGACTACGCGCAAAGACTGCAAGTTATGCTCAAAACCACCAAAGTCACGCATGCATTCATTGAGCGCATCCTGCCCGGCATGGCCAAATGGGGTATGCCCAAGATCATGCGCCAGCGCAATTGCTTCGGCCAGATCTTCATGCAAGCCTAAAGTGCGAGCAATTCCGCGCGTGAGTTGAGCGACTTCAATACTATGGGTCAGGCGGGTGCGGAACAGATCGCCTTCATGGTTTACGAACACCTGGGTTTTATATTCCAGGCGGCGGAAAGCGGTAGAGTGAATAATGCGGTCACGGTCACGCTGGAATACATTGCGCGTGGGTGACTCTTGCTCAACGACCTTGCGGCCACGCGTTTGTTCGGGATGCGCTGCAAAGCGTGTTAAGGTCATTTTAATCTCTATTGGTAATCAGGCAACCTGTGATAGTGTCTGCTTGAGTTTATCGGCATCATAATCGGCTGTAATCACTGCCTTGCCTATGCCTTGCTGCAGGATAAGCCGAATGCGGCCATCCGATACTTTTTTATCCAGCTGCATCAGCCGCAAATACTCTTCAGCGCCAAAGTCTGGGGCATCGAGCGGCAATTTAGCTGCTTGCAAAATCGCTTTGATACGTTGAACCTCTGTGGCATTCAGCCAGCCCATGCGTTGGGACAAGTCTGCCGCCATCACAGTTCCGGTCGCCACCGCTTCACCATGCAACCACACGCCATAACCCATTGCATTTTCGATGGCATGGCCAAATGTATGGCCCAGATTTAGCAAGGCACGTTCACCTTGCTCATGCTCATCCGCCGCGACCACTTCAGCCTTGTTCTGGCATGAACGATAAATGGCATAGCTAGCGACTGCAGGATCCAATGTCATCAATGCAGACATATTGGTTTCCAGCCAGTCAAAAAAATCGGCATCGCGGATCAGGCCATACTTGATCACTTCAGCCACACCTGCCGATAACTCACGTTGCGGCAATGTTTTTAGCGTATCAATGTCAGCCAATACCAGTTTTGGCTGATAAAACGCGCCTATCATGTTTTTACCCAATGGGTGGTTAATACCGGTTTTACCACCGACACTGGAATCCACCTGTGATAGTAAAGTCGTAGGCACCTGGATAAAGGGTACGCCGCGCAAATAAGTCGCCGCCGCATAGCCGGTCAAATCCCCAATGACGCCACCGCCCAATGCAATTAGCGTGGTATTACGCTCACAGCGGTTTTGCAGCAAATGATCATAAATAATCTGCAGGGTATCGTTATTTTTATATGCCTCGCCATCCGGCAGAATAATTTCAATCACACTCACGCCAGCATCTCTTAAAGGTTGGGCAAGCGCATGCATGTACAAAGGTGCTACGGTGGTATTGCTGACAATCGCCACTTGCTTGCGTTTGAGATGCGGCATAATCAGATCGACCTGCCCTAAAAGGCCGTTGCCGATATGAATGGGGTAGCTACGGTCAGCCAGGCTAACGGTTAGGGTTTGCATGATGACTCCAGCGCGCGCAATGCAGTTTCTATTTTATGAATAATGACGGTCACCGGTTGATGCCCAGTATCGACGATTAGATCGGCAGTCTCGGTGTATAGGGGGTTACGGGCATGAAACAATTGTTCCAGCTTGGCTTTTACATCTACGTTTTGTAACAAAGGGCGATTTTTATCGTTGCGGGTACGCAGATACAGCTCATTGACGTTGGCACGCAGGTAAATCACATAACCATATTTTTTTAGTATGGCACGATTTTCCGGAGCGATAATCGCCCCGCCTCCGGTAGCCAGCACGATATTATCCTGCTGTCCAAACTCTTCCAGCGTGGACGTTTCGCGCTTGCGAAAGCCAGCCTCCCCTTCCAGCTCGAAGATAGTGGGGATTTTAACGCCGGTGCGCTGCTCGATCACGTGGTCGGTATCATAGAAGGTTTTACCCAGACTTTTGGCGATCAACTTGCCAACTGTGGTTTTGCCTGCACCCATTAAACCGATTAAAAAAATATTATTTGGTATACGCTCACCCATAAAAAAGCCCAACCGATCCAGTTGGGCATTTTAAGGCAAAGAGGGTCCGCTGTCAGTAACAGCGGGGTAGCAACAGGTAATTAGTTCAAGGCCAGCGTTTCATCCATGACTTTAGGTGTGATGAAAATCAGCAACTCAGTTTTGTCTTCCTGCTTGGTATTGCGTTTGAACGCGTACCCAACCACTGGCAAATCGCCAAAGAACGGTACTTTGTCAGTAGCCTTACGTGATACTTGCTCGTAGATACCGCCTAGAACCACCGTTTCACCATTGCCTACCAGTACTTGTGTTTGCACGTTCTGGGTATTGATTGCGACACCACCGGGCAGCGTTTCCCCTCTACTATCTTTGCGTACATCCAAATCCATAATAATTTTCTGGTCTGGCGTAATCTGGGGGGTGACTTCGAGGCTCAATTCAGCTTTTTTGAAGCTTACCGCTGTTGCACCACTGCTGGTCGCTGTCTGGTAAGGGATTTCCACGCCTTGAGCAATACGTGCTTTTTGCTGGTTGGCAGTAGTCACGCGCGGGCTCGAAATTACCTTACCGCGCGCATCGGCTTCCAGTGCTGACAACTCAAGATTCAACAGCAAGTTAGCTGACAATTTAAGCAGGCTTAAGGCAATGCCACCATAAGCATTGGTCACTGGCAGGTTAGACATCAAATCAGGCAGGCCATCCGAGCTGGTCAATGTACTGCCATTATTGCTCGCGGTTTGAATACTGCCGTTATGTGTACCTTGCGTCGCCACACCTGTAGTTGAAATTTCGGTGAAGCGGTTGCCTAACGAGCCGCTCACTGTCATATTGGTATTGCTGCCTGGCGTTCCCGTTTGGGTAATCCCGAAACGTGCGCCTAAGGCTTTCGAGAAAGTGTTAGAAGCGATCACCATACGCGATTCAATCATCACCTGTTTCACTGGTACGTCTACCTTGTTAATGATTGCCTGAATCTCTTCCAGTTTTTTTGGGGTGTCCTGGACAAAAATCGTATTGGTACGTACATCAAAAGTGACGCTGCCTCGCTGTGACAGGATGCGGTTCATTCGTCCGGCAGCAGATCCGGTAGAGCTTCCCGTTGAAGCGCCAGCTGCCATACCAGGCCCACCTCCCAGCAACATACTTCTGAAATCAGCCGCTTTCTGATACCTGAGTGAAAAAACTTCAGTCCGCAAGGTCTCAAGCGTTTCCCGCTCGGCATCTGCAGTCAATTGCGCTTTTTCCTTGGCTGCAAATTCTTCTGCCGGGGCAATGGAAATCACACTGCCATTGACGCGCATATCCAGGCCCTTGCTTTGCATAATGACATCCAAAGCCTGGTCCCAAGGCACATCCTTCAAGCCTATCGTTACACTGCCCGAAACCGAGTCACTGACCACAATATTTTTACCTGTGAAGTCAGCAATCACTTTCAGCACATCCCTTACATCCACACGTTGGAAGTTAAGCGACAATTTTTCACCAGCATAGCCCTGTTTAGAGCCCTGGATCAACTTATTAGGGTCTTTTACCAATGGGCGGATATCCACTACCAGCTTGCGATCAGCCTGATAGGCAGACTGCTCCCAATCACCTTGCGGCTCAATCACAATTTGTGCCTGATTATTGTGGCGCAGGGCATCTACATAGAGCACTGGTGTGTTGAAGTTGATTACATTCAGGCGGCGCTGCAACGACTCTGGTAACTCAGTGTTGGTGAAATCAATCACCACTGTTTTACCGGCATTGCGCACATTCACACCTACATGACTGTCGGAGAGGTCTACTACAATGCGTCCTTCACCATTTTTGCCACGTACAAAATCTATATTCTGAACACGATGCTGAGCAAGCGCGACAGGTTCGGAGAAGCGTTTCGCAGCTGCAGTTGCTGGGGCCAACTCGCCGCTTTCTTGAGCAAGTGCAATCACCAATGCACTTTGCTGTAATTGCAACTGATGTTGCACCGGTTTAGACAGATTCAGCACTACCCGGCTTCGATCATTTGCCTGCACTATCTGCACAGTCTTCAGTGCGCCCTGATTAACAGCAACCACATTCTTGCCGGTAGCATTGCTGGTGCGCGGAATATCGAATACGACTCTGGGCGGATTCGATAAGGTAAAGCTCGCCGGTGCGGTGGCCAAAGGCTGTGACATTTGCAGTTGTACATTCAGGCGGCCGCCTGGTAGCGTGGTTACCTCAATGGCTTGCAGTTGATTATTACCCGCAGGCATTTCTGCCGCCATTACCGGTTGCGCTGTCATCACAACGAACAATAGTGCTAGCTTTGTAGCAAAAGAAATATATGTTTTCATCATTGATGTTCCTGCAATTCCAATGTCGTCATTTGCTCGGCCCATTCACCGGTCACCTGGTCCTGAATGGTCTCTTTAATTCTTAATTCATACTTTAACGTCTGTTTGTTTTCTGCCAGCGAAGTGATTAGCCCCAGCTTTTCTCCCATGTATTGCCCAGGCTTAACCTGGTACACCATGTTGTCAGGCGTTTGTATGGCGGCAAATATTTTGTTCTGTTTGCTCAATACACCAACAAACTTGAGGCCTTCTAGCGGATAAGCTTCCAGTGGCTCTTTATGCCGTTTAAGATCAGGCTGCAAAGCACTTTTTACTGTGGCTTTGCGTGGCACAAACGGGTCATGCAAAGCAGCGTCTGCGTTATATTGTTTAGGCGAAAAACCTTGCACTTGCGGCAATGGCTCAATTGGTGCTGAAGCTGACTGACTAGCGTCATTCATGAACTGTGTCAGGTCATCTTCCTGCGCTTTACCGCATCCCGTCAGCAACATGGCCGACATCACCGTTAACAAATATTTATGACGTATCATTTCTTAACCGCCTTGGCATCTTCTTTTGCCTTGCGTGCAGCCACTTCATCCGCATCCAGGTAGCGATAAGTTTTCGCAACAGCTTCCATGACCAGTACCTCTTTATGGGGATGTCTATCATCCTTAGCCATCGGCTGTATTTGTAAATTGTGTAGTGTCACAATCCGCGACAGCTTAGCCACCTCGGTGACAAAAGCACCCAGCTCGTGATACCTGCCCAACACTTTAATATTGATGGGCTTTTCGGCATAAAACTCTGCAAACACCTCCGGCTGAGGCACAAATGCTTCAAAAGATAATCCCTGACTCAACCCAGCCTGGTTGATATCGGTTAACAATCCGTCCATTTCCGACCTATCCGGCAGCTGTTTCAGCAATACGCCAAACGTACGCTGAATCTCCAGGACTTGTTGCTCATAGGCTTTAATCTTGATGGCCTGCATATTTTTCGCCAGGTACTCATCGCGTAAGCCTTGCTCTTTTTCTTTTTCAGCACGCAGTTCTTTAAGATTGGGATTCAGTAAAAACATATAACCCAGTACCAGAATCATCGCAGCCAGTATGCTTAACAGCACCACCTTCATGGGCAATGGCAAGTTGCCGGCATTTTTTAAATCTATATTATTAAAATCCGAAAGTTGCATGATGCGGGCTATCCTTTTGGCGACGCCGGCTTTTGCTCGGCTTGGTTACCAGCGGGTTGATCCTGCTTGAGCGTGATCCTGATAACAAATTCATATATCTTGAGATCCTGCGCAGAATTACTCGCCTGGATCTCCACCAGGTTAGGGTTATGGATAACAGAAGACCCGCTCAGGTTATGCACTAACGAAGCCACACGGCTGTTAGTGTCAGCAGTGCCTTTCAGCTCTATCTCATTCTCAATCTGCTTGATGCTTTTCAGTGTCACGCCTTCCGGCAACAATCTTGCCAGTTCATCCAGTATCTGTACCGCCTGGTTTCGGTCGCTCTGCAATCCTTCAACAATTTGCTTGCGCTCCAGTACATGCTGGATCTGTTCTTTCAAGGTTTTGATGATGACGATTTCCTTATCCAGCCTCACCATCTCATCCTGCAAGCGCTGGTTACGATTCTGCTGGGTGCGGATCTGCGCGTTGATATAACTCCAGCTGACAAACACTACCGCGGCTGCCGCAATCGCGACCAGTGATGCCAGCAGGCCAAACTCGCGCTGGCGTTCGGCACGGCGAATCTGGCGATGCGGTAACAGGTTGATCTTAATCATGCGTCTACACCCCGCAATGCCAGGCCACAGGCAATCATCAATGCAGGGGCGTCGGTTTCGAGTTGTGATGGTTTTACTTTATTCACCAGCGTCATGCCTTGAAACGGATTGGCAACCAGTGTATGTATCTCGGTTTTTTGCTGAATAAGCGCAGCCAGGCCTTCTGTTGCAGAAACACCGCCAGCCAGCAGCAAGTGATCCACTTTGCTGTACTGAGTAGAGTTGGTAAAAAAAGAAACCGCACGTGCTGCCTCACCTGCCAGTGTTTGAAGAAACGGCTGCAATACTTCCTGGTCATACGAATCCGGCAATCCGCCCTGGCGTTTGGCAATTTCACTTTCTTCAGCCGAGAGGCCAAACCGGCGCTGTATCTCTTGTGACAGCATGGCACCACCGAATGCTTGCTCTCTTGAATAAACGGAATGCAATCCAACCATCACGCTGATATGGGTAACATGCGCACCTATATCGAGAATCATGGTGACCGTCTTTTTGTTATGGCCGGGCAATTGCCTGAAAATCTGACGGTAAGCCGTTTCAGTAGCGTAAGCATCCACATCCATAATGCTGACTTTCAGGCCAGCCTCTTCTGCCACTGCCACACGGTCATCAATCTTTTCTTTTTTGGCGGCGGCAATCAGCACTTCCACTTCGTCCGTGCTCTTACCAATCGGCCCCAGTACCTGGAAATCCAGATTCATCTCGTCGAGCGGGAAAGGAATGTATTGATTAGCTTCAGCCTCAACTTGTAATTCGAGGTCTTCATCACTCAAGCCTGCAGGCATAATCACACGTTTAGAAATCACTGCCGATGCGGGCAAAGCCATGACTACCTGTTTCGCACGCGAACCCAGCAATCGCCATGTAGAACGTATGGTGTCTGCCACCTGGGTTAAATCATTGATATTGCCATCGCTGATTACACCTTTAGGCAGGGCAATATTGGCGTAACCATCCAGTCGGAACTGCTGCTTGCCAATCGCCGTTAACTCCACCATCTTGATGGCGGTTGCGCTGACATCCACACCGATAAAACTGGTTTTTTTGCGTTGTAAAAAGCCTAGGCTCAACTGAATCGCCCTTAAATAGAATTAAATGCTTAGAGAGTTATGCATCAACCGTGCCAACCACTCCACTTTTAAATGTGTTAGTGAATTACTGCTATCACCCATCGCGAGACGGGCCCCGACTATTTGCATGATTCCATAATTAACTGCCAATGCATCGGCAAAAAAAGATTACAATTCAGGGGTAATTCTCACGATGGCAACACTAGGCATGAATTCAAAACGCTGGCTACAGTCTTTTCTTTTTATCTCCATCATCGGCAGTTTGATCGTCGCAGCACTACTGGTATTGATGATTAGTATCCTTTACCCTTCGCTGCCGTCGCTTGAAGCGCTGACCGATTACCACCCCAAATTACCGCTACGGATTTACGATGCCGAAAGCAACCTGATTGGTGAGTTTGGCCAGGAAAGGCGCGCGTTTGTGCCGATTGAACAAACACCCAAGGTCATGAAAGATGCCATCCTGGCGATTGAAGACCGACGCTTTTACCAGCACAACGGCATTGACACCACTGGCATTCTGCGGGCGATCCGCAACAATATGACTGGGCGTGGCCATGAAGGCGCCAGTACCATTACCATGCAGGTGGCGAAAAACTTTTTCAGCAGCCCGACAACACCACGCAACATGTGGACCAAAATTAAAGAAGCGCTGCTGGCAATTAAAATTGAAAATGCCATCAGCAAAGATAAAATCCTGGAGCTTTACCTGAACCAGATTTACCTGGGCGAGCGTGCTTATGGATTTGCTGCGGCTTCCAGGACTTATTTTGATAAGGATTTGCGGCAGCTTAATTTAGCTGAAGCCGCCTTGCTGGCAGGTTTGCCCAAAGCGCCAAGCAAGTATGACCCCTACATACACCCGGACTTTGCCATCAGACGCCAGCATGAGGTCCTGCGTGACATGCGCCGCTACAACATGATTTCGCAACACGAATTCGATGAAGCCATGCAGGCACCACTCAAGTTCCAGTCTTCCAAGCGCATGGTGCCAGCCCTGGGCGCAGAATATGTGGCTGAAATCGTCAGGACCAGCCTGTACAAACGTTATGGCGAAAAAGTCTATAGCAGCGGATTCAAGGTTTACACCACCATCCATAAACAACATCAGGAAGCGGCAAATGCAGCCGTTATCCAGGGCATCATCAACTTTGAATTGCGCCATGGGTTCCGCGGCGCAGAAAAAGTAATTCCCCTGCCATCCGGCAAAATGAAGGCTTCGGAAGCCAGGGAATTACTGCGTGATTTTGTCACTTACAACCAGTTTGTGCCCGCCTTGGTCACCAAGGTAGAGCCCAACTTGCTCACTTTGGTCACTCAGCGTGGCACGGTGCTCAAGTTGCAGGACAAAGCCATTTTGCTGGTTAAAAATCATATGCCGCCGGCCAAGCGTACCCCACTTACACTCACCGCAGGTTCAGTCATTCGCGTCTACCAGCAAAACGATAACTGGATGGTGGTGCAGTTACCCGAGGTGGAAAGCGGTTTCATTGCCCTCAATCCGGAAACTGGGCAGGTGAATGCATTGATCGGTGGATTTAGCTTCCAGCGCAATAAATATAACCATGTAACGCAAGGACGTCGCCAACCAGGCTCGAGTTTCAAGCCGTTTATTTATTCTGCTGCGCTAGAAAAGGGGTATTCACCAGCCAGCGTATTTGAAGACGCACCTATCAGCTTTGCCTCGACGGAAACCGGCAGCAACAGTAACTGGGAGCCACGCAACTACGATGAAAAGTACGCAGGGCCTATGCGTCTGCGTGAAGCTTTGGCACAATCAAAGAATACGATTTCTATCCGCCTGATGAATGCCATCGGTGCGCGTTATGCGCAAAACTACCTGCGTAAATTCGGCTTTAATCCGAAGGACCATCCGCCGTATTTATCAACGGCGCTGGGTGCAGGTTCAACCACTTCCTGGCAGCTAGCCGCCGCGTATGCGACATTCGCCAACAGCGGTTACCAGGTGCACCCTTACCTGATTGAAAAAATCACGGATAGTCGCGACAAGGTTGTGATGGCTGTGCAACCCGGCAAGCATATCTCGCAAGAGCGCGTTATAGACCAGCGTAATGCCTTCATCATGACAAGTATGCTGCAAGATGTGGTGCGTGACGGTACGGCACGAGCTGCATTATCCCTGCGCCGCCCTGATATTGCAGGTAAAACCGGCACCACCAATGACCAGTTTGATGCCTGGTTTGCCGGCTATCATCCGAAAGAAGTCGCGATAGCCTGGGTAGGTTATGACAATCCGCGTAACCTGGGGCGTGGTGAAACCGGAGGGCGTGCTGCCTTGCCAATCTGGATCAAGTATATGCAGGCTACACTGAAAGGCGTGCCGATTTATCAGTACAAAGTACCTGAAGGTATACTGCAACTGAAAGTAGATGCTTACACCGGCGCGCAAATCGACGAGGATGACCAGGGTATTTATGAGTACTTCTATGAAGAACACTTGCCACAATCGCAACCGGAAAACCTGCCCGGATTGTTTGACCCGGAGAGCGAGCAAGCCCCGGAACAAGATGAACCTTCATTTCTGGAGCGTTTAATTGGTGAACATTCCGGCGGTGATGAAGACAGAAAAGTACCGGTCAACCCTGCTGCAAAATTATTGAGTCCTAACTAGATACTGATTCGTAAAAGCGCGTTTATGTTTGACGATTTTCCAAGTGACCTGCGCCAGGAAATAGCGCAATCGGCAGCCAGGCTGATGTTTGAAGAAGGCATTAGCGACTATGGGCGCGCCAAGCGCAAAGCCGTGAAACTGCTGGGGATCCAGCAGGATGCCCCGTTGCCGACAAATGCAGAGATTGATACAGCTTTGCGGGAATACCATGCGCTTTATGCCGATGAGGCCGATGCCGCGCATTTGCATGATCTGAGGCAGGCAGCACTGCTGACCATGCAGTTATTGCAAAAGTTTAATCCTCACCTAACCGGCCCTGTACTAGACGGCACTGCCGGACCTTATGCAGATACGGATATCCATGTGTTCGCCGAAAGCGCGAAGGAGCTGGAAATATACTTGCTGAACCAGAATATCCCTTACCACGGCGACGAGCAGCAATACCGGATGTCAGATCGCCCAGGCAAGCAGAAACATGACCTAGTGCGTAAACGTGTGCCTGTGGTGCTCGTAGAAACCCGGTTTGGTACGCAGCGTATCAGTATTTTTGAGGCGGATGATATCCGTTCAGCGCCGCGTAAAAATGGCGAGAAGTCCGGCATAAACCGGATGAATTTATCGCAGTTTAGCGAGATGGTGCGTTCGCAACAGTCATTGAATACACCATTGCCAAATCAATAGCTTATTGCAGGCTTATCTGGCCGTGACCTAATACCGTACCGGTCGCATACGCCACATCGACCAGCGATATCTGATAATCACTGATGGCGCGGATTTCCTTCATTTGCGCCTCACCCAGTCGAGTCAGTGTTTCCAGCACTTCTGTCATGGTCCGCAGTCCCTCATTAAACTGTTTGAGCTCTGCTTCGTAGTTGATTCCCGCGACCAATACCTGCTGGCGTGCCGCGATAATCCGTTGCCAGTTCTGGTCTATCTTATCGAGTGCATCGTGAATCTCGCGCTTGACCGTCAATGTCTGCAGCGTCTTGGTGGTTAAACGCTGCATGCGCTGCGCAATCGCGCGGTCCAGCTTGGCTTTGCGCGCCTCATTGCTTACCGGCATCTCGAACTTTAAGCCTAATGACCAGTCGCGGTAACGGCCATCAAACAAATCCTGGCCGATATCACTGAAGCGCTCACCTGAGCCGGACAAAGCACCATATTGATAATCGAGCGAAAACATCGGCAAAGTCTGGTTTTGCAGATAATCAATTTGAATCAGGTCAGCACTTAACTTGAGTTCCTGATCCAGCAACTCGATACGACTGTCCAGTGCATCGCGGATCAAGTGCGCACGGTCAAATTCGAATTTCACCAGCTTTGGAGGACTGGCGGGCACCCAGGGCGATTGTTTTTCCTGATCATCCGGCAAATCATTCAATAAAAACTGTAATTGTCTATGGGCAAGCTTGAGATTGGTTTCAGCGACAATCAGTGCTTCCATGCGATCTGCCACGCCAATTTCAGCGCGGTTTATTTCGACCGCAGCCGTCAGGCCTTCCTGCACCCGGCGTTTGACCATAGCCATATTCTGGCTGGCATATTCAAACTGGTTTTTCCGGACATCCAGCGCCGCCCAGGCTTCGTATAACTCCCAATAAGCCTTATCCACCATCGCCACAATGCGGATCGTCTGCAAACGGGTGCGCAATTGCACCCCATCCCGATCAAGTTCGGCTATGCGGATACTGGCCTCATTCACATCACGCCCGGCATTGCGCAACAACGGCTGACTAAAGGAAAAACGCAGCGCACTACGGTATTGGTCGCTGGCAAATTTACCCAGACTTTGCCGGTTTTCCAGAGGCGCACTCAGGGTTACGGTACCACCGGTACGCAATGGCACCTTGATGCCCGCCTCCACATCCCAGTATTCTTTTTTCTGGGCATCGAGGTTTAATTTAGCCAATTCACCATCCAGCAACGGATTGTCCGATTTGAAAATCACTTTGTCACCAGACATCGGTGGCGTGTCTTTCTCGGCATATTTGGCATAAGCGAAAATCACCTGGTCAAATTTGGCCTGCTCTTCGCGCAATGCCTGTTTGGCTAGTTCAGGATCCATCCGGGCGACTTTCACCTGCAAGTTGTTTTGCAGTGCACGTTGGCGAATATCGGCAATGGTGACCTGCTGACCTTGCGCTTCGGGCAGCATACTGTCGTCTTCAGGATTATCAAATGGCAGCAAAGCCCGCTTGAGGTCTACCGAGACTGAAGGCCTGCGTTGCTGTAGCTTAACCGCATCATGCAAGGGTTGAGGAGGTTGCTGACTATATTTTTCCAGTGCCCTGCCTTCAGGCTTTTCCAACCGTTGCCGGGTGCGTGTATCACTGACTTCGTCTGCGAAAACCTGATTGCCTACACTGATCATCACCCATAGAATGGCAGAGTGCCAAATGCTGGTCTTATCCCTCATGCTGGTTTAGCCGTCCCAGTGTTCAACGGTGTTAACTCATGCGGGATACGCGGTGGAAAGCCGTTCAACAAACGCCAAAGTTCATAGCCGATAGTGACGCGCTCCAGCAACACCCAACCCTTGGCACTGATACCCTGCCGCAAGAATCTCGGTGACGGCCATTGTGGCGAGCCGGGTTTGTGCACGACCATAATGCGGAAGTGACCACTGCCGTTATCAGTAGGATCAACGAACGAAATTTCACCTTCAAAAGTGCCGACACCGACTTGCGCCCACCCCGGCACCTGAATCGCCGGCCAGCCTTCAAATTCTAGTCTCACTACACTTTTTTTCGTAATCAACGGCGCATCGCGCCCATCTACCCATAGCTCGACTGCTCGCTGCGAGGTGTCTGGCACAATCACCAATAATGGATCCCCTTGCTTGATTATTTGCGATTGTGAATTTACCGGTAAGCGGAAAATAGTGCCGTCGCGCGGAGCTACCACTTTTTGCATGTTTTGGCGTGCCAGCGCAATTTCGGCGTTATGCAGGCTGTTTTCACTGTCAGCCATTTCTCCTTTAATTTTATTGATCGTAGCCTCAGTCGACTCCAGATAGGCCTGGGTATCAGAACGTATCTGCTGGATATCAGCGCCTGAAGAACTTGCTTCAGCCTTGGCTGACTGTAATTGAGCCTGAGCCGCATTCAAATTACGGCCGGCGATGATATGATCACGTTCGGCCAATTCAAGATCACGTTTTGAAACCAGGCCGTCAGCGAATAATCGTTGCAGCCGAGTGAGCTGTGAGCTGGCTGCCTCCAGGGTGGCCTGTGCCGAATTCACCGCTTCCTGGCTGCTACGTATTTTCTGGTTGGCTACATCAAGTTTGTATTGCGCAGCTGATATTTTGGCATCGCGTGCGGAGGTCAGATTCTGCTTCTGTAGCTCATAAGCATTCAGTTCATCCTGTTTTGCCATGAATTTGTTTTGAACATTATCACGCTGGGCTTCCAGGCGCTGCTTGAAATTAGGGTCGGTATCAGTGATTTCCAGCAACAAATCTCCTTCTTTGACCAGCGTACCTTCCTGCACATGCCAGCGATTGATCAATCCACTCACGGGCGCATCAATGGTTTGCACACGTTCCGAAGGAGAATAAGCCGTGACTTTACCCAAGGCCGTCACGTTTTGCTGCCACGGTAAAAACATAAAGATGGTCGGCAATACCAGCAACAGCCAGGCCATGCGCTTGATCCACAGGCGCAAGCGCTCAGGCGTTTCAACGCCGCGTACCAGCGGGGTGGGCAGCTTAATTTGCATGTTCAGCCTCTGACTTGCCGTTGCTACCTGGCTTATTATTGGCAGATTCCAGGGTAATCACCTGCTGGAACTGCTCTGCAATATGCTTGAAGCGAGTAGTCACAATCAGCATCCAGTTTGCCTCGTAGCGTTTCAGCATTGCCAGCACCTGATCCAGTTCGTACTGGGCCAAACCATCAAGCAACCCATCAATAATCATCAAATCCGGTGCGCCGATAATTGCCCTCGCCAGCATTAAACGTTGTAGTTGCGTGTAAGACATGGGGGCGCCATAGTCGGTCAGTTCGGTTTCTATCCCATTCTCAAGCTTACTGATGTCTTCCCATAACCCCAGTATCTGCAATACATCGACAATGACGTCAATCTCAATATCATTTCGGGTCAAGCGCAAATTATCGAGGATAGAACCTTGCTGCCATTCGACCTTGCCCGCCACACCGATACGGTCACGCAAATGATCCAGATCCAGTTGGCGCAGATCAATGCCGTTGTAGGTCAAATGCCCTTGGGCCGGTTGACGCAATCCTGTGATCAGCTCAAGCAAAGTGCTTTTGCCGGTCCCCAATGCCCCAAGAATCGCCAGGCTCTGTCCGCGCCGCAGGGTAAAGTTAAGGTTGTTCACCAGCACCGTTTGCTGCTGGTGCTGATAACATAAATCGACCACCTGCAATTCGCGGTAGCCATTTTCGTTTGATTGATGCTCGCCTGACACTTCTACCGGCAAGGTTTCCAGCACACCGAGCTTGTCTACCGCGGCAAGCAGATCATAAAAGTATTCCAGCTTGGTGATAAAGCGTACAAAAGCTGACAGCACGCCAAAAATGATCAACTCGGCAGCCACAAACTGGCCGAGGTTGATTTGACCCTGGATCACCAGCGTACCACCCAGAACCAGCATGCCAGTACCTATCAGCGCATACATGCTGACAGCGCTGATGAGCTGCGTCATTAACACGCGAAAATGATCAGTCCTTGCGTTAAGGTAATACTCGGCCAGATGCTCGGTAGTTTTAAGGGTACGTTGCCGGGCGCCATAAAATTTGGACAACCACTTGTTTCTGGCAATGTTCTCCAGCCAGGCAGCCATGGTGTATTTGGTTTTGGATTCTTGTATTGCAGTCAGTTCGGCCTGCTTGCCGAGCCAGAAAATCACTGCCCACAGAACGACCAGCATAATGATGACCAAGATGCCAAAATACAGGCTATAAAAAAGTAGCACAATGCTGCCTATCAAGCCTTGCAATAAGGCTGTCAGGCCAATGGTAAGCAGTGTCGCAACGGATTTCTGGACCGTCTGGATATCGAAGTAGCGGTTGACCAGCTCAACTGGGTTGTTTTTATCGTAAACAGATATATGGATTTGCTGGGTGTTGTGCGCTATCAATAAGCTATTACGCACAAAAATCCGCCGCTGGATCAGTTCAACCAGGAAGCTTTCAATGACGTAGATGGCGCCGGAAAGACCGAGCAGGCAGAATAGGATAAACCCGACGACGTAGAGCGGTTGCAATACGCCACCCATAGTCACCAGATTGACCATGGTTTGCACCGCGACAGGGGTCGCGATGCCCAACAGGCCATAGCCCATGGTCAGGTAAACCAATAACAGGATATCCTGTTTTTCAAAACTGATTAACTGGGAAACTCGTTGAAGAGGTGTTAATTCGGACTGTGCTTTTGCCATAATAAAGTTATTGTAATTCAGGCCCAGTGCATTGGTGTGTGACAGTATGGATTAAGTTCCAAAAAAAACGGCTCATGAAGAGCCGTTTTTCCTATCTTGCCTGCAATCCAGGTTCGAAATTAATTACTGCAATCTATCACTATATTAGAGGCTGTACGCACGCTCACCGTGCTCAGTTGTATCCAGGCCTTCGCGCTCGTATTCTTCACTAACACGCAGACCCACTACGACATCAACCACTTTGTACAGAATCACGCTCACAACACCAGTCCAGATCAGCGTTACGACTACAGCGATGATTTGAGTAGTTACTTGACCGCCCATGGTCACGCCTTCAGCGTAGCCTACACCACCCAGACCAGGCGCCATCAGTACGCCAGTGCCTACCGCGCCCCAGATACCAGCCAGGCCGTGCACACCGAATACATCCAGTGAATCGTCGTAACCCAGTGCACCTTTCAGTTTAGTCACACCCCACAGGCTGACAAAGCTGGCAGTGAACCCGAGGATGATAGAACCCATAGGGCCGATGAAACCACATGCCGGTGTAATTGCTACCAGGCCAGCAACAGCACCTGAAGCAGCACCCAACATGCTTGGCTTGCCTCTGAACAGCCACTCAGCAAAGATCCAGCCGATAACCGCTGCAGCTGTTGCCAATTGGGTATTAATCAATACCATACCGGCAGTCGCATCTGCAGCCAGTTCGCTACCTACGTTAAAGCCGAACCAACCCACCCACAGCAATGAAGCACCAATCATGGTCATCACCAGGTTGTGCGGAGGCATCGCTTCTTTACCGTAACCGATACGCTTGCCTAACATCAATGCGCCAACTAATGCAGCCACACCAGCGTTGATATGTACGACAGTACCACCGGCAAAGTCTTTGGCACCCAATTCAGCCAGGTAACCACCACCCCACACCATATGCGCGATTGGGATATAAGCAAATGTCACCCATAAAGCAGTAAATAGCAGCACGGCAGAGAACTTGATGCGCTCAGCAAAACCACCGACGATCAAGCCAGGTGTTAACGCAGCAAAAATCATCTGGAAGGTCAGGAACACATATTCAGGGATCGTGCCGGACAAACTGTCAGTCGTGATGCCAGACAAAAATGCCTTGCTCAAGCCGCCGACAATCATATTGCCCTCAGTGAATGTCAGGCTGTAGCCATAAGCCGCCCACAACACAGAGATCAGCGAGAACACCACAAAAACCTGCATCAATACTGACAACATGTTTTTCTGGCGTACCAAACCACCATAGAACAGTGCCAGGCCAGGAATCGTCATCAGGATCACCAGCACAGTCGCGATAATCATGAATGCGGTATTACCGACATCCAGTGTCGCAGGTGCAGCGGCGGCCTCAGCGGGTGCGGCTTCTGCTGCTGGCGCTTCGGCTGCAGGTGCAGCATCAGGCGTCACTGTTTCCGTCACAGTAACAGTTTCTGTCACAGTTTCTTCAGCATAAGTGACTGGAATTGCTGCCAAACCCATCAGGGCGACCAGCGATAATACAGAAAGAATTTTCTTCATAGCTGAAGCCCTCTCCTATAACGCATCCGGACCGGTTTCACCGGTACGGATACGATAAACTTGTTCCAAATCGAAGACAAATACTTTGCCATCGCCAATCTTGCCAGTCGCCGCCGCTTTCTCGATGGCATCTACCACCTGGTCCAGCATATCGTCTTTAATGGCTACTTCGAGTTTTACTTTTGGTAAAAAGTCCACGACATATTCAGCGCCACGATACAACTCGGTATGCCCCTTTTGGCGTCCAAACCCCTTTACTTCAGTGACGGTGATGCCTTGTACCCCGATGTTGGACAAAGCTTCACGCACTTCATCAAGCTTGAACGGCTTGATTATTGCGGACACAAATTTCATTTGCTTCTCCTGTTGTTAACTCTGGCAGGCACCGTGCCCGCCAGATGTGTTTACAGCACTTATGTTTTTACAACACTTAGAACGTACGAGTCAGAGTAAATACCAAACGACCTTCGTTCAAATCTTTACTTTGGGCACGAGTTGCATCGCCTTTACCGTTAAAGCTTGTACCGCCGTAACCGTTTTCACCCCAGTACTGCCTATTGCTGGCACCTACGTAGTAGATACCACCGTTCCAGCCTTCAGAGGCACCGATTTTAAACGCTTTGCTCAACCCGATTTTGTAGTCAGTGTAATCAGGGCTGGAAGCACCTGAAAAGCTTGTACTTGGACCGTTGATACCACCATCACTTGTAAACGTAGTATCCAGTTTACCATTGACATTCAATTGGCCCACGTGACCCACCAGTGTCAGGTCCCACCATGGCAATGGATAGTTTGCGTTCACTTCAAAGTAAGTACTGCCTTTTGTACTTCCATCCCAGCCGGTTGCGCGCTCAGCACCAAACCAGTCAGTCAATGTTACAGAAAGCTTCGTGCTCAACCAGCCATAAGCCAAACCAAAGTTAACTTCAGCGGTATCCCAGCGGCCACCACGTGGTGTTAATACAGTGTTTGCACCATCTGGTCCAAGAGCAGCAGAGCTTCTGTATTTTTTCCATGAACCACCTGGATACAGGTAACCGATCAAACCAACGCTGTAGCCTAAACCTTCAACGCCAGGTACGGACCCATTATAACCACCGTAGACATCAACTTCAGCCGTTGCATCAGGGAAAGTGTTTGGTGTGACGTTAGAACCCCATGCGCCGACGTAAAAGCCGCTGTCATGCGTAATATCCAGGCCACCTTGTACAGAAGGTTTGTGCCAGTTTTGTGAAATACCACGTGCGTAGTAATCAGACACGAAGCCAATGTTGGCTGTCGCTGCCCAAGGAGATTTTGCTTCTACAGCCGCGGGCGCTTTTTCTTCAGCTTCAGCTGCATAAGAAACTTGTGCGAGTGACAAGGTGCCTAATACTGCTGTAAGTAAAATAGATTGACGCATTTATGAGTCCTCTCTCTATAAAGTCTTGATCGAATTGTTGTAAACGAGAATGAAACAACATTGACCACTAAGCAAGGCATGTGCCAATCAACATAATTATTTAAAATCATATATTTAAGTTATTATTTGAAATTTTAATTTCTTATACTTTCATAACCATTTGATTTTTATAGTTTTTATATAAAAAATAGGCATTAAATTTAGATTTTCTGTTGCTTTACATGCTAAAATTCCACAAAAAGGAGCAATAAACTATGCTATTTTCAAATGATAAAATCAGAGAATTATCTTTTAAAATCAAACAATTAATTGATTCAAGCCCAATTTCAGAGCTTGAAACAAATATTCATGCACTAATTCAGGGCATGCTCACCAAAATGGAACTTGTTTCCCGCGAAGAATTCGATATCCAGACGGCTTTACTCGCCCGTACCCAGCAACAATTACGAGTACTGGAAGAAAAAATAAGTACGTTGGAACAAGCTCACACCTCAGAAAAGTAAAAAATAATTTACAATTGTTAGCATTCCGTTAAGCAGGAGTGCAGCATGAGTCTGGCAGTGTTATATAGTCGCGCTTTAAGCGGGATGGAAGCACCAGAAGTGGTCGTAGAAGTACATTTAGCTAATGGCTTGCCCAGCTTTACCATAGTTGGATTACCGGAAACCGAGGTCAAAGAGAGCAAGGATCGGGTTCGCGCCGCTATCCAGACCGCGCAATTCGAATTTCCGGCCAGAAGGATAACCGTCAACCTGGCCCCTGCAGATTTACCTAAAGAAGGTGGTCGCTATGACTTGCCTATCGCGCTAGGCATTCTGGCCGCCTCCGGCCAGCTTCCCAAAAAGCATTTAGGCAATTATGTGATTGCCGGCGAGCTGGCCCTTACGGGTGCATTGCGTCCGATTCGCGGCGCACTCGCCATGACTTATCAATTACGACAGGATACCGAAAATGTACGGGCGGCGATTCTGCCCCAAGAGAGTGCATACGAAGCAAGTTTGGTCGAAGGCTCAACGATTTATGCCGCCGACAGCCTGCTGGCCGTATGTGCGCACTTGTCTGAAAAACAGGCGTTGTCACAGCAACCCGCCATGGCTCACAGCGAAACACCCATATTGGCGGACTACCGGGAAGTAAAAGGGCAACTGCGCGCCAAGCGGGCGCTGGAGCTGGCGGCCGCCGGGCAACATAGTTTGTTAATGAGCGGCCCGCCCGGCACCGGAAAAAGCATGCTGGCGCACCGGTTTATGAGTATCTTGCCGGCGATGTCTACACAGGAAGCGCTGGAGAGCGCGGCCATCTTGTCACTCAATAGCCAATTCCCCGCTTCAAGCTGGAAACAGCGATCTTTTCGCGCCCCACACCATACTGCCTCAGCAGTCGCACTGGTCGGCGGTGGCAGCGTGCCGCGTCCAGGAGAGATCAGTCTTGCCCATCATGGCGTGTTATTCCTCGATGAACTGCCTGAGTTTGACAGAAAAGTATTGGAGGTTCTGCGCGAGCCCTTAGAAAGCGGCACGATTACTATTTCGCGCGCGGCCAGGCAAGCCACCTTCCCGGCACAGTTTCAGTTACTAGCAGCCATGAACCCCTGCCCTTGCGGCTACTATGGCCACTATAACCAGCGCTGCCGCTGTACGCCTGAACAGATTGCACGTTACAAAAATAAGCTTTCAGGCCCGCTGCTGGATCGTATCGATATGAACATTGAAGTCCCTGCGCTCAAACCGGAAGAGTTAAGCCATAGCCAGGTAGGCGAAGCCAGCGCTAATATACGGGAGCGTGTGATGCTGGCAAGGCAGCGGCAGATGCAGCGCCAAAACAAACCGAATGCCGCGCTGGGGCCACTTGAAATCGAAGCACATTGTCAGCTAAATGATAAAAGCCATGTGTTGCTACAGGCGGCGATGAAGAAATTCTCGCTGTCTGCACGTAGTTATCACCGCATCCTGAAACTAGCGCGCACGATTGCAGATTTAGCTGAGAGCCCCACGATTAGTGATACACATATCGCTGAAGCGTTACAATATCGCCGTTATGACTATTGAAAGCGCTCTCCATGCATTTATATGATGTCAGCATCGCGCCGTTGGTGCGCAACCTGCAAAACCTGAAACACATCCTGCAACAAGGTGAACTGTATGCCGAGCAGAAAAAAGTGGAGCCAGAGGTGATACTCAATAGCCGACTGTCTATCGACATGTATCCGCTGACGCGGCAAGTACAGCTGGTTAGTGATATGAGCAAAGGTGCTGGCGCCAGGCTGGCCGGTCTCGAAATCCCGCAATATGCAGACGATGAAACCAGTTTTGAGATGCTGTATGCGAGAATCGATAAAACAATCAATTTTTTATCGCAGATTCAGCCCACACAGTTAGAAGGCGCAGAGAGTAAAGAAGTGGTGTTGACAATCCGAAAAATAGACCTGACTTTTACCGGGCTAGATTACCTGCAGAAATGGGCGATGCCGAATGTCTATTTTCACATCACCACGGCTTACAACATCTTACGTCACATCGGCGTGCCTTTAGGCAAAACGGATTACCTGGGGCAAAAACGCTAATCTTTCATGAACGCTGGCGCCAGTAACTGGCGCCAGCCCCTGCATCTTTTAACATGGCCTGTCTGCGCAGCGTTTCAAAAGCTTCATCCTGGGAAATGTTTTGCGCATGTGCAATTTCGCTAGCGCGTGCCTTAGCGCTGGAAACCCATGCTGGATTTTGCTGATAGCCTCTATCCTGCATGCAACGATCCAGCACGCGAGATTGCCTGGCAAACTTTTCCTGTTTCTGGAATGGTAGCGCCTCAGGCAACTCAGCCGCCGCCTTACTGGCGATTAAATCGCATTGATTGATTGTTTGCGCCAACTCACCATGTACGACTTCCGGCGCATCTTCATGGATATTTTGCCAGTAAAGCACGCCTGCGCTTATAACCAATATCACAGCCAACAGACCTATCACCTTTAGCGTTTTCATTGTGTAAAGCTCTCATCTTACCCAGTCCATATCGCTTATTTTGCGCGCATTCAATGCTTTATACCAGCCACCAAAAAACAATCTTTTGACACATACATTGCATATTTGCTTCATTAAATTTTCATACAAGGCCATTAAGCTAAGCAACATTAAAGATCAATTGCATTAGCAGCAATGAATGATTTTGCGATTGCTATTAAGATTTGATCTGACATGACGTTATTAACTTATACAGAAGTGCATCTAAAGGAAATATCATGAACAACTGGCAGGAAGAACCACTGACCTATACCGCTAGCATGCCTGAACTGATGACGGCACAGGATATTATGTATCTGGCTGAAGACATTGTTGCTGACAATAATATACTGGCTATTTACAAGCCAGCCGAACTGTCACTCGAAGTCGTTTAACCAACCCTATTTTCTTTGACAGATTGTTGCGATGCAATCTGTGGCACAAAGGCGTTAAGCCTTTTTAAATTTGCTATTGCCGATACCGTTTGTGCCTGCAAAACGGCCATCATTCGCCCAAACAAATCACCTAGCTGTAGGACTCACTCGCATAGACAGCCGAAAGATGTTTGCCTAGAATAAACTTTCCTCAACTATCACGACAGGAGGCAGATATGTTTCAAGGCGCCATTGGAATCTATGCACTGATTGGTATTGTTGTAGTGATTTGTGCGATTTTGTATGTGTTCGCAAAAAATGTGAAGTAACGCATTAGATATAAAAAAGCCCCTGACTGGGGCTTTTTTATTGTGCTTGATACTGTTATTGAATCAGCTCATGCCAGCTTTGCTTGGTGCCGTAGCTGCCGTTTTCTCTTCGTTTAAAAATATTATCAATTACTCCCGGTCCGCCACTCGTTTTACCAAATACCTGTTCATCCATATTGACTTGCCTTGGGGTAGGGTCGTCACTGCCTGTCACCAACACATGCGGCACATTATTCTGATCATAAACCAGGTTAAAACCGACTGCAGGGGTAGTCAGTCGTTCTGACACAAGTCCGCTGGGCAACATACTGCCGCCTTTTTCATAATTGAAATAATTTAAAAACCCGTAACCAGCACCGCTGCAGGCTTCACTATTAGGCACTAAGGTTGACAGCAGCATCACCCCGCTCACGGCTTTGGGATCCAGATTCACACGCTCACCTGCCGGAAAATCCAGATACCAGCCATATCCTGTATTGAAGTTGACAGCTGTGCTCGCGGCAACTGTGCGATCTCCACTCAACACCAGTGGTACCAGCTGACTGCGCCCAATAGCCGTCGTCTGCCCACCATCCTTGAATGTATAGATGGAATTTTGCGGCGTATTGGTCAAATCCGCCACCTCAAGGAATTTTCCGGTCCCAACAATAGCGGCGATATTTTTACCCACCCTGACCATGACAGGTTGGGTTGTCAATTTTTGTGGATTCCCACTGGCATCTCGTAAGGTGGCTATCTTGGTAACGGCGTTGGTATTGATATCAAAGCGCCAGATATTTCCATTCAGATCTCCGGCGTAAGCTTTAACTGCGGTATTGTTTTCAAACAACTGGTCAGCATAAGCGGTGATTTTTGCCAACCCGCTTGGATTAGCGGAACTACCCTCTCCCGTAGCTAGCACTTTCAACACAGTACCACTGCTTGCATCCACAACATACAGATACCCGCCACCATCACCCACAGGACTGTTATTTACAAAACTGCCATCATTCAGTTTACGGGCATATGTCCCATTGTTATAGCCGGAGGTCAACAAAACCACCCAGCGCCCATCCTGCATTTTCGTGATCACCGGATTACCGAATGTATAGCCCAGGTTAATACCCACACCAAAATTTTGCGCGTTAAACTCCCAAAGCAAGGTTGGGGCAGAAGGATTGGTCACATCCAGTGCGAAATAGCCACGACCACCCGCATTCAACCCCGACACAAGAATGGTTCTCCATACAGCACCACTTCCACCACAACCAGAAACGCAGACATCTGCGACGGTTGGACTCCCATTCACATAGTTGGTATGGTAGTTAGCCCCATATTCCTTGTCCGCCAGATTGGCCAGATTGCTGATTACCGGCGTGGGAACAAAGGCCCACAGCTCATCGCCGGTATTGGCATTAAAGGCATGCAACATACCGTCATTAGCGCCTACGAATACTGCAGGTGTTCTATTGGCAACGGCTGCATCACGATAGGCTTTATATCCGGCATCGAGATAGGTCATATTTGAAGCTTTAAAATAAGCAGGACGTGACTGCGATATATCTCCCAGCGTCGCCTGGCGCTCACGGAACAGGCGGTTTGCAGCTACTGAATTTAAACTTGTATCTTCGTAAGTTTTGTTACCCCGCAAATAATCCACCAGCTTGTTGACTTTATTGGCGTCCGAAATTCTAGGATCAGAAGCAGGCAATCCCTGCATCTGGCTTAATGCCAGATAACCATTTGTTAATGCAGTTTTTTGCGAGGCAGTCAAATTATCTCCGGTAAACGAGACCAGTGCATTATTAGCGTTGAAGTAAATTTTCCGGCTATTATTTGCCACTTGAGTCTGCAACCTGCCGGTACAACTACCCGAAATCTGCACATAACAGGACGAACTTTCATTTGTACTCAGTTCCGAACCTAATTTCCCACCCAAACCATCACAACTGGACTGATTTGAACTAGTAGTTTTGCAATAGATAGAGGTACTACCATTCCCGGTAATTCTGGTCTCAACAGCAGGCGATGTACATGAGGTAGCAGAAACGTTTTCCGCGCACCAGACTGCACTTTCAGAGGTCTCCAGCGACTTTACATTCACTGTTCGGGCCTCAAGATTACCCGTCCACTTCACCGTCTGATAACTGGCGACATATTGAAAGTTGTCGCCATCTGTAGGTGCCAGGCTGCTGGCTGCCGCGGCCGCGGCCGCGCCCTGCACGGACTTGATTTCAGAAAGCCCTTTCGCTAGTGACTCCCTTAACAATTTTGGGTTACTTGCACTGTAGTAGGTACCATTAGAATTAACGGCTGCATGCCACAGATCATCAATACGCGTACCGTCTTCAGCCAAAGTAGGGTCAGGCCAATTTTTAGTACCCGGCCTGGAATTGATTTCTTTATAATCGCCTGCGATTTGATTTTTATAGTCGTCGGTATATACCAGCGTCCCATCAATCCCCAGCCCCAAAGTCATAGTGACCATGTTTTGCTTTGGATAATCATTGGTTGTACCGCACACAGACGAACCTAGAGCACCACTACAATTAGTCAGTGTGCTGTCACGAATATCTGTATCGTAAAAATACTTGGCGACATCGGCTAATGTATTAGCTTTTTTGCTGCTGTCAAATTGTGGTGGGGTACTACTACCATCCTGGTCACCAATTTGCGTGGATCCATTCACCCTTGTCGGGGTAGCCGTATCATTCCAGTAACCGTCAGTTGTCAGCAAAGTAAAGTTGGACTGACATGCATACTGCATAGGATCATCGTTACCAAGTGTTTTCTTGCCCGCAAAATGCCTGCCTACACTGGATAACGCAGTCCGCAATGGCGTGCCACCATTAGGTGAAACAGCAAACAGTTTTTGGTACCAGGATTGTTTCTGGCTGGCATTAAACGGGGCGATGGCCAAGTAATTGGAACTAGGATTATTGATGGTTACCAAGCCAACCCGGTAACGCGCATCCAGTGATTTGAAGGCCTGGCTAGCTGCCGTTTTCATGGACTGCATTCGTGTACGGTAATAGGCCCACCAATTCGCGTAATTGGTCATTTCTTCAGTGTAGGTACACGTTGTACCCGCACAATCGCTTCTATCTACACCCTTCACAGATTGGCCGGGTGCAGTATAAGTGTTGATGGCAGTACTGATAGGCACATACACCATACTGCCTGGTATATCTTTCGCTGTGTCTGTTGCTAACTGCGCTGAAAACGTTCCGCCAGTCATTGTGACTTGGATAGGGGATGCCGGATTAATAGGATCTCCAGCTGGTGTTTGAATGGTCAATACGTTATTATTACGCGTAACTATATTCCCATTGACATCACAATTCCCGGATAAACTACCTTGGCAGATACTACCTAGCACCGTGTTTGCAAGCGTATTGTTATTACCCGAGGTAGCTACTGCCTGCGATAAAATTTCTATGTTATTAATTTTAATACTAAGTACTGTCGCTGTACCGGCAGTCCTCGTTAATGCCAAGGTATATGTATCAAAAGGTTTACGTAAAAAAGTATAAGTATTACCATCATTAACTGTGCTGCTAGCATTACGTATTTTCTGGCATCGCATAGAACCCGACAATCCACGTGCACCCGCCGCTGCACTGGTACTGCACCAGCGTATATCCGCCGGATAAATATTACTACCTGTTGGCACCTTTGAAGCAACACAGGCAGTTAGATTTGGTGTAGAGCAATACTCGCCAGCTACAAATGCATAATAAAAAGCCCTACCCCTTAAGTCTGAAGTCCCATTTTTAGTTCTGCCTAACTCATCCACTTCGTTTGCAACAGCACTAAAGTTGGTTTGATTACTCATGCTTACCCCTAAGTAAGTGAGAGGCGGGCTGTAAACCACTCTTGGATCATAATATTGTGTGTTGTAATCAGAGTTATCTCTCAGCCAGTCTGAAGAAGAGTTTGCCCAGTCAGGCGAATAATCCCACCCCATACTGCCTGAGTTATCCAGTACAAACATCAGGTTAGGCTTCACATCAGAGCTGCCGGAGGTCTGCAACGGCATAGTAGCCAGATCCAGGAATTCCGCCTGTACCAGACAGGGAATCATCGCGCCCAACCAAACCAGTTTTTTTATCCAGGAATTATTTTTCATCATGTCACCTGTGCTAGTTGGAGATAAATGACTGCATAAACGTCAGCGTGTTTTTAGGTCCACTGATACGTAACGTGAGGCGATAAATCGGCGAAGTAGCCTGATTCGGGCATGGCGGCTGCTCTGGCCCTCCCGGAATATCTATTGGAGGCCTGCAGGCTGTAGAACTGGCCATCAGGCAGCGTGCCCCATCCATGGCAGCATTCCCGGCGTTAATTTCAGCCTCGTTGAAATTGCACATGCGCTCAATCACATACCTGATTTGATTCCCCTGCCGGTCAACACCATTACGGATCTCCGCGTTGCCGTCTACCTGGTCAGGGACCAAGCGGCTGTTTGTATTATCCCAAGGGGTGGTCGTCAACCGGCTTCCATCGCAAACCGATGCATTCGGTTGTGCATCGAATCTGCTGCAATTAGCGTAGTACCCTAAACCGGGTGAGTGCCGGACACTATTAGCCAAACTGATATTTTGAGTGATACTCTGTGCAACCCCTTCCAGTGCCACATTCGATGTCGCACTGGCTGACTGCCTGAATACCATATTGCCGGATAGCAGCGCATTGGTATCCACACTCCGAATCAATGCAACCGCGGCAATAGACATCACTGCAAGTGCCAGCAAGGCAAAAAAAAGCACGATTCCAGCCTGGGCACGATCTGACCTATGCCCAAAAAAAGTTGGAATAGCTTTACAAGGCATCACGATTCCAAAGAATGTTTCGGAGCGGCACAGTCACCTCAAAAGTGCGATAGCGATATCGCTGCCAATCGGTAATGTGACTCAAATTGACATTGGCCGGCGTAGCGTCATTGGTCCAGATGCACACTCTACTAATGCCGACGGCATTACCGTTACAAGCCTGGCTGACTATATTTCTTTGTATCCCGCCATCCCTGGCGACGACCGCGATACGTATTGCCCGTATTCGGTTTCTGTCCATTAAATCCATCGCTGGGCCAAAAGTACCGGTCGCATCTGTCCATTGATCAACCAGGTTGAGAAAACGCGATCCGGTAGGCGAAGCTGCCCACACAGGATCAGGATGAGGCGTATTGGTTACGCCATACTGCGCTTGCAAGGAGACAATATCACTGACCATCGGAATTGCAGCACTATTCGGAAAAGGATTGGTACCTGGCGTTCCACCCGTCCTGGTAAGTTCCTGATTGGGATTCACAGTGTACTCATACTGGTTCCAAACTCCCAGACAAGAAAACCGCACCCATTCTGCTCCATTCAAATTAGTCACAGGGCGATCCGTAGGTGTGGTATCGATCTCAGTCAATGTATTAATCACTCGGTCAGCATTCAGTCGCTGGATACGGGCCAGGCTGCAATTAGGATTGTCTTGCGTCTGGTGGAATAACACCACATCCCCTTCCTGGCAACCAAGCAAAGGGCCATCCAGCGTCGGCGAGGCCAGGTTACCAACCGCACGCACAGAGGCACCTCCACTGGGTGGATTCCCATAGCGGATGCGGACAATATCCTGTCCGGCACCGCCGTCCACGATAATGATAGGTGATAGATTAACCACTACCCCGCCCTGGTTAATGGAAGTGTTGATAGGGCACAGCAACGGTGACGGGTCTTGGCTATTGTATAAAGGCAGTCCATATCCGGCATTTTGTGCGTCGCGCTGCAAAAAATATAGCGCCAGCACTCCGCTGGACTGCGCATCAGAACCACTGGAAATCATGCGCTTACGCGCTTCAAAACCACTGAACAGATTACCGATCGCCAAAGTCGCAACCAGCCCGATCAGTATGCCGACCAGCAGTTCAACCAGACTCATCCCGGTTTGCCTGGCAAGAGACCTGTGCTGCACAGTGTGTATGTAAGAACCTGTTTTCATTCAGACGTTACATCAAACAAGTAACTGGAAGCATTGACCTGATGTTGCCTGCCGCCCGGCACTTGCCAGCCGACCGTCACAGTGATCATGCTATTTGTAATAGCAGAAAAAGTGAGTGTGCCATTCGGCAATTGTGTCCTGATCCTGGCTCGGTCCACTTGTGCGACGTAGGTGGCGGCATCGCCACCAAAGGCCATCATATTTGCCAGATGTGTCTGTGCAATCAACTGCGCCTCTGCACGGTAGCGGTTATCGCTGCTGTTTTTCTGCATGGCGCCTTGCAGTCCCACCAGGGACAATACACCCATACTGAAAATGACCACGGCAACCAGAGATTCAATCAATACAGAACCATATTGCCGAGATAACAGCTTCGGCATACTTTTTTTGTGAGGACGACTTAACATCTGCGTGTATCTCCCACTGCAGTCACAGCAGGATCACAGACTCTGGCGTGGCCACCCGCTGCCAATATGATCCGCAAAGCCCTTAGCTCATCCTGATCTACCTGATTATTCGATACGTCCACGCGCGAAAGTCCGTTGGCAACAGCAGGGTCGCGCGCGCCAAATCCTGTAAAAACAACGGATGGATTGTCGGCAACGATTGTGATATTTGCAGAAGAACCCTCGGAAGCGCTTTTCTGGCTGATAATAGCCGGACATGCAACAGAGGCCATGTCCGCTGGCATTACCTGGTTAACGCAGCCCAATTGCCATGCCCCATTGGCCTGAAGTGTAAATCTGATCCTGGTATTACGCTTGATCGCTTCCACTCTCGCCTGCTGCAACCCATTTTTGATCGACTCAGTCACCGTGCGGATCTGGGAGTTACCTATAGATGCCTGAAATGCGGGGATGGCGAATACCGAGACCGTCATCAGCACGACGACAGTCACTACCAGTTCTATCAATGAAAAGCCTTGTTGCTGCATGCCTAACAGCTACCAGAAGAACTGGTTAACCAGCAGGAAGCACCTGTCGCACCATCATATCTTGAGGTTTTGAAGTTGTCCTGATTGACTGTGAATTCAAAATTACCCATATTCTGGGCAGCCCGCCCTGTTGCGCGCAAGGTATAGGTGTTGGCTGTTTGATCATCAATGAAATAATCAAAAAATCGGGCATCCTGCGGATTACAGGTAAATCCTACATAAGTGAGGTTATCCTGAAAAAACTGCTCTGCCAGCACGCGGCAATTGGCAAGGTTAGCAGGGGCCTCTACCGCATTGCCACTCCTGATATAGTCCTGGTAACCAGGCACAGCAATACTGGCCAAGATACCCATGATGGCGACCACTATCATGATTTCAATCAGACTGAACCCGTGTTGAATTGCATTGCGCATCATACTGAGACCTCTTTTACGATGTGCTTATCATGCAAACTGCGCCGGCACATGTAAAGTGCTGGCTGACAGATGGCAGCATCCGGCAGACAAACGGTCAGGCATCCCGCCATCAGGCACTTGCGGTTTAGTGCTAAAATGCTGGTCTGTTTAAACCGGACTATGGATTATGCTTTCCTTCTGGACGCGATTTTTAGCGCTTGGCCTGTTGCTGGCACAATTAAGCGCTTGTGGGCTCAAAGGTGATTTATATATCCCCGAGCGCCAGTACCCTCAACCTCAACAACAGACAACTCCTGCCAAGTGACTGCCTTTAATACCCAGAATGGCCTGCTACATGCCGAAAATGTAGCGCTGCGCGATATAGCCGAACACCACCAGACACCGACTTACGTCTATTCCAAAAACGCCTTGACGCAAACTTTTGAGCGTTTCCAGGCCGGCTTGCTCGGTCATGACCACCTCATCTGTTTTGCGGTGAAGGCCAATCCCAGCTTGGCTATCCTGAACCTGTTTGCGCGCATGGGCGCCGGGTTCGACATTGTCTCCGGTGGTGAACTGGCACGTGTCATTGCCGCAGGCGGCGATGCTAAGAAAGTGGTGTTTTCCGGCGTGGGCAAATCACATAGTGAAATCCGTTCCGCGCTGGAAGCCGGTATTCTTTGCTTTAATGTGGAGTCTATCAATGAACTGCACCGTATACAGCAAGTGGCTGCAGAACTGGGCAAAATCGCGCCGATTTCATTGCGCGTGAACCCGAATGTGGATGCCAAAACCCACCCTTATATTTCCACCGGCCTGAAGAACAACAAATTCGGGGTGGCATTTGAAGATGCTTTGAACCTGTATCAACAAGCTGCGGAGAAGCCAAATATCGCTGTGCATGGCGTGGATTGCCATATTGGTTCGCAGATCACTGAATTATCACCTTTCCTGGATGCACTGGATAAAGTGCTAGGTCTTGTGGATGCATTGGCTGAACGTAATATCCATATCCAGCATATTGATGTGGGCGGCGGTGTGGGCATTACTTATAGCGACGAAACCCCTCCCGAGTTTGCCACTTACACTGCAGCCATCATGCAAAAACTGGCAGGCCGTGGCGTGAAAGTGTTATTCGAGCCTGGTCGCGCACTGGTGGGTAACGCAGGTGTATTACTCACCAAGGTTGAGTACTTAAAACCAGGCGAGAGCAAGAATTTTGCGATCGTCGATGCCGCCATGAACGACTTGATGAGACCCGCTTTGTATGATGCGTACCATCACATCACGACAATTGCGGCTTCTTCAGCGCCAGCTCAGACTTATGAGGTGGTGGGCCCGGTATGTGAGAGTGGCGACTTTTTAGGCCATGACCGCACACTGGCGATTGCAGAAGGCGACTATCTGGCGATTCACTCCGCCGGCGCTTATGGCATGAGCATGTCCAGTAATTACAATACACGTGCGCGTGCGGCGGAAGTGCTGGTAGATGGTGACCAGGTACATGTCATTCGCGAACGTGAGCAGATCGCGGACTTATTCAAACTGGAACGTACTTTGCCATAACAACGCATATGCAGTAGCCATAAACAAAAAAACCGAAGCTTGAGACTTCGGTTTTTTATTGGATATTAATTTACGACTGGACTATGCAGATTTCGCCGCTTAGCCATTCAGGATAGGGTTTAGTCGAAAATTACTGTTTTGTTCGCATATAGCAAAATGCGGTGTTCAATATGCCAGCGCACGGCTTTCGAAAGCACAATACGCTCCAGGTCACGACCTTTCTGGATCAGATCTTCCACCTGGTCGCGGTGCGATATCCGCGCCAGATCCTGCTCAATAATCGGCCCTTCATCCAGCACTTCGGTGACGTAATGGCTGGTGGCACCTATCAGCTTCACGCCACGCTCAAACGCGCGGTGGTAAGGACGCGCACCAATAAATGCCGGCAGAAATGAGTGGTGGATATTGATAATTTTTTGCGGATAACGTGCCACAAATTCTGGCGACAGGATTTGCATGTAACGCGCCAGCACAATCAGATCTATCTGGTACTGATCGAACAAGGCAAATTGTTGCGCTTCAATATCCGCCTTGGTTTCCTTGGTCATCGGCAGATAATGGAAATCAATGCCATAAAAAGCCGCCAGCTTTTCAGTATCGCGATGGTTACTGATAATCAGTGGGATATCGCAAGCCAGCTCGCCGCTATGGTGTCTATGCAACAAATCCGCCAGGCAATGGTCGTATTGCGAAACCATGATCGCCATGCGTGTTTTTTGCTCGGAAAGCTTCAATTGCCAGGTCATCGCAAAACGCTGCGCAACCGGGGTAAAGGCTTGCTCAAAATCTGCCACCGCAACATTGAAATTGCTCAGGTCCCACTCCACCCGCATTAAAAACAGATTATTTTCCGCATCCTGATGCTGGTCTGCGTGTAAAATATTGGCATTGTGCTCATACAAAAATTGCGCAATCGCCGCCACAATCCCTTTGGTATCTGGGCAGGTAATCAGCAAGGTAGCAGTGTTTTTCATAACATTTAGCAGTTAACTGGCAACAAAACGCCGATTATACCTGATGCCGCCAGCCCTTGTGACACGCTGTGCAAATGCGGCAACCACCTTTACGGAATTGATTTATGCAAACAAATGATACACCGAATATTGTCCTGGCTAATCCGCGCGGATTCTGCGCCGGGGTAGACCGTGCCATCATCATCGTCGAACAGGCGCTGGAAAAATTCGGTGCGCCCATTTATGTCCGCAATGAAGTCGTCCATAACAAATTCGTGGTCGGCCAGCTGCGTGACAAGGGCGCAATTTTTGTCGATGAACTGGAAAAAATTCCGGCAGGCAATATTGTGATTTTCAGTGCGCATGGTGTTTCGAAAGCGGTTCGCGCAGAGGCAGAGTCCCGTGGCTTAACTGCTTTTGATGCGACTTGCCCTTTAGTGACCAAGGTACACATTGAAGTCGCCAAGATGCGCAAAGATGGTCTTGAGATCATTATGATCGGCCATAAAGGCCACCCGGAAGTCGAAGGCACCATGGGTCAATCTGAGGCTGGTGGTATGTACCTGGTAGAGACACCGGAGGACGTCGCCGCCCTGCAAGTCACTGATGCAGAAAAACTGGCGTATGTGACGCAAACGACGCTATCGGTAGACGATGCCACACAAGTAATCAATGCGCTTAAAACCCGCTTTCCTAGTATTAAAGCGCCTAAAAGCGACGACATTTGCTACGCCACACAAAACCGCCAGGATGCAGTAAAAATCATGGCGAAAGATTGCGACTTGGTCATCATTGTCGGCTCGCCAAACAGCTCCAATTCCAACCGCCTGCGCGAAGTGGCTAAAAACCAGGGCGTGGAAGCCTATATGGTTGACAACGCCACACTGCTGAACCCGGAGTGGTTAAAAGGCAAGAAGAAAGTAGGCATCTCTGCCGGTGCGTCAGCACCTGAAGTGCTGGTGCAGGAAGTCATACAAGCTTTGCATGCGATGGGTGCTGCACAGGTGGAAGAACTACAAGGCGTGGTTGAAAATGTCGTCTTTCAACTACCTAAAAATCTGGTGAATGCAGAAAAGCGTCCTCAAAACAGCGCTTAAGTTGAAACAGCATTTAAAGATTATTTAACCTCAAATTCTTAACCTATTTTCAAAAGCGCTAGCCGACAATCATCCAATTCGAACAGTTGAGCGCATACTCTCAATAAGCAAAAAAAACCCAAGCGCTAGGCTTGGGCTCAAGCAATATCCTCGGGAAAGGATAATCGGGAAAACAATTGCTCGTTGTTGTTATTCAACATCACGACAACATTTACCACTTTGGAGATGACCACTACTAATGAAGATATGCAAAATTAGTAGTACATCTACAGTAGAGCATCAAATATGCCAACCTTACCATCACTGTAAGGCATTGATTAAAAATGAAAAATTATTTCATTGGCAATGATCGAAGATATAAATGGTTGCTTTAAACCACCAATTCGGTTTTAAAAAGCCAATTATAGATTTGTAAACTTAGCGCCTGCGCTCATCTGTAAACATAGGGAATAACAGCGGCAGCAGCAGCAAAGTGAAGAGCGTAGCGGTAATCAAGCCACCAACAATCACCACGGCGAAAGGCCTTTGCGTTTCTGAGCCTATGCCATGTGATAACGCCGCTGGCATCAACCCTATGCCCGCCATCAACGCAGTCATCAAAATCGGGCGCAACCGAGCTACGGCGCCTTCAATCACTGCTTCACTGGCGAGTCTACCTTCACGCATCAGGTGCTTCATCTGCTCAACCATAATCACGCCATTTTGCACGGATATCCCTGCGAGGGCGATGAAGCCTACCGCAGCAGATACAGAAAGATGCAGGCCCGCCACCGCCAGGCCAGCCAAGCCACCCACCAGCGCGAACGGAATCATCAACAAGACCAGCAACGCATTTTTGACCGATTTAAATGCCCAAAATAGCAGGATAAAAATCAACAGCACCGATAACGGCACAATCACCATCAGGCGCTTCATCGCCCGTTGCTGGTTTTCAAATTGCCCACCCCAGGTCATGGTGTAGCCTGGAGGCAGTTTGACTTTATCCTGCACGACTTGCATCGCCTCTTTAACGAAGCTGCCCTGATCGCGGTCCGTGATATTGGCCTTGATTGACACTATCCGTGACCCTGCTTCGCGGCTGACGCGCGACGCACCCTGCTTGATGGTCACCTCGGCCACTTCACTGAGCGGAATGCTGCCAGCCCCATTCGGCAAGGCAATCGGCAACTCGTCAATATCATCGACCGAATCTCGGTAAGAGCGCTCCAGCCGCAACGTTACATCAAAGTGCCGGTCACCATCATAAAAAGTGTTTGCCGCATTGCCTGCCAGCGCGGTCTGCACCGTATTATTAACATCATCCACCAGTAGGCCATAGCGGGCCAGCTGACTACGATTGAGTGTGATATCCAGCTCGGAGTTACCGGAAATTCTCACCGCCGCCACATCAGTTGCGCCACGCACACTATTGATAGCATCCACGACTTCTCCCGCTTTTTGCTCAAGGATAGTCAGGTCACGGCCAAAAATCTTGACCGCAATTTCACCTTTAACGCCCGATAAAGCTTCTTCAACACTATCCTGGATCACCTGGGAAAAATTGGTCGGCACACCTGGAATTTCATGAATACGCCGCGAAATATCCTTGATCAGGCTCTCTTTATCAGCGAAATGCCATTCACTATGCGGCTTCAGATCAGCCAGGATTTCCATATGATAGGGTCCTTTGGGATCGGTTCCATCATCCGGCCGCCCGACATGGGCGACCACCAGCCTGACTTCCTGATAACTATTCAGAATCTTCCTGATATGGCGTTCAATTTCCTTGGTTTTCTCGAGACTGGCAGATGGCGGCAAATCAACCGTCAGCCAGATGTTGCCTTCATCAAGTTTGGGTAAAAACTCAGAACCCAGCATCGGCGCACACAACATCGCCAGTACTAATACCGCTACTGAAACCAGCACCACCAGCTTTCTGGCTTGGGCACTTTTGAGAAGTACTTTGCGATAAGCATCCTGGATACTTTGCATCCAGGCGCTGTGTTTTTCCGCCATATCCTCACGCTTCATGGTGTATGAAAGCAAGGCCGGCACCAGCGTCAGTGTGAGCAGAATCGCCCCCAGTAACGCAAAACTAAGGGTAAAGGCCATGGGTGAAAAGATCTTGCCTTCTACGCGCTGGAAAGTAAAAATCGGCAGGAACGCGGTGATGATAATGGCTTTGGAAAACAATATCGGATGGCCCATATCAATCGCGGTATTTTTCAATGTTTGCATACGCCAGGCGATGCCGGCATGGGCCGGATTTTTGTCGGTTTCCGCCATCGCCAGCCGCACCATCAACGCTTCGACCAATACCACCGCACTATCGATGATAATCCCGAAATCCACTGCGCCCAGCGAGATCAGGTTGGCAGACACGCCACGCAGATCCATCACAATAAACGCAAATAATAATGACAGCGGGATCACCGAAGCGACGATCAAAGCCGCGCGCCAGTTGCGCAGGAAAATAATCAGGATGGCGACCACCAGCAAAGCGCCGACAATCAAGTTTTCAGAAACGGTATGTACGGTGTGGTCTACCAGGCCGGTGCGGTCATAGAATGGCACAATCTTCACACCAGGCGGCAGTGTTTGATTGACCTGCTCCACTTTCTCACGCAATGCCTGAATGACCTTGGCAGCATTCTGGCCTTTGGTCATCAGTATAATGCCTTCAATAATGTCATCCTGCTGGTTGAATGACACGATGCCAGAGCGAGGGCGGTCACCAATGGTCACTTCGCCCAGATCACCAATCAGGATAGGTTTGCCATCCCGCGTATCTACTACCGATTGCGCAATGTCATCCACATTGCGGTACAAACCGATGCCGCGCACCACCAGCGACTCATCACCCCTGTGCATCAGCCCGCCACCGGCATTGCTGCTGTTATGGCTAATCGCCTGGTTGATCTGGTCAATACTGACCGCGAATTTTTTAAGTAAATGCGGGTCCAGCTTGATCTGGTACTCCTTCACCGCGCCACCGAAACTGGTGATATCCGCCACACCTGGCACCATGCGCAACTGGGGGATGATTTTCCAGTCCTGTATCGCGCGCACCTCGCGTTGCGGCATATCCTTTGGCGCCTCTACCAGGTAACGATAAATTTCACCTACCGCAGTGGTTAATGGTGCCAGCGTTGGCTGCAAATCATTGGGCAAGCTGACGCCCTGCAAGCGCTCCAGCACTTGCTGCCTGGCAAAATAATCTGCAGTATTTTCGGCAAACGTCAGCGTGACCACAGATAAACCGGTAATGGAAACAGAGCGGATCTGGGTCAACCCAGGCACGCCGCTCATGCCATGTTCAATCGGCAATGAGACCACTCGCTCAACCTCTTCCGGCGCCATGCCGGGTGACTGCGTCACGATGATGACGTGCACATCTTCTACATCCGGGAAAGATTCAATCGGCAGATTCTGTACCGCAAACCAACCGAAAACCATCAGAACCACAGCGCCAATCAGCAAAAAAACGCGCTGTTGTAACGAGAAAGTGATTAACCCTTTTAACATGTTTGGCTTTCGATGATCCGGCGCATGGCAGACCGGTTATGTGTGATTATTTATTAACCGATAAATCTGAATTCAGCAAAATCGCACCGCCGGTGACAACACGCTCACCCGCTTTGAGTCCCTGCTTGACGGTGGCATATTCTCTGCGCTGCACATCCAGTGTGACTACCCGTTTTCTGAAATGTAGCGGCCGCTCTTCCACAAACACATAGCTATACAAACCTTCGGTAATCAGGGCGCTGTTAGGCAGGCGAATGACTTTGTGCTGGCTGTTGTCCAACGGCGTGATACGCGCATACATCTCGGGCTTGAGCTTGCCTTTGCTCTCAATCACGCAGCGAACAGGAATGCGTCGCGTGGTAGTATCCACCATCACGCCTATGGTTTTTACCTCGCCGCTAAACACTTCATCGGGATAGGCATCTACTTGCACGCTGACTTTTTGCCCCTGCGTAATGCGGCTTAAATCTCGCTCCGGCAGATCAATGCTGGCCCACAAATTAGTTGGGTCTGTGACAATAAACAAAGGGTCGGCAGCATCTGGCCTGATTTCACTGCCAGGGTTAATTTTGCGATCTACCACCGTGCCGCTGATAGGCGAGCGCAAAGAGTAAGTATCGTTAGCCGAGGTCGTTACACCCAAATTCTTGAGGCGGGCTGAGGCGCGGGCCGTTTCAGCACGCGCCAGCGAAAAGTCAGCTTGTGAGGTCTCCACTTCTTTTTTGGCAAGCACGCCGCCTTCCATCAACATGCGGTTGCGCTCCAGCACCTGCTGCTTGAGTTGCAAATCAACCTGGGCTTTACGGGCATCCGCCACCGCACCACCGACATCAGGTGAATCCATGACCAGTAGTGCCTGGCCCGCTTTCACCTGGTCACCCACTTGCGCCTTGATTGCCATCGCCCGGCCAGCCACTGGTGAGAAAATCCGTGCTGTACGGTTTTCATCCAGCATAATTTTGCCATTGAGAGGTTCTGTCACCGGCACCGGGATTTCTGTCACCGCTTCTACTTTCAAACTGGCGACCTGCGGCGAGCCGGCAGTCAGCACGATTTCGTTCGCCATGCGTGGTGCAGTCGTATTTTTCTCTGCTGCATGTAGCGGATGCATAGAGCACCACAGCCCGGCCAGTAAAATGAGCCAGCCTGATAACTTCATGGCATGCGTATTGGGGATGAAGGCTAAGCGCATTTGATCAATGGTCTTTTTCATAATTAGGGTGTATTAAAAACTTGATGGGTGGCCGCCCGCCAGGCAAAAAGAGACTTGGCGTAATCGGCTCTCACACTGGCGGACTCCAGTTGCAGCGCACGTAAAATCCGTCTGGCATCCAACAGGTCCATCACGCTCATGGCACCATGCTTGTAGGCAAATTCGGCGGCATCAGATGCTTTTTGCGCCTCCGTTAAAATACTCATGTCAAAGCGACGGTTTTTATCGATGGCCGCCTCCAGGTCAGCTTTCGCACTACGCATTTCAGCCAGCGCAGCCGCTCTCACCTGCTCTTTGGCATCGGTGGCAGAGTTGTAGTCAACCTCAGCCCGGGCAGCTTCACCTTCATAATTGTAATTTGTGAATAAAGGAATACTGACCGTTGCACCCACTGTATCAGGTCCGGAACCTGGTTCCTGACCTGGAAAATGCTGGTAAGCAAGCGACCAGGTCAGATCCCTGGTTTTCAAAGATTCCGCCAGTTTTCGCGCATCTTGTGCCTGTTGCATACGCACCTCAGCCGCCCTGATATCTGAACGCTCCGTCAACCAGGTTTCGCCTTCTTGCACTGCGGATTCTTCACCTGGCAAAGGCCATGGGTCAGCGACAAATAGCGAAGCGGCATCATGGTCTTTACCAATCAGGTACGCCAGCTGCGCCTGCGCTTTTTGTAAAGTGGCTTGCGCCTGTCGCATATCATTTTTTGCGCGCAAGGCATCCACACGGATACGCGCCACATCGGCTGAAGCGACATCCCCCGCTTTCAGGCGAAACTCGGCCGCCTCTAAGGTTTTGTCATATAAATCAACATTCATCTGCTGGATTTGCAAGGTTTCTTGTGCCAGCTTGAGATCGTAGTAAGCAGTGACCATCGCCAAGCCCTGTCGGCGATAAGTCTCTTTTAAATCAAATTCGGAAGCTTTAACGGCACTTTCAGCAACGGAAGTCCGTAACTCGCGTTTGTTGCCGCGCTCGTATAACTGGCTGACCTGAAGCGTGGAGTTGTAGGTTTTGTCCCATAAACCATTATTGCCATTTTGGTTCATATTCCCCTGGCCACGGTTGAGGTTGAGGCTGGAAACGCCGACTGACAAGACCGGGTTAGGACGTTGCCCGGCAATCAGTGTATCTGCCTCTGCAGATTGTACCGAACGCTTGGCGGCCAGCAGCTCGCGGCTGTACCCGGCGAACAACTGCTCAGCTTGTGGAAGTGTTAAATGATCGAGCGGGATATTTTGCAAATCGGGCAGTGCTGCATTCTCTGCATGCAGTGATGGCATCCAAACCGCTAACAATACACAGCAAACAAACCCTGATTGACGCCACCACATTGAAGATTCCCTTTATGCCCGCCGTTATTTTGCAATCATAATACCGCGTATCACTTACGACAATCTTTCAAAAAAGTGTTGTTTGCCATGGCAATGATGACGACAGCAACCGTAGACAATAGCGCCCTGTTTCAGGGACAATGCCCGGATGACCCAGCCTTACAAAACCCCGGTTTCTGCCCTGATTTTGATACACACCCCTGATCTGCAAGTATTACTACTGGAACGCGCGGACAAAGCCGGTTATTGGCAATCAGTCACAGGCAGTATTGAAGGCAATGAAACGCCAAGGGAAGCGGCGATCCGCGAAGTGAAAGAGGAAACCGGGCTGGATGCGCTGGCCTATGATTTCCAGGACTGGCAGGCCAGCAATATTTACGAGATTTACCCGCACTGGCGACATCGCTATGCGCCCGGCGTGATTGAAAATACCGAACATTTATTTGGCTTGTGTTTACCCGCAGCATTGCCGGTCACGCTTGCGCCGGATGAGCATACACACTATGAATGGGTAAACTGGCGCGACGCTGCCAAAAAAGTATTTAGCTGGACCAACGTAGACGCCTTGAAAAAACTGGGTGAGCGCCACCATCTAGTGTTATGAATACCTTATATGATAAGGATTTATCTGATTCGGATTTATCCGATTGGGATAAATCATGATCGGCTGTAAAATACCATTTTTATGAAAGCCGGGCCGATATCTGGAAAAGCATGCAAACTGCCACCATCCAATTTGAGAAATTCCAAACTGCGCAAGACGACGACTGTCAGGCGCGCATCCTGGCTGCGCGAAAAAAACTGGGCAAGCGCCTGGTGATTTTAGGGCACCATTACCAGCATGAAAGCGTATACCGCCATGCCGATTTCTCAGGTGACTCACTAAAACTCTCCAAATATTGTGACAGCCTGGACGCTGAATTTATTGTGTTCCTGGGTGTGCACTTTATGGCCGAAGTGGCGGATATTCTGAGCCGTCCTGAACAAATTGTAGTATTACCTGATCTGGCGGCCGGTTGCTCAATGGCGGATATGGCCAATTTAGCCAAAGTGGAACGCAGCTATCGCGAGCTGAGCAAAGTGCTTAACTTTGATGAAACCATCACACCGGTGACCTACATTAATTCCGCCGCTGACCTGAAAGCGTTTTGTGGCGAGCATGGCGGCATTGTCTGTACCAGCACCAACGCACCAAAAATACTGGAATGGGGTTTCAGCCAACGCGAAAAAATCCTGTTCTTCCCTGACCAGCATCTGGGTCGCTGGAGCGGCTACAAAATGGGCATCCCACTGGAACAAATGCCGGTGTGGGATCCAGACTTGCCGATGGGTGGTTTAACTGAACAGCAAATCAAAGATGCGAAAATCCTGTTGTGGAAAGGTCACTGCTCAGTGCACCAGATGTTCCGCAAACAGAACATCGACCAGTTCCGCGCCCAGCATCCGGATGGAAAAGTGATTTCCCACCCGGAGACCGCTTTTGAAGTATGTATCAACTCTGACTATGTCGGTTCTACCGAATATATCCTGCGCACCGTCAGCGAGGCTGAACCAGGCACTAAATGGCTGGTCGGCACCGAGCTGAACCTGGTCACCCGCCTAGCAGAAGAAATGAAACCCCAAAACAAGCTGGTGCAGTTTATGAGTCATGTGGTGTGTGAGTGCTCCACCATGGCCCGTATCGACCCGCAGCATCTGGCCTGGTGTCTGGAAAACCTTGCAGAAGGCAATGTCGTTAACCAGATCAAAGTACCAGAGCATGAAGCCAAACTGGCTAAGTTGTCATTGGACAGAATGCTGGCGGTCTCCTGATGGCAAACTGTGCGCTTTGCGAACCAACTTCACAAGATGTGTTATGGCAGGATGACTTTTGCCGGGTAGTGCTGCTGAATGATGCTGATTATCCAGCTTACTGTCGTGTGGAATTATTAGCACATGTCAAGGAAATGACTGATCTGCCTCCCGCAGACCGTGCTCGCACCATGAGAGTGGTGTTTGGGGTAGAAGCGGCCCTGCGGGAAACCATGCAGCCAGATAAAATCAATCTAGCCAGTTTGGGTAATAAAACACCGCATATGCATTGGCATGTGATTCCTCGTTTCGAGAGTGACAAGCACTTTCCGAATAGCCACTGGGGAGAGGCAGTAAGGGACTCCCAAGTACAGCCGCTGAGCAAGGCAGTGAGGGATCAGTTGCAAAGAGTGGTGGCGGAGCGGGTGGAATGCGCGCTTGAGAGTTAAGCATTAGTTATTAGTAAATGCCTTTCTTTTTCGTAGTGCTCAGGCTAGAAAGCTTTTGTCTGATGCAGTATTCTTTTTCGCCTCTAGGCGACCCTCTTTCTTATGCTTGTCCATAAGAAAGAAGGCAAAGAACAAGACACCCTAGCTTCCGCTTATATCCTGCGTTGCTCGTCAAAATAAGCGGTCGCGAAACTCGCCCTGACAAGCCACACACTTCGTGGCTTGTTGCGGAGCTCAAACAGTCGCTCGCTTCCTCCTTATTTTGATTGCGCTACTCGGCGCGTCAGATAGGGGCCCGTTTAAAACCACCACGACGAGACTTCAGTTAACTGCACTGGATTGAGGGCACTCAGTAATTGAGTAACCTAAGAACAACCCGCCAACTATCTTTCTGCTTTGTTTTTGATTTGGTTTTTTTCGCTGGTCGAGCGGGATACGATGTGAGAAAGACTCACCTAAATAACCGCGTAATGCTTTTCCAGGGTCCCCTATCTGACGCGCCGAGTAGCGCAGTCAGCATGGGAGTCTTCGGCCAGCGTCTGTTCGAGTTCCGCAACAAGCCACGAAGTGTGTGGCTTGTCAGGGCGAGTTTCGTTGGCCGCCCACGCTGATGAGCAACGCAGGATAAAAGCGGAAGCTAGGGTGCCCTTTCTTTTGGTTATTTATTCTTTGGGCAAGCAAAGAAAAGTAACTCGCCTAAAGGCGAAAAGGAACGATTAAGTACCCGAAGAAAAACTAATTAGACCTTCAAACTAGTGCGACATTATTCCCTACTGCAACAAGCTTAGCATTAACCTTGCCTGGATTCTGGCCTACGCCAGAATGACGCACTGATGGAGTGGCTGAACACGTAGCGCATCAGACAGCAGTTGGGAAACTGCTCACTTTCCTCAAGCCTCAACACAAATGCCACAACTAGCTATGTCTCCTCACCAATCTGCCCACTCCCCGCAACCACCCCAACAAATCATCCACATAGGTATACAACACCGGAATCACCAGCAGACTCAACACCGTTGAAGTAATCAACCCGCCTATCACCGTAATCGCCATTGGCGCACGGAAACTCGGATCTGCACTCCACCCAAGTGCAATCGGCATCATGCCAGCCGCCATCGCAATCGTCGTCATCACAATCGGCCGTGCCCGTTTATGGCAGCCATCAATAATTGCATCAAAGCGGCTGACTTTGGATTGCTTGCGCGCCATGATGGTGTATTCCACCAACAGAATAGAGTTTTTAGTTACCACCCCCATTAGCATTAGCAAGCCAATCACGCTAGGCATTGAGAAGCTGTTATGCGTTACCAGCAGTGCAAAGAAAGCACCACCCAGCGATAGCGGTAATGCACCGAGGATGGTGACCGGTTGCAGGAAATCGCCAAACAGCAATACCAGCACCACATAAATGCACATAATGCCGATAATCATCGCACCACCAAAACTGGCAAACAACTCATTCATACGCTTGGCATCGCCAGCCTCAAGCTGTTTCACACTAGGGGGCAAGTTTTGCATGGCAGATAATTGCTGTACCTCTTTCATGACTTCACCAATCTGGCGCTTATTCAACTCAATATCAAAAGTCACATTGCGCATGCGGTCCATGCGATCTATTTGCTGAGGACCACTTCCCATACGCACGGTGGCGACGGTTTCCAAACTCACGCTGCCATTTCTGGCGGGGACGCGTAACTGTGCGATTTCCTGCAGGCTGCTACGTACGCTAGGTCCCAGGCGCACGCGGATTGGCACCTGGCGTTGCGGCAAATTGAGCTTGGGCATGCTGTTGGAGAAGTCCCCAGAAGTGGCCACGCGGATTACTTGCGCAATCGCTTCTACCGTCACGCCCAGCTCAGCCGCTTTATCTACGTCCGGGATAATCTGGACTTCCGGCCGTTGCAGACTGGCGCTGGACGTGATATTGCCCAGACCGTTAATGCTGCGCAGCTGATGCGCCACTTGCTGACTGGCGCTTAATAATGCCACCGGGTCATCACTGGCCAGCGTCACCTGCAAGCGTTCGCCGGTTTCGCCGGAACCTACCGAAATGCGTGCACCTGGCAGGCTTTTCAAACGCTCACGCAAGTCCGCTTCAATTTCGGATTGTTTTTGTTTACGGTCGCTACGTTCCGTCAGGCTGATGATCAGGCTGCCTTTGCGCACATCGGTAGTATTTTCAGCCGCGTGTGGCCCGCCGCCGCCAGTACTGGCTGCGCCCGCAGCACTGAATACGGCTTTCACTTCCGGATGCTGCCTCACAATTCGTTCAGCCTCATCGACCAGGCGCCGGGTTTGCGATAGCGGCGTGCCTGGCTGCAACTCGATATTGATTTTGGTCTGGCTGCTGTCCGAAGAAGGCACAAAGCCTTTGGGCAGTAAGGGCATCAGGCTCATGGAACCAATGATAAACAGCACAAAACCTAACACCACCGTTTTCCGGTGACCCAGACACCAGGTTACCCAGCGCAGATATATGCGCATGGTGGTTGAAGTTTGCTCTTCTTTGACCAGATGTGGTTTGAGCAGGTAGGCCGACATCATGGGTGTAAGCAAGCGCGCCACAATCAGTGAGCAGGTAATGGCAATCGCGGCAGTGATGCCGAACTGTTTGAAGAACTTGCCGGGAATCCCGCTCATGAATGCCGTCGGCAGGAAAATCGCTACCAGCGTAAAGGTGGTGGCAATCACGGCAAACCCGATTTCGTCAGCAGCTTCCATCGCGGCCTGGTAAGGAGTTTTGCCCATGCGCAAATGACGGACAATATTCTCGATTTCCACGATCGCGTCATCCACCAGTATCCCGACTACCAGCGCCAGCGCCAGCAAGGTCAGCAGGTTGAGCGAGAAGCCGAAATATTGCATAAAGGCAAAAGTCGGGATCATGGATAACGGCAATGCCACGGAAGCGATGATGGTCGCGCGCCAGTCACGCAGGAACCACCACACCACCAGCACGGCCAGTAATGCACCTTCATACAATAGCTGCATGGAACCGTTGTAATTATCTTCCACCGGTTTAACCATATTAAACGCTTCAATAATCTTGACCTGCGGATGCAGTTGCCTGAATTTATCCAGCGCTTCACGCACGTGCTTCGCCACCGTGACTTCACTGGTACCTTTGCTGCGCGTGATTTCAAAGCGGACCACTTCCTTGCCATCGTAGCTGGCATAAGTGCTGCGCTCGGCGTAAGTATCCAGCACCTCTGCCACCTGTGACAGTTTGATATGGCGGGCATCACTGATAGGGATATCCAGGTTGCGTACTTCATCGGCACTATGCAATGCGCCCAGCGTTCGTACCGACTGGATATTGTCACCAATATCGCCACGTCCACCTGAAGCATCCTGCTGCACGCGCTTGAGTTGTGCCGACACATCGCTGACATTGACGCCCAGGCCTGACATCAGTGTTGGCTCCAGGTTGACCTGCACTTCGCGGTCTACGCCGCCGGTACGGCTGATCTTGCCGACACCGGTCACTGACAGCATGGCTTTGCTGATCTCGTTATCGACAAACCACGACAACTCACCTTCGTCCATATTATCGGCCGAGACGACATAGCTAAGTATGGCGCTACCGGTGGTGGTGAGCTTGGAAACTGTCGGGGTAGTGACTGCGGCCGGTAACTCTGAGCGCGCACTATCAACTGCATTGCGGACCAGGTTGAGCGCTTCTTCACTATTGGTATCAATGGTGAATTGCACGCTGATGCTGACACCACCGTCGGTGATGACGCTGGACATATGTTCAATGCCACCGATAGTCGCGATCTTGTCTTCAAGCTTGCGCGCAACCTCTGTTTCCAGCTGCGGTGGCGCTGCGCCTTCCAGCGTCGCGCTCACCATAATCACCGGTAGTTCAATATCAGGGAAGTTTTGTTTGCCTAACTGGTTAAGTGACCTGACACCTAAAAAGGTCAGCACTACAAACAGCAGGATTGCCGGAACCGGATTACGGATCGACCAGGCCGAAAAATTCATGCTTAAGCTCCGGCCTTGGCGATAGTCACCACTTTTACAGTGTCGCCATCATTCAGGAAAGCGCCGCCGCTGAGCACCAGTTTTTCTGCGGCATCTACACCACTCAATACTTCAATCTGCTCACCCAGCGTGCGGCCGGTTTTTACCTTGCGTTGCGTGATTCTACTCATGCCATCCGCATTCGCATTACCCAATACAAACACATAGGCAAAACCATCGCGGTATGTCACTGCACTTAAAGGGATCGCCAGGCCTTGTTGCTGGCCGATATCGATTTTTCCTTGCACGTACATCCCAGGCTTGGCGCTATTTTTAGGGATATCGACATACACCAGCGCATTACGCGTATTGTTATCCACCACCGGCGAAATCAGGCGCACCTTGCCGGCCACGGTTTTGCCACCGGGCAGGTTAAGCGTGACGGTCTGCCCGGTATGCAACGCGGCTTGCTGGTCAGCATTGACTTCGCCGCGCCATTCGATACGATTCTGGCGGATCAGCTTGAACAATTCGGTACCGGCAGAAACGACATTACCCAGATTGGCGGACCGTTCAGAAACCACGCCATCATCCGGCGCCACCACTTTAGTCTGGCGAATACGAATACGCTGGTTTTCCAGTTCTGCTTCAGATAATGCCAGATTGGCTTTGGCAGTTTGCAGGGCAATCACATACTCATTAATTTTCTGGGCAGACAATGCGCCACTGTCTTTAATTTCATTGGCGCGGTCGGCATTACTTTTAGCTTCCGCCAGTGCTGCCTTATCTTTTTCTACTGTGGCGAGTTGTTTCTGTAAATCTGCTTTTACGGTTTCATCCGCCAGCAGTACCAGCGGTTGACCCTTGCTGACCTGCGCACCCACATCGACTAACACCTGTTGAATACGCAAACCGGCTATTTCGGCACTCACCAGCGCCTCTTGCCAGGGGTAAATACTGCCATTCAACACCAGCGTCATCGGCCATTGCACTGCCGCCGGGCGGGTCGCCTCTACACTTAATGTTGCTTTGCTTAATCCGTTAGCGCCGTCTTTTGTAGCACGATTGCCTCGTTTTTCCGCCAGTTCAGCCTTATGTGATGGATGCTGGAAAAACCATACACTTATGCCCACCAGCAATGCGGCGATGACCAGAAATATTCCTTTTTTTGAGCGTCTAGCCATGCTATTTACCTTTTCCTGTCGTGTCTTTTGTTGTGTCCTGCTTTGCCTGCTGCTGCACCTCATACCAATCACCACCAAAGGCTTTGTAAAGGGCAATCCACTGTAAAACTCTGTTCTTTTGCTGCGTCACTACATTCAGCTCGGCATTTATTTTCTGGCGGCGCGCATCTTCCAGTGACAGCAAGTCGATACCACCGGATTTCCAGTTCAACTCAGCCGCCTCGAAATAACGTGCATATTGTTGCGCACTGGCCTGCTCGGACTGCGCACGCCGGTTGGCGCTATCGAGATTTACCAGCGCCTGCTCCACTTCCTTCAATGCCTTGCGTACATCCTGTTTGTAAGTCGCCATCAGGCTATCAAAATTGGCGCGCGCTTCGGCCAGGTCGGCACGTAAAGTACCGCCATCAAAAATCGGCAATTTAATTGAAGGCCCATATGACCAGGTGTCAGCGCGGGTGACCGTACCGCCAAAGTTTGTGCGGCGATAACCTATCGAACCGCTCAATGTCAAACTTGGATAAAGTTGTGCTTTGGCTACGCCTGCATTGGCGCTGGCCTCCGCGAGGTTACGCTCATCAATTGCCAGATCCGGGCGTCGTGTCAGCAAGCTTGCCGGCAATGCATTGACTTCAAACATTGCTGGTTGCGGCACGCCTTTGCCTTTGGCGAGTAAAGCTTTAAGCTCCGTTTCCGGGTAGTTGGTTAATTCAACCAAAGCTTTTACCAAACCTTCACATTCTGCCTGCTGACCATCCAGTGTAGATTCACTCGCATGTGTCGCTGCCTCTGCCAGCGCAAGGTCAGACGGGGCAGTAAAGCCGGCCTTGGCAGAAATGCCTGTCAAACGCGCGGTTTCTTTCCGCGAGTTAAATGCGCCTTGCAATGCATTCACCGAAGCCTGGCAGGCACGATAATTCACGTAGTTGTTCGCGACTTCTGCCGCTACCGTCAGGCGTGCATCGTGCCACGCGATTTTTTTCGCTTCCAGTTGTGCTTTGGCTGCTTGTTTAGCTGCCTTGATTTTGCCAAACAGATCGACTTCCCAGCTGGCATCCAGCGTAATCGAATCAATCTCAATCGTAGTGGCAGGGAACGCTCCGCCACCACCACCGCCTTTACTGCGGTTCATACTACCGGTGCTGGTTAAATCAGGAATCCCCTGCGCGCGTGCGGAAAGTACGTTAGCTCGCGCGGTACGGATATTAGCCAGCGCAATTTCCAGCGAAGGGCTTTCTTTTTGTGCCTGTGCCAGTAATTGATCCAGCACCGGGTCTTTGAATTGCGCCCACCAGTTGGTTAATGAACTGACGTTGCCGTTATGTGGTAACGGTGCTTGCCACTCCTGAACCGTGATCGGGTTGGGGCGGATATATTCATCAATGACCGAACATCCGGCCAGCGGCAGTATGCATAGCCAAATCCAATGTTTACTTAACTGCATTGGCTGGCTCCATTCCGTGTAATCCGTGCAAAAACAAATTCACCACAAAAGTGAGGTGCTCTTCGGCATCCCAGTCTGGACCTAGTACACCAAATAAAGCCTTCTGACGCGGTGAGGCAATCAGCAGCTCACAATAAGACTCGGCAGCGCGCTTGAAATCCAGGGTCGGCAACATGTTTTTTGCGGCATAGAAACTAAAGATATCAGACAGCATTTGATGAATCCGCTCCGGCCCCACCGCTTTCATCGCGCGGGCTAATTCCGGTAAATGCGAGGCTTCGGCCACCCCAATTTTAAAGAAGGACAACATGCGCGGTTCCAGTACTCGATTGAGCATAAAGCGGCCAATATCGGTCAGCACCTGCTGCAGCGTCTGGTTAGATAGATTATCGATTTGCACCATGGCAGAGACATCTTTTTCCACCATATGTTTGATCGCTGCAATTAGCAGCGCATATTTATTATCAAAGCGCTCATAAATGGTTCGCGTTGAAACCCCGCACACGTTTGCAATGCGTGCAACGCTGGTTTGTGAAACACCTTCAACCATAAACAGCTCTAATGCCTGCTCCAGCATCAACGCATGGCGTTCGTGCTCGGTGCCCGCTTTGGGGCGGCCAGCTTTAACTTTATGGGGTGAAATGTCCATTGCGGATAAAAATGTAGGATTCTGCATAAATAAAAATAAAACGTTTCATTTTTATTTTAAGCATTTTCTCTAACCACGCAAGTAGTTTGTTGTATCAGCCGTGATACTTGAGTGTCCCGATGATGATTACCGGTGCTTGTCATGCAGGTTTTGCTATACTCGCATCACTTAAATTTAAACGAGATTGCTCAGGCATGGCGCTGAAATCCACCATCTATAAAATAGACCTCAATATTGCGGATATGGATAGGCATTACTATCAACAGCACAACCTTACGCTGGCCAAACATCCCTCGGAAACGGATGAGCGATTAATGGTCCGTTTGTTGGCGTTTGTGCTGTATGCCGATGAAAACCTGGCATTTGGGAATGGACTCAGCGAAGAAGATGAGCCAGATCTGTGGCAAAAAGATTTAACTGGCGCGATTGAACGCTGGATATGCGTTGGGCTGCCGGAAGAGCGCGAAATCCGCAAAGCCTGTGGCAGATCAAGACATGTGGTGCAGGTGTTATATGGCGGCAGGACTGCCGATATGTGGTGGGCACAGAACAGTAAAGCGATACTCAAGCTCGACAATGTCACGGTGATTAACCTGCCTGATACCGAGCAACTGGCGGCAGCTGCGGCTAGAAGCCTCTCGATCAGCGTTACAATCCAGGATCAGCAAATACTAGTGAGTTATGAAGACGGTAGTTTCGAGCTGGAAGTGATACGCTTGAAAGAAGTTGAGTGAGAGAATCATTGAATTGATACTAAAAAGCCAGCACTGCTGGCTTTTTTATTATGGAAACAAATGATGTTCGGCAGGCCATATCCCAGTGTAAATTGCCTCCGGATGACGGCTGGCTAAACGGCGGCGAATCTCACTCAGCCTGCGCAATGGCACTGACACAATCATCAGGACATTACCCTGTTCCATCGCGCTTTTATACGACCTGATACGATAACTGGGCGCCGCTGTTGCCACCGCAGCTGCCCAGGCAGCACAAGCCAACGCGCCTAATATGATGCAGTAGGGGATCACGGTGAGCGAAACTTCGCCAAACCACCACGGCACCATATAAGCCAATACGCCACCAAGCAAACCAAATAAAGCGCCGAACAAAAAACCGCCCATGGCGCTATAAATAACATCGGATTTTTCCATGGCGACTGCTTTAGGCAAATTACCCAATTCCTGCTCTTTTTCGGTATGAAAATGGATGTGGTTTTCGTCAATTCTATCCAGCAGTAACTTATCCATCATGATGTGGGCAGTGTTGACATTCGGCAAAACAAAATAGAGTTTTCGTCTCATTACGTTTCTCCTCATCGATTCACATCATGTTGTGATGTTGGATAAGGTATTAGCCCAAAGATTCACTTTTTAACACATGTGAAAGTGCAACTCACTTTTCGATTCAAACCAAGGAATCACGTACTAACTGCTTAATTTATAGGTATTTTTAATCTTCTAGCCTACCCATCCACACACTCTTAAGCTTGCTCAACTTGTAGCGCAGCCCTGCTCCTTCGTTAGAAAGCGCGTCCAGGAATAGCGATAACCTTCTGGATTTAATCACTGTGTAAAACGTAAGCAGGCTAACCGGGATAAACACCAGTGCAAAATAAGCCACCTTTTCCATCAAATTGCTTTGGGTAAGATCTATCAGGTTCATGCCCAGCAGTCCGCTGGTCATGGTGCCTATCAGGCCCAGAATCGTGACTACTGTGAGTCGCACCACGGTATCGGCCTGGCGTTTGATTTCTTCGCCTTCCAGGTATTCCGCCATATCCATAATGCGGCGGCGGGTTTTTTCAAACAGGCTCACAGAATCCAGCTGTTTCAGCATCAGGGTGAAGAGGTCTTTGGCGACTGCCTGGTCTGACACATTCTCAAACCAGTAGCGGTGCGTAAATCTTAAAAATACTGCCGTTGCATGGCGGATGCGCGCGCGGAATGCCTTGACCGAATCTTCTCGTTGGATATCCAGCCGGCTGATGGCTTGTACCATGCGGTCAGACAGCATCAGCAGGGCCGCTTTCTGGAAATGCGCAATCAGGAACAGCAGGAAATACTGGTTCTGGTAATGACGCTTGATACCGGTTTTCTCATTGGTAAAAACACGGTGCTGATGACTGCCAACCACCACAAAATTTTGCCCGGTGCACATGATGCGCGTGGTGCTCCATGGGTCTACGCGTGACTCATCCCAGTAGCGGTCATAGCAGTTGTTTTTTTCAAACTCCTGCAAAAAGTGTTCGGTAAAGGGCAAAGTTTCTGAATGCCAGGGCTGGCAGACCAGGCCCAGGCGAATCATATCGCCGCGGCTGAGCTGGCTGACATCATCAAAAGACAGGTAAGCCATCAGCGGCATGCGCTGATACTCTATTTCACGATAGCGTAGCGCGCCCTGCTGCCCGGAATAATGCGGCACCAATGGATGCAGCAACGCCAGCCAATGTAAAGACACGCACGGCACGTGGTTTTCTTTTACATAGGCAAGGTAGCGCCCCTTGTCTTCATAATCCGAGCGGGCAATGACAACACCCTGTTTGTCCAGCCATTCAATGCGCTCTGCGCAGTGTCCGCCTTCACCGGTATCATCCCAATAGTTTGGGTAGGTGCGGCCCAGACGGTAAAGAATCTCCATGGCAGATTTTAATGGCAAGTCGTTGCCGGTAACTTCGAACGCCAGCATCGCAACATCGATGTCAAAAAAGAAATAAAGCTCTACATGCGAAACCCGTAGTAGCAGGCTTTCGGGTTCGTCATGCAATTTAATGCGGACATGGCTGATATCGCTGCGGGTAAAAATATGGATAGGCGACTCGCCATAGCCACCGGCTTCGCGACCGTGGCGGCCTTCGCCGTATAAAAAACGCTGCGCAAATGGCAAGAAAGTGACGAACTCCTGATAGCGTGCTTCACTTAAGTGAGGCGAATCCTGTAAAAATTCGTCCTTTATTTCCACCCATTTCGACTCAGGGTCGGCGCTTAAGGTCTTCCACGGGCAATGCATGGCATAGGGATCGCTGTTTTCCGTCATCAGCTGTATCGGCCACAACAATGTTTGCCGGAAGTCTCTTACGATGCTGCTTTGCAGGTTATCTGCCATCATGCAACCCTATATGCGCTGTGTAGACTGTAGACTATATCGCGTAAGCACTGATTTGAATGTTGAGAAAAAGACTAGCTTTGCTCATTAAATAAGCAAATTTAAAGCAATAAAAAACCGGCGGTTAGCCGGTTTTATTTACAGGGTTTGTACAACCTTTTGGGCAATCAAACTTTCTGGTAAACCTCGCTGCCTTTTTTCACGAACTCTATCGCTTTTTCCTGCATACCTTTTTGCAAAGCGGCCTGCTCATCCACGCCCAGTTTATCCGCATAGTCACGTACATCCTGTGTGATCTTCATCGAGCAGAAATGCGGGCCGCACATAGAGCAAAAGTGTGCTTGCTTCGCGCCCTCCTGCGGCAGGGTTTCATCATGGAATTCCTTGGCTTTTTCAGGGTCCAGGCCAAGGTTGAACTGGTCTTCCCAGCGGAATTCAAACCGTGCTTTGGATAAAGCATTGTCACGAATCTGCGCGCCCGGGTGGCCTTTGGCCAAATCGGCAGCATGGGCTGCAATCTTGTAAGTGATAATACCAACACGCACATCCTCTTTGTCCGGCAGGCCTAAATGCTCTTTCGGTGTCACATAACAGAGCATGGCACAGCCATACCAGCCTATCATCGCCGCGCCAATCCCGGAAGTGATGTGGTCGTAGCCTGGGGCGATGTCGGTGGTCAAAGGGCCTAATGTATAGAAAGGGGCTTCGCCACAGTGCTCCAGTTGCAGGTCCATGTTCTCCTTGATCAGGTGCATAGGCACGTGACCGGGGCCTTCGATCATGCATTGAACGTCGTGTTTCCAGGCGATTTGCGTCAGCTCACCCAGCGTTTTCAGCTCGGCAAATTGCGCTTCGTCGTTGGCGTCGTAGATAGAACCAGGACGCAGGCCATCGCCCAGCGAAAACGATACATCGTACTGCTTCATGATCTGGCAGATATCTTCAAAATGCTCATAGAGGAATGACTCTTTATGATGCGCCAGGCACCATTTCGCCATGATAGAACCACCGCGCGATACGATGCCGGTCATACGCTTGGCCGTCATCGGGATATAAGCCAGGCGCACACCAGCATGGATCGTAAAGTAATCAACGCCCTGCTCTGCCTGCTCGATCAAGGTGTCGCGGAAGATTTCCCAGGTCAGGTCCTCAGCCTTGCCGTTCACTTTTTCCAGCGCCTGGTAGATAGGCACGGTACCGATAGGCACTGGTGAATTACGGATAATCCATTCGCGGGTTTCATGGATGTTTTTACCAGTGGACAAATCCATCACAGTGTCACCGCCCCAACGCGTACCCCATACCATTTTTTCCACTTCTTCAGAGATGGAAGAACCCAGTGCGGAATTACCGATATTGGCGTTGATTTTAACCAGGAAATTACGGCCAATGATCATGGGCTCGATTTCGGGGTGGTTGATATTGGAAGGGATAATCGCACGGCCACGTGCCACTTCGTCACGCACGAATTCAGGCGTGATTACTGGTGGAATACTGGCACCGTAATTCTGGCCAGGATGCTGCGTTTGTAGCAATTCGCTCATGTTTTCACGGCGCTGGTTTTCGCGGATGGCGATAAATTCCATCTCCGGCGTGATGATGCCCTTGCGTGCATAGTGCATCTGGCTCACATTCATGCCAGCTTTGGCACGCAGCGGCTTGCGATGCAGGTTGAAACGCATTTGCGACAACTCGGGATCAATCAGACGTTGCAGACCGAACTCAGAGGTCGGGCCATCCAGCTGCTCTACATCGCCACGTTCCATAATCCATTGCGCGCGCAAAGCAGGCAAACCGTTACGGATATCAATCTCTACTGCTGGGTCGGTATAAGGGCCGGAAGTGTCATATACCACTACCGGGGGATTAACATCACCGCCAAAACTGGAAGGCGTATCACTCAGCGAGATTTCACGGAACGGCACCTGGATGTCCGGACGTGAACCTTGTATGTAGATTTTGCGTGACTTAGCGAAAGGTTTGGTAGCCCCTTCATCAACTTTGGCATCCGCGTTGACGAATTTGATATTTTTGCTTTGAGAAATCTGGGATTGCGGAGTCTGGGACTGAAGGTTTTTGTCTATGGCGTTCATTGGCATCCTTAAAAGATAAAGACGTAAGGATGCGCGGAGATATGCATTCCCTACGGCGGAATAACCCGCATCAGGTTCGAAGGGTAACTCTCACTGTAAAAACTTCGAATGAAATGAAGGATTTACAGACCCCTAGCAAGGAACGAATTGTGCGCGAAAACGCCGGAGAACGCAAGTTTTCATGCATTGAATAATGCAGCATATTGACAGACAGACAGATCTGTCTACAATCACATTTCCCGACACAATAACAATACGGGAAACCCTTTTAAATCAGAGCTCAGGAGAGAAAAATGGACGTCTTATTGATAGGCGCAGTCGCTTGTACTACCGCTTTAATTTTATCCGCATGGTTGATGACTTTTGCACGCTGGTTTCCTATTCAGGGAATCGATGGCGGCTTTCTGGTCGATTACAAAACCATGATCCGTGCCCACGTGGATTACGCCTTGATGGCACTTTTCCAACTTGGCTTTTTTGCTGCATCCAAAACCGCTGGCATTGAATTACATCATTTTGCCTGTGTCTGCATGGCTATCGGCGGCTTTACCAACCCGACCATTTTCACCATTGCGGCATTTGATACCGATTTCTGGAGCAAAATGAAATGGAAGGTATTTTCTGCCATCAGTTTTATGCTGACCACCATCGGCTTTATGACGATTTGTTACCAGCTGATTTGTCACGTGCTGTGTCATTAACCACCTGAAAATCAGCACTGCCTGCCCCAGAAAAACCCTGCATCTGCGGGGTTTTCTGCTTTTCCGACACATGCAAAATACCGATGTATTTCAATCACCTAAATGGCGAAATAGCCTTTAAAAACAGCATTGTTCTCAATATTATTTATCGTATGCACAAGATAAAATATCGCTAGCACGATTAACATTTTTTATTGAGGGCAATCACCGCATGGATTGGTACAGTATTTTCTTTTTCAGGGAAGGATCGCCCACCGCCCTGCTCTATGGAACTTATAATCCATGGCTAGTGATACTATCCGCGCTGGTAGCCATCGGCACCTCGGTGCTGGCGCTACAGCTAACCCGCATTTCACAAAAACAAACTTCGCTGGTGTCACAGAAGTTTTCCATTATCGCCAGCTCAATCTCCCTTGGAGCAGGCATTTGGGCCATGCATTTTATCGGCATGCTGGCCTACGAAATCTGCACAAAAGTCACTTACAACCCGGAAGTCACCATGATTTCGATGATGCCCGGCATCCTGGCCTCTTATTACGCACTCAACCTGATGACAGAGAACCAGCTTGATTACAGTAAACTGATTAAAGGTGGGCTCTCAGTCGGCACCGGTATCGGTGCCATGCATTACACCGGCATGCTAGCCATGAAAATGGAGCCTGTGCTCAAATTTGACCTGGCCTGGGTATTGATGTCTGTCGTTGTGGTGATCAGTCTGGCCACCCTTTCATTATGGACAGGTATTTTCCTCAACCAGACAGGCAAGCTGCCAGCCAAAGTCAGCATCTTGCTAGGCGGTGCGTTAATGGGCAGTGCCATCACCGCCATGCATTACACCGGCATGGCCTCTGCGCGCTTTATCGGGCAGGCACAACCCGGTTTCAATCCTGAGGATAACCAATCCATTTCACTGGCACTAGGCATTACGCTGGTCACCATATTGATAGGCATCATTGCCGCGGCAATCAATGTGCTGATCAGTTACCGACAGGCCCTGGCGAGTGTTCAGGTCAGCGAAACCAGATTATCGACTATTTTGAATACTGCGGTGGATGGCATTGTGACTATCGACACCAGCGGTCAGATTATTTCCTGCAACGAAGCGGTGGAGCGGCTGTTTGGTTGGCAAAAATCCGACATTGAGGGCCAAAACATTTCGATGTTAATGCCCGAACCCGACTTTAAAAATCGCTGGCGTTACTTTAAAACCAATGCTGCAAATGCGCAGGCGCTAGGCGAAGGCCACGATCTAGATGCCATCAAAAAAGATGGTACGTTATTCCCCATTCGCCTGGCAATGGGCGAGGTCAAGCTGCCGAATGAAAGATTATTTGTTGGATTTATTACCGACCTCACGCAGCGTAAAACGATTGAAAAGGTGATCCGAGAAAAAGATCAGCAGATCCGCTCCATGATGAACAACATACCCGGCGTGACGTTCCGCTGCAATCTGGATGAGAACTGGAGTATGCGTCTGATCAGCGATGCTGCGCTGGAAATGACCGGCTGGGCAGTTGAAGACTTCCTGAATGGGTCAGTTAACTTTGCGCAATTGATTCATCCCGACGATGCCCAGCGGATCCAACCAATCGTGGAAGCAGCGGTTGGCAACCGTACCAACTATGCGATTGAATACAGGATTACTGACCGCAATGGTAATGAAAAGTGGATATCGGAGTTTGCCTCCGCCATTTACAGCAACGATGGTAGGGCCGAGGCACTTGACGGGGTTATGCTAGACGTGACCGAATCCAAACACAAAAATGCGGAGTTTGAAGGGATTGCCAATGCCATTAATAATTCCACCAGCATGGCCGAGTTCAGCATTGATGGTTTCGTGCTGAACGCCAATCGCAGCTTTCTGGACTTGCTCGGTTATGAGCTGGTTGAAATCCGCGGCCGCCATCATTCCATCCTTTGTCCACCGGACTTTGTCTCCACAGACCGCTATAAACAAAAGTGGATTTCGCTTAAAAAAGGTGAGTTTGTGCATGGCGAATTCTTGCGCTATGGCAAACATGGTAAGCAAATCTGGATTCATGCCTCCTATAGCCCGATACGCAATATAGATGGCAAGGTCATTAAAGTGGTGATGTTTATGATCGACATCAGTGAACGCAAACAGATGGAACAGGAAATGCTGCAGGCCAAGGATAAAGCTGAAGAGGCGGCCAATGTAAAAAGCACTTTCCTGGCCAATATGAGTCATGAAATCCGCACACCGATGAACTCGATTATCGGTTTCAGTGAATTGCTGCTCGACACCGCCATGCAGCAGGAGCAACGCAATTACTTGTCGACCATCAGCCAGTCGGCCAAGTCCCTGCTGCATTTGCTGAATGACATTCTCGATAGCGCCAAGCTGGAAAAAGGCATGCTGGAACTGGAAATACTGGATTTCTCCATGCGCGAACTGGTCGATAGCGTGATTTCATCTTTGTGGCTGCAAGCACGTAAAAAGCAGATCGAATTAAAGTTATCACTGGATCCGCAAGCCGCTGGTTATTACAAAGGTGCTGAACATCGCATCCGCCAGGTGTTAACCAATCTGCTCGGTAACGCGGTCAAGTTTACCGAATCCGGCTATGTCGAATTAAAAGTTTACCCCACGCCACATGGAGAAATACAGTTTGACCTGATAGATACTGGCATCGGCATTGATGCCGATCGTCTGGAAAGCATATTCGCGCCTTTTACCCAGGCGGATGCCACCATGAGCCGCCGTTTTGGCGGCACCGGACTAGGTACTACGATTAGTAAACAGCTGGTGGAACTGATGAATGGCCGTATCACTGCCGCCAGCACGCTGGGGCAAGGTAGTTGCTTTAGTGTCACCCTGCCTTTAGCAGAGGGCACGCGCAAAGAGAGCCCGATTGAGCTTAATCCCAGCCAGAATTTCCTGCCTTCACTGAATATTCTGGCAGCTGATGATATTGAACAAAATCGCAAACTGTTACATATCATGCTCGAGAAACAGGGCCATAGAGTCACACTGGCCACCAACGGCCAAGAAGTCATAGACGCCCTGCAAACCCGGGCATTTGATATTATTTTGATGGATGTACAGATGCCGGTGGTCGATGGTTTAACCGCCAGCATTCGCATTCGCGAGATGGAACGCGAAGCAGGCTGGGATAGAACGCCGATTATCGCCTTGACGGCCAGCGTTCTGGAGCAGGACCGTTTAGCAGCCAAACAGGCCGATATGGATGGATTCAGTTCCAAACCTATTGAATTACCGTTATTGCTGGCCGAAATGGCGCGGGTGCTGCATGGCGTGACTGTCTCACCACCCGCGACTCACATTGCACAAACCATGACCCAGCAAGATATCGACCTCAACAAAGGCGTGATGTTGTGGGGCGACCTACAGATTTATTTGCATGAGGTCGGCCAATATTTGCTGGAAACGCCAAGGCACATAGATAACTTAACCGACGCTATACAGGCGAATGACCTTGCAACATTAAAGCTCATCGCACATGCCAATAAAGGCGTGAGCGCCAATCTTGCCCTACCGAAAATGCAGTCTATTTATCATGCACTGGAACATATCACAGAAGAAACCTGGCAAGAATCTGGGGCATTGATTGAGAAGTTGCAGACATTTGCCCAAGCATTGCAGCAAGCGTTTACTTCATTGCAAGACTTGCAACCAGCAATTGTTGGAAACCCCGCTGCCAGTGAAGACACGGATATAGACCAGATCATCAGCTGGTTGAAAGCACTACGCACGTTGGCTGCCATGGCAGAACTGGATGATGCGCTGGCAAACAAACTGATGCGGCATGCCCCTGCCGACTGGCGCGAAGCAAGCAATGCCATTGTGCAATCTCTGAACGAGTTTGATTTTGAACAAGCAGTGATGCAGATCGACCAACTACTGGAGACCCAGACACAAGGAATACCTTCATGACGGATTATATTACCCAGCAACCGCGGATTCTGATTGTCGACGACGAACCGCTCAACCTGAAAGTACTCAAGCAAGTTTTGCAGGACGACTATCGCTTAAGCTTTGCCAAGAATGGTATGGATGCACTGGAGCTGGTGAAAAAAGAAAAGCCGCGGCTGATTTTGCTCGACGTCATGATGCCTGGCATGACCGGTTTTGAAGTCTGCAAACAGTTGAAAGATGACCCTGACACCCAGACCATCCCGGTGATTTTTGTCACCGCGCTGGCGGATGAAACCGATGAGTCACAAGGATTTAAAGCCGGTGGCGTTGATTATATTAACAAGCCGATTTCACCTGCTATTGTGCGGGCGCGTGTCAAAACCCATTTGTCACTGATTCATATCGACGAGTTGAAAAGCACGCACCTGGAACTGATCCAACGCCTGGGACGTGCAGCAGAATTCAAGGACAATGAAACCGGTATGCATGTGATCCGCATGAGCCATGTCTCTGGCCGGATAGCCCTGGAAATGGGCATGGATGCGGGCTTTGCCGAACAACTGGTACATGCAGCGCCTATGCATGACATCGGCAAAATTGGTATCCCCGACCAGGTACTACTTAAACCCGGCAAACTGGATGAGGAGGAACTGGCCACCATGCGTACCCATCCTCAACTGGGGGCAGATATCCTGGATAAATCCACTTCACCGCTGATCAAACTGGCCTATACCGTCGCCTTGTATCACCATGAAAAATGGGATGGCACCGGCTACCCATATGGTTTAAAAGGGGAAGAGATTCCGATTGAAGCCCGCATTGTGGCCATCGCCGATGTGTTTGATGCGCTCCTGAGCAAACGCCCTTACAAAGAGGCCTGGCCAATTGATAAGGTAGTAGAAGAAATCAAATCACAAAGCAACCGACACTTTGACCCGGCGGTGGTAGAAGCCCTGCTGAACTGTTTACCAGATTTGATCGCCATTAACGCAAAATGGCGCGAAGAGTAATCTTCACGCCATCTTTTTCCTGTTAAACCTCAACCCTCTCGCCAATCAGATGGCGTTAGGAAAGATGGTCATTAACCCAGTTTGCTTTTCAGCAACTCATTGACCTGTGCCGGGTTGGCCTTGCCTTTAGATGCTTTCATGCACTGACCCACCAGCGCATTAAAGGCTTTTTCTTTACCGGCTTTGTATTCTTCGACCATGGCCTGGTTTGCCGCCAGCACGTCATTAATAATCGCTTCAATCGCGCCGGTGTCTGAAACTTGTTTGAGGCCTTTGGCTTCGATAATGGCATCCACCTCGCCTTCACCTGCCCATAATCCCTCAAACACCTGTTTAGCAGCATTGTTAGAAATAGTGTTGTCAGCAATCCGCTTGAGTAATGCTGCGAGCTGGCCAGCGGAAACCGGACTCTCGGCAACCGTTTTTTCTTCCGCATTGAGTTTGGCCGATAGTGCGCCCATCACCCAGTTAGCAGCCTGTTTGGCGTCGCCACCCGCATTCACTACAGCAACGAAATAATCAGCCACTGCACGTGAACTGGTCAGGTTACTGGCATCATAACCGGAGAGTTGGTACTCACTGGTAAAACGCGCTTGTAACGCTTGCGGCAATTCCGGCATATCTGCTCTGACGCGTGTTTTATCAGCTTCTGTCACTTCCAGCGGCAGCAAATCGGGGTCCGGGAAATAACGGTAATCGTTGGCTTCTTCCTTGGAACGCATGGCGCGGGTTTCGCCGGTGTCCGGGTTAAACAGGATAGTGGCTTGTTGAATGGTACCGCCATCTTCCAGTGTTTCGATCTGCCACTGGGTTTCGTACTCAATCGCCTGCAACATGAATTTGAACGAGTTGAGGTTCTTGATTTCGCGGCGGGTGCCCAGTTTTTCTGTACCTTTTGGACGCACTGACACGTTAACGTCGCAACGGAACGAACCTTCCTGCATGTTACCGTCGCAAATGCCTATCCATTGCACCAGTTCGTGCAGTTTTTTTGCATAGGCAACCGCTTCCGCCGCACTGCGCATATCCGGTTCCGTCACGATTTCCAGCAATGGCGTACCCGCGCGGTTTAAATCGATACCGGACATACCTTCAACCGCATCGTGCACGGATTTACCGGCATCTTCTTCCAGATGCGCACGGGTGATGTTGATGACTTTTTCGTAAGCTTCAGTATTTTTACCTGCAGGCACCTGGATAGTGATTTTGCCTTTGCCAACCACCGGCAATTCGAACTGGCTGATCTGGTAGCCTTTAGGCAAATCCGGGTAAAAGTAATTCTTGCGAGCGAAAATGCTGCGGGGCGCAATGTCGGCATCGATAGCCAGGCCAAACTTGATCGCGCATTCCACGGACTGTTTATTGAGGACCGGCAACACACCCGGCAACGCAATACTCACTTCACAAGCTTGCGTGTTTGGCTCAGCACCATACGTGGTCGAAGCGCCACTGAATTGTTTGGACTTGGTTTGTAACTGCACATGGGTTTCCAACCCGATCACGACTTCCCACTGCATTTAGATGTTCTCCAATGCTACTGGCATTTGGGTATGCCAGTCTGTTACTTGTTGATAGGCGTGGCCGACATCCAGCATTCGCGCTTCATCAAAATAATTACCGATAATCTGCAAGCCGACTGGCAGCGGTTTACCATCGCCATTTTGGGCAAAGCCGGCAGGAATACTCATGCCAGGCAAACCGGCCAGGTTGACGGCAATGGTATACAAATCTTCGAGGTACATAGCGACCGGGTCGCTGGTCTTCTCCCCGGCCTTAAAGGCTGTCGAAGGGGCAGCGGGCCCCATGATCACATCACAGTGCTTGAATGCTTCCACAAAATCCTGCGCAATCAGGCGGCGGATTTGCTGGGCTTTCAGGTAGTAGGCATCGTAGTAACCGGCGCTCAATACATAGGTACCAATCAGGATACGGCGCTTAACCTCGGCACCAAAGCCTTCGGCGCGCGACTTCATGTACATTTCCTGCAGGTCATTGTATTCGGCAGCGCGGTGACCGTAACGCACACCGTCATAGCGAGACAAATTGCTGGAAGCTTCTGCAGGCGCCAGCACGTAGTACACCGGGATAGACAGGTTGTTATTCGGCAGGCTGATATCCACGATTTCAGCGCCCAGTTTTTTGTATTCGGCAATCGCCGTTTCAATCACTTTGGCAACATCAGCACTCAGGCCTTCGGCAAAGTACTCTTTTGGCAGGCCGATACGCAGGCCTTTTAACGGTTGCTCGCCATGCATGTGGGCGAGGCCACGCGTGTAATCTTCTTTTTCGCGGTTGACGCTGGTGGAGTCACGTTCGTCGAAACCAGCCATCACATTGAGCATTAGGGCACAGTCTTCAGCCGACTTAGCCATCGGACCTGCCTGGTCTAATGACGAAGCAAACGCGATCATGCCATAGCGGGAGACTAAGCCATAAGTAGGCTTCAAACCAGTGAAGCCACACAGGGAGGCGGGTTGACGGATGGAACCACCGGTGTCAGTACCAGTCGCTGCTGCGCACAAGCGCGCCGCGACAGCAGCTGCGGAACCGCCCGAGCTACCACCAGGTACGCGGTCAAAGTCCCAGGGGTTTTTCACGCCACCAAAGTAACTGGTCTCGTTGGAGGAGCCCATGGCGAATTCGTCCATATTGGTTTTGCCAAGGTTCACGGCGCCGGCAGCATCAAACTGGCTGATCACATGTGCGTCATAAGGCGCAATAAAGGTTTCCAGCATTTTCGAGCTGCAAGTGGTGCGCCAGCCTTTGGCACAAAAAATGTCTTTTTGGGCGAGCGGAATACCCGTCAGCGGCCCGAAGTCACCGGCAGCAATACGCGCATCAGCGGCCTTGGCCTGGGTTATGGTTTTTTCTTCATCCAGCGTGATAAAAGCATTGATGGTCGGATTGAGTTGCGTCACGCGCTGCAAGTAGGCTTGCGTGAGCTCGACACTGGAAATTTGCTTGCTGGCCAACTGTTGGCCCAGCTGTTTAAGGCTACTGTTAATCATCATTAAAACCGTAAAGGAGGTGGCGACTTAATTATTTGATCACTGCGTTTGATCAATGTTTATTCAATGACCTTGGGCACGAGATATAACCCATCTTGCGTGGCAGGGGCAATTGACTGGAACAGTTCGCGCTGATTGGTTTGGGTGACCACGTCTTCACGCAAGCGCTGCGTGACATCCTGTGAGTGCGACATAGGCGCAATTCCGGCGGTATCTACTGCTTGCATTTGCTCGATCAGCCCTAAAATGCCGGAAAGTTTATTTAAAGTTTCTTGCGCTTCAGTGTCACTGACTTCGATGCGAGCCAGATGCGCTATACGTTTAATGTCTTCAAGATTGAGTGCCATAGAGGATAAGTCTTCAAGAATTCGAAATCACATCTTAATTTCATGTGCGTTTTGCGCTATTATACCTTGATTTCAAGCCACACTCGGCTGGCGCTTCAAAAGTCGGAATTTTACAGGATAAAACATGTTCGGTGCACTTAACAGCTACTTCTCCAATGATCTCGCAATCGACCTTGGCACAGCCAACACCCTGATTTACGTGCGCGGCAAGGGTGTGGTGCTGGACGAGCCGTCTGTCGTTGCCATTCGTACCGAGGGCGGGCCCAACGGTAAAAAAGTGTTGCTGGCAGTGGGTTCCGATGCGAAAAGCATGCTGGGACGTGCGCCAGCCAACATCCAGGCGATCCGCCCGATGAAGGATGGTGTGATTGCCGACTTCACCATCACCGAGCAAATGCTCAAGTTTTTTATCCGTAAAGTACATGAATCCCGCTGGTTCTCACCCAGCCCACGCATCATCATCTGTGTACCGGTAGGTTCCACCCAGGTTGAACGCCGTGCGATTAAAGAGTCTGCCGAGCGCGCCGGCGCCAAACAGGTTTTCCTGATTGAAGAGCCAATGGCTGCTGCCATTGGTGCTGACATGCCGGTGGCTGAAGCGACTGGTTCCATGGTGGTGGATATTGGCGGCGGCACCACGGAAGTTGGCGTGATTTCACTGGGTGGTATTGTGTACGCCAAATCCGAACGCGTCGGTGGCGACAAGTTTGACCAGGCGATTATCGACTACATCCGCCGTAACTACGGCATGCAGATTTCCGAACCTACCGCCGAAGCAATCAAGAAAAGAATCGGCTCCGCTTTCCCGGGTTCTGAAGTGCTGGAAATGGAAGTCACCGGTCGCAACCTGGCGGAAGGCCTGCCACGTAAATTCACGATTTCAAGCAACGAAATCCTGGAAGCACTTACCGAGCCTCTGAACTCTATCGTCGGTGCAGTGAAATCCGCACTGGAACAAACGCCACCAGAACTGGGTGCCGATATTGCTGAAAAAGGCATGGTACTGACCGGTGGTGGCGCGTTACTGCGTGACCTGGATCGTTTGCTGGTGGAAGAAACCGGCTTGCCGGTCATCGTTGCTGAAGACCCATTGACTTGTGTGGCCCGTGGTTGTGGCCGTGCATTGGAAGAAATGGATAAATTGGGCAATGTGTTTGCCAGTGAGTAATGTAAGGCCCGGCTGGCGATACCCTCATTATGCTCAAAGGCATACACCAACAGCTTGATCCGCACGAATCCCCGGCCTTTTTTATCCAGGGGCCGCGGCCTTTTTCACGCCTGATGTTTTTTTGCGCATTGTCTCTGGTCATGATGGCCATCGATGCACGTTTTGACTATTTGAGCCAGGTGCGGCAATGGTTTAGCGCCGCCCTGCATCCGCTGGAAATTGTCGCCAGCGCCCCGAATGAGTGGGGTCGCAACATTAATACCTACTTTACCTCGCATAACCAATTGATCCAGGAAAACTTCAAGCTCAAGCAACAAGGTTTGATTGATAACGCAGCGCTACAGCGCCTGGCGACCGTGGATGCAGAAAATGTGCACTTACGCACACTGCTGTCAGGTGATGCGCCTATCATCCCTAAAGCGACACTGGGTGAAGTGATGCATATGGGACGCGACCCGTTCAGCAATATCATCACACTCAACCGTGGCAGCCGTCACGACATCACACCTGGACAAGCAGTGGTGGACGAGCAAGGCGTGGTTGGCCAGATCACCCGGGTTTACCCGTTCACCAGTGAAGTCACGCTGATTACCGATAAAAAACTGTCCATCCCTATACAGATTGAACGCAATCAATTGCGCGCGATTGCTTTCGGCGAAGGCAAGCGCAACACGCTGGATATCCCTTACCTGCCAACCAGCGTGGATATTAAAGTCGGCGATAAACTGGTCACCTCAGGCATTGATGGTGTATATCCAGCCGGCTTGGCCGTGGCGGTAGTGACACAGATTAAACAAAGCCAGGATTCACCGTTTGCCAAAATCGTCAGCCGCCCGATTGCCGGCGTCAACAACCATAAACATGTGCTGATTCTGAAAATCCCTGAGTCACCGGCAATTAATCCGGTGACAGACAACAAGCCGGTATTGCCGCGCAATAATGCGCAACATCTCGATCAATCGGTGGTCGATGTACTGCAAAAAAATAATGCGGCGGTAGATCCGCATCCAGTCACCGAACTGCCTAGTTTGGACTCCACAGACACTGACCCCGCTGCCGTGAATGCGATAACGCCGCCAGCCAGCACGCAGACAAATAATGGCAGCACTAATACTGCCACGCCTAACAGCACATCACCACCTAACAGCCAAGCGCCAACTGCACCGGAGCGTCCATGAAACCGGTAAAATTCAGCACCTTCTTTTTTACCTTGCTGGTTGGCTTGGTGTTCCAGTTATATCCATGGTCAAACTCCGGAGTGATTATCCGCCCTGACTTCCTGCTGGTGATTGCGCTTTACTGGCTGCTGCAGGCGCCCTATCACTGCAATATCGGCTGGGTATGGTTTGCAGGGTTACTGGTAGACCTGGCTACCGGCAGCCTGCTCGGCCAGCACGCACTGACATTTTCGATTACTGCTTTTCTTGGTTTGATTTACCAACGCCGCCTGGTGCTGTTCAACCGCTGGCAGTTGCATCTATACCTGATCTTCCTGTTCGGCATGCAACGCATATTGATTATGCTGCTGAAGCTTTTTGCCGGTAGCGAGATGCCTGACTGGACCTATGGCTTGCCGATCATTTCCGACCTGATCCTCTGGCAAATCATGATTGTGTGGTTTGGCGAATTATCGCGCCCGAAAAAGTTATAAGCGCATGGGGTACAGCACCGAACTCAAGAACCACCAGAACGAACAGCACAAGTTCCGGGTTCGCCTGGTTTTCCTGGTATTAGCGGTCATTGCCGCTTTTTCTGCTTTAGCAGGCCGTTTTTATTTTTTACAGGTCTACCGCTACGACTATTACCAGACGCTGGCAGAAAACAACCGCATCTCGATTGTGCCAATCACGCCTAACCGCGGCCTGATTTCTGACCGTAACGGTATTATCCTGGCGCATAACTTTTTTGTGTATACGCTGGAAATCACGCCCTCCAAAACCGACGACTTGCAGGACACCATTGAAGAGTTAGGCCAGCTGGTAGAAGTCTCGCCAATCGACCTCAAGCGATTTAAGAAATTGCGTAGCCAAAGCCATACCTTTGAGAGTATCCCGATTCGTACCCACCTGAACGAGTATGAAGCGGCCAAATTTGCGGTAAACCGCTTCCGTTTTCCGGGCGTAGAATTAAAATCACGACTGTTCAGGCACTATCCTTATGGCACACTGGGTACGCATGCGATTGGCTATATTAGCCGCATCAACGAGAATGACCTCAAGCAACTCAAAGAAAATAACCAGCTTTCCAATTACAAAGGCACCGAGCATATCGGCAAGGCCGGTGTTGAGCAGGCTTATGAAGAGCAATTGCATGGTATCACCGGTTTCCAGCAAGTAGAGATTGACGCGGATGGGCGCGCAGTTCGGGTGCTTTCCAGCGCATCGCCAACGTCTGGTAACAATATTGTGCTATCAATGGACGCCAAATTGCAGGAAATCGCCGAGCATGAATTTGCCGGCAGGCGTGGCGCATTGGTTGCCATTCAACCTAAAACCGGCGAAGTGCTGGCGATGGCAAGTATGCCGTCATTTGATGCCAACCTGTTTGTGGATGGTATTGATTACGACAACTGGAACCTGCTGAATAATTCACTGGATAAACCATTGATCAACCGCAGCCTGAAAGGCATTTACCCGCCAGGCTCGACTTTTAAACCATTTGTGGCGCTGGCGGGGTTAGAGTCCGGCAAGCGCCAGCCGCCTTTTGCCATCAGCGACCCTGGCTATTTCATGTTGCCAAATAGCCGTCACCGTTACCGCGACTGGAAGCCTTCCGGTCATGGCGCGGTCGATATGCGCCGGGCAATTACCGTTTCCTGTGATACCTTTTTCTACGGGTTGGCGATGGAACTGGGCATAGACCGCCTGACCGATTTTGTACGCCATTTTGGGTTTGGCGAAAAAACCAATATCGATATCCAAGGCGAATTGTCAGGATTACTGCCCACACCAGCCTGGAAGAAGAAACGCTTTAAACAACCGTGGTATATGGGTGAAACCGTGATTGTTGGTATCGGGCAAGGGTATACCTTGGTGACACCTATGCAACTCGCGCATGCCACTGCCATGCTAGCCAACAGTGGCAAATCTATCCGGCCGCATCTGGTAAATGCCATCGTTAACTCGAAAACCAACCAGGTCAGCTTATTGCCGCATGCAATTGCCGACCAGTTGAATTTGAGCGCCAATAATCTGGAAATCGTCAAGCTGGGCATGATGGATGTAACCCAGCCAGGCGGCACTGCCGCTGCGATTGGTACCAATGCAGGTTATTTAATCGCGGCCAAAACCGGTACCGCACAAGTGGTCGGTATCAAACAAAACGAGAAATATAACGAAAAACTGATTAACGAACGGCACCGCGACCACGCCTGGTTTATTTCGTATGCGCCTGCCGAAGACCCGAAAATCGCAGTCGCCGTGATTGTAGAAAACGGTAGCCATGGTGGCTCAACAGCCGGCCCGATTGCGCGCAAGGTGATGGATTATTATTTACTTGGCAAAGTACCGGTTGACCCGGCCGCTGCAGCAGTGCCGGAAGTCACCATTACCAATGCGCCAGAAGTAGAAGAGGAGCCACATGATTAGGCAATTGATCGTCCGCTTTATACGGCATGTAGACTCTGTCCTGCTCGCCACTGTTCTGATGGTGCTGGTGGTGGCATTGATGGTGCTGTATAGCGCATCTGGCCAGGCGCTGACCAAAGTGAACGCGCAAATCGTGAATATCATGATCATGATGGGCGTCATGCTGCTGGTAGCCAATACACAACCGCAATTCATTGAGCGCATTGCGCTGCCGGTGTATTTGTTTGGTCTGACACTGCTGCTGGCTGTCGCCTTGATAGGTGACATCAGCCATGGTGCGCGGCGCTGGTTAAACCTGGGTGTGACCAAAATCCAGCCTTCAGAACTGATGAAGCTGGCCGTGCCCATCATGTTGTCCTGGTATTTTTCCAAACGCGAAAGTATGTTGCGTACCGGCGATTACTTAGTCGCCGGGGTGATTCTGCTGGTGCCGGTACTATTGATTGCAAAGCAGCCTGATCTGGGTACTGCCACCCTGGTATTTGCTTCCGGATTTTTTGTAATTTTCCTGGCTGGCCTGAGCTGGAAATTTATCTTCGGTAGCGCGATTGCCTTTGGTGCTGCCTTGCCGATTTTGTGGTCTATGCTGCACGACTATCAACGGCGCAGGGTTGAAATCCTGGTCGACCCGAGCCAGGATCCATTGGGTGCGGGCTACCATATTATCCAGGCCACCATTGCGATTGGTTCCGGTGGGATGACCGGCAAAGGTTGGCTGAATGGCACCCAATCACAACTGGACTTTGTACCTGAACGCACCACCGACTTTATTTTTGCCGTATTCGCTGAAGAATTTGGCCTGGTCGGCTGCTGCCTGTTGTTACTGCTGTTCACCATTATCATTGGCCGCGCTTTTATTATTGCCTCGCAAGCCAAAAATACTTTTTCACGCTTGCTGGCAGGCAGTATTGCCGCCACCTTCTTCACTTATTGTTTTGTGAATATGGGCATGGTCAGCGGCATTTTACCGGTGGTGGGCATTCCGTTGCCATTGGTCAGTTATGGCGGTACTTCTTTGTTGACCCTGGGCCTGAGCCTGGGCTTGCTAATGAGTGTGCAATCGCATAAACGACTGGTTGCCACCGACTAGTGTACTTTGTGAGGACAAGATGTCTTTTAATTCAAAACTGATAGCGATTGCGTTGCTAAGCAGCCTGCTGGCTGCCTGTAACAGCAGTATGCCACCACGCCAGACATCTCCGTCTCAGCCACCAACCAGCAAATCGACACCCGCAGAAAGACCACGCGCCACACCTCCCATGGCGTCTTCACCTTCTGCCCCGCCTGTCATGGGTCCGCGCATCATCAACATTGACCCAAAACCGGAATTTGAAGGCAATGCTACCGATGGCATAGACCCGAACACGCCGTTGGAAACGTCAGTGACGCCCAGGCTGGACCCTATCGTCAAATCCACGACCAAGCCTTATATCGTCAATGGCGAGACCATTACACCGATGTCAGCTATCGCCACGCCTTTTACCCAGACCGGCCACGCTTCATGGTATGGCAAAAAATTTCATGGCCGCAAAACCGCCAGCGGTGAAGTCTATGATATGTTCAAACTCTCTGCCGCACATAAAACCCTGCCTATTCCCAGCTATGTGCGCGTAACCAATCTCAGTAACCGCAAGTCGGTCATTGTCAGGGTCAATGACCGCGGGCCGTTCGGGCGTCCGCGGGTAATTGATCTGTCTTATGCCGCAGCAAAACAGCTGGATATTATCCAGCATGGTTCCAGCCAGGTAGAAGTGACCCTGATAGATACGACACAGCAGACACCCGAACCCTTGCAGCCATCTACTGAAACCGTTCAAGTGACCAGGCAGATCATCCAGCCGGTATCAGCAGGCGCTTCACCGGCAAGCGTGCCTTCACCGGCAAGCACACCTTCTACAGCAAATACCTCCGCTGCAAACATTCCTGCAAACGGACTGGAAGCCAATGGTATTTACATCCAGGTTGGCGCTTTTGGCCAGGAAGAAAATGCCGACCGATTGCAGAAGCGCATCTTCACCGCCATCCCCGAGACACAAACCCTGCTCAACAAAGTGTATAATGGCAAGCTGTTCCAGGTCGTACTGGGACCGTATCCAGATCACGCATTGGCAGCACAGGCGGCCAGTCAGATGCGTGACCAATTGCAGTTACCTGCACTTATTTTTTCCCGGTAATTGTTTTTTCACGAGAAGTTTTTCTGCGTGAAGTTTGTATCCCGTAAGGGGTTTTTCTCATTGACTGTTTATCTCGTTAAGTGACTAACCATGTGGCGCTCTTGTATTGCTGTTCTATTTTCACTCCCATTCATTACGCTGGCCGCTGAAGCCATTACCCTCAATGTGCCGTCGCCGACACTGGCTGCCAAAGCCTTTGTATTGCGCGATGCCAATACAGGTGGATTGTTGGCGGCCAATAACCCGGATATGCCGGTAGAACCAGCATCGCTGACCAAGGTAATGACAGCCTACTTGGCTTTTGAAGCAGTCAAGCAAAAGCGCTTGTCACTGACACAAACATTGCCGGTAAGCCATAAAGCCTGGAAGGTCGAAGGGTCCAAAATGTTTATCGACACCACCATGACGGTGACAGTCGATGAGCTGCTGCATGGCCTGATTATCCAATCCGGTAACGATGCTGCCATTACGCTGGCTGAAGGGATTGCCGGTAGTGAAGAGTTATTTGCCACACTGATGAATAAAAAAGCCGTGGCATTGGGCATGAAAAACAGCCATTTCATTAACTCAACCGGCTTGCCTGACCCTACCCATACCACCACAGCGCGTGATTTGTCGATCCTGGCCAATGCCTTGATCCGAGACTTCCCTCAAGATTACGCGCGCTTATACTCACAAAAATCTTACACCTATAACAAGATTACCCAGCCTAATCGTAACCGCTTGCTGTTCCTAGACCCGACTGTCGATGGCATGAAAACCGGCCACACCGAATCTGCGGGTTACTGCCTGATTTCTTCTGCCAAACGCGATGATTTCCGCCTGATTTCTGTCGTTTTGGGCACGACTTCAGACAATGTACGTGCCGCCGAAAGCCAGAAGCTGCTGAACTTCGGCTTCCGTTTCTTTGAATCCAAACTGATCTACCCGGCCGCTAAAGCCATCACCCGTCAAAAAGTCTGGAAAGGAACTGAAAGCGAAGTCGATTTGACAGTTGCCAAGCCTGTTTACCTGACTTTGCCACAAGGCGAATATGCCAATATGAAAGCCAACGTACGGATTGCCAAGCCGCTGGAAGCGCCACTGAAAGCCCAGCAAGCAGTAGGTAAAATCGAGTTTACCTTGAACGGAAAAGTCGTCCACAGTGTGCCATTGGTGACCATGCAGGCGGTAGAAGCCAGCAATATCTTTTCACGCATGATTGACCAAGTGCGTTTGTATTTGCAATAACATGTTTCAACAGGTGACCGTATGAGCGAACCAGATAAACCATCTTCTGAACAAACGCCTGTAGCAGAAGAGACCCTGATTGAGTTTCCCTGTGACTTTCCGATCAAAGTCATGGGTGAAACACATGATGACTTCACCAGTGAAGTGACCAAAACCATACAGCGGCACCTGCCTGAGTTTGGTGCCCATTTAATCGAGATGCGCGGCAGCAGCGCGGGCAAATACCTGAGCCTGACTTGCATGGTGTACGTCACCTCCAAACCGCAACTGGATGATATCTATCGCAGCCTGACCTCGCACCCGATGGTCAAGGTCGTGCTTTAGTCACCCTTTCAAAATCACATGCCTGCTCTGGAAATTCGCCAGCTGGGCCTGACTGACTATGCAGTCACCCTGGCCGAAATGCAGGCTTACACCGCGCAACGCAATAGCAGCTCTGCTGACCAGTTGTGGGTAACTGAACACCCGCCGGTTTATACGCTGGGCCTTAATCGGCGCGGGGTTAGATTGCCTGATAACGATATCCCCGTCGTAAATGTAGACCGTGGCGGCAAAATCACTTATCACGGCCCAGGCCAGTTAATTATTTATTGCCTGATAGACCTCGCACGTAGCCACTTGAATGTGCGGCAACTTGTCTCCATCTTGGAAAACAGCCTGATAGAATTCCTGGCCGTCCATGGCGTGACTGCTGAAGCACGTCCTGATGCGCCAGGCGTTTATGTGTCCGGTAAAAAAATAGCGTCGTTAGGGCTACGCCTTAAAAATCAGTGCTGTTATCATGGCTTAAGCTTGAATATTGATATGGATTTGCAGCCGTTTGCCGACATAGACCCCTGCGGTTATGCCGGCATGCAAATGACACAAACCAAAGAATTACAGATTCCGTTAGCCATGGCTGAGATTGCCGCAGCGTTAACTCAAACACTGAAAGAGAAACTGGCGCATGTCAGATAAATGCCAAACTGAACGCCCGGCGAAAAAAGTGGCGGGTGTCAAAGAAATTGACGCCGCGAAAACCTCACGTATCCCGATAAAAATCGTGCCCATGCCGGTATTGCGCAAGCCGGAGTGGATACGCATGAAAGTGCCGGATTCAGCGCGCTTCCAGGAAATCAAACAGGTTTTGCGTGACAACAACCTGCACACCGTCTGTGAAGAAGCCAGTTGCCCGAACATAGGCGAATGCTTTAGTGGCGGCACCGCCACTTTTATGATCCTGGGTGATATCTGCACCCGCCGCTGCCCGTTTTGCGATGTGGCACACGGCAAACCCCTGCCGCCTGACCCGAATGAACCGGAAAACCTGGCGCGTACCATTGCACAGATGAAACTGCGTTATGTCGTGGTCACTTCGGTAGACCGCGATGATTTGCCCGATGGCGGTGCGCAGCATTTTGTCGATTGCATACGCGCGATCCGTGCCCAATCCCCACACATCAAAATTGAAATCCTGGTACCGGACTTCCGTGGCCGCCTGGATGTGTCTCTGAAAATCCTGCGTGAAGCGCCGCCGGATGTGATGAATCACAATCTGGAAACGGTGCCGCGCTTATATAAACAAGCTCGCCCCGGGTCTGATTACCAGCACTCACTCAACCTGCTCAAGCAGTTCAGCGAGATGTATCCGCATGTGCCGGCCAAATCCGGCCTCATGCTGGGCCTGGGTGAAACTGATGAAGAAATTCTGGAAGTGATGCGTGACCTGCGTGCGCACAATGTCAGCATGCTAACCCTGGGGCAATATCTGCAACCAAGCGTGCATCACCTGCCCGTGCTGCGTTATGTGACACCTGATACGTTTGCCTGGTTTAAAGAGCAGGCAGACAGCATGGGGTTTGATAATGCTGCCAGCGGTCCGATGGTACGCAGCAGCTATCATGCAGACCAGCAGGCACATGCAGTCATCGCCCAGGAAGCATAAATTAAAAGCCCGCTGGCCCTCATCCTTGAAAAACCCAGCCTAAGAAGATACGTACAGGAGCAAGATATGGTTCCCCATTTAACCACCGCCTTAAGCGGTCCGTTGGACAGTCTGGAAAAACGCATTTTACAAGCCATGCCGGATATCGAACACTGGTTTCGTACTCAGTGGCAGGAAGTTGCCGCGCCATTTTATGCCAGTGTGGATCTGCGTAATTCGGGCTTCAAACTCGCACCGGTAGATACCAATTTGTTTCCAGGCGGATTCAATAACCTGAACCCGGAATTTCTTAGTTTATCGGTACATGCCGCTCAGGTTGCGGTGGAGAAAGTCTGCCCGGATGCACGCAGATTGTTGCTGATCCCGGAAAACCATACCCGTAACACTTACTATCTGCGCAACGTTGTTGAACTGTGTCATATTCTGAAATCGGCGGGTATGGAGGTGCGCGTTGGCAGCCTGTCACCCGAGATCACTGAAGTGACCAGGCTGGAAACCCACGATGGCCTGCCTTTGATTCTGGAACCGCTGGTACGCGAAAAAAATCGCCTCAAACTCAATGCTGCTTCTTTTGAAGGTATCGATTATCCGGCATTCGATAGCTGTGCCATCCTGCTCAATAATGATTTATCAGGTGGCGTACCGGATATGCTGCAAAACCTGGAGCAGACTTTAATTCCACCTTTACATGCCGGCTGGTTTACCCGCCGCAAATCGCAACATTTTGCCGCTTATGACAAAGTGGTAGCCAACTTTGCCAAGCTGCTGGATGTCGACCCGTGGCAGCTAAACCCTTATTTTGACACCGCCAGCGGCATTGATTTCCATCAGCGCGTCGGTGAAGACCAACTGGCTGAAAAAGTCGATGCCATGCTCAAGAAAATCCAGGCTAAATATGACGAATACGGCATTACCCATGCCCCGTTTGTGATTGTAAAAGCCGATGCCGGCACTTATGGTATGGGTATCATGAGTGTGAAATCTGCCGACGAAGTGCGTGACCTCAACCGCAAAACGCGCAACAAAATGTCAGTCATCAAAGAAGGCATGGAAGTCTCTGAAGTGATGATACAGGAAGGCGTATATACCTTTGAGAACATCAATGATGCGGTGGCGGAACCCGTGGTCTATATGATGGATCACTTTGTGGTCGGCGGCTTTTACCGCGTGCACACCAGCCGCGGCGTGGATGAAAACCTAAATGCTCCCGGCATGCAGTTTGTGCCACTGGCATTTGAAAAGCCCTGTACCCTGCCCGACTGTTCCGACGCCCCAGATGCACCGCCTAACCGCTTTTATGCCTATGGCGTAGTGGCGCGCCTGGCACTGCTGGCCGCCGGAATGGAACTGCAGGAAAATGACCACTGACCGCATAAACGACTCGAAGGTGCATGATGAAACTGCTGTTTATCCTCGACCCGCTGCATAAACTAACCGTTTATAAAGACACCAGTCTCGCCATCATGCGTGCCGCGCATGCGCGTGGGCACGAGCTATGGGTATGTGAACAACAGGACTGGCACTTGCAGCGTGAAGTTTCACTGGTGGATGCGCAGCCGTTTGCATTTGAGGGTAGTGGCTGGGTAGTCGGCGAGAAAAACACGTATATGCCGACTGCTTTTGATGCCGTATTGATGCGCAAAGACCCACCGTTCGATAACGAATATTTATATAGCACCTATTTGCTGGAATTCGCCCAGCAACAAGGTGCACGCATCATCAATGACCCCGCATCCATACGCGGCTGGAACGAGAAGCTATCCGTAGCCCGCTTTCCGCAATTTGCACCGCCTTTTATCGTCACCAGCCAGCGGGAAAAGATACTGGCTTTTCTGGCCGAGCATGACGATATCATTGTCAAACCGCTGGATGGCATGGGTGGCAGCGGTATTTTTCGTTTGCGTAAAGACGACCCAAATATTTTCGCCATCCTGGAAACACTTACCCAATTTCAAACCCAGACCATCATGGTGCAGCGTTACATCCCGGAGATAGTCAAAGGCGATAAACGTATCCTGATCATCAATGGCGAGCCTCTACCATATGCACTTGCCCGTATCCCCAAAGCCGGCGAAACCCGTGGCAACCTCGCTGCCGGCGGTAAAGGCGTCGCACAACCATTAAGTGCTCGTGACTTGGAGATCGCCGAAACCGTTGGTAAAACCCTCCAACAACACGGTCTGTTTTTAGTCGGGCTGGATGTGATTGGTGATTATTTAACGGAAGTGAATGTCACCAGCCCGACCGGTATGGTGGAAATTGCGGCACAATCCAGGGAATGGGCAGAGCCTTGTGACCCCGCGCAAGTAATGGTGGAGGCGTTAGAGAAAATGGTCGTCAATTAAAGTCATCTGAATTCACTGGCGGTCCGGACGCTTATTACCCTTTACCAGCAAGCCTCACCTGATCAAAATACTTATTTCAAAAATTACGTCACCATTGACGAGCAAACAAGCCTCCGTGCAGGTCGCAAGTCACCAACATCCCGCCTGCAATGCTTAAAGATTAATTTTTTAATTAATCAGTTCAATATTCCTCTTCTTAAACCAGGCTTTTCCTATCAATTTTGATAATATGGTTTAACAGTTTAAAAATGCTTTATATCATCGATTGCTGCTTCAGGAGTGTCATCAATGCGAGTGTTAGTGCTAGGTTCCGGTGTGATTGGCGTGACAAGCGCCTATTACCTGGCATTGAAAGGCTTTGATGTCACCGTTGTTGATCGGCAGCCGGCAGTCGGCCTGGAAACGAGTTTTGCGAATGCCGGGCAGATTTCACCCGGTTATTCTGCGCCATGGGCTGGCCCCGGTGTGCCGCTAAAAGCATTTCAATGGTTGTTTCAGCGCTATGCGCCGCTCTCCATCCGTCCGGACTTAAGCCGGTGGCAATTGCAATGGATGTCCCAGTTTCTCAAAAACTGCTCACTTGAACGCTACACCCTGAACAAATCACGTATGGTACGACTGGCGGAATATAGCCGTGATTGCCTGCGTGAGTTGCGTGCTGACACTGGCATCCAGTATGAGCAGCGCAGCCGGGGGACCTTGCAAGTTTTTCGAACCCAAAAACAGCTTGATGTTGAATTCAAAGATATTGCGGTGCTCAGTGAAATGGGCGTGCCTTTTCAACATGTGGACCCTGATGGCTGCGCGCTGATTGAGCCTGCTTTAATTCATGTGAAAGACCAACTATTAGGCGGCCTGCATTTACCGGATGATGAGACCGGTGATTGCCAATTGTTTACCACCCGCTTGGCCGCGCTTGCACAGACCATGGGGGTCAAATTCAGGCAGGAAGCCACTATCAATCGCCTGATCACCCAGCAAAATCTATTGTCAGGTGTTGAAATTAAAACAACCCACGGAATCGAGAATTTGGATGCAGATCACTATGTGATCGCCCTCGGTAGTTACTCGCGCGAGCTGATGCTAAGCCTGGGCTTAAACTTGCCGGTCTACCCGGTGAAAGGCTATTCGCTGACCGTGCCGATTATTAATAGTGATGCCGCGCCTGTTTCCACGGTGATGGATGAAACCTACAAAGTTGCCATCACCCGCTTTGACCAACGTATACGTGTGGGCGGCATGGCCGAATTGGCAGGCTTTGACTTGACGCTGAATCCGCGTCGCCGTTTAACACTGGAAAAAGTGTTGAGTGGATTATTCCCTCAAGCCGGTGATGTCTCTCAAGCCAGTTTCTGGACAGGCTTGCGCCCGATGACACCGGATGGCACGCCGATTATCGGCCAGGCAAATAGCATGTATCCAAACGTTTGGTTGAACACCGGGCATGGCACCTTAGGTTGGACCATGGCTTGCGGTTCTGGCAAAGTACTGGCTGACCTGATTGCCCAAGATAAACCAGCGATTGAAACTAGCGACCTTCAATATTCGCGCTACAAAAGATAAACATTGGTACAGATGTTTCTCAATCGCGCTGAAGCATACAGTGATTACATCAGCAAGAATTCTTTCGGCACAGGTAACGGCGGAATCTCTTTATCACCCAATGCTTCTTTGGTTTCAATCTCAATCACATCTGCCAGCGCACTGATCGGTAAAGCATTGGCGCCCATGCCAAATGGCTCTTCGAGTTCGTTACCCAAGGCATCCAGGCCAAAAAAAGTATAGGCAGCCAGCGCAGTAACGAAAGGAGTCGCCCAGCCCAGCGTGTTGGCAAAACAAAACGGTAACAAAAAGCAGAATGTGTAGGCCGTTCTGTGCAGCAGCAAGGTATAGCCAAACGGGATTGGCGTATTTTGAATACGCTCGCACGAAGCCTGTACCAACGCCAGTTTTTGCACCAGCTCATCCAGCATGTTGAACTGGATAGTGTCTATGCGGTGGCTATGTAATGCCTGAATCAGCACAGATTCCATCGCCCGCAGAATCGACTCGGGTGGATTTCTGCTGTTTTTATATTCCTTGAATACCGGCTCGGTGAGGTAGGTTTGAATTTTGTACGCGGAATTGGTCGGCCTGAGTTGTACCAGCAACGCTTGTGCATAGGCAATATTACCTTGCAGTAAAATTCTGCGCGGCGATTGGTCGGCTGCTTCATTCGTATTCAGTATCTGGCTCAAGCGGGCGAGGCTGCGCGAAGTCAGTACAAATTCGCCCCAGATTTTTCTCGCCTCCCACCAGCGTTCGTAACAGGCATTGTTCCTGAACGCCAGAAAAATGGACAAGGTAATGCCCAGCAAGGCAAACGGCCCGCCATCGAACTTGGGCAGCCAGCCCGGCTCGTAGGTATACACAGCGACAATAAGGGTAGAGAGCGTAGCGACAAATATCAGCAGTGGCATGATACGCAGCACGATTGAACCCTTGATAATAAAAAACAGTTCAAGCAAATGGGGCCTGGGTCTGACGATCAAATGGTTTCTCCCGCGAATCGAACTATTGTTGTGATGATATACTCGATGATTAAAGTGTATCGGCAAGCTGCTTAATTACATTGCTAAAATAAGCATGGAATTACAGCGGGTTTAAGCGCTTTTTTGTTACCTGTCACCTTCATAACCGTCAGTGAGTAAATGATGATGTTGAAATGGAAAGATGTACTCAAGTTTGCCAGAGAAGGCAATCCTGAGCCAAATTACAGAGTGCGTAAATCAGTGGATGAATGGCGTGCAATACTGGATGAAGATGTCTTCACCATCGCCCGCCTGAGTGCTACCGAACGCCCTTTTTCTTCAGAAATGTGTGAAGCTTTCACGCCAGGACGTTATGCCTGTGCCTGTTGCGAGCAAGAGTTGTTCGATTCAGGACAAAAGTTTGAATCTTCCTCAGGTTGGCCATCGTTTGACCAGCCGCTGACACCCAATGCGATTGCTTACATCGAAGATGGCAGCCACGGCATGCACCGCATCGAAGTGAAATGTAATGTTTGCGACGCACATCTGGGACATGTGTTTCCCGATGGCAAAACGGAAAGTGGCTTACGCTACTGTATTAATGGCAAAGCGACTACGTTTGTGAGTGCTTAAATAAAAGGCCCCGGCTGATGCGATCAACCGGGGCCTTTTCATTTCTAATCAAACCAGGCTTTATTTACCCAGTCTCCTGCCAAAGCTTACTGCATAAGAAGTCGGACGGGCCAGCAGGATAGGATCCTGGCTAGCTTCAATCCCTTCTGTCAATTGGAGTGGATTAAACATCAGTGTTTTCTCTTTTGCCTTGCTATCCGCAACCAGAGATTTCAGGGTCAAAGTGCCTAATTCAACGATCTTGCGGCTTTCGGGCCATTGAACCGTCGCATTGTTAACTTCATCCCCTTTATCCGCAATTTGCAGCAGCAGCTTGTATTGCACGGCGTTTGCTTTCACACGTTCGCCGATATCTGTCATCAGGTAATCCGGCGCCGCGGCATCTGCTGCTTCCTTGGTTAAATATTGCGCACCTGCCACCGGGATAATCTGGTAACGGCCATAAACACTTTGGCCAGCCGCGTTGGTAAATTTAAAAGCATTCACGCCAAAAAATGGCTGTGTTGCAAAGCTGACCGGCGCTGGCTTGGGTGTGGTCACAAATTTCAAAGCTGCCGGATGTGAGCCTAAAAACTGTTCTACAGGACTTGGTTTAGCGGTGCTATTTTGCGAATCGCGCACGGCATTGAGCAAGCCTAAAAAGTCTTCTGGCGTCGCCGCGGGAAAATTATTCACCGAGATACTGACAATATCTGTGCTCAAGCCATCAGGCAGTTGAAAACGGATAGCGATCCCTTTGGGGAAGGCATTGCCATTGGCATCCGGGATATTAGGTACACCAGTCGCATCAGAGAAACGCACCAGCACCGGGCTGTCGGCTTTCTGTAAATGCGCGGCTTTGCTGATACTGGCGGCCTGTGCAGATGGCTGGAAAGTGCCTTCCAGCATCACGCCTTTGGCATGGTTAGAGCGGAATCCGGCATGTGGTCCACCCGAAAGGGTGGTTAAGGTATCGACCAATTGCTCGGTCACCGGTTTTTCCTCTGCCATGGCTGGCATTGCAGTGATAATTGAAGCTGCTGATAACACGCTGATAAGTATTTTTATTTTCATGATGATGTCCTTTCAATCTGTAGATAAGTAAAAATTAACACTGTAAAACAAGTAATGCAAAATTAAATAGTGCGCTATATTTATGCCAAAAAAAATGTAAAACAACCCCCACTACGAAAAAATTTCTTCTAGCCCGCGTGCTGTATCAAATGGTTACGTAACACCTTCATTCTGTCGCGCAGCGACATGAGCTCTTCAACCGGGCAACCCATAGCGCATAGCATCTCATCCATAATGTTGGATGCCTGCTCACGCAAACTGCGTCCGCTATCAGTCAGGCAAATAATCACCTGTCGCTCATCTTTACTAGAACGCACTCTTTGTAACAATTCGGCGGATTCCAGCCGCTTTAACAAAGGCGTCAAGGTTGCCGAATCCAGAAACAGCTGTTCGCCAATGTCGCTCACTGTGCGCTGGTCACTTTCCCACAACACCAGCATTACCAGATATTGCGAATAAGTGAGCCCCAATTTTTTCAGTAAAGGCCGGTAAGCCTTGTTGATTGCCAGCGATAAGGAATACACAGCAAAGCATAACTGCTCGTTTAAAATGGGTGTTTTGCTTGCTGTTGTGCTACTCATAAAAAAGATTATAAATAGCGCGCTATTAAATGGCAATAAAAATAAAAATTATTTTCTGAAATAATCCAACAAGGTCTGGATCATAAAATTGCCTTTTTTGTGCATTCTGATTTTGCTCATTTCAATCTCCTTTATTAAGTATATGAAAAGCATGGTAAAACCAACCAGCCACTAAGGGAAGTTGAATGTTTTTATAGCAATGATTAGCGAAAGTTATCGCTGTCAGGTGGGAGAATTAAATCCGTCCAGCGGATTGATGGCAAATGACAGGTCATCACCAATATCGATATCAATCTCGTTCTGGCTTTCCCAGCGTTCGAGCCAGATTGAGAAATCTTTTTCCGGCATGGGCTTGCCGATAAAATATCCCTGGCCTTCATTACAGCCGAGTTTGGATAGCTGACCAAGCACCTCTTCGTTCTCGATGCCCTCTGCGACTACTGTGAGCCCCAGGTTATGTGCCAGGTCGATGGTTGATTTCACAATACTGGCATCACTGGCGTTTTTATCCATGAACATGACAAACGAACGGTCAATTTTAAGCTCTTGCACAGGTAATTGCCTCAGGTAGGCTAATGATGAATATCCTGTACCAAAATCATCAATCGCCAGGTGCAAGCCCATCGATGCCAGTTTCCTTACCACGGTTTCAGCACGCTCCGGGTCCTGCATCAGACTGCCCTCCGTGATCTCCAGTTTAAGGGCTTTTGCATCCAGCCTATGCGTCTTTAGCAAAGCTTCAATCTGCTGAGGCAGTTCCATATTGTTGAGATCACGGGTAGATAAATTCACTGCCAGAGTCATGTACAAACCCTGGCTACGATAATCAGCTAACACTTGGCAGGCACGCTGCAGCATCCAGTTGGTAATCTCACTGATAATGCCAGTCTGTTCAGCAAACGGAATAAACTGGTCAGGGAAAATCATGCCTTTTTCGGGATGTACCCAGCGGATCAAAGCTTCGCCACCCAGGGTCTTACGCGTTTTGACATCAATTTTCGGCTGGATATACAGCAATAACTGATCTTTCTGGATAGCTTCTTTCAAGTCTGAAATCAGGGTCAAGGTTTCCGATTGGTCAATCTCCAGCGCGGTGTTGTATACAATCCAGTCTGCCTTCTTGACTTTGGATTCATGCAAGGCCGTTTCCGCATGGTTGAGTAACTCTTCTTCACTGACGCCATGCTCCGGGTAAAGCGCAATCCCCATGGCGATACGCACATCGATCGCCTGACCTTGTACATTGACCGGCGTATCGAAAATACGGTTAACTTTTTCGGCATATTTGGTCGCTTTGGCCTGATCGGTGTGTTGCAGCATCACGGCAAATTCATCTGCATCCAGACGAGCGACGACATCCTCCCCGGAAAGTACATTTTGTTTCAACACCTGACCGACATGGCGCAATAAATCATCACCAAAATCCCTGCCCAGGGTTTTATTGATAGGCTTGAAACGGTGGATATTAATCACAATCACACTCAGCGATTGCCGGGTTTCTGCATGCCGGGTAATTGACTGGCTTAGCCCCTGGGTTAACGCCAGGCGGTTCGAGAGACCGGTCAACTCATCGTTAAACGCCAGTCGCTGGATACGCAGCGTACGCTGCAACACCGCTTCGCGCATGCTATTGAGTGCTTTGCCCAGGTAACCGACTTCATCAATGCTATTCACATGGATTTCTTTTTCATAGTTACCCATGGCGATTTCGTCTGCATTTTTAACCAGCTCGGCAATCGGCTCCGTGGTCTTGCGAGAGACATACCAGATCAGGGCGGCAAAAATCAGTACGCCGACAAAAGTTAGGACCACCATGTTTTGAAATAAGGTGTTCAGGTCGCGCGTGAAAGGAGCGACAGAGCCTTGCAGCACCACCAGCAACACCTCATCTTTGGTTTCGTGCAAAGAACGGATTTTGAGTTGATAGGTTTGGCCTTGTAAATCGACTTTGTGCAGTGATAATCTTTGGCGATAAATATCTGAGACAGTTTTAACCAGCACATTAGAAAGCCGGTTGGTACCGGTGCCACTCATCAGTTGCCATTCATGTTCACGGGTTTTTTGCAGGAATGACACATCCAGATGCGTCAGTTGCTTGATCTGGTCAGCCAGCCGGCCATCCACAGCAAAGCCCATCACAATCCAGCCGATCACATCTGGCGCTTTGACCGGCACGGTAATCAGCTGGTAGGGTTTACCTTCAACAATATCAAACTGCAGGGTGCCATTCTGGTTATGCAGGATTGCCTGTTTTGCATCTTCACTGGCTTGCAGGTCAAACATGGCTTTTTCGCTATTGGCCGTGCCAATCACCAGGTCTTCACTATTGCTAATGTAAAAAGCAATCTGCGCATGTATACGCCCCTGATAATTCTCCAGCGCTGACTCTATGGTTTCGGCATCGTTGCTGGCTACCGCATCGCGGAATGCATAGTCAGCGGCCAGCACTTGGGTGGCTTGTTTCAGGCTTTGGGTATTGTGTTGCAGCAGGTTAACAAACACGCGTTCGCCGACGTTAATCTGCTCTTCGGCAAGCTCATTTGCGTGCTTAACTAGTGCGTATTTGAGCGGTATCAGACCGGCAAGCTGGATAGCGACAACGACGGAAAGAAATGTAAACGCTATTCGTGAGCGAATATGTTTGAATTTAATCATTCAGATTTATTTTATGGAATGGACACTTTAACTTCTGTAGCACCCTCAATTTTAACTTTTTGCTCGGCAACCGGTTTATTCACCCCAGGCAATAATACTTGGTAAGAATATTGACCATCGCTTAATTTAATGACGGCCCTGCCCTTGTCATCTGTTTTCGCAAAGAATGGTGTATCTACAACGTAGATGTACCCTACCATAGAATCATGAATGTTGCATCCTAAGGTCACCAAACCGGCTTGGTTAAATAACACGGGATCAGCCGCTACGCCGGAATATAGTTTTAGCTCAAACTTCTTGGCTGGCGAGAACGAATATACATGGTGCCTGAAGCTGTCTTCGTTAGGAAAATTAATGCTGGTGCCAGTTTGCACAATGGTCACTTTTGGGTTAAACATTTTGTTCTTTTGCACAATTTTACCCATGGCATTCGGGTTGCTGGCGGGCGTTTTACCATCATAAAAAACCACTACTGCATCCTCTACCGGATTACCCGACGCACTCAAAACAATCACTGTAACATCGGCATGGGCCATGCCAAAAAAAGTCATTGTGCTGACCACCCACAGCTTACGCATTACTACTGTCAACATGCGTGTTTCCTTCACTTTTGAATTGAAACTACATCTTAATCGGTTACTACATCATATTTCATCGGTGCCAATATTCTCAGCAACTCATTTTTTTCTCTAGTGCCTACGCCATTCGCATCCATGCGCTCACGCAAAACATCTACCATAATCTCAAATTCGGCTACCGTGTTGTGCAAATCCGCATGAGACTTCTTCATCGTCTCACCTTCATACACGCAATTGCCACCGGTTTTCACACACAGAAAATTAGTCACACTTTCTTTCAAGGTTTTCATTTTCACGCCCTCAAATGAGCGACTGGTACGCGGGTCTTTGCTGACGATATCCAGGGTTTGATTAGATAACCTGCTCAACATGGGCAAGCCGCCTATCCGCTGGAACAAGGTGGCTTCCGGCTTGGGTTGCGCCACACACCCTGCACATATCAATATTGCCATCGCGATCACATAATAACGCATTGATTTTTTCCCTATTCTTTCGATCAATTACCACATCTTACAGTGGAGCTGTCGAAAGTAATTTGAAAAAAAGCCGATATTCCACAGTTTGTTCTCACAATGATATTTATCGCAATGTCGGATAATGCATCAATCATTAAATAAACAAGACATTTATTATGACTAACACTACATCCATTTCATATGTGCTGTCAGCCTTGGTTGCCCTAGGTGCACTTTCGCCGGCTGTTCATGCAGGTGACCGCTTGCTTGCGACAGGAGGTGTGACGCAGGTGGAAGGTTCTGCCGGTGGCGGTTTAATGCCGTGGGCAGTGATTAGCGGTTACGGTACTGACAAGCAAGTCGGTGGCTCGGCATTTTATACTCATGCCGAAACCAAAGCCGATTACAAATTAAATTCAGCCGGTATTTCACTGGGCTTTGTTAACCGTGTGGAAGTCAGTGCAGCACAAACAAGATTTGGCCTAGGCGATACCGTGCCAGGCAAAGAAATTCGCTTGAATACGCTAGGTGTTAAATTGCGCCTCATCGGTGATGCCATTTATGACCAGGATAGCTGGATGCCGCAGATTTCAGTGGGCGCTCAATATAAATATAATGAAAATTATGACTTAGTCCCTAAATCGTTAGGTGCCAAAGATCGTAGCGGTGTCGATTACTACGTGGCTGCCAGCAAACTATTTCTCGGCGCAGCCAATGGCTATAACCTGCTTGTGAATGCCAACTTGCATGCAACAAAAGCAAACCAGTTTGGTTTGCTGGGGTTTGGTGGCGACAGACGCGACAGTTATCGTATTTACCCTGCAGTGTCTGCGGCGGTGATGTTGTCGGATAGTTTTTTGGTAGGTACGGAATTACGCTTCAAACCTGATAATCTTTCGGCTGCTGAAGAGAAAAAAGCGCAAGATATTTTCCTGACCTGGTTTCCACATAGAAACGTGTCTGTAACTGGCGCTTATATAGACTTAGGCACGATTGCCACCAAAGAGAACCAGACCGGCTGGTATTTATCTGGCCAGTTTAACTATTAATAAGGTGTAGTGAATTTAAAGGCTGAGCCCGCAGGAAGTTTGTAGCGTCTTATCCAAGCGCTTAAACTCCTCACCATTGCCTGTGGCAAACGCGTAAGGGTTGGTCAACAAATAGCGATTGTACTTCACCTGTCTTGCCGAATATTTTTCCGCCAGGCCTCGACTGTAACAGTCGCAAGCGGCTTCAGTACTGCTGGCGTGGAATTGTTGCTGGCAGCTTGCTTGAGCAGATTGCAATTCCGCTGGTGACCATTCTGCATGCGTTTCCTGCACATTGGTCCTTGCTTGTGTAAGCATGGCATACATCAATTCAACACTGGCCCGTAATTTACCTAATGGAGCAGTTTGCAAAACCTCTTTTCGCAAAGGCTGCAAGTTAGTTGGGTCTACAAAAAAATCTGCTTCGACATCCTCTCGCTCAGGTATCTGGTAACCCTGAGCAGCAAGCATAATCTGTTTAGCTGGTTCCGCCTGCAGCAAGGCTTGCGCTTCAGCAATATCTTTAGCGGGCAGTGTCAACTGCCAGTGTACCTGACAATCATCACCAGCTTTTGAATGCATATGACGATGAATCAATTGGTCAGATACAGCATCGCCAAAGGCCGGTGGGATACGCTGTAGCAGATATTGCATTTCCTTGTCTGCCAATGCTTGCAACGATTGTTGATCCAAACAAGCCTGTAGCGGTAAGCAACTAACTAATAACACACCACCAACGTAGCGGATAAATCCAGAAGTGCTTGAAAATATGTTCATTGTAGTCAAGGGTAATGATTGTTGCGATTTTTGAGCGAGTCCCGGCTAAAAAGTTTAAGGTCTCAAACATAAATAAACGGTACTATACAAATGACAACGGGCGCTGATAGCGCCCGTTTTTCGTAGCAAAGAACAATTATTTGTTCATTACGTACATAGTTACTTCAAAGCCGAAACGCATTTCGGTAGCAGCTGGTTTTGTCCACATGATTAATTTCCTTTAATTAGTTTCGTTTTAGCGTTTGCTATTACGTGTGTCCATATTAAAACTGGCACCTAAGCTTGTCGTGCTTAAACTGCGCAACATGCCATCATGATTTTCATGAGACTACGCTAAGCACGCTTTCCGGCACGCAAGTTTTTGAGCTTGCTCAATAACTTGCGCATGCCTTTGCGGCCTATGGTGCGTTTCAAATGTACTTTAAAATCATAGAGATAGAATGGCAGCAAAGTGCCTATATTCAAGCTGTGTCCGGACATGCCCAGGTAGAGCGCCAAAAATTGTTTGCGGCCATCCCAGTGCAGTTTTTGTACCGCACGGGTGAGATCGGCAATTCGTTCACTATACGTCGTCGCAGTTGGGTGAGCATGCAAGCGGGCAGTATCAATCAATGAAAACGTCAGGCCATCATCTTGTTTGCTGACCAGGATGTTACCGCCGGAAAAATCCCTAAAATAAATACCTGAAGCGTGCATATGCAAGCAGAATCGCGCAAACGACTGGTACAAGCTAAGCGCCGGCACCTCATTAAACTGTTCTGCGCCTTGACTGAAAGCAATAAACGCCTGGGCGATAGTGAAATCGTGCGTCACGAACTCACAAATAAAGAAATTCTGCTTGAGTGAAGTGTCATCTGCACGCTCGAAATAAGCCAGTGGCATGGCTGTGCCTACACCGCGACGCAATAATTCCATGGCGCCATTCCAGCTACGTTTGGCTTTGCTTGGCTTGAGCCGATCAAGCAAGGTCTTGTGCCAGTGCATGCGGATTGGCTGTTTGACAGTGACTTTTCTTTCAGCCACTTTGCCTGATCTCTGACTGGTTAATTCCTTATGGCTCAACCTTGGGTCGGCAATCGGCCAGATCGCATTCCTGGCATGGCGTAACGCCTGCTCTTTGGCGGGCGCTTTCAGCGTGCCTGGATGCCAGGCATACCATAATTGCGCTGCCTGCTCTTTGCTCTCCGCCAGGATCATGCCGCGCCAGTCGCCTTCCTGCACCGGGAAATATTGCATGCCTTGAATGTGAGCGTGAATAATTGTTTGCGACAGCTTGGGATGAGTTGTATGCAACTCAACCGTTTCAGCTGCATCCCACATAAGGTATACAGGCATTTCGGTAATCAGCGCAGGTTGTGCAATGGCCTGGCCATTGCGATTGATACACTCAACCTGGCGCAAGCTGGATTCCGCATACACCTGATTTAAAACCGCACAGTGGCCATTGACCGTCCATGCGATATGAAACTGTTTTTGATGTTTGCGTAACTGATGAATTTCCAGGCCATTGCCGGTGGCTAGCGGCCCTACATATTCGGCACCATTCAGCCAGCGCGCCACGGTACGCAGTGCAGAAAAACTCGGATTGCGCTGGTATTCATGCAGGTTGCCATCGGCTGACTGATAATAGGCTACGCGCTCCAGTGCTGGATACCGCGCATCATCCAGGCCGTCGTTGATCACACCTTCACGGTGGCAAATCATCGCTCCCCAATTCGCCTGTTGCAAGGCGCCGGAAGCAGCCAGCAACGTGAAGTAGCGCGTGACGTAATCAGCCTGCTTTTGTCCGCCATCGGGCAAATGCCGCTGGATGCGGTAAATCGCCCAGAAAGCCACCGGCGAAATCAGTGTTTCTACCCCGTAATCCGCGCCGATTTTTTGTAGCAGGCGGGCTTTTTTAATCAGGTTAAACTTGAAATAACGCGTCCAGCGGAACTGGAAAATGCGGTGATCAGGCTGCTCGGGCTCAATCACACGTTCAACAAACAGGTTGTTGCTGTGGATATCCGGCAGCAAATGCTCCGCCTGCAGCTTTTTGAAAGCGCTAATGTTATACAACGGCTCAAAATCCTGGATATTCGGACCGACCACTTTCACACCATATTGGCGGGCCAGTCGATGCGCAATCTGCCAGGCATGCATAAAGCCAGGCCAGTGATAACCGGACCAGCGCTTGCGGTTAATGGTATTGCCGATTTCCAAACTGGCAATCTGGCTGGCATATTGCTGCAAGAATTGTTCGACAAACTGCTGCCATCTGGCCTGCACTTGTCCATCCAGCATATGTTTGGCAATGGCGAACGGCTGCACTAAATGCACATCCACAATCAGGCTGGCATCCAGCAGTCGCTGCAATAGCCGGATCTGGTGCACATACATATCATCATCGCCAATATCCAACCGTACGCGACCCAAGCCCAACGCTGCCAGTTGCGCCAGCACATAGTCATCGGTTTCAGGTTGCGTATTCGTCGCCACGCAGATACCGACAAAATGCGCAGGCACCGCATGATTCTTCTGCGGCAGGTGGCTGTTTTTGAGCCACAACCCGCCTTTAAAAATATAAGACAGCCCATCCAGCAGCACCTGGCTGGTTAGCATTGACGGCAAAGGGGAACGTTTCAAACCAACCTCTTACTCTGGCAAGCGATAACGCTGCTCTTTATACAACAAGGCCGGCAACAAGGCATTGGCCAGAGCCCGCTCGGATAAAGCCGGCGCATCGGCGGGTACAGCGGTGTTCTGCAGCTTTTTGCTGTTAGGCTCGTAATGCCCGTAAGCCGGCGCCTTGTCCTCACGTAACACCACCACTTCATTCTGCGCTATGCTGGCTCCCGTTTGCTGCATCCAGCCATAGTTATAGTTGTATTGCATCATGGCGCGGCCGCGGTAATCGGCATTGATATTGGATAAATCATGACCGGTCATCGGGTGCTGCGCGGCGATGCCCATTAATGACAACACAGTCACCGGCAAATCGATCTGGCTGGCGATGGCTTCCACCGTTTTGGGCTGTACCGCACCGCCTAAAATCAACGCCGGGATATGAAAATGCTCGATCGGCACCAGCGAATCACCGCGCACGCGGATATCGTGATCAGCCACAATCAGGAACACCGTATCATTCCAGTATGGGCTGGCCTTGGCTTTCTTGAAAAATTCGCCTATCGCATAATCTGCGTATTTCACCGCATTATTATCAGTCGCTTTCGGTTGCTCAAAAAGCTCGATACGGCCATCGGGGAATTCAAACGGCGCATGGTTGGATGAGCTGAATGCCAAGGTGAAAAATGGTTTTCCGCTGGCATGGTGCGCAAGCAATTGCTCATGGGTTTTATTGAGTAAATCTTCATCGGAAGCACCCCAGCTGGCCACAAATGCCGGATTCTTGAAATCCGGCTGGTCGGTAATCTGCTGGAAACCGTTGCCCATGAAGAAGCTGCGCATATTGTCAAAGTGCGACTCGCCGCCGTAAATAAACTCGGTGTGGTAGCCCTGTTTGCCTAATAAGGAAGCCAGTGTAAAGAAGTTGCCCTGGCTTAAGCCCAGTTTGACTGTACTGTCTGCCGGTGTAGGCTGAAAGCCGGTGACCACCGCTTCAATGCCACGTACAGAACGCGTACCCGTGGCATACAAATGCGTAAACCAGATACCTTCGGATTTAAGTTGTTCCAGGTTAGGCGTGACTTGTTTTCCGCCCAGCGATTCAACAAAACCTGCGCCCAGGCTTTCTTGCAACAGAATTACCAGGTTTAATGGCTTATCGCGTTTAACTGAGGGCACCAGCGTGGTTAAAGTGGGGATATCGCCTTCTTTTGCACCGGTGATCGCAAATATTTTTTCACGCGGCAATTTGCCATACATTTCGCTCGATTTAGCTTCATGCTGCAGGCTGTAAGCAGCGTAAAAAACCGAATAGGTAGAATTCAAAATCAGGCTGTTGACCATGCTGTCCTGCGTAATCGCAAACAGGGCGGGGTTAGCCGGTCTATGGGTCAAGGTCGAGCGTACTGCGAAAGCGGTCAGCACTAATATGAAAGGGAATATCAGCCATACCTGGACATTTGACCAGGTGGATTCAGCTTCACGCCAGGGTTTGAATAACTTGGCAACCAGCACTAACGCGATCAACGTCATCATCAGGCCAAAAAATAATTCAACCTTGAAGCCTTGCCACAACATGCCAAATACTTCATGCGGATACTTGAGGTATTCCACAAAAATCCGGTTTGGGCGGATATCGTATTCGAGAATAAATCCTGGCGTGGCGGCTTCCAGAAACACCAGCAATACCAGTGAAAGCAGCACCCACCAGAAGGTAAACGTACGCCAGACATGGAACAATTTGCGGGTGGCGAGGATGGGCGAAAGCAATACCGGAATAATGGCAAGCAAGCCAAGCTGAATCAAATCAACGCGCACACCTTGTAGCAATATCTGGCAAAGCTCGCCAGTCGCCAGCACACGCTCCCATTTCCAGCCTACCAGCCCTAAGCGGGTCAGGGAAAGAAAAACCAGGCCGGCCACAAACATTACAATTAGCGGCGCGTATGGCCCAAACCAATGACCAAACGCCCATAATTTTGATTGTGAACGGCGCTTACCGAAATAACTTGTTCGCATGTTGTGCTTAATCAGAATTGATTTAAGCGTGTAATTATAACGGGTTATTGCGCAATGTTATTGCAAAGTGCCAGATACCTTGCCAGCCTCCTGGCTGTCAAGCTAAACGCTATCTTGCAGTGACTTGTTTTTCCTCAGGTCAAGATAGACAGCCGATAGCAACACCACCGGAATCACAAAGCCTACCAACAGAGGGATTAAATCCACCAGCATATCCACAATACCGGTCTGGCTGGTAAATGCACTCCATAATTTAGCTAGTAGTGGAATCACGGTAAATAACAAAGTCGGCACCAAAAACCAGATAGTGCTGGTGGCACCACGCTTGGCTAGTCTTGCGGAGACATAAGAAACGACCGCAACGACCAATGCTGCACCCGCACCCCACACCGCACCGGCGACTACGGTAATCCAGGTACCAACCTGGTATAACAACAAGCAAATCAGGGCAGTTAAGACAAGTTTTCGATTAATTGACACTGACATAAGAGGCCTTTTTATTATGTAAAAAATTATAGGACGACATTTAACAGATAATTAACGAAGCAATAAGTTGCGTCCAAACAGTTTTTTTAGCTATTTATAGCCTGAAATATTCAGGATTTGGGGCGGGAAACGAATGTATGGTCTCTTAATTAATCTTGGACCACACTGCCAATGCCTGCAGATCTTCATAAATCGGAATTTCAGGGTTCACATCCAGTATTCCTCTGTCGATGAGTGACACAGCACGCTGGCAGTTTTCCCGTTTGCCGCTTTTACCTACCCAGGCAGCAATGGTCGCCTCGCCTTCTTTACGCACAATGGACGAGTATTCTTTAAGCACCGCGTCCCTTGCGACAACGCCGCCTGAAGCATCCGCAGCTTCCATTTTTTTCGCAACGTATTTTGTCGAGGCGTCGTAATATTTGGCATTGCGCTCCTGCCAGATATTCACGTACTCTCTTGGGGTTTCAAGCCGGCCCAACATAGACAGGCATTCAACCCCTATCCTGCCAACAACAAAATTGGCCGCACCCATAAATGCCGATGCCACATTTCGTGATTCTGTCTCTAGAGGATCTGTTTCCTGTGCATTGGCATCGCATATCAAAAGATTGGTTAACAGCGCAACCAAAATCAGAGAATTCTTTTTCATAAATAGCATCTGCTTTCATCAGTTTTTAACCTGCCAGCAAAACGTAAGTGATCTAGAATGTTGATCATACCTTAGCTTTTTGTCCGGTTTATGAACAGCTTGTGCAAGCTTCGTTTTAGCAATAAAAACAAAAACCACAGCAGCCCAATCACACTAAGCAAAAACAATATAGCCGGTAGCGGAATCAGGGCCGGGGCTTGCGGTTTCAGCGCCAGGCCATTTTTTAATTTATCCGGCAACGGATTAGGCGTGACCGGGATGATTTTCCACTGGCTTCTATCGGCAGGTGCCTGTTTCAAATATTGCTCGAAGCTATATACCGGCGCCAGGCCTGTAACCCGGCTGGAAGGAATCTGCGGGATGCGTACAAAATAAATCGCTTCGATCTGGCTTGCGATTGCTTGCATTTCAGGTGAAGCCAGGGTTTGTGTGCTGCCGGTATGGGAAATATTGAGCAGGTCGTTGCCTATGGCATCAAACGCCACCGCAGGGAACAAGCGGGTCATTTCCGTATTCAGGTAATCGTAGATGGCACGGCCTTTGGTCAGGCTGCGTTCAGTCGCAGCCATGTACCAATAAGCAGCACTGGCTTTAAGTAAGCTTTCGCCACCGATTTCCGGTACTTTCCAGCCCAGGTTGTGCAACACATCAACACTGATACCTGCGCAGTTATTCAAGGCATGGTCATACACAAAATCATTGCGGTAAAAATGCTGGTAGGTGCGGTTGCTTGCCGCTTGAATAGTGGCCGGCACAGTTGGCTGCGAGAACACGGCCACCAGCATGTATGACGGGCGGTAAAACGCCTGCCCGCTGTTGAGGTCCGCCATGTATTTATCAAACGGGGTCACCCCGGCAATAATGCCTTTTTCACTATTGGTGGCCAGGTTGTAATAGTTGTTCACCAGCCAGTGATGGTAACTGCCATCGGCAGAAATGATGCCGGTTGTAAGCGCGAAGTGACCGCCGTGCGCTTCATCGTCGTCGCCTTGCGCACCATTTAATAACACGCCTAATACCGCTTTACCTGTGAATGACTGCGCAACGCCTGGCGCTTTTTGCCACAATAACCGGCTTTCATGCGGGCTATGCGCGCCACCCTGCTCATATTGCACCAGCTGTTTGAGGGATTCACCTCGTTGCAAGGGCTGAGCCTGGGCTTGCAGGTTAAGACGAAAATCTTCCGGCCAGAGAGTGCGCGCCACGATAGCCTGCCCAACTTGCTCGCCACGAATGCTCAGGGCTCGTTGCGCGTAAAAGGCCTGTGTGTCCTGATTCCAGTAAGACAGATTGGTCGGGATTTTTGGCACGATTCCAAACGGCATTTCTTTGCCATCACCTAACTGCAAACGCTTTCCATCGCCTGATAAACGCGTATGTGTCCAATGGTGGGTCGAGCCGGTCCACACGACATCTGGCAATGCATGCAAATCCAGAGAAGCTACATCATCAGCACCGCGTTTATCCAGTGAAAAGCTGGTCAATGATTGACCGGCTGCCGGCACTGCCACAATTACATTTTTGAAATACCATTGTGCCTGCGGCAAACTCTGGCAATGCGCGCACGGCATACTCAGGGTTATAAACTGCTCGCTGTCATACTGCCCTAAGGGATGTTTCAAAGCCTCACCTGCCTGCGCCGCCACTAACACCTGGGAGCAACCCAGTACCCACCAACCCCATTTCCCCATGCGAGTTGCCCTTACTCTGACGCAAACCAGCGTTTAATATACGCCACGCTACTGAACCAGTATTCCGGCTGGCGCAGGCATAAATAACCCGCTACCAGCAGATTCAAACCGGCAGTCACTGAAAACAATTGTGGAATACTTAAGCCCTGGCCAAATAACAATAGCGAAAAACCAGCTGAAAGCACCATAAACAAGGCATTCATAATATTGTTGGCGGCAATCACCCGCGATTGATAGCGCGCCTCAACCCGTGATTGCAGCAGGACGTAAAGAGGCACAATATAAAGACCACCACTCACGCCGAGCAAAGCCACATCTAGCAGCATGCGCCAGTAGTCCAGCTGGCTGATGGCTTGCAGCGACCAGCCTGGATTAGCCAAAAACTGTTGCTGGATGCTGCCTGCAGTAGAGGCGAAATCCCAGGCGAACAGCGACATGCCAGCGGCACCTAACATCACCAGTCCAAGCTCCTGCTTGCCTTTGGAGAGTTTTTCGCACCAGATCGACCCTATGCCCACGCCTACCGAAAAGATGGATAACAAGGCAATAAAATCGCGTTCGCTGCCATGCAAACCATCTTTTGCCAGGTTGGGAAACTGGGCCAGTAAAGTTGCGCCAAAAAACCAGAACCAGGAGATGGCGACGATACCCACCCACAAGATTTGTTGCGCCCAGAAGAGTCGCACGTTATTGATTGTTTCGCTGATGGGATTCCAGTTGATTTTCATCTCGGGCACTGGCGCTGGTGACAGCGGAATACTGCGGCTGATGTGGTAGCCGGAGATAGCGATCAGCAAAATACTCATGCTGGTGAAGAACTCATGTTGCGACAGGCTGCCTAGCCAGGCACCTAATACTTGCCCTAACAGAATCGCGACGAAGCTGCCCATTTCCACCAGGCCATTACCTGCGGTCAATTCATGCGCTTTCAGGTGTTGAGGCAAGTATGAATATTTCACCGGGCCAAACATGGTGGAATGCACACCCATCAGAAACAAGGCCAGCGCCAGCATGGCCAGGCTATGGATCATAAAGCCGATGCTGGCGAACAGCATGATGGCAATCTCAAGCAGTTTGACCAGGCGGATAATCTGCGACTTCTCATATTTATCCGCCAGTTGACCGGCAGAGGCCGAAAACAGGAAAAACGGCAGGATAAACAGGCCGGGCAGCAAAGTAACCAGGGTACTGCCATCCAGCGTGGTCAGGCTGGCGGTGTTGAATGCTACCTGCGTAATCAATGCGGTTTTGAATACATTATCGTTAAATGCGCCTAATCCCTGGGTCCAGAAAAATGGGCGGAAACGGTTTTGCGTAAGTAAGCTGAATTGGTTATTCATGATGGATTCTTCAAAGTCGCTCAAATAATGACCTGGTTTCGAAAACGTGAGGTGAAAACGCTTGCCCCTCAATAGTAAGCAAACGCTTGAGGGCAAAGTCGTACAGAAGAGGATTTGTTTGTTTCAAACCCAATAAAAAGGGTTTGTGTTCATCGGCCAGCCAGCCGTCCGCAATCAAGGTATTGATATTGGTCAGTGGCATAATGCCGGGCAACGGGTAATCCGAGCCATTCACCAGTCTAGGGTGCCAATCCTGGCGGGCAATCAGCGTGGGCAACACCCAGGCATGATTAATCAGGGTAGTCGCAGAAATATCGCCAAACACGAGTGATTGATAATCTGGCGTATCCATCATGCGGGTGAATAAATCGAAGCTTTTCACGACGCGGTCGCCATGATCAAGGTCTTCATCGCTCCCATCGCTGGCGCAATGCGCAAGTACCACTTTTACACCCTGGTCCAGCGCCTGCCGCATGCGTAGCGGGTTACCATAGGTTTGGTCACCACCGGCAACCGCGCTTTCCTTGCCGGTATGACTGATGATAGGCAAGTTCAGGCTAGCCAGCTTTTTATAAAAAGCCGCACACTTTTTTGAGGCAGGGTCTATGCCCATGCCTGAAGGCAGCCATTTGATGGCACGGGCGCCATTCTCATAGACTTTATCCAGTTCATCCAGCGCATCGGGGCGGTAGGGATGAATACTCGCTACCCACTCAAACCGGTCCGGCAACTGGCTGGCAATGTTTGCTGCATAGGTATTGGAAACATGGAAAATGGAAGAAGCTTCCAGAATCTGCCCCGCGTGGTCGCGGTACCAGTCAAAGGCATACAGCATGAGTTTGACGCCCACGGGCATCGCAGTCACCAATTGCGTCATTTTCTCGACTGTGGATTCATCGATACGCGCCGGGTCAGCACAGGTGCCATTCATATAAAACGCTTTTTGCAGCTTTAACGATGGATGCATCCAGCTATCCATATCCGGATTAAACCAGGTTTCATTGCTGGCATCGCCCACGCCTACCAGGTGCACATGCATGTCCCACACCTGGTCTGGCCTGATGCCCTGCCAGATTTTTTGATAGGTCGGGTGTTGCAGCATACTGTCTGGCATGCCTGCCAGACAAGGGTTACTTAATCCGGCATCAGGCCAATAGCGCCAGGCGGCGTGACCGATGCCAGCGAAGGCCAGGCCTCCCGCTGCCAGCAAGAACTGTCGCCGGTTCATTGCTGCTCTTCAGCCATTTGTTTCAAGGTCACATAATCCGTCTTGCCGGTGCCCAGCAGCGGAATCGCATCTACCTTGATAATTTTCCTGGCAATGGCGATTTCCGGTGCACCCAGATTTTTGGCGACCACTTGTAAGTCTTCCCGTTTGAGTGCCGCATCGGTGGTGAACAGCACGATATTCTCACCCCGGTTGGCGTTGGATTGCGTTGTCGCCGCATGTTGCTGCTCCGGCGCTGCCGTATTGGCGATTTTCTCGACCATTTCCAGGGAGACCATCTCACCCGCTATTTTGGCAAAGCGTTTGACGCGACCTTTGATATGGATAAATCCTTCCTGGTCGACTTCTACCACGTCACCGGTGTCATACCAGCCATTGGCCGGTGGAATAAGTTTGCCAGGCTCGTCATACAGGTAGTAGCCCTGCATGATATTTTCGCCTTTGACATGCAACTGGCCGCCATTTTCAATGCCCGGCACAGGCTCAAGCCTGTATTCCATACCAGGGCAAAACTGGCCTACCGTACCGTATTTGTTCGCCATCGGCGTGTTGGCTGATACCACCGGCGCGCATTCGGTCGTGCCATACCCTTCTAAAACACGGATGCCAAATTTCTCGCTATACACCTTGCGCACTTCTTCATTCAGTTTTTCAGCACCCGCCACCACAATCCTTAATTTATAAAAATCATATGGGTGAGCGAAGCGTGCATAGTTGGCGAGGAAGGTATTGGTGGAGAAAAACACCGTGCAGTTTTTCTCATAAATCACTTCCGGAATCACCTTGTATTGCAGCGGTGACGGAAACAGCATGATGCGGATACCGTTGAGCAAGGGCAGCAAGGTGCCGGTAAAGCCAAACGCGTGAAACATCGGCAGTGACATCATGAATTTGTCGCTGGCGTTAAAATCCAGCATGGCCATGATCTGGTGAATATTGGCCAGGATACTTTTGTGGCTGTGCACCACACCCTTGGGTTTGCCTTCAGAACCCGAGGTAAACAGGATAACGGCCGTATCTCCCGTTTGTGCAGGCACCATCACAGCACGTGGAAAATGCAGCGCATAGCCCATTAACCAGGCTTTGTCCCATAAGCTAAACTGCGCGCGCAAATCTTCAAGGTAGACAATCTTGATGTCTTTTAACTGCGCGACCACCTCTTGCAGTTTGGCGGTTTCCAGAAACTTGCGCGAGGTCATCACGGTACGGACTTTGGCAGCAATACAGGCATTTTGCAGGCCGGCAGTACCAGCCGTGTAATTGAGCATGGCAGGGATACGCTTGAACGCAGTCATGCCCAAAATTAGCGCAGCGGTATTCGTCACATTCGGCATCAGCACGCCAACGGCTTCATTCGGCTGGCTTACTTTGCAGGCCAACCGGCCCAAGGCCAGGCTTTTCTTAAGGAGATCCTGGTAAGTTTCTTCCACCAGATTCAAGTCTTCGATCACCTTCATACCGCTGCCGGATTTGGCGATAGTTTCCAGTAAAGTCTCAAATAAAGTGGTGCTTTGCTTGGTCTGGTACAGCAGGTTCTGCATGATCTTGCGCATGACTACGCCGGCAATGCGGCGGCGTTGCTTGCTGGTAAGCGGTGCCTCACCCCCGGAATCAGTATTTATTTCAGTGGTTGGCAATACCGTCAGCGTTACTTTAGGAAATAATTTACGCGGATGTGCGGCAGACAACCGACCAAAATAAGATTGCGCAGCGCCTTCCACCCGCACCGGCAATACTTTGACGGCGGTTTTTGCGGCCACAAAACCGGGGCCATCATAGACTTTCATCAGGGCACCGGTTGAGGTAATACGCCCTTCCGGAAAGATCACGACGTTTTCACCTGCATTTAAACGCTGGATTACTTTTTTCATGGCTAACGGGCTGGTCGGGTTGACTGCCACATGGGGCGTCAGACTCAAGATCCCTCTGAAAAACGGATTCTTTAACACGTCACTGTGTACAACAAACGTCGCGCGCTTGGGTAAAAACAGGCCAATCAGCATGCCATCCAGTAAAGATTCATGATTGGCGATAATCAGTAAGCGGTCTTCCGCCGGAATATTTTCAAGGCCTAATACACGTACTCTAAATACCAAACGGCATAACACTCTCAAAATGCTGGCAAGCATCCAATTCCCCTTATATCTCTTCTTTTAGATAAGTCATCACGTTTTGCAGCGCCTGCTGCATCCAGTCTTTTTTGACCCAGAAATACACTTCGCGGCCAATTTTCTCGCTTTGCAAGGCGCCGCCGCGTTCAAGCACCTTCAGGTGATGTGTGACGGCGGTGCGACTGAGTTTTGAATTCTCGGCAATTTGTAAAATGGTCAGGCGCTCGTTCTTGTCAAACGATAGCAAAATTCGTTGCCGGTGTGCATCACCTAATGCAACAAACAGGTCCGAAATATCCGACCAGGCTTCCGGGATATGTGTGATTAACTTCATAACTAAATAATTAGTTATATAGTTATTTATGTCAAGCATTTTTTAATGCTTTCGAAATAAATTTACTATTGAGAATGAAAATGCTTGGTCAGTAATTGCAGCATGGCTTCATCGCCGGGTTGCCCGGCACTGATCACTTTTAGGCCATGTGACTGCGCTTGTTCAGCAATGCGGTCATGATTCACAAACAGCGGCACAGCCTTAAGCCAGTCTGATTCGCCAGCCACATCAAGCAAAAAACGTAACGCTTCCGAGCTGGTAATAATAATGGCCTGTAACTGGTTGCCGGCATAAGCCTGCGCCAATACATCCGCATTTTTCTGCGGGTTGACACGCCTGTAACATTCTCCGAACACCACATCGGCACCGCGTTGTTTCAAGGTATCGGCCAATACTTCACGCCCACCGACACCACGGACTATCAACACACGCTGACCCTGCATCTGTTGCAATTCCGGCAATGCCAGCAGCGATTCGCTATCGAAACGGTCAGACGGCTTTAATACTTCAGCCACCCCAAAAGACCCTAAAGCGCTAGCTGTGGTTGGCCCAATCGCAGCGAACTTCAATCTGGCAGGCAGTGAAGCTTGTTGCAACAACGGCATGCCATATTGCACAGCATTGCTACTGATAAAAATGGCCCAGTCAAACTGGTCCAGCGGTGTGATGGCAGCATGGAATGCTGAGAGATCAGGCAGGCTGGCGATATCCAGCAACGGGAATGAGATCACCGAACCACCTGCCTGTGCAATCGCCGCATTCAGTTTGGTCGCCTGTTCCGGCGGGCGGGTGACTGCAATATGCACACCTGCCAGCGGCTGCGTCATTTTACGCCGTCCAGCGCTGCCAGGATCTTATCCGCCCCACGGGCGACCAGCTGTTGCGCCAATTGCTGGCCTAGCTTCTCTGCCAACACGGCATCACCAGTAACGGATTCTTTGAGCATCTGCTGACCATCAACGCTGGCGACAAACCCTTGCATAGAAATCGTATCGCCCTGTTTAGTCGCATAAGCCCCCAGCGGTACTGTACAGCTGCCGGCCAACGCACGACTAAATCCACGCTCGGCCTCTACGCATAGTTGGGTATCAACATGGTTGAGCGGCGCCAGAATCTCGATCAAATCGGTGCGGCTGGCGTTGATTTCAATGCCTAAAGCGCCCTGGCCTACCGCCGGGATACTGTGTGCCGGATCAATAAAGCCTTTAATACGCTCACCCAGGCCCAGGCGGATCAAACCGGCAGCTGCCAGAATAATGGCGGCATACTGGTTTTCATCCAGCTTACGCAAACGCGTTTGTACATTGCCGCGCAAGGATTCTATTTTCAGGCGAGGGAAACGCGCCTGAATCTGGCTTTGTCGGCGCAAGCTGGAAGTGCCGACGATGCTGCCATCCGGCAACTCTTCCAGGCTGGCATAGGTATTGGAGACAAATGCATCTCGCGGATCTTCACGCTCACCGGTAGCTGCTAATGCAAAACCTTCCGGTAAATGCATGGGTACGTCTTTCATGCTGTGCACGGCGAGATCAGCACTACCATCCGCCAGTGCATTTTCCAGCTCTTTTACAAACAAGCCTTTGCCGCCTATGCGAGATAAAGGTGAATCCAGAATCTGGTCGCCGGTCGTGGTCATGCCTAAAATGCTGACGTCACACTGCGGGTAAAGCGCTTGTAAGCGGGCCTGGATATGTCTGGCTTGCCACATCGCCAATGCACTTTCACGCGAGGCAATCACCAGGGATTTTGGAGGGTTAACGGTAGTCATTCCGCCATTTTAACATAGGGGATTGGCCGTCTGCGCAGCTTCAATACCAGCTGCTTTTTCAAGAACCTTTTACGCCACAGCCCGGTCGGATTGAGTTATGCTAACGAAGCTTTACAGCAGAAACTTTGCTAAGGAAACACGAAATTAAGTTGTTACGCAGGCAAATTGCTGCGTTGCGCGGTACTCATCCTGACTCCCGCTCACTTATTTTGTCTTTCCTAAAATTAAAGTATTAACGATAAAAACGGAGGGCTGCCATGCAGTATCAAATCGATATTTTTCTTTCTTCACTCAATCAATTCTGGATTGAGCTAGTCAACTTTGTCCCCAAATTGCTCGCAGTCATTGTCATCCTGTTTTTCGGCTGGCTGGTCGCTAAACTGGTGCGTATAGGCGTGAAACGTCTGCTGGAAATTACCCAGTTTGACGCCTTTGCCAAACGTTCCGGCCTCGAATCATTTATGCGTAGCGCCAATTTGAATGTCACGCTCAGTGGCATCATCAGCCAGGTAGTTTACTGGTTGGTCATTTTGCTGTTTGTGATTACCTGCGCCAATTCACTTGGCATGACAGAAGTGGCGATGTTATTGCGTGAACTGGCCAGCTACCTGCCACACATTATTGTCGCTATCCTGGTCGTGATCTTCGGTACCTTGTTTGCTCGTTTTATCAACCGCCTGGTGTTTGCTTGGTTGCACAGCATTAAATTCGAGCAAGCGCTGATCATCAGTACGTCAGCTGAATATTGCATTCAGATTCTGGCGATTTTCATTGGTCTGGAACAATTAGGGATAGGCATGCAATTGATTCACGCCCTGTTTGTGATCGTATTTGGTGCCGTGTTCCTGGCACTGGCGATTGCGTTTGGGCTGGGCGGTAAAGACTGGGCTGCAAAAGTGATTGAACAAGCAGAACAGAAGAAAAACCTTAAATAGATATGGTTTAAATTTTAGCTAGCGATTCAGGGCCGTTCTATACGGCCCTGATCATATGCTGGTGTCTACGGCTGACCACAAGTGTTTCTGGAATACCTTTAATCAGCACCACCCAACTCAATTCGCCAGGCTCTTCGGTTTCTGCATTTTGCTGTATACGTTGTTTTTCATACCCGGTTATCGCGTGCTTTGCTACCAGCGCATTCCTGTGTACACGCACAAATCGGTCAGCGTAATTCTGCTCCAGCTGGTTTAGCGACATTTCCAGCAAGTAGCTTTTTGACTGTGTCCGTACCGTGACATATTTCAACTCAGCACGGAAATACAATACTTCATCCACCGCAATCAGCAACACCCTGCCACGCTCATGTATGCTCAAATGCTGCCGCGTCTCCTGCAATGATTGCAGGCCTTGCGACTGCTTTAAATTCAATGGGCGCGCTTTGGTTAAAGCTGCGGATAAACGCTCGGCCCGTATGGGTTTTAACAGGTAATCAATGGCATTCAGGTCAAACGCCTGCAAGGCATAATGATCGTAAGCAGTGGTAAAAATCAGGTTGGGCGGTCTTGGTAATTGACGGATATGTTGCGCCAGCTCAATGCCATCCATCACCGGCATACGGATATCCACCAAAGCGATATCCACCTGCTGGTTTTGTAATACTGCCATCGCTTCTAAACCATTCGCAGCTTCGCCAACTACCGTATAACCACCAATATCGCCGACCAGGTCGCGCAAGCGCTGTCTTGCCAGCGGCTCGTCGTCGACAATCAGCAATTGCTGCCTAGCCATGCGAAACCTCGGATAAAGGCCGGGTCGGGATGCTGATCTCAACCACATATTGCCCGTGCTCTTCATATTGCCTGAGCTGGGCTTCCAGGTCGTAATGCAACCGCAAACGTTCACGGATATTTTTGAGCGCCATTTTGTTGCCACCGGTTTTTTCCGGGCGCGGCGACAGCGGGTTACTGATACGCAACAGCAGGCTTTGGGCGCTGGTAGTGATATTGATCACGATAGTGCCGCCCTGAGACAGCGTTTCTATCCCGTGGTATACCGCATTTTCCAGTAGCGGTTGCAGAATCAATGGCGGGATCATCAGTGTGGAAGGTATTTCCGCAATATGCCATTCAACCTGCAAACGTTCATCCAGGCGCAGCTTTTCAATACTCAGATACTGCTGGCAAAGTGTGATTTCCTGCGACAACGGCACCAGTGCGCGATTATCCGCCATGAGCACGCGGAACAGCTCCGCCATATCTTCCAGTGCAGTCTCGGCACGTTGCGGCTGGCTGCGTATCAGCGACAATACTGCATTCAGGCTATTGAATAAAAAGTGCGGGCGGATGCGTGCCTGCAATGCCTGCAAGCGGGCTTCGGCAATGGCCGGGGAATAGGCGCGCTGCAATAAATCCAGGTAATACAGGCTTAAGGCGATATCCCCCAGACAAAGCAGCAGGATTTGTGTGTATTGTGTCGTCGCTAGCGGCGAAATCCACACATGATATGCATAGGCTGACAAAGAAGTGAGCACTAACGTTAATGTTGTTATAGCAGCCAAGCCGGCAATATAAGGTAACCTTAGGATGATCGGATAAAGCAGGGTCAAGCCGCCCATGGTCAATAGCAGCGGCGGTAACCATTGCCCCGCCAATTGCACCAGGTCACTGGCCCAGAGCCCAACGCTCCATCCCGGCTGGCCATCATAGACCGTTAATAATCCCAGCAAACCGGCATGCATTAACAGCACGCGTAAATGTATGCCCAGATTACGGAAATTCGGGATGCGGTTAGTTTTACGCACTAAGGGATGTCCGTTCATGAAACTCGGAGCGAGCAAAAGCGCTAACGAGTTGTCCGTAAAGCTTACTGCCAGCTGCGCCAGTTTTTCCAAACACAACCTCGCAACCGTGCTGCATGACGCATACTACGGTTAATGCGTTCCGTGCGCCTCGCACTTTATCTCGCTCAATCACTTAATCGCGCGTTTCATTTATAATGTCGTGCCAGCATCATAAGTATTAAGCGCCAGTGGCGCAAGCATGCGCTAGACGCCCAATTTCTGGCAGAAAGAATTTTTGCTTTGACAACTTCGCAATCCACACCACAATCTTCGCTGCATCAAAAAGACCAGGCCTGGTCCGGTCGTTTCAATGAGCCGGTGGCTGAGCTGGTCAAACGTTACACCGCTTCGGTTCACTTCGACAAACGCCTGGCTGCATTTGATATCCAGGGTTCGATCGCGCATGCGACCATGCTAGGTGCGCAAAACATTATTTCTACACAGGATGTTGAAGATATCAAACGCGGCCTCGGCGAAATCCTGGCCGAGATTGAAGCCGGCCAATTTGAATGGCTGCTGGATCTTGAAGATGTGCACCTGAACATCGAAAGACGCCTGACCGAGAAAATCGGCGATGCCGGCAAACGCCTGCACACCGGCCGCTCACGTAATGACCAGGTCGCCACCGATGTACGCTTATGGTTGCGTAGCGTGGTTGATGACACCATTGCCGGTATCCGTGCCCTGCAAACCTCTCTGCTGGATCTGGCAGAACAAAATGCCGCCACCATTATGCCAGGCTTCACTCATCTGCAAGTGGCGCAACCGGTGACTTTCGGCCATCACCTGATGGCCTATTTTGAAATGCTGAACCGCGATGCCGAACGCTTTGCCGATGCACGCAAGCGTATCAACCGCCTGCCGCTAGGTGCTGCTGCCTTGGCCGGTACCAGCTACCCGATCAACCGTGAACTGGTCGCCGAATTACTAGGCTTTGATAGCGTCTGCCAGAACTCGCTGGACGCGGTATCCGACCGTGATTTCGCGATTGAATTTAATGCCGCCGCCTCGCTGCTGATGATGCACCTGTCACGCTTTTCCGAAGAACTGATTTTATGGATGAGCCCAAGATTCGGTTTTATCGATATTGCCGACCGCTTCTGTACCGGCTCTTCCATCATGCCGCAAAAGAAAAACCCGGATGTGCCGGAACTGGTACGCGGTAAAACCGGCCGTGTCTACGGCCACCTGATCGGCTTGCTGACCCTGATGAAAGGCCAGCCTCTGGCCTATAACAAAGACAACCAGGAAGATAAAGAGCCACTGTTTGACGTGGCCGACACCCTGCTGGTGACATTGCAGATTTACGCCGACATGCTGCGCGGCATCACCGTCAAAGCCGACAATATGCGCCAGGCCGCACTGGAAGGCTTTGCCACCGCCACAGACCTGGCTGACTACCTGGTGAAAAAAGGCATGCCTTTCCGTGATGCGCACGAAGTGGTCGCCCACGCCGTCAAAGCGGGCGTGGAATCCGGCCGTGACCTGGCAGAATTCAGCCTGGCAGAGTTACAGGCATTCAGCGCAACAATTGGTGATGATGTATTTGAAGTCCTGACGCTCGAAGGCTCAGTCGCCAGCCGTAACCACACCGGCGGCACCGCCCCCGAACAAGTCCGCCGCGCCATCGCGCAAGCCAGGGAACAGTTAGGGCGCTGATGACACGCCTGCCTCATCTCCAGTGGAATCGCAGATCACATTGGCTGATGATGGCGGGAGTAATCCTTTGCTTCGCTTTGATGACAGGTCTGCGTCATCAACCAGCGCAAGCCGCGTTCGGCATTGCCAATCCCAAGCACGAACAATCCATGTTATGGCCGCTGTTACCGGGCGAGAGCATCAACAGCCTGGCCGCCAAACTGTATCCGCAAAGCCCAGTGTTGCAGCAGCGCTTTGTGCAGCAATCACTCACCTTTAGCCGTGGCCGTGGCATTCTGCTGACTGCCGATCAGCGCGTGGACTCTGCGCAATTGATTGCAGTGCCGAATGCACAGGCTTTGCATACGGTGACGCATCGCATTAAGAAAGCGGATGAGGCAGACCCGCAAGTGTTTGCTACGCCGACAGGGTTGGTGATGAGTTTGCAGATGCGGCAGTGGGAGCAATCGGGAAGTATCTTTCCTAGCTTGAGTTTGCCGTCTATTCAGGTACCAGCATGGATGAAACTGAATAATGTAAAATCTTCGGCATCGGGATTAACAGCCCAGGTGCGGTATAACTTTCAGTCGAATATTAAGGCGCTGGGGCATATGTCGGTGAAGAGTTTATCCAAACAACCGCATTTGGTGATGATTATTAGTAGTGGGTTATTGTTGCTTGTGTTGATAGTGGTTTGGGGATTACAGAGGAAACGTGATTCTTCGCTCATAGATTAGCTTGATGGATTCTTTCTCGCCTGCCGGCAATCTTTTGCCTGAAGCAATATTCCTTTTCGCCTCTAGGCGACCCTCTTTCTTATGCTTGTCCATAAGAAAGAAGGCAAAGAACACGACACCCTAGCTTCCGCTTGTTTCCTGTGTTGCTCATCAGCATGGGCGGCCAACGAAACTCGCCCTGACAAGCCACACCCAACGTGGCTTGTTGCGGAACTCAAACAGACGCTGGCCGACACCTCCCACGCTGACTGCGCTACTCGGCGCGTCAGATAGGGGCCCGTGAAAAACACTACGCATTCAGTTAGGCTGAGACTCGTCGCATTCATCCCCGCTCAGTCATTCAAATAAAAACAACAAAACATATGGAATTGGTTTGTTGGTTTTAGCATTTGAAATTAAAACAGTTACTTAGCGCTCTCTGTCCTTTGCATTAACCACTGTTTCAACGTGATGGTTTCAATGGGCCCCTATCTGACGCGCCGAGTAGCGCAGTCAAAACAAGATGAAGGGAGCGTTTGTTTGAGTCCCGCAGCAGCTCACGTATTTTGTGAGCTGCCAGGTCGAGTTTCGCGACCGCTTGTTTTGACGAGCAACACAGGAATCAAGCGGAAGCTAGGGTGCATTTCTTTTGGTTAGCTTTTCTTTGGGCAAGCAAAGAAAAGTAACTCGCCAAGAGGCGAAAGAGAATGCTGAATATCCTGAAGAATTACTTATTTAAGATATACAGCAAGCGCAGGATCCGCTCTTCGATTACAACCAAGCAAAGCATTCCCCTTGCCTGGATTCCGGCCTTCGCCGGAATGACGGAATGCTGCAGGGCTCACCGATTCTGCCTAAAGCAACCATGCTGTAAGCACACAGCAGGCCCTGCAACATTGTGCCGCGCCAACTGCATTCGAAACTTACCTATTCTGGCAAAAACATTTCCAACAACGTATTCAAAAACCGCTGCCCCAGCAACGTAGGTTTAATCACTCCCCCAACCTGCTCCAGCAACCCCTTCTGCTGCGCCAGCTGTAACTGCGCCTGAATCACCCTTAACGGCAATCCCGTCCGTTGCTGGAACAAGCCCGCTTCCACCCCATCCACCAGCCTTAACGCATTCATCATAAATTCAAACGCCAGATCCTCACGCCCAATCTGCCATTCACTATCCACCACCTGCCCTGTCGTCACAGATTCCACATATCTCTTCGGATGTTTATGCCGGCTCTGGCGAATGATCTTGTCATGAAAACTCAGCTTGGAATGCGCCCCTGCCCCGATGCCCAGGTAATCGCCAAAGGTCCAGTAATTGAGGTTGTGCTGACATTGCTGACCGGGCTGGGCAAAGCCTGATGTTTCGTAATGCTGGTAGCCATTAGCGGCAAGTATCTTCTCAATCTCTTCCTGCATGGTGGCGCTGGTATCGTCATCCGGCAGGCTCGGTGGCGTGCGGTGAAAAGGTGTGTTGGGTTCCAGCGTCAGGTGGTAGAACGACAGATGCGCGGGCTTGATATGGCAGGCAGTTTCAGCATCTAGCAATGCATCTTCCAGGCTCTGCTCTGGCAATGCATACATCACATCCAGGTTGACCTTTTCGAAGGTATTTAACGCCAGCTCAGCTGCTGCCAGCGCCTGCTCCCTGTCATGGATACGGCCCAGCGCTTTGAGATATTGCGGCTGGAAACTCTGGATACCCAGCGAAACCCGGTTTACCCCAGCATCACGATACCCTTTGAAATTGGCGATATCCACTGTGCCGGGGTTGGCTTCCAGCGTGACTTCGGCGCCATACTCCAGCGGCGTCAGCATGCGCACATGACTCAGGATTTTATCGATCGACTCGGCAGAGAAAATGCTGGGCGTGCCACCACCAAAAAACACGCTGCGGATTTTGCGGCCCCACACCAGTGGCGTGGCTTGTTCGAGGTCGGCAATCAGTGCATCGACATAGGCGGCTTCAGGGATTTCCTGGCGTGCTTCGTGGGAGTTGAAGTCGCAGTATGGGCATTTACGTACACACCAGGGAATATGAATATACAGCGAAAGCGGCGGCGGGTTGGTGAGGCCGCTCAGCGTGACGTCGCCTTGCAAGGGCGCGTCACTCAAACTGTTGGCAGGGTAAATCGGGATCATGTGCGTATTTTACCGCGTAACCGTGAGACAACCGGCGTTTATATGCTTTGCAATAATGCCCTTGGCGGCTGGTTAAACTGGTTACGCGCCACCAGCCAGGCCGAGAACGGCACCAGCACAATCGCGGCCAGCAATGCCTGGACACTTAACCAGGCGTTGAACTGGTATTCCATATCCAGCACCAGCGTCGCCAGGTAATAGGCAGCAATATTGGTAAAAATATTGGCGACGACACTGGCCAATATGCCTATGCATAAAAATTCCACAAGCATGGCCAGTACCACCTGTTTTCTTGAAGCACCCAGCACCCGCATCAATGTGCTTTCGCGCACCCTCTCCTCGCGGGTTGCCATCAGGGCGGCATACAACACTGCCAGGCCTGCCAGCAGGCTAAAGCCGAATACGAATTCAATCGCATAACTCATTTTGCTGATCAGGCTTTGAATCTGCTCCATCACTGCGGCGACATTGATAATGGTCAGATTGGGGAATTTCCTGACCAACTGGTTCAGCGCTTCTTCCTTGCCTTCAGGCAGGTGGAAGCTGGTGAGGTAATTGGCAGCATAATCATTAAGCACTTTCGGTGGTGTCACCGCAAAAAAGTTAACGTGCATGCTGTTCCACTCCACCTTGCGCAAGCTGGAAATGGTCAGTTCTAGCTGTGTACCCGCCACATCATAAGTCAACTTATCGCCCAGCTTTAAATTGAGCGTCTCGGCAAGCCCCTGTTCTAGAGACAGCAGCGGTTTGCCAGCATCTTCGGCCTGCCACCATTGCCCGGCCACCAGCTCGTTATCGGCCTGCATCTGCGCTGCCCAAGATAAATTGAATTCGCGCTCGGCCAGGCGTTTGGCGCGGTCATCTTTGTAATTCTCGATATTGAGCGGTTTGCCATTCACCGCTTGTAAGCGTGCGCGCACCATGGGGAAAATGTCAGCATGCTGGATGGCATTCGCAGTGAGCACCTGATTGATACCCGGAATCTGGTCTGCCTGGATATTGATCACAAAGCGGTTAGGCGCATCTGCCGGTAACGAGCTTTGCCAGTTTTTCAGCAGGTCACTACGCACGAATGCCAGCAATAATATCGCCATCAGGCCCATGCTTAAGCCAACTACCTGGGCGATGGTCAGGATGGGGCGGCGCCTTAAGCCCATCAAACCCAGCTTGATCACGCCGAAATTCTGCACACTGAATGACTGTACCAGTCGCAACCCGGCCAATGCCAGCAAACCTGCTACCACGACCAATGCCAATAACGCAGCGAATACAATCCCGGCCAGTTTGATATCCCCTGCATGCCAGAACACCAGCCCTGCCAGCACCAGGAATGCAGGGATAAATACAATGACATTCATACGCACATTGCCTTCCAGGTCCTGGCGCAAAATGCGTAATGCCGGTACTGCGCGCAGGCGCATCAGTTGCGGCCACACCACAGTCAGCAAGGTGGCAAATCCGGTAGCCAAACCTAGAAAAACTGGCATCCAGCCGGGTGCGGGTAACGTCTCTACAAACAGGCGGCCCGCCAGGATGGCTAAGCCGTATTGCGCGGCAAACCCCAGCAAACACCCGACCAAACTGCCGACCAACGCCAGCAGCAAGGTTTGGTAAAGCAGAATCTGCGTAATCAGTTTTTTTGTCGCGCCGAAGCAACGCATCAGCGCATACGCATCCAGGCTTTTCTGTACATAGGGGATACTCGCCAGCAACATCGCCACCATCGCCAGAATCACGCCGACCATGGAGGCAATACCGAGGAACTGTTGGGCCTTGTTAAGCGCATTGCGCATTTCCGGGCGGGCACTGCGAATATCATCTACGCGCTCACCTCGGGCTAACTGCGGTTTCAGCCATTCGGCGTAGTCTTCCATCGCCTGGTTCACCACTGCGCCATCCATATTGGCTGCAACCAGCAACTGGTATTTCACGCGGCTGCCAAATTGCACCAGATTAGTGGCAGGCACATCGGCGCTGTTCATAAATAACCGCGGCGCAATACTGAACATATCACCGCCACGCGATGGCTCCTGCAATACAAATGCCGCGAGTGTAAACTGGCTTTCACCAACGCTGACCTCTTCGCCTATCTTCAATGCGAGTTTTTGCGCCAGTCGTGGCTCCATCCACACCGTGCCGGGCACAGGAATATCTGTCGAAGATGGTTCCGCTTTTCCCGAGGTCGTTGACTGCTTGCTGATGGTTAAATGACCACGTAACGGAAAACCAGCTTCCACCGCCTTAATCTCGGCCAGCTCACTACGCTCACCTTTCAGCACCATGCTGGAAAATTCCAGTGCCTGCGTGGTCTGGTACTGGCGGCGTTGCGCTTCCACCAGGTAAGCTGGCGGAATAGCATGGTCAGAATTCACCACCAGATCAGCCCCCAGCAGCACATTGCCCTGGGTTTGCATGCTGGACTTGATACGGTCAGTAAAAAAACTGACTGAGGTGGTCGCCGTGACTGCCAATATCAGCGCAAACAGCAATACACGGATTTCGCCGGAAGACCACAGGCTGCGAAACTGGCGCCAGGCAATCGAGAACGCCAGCATTAATGTACTCCCGCATGCGTGTCGGCAATAGTGATCTCACTGAGCACGCCATTCTGCAAATTCAGCACCCGCTGACAACGCCTTGCCAGGTTCATATCATGCGTCACCAGCACCAGCGTCGTACCGCTCTTCGCGTTTAGATCGAACAGCAATTTGATAATTGCTTCCCCGGTCGCGACATCCAGATTACCGGTCGGCTCATCCGCAAATAAAATAGAAGGCTTGGCCGCAAATGCCCGGGCAATCGCCACCCGCTGCTGTTCGCCACCTGATAACTGTTTTGGGTAATGTGTGCCACGCGCTGCCAAGCCTACGCTTTCCAGTGCCGCTATCGCAATCGCCTGCGCATCACGGCGACCTGCTAACTGCAAAGGCAACATCACATTTTCCAGCGCGGTCAGTGAGCCCAGCAACTGGAATGATTGAAACACAAAGCCCATATGCTCGGCACGTACAGCCGCACGGCCATCTTCATCCATCCGCCCAATATCTTTCCCAGCAATCAGGACTTTTCCGCTACTAGGCGTATCCAACCCCGCCAGCAGGCCCAGCAAAGTAGATTTACCGGAACCGGAACTCCCAATGATTGCCAGCCTCTCACCCTTGGGTACGGCAAGATTCAAATTGGTCAAAATGGGGATTGTTGTATCATTGCTCACAACAGATTTACTTAAAGACAGCGCTTCAACAGCATAAGGGCTTTGCATTAATGATGTTCCGATTTCTAAAGATATTAGTCGTGTTACCTGGTTTACTATTTACTCATTTAGCTATGGCAGATGCCACATCCAAACCAACGATACTGGTATTTGGCGATAGCTTATCTGCCGCCTACAGAATCCCACAGGCACAAGGCTGGGTCAGTCTGCTGGGACAACGAGTGAAAGACAACCAATTGCCCTATGAAGTTGCCAACGCCAGTGTCAGTGGTGAAACAACGGCGGGTGGACTCAGCAGATTACCTGCTGCACTCAAGCAGTTTAAACCCAGTATCGTCGTGATAGAACTAGGCGCCAATGACGGCCTGCGTGCCTTACCGCTGGATGCAATGAAAAACAATCTGGAAAAAATGATTCAGGCCAGCCAGCAAGCCAATGCGCAAGTGGTGTTATTAGGCATGTTTATTCCACCGAATTATGGCCCGAAATACACCAATGGTTTTAAGGCGGTTTACCTGGATTTATCAGAAAAATATAAAACGCCATTTATCCCGTTTTTCCTGGATGGAATTAGTGGGCACAGTGATCTGGTGCTGGAGGATGGGCTGCATCCTAATGTGAATGCTCAGCGTAAGATATTGGAAAATGTTTGGCCGACTTTGAAACCATTAACAATAAGCAATATTAAGCCCCCAAGATAATTAATAGATATTTTCTTTCAGGCTTTAATATTGGAGAGACATGACTTAAAACATCAATGGTTTACGTTTCACTAGTTAGTTGAACGTCAGATGACGAATCTAACCCCTCCTCTAGGCGGACTCGCCTAAATTCTTTTAGAACTTGTTTACCGAGCTTTGTAAGCGTCCAATAACGGTTTTTATCATTTACTGAGTGTTTTTTTCTTGAAGGTTCTACTAAATCTAAGGCTGCCATGTCTGCAATCATGTCTGAGACAATATTTGAACCAATAGGAAAATTTTTATAGTAATTAGTATCAGAAACGGCTAATGCTATATTTTGTGCTACACCTAAGTCAGTATTTTCAGTAATAAGATTTGCTGCTGAATAATGAAAAATATCAGCTAAGGTGTTTGTGTAGCGAGTTGCATCATCCCACGAACTTGTTTTACGTACTTTGAATTTGCGTGAGTTATTGGAAAGAATTCTAATAGTTGATCTAACTTCATCCAGTTGTTCTTCACGCTGTTTCCGCAGATTTTGTGTTTCTTCTCTCAAGGCTGCATTTTCACTGCTTAGTCTGCTGAGTTCTTTTATTACTTCTGGTCCAGTAGCTTCATTCGCTCTTACCCAACCAGTTCTAGGATTTGCAGTTATCGATTTCATAAGTGAAATCGAAACTTTTCCATGTAATTCTTCTTTATTTTTCCAAAAGTGAATTAGCCTACCTTTTACTTTCTGTTTAAAAGAGGTTAGTTTCTTTTGCCCTGCGGAATCTTCCTCATGCCGACTTTTTGGCCACGGGGCATCGTCATCAATTACAAAACCTAATACAGGTACCCCTTTTAATACTGCATAATCAAATTCTTTTTCAGTGTAACTTATTCCTTCAGTGGTAACTGAACCATACCGATGAGCCACTATGAGTACGTAATAATCGATTTCGTCAATCTGACGCGCAATTAACTTCCATTGTTCATCATCTGCCGCGCTGAACATTTCCATCCCAACTGGTATATGCCCCATTTCGAGTACCGCTTTAATGACTTGCTCTCTTTCATCAATAAGATCGCTATATGTTGAGCTTACGAAAATTTGATATTTTTTTGTCATTTTTCTCTCTTATTAATAATCAATATTGAGTTTTTAACATTTAGCAAAATCCGTGTATCAGTTTACATATATTAAAGTGAGTCGATAATAATATAAGCTGCATTACTAAAACTAAACTTCTTGTAATATAAACAAAAATGCATCTCCATACTTCTTCAGTTTCGCCTGCCCTATCCCACTAATCTGCCCCATATCATCCAAGGTCTGCGGTTTGCGGTTATGGATTTCCAGCAGCGTACTATCGTGAAAAATCACATACGGCGGCACGCCTTGCTCTCTTGCCAGTTCCAACCGTTTGGCTTTAAGTGCTTGCCACAGTGAGTCATCATTGGCACCTTCAAATGCTTCTTTAGCGCGGGCACTGCGTTCGGCTTTGCCCATGCGTTTTTCGGGTTCGGTGTCGCGGCGTAGCCAGACTTCTTGCTCGCCTTTTAATACTGGCCTTGCAGCTTCAGTCAGTTTTAAGCCGCCGTAGGCTGCCATATCTGCCTCCAGTAATCCCGCGGCAATCAGCTGGCGATAGACACCGCTCCACTGGTTTTGATTGAGGGTTTTACCTATGCCGAAGGTGCTGACTTTATCGTGATTAAAGCGCTCAACTTGCGCAGTGACTTTGCCGGTAAGTACGTCGATTAAATGGCCGACGCCAAATCTTTGGCCAGTGCGGAATACGCAGGAAAGTGCCATTTGCGCGACTTGGGTGGCTTGCCAGGTTTCTATCGGGTGCAGGCAGTTGTCGCATTGTTCGCAGGCGCCGGGGTGACTTTCGCCGAAGTAGCGCAAAATGCTTTGGTGGCGACAGGCGGTAGATTCGCAGTAGCCTAGCAAGGCGTCCAGCTTTAACCTTTCCAGCCGTTTGCGTTCTTCGGAGGCTTCGCCGCTATCCAGCATTTGCCGCATGGAGACGACATCACCCATGCCGTAAACCATCCACGCGTTTGCTTGCAGGCCATCGCGCCCGGCGCGGCCGGTTTCCTGGTAGTAGCCTTCCATGCTTTTTGGCAGGTCCAGATGCGCGACAAAGCGGACGTTGGGTTTATCGATGCCCATGCCGAACGCGATGGTCGCCACCATGATGATGCCTTCTTCACGCAGGAAGCGGCGCTGATGGTGTTCGCGTAATTGCGCGGGCAAACCGGCATGATAAGGCAGTGCCGACCAGCCTTTTTCAACCAGCCAGGCGGCGGTTTCTTCCACTTTTTTGCGCGATAAACAATAAATGATGCCAGCGTCGTTGGCGTGTTCACGTTCCAGAAATGCCTGCAACTGCTGGCGCGCATTGTTTTTAATGCCGACGTGGTAGCGGATATTCGGGCGGTCAAAACTGGAAACGAACTGGCGGGCGTTTTCGAGGTTGAGCTGGCTGATGATCTCGGCACGGGTCGGTGCATCAGCCGTGGCGGTCAGCGCGATACGCGGCACATCGGGGAAGCGATTGTGCAGCACGGTGAGCTGGCGATATTCTGGCCGGAAATCATGGCCCCATTGCGAGACACAATGCGCTTCATCAATCGCAAACAATGCGAGGCCTGTGTGCTGCTGCACTTCATCAAGCAGGCTTAAAAAGCTGCCGACCATCAGGCGCTCGGGTGCCACGTACAATAATTTGATTTCACCGCTCACGACTTCACGGGTGATGCGGGTATTATCTTCAGCGCTTAAACTGGAATTCAGGAAGGCAGCGTTGACGCCTAACTGTTGCAAGGCCTCAACCTGATCTTGCATCAGGGCGATCAATGGTGAGACTACGAGAGCAAGGCCATCTCGGGCCAAGGCAGGTATTTGGTAACACAGCGATTTACCACCGCCGGTAGGCATGAGCACCAGCGCATCCTGCCCGGCAATCACATGTTCAACGATGGCTTGTTGCTGATGGCGAAACTGGTTGTAACCGAAAACGTCGTGGAGGATTTGTTGCGGTGAGGAGCTTGCCATGTTGGCAAGCCTATATCTTGTTGTAAGGATTAACTAAAGTATCGACGAGCGCATGCAAAGCCTGGCGCATCTGTTCTTCGCTGACTTCCATCAGCAAGCCATCTTCCAGCGCATCCTGGGCGATCTGTTTGAGTTCATCAAAGTTTTCAGACATGACTTTGACTTTTTCAGTACAGGAAACCACCGAGCCGTCGTCACGCACCCATTTGGGCCACTCATTTGTCATATGCTGTTTCTTTCACCTACGTGTGCTTTCAGTTACTTTTTTTACTGACTTTTCTCTAAAGCTTGCAGCAATTTTACCAAGGCCTGGCCTCTGTGGCTCATTTTGCTTTTTACTTCCAGCGGTAATTCAGCCACGGTCTTGCGTGTTTCCAAATCCATAAACAAGGGGTCATAGCCAAACCCTTCTGACCCGCGAAACTCGCGCAAGATTTCACCCATCCAAACGCCATCGGCAATAATCGGTTGCGGATCGTTGGGCGACCGCACCAACACCAGCACACTATAAAAATAGGCACGGCGGTCACTTTCGCGCGACATCACTGTGAGCAGTTTATCGTTGTTGCGTTCATCCTGCGTCAACAGGCTACCTGATGGTTGTGGGCCTGCATAACGTGCGGAGATCACACCTGGTGCGCCATGCAGGGCATTCACGCATAAACCGGAATCATCAGCCAGTGCCGGTAAACCGGTATGCTGGCTGGCATGCCGTGCTTTGGCCAGGGCATTTTCAACAAAGGTTTCATACGGCTCCGGGCACTCCGGTACATTGAATTCAGATTGCGACACAATCTCAATATTCAAGGGGGACAGAACATGCGCGATTTCGCGGATTTTGTTTTTGTTGCCGGAGGCGATGACCAGTTTGTTGAACGCTAGTGCCATGTTATTTCGCTAATGCCTGTTGTTGCAGTTTAGATAATTCGGCAATGCCTTTGGCTGCCAGATCCAGCATTTCGTTCATCGCGTCGCGGCTGAAAGGTTCGCCTTCGGCGGTGCCCTGAATTTCGACAAAACCGCCGCTGCCGGTCATGACTACATTCATGTCGGTATCACAGTCGGAGTCTTCAATATAATCCAGATCCAGCACCGGAATACCCTGGTAAACACCGACCGAAATCGCACCGACTGAATCTTTAATCGGGCTTTCAGTGAGCAAACCTTTTGCCAGCAAAGTGCTGACGGCATCGACCATCGCCACATAAGCGCCGGTGATGCTGGCTGTGCGCGTCCCGCCATCGGCCTGGATCACGTCACAGTCAAAATGGATGGTGCGCTCGCCCAGCTTTTGCATATCGATCACCGCGCGCAGACTGCGGCCGATCAGGCGCTGGATTTCCTGGGTGCGACCGGTTTGCTTGCCACGGGCAGCTTCGCGATCCATACGTGAACCGGTAGAACGTGGCAGCATGCCGTATTCGGCAGTCACCCAGCCTTGGTTTTTGCCTTTGAGGAAGCCGGGCACTTTTTCTTCGATACTGGCGGTGCAAATCACATGGGTATCGCCAAATTTGACCAAGACTGAGCCTTCGGCGTGTTTGGTGTAGCTGCGGATGATTTCTATGCTGCGCAACTGGTCGTTGGCACGTTGGCTGGGTCTGGTCATTTCAAATTTTCCTGTCTGTTTCAAGTTTCTTGTTTTTTGAGATGCTGGCCGGTTCTGCCCAGCGCATCCTGTATATCGGCAATGGCCTTTTCAATTTCGTCATCGGTCAGATCAAGCGCATGCGGGTGCGGCATGGTCCCGGCATGGTTGAGCATGGTGGTCGTCCCGTCACCTGGTAAATCCAGGGTAGACACTGCCAGTGGGGCGGTATTTCTTTCACCCCACTGCAAGGCGATGGCACTCATGTTATCACCGACGGTAATGCTGGCGGTATCGGCATCATCCAGCAGGCGCGTGACGCCATCCTGCATATTGGCGGCCAGCATATGCTGCGCCATGGTGATGGCAGGCACCGTATTCCATACACCATCCGAGCATAGCAAAATGACATCGCCCTCGCTGAGCGGCATAGGGTCAGCCAGGTCAACTTGCGGCGGTTTGTCGCCACCCAGGCAATTATAGATTTTGTTGCGATGCGGGTGTCGCTCAATCTGCTCGGCGGTGATCCTGCCTTCACGCAATAGCGATTGCACTACGGAGTGATCCTGGGTCTGGAACTCTTCCAGGCCGTTGCGGTATAAATAGAGACGGGAATCGCCGACATGCGCACAAAACAGTTTGTTGTGCTGGATCAAGGCGACAACGATTGTCGTGCGCGGCGATTCGGATAACTTCTTGCGCACACGCACATTCTCAATCACGTCGTGCACCTGGCCGATCTGTTCACGAAGAAACTGCGCCGGCTGCGCGATGAGCGGGTCAGATTCGCGCTGGAAGGCTTCCACCATGGTTTTGACTGCAATTTCGGCCGCGACATCGCCATGCTGGTGACCACCCATTCCATCGGCCAACACCATCAAAATGGAATGCCTGTGATAGGAGTATGCCAGCCGATCCTGGTTATACGGACGCGGCCCCTGGCGGCTGCCTTGCGCAATTGAAAACTTCATGGCATCAAGCGTTTCGTCAAATGTTTCATAGTGGTTTGGTGAGCACTTTAATAATTTTATCGACCAGGGAGCCACGGGCGTCATCTGCCACATGCACCTCTATCATTTTTTTCTGCAATGAAAACACACTTTGCGGCCGTTGCAGGTAATCAATATGCATACAGTCATCAATAATCGATAACAGTTTTTCTGAATAAATTTGCTTGCCTAGCTGTATCGCCGGCACCAGTGTATCTTCATTGAGGCGGATATTGGCGGCCAGCGGCGATGAACGTTGCAGGCAGGCATACATGCTGGCACCTATGCTGTAAATATCGCTCCACGGGCCCAAATGCTTGCGGTCTATGTATTGTTCCGGCGGTGCAAAACCCGGCGTGTAAGTCGGCGCCAGTGTCACCTCGGACAAGGCCTGGCGTGCCGAACCGAAGTCCAGCAACACCGGCGAGCCATCCAGTCGTATATAAATATTGGCCGGTTTGATATCCAGGTGCAGCAGTTTACGGCTATGCACCTCACGCAAACCATTTAGCAATTCAACAAACATGCGGATCATGAAGTTTTCCGGCACCGGCTGCGTTAACGCCATGATGTAATCCTGCAGCGATTTGCCGCGCTCGTATTTCATCACCATATACACAGTGTTATTGGCGCGGAAGAAGTTTTTCACGCGCACAATATTCTTGTGCTCGATATTGGCCAGCGCCAGCCCTTCTTCAAAAAAGCACTTCATGCCATGTTTATACGCGGCTTCATTTTTACCGTTAGAACGGATATGCGTCTGGCCATCGCGCTTGGCCAGTGTCACCGGCATATACTCTTTGATGGCGACAGTATTTTTCTGTTTATCCTGTGCCAGATAGACGAAGCTGAACCCGCCCAGACTCAGCACCCGTGTAATGGTGTAGTCATGCAACACGGTGCCTACTGGCAGTGCAATATCGATTTTATTGGCGAGCTTCACTTAATGGTTAACGTACTTATCATGGCTTTTATTGAGGAAAACACGAAATAAACTGTGTTAACTTGTTATAACGCTATTTTCGCATATCGATACCGCATTTGATACAATCCCCCGCTTAGCTCGGAGCGAATAATGACTTCCAAAAAGAATACCAATCATCAACCCATTTTAAGTATGACTGGCTTTGCCAACAGCGAAACCCGCTTTCCGGCAGGCCTGTTACTGATCGAATTGCGCGCAGTGAATCATCGTTACCTGGAGTTGAATGTCAAAATTGAAGACAGCTTGCGCCAGTTTGAACCGTTGGTGCGCGAACAGCTGCAGACCAGGCTTGGCCGTGGCAAAGTGGAATGCCGGTTGAGCCTGAAAAGCGATAGCGCAAGTACCAGTAAACTGGCGCTGAACCCAACCATGGTCGCGCAGATTGCACAGACTTTGAAAGACCTGAACCAGCACTTCCCACAAGCACAGCCGGTAAATCTGGTGGATATTTTCAAGTTACCGGGCGTATTGCAAACTGAGGCGGTAGATACTGAAGCCATGGCAGAAAGTCTGCAACAGGGACTGAGCCAGACGATAGACGAACTGATTGCCGCGCGCCAGCGTGAAGGCGAAAAACTCAAACAGGTATTGCTGGACAGGCTGCAAGGCGTGCGTGAGCAAATCAGCATTGTGAAGCCGTTATTACCGCAAGCGATTCAGCAATATCAGGAAAAACTCACCGCCAAATTGCGCGAAGCGATGCAAGCCGATGATGACCGCGTGCGCCAGGAAATCGTGTTGTATGCGCAGCGCACCGATGTGGATGAGGAGCTGGCGAGACTGAATTCGCACATTACCGAGATGGACCGTATTCTTAGCGTTGGTGGCGCCGTCGGTAAAAAGCTGGATTTCCTGATGCAGGAAATGAACCGTGAAGCGAATACACTGGGCTCAAAATCAGTAGCGATTGAAACCACCCAGGTGTCCATGCAGTTAAAAGTGCTGATCGAGCAAATGCGCGAACAAATCCAGAATATTGAATAAATGCAACAATTTGCATAATAATTAAGCCACTTCGCCTGCAAAGTGGCTTAACCCTACTGGCATGATGGTATAGTCAGATCACTCCAAGAAAACATAGGGTCTAGAACCATGCCTCTTCTCCGCTATGCTTTACCTTTCTGTGTCTATGTCTTGACCAGCGTATTTCCCCAACTTTCCGTTGCTGAAATTACCACCCTGACTATCCCGGACCAGGGCTGGGCGATTAGCTTCGACGCACCTCCGCTCCGGCCGGTCAGGGAAGCGGATTCAAACGATCACTATATGTATTATGGCAACGCCAATTTCTTCTCGGTAGTAATCAATGTGGATACGCCAGCGTGCGATGGCGGTGACTCACATGAAAATGTACTGAACTGCTTTTGGACTAAGGCCAGTAAAGAACCGTTGATCAACCAGGCCAGCGTGCAAAAAAGCTGCAACAGCAATTACTGCAAACTCAGCTATGAGCTGGAAAACAGTTTTCAGGATAAAAATATCAAACAACGGCATGTCTATTTTCTATTTGCCTATCGCAACAAGTGGAACAATGTGCATATTTCTTATGTCAATCCCACCGAAGTGGATTTAAAGGTTCTGGAAAAATTTGAGCAATCGTTCAGCTACAAATAAGCACTTTCAAGACCTTTACGGATCCAACTTCTAAAATATCGCACCAATAACCGCATCCTCACACGCACCTTAATGGTGCATTAAGTATGTTCTCGAAATCATGTTTTTACTTAACTCAATGATTTAAAACTATTTTTCTGGCTGGCACACACCTTGCTGATATCAGATACAAATAATGTAAAGGTCATGGACCATGACGCAAACGGCCAAACAGTTTTTTGATGAAATGCAGGGGTATGGTGGCAATGTACGTGGCATCTACCAGGCTTACGACCGCTGGTTGAGTGCTGTACCTACACAGCAATTGGCGGCTAAACGGGCTGAAGCCGAAGTATTGTTCCGCCGTGTCGGCATTACTTTTAATGTCTACGGTGAAGAAGACGGAGCCGAGCGCCTGATTCCGTTTGACGTGATCCCGCGCATGATTTCTGCCAGTGAATGGGCGCATCTCTCCAAAGGTGCGGTGCAACGTGTCCGCGCCCTGAATATGTTCCTGCATGATATTTACCATGACCAGGAAATTATCAAGGCCGGCATTGTGCCGCACAGCATTTTGACCAACTCGCAATACCGCCCGGAAATGGTCGGTGTGAATGTGCCAAACCAGATTTATGCACATGTAGCCGGGATTGACCTGGTACGCACCAGCGAATCGCAGTTCTATGTACTGGAAGATAACCTGCGTACGCCGTCTGGCGTATCGTACATGCTGGAAGACCGCAAAATGATGATGCGGTTGTTCCCTGATTTATTCAAAAAATACCCGATTGCCCCTGTCGAACACTACCCGCATGTGCTGCTAAACAATTTGCGCTCTGTCGCGCAGACCGGGGTCACTGACCCGACCGTGGTATTACTTTCTCCTGGCGCCTACAACAGCGCCTACTTTGAACATGCCTTCCTCGCCCAGCAAATGGGTATTGAACTGGTGGAAGGCCAGGATTTGTTTGTCCGCAATAACGCCGTCTATATGCGCACCACGCAAGGCCCGCAACGGGTGGACGTGATTTACCGCCGCATCGACGACGACTACCTTGACCCTCTGGTATTCAAGCCCGACTCCATGCTGGGCGTGCCGGGTCTGCTCTCCGTCTACCGCAATGGTGGCGTCACATTGGCTAACGCCGTAGGTACCGGCGTGGCCGATGACAAGGCAACATATATTTATGTGCCGGAGATGATTAAATTTTACCTGGGTGAGTCTCCCATCCTGCAGAACGTACCTACGTATCAACTCAGCAAGGAAGATGATCTGGCCTATGTGCTGGATCATCTGCCCGAGCTGGTCGTCAAGGAAGTGCAAGGCTCAGGCGGCTACGGCATGCTGGTCGGCCCGACTGCCAGTAAAAGCGAAATTGAAGAATTCAGGCTACGCATTGTTTCCAAGCCATCAAACTACATTGCACAACCTACATTAGCTTTATCAACCTGCCCTACACTGGTTGACCAAGGAATTGCGCCACGCCATGTGGATCTGCGCCCATTTGTGCTGTCAGGCAAAACTGTCAGCGTGGTGCCCGGCGGATTGTCGCGCGTGGCCCTCAAGCAAGGCTCGTTAGTGGTCAATTCGTCACAAGGTGGCGGCACCAAGGATACCTGGGTGCTGGAGCGCGATGATGTGTATGCCGACCAAATGCAGTCGCAAATGGCTGCTCAACAGTTATCTCAAGAGGCCGTGATATGTTAAGCCGCACCGCAGATCATTTATATTGGATGGCGCGTTATATCGAGCGGGCCGAAAACGTGGCGCGCGTGCTGGATGTGACTTACGGTATGTCGCTGCTACCTTCCGATGCCAGCAACGATGAAGAATTATGGGACAGCGTGCTGGAAATCGCCGGCGTCAGGGATATTTACGAGGCGAGTTATAAAGATATCAGCGCTGCACAAGTGATTCAACACCTGGTGATGGATAGCCAAAATCCTTCCAGCATTTACAGCTCGTTGCGCAGTGCCCGCGAAAATGCGCGCGCCGTGCGGGTAGCGATGACAGTAGAAACCTGGGAAAACATGAACACGCTGTGGCTGGAGTTTGACCAGTTTATCAAACAGGACCTGACGCAATCCGGGTTGAGCGAGTTTTGCGAATGGGTAAAGAGCCGCTCCCACCTGTTCCGCGGCGTGTGTTTCGGCACCATGTTGCGCGACGAGGCGTTCAGCTTTGTCCGGCTGGGCACTTTTATGGAGCGTGCCGACAACACTGCCCGCCTGCTGGATGTGAAATACGAGTTTTTAATCCCCATGCAGGAAGCCAATGAGGGCGCGGTGGATTATTACGAATGGAGCGCTGTGTTGCGCTCAGTCGCTGCTTTCCAGGCTTACCAGAAGGTTTACCGCGATGCGATTGAGCCAACCAAAGTCTCTGAATTATTAATACTGCGCGAGGATATGCCGCGCTCATTACATGCCTGCTACGCCGAGATTATGCCGATTTTGCGGCAGGTTGCCGGCAGCCGGCAAACCGAGGCTGAGCGCCTGGCCGGGCAAATGCATGCCAAACTGCATTACGGTCGCATGCTGGATATCGTCAAAGATGGTGTACATCACTTTCTGGATGAATTTATCCTGGCTAACCGCAAACTGGGTGAAGAGATTCAGCGCAACTTCTTAAGTGCAACTGCATGATCAACACTATGATGGCTTTAAGCCGGATTGTTCAGCTTGATAGCGAAATAGGTATATCGTTATTGTGCAGACACGATTGCGGCGCTTTTTAAGCCAAGGCTAGTATGCTGCTGAATATTGAGCATCACACCCAGTATATCTATAGCGAAGCGGTGCAATACACCATTCAGCAACTGCGCCTGACGCCACGCGATGGCCTGGGTCAGCACGTCAAACATTGGGACATTAAAGTCAACGGTCAGTGCCACGCGTTTGAAGATACTTATGGCAATCTTACGCATACCCTGGTGATCGACCAGCCGCATACAGAATTAATGATCTCGGTGGCAGGCGAAGTGGAAACCGGCGTTTTAGGTTTGGCCACCCACCAGCCGTTGCCGGTGGAACTGTATCTGCGGGAGTCACCCCTGACCCAGGCAGATGCTGCGATGACGGACTTTGCGAAACAGTATGCACAAGCACCTGTGACTGAGTTGATGTATGCATTGCGTGACAAAATGCATTACATAAAAGGGGTCACCCAGGTAAATACACCAGCAGCCGAAGCTTTCCGGCTGGGTAAAGGCGTCTGCCAGGACCACGCACATGCCTTTCTCGGTTGTTGCCGCAGCCTGGGCATGCCGGCACGCTATGTCAGCGGCTACCTGTTTACCGAAGATGGCAGCCTGATGCAAACTCATGCCTGGGTCGAGGTCTGGCAGAATGAACAATGGCTGGGGCTGGATGTTTCAAATGGCTTATTAACCAATGAAACTCACGTACGGCTGGCTGTCGGCCTGGATTACCGTAGTGCGAGCCCGGTGACTGGTACCCGCATCGGCGGCGGCAAGGAAGGCATGTCGAGCATGGTCAGCGTTAATCAGCTGGCAACGGTCACGCATGAACAGCGTAAACGCCAGACTGACCAGTTGTATCAACAGGCTCTCTCCGCGCAACAATAGACCCCATCCCGCCCATATTGATGGCCAACTCGCAACAGTGGAGTCGTGCAGACCGCCCGTGCTATCATGTCACTTTAGCGACTCCGCTTTTTCTTCCATACCGTTATGACATATTGTGTAGGTATCCTGCTGGAACAAGGGCTGGTGCTCGCGTCTGACACACGCACCAATGCGGGTGTTGACCAGGTAGCCATAGCCCCCAAAACGCATGTTTTCGAGCAAACGGGTGAGCGTGTGATTGTGCTACTCACGGCGGGCAATCTGGCGATTACCCAATCTGTTGTGAATTTATTGCGTGAACAGCTTAAGGAACCCGAGCCGGAAACCGCAAATTTATACAGCGTGCATTCCATGTTTGAAGCCGCCAGTGTGGTGGGCGCAGCCATGCGCAGCATTTATCATCGCGATGGCGAAACGCTGAAGGAACATGGTATCGATTTCACTGCCAGCATTCTGGTGGCCGGGCAAATCAAGGGTGAAAAACCACGCCTGTTCAATGTCTATGCGGCGGGCAATTTTATCGAGGCCACCTCGGATACGCCCTATTTGCAGATTGGCGAAACCAAATATGGCAAGCCGATTATTGACCGCGTCATCAACCACAAAACCGATATGATGGAAGCGGTGAAATGTGTGCTGATTTCATTTGATTCCACTATCCGCAGCAATATCTCTGTTGCCATGCCTATTGATTTGATGATTTACCGTACTGACACGCTGACCGCGGATTGCCGTCAACGCCTGACCGAACGTGACCCGTATTACGCCAGCGTACACAAAGGCTGGGGCGAAGGCTTGAGAGCAGTATTCTCTTCCCTGCCTAATCCAGAATGGGGCTCACAATGAGTCATGGCCATCTATTTGTCATTTCTGCAGCATCAGGTGCCGGTAAAACCAGCCTGGTGCGTGCCATGCTGGCGCAAGATCCCTTACTGAAACTCTCAGTCTCGCACACCACGCGCGAACCGCGTCCGGGGGAAGAAGACGGTATCCACTACCATTTTGTCCCTGAATCGGCATTTATGGAGATTCTGGATAAGGGTGGCTTTCTTGAAAGTGCGCATGTACACAGCGCGCGCTATGGCACTGCGCAAACCGAAGTTGAAAGTGCCTTGGCCGAGGGGCGTGACGTTATTCTGGAAATTGACTGGCAAGGGGCACAACAGATCCGCAACCTGTTTCCGCAAGTGACTTCGATTTTTATCTTGCCACCTTCGATTGAAGCACTGTCACATCGCCTGAATGCACGCGGCCAGGATAGCGAGGCCGTGATTGCCAAGCGTTTGGCGGCTGCGCGTGAGGAGATGCGTCACGTGCATGAGTTTGATTATGTTACAATAAATGACAATTTTGACGTGGCTCTACAGGATTTAATGGCTATCGTGCGTGCCAAGCGCTTGCAGCTTGACCGCCAGGTTGCCTGCCACGCGTCACTGATTCAATTACTCACCTGATACCAGCGCAATCCGCCGCTGATCTGTGATTCAATACAATATAAAGGTTTTATATGGCTCGTATTACCGTCGATGATTGCTTGGACAATATCCCTAATCGTTTTCAATTAACCCTGGTAGCCGCTTACCGCGCCCGACAGATCGCTAACGGTTCCGACCCGCTGGTTGCCGGTTACGCGCAAAAAGACAAGCCAACCGTGATTGCCCTGCGTGAAATTGCCGCAGGCAAAATCGGCGTTGAACTTCTGGAAAAAAAAGGGCAGGCTTAAGCAGTCATGCCGCATACCCAAGGTGAACATTCCTATCGCAAGTCTAAATCACCTTTAGAAGCGGCAGACTTACTCCCGGCTGACCGTGAGGATTCCCCCCTCACGCAGCTGATCCGGAAATACCTTAACGAAGAAGAAGTACAGCTGGTCTGGCAGGCCTATCGCTATGCCGAACAAGCGCATGCCGGTCAAACCCGTAAAACCGGCGAACCTTACATCACCCACCCTATTTCTGTCGCCTGCATCCTGGCGAAGCTGCACCTCGATTTGCCCACCCTGCTGGCTGCTCTTCTGCACGACGTGGTGGAAGATACCGAGGTAAATAGTGCGGAAATCGCAGAAAAATTTGGCAAGCAAGTCGCCGACCTCGTCGATGGCCTGACCAAGCTGGATAAAGTCGAACTGCAAACCGCGACTCAGGCCCAGGCAGAGAATTTCCGCAAAATGTTGCTGGCCATGAGCCAGGATGTGCGCGTCATCCTGGTTAAACTGGCAGACCGCCTGCATAACATGCAAACCATGGACGCCATGCGTCCGGAAAAGCAAAAACGCATTGCGCGCGAGACACTGGATATTTATGCGCCGATTGCCAATCGACTGGGCCTGAACCCCATCTTTCATGAACTGGAAGATCTTAGCCTCAAGTATTTATATCCCAACCGCTACCGCGTGATTGATAAGGCCATCCGCACCGCGCGCGGCAACCGCAAGGAAGTGATTGGCAAGATTCTGGAATCCATTCAGAATCAGCTTAAACAATATCAACTTGAATTTAATGTAGAAGGTCGCGAGAAGCACCTTTACAGCATTTACAAGAAGATGAGTGAAAAATCGATGAAATTGTCGCAAATTGGTGACATTTACGGTTTTCGCGTGGTTGTAAAAGACACTGCCGCCTGCTATCTGGCATTGGGCGCATTACATGCTTTGTACAAGCCCATTCCAGGCCGTTTTAAAGACTATATTGCCATTCCCAAAGCCAATGGCTACCAATCTTTGCATACCACGCTGTTTGGCCCGTTCGGCACGCCGATAGAAGTACAGATCCGCAGCCAGGAAATGCACAATATCGCCGATGCGGGCGTGGCCGCGCACTGGTTGTACAAAACGACCGATGCACACCTGACCAAGCTGCAGCAGCAAACCCACCAGTGGCTGCAACGGCTGGTGGAAATCCAGACCGAAAGTGACGACAGCCATGAGTTCCTGGAGAACTTCAAGGTGGATCTTTTCCCGGATGAAGTGTATATATTCACGCCTAAAGGCAACATTATGGCCTTGCCACGCGGTTCTACCGCGGTGGATTTTGCTTACGCCGTGCACTCTGATGTCGGCAATAGTTGCGTGGCGGTTAAAATCAATAACGAGCTGGCGCCATTACGGACTGAAATGCGCAATGGTGACCATGTGGAAATCATCACCGCGCCACTGGCTAAACCCAACCCGGCCTGGCTGAATTATGTGGTCACCGGCAAAGCACGTTCGCATATCCGCCATTACCTGAAAACGGTGAAAGTCGAAGAATCTGCCCAGCTTGGTGAGCGTATGCTGAATGTCGCTTTGCGCGCCATGCATATCCAGCCGGGTGATATTTCGGACAAGCAATGGCAAAAAGTCATGAATGACTACGGCGCCAAAACCAGGCAAATGATTCTGACCGATATCGGGCTGGGCAAACGTAACAGCCTGATGGTTGCGCACCAGTTGCTGGCGCATCCGGCGGACACTGAAGATAAAACAAGCAAGACGCTGGATACCATTACCATCCGTGGTTCAGAAGGCATGGCAGTGCAATTTGCCCCCTGCTGCCGGCCGATTCCGGGCGACCCTATCCTGGGCTTTATCAATAAAGACAAAGGGCTGGTCATTCATACCCATGATTGCCAGGCAATCCGCAAATTCAAGCTGGATCCGGAAAAATGGCTGGATGTGGAATGGGATGCCGACCCGAAAAAACTGTTCAGCGTCAACCTGCGTATTTCTGTGGTCGACGAACGCGGTATGCTGGCCAAAATTGCAGCCACCATTGCCAATGCCGATGCCAACATTGATAACGTCAGTGTCGAATCCAGCGATGGCAGCCAGTATTCCAATGTGAACTTTACCTTACAGGTGCACAACCGCGTACATCTGGCGACCCTGATCCGCAACCTTCGCAAGATCCAGCAAGTGGTGCGCATTAACCGGGTCAAGGGCAACCAGCTAGAACAACGTATCCAGTAAACGGCGGGTGAATGGCCAGCATGCCTTCCTTGAGCGATATCCGAGGTTTCACCCCTGCCGTACGCAGCCAGCTGGAAAAACTGGCTATACACACGCCGCAGGCCTTGCTGCTGCATTTACCGCTACGCTATCTGGATGAAACCCATGTCACCGCCATCCGCGATTTGCGGCAGGGAGAACAGGCGCAGATTGAAGGCATGGTGGTGCATAACGAAGTCAGTTACAAGCCACGCAAAATGCTCAATGTGCGGGTGCAGGATGATACCGGCATCATCAATTTACGCTTTATCCACTTTTATCCCAGCCAGATTGCCGCTATGCAGACCGGTACCCGCATCCGCGCTTTTGGCGAAGTGCGCCCCGGCTTTTTCGGCTATGAGATGGTGCACCCGCAGCAACGCAAGGTCAAAGAAGATACCCCGGTCAGCACTGCCCTGACACCGGTCTACCCGACCACCGCGGGTCTTAGCCAGAACACCATCCGCAAAGCGGTGAACCTGGTGTTAAAAGCGGAGTATTTGCAGGAAACATTACCTGCCTGGGTATACACACCGTTGCAGTTACCAGACTTTGCCAGCAGCCTGCAACTACTGCACCAGCCCAGCCCGGAAATCGCCTTACCTACCCTGGAAAACCATAGTCATCCCGCCTGGCAACGGCTGGCCTATGACGAGTTACTGGCGCAGCAATTATCCATGCGCCAGCACTATGCCCGCCGTAAACAGGCACTCGCGCCGGCAACGCCGCGCTCCCAAACATTGAATGCACGTTTACTGGCTAGCCTCCCATTTGAACTCACCACGGCACAACAAAAAGTCATCACCGAAATCAGCAATGACCTGAGCCAGCCACACCCTATGCAACGGCTGTTGCTTGGCGATGTCGGCAGCGGGAAAACCATCGTTGCATGCCTGGCAGCATTACAGATGATAGAACATGGCTGGCAGGTAGCCATGATGGCACCGACTGAAATCCTCGCTGAACAGCATTACAAAAAACTGAGTAGCTGGTTAACGCCTTTAGGTATAGAGATTGCCTGGCTGACGGGCAGCCAGAATAAAAAAACGCGTGAGCAATCACTGGCGCGCATTGCCAATGGTGACGCTATTTTAGCGGTAGGCACGCATGCTCTATTTCAGGAAGAAGTGCAGTTTAAACAATTAGGGTTAGCGATTGTAGATGAGCAACATCGCTTCGGCGTGCACCAGCGCTTAGCATTGCGCAAAAAAGGCCAGCGTAGCGATCTGGAACCGCACCAGTTGATGATGTCCGCCACACCTATTCCACGTACGCTTTCCATGAGTTATTACGCCGACCTTGATGTATCGGTGATTGATGAGCTGCCGCCCGGCCGTACCCCCGTGGCAACCAAACTGGTGGCGGATGACCGCCGCGACGAGATATTACAGCGTGTACGCGAGGCTTGCGCCCAGGGCCATCAGGCTTACTGGGTGTGCCCGTTGATTGAAGAGTCGGAAACCCTGCAATTGCAAACCGCCAATGATACCTATGCGTATATGCAGCAGGCATTTCCTGAGCTGCAGGTGGGCTTGGTGCATGGGCGCATGAAGTCAGCCGAAAAGCAGGCAGTGATGCAGGCTTTTTCTGCCAACCAGATCCATCTGCTGGTGGCCACCACGGTGATTGAAGTGGGTGTGGATGTGCCAAACGCCAGCCTGATGGTGATAGAGCATGCCGAGCGCATGGGTTTAAGCCAATTGCACCAGTTACGTGGCCGTGTGGGTCGCGGCGCGGCCAAAAGTACCTGCATTTTGCTATATAACAAACAGCAATGTTCACAGATAGGCCGCGCCAGGCTGAAGGTGATTTACGAAAGCAATGATGGCTTCCATATTGCGCAAGCCGATCTGCATATCCGTGGTCCGGGCGAATTGCTGGGCATCCGTCAAAGCGGTGTGCCCATGCTGAAAATTGCCGACCTGGAACGGGATGTAGAATTACTGCAAGCAGCCAAGCAAATGGCGGATCAGCTGTTACAACGCGAACCGCAGGCGGTGGCAGCACATCTGCAACGCTGGTTGAGTCATGGCGACGAACTGGTAAAAGTGTAAGTCAGTAACCAACGGTTTAGCTACGTGCGGGCTTAGAATTCAGCTGTGGGTGAGGCTTTTTGTCGCTTCTTGGTTTTTGCTTTATCTTCCGGTGCCAGCCGGGATTGCTGGCTGCGGGAATGGACCAGTCCTGTATGCAAGCTTGATTCAAACTCTCCCAGCGGCAATGGCCGGCTATACAAATAGCCCTGGAACAGCCTACAACCCATGGTTTGTAACAAGGCTTGTTGCTGCTGCATTTCAACGCCTTCAGCGATGACAGTCTGACCCAGGTTTTTCGCCATATTGATAATGGTTTCTACAATGAAACTGTCATAAGCATTATGCTGGATATCCTTGATAAAACTCTTATCGATTTTCAGCTCATCCAGTGGCAAACGTTTCAGCACGGATAATGAAGATTGACCGGTGCCAAAATCATCCAGCGAAAATGTCATGCCCAGCGCTTTCAATGCCTGGATTTTAATGATGATTTCTTCCACATTCCTGACCATCAGGCTCTCGGTCAGCTCCAGCTTCAACAAGCGCGGATCACAACCACTGCCTAACACCGTATCACTCACTATTTCCACAAAATCCGGCTGGTTGAATTGCACCGCGCTGACATTGACTGAAAGTGTCAGTGTGCGTGTCAGGGGCGCCTCGGCCCATTGCTTGAGTTGCCGGCATGCCTGCTGGATCACCCAATGCCCTATAGGTACAATCTCGCCGGTTTCTTCCGCAATCGGGATAAACTGATCGGGTGGAATCATACCCAGGGTAGGATGCTGCCAGCGCAATAATACTTCCGCGCCTATAGGTCTATGCGTTTCATCGACCTGTACCTGGAAATAGAGTAATAACTGGTTACCCTGCAGGGCAAACGCCAGGTCATTCTCCAGTGTGGCACGCATTTCAATCGCCGGGTGCAGCAGCTCGTCGTACATCTGGATACTGTTCAGGTTATCGGATTTTTTCGCCTGGTACATGGCTATATCCGCACGCCTCAACACCTCTTCTTCACTGTAATCATCACTGTGAAACAGGCAAATGCCTATGCTAGGCGTTGTACGGTATTTGCTTTGCTGCAACTGGAAAGGCTGAGAAAACACCGCCATCATTTTTTCAGCGGTCACCTGCGCAGCCCTGATCGCTTCAGCCTTGTCGCACCCCAGTTCATCCAGCACGGCGATAAATTCGTCGCCACCCATGCGCGCGATGGTGTCTTTTTTGCGCAAGCACTGCTGCAACCTGGCAGCCACTTGCTGCAACAACTCATCGCCGGCCTGGTGGCCCATGCTGTCATTCAGGCCTTTAAAATTATTCAAATCCAGCGATAACACTGCCCCGTGACATTGCCCGCGTGCGCACCGCACAAAGGCCTGCTGCAAGCGGTCTGACAGCAAGCGCCGGTTTGGTAACTCGGTCAGGAAATCATAATAGGCCAACTGATGCACTTTTTTGTTATCGAGATTGGATGCAATGCGCAACGAGATATTTTCACGCAGGCTTTTGGCCAGCGCATTCCCGGCCACGCTGACATAAATCACATACACAATAAACAGCACTGCCAGCGCAATAGACACAGAAGTGCCATGGGTGAGAAAACGCGGAATCATAAATACCACGATGCCGCCGGTGAACAGGTTGGATGTGAAGCTATCTACCGAATAAATAATGATACCGGCACCAGACACTCCGACCAGTGCAAAAATCAGGAATGCCTGGTTGGCAGGTGCCGCTTCAGGGAACAGTAATATGCCGGCCAGGCCCCAGGCTAACCCGCAAAAGCCGGTATTGAAACGAAACCATTGTAACCAGTGCATGCTATGCAATGTACGCCGCTGATCCTTGTAATACTTGAAGGTAAGGTAACCACGGCTGCCATAGGCACTCAGGAAAATGACAGACCAGATGATGAGAATGCTGGAATTGATCAGGTGAAGTTGCGTGAGTAACAGCGCGGCCATGACCACGATGGCTGCCATCAGTGACCTACGATTATTCGCATACAGCATTTCCACAATTTCTGCGTTTAATGCTGCTGATTCCGCCGCTTTATCCAACTTGCGACCCCCTGAGTGTAGTTATGTTTTATTCAACGGTCATTCGGCTCTACACTTTAATTGATGCAAGGTATTGATTACCTAGCCTTCATGCTGAGATCATGCGCCTAAAGCGATACAAAAACACTATTACAAAGCGAGGTTTTGCGAAAGATTAATTAAAATTGGTTTAAATAAGACACGCTAGGGCCTATTGACGCTATTCAATTGTCGATGTTGGCGTGTGAAGTGCAGTTTGATTATTTCCAACAAGCGCCGAATAACGATGAGTGCTCATGCCAGATGCAACCCTGAGGGCTGGAGTCATTTATTCGTTTCGCCATGTTGTCAATCGCTTGTGTAGCCAGCTATACCTTGTTGCTCTTTCCGCATTGCTCTTTCCGCCTAGCGCAACGAATAAATGCTTTCCAGCAGCGGCAACTGAAAGAGTGTTAACAGGCCCTAGTTAACGATGCAGCCAATTTCTCATTAATTTTGCATAGCGGGGCATGACGACATACACCATCAGCATGACAACGACCCCTGTGATCACCAACGTATGCAACAGGTAAATTTGCGGGAAACCCACTTTATCCATCAGCGGTATCATCCCCAGGGAGACCAAACTTACCAGCGGAAAAATGGCCGACCAGGTCATTAAAAATTGCTTCCAGCGCACTGGCACCGAAGCTTTGGCCGCTTCAGGCACAAACAGGAAATCCAGGCCACTTTTAATCTGGTAGCTATCTTTGGCATTCAGTATGTGTTCAATTTTGGCAATCAGTTGCTGACGGCTGGGTGATGCCATCCATTGTTTAAGATGTTGTTCGCTGTCGTAACGGATAATCACAGAATAAGTATCCGAGTAACCAGCAATCGGACGTATCAGATGCCAGTCCAGCGCACCCTCTGACGCACGGCAGGCAGGGCCGATCTCTTCCAGCCATTGTTCATAAGCTGCCTGCTGCGCTTCACTGACGCGATGGGTAATGATGGCGCTGGCACCATGTTGCATGGTGATTGAATCTTGCTGGCGCATATCTGTGGTCCTTTCTTATTATTTGTCAAAATGCGCTTTGCGCGCAAACATCAGAGTGTCTCTTTAAACTGTGTTTTTAATTCTGCTACCGCCACCTCTATAAAGGCGCGTAGTTTGGGCGGCATAAAACGTTGTTGCGGGTAAACCAGATGCACCGCGTCCGCACGCCCCAACCAGGCAGGTAGTACACGCACCAATTGCTGGCTACGCTGCGCAGGCTGGCAGATGAAGGTAGGCAACAAGGCGACGCCCTGCCCATTTTCGGCCATGGCCTTGATCACGCCAATACTGTTCACCAGCGTGCGCCCGCTCATGGGCACACTTATTTCACTCTGTTCATTGCTGAGCAACCATTGCTCGCGGCCCATCGGTGTAAATTGCAAGCAAGTGTGCGCATGCAAATGGGGCGGCGCTTCCAAGGCCGGTGCCTGCTGTAAATATAGCGGACTGGCAAATAATGCCCACTGGATAGACCCTAATGATTTAGCAATCAGGCTGGAATCACGTAACTCGCCGGTGCGGATCGCAACATCCACGCCTTCTGCAATCAGGTCAACATAACGGTCGGTTAATAACATCTCCAGCACCAGGTCGGGGTACTCAGTTTGCACCCGCTTCACCAGCCCAGCCAGCAAGGCGTCACCCAGATCGGCAGGTGCAGTGACTTTCAACATGCCTTGTGGCTGTAACCGCGCGGCATCCAGTGCCGCTTCGGCTTCCATCAAATATCCCAGCCCTATGGATGCCTGCTCATAATATAGCGTCCCGGCCTCGGTCAGGTGCAATCGCCTGGTAGTGCGTTGCAGCAAGGTCACGCCCAGCCTTTTTTCGAGTCGTGCCACCCGGGTACTGATCGTAGAAGTCGGTAAGCCTAATTGCCGCGCTGCCGCACTAAAACTCCCGGCCTGCACTACTTTCACGAATACCGCTGCTTCGTTAAAGTCCATGATTGTTCAATTAAATGAAAAGTAATTTCACATTTAACCATCTAGTGCCTTAAAAGTCATGTGTTTATAGTGAGAACCATCGCAACACGACATGAATTCACAAGGAGCACATCATGAAAAAACTGGCTTTTATCAAACGTAGTAATGGCAACCACTGGGTAGGCGATGGCTTTCCGGTGCAGAGCATTTTTTCCTACCGTGATATCGCGGAAGAAATGTCTCCATTCCTGCTGATGGATTACGCAGGTCCTGCCCGCTTCGAGCCGACTGAACAACGTCGTGGTGTAGGGCAACACCCGCACCGTGGATTTGAAACAGTAACCATCGTTTACGACGGCCAGGTTTCACACCATGACTCGACCAATGCCGGTGGCACCATCGGTCCTGGTGAAGTGCAATGGATGACGGCTGGTAAAGGCATCATTCACGAGGAATATCACGGCGATGACTACGCGAAAAATGGTGGCCCATTTGAAATGATTCAGTTATAGGTGAATTTGCCTGCCAAAGACAAACTGACGCAGCCAGGCTACCAGGGTATTACCAAAGCGGATATCCCGGAAGTGGCATTACCTGCTGAAGCAGGCAAAGTACGGGTGATTGCCGGTGAATATGCCGGACAAACCGGCCCGGCCAAAACCTTCAGTGCCATGAATGTATGGGATGTACGTTTGAATGCAGGTACCCGCACGGTATTCAATTTGCCGGAAGGGCATACCACTGCCATTTTCGTACTCAAAGGCGCAGTGAAAACCGGCAGTGTGCATACCATCCGCCCTTCTGAACTGGCCGTCATGCAGCGCGAAGGTACCGAGCTGGTATTGCAGGCACAGCAGGACACCGTGTTATTGCTGCTGAATGGCGAACCATTGAACGAGCCGGTGGTAGGTCATGGCCCGTTTGTCATGAACACCTGGGAAGAAATAGACCAGGCCATTAATGATTACAACCTGGGCCGCTTTGCGACTGCTTAAACAAGCTTTTTTAAACCTGAAGTTCACACACTAAAACTATATTTTTGAGAGGATTTATCATGAGCAACAACAAACCTTACGTACGTCTTGACCGTGACAATGCAGTAGTACTGCTGGTTGACCACCAGGCCGGCTTGTTATCGCTGGTACGCGATATTGAGCCGGACCGTTTCAAGAACAATGTGCTGGCGCTGGCGGATGCGGCCAAGTTTTTCAACTTGCCTACCATCCTCACCACCAGCTTTGAAACCGGCCCGAATGGCCCGCTGATGCCGGAATTGAAAGCCTTGTTTCCGGATGCGCCCTACATCGCCCGTCCCGGCCAGATCAATGCCTGGGATAACGAAGACTTTGTCAAAGCCATCAAGGCCACCGGCAAGAAGCAGCTGATTATCGCCGGGGTGGTGACTGAAGTATGCGTGGCTTTCCCGGCACTGTCTGCCATTGAAGAAGGATTCGAAGTATTTGTGGTGGGTGACGCTTCCGGCACCTTTAACGAACTGACTCGCGATGCAGCCTGGCGCCGCATGGAAGCCGCCGGCGCGCAAATGATGACCTGGTTTGGGGTGGCCTGCGAACTGCATCGCGACTGGCGCCGTGATATTGAAGGGCTGGGGACTTTGTGCGCCAACCATATCCCGGATTACCGCAACCTGATGACTGCCTACAATACCTTGCAAGCTAAATAATCTTGCCTGAAAAATCAAAAGACCCTCCACAGGGTCTTTTTGTTTATGCGACATCATTTAACAGCATAGTGATGCGAGCACATCACATAAAGATAATCCTACAAAACAATGAGAAAAACCCTTATTAAAAATTTACATTCTCAAGCGTAAGCTGCAATTGTCGCGTTTGAAATGAATTTCGCATTCATGTTCACAACAAGACAAACACGGCAGCCATAGCGGCTGCCGTTTGCACTCTCCATTAACACTTGGAAGGAGTATTCAAATGCCCAGAGGATCCAGCCAAAAGCGTGAACGCGAATACGACAAACTAAAAACCGAGTTTAAAAAAGAGCATCGCTACCCTGGTCGCGAAGAAGAAGTGGCTGCCAGGATTGTGAACAAGCAAAGAAAACATGCAGGTGAAACTAAATCGTCATAAGCCTTACTAAACAAAATACATTTTAATCAATATAAGGTGGATTATCGCCGGATAAAAGCCTGGGTTTCACAGGTAGCAATCATAAAACGTATCAGTAGCGCAGTTGACCTAAAAGTTTTTGAATAACGTACATAAACAAGTTTGTTTTTACAAACACAAACTTGAGTTTGAGAAGGCGGGGTTTGTATGCAAAAAACTGCGGATATTGGAATATCACCCCTCAACTATCACCCGGCCTATGAAGTGCTGGATGAAAGCGAAACAAAACGAAGAGGGAACCTGCAATATACATTACGGAAAATTTCGGAGACGAATGACCGTCATTCTGTCTATTCCACGCGCAGTGTGCATACCAGTAGCCATGGCCTGATTTATGGCGAAATGGAAATCTACGACAACCTGCCTGAGCAACTGGCACAAGGCATGTTTGCCCAGCCGAAAAAACTGCCATTAGTCATGCGCTTTTCCACGGTACCTGGCGATATACTGAATGACAAACTGTGCACGCCCCGTAGCCTCGCTATCAAGATTCTCGGGGTAGAAGGTGAACGCCTCAGCGGTAGCGAAGACGCCACTACGCAGAATTTCCTGTTTGTGAATGGCTCCAGCTTTTTGTCATCCAGCGTGCAGCATTTTCTATCTAACCTGAAAATATTAGCCACTACGGATAACAGCCCGGAATTTAAGGATTTCCTTGCGCAAATTTTGCAATCCACCTCCAAATTGATTGACTCCTTGAGTGGCGGCCGACAACGTTTGCTGAATTGCGAGGGTCAACCGGAAACCAATATCCTGGGCGAAACCTATTTCAGCCAGGATCCCATCCTGTATGGCAACTATATGGCCAAAGTGGCACTGGTGCCGGTTGCGCCTGCCCTGCTCGCACTTACCAACAAGCCGGTGGATATCAGTTTTGCCTCTGACAGCCTGAAAAAATCGGTCGTCGATTTCTTTATCACCAACACTGCAGTATGGGAGTTGCGGGTGCAGCTTTGCACCGATATCAACAAAATGCCAATTGAAGACGCTACTGTGATCTGGTCAGAAGAGGTCTCTCCTTACCTGCCGATTGCCAGGATTACCGCCAAACCGCAAATAGCCTGGAGCCCTTACCGCTCCAAAGTAGTGGATAGCGGTATGATGTTCTCTCCATGGCATGGCATCAAATCCCACCGGCCACTGGGTTCGGTGACGCGTTTAAGGAAAATGACTTACGAAATGTCCAAAAGCGCCAGCAGTATCCCGGGCGCGAAAACGATATCCGAACCTACGAATCTTGATGATTTGTGCTGATACTGAATAAAAACTTCGGCATTAAAAACGGCGACCAATGGGTCGCCGTTTTATTTAGCTGTTGTTACACCGCAGGCTGTCCACGCAAGCGATATGCCAGTAAATCGGGCAAATAGGTCGCGATGACCATCAGCGCTGCCAAGATCAGGAACAACCATTTCACGGAATAGCTGGTCACGAACTTGGCTGCCGGTGTTTGCGATTGCACAAACTCATAAAACGCCGGTTGGTCTACACCTGCCACATACTGGCCTTTGATATCAGTCGCCAGTTCTTTCAAATGCTCCACATCCTGGCTGGATAAATAGCGGTCAAACTCGGCATAGGCCACCGGTGGGTCGGGGTCATCTTTACTGGCGTCATTGTAATTGACACCACCACCCGCGCTTTCAGCAGCGGCATCTGTCCCCCAGTAACCGATAAACTTGTTATTGGCATTAAAGCGCTTGATCGGTGAAGGCTCGGTGCTGCCGACGCCGACAAAAATCACATTCTTGCCTATGCGAACATCACTGATATCCAGCTTGTTGATGCCATTGGCTTTCGGTGCTTCATCACCATCGGTAAAAAACAGCATCTGCGCCGGAATATTCAGGTAATCGAACGTCGCCTCCGCCGCTTTCACGCCAAACGTCATACGGCTGTTGCCGCTCCACGCCATGCGCCATTCCAGGTGATTAATGCTATCGGTAATGATATCGAAGTTAGCGCATACTTCCAGTGGCATAAATAACAGGGCTACATTTTCGGCAGCAAATACACCGACGCTGACATAGGTGCCGCAAGGTGAGGTTTTCACCACCTGCTTCATCAGATGCTGGGTATAGGCTAAGCGTGTCGCCGGCTTATCGCCGATCTTCATATCCTCCGCATTCATACTCTGCGAGATATCGGCCAGCAGCAGATAGTTATGCACTTCCTGCTTGAGCTGGATTTCCGGCTTCACCAACGCTAATACCAGGAAAGCCGCTGCAGCCAGCAAAAAGACCGTTTCGTAGTTTTGTTTCAGGCGGTTATACAGTCGCTTCATGGCAAACCCTGTGGCAAGTTGCTGATTTCCAGGCCGGAAGGATCCTGCGGCACGGTTTTAATATGCCTGGGAATCACGCCGTGCAATAAGCTCAGATTGAATTTGGCTGCCTGGTTGGCCGGATTTAACCTGAGCGCCTGCTCGTAAGAAGCGCGCGCCTGCAGGTAATCAAACTTTGCCTGTTCCTGGATAGATCCATCGGCTTCTACCAGACGTTGCAAGCCTGAGCGGAACAGGTGGTTAGCGATATTGAATTGAATCTGCGATTTCAGGTTCTGGTCAGGTTCAAAGCCATGCTCATCCTGTTTTTTTGGCGCTTCCAGCAATTGGCCAAAATTCTGGCTGGCATGCTTGAAGTTGCCGGTTTTCCCTTGCTGGTAAGCATCGGCAAATTTCCGGTGAAATGCAAACTGGTCACCATCCAGCACCTCGCCGCTTTGCAAAGTGCTATTGGCCCTGGCAATCTGACTGACCTTGAAGCCTTCGTACACACTGCCGACCAGACCAACGAAAAAGAGCAATCCCAGCACCTGGTTTTTACGCGTTAAACGTGTGTGCGTTATATGGTTTTTCATTCATATACCCTCAAATTTTTAATGCCCAGGATCAACAACACCAGCACCAGTGCACTGATCACAAATATGTTCGAATAATCAAATCCGGCGATGGTTTCGGTATATTTAATGACTTTTTTCTCACGTGTATCAATGTCATTAATCGCCGACTGCAAGGTTTCCGGATTGTCCGCTTCGTAGGCTTTGTATTTCAGCCCCAGTGACTGGAAGTACTTATGCAGAACAATAGAGTTAGGCGTGCGCCCTTCGTCATATTGCTCTTTGGAGAAAATACTCGCCTCGCCCGGCTCGCGTAACATGATCCAGTAGATACTCAGCTTGCGGCTCTTCAGGCGCTCGCTGAGCAGAAATTTCACGCGTGGACTGAGCTTACCGGCACCATCTGACAGCAAAATCACGGCACGGGAACCTGAGTTCTGGATGTTATCGAACAGGCCCACCGCTTCGGTCAACCCGGCGCCGATATTGGTCTGGTTTAACGACGGGCTGGTTGCCGCCACAATCGCGGCATGGATCGCATCGCGGTTGGTGGTGATTTTGATGCCGTATAACGCCGAGTTAGTGAAGCCGACCACACCCATCATGTCGTTTGGCCGCGAATCAATAAATTGCGTGATGATGCGGCGCGCGGTGGCGGATTTGATCTCCGCCACATGGCCGGACGAATCACCGGCAAACGGGTGATCCATACTGACGCTACGATCTATCACCATCACCGTTTGCGCACCCTTGCCTACCCGCTGCACCTGTTCATCAGAACCTCTGGGCGCAGCCAGTGCAATCACAATACACAGCAACAGCAAAGACATCACCACCTTGACCGCCAGATTCAGCCGGTCAGAAAACAGGTCTTCAGGCATAAGATCCAGCCAGCTGTAATGCTGGCCTTGGTGGCCTTTTAGCCAGAACGGCAGCAGCGCAATTGGCAGCAGCGCAAATGCCCACGGATGCAAAATAATCATGCTACGCCCCGCTCGCAATCACGCAGCTGCTTGCTGAGCTGCACCAGCTGCGCAATCACCTGGCGGCTGTCACGCGGTTTGACGTCATACAAGGATTGATTAGACGCTTCAAAAAATTGTGTGATTTCGCTTCGCAAGCCTTTAAAGCCCGGGCGTAAATTCACGAATTCTTCGATATCCCGCGCAAAGATATTGGCACCATAATGCTGGTTAAATGCCTGGTGCAAATACACCAACGCTTTTTTCTCTTCCACCGCCGTTTTTGGTCTGGAAGATTTCGCCAGGCGTTTGAGTTGGCGATGTGCGCGGGCAAACGCGCCGCCCATAAACGGTAACCAGTGACCATCGGCATTGATATAAAGCAGCGCTGCCAAACTGGCAACCAGCAAGGTTAAGAACAGGCCCAACCGTTGCTGATCTGCACGGCTATCAATCAACGGTGTTTTAAATTCAGGCAGGAGATTTTTCCTGGCCGTGGCGGTGCCGCCAGTCACCAATGGTGAGAACCAGAATCCCCAGGCAGGTACTTCTACTGTGCTGGCCGCCGCGCCGGTGAATGTGAGTTTCTGCGCAGGCAAGTGCATTACGCTGGGGTATGCACTGACAGCAAATACCTGGTAGCTGAGTTGCAAGGTGTATTGAGTGTGGCCGGATTGAGGCTGGCTTTGTAACGCCACCCCGACCAACTCAATGCCGTCATGCTTGCTGCCCTTTTTGGGCAAGGCATTTTCGGCCAGTGTCATCGCTGTTGGCGCCTCCACTACCACCGTCCTGCGCAGTACATCACCAATATGCACACCATTGGTCGATGGCGGATTTTTGACTGTTACCGTCAGTTGCGATACCGGCTTTTCTGCCTTCACCGTCTCTTCAGCCAGCACGATATGGGCTGTGAATAACAGGCTGGCAACTAGCAACAGACATTGCAGCGGCTTGTGCTTAAGCTTAGTCGTGACCTTGGTTATGTTTGAAATCTGATTTAGCATCATTGTCTAATTCGCTTATTTAATCGTGTCAAAGTGGCTTGCTTTACAGGGCCTGCTCAAAATAATGCGTCATCAGTTCCGGCCGGTAATCGCCGTGCATGAACAACGCCGGGCTGTCAAAGCGCAAAAACAAGGCTTCCAGCGCCAGCCTGCGCGCATTGAACGCATCCACGAATTTGGCCTTTACCTCGCTACGGAAAAACAGTGTGCGGTTGCGCCCGGTTTCCAGGTCTATCATGGTGCCAAAGCCAAACTTGGGCAGCTTTTTGTATTCCTCATCGTTCCACAACACAACCGGGATCACCTTGTGCGCCGACATCGCTGACAAGGTTTTTTCAATCACACTGAGCGGCATATGGAAGTCTGATATCCAGAACACCAGCGCCCGCGTCTGGCCTAAAAAGTTAGGCATATCCGCCACACCTTCCACCCCTATGCGCAGATGCTGGTAGTCATGCAACATGGCGATAGTGGCTTTGCTCTGGTGCAGGTTGCGGCTTAACGGCAAGGTGTAGTCTTCAAGCACCTGCTGGTTATAACCGATAAACCCGAACAAATCGCCGGCGTGATAAGCCGAATTCGCCACTGCCGTCGCGACTTCCATCGCGGTATCCAGCTTGCGCTTGTGCCCGCGAAACTGCATGGAACTGGATAAATCGCACACCGCATAAATCGGCGTGGTGCTGTCCTGGTTAAATTGCCGCACCTTCACCTGCTCAAACGGGTCGCGTATGGTCTGGCGCAAGTCCATACGCCGCGCATCCGGGTAATCCACCAAATTCACCGTACCGCGGTAATCTGAACCGATGCCGCGCTGCGTGCCTGGATGATCCCCCAGCTGTATGCTGTCCGACTTCCAGCCGATCACATACTCAAACGGCTGTGCATAGCCAGCTTCATCGACCAGCGCCGGCGCTTTCTTATCAGCTTTTTTGAATGAACGTAGCATGTGGGTTTTTCTTTCAATGCCTGCTTAGGCCGCTTTGCTGAAGGTCAGGCTAGGTACCGCAATCGTGCGGATGATGTTATTGGTCAACTCACGCGCCAGTGCCGTCCTGCGGTTTTCATACGCGGCATTGAACACCAGCCGGTGCGAGATCACTTCGTGGAACACGGCATGAATATCTTCCGGATACAAACTGTCACGGCCATTCAGCCAGGCATTCACACGCGCCGCTTTCATCAGCATACCCATGCCGCGCGGGCTGGCCCCGGCCTGGATCAACCGCGAGATATCGACACTATCCATGGTCACGCCAAATTTTTCCGGGTTCACCGTCGCATCCCACAAATCCATGGTGTACTCCTCCAGCACATCGCTGGATTGAATGTGGTCTTGCAAGCGGTCTGAAAACGCATTCAGCTGGTCGAATTTGAGGATATCGCTTTCCACCTGTTGCGTCAGTTTTTCGGCATGCTGGAACTTGGTATTGAATACCAGTGATTTTTTCAGCTCGCGGTCAGCGGGAATCTCAATCGGGATTTCCATCATGAAACGGTCACGCGCCGCAGAAGGGATTTCAAACGTCTCGTTCTTCTCCACCTGGTTACGGTCGGCAAACACAATCATGTGCGGCATGCGGTATTCTTTTTTGAACGCGCTGATATGACGCTCGGCCATCACCCGCAGCATCAGGGCATGCACCTGTGGCCGTGCACGGTTGATCTCGTTAAAGAAAAACACAGACAAGTTTTCACCCGCGCGCAACAACGGGCCTTCATCAATCTGCGGACGTCCGTCCGGGCCGAGGAAGGTGTGGTAAATCAGGTCATTCGGCATCAGGTCCACCGTGCCTTCGATCCGCTCGTAAGCGCCACCGATACCGCGCGCAATGGATTGCAGCAAGGTGGTTTTACCCACGCCGACGCCGCCATCCAGCAACACATGACCACGGGCAAAAATCGCAATGTTCATCAAACGAATGGCTTTGCTCTGACCGACAATCACCTGGTTGACCTGCTTTTCCAGGTTGAGTGCATGGTTACGCCAATCTGCCAATTGAATATCCAGAGGAGCTGACATGAATGTTTCCTTTAATAGAATGTTTCAAAAATGTAACAGAATGTAACTAGTCCACAATCCTCCAGTTTTGAGAACATTGCTGGTCCAGTTAAATATGCGATATAGTGAAGGTTACATAGTCCAGATTTTTAGCAATAGCTAGGGATTTTTTCCCGCTGTTTGAAATGTTCAGGGGTCGAGGGAGGCGTGAAAAATGCTACGTTCGTGGAGTCTTAAATTAACCATTACCGACACTTCCGGCTTGCCGGTCTATCTGCAGATTGCGCAGCAGATCATGGAAGAAATCCAGCGTGGCCGCCTGGCGCCCTCCACCGCCATGCCAGGCACGCGCGAACTGGCAGAGAAACTGCAGGTCAACCGCAAAACGGTGATCCTGGCCTATGATGAACTGATCGCCCAGGGCTGGCTGGTGTCCGAGCAACGCCGGGGCTCATTCGTTTCCGCCAACCTGCCCAACTTCAACGCACAACCGCAAACCGCCAAAACCAGCAAACAGCCCGCCAATGTGGTCGAAGGGCCAACGCATCCGCTGTTGAACTACCAGTCTCCGGAAGCCGGCGTGATTGATTTTAATGATGGCATCCCTGACTCGCGGCTGATCCCGTTCAATATCCTGTCCCGCGCCTTCCGCCATGCCTTGATCGGCTCCAGCAAAAATCTGGGTTACGGCGACCCGCGCGGCACGCTGGCATTGCGGCAATCGATTGCCACCATGCTGAATATGGAAAGAGGCCTGAGCGTAGCTATCGACCAGATCTGTATCGCGCGCGGCAGCCAGATGGGTATCTTCCTGGCGGCGCGTGTGTTAACCAGGCCGAATGATTATGTAGTGGTAGAACAGTTGAGCTACCCGGCGGCGAAAGAAGCCTTCAGGTCCTGCGGTGCCAATATCCTTACCGTAGGGCAAGACAAGCATGGCATTGATGTCGTCGCGCTGGAAAAACTGTGCAAGCAGCACACTATCCGCGCCATTTATGTTACGCCGCACCATCAGTTTCCCACTACCGTGATCATGACGGCGGAACGCCGCCTGAAGTTGCTGATGCTGGCCGAGCAATATGACTTTACGATTGTTGAGGACGATTACGACCACGAATTCCACTTCTCGCACCACCCGGTGTTTCCACTTACCAGCACCAACCATGGTGGCCGCGTCATTTATGTCGGCTCCCTCTCCAAAGTGCTCGCTCCCGGTCTGCGTGTTGGTTACCTTGTGGCCACGCCCGGCCTGATAGACCGTTGTGCCAAAGAAGTCATGCTGATAGACCGGCAAGGCAATTCCATTACCGAGCTGGCAGTCGCCGAGCTGATGAATTCCGGCGAGATCAAACGCCATATCCGCCGCACATTCAAGATCTATAACGAACGCCGAACCCTGCTGATTGCGCTGATCAAAAAAGAACTCAAGGAATACGTCACCTTTGATGCACCCGATGGTGGGCTGGCAATCTGGTTGCGACTGAAAGAAGGTTTTGATGTAGAAAAAGTGGCTGAGCAGGCGTTAAAACACAAAGTGCGCATCCTGCCCGGCACCCTGTTTTCAGAATCGCAGCAAAGCGTACATGCGATCCGCCTGGGGTTTGGCAGCCTGACTACGGTGGAGCTGGAGAAAGGAGTGCTGGGCTTAAAAGCCGCTTTTACTGGCAGCTGAATCACTTCGCAAATCAGCTGTTGATGCATTTCCAACATATTGATATTTAAGAAAATTTAAATATGTCCGAAAACATATATTACAAGCAATTTAATTTTAATGGTGGGAAGATACACATAGATCAATATTGGAATATTCGGTCATGTCATGAAAAATATTCAACATCAGCATATTGAGAGCGATCAATACATCCAGACATTGATCGATAACTTCCCTTTCATGGTCTGGCTCAAGGATGAGAACAGCCGCATCCTGGTGGCGAACACTGCCTATGCCAACATGGTAGGTGTAACCTCAAGCGCTGAGTTGATCGGCAAGACGGATTTTGATTTTTTCCCGCCTGAGCTGGCGCAGGAATATGTCGATGGTGATCACTGGGCCATGCGCAGCACCGCACCGAGTGCAGTGACGGTGCCGATCAAAAATTCCGAAGGTGAGTATTACTGGATAGAGTCTTACAAATCTGCGGTGGTGGTCGATGGTAAAGTGGTCGGCTCTCTTGGTTACGCCAGGGATGTCACCGAGAATATCCAGAAAGAGCACGAATACAAATCCATTGTAGAAAACTCATCCAATTGCATTGCCAAATACAACAGCGATTGCCAGCGCATCTTTCTCAATAACGCCAACTCCGCATTTTATGAAGTCGATTGCGCCAGCCTGATCGGCAAAACCCCCTCGCAATATCCCGGTGGCGACTTCGCCACCGCCTTTGAGCAAAGTATCCGCGAAGTGTTTCAAAGCGGTGAAGACCAGCATGTTGCCTTCAGGCTGATCACCAGCAATGGCAAACATAAAATCATGGATACGGTATTAACCCCCGAATTCAATGCCAACCAGGAAGTGAAAGCCGTGATCGCCATCGGGCAGGACATGACGCAGTCGTATGAAAACCTCGACCGCATCCATCACCTGGCTTATTTTGATTCCATCACCAAACTGCCCAACCGCATTGCCTTGCTCGAAGTATTGAATCAATGCCTCAATCAATCGCCGTCAGAAGCTTCGTTTGCGTTTCTGATGCTGGACCTGGATGGCTTCAAGGCGGTGAATGATCTGCTCGGCCACGCCGAGGGTGATTTGCTGTTATACGAGATGGCCAGGCGTATCGAACGCGCCGTGCGCCCGACTGACACTGTTGCTCGGCTGGGCGGCGACGAGTTTGCGATTTTGCTTTCTCAAGTGAAAGACCCGAAAAATGCCGGCATGGTTGCGAAAAAGATTCTTGAATCCATCAAACAGCCTATCCTTATCCGCGGCACAGAACTGTTTATTTCCGCCAGCATAGGCATTGTCGTGTGCCCCGAGCACAGCAACGTGGTCAGCGATATCGTCAAATTCTCCGATATCGCCATGTACAAGGCCAAAAAGCACGGCAGAAACAACTACCAGTTTTATTCGTCTGATCTATCGCAAACCACGATTGAGCGCATAGACATCGAGCGCTCATTACGCACCGCCCTGCAAAACGATGAATTCCTGCTGCACTACCAGCCACAGGTGAATTTGGAGACCAACAAAATCGTAGGTGTAGAAGCCCTATTAAGATGGCACCGTAACCACAGCGAAATGATCCCGCCAAACCGGTTTATCGGCATCGCCGAAGATTCAGGCTTCATCATCGAGATCGGCGAGTGGATTATGCAAACCGCATTTAAAGATGCCGTCAGGTGGAACACCGGCCGCGAAGAGCCCATCACCGTCGCCATCAACTTATCCAGCCGCCAGTTTATCCATAACAATTTGCTCAACTCCATCAAGCACCTGTTAAAGAAAACCCATTGCAACCCGGCATGGATCACCCTGGAAATCACCGAAAGCCTGCTACTGAGTGACAGCGCATACATTAGAAAAACCCTGAAAATCCTGGATAGCATGGGCTTTAGAATCTCTCTGGATGACTTCGGCACCGGCTATTCAGCACTCAGTTATCTCAGTAAATTCCCCGTCAGCGAAATCAAAATCGATCAGTCATTTGTGCAAGGCATTGCAGATAACAACGACCACCGGCTGATTGTGCAGGCGATTATTTCAATGGCGAAAAGTTTGGGTAAAGAGTTGGTTGCTGAAGGGGTGGAGACTGCTGAACAAGCTAAATATTTAGAAAGCTGTGACTGCAAAGTGGTGCAAGGATATTTCTTCAGTAAGCCTAAGCCGTTTGATGAGATTGATATGTAACTTCATTCGGCAAGGCTTTCTTGGTTAATAAATACTTAAGTAGTCACTTTCTAGCAAATAACTTAAGAAACTTATTATTAAACCGATAATCTTAATTGCAGATTATTGTTTTTTACCTGTATAGTTCGGTTTGTTCCTTTGCCTAAGGCTTTGGTACGTGGCAGCGCCTCAGTCGCCATAAGACTGGGGCATTTTCATATCTAGCGCTTTGGTTTTCTTGTCTCGAGTAAAACGCTCGTTTGCTTCAGTCTCGTCAAATAATCTAAATCTGTAATCGCGTATGCTGTTATAAACTCAAATGGCTTTCCGTTTTTAACAGGGTCATTTAGTACGACTAGGTAGTTTTCTTCATTGACCAAAAAAGTACGTCTTTTCAACGTTTGGCCACGGTCACTTTGTCTACTCGATCCATACCTGAAAATAGTGCCCGCAGTTGCATCTAAAACTTGTTCAATCCATAGCATACGTTTTGCACGCTCTATTGAAAAATGCTCATGGTCCAAACCTTGGCGATAGTTTTGCGTATCAGTAAAAGCATGATCAAAACGAAAGCTTGAGAACTTAATCTGAGCCCCTGTCCAGTCTGTCCATATTCTTGGTTGCCCACTCGCATCTTTTACGTAGTGCGACAGATAGACTTCCCGATATCTTGCAACTAAGGCATCACCTTCAAGCCCTTCAAACTCAAGAAAAGGCCACAGAGGTTGGTAAACCAAGATTTACCTCCCAATCCACTGAAAGATATTAAACTTCGGCTCCGCCTTTGCAGTTGAAAACCTCAAGTTGGCTTTCCCCAAACCTTCAGCCAACTGGTGGCAGAATTGTAATTTTGCCTCGCTGGTTTCCCGCTTATTCCACTGATAGCCAACGGCACCAATCAACAAATCTACCAATTGCGTTAATGGTTGCTCTTGAGAGTCCACTGGCTCCAGGCACTCAATACGCGCCCGTCCACTTAGCTTTCTTTTAAGCATTTCTCTTAAATTGGCAAAGCAGTTTCTATCCGAGTTTTGCTGCCAATCTAAATACAAGTAATAGACCTCTTGCGGCTCTAACCAATGTACAAGTAGTTGATAATAGAGCTTATAGAATCCCAGCTCCTTATCCCCCTCATTAAACCTGTCGTGATCTAGCGTTGTTCTATCAATCACAATGCATCTAAAACTTAAATCTTGGCTATTGAGAAAATAATCAATCAATGCCAAATAAAATGCCAATTTATTGGGTGAAACCTTGCTCCAACCAAATTCACCTTGGGTTGCATATTGTTTTTTCAGAAGATGAATATCGTGAATAATTTCACGCTTTCTGTCCCGTGGACAGCACAAAGCACCAATCACCGCATATCTATCGGCTTTATCTGATGTATGTCTACTTTCATCACAATAGACGTTAAAAACACTTTGTTGCGCTGGTTCCATAAAACGCTCCTAAGCCACCGCCTGCGCCACAAAAGCATCTGCAATGACTTGTTTTTGCTGGTTGGCTTGTTGAATGCGGGTTTTGAGTTGGTCGCATAGTGCAATGAGGGCATCGACTTTGGCGACGATGCGGTGTTGTTCGGCTAATGGAGGTAAGCAAAAAATCATATTTGATACCTGTATCGTTGATATATGGGGTACCCCATTACTTCTGCCAGGATCAATACTTTCCACAAAAAACTTTGATTTTAGCCATATAGCAAGATACTCAGTTATAACTGAATTTTGTAAACTGGATATCCTTGCCACTCGCTGTAACAATAAGCAAGGTACATCTGCTTTTGAAATTACAGCGTACTTCAAACCTGTTGTAATAATTGGACGATCAAGACTTAGTACTATATCTCCGACTTCTAGGTTGTATTCTTTAAAATTCGCAGCACGTTCATCCGAAATTTTTACAACGTCATCCCAATTAGCTACTGAGTGAGAAATATTTATATTTCGAAGTAGTCTTACTCCAGAAGCTTCAAACCACTCACTCTTAAAGGCATAGCCATTTAAAAATGATAAAACCTCAGCTTTTCGAACAAGCTCCCACGCTTTCGGCAATTCAAACGGTTTTTCATCCTCACCAATCGGCGCAAGCGGTTTTTCTTTTTTGAGTTTTCCTTCTGCAATTAATTTGGCTTTTTCGGCTTGGATGCGTTTGAGTAGTGCGCTGGCGGGTTCGTCGTTGGGGTCTTGCGGGACGAGTTTGCCCATGACGGCGAGTTGTAGCAGGGTTTGTTTGAGGGCGTCTATGCTGGCTTCGGTGGTTAAGAGCACATCAAAATGCGCGTAGATGCGTTGCCAGTTGGCGTTAAATTCTGCGGCGTTTTGGCTTTGGGTGAGCGTGGCAAGCAGTTGGCTCACCAAGATTTCATGCGCTTCTTGTGCGTTGCTGTATTGTTGCTCTAATTGGTCGCATAGTGCCATTAGTTCATCTACTTTGGCGACGATGCGATGTTGTTCGGCGAGTGGTGGAATTGGTAAATTTAGTAATATAAGTGAGCTTTTTTGAAGATTATTAATTCCAATACCCTTGCCGTAACCAGCAACAACTTTTCTATAGTATGGAGTTTGAAAAAAATAACTAAAATAATTAAATAGCTCTATTGAATATGACCTAACCACGCCACAAAAGGCACCAAATCCACCATCAAAATCAATTTGTGCTTGTGCCGCTTTACCAACAAGATCAGCGCTACCGCTCGACATTGCAATTACTATGTCGCCTTTTTTTATAAACTGACTTTCACTTAAAAATTTTCTTGGAACATATACAGGCTTATCAAAATTCAAAATACGATCTATGTTGTTACCCCTTAATAAGGGCACATGCTCGTCGATTTGGTCGTCGCTTGCATCTGACCTCCCATAAGTAACACCGCGTATTACATCAGCCACCTCATTTAATTCTGTCCATTCCCATCCAATAGGCAATTCAAAAGGTTTTTCTTTCTCATTTCTCGTCGCAAAGGGCTTTTCTTTTTTGAGTTTTCCTTCTGCTATCAGTTTGGCTTTCTCGGCTTGGATGCGTTTAAGTAGTTCGCTGGCGGGTTCATCAGTGGGATATTGCGGCACCAATTTACCACGCACCGCCAACTCTAAAATTAACTCACGTAGTTTTTTTACACCATAGACACTGCCTGCATTGCCACTGGCTCTGCCACGGCCTGATTTTTTCTCAGTATCCGCCGCTGTCCAAATAGCCATATGTTGGGTGAGCAGGTTTGCAATATTTGCCATGCTTAGTTGCCCTGTGTGCTTGAGGCTAAGGCTTCGCCCAAGATGGTTTTAAGCTGGTCACGCAAACTGGTTATATCTTGTTGCATGGTGTGGTATTGCGCTAACAGCACTTCAGGGTCGTGCGTGATTTGTTCGCCAACATGCGGGTTTTTACAATCGAGGTTGTAATTGCGGGCTTGAATATCGGCAAGACTGACTTTCCAAGCTTGTTCGTTTTCCTGTCTGGTGCTAAAGCTGTCCCTCTCATTGCCCCACCAGTTGGCGAGCGTTTCAAACTCTTCTACCTTCATGGGTTTGGTTTTATTGTAGGCTTTAATCCCACTTGGAAGCTGTTGCTCGTAAAACCAGATGTGTTGCGTGGGGGTGCCTTTGGTAAAAAACAGCAGGTTGGTTTTAATGCTGGTGTAAGGTGCAAACACGCTATTAGGCAGGCGCACGATGGTGTGCAAGTTGCAATCTTGCAGCAGTTTTTCTTTGATGCGAGTTTTAATGCCTTCGCCAAACAAAAAGCCATCTGGCAACACCAGTGCAGCACGGCCACCTGTTTTGAGCAGTTGCATAATCAGCACTAAAAACAAATCGGCGGTTTCGCGGGTTCTAAAGGTGGCGGGGAAGTTGGTTTCAATGCCGTCTTCTTCCATGCCGCCAAATGGTGGGTTGGTGATGACTACATTTACACGGTCTTTAGGCTCCCAGCTAATCAGTGGGCGCGCCAAGGTGTTGTCGTGGAGGATATTGCTGGGCACTTCGATGCCATGCAATATCATATTGGTGGTGCATAGCATGTGCGGCAGTGGCTTTTTCTCTATGCCGTGAATGCTGGCTTGCAGCTTGGCTTCGTCTTCCACCGTTTTCACATCTTTTTTACGAATATGCTCGATGGTGCAACTTAAAAAGCCGCCTGTGCCACATGCAGGGTCCATCACTTTTTCACCCAGACGTGGGTTAGCCATACGCACCATAAACTCAGTCACGGCGCGTGGCGTATAAAACTCACCTGCATTGCCTGCCGCTTGCAAATCGCGCAGGAGTTGTTCGTACATATCACCAAACAAATGGCGCTCTTTTGCTTTGTTAAAATCCACGCCCTCCTGAATTTTATTAATCACCTGGCGCAAGAGTTGGCCAGATTTCATGTAATTGTAGGCATCTTCAAACACTGACCGCATCACGTAAGCACTCTGATCGTTGCCTTTGGCTGTGAGATTTTGCAAAGCTGGGAATAGCTCGTTATCGACAAACTGTTTCAACGCATCGCCTGTTATGCCTTCGGGATTTGCTGCCCAGTTACGCCACCGGAATTTCTCGGGCAATGGTGATTGATAATCATCATTTAAAAGCTCCCACGTGAGTTCACGGTCATCGAATATCTTTAAAAACAGCATCCAGACCAATTGGCCTAAACGTTGCGCGTCGCCATCGACGCCCACGTCTTTGCGCATGATGTCTTGAATGGATTTAATAGTGCTAGAAATGGACATTTAATTATTCCAACCCAACTTATGCCCAATAAATGTTGATAGTAAAGAAAAGACTATGCCCGCTAGAGTGATCATAATTGTTAATTTTATATTTTGATTTTGATGCCGCTCAGCAATAAGTACGCTCTCTTTAAAATGTAGAAGGCTTTGCATTGCCTCAAGTTGACGTAACAACTCATCATTTAATCTTGATATTTGCCACTGACCTTCAAATGCCTCCCAAAATGCTCTCAACTCCGCGTTTTCCAGTTTAATTGGGTATCTTGAATAATACTGTATGTTGAATTTAGCGGCGCTTTCACAAACATTTAGAATTCTGGTGTTATTCTCCTCACTTACTGAGCGAGCACTTTCGGATAGTTGATTCATCACCAGCTTATATGCATGTGCAAGACCACTAATTAACACCGCTCTTTCAAATTGTCCTGGGGTTTCAGAGGCATAAATAAAACCTTTTCTCACGGTTGCTATATGCCCATTCGAAGACGTTTTAACAAAATCCTCTTTCGTTAGACTCTTAGTTTCCAACATTTCATTAGAGTATTGAACTATTTCATCCGACAGTTCTTTCTCATGGCAAAGAAACCCTTCACCGAGATTCCGAACCTTCGGCTTTTCATCAGAAAACTTCACTTGAATGATTTTTTTGTATGGCGAATCTATGAAGAAAACTAAGGTCCAATTTTTGTTTTTATCCTCATAGAACTTAAACGACTTTGCTAGTGACTCATCAAAAAATACAATTTTATTTCCACTAATTTTTAATTCTGTGTAACTTTGTTCTTTCAGGAGATATTCAGGATTGTATTGGTAATAAGCTACTTTATTTTTAATTTCCGTCACTTCATTTTCCTACGCGTATAGTTGCTGCTCAAGTTCGATTACGGCATTGAGATAGCCTTGTTTACCACCAAAAGCTGAAATCAATTCCGGGGCGCTACCCATCGTTCTAAATGGATCAAGGGTCAGGATTTTAATATCTTCAATGTTCTCGACGCCAGTATCAGCGTATTTATCCAGCAAGGCTACTAATACTTGTCTGGCTTGCGCACCGTAGTTGGCAAAATAATTACGCTTTTTGACCTGCTCAGCCCGCTCTTTGCGAGTGAGTGGTGGCTGATCAAAAGCGACATGGCATACCAAATCAAACGGGTCAAAATCTTTGCCAACTTCTTCGGCCAATGCATCGAGCAAAATGCCATGTGACTCAAATTCTTGAATCAAAGCGGCTTTACGCTCAGCACTGCTCCATGTTTTTAAAAAGTCGTCCAAACTTTGATAATCTTTATGAACTTGATTTTTGGTGTAATCACGTATGGATTCGGTGATTAACTTACCCTCTGGGCCGTAATACTGCACCCGTTGCGCAACCACGTGAACCGGCACATTATCGACAACATACTTCACACGCCCTTTTGATTCACCACCAACAGTAATATCCGGTTTTTCAGGATTGGGCAATGGTAAAGCTGGATCTTCAATTTCGTCCGGCGGCACTGGTAATTGCCCCCCATCAGGTTCAAAAATCACAACTGGCTCGCCATCAAAATTTTTATCCGCAAATAACTCGGTGGCTTTTTTGAAATCCATGATCGTGAACCAAAATTTGCCGTAGTCTTCATTGATACGCGTACCACGACCAATAATCTGCTTGAACTCAGTCATGGATTTGATGTGCTGATCCAAAACTACCAATTTGCAGGTTTGTGCATCCACCCCTGTGGTCATGAGTTTGGAGGTGGTGGCAATGACAGGGTAACGCTCTTCTGGATTGATAAAGTTATCTAGCTCAGCCTTACCTTCGTTTTCATCCCCCGTAATACGCATGACGTATTTACGATTTTCTCTGACACGATCAGGATTTAAATTCACCAGCGCCTGGCGCATACGCTCGGCATGGTCAATGTCGTCACAAAAAACGATGGTTTTCGCAAATGGATCTGTTTCAGTTAGAAACTCGGTAATTTTTTGCGCCACTAATTGAGTGCGCTTTTCTAGGACCAGTGTTTTATCCATATCAGACTGATTGTAGATACGGTCTTCAATAACTTGGCCCCTTTTATCGATCTGTCCTGCAGTTGGACGCCATCCTTGAAGATCTTTATCTATGTCTATACGCACAACTTTGTATGGCGCAAGAAACCCATCTTCGATACCTTGTTTTAGCGTGTAGCTATAAACAGGATCACCAAAATAGGTAATGCTCGAAACCTCTTTGGTTTCTTTGGGTGTGGCCGTGAGGCCAATGTGCGTAGCATTGCTGAAGTATGCCAATACATCACGCCATGCTGAATCCTCTGCCGCACTGCCTCGATGACACTCATCTATCACGATTAGATCAAAGAAGTCTGGACTGAATTGTTTGTAGATATTTTTGTCTTCTTCGTTACCTGTAACCGCTTGATAAAGTGAAAGATAAATCTCATAGGCTTTATCAATTTGGCGTTTACTGATTTTGGTCATGGCGGGACCAAAGGGCTTGAAGTCATTGTTTTTAGTTTGATCGACCAGGATGTTACGGTCTGCTAAAAACAAAATGCGCTTTTTAGCACCAGATTTCCAAAGGCGCCAAATAATCTGAAAAGCAGTATACGTTTTGCCTGTACCAGTCGCCATGACTAGCAAAACACGTTGTTGCCCTTTGGCGACAGCCTCAATTGTCTTATTGATAGCATTTGCTTGATAGTAGCGTGGTGCTCGCCCTGTGCCATCATCGTAATATGGCATCTCAACAGTAGCTTTAGCCTCTTCTGTGACAATGCCTTTCCAATCACAATAGCGTTGCCACAACTCCTCAGGATTGGGGAAGTTATCTAAAGCGAGTTCTAGCTCTACAGCATGACCATTTCCTGTTCGATCATGCATCAAAAATGCATCCCCATTGCTACTAAATACAAATGGGATTTCCAGGATTTCAGCATAATTAAGCGCTTGTTGCATGCCAGCGCCTACGCTATACGAATTCTCTTTGGCTTCAATGATAGCAATAGGAATATTGCTTTTGTAATAGAGAATGTAATCAGCGCGTTTGCGTTCACCACGGCTATGCAGCTTGCCTCGCACAATAATTCGGCCATTGGTAAAGCTCACTTCTTCACGTACTTGCGTTTGGATATCCCAGCCAGCATTTTGAATCGCTGGAGTAATAAACTTGGTACAGATGTCGCGTTCGGACAGTTTCTGAGCCACCACATCCTCCCCTTGAATTAGTTTTTTTGACATCGTAACAAAAATGAAAGCCCGCTGTCGGGCTTTTATTTGATGGCAATGCTTCTATTGGTATAGCACAAAGACACCTTGAAACTTAGATGTCGCTTTTGATTCACTGATAATCTGCGCAGTGACTATAATTTTTGCCCTGCACTTTTCCTGATAAGTCCTTTCAAAACTCTCCCAATCATCCGCTGATTGAAAACTCGCCAAACATTCAAAATCGGTTTTCACCGGCAATAGATAATCAATCTCCTGGCGCTTGATCACCAGGTTACCTTTTAAGCCTGCTTGCTCAATTTTTGACTGCACTAACGACCAGGCCGTGGTGATTGAAATAGCCGCAATGCTGCCGCCAAACACGATATCGAGATGGTTTTTGTTTAAGGCATAAGAGCCTTGCACGGTGAGTTGGTGATCTTCGATTCTTGCGATTTTTATCCCCAGGTTTTTGGTTTGCGGGATAAGCTTGAATAAGGTGTTTTCAAAGTTTTGTTCCAGTTGGCCCATGGTGTTTCCTTTTCTAACTATTGTTATTTAAATTTTTTCATTCAACTTTGGCTGGCTTTGCAGCAAACGGCATTCGGCAAATAACTCGGCGACCCATTCAATAAATGTGCGCACTTTGGTTGAGAGGTGCCGGTTTTGCGGGTAGAGCGCATTCAGCGGCAGGCTGCCAGTGGGGTAATCACCCAGCACTCTCTCTAACTTACCTTCATTTAAATAGCCTTGCACCATAAAAGTGGGTACCTGACATACCCCTATACCCGCCAGTGCGGCGGCGACGATCGCATCGCCATTGTTGATGGCGAGTTTGCGGTTGGTGGGGACTTCTTGCTCTTCGCCTGCGTGTTCAAGGATGAAATTGCGCACTTTGCCGGTTTTGGATGAAAAGAAGTGTACGGCCTGATGGCGTTGCAGGTCGTCATGATGGGTGGGCCTGCCGTAGGTTTGCAGGTATTCCGGCGAGGCGACCAGCAGGAATTGCATGGTGCCTACCCGCCTGGCGACCAGGGTGGAATCCAGCGGATGACCGACGCGGATCACGCAATCGACGCCTTCTTCCAGCAGGTCAATTGGCCTGTCGTCACACCCGATTTCGAGCTGGATTTCAGGGTAGCGTTTTAAAAAGTCTTGCAGCGCGGGGATGATTACCAGCCGGCCCAGCGGCGTCGGCACATCTACCCGCAGGCGGCCTTTGGGGTTGCTGGTGGCCTGGTGCAGGGCCGCTTCGGTTTCTTCCAGCTCGTTCAACAGCCTGATTGCCCGTTCGTAATAGGCAGCGCCATCGGTGGTGACGCTGATGCGGCGGGTGGTTCTGTGCAGCAGCTTGACCCGCAGGCGTTTTTCCAGCGCCAGCACTTGCGCGGAGACCGTGGTTTTGGGCAGGTTTAATGACATGGCGGCTTTGGTGAAGCTTTCCAGCTCCACTACCCGCGTGAATGCCAGCATGGTGTCGAATCTATCCATCAATGCCTTAAATGACTTATCGATTGTGCAATAAATTAACACAGTGATTGCTAATTTAGTCTATTTATCTCGGATTTTTAATTATTTATAGTGGTTACCAGTTTCAAACAAGCTTATAAACAAGCATTCACATTTTTAATTAAGGAGATTTTCATGAGCAAGAAACTTGAAGGTAAAGTCGCAGTCGTTACTGGTGCATCTAAAGGCATAGGCGCAGAAATCGCCAAACGGTTTGCGCAGGATGGCGCGGCGGTGGTGGTCAATTATTTTTCCAGCAAGGCGGGTGCCGATAAGGTAGTCGCAGAAATCACCCAGGCCGGTGGCAAAGCAGTGGCAGTCGGCGGTAACGTCGGTGAAGCGGGTGCGGCTGAAGCGATTATCAATGCGGCGATTACTAACTTCGGCAGGCTGGATATCCTGGTGAATAACTCCGGTATCTACGAATTTGGCACCATTGAGCAAATCACGCCTGAACACTTTCACAAACAATTCGATACCAACGTATTGGGCTTGTTGTTAACTACCCAGGCAGCGGTGAAACATCTCGGCGAAGGCGGCAGCATTATCAATATCGGTTCTGTGGTGAGCCGTTTAACACCTCCTGGTGCTGCGGTGTATACGGCTACCAAAGGCGCAGTGGATGCGATCACCGGTTCATTGTCCAAAGAATTGGGGCCACGCAAGATCCGCGTGAATGCCCTGAACCCTGGCCTGGTCAAAACCGAAGGCACACAAACGGCTGGCGTGATCGGCTCAGAAATGGAAAGTGGTTATGTGGCGCAAACACCATTGGGTCGCACCGGGCAGCCAAGAGATATTGCCGCGATTGCATCTTTCCTGGCTTCGGATGACTCATACTGGTTAACCGGCGAACAGTTGCTGGCTGGTGGCGGTTTGCGCTAAGACTGAAAGATTTAAGGTAGCACTGAAAGGCAAAACAAATGATCAACTTATATACATGGGCGACACCAAATGGCCGCAAGATTTCCATCATGCTGGAAGAGCTAGGCGTGGACTATGAGGTGAGCCCGGTTGATCTGGGCAAGCTGCAACAATACTCGCCGGAGTTTGGGGCGATTTCGCCCAACCACAAAATTCCGGCGATTGTCGACACCGAACCAGGCAAAGATCCTGTGGTGATTTTTGAGAGTGGTGCCATCCTGACCTACCTGGCCGAAAAACACGGCCAGTTTCTGGCCCCGTCAGGCCAGGCGCGTTACACCACGTTTGAATGGTTGCACTGGCAGACCAGCGCTTTGGGGCCCATGCTGGGCCAGCTGGGTTTCTTTGCCGTGCGCAGCCAGGAAAAAGCACCGCTTGCGATTACCAGATTTACCGAAGAAGCGGACAGGCTGCTGAACGTGATGGACAAGCAACTGCAAAGCAACACTTACCTGGCGGGTAGCGAATATTCGATTGCCGACATTGCCAGTTATGCGTGGACACTGGCGGCGACCGGTTACCTGAAAGAGGTGCTCAAGGACTCTCTGGCGACCAAACCGGCATTGCATCGCTGGCTGCAAACCGTAGGCGAAAGGCCTGCGGTACAACGGGGGATGGCGATCCCCCGAATTTGAAACCGGTTAACATTTAAAAATGGATTTTGAAATCATCGAGGTGATTAAGCTTTGTCGAATAAAGCATTGATGTGGACCACCACTTTTCAAACACCTGCAACCAGCCAACCGGTGACGTTGCAGGGTTTCGGCACGCCAGGTAAAAGACCCGGTCAAACCAGATCACCGGTAGTGATTTTTTTCCACGGCGGGCTGTTTAATGCGGGCAATATAGAGGAAGCTTTTGCGCTGGCGACTGCGCTCACCGATCAGGCGCTCACCGATCAGGCAAATCAGGCGCTTGTGGTGTGTGTGGATTATCCCTTAGCCCCTGAAGTGAAATTCCCCGCCACCATTGAAGTCGCCTTCGCTGCACTCCAATGGGTAGTTGACAATGCCAGGCAGATTGGCGCAGACAGCAAGCGGATATTTGTTGCCGGTGAGCATGCGGGTGGCAACCTGGCAGCGGTAGTTGCCATGCTATTTCGCGACCGTGCGATGACCTTTAACAAGCAAACAATTTTGGCGGGCCAAGTACTGATCAACCCGATGCTGGATGCGCTACAGACTTCGAAATCGATGGGCAATGCGGCCGATAGCCCATGCCGGCGTGCCTGGGCGGAATATATTCCCACCGCCAGTGATTGCACCCACCCTTACGCTTCACCGTTGCACTCATGCCGCCTGGGCGGGCTGGCGCCTGCAACCATTATGACGACTGAATCTCACCCGCTGCGGGATGAAGCTGAAGCGTATGCGGCGAAATTGTTACTGGCGGGGGTGCCGGTGCAGGTGCGCAGGTTGGGAGATAGTACACACCCTCTGACTTCACCGCTGCACCCTTGTTTCAACAATTTGACCCAGCTGATCCGGCAAGTACTGCTGGATAAAAGTATTGCTGGATAAAAGCTAGCCAACAAGGCTGATATTGTTAAATGTCATTCTCGCTACTCAACTCCCCTGGCGATAATTGACCCTCTTCAACTTCTGCTGCGATTTCAGCCGAGTGTGACCCGGGTGGCTGCTTGTCATTTTTCTTGTGGGTTTTGGGCGGTAACAGCGAGGTTTCATCCAGGACTGGTGTTTCAGGTGGGTGTGCATGGTTATTGGATTTATCATTCTTGTCTGGCATACGGTTCTCCCTCTAATTTCTAAACAAAAAGCTTACTCACTGGTCAGACAAGGCATCCGCGTTTGTGTTTCATGGTAAGTGTATTCTATTGCCTAAATTTACTGTCTTAACCTATGTCATCACCCACTTTGCAGTTACACAGTTTGCCATTGCAGCGTTTGCCTTTACCGAATGGATTCCGGCCGCAGGATTTCCTGACTTTTCATGGTCGGGACAAACTGGCGGTATCGGAGAAAGTCACCGGCAACACGCTGGAAAAAGCGATTGTGTGGAGAGACCGCCCTGCCCTGTTAACGCTAGTGTTTGATTTGCCTGTAGTGAAATATCAACTGGCGCTGGATGACCCGCTGCTGGAGATTAGTGAGGAAGAAACACTGCAGCTGGTGCAACATATACTGGGGCTTACGCAAGCGATTGCCGGGTTTGAACAGGCCTTTGCAACGCACCCATTGCTTAGTGCAATAATTGCCGAGCAAGCAGGGCTACGCGTGCCGGTAAGTGTCAGCCCGTTTGAAGCGCTGACGTGGGCGATTATCGGCCAGCAGGTGAGCTTGAGTGCGGCGATTGCCATGCGGCGTAAATTTATCCAGCAGGCAAATATCAGGCATTCTTCAGGTTTTTATTGCTACCCTTCACCAGCGAAGGTTTCGCAAATGTCGGTCGAATCATTGCGGCTGGCAGGTCTGTCACAAAGCAAGGCGAATACGCTGTTGAAAGTGAGTGAGCTGATGCTTACCGGGCATTTACCACTGGATGACTGGCTGCATCACCAGGCATCGCCCGAGCTGATCGCTAATAGCCTGGCTGCCATCAAAGGCATTGGGCCGTGGACTATCAGTTACGCACTACTCAGGGGCTATGGCTGGCTGGATGGCTCGTTACATGGGGATGCCGCGGTACGGCGCGCGATCAGGGGATTGATGGCACTGGAGCAGTTGAGCGATAAAGAGGCTGAGCAATGGCTCAAACCTTTCAGCCCGTGGCGCGCTTTGCTGGCTGCACATTTATGGGCCTGGCAATCGCGCTCACCTGGCTGATTCAATGATCTGGGATTTAAAAAGTTAGGGCTTGATGATATTCAAATCAAGCCGGGCAAGGCATGCCTGCATTTACCCATTGTTTCACTGCTGCGACCGTTTGCTCTTTGGTGAGCGGCGGCACACTGCGGTTGCCACCCGGGTTCCAGCCCCAGGCGACCAGCTTGTCATCAGCAAAGTGAGTAATCAGTTTCTGGCCGTCTTTACCGCCATTGCGGGCCGGATCTTTCAGTACCATGCACAGGTCTTTGGGTGAAAGACCGATAAATACCATTTTGTTTTCCGGTGACGGCAATTGCCAGTGTGGCGCACCCGGTGGCGCATGCATGCCCATCACGGCGGGGGAGTTTTTTTGCTGGTGGCAGGAGCTGCATTCCATCGCTGGCATGCCTTTACCATCCATCCCGCGCTGTACCAGCATGGCGTGCGGTTTGCCCTGGTCATATTGCAAGGGCTGATCACCGGGAATATGGCAGTTTTGGCAGCGTGGGTGTTGCAGGACAGAACGGATAGGCTCAAACAGTTGTGCCGGCTCGGCGCCGATGACGGCTGCAGCATATAGTGCACTATACACCACCAGGAGTCCGGACCATAAGTTGTTGTTTTTTGGGCGGTACATACAGTCTTCTCCTTGGCCGGTTCAAATCTATCAGCTGGTGCAAAGGCCTGACATCAATGCCAGGCCAGTCATGATTATTTTTTATACGTCTCCGCCATGCAAATCAGGCGAACGAAAGCTCGTGCCAGATAGATTTGTCATTGGCGGCAACGGGATCGTCAAAGCTATTCTGGTGTGATTTGATCTTTCCATTTTCTGTGTAGAAAGTCAGCTCGAACTTGTTAGTCACCGGCAAGTTCTGGAAAGGACCTGAAGGGTCAAATGAGCGGTATTGCAGGCACAGGTAGATACCAGGTTCGATCAGCAGGTCAAACCGTTGACCATAGGCTGAGTTAGTGGATACATCTGTTTGCTTGAAACCGTAGGCTAGCGCATCCCGTCTGACGTGATACCAATCCTGCTCGTTGCATGCCTGATTAATCGAGAAACTCAATACTTCAAATATTTGTTCTGCAAATTCGTTCGGGGTACGCATACTCGTTCAACCTGTTTTTATTAATTAAAATCACTACTGAAGATGGCGGTAGTGTAGGTTGAAATTTGTAGGATAAAAACTGGCGGAAATCTGATTTTATTGTCAGATAAATCTGGCAAAAGCCTGGCGGGATATTGTGCGGAGTTTGCTGATGCCGAAGAGATTGATGGGCGAGTAATTTTATGGGGTAGATATGAGCTGCAATGCAGCCTTCAGTTCACCTGCATTGATCTGCCTGACCAGTCGCTCTTGCTCAATGCCGTCTTTTAAAAAAATTAGCGTCGGCCATAATTTAACCTTGAATGAACGGCCCAGCCTGCGGCCTTTGCCATCTTCGATTTTAATATGCTGCACCTGCGGAAACTGGCTGAGGCCAGATGTGATCGCTGGTTGCGCGGCCTGGCAGTGACCACACCAGCCGGTACCGAATTCGAGTACCACTGCACCTATCAATGCATCGACTTGTTCACGGCTTGGTTCTGGTAAAGGCTGTGCTTCAAACATGAATCGAGTAACTAAGTTTAAACGGCGACGTTTTTAAAGTTGAACTGAACGCCCGAGTCACTTTGCACGATCTCGCATTGCTCAGAAATATTGGCTACCCAATCCCAATTTTTTAACAGGCCGGTGTTGATGGTCTGCGTGCCAGCGCATGCCTTGTTCCAGGTGAACTGGATGCTGTTTCCCTGCGCCCTGATCTGCAGTTTTTTCTCTGTGCCTTGTTTGTCCGCCAGAAGGATGATGCCTGCACACAGGAGTACCCTGGCTTCCTGTGCCGGCAACATCTGCTGTTCAGACACATGATTAGCAATAATAAGATTGTTGGTATAGCACTCCATCTTGAGCAGCTCTACACACTCACTGACCAGCTCATCGGCGGGCAATTGAAACGGACTATCCTGGGCAACCCAGGTGAACAAATTCTGGGTGGCGTTGGTTAAAATCTTGGCATTGAGTTTGATTTCATCGACTTGTGTCTGAATATATGCCGCATCTGCGCTGCCAGCATGTACTTTTCTGCTCAGCACATGCGAGAGCAGCGTGATCGGTTGTAATTTACCGAGCATCTTGTGGCGAAGGCCGGGCATTACGCGGTTGATCACTTCGTTTCTCAACTGATCGAATAATGCGGTGTCGGCCACTATGCTCATTGCCTGGTCCCGGAAAAGCGCTCAATGGCGGCCATAAAAGCATCCATCTCGAGCGGTTTTTGGCTCCACTCTACCGAAAACGGCAACGCTTCACAGTGCTGCTCGCCATAGCCGGAACAGACCATAATGCCAATGGCCGGCTGGATAGTTTTCGAGATTTTTGCCAGTTCAATGCCCGACATCCCGGGCAGGCTGACGTCTGTGATCAGCAGGTCAATGGCGGATGGCTGCCGCAAAATATCCAGCGCATGATGAGCCTCGCTGGCAGTGACGATGGCATGCCCCTGCAATTCCAGCAATTCGCTCAAAATTTCCCGCGTATCGAGATCGTCTTCAACAATCAGTATATTCATGCATAGTTTTCTATTGATTAACTTAAAATTGATCGTTTAGTTTTGGGTACATTTATTCATTCGCTGTGCCCGGCTACGCTTTGCAGGGGCAAACGGAGGGTAAATGTACTGCCGACATCTTTCTGGCTGAGCACAGTGATTTCACCACCATGCGCTTCAGCTAATTTACGCGAAATATACAGACCCAGGCCTAAGCCGGCTCTCACTTCGTTACCAGAGGCGCGTTCAAATGCCTCGAATATATTCTTTTGCTCATGTTCGGAGATACCAATCCCCTGGTCAGTGACTTGTACGATAGCTAACTCGCCTTCGCGTTTTAAAGCCACCTGCACCGGCTTACCTTTGCCATACCTAATGGCATTCGTGATCAGGTTGATAATAATCTGTTCTATGCGGAATGCATCCCAATAACCGGCCACTTCTGTTTCTGCTTCCAGCTGGATTACTGTACCAGCCTCTTTTGCGAGCGGCGTCAGGTCTTCAGCAACTTGCCTCACCAGTACCGACAAATTCGCATCGCTCGGCTGGATGGAAAGTTTGCCATTTTTGATCCGGGAGACATCCAGCATATCTTCAATCAGCCGGATAATGCTTTTTATTTGCCGTTCGCCGCGTCCTAGCATTTTGTGCAGGTTTTCAGGCGTGAATGCCGAGAGATTATTCTTGGCTAATTGCGCGCGCCTGACCTGTACTTCCATGAATAGCGTATTCAGCGGCGTGCGCATTTCATGCGCCACCAGGGACATAAACTCCTCACGCATGTTCAGTGAATGTTGCAGCTCCTGCTGGGTAGATCTTAGCTGGCCCAACAAAAACTCCTGCTCGCGCCGGCTTTCTTCCAGGGCCTTGACCTGGTGCTCAAACGCCACGCGGTGGCGGAACAACTCGACAAATACGTTCGCTTTGCTTTGGACCGCATTGATGTCTAATGGTTTATACAACACATCCACCGCACCCGCGCCATAGCCTTTAAAAGCGTAATTCAGCTCCATGCCGGCGGCGGTGACGAATACGATAGGCACATGTTTTGTTTTTTCGGTGCCGCGCATCAGCTCGGCCAGCTGGAAGCCATCCATTTCCGGCATTTCGACATCGACCATTGCCAGTGCGAAGTCATGTGCCAGTAACAGCTCCAGCGCGTCGATACCACTACTGGCCTGCATGATGATCCGGTCAGGCGCACGCAGGATGGCATCCAGTGCCCGCAGGTTTTCAGGCAGGTCATCGACGATCAACAACTTGATTTTTTCGTTACTATCTCGCATGTCCATCCATAAATTGCAGCAATAACTGCCTAATGCCGGATAATCCTTCAATCAGATCCGGCGTTTGTAATTTGATGGCTTCGCTCGGCATAGTACCCGATTTTGCTTCCCCCGGTGTTTGCACCACCGTAAAGCCACCGTACTGCTTAATCGTTTTCATGCCCATGGCTCCATCCAGATTTGCCCCGGTCAATAATATTCCCAGCAGGCCAGGGCCATAAGCCTGCGCTGCACTTTCCATCAGGAGGTCTATCGATGGTCTTGAATAATTCACCGGCCTTTCACAACTCAGGGAAAATGTGGCGTCACCCTCTACCAGTAAGTGGTAACCGGCCGGTGCAAAATAGAGCCTGCCATTGAGGATAGTGGCTTTATCCTCGGCATCCATTACTTTAATGCGTGTCCATTGCTGGAAAACTTCAGCCAGGTTACTTTCATGGTGATCAGGCAGGTGGATGACACAGATGATAGGCAAGGGATAATCTGGTGGCAGAGGACAGAATAATTTCATCATGGCTTCTATGCCACCGGCAGAAGCCCCCACTACCACGGCTTTAATCGCCTGCAGCCGCGCTTTTGCCTGATGGTCACTGTCCATTAGAGCTTCCTGAACAGCTTATCTTTTTTCACGATCGCTTCAAACTGATGTGAACAGGAGGAGAAGTCCAGGCTTTCTTTATGCCCTAGCCCAAGGAAACCGCGCCTGCACAATGACTCGTGAAACAGGTTATAAGCTCGGCTCTGCAAAGCCTTGTTAAAGTAAATAACCACGTTACGGCATGAAACAAAATGGGTTTCCGAGAACACTGAATCGGTCGCCAGGCTGTGATCGGAAAAAGTGATTTTTTCTGCCAGGGCTTTATCAAACAAGGCTCCGCCATAAGCGCCGGTATAGTATTTTTCCAGGGTAAATTTACCGCCCGCTGCCTGGTAATTTTTGGTGTAAAGCGCCATTTTATCCAGCGCGAATACGCCTTTTTTGGCTTTTTCCAGCGACACAGGATTGATGTCGGTGGCATAGATAATACTGCGCTCCAACAAGCCTTCTTCCTGTAACAAAATCGCCAGCGAGTAGGCTTCTTCACCCGTGCTGCAACCTGCCACCCAGATCTTGAGTGAGGGATAGGTTTTTAAAACCGGCACCACTTGTTCGCGCACCGACAGGAAATATGAGGGATCCCTGAACATCTCGCTGACGGGAATGGTGAGATATTGCAGCAACTGCATAAACACGGCCGGGTCATGCAGTACCTGGTCTTGCAGCTGTGAGATGGACTCGCAGCGCAACGCACTCATGCCCTGCTCTATCCTTCTCTTCTGCGAGGCTTTGGAGTAGTTCCTGAAATCATAGTTGTACTTGAGATAAATCGCCTCAATCAACAACTTGATTTCAATGTCTGCGTCCGGCAACTGCATGCTTACAAGCGCTCCAGGTTTGGTATCCAGATGCGTAGCAGGGATTGCAGCCTGTCTATATCCAGCGGCTTAGCCAGATAGTCACTGGCACCGGCCTTCATACATAGTTCCTGGTCATCCTTCATCGCTTTTGCTGTCAAGGCGATAATAGGCAGACGGGCAAATTCAGGCTTTTTCCTGATCTCGCGCATGGCTTCGTAACCATCCATTTCCGGCATCATGATATCCATCAGCACCAGGTCGATATCTTGCAGCTGCTGCAGTTTTTCAATCGCTTCCCGCCCGTTGCGCGCAATATCCACATGCAGGCCCTTATGTTCAAGGACTTTGGTCAGCGCAAAAATGTTGCGTACATCATCATCCACCACCAGAATTCTCCTGCCTTCAAACACGCGGTCACGGTTCCTGATGGTTTTGAGCATGGATTGATGTTCAGCCGATAGCTGAGATTCGACTTTATGCAGGAACAAAGTGACTTCATCCAGCAGGCGTTCAGGAGACCTGGCACCCTTGATGATGATGGAGTTGGAATATTTGAGTAATTCCATTTCCTCTTCCCGCGTCAGGTTACGGCCGGTGTAAACAATCACCGGCGGGTACGAGAGAATTTTCTCGGTGGACATGCGCTGTAGCAGCTGGTTGCCCTTCATGTCCGGCAGTTTCAAGTCGATGATCATGCAATCAAATACTTGTGTTTGCAGTTGTTGCAGGGCTTCTTCACCCAGCTCAACCGCCACGATCTCGATATCGTCATCGGCTAGTAACTGGATGACGCTTTCACGCTGCCTTGCATCATCTTCAACCAGCAGCACGCGTTTGATCTGCTGGGTATATTTTTCTTCCAGCTTTAAAAACACTTCTTTTAACTCGGCCCGTGATTTTGGTTTCAGGGCAAAGCCAATCGCTCCCAGTTGCAAGGCCGCATCCTGTTGCTCAGCCGCGGAGACGGCGTGCACGGGAATGTGCCGGGTTTCAGGGTTTTCCTTGAGCTGTTGCAATACCGTCAAGCCAGAAGCATCCGGCAAGCGGATATCCAGCAGGATCGCCTGTGGTTTATGGGTTTTTGCCAGCCACAAACCCTGGGAAGCGTTATTTGCCACCAGACAGCTGTACTGCATTTCATGCGCGATGTCATACAGAATCTTGGCGAAATCCTTATCATCTTCGATCACCAGCGCGAGTCGGTTAGCATGTTGGATATTGTTGCGGTCATCGGGGAACGCAGGCAGGGCCATGGCCTCTGGTTCCGACGTTTTCGGCGCTACCGCTACCGGCGCGGCCGCTGGTTTTACCTCAGCGACACGTACCGGTGTGTCTGCGGTTTCGCTGACCACCAGCGGACAAGTTAGGGTAAATGCGCTGCCACTGCCGGGCGTACTTTCCAGCGTCAGCTCGCCACCGAGTAACCTGGCCAGGTCACGCGAGATGGATAAGCCAAGGCCGGTGCCGCCGTATTTACGGCTGATCGAGCCATCCGCCTGATGGAATGCTTCAAAGATATTTTGCTGCTGGTCTTTGGCAATGCCAATGCCGGTATCACGCACCGTAAAGGCAACCTGGTCATTGCCATGCGCTGCAATCGACAGCGTTACTTCGCCATTTGCCGTAAATTTAAAAGCATTGGAAAGCAGGTTTTTTAATATCTGTTCCAGCCTGAATTTATCGGTGGTAATGCTCAGAGGTGCATCCTGGCTGACCGTTACCTGGAATTGCAATTCCTTTTCTTTGGCGACAGGCTCAAAACTTATTTTCATCGCGTCTGCCACACTTTGCGTGGTGACCGGCAGAAGATTCAGCTCCAGCTTGCCTGCCTCCACCTTGGAGATATCCAGGATATCGTTGATCAGGTTAAGCAAGTCATTGCCTGACGCATAAATGGTTTCAGCAAAAGTCACCTGTTCTTCATTCAGGTTGCCTTGCGCGTTATCCGCCAGCAATTTTGAAAGGATCAGCGCACTGTTCAGCGGCGTGCGCAGCTCGTGCGACATATTCGCCAGGAACTCGGATTTATACTGGCTGGATGACTGTAATTCTTCGGCTTTTTTCTCTAATTCTTTTTGTGCCGCAATCAGGGATTCATTCCGTTGATCAATCAATGTTGCCTGGTGCGCCAGCTGCTCATTGGTTTGTTCCAGTTCCGCTTTCTGGTTTTCCAGCATGGAATGGGATTCTTCGAGGATAGTCGATTGTTCCTCCAGCTCTTCATTCGCCGTTTTGAGCTCTTCCTGCTGGACCTGAAGTTCCTCATTCAATTGCTGCACTTCGGCATAGGCACGTTGCAGGCGTTGTTTGGCAATCGTGGCCTCAATCGCCGAGCCCAGATTATTGGCAATAAACTCCAGCAGGGCCAAATGCTTTTCCGGGATTGCTTCCAGGAAGCCCAGTTCCATGACCGCATTTACCTGTCCGTCACTTTTCAACGGAATGATGACAATGCCGTTGGCCGGAGCCGAACCCAGCGCAGAATGGATGCTGAGGTAGGTTTCGGGCAGATTATTCAGCTGCATGATCTCGCCGGTAAGCGCCACCTGCCCCACAAGGCCTTCATGTTTGAGTATATGCTCGGCAGGCAAGCCAGAATTGTCCGTGAAGCCGTAGGCAGCGAACAGGCTCAGCGTGCCATCCTCCTTGTATTCGTAGAGGGCGCCGACCTTCATAGGCACATATTTGGACAGAATGGCCAGCGCTGTTTTACCCAGTTCCGGCAATGCAAGTTGCCCTAGCCCGCTTTGCACGATTTCCGCCTGCCCCTGGCGCAGACGGCTTTGTTCCTGCAGATACTCAGCATGCTCGGCCTGCTTATTCAATATTTCGCTGTAATTTCTGGAAAGTCCCATCAGGTCTTTGCGACCCATCAGGGCCAGCACGCCGCTGACCAGCAGGCTGATAATCAGGAAAGCAACCACACTCGTGTACGTGGTGCTGATGGCCTTGTCATTTCTTTCCTTGAGCAGGCGTTGCTCGGCTTCCAGCGTCTGGCTCAGGTCTTTTCGCAACTCATCAAACTGCACCTTGCCGCGTTGCGAGCGGACCACGGATAAATAGTCCTGGTTATTCTGGCGCAGCTCTATCATGGATTGCGCATATTTATCCCACTCGGTAATCTGGCTCTTGATCTTGCGGAAGCGGGCCACCTGGTAATCGTTATCCACCACCATCTTGATCAGGCTATCCAGCTCGGCTTGCACCAGCGGACGGGCCACCTGGTAAGGCGTCAGGAACACTGGATCGCCCGCAAGCAAATAACCTCGCATGCCTGACTCCATATCGGTAGAAAGCTTGGCAGTTTCATTGATTTTGCCGATGACTTTCTGTGTATGCTCCACCCAGTTCAAGGCGGATAGCAGGTTGAAAATCAGCACAACAAATATAATCGCGCTCAGGACACCAAGCGCTAAAGGCAATGTGATATTGCGGATAAGAATCCTGCGGAAACCGATTTGGTCTACTTGTTGCTGTTCTGTCATTGCTGTTCCTGGAAATATCTCTGCTTAACCCAATAAAGATACCGTAGATAGCATGGTATGGCTAGCCATAGCCACGATTTGGCCGGAAAAGATTTGTTTGCAACATCGCCGCTAAAATCTGTCAGTCATTTTGTGTACAAAAATCCGCGTTTATTATTCAGCTAAGGTAAGGATAATAATGGCTTCCATGATTCGGGCTTGTGTGATAATTTCCCCTAAAAAATTAACGTGAACTTGGCTGGTCGGCATTCAGTTGATGTATCACAACCAGTAGAAACTCATCATTAAGGCCCCTCCATGGATTCTTCCCATTTTCTCGTCCAAGCAGCAATATATCTGTCTGCCGCCCTCATTCTGGTCCCCATCTTCAAAAGGCTGGGCCTGGGCTCGGTACTCGGTTATTTAATTGCCGGCATCCTGATTGGCCCGTATGCGATGAAACTGATTGCAGATCCGGAGCATGTGCTGCACTTTGCTGAGTTTGGGGTGGTGCTGATGCTGTTCCTGATCGGCCTTGAACTCGAATCGCAAAAGGTATGGGAATTACGCAAGCTGTTATTTGGCCTGGGCGGTATGCAGGTAACACTGACCATACTGGTAGTGACAGTGATTGCTCACACCCTGAGGTTTAGCTGGAGCGAATCCATTATTATTGGTATGGGGGTGGCGATGTCCTCGACCGCGATTGGACTCACCGCGCTGATTGAAAAGAAGCAGTTGCACACCTCAGGCGGGCAAGCTGCTTTTGCGACTCTGCTGTTCCAGGATTTATCTGTCATTCCCTTATTTATGTTGCTGGCATTTCTGGCGCCCGACCGTTCTGCCTCCAGCTTTGATCTGCTGGCAGTCACTAAAGCGATCGCCGTGATTGTCGCCATCGTTCTTGCCAGCCGGACGGTATTGCGCCCCATTATGCGTGCCATCGCGCAGACCGGCGTGAGGGAAATTTTTGTCGCCTTTTCACTGTTGCTGGTGATCGGTATTTCGCTGGCGATGGAATCGGTGGGCTTATCAATGGCTCTCGGAACCTTTTTAGCTGGCGTACTACTGGCTGATTCGGAATACCGCTATGAGCTCAGGCTGGATATTGAGCCGGTGAAAGGTTTGCTGTTGGGCCTCTTTTTTATTGCGGTCGGCATGACGGTGGATTTATCACTGGTGGCCAATCAGCCTCTGCTGATTTTCGGCTTCGCATTATTGATTGTCGCCATCAAAATTGGCGTGCTGATGGGGCTGGGCTGGGTGTTTAAATATTCCCTGCGTGACAAATTATTGTTCGGTTTTTCCATTTCGCAAATCGGCGAGTTTGCTTTTGTTATTTTTGGCCTGGCCTTGGCGCAAAACTCTATTTCACGCGAAACCTACAATATCCTGAATGCGATTGTCGCCGTCTCCATGCTGACCACGCCTATCCTGCTGTTACTGTATGACCGCTTTCTAAGCCTGCAATGCAGTGAACGGCCTAAAGATGCTATCCCGGAAAATAACAGTGTCATCATTGCCGGCTTCGGACGTTTTGGCCAGATCGTGGGCCGCGTGCTGGTTGCCAAAGGGATTACGCCGACCTTGATTGATAATGACCCTAACCAGGTCGATTTGATGCGTGATTTTGGCTGGCGTTGTTATTACGGTGATGCGTCGCGACTGGATTTGCTGGAAGAAGCAGGTATCGCCGAAGCGAAATTGCTGGTGATTGCCGTGAATGATTCTGCCGCTGCGCTGGAGATGGCGAAACTGGTCAAGGAGCGCTGGCCTGCCGTGGCGATTGTCGCCAGGGCCAGAAGCCGTACCGACGCGTTTGATTTGCGCGAACTGGATTTAAACCCGATCCGGGAAACCTTTTATTCTTCACTGGAAGCCGCCAGACAATCTTTGCTGGCGATTGGCGAAAGCGCCAGCGTGGCTGAAAAAGTCGTCAGGCAATTTGAAAAGCATGACCTGGATCAGCTTGAGGCTACATTGAAAATCCGCCATGACCGCAAAGCCATTTCCAGTCTGATGGAACAGGGCCGGCAGGATTTGAAAACTTTACTTGAGCTGGAAAGCCCTAATACCGAGACGTAAAGATATTCCTACAAAACTTAGAGTATTTGCCCTATAAATTTTTCTATTTTTTGCCGTTAATGTTCATATATCACGAGCAGCGGAATTAACGCTAATTTTGCTAAGGAACAGTGCAGTGGCTTCTACGGAAGCCCCTTTTTATGCCCAATTGATGAGCGAGCCTTTCATGAAAATAGAATTCAAAAAATCAGAAATGCAATCCAGCCTGGATTTTGTATATATCAACGGTGTATTAGCAGGTGAGTTTATTTCTGATGTGGAAAAGGAATCCTATTTGTTTGTGCCTGACGAAGGCGATCGCATATTGCTTACGCGTGTTGCTTATGACGAGGCATGCAAACTTCTCACTGGTGAATTGACGCAGTTGTATATTTATCGTGGGGCGAAAGCCGCGTGATGACTTTGTGGATAGCCTCTGGATTTATAACTTCAGGATCTTACTCAATTTCCGAAAATAAGTTGTCACTCGCTAGCTGCAGCACTGACTATTGTCAGTCCCAGTTTAAGATCGTTCACTAACTGTTCATAGTATTGCTGTTTCGCCGCTTCATCCTTTGTACGCAGGATAAATGATGGGTGATAAGTCACTAGCGCCTGCCTACCCTCTGGCAAAGTAAACAGTTTTCCCCGATTGCTTTCCATCTCCAGCGCTACGCCAGTAATTGCATGTGCCGCGACCGTTCCCAACGCAATCACAACCCTTGGCTTTACAATGGCCATTTCCCCTTGTAACCACGGCCAATAAGTCTTGATATCACCGATACCAGGCAACATACGCACCCGGCGCGTGCCTTGCAGCTTGAATTTATAGTGCTTGAGTGCATTGGTGATATAAGTGTCTGATCGCTGTATACCTGAATGCAGTAAAGCCTGGTTCAGCAGTTTCCCGGCCGGACCAATAAACGGCTCACCCGCCAGATCTTCCTGTTCGCCCGGTTGTTCTCCCAGCAGCATCAGAGAAGCTGGCACCGCACCAATGCCTAATACCGCTTGCGTGGCATGCACCGCAAGCGGAAATTCTTGCGCCAGCATACTTTCATTCCATCTGCGTAATGCAGCGATTGCCTGTGTTTCGTCTACAGGGATGGCGCTCTGCCTGCTGCCTACATACTTGACTACTTTACGCTGCGGCACCGTCGGTTCGGCTGCAATCATGCTATCCATGCGTTGCGAGGAGTTCGCTATCAACTCGGCTATCAACGGCGCTTCCGGCAGATTGCGCCAGTATTTTTTGGGCATTTGCGACTGCATGGCTGATATTTTGAGCCTTGCCGGGTTAAAGATACTGCGGTAATACGAGCGCCATAAGTCCTCGCCGGCATCATCAGCCGGTGCATCGGCTTTGCTAGCCCCCGGACTATAACTTAATGCTGTGCCATCCCAATGCATGCAGATGGAAGGCGTAAGTATGGACCAGCGCATATTGGTAAATCGCCCGGTGAAGAACGGTGCTGAAGCTTCGACGATGTGATGACTGGGCTCAAACCAGGCCACAAACTCGGATTCTTCACCCTCAATCTCTATTTCGCGGAATCGTACAAAGGCCTTCATTTTATGCAGATCACGGCGTACGGCTTTGATCATGAATTGAATGCGCGCTACATCCGGATCGAATGAAATCCGCAATAGTTTCTGCTCTTCTCTCAATCGCCACAACAGACGGTACAACAAGCCAAAACGGGTCGGGTCGCTGTGCAAGATGGCTTTACGGCAAAGCTCGATAAAATCGCGTGGGACCTTGAATTGAGTGACTGGAAACTGACTAACCTGTGGTTGGCTAATTTGTGATTGGCTGGAATGGAGAGGGACTGATGGCGATTGATCAAATAACTGATTATGCTGCCTATCCGGCTTGAATTCAGGGCTATCGAATAAACCGCCGCCCTCATCACCCACCCGCCATTCGATATTTTCAGGTGCGATGCCTTGAGCTAGCAAAGCCCGGGCAGCGTTGCGCCAGCCTTCAAAATCGGTTTCATTGGCTAGCCGGACTACCTGCATGTGGCCTTCTGAATACGTTGAGTCTGCAAGAAGAGATAGCTCGATAAGCTAGAACGGTTCGAACAGGCCAAACTGTTGCGGGGCTATCGATTGCTGCAAGCGCTGTTTCAGGTTGTTGTCATCCAGGCTACGGCCAGGATGATAATCAGGCAGCATCACGAACGGCAGCACTTTTTTCAGTGAAACGCGCAAACGCGCCAGATCCTCGTAACGGATGGGTCGTACTCTGCGAGCAGTGACAATGCGGGCAACGCTGGTCACCCCCAACCCAGGTACGCGCAACAACATCGCCTTGGGTGCACGGTTAAGGTCAACCGGAAACTGCTCGCGATGCTGCAATGCCCAGGCTGTTTTCGGGTCGACATCGAGATCGAGCATACCATCCTGGCCGGTCACTATCTCTTGAGCATCAAACCCGTAAAAGCGTAACAACCAGTCGGCCTGATATAGCCGGTGCTCGCGTACCAGCGGTGGCGCTTTCAGCGGCAGCACTTTACTGGCATCAGGTATCGGGCTGAAGGCCGAGTAGTAGACACGCCGCAAGCGGAACGCACCATAGAGGTTGGCGCTGGTATCGAGAATGGCGCGATCGTCTGTCGTATCCGCACCGACGATCATCTGTGTGCTCTGGCCGCCGGGGGCGAAGCGCGGGGGCTTTTTGCCAGTCAGCGTTTTATCTTTGCTCTCGTCTATCTTGAGCCGCAAATGACCCATGGAACGGCGTATGGCCTGCCCATCTTTTTCAGGCGCCAGCGTACGCAGGCTGGCGATAGTAGGCAGCTCGACATTGATACTGAGGCGGTCAGCATACAAACCGGCGCGGGCCATCAGTTCAGGGCTGGCATCGGGAATCGTTTTCAGGTGGATATAACCGCGAAAGTCGTGCTCTTCGCGTAGTACCCGCGCCACCTCCACCACTTGCTCCATGGTGTAGTCCGGATTGCGGATAATACCTGAACTCAGAAAAAGTCCTTCAATGTAGTTGCGCCGATAAAAGCTCAGCGTGAGGTTAACAACTTCCTTTATACTGAAGCGTGCACGGGGCACATTGCTGCTGACGCGGTTAACGCAATAGACGCAGTCATACACACAGAAATTGGTTAGCAAAATTTTCAGTAGTGAAATACAGCGGCCATCAGGCGCGTAGCTGTGACATATGCCCATGCCAGTAGTTGAGCCTATGCCTTTGCCGCCTGTCGAAGTACGCTTGTCGGTACCGCTGGAGGCACACGAAGCATCGTATTTAGCGGCGTCAGCCAGTATTTCGAGTTTTTGCTTAAGCTCCATGCCGGTCTTTTTGAGTGGGTTTCTTAAATGAAAGTACAACAGAAATATGACCCGGCAACGGCTCCTTGGTTCTGGATTTAGCCATTTAGAATTATGTTTTTCTATAAGCTAGTCGCGCGTACCGCAAGTGTGACGTCTCCCTTCAAAACCCTAACCAATATCTAAAAGTACGAGTTCATCATTCATCATATTGACGAAAAACTACTTATATCCTCAACAAGAAAAAGGCCCCATGAGGAGCCTTTAACTTATTACCATTTGATCGGATTTTTTATTTGATCAGACGCTAGATGCTGTTAAACATCCAGTGAGCCTACACTCAACGCATTGCTTTCAATAAATGCGCGGCGTGGTTCTACGTTATCGCCCATCAATGTAGTAAAGATTTCATCAGCACTGATGGCATCGTCAATTTGCACTTTGAGCAAGCGACGCACGGTTGGGTCCATGGTGGTTTCCCACAGCTGCTCCGGATTCATCTCTCCCAGGCCTTTATAGCGCTGGATGTTGAGGTTATGTCTCGCTTCACCTAATAACCAATCCAACGCCTGTTTAAAGGTACTGACGCGTTGCTCTTTCTCGCCGCGCTTGATCAATGCACCTTCACCCAGAAGGTTATTCACCAGCTGCGAGGTACGGTTGATCTGGCGGTAATCCCCGCTGCCGACAAATTCTGCATCAATCACACAACTTTGCAGGTTGCCGTGCACGAATTTATTCACCTCCAGACGGTAGGCGCTGGTTTCGGTATCCTGGACCACGATCACTTCGGAACCAATGGCACCGAGGATAGGACGCAATTTACTGGCAGCTTCATTAGCGGTGGCTTCGGTGCTTAAGTCCAGCTCACCCAGGTCTTGAATGGCGCGCAATACGCTTTCATCATACAGGTTGGCAATACGACGGATCACCGCTTCAGTCAGCACCATCTGTTTGGCAATGCTGGTCAGCGCATCGTCTTTCAAGCTTTCACCACCTTCACGGGTCAGCAACTCGGCACCTTTAAGCGCTGAGTTCAGCAGGTATTCATCCAGCTCGTGTTCATCTTTCAGGTAACGCTCATCACGGCCCTGTTTGACTTTGTAGAGCGGTGGTTGTGCAATGTAAATATGACCGCGCTCTACCAGCTCAGGCATCTGGCGGTAGAAGAAGGTCAACAGCAAAGTACGGATATGGGCACCATCGACGTCAGCATCGGTCATGATGATGATACGGTGGTAACGCAGTTTATCGACATTAAAATCCGCTTTGCCAATGCTGGTACCCAAGGCAGTAATCAGCGTGGCAATTTCTTGAGAGCCCAGCAGCTTGTCAAAACGGGCTTTTTCTACGTTAAGGATTTTACCTTTGAGTGGCAGGATAGCCTGGTTTTTACGGTCACGGCCTTGTTTGGCTGAACCACCCGCAGAGTCACCCTCGACCAGGTAGATTTCGCACAATGAAGGATCTTTTTCCTGGCAATCGGCCAGTTTACCTGGCAAGCCCATCGTGTCCATCACGCCTTTACGGCGGGTAATTTCACGCGCCTTACGGGCGGCTTCACGCGCACGGGCAGCTTCTACAATTTTGCCACAGACGATTTTGGCATCGACCGGATTTTCAGCTAAAAACTCTGCCAGTTTGGCAGACACAATCTCAGACACTACCGGCTGTACTTCACTGGAAACCAGTTTGTCCTTGGTCTGGGATGAGAACTTGGGATCAGGTACCTTGACCGACAATACACAAGTAATGCCTTCACGCATGTCATCGCCAGTGGTTTCCACTTTGGCTTTTTTAGCGAATTCGTTTTGCTCGATATATTGATTCAAAGTCCGCGTCATGGCTGTACGCAAACCGGTTAAATGGGTACCACCGTCGCGTTGCGGAATATTATTGGTGAAACATTGCACCGTTTCTGAGTAGCTGTCATTCCATTGCATGGCGACTTCTACCGTCATATTGTCTTTTTCACTGATTGCGTAAAACACTTTTGGGTGCAAAACAGTTTTGCTGCGGTTCATATATTCCACAAAACCTTTGATACCGCCGCTGAATTCGAAGTTTTCTGACTTGCCGGTACGCTGATCGATCAATTCGATTTTTACACCATTGTTCAGGAAAGATAATTCGCGGATACGTTTGGCAAGGATTTCAAAGTGGTATTCAACCAGCACAAAGGTATCAACGGAAGCCAGAAAATGCACTTCAGTCCCTTTTTTGTCAGTAGTGCCGGTAACGGCCAACGGCGCTTGTGGCACACCACGCTGAAACTCCATCTGGTGTACTTTACCTTTGCGGTAAATTTTCAGCCTTAACCAGTCTGACAAGGCATTCACTACGGACACACCCACGCCATGCAGACCACCAGACACCTTGTATGAGTTCTGGTCAAACTTGCCACCGGCATGTAACTCAGTCATCACGATTTCAGCAGCAGAACGCTTGGGCTCGTGTTTGTCGTCTTCCTTGATATCAGTGGGGATACCGCGACCGTTATCAGAAATACTGATGGAATTATCAGGGTGGATAATCACTTTAATGTCGTCGCAATGACCAGCCAAAGCTTCATCAATCGCGTTATCCAATACTTCAAACACCATATGGTGCAGGCCGGAACCGTCTGACGTGTCACCGATATACATGCCTGGACGCTTACGCACTGCGTCCAAACCTTCTAAAATCTTGATACTGTCTGAGTTATATTCTTGTGGCTGTGCCATAACAAAAGTTTCTTTATTTGATTAAAAGACGATTGAAACCAATACATTCCCTGTTTCACGTGAAACAGGGTAATCCTGCATTATATGCGCATTGGCATCACAACGTATTTATAGTTGGTATCGCTGGCAGTGGTGATCAGGCAACTGCTATTGGCATCAGCAAACGCAAACTGGATGTTTTCATCGCCCAGATTGTTCAAGACATCAATCAGGTAAGTGACATTAAAACCAATATCCAACGCTGCTTTGCTGTAATCAATATCCAATTCTTCTTCGGCTTCTTCCTGCTCAGTGTTGGTGCTGATCAGCTTAAGCTGCCCATCGGTGATCACCATGCGGATACTGCGATATTTTTCGTTAGATAAAATTGACGCACGTTGCAAGGCACTCAAAATTGCCTGGCGATTGACTTCAAACGTATTCTGGTGACCATTGGGGATTACGCGGTTGTAATCAGGGAATTTGCCATCGATCACTTTACTGATCAGTTGAATATCACCAAATTCAAAACTAACCTGGCCATTCAATAAATCAATCACTACCGGTGAATCAGATTGTTCATCCAGTAATTTGGTTAATTCCAACACGGTCTTGCGCGGCAGGATTACTTCAGTTTTTTCAAACTCCTGGTCCAGTGTTGTATTGGTATAACTCAGGCGGTGACCATCGGTACCCACTACATGCAACTGGTTACCTTGCACTTCCATCAACAGGCCGTTCAGGTAATAGCGGATATCCTGTTGCGCCATAGCAAATTCAACCTGTTTCAACAGGCGTTTCAGTTCTGATTGCGCCAGGCTGAAACTGATGTTCTGGCCGCTGGCTTTGCTCATTAAAGGATAATCCGCAGCAGGCAAGGTTTGCAGGTTAAATCTGCTCTTGCCTGCTTTCAGGGTGATGCGGTTATCCTGGTTATTCATTTCTATCGTGGTGCTGTCAGGCAATGAACGGCAGATATCCAGTAATTTCTTGGCAGAGATGGTAGTACTCAACTCACCCTCAACGCCACTATTTACTTTTAGCGAAATCTGCATTTCCAGGTCGGTCGCCGTCAAATGCATTTCCTGTTGTTTGATGTTAATCAACAAATTGGAAAGTATCGGTAACGTATGTCTGCGTTCTACGATTCCGGTGACATTGTTAAGTGGTTTTAGCAATACTTCACGGCTGATTTTGATTTGCATGGCCTGACCTAATTAATAACTTTATTTCAATATATAAAAGATAAGAATAATAGTAATGATACGATTATTTGTGGGTAACTTAAAAACCTATTAAAATTCAACCACTTGTTGCACTGTTAGCTTGTGCATAAATTGCGGTTTAAACCTGCATTGTTTGTGCCTGGTATTGTAAACTGAATTTATCCTGGCTTTACGCAATATTTAAACACAGTTCATTCGCATCTTATCCACAGCTTTTGTTTTCAATCTGTTGCTTTAATCCCTGATGACTAATCTCTAATTACCTGCGTTAAAAAACCGATATCTCTAGCGAGTGTCTGGTCATTTAAACGCAATTGTTCAATTTCGTCACAGGCATGCATCACTGTTGTATGGTGACGTCCGCCAAAAGCTTCGCCTATCTCCGGAAAGCTGTGATTGGTTAGTTCCCTGGCTAATGACATGGCTACCTGGCGTGGCCGAGCCACATTGCGTGAGCGTTTTTTGCTGAACATATCACTGACTTTAATCTTGTAATAGTCAGCCACCGTTTTTTGTATGTTCTCTATGGTAATCTGGCGGCCACGCACTGCGATCAGATCACGTAAGGCATCTTTGGCCAAATGTACATCGATGGCATGGCCGGTAAAGTTAGCCATGGCGATAATACGGTTGAGTGCACCTTCAAGTTCACGTACGCTGGAACGGATCTGTTTGGCAACAAAAAACGCCACATCTTCATGCAGGTTGATTTTGAGCGTCTCGGCTTTTTTACGCAGGATGGCTACGCGCATTTCCAGTTCCGGTGGCTCAACAGCCACGGTCAGGCCCCAGCTGAAGCGCGTGCGCAAACGTTCATCCATATCCACGATTTCTTTTGGATAGGTATCACAGGTGATTACGATCTGTTTTTTTTCTTCAATCAAGGTATTGAACGCGTAAAAAAACTCTTCTTGCGTCCGCGTTTTCTTGGCGAAGAATTGAATGTCATCGATCAGCAATAAATCCAGGGAATGGTATTGCTGTTTAAATTCATCAAACGCTTTATTTTCGTAAGCTTTCACCACATCCGATACATAGCGCTCGGCATGCAGGTAGCGGATATTGGCATCCGGTTTAACTTTTTTCAGCTCGTTACCAATCGCCTGTAGCAAATGCGTTTTACCCAGCCCTACTCCACCATAAATAAATAGCGGGTTATAGGCTTGGCCCGGATTACCGGCAACTTGTATCGCGGCCGCACGTGCCAATTGATTGGCGCGCCCCGTCACATAGTTATCAAACAGGAAACTGTTATTCAGCCCGCTGCTCTTTTCAGCTTTTAAATTTTTAACCGGCGCACGGCTAGGCAGTGGTTTCTTTTCTGCAATTCTTTCCAGTGCTCTTGGCGGGAGTTTCGCTGAAGGTTTTTCACTAGTACCAGAATCAATTTTTATAGAAGGCATACCTGCGGCTGGATTCACCAAACCCGGTTCGGTTTGCAAAATGCTGCTATCGACAATCAGTTCAACCACGACTGAGGTGGAGAGTTCGTGTGCAATGGTTTCAATGCGGGTGAAGAACTTGCTTTTCACCCATTGCATCACAAACTTGTTAGGCGCAACAATTTGCACAGCCTGACCATTCACGCGTGCTCGCAGGGGTTTAATCCAGGTATTGTATTGTTGTGCGGACAGTTCCTGTTCGAACTTCAGCAGACAATGCGCCCAAAAATTTTCCATTGCTCCAGTGTTTTTCAATATCATGCAAAAAGCTTACTCCTGCTAGTCAGCCTTGGAGAAGTTTGCGTTTTATTCTTTATAATTGCCAGGAAAGAGTGGCAGAAGTGGGAATCAGAGCTATTCAACTGCATGATTCACGGGGAACATTCTAAACGTTTTAGCATGAGTTATCCACAGCCTGCACCGATAAAAATATAAAAAAAATCATTGACATAGTCTGTCGAAATCATGTTTAATTAAGGGTTTTCGAAATCGGCAAAATTCAGCTGGGAAATCAGCAGAGCCGAAACAGATTTTAACTGCCGGGATTATTCCCTACTTGGCACAGGAGCTAAATAATGAAACGTACCTACCAACCATCTAAAACACGTCGTGCCCGTACCCATGGCTTTCTGGTGCGCATGAAAACCAAAGGTGGCCGTGCAGTCATTGCTGCCCGTCGCGCTAAAGGCCGTAAACGCCTGGGTCTGTAATCCCCGGTATGGCATTGCTTAGTCAATGCATGACATTATAAAAGCCATGACATTGTACAACCTTAGAAAAACGGATGAATTTTCATCCGTTTTTACTTTCAGGAAACGGTTATATGGCGAGTGGTTGCTTGCGAATATAAAACCAAACCAGCAAGCGCAGCACCGTTACGGTCTGGTGGTCTCAAAAAAAATTGCCAAGCTCGCGGTCAGCCGTAATTACATGAAGCGCGTACTGCGCGAGTTGTTAAGAAATCAACCATCACCGGCAACAAGCGGTTATGATGTCGTGCTTCAGGTACGGAAGAAATTTCAGCACGCGGATTTTCCTGCAGTACAACGAGATCTTTCGCTTTTGCTGGTTAAGCTAAAAAAAACGGCTGTTGTTTCCTGATAAATCCGATGAAAATGGTACTGATTACTTTGATTAAGTGTTACCAGTGGGGCTTGAGTCCCTGGCTGGGGCGTCAATGCCGTTTTCATCCAACCTGTTCACACTATGCGATTGAAGCTTTAGAACGCTATGGCGCTGTTAAAGGCTCAAGATTGGCATTGGCACGTATTGGCCGCTGTCATCCTTGGCATCCCGGTGGTGTGGATCCTCTTCCTTGACTTGTAAAAACGAAACCTTATGGATACTCGCCGTTTAATTCTGTTCGTCATTTTTTCTTTCTCCATCATGCTGCTATGGGATGCCTGGCAGAAAGAACACGCGCCTGAAACCCCTGCGACGCAAACTGCCGCGACCCCACAAGGTGCCCCTGCGGATAAGCCGCAAGAAAATGGCGGCTTCAGCCTTAAAAAAGGTGAACGCATTACGGTAAAGACCGATCTTTATTCAGCGGTGATTGATACCGTTGGTGGTGATTTGCGTCAGTTGTCTTTACTTGAACATAAAGCAGATGACAACTCAGGCCCCTATGAGCTGATGAGTGATCAAAGCAAGGAAAAACTCTATGTCGCACAGACCGGCCTGAAAGGTAATGGCCTGCCTACGCATTACGAGACGTTTACTGCAGCCAATACCAGCTATGTGATGCAAGAGAGTGAAAACTCACTTGAAGTGCGTTTGACTGCGCCGGAAACTAATGGCATTGCAGTAGACAAGATTTACATTTTCCATCGTGGCCAGTACCAGATTGATGTGCGCTACGAGATCAAAAACAACAGTGCACAAGCGATTTCTCCTTCAGTGTATTACCAGATTATTCATGACCGTGAATCTAACCAGGGCTCAAAAATGATGCCAACCTTTACCGGTGGCGCCTACTTCAATGAGGCTGATAAATATAACAAGGTCAAATTCGATGACATGGCGAAAAAGGATATCTCCCTTACCGCCAAAGATGGTTGGGTTGGCTTGGTTCAGCACTATTTTGTGAGTGCCTGGATTCCGCAATCCAAAGCAGAACAGAAGTTCTACACTACCAAACTCAGTGAAAGTGATTTTTCAATCGGTACTATTTTACCGGTGGGGGAAATTGCTGCCGGCAGTAGCAAAACAGTCGATGCAAGATTATTCACAGGCCCGCAGGAGCAGGATGCTCTGGAAGCAGCTGCACCTGGCATGGAATATGTGGTTGATTACGGTATTCTGACCATCATTGCCAAACCATTGATGTGGTTGTTGACCCATATATATGACCTGGTCAAAAACTGGGGTGTAGCTATTATTATCCTGACAGTATTAATCAAGGCTGCTTTCTTCAAGCTATCTGCCTCCGGTTACCGCAATATGGCCCATTTGCGTGAAATGGCACCACGCATGCAGGCGTTAAAAGACAAGTTTGGCGATGACAAACAAAAGCTCCAGCAAGCCATGATGGAAATGTATCGTACTGAGAAAATTAACCCTATGGGTGGCTGTCTGCCTATTCTGGTGCAAATTCCGGTATTTATTTCCCTTTACTGGGTATTGCTGGGCTCAGTGCAACTCCGTCACGCCCCTTTCTTCGGCTGGATACAGGATTTGTCAGCGACTGATCCGTACTTCATCCTGCCTATCCTGATGGGTGCGACCATGATTATTCAAACCACTTTGAATCCACCACCTACCGATCCTATCCAGGCCAAGGTCATGAAAATCATGCCGGTGCTGTTCAGTGTGTTCTTTTTCTTCTTCCCGGCCGGTCTGGTGTTGTATTGGCTGGTGAACAATATTCTTTCCATCTGGCAACAATGGGCGATTAACCGCATGATACATGCGGAAACAATTGCCAAAAAAGGGCATGGCAAGTAATCAACAACCGGGTAACGTAAACTTAGGAAATGCCAGTGCAGAAATGACTCCGGCTGGCCTTAAGCTACCAAACCCTCCCCCTATTGATACAAGCACCGAAACCATTGCCGCTATTGCCACCGCACCCGGTGCCGGGGGCATTGGTGTTGTCAGGGTCTCAGGTCCATTATCCAGGCAGATAGCTGAACAAGTCCTTGGTCACTGCCCTGCTCCAAGGCTAGCTGCCTATTTACCTTTTCTGCAAGCTGATGGCAGCCTGATTGATCGCGGCATTGCCATTTATTTCCCTAATCCACACTCTTATACAGGTGAAGATGTACTAGAGCTACAGGCTCATGGTGGTACAGCGCTGATGCAAATCCTGCTGGCGCGTTGTGTAGAGTGTGGAGCACGCCATGCGTTGGCAGGTGAATTTACCCAACGAGCTTACCTGAATGACAAAATCGATTTGGCGCAAGCCGAAGCAGTGGCTGATTTAATCAACGCCGCTACCGCTGAAGCAGCACGCAGTGCCGTTCGATCACTATCCGGCGAATTTTCACAAGCTATTCAAACACTATTGCAGCAATTGATAGACTTACGGATGTATGTAGAGGCTTGTTTAGATTTCCCTGAAGAGGATATAGATTTCATTAGTCAGGGTCGTGTATTGGAAAAGCTGCAAGCCAATCAGCAAACTTTACATACTATCCATACCAAAGCCAGGCAAGGTGCCCTCTTACGCGAGGGTTTAAATGTCGTCTTGATAGGTCAGCCCAATGTAGGGAAATCCAGCTTACTGAATGCCTTATCTGGTGAAGATATTGCTATTGTGACGCCAATCGCCGGCACCACGCGCGATACGATTAAAAACGTCATTCAAATCCAAGGTGTGCCGTTACATATCATTGATACGGCAGGTCTGCGCGAGACTGAAGATATCGTTGAACAGGTAGGTATTGAACGCACCTGGAAAGCCATCGAATCCGCGCAAGTGGCTTTATTGCTGATAGATAGCCAGCATGGCATTGGGCCATATGAAACCAGGATTCTTCAAAAGTTACCAGCTGAAATCCAAAAAATATGGGTACATAACAAGATAGATGTTTCACGTGAAACATCTCGTGTAGAAAATCGAGAAAAAGAGACACACTTGTTTTTATCAGCCAAGACAGGCGAAGGTATTGCTGCCTTGCAAGAAACGCTTCTTAAAATTGTAGGTTATCAACCGGGAAGTGAGGGTGTGTTTATGGCGCGCGCACGACACCTTCAAGCATTGCAACAAGTGGAGTTACATCTGGATTTCGCATCAAAACAAATGCATGCTGCTGAACTGATTGCCGAAGAATTGCGTAGTGCACAGGAGGCGCTGGCATCAATCACCGGCGAATTTACTCCTGACGATTTGCTGGGCGAGATATTCAGCAGATTTTGTATTGGTAAGTAAAACAAATAAAAACCCGCCTTAGCGGGTTTTTTTCTGTCGGGGAAACGGCGTATTTCTCCGGCTGTAGCGTTCATCAATCAGGCAAACGCGCTTGGACCCGGTAATCATGGCCCAGATCAAATTGTCTTTATGAATAAAGCTTTCAAACAAGACACCTAATACATGAATGACAACTACACCTAACCAGGTCCAGGTAACATAGTGGTGTATTACTTTGGCTAATTCATCATCTATGAATCCCCAGCCGCTGTTATAGACGATACAACCTGAACCTACTGCCAAAATACCTAAACCCAGCATCGCATAAATTGCAATTGAACCTACGGGATTATGGCCCACATAATGCCTGGCTGTGCCTTTAAGCAGTTTGAATAGGTGCTTTACTGCCCAGACAGGGTTTAACGGGAAGCTTTGGAAATTGGCGTAGCCAGTAGCGACTACGCCCCAGATAATGCGCGCAATGATTAGGGTGCCGGCGACATAGCCTGCATAAGCATGGTGTAACCTATCCCACATGGAGCTATGGGTATAAAACGCATAAGCAAAAGCCGCCACCAGGGACCAGTGGAATATACGTATAAATGGATCCCAAACGTAGCGTAGCATTCCGTGAGGTTACCCTGGCTTAATTATTTAGTTGGTTTTGTTTCTGTTAACAGATAAGCAATAAAGTTGGCCTTTTCGGCTGGTGCGCAATCTGCGCCTAAAATATCATTGCAGTGTTTGGTAAACTCTTCTTCTACTTTATCAATATCAGTGAAGCGTTTAGTGTTAACACGTGGTGCTAATGGAGGAATTTCTTTATTGGTGACAATGTTCTTACCCACGTTAGCAGGATTGTTGGTGTGGCAGGATGCGCACGCAGCCTCACGGCCACTTGCCGTTTGGAATTTACGGTTAAAAAATATTTTCCCATCCGTAATTGATGGCGCTTTGAACGATGGGTTAACTGACTGCGCAATATTGGTATATTTATAGACCAATTTTTCAGCATTAGTAACATCAGCCAACGCGTTTACAGAAAAAAGTACCCCGAATACAGCAATAATTGTTTTGATTTTCATGGTAAGAGCTCCTTTGGTTATTATTGGAACGAATTTTATTAGTTTTATGTTAAGTAAATATGGCTTGCTTGTAATTGATTTGTATTAAACCGTAATTAATTTGTATGAAATCTGTATTAAAAGCCAGTACATATGTAACTTGGAACTGATTAAGTGTTAATTAAATATCAGTCAGGCCTAGTTTACGCTAAAATCTCATCTCTTTTAAAATCAAATAGTTTAATCACTTTATGATGGATTTTCCTGATAAATTCGATGTGATTGTTGTCGGTGGTGGCCATGCCGGTACCGAAGCAGCGTTGGCAGCTGCACGCATGGGTCAGAAAACGCTGCTGCTGACCCATAACATTGAGACGTTGGGACAAATGTCCTGCAATCCATCGATTGGTGGGATTGGTAAAGGTCATTTGGTTAAAGAGGTGGATGCACTTGGCGGCGCCATGGCTGCCGCCACCGATATTGGTGGTATTCAATTCCGTATCCTGAATTCAAGCAAGGGCCCTGCTGTGCGTGCAACACGTGCACAGGCTGACCGTATTCTCTATAAAGCTGCAATACGCTATCGTCTGGAAAATCAACCTAACTTGTGGCTGTTCCAGCAAGCGGTGGACGATATCATTTTAGAAGGTGAAAAAGCGGTTGGTGTGGTAACCCAGATCGGGCTCCGTTTTCATTCAAAATCTGTGGTGCTGACAGCCGGTACTTTTCTGGGTGGTTTGGTGCACGTTGGTTTACAGAACTACAGTGCCGGACGCGCCGGAGACCCGCCATCTATTTCACTGGCTGCCAGGTTGCGTGAGATTGGACTCCCCGCCGGTCGCCTTAAAACAGGTACCCCACCCCGTATTGATGGACGCACTATTAATTACAGTGTCATGACCGAGCAACCTGGTGATACGCCGGTGCCAGTCTTTTCGTTTTTGGGTAATACAGCACAACATCCACAACAACTACCCTGCTGGATTACACATACCAATCAGCAAACACACGACATTATACGTAGCGGTCTGGATCGCTCACCCATGTATACGGGCGTGATTGAAGGTGTGGGTCCTCGTTATTGCCCTTCCGTTGAAGATAAGATTCACCGTTTTGCAGACAAAGAGTCGCATCAGGTATTTTTAGAGCCTGAAGGTTTGACCACGCATGAGATTTATCCCAATGGTATTTCAACCAGTTTGCCGTTTGATATCCAGTTGTCTCTGGTACGTTCCATCCGTGGATTAGAGGGTGCACATATCCTGCGCCCCGGATACGCCATAGAATATGACTATTATGACCCTAGGGGTTTGAAATCTACCCTGGAAACTAAAACAGTAAATGGCTTGTTTTTTGCCGGCCAGATTAATGGCACTACCGGATATGAAGAAGCTGCGGCTCAAGGATTATTGGCAGGTGCCAATGCTGCATTGTATGCGCAAGATAAAGAAGGCTGGTGCCCTTCCCGTGAGCAAGCGTATTTAGGCGTGTTAGTAGATGACTTGATCACAACCGGTGTAAATGAGCCATACCGCATGTTTACCAGTCGTGCAGAGTATCGTTTGCAACTGCGTGAAGACAACGCAGATATGCGTTTGACTGAAATAGGTCGCAAGCTCGGGTTGGTGGATGATATGCGTTGGGAAGCTTTCAGTAAAAAGCAGGAAGCGGTAGAGCGTGAGCAGGCAAGATTAAAACGTACATTCCTGCAACCAGAAAATGGACAAGCAAATACTTTAAGCCAAAATAAAATTGTTTCACGTGAAACACAATTGGAAGTTTTTGGGAAGGCGTTGGAGCATGAGTATTCATTGTTTGAATTATTACGTCGGCCAGAAATTACTTATCAGTCTTTATTAGACATTGTTCCATCTCCTGAGTCATTGGCCGATGAGGTTATTGAGCAGGTTGAAATTGCAGCCAAGTATCAAGGATATATTGACCGGCAGAATGAAGAAATCGCGAGACAGAAAAATAGTGAACACATTAAGTTGGGTGAGGCTATTCAATATGATGATGTGCATGGCTTAAGTAATGAAGCGCGGCAAAAACTATTGGCGCAGAAACCTGAAACGATAGGTCAGGCCAGCCGTATCCAAGGTATTACGCCAGCAACAATTTCATTACTGTTGGTTTATCTCAAACGCAAGCAGAAAAAACAGAGTCTCTCTGGCGATATCGCTGCTGCATGACAAGTTTGGATTCGAAATTAGCGGAAGGCGTGGTAGCGCTGGGTTTGGAGTCGGTTGTCACAACCGATATGCAGGCGAAATGTTTGGCCTATATGGCTTTACTGCAAAAATGGAACAAAGTCTATAACCTGACCGCAATCCGCGATCCACAGGAAATGCTGGCACTGCATATACTGGATAGCTTAAGCGTGTTGCCATATGTGGAGTCAGGAAATTTGCTGGATGTAGGCAGTGGCGGTGGTTTGCCGGGGCTGATCATTGCAATCACGCGACCAGACGTGCAAGTGACCACCATTGATACCGTGCAGAAAAAAGCCATTTTTATGCGCCAGGTTAAAGCTGAGTTAGGGTTGGAGAATGTGCAGGTGGTGCATAGCCGTGTTGAGGCTTATCAGCCACCCTCACCTTTTGGACAAGTGATTTCCAGGGCGTTTTCAGACATTGCCTTGTTAAGAAGATTGACTATGCATCTAGTGATGCCGCATGGTCGCTGGCTGGCAATGAAGGGGGTAATCCCTATAGAAGAGTTGCAACTCGCCAGTATTATCCCCTCAAAAGTTATTCGTTTGCAGGTGCCAACACTGCAAGCGGAAAGACATTTAATTGTGTTTGAGAATTCATAATGAAAATAATTGCGATCACCAACCAAAAAGGCGGCGTCGGTAAAACAACTACTTGCGTAAATTTGGCAGCCAGCCTGGCCGAACATGGTAAAAAAGTGTTGTTGGTCGACCTTGATCCGCAAGGTAATGCCAGTACCGGTAGTGGAATAGACAAGGCGCATCTAAAAGGCAGTATTTACCAGGTGTTGATCGGCAATAATACTTTGCAGGAGGTCATCCTGCGCGCAGAAGCGGCGAAGTTTGATGTGGCGCCTTCTAACCGTGATCTGGCTGGTGCCGAGGTTGAGCTGGTGAATGAAATGGCGCGTGAAACCCGCTTAAAGAATGCCATTTTAAAGCTCGGCGATAGTTATGAATATGTATTGCTGGATTGTCCACCCTCTTTAAATCTTGTAACGGTGAATGCATTAACTGCTGCGCATTCGGTGATGATTCCAATGCAATGTGAATACTATGCTTTGGAGGGTCTTTCAGACCTGGTCAACACTATCAAGAAAGTGCGCGCTCACTTAAACCCGGTTTTGGAGATCGAAGGTTTGTTGCGTACCATGTTTGATAATCGCAATATGCTGGCGCAGCAGGTGTCTGCGCAACTGGTCAACCATTTCGGTAAAAAAGTCTACCAAACCATCATTCCGCGGAATGTGCGTTTGGCAGAGGCGCCAAGTTACGGCATGCCGGTGCTACTCTATGATCGGGCATCCAAAGGTGCCCAGGCTTATCTTGAGTTGGCCCAGGAACTCATCCAGAAAAATTAAATTTATAAACTTTAAAGACATTCAATACGAGGAATCAGCAGTATGGTGAAGCTCAAAGGACTAGGACGGGGATTAGATGCATTGTTATCCGGTGATGTAGAAACCATCGCTCAATCGGATAGCTTACGCACGTTGCATGTCAGCCAGCTACAACCGGGCAAATATCAGCCACGCTCTTACATGAACGAAGAAGCCTTGCAAACTCTGGCAGACTCCATCAGTACGCAAGGCATTATGCAACCGATTCTGGTGCGCGAGATTGCCGAAGATAAGTTTGAAATTATTGCCGGTGAACGCCGCTGGCGCGCATCGCAAAAAGCCGGTTTGACAGAAGTCCCGGTGCTGGTGCGTGACATTGCTGATGAAGCTGCCCTCGCAATGGCACTGATTGAAAATATCCAGCGCGAAAACCTGAACCCGCTCGAAGAAGCCATGGGTATCAAACGACTGATTGACGAGTTCGATATGACGCATGAAAAAGCGGCAGAAGCAGTAGGTCGTTCTCGGGTGGCAGTGTCAAACTTGTTGCGTTTACTGACACTTACACCTATGGTCCAGGATATGCTGCTGGATAACCAGATTGATATGGGTCATGCGCGTGCTTTAATCGGTGTTGAACCTGCTCAGCAAATTCTGCTGGCTAATAAAGTGGTTCAAGATGGTTTATCGGTACGTGAAGTTGAGCGCCTCATGCAGCAAGCGCCTGGTGCAAAAAAGAAAGCCCAGGAAAAAGTTCAGCCGGATATTGCTACCTTGCAGACTGAATTAAGTGAACAGCTGGGTGCTGGCGTCAATATCAGTGCTAAAACCAATGGTTCGGGTGTGTTGAAACTGAGCTATGCAAATTTAGACCAGCTGGATGATTGGATAGCAAAACTCACCGGTAAATGAATAAAAGTTCCAGCGGAAAGCAAAATTTTATCGACGAAAACGATTTTTCCAGCACATTCAGATAGTTATGTTGTAATGGGCGCTTGACTTCATACGGTGAATAATTCAAAATCTCGCGTCTTTGTAGCAATTTGCCTTGATTTTTAACATTCAAACCCCATGACCACCCCGGAAACCACTCAGTCCGATGCGCAGATGTATCGCAATATGCTGCGCTGGCAGATGATGGCAACTGTAGTAGTGATAGTAGCGGCGGTTTTGATTTCTGGCATTCCAGCAGGTATTTCAGCTTTACTTGGCGGCGCGGCTGTCATTCTGGGCGCCTGGTTTGCTGCGAAAATTGCAGTACGGGCAAAGGCAAAAGCCGACCCGACTGCGGTGTTGCTGAACATGTTGAAGGCTGAAGCAGTAAAAATTTTGATTATCGCGGTTTTACTATTTGCGGTATTCAAGTTGTATCAATCGTTGGTGCCGTTTGCACTGATTGCCGGTTTGGCGGCCGCTGCCCTGTTCTCTGGTGCTGCCCTGGCAAAAGTGCAAACACCCGTGTAGACAAGATTATTTAAAATAGTTTGAGATTATGACAACCGAACACACACAACAAGCCGAGCACGCGTTGACCCCTTCCAGCTACATCCAGCACCACCTGGGTTTCAATGCGCAATCTGTAGGTGATACCAGCTTTTGGACATTGCATGTGGATACGCTGGCGATGTCGGTCATTCTGGGTTTGGTGGTGATGGGTTTGGTCTGGCTGGTTGCTCGCGGTGCCACTTCTGGCGTGCCTAGCAAGGGTCAGGCATTTGTTGAATTGGTATTTGGCTTTATTGATGACCAGGTTAAAAATATTTTCCACGGTGATCGTCACAAGTTTATTGCGCCAACAGCGCTGACTGTGTTCTTGTGGGTATTTGCCATGAACGCCATGGACTTCCTGCCGGTAGATATTTTTGCAAAAGGCATTCATGCACTGGGTTTTGAACACTGGCGTGCAGTCCCTACTTCAGACATTAATACTACATTTGCGTTGGCATTGGCTGTCTGGTTCCTGATGATTTTCTTCTCAATTAAAGCCAAAGGCCTGGGTGGCTGGATCCACGAATTGTTCTGTGCGCCGTTCGGTTCTGCCAAGTTTTTCAAACCAAAAAGCTTTCTTGGCTTTGTTGGTCTCGTTTTAAGCCCTTTGTTGTTCGTCGCAAACTTCGCTTTTAACCTCATCGAATACGTTTCAAAACCACTTTCCCACTCATTGCGTTTGTTCGGCAACATGTATGCCGGCGAAGTTATTTTCCTGTTGTTAGGCCTGTGGGCAGCAACCGGCGTGACTGGCGCAATTGCAGGGGCAATTCTGGGTGCTGGCTGGTCTATCTTCCACATCCTGATCGTGGCGTTGCAAGCATTTATTTTCATGATGTTGACTGTGGTGTATTTAGCCATGGCACATGAGTCGCACTAGTTTTAATTTTTAAGTTTGTAGTTGTTTTTATTTCTTTACATAAGAGAGGGTAATACATAATGGAAGCTTTAGCATTGATTCAGGCCTACACAGGCATTGGTATCGGTTTGATCATCGGTTTGGGTGCTGCTGGTGCCTGTATCGGTATTGGTATTATGTGTGCAAGTTTCCTTGAAGGTGCTGCACGTCAACCAGAAATGATTCCAGCATTGCAAGGTAAAGTATTCTTGCTGTTGGGTCTTATCGATGCGTCCTTCATTATCGGTGTTGGTTTGGCCATGATGTTTGCGTTCGCAAACCCATTGTTGAGCGTTGTTGCACAGTAATTAACGCCAGGTAGGGTTTAAGTAGTGACTTAAACCTTTCAACAACCCAGTAAGATGGATCAAAAATGAATATTAATTTCACACTCATCGCGCAAGCTATCGCATTTGCAGTGTTGATTTGGTTCACAGTGAAATTCGTTTGGCCGCCGCTGTTAAAAGCGATTGAAACACGCCAAAAGGAAATTGCAGATGGTTTAGCTGCTGCACAAGAAGGCAGAAGTGCCTTGGAAGTAGCGGCTAAAAAATCTGACGCGACACTGAATGAAGCAAAACAAAAAGCAAGTGAGATTATTGGGCAAGCTGAAAAACGCGCTGCACAAATCATCGATGAAGCTAAGGGTAATGCCAAAGCTGAAGGTGAACGCATCATAGCTGGTGCTAAGGCCGAGATTGATCAGGAAGTGAACCGCGCTAAAGAAGGCCTGCGCGCTCAAGTTTCTACACTGGCTGTAGCCGGTGCAGAAAAAATCCTGCGTAAAGAGATCGATGCCAAAGCACATAGCGAGATGTTGTCTAAACTTGCTGCGGAACTATAAGGATAAAACATGGCTGAACTCTCAACCATTGCAAGGCCTTATGCTGTTGCCGCCTATAAGTTGGGCAAAGAAAAAAAGGCACTGGCAAAGTGGTCTGAAATGCTGGCATTTGCTGCCGGGGTTGCATCAGATGTATACATGAAGACGCTGATTGATAGTCCCAAACTGAACGCTGCTGATATTGAAGCGGCGTTCCTTAAAGTGGGCGGTGACAATCTCGACGATCATGGGCAAAATTTAATCAAAATCTTGGTTGAATACGGCCGTTTATCCTTATTGCCTGCCATTGCTGAAGCTTTTGAGGCTTTGAAAGCACAAGATGAAGGCACGCTGGACGCTGAAATTATTGCTGCTGCAAAACTGACAGCTGCGCAGACTAAAGATTTGGTCAAACGTCTGGAAGCCAAGTTCGGCAAGAAGATTGAAGCAAGCGTTTCCGTAGATCCGGAAATCATCGGCGGCATCAAAATTATTGTTGGCGACACGGTCATCGACGCGTCTGTCCAAGGTCAGTTACAAAATTTAGCCTATACGCTAACAGCATAAGGCATAGGAGATTTAAATGCAGTTATCAACATCAGAGATTAGCGAGCTCATCAAGAGCCGTTTGGAAAACTTCTCTACTACCGCTGAAGCGCGTACCCAAGGTACTGTGATTTCTGTGACAGACGGCATTGTGCGTATTCACGGTTTGTCCAATGTTATGGCCGGCGAGATGATTGAGTTTCCAGGCAACACATTTGGTCTGGCATTGAACCTGGAGCGTGACTCTGTAGGTGCCGTGGTGCTGGGTGATTATGAGCACATTACCGAAGGTGACGTTTGTAAATGTACCGGTCGTATTCTGGAAGTCCCAGTAGGCCCGGAACTGATTGGCCGTGTAGTGAACTCACTGGGTCAACCTATTGATGGTAAAGGTCCGGTTAAAACCAAGTTAACCGACAAGATTGAAAAAATTGCGCCAGGCGTGATTGCACGTAAATCTGTATCACAACCTGTACAAACCGGCCTGAAATCTATCGATTCCATGGTTCCAGTTGGTCGCGGCCAGCGTGAATTGATCATTGGTGACCGTCAGACTGGTAAAACAGCGGTTGCTGTAGATGCAATCATCAACCAGAAAGGTCAGAACATGACCTGTATCTACGTAGCGATTGGCCAGAAAGCCTCTACCATTGCTAACGTGGTGCGTAAGCTTGAAGAGCATGGTGCGATGGCTTACACCATTATCGTAGCTGCTTCTGCTTCTGACTCTGCTGCATTGCAATTCCTGGCACCTTATGCCGGTTGTACCATGGGTGAATACTTCCGTGACCGTGGCGAAGACGCATTGATCGTTTACGATGACTTGTCCAAACAAGCCGTTGCTTACCGTCAGATTTCCCTGTTGCTGCGCCGTCCACCAGGCCGTGAAGCATACCCAGGTGACGTGTTCTACATTCACTCACGTTTGTTAGAGCGTGCTGCACGTGTAAACGAAGAATATGTAGAGAAATTCACTGAAGGTAAAGTTAAAGGCAAAACAGGTTCATTGACTGCATTGCCAGTGATTGAAACGCAAGCCGGTGACGTATCCGCATTCGTGCCAACCAACGTGATCTCGATTACCGATGGCCAGATCTTCCTGGAAACTGACTTGTTCAACGCAGGTGTGCGTCCAGCGATCAACGCCGGTATTTCCGTATCCCGCGTGGGTGGTGCTGCACAAACCAAGATCATCAAAAAACTGGGTGGCGGTGTGCGTCTGGCATTGGCACAGTATCGTGAACTGGCTGCGTTTGCGCAGTTCGCGTCCGACCTGGATGAAGCAACTCGTAAACAGCTGGACCGTGGTCGCATGTTTACCGAGTTGATGAAACAGGCGCAATACTCGCCATTGAGCGTTGCGGCGATGGGCGTAAGCTTGTTTGCAGCAAACAAAGGTTACTTTGACGATGTACCTACCAACAAGGTACTGGCATTTGAAAATGCGTTGCATGGCTTCTTGAACTCCAAGTACAAGAACATCATTGATGCGATTGATTCCAGTAAAGATCTGAGTGGCGACAACGAGAAAGCATTGGAAGCTGCGATTCAAGATTTCAAAGCAACCAACGCTTATTAATCTCTGACACTTCGACTTAGGAACCTAATATGGCAGGTAGTAAAGAGATTAGAACCAAGATCAAGAGTGTAGAAAATACACGCAAGATCACCAAGGCGATGGAGATGGTGGCCGCTTCTAAAATGCGTAAAGCGCAGGACAGAATGCGTGCTTCCCGCCCTTATGCGGATAAAATCCGCAATGTGGCGGCTCACCTCTCTTTTGCACAATCTGAGTATAGGCATCCGTTTCTGATTAAGCGTGATGTGGTGAAAAATATCGGTCTGATTGTGGTCAGTTCAGACAAAGGCCTGTGCGGCGGTTTGAATACCAACGTCTTGCGTTTGTCGCTGAACCAGATGAAAGCCTGGGAAGCTGAAGGCAAAGGCATCAGCGTCAGCGCGATAGGTAACAAAGGCTATGGCTTTATGAACCGCATCGGCGCACAGGTCAAATCACATATCACAGGTCTGGGCGATACACCGCAATTGGAGAAACTGATCGGCAGCATCAAAGTGATGCTGGATGCTTACATTGCCGGTGAAATTGATCAGTTATACATCTGCTATACCAAGTTCATTAATACCATGAAGCAAGAGCCGACCATGCAGCAACTGCTGCCATTGTCTGGTGAGCAACTGGGCAGCCCTAACGGCCATTGGGATTACATCTATGAGCCGGAAGCTAAACCAGTGGTGGATGAGTTGATGACACGTTACATTGAGTCACTGATTTACAACGCAGTGGCCGAAAACATGGCATCAGAGCAATCTGCACGTATGGTGGCGATGAAGTCTGCGTCCGACAACGCGAAGAGCGTGATTGGCGAACTGAAACTGGTGTACAACAAAGCCCGTCAGGCTGCGATTACCAAAGAGATTTCAGAAATCGTCGGCGGTGCGGCAGCGGTTTCATCCTAAGGCGTGCGCTTTAAGCGTAAGTGAAAGAATTCAATTAGATCTGACTCATACAGTTAGGAAAAGAAAATGGCAAAGGCAAATCAAGTAGTAACAGGTAAAGTAGTGCAGTGTATTGGCGCTGTGGTTGACGTGGAATTTCCACGCGATCAAATGCCTAAAGTATTCGATGCATTGATCATTGATGATAAAAACTCCAATGCAGAAGCCGGTTTAACACTGGAAGTGCAACAACAGCTGGGTGACGGCGTGGTGCGTACCATCGCCATGGGTTCCTCAGACGGTCTGGCACGCGGTACCGCATTTAAAAACACCGGCGGTGCGATTTCCGTGCCGGTTGGTGAAGGTACTTTGGGTCGTATCATGGACGTATTGGGTCGCCCAATCGACGAAGTGGGTCCAATCGATTCTACAGAATTCCGTTCTATCCACCAGAAAGCCCCGGCTTTTGAAGAGCTCTCTCCATCTGTAGACTTGCTGGAAACAGGCATCAAGGTGATTGACCTGGTTTGCCCGTTTGCTAAAGGCGGTAAAGTGGGTCTGTTCGGCGGTGCCGGTGTAGGTAAAACCGTGAACATGCTGGAACTGATCAACAACATTGCTAAACAGCACTCCGGTTTGTCCGTGTTTGCCGGTGTGGGTGAGCGTACCCGTGAAGGTAACGACTTCTACCACGAGATGGCAGATGCTGGCGTGATCAAGCTGGACAACATGAAAGAATCAAAAGTAGCCATGGTGTTCGGTCAGATGAACGAGCCTCCAGGCAACCGTCTGCGCGTTGCTTTATCCGGCTTGACCATGGCTGAAAAATTCCGTGACGAAGGCCGTGACGTATTGTTCTTCGTGGATAACATCTACCGTTACACACTGGCCGGTACTGAAGTATCTGCGTTGCTGGGCCGTATGCCTTCAGCGGTAGGTTACCAACCTACCCTGGCTGATGAAATGGGCCGCCTGCAAGAGCGTATTACTTCAACCAAAGTGGGTTCCATTACTTCTATCCAGGCGGTATACGTACCAGCGGATGACTTGACCGACCCATCACCAGCTACCACTTTCCAGCATTTGGACTCTACAGTTGTATTGTCACGTGACATTGCTTCCCTGGGTATCTACCCGGCTGTTGATCCACTGGATTCAACCTCACGTCAGCTGGATCCACTGGTTGTTGGCGAAGAGCACTATAACGTCGCACGTTCAGTGCAGTCTACTCTGCAACGTTACAAAGAATTGCGCGACATTATCGCGATTCTGGGTATGGACGAGTTATCTCCAGAAGATAAACTGTCTGTAGGCCGTGCACGTAAAATCCAGCGTTTCCTGTCACAACCTTTCCACGTGGCTGAAGTATTTACCGGCGCGCCAGGTAAATACGTACCATTAAAAGAAACCATCAAAGGCTTCAAGGCGATTGTTGCCGGCGAATACGACCACTTGCCTGAGCAAGCGTTCTACATGGTGGGTGGTATCGAAGAAGCTGTTGAGAAAGCTAAAACACTGAACTAATCATTTGGTATGCAGGCAGGTGGTTTTCACCTGCTTGTTTAATGAATTTCAGTGAAACAGAAAAGAGAACATTATGGCAAATACTGTGCATATCGATGTAGTAAGCGCTGAAGAGTCTATCTTCTCCGGCGAAGCTGAATTTGTCGTGGCACCAGCAGGCGGCGGTGAAGTAGGTATCTACCCAAACCATGCCCCTATGATTACTACCATCAAGCCAGGTGCTTTGCGTATCAAGCAAGCTGCTGATCAAGAAGAAACCCTGATTTTTATTTCTGGCGGCATGCTGGAAGTGCAACCAGGCGTGATCACTGTGTTGGCTGATACTGCGATTCGCGGCCAGGATTTGGACGAAGCCAAAGCCATTGCTGCTAAAGAAGCGGCTGAAGAAGCATTGAGAAATCGTTCTTCAGAAATTGACTATGCAACAGCACAAGCTGAACTGGCTGAAGCGGTGGCTCAAATACAGGCAATCCAAAAATTACGTAAATCTGTACATTAAGAAATAGCAAACAAAATAACAGGCGACTCTCGAGTCGCCTTTTTTGTTTCTGAGCTAAAATAACACTATGACCGACCTGAACATTATTATCCTGGCCGCCGGTAAAGGCACGCGCATGCGGTCCGACCTGCCTAAGGTATTGCATGCCATCGGTGGCAAGCCGATTTTGCATCATGTGATTGATGCGGCACGACAACTTGATCCTAAGAAAATCATTGTTGTGTATGGTTTTGGTGGTGAGCAGGTGCAGCAGCAAACGCCTGGTGAAGATTTGAATTGGGTGTTACAGGCAGAACAATTGGGCACCGGTCATGCCGTACAACAAGCCCTGCCCTTGCTGGCAGATAACGGTTCTACGTTGATACTGCTAGGCGATGTGCCTTTAGTAGATGTAGATGCTTGCCGTGAAATGTTGCAACAGGCAGGTCAGCATTTAGTCGTGCAGACTTTTATCAAGGATGACCCGACCGGCTATGGCCGTATCGTGCGTAATGCCGATGAGCAAGTGCTGGCGATTGTTGAGCATAAAGATGCCAGCGAAGCACAACGGGCTATTCAAGAGGTGAATACCGGCATCATGGCGATGCCGAATGCGCAGCTAAAAAGCTGGCTGTCACAAATTTCTAACCACAATGCACAAAATGAATATTATTTGACCGATATTATTTCGCTATCTGTGAAAGAAGGCCGCACGGTTTTACCACAAGTGGTCGCAGATGCCTGGTCGGTGACCGGTATCAACTCCAAGCTGGATTTACATGATATTGAGCGTGAATTCCAGAACCGTAAAGCCAGAGCATTAATGACGCATGGAGTGACTTTGCTGGATGCCAAACGTATTGATATTCGCGGTGATTTAACTTGCGGCCGTGATGTGATTATCGATGTGAATTGTATCTTTGAAGGCGATGTAACGCTTGAAGATGGTGTCCATATCGGCTCGAATTGTGTGATTAAACAAGCCTTCATTGCAAAAGGCACCAGGTTGGCCGCTTTTACGCATATTGAAAATGCAACTGTGGGCGCGGAGAGTAGCGTAGGTCCATTTGCTCGCTTGCGCCCAGGTACAAAGTTATCTGAAAAAACCCATATTGGTAACTTTGTAGAACTGAAAAATGCGCGAGTTGGCATTGGCAGTAAAGTAAATCACCTGAGTTATGTCGGCGATGCAGAAGTCGGTGCCAACGTGAATATCGGTGCCGGTGTCATTACTTGTAATTATGATGGCGCGAACAAACATAAAACCATCATAGAAGACGATGTATTCGTAGGCTCGGATACCCAACTGGTGGCGCCAGTCACAGTAGAAAAAGGCGCAACCATTGCAGCAGGTTCTACCATTACTAAAAATGTCCCGGCTGACTCGCTGACCCTGTGTCGTGCAAGAGAGCAACGTTCAATTCAAGGATGGAAACGTCCACAAAAGGTGAAAAAATAAGATGTGTGGCATCGTCGGTGCGGTTGCAAACAGGAATATCGTTCCATTATTGATCGAGGGTTTGAGCCGTCTTGAGTACAGGGGCTATGACTCAGCAGGCATAGCCGTGCTAAACAACCAAATTGAGCGCGTACGCTCGGTTGGGCGTGTGGCCGAACTTGAGAACAAATCCCGTGGCTTGGAAAGCCATATTGGCATCGGGCATACGCGTTGGGCTACCCATGGTGGCGTCACCGAGCAGAATGCGCATCCACATGTCTCGCCAGCGCAGGACAATGCGCAAATTGCTGTGGTACACAACGGCATTATTGAAAACCACGATGAGCAACGCGATCGCCTGATTGCTTTGGGCTATCAGTTTTATTCACAAACAGATACCGAAGTGATTGCGCATTTGGTGCATCACTACTATCAGCAAACCAAAGATTTACTGAAAGCGGTTCAACAAGCAATTACAGAATTAACCGGCGCTTATGCCATCAGCGTGGTCGCCCTGGATAATCCCCGGCAATTAGTGGTTGCCCGCCTCGGTTGCCCGTTACTGATTGGATTGGGAGAACAGGAAAATTTTGTAGCCTCTGACGTGTCTGCGGTTTTATCTGCGACACGTAAAGTCATTTACATGGAAGACGGTGACGTCGCTACTTTAAGCACAGATGCTGTAGTCATCTATGACAAGCAAGGTGACATCGTCCAACGTAAAGTGCATATGAGTGATGTTTCTCTCGCCTCACTTGAGCTTGGCCCGTACAGTCATTTCATGCAGAAGGAGATCCACGAACAACCTCGCGCAATCAGCGATACCATAGAGGCGCTGATTGATGATGGAGCCTTTAGAAGTGAGTTGTTTGGTACTGCAGCTTCCGCGACGTTCCAGCAGGTAGATAGCGTTTTGATCCTGGCCGCGGGTACTAGTTATTACGCGGGTTTGACAGCCAAATACTGGCTGGAAAGCATCGCTAAAATCCCGACATCGGTAGAAATTGCAAGTGAATATCGTTATCGCGAGTCAGTACCTAATCCTAAACAGTTAGTGGTCACTATCTCGCAATCCGGTGAAACACTGGATACCATGGAAGCCCTCAAGCATGCTCAGAAACTCGGGCATACGCATACCCTGGCGATTTGCAATGTCCAGGAAAGTGCCATCCCGCGTGCTTCTTCACTGATTTTTTACACACGTGCCGGCGCTGAAATTGGTGTCGCCAGTACTAAAGCTTTCACAACACAGTTGATCGCTTTGTTTGTGCTCTCGGTAACGCTGGCTAAAGAACGCGGTTTACTGGCAGCGGAGCAAGAACAGGCTTACCTGACCGACTTGCGCCAATTAACAAGCAGCGTGCAGATTGCGCTTAACCTTGAACCGCAAATCCGCGAATGGGCGGCTAGATTTGGCGATAAGGAGCATGCTTTATTCCTGGGGCGTGGCATCCATTTCCCGATTGCAATGGAAGGTGCGCTCAAGCTTAAAGAAATTTCGTATATCCATGCCGAAGCTTACCCGGCAGGTGAATTGAAACATGGCCCGCTGGCTTTGGTCGATAGTAATATGCCGGTGGTAGTGATTGCGCCTAACGATGCACTGCTGGAAAAAGTGAAATCCAATATGCAGGAAGTCAAAGCACGCGGTGGCGAATTGTTCGTATTCGCGGACGCTGACAGTCATTTCCATGGCTCCGAAGGCGTGCATGTGATTCGTACACCCCGCCATGTCGGGGTGTTATCACCAATCTTGCACGTGATTCCGGTGCAGATACTGGCGTATCATGCGGCCTTGCTTAAAGGTACTGACGTGGATAAACCCCGCAATCTGGCCAAGAGCGTCACAGTAGAATAGTTACAAACCGTGAAAAGCCCCTGCAATTGGGGCTTTTTTGCGGATAAGAAATAGATTGCTCTCAATTAGACTTGTCACCGGGCACTGGAAAGCGGTGCTAATGAGGAATGTAGTCATGACCACAACACATCAAAGTATTATCGGGCGCCAGCCTATTGTTAATGATAAGCAGGAAATCATTGGCTATGAATTCTTTTTCAGAAAAGAGTCTGATGGCAGTGATACACCATTTGAAGAAGATATTCAGACCTGCGCCAAAATTCTCTCCACCGCCATGGATGAAATGCATGAAAGCTGGCTATTGGGCCAGCAGCTGGCATTTATCAATGTCGATCACGTCATGCTGGCTAGCGAGTTTCTGGAGTTGATGCCTGCTGAAAAAACGGTGCTGGAGATTGTGCACGAGGTCAATATCACCTCAGAAATTATCGCACGCTGCCAGGCATTGAAAACAGCCAAATTCAAAATCGCGCTGGATAACCCGCAACGCCATCCACACCTGGAAGCACTGGTGCCGATCGCCGATTACATCAAGCTGGATATGCGCGATGTGGATATTGAAGAAGCCAGGACTTGGCTGAAAAAATACCAAAAGCCAAATTGCAAATTAATCGCAGAAAAAGTTGAGCAAAATGCCCAATTCAAGAACCTGCAAGAGGCAGGTTATCAGCAGTTCCAAGGCTACTTTTATGCCAGACCGGAAAACCTGAATGCGAAGGTGATCAACCCCAGCTTTGAGGGCGTACTGAATTTATTAAACCTGGTCAGCCAGGATGCGGACAATAAATCGATAGAAAACGGTTTTAAGCGCGACACTACCCTTAGCTACAAATTACTACGTTACATTAACTCAGTGGGTTTTGGCTTGTCCTGTGAAGTGCAGTCGATTGGCCACGCTTTAACCATACTCGGTCGTAACCAGTTGTATCGCTGGCTGACGCTGCTGATGGTCACGGCGGGTAATAACAGCACCTCCCCCGCATTGATGAAAACTTCCATTACCCGTGGTCGCCTGACCGAATTGCTGGGTGAGCCTTTCTTCGAGAAAAGCGATCGCGACAACCTGTTTGTGGTTGGCGTATTTTCTTTGCTGGATGTTATGCTAAAAGTCCCGATGGAAGACATCCTGGATAAGTTACAGTTACCAGAGTCAATCATGGATGCATTGACCAGGCGCGAAGGTATTTTCGGCCCTTTCCTCAAACTGACCGAAGCCTGTGAAGACGCTAATAGCAAGGAAATACTGCACCTGGCAGAAATGCTGCAGCTGAATCCGGATAAGGTCAACCAGTGCCATATGGAAGCCCTGGCCTGGACAGAAAAGTTGGGCGTTTAAAAAGCAGATACGTTTTATCCTCTTGAAAAAAACCAGCGAATTCCCATATTGAAAGTACAGATGCTTGCAGTTTGAGGTCTGTGAATCAGTTAATCGCTTAATTTTTTAAAAGGATAAACTTATGCGTACTTATGACTTAACTCCTCTCTATCGCACCGCTATTGGTTTTGATCGCTTGGCAAAAATGCTTAATGACGGCCAGCGCAGTGAAAACGAAATCAGCTATCCACCCTATAACATCGAACTGGTCGATGAAAATGCCTACAAAATCGTGATGGCCATCGCCGGCTTCCAGCTAAACGAGCTGGAGATCGAAACCGAACATCAAACCTTGCGTGTGACTGGCCGTAAAGCCAAGAAAGAACAGGAAACCACTTTCCTGCACCGTGGTATAGCCAATCGCGATTTTGAACATAAATTCCAATTGGCAGACCATGTCAAAGTGACCGGCGCCAATCTCGAAAACGGTTTATTGAGTATCGCTCTTGTGCGTGAAATTCCGGAAGCGCTCAAGCCGCGCAAGATTGAAATCGGCACGCAGGTGCAATCCAATGTTTCAAATTTCATTGAGCAAAAAGCTGCCTGATTAGCGGCTAGTTAAAAAAGGGCCCGCCGGGCCCTTTTTTCATATCTGCACTTCAATACCCGGATTCGGTTACGTTTAAGCAAGCGCACTTCAGTGATGCGTATTAAAATACGTTTTTAGAAAATTTTGAAGGCTTGTCAATCTTATGGCCCAATATGTCATGTCCATGCTCCGCGTGAGCAAAATCGTGCCTCCTAAGCGGCAGATTATTAAAAACATTTCCCTGTCATTTTTCCCGGGCGCCAAAATTGGCCTGCTGGGCCTGAACGGCTCCGGAAAATCGACTGTATTGCGCATCATGGCAGGTGCCGACAAAGAATACGAAGGCGAAGTGCAATGGCAGCCCAATCTGTCGATTGGCTATTTACCGCAGGAGCCTGAGCTTGACCCTGAAAAAACGGTGCGCCAGGAAGTGGAATCTGGCCTTGGCGCTGTGATGGAAGCCAAGCAAAAGCTGGAAGAGATCTATGCAGCCTATGCCGAGCCGGATGCGGATTTTGACAAGCTGGCGGAGGAACAAGCCAAGTATGAAAATATACTGACAGCTAGCGGCAGTGATGTTGAGCAGCAGCTGGAAATTGCCGCCGATGCGTTGCGACTGCCACCGTGGGATGCCAAGATAGGTCCATTGTCTGGCGGTGAAAAGCGCCGTGTCGCTTTGTGCAAGCTGTTGTTATCCCGGCCGGACATGTTACTGCTGGACGAGCCGACCAACCATTTGGATGCCGAATCTGTCGATTGGCTGGAGCAGTTCCTGGTGCGCTTCCCTGGAACTGTGGTTGCCGTCACGCATGACCGTTACTTCCTGGATAATGCCGCTGAATGGATTCTGGAGCTGGATCGCGGCGAAGGTATTCCCTGGAAAGGCAACTATTCAAACTGGCTGGAGCAAAAAGAAGATCGCCTGGCACAGGAACATAAACAGGAAGATGCCCATCGCAAAGCCATGAAACAAGAGCTGGAATGGGTGCGTCAAGGTGCGAAAGCCCGCCAGTCAAAAAGCAAGGCGCGTCTTGCCCGTTATGAAGAAATGTCCAGCGTCGAATATCAGCGCCGCAACGAAACGCAGGAAATCTTTATTCCGCCAGGTGAGCGCCTGGGCAACCAGGTCATTGAATTCAATAATGTCTCCAAAGGTTTTGGCGACCGCCTGCTGATTGATAACCTGTCTTTCAGTATTCCTCCCGGCGCGATTGTAGGGGTGATCGGCCCTAACGGTGCCGGTAAATCTACCCTGTTCCGTATGTTGCAAGGCCAGGAGCAACCGGATAGCGGCGAGATCATCACCGGCCCTACCGTAAAATTAGCCGCTGTAGATCAAAGTCGCGAGGGCCTGGATAATAACAAAACGGTATTTGATGTGATTTCAGGTGGCCTGGATATGCTGAATGTTGGCAAATTTGAAATGCCAAGCCGCGCGTACATTGGGCGTTTTAACTTTAAAGGCGGTGACCAGCAGAAAATCGTTGGTCAACTTTCCGGTGGTGAACGTGGCCGCTTGCATCTGGCGAAAACCCTGATTTCCGGTGCCAACGTGTTGCTGCTGGATGAACCTTCAAATGACCTCGATGTGGAAACGCTACGTGCACTGGAAGATGCGTTGCTGGAGTTTTCTGGTTGCGTACTGGTGACCTCGCATGACCGCTGGTTTCTGGATAGGATTGCGACTCACATTCTGGCTGCGGAAGGCGACTCGCAATGGACGTTCTTCAACGGTAACTATCAGGAATACGAAGCCGACAAGAAAAAACGTCTGGGCGAAGAAGGTGCCAAACCTAAACGCATCCGTTACAAACCAATTGCTCGTTAAAAATAAAAAGCCCATTCACTCGAATGGGCTTTTTTGTAATCGGCTACGAAGATTTCCGCTTTATATTGTTCAAAGTAAGATAGTCAAAGCCTCGCCTTGTGCGGGGCTTTTTTCATAATAAAGTCCCACAAACCCGCAGGCAGTAAACGTATCAGTCTGGCGACAATCCCCATTTGCCAGGGAATCACGGTAAAGCGTTTTTGTGCAGCGATAGCATGGATAGCTTTGTTGGCAAATACATCTGCCTCCATCAGGAATGGCATGGGATAAGTATTAATATCCGTCATAGGGGTACGGATATAGCCGGGTGCGATGGTAGTCACGGAGATATTGTTTAACTGCATTTCCACGCGCAAGCTTTCAAGGTAGGTAATCGCTGCGGCTTTACTTGCACTGTAAGCCCCTGACCCCGGCAAGCCACGGATGCCAGCCACGCTCGCGATGCCTACCAATTGCGCCAGTTCACCTTGCCTTGCGGATTTTTTCATTGCGTTGATAAAGGGCTGGAAGGTATGGACCAGGCCCATGACATTGGTATCAAACACGGCCTGGAAGGCGGGAATGTCCTCCTGGTATTCTGTCAGCGTACCGCGGCTGACACCGGCATTGCCGATCACAATATGCGGTGTGCCAACATTTGCCAACAACTCGCTGGCAATTGTTTGCATGCGCTCAACATCACGCACGTCTGCGACATAGGCATGCACCTGGCTGCCATACGCAGTCATTATTTCATTTTGCAGGCTATCCAGCGCGGATTGTTTACGGCCTATGAGTGTCAGTATGCATTGTGCGCCATAATGCCGGGCATACGCCTTTGCCAGGGCTTGCCCAATACCGCTGGAGGCGCCGGTAATAACGATATGAAGTTGAGAAGGCACTGGCTTAAATCTTACAGAAAAAAATGGTTGGGTTAGAATGCCATAAAACAACACGGGGAAACAATCATGAATCTGGAAAAAGTGATTTTTGGGTTTTTTATTATTTTGGCCATGACGCTCAACTTCGGTTTTTTTGTCGGCCAGATTGATAATCCCCAACACCATTTGCACTATGAGTTATATGCGGCCATTGTGGTCAACCTCATTGCGACCGTACTTAAGTTTGGAGACCGTACCCAGATTGGCGCCATTCACCTGGCGACCAGCCTAGTGGCAGATCTGCAGCTGATTGCCGCTGCCATTATCTGGACCGCAGCCGGCACCCAGTCCGCAGCGCCAGAAGTGATCGTCGGCGTTGTATCACTGTCGGGTGGTGCTTTTCTGGCCAATATCACATCCGTGATTCTACTGATCTACGAAACCGTCACCCTGCGCCGCTAGTATCTCAGCAATGAACCTCAATCAGATCATTTTCCTGATTTTGCGGCGCATGCGTGCGCCGCTGTTGATGGTGATCATCAGCTACGCCATTGCACTGATTGGCTTTGTGCTGATTTCCGGGATTGATGATCAAGGCCGACCTTATCACCTGAGCTTTTTCGATGCATTTTATATCCTGAGCTATACCGCCACCACGATAGGTTTTGGCGAAATCCCCTACCCGTTCACCGGTCACCAACGCATGTGGATGACCTTCTCCATTTATTTCACTGTGATTGCCTGGTTTTATGCCATCGGGGCGATTATTGGTTTGTTCCAGGAGGCTTCCCTGCAGCAGGCAATCAAAACCGCCAGATTCCAGCGCGATGTCTGTAATCTGATGGAACCTTTTTACCTGATTTGCGGCTATGGTGAAACGGGCAGTGAGCTGGTGCGTGCGCTGGATAAAAATGAACTACGGGTAGTGGTACTGGAAATCAATCCCGAACGGATAAATGAACTTGGCATGAATGAATACCAGTTCTATGTGCCCCATTTGTGCGCAGATGCGAAATTGTCAGAAGTTTTGCTATACGCCGGAATCAAAAATCCTATGTGCAGGGGCGTGGCGGCATTAACTGATGACGATCATGCCAACCTGGCCATTTCAGTGGCAGTGAAATTGATCAAACCAGAGCTGCCGGTGCTGGCCAGGGTAGAAAATGATGTGGTGGCGGCCAATATGGCATCATTCGGTACCGACCATATTATCAATCCATACAAGATTTTTGGTGAGCATTTGGCGATGCGCTTGAATGCGCTGGGCACTTACCTGTTGCACGAATGGCTGACCAGGGCACCGGGCGATGCGATAGAACCACCGGCGGCGATCCCTAAAGGCAAATGGATTGCCTGTGGCTTTGGCCGTTTCGGCAAATCGGTAGTCAATAGCCTGCAAAAGGATGTTGTGGATGTCACCATTATTGAAGCGGATCCTAAAGGTACCCAATGCGAGCACTGTATTGTTGGCAGCGGCGTAGAGTCACATATCCTCCAGCAAGCAGGTGTGGAGCAGGCAGTTGGCATTGTGGCTGGGACTGACAATGATATTAATAACCTGTCGATCGTCATGACGGCGCAGGAGGTGAATCCGGAATTGTTTGTGATTATCCGCAAAAACAAGCGTCACAACGACCCCTTGTTCCAGCACTTTAATGCCGATATCACCATGCAGCCGAGTGACGTGATTGCGCATACCTGTTTGTCTTATATGGTCTCACCGATGCTGGCTGAATTCCTGGCGACTGCACGGCATCAAACCAATGCCTGGGCCAATGCGGTGATTGCTCAACTGGTTTCCAAATTAGGCGAGCAAGTGCCGGATACCTGGGATATCACGATAGGAGACGAGATGGCTTTTGCCGTGTGCGCGTTGATGCGGCAAGGCCTGCAACCTACCCTCAAACATCTGGTGACGAGTCCTTCCGGCAAGCGGCACGAAATGCCGGTAGTACCATTAATGCTGGTGCGCGGTGAGCAAAAGTCCATGTTACCGGAGCTTTCTACTCCGCTGCAATTGGGCGACAAGATCTTATGCTGTGGGATGGACCAGGCAAAGTCGATACAACGTTACGTCATGCATGACATCAAAACCTTGCATTACATCGTCACCGGCACCGAAATGCCAGAAACCTGGATAGGTCGCTGGTTAAAATCAAAAAATTAAAGTTTTAAAAATCAACAATGTAAAATTAATATGGTGAAGTTTTGTCAAATTCACAAAGAATTCACACCCATCAGATTTAAATTTTCGGCATGATTGAATTTTTGCTGAAACAAATAATAGCAACATCTCCGCACCGAGTGCGTTTTCAAAGTGGGGATCGTTCCTGAATTTTGAAAGCTGTATGACCGAGTTACTGATAACCTCCGCCAAGGGTGCGCTTAAAACCCAACCTGTTTTTCTGCTTATCATCCTATTGAGTTTGACGGTGGCGAGTTATCTGAATAAAGGATTCAATAGCATTACACAATCACTACTTTTTGTTGCAGTAGTGCTTATAGCCTACAAGTTTCGGCGGTGGTATATAGACTCCAAAAAGCGAGTCTTGATCAATAAAGCCAGCAGGGAAATAGAAGTGATTACTTATACTATTTTTGGCACTCGGCTTCATAAACGCTATCCAATTATGTATTTTGGCGCTATCAGATCTTATATTTCATTAGGTAACAGAGCGAAAAATGTGGTCGAACTCGTCACTAATGATGGTGCCCGTAGTTTGCACCTAACGGCTTTTTTATCGAGTGGTGCCAGGAAATTCTGGTCGTCTAAACTTGAAACTGAAAATCCCGAAGCGGCAAATTTAGTCACTACGGTTGCCAGTTTTATCCCTGTGCAAAACCTCGGCTTTGTTGGGCATCATATTGGCAAGCTGCCAGTAGAAAAAGCCAGAAATAGCTTCTTTAAAAAGATATTCAAATGATTTTGATGTCATGATCCCCATCTACACGCCACAAACTGAGTCTGAGGTCGCGGTTATTTCATCCATGCTGGATGCATATGAAATTCCGTATTACATACGGGGTGGTGCTTTTAGCAAGCTTTACCCTGGCTTGCAAATAAAAGACTACAACATGCAAACCTTTATGGTGCCAGATGAGTTTCAAGCGTTTGCACTGGAATTATTAAACGATTTTATTAATCCAACACCGCAGGAAGAGGCTGTTGAAACACAATTTTCCATCACCAGAGTTTTAAGGGTATTAATGGAAATCACCTTGATGGGCTGTGTTTACAGGTAAGCGCTGGAATAAAAATAAGTCAGAAGACAGTCAAAGCTCTGATGAATAAATGAGTTTCTCTCTCAGCAACAGGAGAGCGTTTTTAAAGACGCAAGCCAACAAAAAGCCCTGCAAATGCAGGGCTTTTATTTCAAGCTAAGGCTTATTTCTTGGCTTTATCTTTGCGAACATTGTTGATAATAAAATCCGCAGTTTGCAGAGCAGCATCATTACCGCCCGCCATTGAGCTACCTGTAATATATTTGCCGTCAATCACCAGACTAGGGACACCAGTCGCACCAGAAGCCTTGAAAACTTGCATGGCTTTATTCAATTGCATATTGGTAGCAAAAGATTTAAAAGCTTTTTCAACCTTGATTTTGTCCAGCCCGCCTTGCTTGATGACCCAGTCAATCGTCGCTGCTTCATCCGCAGGGTTCAATGTTTTGCTTTTATGGATCGCATCAAATAATTGGCTATGCAGTTTATCTAATACGCCCAGTTCCTGCATGGCGTAAAAGGCCTTCGCCATCGGCGCCCAGCCGGCATTAGGCAACGCTGGTACACGCTTGAAATATACGTCTGCTGGTAGTTTTTTAACCCATGCTTCCAGCGGTTGTTCCATATGGTAACAATGCGGACAGCCATACCAGAAAATTTCCATCACTTCGATTTTGCTTGGCTGGTCAGTCGCAATTTGTTGCGTGACCTGGTCAAACTGTACGCCCATTTGTGGGTCCGCTGAAACTGCAGTGGAGGTCAGTCCGGCCAGCAGCATCAAACTAAACAACATTTTTTTCATAAAATTAGCTTCCTTGTTCGAAAGTGATGTTTAACTTATCTGATAATTTACAAACTGATGATTTAACGTAGCCAGGTAACAATGCGATGACAGCCCAAGTGTAATGGCTGTGATTAATGTGCAGAAGACTCGATATTGACCTTGATCAGATTGGCCTGGAATCCATTGGTTTCGAGGTCATGGCTGATTTTACTGATTTTGGCCAAATCACGCAGCGGACCAATGCGCACCCGGTGCATGGTACCTTTATTAGGAATATCAGCTGTCTGCACAAACGCTTCAAAGCCGACCAAAGCCAGGCGGGTTTTCAGGTTGTTGGCATCATCTTCTTTGGCGAATGCGCCGACCTGGATGAAGTAACTTTCCTGCTTGATGGTCGGGTTCTTTTTGACCTGTTCTTCACTGATTTTGCTCTCGGTGTCTGGCAAAATGGTGTAAAAATCAAACTTGTTCGGGTCTTCAATCGCCGCGCTGCCGGGTTTGACTTCTTCTTCAGTGACGGTGTTTTTAATCGGTAATTCTTGCTGGCCTTCGTCTTTTTTAAAGGCACTGGAGAAAGGGCTATGATCGCCCTTGATATAAATGATCAACGCCACTGTGAGGGCGACACCCAGGAAAAGCCCTACCAGCAGGCCGTTAAAAAACGAGCTGCCGCTACTTTTAGATTTGGGCTTTGCTTGTGAGGGTTTGTAATCGCGACTCATGTGTACTATTCAACCATTCAATTCGGTGAGTTATTCCAACTAATCAATTTTCATCTCATTCAATTAAGCAATGCTAATGCGCTTAATGCTGACGGGCTTACATTTTATCCGGCGCACTCACACCCAACAGGTACAAACCGTTACGTAGTACGGTGCGCGTAGCGGTGATCAGTGCCAGACGTGCCTGTTTAATTTGCACATCATCCACCAAAAATTTGGTGTCATTGTAATAACTATGCAGGGCACTGGCTAGTTCTTTGAGGTAATTGGCTACCATATGTGGCGCCGACGCCTGGCAAGCAGTGACCACTACTTCCGGGTATTGGCTTAAGGCCTGCATCAATGCGGTTTCGGCAGCACTCTCCAAAGGCGAAAGATCTGCATTTGCCAGAGTGGTGCTATCGCCAGCCCATTGATTAAGCACACTGCAAATCCGCGCATGCGCATATTGAATGTAATACACCGGATTGTCGTTGGTTTGCGCACGGGCCAGGTCAATATCAAACACCAGTTGTGAATCTGCACTACGCGCGGCCAGGAAATAGCGCGTGGCGTCACAACCCACCTCTTCGATGAGGTCACGTAAGGTGACATAACTGCCGGCGCGTTTGGATAATTTAACTTCTTCACCACCACGCATCACGGTGACCATCTGGTGCAGGACGTACTCCGGCCAGTCTTGTGGAATGCCGGTATTCAATGCCTGCAAGCCGGCGCGTACACGCGTTATGGTGCTGTGGTGATCGGCGCCCTGCTCGTTAATGACGCGCTTGAAACCACGGTTCCATTTTTCGCGGTGGTAAGCGACATCGGGTACAAAATAAGTATAACCACCTTCTTTTTTGCGCATGACGCGGTCTTTGTCGTCGCCGAAATCGGTAGTGCGCAACCACAGCGCGTCATCCTGCTCGTAAGTGTGACCACTGCTGATTAACGCTTGGACCGCATTTTCGACTTTGCCTTCGGTGTACAAAGCACTTTCCAGCGAAAACACATCGAATTTGATCTGGAAAGCCTGTAAATCGAGGTCTTGCTCATGGCGTAGATAAGCCACGGCAAACTTGCGGATGGATTCGGCATCATTGACATCGCCGCTGGCTGTCACCGCCATATCGTCAGCGGTAACAGTTTCCTTCGCCAGGTAAGCCTTGGCAATATCGCCAATGTATTCGCCTCGGTAACCATCTTCAGGAAAGCGCGCATCGTCAGGCGCAATGCCAAGGGCGCGGGCATGCACTGACTTGGTCAGGTTATCAATCTGCGCACCGGCGTCGTTGTAATAAAACTCGCGTGTCACATCCCAGCCATTGGCATCCAGCAAGCGGCACAGGCAATCGCCCACCGCTGCGCCACGGCCATGGCCTACGTGCAGCGGACCGGTCGGATTCGCGGAAACGAATTCGACCTGCACTTTTGCCTGCTGGCCTGAAGTATTGCGGCCAAACGCTTCGCCTGCCTGGAAAATATTTTTGACAATGTCCTGCTTGCTTTGCGCAGAAAGGAAGAAATTAATAAATCCAGCACCCGCGATTTCCACTTTACTGATCACGCTATTGGCAGGCAGGTTATCAATAATGGTTTGTGCAATCGCACGTGGATTCTGCTTGAGAGGCTTGGCTAATTGCATGGCAATGTTGCTGGCGAAGTCACCGTGCTCGGCAGATTTTGGCCGCTCAAGAATGATATTCAGGCTGGAGGTGTCTTCCACCAGCGGAGTCACCGCTTGCAGAATCAATTCTGTGATCGTTTGTTTCAAGGTTAAAATGGTGCGGAATAGTCAAACCGCCATTTTAACCTAATAAACCACTTTCACCCATGTGTTCCGCAGCCCTTTCCACTCAGGTCACCTCACCCGCCCGCATTGTCCGCGTGGTGCTGGATGTGCCATTGGATCGCCAGTTTGATTACCTGAACCCGGGTTTGGATATCCGTGAAGGTAATCGCGTGGTGGTGCCTTTTGCCGGGCGGCAACTGATCGGCATTGTGATGGCATTGCCTGCGCAAAGCGATGTACCAGAACACAAGTTGAAAGCGGTGATCCAGGGTTTCGAAGATGTGCCGTTCGATGCCGCCACGCTGAAATTATTGCGTTTTTGCGCGGATTATTATCATTACCCATTCGGCCAGACGGTGCTTTCCAGTTTGCCCTTGCGTTTGCGGCAAACCAAACCTGCGGTTTCACGCAAAATGTGGGTATATGCATTGGCGCAACCGGTACCTGAAGATCTGGTCGGCAAACGCCAGTTGATTCTTTCAAAATTGATTACTGTGTTGCAGCAGCATAAAGAATGCAGCGAACGTCTACTAGCTGAAGTGTCTTCGGGTTGGCGCAAAGCCATTCAACCCTTGCTTGAAACCGGACTGGTGAGCAGGCGTGAAGTATTGGCGATACGGCCTTCCCTGCCCGCCTCTGACCATGAACCGGTATTGAATGAAGAGCAGGCCCATGCGGTTAATTGCATAGTGAAAGACTTAAGCCGCTTCCAGCCTTGGCTATTGTTTGGAGTCACAGGTTCAGGAAAAACAGAAGTCTATATCCGTTTGTTGCAAGCTGTATTGGCTGAACCTGAATCCCAGGTATTAATTATGGTGCCGGAGATCAACCTCACTCCGCAATTGGAAGGACGTTTCCGGAGCAGGTTGAGCCAATTCCCATTGGTGACTCTACACAGCCACTTAAGTGAGAGTGAGCGCTTGCAACATTGGCAGGCAGCACAGTCTGGCGAAGCACGTATTGTGATTGGCACGCGCTTAAGTGTGTTTACGCCTATGCCTCATCTTAAGCTGATGATTCTTGATGAGGAGCACGACAGCTCGTATAAGCAGCAGGATGGCATGCGCTACCACGCGCGTGATGTGGCTTTGGTGCGGGCAAAACAATGTGGGATTCCGGTAGTGCTTGGGAGTGCAACGCCATCGCTGGAAAGCTGGTACAACGCGATTGGCGATGTAGAAAAATCCAAGCACCCCAATAAAAAACCTTCCTACCGATTGCTGACCCTCAATCATCGTGCAGCTGCACAGGCGCAATTGCCGCGCATATTTTGTGTAGATACCACGCACTCACCGCCCGAAGCCGGATTAACGCCGCAATTAAAACAGGCGATCACGCAACGCCTTGAGCGTGGTGAACAGAGCTTGCTGTTTATCAATCGCCGTGGCTATGCGCCGGTGCTGCATTGCTCTGCCTGCCAGTGGCTGGCAGATTGCCGCCGCTGTTCAGCCAAAGTGGTGCTGCACCTGCGGCAACGGCTTTTGCGCTGCCACCATTGCGGTGATGAGCAGCCTGTTCCCCTGCAATGCCCGAGTTGCGGTAATCCGGATTTACGTCCGGTAGGCCAGGCGACCCAGCGGGTAGAAGAAACCTTGCAACAGCTTTTTCCTCAGGCGCGAATTGCCCGCGTTGATAAGGATACGATTCAAGGTAAAGATGCACTCACCGAGGTACTGTCTGCAGTGCATGCCGGAAAAATTGATATTCTCATCGGCACACAAATGTTGGCCAAAGGTCATGACTTTGCCAATCTCACCTTGGTAGGGGTGCTCGATACCGACAGTGCGCTATACAGCCCGGATTATCGTGCCAGTGAGCGCTTGTTTGCCCAGCTGATGCAAGTGTCCGGGCGAGCAGGACGCGGCGACAAACCGGGCGAGGTCCTGATACAAACCGCTTTCCCGCAGCACCCATTGTTTGGCGCTTTACAACAGCAAAACTATGCCGAATTTGCTGACAGTTTGCTGCAAGAGCGCATCACGCTGCAATTTCCCCCAGCTGCTTACATTGCCGTCATGAAAGCCGAAGCTGCTGACTATGCGCTGGTGGAGCAATTTTTAACTGATTTGACGCTGTCCGCACGTGAATTTATCGCGCAGCAAGGGGGTGTTTTGTCTGAAAAGCCGGTGATTTACGACCCCGTGCGGCCAGTCATTGCCCGCTTAAATCGCATGGAGCGTGGCTATGTGATGATGCAGTGCACGCAACGCAATCCCATTCAGCAACTTTTGCATGCCGCAGTTGCTTGGGCAAGGCAGCATCCCTTGCAGGCAAAGATACGCTGGGTGGTCGATGTAGATGCGCTGGATTATTGATTTTGCAGGGTTTTTACAACAATTAAACAGTCCCGCCAGTAAAAATTGTAAAATATTGTAGTCAATACGTTGAACTTTGTATCGTAAATTTCACAGTGCGATATGATAAGGGCTTGATTAAAGGGTGTAAGAAGGAAAAATTTTGAAAAAACAAATAACTCGTTGGAGTGTAGTCAATTTGTTGGCTGTAGGTTACACCATGCAAGCTTTCGCTGGTGGTGTGCAATTACCGGACATACAAAATATCCAACAGAACTTGCCAAGGCCAGTGTTCCCGCAGCCTGCGCCGATTATTCAGGTGCCTGAAGAAACGCCCGCGCAAGAAAAGAAACAAAAAAAATCCAGCCTCAAGATTGTCGTCAAAGAATTTAAGTTTTCTGGTAACAAACAATTCACAAGTGAAGAGCTGGCTGCGCAAGTTCAATACCTGACGGGCCACGAAATTGGCATGAAAGAACTCAATGAAGCAGTCGGCACTGTGCGCAATTACTATCGCCAGCGTGGTTTTTTGCTCACGCAAGTCTACTTGCCCACCCAGGATTTGCAGAAATCCACTGAGACAGAATCTGTGGTTGAGCTTTCTATTCTTGAAGGCACCTTGGGTGAAGTGAAAGCAGAAGCTGGTAAGGGCCTAGATCAGGAATATTTTCAGTCACTTTCCCAATATGGTCTGGAAAAAGGCGAAGTACTCAATGAACGTAATCTAGTGCGTAACCTGATGGTGATGAATGGCCTGCCAGGTATCCAGGTTACTTCGCAGCTTAACCCGGGTGAGGCAGTTGGTAGTTCTGACGTTGCTGTCTCAGTTGAGCCACGCGTTTCATACAGCGGTTTTGTGAGTGCTAATAATTATGGCAACCGTTTTACCAATCGCGAAACATTGGGCTTTGGCCTGGCAGTGAACAACCTGAGAGGACGTGGTGATCAGCTGGCAATGGTTGGTAAGTTTTCAAACGATGGGGGACAGCGCTCGCTAAGTAGCCTTTATTTCACTCCGGTGGGTGATGCAGGAACGATATTGAATGTGGCGTACAGCTATGTTGATTACAAGCTTGGCAAAGATTTTAAAATTTTCGATGCCTCTGGTGATGCGCATTATTTCTATGGTTCTCTGGAGCATCCGCTGTTGCGTGAAACCAAAAAAGGTATTGCATTCAAAGTCGGTAGCAATTACAAAATTCTGGATGATGATGTAGATTTTTTCTTGATTAATAATCGACGTGATATTGCCAGCCTTGAGCTAGGCCTAGTCGGTGACTGGATCAATGAAAGCGGTAGTGTGGCTTATCAGTGGGGAATTATCCTGACGCAAGGTAATGTCTCTTTTAAAGATGGTGCTGCCAAAGCGAATGACAGAGACCAGCTGAATACTCAAGGAAGTTTCATTAAATGGAACTGGACATCGAGCCGTACCCAAGTGTTTGAAAATGGCATTAACTGGATTGTCCGTGCGGATTATCAAGGCACTGACAGTAATCTGGATATTGCTGAAAGATTCGGTATTGGCGCGATTAACCGTTGGAGACAGTACTCTGAGATTCCGAGCCAGGCTGACCAGGGCTGGATGGTAGGCACCGATATCCGCAGAACATTTGTTTCAACGGCTGCAGATGTAGTCCCTTATATTCAATCTGTGACACCATTCGCGTTTTACGACGCAGGTCGTGGCAGGCTCAATCACGATCCTGCTGGCGGTGATAATCATGTCCGGTCAAATCACATAGGTGTGGGTACGGATATTCAATTCCCCGCACAGTGGATATTAACTACCACTTATTCTCAGCAAAAGCGAGATCTTGATGGTGCTGCCAGTGACACTGAATATCAATTGTGGGCGCAACTGCGTAAAAACTTTTAGATCGTTGCAAAGTCGCTTGGCAAGTTCATAATACAAAATATATAAAATAATTAATCTTGGCCCATTAGTCATACTGGGCTACAGACAAAAAAAACATCCTGAATCAAACTATTGATTATCAGGAATAAGAGAAGTTATGGAAGACCACTGATCCTAAAGGATCAGTGGAATGCCTTTGAGGAGAATGTCATGAAAGCAGCATCCCTAAACCACGTTTATCGTTTGATCTGGAGTAAGGTTCAACAAGCATGGGTCGCCGTTGCCGAAGGCACACGTACTAGCGGCAAGTCTTCATTGCATGGCCAAGTGAATGACTCTAAAGAGTCAGGCAAATGCATCTCTTCAAGAGAAGTATTTTTTACTTCAGATACAAAATGGCGTGTAGCGATTGCAACTGCTTTCGCTGCAACTTTAATGCCTTTCTCATCATTTGCGGATACAAATGTGGTTGCTGGCGTTGTCGCAGGTGACCTCAGTATCAAAGACATCAGCGCTACTCATACTCAATATACCCATACGGCCAACGTCAATATTGTTAATTTCTACAAATTCGGTGTGCTTGAAGGTCATCAGCTGGATGTAGTCATGCCAGATGCTGGTCGAGCACTGTACCGTGTGCTTGGAAATAGCGCTTCGGAAATAATGGGTAAATTAAACTCTAACGGCAGCCTGTTTTTGATTAACCAGAATGGTGTTTTGTTTGGTCCAAATGCTGAAGTTAACGTTGGCAATATTGTTGCATCTACATTAAATCTCTCTAATGACGATTTCCTTAAGGGCCGCTACCATTTTACCGGGGGCGATACTGCCGGGAACGTGATTAATAAGGGCGCAATCAAAGCCGCTGACGAAGGCTATATCGTCATGCTGGGTAAAAAAGTTGAAAACGCAGGCACACTGGTTGCGAGTAACGGTAGCGTGGTATTAGCCTCTGCCAAAGAAGCAGTGCTGGATTTTTACGGTAATGGCCTGGTAAGAGCCAACTTGACGGCCGAAGCTGTTGAAGGAATCGTAAAAAATAGCGGATTGATCCAGGCAAATGGTGGCATTGTGCAATTAGCCACGAATGCCCGCTCTGCTGCAATTAACGTCACCGGCATCATCGAAGCTAACCAACTGGTTGAGCGCAATGGCGTGATCCGCCTTGAAGGTGGCGATAACTCCAAGGTAGAAGTTTCCGGTAAATTGCTTGCCAAAGGTGAAAATACGTCTGGCGGCACCATTGAAGTCACCGGTGAGCAGGTCGCCTTAATGAATGGCGCTTTGCTTGATGCTTCCGGCGATAAGGGCGGCGGTAAAGTTCTGGTAGGTGGTGATTATCAGGGCGGAAATGCTTCTGTGTATAACGCCAGAACTACATACATTGCGACTGGCGCGACGATCAAAGCAGACGCGATTAAAGAAGGTAATGGCGGTAAAGTGATTGTATGGGCAAACCATGCTACCCGTTTCTATGGGTCTATCTCTGCACAAGGTGGCTTGCTGGGTGGTAATGGCGGCTTCACAGAAGTTTCTGGTAAGAATTACCTGGACTTCGCAGGGCGCGTCAATCTTTCAGCTGTGAATGGTGACCGGGGTACTTTATTACTTGACCCTGAAAATATCACACTGGTGAATGGACCGGCGTCCAACACCTCGGGATTCCAGCCAGGAGTGGATAATCAGCAAGCCTATACTGACAATTCCGGCCAAGACAGTGTGTTCAATGTTGGTGCAGGAGGCAGTTTTACAGGTGTAGGTAACAATGCCAATATCGTGCTGCAGGCCAATAAAGACATCAATGTGAATTCCGAATTTAATCTGGGGACTGCTACAGGAAATACTGATGTGAGTCTAACCCTATTGGCTAAAAATGATGTTAATTTAAACGCCAACATTATTGCTGATGGTGCCGGATTCGTGGCTATCACTGCAGACTCTGATGGCAATAACACCGGTAACTTGAATCTGAAAGCCGATATCGTGACTGATAAAGGTGTGGTATCCCTGGCAGGTGCAAACATTATCCAGACCAACGGTAGTGATGTCACCACCAATGGCGGCATGGTCATGATCGGCTCAAACGGCAATGTCAACCTGGGCGACATGAAAATCAATACCTATGATCAAAGTGCCGGTTCCACGCGTGCCACCGGTGGTAATGTACTGCTGCTAGGTACAAATATCTCTATGTCGGGTGAAATCAATACAGCGAATCCTGCGGCCAGCGGCGTGACTTATAGCGGTGGTCAGGGCGGTAATGTAGGTGTGATCTCCTTCAACAATATTGATCTTGGAGATACCAAAATCAATGTGGCAGGCGAATCTACCACTGCCACAACCATACCGGTGAACGGCTCTAACATGGCCATTTCAGGCAATATCATTATCGGTGCCAGCAACAATCTCACCATGAATAACGGTAGTCTGAATACCAACGGCATGGGTCAGACAGGCGCAGGTACAGATGTGAATTTCACGGGTAACGTTGTCGTGGCCGCCAATGGCAATGCAAACCTGGGTACTACTCAAATTGATACTTCCGGTTCGACACCTGCAAACAGTAATGGCATCAACGGTGGTGCCGCCCTGTTGACAGGCCAGAATGTGACAGTTGGTAATATCAATACCAACGGGTCTGCTCCAACCAGCGCCAACGGCACTGGCGGTGCTGGCGGTCAGGTCGTCGCCATCGCTAACAACGGCAGCGTTAAAGTTGGTGATATCACTGCTGGCGGTGCCGCTTCAAATGGTACCGGCAATGCAGGTAACGGTGGCAACGTGAATCTGACTTCTGTAGGCGGAACGGTAACCCTACAATCCATCGATACCCGTGGTGGTGTGGCTGGTGGGTCAGGCACCTCCGGTAATGGCGGTACTGTTGATATCAACGGCAATGCGCTGATCGCAATCAATGCAGTGATTGATAGCCGAGGCGCCACCGGTGGTAATGTGAACTTTAACGGCACTGTGGATTCCGTAGCGGCAGGCAATCGTGCGCTGACTGTGAATACCAACGGCACAACCAACTTTACGCAATCCGTAGGCGCAACCAAAGAACTGGCAAGTTTGACGACGGATGCCGGCGGCACTACCGAGATCTTTGGTTCCACCATGAAAACCACAGGTAACCAGACCTACAACGACAGGGTTAACCTGCATACCGCTACCACATTTGAGACCACAGCTGGCGGCAACGTGGCTTTGAATGATGTGATCAACGCTGCAGGTAATGCAGTGATTGTGAAAACCGGTACTGGCGACTTTACTGCTAACAATGCTGCTAACCAGTTTGCCTCAATCCAGGTGGTGAATGGACGTAATGTGAGTGTGCGGGATACCGATGACATCACTGTTGAGTCTGCAGACATGACAGGTGACTTGCTGGTGCGTGCGGCCAGAGATTTGACGCTCAATGGCAACATAGTTACTACAAGTGGCACCGCGACCGCAGTGCAGCTGGTGGCAGAGCGTAATTTTAACAATGCTGGCAATGGCTCGATTTCAACCGGTGCTGGAGGCAGATGGCTGGTGTATTCAACCAGTCCAGTAGCTGATACTCGTGGTGCTGCACTGACAGCTAGCTATGATTTCACGCAATATAACGCCAGTTTTGGTGACACCATTCTGGGTGCCAACGATGGATTTGTCTACAAGGTCGCACCTACTGTGAACGTGACATTGAATGGCACAAGTACCAAGCCATTTGATGGAAATAATACGGTAACAGACTTGTCCGGTCTCAATGTTAATCTGTCAGGTTTCTTTAACAATGACCAGGCTGGTGCCGCAACCCCTATCACTGGGGCAACATTTGATAACCCATCAGTCGGTACCAATAAACCGATTGCCGGAACCTATGACCTGAATGCTCCGGGTGTGATTGTGACTGCAGAGGGTAAACAGGTGTATGGTTATCAGTTTGTTGAAACTTCTAATGCCACAGGCAGTATCACTGATACCGGGGGCGGAACACCGCCAGCACTGGGTTTCGCTTCTCCCCGTGATGATGCCGGCTTGGGTGGGCTGATCCCTAATAATCCGATATTGAACACGATGTTCATCGTTTCTCTGAACCCTGCTGCTGGTGATGAAGAAGATTTAGATGCGATCGCTTGTCCTGCCAACGAAGACAGTCTGGGCAGTACGCCTATCCTGAATTCAGGTGTGAAACTGCCGGATGGCGTCAGCTCGAATTGTATTTAATTCAGCTCGCCTAGTTTAGTGGCCTCATTAAAGCCGGACAGTTGTCCGGCTTTTTCTTTATGGCGGTGACATTTTGTTTTGTGTGCTTAGCCAACCAAGTGAAATACAAGTAAAATAATGGCTATTCGCGGCTGTAGTTCAATGGTAGAACGCCAGCTTCCCAAGCTTGATACGCGGGTTCGATTCCCGTCAGCCGCTCCAAAGGAATTTTCATGGCTAACACTCCTCCAACCGTTCTTACATTTGCAGCAACAGACCCCAGCAGTGGTGCCGGTGTGCAAGCCGACATTATGGCGCTTGCCAGTATTGGTTGCTATCCACTGTCAGTGATTACCGGTATCACGGTGCAGGATACCGTGGGCGTGGAAAGCGTCATGCCGCTGGATGCTGACTGGATCAATGACCAGGCGCGTACCATTCTTGAAGATGTTTCCGTAAGCGCATTCAAGCTGGGTTTGCTTGGTAGCGTAGAAAATGTCGCCATCATCGCCGAAATCGTCGCAGATTATCCTGATGTGCCGTTGATCATTGACCCTATCCTTACCTCGGGGCGGGGTGATGAGCTGTCTAATGAAGAAATGCAGGCGGCGATGTGTGAATTACTGTTCCCGCAGGCAACCTTGATCACGCCAAACAGCCTGGAGGCAAGACGACTCGCCTATTACGACGAGGGCGATGAAGTAAAGCATAGTTCGCTGGAAGAATGCGCGTTGCGCCTGCTTGAAATGGGCACCGAATACGTGATGATCACCGGCACCCATGAACGCTCAATTGATGTGGTCAACAGCCTGTATGGCATGCAGTTAAGCAATATGCCTGGCCTGATCAAGGACTATCACTGGGAACGTTTACCAGGAAGCTATCATGGTTCCGGCTGTACGCTGACCAGCGCGATTACTGCTTGCCTTGCACATGGTTTAAGTATTGAAGAAGCCGTGCATGAAGCACAGGAATTCACCTGGCAGACCTTGCGCCACTCTTTCCGTCCGGGCATGGGTCAATTTATCCCGGACCGGTTCTTTTGGGCACGCGAAACCGAGGAACAGGAAAAAGCCAGTGAGCTACAGCATTAACGGGCTCTACCTGGTCACGCCAGACTGTAACGATACAGAATTACTGTGTAGGCAAGTCAAACAGGCAATACAAGGCGGCGTATCCATCGTCCAGTACCGGCACAAAACTGCCAGTGACACATTAAGGTTTGAGCAGGCAAGTGCGCTGTTGAGCATTTGTCGCCAGGCCAATATCCCTTTTTTGATTAATGATCACGTAGCTCTGGCCATCAGCCTTGATGCGGATGGCGTGCATATTGGCCAGTATGACGGGGCGATCGCAGAAGCAAAGGCCTCGCTTGGTGTCGATAAAATCATAGGTGCTTCCTGCTACAATCGATTCGAACTGGCCGAGCAGGCGCAAGCCGCAGGCGCAGGCTACATCGCATTTGGCGCTTGTTACCCTTCATCCACCAAGCCAGATGCGCCGCGCGCTACGTTAGACTTATTCTCTCAGGCCAAGCGTTCGCTCTCCGTGCCCGTAGTTGGTATAGGTGGAATTACGCTGGAGAACGCGCCACCACTGATTGCTGCCGGTGCAGATGCGCTGGCAGTGATTACAGATATTTTCCAGGCCAGCGATATTTCAGCGCGCTGTCGCCAATACCTGCCATTATTTGCGAAAAATTGAGTTTTTCGCTGCCACTTTTGCTTCAGTCATGTCCGCTATCATTTTAAGCTGTAGCTTAATTAAAGCTTGTTTGGAATTAAAGCTTGTTTGGTAAAATGCATTCGTTAAATTGATTCGGTAAACTCTATGCATATTCACATTCTCGGTATTTGCGGTACGTTTATGGGCGGCATCGCCGTGCTCGCCAAAGCGGCCGGGCACCGTGTCACCGGGTGTGATGCCAATGTTTACCCACCCATGAGTACACAACTCGAAGCACAGGGCATTGAGTTGATCGAAGGCTTTGACCCCAGCCAGACCGCATTTAAACCCGATATGTATGTGATCGGTAATGTGGTCGCGCGCGGAAATCCTTTAATGGAAGAAATCCTCAATCAGGGCCTGCCTTACATTTCCGGCCCGCAATGGCTGGCTGAGCATGTGTTGCAAGGTAAATGGGTATTAGCAGTTGCCGGCACACATGGTAAAACTACGACTTCTTCGATGCTGGCCTGGGTGCTTGAATACGCCGGTCTGGCGCCAGGTTTTCTGATCGGTGGCGTGCCGGAGAATTTTGGGGTGTCTGCCCGTTTGCCGCAAACACCCAGGCAAGACCCCAAGTCTGTCTCGCCTTTTTTTGTGATTGAGGCCGACGAATACGACACCGCCTTTTTCGACAAGCGTTCCAAATTTGTGCATTATCGGCCACGCACCGCGGTGCTGAATAACCTTGAATTTGATCACGCCGATATTTTTGAAGACCTGCCAGCGATTGAAAAACAGTTTCACCATCTGGTACGCACTGTGCCGCAACTAGGCCTGGTGGTGGCAAACCAGCAGGAAAGTCTGGACCGCGTATTAGCGCGTGGCTGCTGGAGCGGAGTGGAACGCATAGATAGTGCTCAAGGCTGGCAAGTAGGCAATGTGGATGTGCAAGGACGTTTTGATGTATTTTTTAACGGTGAACGCCAGGGCAATGTCAGCTGGAACTTGATGGGTGAACATAACCGCAGCAACGCGCTGGCCGTGATCGCCGCTGCTCGTCACGTTGGTGTCGCGCCTTGTATTGCGATAGAAGCATTGAATGAATTTAAAAATGTTAAGCGCCGCATGGAAATCAAAGGCGTCGTTAACAACATCACCGTCTATGATGACTTTGCCCATCATCCCACTGCAATTGCCACTACAGTTGCCGGCTTACGTGCCAAAGTGGGCAAAGCCCGTATCCTGGCCGTGCTCGAGCCACGTTCAAACACCATGAAACTGGGGGTGATGAAGGACGCATTGCCGGAGAGCCTGCGGGAGGCCGATGCCGTTTTTTGCTATGCCAATCACCTGGGTTGGGATGCTGCGGCCGCCCTCGCTCCCATGCAAAGCAAAGCACAAACCTTTGATGATTTATCCCAATTAGTGCAAGCCGTCAGCCGCTTGGCGCAACCTGGTGACCAGATACTGGTGATGAGTAACGGCGGCTTTGGTGGCGTACATCAGCAATTACTACAGGCATTGCAGGGCTAACCAGGCGGCAGATGCCCTATGCGCTTTCGTGAACGTTCACCTCTGGTATGGGCTTTATGGTTTTCGCTGATCGCGCATGCAGTGTTATTGACGCTACATTTTCAACCTGAATTAAAAGCGCTTAAAGACCAGATTCCTTCACTCAAGGTGATGCTGGTGAACAGTAAAACCCGGCAGGCGCCTGAAAAAGCCGATGCGCTGGCGCAAGCCAATCTTGACCGAGGCGGCAATACCGATGAAAAGCGGCAGATGAAGAGCCCGCTGCCCAGCGTGCAGAAAATGCCGGCGACTACGCCGCAAGCCACAGAAGCTACTATGCAGCCGGCAGTGCCTGCCACGCCGCAAGATGCTGAGTTGCAGCGACACCAGCAACGGGTTGCGCAACTGGAACAGGAGGCACAGGCGTTATTGACGCAGCTTAAAGCGAGCCAGGTAGTAAACAGCGTACAAGCGCCGCCCTTGTCACAAACGCAGGCTGCCACCAGAAAGCCAACGCCACAAGCCCTGAATCAACCGGTGCAAACGCAACAGGAAATCATGGCCTTGCAGGAAATGGCAAAACTGGAAGCTTTGATCGCCAAACAGCAAGATGCTTACGAGATGCGTCCTAAACGGCAGTTTATTGGTGCGCGCACCCGCGAGTACCGGTTTGCCAACTACGTGGATCAATGGCGGCAAAAAATCGAGCAGGTAGGTAATCTTAATTATCCTGAAGCGGCGCGTACGCAAAAACTGTATGGAAAGTTGCAATTAACCGTGGCAATCCGTGCTGATGGCAGTATCGAAAGCATTAAAATCCAGCAGAGTTCTGGAAAGCGTCTGCTGGATGAATCCGCACGCCGCATTGTCCAACTCGCTGCGCCGTTCCCGGTATTTCCTGAGGGTATTCGCAAGGATACCGATGTGCTCAGCATTACCCGCACCTGGACATTCAGTAAGGAAGACCAACTTTCAACAGAATAAAGCGTCTAATCTTTTCTGTTGCAGGTCTTTTTCTGTGTTATTTTTCATTGATCATTATGTATGAGCGACACCAGAAAGTAATCTTATGAATCAAAGTCACTTTCAATATCACGTATTTTTTTGTCTCAACCAGCGCGAAAAAGGCGAAGACTGCTGCATGAACCGCGGCGCTGAAGCGGCCTTTGATTACATGAAAAAATCGGTAAAAAAACAAGGCCTGGCAGGCACAGGCAAAGTCCGCATTAACCGCGCCGGTTGCCTGGACCGTTGTGGCGAGGGGCCGGTGATGGTCATCTATCCGCAAGCAGTTTGGTATACCTTTGTTGATAATGAAGATATCGATGAAATTATCGAAAGCCATCTGCAACATGGCAAAATCGTAGAGCGCCTGGTGGTTTAAGGCTTTACGCATGCTGTTACTGTGGTTTAAAAGGCTGAGCGTCACGCTGCTGGTCGTCATGATCGTGACAGTGTTAGCATTGGCCGGCTGGATCTGGCAACCCTATGACAGCGAGGCCTGGCGCGTCAGACTGCCGGTGGCTGGCGGAGTGCAGGTACGTGTCGTGCCATTGTTAATGCTGGCTACTTCAGCACCAGGGCGCTGGTTGTTAGACAGGCAGGCATTTAATTTACACTACGGCGATATCCAGTTGTCCGACGAAAATGGGTTAAGGGCGCGCTGCAAACATTGCTGGATAGAAGCAAAATCCGTCAGCGACCAGCCAGTAGTCATCCCTATGGTAGAACTATGGCTGCGAATGGAACAGCAGCATATTCACGGCTACCTTTCAGTGGGTGACACCCAGCCGCTGTTTAAAATAGATTTCAGCGGCAAAGTCAGCATGCGCAGCTTGAAGTTGACATGGGTATTACCGCAAACACCCTTGCAAGCCTTGCTTACACCGTTACAGGCCCATTCCCCGGTGATACGCGATGCCATCGTTTCAGGTTCGCTATCCGCTTCAGGTACCCTGCGTTGGCCCAAGAAGGAGTGGAGCGCACAACCGCATTTAAATGCGATGGCTGTCTCCGGGCTGAATATAAGTGCCGCTACCACGCTACCTATACAATACGATTGCCCGTTACTGGATGAACATAAGCATCCGGAAAACATGCAATGGGTGTCCTACGAAAAACTCGGGCGCTGGTTGCCGGTGGCTGCCATCATCGCCGAGGATGCCGAATTCAAGCATCATCCCGGTTATGTCATGGCACAAATGCAGCATTTGTTAGGCAAGGAAAGCGCCGATAAACAGGTGGGTGGCAGTACCATTACCCAGCAATTGGCGAAATACATGTTCACTAACGGCGAGCGTACCTGGAAGCGCAAAATAGAAGAGTTGCTCTATGCCGTGCAACTGGAGTCTGCACTGACCAAAACCGATATCCTGGAGCTTTACCTGAATACGGTGGATTTAGGCCCAAGTCTTTGCGGGGCACATGCTGCCGCCCGCTATTATTTCGATCTGTCACCGGATAAATTGAATCCTATGCAGGCGGCGTGGCTGGCTGGCATTATCAGTAATCCGCATCGCGCCTGGAAAAAACAGTATATCCAGCAGCAGCCGGATTTAAAGCGCGCGGAAGATATCCTGCATTTTATGCCGCGCAGTGCACGTAAAGATCCGGGTAGCCTGAATTTTCGTCCGGTGAAAGCCGCCGGATAACTTACAATAGCACTTTATTTCCCAACCAAGTCGGGACCTGTATTTTGAGTACAATCAAACTGAATAAATCCCCTGATGGCAGTGACGAAGCACCAAAGCGTAGCAAACCGGTGCGTCGCGCCTCACCCACCTTGCGTGACCGCACACAACCACCGCCTAAACCTGCGCCTAGAACGGTTGAGAAAGCATCATCTGCCGACAGGCAAAATAGCCATACTGAAAAACCGGCGCGCCAGGACCGCAGCCGGCAAGAGGGCAAGCCAGGCGATAAATCCCATGCGCGTAAAGACACACGTAATGAACCCCGCAGGGAGTCCCGGAACGACTCTCAGCATCATTCTCGCAAAGAATATAACGCCGATCGCCCTGTACGGCGCGATGATGCTGCGCCCAGACGTCCGGTCGCACCCACAGATCCGGATGCCCAACCTCGTTTATCCAAAGTGATGGCGGACCGCGGCCTGTGCTCACGCCGTGAAGCCGATGACTGGATTGTCAACGGCTGGGTCAAGGTGAATGGCGAAATTATCGAGGCCCTGGGGACCCGTATAGACCCGGACGCCGAGATCATTATCAGCACCTATGCGAAGGAATATCAGGCGGAAAATGTCACCATCTTGCTGCACAAGCCGGTAGGTTATGTCAGCGGCCAGGCGGAAGATGGCTATGAACCCGCAGTAGTACTGGTGAAACCAGAAAATCAGTGGTCGGAAGACCCAACCCAGAAAACTTTTCACAGAGGTATTTATCACGGCCTGGCGCCCGCCGGACGGTTGGATATTGACTCCACCGGCTTGCTGGTACTGACGCAGGATGGTCGAATTGCCCGCGTGTTGATCGGTGATGATTCCAGTGTAGAAAAAGAATACCTGGTGCGGGTAGAGGGTGAGCTGAGTGCCAACGGCATGGCAAAATTGAATCATGGTTTGAGTCTGGATGGCGTACAGCTGAAACCAGCTAAGGTGTCGTGGCAGAATGAGGATCAGTTGCGGTTTGTATTGCGTGAAGGACGTAAGCGGCAGATTCGCAGGATGTGTGAGCTGGTGGGCTTGAAGGTGGTTGGTTTGAAGCGGATCCGCATTGGGCGGATTAGTTTGGGTAAGTTGCCGGCGGGGCAGTGGCGATACTTAGCGGAGCATGAGAAGTTTTGATGGGTTATGCGTGGAAGCAGTGAGTCGCCGCATCAGTTCGTCATTCCGGCGGAGGCCGGAATCCAGGCGAGGTGGATGCTTAGCTTGGGTTTAATCGAAGAGCTAATCTTGGGAGTGCGGTTAGCTTTTAATACGCATTGCTTCAGATATTAGGCATTTTATTTCGCTTCTCAGCGAGTTACTTTTCTTTGCATGCCCAAAGAATAAGTAACCAAAAGAAAAGGCACCCTAGCTTCCGCTTGTTTCCTGCGTTGCTCATCAACGTGGGCGGCCAACGAAACTCGCCCTGATAAGCCACACACAGCGTGGCTTATTGCGGAACTCGAACAGACGCTGGCCGAAGGCTCCCACGCTGACTGCGCTACTCGGCGCGTCAAATAGGGGCCCATTAAAAGCACACGCTTTCCATTTGAGTTTAATTCTATTGATTGCATCACGCTCAATCACTGTGAAAAAGAAACAAAAGAATTAGATTTATAAGAATTTGAGTTTTGTCTTCAAAGCTCAAAACGCACTTAGCGCCCTTTAACCTCACATGCCTAATCCATGTTTCATCGTGATGGGTTTAACCGGGCCCCTATCTGACGCGCCGAGTAGCGGAGTCAAAACAAGGAGGAAGGGAGCGTTTGTTTGAGTCCCGCAGCAGCTCACGGTTAGTGTGAGCTGCCAGGTCGAGTTTCGCGACCGCTTGTTTTGACGAGCAACGCAGGGAACAAGCGGAAGCTAGGGTGCCCTTTACTTTGGTGCCTTTGCTTTGGGCAAGCAAAGGAAAGACACTCGCCTAGAGGCGAAAAAAAATGTTTCAATACAAAATAAAAAATAACCGCCAATAGGCAAAAATAAGAAAAGTAACTCACTAGGAACCACAATGGGATTATTCGACAACTTAGCCAATAACGTGATGACCAAAGTCATGGGCGATAAAGCCCCCATGGCAAAACTGGCCATGGAGCTATTCCAGCAATACGGCGGCCTCCCCGGCATTCTGCAAACCCTGAAGAACGGTGGGTTATCCGAGCAGGTAGACTCCTGGATAGGCAAAGGCCCGAATTCAGATGTGTCCGCCCAGCAGATAGGGGCAGCGCTAGGCACTAGTGTATTAACCAGTATCGCCACCAAACTGGAAATCAGTAAAGAAGAACTCACTAGCAAAATTGCGGAATATATTCCGAATGTCGTCGATCAACTGACTCCCAATGGCGTAGTAGAGAATAATCCGGCACTGATCATGTCCAGATTAATGGGGATGCTCAAACAAAAATAGCGGGCTACTGCCCGCTATTTTGTGTAGCTCGTTATCACACTATGCAATATTTCTCCCGGTAATTCTGAATCGCCGGGAAATATTGCGCCAGGCTGTCATTCCCTTGCAAGTATGCAAACAGATCGGTCAGTTTGGCAATGCTCACTACAGGCATCTTATTGGTTTGTTCAACTTCCTGCACTGCCGATAACTCGCCGAGGCCTTTTTCCTGTCTGTCTAAAGCAATGCTTACGCCACATGGGACGGCCCCCGCCTGCCGTATCATTTCCACAGATTCACGGATAGACGTCCCGGCCGAAATCACGTCATCAATAATCAGTACGCGGCCTTTGAGGGTAGCCCCCACCAGCGTACCGCCTTCGCCGTGATCCTTGGCTTCCTTACGGTTATAAGCATAAGAGTAATTATGGCCCATGCGGGCAAAGGCGATACTGATGGCAGCCACCAGAGGAATCCCCTTGTAAGCCGGGCCAAACAGCATGTCGAATTTCAATCCAGACTGTAGAATGCTGTGTGCGTAAAACTCACCCAGTTTAAGTAGGCTTTCACCGTCATCAAACAGGCCGGCGTTGAAAAAATACGGGCTTAAGCGCCCGGCTTTGGTTTTGAATTCGCCGAAGCGCAACACCTGTTTCTGGATGGAAAAAGCAATAAAATCGGCACTGAGTGTATTTGCAGTCATTTGAAGATAAAACAGAAAGAATGTGAACGATGCGTATTATAACCTTGAACCTGAATGGCATACGGTCAGCCTGTAACAAAGGCTTTTTGCCCTGGCTGGCGGCAAGTGGCGCGGATATTGTCTGTCTGCAGGAGCTGAAAGCACAGGCAGGCGATATGCAGCCAGACATGCTGCAACCGCCGGGATATCACGGCTATTTCCACTATGCCGAAAAAAAGGGTTACAGCGGCGTTGGCATTTACAGCAAACAACCAGCGGATAAGGTAATTATTGGCTTGGGTCATGCCCATATTGATGCTGAAGGCCGCTATCTCGAGTGCCAGTACGGCAACTTAAGCGTAGTGTCTCTGTACCTGCCGAGCGGCTCCAGCGGTGAAGAACGCCAGCAATTCAAATTCAAGATGCTGGAATTGTTTTTGCCGCATCTGGAACAGCTGATTGCATGTGGCCGCGAGATCGTCATTTGTGGAGACTGGAATATCGCGCATCAGGAAATTGACCTCAAAAATTACAAAGGCAATCGCAAAAACTCAGGCTTTTTGCCGGAAGAACGCGCATGGATGACCGAGGTGCTGGGGCGTGTTGGCTGGGTAGATGTATATCGTAGCCTCTACCCGCAAACCACAGAAGAATCTTATACCTGGTGGAGTAACCGCGGCCAGGCCTGGGCAAAAAATGTGGGGTGGCGGATTGATTATCAGCTTGCTACGCAAGAGTTAGCGAAGCGCGCTACGGCGGTGAGTGTGTATAAAACGGAGCGGTTTAGTGATCATGCGCCGCTGATTGTGGATTACCAGGATTAATTGGTTTTTACAGGCGGCTTTTGTGGAATCTGCTCTGTGCACTTTCACGGGTCGTCATTCTGGCGGAGGGTGAAGCAGTGTTTTGTACAGCATGCTGTACGCTTGCGGAATGGCAGGTTTACGCAAAGGCCAACGTCTTAGATTGTCATTCTGGCGGAGCCCAGAATCCAGGCGAGGTTGATGCTAAGCTTTGTGAAATCGAAGAGCGAGTTTTGCACTTTCTTGAGTTTGGTTTTTTTTAATAATAATTTCCTAGGAATATTCAGTATTTTCTTTCGCCCCTCGGCGAGTTACTTTTCTTTGCTTGCCCAAAGAAAACGTAACCAAAAGAAATGCACCCTAGCTTCCGCTTATTTCCTGCGTTGCTCATCAAAATAAGCGGTCACGAAACTCATCCTAGCGGCCTGCACACTACGCAGGCCACCGCGGGATTCGGACAGTCGCTCCCTTCTTCCTTATTTTGCCTGCGCTACTCGGCGCGTCAGATAGGGGCCCGTTTAAAACCACCACGATCAGATATCGGCTAGACACAAGGGTCTGCGGACGCTGAGGGAGTTATAAGCTTCGAAGACCAAATTCAAATTCTAGTAAATCTAGTTCTTTCGATTGTTTTTCTGCAGTCTTTGAGCGGGGTGCAATGAGATATATACAACAGAAGTGAAGGCGTGTGGTTTCTCTGGCCCCTATCTGACGCGCCGAGTAGCGCAGTTAGCGTGGAGGTGTCGGCCAGCGTCTGTTTGAGTTCCGCAACAAGCCGCGTTCTGGGTGGCTTGTCAGGGCGAGTTTCGTTGGCCGCCCGCATAGAGTCCGGTTACGGACGAAAGTCCTGGTTCGAGCAACGCAGGAAACAAGCGGAAGCTAGGGTGTCTTGTTCTTTGCCTTCTTTCTTATGGACAAGCATAAGAAAGAAGGTCGCCTAGAGGCGAAAAGAATCGTTTATAAGTTCATCAGAACGTAATAAGCTTCTAATACTGCTAATTAGGTCTTACTGAAAATTCTGACATAGGTACTACTCCTTCAACCACCTAGCGATATCCATCGCAAAATAAGTCAAAACCCCATCTGCCCCCGCACGTTTAAACCCGAGCATTGCCTCCAGCACACACGCCTTCTCATCCAGCCAGCCATTCTGCGCTGCAGCCTTCAGCATGGCATACTCACCACTCACATGATAAGCATAGGTCGGTACGCCAAACTCTTCTTTCACGCGACGCACTATATCCAGATACGGCATGCCCGGTTTCACCATGACCATATCCGCACCCTCTTCAAGGTCCAAAGCCACTTCTTTCAATGCTTCATCCGAGTTGGCCGGATCCATTTGGTAATTGTATTTATTGCTTTTGCCAAGGTTGCCGGCAGAGCCCACTGCGTCACGGAAAGGGCCATAAAAGGCAGAAGCATATTTAGCCGAATAAGCCAGGATACGTGTGTAGATATAACCTTCCTCTTCAAGCGCATCACGAATAGCACCGATACGGCCATCCATCATGTCTGAAGGGGCAACGATGTCGGCGCCGGCTTCTGCATGGCATAGCGCCTGTTTCACAAGCACTTCTACGGTTTCGTCATTCAACACATAGCCGGTATCGTCAATCAGGCCATCTTGCCCGTGCGTGGTGTAAGGATCCAAGGCTACATCAGTAATGATACCCAGATCAGGGAAGGATTGTTTGAGTGCGCGTACCGTACGTGGTACCAGGCCTTCAGGGTTATAAGCTTCTTTGGCATCCAAGCTTTTGTATTCTTGCGGGACTACCGGGAATAAAGCTAAAGCAGGAATACCAAGTTTTACACATTCTTCAGCAGTTTTCAGCAGGCCATCTATGCTTTGGCGATAAACGCCTGGCATGGATTTCACCTCTTCGATTTTAGCTTCGCCTTCGAGGACGAAAACCGGGTAAATCAGGTCATTCACGGTGAGGACGTTTTCACGCATTAAACGGCGTGAAAAATCATCTTTACGCATGCGACGAGGGCGGATAGCTAGAAATTGGTTCAAAATAATCTCCATATTTGCCTAACCGCGCAACGGCGTTAGGCGGAGGATTAAGGATAGTACAAGTTGTTCTGAATAATCCGATAACAACTTGATTAAAACTGGTTAGGCAAATACCTTCGCAAGTTCGGCACCAGGATTTTCCTGACGCATAAATGCTTCACCGACCAGGAAGGTATTTACAGCATTGTCGCGCATCAATTTGACATCGTCAGCGGTGAAAATTCCGCTCTCGGTCACCACGATCTTGTCGCTGGCGATTTTATCCAACAGACCCAGTGTGGTATCCAGCGTGACTTCAAATGTACGCAGGTTACGGTTATTGATACCCAGTAATGGCGTGGTCAACTGTACCGCTTGTGCCAGCTCTTCGCCATTGTGCACTTCTACCAGCACTGCCATGCCCAGGCTATGCGCGACGCTTTCCAGTTGTTGCATTTGTGGCAGTGTAAGTGCGGCGGCAATCAGCAAAATACAATCAGCACCCATGGCACGGGCTTCATAGACTTGGTAGACATCTACCATAAAGTCTTTGCGTAGCACTGGTAGAGTACAAGCTGCGCGGGCCTGTTTCAGGTAATCGGCAGAGCCCTGGAAATATTGCTCGTCAGTCAGGACCGATAAACAGGCAGCGCCACCTTGCTCATAGCTGGCGGCAATTTCTGCTGGCTTAAAATCTTCGCGAATCACACCTTTGGAGGGACTGGCTTTTTTAATCTCGGCAATCACGGCAGCTTTGCCTTCAGCAATCTTATTGCGAATCGCACCGACAAAGTCACGCGCGGGTGCTTGTTGTGCAGCCAGTGCCTGGAGTTCTGCCAAAGATATTTTCCCTTGCGCGGCAGCAATCTCTTCAGCTTTGGTTGCCAGGATTTTATTTAAGATATCACTCATAAGTTTGTCCGTTAACTCTAATCCAACCACCTTGACGACCTTGCGGATCATGATGCGTCCAATGCATGATGCCGCCCTTGGGGTTGTAAATATATTCACCTCTAAACACGACTGGATCACCGACGTTTAACTGCTCGACGCGAGGAGCTAGATCGATATTGTGTGCAAATAACAATGTCTGTTCAGGCGTAATGCTCACAAGAAAGCGCTGATGCCTTGCACCCTTGGTGTCATCCGGTAATAGCTTTTTCACAACGCCGCTACCTTCCAGCCAGACATGGCTTTGCTTGTGCGCAAATGCCTGTTTAATGGCTGCATTGTCTTCAGTGATCAGACCAGAAGACAGTGATTGCAGGTTAATCGTCTGCGCCTGCGATTTCACCTCAACGGTTGATTGCGGCTGATTGCTTACGGTCTGTTGCGACGCTTGCTGGCAAGCTGCCAGTAAACATAACACCGCAATCAGCAAATAATGCTTCATGCGGCTTGGCTCAACGCCTTTAATTGCTGCAATTTATTCAACGCATTGCCCGAATCAATTGACGCTGCCGCTTGTGCAATCCCTGACGATAAATCTTTAGCAAGCCCAGAAACATAAATGGCGGCGCCAGCATTCAGCAACACAATATCTCTTGCCGGACCTTTTTCGCCAGATAACAGGCCAAGGATAATTTCGCTGGAATGCTGCGCGCTTTCAACGCGTATGCTGTTGATATCATGCAATGGCATGCCAAACTGCGCTGGATTCACTGTGTATTCCGTGATGCTCCCATTTTTGAGTTCGGACACGTAGGTGTCTGCAGAAAAAGAGATTTCATCCATTTCATCGGCGCTATGCACGACCATCACATGTTCGCTGCCTAGTTGCTTTAAAGTTTGCGCTAATAATGGCACCAGATCACGGTGGAACACGCCCATGACCTGGCGTTTGGCACCGGCCGGATTGGTCATTGGCCCCAGCAGGTTAAACATGGTACGCACACCCAGCTCCCGACGTACCGGCGCCGCATATTTCATGGCAGAGTGGTGGTTGGGCGCAAACATAAAGCCGATACCTGCCTCATTGACACAGCGCACCACCTGTTCAGGTGTCAGAGCGATATTCACTCCCAGCGCTTCCAGCACATCGGCGGAGCCACTTTTTGAAGAAGCCGCCCGGCCGCCATGCTTGGCGATTTTTGCGCCTGCACCTGCGGCCACAAAGGCTGATGCAGTCGAGACGTTAAATACCTTGTTCGGCGCGCCGCCAGTACCACAGGTATCAATCAAGTGACGGGTATCGCTGATATCCACTTTGCTGGAAAGCTCGCGCATCATTTGTGCCGCTGCGGCGATTTCGGTCACGGTTTCGCCTTTGACACGTAGGGCAGACAAGAAACCGGCAATCTGGATCTGGGTAAACTCCCCGCTCATGATCTGGCGCATGATTTCCAGCATTTCTTCATGCGTGAAATCGGTGTGGTCTATCAGCCGCTGTATTGCGATTTTAGGCGTGATGGCCATTAATAGCCTTTCAGGAAGTTATCCAGCAATGCATGCCCGTGTTCGGTCAGAATCGACTCCGGGTGGAACTGCACGCCTTCTATCGCCAGGGTTTTATGCCGGACGCCCATGATCTCGCCATCGTCAGTCCAGGCGGTGATTTCCAGGCAATCCGGAATGGTTTCGCGCTCAATCACCAGCGAATGGTAGCGGGTGGCCGTATACGGGTTAGGCAGGTTTCTGAACACACCGGCATTGGTATGGCGGATCAATGAAGTTTTACCATGCATCAGCGTTTTGGCTTTGATGATGTTGCCGCCAAAGGCCTGGCCTATGCTCTGGTGACCCAAGCACACGCCCAGCAAAGGAATCTTGCCGGCAAACTCGTGAATGAGTGGCACCGAAATCCCGGCCTCATTTGGCGTACACGGGCCTGGAGAAATCACGATTTTTTCCGGTTGCATCGCTTTGATCTGCTCCAGCGTGATCTCATCGTTTCTGTGCACATGCACGTCTTGTCCCAACTCGCCCAGGTATTGCACCAGGTTGTAGGTAAAAGAGTCATAGTTATCGATCATTAACAACATATTCAGGCTCCTTTTCCTGTTAATTGGGCTGCGCTATCCAGACCGGCTTGTACTAACTCGGCGGCACGGATAACGGCTTTGGCCTTATTCTGGGTTTCATCCCATTCATTTTGCGGAATCGAATCTGCCACAATGCCTGCCCCAGCCTGTACATAGAGTTTTTTGTCTTTAATGACGGCGGTACGGATGGCAATCGCCACATCCATATCGCCGTTAAATCCCAGGTAACCAACCGCACCAGCGTAAATACCTCGCTTGGATGGCTCCAGTTCTTCAATGATTTCCATGGCGCGTACTTTCGGTGCACCGGAAACTGTGCCTGCGGTGAAAGTCGCTTTCAGCACATCAATCGCATCCAGTCCCGGTTTAAGCTGGCCTTCGACATTGCTGACGATGTGCATGACATGTGAATAACGCTCAATCGTCATATTGTCGGTGACCTTTACTGTCCCCGTTAGCGCGACACGGCCAACATCATTACGGCCCAAATCCATTAATTGCACATGCTCGGCACGCTCTTTAGGGTCAGCCAGCAGCTCGGCTTCCAGTGCCAGGTCATGGTCGCGGTTTTTGCCGCGTGGGCGTGTACCGGCAATCGGGCGAGAGGTGACAGTGGTGTTATCCAGCCTCACCAGGATTTCCGGCGAAGCGCCGACTACGTGATGGTCACCCATATCGTAGTAGAACATATATGGGGATGGATTCAGGCTGCGCAATGCGCGGTAAAGGCTGAGCGGAGAAGCGTCAAAATCCTGTGACATGCGCTGGCTAAGTACCACCTGCATGATGTCGCCTTCCAGGATATATTGCTGGGCGGTTTTCACTGCCGTCTTGAAGTTGTCTTCACCAAATTCTGATAATGCCTGGGTTTTACTGGTAGGCAGCGCCGCCGGGATTTCGACCTGGGCACGCAGTTTTGCCAGTAATGCCTGCATACGATCACGTGCAGCTTCGTAGGCATTCGGCTGCGCCGGGTCGGCATAGACAATAAAATACAGTTTGCTGGACAGGTTATCGATAACGGCGATTTGTTCAGACACCATTAGCAGGATATCCGGCGTGCCTATCGCATCCGGCTTTTTCTGCTTGCCCAGGCGTTTCTCAATATATTGAATCGTCTCGTAACCAAAATAACCGGCCAGGCCACCGGTAAAACGGGGCAAACCTTCATACGGCGGTGTTTTAAACCTTGCCTGGTAGGCTTTGATAAAGTCCAGCGGGTTTTGGTCGTTATGCGACTCGATGACTGTGTCGTCGTGGATCACCTGCAATTGCCTGTCACGCACCTCAATGCGTGTGGTGGCAGGCAGGCCGATAATTGAATAGCGGCCAAAGCGTTCGCCGCCTTGTACGCTTTCAAGCAAATAAGAGTAGGGTTGGTTAGCCAGCTTGAGATACAGCGACAGCGGCGTATCGAGGTCGGCAAAGGTTTCCATCACCAGCGGGATACGGTTGTACCCTTGCGCCGCCAGCGCGTCAAATTCGGTCTTGCTCAGAGTGCTTAACATGATGCTTTTTCCAGATTGTTCGTTGAGTGTGTTGCTTCATCAGAGGCAACAGATTAGTGCAAATAACGCGAACTATTTTTTTTTAAGGCAGGGCGCCTGCGGGCTGTCCCTAGTCTAGCTAAGTTAGCCCCGCCACGAACGACGCCAGCTTAACACTGGCCAACTGGAAGAATGATGAGCACAAAACATCATGATATTTAAATAGTTTTTTATCCCCGCTTTAAGAGAGCGGGTAACTCCAGCAAGTCCACCACCTCGGTGAGCTGCTGCACCGTGGCATCCACGGTTGCCTCGTCAATCGGGCGACCCTGATTATACCCATAAGGCACGGTGACTACAAAGCATCCTGCTGCCTGCGCTGCCTGGATATCGGTTTCCGAGTCCCCTACCAGCACGGCCTCAGCGGGCAACACGCCTAGTTTTTGGCAAATATGCAACAGCGGCAGCGGGTCGGGTTTCTTTTTGGGTAAAGTATCGCCTGAAACGACGATTTTAAAAAAATCGGCCAGGTCGGCTTTTTCCAGCAAAGGCATAGTAAATTTTTCGGGTTTATTGGTTACGCAGGCGAGCAGGTAACCATGCGCCTTCAATTGCTGTAGAGCTGCAACCACGGTGGGAAATGGCTGGCTGTCAGTTGCATTTTTCTCGTAAAAATCATGGTATAGCGGCTGAGCTTGGGTAAACAGTTCAGCGTCGGGTTCTTCATGCGGATTCCCGGTCAGGCAACGCTTGATCAGGTTTTGCACGCCTTCACCAATATAGGTGCTGATCTGTGCCTGTGGCAGCATAGGCTTGCCTAGTGCCACCAGCATACGATTGGCGGCTTCGGCAATTTGCGGTGCGGTATCAAGCAGGGTACCGTCCAGATCGAACATCACCAGCTTGACTTGAAACCGCATCACAACAGACTTTTATAAAATTAAACAGTCGCTAAAGAAGCGCGCATCGCCGCTACAACAGTGTCGTATCGGTTAGGGTCGGTGTCTTTAGGTGAACCGAAAATCGCGCTACCGGCTACAAATGTATCAGCACCGGCTTTGGCGATGTCAGCGATGTTGTTGGCGTTTACGCCACCATCCACTTCCAGCCAGATCTGGCGGCCGGTTTTCTCGTAGTAGGCATCAATACGTGCACGTGCTTCTTTTAATTTGTTCAGTGTTTCCGGAATGAATTTCTGGCCGCCAAAACCCGGGTTAACCGACATCAGCAAAATCATGTCGACTTTGTCCATCACGTAATCAAGGTAGTGCAATGGTGTTGCCGGATTGAATACCAGGCCCGATTTACAGCCGCTATCACGCACCAGCGCCAGACTGCGGTCAATGTGGTCAGACGCTTCCGGGTGGAAAGTGATGATATCGGCACCGGCTTTGGCGAAGTCAGGAATAATGCGGTCAACCGGTTTTACCATCAGGTGCACGTCGATCAATGCGCCGACGTTATGTGACAAATCGCGAATGGCATCGCATACGAGCGGTCCAATCGTCAGGTTAGGCACATAGTGATTGTCCATCACGTCAAAGTGGACGATGTCGGTACCGGATTTGATCACGTTTTCAATTTCTTCACCTAATTTGGCGAAGTTGGCAGAAAGAATACTGGGGGCAATGCGAAAAGTTTTGTCCATGCTGGTGTTCCGTATCTGAAGTTCAATGAAATAAATCTGAGAAAACACGTAATCAGCGGCTACGCGGGCAAATTGCTGCGTTCCGTGCGCCTTGCACTTTATCCCGCCACTTGCTTATTTCGAGTTTTCTGAAAATTTTTATTGTAAAACCAATATTTTACCGTCATTCGGAGTCAAATACCATTCCACGCCAAATTGACAGGATTCTTGCTTGCTAACCGCTAATGTAAGAAAATGTCGGCACCTTTGCTACGGGCACCAATCGAATCAACCATGAACGACCTGCATGCGTTAGTTTATTTATCTCTTTGCCTGCTCTCAAAGGTAAAATAGCGCTATGCAACTGTTTACCATTGGTGTGAACCACACCACCGCACCAATCGCTATCCGCGAAAACGTTGCGTTCAACAACGAAAACCTGCCGCATGCGCTGGAAGATCTGACGCGCCACAACGTGTCCGAAGTTGCCATTCTTTCCACCTGCAACCGTACTGAAATCTATGTGCAGTCTATCCGGCCAGAAACCGTCATCGACTGGCTTGCCAACTACCACAAGCTGGAAGCTCAGCAGTTGATGCCTTATACCTACACACTGAGCAGCCACGAAGCGGTCAAACATGCATTCCGCGTTGCCAGTGGCCTGGATAGCATGGTGCTGGGTGAGGCGCAAATTCTTGGGCAGTTCAAGCAATCGGTAAAAATTGCACAGGATGTTGGTACATTGGGCACCATGCTGCACAAATTGTTCCAGCGTACGTTTGAAGTCGCCAAAGAAGTACGCACCAATACCGATATTGGCGGCAGCTCGATTTCGATGGCCGCCGCCGCGGTGAAACTGGCACAACGTATTTTTGGTGACCTAAGCGCACAGAGCGTGCTGTTTATCGGTGCCGGTGAAATGATAGAGCTGTGTGCCGACCATTTTGCCGCACAAAAACCGAAAAAAATCACTGTCGCTAACCGCACCCTGGAGCGTGGCGAACAACTTGCAGACAAAATCCGCAGCCAGGGTTTGAATATGCAGGCTATTTTGCTGAATGACCTGCCAGAACGCTTTCACGAGTTTGATATTGTGATTACCAGTACAGCCAGCCAGTTACCACTGGTAGGCTTGGGCATGGTGGAGCGCGCGATCAAGATGCGTAAACACCGTCCGATGTTTATGGTCGATTTGGCAGTACCACGCGATATTGAGCCTGAAGTCTCAGCATTAGACGATGTGTTTTTATACACGGTAGATGACCTGGCGCAAGTCGTCTCGGAAGGCATAGGTAATCGCCAGGAAGCGGCGGTGAATGCCGAGTTGATCGTCAACGCACGTGTAGAGCACTTTATGCATTGGCTCAAGCAGCGCGAAGCAGTGCCCACAATTAAAGCCCTGCGTGACCAGGCGGATACAGTGCGGAAAGCCGAACTTGAAAAAGCACTCAAGCTGCTGCAAAAAGGCGAATCGCCGGAAAAAGCGCTCGAACAACTCAGCAATGCACTGACCAATAAGTTTTTACATGGCCCCAGTCATGTGCTCAACAATAGCCAAGGCGATGCTCATGCGCATATCGAGCATCTGGTGAAACAACTTTTCCAGTTAAAAGATTAATTTAATTGAGTATGACCAAAGCTGGCGGAAGACATTGCAGCCAGTATTGAATTTTAGGCAAACAAGATGAAACCAAGTATGTTGCAAAAGCTCGCTAACTTAAGCGAGCGCCTCGAAGAAATTAACCGCCTGCTGAGCAGCGAAGGCGTGACTGACAACATGGATAATTACCGCAAGATCATGCAGGAGCATACGGAAATCACGCCTATTGTTGAGCAATATCATATTTATGTACAAACCGAATCCGACCTGAAAGAAGCGCATGCCATGCTTTCAGACCCGGAGATGAAAGAGTTTGCACAGGAAGAGATAGAGAGTAGCAAGCAGCGTCTGGAAGAGGTGGAATTGGCATTGCAAAAACTGTTACTGCCCAAAGACCCCAACGACGATAAAAGTATTTTCCTCGAAGTGCGTGCCGGCACCGGTGGTGATGAATCCGGCCTGTTTGCCGGCGATCTGTTCCGCATGTACTCGCGCTATGCTGACCGCCAGGGTTGGAAGGTGGAAATTGTCTCTGCCAACGAAGGTGAAGTGGGTGGTTACAAGGAGATTATTGCCAAGATCAATGGTTATGGTGCCTACTCAAAACTCAAATTCGAATCCGGTGGTCACCGCGTACAACGCGTGCCGGATACTGAAACCCAGGGCCGTATCCACACCTCGGCCTGTACGGTAGCCATTCTGCCTGAAGTGGAAGAAGTCGGTGATGTGGAAATTAATCCCGCCGATATCCGTATCGATACCTTCCGTGCCAGTGGTGCCGGTGGCCAGCACATCAACAAGACCGATTCTGCTGTGCGCATTACTCATGCACCTACCGGCATTGTCGTGGAATGTCAGGATGGCCGCAGCCAGCACGCCAACAAGGCACAAGCGATGCAGGTATTGGCGGCACGTATCAAAGCCAAACAAGTGGATGAACAGCAAAACAAGATCGCCTCGGAACGCCGCAACCTGATTGGTTCCGGTGACCGCTCGGAACGTATCCGTACTTACAATTACCCGCAAGGCCGGATTACCGACCACCGTATCAACCTGACTTTGTACAAGATTGAAGCGATTACCGAAGGTGATATGGACGAGTTGATAGGCGCCCTTTCCAATGAGTACCAGGCTGATCTGCTGGCGAGCCTGGGTGAAGAAAACTAAGCTTGGCATTTGACCACGCTATGACACAAACAGACGACAAGCATCAAGGTGGTTGCCTCTGCGAAGCAGTGCGCTATGAGATTGCAGGTACCATCGAAAAAGTGGTTTATTGCCATTGCCAGCGTTGCCGCAAAGCGAGCGGTTCAGCCTTCGCAGCAGTTGCGCCGGTTTTGCAATCTCATTTTGTCATCACGCGTGGCCAGCAGCATTTAAAAAACTATCGCACTGAAGCTGGTGTAAATCGGACGTTTTGTGGTTTGTGCGGCTCTCCGATCATCGCTTACCGGGACAGTGATCCCGCTGTCTTGAGGGTGCGAATAGGGTCGCTGGATACGCCGCTGGAAGAAAAAGTTTCTGCGCACATATTCGTTGCGTCCAAAGCTGAATGGCATGACATTCATGATGATGCGCCGCAATATGATGAACGCCCTTACTAGCAATACTTATGCATCAATTCCGTCTCCCCACCGCACCGCGCAGTATCCAAAAAGACCAGCCGATCAAATTTATTCTGGATAGTGAAGCAATCGATTGCCTGGCACATAATATTGCGCTGGTGCATGCAGGATTTGATGAGCAGGCATTCAAGCAGTTAGCGCTTACCAACATTGCGCCGCTTGGTTTTATGGACCGTTCAGCACATATTGCGGCCGCGCTGAAAGCTACTCTCCCTGCCAAATTTGCCGATGCGACTGAAGTATTAATTAAAACGTTGACCCCAGCTAACGTGCATACCGAGCGCCTTGGGCTGAGCGTGTTTTTTTATCTGCCACATACCCGTTTTGTGGCGGAATATGGCCGTGATGTTTCGCACAACGCAGGTGAAGATCCGTTTGATACAGCCATGCATGCACAGTATGAATTAACCCGACGCTTTACCGCTGAATTCTCCATCCGCCCATTCCTGATTCATGACTTTGACCGCACGCTCAACCAGATTACGCAATGGCTGGATGACCCGGATCCGCATGTGCGGCGCTTATGCTCGGAAGGTACCCGTTCCCGTTTGCCATGGGGGGCGCGCATTCCGCAACTGATTAAAGATCCGACGCCAACCTTGCCCATTCTGGATGCATTGAAAAGTGATCCTAGTCTTTATGTGAGACGCAGTGTGGCCAATCATTTGGGGGATATTGCCAAAGACCACCCCGAGATTGCCTTTGAACTATGTGACCGCTGGTTGAGTAACGCCGATAAAGAATTGAAGTGGGTCATCCGCCACGCAGTACGCCACCCGGCCAAACAAGGAAATGCCACGGCCATTGCCCTGCGTAAAGCCGCCGGAGGCAGATAGGATGACACAACCTGTGCAACAACTATTGCAGTACGCGCGGCAACGATTGACAGAATCTGTTGCCGCGGCTGAGGCCAGTGTGGAGGCGCAAATACTGCTGATGCATGTGCTGGACGTTAACAGGGCCTGGTTGCTGGCACATGCGACTGATGCGGTGACTGAACAACAGGCTACAGATTTTAACCAGCTGGTACAACGCCGTATGCAAGGCGAACCGGTGGCCTATATTCTTGGGTATCGCGAATTCTATGGCCTTAAGCTCAAGGTCACGCCAGCGACGCTGATTCCCCGCCCGGATACTGAAACCCTGGTAGAAGCAGCATTACAGAAAATTTCCAAACCCATGCAGATATTGGATCTGGGCACCGGTACTGGCGCCATTTCACTGGCAATTGCAAATCAAGCCCCACATTCAAAGGTAATAGCGGTGGATGCTTCAGAATCTGCATTAGCAGTAGCCGAAGCTAACATGCGTGACCTGCAACTAAGCAATCTAACCTTGTTGCATAGTGACTGGTTTTCACAGCTTGGCCAGCAGTCTTTTGACCTGATTGTTAGCAATCCACCGTATATCGAATCTGCTGACCAGCATTTATCGCAAGGTGATTTACGCTTTGAACCGCTGTCTGCGCTGGCCGCAGGCGAAGATGGCCTGGCGGATATACGGCAGATCATCGCAAAAGCACCATCACATTTGAATAATAGTGGCTGGCTGATGCTGGAACATGGCTATAACCAGGCGGATGCTGTGCAGCAGCTCTATCAGGCAGCTGGATTTTTGAATATTCAAACCTTACACGATCTGGGCGGCAATCCCAGAGTCACGCTGGCGCAATGGCTGGCAACTTGACTACGGCTAGTAAACAATTCCCCTTAAAAGTAATTCCCCGCTGTGCACGATTCTTGCTGCAACCGGTCTATATCACTGCAGCAAGAAAGGCCGCTTATGTTTAATTTCAGTGCAATAAAAGCTGTCCTGTTTGATCTCGATGGTGTTTTATATATTGGTGACCAATTGATTCCGGGCGCTTTGGCTGCGGTTGCTCAGTTGCGCAAAGCCGGCATCGCCGTGCGCTTTGTAACCAATACCAGCACGCTGTCGCTAGACTCTTTACAACAAAAGCTAAACCGGCTGGGCTTCAATACGGTGCCTGAAGAAATCATGAGTGCACCACAAGCGACCATCCAGCATTTGAAAAAACAGCCTAACCCGGTGTGCAAGTTGCTCCTGGCTGAAGACATTAAAAAAGATTTTGCCTGTTTTGACCAATCTGAAACTGCAGCCAATTATGTGGTGGTAGGCGATATCGGCGATCAATGGTCTTATGCATTGCTGAATGAGGTATTCCATTGCCTGGTGAATGGTGCGCAACTCATTGCTATTCATAAAAACCGTTTTTGGCAGACCGAAAGCGGGTTGCAGATGGATATCGGGGCATTTGTGACCGGCCTGGAATATGCCAGTAATACCAAAGCCATGCTGATGGGTAAGCCTTCCCGCCATTTTTTCAATATTGTTGTGGACTCGCTGCGCATGAAACCTTCTGAAGTGATGATGGTGGGCGATGATATTGATGCCGATGTTGGCGGCGCTCAGGATGCCGGTTTGCACGGTGTGCTGGTGAAAACTGGCAAATACCGTGAAACCTATACACGGCTTTCTGCCGTAAACCCGGATGCGATGATTAACTCGGTGGCCGAGCTGCCTGCTTTACTAGGTTGCCTTTCTGCGGCACCGCAATAAAAGCCGAGGCAAGCTGACTCGCCGTTAAGCATGCTGCATAGTATAATCGCGGCATGTCTGAATCGAACTCTGTTGGTATTGTTAAAGCGCAGGTGGCGCATTTCAACGAACCACTCGCTTTGCAAAGCGGCGCCATCTTGCCGCAATACCATCTTGCCTATGAAACCTACGGCGAACTAAACGCGACCAAATCGAATGCGGTGCTTATTTGCCACGCACTGTCTGGCAATCACCACGTAGCTGGTCGTTATTCAGAAGATGACAAATACCCAGGCTGGTGGGATAACCTGATTGGCCCCGGCAGGCCGCTGGATACCAACAAATTTTTCGTGATCGGCCTGAATAACCTGGGTGGCTGTCACGGCAGTAGTGGCCCTTCCAGTGTCGATCCGCTGACCGACCGGCCTTACAGTGCAACGTTTCCAGTGGTGACTGTTGAAGACTGGGTGGAGTCGCAAGCGCGCTTACTGGATTACCTTGGAATTGAGCAGCTGGCTGCTGTCATTGGCGGTAGCCTTGGCGGAATGCAAGCCCTGCAATGGAATATTGCCTATCCAGAACGCGTGCGTCACGCGTTCGTCATTGCTTCAGCCCCTAACCTTACCGCCCAGAATATGGCTTTTAATGAAGTCGCACGCCAGGCGATTATTACTGACCCCGAGTTTTATGAAGGTGATTATTACAACCATGGCACAGTACCGCGCCGAGGCTTGCGCATCGCGCGTATGTTAGGTCATATCACTTATCTTTCCGATGATGTGATGGGTGAAAAATTCGGCCGTAAATTACGCCATGGCGAGCTTAAGTACAGCTTCGATGTTGAGTTCGAAATGGAGTCTTACCTGCGTTACCAGGGCGATAAATTCGCCGGTGAATTTGATGCGAATACCTATTTGCGCATGACGCGGGCACTGGATTATTTTGATCCGGCAAAAGCGTTTGGCGGCGATTTAAGCCAGGCGCTCAAACATGCAAAAGCCAAATTCATTGTAATTTCGTTCACTACCGATTGGCGTTTTTCACCAAGTCGTTCTCGCGAAATTGTGCAGGCACTGCTGGATAACGCGTTGCCGGTGAAATATGCTGAAGTCACCTCAGCACATGGTCATGATGCCTTCCTGATGCCGGACCCGCATTATCACGACATCATGCGTGCTTACCTTGAGCAGGTAAAAGTATGAAAAATGCAAATATAACAAATATTCGCCCAGATTTTGCATTAATTACAAACTGGGTGCGCGCAAAAACCAAGGTGCTGGATTTAGGTTGTGGGGATGGCACCTTGCTGACGCATTTACATGAAACCCTGGATACCACAGGTTATGGCATCGAAAAAGACGATGCCAACTGGCTGGAAGCGCTGAAAAACGGTGTCGATGTGATCCAGATGAACCTTGAAGAAGGTCTTTCCGGGTTTGAAGACCAGTCGTTTGATACGGTGATCCTGTCGCAGACCTTGCAAGCCATGCACAATACCGAAACTATTGTTGAAGAAATGCTGCGTGTCGGCCGCGAAGCGATTGTGACTTTCCCCAACTTTGGTTATTGGCGTAACCGTTTACAAATCGCCACCGGTAATATGCCGGTATCGAAAACCCTACCTTATCAATGGTACGACACGCCTAATGTACACTTATGTACGATTCACGATTTTGATGAATTTTGCAATAATCACCACATACAAGTGATTGAACGTAAAGTCATTACCGACGGTGAAGATGTGCATGTACTGCCAAATCTGATGGGCAACCTGGCTATGTACCGCCTTAAGAGTAATCATACATAAATCAGCTTCTTTGCTATGGGAAGTAGTTTTCTCTCACATTTCTCATCGACTGCTTAATCCGCGTTGATTCAATGCCAACGCTGCACGCCCTTCACTTCAACTGAAGATTTAATTTTTAAACAACACGCGCTTGACTAATCCTGATATTTGTCGATAATGATAATAGTTCCCATTATCATTTAACTGGGAATACATGGTAAAGACGTTTGTGAGTAACGCGGCCAGTTAACAATTCTGGCACTTATTAAAGATGCCAGTCATTAATAATTACTCAAAAGGAAGTTAGTCATATGAAAGCTAAATATCTCAGCATCGTTATCGGTGCAAGCCTGTTCGCAATCGCTGGTCTGGCACAAGCCAATACCACTTATAGCAGTTTCGTTGACATTGCCAATTCTGTTTCTTTCGACGGCTGGAACCAGCTTAACCGTAACCGTGTTGATAATAATGGCGCTGCTAATCCATTGACTGCAGCCCAGCTGGCAGCGGGAACAGCTGGTAACGTGGCAGGTTCAGGCGATGCATTGCTGACGCAAATTTCCGGCAGCTACTACCCCGCCGGCTTCGGTTTGTACGGCGATGGGAACCTGACCTTTACTGATAATACTGTTTCAAACAACATCGGCTCACTGGTATTCCAGGGCATCGTTAATGACTTTAATGCTTCATTCGGTGGTGAGGCCTATACCATTACGCTGAGCTACAACGGCGGTAACCAGGCGATTGCCGGCGCATTGGTAAACTTTGGGAATACTGGTACTGTGGATGACTATTACCGCTACTCCTGGGATCTGAGTGGTGTTTCTACCCCCATCACTTCTTACACTCTGAGTTTCAGCGCTGGCTTCTCACAAGCACTGGCTTTCCAGGTGGATCAGGTGGCATCAGCGTCCGCCGTTCCTGAGGCTGATAGCTACGCCATGATGTTACTGGGTCTTGGCGTGATGGGTTTTGTAGCTTGTCGTCGCAGCAAGTAAGCTCAAAATAAAGTCATGAAAAAAAGCCCCGGTTGTTGCCGGGGCTTTTTATTGTCTGATCAAGCCAGGTGTAATGCTTTCAAACGACGATAAAGTGTATTCCTGCTCATACCCAGCTGGCGTGCAGCGGCGGAAACATTTCCAGCATGCTGTTGCATAGCCAAACGTATAACCTCATCAGATTGCGCCTTTAAAGTTAATGCAGGACGCACCGCTTGGTGACTGATGGCTGCATCTTCAAGCTCATCCATAAAGTCCTGCGTCAAATGCATCAAATCTATGACCGCGCCATCCGCTAAAGCCAGTGCAGTGCGCAACACATTATGCAATTGCCGCACATTGCCTGGCCATGGGTGACGGGCAAACAAAGCCATGACTTCTGCACTGATTTCACTCTCTGGTGACTGCTCAACCTGCAAAATTAAACTGATCAGGCGCTGTAAATCCTGGCGCTGGCGTAAGGCTGGCAATTGCACTGCCAGTCCATTAATACGGTAGTACAAATCACTACGGAATTCCCCTGCAGTGACTTTATCTTTCAGTTTCTGGTTGGTCGCGCTGATCAGCATAAAGTTAACCGGAATCGACTTGCTGGAGCCCAGCGGTGTCACGCAGCGCTCTTGCAGCACGCGTAACAAACGCGCCTGTAGTGACAAGGGCATATCGCCAATTTCATCCAGGAACAGCGTGCCGCCATCAGCCTGCTGGATTTTGCCAGAATTACCTTTGCGCTTAGCGCCGGTATAAGCGCCTTCTTCATAGCCAAACAGTTCGGCTTCTATCAGGCCTTCGGGCAAGGCAGCGCAATTGACCGCAATAAAAGGTTGGTCGCGACGTGCGCTGGCATCATGAATCGCACGAGAAAATAATTCTTTTCCGGCGCCCGTTTCACCTAATACCAGCATGGGAATATCGCGATTCAATACTTGCTTGACTTGAGAGATGGCCAGTTTAAGCTGTGCATCGCCAGTATCGAGCATTTCCAGGCTGGCCGCAGATTCCCGTGGTTGGGAAACCGCTGGGCGTGAACGCGTGCTGGTTTGAACGGAAGCACGTGCAAACAGTCGGGCGCCATTCCGCAATTGCATGGGGAATAACAAATCACCACCCTGGCAGCGTTGTTTGAATGTCACCCAAGATTCATCGAACACATCGCTGAATTGCACCCGCCGCTTAGCCAGCACATCTTCATCCAGAGGCAAGCCGAACTGGAATTGTCCGCTACGATTGATGGCACGCAACTGGCCATCACTATCAAATAACGCCAGGCCTTCCCATAGCGTACCGATAAATTCTGATCGTGCATGAAAATGCACGCCTATCTCACCTTGTGCAGTGGCATGAAACAAACGGTTCTCGACCATTTGCGCTGCCATTTTCACCAGTGCCAGCGTGTGTTGCTGTGGCTGGTTCAAATCATTGGATACATCTAATGTAGCCACTAACTGGTTATTGGCTGCAAAGATCGGTACTGCCGAGCAGCTGAGTGAGTGGTGATAGGCCATAAAGTGCTCAGCACCCTGCACGCTGATGGGGGCACGCTCAACCAGCGCTGTGCCTATGGCATTTGTCCCGCGATGCTCTTCACTCCAGGAAGCACCAGGTAATAAAGAAGCACGGATGTCGCCCTGCTCCACGCCTTCACCCATGGTGCGCAGGATCACACCTTCATTGTCCGTGAGAATGACCAGGCTACGCGTATGTGCAATCTGCCCGCTTAAGGTCATCATTTCAGGTTCAGCATGCGTGAGCAACAAACGATTTTGCTCTAGCCGTTGTGCTAATTCTTGCGCGGTGATGATCTGGTCATGTGCTGGTGCCTGCTCATCTACACCTTTGACCATGCAACGACGCCATGAGCGTTCAATCGCTTCGGCAATGGCCAGTTGATCGTCGCGCATGACTGGCAACGATGTATGTGTAGAGGCTGGAGAAAACTTTGACATCACTGCTTGAACACCTGTATCACGCGATTGAACAACTGTATCAGTTTGACACACCACTGAACAGTTTTCACCGTTCCAGAATGCATGACCGTAGCTGGTACCTAAGAATAACCTTTTGATTTTAATTCATTTTTTTCATTACCTCAAATAAAATTCATGTCTGGCACAGGGGTTGCAATCAATGGTCTGCGAGTAACAAAAGAAGCATTTGCTTACTGGCGTATAACTCATTTATTCCAGCTTCAAACACACCATTTTGGAGGTATGTATGCAACACCAAATCAAGCTTGCCATCACTGCAATGATGCTAGCCGGCATGAGCACCAGTGTATGGGCCAATGCCGAACTGGACGCCATGATGAAGGATGACAACCAATGGGCCATGGCGCGTAAAGATTACGCCAACCAGGGTTACAGCAAACTGTCACAAATCAACAAAGGCAATGTCAAAAACGTCAAACTGGCCTGGTCATTCGCGACCGGCGTTAACCGGGGTCACGAAGGTGCGCCGTTGGTTATTGGCAATACCATGTACATCCATACCGCATTTCCGAACAACGTCTATGCGCTGGACCTGGACAACAACCAGAAGATCCGCTGGTCTTATTTCCCTAAACAGGATCCGGACGTGCAGTCTGTTTTGTGCTGTGACAACGTAAACAAAGGCCTGGGTTACGGCGACGGTAAGATTTTCCTGCAACAGAATAATGGTGTGCTGGTGGCGCTGGATGCCAAAACCGGTGCCAAAATATGGGACGTAAAGGTCAACGACCCGAAAACAGGCGCGGCCAATACCAATGTCCCTCACGTATTTAAAGACAAAGTGGTGACTGGCTGTTCAGGCGGCGAATTCGGCGTACGTTGCCATATTTCTGCTTATAGCATCAAAGATGGCAGCCTGTTATGGAAAGCCTATAGCACAGGCCCGGATAGCGAAATGCTGATTGGTAAAGACTTTAACAAAGAGAATCCGCATTACAGCGCCTTATCTGTTTACCAGGATGTGAATGGTGGCAACAAAGAGGGCGGTTCTTTCAAGCCTCTGGATAAATCGCAACTGAAATATCCTGAAGCTGACCTCGGCGTACGTACCTGGCATAAACCGCAACAGCAAAAAGATGGGTGGCAGAATGGTGGCGGCCCAACCTGGGGCTGGTACTCCTATGACCCGAAACTCAACCTGATGTACTACGGTACCGGTAATCCTGGTACCTGGAACCCGGACGTACGGCCAGGCGACAACAAATGGTCAATGACGATTTTCGCGCGTGACCTCGACACCGGCATGGCGCGCTGGGCTTACCAGATGACGCCACATGATGAGTGGGATTATGACGGCATGAACGAAATCATCCTGTGGGAAGCCAACGGTAAACAACTGGCGTCTCATTTTGACCGTAATGGTTTTGGCTATACCTTTGACCGCACCAACGGCAGCTTGCTGGTGGCAGAGAAAATGCATCCTTTTGTCAACTGGGCCAGCAAGATTGACTTGAAAACCGGTATTCCGGTGAAAGATGCCAAATATTCTACCCATCAGGATTACAACGCCAAAGGTATTTGTCCATCAGCTCTGGGCGTGAAAGATGAACAACCGGCAGCTTACTCACCGAAGAACAAAATGTTTTACGTGCCACTGAACCATGTATGTATGACGTACGAGCCGGTTGAATCCAAATACGTGGCCGGCCAGCCATGGGTAGGCGCTACCTTGACCATGTTTGCCGGCCCGGACGGTGTGATGGGCGGCTTTATGGCCTGGGATGCGCTGAAGGGTAAAGCGCAGTGGTATAACAAAGAGAAATTCTCTGCCTGGGGTGGTGCGCTGGTGACTTCAACTGACCTGGTGTTTTACGGGACGTTGGACCGTTGGGTAAAAGCACTGGATGCCAAAACTGGTAAAGAATTGTGGAAGTTCCAGGTGGGTTCCGGTGTGGTTGGCAACATGATCACTTACGGTCACAAAGGCAAGCAATATGTAGGCGTATTGTCAGGGATTGGCGGCTGGGCTGGAGTTGCGATGAATCTGGGCCTGACCAATGAAACCGATGGCTTGGGGGCTGCTGGTGGCTACAAAGAGCTGACCAAGTACAACGCGGCACCTGGTGGTGGCGCAATGAACGTGTTCAGCCTGTAATACATTTTTCAAGGAATGACTCTATGCATTTATTCATTAAAAGCCTGGCAATGACTACCCTGTTGGGGATGACAGCTTCTGTCATGGCAGGTAGTAATGCCGAAGCACTGGCGCAAAAAAGTAATTGTCTGATGTGCCACAGTGTGGATAAAAAAATCCTGGGACCAGCCTATAAGGATGTTGCCGCCAAATACAAAGGCGACAAATCTGCGGAGGCAAAATTGATCCAGAAAGTAAAAGCCGGCGGCAGTGGCGCGTGGGGTGATATGCCCATGCCGCCTAACAGCCCGCAGGTAAAGGACGAAGATATTAAAACCTTGGTCCAGTGGATACTCAGTTTGTAGGGGTTTTTCCACAAAGTATTGTTTGACCATTTGATCTCCGAGTGTGCCAACCCGCAAGGGTTGGCTTTTTTTTACCTGGCGAATGTCTGCCTGACAAAAGCGATTACAATACGGACATGACCATCGCACAAACCCTGTTTACACGCCGCATGCTGATGTGTGTGGCGCTTGGCTTCAGCTCCGGCCTACCTCTTTACCTTTTACTGCAGTTATTACCCGCCTGGCTACGCAGCGAAGGGCTCAATTTAAAAACCATTGCCGCGTTCGCATTTATGCAACTGCCGTATACCTGGAAATTTCTATGGGCACCGTTGATGGACCGCTATACATTACTGGCAAGCCTGGGCCGCAGACGTAGCTGGATACTGTTCACTCAATTTGCATTGTTGGGCTCCATCATTGCACTTGGCTCGTTTCAACCAGCATTTGATATCACCGCGGTTGCATTACTGGCAACACTGGTCGCTTTATTCTCCGCCAGCCAGGATATTGTGATTGATGCCTACCGACGCGAAATACTGAGCGACGAAGAATTGGGTTTGGGCAACAGTATTCATGTGAATGCCTACCGTATCGCCGGATTAGTCCCTGGCTCACTGGCATTAATCCTGGCCGACCATATGGCCTGGTCGCAAGTGTTTCTGATTGTGGGTTTATTTATGCTACCCGGCATAGGCTTTACCCTGTGGTCACAAGAACCAGCGGCCGCCAGCATGCCAAAAACATTGCTGGCTTCCGTGGTCGAACCCTTTAAGGAATTTATCCATCGCAGTGGCTGGCAACATGCAGTCTGGGTATTGCTGTTTATTCTGTTGTATAAACTGGGTGACAGCATGGCCACAGCACTCGCTACACCGTTCTATATTGATATGGGTTTCAGCAAAACCGATATCGGTGCGATTGCCAAAGGCAGCGGCCTGGTGATGCAGATTGCCGGTGCTTTTGTCGGCGGCTTGTGGATGCTCAAGTTAGGTATTAATCGCGGCTTATGGGTATTTGGTGTCATACAGGCATTAGCTATTTTTGGTTTTGCCTGGCTGGCACAAAGCGGGCCTTTTACTGAGATTGGCGCTGCCGAGCGTAGCATGCTGGCATTTGTGATTGGTGCCGAGGCGTTTGGCATCGGCTTGGGAACCGCGGCATATGTGGCTTATATGGCGCGTGAAACCAACCCTGCATATACAGCGACACAACTGGCATTGTTTACCAGTTTGTCGGCAGTGCCGCGTTCGGTGTTTAATGCACTTACCGGCGGGATGGTAGAAAATTTGGGGTGGGAACAGTTTTTTTATGTGTGTATGTTGCTGACCATTCCGGGGATGGTGTTGTTGTTTAAGGTAGCGCCGTGGCGGGCACGGTAAAGTCTGGAAGTTAAATTCTTTGGTTAGTCGCCCCGGTGCAGATATAGCATAGGGGTCCGCGTAGCAAGCTTTGTGGCTGCTACACCCTTCGCCAGAATCAAAGTGCCTTACAAACTATTTAAGTTAGAACTTTCAGCCAATAAAAAAGCGCCCCGATTCCTCAAGGCGCTTTTTCTTTTTTACAGCGCAATTACTTCAAATCAAACCTATCTGCATTCATTACTTTAGTCCATGCTTTCACAAAATCCTGCACAAACTTCTGTTTGGCATCATCCTGCGCATACACTTCCGCATAAGAACGCAGAATAGAGTTAGAGCCAAATACCAGATCCACACGTGTTGCAGTCCACTTCACGTTACCGGTAGCCCGCTCACGCACTTCATACAAATTGCTGCCTACTGGTTTCCAGGTGTACTGCATATCCGTCAAATTCACAAAAAAGTCATTGCTAAGCACGCCGGGCCTGTCGGTAAACACACCATGTTTGCTAGCACCATAATTGGTATCCAACACCCGCATACCACCAACCAAAACCACCATTTCCGGCGCTGTCAGCCCCATCAGCTGGGTGCGGTCCAGCAGTAGCTCTTCAGCTGTCGGCACATAATCCGCCTTCTGCCAGTTGCGGAAACCATCGTGCAGTGGCTCCAGCACAGAGAAAGACTCCACATCTGTCATCTCATCAGTGGCATCGCCCCTGCCTGGCGCAAACGGCACTTCAACCGCCACGCCTGCTGCATTGGCCGCCTGCTCAATGGCCGCTGAGCCACCTAGCACAATCAAGTCCGCCAGGCTTACGGGTTGGTTAAAAGCTGCCCGTATGCCTTCAAGTACGGCCAGTACTTTCTGCAACCTGGCTGGCTCATTGCCTTGCCAGTCTTTTTGCGGTGCCAGACGGATACGTGCACCATTGGCACCACCACGGAAATCGGATGCGCGGAATGTACGTGCGCTATCCCAGGCGGTAGCCACCAGTTCAGCAATCGTCAGGCCACTCGCCAGGATCTGCGCTTTCAAGGTTGCGATATCCGCGGCACTCAAGTTAGCGTTGCCAGCTGGCGTTGGATCCTGCCAGATCAAGTCTTCCTGCGGCACATCCGGCCCCAGGTAGCGAGCTTTCGGACCTAGATCACGATGCGTCAATTTAAACCAGGCACGTGCAAATACTTCGGAAAAATAAGCCTGGTCACGGTAAAAACGCTCCGAAATTTCGCGGTAAACCGGATCCTTGATCATCGCCATATCCGCATCTGTCATGATCGGGTTATAGCGGATGGACGGATCTTCCACGTCGACAGGTTTATCTTCTTCCTTAATATTCACCGGCTCATACTGCCATGCGCCTGCTGGGCTCTTTCTCAGCTCCCATTCATGTTCGAACAGCATTTTGAAATAACCGTTATCCCAGCGGGTAGGGTGTGTAGTCCAGGCGCCTTCAATACCGCTGGTAACTGAATCACGGCCTATGCCGCGGGTGGTATGGTTATTCCAACCCATGCCTTGCTCTTCAACGCTGGCCGCTTCCGGGTCCGGGCCTAAGTTTGCTGCTATGCCATTACCATGCGATTTGCCTACGGTATGACCACCAGCAGTCAGCGCAACGGTTTCTTCATCGTTCATCGCCATCCGGTCAAAGGTTTCGCGGATATCCCTCGCTGTGCGTAATGGGTCCGGGTTGCCATCTACCCCTTCCGGATTTACATATATGAGCCCCATCATTACGGCGGCCAGCGGATTTTCCAGATCGCGTTCACCTGTATAACGGCTACCGGGAGCGCCTGTTTTAGCTAGCCATTCTTTTTCGTTGCCCCAATAAATATCTTTTTCCGGATGCCAGATATCGGCGCGGCCACCGGCAAAGCCAAAGGTTTTCAGACCCATGGACTCATACGCAATCGTGCCGGCCAGTACAATCAAATCGGCCCAGGAAAGCTTGTTACCGTATTTTTTCTTGATCGGCCATAACAGGCGGCGCGCTTTATCCAGGTTAACGTTATCCGGCCAGCTGTTCAGTGGCGCAAAACGCTGGTTACCGGTGCCGGCTCCGCCACGGCCATCGGCGACGCGATAAGTCCCGGCCGCATGCCATGACAAACGAATCATCAATCCACCATAATGCCCCCAATCAGCAGGCCACCATGACTGGCTATCGGTCATCAGTGCATGCAGGTCGGCTTTCACTGCCGCTAAATCCAGCTTTTTAAATTCCTCGGCATAATTAAAATCTTCACCCAGCGGATTGGTTTTGCTATCTTGTTGATGCAAGATATCCAGATTTAGCGCATTTGGCCACCAGCTGGTATTTGATTTCTCGGTGGCGGTGTTTCCCCCATGTGCAAATGGACATTTGCCTGTGGTATTTTGCTGATTTTCCATTTTTTTGAGCTCCTTTTCTTATTGACTGACCACCCTTGAGTGACCATGCGATAAATATACTACTTGTTAAATATTACGATAATCGTTTTCTAGGTAATGAATATGGTTTATCTAGTTGCTGGCAGCGTAAGCCGCCAATACTTCCTGCAACTGGGATAAATCCTGAAGCCACCTGTTAATCATTTTTGCCTCCATGAATCAATGTTGTCTGATGCATGGAGGCCATTCTAGGCAAGCCACTTCAATTTGTATAATTGTATGTTTTGATACTATTGATTGATAAAATTAATAGATTTACACTAATGGCCTCTTCACAGCAGTGAGAAAAACATGACCCTGATTGAACTGAAGTTTGTGCTGGCAGTAGCGCAGGAACGCAATTTTCGCCGGGCGGCTGAGAAATGTTTTGTCACACAACCGGCATTAAGCCTTGGCATCAAAAAGCTGGAAGAGGAATTAGGCGTTTTGCTGTTTGAGCGTAACCGTAATGACGTGACACCAACGCCGATAGGTGAACAGATCATTGAGCAGGCGAACACCGTGCTGGAGCAAGCGGCAAAAATCAAGGAAATGGCCAAGCATGGCAGCGACCCGTTGAATGGGCCTTTCAAGCTGGGCATGATCCATTCGGTAGGCCCTTACCTGTTGCCGGAAATGATTCCGCCATTGGTTAAAACTGCACCAAATATGCCGCTGGAAGTAGAAGAAAATATTACCGCTACACTGGAACAGCAATTAAGGAATGGCGTGATTGACGCGGCAGTCGTGGCCTTGCCGTTTAATGTGCCCGGGATTGAAATCACACCGCTTTATGATGAAGATTTTAATGTGGTGGTGCCAGCCAGCCACCCATGGGCACAACGTAAAACAGTGAATCCGGATGAATTAGGCAACGAAAAAGTGCTATTACTGAATAGTGGGCATTGCTTTAGCAACCAGGTGACACAGGCTTGCCCTGAACTAGGTCGTAAGGGCGAGGTGCTACAAGGTAATTCTTTGGAGACTATACGTAATATGGTGGCTTCCAACCTGGGGATTACGGTGTTGCCAGCCATGGCGACTGTCGCACGTTACCAGAATCCGCTGATTCGGGTGATTCCATTCACCAAACCGGTGCCTAGCAGGAGGATTGCATTGGCCTGGCGTAAAAGTTTTGTGCGCACGGCTGCAATTGAGGTGTTGGGAAAAGTGATGTCAGACATCGGCGCGCAGGCGAAAAGCACTGGCGGATAATATTTCTGGAATTTAATAAGCAATCGCGACGCGGAACCCGGTCACGGCTTTTTCGGAGATACCAAGGCTGGTTTTAACCGGTTGCTCCTGTTGTCCCGCCAGGCCTTCAGAAACCTTGGCAGTTGCAGGCAAATATTCCTTAGGTGTCAGGACTTTGCGCAATACCGGTTCGTCAGCCATATTGGTCAGCGTCAGTTCTATCATCGGGTAAGTTTGAGACACCGCACCGTGATTGATCAATACGCTGGAAAATACCAGTACCCCTTCGCGCTCCCTGTGTTCCTGAATGTCGGCATCATCAATGGTTAATTGCGTAATATCCTTAGGCAATGCCACCGCGCAATGTGCCAATTTGCAAGCCGACTGCAGCAGCGGTTTGGTAAAAGGATAATTAGCGGCCAGGCTTGTGCGTGTGAAATAAACAGACTGCAACAGGAGGGTTACTAGCATTAAGCAGGCTAACAGTGGAAACACCCATGGTGCTTTGGGTTTTTCTGCGGCTGCTGGCCACTCTTCGCTCAGGGAAACATTACGCAAAAATTCCGGAATGGCTTTTGTATCAGCTTCTTCGCGCCCAAGATTCCAGTTCAATGCCCGGATCTGTTGAGTATCTTGAGCGGCATCCTCCTGGGTCGTGAGCGGAGCATCCAACTCTGCTGTTGGGCTATCCAGTGTCGCTTCAGGAGCAGGGTAGCTATCAGAACCATAAGTATCCGAGACATAAGCATCTGAGCTGTGCGCTCCAGAATTCTCTGAACTTGCATGCTCGACTTCTGTTGAAGCTGTCTGGGAGATGTCTGCTTCAGGTGTCACGTACTGCGTGTTGCTGGTTTCAGTGACTTCTGGTGTAAATGTCTCTGCCGGTGTGTCGTCGGTCAGTGCAATCGATTCAATTGCTGGAGTGGGTTCTGCAGGTGCGACTGATTCGTCCGCCGCAATGGTTTCTGTTGCTTCTGTCGAGTCAATCAGCGAAGAGCGTGCATCAAACACATGATTGCATTCACCACAACGTACTTTGCCGGCATAGGCTTGCAGTTGTTCGTCGTTGACTTCAAATTGTGTTTGGCAGGCAGGGCACGCCGTGATTAGAGACATTTTCTGGTTCCCGTCAGCAAGACCCATCCATCTTGCTGGATGGGGGCATCCATTTCAAACCACTCTGAGTAATGCGTCAGCAACATTTCCTGCTGACTATCCAATATGCCGGATAATGCAACTTTGCCGCCATTTTTGCAAGATTTGGCAATCACCGGCGCCAATACCATCAAGGCACTGGAAAGAATATTGGCGACCACAATATCAAATGGCTCATGCAGATACTCTGCAGAATCATAAAATAGCGCTTCCACCTGGTTATTGGCGGCATTGTCACGGCTGGCGATGACCGCCTGCGTATCAATGTCCACACCAATCACCTGGCCGGCGCCCAGTTTTTTTGCCGCAATCGCGAGGATGCCGGAGCCACAACCGTAATCCAGTACATTGGCCTGAGCCAATTCGGATTTAGGTAATTGTGCCAGCCAGCTCAAACATAAATGCGTGGTGGGATGGCTACCGGTACCAAATGCCAGACCGGGATCCAGCACAATATTGATTGCCTCCGCATTGGGCGCCTGGTGCCATGATGGCACAATCCATAAATTATCAGTCACACGAATCGGGTCGAATTGCGCCTGGGTTGCACGCACCCAATCCTGCTCTTCAATCTGTTCCAACTGGTATTTCAAACCATCCAGCTGCAACTCGGATTGCACTGTGGCTAGCAAAGCCGTCACATCCGCGTCAGCTTCCAGCATGGCAGTCACGATATTCTGTTGCCAGATACCTGGTGGTGGATCGCCCGGCTCACCAAAAATGGCTTGTTCAGCCATGGTGTCCGCATGCGCGTCTTCAATGCTGACAGACAGTGCGCCATGTTCCATCAACACATCGCTGAGCGACTCCGCCTGTGGCTCGGTCGATTGAATTTTAAGTAACAGCCAATGCACAATTACTTAGCGCTGATGCCCAGCTTCTGTTCAAGATAGTGAATGCTGGTGCCGCCTTGCTGAAACGCCAGATCAGACATCAGGTCAGAATGCAGTTCCTTGTTGGTTTTAATACCTTCGACATACAGTTCAGACAAAGCTACGCGCATTCTGGCAATCGCTTGCTCGCGGGTGGCACCGTGCGTGATCAATTTACCGATCATGGAATCGTAATGTGGGGGCACTGTATAACCGCCATATACATGAGTGTCCATGCGCACGCCAGGTCCACCTGGCATATGGAAGCGGTTAATGAAACCAGGAGAAGGCACAAAATTGTAAGGATCTTCGGCGTTAATCCGGCACTCAATGGCATGACCATTCAATACGATGTCACGCTGACGGAAAGGAAGTTTTTCACCGGCGGCAATAAAGATTTGCTGTTGTACCAGATCAATCCCGGTAATCATCTCGGTCACCGTATGCTCTACTTGCAAACGGGTGTTCATCTCAATGAAATAGAATTCGCCGTTTTCATACAGGAACTCAAAGGTGCCAGCACCACGATATTTGATTTTGCGGCAGGCTTCGGCACAACGTTCACCTATCTTGTCGCGCAATCTTGCTGGTAATAAAGGTGAAGGCGCTTCTTCAATGATTTTCTGGTGACGACGTTGCATGGAGCAATCACGGTCACCCAGGAACACCGCATTGCCATGTTCGTCGGCCAGTATCTGGATTTCAATATGGCGCGGGTTTTCCAGGAATTTTTCCATGTAAACCACCGGGTTACCAAAAGCGCTTTGCGCTTCGGCTTTGGTCATATTGACTGCATTTATTAACGCCGCTTCAGTATGCACCACGCGCATACCGCGGCCACCTCCGCCACCAGCCGCTTTGATAATGACCGGGTAACCGACACGTTTGGCTGTTTTAACAATTTCAGCAGGATCATCAGGCAAAGCACCATCTGAACCAGGTACGCAAGGCACGCCAGCTTTTTTCATGGCATCCTTGGCGGAAACCTTATCGCCCATCAGGCGGATTGTTTCAGCACGTGGCCCAATAAACACGAAACCACTTTGCTCCACACGCTCGGCAAAGTCGGCATTTTCAGACAAAAAGCCATAACCCGGGTGTATCGCCTGCGCATCTGTTACTTCAGCAGCGCTGATGACTGCCGGAACATTCAGGTAACTTTTAGCGGAAGGAGCTGGGCCAATACAGACGGACTCGTCAGCCAATTTAACATATTTGGCATCGCGGTCGGCCTCGGAGTGCACGGCTACGGTTTTGATCCCCAGTTCACGGCAGGCACGTTGCACACGCAAGGCTATTTCGCCTCGGTTTGCAATCAGTATTTTCTCGAACATTTTTAACTCCGCGTCTTCATAGCTGCCTGGCTATTAGCCACGGCGCATTTTAATTTTGTTGCAGTACAACCTGTCGATAGCTGGCTGCCACGTTGGGCAATCAGAATTTTTTCTAACATATATATCAATCAGCGAATCTTAACCAATCAGGAATAATGGTTCGCCGTATTCCACTGGTTGGCCGTTTTCAACAAAGATTTTCTTGATCACGCCGGCATACTCACTCTCAATTTCATTGAGTAGCTTCATCGCCTCGATAATACATACCGTTTCACCGGCATTCACGCTGCTGCCAACGTCAACAAATGCTTTGGCATCAGGAGAAGAGGCGCGGTAGAAAGTACCAACCATAGGTGATTTCACTACTTTGCCTTCTGGCTCCGGCGCTGGTGCGCTAGCAGTAGCGCCGGCAGGCGCAGCAGCTGGTGCTGCACTAGCCGGGGCAGCCTGGGCAGGCGCAGTTACATATTGTGTAACCGGCGCAACGCCAGTGATGGTGCGGCTGATACGTACTTTTTCTTCACCTTCGGTCAGTTCCAGTTCGGAAATTCCCGATTCCTCGACCAGATCAATCAATTTTTTGAGTTTGCGTAAATCCATAGAAACCTCGATTTAGAATGTTTTAATTATAGTTGTTGGATATGGCGATAAGCGGCGTAATAGCCTTCCGCGCCCAAACCGCAGATGACGGCCGTCGCGATATCGCTGAAATAAGAGTGATGCCTGAATGGCTCCCGTGCGTGCACATTGGAAAGATGTACTTCAATAAACGGTACTTTCACCGCTGAAATTGCATCACGAATCGCCACCGAAGTATGTGTGAAAGCCGCAGGATTGATGATGACATAATCCACGCGGTTAACAGACAATGTGTGTATCTTCTCAATAATATCCGCTTCAGAATTGCTCTGAAAGGTTTCCAGCCGTGCCTGATCTGCGTGCGCCAGTGCATGCAACCCCTGGTCGATATCTGCCAGGGTCTGGTTGCCATAATGCTGTGGCTCGCGAGTGCCAAGCATGTTGAGATTAGGTCCATGAATCACCAGGATAGATTTGGTGCCCATTTCACATGCCTTTTAAAGAGAAAGATACAACCTTCATGGCGCGAAGTTTGCCGAAGTTATTGCATTTTGTCCAGCAGAATTCGTCAATTACACAAAAGTGAAACATCGCTAATTTTGCTGTTAAGTGCGGGATCTTTGCTCCGAACATGCAGCGATTAAAGCATTGTATTCAATCAAATAACAGTTTGAATAGCCTACAACTTAAGTGCTTTTTGCAGCATTTCGCTGTTAACGCGGCCAAAGAAAATATGGGTGATTTCGCCCTGTGCAGAGACAATCACCGTATATGGCAAGACGCCTTTATTGTTACCCAAGGTCTCTGCCAGAGGCATGCCTTCATTTTCGGCAATCAGCAATGGATAGGACACCGGTGTGCTTTCGACAAACTCATGCACAGCTGCAGCTTCATCAATGGCCACGCCCAATACCGTAATGTCGGGGTGTGCAGTGGCAAGTTCAGAAATCTCCGGCATTTCATCACGGCAAGGCTCGCACCAGGTAGCCCAGAAATTGAGGATCATAGGCTTGCCTTTGAATTGTGCTAACGGGTATGACTTACCTTTTTGATCGCTTAAGGTGGTATTCCAGAGCGCACTTACCGCAGTTTTATCAGGTAACGTCGTATCTGCGCCCATAAACTGATGGCGGTTCAGGTAAAGCCAGCGGAACCCGCTGCCAAGGACGACGATCAGCAGGACGGTCATTACGATACGCGCGACGTTACGCATGGTTAGGTCCTCCAAGTGCACGCAGTATTTTCAGGAAACGATCCGCATCGTGATAGCCTTTGATGACTGGTTGTAAAGGCTGGCCTTGACTATCAAAAAAGATGATACCCGGTGGGCCAAACAATTCGAATTTTTTAAGCAATGCTGCATCCTGCGCATTATTTGCTGTCACGTCTGCCTGCAATAGCACTATTTGATTTAATTCAGCCTGCACCTGATGATTTGTGAATACAAATTGCTCATATTCTTTACATGACACACACCAGTCAGCATAAAAATCCAGCATCACGCGCTTGCCTTGTGCGGCGTGCACGGCTTGATCAAGTTCTTGCACATTACGCACACGTTGAAACTGTACTGCCTGCCTGCCAGTTTGTGGGGCGGACGCAAGATTCTGCAATGGCCTCAGTGGTGAACTTGCTCCTGACCAGGCCCCGATCAGCAAAGCAACGCCATACAGCAATAAAAAGACTGCCGCGCCTTTAATAAGCCTTTGCGCGGTACTGGCAGTCGTCGGCAACGGGTCAATGGCACGCAAATAAATAGCCGGTATGATACAAAGTGCTGCCCACAACAACATCTGCACACTGGTTGGCAAAATAGGGCTGATCACCCAGATAGCGACAGCCAGCATTAGTACGCCAAACAGGCGGCGGATGGTGTTCATCCATTCGCCCGCTTTTGGCAGGATTGATCCTGCAGAAGCACCAATCAACAGTAAAGGCATGCCCATACCCAATGAGAGTGAAAACAGTGCAACGGCACCGAGAACCACATCATGGGTTTGACTGATATAGAGTAAAGCGCCCGCCAAAGGCGCGGCCACGCATGGGCTGATAATCAGGGCAGAGATGGCGCCCATCAGAAAGTCGCTGAGCAAATGTCCGCCTTTAAACCGGTGACTCCAGTTAAAGAAAGCATTTTCTATGGCACTTGGCAGTTTAAGCTCATAAAAACCGAACATGGAAAAAGACAAGGCCACAAAAATCAATGCGCCGGCAGTTAATGCCCATGGTGTTTGCAGGGCATTACTCAATAGTTGTCCGGATAAGCCGGCCGCCACACCTGCCAGGGTGTAGGTCAGGCACATGCCCAAGGTGTAGGCAAGCGATAAAGTGAATGCTTTGGCGCGTGAGGCTTGTGCGTTTTTACCGACAATAATGCCTGACAAAATCGGAATCATTGGGAACACGCATGGCGTAAAGGCGAGCAGTAAACCGGCGCCAAAGAAACCAGCCACGATTTGCCACCAGTGTCCGGAAGAAAGCAGTTTTTCAGATACGCCATCGTCAACTTCTAATGCTGATGGCTGGCTGCTAGTGACTGAAACTGGCGAAGCAGATGGCGTTAATGGCAGGGATTTGGTCTGCGGCGGATAGCACAGCCCTTTTTCGCTGCAACCCTGGTAACGTATTTGTAGCATCGCGGGCGCCGTGTCGGGGAAAACCACTTCTGCGGCGGTATCATGATGAAAAACCTGTTGCTGGCCGAAATTGGGATCATTTTTACTTTCGCCTGGCGGCAACGAAATGGTCGCTTTTTGATCTGCCGGTAACAGTTGTATGCGTTCACGATACAGATAATGACCAGGCGCGATAATAAATTTCACTTGCGCGTGTGTTTGATCCACCAGCACAGCTTCTACCTTGAACGCTTTATCTACCGGCAAAAACTCTTCAGCGTCTTCATCGGTAAATAGTTGGGAGAACCTTGAATCCGCGTGCACCGGTAGTGCAGTTGCCAGTAGCATCGCCAGGGTCGCCCACGCTTTAATCCATTTAGTGATCATTATCTTGCACCTTAATTAACCATGACCTATCAATCATGGCCTTATGCCAGCGTTTCAGCCGCAACCCAACGCAGATATTCCGGCAAACCCTCGTTGACATGGATAGCTACAATCTCGGGAAGTTCATAAGGATGCAATTCGCGAATTTTATCTGCCAATGCTGTATAGCCTTGCTGAGTGGTTTTAATCGTTAACTTTACTTCTTCTGCGGTTTCGATTTGGCCCTGCCAGCGGTAAACCGATTTGACAGGGCTTGAAATATTCACACATGCCGCCAACTGTGCACTAACCAGCGCTTGCGCCAGGCTTTCTGCGCATGCCATATCCGGCACATGGGTAAACACGATTATAATTTGCTCTTTTGGCGTCATGTGCGCTGACTCACCACAGGATTACTGACATGCGTTTTATCATCTTTGCTATTTTACTGGCTTTTCCGTTTCTGGAGATAGCGGTCCTGATTGAACTTAGTCAGCGGTATGGCTGGTGGGTGCTCGCTTACCTAATGATTATTGGTTTTCTTGGCCTCCAATTGATACGTGCTGAAAAAAACCTTATTGCAGCGCGTATGTTTCAACAGCTAGCGGCTGGTGGCAACCCGATTTCAGCCATGTTTTCAACCGCTCGCAATATGTTTGCCGGTGTGCTTTTGCTTATTCCCGGGGTCATCAGTGACGTGATTGCAGTGGTGTTATTGTTCATGCCAGCGAATAAGGCTGCTTCTGGCAGTACATCAAATAAGACTGGGTTTCAAGCCAGCGCCAATGATGAGGCGATTGAAGGTGAGTATACTGAAATCAAAGAAGCCAAACCCAAAGACAACGTCGTGCATCTGCCAAAAAAAGATTAAGTCATCCTAAACTTCAAGCCTTACCAAGAAAAATCTCTACAATATAAGCCATGAACCGGGTATTGATAGAAAACAGCGGCCACACGTTTGAAGTGCGCCCAAGCCAAACTGTGCTGGAAGCCGCAATAGAGGCGGGCATCAACATGCCTTATGGCTGCCGCAATGGCGCCTGTGGAGCCTGCAAAGGCAAAGTGCTTACTGGCAAAGTTTTCCATGACGACTATCAGGGCAGTGCCATGAGCGATGAAGAGCTGGCCAGCGGGCAAGCACTGTTTTGTTGTGCGCGACCATTGGAAGACCTGGTGATTGAATGCCGCCAGATTGATATGGTGCAAGGAATCAAACCACGGATTTTACCCGTGCGCGTTCAGAAAAAAGAGCAACTAACCGACGATGTCATGGTGTTGCACCTGCAATTGCCAGCCACTGAACCACTCACCTTTATGGCAGGGCAGTATCTGGAATTTTTGCTCAAAGACGGCCGCCGTCGTGCTTTTTCCATCGCTAACGCCCCGCATGAAGCAGGTTTCATTGAATTGCATATTCGCAAAATTGCAGGCGGCCAGTTTACTGAGCAGGTTTTCAGCGAAATGCCATTAAAAACCATATTGCGTGTTGAAGCACCGTTAGGCAGTTTTTTCTTACGTGAACAAAATGAAAAACCCATCATCATGGTCGCCGGTGGCACTGGATTCGCCCCAATCAAAGGCATGATAGAGCATATGATTTACCAGGGTATCCGGCGGCCGGTGTTGTTGTATCGTGGTGCCCGCCAGGTGACTGATCTATATATGGATGAACTCTGCCGGCGTTGGGCGGAATTTATGCCAAACATTACTTATATCCCGGTGATTTCAGAGAGTGAAACGGACGATGACTGGCAAGGCCGGCGTGGGCTGGTGCATCAAGCAGTCCTTGAAGACCATGCGGATTTGAGTGGCTTTGAAGTGTATATCTGCGGGGCGCCAGGCATGGTAGATATTGCTAAAGAGACTTTTATTGCGCAAGGATTGCCGGAAGAAGAGTTTTACAGCGATGCGTTTACGTTCGCGCCGAAATAATCTGGCTGAGATTTTGTTTCAATTGAAGGTTTTGGTCACTAAAAACATCTCACCTTTTCGACCCTAGGCAAGTGATTTTTCTTTGCTTGCTCAAAGAAAAATCATCAACAGAAAGACGGTCGCCGAGGTCGATAAGATTAGTACGTCACACAATTTCTTATCACACAAGGAAACTGAACATTTCCCAAAGAATACAATCCCAAGCCATATCCAAACAAACCAATACCCTAATTTTTCCAACACACTAAATCTAGTTTGCTCTGTCTGCTAGAATATAACCATGGATATTTACTTAATGCTGAAGGCCATCATCATGGGCCTGGTCGAAGGCGCGACCGAATTTATACCTGTTAGCAGCACCGGACATTTGATTATTGCAGGTGAATGGTTAAATTTTCTGGATAAAGATAAACGGGATGTGTTTGAAATCATGATACAGCTAGGTGCAGTGCTTGCTGTCTGTGTCGAGTTCCGGCAACGCTTGATACAAACGGTGCAACGTATTCAAACCGATCCTGACGCGCAACACCTGGTGCGTAACCTGGTTATCGCTTTCCTGCCCGCCGCCATCCTTGGCCTGGCTTTCCATCATCAAATCAAAGAATTTCTATTTTCATCCTTCACTGTCGGTATTGCGTTGATTGTCGGCGGTATATTGATTTTAATCATTGAAAAATTTGTGCCACCCGGCAAGGTGCAAGATATTGACCATATCAGTTTAAAACAGGCGTTGCAGATTGGGTTTGCCCAGTCACTGGCGCTGATCCCAGGGGTGTCACGTTCTGGTGCGACAATTCTTGGTGGTATGTGCTTTGGCCTGAGTCGACAAACGGCTACTGAGTTTTCTTTCTTCCTTGCCCTGCCTATTATGTTTGCGGCGACTGGTTATGACTTACTAAAGGCGCGTGATTTGTTGTCTTTAGATGATGCCTTTATTTTCCTGATTGGCTTTGTCACTGCGTTCTTATCTGCGCTGGTAGTGATCCGCGCCCTGATTAAATTTGTCAGTCAGCATTCTTTCGCGGTGTTTGCCTGGTATCGCATCGTGTTCGGTATCCTTATCTTGTTGTTTTTTGCACACTAATCAAGCTGCATATTCACTTAAGGTGTAATGAATGAAAAATACACTTCTGAAAAAAATTCTCTATACAGTGGCCGCCATTTTTGGCGTGGCACTGCTGTTGGTAATTTATCTTGCGGTGACGTTTGATCCTAACGATTACAAGTCGACCGTGATCCAGTTAGTGAAAGACAAAAAGCAGCGTACCCTGGATATCAAAGGTGATATCAAGCTAAGCTTTTGGCCTAAAATCGGGGCTGACCTGGGTGAAATTACTTTATCCGAGCATCAGTCAGATAAGCAGTTTGCCGCAATCAAGGGCGCCAAAGTGGCACTTGCAGTCTTGCCACTGCTAAGAAAAGAAATTGTGGTGGATACCGTGTATCTGGACGGTGTGCAAGCCAATGTTATCCAGCATGCCGATGGCAGTTTCAACTTCGATGATCTGCTGAGCAAAGACGAGGAGGAGTCACAGCAGATTAATTTTGACGTGCAAGGCGTTAAGGTCACCAATACACAAGTCAGCTACATTAATGAAGCCAGTGGTGCGAAATACACTGTGGACCAGTTTAACCTGACCACCGGGCAAGTGGCGCTTAAAACGCCGTTTGACTTGTCGGCTGATTTCCATCTGGTGGCCAACCAGCCGGTGGTGGATGCACTGGCAAAGATTAAAGCCAATGTAATGGTTGACCCCGAAGCCAAACATTTTGTGGTCAAAGGCCTGGACGCCACTATCAAAGGCGCTTTGCTGGATGGAAAAGACGTCAATGTCACAGCCCAGGGTGCGGTGGATATCGACGCAGCGCAAACCGCGCTGAATGTTTCCGGTTTGAAGCTGGCCATGCAGGGTGATTTTAATGGTGCCAAACGCGATGTCAGTTTGCAGGCGCCTGCGCTGGCAGTAAACCCCAAGCAGATTTCCAGCGAAAAAGTAATACTGGCGCTTAAGCAGCAGGATGCACAAGGTGATATCAATATGGATATCATCCTCGCTGAATTAAAAGGTAATCAGCAGGCGGTGGAGAGTAAAGGCATTACTGCTGATGTGAAAGTCAACGCCGGTGCCCGCAACGTTGACGGTCATTTTGAGTCTCCAGTGAAAGCAAACCTGGCGGATATGGTGTTTGATGTGCCGGCACTGGCAGGTAAGTTTGATATAAAAGATCCGGCTTTACCGAATGGTGCCATGCAAGGCCAGTTTAAGCTCTCAGCCAACGCTGATGTAAAGCAGGAAAAAGTTAAAACCACTTTTAACCTCAACCTGGCCGAAACCAAACTAAATGGCGATGTCAGTGTGGCGGGTTTTAAAACGCCGCATATCGGCTTTAAAGTACATGCGGATACTTTAAACCTGAATGCTTTATTGGGTAATAACAATGCCAAGAAAGCGGAATCTAAAACAACCGCTGCCAAAGCAGATACCAACCCTGGTAAACCAGCTGACCTCAGTGCATTAAAAACCTTATTCCTGGATGGCAGTATCAATATCGGCAAGATTATTTACAGTCCATACACGCTAACGGGATTGAATGTGGGCATCAAAGCCGATGGTCAGAAACTGGCGTTGCAAGGCCTGGATGTCAAACTGGATGATTCACGTATTCACGGTAATGTGGGTATCAGCCAATTCAACAAGCCGCTATATACGTTTGACCTGAATATCGACAAACTGGACTTGAACCGGTATTTGCCACAGCAAACGCAAACGGCCACGGCTGAAAATAAACCTGCCGCCAAAACTGCAAGTACTGAAGAACAGCCGCTGGATTTATCCGCTCTCAAAGCACTAAATGCGCAGGGAAATATCCGTATCGGCTGGTTGAAATATGGCAAGACTGAAGCTAAAAACCTGAATATTGGTTTGAAAGCCCAGGATGGCGTGGCGAGTCTTGACCCGTTGAATGTGGACGTTTACCAGGGGACTGTGCGCGGTGGTGTGAAAGTGGATGCCCGTGCGATACCTGCCATCGCTATCAAGCAAAGTCTGCAAAACATTGCGGTTGGCCCACTGCTGGTGGATACGATTAATAACGATATGTTGTCCGGCACCGGCAACGTTGATGTGGATGTCACTGCGCAAGGTAATACGGTGACTGCATTAAAAAAGTCGCTGGGCGGCTCGGTTGATTTGCGCATGGCCGATGGCGCCGTTAAGGGTTTTGACCTGGCAGGGACGATACGCGATGCCAAAGGCAAGCTTAATTTGCTCAAAGGCCAAGCGAATACTGCAGCCGATCAAACCAAAAAAACTGACTTTAGCGAGCTGACCGCCACTTTTAATATCAAGAATGGCGTCGCGCATAACGACGATCTGGCAATGAAGGCACCTATCTTCCGCCTGCCTAAAGGCGAAAGCAAAGGCGATATTGATATTGGCAAAGAACAGATTAATTACCTGGCAAAGCCTACGCTAGTCAACACGCTTAAAGGGCAAGGCGGCAAAGAAGCCGAGCAGCTTTCCGGAGTCGGTGTGCCTGTGAAGGTCACCGGCACATTTGCAGCGCCCAAGTTTGGCATTGATATGGCGGCTCTGGGACAGGCATTGGCTAAATCAGCAGCATTGGATGCTTTAACCAATAAGCTGGGCGGCGATAAAGCTGGAGCAGTGAAATCCCTCATTGGCGGTGAAAATAAAGCCGATGCTTTAAAAGGTTTGTTAAATGGCAAATCAAAAAACAGTGAAAAAAGCGCTGAAGGTGACGCTGCTAAATCTGACGCTGGCAGCAATAATGAAGAAGCCAAGCCTGCAGATAATGCAAAGCAAAAAGCTTTGAAAAAGCTATTGAATTTCTAGCGTGAGTCTTTTTGCAGAAAAACTGATCGCCTGGCAACAAGTGCATGGTCGGCATGACTTGCCGTGGCAGCAAACGCGTGATCCCTACGCAGTGTGGGTTTCAGAGATCATGTTGCAACAAACCCAAGTCAGTGCAGTGATTGGCTACTATGGTCGCTTCATGGCCCGGTTCCCCACCATTGCCAGCCTGGCAGAAGCTTCACAGGATGATGTGATGCAACACTGGAGCGGGCTAGGCTATTATTCCCGTGCCCGCAATCTGCACCATGCTGCACAAACCATTATGCGTGAGCATAATGGGATATTTCCGCAAGACTTTGACCAGATACAGACCCTCAAAGGCATAGGTCGCTCGACCGCGGCTGCTATTTCGGTATTTGCCTTCCAGCAACAACAAACTATTTTGGATGGTAATGTTAAACGGGTGCTAGCGCGATTACACGCGGTTGACGGCTGGCCAGGCCTGCCTACGGTAGAAAAGCAATTATGGTCTCTGGCAGAAAGCTTATTGCCAGAAAAAGAGCTGCCTGCATATATCCAAGGCTTAATGGATTTTGGGGCGACGTTCTGTAAACGAAGCAAACCGCGCTGTGTTGATTGCCCGATGCAGGATCAATGTGAGGCTTTTTTACAACAACGCGTATTGCAATTACCCGCATCAAAGCCGCGTAAAGCAATTCCGGAAAAGCAGACAACTATGCTGATGATTCTGGACGCCGGGGAGATATTACTGGAGAAGCGACCTAATCAGGGTATATGGGGCGGATTGTGGAGTTTGCCTGAAATAGTGCCAACGCAGGTTTCAGTGCAACAAGTCGAAGAGAGATATGGTATGCAAGCGGAGTCGCTAGAGGTATTGCCGGTGCTTTGGCATACCTTTACGCATTTCAAATTAGAAATTACACCGCAACCAATGCAACTGAGTGGTAAACGATCGTCATTGCCACCCAATATGCAGTGGCTATCTATGAATAATGCGATTGACGCTGCTTTACCAGCGCCAGTGCGAACATTAATTAAAACGCTGCAGCAAGCGCGGTATTAATGTTATTCAACATTAGCCAGACGGAACACATGACTGGCTAATTCAGATTGATTGGCTTTTACGTAATGCAGCAAATCCAGCCCATTCTCTGGCTTAATGCTAGCCTTTTGATAAATCACCGGTAATTCGAAAATAGAGATTTCACGTTCCACAATATTCAGGTTGTTATGAGCTGACCCCTGCAATACATCCAGTAATTTATCGTGGATATTGTCTGTCACGCGTGTGTATGGAAACAGTATCCAGAAATCAGTACCCTCACGACCCACCAGGTCAGACTTCCTGAACGAGTTCTGCAAGTCATGCGTGAGCGAAGAAAGCTGACGCAACGCCTCAGGTGCCCCGTAAGCCTCTCCCAGACTATTGTCATCGCCATAGGCAATTTTTACCAGGGCGATATTGAAGTCATCAGCGTGCCTGATCAGCACTTGGCAGATCCAGTCTAATGTATCAATAAAACGACTACATAACTGAATATCGGAAATCATGAAGAACCTCTAAATAATTATAATGATTGATATGATTGGCATAAAAAGAATGCTAAATCCAACGCTATCCTAGCAGAAACACCTTTATTAAGGCAGTGCAAAAAGCTTGAGAAAACCCTGCCTGTTTAAATTTATCCCGCGAATACACGGTGCAAATGTGTTGCAAATCTACAACAATCAAAAGTTGGACTAAGCAATTTGACGTATTAACTTGCGCCAAGCAGCCGCATTTTGCAAAAATTGCACTGACCTTCTTGGAAATGCTTGGAGCGATTCCGAGGGAGTTACTTGAGGTACGGATGTTTTTAAACATCTGGCCAAAAGCAATATCCTTACACAAGTTGTAAAAACAACATTTTTGGAGATTCGTATGAATACAAAATTAAACGTTGCAGTAGCAGCAGCTCTGTTCGCTGCAACTACTGGCGCTCAAGCTGGTATCGTTATCCCAGCTGGTGACTGGACACTGGACATCGGCGGTGTGGTTAACGCTTTCTACACAACAACTAAATTCAGTGGTGACACTGGTGCTGGTACTGGTCCTTTGGGCCTGGGTGCTGGTGATGCTAGCTCACAAAACAACATTACTACTGGTTTGTTGCCAAACTACCTGAGCGTTTCTGGTAAAACTCGCCAAAACGATCTGGATGTTGGTTTCACAATCAGCATTAACCCAGGTGCTTCAACAACTCAATCAGGCGTACAAGGCTCACAACAAGAAAACCGTCAGGCATTCTTGACATTCGGTGATGCTTCATGGGGTTCTATCAAAGTTGGTAAAGACTTAGGTATCTATGGTTCAGACGCTATTCTGAACGACATGACATTGCTGGGCGTGGGTGCTGGTGCTGGTAATCTGGCTGGTAACACAACTACTTTGGGTCGTATCGGTACTGGTTACATGTATGCTGACTGGAAATCACAAATTGCTTACACATCACCAAACTGGAATGGTTTCCAATTCACGGCTGGTGTAACACAAGGCTGGAATGCAGTTGCAGCATTGGGCGGCGCAGGTAGTACTGACCGCTCAGGTTCACAATCTGCATACGAAGCTAAAGCTTCTTACGAGTGGACAGGTGATGTCGCTGGTAAAGTGTGGACATCAGCAATCACACAGAACATCTCAGGTGTAGGTAACGCTGCTGGTGCAGCCACTACTCCAGGTGGTAAAGAAAGAGCCTGGGCTTGGGACGTAGGTACTACCGTTAATCTGGCTGGCTTCGGCTTGACTGGTTACTATGGTAAAGGCGAAGGTATCGGCCAAACTCTGCAATTCCAAGGTGGTTTAGATGCTAACGGTAACCGTCGTGAGTCTGATCAATGGTACGTGCAAGGCACTTATGCATTGCCAGGTGTAGGTACTAAATTGGGCGTGAGCTATGGTCGCTCTACATTAGATGGCAACAGCGTTGATGCATTTGACGAAGTTGAAGATTCTATGTGGACAGTTGGTGCTTACCACCCACTGACTAAGCACCTGAATTTGGTTGCTGAGTACTCACAAACTAAACGTGATTTAGACAACGTTGGTACACCAGATTTAGAAGGTAAAGCAAAAACTATCTCTCTGGGCGCAATCTTGTTCTTCTAGTTTGATGCAGATTATTCTGCACAAATCAAAGACATTAAAAACGGCAACTTCGGTTGCCGTTTTTTTATCTATAATTATGTCAAAACCTAATTAATTAGCAGTAAGACAACGATGAATTTGTATCCAGTTACTATTGTAGAAAATTTTTATGATGATCCTGATGCCGTGCGCACATTTGCATTAAGCCAGAAATATCAATATCGCCATCAGCTAAAAGATGTACCGTACGTTTTCCCTGGTGCGAGAACTAAAGATTTATCCGTAATCAACAAACCTTTATTTGAGCAGGTCAGCAATAAGATAATTTCGCTATTTCATAATCCCGACCATGAGCGTATGCGATGGGCTATTTCCACTAACTTTCAAAGTGTGAGTGAAGATTATGGCAGAGGAGTAATCCATACCGATGGTAATGCGGTATTTGCTGCTGTGTTGTATCTGAGTCCTGATGCACCTTTAGATTCAGGAACCTCATTATTTAAACGAAATAAGCAATTCGATCAGACTGCTTATGAAAAAGCGCTTAATGAAAATGATAAACGGTTTGCAGCTGGCACCATCGCGATGGATACCGGATATCACTCAATGTTCGATGAAATTGTACGGATTAATAATGTTTATAACACGTTGATTTTGTATGAAGGTCGGCATTATCATGCAGCCAACAAGTTCTTTGGGAAAACCTTAAAAGACTCTCGTCTTGCACAGGTCTTTTTTGTCAGTAGCATTGATGCACAAAAGCACAGCTCTTTCCCTATCTGGCGTAGTCAGCAAATCAAAATTTGATGACTAGTCATCAATCCCTAATTCCTGAATTTTCCTTGTGAGCGTGTTACGACCCATGCCAAGCTGATTGGCTGCCTCTATACGGCGGCCGTCGGTATGTGCCAATGCACGGGTAATTAAGATACGTTCAAACTCTTTGGTTTTGGCATCCAGAATATTTGTTTCTCCGCGGTTGAGTGCATCAGTCACTTCTTGCGCCAAAGCCTCTTGCCAGGAGCCGCCACTATTTTGCTTGCTCGAGTCTTCTTTCAATTCGGGTGGCAAATCGTTGACATCTACATTTTGCCCAGGTGCCATGACTGTTAACCAGTGACAGACGTTCTCTAATTGACGTACGTTACCGCTCCAGCTTACTGACATCAGGTATTTAAGTGCGGCGGGTGAAAGTTGCTTTGGTTCAACACCTAACTGCTGCGCACTGTGTGCCAGGAAATGCTTGGTCAGGAATGGAATATCCTCACGACGCTCACGTAGAGGTGGCAAGCGCAAGCGGATGACGTTCAAGCGGTGGAATAGATCCTCCCTGAACAAGCCTTGTTTTACCCGCTCTTCCAGATCCTGGTGAGTGGCGGCAATCACGCGTACATTGACTTTAATGGGTTGATGGCCGCCGACCCTATAGAATTGGCCATCTGACAGCACGCGTAATAGCCTGGTTTGCAGGTCTGCCGGCATGTCGCCGATTTCATCGAGAAACAGTGTGCCGGTGTCAGCCTGTTCAAAGCGCCCTCTCCTGGCGGCCGCAGCCCCGGTAAATGCGCCGCGTTCATGACCGAAAAGCTCTGACTCCAATAAGTCTTTTGGGATCGCTGCGGTGTTAATGGCAATAAACGGTTTATCAGCGCGTGGGCTATGTCTGTGCAAAGCGCTGGCGACCAGTTCTTTACCGCTACCGGATTCGCCATTAATCAGTACTGTCGAATGTGAGCGGCTCAAACGGCCTATGGCACGAAAGACTTCCTGCATGGCAGGCGCCTGCCCGATAATCTCAGGTGTAGGCTCATCATCTTCAACTTTTTCCACGGCCTGGCGCATGCTTTCATCAACCGCGCGTTTGATTATTTCGATTGCCTGGTCAACGTCGAAAGGCTTTGCCAGATATTCAAAAGCGCCGCCCTGGAAAGCTGCAACTGCGCTCTCCAGGTCTGAATACGCCGTCATGATAATGACCGGTATTTCAGGGTAACGTTGTTTAACCTCTGATAAAAAATCCAGCCCAGAGCCATTAGGCATGCGGATGTCGCTAACGATTACCTGTGGTTGCTCCCGGTTAAGCGCATTCAGTGCTTCAGCAGGTGATGAAAAGGTTTTAAATTCAAAATCGGTGCGGGCTAAGGCTTTTTCAAATACCCAGCGGATTGATTTGTCGTCATCTAAGATCCAGATTGGCTTCATGGTATTTCTCTTTAGAATTACTGTTTGATTAATATTAGTTCGAGTTAAATGCCGAAAGAGACTTCACGCAAAGACCTCATGGTTATGATTTAAATAACGTGCTTTCAATAGGCAATAGAATATGGAAAATAGTTTTTCCCGGCTGTGAATCACAATCGATCATGCCGTGGTGTTGGGTAATAAAGGTTTGTGCCAAGGCTAATCCCAAACCGGTTCCCCCTTCCCTGCCAGATACCAGCGGGTAAAAAATACGTTCTTTGATATCAGCGGGAATGCCGGGACCATTATCAATAATTTCCAGATGAATACCGACCCGGTAACGCTTTCGCGCCAGAGTAATTTGACGCTCTGCACGCGTGCGGAACGTAATGCTGGCATCTTTTGTGTGGTTTTGCTGCATGGCTTGCGCTGCATTACGTGCAATGTTCAGTACGGCCTGAATCAGCTTCTCGCGGTCGCCAATCAGTTCAGGCAAGCTGGTGTCGTAGTCGCGGATCACTCTAATATTGTTGGGAGATTCCGCCAGCAGTAGGCTACGTACGCGCTCAAGCACTTCATGGATATTGGTTGGCTCGTATTTGGGCACGCGATGCGGCACCAATAAGCGATCCATCAGGCTATGCAGACGGTCAGCTTCTTTAATAATGACCTGGGTATATTCTTTCAGGCTGGGTTGTGGCAATTCAAATTCAAGTAATTGCGCTGCGCCACGCAGGCCGCCTAAAGGGTTACGGATTTCATGTGCCAGGTTGCGTAGCAGTTCGGAATTGGCCTGTTGCTGAATCAACATGCGTTCTTCCCTTGCGATGCGTAACTGCTGATCCATTTGTACAAATTCCAGAATCAGCATGTCTTCAGACGTCTGGTTAATACTGGTTGAAATCGGCGTTACGGTGCAAGTGACTGCAGTGGTATGTCCACGCTGTGTAGTTAAAGTGAACTCGTGTTCGCGGAAAGGTCCTTGCGTTTGAATGGCATTGGTAACTGCCATTTGCAGGATTTCGCAATTCACAAATACATCGTGGATATGCAGGCCTTGAATTTGGTTGGCACTGAAGGCGAATAAAATCTCTGCGCTTGAATTGGCATAGGTTACTTCGAGCTGGTTATTCAGCAATATCACCGCAGTGGCAATATGCTCTAGCCCGTTAAACCCATTCGGAGAAATTTGAACCATATCCTTAGCTTTTAATGATCAGCTTGTTAAAGTAAGTGATGACGCCCTGTTTTAAAGCAAAAGCCAAGCCAATTCTATATGATTTATTTCATTCCAAATTAAAAACTCCCAAAATGGTGCATTTAGTGCGTAAGCTCTTTATTCAGCAAGTCAACATTGCGTTGATGAGCCTGGATTTCAGCCTCAATAATGCGTAATTTTTCTTCGTACTTAGCCACATTCCTAAAGGTTTTTCCATTCGCGGCTCTGTACACTTCCGGGATGTTTTTTTGCTCTTCATAAAGCTGCATTGCGTTCTCAAGTGCTTGTTTTTCTTGATCTAATTCCGTCATTAAAATTTCACGACGTTTAGCATCGCGTTGAGCCTGCACCTGATTATCCACTTTAGGAAAGTTGTTAGGGGTAGGTGTTTTGGCAGTAGACTTCTTTTGGGGTGTAACCGCAGGAGGTACAGTCTCTTTTGGTCCGCTAATCACTAACTCAGGCTTCTGTTTTCCTTCAGGCTTGATGTTGGTATAGGTGGTTACGCCATTGCTGTCAGTAAATTTGTAAATATCAGCGAAACTGGCGTGAGCTGCCAACAAGGTGGTGATAAAGTAAAAAAGTCTTTTCATGGCAATAGTTTAGAGTAGATTGTATAGCTTATCAACGTAGCTGAAATTCGAATGGTTGACGCTTGAGATAACCATAAAAAAACAGGGCAGCCGAAGCTGCCCTGTTTTGGTGCGCATCTTGCGATTAGCAGGAGTAGTACAAACCAAATTCAACAGGATGTGGTGTTTGACGTAACTTGGTCACTTCTTCCATTTTCAATGCAATGTAAGAATCAATCCAGTCATCTGAGAAAACGCCACCACGGGTCAAGAACTCGCGGTCTTTATCCAGATACTCAAGCGCTTGTTCAAGTGATGAACATACGGTCGGGATCAATGCATCTTCTTCTGGTGGCAGATGGTACAAGTCTTTAGTCGCTGGTTCACCTGGGTGAATCTTGTTCTGAACGCCATCAAGGCCCGCCATTAACAAGGCTGAAAAAGCCAAGTATGGGTTGGCAATAGGGTCTGGGAAACGCGCTTCAACACGGCGAGCTTTATCAGAATGTACGAATGGAATACGGATAGCTGCAGAACGGTTTTTAGCTGAGTAAGCCAGTTTTACCGGCGCTTCGTAATGCGGCACCAGGCGTTTATATGAGTTAGTACCTGGGTTAGTGATCGCATTCAATGCGCGCGCATGTTTGATAATGCCGCCGATGTAGTACAGGGCGAAATCGCTCAAACCGGCATAGCCATTGCCTGCAAACAGGTTTTTGCCATCTTTCCATACGGATTGGTGCACGTGCATACCAGAACCGTTATCGCCAAACATTGGTTTAGGCATAAAGGTAGCTGTTTTACCGTAAGCGTGAGCAGTGTTGGTAACCACGTATTTCAGGATTTGCGTCCAGTCAGCACGTTGTGTCAATGTTGCAAACTTGGTACCAATTTCACATTGGCCGGCAGTTGCTACTTCATGGTGGTGCACTTCAACTGGCACGCCCAGCTCTTCCAGGGTCAATACCATGGCAGAGCGGATGTCATGCAATGAGTCGACTGGTGGTACTGGGAAGTAACCGCCCTTAACGCCCGGGCGGTGGCCTGTGTTGCCGCCTTCGAATTTTTCACCTGATGACCAGGCTGCTTCTTCAGAATTGATTTTAACGAAGCTACCACCCATGGTGGCGTCCCATTGTACGCTGTCAAAGATAAAGAATTCTGGCTCAGGACCAAAATAGGCTGTGTCGCCCAGGCCGCTTGATTTCAAGTAAGCTTCAGCGCGTTTGGCCAGGCTACGTGGGTCACGGTCATAACCTTTACCATCGGTAGGGTCTACAACATCACAGGTCAGCACTAATGTTGGCTCGTCAAAAAACGGGTCAACGAATGCTGTGCTTGCATCAGGCATCAGTTGCATATCAGAAGCTTGAATGCCTTTCCATCCGGCGATGGAGGAACCGTCAAATGCATGGCCTTCAGTAAATTTATCTTCGTCGAAGTGAGAAACCGGCACGGTTACGTGCTGCTCTTTACCTCTGGTGTCGGTAAAACGGAAATCGACAAATTTGATGTCGTTTTCTGCAACCAATTTCATTACGTTTGCAACGGACATTACATTCTCCTCAATGATCAAGGTCTAAAACCGGTTTTTAAGTTGTACACGCAAAAAACGGGACATGTTGCGGATGTCCCGAAACGTGGGCAAATACACATAATGGATTTGGAATTCTGCTTAACACTGAATCCCGCTAAATCTTAGAGTGTAATATTAGCAGGAAGCATGCCACCCAAAAATATGCATTTTACGTGGTTTACAGGTAACCTGCATAAAATAGTAAAAACCGTTAGCACCATTTGTGTGCATTGCAACAAATTGAGCACAAAAGTGGTGCATTAGAGAAAGCTCTGGCTTTAAAGGTATACTCTTCACTTTAGTAAATAATGATCAAAACTAAAGGTGGTACCGTGAGTAATTTGGATGATATTTTAAGTAACGGCAATACGCGAGGAAAGCAAAGTAGCCTGCCTTACGCAGGTGCGTTAACCCCACAAGAAACATATACATTGATTGATCAAGGCAATGGCGTCGTGCTGGTGGATGTAAGATCGCGTGCAGAACTCGAATTGGTTGGCCGTGTGCCGCTAGCTAAACATATTGAGTGGGCTTCTTACCCGGGGATGGTGCCAAACCCTGATTTTGCAGCTCAGTTGCAAACACAAGTAGACAAAAATAGTACCGTTATTTTTATGTGTCGTACTGGTGGACGTAGCCATAACGCTGCACTATTGGCACAGCAATTGGGATATGGCAATGCATACAATATGCTGGAAGGGTTTGAAGGCGAAGCTAACGAATTCAAGCAGCGCACACTGATAAACGGCTGGAAACAAGCAGGTTTACCGTGGAATAACTAATTAAATAGCGTATAAGCCAAATCAATCGACCTCATCAAATCTTTAACGTATGTCCACCGAAAAATTCGCAGTGATTGGGCATCCAATCGAGCATAGCAAATCGCCTTTAATACATCAGGCTTTTGCCAGCCAATTCGGTAAATCCATTAGTTACGAAAAGCTGCTGTCACCGCTGGATGGATTTTCCGAAACGGTAAGCCGCCTGCTTTTAGAAGGTTACCGCGGTGCCAATATCACTGTGCCGTTCAAGTTTGAGGCGTTTGAAGCCAGTCACGTGCTCTCAGACCGGGCAACCGCTGCTGGCGCAGTAAATACTTTAAGTTTTAAACACGAGCAAATCATTGGCGATAATACCGATGGTTGTGGTTTGGTAAACGATATTCTCAAGCACTGGCAACGTAACATTAATGGGCAAAAGATTTTGCTGCTAGGCGCTGGCGGTGCGGCTCAAGGGGTGATATTGCCGCTATTGGTGCAGAAGCCGGCGCAGCTGACGGTAGCTAATCGCAGTCTGGATAAAGCACAGACCATGGTGCAGCGATTTGAAGCTGATGCGCAATTGAATCAGGCGAAGTTGGCAGTGCAAACGTTTGATGATCTAGCTGAAAATTATGACATTGTGATCAACGCGACTTCGGCCGGTTTGCAGGCAGAGGCACTGCCACTAAAGGATACGATTTTCGCGCATCACACCTTGGCTTATGACATGATGTATGGCCGTGAAACGCCTTTTATGCAGCAAGCCCGCGCAGCCAAAGCACAAGTCTCTGATGGCCTGGGTATGCTGGTAGAGCAAGCCGCCGAAGCCTTTTATATCTGGCATGGCTTACGTCCGGATACTGCACCCGTGATTCAATCATTCAGACAATACTGACTAGTTAAAAATAAACGTTAACGCCATGAAGCAAACCCTCAAACTGTTTTTCGGCATTCTGTTGTTATGGGTAGTGCTTTATCAAATATGGGTACTCGCACATATATTATGGTGGGTTGATCATAATCCTGAATCAACGGCCTTTATGGAAGCCAGGTTAGAGGCCATGCAGGAAGCCAAACCTGAAGCGCGGTTGCAACAAAAATGGGTGCCTTATGCGAGGATGAGTTCGCATTTAAAACGTGCGGTGATTGCAGCTGAAGATAGCAAGTTTATCGAGCACCAGGGTTTTGACTGGAACGGGATAGAAACTGCGTTTGAAAAAAACCTTAAAAAAGGCAGGATTGTGGCTGGCGGCTCAACCATCAGCCAGCAATTGGCAAAGAATCTCTTTTTGTCCGGGCACCGTACACCCTGGCGCAAAGTGCAGGAAGCCATCATTACCTTTATGCTCGAAAACCTGATGAGCAAACGCCGTATCCTGGAAATCTACCTGAACGTTATTGAGTGGGGTGATGGTGTGTTTGGCGCGGAAGCGGCGGCAAAACATTACTTTCACAGCAGCGCCAAAGCACTTGGCCCGAGTGAAGCTGCACGGTTGGCAGCCATGATCCCCAATCCACGCTTTTATGACAATCACCGCAGCACACGCTTTTTAAACCGCCATGCCGCCACCATACAGGCCCGCATGCGATTGGTGAAAGTGCCCTGACTTTCAGGCTTTATTTAAGCAATCAATCGCAGGCAATACGCCTAGAATCCATAGCAGAACTATTTGTATGTGGCACAAACCACATCCGCAGTCAGTGCAAAGCACTGCAGGGGAAAGGTTGCATGTTGACCTTAGCCCTTTACAGCGAGATGTTCCAACAAGGGTGTGAGGTAACGGCCAGTATAACTGGCCGTATTTTTTGCCAGTGTCTCAGGCGTGCCCACGCCAACAACCATACCACCGCCATCGCCCCCTTCCGGGCCCATATCAATCAGCCAGTCTGCTGTTTTAATCACATCCAGGTTGTGTTCAATGATGACTACCGTATTACCGGCATCGCGCAAGCGGTGAATGACGTCCAGCAATAACTGGATATCCGCAAAGTGCAGGCCAGTGGTTGGTTCATCAAGGATATATAAGGTACGGCCGGTGTCACGTTTGCTCAACTCCAGGGCCAGTTTCACCCGTTGGGCTTCGCCGCCAGACAAAGTTGTCGCTGACTGACCCAAAGTGATGTAACCCAGGCCCACGTCCAGCAGGGTTTTGAGTTTCCGCGCAATCACCGGCTGCGCATTGAAAAAGTCATGCGCCTGCTCAACTGTCATTTCCAGTACTTCACGGATATTCTTGCCTTTGAACTGGATTTCCAGCGTTTCACGGTTGTAACGGTGACCTTTACATACATCACAAGGTACATACACATCCGGCAAGAAGTGCATTTCCACGCGTAAAACGCCGTCGCCTTGGCAAGCCTCGCAGCGACCCCCTTTAACGTTGAATGAATAACGTCCCGGGCCATAGCCACGCGCCCGGCTTTCCGGCACGCTGGCAAACAGGTCTCGGATAGGTGTGAATAAGCCGGTATAAGTCGCCGGGTTTGAACGTGGCGTGCGGCCAATCGGGCTTTGATCAACATCGACAACTTTGTCGAAGAATTCCATGCCTTCGATGTCTTGATAAGGTGCCGGCTCGGTAGTGCTGCCATATAAGTGCGCGGCGACTGCACGGTATAACGTATCGTTAATCAAGGTTGATTTGCCGCTACCGGACACGCCTGTCACGCAGGTAAGCAGGCCCACTGGTATTTCGATACTGACATTTTTTAGGTTATTGCCTGTGGTGCCATTCAGTTTAACCATGCGCTCAGGGTCAGGTTGCGTACGTGGCAACTTAAACTGGATTTTCTTTTTGCCGCTGATATATTGCCCGGTCAAAGAATTAGGGTCAGCCTGAATCTCGGCTGCGGTGCCGGAGGAAACAATCCTGCCGCCATGTTCGCCTGCGCCTGGACCGATATCGACAATAAAATCGGCCAGCAGAATGGCGTCCTGGTCATGCTCTACCACAATCACGCTATTGCCCAAATCACGTAAACGTTTCAGGGTTTCCAGCAAGCGGTCATTATCACGTTGGTGCAGGCCAATGGATGGCTCATCGAGCACATACATCACGCCGGTAAGGCCGCTGCCGATTTGTGAAGCCAAGCGAATACGCTGCGCCTCGCCACCAGACAGTGTTTCCGCAGAACGTGAAAGCGACAGATATTCCAGACCGACGTTGGTCAGGAATTTCAGGCGGCTTTCAATTTCTTTGACGATTTTCTCTGCAATCGCCAGCTTCTGGCCATTGAGTTGCAGGGTTTCAAAAAAATTGAGCGCCTGTTTAAGCGGCACTTCGCAAATCTGGTGGATATTTCTATCACCTACTTTGACGTGACGTGCTTCTCTGCGCAAGCGGGTGCCGTGGCATTCCGGGCAAACTGTTGCATTGATATATTTGGCCAGCTCATCACGCACCGCTGTGGAATCGCTTTCGCGATAGCGGCGCTGAAGGTTATTGATAATGCCTTCGAAAGTATGTGATTTGCTGAAGAAAGTACCGCGTTCGTTCAGGTACTTGAAGGTAATCTGTTCACGGCCGGAACCAAACAACAAAGTTTGCTGAATTTCTTCAGGTAAATTTTCAAATGGCGCTTCCAGGTCAAAGTCATAATGCTGACTGAGGCTGGCCAGCATCTGGAAGTAAAACTGGTTACGTTTGTCCCAGCCTTTGATGGCGCCGCTGGCCAGGGATAAATGCGGAAAAGCCACCACACGTTTTGGGTCAAAGAAAGTCACGTTACCCAAGCCATCGCATTTCGGGCAAGCGCCCATCGGATTATTAAAGCTGAATAAACGCGGCTCCAGTTCAGCCAGTGAATAGTCACACACTGGGCAGGAAAACTTGGCTGAAAACAGATGCTCTTTCTCGGTATCGATTTCCAGCGCAATCGCTTTGCCATCAGCCAGTCGCAACGCAGTTTCGAACGATTCTGCAATACGCTGCTTCATGTCTTGCCGCACCTTGAGGCGGTCAACCACCACGTCCACGCTATGCTTGGTGGTTTTGGCTAGCTGCGGCAGCTCATCCATCTCGTAGACTTTGCCGTCAATACGCAGGCGGACAAAGCCTTGCGCTTTCAGCATGTCAAACAAATCCAGCTGTTCACCTTTGCGGTTGGCAACGACAGGTGCCAGGATCATGAGCTTGGTATCTTCTGGCAGCTTGAGCGTGCTGTCCACCATCTGGCTGACAGTTTGAGACTCTAATTTAATATGGTGGTCCGGGCATTCAGGATCACCGGCGCGTGCATACAGCAAGCGCAAGTAGTCATGAATTTCAGTGACCGTGCCTACTGTTGAACGCGGGTTATGTGAAGTGGATTTTTGTTCGATGGAAATCGCAGGAGACAAACCTTCAATCAGGTCAACATCCGGCTTGTCCATCCGTGCCAGAAACTGGCGTGCATAAGCCGACAGGCTTTCTACATAGCGGCGCTGGCCCTCCGCATACAAGGTATCGAAGGCGAGTGAGGATTTTCCTGAGCCGGAGAGGCCGGTGACAACCACAAGTTGGTTGCGTGGAATATCCAGATTGATGTTCTTCAGATTGTGGGTGCGCGCCCCGCGAATTTTGATAAATTCCATGATACTTTCACGAACAGACAGCCAACCTGATAATATACGCAATTATTCTGAATTTAGCCAAAGTTTCTTCTGGCGCCAACGTTCTTATTACTATTGTCCATGCAGTTCTCTGAAAAAATGACCCGGTTGGAAACGCGTGCAACGATTGCTCTCGCTTCCATCTACGGCTTACGCATGCTCGGCATGTTTTTAATCCTGCCAATTTTCGCTATCTATGCCGAAAAGCTCGAAGGCGGCAGTAACCATACCCTGATCGGCCTGGCACTTGGCGCTTACGGATTTATGCAGGTGATTTTCCAGCTACCGTTTGGCATCGCATCTGACCGTCTGGGCCGTAAAAAGCTGATTTATGTTGGCTTGATATTGTTTGCGATTGGCAGTATCTGCGCAGCAACCGCTACCGATATTTATATGGTGATCCTGGGGCGCGCCATTCAGGGCGTCGGGGCAATTTCTGCCGTTATCACTGCACTGGTGGCCGACTCTACCCGTGAAGAACACCGAACCCAGGCCATGGCCATGATAGGTGCTACGATTGGACTGACTTTTGCGGTTTCGTTAGTGCTTGGGCCAGTACTTAACCAGTATATCGGCGTGCCGGGAATGTTCTGGTTGATGGCAGCGTTATCGATTGTCGCGATTGCCGTAGTCAAATTTGGCGTGCCGACACCGGTCAATGCGCATGTACATTCAGATGCACAAGCAGTGCCGGCCAGAATGCGTGAAGTACTTAAAGATAAGCAATTGCTGCGTTTGAATTTTGGTACTTTCTGCCTGCATGGCGCGCAAATGGCGATGTTTATGGTGGTGCCTTTCGCGATCAAGCATAGCACCGGGATGAATGAGAACCTGCACTGGAAAATTTATTTGCCGGTGCTGATTGTTTCTTTCTTGTTGATGGTGCCGGTCATTATCTACGCAGAAAAAAAAGCCAAGCTGAAACCGGTGTTTGTCAGCGCGGTGGCATTGATGATGCTGACCCAGATTGCGTTCATTTTCAGCCTGAATTCTTTGACCGGTATTGTACTTGCCCTATTCAGTTATTTTCTGGCATTCAATATTCTTGAAGCCACCCTGCCTTCGCTAATCTCCAAAATGGCACCGGTGGCTGCCAAAGGCACGGCCATGGGCGTGCATAACACCGCGCAATCATTCGGTATGTTTTTAGGCGCGGCTATGGGTGGTTGCTTATCCAATTATTTTGGCAACAGTGCAGGTGGTGCGGTATTTTTACTCTGCGCAATCGCCATGCTGGTATGGCTGGGATTAGCGCTGGGCATGCAGCCGCCGCCCAGCGTCAAAACAAAAATGTTTAATATTCAAGGATATAACGATAGTCAGGCAGCGAAATTGGCGCAGGATATCCGCGCCATGGAAGGCGTTTTCGAAGCGGTCGCCATTCCCTCAGAGACGATGCTCATGGTAAAGTTAGAGAATCAGCGCAGTAAAGAATTTCAGGCGGCATTGTCGCAAGCAATCATGAACAGAATAGGGAGCTAGTCGTTATGGCATCAGTAAATAAAGTTATTTTGGTGGGCAATCTGGGGCGTGACCCAGAAGTGCGCTTTATGCCGAATGGCGAAGCGGTAGCTAATTTCAGTATTGCGACTACCGAAAACTGGAAAGACAAATCCGGCGTCAAGCAGGAAAAAACGGAATGGCACAACATTGTCATTTACCGCAAACTGGCCGAGATTGCCGGCGAATACCTGAAGAAAGGCCGTCCGGTCTATATTGAAGGACGTTTGCAAACGCGTAAATGGGAAAAAGATGGCGTCACCCGCTACACCACCGAAATTATTGCTGACCAGATGCAAATGCTGGGTTCAGGACGTGAAGGTGGTAGTACCTCATACGATGGTGGTGACATGGACCAAAGCGGCGGATCGGATAATTATAACCAGGCACCGGCCCGTCAGCCTGCTGCGAATAATGCCGGTGGCAATCGCAATGCGTTTAGTCAGCCAGCGAGTAAACCGGCTGGTAACTTTGACGATTTTGATGACGATATCCCATTCTAAAAAACGCATTTCCAAGATAGCATCTAAAGCCCGAAAGTTTTTCGGGCTTTTTATTTGTGGATTATCTTGGAATGAAAATGCGACTGCATTATAAAAAATGGTCAGCTCTACTGTTTATTTTTCCTCTTTTGATAAATGTGGCAGGCGCGCAAACGAATAAAAATTCAAGTTTGTCAGCGATAAAGCACATTAAAACTGCCAAGCTAGAAATGAGTGCGCATACCGAATACTTACGTGCATTGATGCTTGTCTTATATGAGCTAAACCCGGATGAGCTCGCCAAAAGCACACAGGTGGGCGCGCGGGAAATGACAGAATGGGTTTTTGATGGAAAAGCGAACTGGAGATTTGAGGGGGTCCGGCGACTGCAAAAAGCGCAGGCGATTGGATTGGCATTGGATCCCGATTTTGCAGGCGATCACATTCTCGCGTTAATTGTGGGTATTGAGACTTTGTTATTTGATGCCTATGGCGGCACCAATGAGTTTGATATACCAGAACTACAAAATGAGCAGAAACACATGCAGGCATTATGCGAATTGCAAAGAGTATTGCAAAAAACAACTACGCAGACCGATACCTCAAAAGCAATCACCGTTCTCGAAAAGCCAACTTCAAGGCGTGAGATTCAAAATACGCTGCTGGCAATAATCAAGCGCCTCAATGCTAAAAATGTTAAGCAAGCAGACCAGGCCTGTTTGCTAATCAATGATGTTGATTTACAGAATTAAGCGAGCCAAAGCGTGACTATCAAACACTACGGCCACTAGCTAGGACATGAGTTTCTAACAATTGTCCTCAAAGTAAGTGATCAACCCTACTTTCCTGATCAGACCAAATCACACTAGGCTTAGTTAGCCCTGCATCAAAATTTTACTCTGCGAAGTTGCAATTTTAACAATTGTTCATTTTATATCCCTTGTTTAACCCTTGCTGGCAAGCCTTGGTTGACATTGAATTCAAGGCAATTTTATAATCCGCCGTCTTGTTAACAAAAATTAGTAAGTTTAATTAATTGTAATCAATCAAATGGATTATCATGGCAAATCAGCCACTTTTTCGACAAGCCGCACTCGCAGCACAAAAGAACCACTGGCTAGGTACCATTCTGATTATCCGGCCTTTGAGCTACGGCTTGCTCACGCTGATCGCAATTCTGTTTGCCGCAATGGTAGTGGCATTCATGGTTTGGGGGACTTATACCAAACGTAGCGCGGTGGTTGGCCAATTGATGCCGGAAACCGGTCTGGTCAAAGTGTATGCGCCGCAATTTGGCATTGTGGTCGAAAAGCGGGTGCGAGAAGGACAAGCAGTCAAACGGGACGACGTTTTATTCGTTATTTCCAGTGAACGTTACTCTGACGACCAAAGCTCTATCCAAGCTTCTATCAGCATCCAGCACAAGCAGCAACGGCAATCATTAACAGACGAAATCGTTAAAACCCGCTTACAGCAACGTGATGAACAGCAAGCTTTGCAATCGCGCCTGGATGGAATCAAAGATGAGCTGGAACGGCTGGAAGTGCAATACAGTGCCCAGCAAACCCGGGTTCAACTAAGCGATGAAGCGCATAAACGTTATCAGGGCTTGTTGGAGAAAAATTATATTTCCCGTGAGCAAACCCAGCAAAAGCAGGAAGACTGGATAGATCAATCCACCCGGCTTGAATCCATGACGCGCGAGCAGATGCGTATGCGGCGTGAGCTGGTGGCCAGGCGGGACGAGTTATCTAGTTTGCGAGCCAAGCACCAAAACCAGATTGCCCAGCTGGAACGCAGCGTTTCCAGTGTCAACCAGCAGCTCACCGAGAGCGAAGCCAAGCGCAGACTGGTGATCCGTGCGCCGGAATCGGGTACTGCGACCGCGGTGGTAGCCAATCTGGGTACAGCAGTCGAAGGCAGTCGCCCTCTGGTGAGCATTGTTCCTGCCGGTGCCACGCTAGAGGCTTATCTGTTTGCGCCTAGCCGGGCGGTAGGCTTTGTGCGTGAAGGCGTGCCAGTGCGATTACGCTACCAGGCATACCCCTATCAAAAGTTTGGCCAAGCAAGTGGCCGGGTTGAGTCTGTCTCCAGGACGGCATTACCGGCAGGCGAGATTTTTACCCTCGGTAACCCTTCTGTTAACAACCAGAATAGCGAGCCTTACTATCGCATCACGGTGGCACTAGACCGGCAATTCATCACGGCCTATGGGCGCCAGCAACCGCTGCAGGCCGGTATGTTGCTGGATGCCGACATCATGCTTGAGCGCCGGCGTTTGTATGAATGGGTGCTGGAGCCTTTGTTCAGCCTGACTGGCAAATTCTGATATGCATAAGAGAGTAGGCCATGTCTTTTCTTGATCAATTGTCCTTCGGCTTAGGGCGCAAACTTCCCGTCATTCTGCAAACCGAAGCCAGCGAATGCGGCCTGGCCTGCCTGGCCATGGTGGCGAATTATCATGGCTTTCGTACCGATCTGGCGACCTTACGGCGCTTGTTCCTGATCTCGATTAAAGGCACTACGCTGAATTACCTGATGGCAATGGCGCAAGCGGTTGGTTTTACCACCCGTCCCGTGAAGCTTGAGCTCGATGACCTCAGGGATTTACGCCAGCCATGTATCCTGCACTGGAACTTCAATCATTTCGTGGTTTTGAAGGAGGTCGCGGCCAGGCATATTGTGATACATGACCCGGGGATGGGCTTGCGTAAACTTTCATTTGATGAGGTTTCTGCCAGCTTTACCGGCGTGGCACTCGAGCTGTGGCCAAACCCCGGATTCAAACGGGTGACTTTTAAACAAAGCATCAAACTGCGCGACATGATGGGTCATGTCACCGGTTTATACCGCTCACTAGGTCAGATCCTTTTGCTGGCGCTTGCGCTGGAAGTGTTTGCGCTGGTGTCACCTTTATATATGCAATGGGTAGTGGATCACGCGATTGTGGCTGCCGATTACGATTTGTTGACTACGCTGGCGATTGGTTTTGGCATATTAATGTTGATGCAACAAGCCATTACCACGGTACGGGCCTGGGTCATCATGCATATGGCGACTAACCTCAACGTGCAATGGCGGGCCAATATTTTTGCCCATCTGATTCGCCTGCCGGTCGATTTTTTTGAAAAGCGTCATCTTGGTGATGTGGTTTCAAGGTTTGGCGCGATTGACCAGATACAACGCACCCTGACCAGTACTTTTGTTGAAGCATTGCTGGATGGTCTGCTGACCATAGTTACGCTGGTGATGATGTTTTTGTATAGTCCCCAGATGGCATGGATTGCAATTGGTGCAATGGTGCTATATGCATTAGGCCGCTGGCTATGGTTCAGGCCCTTGCGGAATGCGACTGAAGAGCAAATCGTGCATGCGGCCAAACAGCAGACCCATTTTATTGAAACGGTGCGCGGTGTGCGGGCGATCAAGCTGTTCCAGCGTCTGGATGAACGCAGAACAGGCTGGCTGAGTTTATTTGTAGAGCAAGTGAATGCTGACTTGCGCACGCAGAAGCTGCATGTATTGTATCGGCTGATCAACGGCCTGCTATTCGGCGTTGAGCGGGTGTTGATCATCTGGCTAGGTGCCAGGCTGGTGATTGCCGGTGATTTTACTGTAGGTGCCTTGCTGGCTTTTATTGCTTATAAAGACCAGTTTGTCTCACGCGTCAGTGCCCTGATTGATCGTCTGGTTGAAATGCGCATGCTGCACTTGCAAGGCGAGCGGCTGGCAGATATTGCTTTGGCCGAACAGGAGCCTGTCTCAGTAGATGTCCTTAATAAACTGGAGCTGGCAAGGTTGCCAGCTAATATCCAGATCAAAGGATTGCGCTACCGGTATGCGGACGCCGAGCCTTGGGTGCTGGACGGGGTAGACCTGCAGGTTAATGAAGGGGAGTCAGTAGCAATCGTCGGTCCTTCAGGTTGTGGTAAATCCACGTTGTTAAATATCCTGCTCGGTATCCGTAACTCCAACGAAGGCGAAGTGCTGATAGGCGGGCAGCCAATATCCAGATTAGGCCTGGAGCAACTGCGTAGCATGATAGGTGCAGTCATGCAGGATGATGCACTATTTGCAGGTTCGATCGCCGACAATATCTGTTTCTTTGACCAGCAAGCTGACTTCGACTGGATTGAAGAATGTGCACGTAAAGCCGCCGTTTATGAGGAAATCATGGCCATGCCCATGGGCTTTAATACCCTCATCGGCGATATGGGAGCCGCTATTTCTGGTGGTCAGAAGCAAAGGATTTTGCTGGCACGAGCGCTATATAAACGACCGCGCCTGCTGTTCCTCGATGAGGCCACCAGTCATCTTGACGTCACGCGTGAGGCCATGGTCAATCAGGAAATCCAGGCATTGAACATGACCCGTGTCATCATCGCGCACAGGCCTGAAACTATTGCTTCCGCTGATCGTGTGATCACGCTGGAAGCAGGCAAAGTGCAAACGGCCGCTGCGATTGCCCATTGACTGGTGCCAAGCAATGAAAAACATTCTATGGCTTGGATTCTGTTTAATGGGGCTTTTAACTCAGCCTGCTTGGGCTCTCAAGCTGACTGATTTTCTGGAATTTCAGCAGCATATGCAGGGCAGTCCCGCAAAAAATATGCTGGTTACCCAGCCGGATACTACCAGTACCATTTGTGCGGACAGCCTGCCCGAACAACCATAGGCGCTGATTGATGTGGTTGAACAAGCGCTGTGCAACAACCCGCGGACCTCTGAAGTATGGGCTACCGCGCGAGCTCAGGCAGCCCAGGTAGGTGTGCAGCGGGCCAATTATTTACCCAAGGTTACTCTCGTTTCCGGCATTTCCAAAATCCATAACGAAGTGACCAATTCGCGTTTTTCATTTCTCGATCAGGATAACCGTATCTTGAACCGCGCCCATAGTTTACGTCTGACATGGCTGGTTGCTGATTTCGGGCAGAGGTCTGCCAAAATGAACCAGGCAGAAGCCTTGCTGGATGCCGCAAATGCCCTGCATGACGCTGCCTTGCAAGAAGTCTTCATCAATGCTGCCCAGGCTTATTTTGATCATTTATCTACGCTAGCCATGCTCGGGTCTTATCAAGAGTCTGAAAAAGTCGCCAGGGAAAGCCTGGCCGCGGCTGCCGCGAAATTTAAGGCTGGTGTTGGCTTGTTGACTGACCAGTTACAGGCCCAAACCGCATATTCGCAAGCTAGGCTGGATAGAACTAAAGCTGAGGGGCAGGTTAATAATGCGCATGGCGCATTGGCTTTGGCAATGGGCGTAGTCGCCAATACCCGTTTTAACGTGATAAATCGGAGTGATCAACTAGAAAAAACTGATTTTGTGACGACGGCCGACGAGATGATTCAAGAGGCAATTGAGTTTCATCCTTCTATCATCGCCGCCAAGGCCAAGTTGCGTGCGGCAAAAGAAAATATTAATGCAGTGAGTGCCGAAGGTTTACCCACCTTGAGTTTCAACGCAGAAATCAGCCGGACTGATCAGTTAGGGCAGGCACAATTGGCCGGTGTTCCTGCTTCTGATGTGTATACGAACAACTCCACGGTGGGCTTACAGGTCAATGTGCCTTTGTTTGAAGGTTTTGCTCGCAAGCATCAGGTCGAATCGGCCGATGCCGAATCGCAAGTTCGCGCGAGCGAGTTAAAGCGCGTTATCCAGCAAGTGACGCTGGAAGTCTGGAAAAGTTACCATGCGCTGGTTTCCGAACGCGAAAATTTACGTGCTTCGGAAGAGTTGGTCACTAATTCCCGAGAGGCATTTGCCGTAGCACAAGGCAGATATAACGCTGGCGTCGGCAATATCATCGAGTTGTTGAATGCGCAGAATGCCTGGGCAAACGCTAAGCAGCAAAATATTAAATCACTCTCAAGCTGGCGCACTGTCAGGCTTAAACTGGCAGCGAGTATGGGGCGTGTAGGGTTATGGGCAATCACTAATTAAGTTACAATAAATAGTATTATTTAACATGTATAAAGAAAATTGTTTACAAGTTAAATAAAATTATTTACATTCCTGTTTGGTTTCCTGTTTTGATGCTTTTAGGAAGACCAAATTACTTAGTTAAAAGTAATGCTTCACTCGTCTATTAAGACCGAGTATCTAAAATTTAATAATGTGGAGAAAGTTATGGCAATTCAAGAATTAAACAAAGCTGAGATCGAAGTCGTTTCTGGTGGCGCAGCATTGAACCTGAATGCTCTGGTGAGCGGTTTGCCACTGGTTGGTGGGTTACTGGGTGGCGTATTGGGTCTAGTAGGTGGTTTGTTGAACAGTGTTTCAGGTTTGTTGACTGGTTTGCCGGTAGTTGGTCCTGTGTTGGGCAACGTATTGGGCGCTGTGTTTGGCGTAGTGGGTGGTATCGTTACTTTGTAATTGAGCCCAGTTCAATTCAAGTAAAAAACCCCGCTCCGGCGGGGTTTTTTTGAGATTAGCTATCTTGCTGAGGTTTGCAGTTTTTTAAATGCAAATGGTCACTATCATCCAGCGTCGTCTGGTCACCATTTAAACGTAAATCCATCGTGCCATAATGATAAAGTTGTTTGTCCTTGGCATCCCGCACCAGACCCACTTCATGATCCGGCAGCATTACCCAGGCATCTTCTCCATCTTTTGATAACTTCAGGCCAAAAGATTGAAAGTTTTCACATTGATAATGGATGGCATCTTTGCCATAGCGTGGCGTTTCTCTGGTGCCTTTCTCAAATACACGCGGCATTTCAAAACTTTTGCAGCCAAACAAAAAAGCTGAAACCATAGCCAGTAATAAAAATTGATAAGCGTTCTTCATTGTGTGTAAGGTGGTTTAAAGGTCATTAAAGGTTAGAGTGCCTAGCATTGTGCCAGTCATGGTTGGCAGACTCAATCACTTTTGAGTTGGCGGCTGGTAGGCTGCGCGGTGCAGTCTGTCTCTCAGCGCAGCCCAGGCAGGCGTGTCCGGTGGCGATTCAATGAGTATCACTGGCGCATGCAGTGCATCTAATGTATGCAAGGCAGCATAGAGTTGTTCGGCAGCAGACACAGGATTTAGTGCCAGGGCGAGCGTGTTTTTAGTGATGTCTGTTGGATTTTCGTTGCCAAGTATTAAAGCGGCTGCTGCAGGTACGGTTGCAGCATACTCATCAAGTGCATGGCGTGAATCAAATAGAATACACGGAGTGCGCGGCGAGTAATGCAATAAATGCTGTCCTGGTACTTTCGGTTTCTCGTCAGATGTGTGGCGAGCAGGTTTTCCAGCAACCAGTGTAATTACACTTTCTGAAATCATGCCTGGTCGCAATAATTCCCAGTCATCACCGTTGACACTCACAATGGTGGATTCGATACCTACCTGGCACGGGCCTCCATCTAAAACCGGAATATCATCCCCCAGGCTGAATTCAACATGTGCTGCTGTTGTCGGGCTTAGTTGGGTATATTTGTTAGCTGAAGGCGCTGCCAGCCCTAGCCCACTCTCTCTTAACAGCTGCAGGCAAATAACGTGGGATGGCACGCGTAAAGCTACCGTAGGCTCACCTGCCCGCACTGTTACCGGGACGTCGATTCGCGCTGGTAATACCAAGGTAAAGGGTCCTGGCCAGAATGCAGTTGCCAGTTTTTGCGCCAATGGCGGGAAGTCGCTCGCCCATTCGGTGATTTGATCTATTCCTGCAATGTGCACAATAAGCGGATTATTGGCAGGGCGCTCTTTAGTCGCATAGATTTTGGCAATCGCCTGGTCATTGCGCGCGTCAGCTGCCAGTCCATAGACTGTTTCTGTTGGGATAGCGACTACCTCACCCGCTTTTAACAGTTTGATCGCCTTGTCCAAAGATATACGCATCACGTACCCGAATCACAAAAAAGCTATTTTACTACTTAACAACTTTACTGCTTAATATCTGCTTCCTATAAAATGCTCGTTTTACCTAACTATCCCAATGGATGGAATGCTCATGCAAATTCAAGTTCAACATAATCCTGCCGAAACACAATTAAATAGCCTGGGCGTTTCCAAGTGGCCCACCTGGCAAAAAGAAGTATCTGTTTTTGACTGGACCTTCCATGAAGAAGAAAAAGCCTACATTCTGGCTGGTGAATGCGTTGTAACGCCTATAGGCGGTGCGCCGGTTTCTTTCGGCAAAGGGGACTTTGTCATTTTCCCTGCCGGGCTTAAAGTGAAATGGGAAGTTAAGCAGCCATTGCATAAACATTACCAGCTGGATGGCAATGTGTTGACGCAATCATGGAAGCGACTTAAAGCAGCTTTAAAATTAACCTGATATTGAGCCGGTTAAAACGCTAATTTTGGCAATTTGTAACAAAATTGTAAAAATGAAAAATAAGGGTTGACCGCAAAGCTCAGCCCTATATAATGCGCACCTCGTTAACGCAAAGCGTTGATGTTGAAGGCCCTGGTGGCCCTGTTCTTTAAAAATTAGGATGACTGATAAGTGTGGGTGTTTGTAGTTGGGTGAAGCGCATTTAATGCGTAGAAGCCTCAGAAAATACAAATGC
>NZ_LMQS01000005.1 GCF_001424665.1 Methylophilus sp. Leaf416
ATCGGTGGTGCGACTGGTACTGGTGTGATTGTTGATAATGACAAAGCGACTGTTGTGACTGTAGAACCAGGTCAGCCTGGCCCAGGTGACGACAGCGTTGTTGAAGGCACATCTCTGGTTTATACAGTGACCCTGAGTGCAACTACCAACGTTCCTACTACATATACTTACAACCTGGGTGGTGGAACTGCGTCAACTGCCGATTATGGTACTGCCGTATTTAGCAATGGCGTTACCTACAATCCGGCTACCGGAACGATCACTGTACCAGCAGGCGTAAGCAGCTTCACTGTGACAGTGCCGACAGTTGATGACACYATYGTTGAACTGAACGAGACACTGCCACTGACTATCGGTGGTGCGACTGGTACTGGTGTGATTGTTGATAATGACAGGGCTACGATAGACACTATCACTGCTGGTCCGAATGGTGGGTCTGTTGAAGAAGGTAATAATCTGGTTTACACAGTCACTTTAAGCACTGCCACGAATGCACCGACAACCTATAGCTACACCCTGGGTGGCGGTACAGCTTCCAGCGCAGATTATGGCTCCGCCGTGTTCAGCAATGGCGTTACTTACAATGCTGTTACCGGAACTATCACCGTTCCGGCAGGTGTGAGCAGCTTCACTGTAACTGTGCCTACTATTGATGACACATTGATTGAGCCAAACGAAACCCTGCCATTGAGCATTGGTGGCAAATCAGCAACCGGTATCATCATTGACAACGATAGTGGTATCACAGTTGTGAATGGCAGCAAGTTCACTGTCTCTGAAGAAGGTTTGTCTGGCGGTATCAAAGATAATGCTGGCAACACTGATACTACTGATTCAGCCGTAGCCACAGGTTCGTTCAGCTTGAATGCTAGTAACAGTAGCGGTGCTGTATGGACGCTGACTGCGCCAACGGCAGGCACACTAACTTCCGGTGGAGTGACTGTGACATGGTCATTGTCTGCAGATGGCAAAACATTGACCGGTTTTGCAGGTAGCGAGAAAGTACTGACTGCAACGATCAACAACAGTGGTGCCTATAACGTTACATTAAGCAAACCAATTGATCATCCTATTACGACGACCGAAGACACTCTGAAAACTGAGATTGGTGTCAAAGTCGTTGCCAATGGTGTGACACAAGTCACAACCCTGCCGGTAACGATTGAGGATGATTCACCTGTTGCAAACAACCAGACTGTTTATGCAACTAACTCCGCAAACACCAATGTCATGATTACATTGGACGTTTCCGGCAGTATGGGTGGAAGAGATGGTGTGGGCGGCCAGACTCGTTTGGCAAGTGCTATTCAGTCAATCAAGACGCTGTTGGCAAGCTATGATGATCTGGGTGATGTGAAAGTTGCCTTGGTTGTGTTTGCTGGCGATGCGCAAACGAGACAATTAGGGACAACCTGGTTGACTGTTGCTGAAGCTAACACTCTCTTGAACACTTTGTCTGCCAATGGCAATACAAACTATGATTCAGCCCTTGAAACAGCAATCAATGCTTATGGTTCTCCTGGTAAATTGGATAATGCACAGACTGTGTCTTACTTTTTTACAGATGGTGAGCCTAACCGTGGGTTGGGTGGTACTAGTGACCTAAGCGGTAACGAGAATGCATCTTCTGCTGACGCTGGTATCCAAGCGGCTGAAGAAAGAGCATGGATTCAATTCCTGGAAACTTATAACATCAAGTCATATGCGCTTGGTTTAGGCCAAAACACCTCTACATCACAGCTGGACCCAATTGCATACGATGGTCAGGCTGGTGTGAATACCGGTGGTGTCAAAGTGACTAATTTTGACCAGCTCGATGGTGTGTTGAGCCAAACAGTTGCAGCTTCTATTTCTGGCAGCTTGGTGACTAACGGTGGTTTCGGTGCAGATGGTGGCTATGTGAAATCAGTGGTAGTGGATGGTAGTACTTACACATTCAATGCAACGACAGGTGCAATTACTGTAAACGGTACTAACAACAGTACTTATGATTCTGCAAGTCACAAACTGACAATTACCACCAGCAAAGGGTCATTGGTTTTAGACATGGATGATGGCACGTTTGTCTTCACACCTAAAAACACCAGTGTTTCCGGTGTGGCTGACTTCAAATACACATTGAGTGACAGAGATGGTGATACCAGCTCTGCTACATTGAGCATCAATGTGACTAAGATCAATGCCGTTCCACAAGTTGCGCCTGATGTAAGCACCGGTATCAATTCTGCTGGTTTGTTGACCATCCCAGGCTTGTTGAATGTTGATCTGCTGAACTTCTCCAGCAGACAAGGATTCAGTGCCAGCGATGTGAATAACAACATCAATAATGTCACTATTACTTACAGCGCATTGATTGCACTGAGTGGCGCTTTCCTGAACTACTCTTCTGCTGTTGCAAGTGAGCTAGGCTTGAAAGTGACTTATGCACAAGATAATGGCTTCCTTAATGTACTAGGAGGCAGTGGTAAGCTGGAAGTGACTGCTCTAGATGGCGGTACCATCGATAACCTGAAGCTGAATGAATTCTTGTCTACCATCAGAACAGATAACACTATTGGTGTGAATGTGCTGGATAGCTTCAAGATTAGTGCGACAGACAGCACCAATCTAAGTGACAGTGCATCTTCAGCCAACCTGATCAATATTGATCTGTTGACTAGCGGTAATAGCGGAATCATTAGTGGCACCAGCGGAAATGATACCCAGCTTAACGGTACTTCAGGAAACGATATCATTTACGGTTTAGGTGGTAACGATACACTGAACGGCGGTGCTGGTAACGATATCCTGCGCGGTGGTGCCGGTAACGATACCTTGAATGGCGGTGACGGTAACGACATCCTGATTGGTGGTAAAGGTAACGATACTCTGACTGGCGGTGCAGGCGTGGATGTCTTCAAATGGGATCGTGGTGATGATGGTGTAGCGGGCAACCCTGCACGTGACACTATCACTGATTTCAACAAGGCAGCCCCATCACAAGGTGGTGATGTGCTGGATATCCGTGATTTGTTACAAGGCGAGAATCCGGGCAATCTGCAGAACTACCTGCACTTTGAAAAATCAGGTAGCGATACCATTGTTCATATCAGTTCGAATGGTGGTTTTGCCAATGATGCACACAATGTGTCAGGAAGCTTTAGCAGCGGCAATACTACTCAGCAGATCGTGTTGAATGGTGTCGATATTACTACCGGTCAAAGCAGTGATGCAGCGATTATCAATAGCCTGTTAGCACAACAAAAGTTGATTGTTGATCAGTAATTAATGTAGTTGAAATAAAAAAAGCGACCTTCGGGTCGCTTTTTTTATTTCTGAATTGGAATAACAATATTCCAAAAGAAGCGTTGATCGAATAAGAAAAGGGCACAAATGTGCCCTGGTTAAATTAAATGCAGTTGAGTCTAAAGTGCCAGCATATCTACAAATTGGTGAACGGAGGTTTTTTCCAGTGCTTTCTGGTCTTGGCAAAGCGTTAATATTTCCGATTGTTTTTTTTCATCAAACCGACGAGCCAGATTCACCTTGAATTTCTTCACTAATTCGGGGATACCTTCTTCCCGACGGCGACGATGACCAATCGGGTACTCAACGGCAATATTGCTGGATTGAGTACCGTCTTTAAAAAAGATCTGGATGGCATTGGCGATTGAGCGTTTTTCCGGGTCCAGGTAATCGCGCGTGTATTCAGCTTTTTCCACACAAGTCATTTTATCGCGCAAGGCATCGATACGAGGATCAGCAGCTGCTTCATCTTCGTAGTCCAAAGCTGTCAGCTTACCTTTCAACAAGCCAACTGCAGCCATGTATTGGATGCAGTGGTCGCGGTCAGCAGGGTTATTCATCGGGCCCGATTTATCAATAATACGTATGGCTGATTCATGTGTGGTGATGACGATTTTTTCAATATTACTGATATCGTCCAGGGATTGCAGACGGTTTCCAACTTCTTTATTTAACTGGAAAGCACTTTCCACAGCGGTTTGTGCATGAAATTCTGCTGGAAAAGAAATCTTGAACAGCACTTGCTCCATGACATAGCTCCCGTATGGACGCTGGAATTTAAAAGCATTACCTTTAAACAACACATCATAGAAACCCCAGGTTTTGGCGGTGAGCGCACTTGGATAGCCCATTTCACCTTGCAGCGTCATCCAGGCCAGGCGCACCGCACGAGAGGTGGCATCACCGGCAGCCCAGGATTTACGAGAGCCTGTATTCGGGCTATGTCTGTAAGTGCGCAGGCTCTGGCCATCGACAAACGCGTTGGAAACAGCATTGATGATATCTTGCTTGTTACCACCAAGCAGTTTGGTGACCACAGCGGTAGAAGCAATCTTGACCAGGATAACGTGGTCCAGCCCTACGCGGTTAAAGCTGTTTTCCAGCGCCAGTACACCCTGGATTTCGTGCGCCTTGATCATTGCTGTCAGCACCTCCTTCATGGTTAGCGGAGCCTTGCCTTCAGCTACATTTTTGCGTGAAATATAATCTGCTGAGGCCAGTATGCCGCCTAGATTATCGGAAGGATGTCCCCACTCGGCGGCCAGCCAGGTATCATTGAAATCCAGCCAGCGGATCATGGCGCCAATATTGAATGCCGCCAGAATCGGGTCCAACTGGTAGGACGTGCCTGGTACTTTTGCACCGTTAGGTACTATTGTGCCGGTAATCACTGGCCCCAGCAATTTGGTACACGCTGGATAATCTAATGCTTCAAACCCGCAACCCAGTGTATCCATCAGGCAGTTACGCGCTGTATCGTAAGCTTCGGCAGAGTCAATCTCAAAATCTGCCACGTAATTGGCGATATCGACAATCACCTGATCCGGATCCGGGCGTACATTAGAAATATGGGCTGACATAGTTATTACCTTTATCAATAGGTTAAAAGTGAATCAATTGCTGCTTGTGATTCGTTAATATTTAAATTTTGACGCACCTTGGTCTTGATGCTTTATGTGTTAAAGCAACGGGAAGAACTAAAGATGCAGGTCAAAAGTGCGTGATTAACGCTGTTTAATAGGAACAAAAGGCCTGTTATCCGGCCCGTTATATTCCGCATTAGGGCGAATAATTTTGTTATCAATACGCTGTTCAATGGAGTGTGCAACCCAACCGGTGGTGCGGGAGATCACAAAGATAGGCGTAAACATGCCGGTAGGAATGCCCATCATGTGATAGCTGGAAGCGCTGTACCAGTCCAGGTTGGGGAACATTTTCTTTTCACGCCACATGGTTTCTTCAATGCGGGCAGAAATATCGAAAAGTTTCAGATTGCCAGCGTCTTCTCCCAGTGAGCGGCTGACTTCCTTGATGGATTCATTCCTTGGGTCGGCGATGGTATAAACCGGATGCCCAAAACCAATAATGATTTCCTTACGCGCCATGCGCGCCATGATGTCAGCCTCGGCTTCATCCGGATTGTTGTAGCGCTCTATGATTTCCATTGCCGCTTCATTGGCACCGCCATGTTTGGGTCCACGCAAGGCGCCAATCGCACCCGTGACACAGGAATACAGGTCAGACAAGGTGCCGGCAATCACCCGCGCGGTAAATGTGGAAGCATTGAACTCATGTTCCGCATACAGTACCAGGGATGTATTCATGGCTTTAATATGCAGTTCAGAAGGTTTTTTTCCGTGCAGGATATGCAGGAAATGTGCGGCAATCGAGTCATCATCGGTTTCTACCTCAATGCGCGTACCGCTCTGGCTGAAGTGATACCAGTACACCAGAATAGAACCGAAACAGGCAATCAGCCTGTCACCAAGTGCTTGTGCGCCTTCGGTATTTCGGTCTGTAGCTTCCGGTTCCAGCGTGCCTAGCATGGAGCAGCCAGTGCGCATGACATCCATAGGGTGCGCATCGGCAGGAATCTGTTCCAGTACGGCTTTCAGTGCACTGGGCAGGCCGCGCAGCTTTTTGAGCTTTTGATGATATTGCGTGAGTTGTGCCTGGGTGGGCAGCTCGCCGTAAATCAGCAAGTAGGCGACTTCTTCAAAGGTAGCATGTGTTGCCAGCTCGATAATATCGTAACCGCGGTAGTGTAAATCATTGCCACTATGGCCAACGGTGCAAATAGCTGTTGTGCCAGCCGCGACACCTGCCAGGGCAACACCTTTCTTGCGTTTGGGTGCTTCCGTAGACGTGTTTAAATCAGTAGGTGTATTCATCATGATCTCCAAGAGCCCTTATTGCTTGAAAAGGGCGTCGAGTTTTTCTTCAAAGGCGTGATAACCGAGATGGGTATACAGGTCAGCACGCGTTTGCATCAGGTCCAGTACGTTTTTCTGTGTGCCATCCTTGCGCACACCCTGATAGACGGTGAGGGCTGCCTGGTTCATGGCGCGGAAAGCAGAGAGTGGATATAGCACCATGCCCACGCCTGCCGTTGCCAATTCATCTACCGTAAACAATGGCGTCGCGCCAAATTCGGTGATATTCGCCAGTACCGGCACTTTGACCGCTTCAACAAATTGCTGGTACATCTTCAAGTCGGTCATGGCTTCCGGAAAAATCATATCGGCACCGGCTTCTACACAAGCACTCGCGCGATCTATGGCTGATTGCAGCCCTTCCACCGCTAAAGCATCGGTACGTGCCATCACCACAAAATCATCATAAGGTTTGGCATCCACTGCTGCTTTTACGCGGTCTACCATTTCATCCAGGCTGACGATGGCCTTGTTGGGCCTGTGTCCGCAACGTTTGGCGCTGACCTGGTCTTCAATATGCACTGCAGCCGCACCGGCTTTAGCCACGCTTTTAATGGTACGGGCAATATTGAAAGCACCGCCAAACCCGGTATCAATATCTACCAATAATGGCGTCTCCACCGCGTCAGTGATACGACGGACATCAATCAGCACATCTTCCAGCGTGGAAATACCTAAATCCGGCAAACCAAGCGAACCGGCCGCTACACCGCCACCAGACAGGTAAATGGCTTTAAAGCCGCTCTGTGTCGCCAGCATGGCGTGATAGGCATTAATGGCACCTATGATTTGTAACGGCTGTTCTGTCGCCAGCGCAGCACGGAAGCGTGCACCTGGCGTAAGAGATTGAATCATGATCAAGTTTTCCTGTTTGCCGGGGTTAGAAAAAAGCTGTTTCAGCTTCAGCTGGCATAGCTACGCCGGTTTGCTTGGCTTTCTGCAACACCTCCCAGAAGTATCGGTAGGTGGCGCGGTCGTGTAATTCCCCGGCGTACTGAATCGGGCCCCAATCAGCGGCTTGTGCCGTAAGCAGGATATTGGCCGCATCACTGACTTCGTCAAAGTTAGGTTTCATGGCGTCGACAATGGCCTGGATCTGCGTCGGGTAAATACTCCACATACGCATGAACCCGAATTCATTGCGGGCGCGATAGGCATCGCTGTAAGTCACTTCCGCATTTTTTAAATCAAGGGTGACGTTATGCGCAGGCACTACCCCATTTGCCAGCGCGGCGGAAACGACTTCGCTTTTGGCGCGTGCAAGCAATTGATGGTCAAACTGCCCCGGACTACGCATGGCGGTGGCCGGAATCGCACCGTTATGGGCACTGACAAAATCCATTAAACCGAAATCCAGTACCTGTAACCACGGCAGTTGCGCGATCTCATGCACCTGGCGCAGGGCGCCATGTGTTTCAATCAGCAAATGTACGGGAATTTCACGCGCTATGCCGTGCTGTTTGGCAACCTGCTGAATATAGGCAATCATTTCCTGTGCCTGGCTAATATCCGTGCATTTGGGGATCGTCAGGTAGCTCAATACCTGGCCGGCACCACCAACCAGGATATCAATATCTTTTTTCCAGTGCGGATGCGTGTAGTCATGGATACGCGCGCCCGCCATCTTGTGCTGGTTGGCTTCAGAATTCAGGATACGCACTATCATTTCTGCATGTGCTTGTTCCTGGCCACTGGCAGCGCCATCTTCGCAATCGCAAGTGATATCGAATACCGGGCCTGCGCCATTTGGGTTCGCCGGGTCCTGCAAGGACAATGCTTTTAAAATCAGTTTTTCACTGCCGGCAAAATGTTCACAGGCCGGGATCACGGGAAAGGGTTTTTCACCGCCAAACAAAGCCTGATTTGGATGGACCGCCATCATCAATTTCCTTTCCGTGGAATAAGTACTGTGTAATCGAGATCGAGCACCACATGCGGATGGTAGCCCTGTGTGGTTTTGATATTCTCCAGTGTGGTCGGCGGCATATTCTTGACACCCACCATACGCAAGCGTAATGCACCCAGTTCCGGATAGGGCAGGGGCCATTTGTCCAATACCTTGGTCAGGCAGTAAATGGTGTCACCGGCATAACTCGGATTGGCATGAGTACCGCCATTGATCGCCAGAATGGAAATGGCATTTTCCAGTCCTTCGTAACTCAGTGCCCGACATGCCGAAATCACCACGCCGCCATAGACCAGGCGCTTGCCTTGCGGTGTGCTTTTCATCAGGTGCGCGTCAAAATGCAGGCGGGCATTATTCTGGTATAAGTGCGTGGCCAGGGTATGGTCGGTCTCATTGATAGTCAGGCCGGAAGGATGGCGCATACATTCTCCCACCTCGTAGTCATCCCACCAGTATTTGCCACCGGTGGCGACGCCCAGGTCATTTTGCAACTTGAAGTTAGTGGGCAAAGCCAATGATTCAGCGGCGACAAATTCCGGCAATTCTGGAATAGTGGTTTCCGGGGCAGGGGCCTCATGATTCTTTTTTTGTACCATGACCCAGCGTACCCAGCTAAGCACAGGTTGTTGATGCTGGTTGACAGTGGTGGAACGTACCCAGACCACGCCATTTTTACCGCTGGAATTTTGTTTCAGGCCTATCACCTCGCTGGAAGTTGCGAGTGTGTCGCCTACATAGACTGGCTGCAGAAAGCGCACATCAGCATAGCCCAGATTGGCAACCGCATTGACTGACACATCCGGCACTGTTTTACCAAAAGCGATATGAAAAGCCAGTAAGTCATCAATCGGCGTTGTCGGATAGCCTAATGCCTGCGCCAGTGGCTCACAGCAATGCAGCGGGTTGCGCGCACCGGTCAGCGCGATATAAAGCGCGCTATCTCCTGCAGTAATAGTGCGAGGGGTCGCGTGCTGGATGACTTCGTGCAGTTTGAAGTCTTCGAAGAAACGGCCTGCAGAAATTTTGCTTTGCATGGTGTCCTCCTTTAAAATTTTTCAGTAGGGTTAAGCATTAAATAAACTCTTCTTCCAGTTCGCTGATGGCTTCTGCAAGCTGAATTAATCGTTGGGCTGCTTTGATATGGTGATGCTCAACCAGTTTATCGTTAACTACCACAGTACCTCGGCCCGCTTCATTGGCTTCTTTCAAGGCTTTAATAATCAGGCGCGCATGTTCAACTTCGCTGCGTTGTGGAGTGTAAGCGTCATTGCAATAAGCTATCTGCGCCGGGTGTACCAGGGACTTGCCATCCATGCCGATATCCCGGCCTATGCGACAGGCGTATTCAAATGAATGCATATTCTTGAAATCGCTGGTAATGCCATCAATGACGCCTTTACCATAAGCACGTGCGGCAAGGATTACCAGGGATAATGAAGTCAGGATAGCAGAACGCTCGTGCGTGACACGTGCATGTAACTGCGAAATCAGGTCTGAGGTGGCCATCACCATACAGATCACACGTTCGGAAGCAGCGGCGATTTCCTTGGCATTCAATACCGCCAGCGGGCTTTCTATCATCACCATCATGGGCACGTCTTTGCCACCGGCGGCGTCCAGTAATTGTTGCGCCCGCAATACATCTTCACGGGATTCTATATTAGGAAACAGGATGGCATCGGCGCCAACATTAGCCACGGCCTGGATGTCATCGTGACCCCAGATTGAATCCAGGTCGTTGACTCGGATGACAACTTCTCGTTTGCCGTAACCACCCTGTTTGACAGCCTGAACCACATTTTCACGCGATTGCAGTTTGGCATCGATCAGGATCGGGTCGCCCAGGTCCAGGATGACTGAATCCGCCGCCAGTGTGCGTGCACGTTCCAGGTAGTGCGTATTGCATCCTGGCACATACAACATGGAGCGTCTGGGTCTGAGTGGATAGGGCATTATTTTTCCTTGTTAAGGAGATTTCACTGAATTATTGATGATAAAATTTTGTCTGTCAATGAATATCTTATGTCTTATATAAGATATAAAACAGTGGACATCTGAGTTTTGTCTGTGGTATAAATTAATTAAGCATGGCGGAATGAAGTTTTTCGCATATCAGAAAATGAATATAGCGTTTACCTGGAGCGTTTACCAATGATGGATAAGCAGTTTGCATCGGCGAGTTACAGACCCTTATATGATCAGATTAAGGTGTTGATTACGCAAAGTCTGATAGGCGGTGAATGGCGCCCGGGTGATATGATCCCCAGCGAGATCGACCTGGCACAGCGCTATAAAGTAAGCCAGGGCACGGTGCGTAAAGCCATTGATAGTCTGGCGACGGAAAATATCCTGATTCGCCGCCAGGGCAAAGGCACGTTTGTCGCTACTCATAACCAGGATGACGTGAAATTGCGTTTTTTGCGGTTGACGGCAGAAAATGGCCAGAAAGAGTTGCTGCAAAACGAGTTTCTCTCCTGTATCAAGAGTAAAGCCAACGCGCATATCGGCAAAGTATTAGAAATCAAGGCTGGTGCAACCACTATTGAAGTAAAGCGTCTGTTGACGTTTTCCGGTCGCCCCCTGATTTATGACCATATTGTGGTGCCAGCTGCCCCATTCAAAGGCCTGAACCGAGCCAAGGTTGAAGAAAGCAATGGCTCTATGTATAGCATGTACGAGTCACAATTTGGCATTCGCATGATACGGGCGGAAGAACGCATTAAAGCAGTGGCAGCAGATGCTGAAGTTGCGAAAGCGCTGGGTTTGAAAGAGGGGTATCCACTACTGAGTATTGAGCGGGTGTCGTTTACTTATGGCGACAAACCTATGGAGTGGCGGTTCGGGTTGTGTCTTACTGATGATCACCACTATATGAGTGAGTTGGAATGATTAAAAATTATTCATTAGCTGTGTTGAATTTCGCTGGCCGTGCTATTCGCACTGTCTGCGCTCATTCGCCTTGCTGCTGAAATTTTTAAATCATTTTATTAATAAAGCCAGGGCCATATTAAGGAAAAATCAATGGACGATTTAAAAAAACGCGCACTGGATTACCATCAGTTCCCCAAGCCGGGAAAACTGAGCGTTGAATCGTCCAAACCATGCGCCACCCAGCAGGATTTGTCACTGGCTTATACGCCTGGTGTAGCCGAGCCGGTGCGTGAAATCGAGGCGGACCCAGCCAATGCTTACAAATATACCAATAAGGGTAACTTGATTGCCGTGATTACCGATGGCACGGCGGTGCTGGGACTCGGCAATGTGGGCGCACTCGCAGGCAAGCCGGTGATGGAAGGAAAAGCCGTATTGTTCAAGCGTTTTGCCGGGATTGATGTGTTTGATATAGAAGTGAATGCAGCAACGCCGGATGATTTTATCCAGACAGTAGTAAATATTGCCCCTACGTTTGGGGGCATTAACCTTGAGGATATTGCAGCACCGCACTGTTTCTATATTGAAAATGAGTTGAAAAAACGCCTGGATATTCCGGTATTTCATGACGACCAGCATGGCACTGCAGTCATTGTTGCGGCAGCATTGCTGAATGCCCTTGAATTACAGAGCAAAGCTTTGCCTAACGTCAAAATAGTGTTTTTAGGCGCAGGCGCGGCTGGTTGTTCTTGTGCGAAATTGCTTAAGTTAATGGGCGCGACAAATATCATCATGGTTGATCGCAAAGGGGTGCTGGATACTTCACGTGATGATTTGCATGATAATAATCATGAGTTGGCCGTTGCGCCAACAGATGCCAAAACCCTGGCAGATGTCATATCCGGTGCCGATGTATTTATTGGCGTATCCGCTAAAAATGGCCTGCCGCCAGCACTGGTTACCGAGATGGCGGCAAAGCCTGTGATCTTTGCACTGGCGAATCCGGATCCTGAAATCTTGCCTGACCAGGTATTTGCACTACGCGATGACGTTATCATGGCGACCGGCCGCAGTGATTTTCCCAACCAGGTAAACAATGCCTTGTGTTTCCCTTATCTCTTCCGCGGCGCGCTTAATGCACAAGCGAAACAGATTACAGAAGAAATGAAAGTCGCGGCCGCTAAAGCATTAAGCGCGCTGGCACGTGAGCCGGTGCCGCAACAGGTGCTGGATGCTTACCAGTTGAAATCACTCTCATTCGGTAAGGATTACATTATCCCTAAACCATTTGATCCGCGGCTAATGGAGTTTGTCGCTGGCGCTGTGGCGCAGGCGGCCAAATCAGGTAAATGAAGACAGTATGATTGTTAAAAAACCAAAAAAACAACGGCCCAAAAACCTCAATCTGTTCACCATTCGTTTGCCAGTCAATGCGGTGGTGTCGATTATGCATAGGGCCAGTGGCGTAGTGCTGTTTCTGATACAGCCGTTGATGTTATGGGCACTGTATCTCTCGTTGCGCAATGAGCAAGGTTACTCCACTGTATCCATGCAGTTGCAGCAATGGCCGGTAAAGCTGCTGTTGACTGGTTTGGCCTGGGCTTTCTTTCATCATTTTTACGCTGGTCTCCGGCATTTGGCAATGGACGTGCACTGGATGACTACTTTGCAAAAAGCAAGATTCTCCAGCCGCGTGGTATTGGGTTTGGTGGTGGCGACCATGTTGTTTGTGATATTCGCTATCTGGAAATAAGTTTGGAATATTCTTTTTGCAGATTGAGTCTCAGCCATGCTTTTTGAACTGCTGACCGCAAAGTACCCTGGTATGCGGCTGTGGTTGACACAGCGCTTGTGTGCATTGTCCATGGTGGCGGGTTTACTGCTGTTTTGTATGCGTGTGTTATGGCTGGCACCGCATGATTACGCCGGCTGGGTGGCTGTATTTGCACCTTGGTGGTGGCGTTTGCTCAGTGTTTGGTTTTTTATCTGTATGTTGCTGCATGCCTGGCTGGGCGTACGAGATGTATTGCGTGACTACGTACCGCATTTAGGTATTCGGGTGGTGTTGCAATGGGTAGTCAATCTCGCTGTGTGCGGGAACGCATTAGCAGTGGTATGGATTTTGTTTGCAATGAAGTTTTAAGGTGATGGCATGACTGGGTTAACAATATGACTGCAAGTAATATTCAGCATCACAAGGTAGATGCCGTCATCATCGGTGGTGGTGGTGCCGGCTTGCGCGCCGCGTTACAGCTGGCTGAGTCTGGTGCAGATGTCGCTGTGCTATCCAAAGTGTTTCCTACCCGGTCGCATACGGTGGCAGCACAAGGCGGCATTGCGGCAGCTTTGGGTAATGTCTCTGATGACAATTGGCTGTGGCATATGTATGACACGATCAAAGGTTCTGATTACCTAGGCGACCAGGATGCCATCGAGTTTATGTGCCGCAATGCCGCCAAGGCGATTATTGAGCTCGAACATTTTGGCATGCCGTTTGACCGGCTGGAGAATGGCCGTATCTTCCAGCGCCCGTTTGGCGGCATGACGCGTAACTTCGGCGAACAGCCGATTTCCCGTACCTGTGCCGTGGCTGACCGTACCGGGCACGCCATGCTGCATACCTTGTACCAACGAAATGTCAAAGCCAATACCCAGTTTTTAATCGAATGGTTCGCACTGGATCTTATCCGTGACATTGATGGCGATGTACTGGGCGTCATCGCCCTGGAAATAGAAACCGGTGATATCCATGTCATTCATGCCAAGGCAACCATGCTGGCTACCGGCGGTGGGGGCCGTATTTTCCAGGCCAGCACCAATGCGTTTATCAATACCGGCGATGGCCTGGGGATGGCGGCGCGGGCAGGCTTGCCGTTGCAGGATATGGAGTTCTGGCAGTTTCACCCGACTGGTGTACTCAATGCCGGTGTGCTGATCACTGAGGGCGTACGTGGCGAGGGCGGTTACCTGGTTAACAGTGAAGGTGAGCGCTTTATGGAGCGTTACGCGCCAACCGCCAAAGACCTCGCCAGCCGGGATGTGGTTGCACGTGCAATGGCGACTGAAATCAAAGACGGTCGCGGTGTAGGCAAATATAAAGACGCTGTCTACCTTAAACTGGACCATCTGGGCGAAGACATTATCAATAAACGTCTGCCGGGTATCCGCGAAATCGCCAAAACCTTTGCCGGGGTAGACCCGACTGTCGCTCCTATTCCGGTCGTGCCGACCGCACACTATATGATGGGCGGGATTCCAACTAACCTGGATGGCCAGGTAGTGATCCACGATGGCGAATCTGAACGCGTGGTCAATGGCCTGTATGCGGTGGGGGAATGTGCCTGTGTATCGGTGCATGGTGCCAACCGCCTGGGTTCTAATTCATTGCTGGACCTGGTGGTCTTCGGCAAGGCCGCTGGCGACAAAATGGCGGCAGATATTGCTAGCAGCCAAACACACAAACCTTTGCCAGCCAATGCAGAAGAAGCCACCCTGGCACGCGTGCACCGCCTGGAAAGTCATTTAGCCGGAGAGAATGTAGCCGACACCGGGCACGCCATGCGCCAGGTGATGCAAAAACATTGTGGCGTATTCCGCTTTCCGGAATTACTGGAAACTGGTGTCAGTGCGATTGAACAAGTCGCCAGGCAGGCAGCGCATCTGCGTATCACAGACAAGAGCAAAGTATTCAATACCGCCCGCGTGGAAGCGCTCGAACTTGATAACCTGATGCAAGTGGCAATGGCGACCATGAGTGCCGCACATGCGCGACAGGAAAGCCGTGGCGCACATGCGCGCGCAGATTTCCCGGAACGCGATGATACTAAATGGTTAACGCATTCACTATATTTTGCCAGTGAACAAAAGCTGATTTATAAACCGGTGCGCTTGCAGCCGCTGAGCGTTGAAACATTTGCGTTGAAGAAAAGGGTGTATTGATATGCGCTTCTCCATCTACCGGTTTAATCCGGACGTAGACAAAAAGCCTTACATGCAGGATTACGATATTGCACTGGAAGACAGCGACCAGATGCTGCTGGACGCACTCATGCGTGTGAAAGCGCTGGATGATACGTTGAGTATGCGTAAATCGTGCCGCGAAGGCGTATGCGGAAGTGATGCCATGAATATCAATGGCAAAAACGGACTGGCCTGTATTACCAAGCTGGAAGATTTGCAGGAGCCGGTAGTGTTGCGCCCTATGCCGGGCTTGCCGGTGATCCGCGATCTGGTGGTCGATATGACGCAGTTTTTTGAGCACTACAACTCGGTGATGCCCTATCTGCAAAATCACGAGTCACCGCCGGAAACCGAGCGCCTGCAAAGCCCTGAAGACCGCGCCAAGTTGGATGGCCTGTATGAATGTATTTTATGTGGAGCCTGTACCACCTCATGTCCCAGTTTCTGGTGGAATCCGGATAAATTTGTGGGCCCGGCCGGATTATTGCAAGCCTATCGTTTTATTGCTGATAGCCGCGATCAGGAGCAGGAAGCGCGTTTGGAAAACCTGGAAGACCCTTACCGTTTATACCGCTGCCATAACATCATGAACTGTACCGATGTCTGCCCGAAAAAACTCAATCCGAATGCCGCGATTGCAGCCATCAAGGATTTGAAAATCGAGAATGTTAAAGCGCACAAGCAGGATGCGCCGGGCAAGAAAATCTTTGGTATCAAAGTGCTTTAAGGAGTGGACATGTTGAATGCGGAAATCTTACGAGAGGCAGAACAACGACGACTGGCCTGGCGCTGCCGCCGTGGCATGCTGGAACTGGACATCGTATTGCAGCGCTTTGTCAGCGAACATTTTAATGGACTGACCCTCGCAGAAATGGCACAGCTGGATACGCTCCTGGAATTGCCGGACAACGTGTTCTGGGAGTTGATACAAGAGGTAAAAACTCAAGCATCAGCCACAAAATCACTGGCTAAAGAGTACACAGCCGTGTTGCAGAAATTAAGGGAAAGCCGGCCATCGGCAGAACAGGAAACTGCATGATTCAGCATATGGGGGAAGAGCCAATCGCGCTGGACGCCAGCGCTTTGGGTGACTACTGGCCAGGGATCCAGTTATATTATCCGCCGGTGAAATATGCGCCCAGCCTGGGTATTTATGAAGATATGGAACAGGCAGCTAACCGTATGGTCAAGCATGCCCATTTCACCAATGCGCACACCCTGATTTTTGACCTGGAAGATGGCTGTAGACAGAAGGAAATGAGCCGGACTTTATTACGTCAGGAACTGCCAAAGCTGCGTAAAGTTAACGAGCGCGTGACAATTGCGATTCGTGCCAATTCTTTCCGTACTGATGAGTATGAAGAGGACATGAAACTGGTGCGCGACATGGGCGAGTATATCGATGTCGTGATGCTGGCTAAAGCAGGGGAGTCCTATGGCGCAGCAGAAGTACGCGACTTATCCAGTTTCCTGATCAGCATTAACCCACACATCACCATCCAGCCGATTATCGAGCATCCGAAATCGCTCAAAATCGCGCCTGACTTGATGCAGTACGACACGGTAAAACATGTGGTATTCGGTATCCATGACTTCTCCAAAGCACTGGGCATACACATCACGCCGGAACACTGGATAGAGGAGCTGTTTTACTTTATCAACCAGATGATTTTTGAAGCCAGGATTGCCGGTAAAGGGGTGATTGGCGGCGTGGAAACATTAATAGGCAGCAATATCATGCCGGACAAGTTTGTTGAGCCACATGATGTGCGCCGCTGGCTGGACCTGCATGGTGATAACGAGTCGCGAGTGGTGTACAAGCATGCTTGCCAGGAAGCCGCGATGGGCCTGACCGGTAAGCAGGTGATACATCCTGGCCATATTCATTTATGCAAAACCGCCTACACGCCATCACCTACTGAAATTAACCAGAAAGTGGCGATTTTAAAGGCAGCGATTGAAGCGGATGCTTTACTGGGTGGCGCAATCAAGTTTGATGGTGAAATGCTGGATCCACCTATGTTTGGTAAGGCCTTGCAGACATTGTTGCGGGCGCATGCATTAAGGGCGTTGAAGACCAGTGATATGGAGTTTGCTTTGCATGTACTGCAATTGATGCCGGCGCAAGTAGTACGCCAGAACTGGCCCTACGGCATTCTGCTTTAATCAATGGCTGCGCTGGCGAATCACGGCGTTGCGCGGTACTCGAAATCCTCATGTACTCGAGTACATTCCGGTTTCTGCGTGCCGTGCGTCTTGTGCTTCATCCCGCTCGCTCATTGATAGGAGTGATGATTATTTAAAAGGCATTTCCAAAAGAAATGCGTATGACGCGTGATACCAACCCTGCACGCTTAGAGATTCAGGAAAGGTTTTGAGATGACACAGTTAGCACCTTATCCACAATGGCAATGGGATATCCCCGAGCTGTTCAATATTGGCGTCGCTTGTAGCGACCGCCATTTGGGAACTGCCAAGGCTGGCGAGATTGCCATGATTGTGGAGGATGATACCTTCGGTACCAGCACGATTACGTTTGCTGAACTGGCGGAGCAGACTGACAGGTTTGCGCAAGTGTTGCGTGACCTTGGTGTTACCGCAGGGGATCGCATCCTGATTCGTTTGCCAAATAGCCTGGATTATCCGATAGCCTTTTTGGGGGCAATGAAAACCGGAGCGATTTCGGTGCCGACATCGACGTTGTTAACTGCTGAAGAAGTCGCTTATTTAGCTAAGGATTCAGGAGCTGTCGTCTTGGTCACGGATGCTGCTGCCTGGGCAACCATGTCTGCCAAAATGCAGGAAAATATCGCACAGACGCCTAACCTCAAGCATATTCTGCTGACACAATTGACTGATGAGGCAGTTGCTTCAACTGTTGTCAATGTATTGTCATTACAAACCGCTTTGGCTGAAGCCACAGAAGCACAGGCTGCTTATGCTACGCGCGCTGAAGACCCTGCTTACCTGGTCTATACCTCAGGCACGACTGGTTATCCTAAAGGCGTGTTACACGCGCACCGTGCCTTGCTTGGGCGCCAGCCAGCAGCAGATTACTGGTTTAATTACAGTGACCAGTTGCAAGACCGCATTATGCATTCCGGCAAATTCAACTGGACTTATGTGTTAGGCACCGGCCTGATGGATCCTTTGTATCTGGGTAAAACCGTGATTGTGCATGAAGGTAAAAACGACGCACAAAAATGGCTGGACTTGATTGCCAAGCATAAAGCGACCATTTTTATCGGTGTACCAACGATTTATCGCCAGTTATTGCAGAAAACCACCGCTACACAAGCGGATATTCCAAGCGTTCGCCACTATATGAGCGCTGGTGAGCATTTGTCCGATGAAGTGTTGGTGCAATGGCGTGAACGTTTTGGGCTGGATATCTATGAGGCGGTGGGTATGAGCGAGTTTTCCTATTACTTGTCGCAAAGTATTTACCGGCCCATACGCGCGGGATCGGCTGGTTTTCCGCAGCCTGGGCATGATCTGGTCTTGTTGAATCCGGAAACACGGGAACCGGTCGCTGCAGGTGAAGAGGGCATGATTTGTGTGCCTGAGTCTGATCCAGGGCTATTCCTGAGTTATTGGAATCTGCCGGAAGAAACCGTCAAATACAAACATGATGGTTATTTCTTCACCGGTGACTATGCTAAATACGACGCTGATGGCTACATCTGGTTCCTGGGGCGCAAGGATGACATCATCAAGAGCTTTGGCTACCGCGTCTCGCCTTACGAGATTGAGCGGGTTTACAAAGGCCATCCTGCCGTGGCGGATTGTGCCGCGATTGGTGAAGAGATTGAGAAAGACAAATTGCTGGTGGTGATCTATGTGATACCTAAGCCGGAGTGTGAAGTGCAGGCAGATGAACTGATCGCCTTTGGCAAGCAACACCTGGCCGCTTACAAAACACCGAAAACGGTTTACCTGGCTAAGGAATTTCCACGCACTAAAAATGGTAAAATTCTACGTAAAGATGTTGGACCGGCGATTGCCTACATGAAAAGCAACGCCCGCTAACAATAACAATCATTTCAAGAACACCTATATCGAAAAACCATGGCCCTGATCAAGACCCAGGATTTTATCGAGAGTATTGCAGACGCCTTGCAATATATCTCTTACTACCACCCGGAAGATTACATCCGGGCCTTGGCCGTGGCTTACGAAAAAGAGCAGTCGCCTGCCGCGAAAGATGCGATTGCACAGATTTTGACGAATTCTCGGATGTGCGCAGAAGGCAAGCGCCCCTTGTGCCAGGATACCGGCATTGTGGTTGCCTTTGTGAAAGTCGGCATGCAAACGCAGTTTGAAGGCGATATGACAGTTGCAGAAATGGTGAACGAAGGTGTGCGCCGTGCTTACCTGCATCCGGAAAACACCTTGCGGGCTTCTATTGTCAATGATCCGGCCGGCGCGCGTAAAAACACTAAAGACAATACACCTGCCATTACCCATATTGAAATGGTTGCAGGCGACACTGTCGATATCCAGATTGCGGCCAAAGGCGGCGGCTCGGAAAATAAATCCAAATTGGCAATGCTTAACCCTAACGACAGTATTGTCGATTGGGTGATGGAAGTAGTCCCAAAGATGGGTGCTGGCTGGTGCCCGCCTGGTATGCTGGGTATAGGCATAGGTGGTAGTGCGGAAAAAGCCATGCTGCTGGCTAAAGAGTCATTGATGGAGCCGATTGATATCCAGGAGTTACAAGCCCGCGGCGCCCAAAATAAAATCGAAGAACTGCGGCTGGAATTGTATGAAAAGGTCAACCAATTAGGCATAGGCGCGCAAGGCCTGGGTGGCTTGACCACGGTGCTGGATGTGAAAATCCTGGATTATCCGACCCATGCCGCCAGTTTGCCGGTGGCGATTATTCCGAATTGTGCAGCCACACGCCACGTGCACTTTACGCTGGATGGTTCCGGTGTGGCAGAATTGGTGCCGCCAAACCCTGATGTATATCCGGATGTGCATTGGGCACCAAGCCCGCAAGCTAACCGTGTTAATCTGGAGACGGTGACGCAAGAAGAAACCCAAACCTGGAAAAACGGCGATACATTGCTGCTGACCGGTAAAATACTGACCGGGCGCGATGCCGCACACAAACGCATTAAAACCATGCTGGAAAAAGGCGAGCGATTACCAGTAGATTTCAACAACCGTTTTATTTATTACGTCGGCCCGGTAGATGCGGTCCGTGATGAAGCGGTCGGCCCGGCTGGACCAACCACTGCCACGCGTATGGATAGTTATACGGATATGATGCTGAATACCGGCCTGTTAGGTTCGATCGGCAAAGCGGAGCGTGGTGAACAGGCGCTTAAAGAAATCGCCAAACATAAGTCCGTTTATCTGATGGCTGTAGGCGGTGCCGCGTATTTAGTGAGCAAAGCCATTAAGAAATCCCGGGTGCTGGCCTTTGCAGACTTGGGCATGGAAGCGATTTATGAGTTTGATGTGGTGGATATGCCGGTGACTGTTGCTGTGAGTGCGAATGGCGAGTCTGTGCATAATACCGGCCCGGCACACTGGAAGAAAAAAATTGCCCTGCTTGCCGTGTAAGACATGCAAAAACATTGTGAGTGATATCACTGAACATAAGCACGATCTGGTAAAAGATACGTCATACAACTAAGCGCATAAATGAGGGTGGTATGATAAAAATGAACACTGGGGTTTTACAATATTCACTTGCATGGGCAGGGCTGATGTTCATATTTAGCCTGCCCGGGCATGCCGAATCGGCGCTGGATTATTTTACAGATAAAGATGGACGCTACAGCGGACCATCACTTGAACAACAGGTAGCTTTAATGGATACCGATCGCAACGGCTTTGCCGATGTGTTTGAAGTACGTGCCTATCTGGAAAAGCAGCATGGCAAAGGCTACCAGAAAGAATTGCTGGATAAATGGGAGTCATCTGCCTATGGAAAAAGTTGCAGTACCCCGTTTGCCAAAGAGTTATATGGAGACCGCACTCAATAGTCAGTTCGCTTAAGTGCAGATTTATTAACGGCTGAAAGAATGTTACACACAATTAACATTATGCCGAGTGGGCTGAATTATAATGACAAGATACTTCGCGGTTAGCCAATAACGCTGGCCCAGCATAACCAATTTCAAGCATTACAACTTAAGTTTATTGATAGAGCTCACATCATGTTAGAAGCATACGACACCCACGTAAAAGAACGCGCTGCGCAAAACTTGCCTCCCTTACCCCTCAATCCCGAGCAGGTCGCCGGACTGGTGGAGTTATTAAAAAGTCCGCCAGCAGGTCAAGAAGCATTATTGGTCGATCTGCTTGAAAACCGTATTCCTGCAGGGGTAGACCAGGCAGCGTATGTGAAAGCGGCATTTCTGGCCGATATAGCCAATGGCAAAGCGCATTCTCGTTTGGTTAGCCCTGAAAAAGCGGTAGAGCTACTGGGCACTATGCTGGGTGGCTACAACGTGCAGGCCCTGGTTGCGCTGCTGGATACCCCCTTGGCAGCCCATGCCATGAAAGCGTTATCAACCACTATCCTGATGTTTGATGCCTTTCATGATGTAGAAGAGAAAATGAAGGCGGGTAACCTGCACGCCAAAGCATTGATCACTTCATGGGCCAATGCTGAGTGGTTCACCAGCCGACCAGCGCTGGCAGAAGAAATCAAGCTGGTGGTGTTCAAGCTGGATGGCGAGACCAATACTGATGACTTAAGCCCGGCACAAGATGCCTGGAGCCGTCCGGATATTCCTTTGCATGCCAAAGCCATGCTGGTGAATCGCATGACTGACGGTCTCACTGTAATCGAAAACCTCAAGCAAAAAGGTTTGCCATTGGCTTATGTAGGTGACGTAGTCGGTACTGGCTCTTCACGTAAATCTGCCATTAACTCAGTGCAATGGTGGATGGGTGACGACATCCCGTTTATCCCTAACAAACGTACCGGTGGCGTGGTCATCGGCAGCAAGATAGCGCCTATCTTTTTTAACACCGCTGAAGATTCCGGTGCCTTACCGATTCAATGCGATGTTTCCGGGCTGAACACGGGTGATGTGATCGTGATTAAACCCTATGAAGGCAAAGTACTGTCTGAGGCGGGGGCATTACTTTCTACTTTTGAAATGAACCCGATTACCTTACCTGACGAAGTGCGTGCTGGTGGCCGTATTCCGCTAATTATTGGTCGCGGCCTGACTTCTAATGCACGCAAGGCCTTAAGCCTGCCGGACACTGATGTTTTCATCAAATCGATTCCGGCCAAAGATACTGGTAAAGGTTATACCCTGGCACAGAAAATGGTCGGCCGTGCGTGCGGTTTGCCAGAAGGTTTCGGCGTACGCCCGGGCACATATTGCGAACCAAAAGCGACCACGGTGGGTTCTCAGGATACCACTGGAGGTATGACGCGTGATGAGTTGAAAGAACTGGCTTGCCTGGGCTTTAGTGCCGACCTGGTTATGCAGAGTTTCTGTCATACCGCAGCTTATCCAAAGCCGGTAGATATTAAACTGCAACACGAGTTGCCCGAGTTTATGTCCAGCCGTGGTGGCGTCAGTTTACGTGCTGGTGATGGCGTCATTCACTCCTGGTTAAATCGCTTGATTTTGCCGGATACGGTCGGAACCGGTGGTGACTCACATACCCGTTTCCCGATTGGCATCAGTTTCCCTGCCGGTTCAGGCCTGGTGGCATTTGCCGCGGCTACCGGCGCGATGCCCCTGGATATGCCAGAATCGGTACTGGTGCGCTTTAAAGGTGAAATGCAACCTGGGATTACCTTGCGTGACCTGGTGAATGCAATTCCTTATGCCGCGATCAAAGAAGGCACATTGACCGTAGGCAAACAGGGTAAGAAAAACGTATTTAATGGCCGTGTGTTGGAAATTGAAGGCTTGCCAGACCTGAAAGTCGAACAGGCTTTTGAACTGGCGGATGCTTCAGCCGAGCGTTCTGCCAATGGTTGTACCGTGCTGCTGAATAAAGAACCGGTGATCGAATTCCTGAATTCCAACATTGTGCTGATGCAGAACATGATTGAAAACGGTTATGCCGATGCTCGCACACTGGAGCGCCGTATCGCCAGCATGAAAGCGTGGCTGGCGAAACCGGAACTGTTGCAACCGGATAGCGACGCCGAATATGCACATGTGATTGAGATTGACTTGGCAGACATTAAAGAGCCATTGGTGGCATGCCCGAATGACCCTGACGACATCAAACCATTATCCGCTGTTGTGGGCGACAAAATTGATGAAGTCTTTATCGGTAGCTGCATGACCAATATTGGTCACTACCGCGCCGCCGGTAAAGTGCTGGAAGGCGCTGGCAGCATCCCAACGCGCTTGTGGATTGCCCCGCCGACGCGTATGGATGAAGCGCAATTACGAGCAGAAGGTGTATATTCCACCTTTGGTGTTGCCGGCGCGCGTACTGAAATCCCGGGTTGCTCGCTATGTATGGGTAACCAGGCGCGCGTGGCCGATAAAGCCACGGTATTCTCTACCTCTACCCGTAACTTTGATAACCGCATGGGTAAAGATGCACGTGTCTACCTGGGTTCTGCCGAGTTGGCCGCGGTGTGCGCAAAATTAGGCAGGATGCCGACGGTACAAGAGTACCTGGATACATTGGGTTCCAAACTCAGCAATACCGCCGAGATTTACAAATACCTTAACTTTGACCAGATGACACAATACGCAGATTCACTGCAAAATGTGAAGAAAATCATACCGATACAAGAAACAGCCTAGCCGTTTCAATAGTTATGCAAAAAGGGAGCCCAGGCTCCCTTTTTTGTTTTAAATCGAACGCATCCTTGCAACTGTAAAACCTGTATAGCCCACTTCAGTTTTGATTATGATGTATTTACCGGCGTAAGTTATCTGATGCGCACGCGTCACCTTATGTTGAGTTTATTCACCACTTTTCACTGTCAAGGAGAAACACATGAAACCGTTTGAAAAAGGATTGGTTAATTATCAACATCGTCTATTGGCACATGATTATGGCCAGGTATTTTGCCGTTTTGATGCCGTGCAACAAACTTTGTGGAGCTATTTGCATCAGCCACAGCGTATCCCTTGCATCAACCATGACTTACTACTCAATCTGTATGCACATCATGAAGATATTCAGCGTAGCGGGGGTTATGTACAGACCGACGATGAAGAGGTGCTGCCTATTCGTTATTCAGTATTTGCTTCGGCCACACCGGGTTATTTCAATATGGGCGGCGATCTGCAAAAAATGGCCATGGCCATCCGCAATCAGGATAGGGCCCAACTGCAGGCATATGCAAAGCTGAGTATTGATGTTGTAGCGCAACGTGCCTTCCGCTTTAACCTGGATCACGTGACTAAAATATCGTTACTTCAAGGTGAAGTGTTAGGGGCAGGGATAGAAGCCGCAATGACCAGCGATGTACTGATTGCTGAACGCCAATCCGTCTTCTGCTTCCCGGAATTATTTTTTAACATGATTCCTGGGATGGGTGCTTATAGTTTTATTGCGCGCAAAGCCGGCATGGCGGTGGCCGATGAAATGATTCTGGGTTGTGAGCGTTTTACGGCTGAGCAATGCCTGGAAATGGGCCTGATCGATATAGTGGTGGATGAAGGGGAAGGCGAGCAGGCGGTGCAGGCATTTATCCAGAAAAACAGCCGCCAGGCAGAAGGCTTTCTATCTGCGCAAAAAGCTAAAGCCAGAATCAATCCGTTAACCTATAGCGAGCTGGAAGATATCGTCAACGTATGGGTAGAAAATGCATTGCGGCTGACAGAGCGCGATTTAAAAGTAATGGATCGTTTTTGTCGTGCCCAGACACGATTGTTCCCGGAGCAGGAGGCAGCCAAAGAGCAGGTGATATTAAATGATCAGCAGCAGACTGGGGAGTTACTGCAACAGCAGGTCGTAAATCAATAGGTGTTAAGCACTATTGAGGGTGCCTTGAGTTATCAATGCCAATTATTTGTTTGAGCGCTTAGAAGAAAGCTTGCTGCGATATAAGTGCAACTGCACGCGAGTTTCTTCATAAGCATCAAAAACTGCTTGATACAGACTGGAAATTGTTTGGGCATCCTCCATACTCAAGCCCAACAGGCGACGGCTGCGCTTGCTTAGTGGAATCAGGCCCATATTGGCTGATTCCCCGGCCAGTGTGTGCGCCAGCTTATGAACTTGCTCAAGTTTAAGGTCTAGCGTTTCTGTGCGCAAGTCACGGATCAAGTCGTCGGTAGTTTCGATAAATTCGGTAATTAAACGATACAAGAATGCTTCGCTGCCGCCCAGTTTCAGCAAATGTTCCATACGATTAATATCAATCAATGGCTCATTATAAGCTGCCATGTTCGCCACGCGTTCAGGGGCCTGCTCAATGGGCACGCTAACCGGTTTCACAGGCTCTTGTGCAGGTGCTGCACGTGCAACGCGTGTCGCCGCTTTGGAGGTTGGCTTGACTGTTTCACCGGTTTCAATGGTTTGGGCAACCGCTTCTATCAAAGTTTGGATCTGCCTGGAAATCACTGGTTTGGTCAGTACTTGATAGACGCCAGCGTTTAAACAGCGGTTTTGAGTTGCTTTAGTTGCATCTGCGGTCAGAATCACCGTACGCAAAGGTTTGCTGCCAGGCAAGGCATGGTAAATATTGAATACTTCCAGGCCATTCATTTCCGGCATGTTGTAGTCAAGAATCATCAGGTCAAACTGGTGATGTTCCAATGCATCCAGCGCATCATCGCCATTGTCGGCGGCTTTGACTACGCAATGCATCCGCTGCAATGTTTCATTCAAAATCATGCGATTAACTACATTGTCATCTGCAATCAATACGCGGATTTTCTTGCGGAACCGGGTGTGGCTGCTCAATGGCACCACGTTAGAGTTCACTTCTAGGTTGATCTCGTTTGTCGCCTGTTGCGTTGATGGCTCAGCATGTGCCAGAGGCAGCATTACTTCAAAGCTGGTGCCATTGGTTTCGTCGCTGGTGACATGAATTTTACCGGACATCAGTTCAACCAATTGTTTGGCAATGGATGTCCCCAAACCTGTGCCGCCATAACGCCTGGTGATGCTGCTATCCGCCTGGGTGAAGCTATCGAAGATATGTGGCAATGCCTCGGGCTTGATGCCGATACCAGTATCGCGGATCTGGAATTTGAGCATGCTCATATTGGCATAGCGCTCGGCCACAGACACAACCACATCAACGCCGCCATGTTGGGTAAATTTTATCCCATTGGCGACCAGGTTCATTAATACCTGCTCGATATGATGCATGCTGCCGACATAATGACGTTCTACGCCAGGGTCCAGATCAAAGTGCAACCATAATTGTTTGCGATCAACTTCAATCTGGAACATCAACTGAAGCCGCTGAAACATGTCAGGAAGATAGAACGCGATTTCTTCAAGGTCAATTTTGCCTTTTTCAATTTTGCTGATATCAAGCACATCATTAATCAGCTTTTTCAGGCTGGTGGCGGAAGCGCCTACCATTTGTAACAACTCGGATTGTTTGATATCGAGTTTGGATTGAGCCAATAACTCACTTGCACCAATAATGCCATTGAGCGGCGTGCGCATTTCGTGGCTGATATTCGACAGGAAATTAGTTTTGGCCTCATTGGCTTCACCGGCCTGTTTGGTTGCTTTTTCCAGGCTGATCTGCAAGCGCAAGGTATGTGGCGGAATCAGCAATAATGTGAGCAGGAAACCATAAGCCAAGTGCTGGTGCTGGTTCCAGTAAGGATTCAGGTATAAGGTGATGCTAAAACCAATCAGGCTTAATACATAACAGCCCTTAAAGAACTTGGTGCCGTAGCGCAGGCCATAGCCGATAATCAGCCATAAATAGATGCCGATAAACACGCCTGCCATCGGTCCGGAAATCATCTGTTCGACCGAGGTGGCCGTGATATCCATCACCATTGCAATCCACTGGCGTCTTTCGTTTTTCTGCGGGTTGCGCAGCGTATTTAAAAGCATCAGGAAGCCGCAGCACAAATACACCAGGCAAACACCAACCGGTTGATAGCTACTGCCATTGAATAACAGGTACAGCGTGATGAAACTAACAAAAGTAACGCGAATCAAGGCCTGCTCAGTTTCGTTACTGACGGACTTGATTTCGATTAACTTATGTTTAATTTTTCTAATTAGATCGCGCATACCTGATGACGGCCAGAATTGTTGCATACAGATGCCCTTACATGGAGAACATCTTCTAAGATATATAACGGACAACTCTTAAGATAACTTAAAGTTTAACAGGCCCGATTTGATAATCAAAGAAAGTTTACCTTTGTAGCTGCCAAGCAGTGACAGTTGCTGCCATATATGATAAAAATGCCGATGGTTTTTAAGCTTTACCCTCCATTATGACTGATCCACTCATGTCTACGCCTGTTCCAGATCAACCCTCTTTCATAGCCCGCTGTCTCGGGCGCACGCGAGCCGTGCTGCCGATTACATTTTTTATCGGTGGATTTGCCTGGGATGCGATCACTATAGGAAAGAAAGTCGCCATTCTCGATATGGTGATTTTTGCCATTTATTTACTAATGGCTGCCATTCTGATGTATCAATTGGCCGAACCGAGCGCCAGCGCACGCCGCGTCCGTGAAAGGTTGATGGGCTGGCAGTGGGTCCAGAACAGAGTGTCGAGCTGGCCCGTGCACGACTGGCCTTACTGGATATTGCAGTTTTTGTTCGGCAGTGTATTAAGCGCGCTATTCATTCTCTATTTCAAAAGCTCAAGTTATGGCCTGGCCTGGGTGCTTACTTTGGTGCTGGGTGCGCTGCTGGTCGCTAATGAGTTTATGGAAAGCGAATACCGGCGCCTAAGTCTGTGCTGGAGTATGTTCGGTTTATGCTCAATTCTGTGGTGTAACTTTGCGTTTCCTTTCCTGTTTGGTAGTGTGCATGCCGTATGGTTTTATTTAAGCACCCTGTTAGGTGCAGCTATTACATATGTGCTTTATAAACGTGCCCCCAGCCATGCCGGACGCATCTGGCCGGTATGGGTGATTGCTGCTTTATTGATGGTCGCTTATCGTGCGGACATGATTCCGCCGGTCCCACTGGTGAAGCAGGCAGTCGTGGTCGCCTATGATTTAGAAAAATCACCTGAAGGCTACTGGATGACAGTAGAGAAATCGCCGTGGTGGAATTTCTGGCGGGTGGATACTGATCATTTACGCCTGGCGCCAGGCCAGAGGCTGGTTTGTTTTTCTTCGGTATTTGCACCACAGGGGTTGCATACCAAATTAGTGCATGACTGGCAGAAAAAGGTAGCAGGGCGCTGGGTGAGTGTATCGACCGCTGGATTTTCGCTGGTGGGAGGGCGGGATAATGGTTACCGCGGTTATACCTATAAAAGCAATGTCACAGCCGGCGAATGGCGGGTAAAGATACAAACGGCTACCCGGCAAACGATTGCCGTGAGCACTTTTGAAGTGAGTGTCGGCACGCAGTCTGATTCAGACCACCGCGTGCGTATCCGCTACTAAGCGCTTATTTCTGCTGGCCTTCACACCAGGCTCGCGCATGGTCATCTTGTGCTAATGTCTGTGCTAACCACTCTAATTGTGGCTCTACAGATTGGCGCAGTGTCCAGGGTGGGTTAATTACCCACATGCCGCTGCCATGCATGCCAAACCCATTAGCGCCAGGCTGCTGCACATCGAGGCAGATATGCAAATAATCCGTATTCAGTTCACGCAGTTTATCCAGCATTTGCTGCGGTTCAGGTCGTTGCAGTCGCGGATACCAGATCAGGTAAGTCCCGGTAGAAAAACGCTTTAGGGCTTCTTTGATACAGCTGACTACGCGCGCATAGTCATCTTTGACTTCATACGGCGGGTCGATAAGCACCAGGCCGCGCTTGGTAGGCGGTGGTAAGCAGGCTTTGATTCCTTCAAATCCATCCTTGGCTTGAATCGAAACCTGTCTTTTGCAATGATCAAATCGCTGTTCAAGCAGGGCAGCATCTGCAGGATGCAGTTCAAACAAACGTAACTTATCGTCTGCTCTTAAAAAATGATTGGCGATACAAGGTGAACCAGGGTATGTATCCTTGCCTGCGATGTTGTGTGTATTTGAAAGTGCTTGCAGATAACTGGCAAAAGCTGCTGGCGGGCTGGTTTTGTGCAACCTGGTAATACCGCCAAGATACTCAGCGGTTTTATTAGCGATTGCCGTATCCAGGCGATAAATACCCGCCCCGGCATGAGTATCTACTACCCAGTAAGGTTTGTCTTTTTGATTGAAATATTCCAGCACCAGGCTGTAAATCCAATGTTTGAGAACATCGGCATGATTGCCGGCATGAAAGGCGTGTCGGTAACTTAACATGGCATAGCTCTTGAGGAGCCGCTATAAAACAATCCAATATTATAAGTCCATTTTTGTTGCGGCCTATTGTGGAATCACGCTAAATTGTTTTAGCATGCAGACATGGACAAATCTCATACAAAACACGCTGCAACGCATGACTGCTGTGGTTCAGGTCAGCAAAAACACCATGCAAAAGATGATCACCATCACGATGACCATGTTCATGGTGATCACGAGCACACTAACCCGTTTTTAATTCCTTTTCTGGCAATCACTGTTTTTGCAGTAGTCGAGTTTGCGGGTGGGCTCTGGACGCAATCCCTGGCATTACTCAGTGATGCCTGGCATATGTTATTTGATGTGCTGGCGCTCGGGTTAGCCATGTGGGCCGCGCACCAGACGCGTAAAAGCCCGGAAACCAGCCGCCTGGAGTTACGCGTTTCCATGGTGAATGCTGTCTCCATGCTTGTGGTCGCGGTCTGGATCATTATCGAAGCAATTGAGCGGCTTAAAAATCCAGTGCCTGTAGCCGGCGGCTATGTCAGTATCATTGCTGTATTGGGTTTGCTGGTGAATATCTTTGTTGCCAAGCATATGCATCATCAGCATCAACATCATGGGGGTGATGCCAGCCTCAATCACCGTGCCGCTTTTTTACACGTTCTGGGTGACCTGTTAGGCTCTGTCACAGCAATCGTCGCTGGCGTAGTGATTTATTTCACTGGCTGGGTGACTATAGATCCCATATTATCGATTGTGATTTCAGTTTTACTGTTTGCCGTCACCGTTAATTTAATCAGGGACATACGACGCGGCACTGTTAATCATCCACATTAGCTTGTACTTTAATTGATAGGAGAGCACTCATGCCATACGTGAATGTCAAACTGGCTGGTTCTGTGACTAAAGAGCAGAAAAAGCAAATCGCCAAGGAAATCACAGAAACCCTGACCAGGCATGCACAAAAACCTGCCAGCTATACCTATATAGTATTTGAGGAAGTCGAATACGAGGATTGGGCGATTGGTGGGGAGTTGCTGGGTTGACGCCTTCAAAGTTAACGTCTTGAACCCATGCACATGCGTGTAAAATACACGCATGTTTGATCCCAAACCCATACTCAAGAATTTACCGAATTTGCCGGGTGTCTACCGCATGCTCAATGCGGAAAACACGCCTATTTATGTCGGCAAAGCCAAAGACCTGAAAAAACGGGTTTCCAGTTACTTCAATAAAAATATCAACAGCCCGCGGACCAAAATGATGGTGTCGCAGATTGCGGCTATTGAAACCACAGTGACCCGCTCAGAGGCGGAAGCCCTGCTGCTGGAAAATAACCTGATTAAAGGCTTGATGCCGCGTTACAACGTGTTGTTCCGCGATGATAAGTCCTATCCCTACATTAGCCTTACCGGCGACGCGTTTCCCAGGCTGGCGTTTCATCGGGGCGCACAGCGTAAAGGGCATCAATACTTCGGGCCTTTCCCGAGTGCTTTGGCCGTGCGCGAAAGTATTCAGTTGCTGCAGAAGGTATTTAAATTACGCACATGTGAAAACACCGTATTTGCCAATCGTTCCCGCCCATGCCTGCAATACCAGATTGCACGTTGTACTGCGCCATGTGTGAACCTGATCTCGGAAGAGAATTACGCGAGCGATGTCCGGCACGCTGCCATGTTTTTGCTAGGCAAAACCAACGAAGTGATCGATGCGCTGGGTAGCGAAATGAATGAGGCCGCCGAAGCGTTTGAGTATGAGCATGCTGCGATTCTGCGTGACCGTATGCAAGCCTTGCGCCAGGTACAGGCCAAGCAGTTCGTCAGTGATTTCAGTGTCAGTGATGCCGATGTGATTGCCTGCGCCGAGACACAAGGTCAGCACTGCATTAACCTGGTGATGATCCGTGGCGGAAGGCATTTGGGGGATAAAAGTTTTTTCCCAAAAAACAGCCAGGATGCAGAACTGGCAGAAACGGTAGAAGCGTTTCTCACGCAATATTACATTTCGCAAAACACGCCGCCATTACTGGTCTGCGGGGCTGAGGTAGCCAAGGATGAGTTTGAAGAAATATTAAGTGAACAGTCTGGCCGTAAAATTAGAGTCTTAACCAATGCCATTGGCGATAAGAAAGTCTGGCTGAAAATGGCGCAAACGAATGCTGAGCTGGCGCTACAGCAACGATTGGCAACTTCAGCCAATCAGCAAGCGAGACTGATTGCATTGCGTGAAGCACTGCATTTATCGGAAGGCACAGAGCGGATCGAGTGTTTCGATATCAGTCACACCATGGGTGAAGCGACTGTTGGCAGCTGCGTAGTGTTTGACCGCGGCGATATGCAAAATAGCGAATACCGGCGCTACAACATTACCGGCATTACGCCAGGCGATGACTATGCGGCCATGCGAGATGTATTAACCCGGCGCTATCGCAAAGTGGCGGCGGGTGAGGGCAAGCGGCCTGATCTGGTGTTTATTGATGGCGGTAAGGGTCAGCTAGGCGTTGCTATCGAAGTCATGCAGGAAGTCGGTCTGGACGATATCTTGCTGGTCGGCATTGCCAAGGGCGAGGAACGTAAGCCCGGGCTGGAAACCATGATCTTTTCGGATACGGGTGAAATGCTGAATTTGCCGACCGATAACCTTGGTTTGCATTTGCTTCAGCAAATCCGCGACGAAGCGCATAGATTTGCCATTACCGGTCACCGCGCCAAACGAGCTAAAGCGCGAATTACATCCAGCCTGGAAGAAATCGAAGGCATCGGCGCCAAGCGGCGCAAAGCCTTGCTGATGCGTTTTGGTGGCCTGGATGGGATAAAAAGTGCTAGCATAGATGAAATTGCCCAAGTCGAAGGCATTAGTCAGGCATTGGCGCAAAGCATTTATGAACGCCTGCATTGATTACTTTCAAGCGACATCAATAAGAAACAGATATCTATGTGGACTATCCCCAACCTGCTAACCTTGCTGCGTATCGCCATGATTCCGGTGTTCGTCGGCATGTTCTACTTTCCAGCCAATGCAGTGACAGCACAAGGTTTACCCGCCCATTGGGTCAACCTGGCGGCTTCTTCCGTATTTATGCTGGCCGCATTTACCGACTGGCTGGATGGCTACTGGGCACGCAAATACCAGCAGATGTCAAAGTTCGGCGCATTCCTGGACCCGGTAGCAGATAAATTAATGGTTGCTGCAGCACTCATCGTGTTGGTAGAGTTAAATCGGGTAGGGGCCGTGGTTGCCCTCATCATCATAGGTCGTGAAATTGCGATCAGTGCTTTACGCGAGTGGATGGCCAGTATCGGTAAAGGTGCAAATGTTGCAGTGGCCGTGGTGGGCAAAGTGAAAACTGCAGCACAAATGCTCGCCATTATCCTGTTGCTTTGGTACGACCCGCTGTTCGGGGTGAATATCCAGTGGTTGGGCGAGTGGTTAATCGTCATCGCTGCATTATTGACCCTGATTTCGATGGGTTATTACCTTAAAGCAGCATGGCCTGCCATCCGCGAAACCATCTGAAAAAGCATTCCTGCATAAAGTCTGGTTTTTTCATAAATCTTCCTTGACACAGGGTCAAAAATCATTAAAATGCCAGCTTCCTTACGACGCATGGCGCAAGGAAATACGCGGGAATAGCTCAGTTGGTAGAGCGCAACCTTGCCAAGGTTGAGGTCGCGAGTTCGAGACTCGTTTCCCGCTCCAAATTCAGGGGAAAGCACTGCTTTCCCTTTTTAACATAAGTGGTTTTTATGTTGTTGGTTCTGGCGCGATAGCAAAGCGGTTATGCCGCGGCCTGCAAAGCCGTTTAGGCCGGTTCGACTCCGGCTCGCGCCTCCAGATATGCGGGAATAGCTCAGTTGGTAGAGCGCAACCTTGCCAAGGTTGAGGTCGCGAGTTCGAGACTCGTTTCCCGCTCCAAATTTCTCTCAAGCACGTCACCTAAGAGGGTATGCAAAACCCTTCAAAGTGTTAGAATACGCAGCTTGACAGACCTACCGCCCGGATGGTGAAACTGGTAGACACAAGGGACTTAAAATCCCTCGGCTTAACGGCTGTGCCGGTTCGATTCCGGCTCCGGGCACCATTACACAAAATCAATACCTGTTTATTCGACTAAGTCAATAAACAGGCCCAGCCTAAACATCCCGCAGCCCTTTTTCACTGTCCAGGCGTATACTGAGATATGTTGTAGAGACTACATTTCTTGTCAGCCATATAGACTCAAAGGAACTGCCAGGTCTATCTTGTATCTATTCATATAAATAATAATCTTTGCCATGGTGACGCAGGTTTTTTTTGCAGTAAATCAACTTGGAGTGTTTATGAAAAACATACTCATCCTGCTCATGGCCATTCATTTGTCGGCATGCATAACCACGCCTCAAGTGAAGAGTAGCGAAGTGGCACCGGCGCAAAATTACCAGTTCGCAGGCGATAATGAATCCACCAAAATTACCGGTTTGCTGGAAAAGTACGGCAATGACTGGGCCTATCACGGTGCGTTTCTGACGGTTAAAATTGGTAACGAGGAAGTGATCGTGAGAAAGCCTGTCGATAGATATAATTTTTCAGGCGAAGTTGGCGGCAATACTTATCGTGACAAAAAGGTAAGCGCTTCATGCATAGGTTATGCGGTGACGGATAGATGGACGGATGTGCATTGTACTGTCTTCGTCGGCAATGAGCAGACAGTGACGCTGACATTCTAGTGGGTTGTAGTGGTTCCACTTACTCTAGTGCCGCTGTAATATCCTTTATCAACCTAAAGTGGGCGTTGTTAATTCAATGTCCACTTTGCATTTAATAGCATGTAAATAGTTTTTCCCTTTTTAATCAAAGAATTAATTTCAATCAAATATGGTTACCTTATAAAAACATATAAGGAGGCAATCATGAATTTCAATACTATTGATGCTGTCAGCAAAATCGGGCATACGAATACAGCGCTTAAATTTAATAAGAAAGATATTGAAGACTCTGTAGAACAAAACACTACTGCTAGCAAAACTTTCCTAAGTGAATCTACCTCTCAAAAAATGGGTGTGAAAGATCCGTACCAGGAATTGAGCGACTTTATGAAAATGACGGATGCGCAAAAGATGCAATATCTCTGGCTCAAGAAACACGGCATTTCACAAGAGGAGTTTGATGCCATGAGCGGTGAAGATAAACAGAAGCTGGTTGAAAAAATGCAGGAAGAACTGAAAGCTCAGATGAAAAACGCAATTGAGTCACCAGAGAAAACATCGTTATCCTTAGCCTAATCTGCGACTAATCCTGCGCACAAAGTTTGTTCGCTTTCCTAACGTAAAAACAATACGTAAGCCCTTTCTGACAGCAGAATACGTTTTATCTTATGCCTTCGCCACAATGAAATAGTTATCCTGAGTTTGCTGATTTCAATGAGCTTGTCTCATTTAGAACGCGGCATCGAACGGTGCCTTTAGGTACCGTTTTCTTTTTGATGAGAGCAATTTCTTATGCTTCCATAAGATCGCTGCATTAGGCTAATTGCTTGTCACACCTTAAAAAAACTAAAAATGAAGAGTGAATAGACTGAGATGACAATGAAAGAAACCTGGGTATTGATTAAAAGCGCTTTTACTTCGTGGAGCGATGACTACGCACAAAGTATGGGTGCTGCTCTGGCGTATTACACCATGTTTTCGATTGCACCTCTATTGCTGATCGTGATTTCTATTTCGGGCTTGATTTTCGGGCAAGAAGCGGCACGTGGCGAAATCATTGGCCAATTGAATAATCTGATGGGCGAGCAGGGTGCAGAAGCGGTGCAGACGCTGCTGCAAAGCACCAGTCAGCCACTTGAAGGCGTCACCGCAACCACTATTGGCATCATATTATTGCTGGTCGGTGCCACCAGTGTCTTTGGTGAGCTGCAAGATTCCCTGGACCGTATTTGGAAAGCACCGGCAAGAGCCAAGAGTGGTGTGTGGAAACTGATTCGCGCCCGATTATTGTCTTTTGGCATGATCATGGGTATTGGGTTTTTACTGATGGTTTCGCTGGTATTCAGTGCAGGCTTATCAGCCATGAGTAAATGGTGGTCACCGGTATTTTCCAGTTGGGTGATGGTGGCTAGCATCTTCAATTTCATATTCAGTTTTTTACTGACCACAGGCATGTTTGCCATGATCTACAAAATCATGCCGCGCGCCAGGATCCGCTGGAACGAAGTGTGGATAGGGGCACTACTAACCGCGGTTTTGTTTACCATAGGTAAATGGTTAATTGGCATTTATATCGGCAGAAGTGCGATTTCAAGCGGTTACGGTGCCGCCGGTTCTATTCTGGCCTTACTGATCTGGATTTATTACTCTGCACAGATATTCCTGATTGGCGCCGAGTTTACCTGGGCTTATTCGCATATTTTCGGTTCACGAAAAGGCAGGGATACACCAGAAGACCTGGCGATTGCTTTGGTGGAGAATGGCGCTAAAACGCTGGAGTCTGACAGCAAAATTGCGCAAACCGTGCGTACCCAAAAACGTAAGCCCCGGCTTAAATAGGCTTCGCTATATCATTTAACCTGCATACAAATTTAATTTCTACATTATCAATTCTAATATTATATAAAATTGTATAATGACTCCGGTTCCAGCCTCAGTATTGATCCCGATCAATACAATTGTCTAACAGCAACGATAGGCTGAGAAGACTCCAGGTCTTCAAACCGAACAAGAGTTTAAATGTGGGAAGTAGTGTGATTTACGTTGAATTAAAATCTGTCATTCTAAAAAAACAATTGGTGTGGGGTAGAACCATCACCATCACCGAAATAGCCGATGCAAGCGGGATCAGTCGCATGACCCTGCATCGTATGCTCAAAGACCAGACCTACAATGCCAGCACTGATCACCTCAATAAGCTGTGTGCTTACCTGGAATGTACATTATATGACGTGGTTCGCTGGGAGCCGGATAGCCCTAATTTGCAGGAATATGTCGCCTGAGCTACACTCGTTTCTGTTTCCAAGCAGCCTCTCGAATACAGTTCCTTCGCAAAAGCCTTGTCAAAAACTGCATTGTTTACGGCTTTTTCTCCCAAAGCTTTAATTAAAAGCGCTGATTTATAAAAACCTGCAGAGCCATGGTTTTACGTGAGTTTGAGGCCAGGCAAAGGCTGGTAGGGTGTTTCGGGTAATGCTACCCGTTTGAAACAGTTAAGTTGACTGGTTTTTCCAGCGTTTTTTCTGCAATCCATATCTACGCAAACTCACAATAATAAGAGAAATTTTTTGGAATTTCTTTTATGCGTTTGTCGTCCGATGTCTCGTCGTCTGCTCACTCCCTGCAAAGGGATTGCAGCTATTGGATGCAACAGCTTGTTGAAGCCTGGAAACAGGGCGACTGGCCTGTGTGCCTGACATTGGCGCAGAAAATCACGACTGACTTCCCCGAGGAAGGCCTGGCCTGGAAGTTACTGGGCAGCCTGTATCAGCAGCAAGATCAATTAAGCGCTGCCGTAGAAGCCTTTTCACAGGCAGGAAAATTGCTGAAGAAAGATGCCGAAGTATTCTATAACCTTGCGAATGTACATGCACAGTTGCAGGAGCATCCACAAGCAATCAAACATTACCGCCAGACGCTCAAACTAAGCCCGGCCTTTAGCCGTGCCTATGCAAACTGGGCGAGCGTACTAAAAAAAACCGGTCAATTGAAAGAGGCCGAAAAACTATTGCGCCGCGGCCTGAATATTCACCAGCAGGATGGCCGTGTCAACTTTGAACTGGCAACCTTGCTGCATGAAGCAGACAAGCCATTGGAAGCGATCCAGTATTACCGAGAAGCGGCCGCTATCGAGCCAGGCAATGCCATCATCTTTTTTAACATGGCGGTCGCGCTGGAGCTATTGGGTAACGAAAGTGAAGCCATTCAGGCCTATGAAACAGCTATTGCACATCAGCCAGACTATGTGGAAGCTTATAGCTATCTGGGCGCGCTATATCTTAAAAAAGCCAATTTTAATGAAGCGGAGCAATGGCTGCTTGCGGGCTACGCTGTCAACTCGCAAGAATTATCCATATTAAAAAATCTGGCCAAGTTGTACCGGGTCACGCAACGTACACGCGAGTATCAGCATTACGTTGACCAGGTCATGCGCATGCAAGACTTTAATGCGGAGCAATTGAATAATGTAGCCGCTGAATTACTGGATCAGTGCCTGTACGCAGAGGCTGAGCGCTATTGCAATAAAGCTTTGGAGCAGGACCCGGGTAACCCTTATATTTATGGCAACCTGGGGTTGATCGAGAATGCACGTTCAGCGTTTGACAAGGCATGCCTCAACTTTGAAAAAGCCCTGGAGTTGTTGCCTGATTCTGAGGTGATACTGAGCAATTACAGTATCAGCCTGCGCCTGTTGGGCCGCTATCCTGAAGCGATTGCCAGCCTGGAAAAAGCCATTGCGCTCAAGCCTGACCACCTTTCAGCTTATATCAACCTGAGCAGTATTTACCTGGATCTGGGCAAAGCTGAACTGGCGATTGAGATACTGGAAAAAGTACTGGTGCAGGACCCTGACCATGTTATGGCGCTGAGAAACCTGTTATTTTCAGATAGCTATGTGAATTACCTGACTGAAGAAAAACATACTGCCTATGTTGCCAGACTTGGGCAGTTAATGATGCAGGAAAAAACGCCGTTCGAGGCATGGAACATCCACAAAAATGACCAGCGCTTACGCGTAGGCATTGTGTCTGCAGATCTGAGACGCCACCCGGTTGGTTATTTCATTGAAAACTGGGTAAAGCATTTTAATCCTGGCCAGCTGGAAGTCTATGGCTACTCTACCGATGGTCGTGAAGATGTACTCACGCACGAATTAAAAGGCTATTGCAACGAATGGCGCTCGCTGGCTGGTTTGACCGATGAACAGGCTGCACGCCTGATTCATAACGATGGCATTCATGTTTTACTGGATTTGTCCGGCCTGACCGGCGGCACACGCTTACCTGTATTTGCCTGGAAACCGGCGCCGGTACAAGCTGCCTGGCTAGGTTACTGGGGTACCACTGGCTTGCCGGTGATGGATTATGTGATTGCTGACCCTGTCAGTGTCAATGCACAGGTGGCAAAACGCTTTACCGAGCAAATTGCCTATCTGCCGCATACCAGATTGTGTTTTACGGCACCGCCATTCGACATTGCCGTCAATGCCTTACCTGCTGAACAATCGGGAGTTGTCACTTTCGGTTGCTATCAAAACTACACCAAGGTCACCGATGCGGTATTAACGCTTTGGGGACGCATTTTTGCAGCGCAGCCAGCAGCCAGGTTACGCTGGCAGTGCAAGACCTTCAACGATGCCGCCGCCAGGGCGGAAACCGTCGAAAGATTAGCTAACGTTGGTATCAATGCCGAGCGTTGTGAATTGCTGGGGATGGTGACGCGGGAGGCTTACCTGAAGAGCCATCACGCAGTTGATATGATCCTGGATACTTTCCCTTTCAGTGGCGGTACCACGACTTGTGAAGCCTTGTGGATGGGTGTACCTACCCTGACATTGTTGAGCGATACGCTGATCGGTCGCCAGGGTGCCAGCATGCTGACCTGCGCTGGTTTGAGCGACTGGGTGGCGGAAACTGCTGATGAATATGTAGAAAAAGCGGTGACATTCGCCAATGATTTGCCGGCTTTGGCCACCACGCGATTAGGTTTGCGGGCAAAAGTGTTGCAGTCACCATTGATGGATGCTGCACTATTTGCGCAAGATTTTGAAAGGCTGTTATTCAGCTTGTGGCAGCAGGCCACATCCGGCCTGACGGAAAATCAGCTACTTGCTCGCGCGCCAGTTCAGGCCGTGTTTAGCGGTGAGCAACCTGTATGGGTAGTCAGTGCCACACGCATGAGCGAAGAAGCCTTCTGGCGCGATGCGGCGCTGGGTAAATCTTTAAAACGTCATATGCGCCAGGATGCGCGACTGGTTGCCAGGATCGCTTGTGAAAACACGCGCGGCCTGTCCGAGATTTTTAATGACGCCATTGCTGCTGCGCCTGATGATGCCTTGCTTGTATTTATCCATGACGATGTCTGGATTGATGAAAATACTTTTGTACAAACAATCACTGACGGCTTGCAGCAATACGACGTGATTGGGGTGGCCGGTAATGCCCGTATTCAGCCCGGCCAAACCGGCTGGTGTTTTGTCGATACCAAATTTACTTGGGATGACACCGCTTATCTGCGTGGTGCAGTCAGTCATGGCCAGCACGCATTCGGTCCTGCATCCTCCTATGGAGAACCTGCCGGTGCTGCGCAATTAATGGATGGCGTTTTCCTGGCCGCTTATAAAAAGCGACTGGTCGAATCACAGGTGAGCTTTGATCCGCAGTTTGACTTTCACTTTTATGACCTGGATTTTTGCCGTACCGCCACCCGTGCCGGATTGCAACTGGGTGTGTGGCCTTTGCGCATGACCCATCAAAGTGGCGGTGCATTTGGTACCCAGCGCTGGCGGGATAAATACCTGCAATATGCGCAAAAATGGGAACCAGCATTGCAAACACCATCCGCAGCGCTGGAAGCCTCCATTGCTGAAGTGTTTGACCAGGCAGCTGCGGAGCAGCAACTGGGCCGGTATGCTGCAGCACGCGCGCTGTACCAGGAAATCCTGCAGATTCATCCCCGGCATGCATTGTCATTACATAACCTGGGCCTGATTGCCTGGGATGAGCAACAGCACACGCAAGCGATTGCTTTATTTGAGCAGGCTCACAGATTGGAGCCCGAGCAATGGCAATTATTGAGTAATTACCTGAATGCGTTACACGGTTCAAATGACCCTCAATTCCAGGAAGTACTGGGACAGGCATTGCAACGCGGCCAGCATACGCAAGCACTGAACGCTTTGCTAGCCTCATGGGGATTGGCAGAGCAGGCGACCAGTGTTCAAGCCCTGGAAGCTGAGGAGGCGGATTTACTTGGTCTGTTTGAGCTTGCCAAATACACCGAGATGCAACAGCGTTTGGACAGTGTGTTGCAACAGCACCCGGACTGGCTGAACGGCTGGAAAATGCTGAGCGACGTACGCATGTTGCTGAAGGAAGATGCACGCGAGCCGGCCAAGCGCGCCCTGGCACTCAATGCTAATGACCCGATAGAGCATTGCTATTACGGCCTGGTGCTGAAAGCACAGGGTGATTTGACCGCTGCCGTCCAGGCATTTGAACAAGCCATCGCACTGAAACCGGATTACGCAGCTGCCTACAATAACCTGGGTATTGTGCTGAAAGACCTGGGTGCCGTGGATAAAGCGATCGCCCACTTTAAACAGGCACTGACATTACAACCTGGCGATGCCGGTTGTTTCAGCAACCTGCTGTTTTGCATGAGCCATGCGCAAGGCATTCCCGCAGCAGAATTATTGCAGGCCCACCAGGCCTATGCAGAATTATATGAAGCACCGTTAAAAGCTCACTGGCAGCCACATGACAATGACCGAGACCTGGATAGGCCACTGAAAGTAGGCTTTGTGTCTGCTGATTTTAGGGCGCATTCCATTCCCCATTTCCTCAAGCCATTGTTGCTTGGCTTGGCAAGTAACCAGCAACTGGAGTTGCATGCTTATTACAACCATCCAATAAGCGATCAAGTCACCGCAAAAATGCGTGAATATTTTGCCAGCTGGAAAGACGTCACTGAGCAGTCTGATGAGGCTCTGGCAAATACAATCCGCCAGGATGGCATTGATATCCTGATTGATTTATCCGGCCATACCTCAGGTAACCGCCTGCTGACATTTGCCAGGAAACCTGCGCCTATCCAGCTTAGCTGGCTGGGCTATATGAACACCACAGGCCTGGCTGCTATGGATTACTACCTGACGGATGAGGCATTGACGCCGGTTGGTGAGTTTGATGCCCAGTTCACTGAAAAACTGGTGCAGTTGCCGGTAAATGCGCCATTTATGCCAGATACAAGCATGTCTGAGGTTAAGCCATTGCCTGCGTTAAGCAATGGTTATATCACCATTGGCTGCTTTAACCGCCCGAACAAAATCACGCAGGCCACCGTACAGTTATGGGCGCAGCTAATGCAAGTTGTACCAGATAGCCGTATGATCCTGGGGGGTATATCCTCTTCAGAGAATGGCAGTCATCTGGTGAGCTGGTTTCAGGAGGCAGGCATCGCGGGTGACCGCCTGCAACTGGTTGCGCGCAGTCACATGGCTGACTATTTACAGCAATACCATCGTGTAGATATTTGCCTGGATACCTTTCCGTCGAATGGGCTCACCACTACCGCCCATGCCTTATGGATGGGTGTACCTACGCTTTGCCAGGTAGGTGATCGCCTCAACAGCCGCGGTGCAATGGCATTGATGCAGCATGCGGGTTTAAACAACTGGATTGCTGCAGATGCACAGGCCTGGATAGCTCAAGGGGCCACTTTATGTGCTGATCTTGCAGCGCTGGCAGAAGTACGTAACGGCATGCGTGAGCGCTTGCAACAGTCATTGTTGTCACAGCCTGCCAAATTGTCAGCCACCCTGGCTGATGCATTACGCGTGATGTGGCAACGCTGGTGCCAACACCAGCCTGCACAATCTTTTAACATGCACTTGCTTGCAGAAGAGAGCGACGCCCTGGCGTCACCTGCAACCCAACTGACCGCAACCAAACAAATGACCTTAAAAGGACCCACCATGGAAACTTTAGCGATGCAATCTGCCCCTGCGGAAACAGCTTTAGACTCACAAAACGCTCACCAACAGACACTGGAACAAACCGTTGAAGAAGTCTTGCAACTGGCGATACAGCACCAGGAAAAAGGAGAGTTGGCTGAGGCAGCAGCGCTGTACCAGGAGATTCTGGGGATTGCCCCGAAACATGATGTGGCTTATTACGGGCTGGGGCTTATTGCTTTGCAGGAATCCGCTAAAGCAGCGTTGCCATTACTAGAGCAGGCTGTGATCCTGGCACCACAAACGCAGGATTACTGGACTGCCTATGTGCACGCCTTAATGCAAACCACGAACCAGAAAGAAGTGACTGAGGTCATCGCTTTCGCCAGACAGCATGGTTTGTCCGAAGCAGCGATTCAGCAACTGAACCAGGCTTGCCAGGAATTTTACGCGCAGGCTGCGCCGGTGAATGTTGCACTTGTTGCCACAGGCAACCAGAAGCCAGCAACTGTTGGTGGTTATATTTACCGCGCGCAAGACAACTTTTACCAGCGTGCGCAGGCGGAAGCCTTTGGCTATGAGGATGCCGGTAATGCCGAGCAACGTTTGTATGACATCATCCGCCAGGCCCGCGACAAAAGTGTATTTTCGGATGAATTGGCTTCCAAAGCGACTGACTGGCCCAGCTATTACCACCTGACTTCACAACGCGCAAACCTGTTGCGTCCTTTTGCAGAGAAAATAGCTAACGGCAAGGTACTTGAGCTGGGTGCCGGTTGTGGTGCGATCACACGTTTCCTGGGTGAGCTGGGCGGGGAAGTGGTCGTGGTGGAGGGCAGTCCTAACCGCGCCCGTATCATCGGCCAACGCTGCGCTGAGTTAAAGAACGTCAATGTATTCTGCGATTTGATCCAGTCTTATGAGACGGATGAAAAATTTGATGTCGTCACTTTGATTGGCGTGCTGGAATACGCACAAGTGTATGTCAAGGAACCTAATCCGCTGCTGACTTTACTGCAAAAAGCCAAGTCTTTCCTGAAAGAAGACGGCATGCTGATTGTGGCGATTGAGAACCAGCTGGGCCTGAAGTATTTCAACGGCGCGCCTGAAGACCATATGGGTCAGGCGATGTATGGTATTAATGATTCCTACAGCACTACCAGCCCGATCACCTTCGGCCGCGTCGAGCTCGATGCATTGATCCGCAGCGCCGGTTTTGAAACGACAGAACTGTATGTGCCACTGCCTGATTACAAAACACCGGTCACTGTGATTTATCCTGAAGGGTTTAACATTGCGCATAAAGCAGCAGGCTGGGATATCGGTGCTTTGGCTGCCGGTTCAGTCGTGCATGACAGACAATCGCCACGTCATCCTACCTTCTCGCTGGAAAATGCATGGAAAGTCCTTGCCCGCAATAACCTGGTAGAAGACATGGCCAACTCGTTTATGTTCGTGGCTTACCCTACGCAGCAAACCGGCAAACAGCATCCTGAGGTACTGGCAGCCCATTATGGTTGCCAGCGCCAGGCAGTGTTCAGCAAGGAAACCCAATTCGTGCAGGCTGACAAGGGATTGGTAACACGCACGCGTAATACCGGTGAGACTGTCAAACTGCTGACAGCAGACTGGGAACAATCTCCATACCACGGCGGTACTTTATGGATGGATAAACTGACCCAGTTGGTGAATCGTCCCGGATGGCATGTAGAGCATCTGGCTGCCTGGGCTGAAGTATGGGTAAAAGCACTTGCTGCCAATGCAACACAGAGTGGACATACCCTTCCGGAGTTTGCCGGAGCAACAGATTTGCTGCCATCAAAATACTTTGATGCCACACCGACTAATTTCGTGATGGATACACAAGGGCAAGGCCACTTCTTTGACCTAGAATGGGACTTTGCTATTCCGCTGCCAGTGTCATTTGTGGCATTGCGTGGCCTGTTCCTGACATTGCATCGCATCCGTGGCTGCGCCAAGCCGCATGCGAATACGCCATCTAATATTGGAGGCTTGTCACTGGCTATCCTGGAGATACTGGGGTATACCTACCAGGATCATGAGTTGCAGGCGTTTATCAGTGTATTCAACCGTTTGCAGAACCTGATCCAGGGCTTGCCGGAACAACATGTGAATGGCTTGACGGCGGAATTCTCCCGCGCTGTATTGCCGGTGCGTCAGCTGTTTACTTAATGAACGGGGTTTGATGAAAGAAAGCCTGCCATTGCGAAGTGGCAGGCTTTTTTATGGTTGCTGGATATGAAGCTCAGCAGACTAGCAAACTGTACGCTTAGTTTGCTTGCAACAAAGAGCAGTAGCTTTGAGGGTTTAATCGGTATTTCTTTGGTTATTCACCTATGTATTTCGCCTTTATGCGAGTTACTTTTCTTTGCTTGCCCAAAGAATAAGTAACCAAAAGAAAGGGCACCCTAGCTCCGCTTGTTTCCTGCGTTGCTCGTCAAAATAAGCGGTCGCGAAACTCGCCCTGACAAGCCACACACTTCGTGGCTTGTTGCGGAGCTCAGACAGTCGCACCCTTCCTCCTTATTTTGACTCCGCTACTCGGCGCGTCAGATAGGGAACCCTGAAAGACACTACGCAGTTATTTGGGTAAGTTTCCTAACATTGCATCCCGCTCGACTAGCGTAAGAAAACAAATCAAAAGCAAAGCAGAAAGATAGTTGGCGGGTTCGTCTTAAATTACACAGGTGCTTAGCGCCCTCAATCCCAACCCGTTTAACTAACGTTCCATCGTGATGGTTTTAAACGGGCCCCTATCTGACGCGCCGAGTAGCGCAGTCAGCGTGGGAGTCTTCGGCCAGCGTCTGTTTGAGTTCCGCGGTGGCTTGCGTTCTTTGCAAGCCGCTAGGGCGAGTTTTGTTGGACGCCCACGTTGACGAGCAACGCAGGGAAAAAGCGGAAGCTAGGGTGCATTTCTTTTGGTTACGTTTTCTTTGGGCAAACAAAGAAAAGTAACTCGCCTAGAGGCGAAAAAGAACGCTTAATACACCCTAAGAAATACCGATTAGGAACTTCACATATCAGCCAGCAGGTGAGTACAATCATGTTGCGCTAAATCCCTGCCAGCACTGAAAATCTAGAACATCGTTTCCATGCATTTACGGATATGCGGAATAGAAGCCGCTGAATTAGGCGCATGCTTGCTCAGTTTCACCAGCGTCTGCAATGCCTTATCCGCCTTTTGCTGCAAACAATATACTTCCGTCAGATTGCTCAGCGGAATCGCAGGGTTTTCCTGCGCGAAATGCACCGCTTTTTCCAGCAGCATCTCGGCATCTTCAAATTGCCCCTGGCTGACCAGCAAGGTACCCAGGTCGTTGTAGGGTTCCCAGCAGGTACTGCCTTTTTTGATCAGCTCCAGCATGATCTGGGTAGACAGTTGCATATCGCCTTCTGCAGCCAGCTGTTCTGCATGCTGGTAAGTCGTACGGTCGATTTCCACCTGGGCTGTCAGTGGTGGTGTCGGTAATGGCTGGCATTGCAAGGCTGCGACCATATTGTCCACAATCAATCTGGCGCTTTCACCAAGATGGGCAAATTGCTGTTTTTTATTCGTATCAATCTCGGTCTGGTATTGCTGCGGATTCTCCAGCACATTCAATACGGTGTCGCGCAGGTTGGCGCGTGTGGTTTTGGTGACATAATCATATGGCACGCAAGCCGGTCTTGGCGGGTTGGTGTCAGGAATCACCCAGTCAATCACTGCCACGCCGGGCACGTCCAGCAGCAAAGCTTCGGTCAGCACACTGGATTCGTCAGATACCATGACATCGGCCAGCCCCAGGCAGTACATAATGCTGATCTCGCGATCAATCACATAGACATTGTCGGCGCAGCCTCTGTGCAGGGCATCCATCTCGTCAATATTATTCAGCACCCAGCGGTATTTTTCTGACCAGGGCGCCTGTTTCAGCAGGAGGTTGACCGGCAAATCTTTTAACGCCTGTACAAAGTCATCCTGCTTGCCGTGGTTTTCCCATGAAGGAGCATATAACACAGAGCGCTCGTATTTCAGGCCCAGTTGCTCGCGCAAGGCTTTTGCCTGCTGCTTGAATTCATCCTGGTTGCGGTAGACCAGGTCGGCCTTGGGCCAGCCCAGGTCAAATACGCCTAATTTAGGCCTGGCCTTGGCAAATACTGCCTGTGTTTGCCAGCGTTCTACCCAGTTGGCGCCGGGTACGATGCCCATATCAAAGGCATCCCACGGTTCGTGATGCCAGAAATGCGGCCAGATATCATGGCGCTGTGCCAGATCGTGCAGCAATATGATGGAAAAGCCGGCATTGGGCTTGCAAGCATGCTCGCAATAGACACCGATTTCAGCATATTGCCTGGAATCCATGCTCCATTGAATCGGAAAACCTCTGCCTGCCGCTTCATCCGCGATAGGTGCTAATGCCTGGCGCTCGCAATTATCGGTATAAAAGAAAGTAATCGCAGGCAGGGTGCTAAGTGTGGATGTCGTCATGATCAGTCGTTATCCATGTAAATGTTTGGAGAAAATCACACTGAAGCGAAATTCGCTTTGCGTATAGTTGGGCACGCAGCTTTCGAAGGCCTGGTGCGGCCATTGCGGCAACTGATTGATAAACCATTCCGGAGTGTAATAAGTGTGGTGCAAACCACGGTATTTCTCTTCGTATTCAGCCTCAGTTAGCGCTTCACGGCGAGCCAGCTCACAGGCTGCCCTAGTGGCTGCATTCGGGACATCCAGTATGGCAATACCATGCCTGGCTTTTTTCCACATGGCTTGTAATACCTGTGCGGCGGTCGCTTCATCGAAATAGTGAAACACGCTATTGGCAATGACAAAATCGTAGCCTGTTTCGGTATCGAGAGACTGCGCACCTTGTACCAGGAATTCACCGTCTGGCATGGCTTTTTGAGCGGCTGCTATCAAACCTGCGGCATAATCCAGGCCGCCGACTTCCAGTGCCATTTGTTCACGCAATGAGAAAAGGAAAGCGCCGGCACCGCAACCAACTTCAAATACGGAGTTGCCCGGTTTCAGGCCCAATTTTTCACTGATGCGGCGGGTATATTCCTGCCAGTCGGCCAGGTTGATCTTGCCGGCACCGCTATCAAAGCCATCCAGCGAGATCAAGGTCTCGAGCGTGATTGCATGTTGCGGTTGCAGGGTACGTTTTTCCCAGATTTGTTGCCATAAATTGCTCATGAGTTAGCTTCCATTTTTTGACTGACGGCTTTGAGCACACGAGCACGCAACTGTGTGCTGCTGATGCCTTCTGTGCGTGGCAGGATATGTAGTTTTTCAGCCGCGATCGGATTACTGTTATCGTGGCCGTGTACCAGTAAATCAATATTGTGCTGCGCTAAAAACGCTTCATCCAGCAGCCAGGGGCTGGGCACAACTTCATCGACATCTCGCATCGCCAGTAACACTTCTGCACGAGCGGTATAATCCAGCTCAGGCTCATAGCCTTTCTTGCTGCGGATTTCTTCGTCGGTGGTCAAGGCCACTACTACGTGACCTAGCTGTTTCGCCTGTTTTAGCAGGCGGACATGCCCGTGATGGATCAGGGTGGCGGACATATCAACCATGATGCGTTTTGGTGCGTTCACGCCAGTACCTCCAGCATATTTAAGATCTCACCCGTTGCCGCTGAGCCGAGGTGCGCTTCACCAAGGTGGCAAACTACGCTACCACGACTGATGCCGCGTGGTGCATACAACACGGCACGTGGGTCACGCGAGCCTATCCTGGCATCTACCCAGGTGCACAATGCAGGCTGGTGACTCGCCGGATGGGTGGCATAGCCTGAAAATTTTTGCAGCATGGCCGTTTTATTAATAAATACGGCCTCGCGTAAATCATTATGCTTGGGCAACACTTCATATAATGAAGCAATTGCATGGTAAGGGCCGGTCATGCGCCGCTCCAGATGCGTATGCAGGTTCAGGTAAAACCCGTCCACGCTATTGGTCGGCAACTGGTTAAATGCAATGAATGCAGCACCGGTCAGGCCAAACAGTCCTTTGCAGGAACTATAGGCAATCACATCCGCCTGGTCGTGGTCGGCTTCCAGGCCGATAGAGGCGGTCGCATCCAGGAAAAGTTGTGCATCTACGCGGTTTGCCAGCACACGTAATTCATTCATGGGTAGTTTCAGGCCTATGCTGGTTTCGGTGTAGCAGGCGACGACCCAGTCATATTGTCCAGCAATATCTGCAATATCCAGCCAGTTGACCACGGTAACCGTACGCACATGGCCCAGACGCTGGGCTGCTTCGGCAAAACTTGCCAGGCGTTGGGCATAGTAGCCGCTGTCTATCACCAGCACTTTGCCGAACAGGAAATTCAGTGAGGCGATTTCCAGCGCCAGGCTGGCAGAGCCTTGCAGGCGGGCGATCTGGGCATGACCTGTCATGCTTTTTAATGCATCGAGGACAGCCTGTTCTACCTGCTGGTAATCTGTATCGCCACGGCCAAAACACGGCCGCAAGCCGAGCAGGTTTTCTTCCAGCAAACTGGCTGGCCCAGCAGTAAACAAGGCTTTGGCGCTATTTTTCTGCGTGATATGCGCCAATAGAGTTGGCGACTGGTCAGGCATACGCGACCTCTTCCAAAAATTGCATAAAGTCTTGTTTGTTCTGTGCCGGTGTACGGGTAGGGCGACCTAAATCAGCGCGTGCTCCACGTCGGCACAGCACTTCGATAAAGCAGCTTTGGCCCAGGCTCAAGGCATACTGTAATGCCTCACTGAGCTGGCTGTTCGAGCTGACCCGGATGACCCACTGGTAACCGGCTGCTTTGGCAATGCTGGAAAGATTCAATTGTGCGGCCACGGTAGGCTGGCCGCCAACAGAATCATGCGCACCATTGTTAAAGACGATATGTACCAGGTTGTGTTGTTGTGCGCTCAATGTCAGGCTGCCCATATGCATCAGCAGGGCACCATCTCCATCCAGGCAAACCACTTGCCGGTCCGGCTGTGCCAACGCGATGCCGCAGGCAATTTGTGAAGCATGCCCCATGCCGCCTACGGTTAAAAAATCTCGTGCATGACCGCTATTGTTTGCATGCCTGAATTCAAATAGCTCGCGCGATGCCATGCCAGTCGTGGAAACCACGGCGACATCATTGGAAAGCAGGCTGACGATACGCGTCAGCATATCCTCACGGCTAGGCAGTAAAGCATCTTTGCCCGCTGGTTTGTTGGCCGATTTTGGTTTGTAAGGCGCAAAGCATTGTTTGCGCACCACCAAAGCCACCGGGCCTGACCGGCGTTTTGCCAGGGATAGCAGCCGGCGGGTTTGTGTCAATGCGCAACTAAGATCAGTCTGGAAAATTTCAAACGGAATACCCATGATTTCCAATTGCTCAAGCGTGATCTGGCCTTGCTTGACGTGCTGCGGTTCATCATGGATCTGCGTACCATCCTGCTGCATTTCACCACGCCAGCCAATCACCATCAGCATGGGGATACCATAAATCTGCGGGTCAGCCAGGGAAGCGACAGGGTTCACCACATTGCCTAGACCGGAATTTTGCATATAGACCAGTGCAGGACTGCCAGTGGCAAGATAATGCCCCATGGCCAGACCAGTAGCACCCCCTTCATTGGCGGCAATCACATGTTTGTGTTCCGGAAGACGATCAGAAAAACAGGCGCATAACTCCTTTAATAAGGAATCAGGCACACCGGTAAAAAACTGCACGCCTGCCAGTTGCAGCGCCTCAAGAAATGCACCAGCTTCTATCATGGTGGATGCTCCTTTTATTATTTGGTACCAGGGATCAGTGACAACACGTCGTTGATCGACATCAGTTCGGATTCGACTTCTGCGGTCCGCCCATTTTTGAGAATTTCCATGGCCGTACGCTGCATAGCCGGATAAGCTGCGCGCATCATGTGGTTGGCATAAATCACCAGGTTGAATCCACGGGCGGCCAGTTCTTCTTCGGTCACCGTGCAGTAACTGGTAGGTACACACACCAATGGTGTCGTCGGGAATTCGGATTTAAAGATTTTGGCAAACTCGAATACTTCGTCCGGCGATTTCTGGCGGCTGTGTATCATGATGCCGTCCACGCCTGCACCGACATAAGCTTGTGCACGTTTGACGGCGTCTTCCATACCTTTTTCCAGGATCAGGCTTTCGATACGCGCAATCACCATAAAGTCATCACTGACACGGGCGGCACGGCCGGCGGCGATCTTGTCGCAGAAGGGTTGAATGTCATCCTGCAATTGCGCAACCTCATTGCCAAACAGAGAATTCTTTTTTAAGCCTATTTTGTCTTCAATGATGGTGGCGGAAATACCAAGGCGTTCCATGCTGCGCACATTGAGTTCAAAGTGCTCCAGCTTGCCGCCGGTATCAGCGTCCATCACCAATGGTTTGGTGGTGACATCGAAAATATCGTTGATATTGGATAAACGGCTGTTGATCTCCAGTGCTTCAATATCCGGTTTGCCGCGCGCAGTGGAGTCAGTCAGTGAGCTGGACCAGAAACCATCGAACTGGCAGTTTTTGCCATTGCGTTGGGCAATCGCATGCTCTGCAATGAGGGCCGAGATCGGGTTATGTGCTTCGATAAAGCGGGAAATCGGTTTGGCGGCCAGTAATCTTTTTAAGGTACGGCGGCGGATATCGGGCGTGGTTCCCAGTGTTTGTATCTGGCCCAGCATCTCGTTGGATGAGATGCCGCGGGTGTAAGGAATCTCAATGAGATGGCCGCCATATTCAGCCAGTGCTGCGCGGGCGCGTTCACGATAAGGCAGTAATGGGCCATCCAGCCAGTCATCGCCATGCACCATGATGTCAGGTTTGTGTTTCAGCAGGTTGGGTGCGTAGTCCCATTCGTCCTGTGGCACGACATTGACCACACCACGGATATTCTCAACGATAGATTTACGTTGATCATAAGTCAGGTAGGGCAAGCGTTTGTGATCTGCCACAGCCGCATCCGACAATAAACCAATCGTGACATCGCCGTACTTTCTTGCCTGCTCGATGATATTGATATGCCCGTGATGCAGAATATCTACCGTCATACCTACATAAACTGATGCCATGCAACACTCCTATATATATGCCTTGTTCACATCCGCCAGAAAGGCGAGCTGAACATCTGTAGGAATTATGAAGTGCAGGGTATGAAATTAATTGTGTGAAAAACGCCTTAAAGCACCTTTAAATCCTTATCTATATATAAGGTTGCTTTTCAGGCAGATATCGCATCCGCTAGTTAAATAAATTAAGAGGTGATTCACGGCTAACTCCGCAAATGAGTTTGGGCGGGCCTTATTTAAAATAGGTCAAATTGAATTTATAACCATTAAATTTAAATAAGGACTAAAGAACTTCGAAGAGCCGTCGTTAACAGAAACAAGTGCTCGACCGATGTAAAGATGTAAAAAAGAAATTTTAAATGCAACATTAAAGAAATTTCGTAAGCGGTCGATAACATAAACAACAACGATGAATTAGCAAGATTTAGTAAGTAGTAAGCGAATCAACGTTGAAGTAATAGTAATACGACGATTTGACACTTAACTGGATATACGACTCTCAAGGAGAAATAACATGGCTGCTGTAATTAACACAAACATTGCATCTTTAAACGCACAACGTAACCTGAGTGCTTCACAATCAAGCATGAATCAATCGATTCAACGTTTGTCTTCAGGTCTGCGCATTAACAGTTCTAAAGATGACGCTGCTGGCTTGGCAATTGCTACACGTATGGACGCACAAATCCGCGGTATGGATGTAGCGGTTCGTAACTCTAACGACGCGATTTCTTTCCTGCAAACTGCTGAAGGTGGTTTGTCTAAAGGTACAGACGCTCTGCAACGTATGCGTGAACTGGCTGTACAGGCTGCTAACGGTTCTTATAGCTCTGGTGACCGTGCAAACCTGAATGCTGAATTCTCACAACTGTCTTCAGAATTGACCCGCTTGAGCACTGCCACCAAGTTCAACGGTGAGCCAGCTTTAGGCCAGGGCTATCAGTTCCAGGTAGGTGCAGATGCATCTGACACTATCAGCGTTAGCTCTGTAGCTGCGGTAAGTATGTCTGGTTCCCTGTCTACAGCAGCTTCTGCTTCTGCTGCACTGACAGCGATCGATGCGGCACTGGATACAGTGAACACCAACCGTGCGACATTGGGTGCTTACCAAAACCGTTTTGAATCTGTGATCAGCAACCTGCAAATTTCGTCTGAGAACATGTCTGCTGCCAAGTCTCGTATCATGGATGCCGACTTTGCTTCAGAAACAGCGAAGATGACACGTGCACAGATCCTGCAACAAGCTGGTACAGCAATGTTGGCTCAGGCGAACCAGTTGCCTAACCAAGTGATGACACTGTTAAGAGGTTAATTCCCTAACCAGTTGAATCCCATCCACAGAGACCCGTCTCTGTGGATTTAGGTTAAGCAGAAGGAGCATTATCATGAGTCAATCTATAGATGGAGTAGGCGGACGTCCGGTAAGCGGACTGGCTGCTGTAAACAGTCTTAAGTTGGTGAAGTATGGAAGTGGTGAGCAAAAACCTGCTGAGGTGTTAGACAAGGCAACCTTGACAGGTGCAGTCAACAAACTGAATGAGTATGTTGCCCCTGCATTGCAGACCATTGAGTTTTCAATTGATGATGAGTCTGATCGCATTGTGGTGAAAGTAGTGGATACCGAAACGCAAAAGGTATTACGCCAGATCCCGAATGAAGAAGTGCTTGCGATTAGTAAAACCCTGGATAAGCTGCGTGGCCTGGTGATCAGGCAAACGGTCTAGGGTAACTTTGTTTAAAGTGTCTGGAGAATAAAAGATGGCTTCAATTACATCCACAACCGGGGCATCCGGCTTAGCAATCGATTCGATTGTGACAGGATTGATGACGATTGAGAAACAGCCATTAACTCAAATCCAGACCCAGATTACATCCTATAACAGCAAGCTTTCTGCCTACGGTAAACTGAATAGTGGTTTAAGTGCTTTTCAGGCAGCAGTGGATAAACTGGCTACTGCAGCCAAATTCACGGCACAATCAGTCAAAGTTTCTGATGGCAGCAGTATCGTAGCCACGGCTGACGGTACAGCGGCAAATGGAAACTACAATATTTCAGTTACGCAACTGGCGGCTTCGCAAAAAATTGCTACCTCTGCCTATGCCAATGCCACAGACATCATCGGCACCGGTACCCTGAATATTTCGTTCGGCACTTTTACCGCTGCGGATAGCGGAAACGGTACTCCGGCAAGTTTTAGTGCCAATGCGGATAAACAGGCGATCAGTATTACGATAGATAGCACCAACAATACGCTGGCTGGTATTCGGGATGCAATCAATGCGAAAAATGCGTCTGTATCAGCCTCGATTGTAAATGACGGCAGTGGCAACCGTCTGGTCATCACTTCAAAAGATACCGGCGCAGTGAACAGCCTGAAAATCGATGTGACCGACAGCGATGACAACAGCACGGATGGCACAGGGTTATCTGCGCTGGCCTATGATCCTATGGGTGCAGTCGGGACCGGTAAAAACATGACCCAGCTTGTAGCTGCACAAAATGCATTGTTAACCGTGGATGGATTAAGCATCAGCAAATCAAGCAATACCCTGAATGACGTTATCCAGGGGGTGACTTTAAACCTGAAATCTATCACTGCAACCAGTGCAACCCTGGAAGTAGCGACAGATACAGACACCATCCAGGCATCAGTACAGAATTTTGTCGATGCCTACAATAAATTAAATACCACTTTGCGTGACCTGACCAAGTTTGTGGAAGGCGGTTCTACTTCCAATGGTCCGTTATTGGGTGACTCCACCACCCGTGACATCATGGTGAAGCTGAAGTCTATGCTGGCTCGCCCTTCAACCACGGCAACTACCTTCCGTACATTGGGCGATATCGGTGTGAAATCGGATTATAAAGATGGCACGTTAACCCTGGATACCGCGAAACTGACAAGCGCATTAAGCACGAATCTGGGTGATGTAGCCAAGTTATTCGCACCCTCTGCAAAAACTTCAGATCCTCAGGTGACTTATGTCAGCAGCTCCGCCAAAACACAGACTGGTACTTATGCCATCAATGTGACCAGCCTGGGTAGCAGTACACAGGATGCCAGCGGCATGATTAATGGTGTGACTGCCTATGGTAGTGGTGCCAGTTTGATTGGCGCGGCTGACAACGCTGCACAAGGTTTGAAAGTCGCTATTAATGGTTCTACCACCGGTGCACGTGGAACAGTCACATTTAACAAGGGCCTGGCCGGAGAATTAAGCAGCATGATAGGTAGCTGGCTGGACAGCACTGGTTCAGTAACCACCAAAACCGAAGGTATCCAGACATCGATTAAAGCATTGAACAAACGTTCATCGGATTTGAGCGCCAAGCTGCCAGCCATTGAAGCTCGTTACAGGGCGCAATATGCAAAACTGGATGCATTGCTGTCTGGCATGCAAAGCACAAGCTCATATCTTAGCCAGCAAATTGCTGCATTGAATAAAAGCTAACAGCATCAAGAATTAGGAATCAGGAGAATTTTATGTTTGGGACAAAACAATCAGGTATCAATGCTTATGCAAAAGTTGGCTTGGAAACAGGCGTGGTGGATGCCAGCCCATTAAAGCTGACTGTGATGCTTTATGAAGGCGCTATTACTGCGTGCATTCATGCCCAGCAAGCAATCCAGCAAGGCAATATCGAGAAAAAAGGCGAATGCCTGACCAAGGCCGTGACCATTATCGATAATGGCTTGCGCTCCAGCCTGGACAAACGTGCCGGTGGCCAGATTGCTAGCAACCTGGACCAGTTGTACCAATACATGACCCGTAGCCTGATGCAGGCCAGCCTGCACCTCGATGCGAAAAAAGTAAATGAAATACAGCAACTGTTGATGGAGTTGAAAACTGCGTGGGAATCCCTGGAAAAATCCGGTGTACAAAAGACAGCCCAGGCTGGCGCTCCTTTCAATGCACTGGTTTCCCAAAAGGCACAGTCCATTCCTGCCGTAAACTCAAATCGTTTGGTTGTTGCCGGAGTATAAGCGTATGTCAAAAGCACTAATTGATACCTATGAATCTTCTGCGAAAATCATGGAGCAGATGCTGATTGCCGCCAGGCAAAGTGCCTGGGAGAAAGTCACCGAGCTCGAGCAATCTTATATGCTCAAAATTGAGGTGATTAAAACCCTGGAACAAAACCTGAGGTTGCAGTCCGAGACATTAAGCCCGGAAGAGCATGGCCGCAAACAGAAACTGGTGCAGAAGATCCTGGCTGACGATGGTGAGATACGTAATTTGCTGTACCCGGTCATGCACAGGATTACCGATATGATTTTTGATGCGCAGCTGCATGCGCGCATACCGCCGGACGCCATATAGATGATTCCTATCCCGCAAGTTCTCGCTAATCGTTTCGTTGCACAGGAAACAGAGAGCTTGCGTGCCGTCTCCTCTATCATGCCGGTCGAAGGGGCACAATCCGAAGCACCTTTATGGAGCCGCTTGCGCCCGGGAATGCAGTTCTCCGGGATGATCCTGCAAAAAGAATCCAATGCCGCCAATGGCTCCGAATTAGCCAATTTCAAAGTCCAGGTTCAACTCCCTAACCAGCAACCGGCTGTGGTACAGATGCAACTACCAGCACATCTTGCCCAGCAGCAAGCCCTGCAAATGCAATACTTGGGTCAGGCAGCTACTGGGAAAGATGCACAAAGCGTATATCCGCAGGTGCGGTGGGGAATACAGACACAGAATAAAAGTGCTGATCAGCCTGCCACCAGCTTGGTGACGGCCGGGTCGCTGACCGCGTCGCAGTCAGATGCAACGGACAATTTGCCTCAGTTATTAGGGGCCATGGCCGGCCAGACTGCCAGCCAGGTAGATTTAAGTAACCCTGCCCAGCAATTACAACGCTGGCTAAGCTCACCCATGTTTCAACAACAGGCGAGTGCATTGCAGGCGCAAGCCATTGTCAGCCATAGCCCGCAAAAGCCACAAGTGCTGGCACAAGACTTGAAGCATGCACTGGATAGCTCAGGCCTGTTTTACGAATCCCACTTGAAAGATGCCGCGCTAGGCAGCCGCCCATGGCATCAGTTATTGCAGGAACCACAAAACAAACCAAATTTTGTGCCGCCGGAAATGGTGGCGCAACAGCTCCAGGTGCTGGAACAGCAACGACTGGCCTGGCATGGTGAAGTCTGGCCAGGGCAAAGCATGCAATGGGAAATCAGCGAGCGTGAGTCTTCTGCCCATTCGTCGGATGACCCGACCTTGAACGCCATTCAAAGTAACCTGAAATTACAACTGCCGCGCCTGGGCGAAGTCTCAGTGCGTATCACCATGGTGAATGGCCGTTTTTCAATTCGTGTACAACCGCAGGAGGCCAACATACTGGCGACTATGCAATCGACGCGTAGTCAGCTAGCCATGAATCTTCAGTCCGCCGGGCTAACGCTGGAATCATTACAGATTACCAGCGAGACACATGAAGCAGTCAGCCAATAATATGCAGCCGGATAAACACTACACCCAATCTGCAGTGGCGCTGGCTTATGAAGCAGGCGACCTCGCGCCCCGCGTAGTGGCAAAAGGTAAGGGATTATTGGCTGAACGGATTATCGCAATTGCAAAAGAGCACGATGTCTATGTGCATGAATCGCAGGCATTGTTGGGATTATTGATGCAGGTGGAGCTGGATGCGCATATTCCACCGCAGTTATACCAAGCGATTGCCGAGATTCTGGCATGGTTATATCAGTTAGAGCAGGGTGAAGTGCGGGAAGCGCCGCTGGTGTAAAGGGTTGGTGCTGAATATGCTGGTGGAACTGTCGCTATTGGGCAGTTATAACGACGATTCCAGTTACACCTGCATATTCATCATGTCTTGATAAGCACTTACCAGCTTGTTACGCACCTGCACGGTAGCCTGGAATGCAATGTTGGCTTTTTGCCCAGAAATCATGACATCAGACAGGCTGACGTTGTCATTTCCCATGGCAAAATCCTGTCCCAGTTTTTCGGACTGAAGTTGCATATTGTTAACTGAATCCAAAGAGGATTTCAGGGCGTCGCTAAAGCTGACCTGGCTGGTCGGGCTGGCCGCAGTGGGTTTCTGTACTGTATTAAGTGCCTGGGTTGCGCTGGCACCCAACCCTTCGGGTTTCTGCGCAGCTGCTCGCAATTGCGCCAGCATGGACGAGATGCGTTGAGCATCAATACCGCCTACGCTCATGTTGGACTCCTTTCATTATCGGGTTGTTAACCCACTTGTGTCGATGGTGTCACTTTAGCATTGCGCTATTGGAGTCGCTCTCAAAAATAGGCGATATTAAGCCGTCTTATTTGCCAATTTGAATTTGCAGGTGAGGCGCATAATGTGTCCCATGTATGAATACCAATGTAATGGTGTTCTGTTTAGATTTAAGACATGCCTGCTGCAGTACCTTATGTCTGGTGCAGGTGATCAACATGGAGATTTAAATGGCTGCTGCTGATGCCACGCTTGCTTCAACAATAGAGTCCACCACTGCGACACCGGATATATTCGGTAAGATGGGCCAGAAATTGCTGCTAGTAGCTGGAATTGCCGCCGTGGTTGCGGTGATGGTAGTGTTTTGGCTATGGAGCCAGAAACCGGATTACCGTGTCCTGTTCTCCAATTTTGCCGATAAAGATGGCGGTGCCATCGTTGCTGAACTCGACAAGCTCAATATCCCATACAAATTTTCTGAAGGTGGCAGTGCCATCATGATCCCTGCCGACCAAGTGCACCAAGTGCGTTTGAAACTGGCAGCACAAGGTCTGCCAAAAGGCGGCAATATCGGTTTTGAATTACTTGAAAACCAGAAGTTCGGTGTTTCCCAATTTGTTGAACAAGTCAATTTCCAGCGTGGCCTGGAAGGCGAACTGGAGCGTAGCATCCAGTCTATTTCTGCTGTCCAGGCAGCGCGTATTCATTTGGCTATTCCTAAACCAAGCGTGTTCGTACGTGAGCAACAGTATCCGACAGCTTCCGTATTATTAAACCTGCATAATGGCCGCCGTCTGGATGGCCAGCAAGTGGCTGCTGTGGTGCATCTGGTGGCCAGTAGTGTGCCCAACCTCTCGGCAGACCATGTGACCGTGGTAGACCAGAATGGCAACCTGTTATCCGACAATGCGAATAAATTAAAGCAAAACGGCCTGGACCCTGAGCAAATGGCTTATGTGGAAAACATGCAAAGCAACATTGCCCGCCGTGTAGAGTCCATCATCACACCGATTGTGGGCGCGAAAAATGTACACGCTGAAGCCAGTGCTGAAATTGATTTCTCAAACACTGAGCAAGCCAACGAATCTTACAAACCAAACAGCAAACCGGAAGACATGGCGGTGCGTAGCGCACAAAACCACGAGTCACAAAATAGCAGTGGCAGTAATGGTGCCGTGCCAGGTGCAGTATCTAATCAGCCACCTGGTGAATCTACTGCCCCTGTCAATGCACCAGCCGCACAGGGCGGGGATGAAAATGCGCCGGCTGCAGCTCCACCAGCACCGCCACAAAACACCCAAAAAGACACTACTACCAATTATGAGCTGGATAAAACCATCAGTTATGTCCAGCAGGCTAAAGGCGGTGTCAAACGCCTGCACGTAGCGGTCGTGGTTAACCATATCCCGGTAGTGGATAGCACCGGTAAAACAACTTACCGCGCACTGAATACTGCCGAGAAACAGCAAGTGAGTGACCTGGCGATGCAGGCGATGGGTTTCAACCGTGAACGCGGTGACACTATCTCTGTGGTCAATACGCCATTTATCAGCGAAGCACAGGAAAAACTGGCTGAGCCACCATTGTGGAAAGACCCGATGGCAATCGAGTATGGCAAGGATGCCCTGCGTTTCCTGGCTGGTGTGATTGTCCTGTTGATGATCTACAAGAAATTGCTCAAGCCTCTGGCCAACAAGCTGACTGGTGCTGATAAAAAACAACTGGAACTGGTGCAGGGTGCTGCGGCGTTGCCTGGTGCTGAAGGTGCTTCAGAAGAAGACGCACTGGTGACATTGAGTGGCGATTCACCAGCCTTGCCAGGCGCTGCCAGTACCAGTGCATTGAATGCAACTCTGGAGGCAGCAAAGCTGGTCGCGAAAGAAAATCCGCGCATGGTAGCTAATGTGGTTTCTAACTGGACTTCCGCGGAGAAATAGCAAATGGCTGCTGATGGTTTAACAAAAAGTGCAATTTTGATGCTGGCTCTGGGCGAAGACGAAGCTGCCGAGGTCATGAAACACCTGACGCCTAAAGAAGTACAGCGTTTGGGCATCGTCATGGCTTCCATGAAACCGGTGCCTAAAGAAGAAGTGGAAGAGGTGCTGGAGAAATTCATGCTCGACTTCGCCGGCAGTAGCGACTTTGGCCTGGATTCTGACAGCTATATCCGCTCTGTGCTGGTAAAAGCGTTTGGTGATGACAAGGCTTCCAATTTATTGAACCGTATTCCGCAATCACAGGATGCCGCAGGTATCGAAAGCCTGAAGTGGATGGATGCATTCAGCGTGGCTGATTTCATCAAGAACGAGCATCCACAGATCATTGCTACTATCCTCTCGCACCTGGAAGCGGAACAGTCTGCAGAGATTCTCGGCCATTTCACGGAGCGCTTACGCCAGGACGTCATTTTGCGGATTGCCACACTGGACAGTGTCAAACCAACCGCCTTGCGCGAGCTGAACGAAGGCATGCTGAAAATGCTGGCCGGTAACGATAACCTCAAGCGCCAGACCATCGGGGGTGTGAAAACTGCCGCTGAAATCATGAACTTCCTCAGCGGTGAGAATGAAGCCAAATTGATGGATGGCCTGAAAAGTTATGATGATGGCATGGCGCAGCAGATCATGGACCAGATGTTTGTATTCGATAACATCATCGATATCGATGACCGAGGCATACAGGTATTGCTGCGCGAAGTGCAATCCGATGTACTGATCGTGGCACTGAAAGGGACTTCCGAAGAAATGCGCGAGAAATTCTTCCGCAATATGTCTTCGCGTGCGGCTGACATGATGCGTGAAGACCTGGAAAGCCGCGGCCCAGTCAAATTGTCTGAAGTTGAAACACAACAAAAAGTCATTCTGCAAACCGTTAGACGCTTGTCCGATGAAGGCCAGATCATGCTGGCTGGCAAAGGCGACAGCGAGCAGTACGTATAAAGCATTTTAAGGAAACACTGACATGGTAGCTTCTGCAACGCCTAAAGAACAAATGACCGCTTATCAACGTTGGGAAATGGCCAGCTTTGATGATGTCGCTTCTACCGAGCGGGTCAGGCGCGATCGCGTACAGGCAGAAGAAAATGCCCGTACCGTTAGCCATATTCTCAAGCAAGTCAGGCAGGAAGCGTATGAAGAAGGCTTCAAGATAGGTTATGGCGATGGCATCAAGCAATCGCAGGCCGAGATTGAGGCAGAACGTACGCAGTTGCTGCAACTATCCGGTAATTTCCAGCAGGCTTTGTCGATGCAGGATGTGGCGATCGCGGAATCTGTACTGACCCTGGCGTTGGAACTGTCAAAAGCCATGCTGAAAAGCAAACTGCAGGCAGACCCGCAAAGTATTATTCCGGTAGTGCTGGATGCCATGCAATACCTGCCACAAGTGAAACAGCCCGCGCGCGTGATTGTGCATCACGAAGATGCCAAAATATTGCGCGCTAGCATTGGCGATCAGATGAAAGATCAAGGCTGGCAATTAGTAGAAGATAGCCAGATAGAACGTGGTGGCTGCCTGGTGGAAACTGCAGAAAACCAGATTGATGCGACTAATGAAATGCGCTGGAAACGACTGGTACAAGGTTTGTCCCGTTATGATGACTGGAATAAACCTGCTTCATTGACGGATTAAAACAGCGTCTTTCAATCCAGAATAGATGGTATGAATAACGTACACGACGCTGACATCGATTCCAAACCCTTTTCCGGGCAAGATCAAAGCTCAGAATCAGAATCCCCAGGATCACAGACAGCAGAATTACCTTCAATACTGTCTGAGGCGTCCGGCTCTACTGACCCCGATTCCGCTAGTCCTGCTCCCAAAGACATGCAAGACAATATACATACCCAACGGTGGCAGAGTTATCTAAAAGATTGCCGCGAAATCATCAACCTGGTTGAACCGCTGGAAGTTGCTGGCCGTATTATTAAAGTCACTGGTCTGGTAATGGTCGCTACCGGTATCAAAATGCCGATTGGCGGCGCCTGTTTTATCCCTTTGCAGGATGGTGGCCGGGTAGAAGCAGAAGTAGTCGGTTTTGATGGTGAAAACCTGCTGTTGATGCCGCAAACTGCGGTGGATGGCGTCACGCCGGGTGCCAAGGTATTCAGTATGGAAGTCATGGAAACATTGCCTAAACCGCAATTCGGCCGCCCGCCACGCCGCCGGGCCCAGGACAGGGCGCGCCATTTTCCGGTGGGGGATGGTTTGCTTGGACGGGTAGTGGATGCGGCGGGTATTCCGCTGGATGGCCTGGGGCCTATTTCCAACGATGTCACGGCGCCGTTGAATGGACGTGTGATCAACCCGCTGATGCGTGCCCCGATTGAAGCGACCATGGATGTAGGCGTGCGTGCCATTAATGCCATGCTGACCGTGGGCCGCGGACAACGCCTGGGCCTTTTTGCCGGTTCCGGCGTTGGTAAAAGCGTACTGCTGGGCATGATGGCGCGTTACACCACTGCCGATGTGATTGTGGTGGGCCTGATTGGTGAGCGGGGCCGTGAGGTTCAAGAATTTATCGAACAGATTTTAGGGCCTGAAGGCCTGGCACGCTCAGTCGTCGTTGCGGCGCCAGCCGATGTCTCCGCGTTGATGCGTTTGCAGGGAGCAAGTTATGCCACCACGATTGCCGAAGGCTTCCGCAAGCAGGGTAAACATGTATTGCTGATTATGGATTCATTGACACGTTATGCCATGGCACAACGTGAAATCGCACTGGCGATTGGCGAGCCACCGGCTACCAAAGGTTATCCACCTTCCGTTTTTGCCAAATTACCGGCGCTGGTAGAGCGTACCGGTAACGGCGCACGTGGTGAAGGTTCGATTACCGCTTTCTACACTGTGCTGACCGAAGGCGATGACCAGCAAGACCCGATTGCCGATTCTGCACGCGCCATTCTCGATGGACACATTGTGCTCAACCGTACGCTGGCCGAAAGCGGTCATTACCCGGCAATTGATATCGAACAATCGATCAGCCGAGCCATGCATAACATTACCAGCAGCGAGCATCAGCAACAGGCACGCTTGCTCAAGCAATTGTATTCCCGTTATTTGCGTAACCAGGACTTGATCGCCGTCGGTGCTTACCAGCCGGGTTCTGACCCGATGCTGGATGTCGCGATTAAAAAGCGCGACCAGATCAATGCCTTTCTACAGCAGGATATTCACGAATGTGCGGATATGCAATTCAGCTTGCAGCATTTGTCACAAGTGCTGTCTTAAAGCGAATTAAAAACATGGCTAATAAACAATCTACCCAGACATTGACCCTGCTGAGTCAGCTGGCCGGTGATGAAGTAGAGCTTGCCATGAAGGCATTGGCACAGGCGATGAAACAGCTGGAGCAGGGCCAGCAGCAAAAGTCATTGCTGAGTCAATATCAGCAGGAATACCAGCAGCAATGGCAAACTGTCGTGCAAAAAGGACTCAAAGCGGATTTATACCGCAACTTTCAGGGCTTTTTCTCGCAATTGGAAACCGCTGTCAACAGTCAGAATGCTCAAATAGAACAATTGCAGGCAGTTGTTCTGCAGCGACAACAGGTACTGCAGGAAAAACAGCGTAAACAAAAGTCCTATGAAGTGCTGATCACGCGGGCCCGGACCTTAAACGAAAAGATCGAGCGCAAGCGTGACCAGAAACTGATGGATGAGTTTGCCAGCCGTGCGAAGCGGACCACTATGTAAAGCATCAGGCCGTGCGAAACACTCTATTAAAAGCGTAGGGCCGTGCGAAACGCACTAGCATTTAAAGTATCAGGAGGGTCACATGACATTTTTAAATTCCGCAGGATTACTGAATATGGGTAATGCTGATGCCGTAAAGACTGCAGCCAGCAATGCACCGCAGGATTTCCAGGCTAACCAGTCTGATGAATTTGCCCAGGCGTTACGTAAACAATTGCAGCAAGCTAACAAACCTGCCAATACTATTGTCCCGCCTGCAGATAAAAATAAGCCATCGGTGAAAGAGCCTGCAAAAGCAGAATCAGCGCAGACTAATAACGTCAAAAACGAAGCTGCGGCCAAAGAACCTGCAGCAAAAGACCAGCCAAAAACAAACACTGCCACTGCTAAAGATAAAAGCGCAGATGACAGTAAAACGGACAAAAGCAAAGAGATTGACGACCAGGCAGCTGCCGCTGGAGAAGCCTCCGGCATAGATGAAACTGCGCTGGACCGCAAAAGAAGATTAATCACTAACCTGCAAGCAACCGACCCGAATGACCCTAGTATTACGCCATGGATGCAAACCATGACCGCCATGATTGCCATGCGCAATCCATCAGGCCAGAGTGGTACAGACGACAAGGCAGGTCTGAATATTGACGGTGCCGGATTGGCGTTGCCAAAAGGTGAATTTGTAGTTGACCCGAATGCAACAGCCTTGCCTGAAGAAGCGCTGGCTGATAAAACACTCGCAGCCAATATTCCGGTCAGTGCACAACCCGCAAATCAGACAGCTGCGGTAGATACAAAAACGCCATTAGTGACTGATGGCCAAACACCGGTGACCGATAAACCGGCTAATTTCTCCGAAACATTGGGCATTGCAAAATCAACAGCAGATGCGGTTAGCGAAACTGTAATCACCGATAAAGCCGTGGCCCAAGCCATGAGTGCCGATATTCAGATTGAAAATGCCAATACGGTGACTGTACCAGTCGCACAGGCCTTGCCTAATAGCCCATGGTTAAATACAGCAGGCATTTCACAGAATGCCAACGTCATTATGTCGCAAGTCTCTACGCCATTTGGCAATGAGCGTTGGCAAACGGCGATGAACCAGCATGTAATGAATATGGTAGGCAGTGGCGACGATGTAGCCAGTTTGACTTTGTCGCCGCCTGACCTTGGTCCGATTCAGGTGGTGTTGAAAGTTGATAACCAGTCAGTGAATACCAGTTTTATTACCGATAACCCCTTAGTACGCCAGGCACTTGAAGATGGCATGCAGGACTTGCGTGACCGCATGGAGTCGCAAGGCCTGCAATTAGGGCAGACTTTTGTCGGTAACGGTCATCAGGCCGAGCAGCATTTTGAGCAACAATCCGCAAAAGGTAATGCTAAAGTGACTGCTGAAACCGAGACTGTTGCAGCAACCCAGACTGCCGTTAAAACCACCGTCTCACGTGGCCTGGTAGATACCTTCGCCTGACTATAGCGCCAGCCTGATGGCTGGTGCTGCATAAAATCTGATTAAGCACCGAATTCACCCTTTTATTCAGCAATCTCCCAGCCCTTGCCATGGGCATAATGTTACCAACTCTGATGCTTTTTGGTCACAAGCTGTTTTGACCATACTATTTAAAGCTTAATTGAAAGGTTTTGTGCAATGGCTCAAGAACCCGCTAAAGCGGAAGCTGCAGTAGCAGCACCCAAATCCAAAAAGAAATTAATTGTCATCCTGGCGATCATTCTGGCACTGGCTGTCGTTGGCGGTGGTGCGGCATTTTTCTTGATGCAGAAAAAGGAAGATGCACATGCTAAAGCCAAACCAGCCAAAGAAGGCGAAGCTGCGGCTGAAGCCGAAGAGGGCGAGCATGAGGAAGAAGCCGAGGCCGAAGGCCATGCTGACCCTAAAACTGCATTGACCTACGTGCAGTTTGAAACCTTTACCGTTAACCTGTTGCCAGACCCGGATGAGAAGTTTTTGCAGCTTGACCTGACAGTAGAAGTAAAAGGCGCCGAGCTCGCCGAAAAATTTAAAACCCAGATGCCGGTATTGCGTAACCGTATCCTGTTGCTTTTGACCAGCAAAAAGGCCAGTGATATTTCAACACCGGAAGGTAAAACACAATTAAGCGAAGAATTACTGACAGAGTTGAAAAAGCCGTTAACCGCTAACGGCAAGCCGGTAAAAGTCACACAGGTATTGTTTACCTCTTTTGTGATCCAGTAAGTTCAGGCCACGTTTTAAGTTTAAAGACCAGTTGTTTATAGCGAGTAACCATGTCAGCTGACAAGTTTCTATCACAGGATGAAATTGACGCGCTCCTCAAAGGTGTTGAGGGCGATGACGATGGTGATGCGTCGGATAAGGATGATTCCAGTGTCCGCAATTACAACCTGGCAACACAGGAACGTATCGTGCGTGGCCGGATGGCGACGCTGGAAATTATCAACGAACGTTTCGCGCGCCTGCTGCGCGTGGAACTGTTCAACTTTTTGCGCCGTACGGTTGAAGTATCAGTCGGCCCGGTCCGTATCATCAAGTACACCGACTTTATCCGTAACCTGGTCGTGCCGACCAATTTAAACCTGATTCATATGAATCCATTGCGTGGTACAGGCGTGATGGTGTTGGACCCGACTCTGGTGTTCCTGGTGGTAGACAATATGTTTGGTGGCGATGGCCGCTTTCATACCCGGGTGGAAGGCCGCGACTTCACGCAGACAGAGCAACGTATTATCCAGCGCATTCTGGCGTTGATGTTTGATTCATATGCCAAAGCCTGGGCCCCTGTGTATCCGGTCGAGTTTGAATACCTGCGCTCGGAAATGAATACCCAGTTTGCCAATATTGCGACACCAAATGAAGTCGTCGTTGCGATTACCTTTAATATCGAGCTGGGCCCTAACAGTGGAGAAATGCATTTCTGCGTTCCCTATGCCATGGTCGAGCCAATTAAAGATTTGCTGACATCACCGTTGCAAGGTGAAAACCTGGGTGGTGACAAGCGCTGGGTCAAATTGATGACACAACAGATCCAGGCTGCCGAAGTTGAGATTGTGGCTAATCTGGCTAACCGCAGATTGACGGTAGCCGATTTGCTGGAGCTAAAACAGGGGGATGTTATCCCTATTAATATCAGTGACACTATCGAAGGTCAGATTGACAATATCCCGGTAATGGAATGCCGTTACGGGGTATTTAACGGGCAATATGCCCTCAAAGTTGAGAAATTAATACGTGCTGACGGAAGTCAGGAGCAATTGCAAGGAGAGTCATAATGGCGATGGATCCCGCTACTGGCAACAGTGCAGATGATGAAATGGAAGCAGCGATGGCTGCAATGGGTGTGTCAGATACAGGTGATGTACAAACCATCGCCGAAGATGACTGGGGTGCGGCATTGGCTGAGCAGACGCAAGCCGAGTCTTCTGCACTGCAAGAGCCAGTCAGCAAGACAGCAGTATTTAACGAGTTTAGTGCCAACAATAAGCTGGAGGGGACACAGAATGATATTGATTTCATCCTGGATATCCCGGTACAACTGACCGTAGAGTTGGGCCGTACCAAAATTTCTATCAAGAATCTGCTGCAATTGGCTCAGGGCTCTGTGGTCGAGCTGGATGGCATGGCCGGTGAACCGATGGATGTACTTGTCAACGGTTGCCTGATTGCGCAAGGTGAAGTTGTGGTGGTGAATGACAAATTTGGTATCCGCCTGACTGATATCATTACCCCAGCCGAGCGTATCCGTAAACTGAATCGTTAAGTGATTAACGGCATCAATTAAAACTGATATAGAGCATAAAAAGTGATCAAGCTTGTGAAGTTATTGCCAGTCTATATAGTCAGCCTGTTGTGGTCTGCCATTGCATTTTCCGCTGAAACGGTTAAAACGGCAGCGCCGCCATCAGCCAGCGACAGCCTGGGCCGCATGGTGTTTGGTACCGTGATTGTTTTACTGGTGATTGCGGTCATTGCCTGGGTGTTAAGACGTGTGTTACCAGGACAGGGTTTGGCACAAACTGGCGTGATTAAACAAGTCGGTGGCGTGCAGCTAGGCCCCAGAGAACGTGTCGTGGTGCTGGAAGTGGCCGGACGCTGGTTAGTGGTTGGCGTGAGCGCTGGACAAATGACTGCGCTGGGCGAAGTGGCACCTGCCACACCAGAGCCTGTTTCGAACAATCATTCTTTAAATAGTGGCATTGATCCACATGCATCTTTTGCCGTACGCTTACAGCAAGCAATGCAGCAAACAGTCAAATCCTTCAAAAACAAGCCTTGAGTCGTTTATTTCCGGCCTTTGATTTCCATAAGCCCAGCGTACACTATCTCCATCTTTAAAAAGCATGCCCGGCGATAACGGCATGCCTAAGTTCTGGATACGATGACGATGCGTGTAATCTCTGTTTTAAAATTTCTTTTGTTCCCTCTGTTACTTGGGCTAATTTACCTTTGGCCAGCGTATTCATGGGCAGCTGAAGGATTATCAATAGGCTCGGTGACCCCTGCAGCCGGTGGCGGTCAGGATTACACACTCAGTCTGCAAACCCTGATTCTACTGACATCGCTGACGTTTATTCCGGCAGCGATCCTGATGATGACCGGCTTTACCCGTATTGTGATTGTGCTGTCTTTATTGCGTCAGGCATTAGGCACACAATCAGCGCCATCCAACCAGGTATTGATTGGCCTGGCGCTGTTCATTACTTTTTTCGTCATGGGTCCGGTATTCGACAGGATTTATGTGGATGCCTACCAGCCTCTGTCTGAGAGCAAAATCACTATGCAGGAAGCCCTTGATCGCGGCGCACTGCCACTCAAAGGTTTTATGCTCAAGCAGACGCGTGAAAATGATCTTGCCATGTTTGCCAATATGGCACACACACAGGCTATCAACACCCCGGAAGAAGTGCCATTGCGCATTCTGGTGCCGGCCTTTATGACCAGTGAATTGAAAACTGCTTTCCAGATTGGCTTTGCTATTTACATCCCGTTCCTAATTATTGACATGGTGGTCGCCAGTATCCTGATGGCAATGGGCATGATGATGGTATCACCGGCGATTGTCTCGCTGCCGTTCAAGCTGATGCTGTTTGTGCTGGTCGATGGCTGGCAGCTCATCCTGGGGTCGTTGGCCCAAAGTTTTGTCATGTAATGACCCATAAAGATTGTGCTTTTAAAGGAGTAACCCATGAGTCCTGAACAGGTTCTTACCATAGGCAGCGAAGCCATGCAGACTACATTGATGGTGGCAGCACCCATCTTGGGCACCGCGCTGGCGATTGGCCTGGTGGTCAGTATTTTCCAGGCGGCCACGCAGATTAACGAGCAAACATTGTCGTTTATCCCGAAACTGGTGGGTGTGATGGCGATGTTGCTGTTAGCTGGACACTGGATGCTGATGACCTTGGTGGATTATATGCACCGGGTATTCACCATGATTCCGCAACTGGTCAATTAAGCTGACCGTTCATACTATTGATTCTGCTCGCTACGCGTCATGCTAACCATCCATGCTTCTGATCTGCAACAGTGGATAGTGCAACTGCTTTGGCCCTTGACCCGTGTGTTAGGCTGTATCGCTGTCGTCCCGTTATTCAGCCATCCCTCCATCCCCAACCGCATCAAACTCGGCATAGGCTTTGTCATTACACTGGCGATTGCGCCGTCAGTACAAGTACCTGTTATTGAAGTAATGTCCTGGCAGGGTATGTTATCTTTGCTGGCACAGGTACTGATAGGTATCAGCATGGGATTCGTCATGCGTATCATGTTCACCGCTGTGGAAATGGCGGGCTTCATGATGGGGATGAGCATGGGCCTGGGCTTTGCCAGCTTCTTTGACCCGCAATCTGAAGGGCAGACTATTGCCGTCGCGCAATTCCTCACCATGCTGACTTTGCTGGTTTTTATGAGTCTGGATGGGCACTTGATTGTAGTGGCGGTGATGTTGCAGAGTTTTGAAACCATGCCTATTTTGCTGGATCACTGGCAACTGAATGGGCAGGCAATTGCCGAACTGGGCGGGCACATTTTTTCCCAGGGCTTATTGCTTTCGCTACCGGTGGTGGCCAGCCTGCTGATTACCAACATGGCATTGGGTATTTTAACCAAAGCGGCACCACAGTTTAATATCTTCGGTATCGGCTTCCCGGTCACTATTTCAGTTGGGATGGTGATGACATTACTAAGCCTGCCGTCATTGATCAGCCCGGTCAATCGCTGGCTGATAGATGCACAGCAATTGATGTTGCAGGTAATCAGATAAAGCGGCTTTGTTACCAGGATAAAAAAAAGACCCGTCCGGGTCTTTTTTTAGTTAATTCTAAGACAGTTATATAAATTGGAATAAAGACAATTGTGAAGTTTGCACGTAGGATTTCTGCGCTGCTTCCAGGATAGTGCTACGCTTGGCCAGGTCAGATAAGGCTTCAGTGTAATCCAGGTCCTGTAATTTGGAGATCGAGGCGGTATATTGCAGTTCCATATCACTGCCTGTGACATCCAGGGTATCCAGTTCATTCAGTTTGCTACCCAGGTCAGCACGTACATTCAACACCTGGTCCAGTACACCTTGTACTTTGGTCATGGTGTCAGCCAACCCGTTACTGAAGTTGGTCTGAGTCGTCGCATCAGTGATGGGTGTCTTCAACAGGCTGATCATGTCCTGCAATGTTCCAAACAGGTCATTCCCATTGGCCTGGAACAATTCAGTACCACTGTACGTCACCGGCATCTGGCGTTGCACATCCACTTGCAGAGCGCGCTTTTCAGTATCCCCCTGGAAGTCGATATTGCCTGTCACCGTATTCAGTACATAAGGCACAGTACCGGTCTGGTGACCTGAATACATGTAGTTTCCCTGGGCATCCTTGGTATTGACCAGGCCAATCAGGCTATCAAGGCGGCCTTGTAACTCACTCGCAATATTGGCGCGTTGCTGGTCGTTATATGAGCCATTCCCTGCGGAAACCAGGGAGGATTGCACGTCCAATATCACATTGGTGATGCTGGTCATATTGGTTTCATAGGTTTCCAGCGATGTTTTCGCCACATTACGCGTGCTGGCGTAAATGCTGTTCAGGTTCTGTGCATTAGTCAACTCAAGAATACGGGCGGAGGCAACCGGATCATCTGCCGGGGTACGCACGCGTTTACCGGAGGAAATCTGCTCATTCAGTTTGCTCAGGTCATTCTGCAAATCCATCAGGCGGTTGGTGCCACTCTGGTAAATGCTGTTGGTGCTAATTCTCATGATTCATCATCCTTGCTAATTACTGACCCAATTGCAGCAGTACATCGAACAACTGGCTGGCGATTTGCATCATTTTGCCGGCGGCCTGATAGGCTTGCTGATACCGTAATAAATTGGCGGCTTCCTCATCGATATTGACACCGGATTCCGATTGCATCGCCGTGGTTGCATTTTCAAGGGCAGAAGCATCTGCCTTGCTAGTCACCATCATCTCGTTGGTTTTGGTACCTACCGCGCTGACCATCAGGGCGAAAGCCTGTGCATATGAACGATTACCGTTGCTTCCCAGCATGCGTACATTGGCGGAATCCGCCAGCTTGCCTAAACGCAGGCCATTGCCGTTATCACCGGCGCCTTTGAAAGCGATCACATTGCCGTTGGCATCGATACGCTCAGCCAGCGCCAGTTTTTCAACATCATCAAACGCCAGCGTGATCTTGCTCGCCGCACCCTGGGTGGGGCGTATCATATATTCATCACCTTCGACCGGAGTGCTCGTGTTGACATTGAATTCAATGCCATCCACCGTGATGGGCAGGGTAGCAGTGCTGGTCACCACTTTGTCGCTGTTACGGATAATGTTGTACTGGCCACCGGTATATTTCAGCGTGTAGTCACTGCTGGTGACCTGCTGTGATTGCCCAGGCACGAAAGTGGCAGTCGCCTGCTTGGTTTTATCTATATTACTGGTGCTGCTGGTAGCGACAGGTTGCGGTACATTAAATAAAGCAACCCCGGCGTTACCATTCAGGTCATAACCCTGTTGCTGCATTTCATTGAATTGGGTGGCCAGCGTGACGGCTAATTGTCCGATCTGGTTCTGGACGGAATCCAGAGTTTCATTTCTGAATGTCAGTAGCCCCCCCAGAGAGCCACCACCCAGGGATGAACCATCTATAATTTTCGGCGCACTTCTATCGCCATAAGCAATCTCAAGGCGATTAGGCGCGGTAGGGTTGGCCTGCGTATAAAGTTGATAAGTGTCATCACCGACCACTAACGGCATACCATTGCCTATGAAGACATCATAGTTGCCATTGCTCTGCTTGACGACGTTTGTCTTGACTTGCTCGCTGAGTTTGGACAATAACAGGTCGCGCTGATCTAGCAGGTCATTAGGAGGGTTGCCCGTGGTGCTGGTTGCCTTTTCGATGACCTGATTCAATTGCGAAATCTGTGTTGCGTAGCTGTTGATGCTGGTCACACTGGCCGACACCTGGGTATTCAGGCTCTGGCGTATATCGTCCAGACGAGAGTTCATTGCCGAAAAACGGTTCAGCAATGAATTTGCAGAAGAGATCACTGTCTGCCTGGTCGCTACATCGGTCGGGTTAGCAGCTGCCGCACTGATGGCACTGAAGAATTTGGTCATGACCGGGCTCAGACCGGCATTGGCGTCCGAGAGCAAGCCGTTGATTTCATTGATGCTGTTGTAATAGGCAGAGCTGGCGTTGCTGGTTGACGTGGTCGTCAGCAACTGTTTAGCCAGCGTCTCGTTGTAGACACGGTTGATACCGGTGATATCCGTGCCCTGGCCGACAAAGCCATAGCCAAAGTTTTGCGCCTGTGATGCCGCCTGCACGATCACCTGTCGAGTGTATCCCGGGGTAGACGCGTTAGCAATGTTGTGACCAGTGGTGGCAATCCCGATCTGGGCTGCGTTTAATGCACTTTTGCCGATATTCAATATGTTGGACATAATGTTGGAGTCCTCATGTGCCTGCACCCTGCAGAGTGTTCGACACGTATGTAAAGTTACAGTTATTTAGCCTAACGGCAGTTTTTTCTAATTCTTTAGTAAACAGGGAATAAATGTCTGTGCGACCGAACTGCTGCGTTGCCCGGTACTCGAAACCTAGCTGTATAACTTATGCTAGATATTTCAGCGTTCCGTGCTTCTTGCACTAAATCTCGATCGATCAATGATCCCGTGTTCCCTTCATACTAACTTTGCAGATGCTTGATCACCTGAGTCAGTTTTTTGCCGTATTGCGGATCTGTGGCGTAACCCGCACGTTGTAGTTCATGCGCGTAAGCGCTGGCATCGTGCGTGTTATTCATAGCTTTTTCGTAGCGCGGATTTTGTGAAATCAGTTTTGCATAGTCTTTGAAGGCATCACTGTAACTGTCATAGGCGCGGAATTTTTCTACGCGGGTTTCCTTGACGCCATTGATGTACTCGGTAGTGACACTGTTCGCCACTTTGCCTTTCCAGCTGGCATCCGCTTTGATACCGAACAGGTTATGACTATTCACACCGTTGGTGGTCTTGATTTCGTGTTTTCCCCAGCCACTTTCCAGTGCGGCCTGGCCGATCATGAATTTAGCCGGGATACCGGAATCACTACTGGCAGCCTGGGCATGCGGTAACATGCGCTGGATAAATTGCTGGGTTTTGCTGGCGACTTCACTCATGGCCGTCGCTAACGGTGCAGCTTGCGGCAATGTGAAGTTTTTCGCATTTTCCTGCGTTTCTTCCATCAATGGTGGCAGTTCAGGAATGCCGCGCGCCCAGGCGGAATCATTATCGGTACTGGCAGTTTCAGGTTTGGTAGCTTCCCATTGCTGGTAGGCATCACGGATTTTTTGTGCGGCTTGCATCAATACAGCTTTGCCCGAAGCCGTGCCACTAGAGGCCAGATTACTCAAAGATGGATTGCTGGAAGAAAGCCCATTCACCAGATCATTTTTGGTGCCATGCAGTTGTGTTTTGGTTTTTTCAGTGTCTTCGGCCGGCTTGGGGCTGAACTTGCTCAATTGCCTGACCAGTACTTCAGTCAGGCCCATGCCTTTCTGGCTGAGTTGCGTGGTGAGCTGCTGGTCCAGCATGCCCATAAACATTTTGCTCTGTTCATTATCGGTGATGCCATCTTGCGGCACGGTATCGCGCATGCTTTTCAGCATCATGTTCATCAGCACGCCTTCAAACTGGCGGGCGACGGCGCGAATGGCTTCCGGTGAGTCACTTTTGGCGTTTTTCAGGCCATTCAGTGCGCTGCCATCTATTGCAAGACTGTTAGGATCGACACGTGGTTGCATGGCAATCTCGCTTAGATAACCTCAAGCTCGGCGTTCAGCGCGCCAGCGGCTTTCATCGCCTGCAAAATCGCCAGCAGGTCTTGCGGTGTGGTGCCAATTGCATTCAGCGCTTTGACCACATCAGCCAGGTTGGCGCCATTATTCAATTTGAGTACTTTGCCAGGTTCCTTATTGATATTGATCTCGGAAATGGCAGTGGATACGGTCTGGCCATTCGAGAACGGGCCAGGCTGTGAAATCACTGGTGAAGTATTGACGACCACAGACAGGTTGCCATGAGAAACAGCGCAGCTATCCAGCGTCACTGCCTTATTCATGACCACGGATCCGGTACGTGCATTCATGATGATCTTGGCTGGTGTTGCGGCCAGTGCCACGTTGATAGTTTCCAGGTTAGCCAGGAAAGAGACACGGCTCATGGTTTCCGGTGGGCGCACCTGGATCACGCGGCCGCTTTCAGCCTGTGCAGTCATCGGCCCAAATTTCTTGTTGATGGCTTCCACCACATTATTGGCAGTGGAGAAATCACTTTCCTTCAGTTCGAGTTTGACCAGATCCTGATTCAGCAACGTGTTAGGCAGGGCACGTTCAACCGTGGCACCATCTGAAATACGGCCCACGCTCAGGTGATTGATCTGTGCCGAGCTCCCATTCGCTGCAGCACCCACGCCGCCAACGACCAGGTTACCCTGGCCCATGGCATAAATCTGGCCGTCCGCACCTTTTAATGGTGTCATCAGCAATGTACCGCCACGCAAACTCTTGGCATTCCCCATGGAGGACACAGTGACGTCCAGCGTTTGGCCTGGTTGGGCGAAAGCGGGCAGGGAGCTGGTCACCATCACGGCGGCGACATTTTTCAGTTGCAGGTTGGTACCAGGCGGCAAAGTGATACCCATCTGGTTCATCATGCTGATAATACTTTGTACGGTAAATGGCGTTTGCGTGGTCATATCACCGGTGCCATCCAGGCCTACCACCAAACCGTAACCGATCAACTGGTTGGCGCGTACGCCCTGAATGTTGCTAATGTCCTTGATACGCTCTGCATGCGCTAAAGGCGCTGAAAGCACCAGACCCGATACCAGTATCAGGTTAAGTAGCTGCGTGGCAGTGCGGGTGAATGTGTTAAACAGGCTTGGCATGTTCAACTCTCCTATAACGGGATCATGCTAAGGAAGAAGCGGGAGAAGATGGAGAACGCTTCGGCAGCATCAATCTTGCTGCTGGAGCGATACTCAACACGTGTGTCTGCCACTTTGGTAGAAAGTACTTCATTGCCGATGGTAATGGTGTCCGGGTTAACCACTCCGGAAAACCTGACGTATTCGGTACCTTTGTCAAAGCCGATTTGTTTTTCGCCGCTGATGACCAGGTAGCCATTAGGTAACACATCGACCACAGTCGCGGTGACAGAGCCGCTGAAAGTGTTGCTGGCATCAGCACTGGCTTTATCTTTAAAGGATAATGCAGAGCCTGCATTAAAGGCTGATTTAGGCACATTATGCCCAAACAGGCCGGTAATGGAAGCGCCCACTGAACCATCTTTGCTCTGGCCGTTGTCAGACGCTTTGTTGGCGGTTGTATTTTCTGTAATACGCACAGTCAGGATATCACCCACATAACGTGGCCTGCGATCTTCAAACAATGGGCGATAGCCTGCGGTATTGAAGATAGCGCCTTCGGTACGCGCATCGGGACGAGCCAAAGTGGAGCGTGGGGTTTCAGGTTTTTGTACGATGGTAGAAGGCGTCACTGAGCAACCGCCAAGGAGCTGGGCGATTGCCAGGCAAAACAATAAGCTGATAAACGTTTTATGCATATGATGCCAACCTTCAAACAAAAATTACATCTGTGACAGTTTTTGCAACATCTGGTCAGAGGTTGTAATGGCCTTGCTGTTAATTTCGTAAGCACGCTGGGTTTGGATCATGCTTACCAGTTCTTCGACAACGTTTACGTTGGATGTTTCAAGGTAGTTCTGTTGTAACAACCCTGCACCGTTGGAACCTGGAGTATTGGTATTAGGGTTACCTGAAGCGGTGGTTTCCACATACAGGTTTTCACCTTTGGATTGCAGGCCGGTCGGGTTGATAAAGGTTGCCAGCTGGATTTGACCGATCTGTGTAGATGCCGTTGAATCCGCCGTTGTGATCGATACCACGCCATCACGGCCAATCGACAATGTTTGTGCATTGGCAGGAATGGTGATTGCCGGCTGAACAGGAAAGCCGCTTGAAGTCACCAGTTGACCCTGGCTATCCATCTGGAAAGAACCATCGCGTGTGTAAGCAGTGCTGCCATCCGGCATCAGGATCTGGAAGAAGCCGTTACCTTGAATGGCGACATCTTTGCTGTTATCTGTTTGCTGCAGGTTACCCTGGGTGAAAATACGCTCGGTGGCTACGGGTTTTACACCTGTACCCAGTTGCAATCCGCTAGGCAGCTGGGTTTGCTGCGAGGACTGTGCACCAGGCTGACGAATGTTCTGGTAGAGCAAGTCTTCGAATACTGCACGTGATTTCTTGAAGCCACTGGTGCTGACGTTAGCCAGGTTGTGTGAAATTACGTCCATTTGCGTTTGTTGCGCATCCAGACCGGTTTTGGAAATCCATAATGAGCGTATCATCGTTTACTCCTTTGGGTGAAAACCCTTGTTCATACCGTCAATAATATGACAGACCTTAGCCATTCAAACTGAAGAGTTGATCGGCTTTTCCAGCGTTGTTTTGCGCGTTTTCCAGCATCTTCATTTGCATTTCAAAACCGCGTGCCAGGCTGATCATATTGACCATGGTTTCGACTACATTGACATTGCTACTTTCGAGCGCGCCGCCAGCCACGGTGACATTGGCGTCAGCAGGTGCTGGCCGGCCATTTTCCGTGACAAATACACCATCGTCAGCACGCTTCATGCTGGCAGGAGGAGGGTTAGTTAGCTTGATCCTGCCGATAATGGTGCTGGGGCTAGGCGTGGTTAAATTGCTCACCGTTGAAATGGTGCCGTCTTTACCAATAGCGATCGCCGAGTCCGGCGGGATGCTAATCGGGCCACCATCACCCATCACATTGAGGCCAGTAGAAGTTTGAAGCTGGCCGTTTTCATTGATTTTCAATGCGCCGTTGCGGGTATAGCCTTCAGAGCCATCGGCACGCTGCACTGCGATCCAGCCTTCGCCGGTGACGGCTACATCCAGGTCACGGCCGGTCTGCTGGATGGCACCGGATTTGTAATCGGTACCTACCGTCGCATCGACGACAAAAGCGCGGGTAGGCAAACCATCGCCGAGTACCGGCACGGCGCGGAAACTGTCTACCTGTGCCTTGAAACCGGTAGTGGTCGCGTTTGCCAGGTTATGGGCAGTCGTGGCCTGTTGCTCTAGAATATGTTTTGCCCCTGTCATTGCAGTGTAAATCAGGCGATCCATACCAGCTCCTTAGTCATTCAATAGTGAAGATTCAGCTTAAAGTCAGTGTGCTACTTATCTCAGGTTGACCAGGGTTTGTAATACCTGGTCCTGGGTCTTGATCGTTTGCGCGTTGGCCTGGTAAATACGTTGTGCAGTGATCATATTTACTAACTCGCCGGTCAGGTCAACGTTGGAGTCTTCCAGCGCAGAAGATTGCAATACACCCATGGTGCTGCTGCCTGGCGAGCCTATCAGTTCAGCTCCAGATTCGTTAGTTGCCTGCCACTGGTTGCCGCCCAGGGATACCAGTCCGTTAGGGTTGGCAAAGTTGGCCAGCACAACGCGGCCCAGTTGTTTGGTTTCGTTATTGGTATAACGGCCCAGGATCACACCGTCATCACCCACTGTGAAGCTGGCAATACGGCCGGAGGTATAACCATCCTGGGTCTGTTTGTTCACGCTGAAGGTTGCGCCATATTGCGTACTGTTGGAATAATCCATCGCGACAGTCACAGGACCGGAACCGGTGGTTGGTGTGAAAGTGATGTTGCCTACTGTTGAAGTAGCGGTGTCATACACACCGGTACCGGAGAAGTTCATTACTGGCACTGGCGCCGGGGTGATGTTGGTACCATCAGCTGTGGTGTAAAGACGCCATGTGTTAGCGGCTGTTTTTACAAAATAGCTCTGGATATTGTGTGCGTTACCCAGGTCGTCATATACCTTGATCGCGGTAGCGTTGGTATAGCTCAGCGGATCTTGTGGGTCAAAAGGCCTGACTGTCTGGTCAATGGCAGGGCTTTCCGAGTTCAGGTTATATTGACCGGTGATTTCGGTAGTCGTGACCGGTTTCAAATCACTGGTATCAATCTGCAACTCAACGGGAGAAGACCCGTTAAGGGCATCAGCAGGATTACCCATCAGGCGCTTGCCATCACTAGTGACGATATAGCCATTCTTATCCATCTGGAACTGGCCGTTACGGGTATATGTCACAGCGCCGTTGTTGCTCAGACGGAAGAAACCACCGCCGTTAATGGCGATATCCAGGGTATTGTTGGTAGCGGTGATATTGCCCTGAGTAAATTGTTGGTTTACGTCCGCCAGTTTAGTACCAATACCGATTTGCGCTGCGCCACTGCCTATCAGTGAAGCGGCGAACATATCCGAAAACTCGGCACGTGATTGCTTGAAGCCAACGGTGTTGGCGTTAGATACGTTATTACCAATCACCTCCAATTGTTTGGAAGCTGCGTTCAAGCCACTTAAACCCTGTTGAAAACTCATGATGTGATCTCCTGGAGAAAGACTAAATTCTGCAAATAAAATTAATAGACAAATTAGAATATTTCGACGACGTCAGAGACTGCGACTGCCGTGTTGTTACTCAAGTTAAGCTTGATGCCGCTGGTGCTGTTGGACACGCTTTGAACTTGCGCCAGGCTTAGTGGAGAGCTGGTGGTTGTGGTATCGCCAATCTTGGCGGTGATTTCATAGGTGTAATTGCCGCTAGGGGCCACTACGCCTTCATTGTTTTTGCCGTCCCAGCTTAAGGCATTCACGCCCACTTCCTGTTTACCAAAGCTGAGGGTGCGTACAATTTGTCCGGCACCATCTTTGATATTCACTGACACGGTATCTGCACCGTTAGGGACGTTGACACCAAAATAGCCGCCGGCTTCAGCATGGGTCAGGTTATTGCCTGACACCAGAACGCTATGGCCTATCATGCTGGTAGCCTGGTACGATTGGCCCAGTTGCACGCTACTGATCAGGCTGCTCATGGTTTCATTCAGTTTGTTGATACCAGTTACGGTGTTCAGTTGCGCCATCTGGCTGGTCACCTGCGCGTTATCCATCGGGTTCAATGGATCCTGGTTTTTCATCTGCGTCACCAGCAGTGTCATAAAGCGGTCTTGCGCTTCATCAACGTTGCTGCCTTTAGAACTGTTTTTCTTGTTGACCGCATCAAGAATGTCCTGCGATACCTGGTTTGTATTGACGGTTGTCATGTTAAAAATCCTTATATAAGGTTATTGACCGATATTGAGTGTCTTGAGCAGCATGGATTTGGCAGCATTCATGGTTTCCACGTTGTTCTGGTAAGCGCGTGAAGCTGAAATCATGTTCACCATTTCTTCCGTGACATTGACGTTAGGCATGGTGAGATAGCCATCGCTGTTGGCCATCGGGTTTTTGGGGTCGTAGACCATTTTGCCTGGCTTGGTATCTTCAATCACACGGTCAACTTGTACCGTGCTGGAGTTGGTGGCAGCATCCTGCACCGCTTTAAATACCACCTGTTTGGCCTGATAAGGCTTGCCGTCTGAGCTGACGACGCTATCCGCGTTGGCCAGGTTACTGGCGACGGTATTCAGCCGCAGAGATTGTGCACTCATCGCAGAACCGGAAATCTTGAATACATTAAATAAAGACATATGCTTGCTCCTTTATTCTTACTGGCCCGTAATGGCCGACAGCATTTTTTTAATCTGGCCAGACATCATGGTCAGGCTGGCTTCATAACGGATGCCGTTATCTACGTAAGCATTACGTTCCACATCCATATCGACTGTGTTGCCATCCACTGACCCTTGCAGCACAGAGCGGAACAGCACGTCGCTGGAACCGGTCAGCCCATTCCCTGCGCTACCCTTCATATGTGCGCCATTGGTTTGTTGTAAAAGTCCGGCCGGTTGTTGGGCAGTGCCTGTGCCTGTATTAGGTTGCAGGGCTGCTTGCATGGCGGACTTGAAATCCAGGTCACGTGCCTTGTATTGCGGGGTATCGGCATTGGCAATATTCGAAGCAAGCAATTCCTGGCGCTGATTGCGCACGCGCAGCGCTGTCTGGTGAAAACTAAACGCAGCATCCAGTTTATTGATCATCGTCTTTTCCTTTCCCGGGCATTCCCCGACAGAAATCTCAAGGTCCTTTAAAGTTTTGCCATCTGCCGTCGTTAACCCTGATAAGCGGGCCTGCTTTCACGCACACATGACTTTTACTAGCTGTGCTTAGTGTACGCGGCGAAGACAATAATCATTCTTGGATTAAGAGGGTGAAATACCCTTTATTTCATCAATCATTTACATCTGTCGTGCGTAGAATGAGACTCCATGAAACCTCGTCTGCTTACCATTTTTGCTGCAGTGATTCCAGGCCTGATCTGGCTTTTTGCTTGCCACGTGCAAGCAGCTGATCGTTTGCCGAATGCTGCGGTTGCCGCTAACCAGCGGCTGGCATTCCCGGCTGCGAGTGATATGCACTCGCGTGTTTATCAGACGGTGATGCAGTATGTGCAAGGTCAGACGCAGGGCTATCCAGGTAAAGTGAATATTGAAATCCAGCCATTGGATAACCGTATCCGTATCGCGGACTGTGACCTGATGGAAGGATTTAACGTGCAGGGCGCACGATTGTGGGGTAAAACCCATATTGGGGTGCGCTGTTTGCAATCAGCAACCAAGCCATGGACGCTATATGTACAAGCGGATGTGCAAGTATGGGGCGAATATGCGGTGATTGGTTTACCGGTCAGCCAGGGTTCACCCGTGCAAGCATCAGATATCGTGATGCAAACCGGTGATATAACCAAGTTACCTGCAGGGATTATTACTGATGTCTCTATGCTGGAAGGTAAAAAAGCATCATTGAATATGCCTTTGGGTACAGTGCTTAGACCAGAGTTGCTCAAAGCAATGCCAGTGATCATGCAGGGACAAATGGTTCAGTTAAACAGCCGTGGTGAAGGATTTGTGATCTCTGCAGATGGAACCGCCATGCAAACTGCCAATGTTGGCCAGGTAGTAGATGTGAAGGTAAGTAATGGCCAGATCATTAAAGGTGTCGCGCAAGCTTCAGGGAAAGTAGATGTACGTTTTTAGTCTGCGCCACAATTTTTAAAGCTAAAAATGCTTGTTGATCATAAACTTGAGATAAAAAGTATATTCAGCGCTAAAGTTCGCTTAAACTATGCCGATAGTACTGTTAACAATTGAGGGTTTTCGACACCCTTACATCCAGACAAACAGAAGCAGAGGTGCGGCATGAATATTTCAGACTCTATTAAAAAACTTGGTACCGTTGATAAACCAGTGCTCGATAAAAGCACTAATAGCAAAAGTAGCGAAAAAACTACCAGCGCTTCCGGCAACCCCAGCACAGATAATGTGACGTTGTCTGCAGCTTCGGTGCAGTTGCAATCACTGGAAGCCGGTTTGGCAAACGGTGAAGTTTTCGACACTAATAAAGTAGATGAAATCAAAGCGGCTATTGCCCGTGGCGATTTCTCGGTAGACACCGCCAAAGTGGCGGATGGTTTGCTGCAAACAGTTAAAGATTTAATAAAACCGAATAAAGGATGATGCTATGAGTCATGCAGATCGAACTTCAGTTCCGGCCATTAGTTTTGAGGCAGATTCCACCCTGGTGGCCGAGTTGGTTAACGATTTGCATAACGAGCAAACGGCATTGATCTCTGCCGACCTGGATATCATTGAGCAAATGGTAGACAAGCGGGTAGGTCTCCTGCAAGCCTTGGGTGAAGCAGCCAACCAACGCTACTCAGCACTTGCGGCGGCAGGATTTGAAGCCAATGAGAATGGGATGTCCAAATGGCTGGAGTTGCTTTCCAGCCCTGCCATCGATGATGCTTGGGTAAATTTCCAGCGGCAATTGGCGCAAGCGAAAGAGCTCAATCGCCTGAATGGTGTGCTGATCAATAAACATTTTCAGCGCAATCAGGAAAAACTGGATGCCCTGCAAGGTAAAGCCGCAAATAACACACAGCTGTACGGCAAAAACGGTCAGGCGCATGGTGGCAATAGTTCACGCGCAAGCTTCTCTGTTTAGTTTAAGATTTCATAAAAAAGCCGAATCGGTATGATTCGGCTTTTTTATTGTTGAGATGGCAGTGTAATTAAATGAAGCCAACGTTAAATAGAATTGGATTAACGCGCACTTTCCAGTATTTCCCAACGCTCCAGCTTTTGCATGACTAATGTTTCAATTTCACTCAGTCTTTCCTGTAGGGTTTTCGCTAGCTCTGGTGTTTGTTTATAAATATCAGGCTGCGCTAATTGTGTTTGAATGTCTGATTGCTCTTGCTCTAACAATTCAATCTCTTCAGGTAAGGTCTCGAGCTCGCGTTGCTCCTTGAAGCTCAAGCTTTTGCGTGTCGTTTCCTTAGGCATGGCTGCTGATGCTGGCGTGGCCGATGCTTTTTGTGTGGCAGCGGGTTTTTGATTGCGATCCTGGCTAAATCTTAACCAGTCATCATATCCACCACCAAATTCCGTCAATTTCCCTTGTCCTTCAAATGCAATCACTTGGGTGACAGTGTTTTCCAGAAAGGCCCGGTCATGGCTCACCAGGAAAAGGGTACCTGTGTAATCCTGTAACAAGTTTTCCAGTAGTTCCAGCGTGTCGATATCCAGGTCATTGGTCGGCTCATCCAGTACAAGGACATTGGCGGGGCGGGCAAAAAGGCGCGCCAATAGTAAACGGTTGCGTTCGCCACCGGAAAGTGATTTCACCGGTGAGCGTGAGCGTTGAGGCGGGAAAAGGAAATCTTCCAGGTAGCTGATGACATGTTTACGCTCATTACCAATTTCGACAAAGTCCGAGCCTGGGCTAATGGTATCGGCCAATGTCGCTTCTTCATCCAGCTGCTCGCGCATCTGGTCAAAATAAGCAACATTCACTTTTGTGCCACGCTGAATGTCGCCGCTATCCGCTTCAATGTCACCTAAAATAAGCTTGAGCAGCGTGGATTTGCCAATGCCGTTCGGGCCCAGCAAACCAATTTTGTCGCCACGTAAAATGCGCGTGCTGAAGCCTTTGATCAATGTTTTATCGCCATATGACTTGTAGACCTGATCAAGCTCTGCCACCAGTTTGCCGCTACGTTCACCCGCATCCAGGTTGAGTTTGACGTCGCCTTGACGCTCACGCCTGGCAGCACGGTCCAGGCGCAGTGCTTCCAGTCTTCTGACGCGTCCTTCATTACGCGTGCGGCGTGCTTTAATGCCCTGACGGATCCAGACTTCTTCCTGTGCCAGAAATTTATCGAATTTGGCAGCATGAGTCTCTTCTACCGCGAGCAGCTCTTCTTTTTTAATTTGATATTGTGAAAAATTACCGACAAAGTCGGTCAGGTTGCCACGATCAAGTTCGGTAATGCGTGTCGCCAGCTTGTCCAGGAAACGGCGGTCATGGGTGATAAACAACACACTACCGTTAAACCCCAGTAACAATTCTTCCAGCCACTCGATGGCTTCGAGGTCCAGATGGTTGGTCGGCTCATCCAGTAATAACACTTCAGGCTCTGCCACTAGTGCACGCCCGAGGGCTACGCGTTTACGCCAGCCGCCTGAAAGCGTGGAGACCAATACATCTGCATCCAGTTTTAAGCGGCTGAGCACGGTTTCAACCCGTGATTGCGCTACCCATCCATTTTGTGCATCCATTTCATGCTGTAATGCCTGCATGCGTTCCATCAGCGCTTCAATATTGGCATCCGGCATGCCCATATCATGCGTGACCTGATGGTAGTCAATAATGGTTTGCTGCAAGCTGCCCAAGCCTTCTGCCACCGCTTCAAAAACTGTGTGCGCATTATCCAGTTCAGGTTCTTGTGGCACATAAACAATGCGTACCCCTGGTGCGCGCCAAACAGTGCCGTCATCCAGTTTGATGGTACCTGCAATGGCTTTGAGAAGACTGGACTTGCCAGCACCATTGCGGCCAATTAAACCGACGCGTTCGCCTGGGTTTAATTGAAATGAAGCCTGGGCAAGCAGGGCGTGATGACCAAATGCTAGGCTAGCATTATCAAGCGTAATATGAGGCATAAAGGGGACTGCAGCAGAGGTTGTTAAATCGATCCGACATTGTAAACGACATCAAACCATAGACTAAGCTTGATGCGTAAATAAAAGCACATGCTCACAGATCAGTCTGACCTGTGAGCATGTAAGTAAAAATCAGTGAATCTGTTGCGAAGGGGAAGGCAGTGTATCCAAGGACAATGTGTCGCCACGCAAGGAAATACTCGGCGCCGGACGCTTGTCAGGCTGGTATTCTTCCACCCAGCGTTGCAAGTCCTGCTTGAGTTGCGATTCAGCTAGATGCGGGCTATTGGTTAACCACTCCAGCAGGTCGGCTAACCAAACGCTATCAGCCGTACGGGCCTGTGCAATGCGCAGTTTTTCGTGGCTGGTCGGCAACGTGTTTTCGTCATCGGCAAGTAATTCCTCATAGAGTTTCTCGCCAGGGCGCAGGCCGGTAAATTCAATGCGGATATCATGCTCTTGCAGGCCAGACAATTTAATCATATCGCGTGCCAGGTCTATAATTTTCACCGGTGTGCCCATATCCAGCACAAATACTTCGCCGCCGTTGCCCATAGTGGCAGCTTGCAGCACTAACTGTGCCGCCTCAGGGATAGACATAAAATATCGGGTGATATCTGGATGGGTAATGGTGATGGGCCCGCCATGCGCAATCTGCTCGCGGAATTTAGGAATCACACTACCACTGCTACCCAGCACATTACCAAAACGCACCGTAATAAAGCGAGTCACGGATTTTTCCTTATGCTGTAATCCCTGACAAATTAATTCTGCAAGACGTTTGCTAGCGCCCATCACATTAGTTGGATTAACCGCTTTGTCAGTTGAAACCAGCACGAAGGTAGGCACCCTGGCCGCCTGACAGGCTGAAGCGATCTGGTAGGTACCATAAGCATTATTCTGTAACGCTTCCACCACATTGAAATGTTCCATCATAGGCACATGTTTATAAGCACCGGCATGCAACACCACATCAGGTTGATGGTTCTGCAACACACGCTGGATGCGTACACGGTTTTTTACATCGGCCACGACATAGACCAGCTCGGTATCGGTAGACCACTGACTGAACTCCTGCTGCAGCGTGTAAAGAGCATATTCGGAAATGTCCAGGCAAATCAATTGTGCAGGTTGAAAGCTCAAAATCTGACGGCAAAGCTCGGAGCCAATCGAACCAGCAGCGCCTGATACCAATACCACTTTATTAGCCAGCATGGTATTCAAGCCATGGCTATCCAATTGCACTACATCGCGTCCTAGCAAATCTTCGACATCAATTTTACGGATTTGCGACAAACTGACGCGGCCACTGATCAGGTCTGACATGGCTGGTAAGGTTAAGACTTCCATGCCTTCGACCTGACGTGCGGCCTCCACTGCAAGACGGCGTTTCTCATGCCGGCTACCAGGCATCGCAATCATGCAATGTAATGAGCCATAGCGCTGAGCAATTTGAGGGATATCCTGCAAGCCACCTTCCACTTTGGTATGCATGATCTCGCGACCCACCAGCTTGCCATTAGGGTCTATCATCGCTACCACTCGCCATTCGGGGCTCTTGCTTAATTCTTTAATCAAATTAAATGAACTGTCTTCTACCCCAATCACAATAACTGGCTTTCCCTGCGCGGCAACGGTGTTAAATAAACGTCTTTCTTTCCATGAGCGATATAGAAAGCGACTGCCGCCCATCATGATCACCAGCAACATCGGGTGTATGAATAAAACTGACCTTGGAATGATGACAGCAGGGTGTGCGATCAAAGCAAAGCTGGCAGTAAGCAGGGCACCAAAGGCGATCGCACGCACGATACGCTTAAGATCCGGCAGGCTGGCAAAGCGCCAAAGGCCGCGGTAAAGCCCAAACGTTTTAAAACAGATGCTGTAAGCTATAAAAATGGCTGGCAGGCTAGCTACAAAAAAACCTATGTACACCGGGGGCACTGCAAAGTTAAAGCGAAATAGAAATGCCACCCACCAGGCCAATGCCAGCGCCAGACCATCATGCAGATAGGCGAGTACAGATAAAAAGCGAGCAGGCAATTTAAGCATTCAAATGGTCATTAGGTGCAATTAATGGGTGATGTTATCACGTCTTAACACTTTGAGTATGGTCAGCAGGATGATTTTGAAATCCAGCCACAGCGATTGATGCGCAAGATAATAAGCATCCAGTGTCACTTTGGCCGGAATAGGTATCTCGTCCCTGCCATTGATCTGTGCCCAGCCGGTGATGCCCGGTTTCAGGGTATGTACCTGGTTTTCAGTGCGCAGGCTGATCAGGTCGTCCTGGTTAAACAAAGCCGGGCGGGGCCCGACGATGGACATATCACCTTTGAGCACACTCCATAACTGCGGCAGCTCATCTAGGCTGGTCTTGCGGATAAAGCTACCGACGGGGGTCAAAAATACATCCGGGTCAGCCTGCTGATTCATTAGATGGGTGGCGATCTGTGGCGTGCCTATGCGCATGGAACGGAACTTAGGCATCAGGAACAACTGGTTTTCCCGACCTACACGCTGGCTCCAGTATAAAGCCGGTCCGGCAGAGCTTAGTTTCACTAACAGGTAAGTGATGGTAATGAACGGCATTAATACTACTATTCCGCACAACGTCAGCAATATATCCAGTAGTCTCTTCAACATGGTCATTCTTTTAATGTGCGCGAAATACCTTCACTAAAGCTGATCTTAGGCTGCCAGCCGAGCAGAGTACGCGCTTTTGAAATATCCACCTGTAACGACCCCATTAACCGCAACGCCAGGCTGGATCTGCCTGTGAGCTTAAACAGCAGCGTCAGAAAACAGACCGGTAAAGGGAACAGCAGGGGACTCTTCCCGCTTAGCTGGCGTATGCTTTTAATTAATGTCGCGGTAGAGACATCTTCACCATCTGCAACCAGAAAAGTCTGGCCCGCAGCCTGGGGGTGCCAGCTGCATAAAACAATAAAATCGGACAGGTTATCCAAGCTGATAAAACTTCTTTTGTTGTCCACAGCGGCAAAAGGCAAAGGTAGTGGCAATAAACACAGTTTGATCAATTGCCTGAAGTTAGCCTTAACTCCAGGGCCGTAAATAAGCGGAGGACGAATGATCACTAGATCCACCTGGTGTGCTGCACAAAATTCTTTTAGCTTGATTTCAGCTTCTAGCTTGGTCTGGCCGTATTCGTCTAACGGTGCTGGTAAATCTGTTTCGGTGTAAGGCCGGGCAGATGACTCGCCGTTGACTTTTACCGAACTGATAAATACAAAACGTTTTATCTTGAGGCGGCTTGCCAACTCAGCGACTTTGAGCGTGTAGTCAATATTGACCTCGGCATAAGCTTGATAAATATCCGCTGCTGTTTCGTGCATCACATGGGCACGCCCCGCTAAATGAATGATACATTCATATGTACCCGGATATGATTCGGGATCAAGCGCTTCGCGTTGTATGGCCTTGAAAACACTGCCATTAGCGTATAAATGTTTAGCTAATGTTTTTCCGACAAAACCACTGGCACCTGTGATCAGCAGTTGCATTATCTGAGCTCTGCTCTACGAAAAAACTGTGGGATGCGCGAAAAGATTTTTCTGGCTATAAAAAAAGGGCCTACTTCAAGACGGTGCAGTTTACATGCATGATAGGCTTCGATATTGCCTTTGATAATTCCCCTGATACTATTATTGGATGCTCCACCAGCGCGCATTCTTACCCAGACTCTCGGGATATAGACTGATTTTAATTGATTGATCTCCAAAAAACGCATGGTCAATTCAAAGTCTGCCTGACGAGGGAAGTCCAGGTTGAAATTACCCCATTGCTCATACACTTCTCGCCGCACAAAAAAGGTAGGGTGCGCAGGCATCCATCCTTTTTTAAATAGTCCTTGCTCAAACGGCCGTGATTGCCAGTAACGTAGAATCCTACTGGTATTTTTGGCATAGACATACACCAGGTCGGCATAACAAACATCTACTGATGGATCAGAAAATACATTCGCTACCTGGCTTAATACGGTGTTATCAATATAAAAGTCGTCCGCATTAAGTGTGCCGACAATATCACCTGTTGCCATAGCAATGCCTTTATTCATGGCATCGTAAATTCCATTATCTGGTTCGGAGACGAATCTTTTCACACTTGACGCAGCGTTCACCATTTCTAGCGTGTCATCTTTTGACCCGCCGTCTATCACGATGTGCTCTACATCTGGATAGTCCTGACTTGCGATTGAGGTGAGGGTGTCCTGGATGGTCTCGGCGCTGTTATAGCATACCGTTATCACTGAAATTTTCATCTGATTTAAATCCCGGGGATACGGTAAAAGCTCAGGAATGAAAGGCTGTTGTTAAATAGGTAAATAGCATGGGTAAGTCTTTTACCTAAACTACCCATAGTCTCAAGTTTAGATATCAACGTGGCCAGTATCTTCAAGTACCGCGCCCTGAAAGAACCGTTTCCAAACTTCAGCTCTTCAAAAGCCGCCAGCTCAAATACCCTTTTTGATTTTACTGACATAGACTTGTTTTCTCCATGCAAGCGATAGCCCGCCACCGGCGTTGAAGATTCCATCCATTGATATTTAAGATAGGCTTGATAAAAAAACACAACATCAAATACAAAGTGGTAATTGGATGGCCACTCTTCAGGGTTGTAAACATGTTTCAGCCAGAATGTTGCTGGCTGGATGATGGCGGTTCTATAGCGCATCCAGTGAAAGCCATCCATAGGATGGTAGCGGTAATTGATCCGCTTTATCTTGTTGCCTTCGGCATTCAGATAGTCGCCGCCGTAAGTAAGAACACTTACTTGAGGGTTTTTTTGGAAATCATGTAGCACTGTGCTGAAAACATCACTATGCAGGAAACAGTCATCTGCATTAAGAAAGCAAAGAATATCCCCGCTGGCATGTGCAAATGCACGTTTGATTGCATCTGCCTGGCCTGTATCAGAGCGGCTGACGAATTTGAACCTAGGGTCTGCCTGGCAGTAGGCTTCTATGATCTCTATCGAACCATCGCTAGAGCCACCATCTGCAATGAGTACTTCGATGTCTTGATGCGATTGTGTAGCGATGCTATCCAGGCATTGCCTGAGAAAACGTGCATAATTAAAAGAGGGGACTGCAATGCTTATCTTCATTGAGGGTTGTCCAAACGCTTATTTACAAACAGCATGTCTGCTTCCAGCATATGACCGGTCTGTTTATCGCGCAGAAGATCCAGCATTTGTATGCATTCGAACCCATGTTCACGCAAAGCCAGCATCACTTCGTCAGCATGCGCACCGTTGGTATAAGACGAAGAAAAGGAAACTTCAGCTAGCACATAGCGGCAATGCCGCAGAAACTCCGCTGAACCTTTTATTACTGCAAGTTCAAAGCCTTGCACATCCAGTTTTAGAAAGGCAGCCTTTGTTATTGGCAAGGCTGTATGAAGGTTGTCTAAGGTGCTACATTCTACAATGACCTTATCATAAGATTCATTTTCGTTCTGCTCCTGCCTGTTCAAGAATGAGTTGTTCACAGGGTTGGCATAACGACGTAGCTCCAGGCTGGCCTGTTCTGCCCCTAATGCGATATTGTGCGGCTGGCCGGGAATGGCATATTTGGTAAAGTTTCGCTTTAGCTGGGAAAAGCTGTCCGGGTCAGGTTCAAAACTATAAATAGGCAGTTGCGGCCAGACACAATGGGCCATAAATGCAAATTGACCCTGATTGGCCCCGATATCCCAGATTGAATCAATGCCAGAGATTATTTGCCTGCGTTTCATCACATGCAAATTAGCCAGCAACCCGAATGACACCATTTCCTTGTGGCAAAAACGCTTCAGCAGCTTGGAGGGGGCAGCTAACATACCCATGTAGCCAGGTAAGAGATTATCTAAGAACATTTAATTTACCAACTCATTAAGGTAAAGGTCACGCAGTTTCTCACTCGAATGAGCCTGCCTGAATTTCTCCACTCCCAACAGCAGTTTTGTATATTCTGCGCTAGCCGGTGAGGGAAGGGACTGAAGCAGCGACTCTATATCGGCGTGATTTGTAGGGGCAATTAATCCGTTACCATATTCAGTGATCTGCCTGCCACACCAGCCGTTTCCGAAGGCAATTACGGGCCTACCTGCACGTGCCGCCAGGTAAAGCATTGCACTTTCCATCCGGGCATCCCAGTGATCGTAAAGCATGAGCAAGTAGTGTTGTTGTTGTGCAATTGCCAGCATTGTATCATCCGCCAGATACTCATTACGGAAGCCACTGAAGCCTTGTAAAAAAGCCATTGCTTCAGCCTCGCTGGCATTGTTAAATGCGCCTGCGACTAAAAGCTCACCTAGTTCAGGCTTGCGTATAAACATGGGTACCAGCCACTCCAGACCTTTACCCCTGCGGATCTGGCCCAGGACGCCGAACTTGACCTGGTCACAAATAGTGGGGGGCGTGATAGGCAGCAGCGGACCAGGCAATTCCAGCGATGACAGATAACGTATGCCATCAGGTGCTACGCTGGTAAACGCCTTGAGCCAGGCAGCCATAAGCTCTTCAGTACGCAGATAGAGTGTCACTTCTTTACGCTGCAGGAAGCGAGTTACAAACCCTGTAACTATACGTGAGCGCAATATACGTTCTGGCCCCATAAGATAGATAAGGCTTAGTCTTTGAGGTTTTAAAACAGCATGAAACAAAGGCCACACAAGGGAGAGTAATACCAGGTGCGCATCAAAAAAAAACACATGCTGAAAGTGTCTTTTCTGTCTGTTCAGTTTTAAAAGCTTAACCAGTGCTTTTAGCGTCCCCTCACGCAGGGACGGAGTAGCCACCTTAAAGCTTTCTACCTCCGCCAGTTCACGCAACTTATTCAATGGTTCTTCAGAGGTGCCATCTTGCGCAGAAACTAAATAGCTAATGCTTGTAGAATTACTTAAAGCTTTAGCCGTATTTAAAATAGATTGAGCGGGGTGACCAACTGCTGTAAACCAGGGCTGTACGATAACAACCTTAGCCATATTATTTGCCTTAAAGGTCTTAGTATTTTAAAACACTGTATTTTACTGTTTTTTTAAGTAAATCGCGGCATCTTCTTAACAACATGAAGAGAGAGATTTTTTCAGGGAAAGAAGGGATATCCATTTGTTGCATATTCAGCAGCTTTAGTTTTTCTTGTAGTGTGCTCATATAAGCCCTATATAAAAACATACTTTGTTTGCTGATCAGATAGCCCTCATATAGCCTGACAATTTTTTTACCAGCCAGCCGTAATGAGTGGAAATGATAAAACACAGGCGCTTGAGTTTGCTTCGCCATATAGAAACTGACATTCCATGGCGCCAAGGTTCTATTTACCTGCGTAAGGATATGCACATGCTCTTCGAATAGCCCTGGCCACTGGTTCAGGTATTTCTGATCACCAAAACGATCTTTCTCTATGCGTGCATAACACCAGTCTATGCATGCATCTTGCCACCAGCGCATCACCTTAAATGCCTCGGGGGTGTTGTTGAAGGTGAGGAACTGCACGCAAAACCTGCCACTAGCTTCCTCCCAGTGCGCATATTCAGGTGCAAATCCATGCTCCGTGATCAATACATCTTTATGGGTTTTCTCAAACTCTTCAAAAAAACAGGTTGGATTGTCATAAAAAAACAGGTCAGCATCCAGATAAGTCACGCGTTTAGCTTCAGGCGCCAGCTGGAATACTATTTCTGGCGTGAATGGGGTCATGGTCCAGCAGTATTCACCTTTGCTTCTGTCTTTTTTAACGGAAAGCAGGCGATCATTCTCAGCTGACTCTAAGGATATAAGCTTGATATTGGAAAGGTTAAGCTCACTAAGTTGTTGCTCAACTTTTTTGTCCATACACACTATCCAAAGTGTGAAATGGGGAGCATGTTTCATCAGGGAGCTATGTAAACATAAGCCTGAAGGCAGAAAGCCGCTGTCAAAAAGGGTGACGTAATGCTCCATGTATAAATTCTTTCAGCTGGGTTAAATACTCTGGGTTTGCTTAGCTAATTCTTCTGAGAATCATTGCTAGTAGGTCCATCAGGTGCAATGGTAACCGATGAAAACAGAGAGCATTTTGGGGTTAAAGGTTATCAGGAAATTCTTTCAAACAAGAAACCTTTAACTTCTCCTAGTTCAAAATCATCATCACAACTAAACTCATAGATGCATTTGTATCCTAACTCTTGCATGAGTTTATCAAACTGACCTTCTGAAAAGAACCAAGCAGGATAACTAGCTTTATAAATGGATTCTGGAACGCTTTGTACAGTTAATCTATCTTTTTCCGATCGAATAAAAGGGGTTCTGTCAATCAAAATGTATTGGAATTTAAACTCTGCAATTTCACTTAATAATTGCCGCGGATTTTCAATGTATGGAAGAACACTTGATAAAAGGATGGCATCTCCTTTGTTACCCCTGACGCCTTCGGCTAAGGTTGAATGGAAAGATAACTGTTTATTTTGTAATTGTTTTTTTCCGTATTCAACATAATGAGACTGCTCAACAATAGACCAGTTCACCTCGTGAATCGTACTCAAGAAATCTCTATGCTGGTAATACAGGCTACCTAACGCACCACCAAAATCAATAATATTAAGTTTGTTATTTTGTTTATTTGCAATAAATAATAAGCAGGCTAATAAAGGCCAGCGATATGCTGGTTCATAAAAACAAACGGAATCTCTTTCATAAGCCGCTTGTCCAGAAATTACTTTTTGCGTGGACTCTTTAACCTTCTCGAAGATATTGTCGCTGTCGTACCCTATGGCTTGATTTTGAGCGTCGCTCCAGTGGGCATAATCACCAATAAACCGAATTCTGTTGCCTCGAAAATGTGCAAGGGCTTTAAGCAGAATAGGTGGACAGAAGAGTTTCAATATTTTTCTTAAAGTCAAAGTCCCAGCTTTCTTTTTATTCTACGTAATATATCCATTGACTTGTTTTTTTGTGCTTTGAAATAGTTTTCAATCAACTTTAAAGCTAGCAAGTCATCCTCAACTGCCACTGGGAAATAATTAATCTTGGTATCCGATAAGTGCGATGTGAAAATTTCAGTATTGCTGCAATGCGTACCACTACCATCATTACCGATATTTTCAACAAGAGATTTCCCAGGATATAGGGTATACATATTGTTTAAGAAAGCGCTGGCATGCCAGCGAATTGCCCAGGAATCATTTTTTCCATCTATTTGATCTTTTAACATTTGAGAATACGGGTAGGTATCATTGAAGTTAAAGCGTTTTAAAAGTTTCTGCCTTTTAAGGCCGTCTAAGAGCTGAACCCCGTCGGAGTTGAATAATCCCCACTTTTCTTTCCAGGTGGCCCAACCCCAGCAATCAGCGCCTCTCAAGAAAAACGTTTCAGGTAAACCTTGAGTCGGATATATGTAACCATGAATACTGGCTACCTTTTCGTTATTCTTATAATGGTTAAGCGCATCGTTCATATATGTTAAAAAGTAAGTAGAAGTGACAATGTCATCTTCCAGAACAATCGCTTTTCCAAATTCATTACATACCTTCGTTACTCCATCAATGATGGAGTTCGCTAGACCATAATTGCGATCCCGCTCGATAATCCTGATCGACTTGAAACCATCGATAGACTTGATAAAGTTTCTTACGCTGTCTACTTTTTTACTCTGTTCTGAAGATCGGGGTCCATCAGAGAAAATAATAAGGTCAGTTTCAGAGGATAGATGATTTGCTTTTAGTGCTTGTATTGTATTTTGAGTATGAAGAAGTCTGTTGTATACAAATAGAGCGATAGGCGCGTATTCCAATTAAGCACTCCTAGAGTCTTCATAGACTATAGTATTGTATGTCCGGAATTTTGCCTGATAATCGACAGACTTCATGTAATGATGAATCGGGAAGTTCAAGTTTTCTATGCTCTCTAGCCCCAGCTGTTCTGTAAGCAGGTATTTAGGTCTGAATCTATTCCAGTCATTCGACATTAAAACATTTAGGTCTAATCCCTCAACATCAACGGACATGAAGTCTATATTCTTATCTTTAGGTACGAACTTTTCAAGCAATTCACTTAAAGAATAAACTTTGATCTGTATCGTTTTTTTGACAAAAAAATCTGTTTTCGCAAGGCGATCATCCACGAGTTCCTTGTCAAAAGTGTTTAATGCTGGCTCATTAAACATATAATAGTCCAGGGTTCCACTGGAGTTATTTACACCGCAATTTAAATTTATATCTCTTGAGCGGTTTTTTTGAAAAGATGCATACATTTCTGGATTGGGTTCTATGTTGATACCTGACCAGCCTTTCTTGTAGAAAGAAAATGTATTGGAAAAGCGGATAGGGTGGTGAGCTCCAATATCTACATAAAAGCCTTCTTTTAATCCGGAAAACAATCTCTGTAATAAGATATCTTCACCTTCCTGACCATAAGAGTTATTCAGGTATTTTATTGAGTCAGGTAGGAACTTTATAAGTTTATGGAGTATTCGCATCAATTTTAAATGTATGAACGTGGAATTGAACAATCGGTCATCTTAGAAGTGCTGAAACTATCGAGAGTTCTAACTTGTTAATTGTGTATGGTACATCGTCTTGTAAAGGTTGCATGATACTAGCAATGACTCATGCACCCCAGAATCTATGATTGTGCCTTTATCCATTACGTAAATATTGTCGCAATCAGTGACGTTAGACAGCTTATGAGACACAATGATAGTCGTTACCACCCCATGAAGCTTTGCAATGTCGGCGATAAAAGCTTTTTCGGTAATGGAATCTAATGCACTGGTCGGCTCATCAAAAACCAGAATTTCAGGTGCTTTGTAGATTGCTCTGGCAATTGCCAGCCGTTGCTTTTGCCCGCCAGACAAATTAATTCCGCCTTCACCGATTTTAGTCGCCTCTTTATCGTGTAAGGATTCAATAAAGTGATCCAACTTAGATATCTCGATTGCCTGTTTTAAACGGTTTTTATCTGGATGAGCTTCAAATGTGATGTTGTAAGAAATACTTTCATCAAACAGTGTGATGGATTGTGGAACATAACCCAGGATTGAGGAAAATGATTTACTGCTAAAAGGCTCAATCACCTGGTTATCGAGAGAAAAAACGCCTTGTTTAGTTTCCAAGAGACCAGTGATGATATCAAGCAGCGTTGATTTTCCGGAGCCTGACGGTCCTACGATGCCTACTGACGAGCCTTTCTGGATCGTCATGGAAATGCTTTTCAGCGTTGGTTTGTCACCATAGCTAAAATATAGATTATCAATGCAGAATTGCTGATCGAAACTCAAAGAATCATCTCGTTTTAATTGTTGATTACTATCTAGTTGTATAGATGTATCAAGTAGGTGCTGAACGAAACGGCATGAGTATTTATAAGCGTTAATTGATGATATAAGTTTAGCCAGAGAGGGTAATGCCTTTAACGCAGCCAATGTGGCTAATGCGATAAGCGGGGTGGCTTTTTGTATATCAGAACCATGAGAAAGAAATAATATGATTGATATCACAATCCCGATTAACATTAATGTTTCAAGATAAATTCTGGTTAATCCTTGGGTCGTTGCAAACATCCAGTTTGATTCAGCGAATTTGCTTGAAATGTCACGACTGTATGATTCAATAGTCGGGCCAAGGCTCATGATTTTTATGTCACGAATCGATGCGGCCAAAGAGTGCAGCACCCTGTGCCTGAGGTTTTCGATGTTATTCTGTAACACGCCTAAATAAGTAACTTTTTTACTAATCGGTTTGTATAGAAAAACAAAATATAGAAGTGAAATGAAAATGATGCCTAATGCCACAAATGGCATAGACACAATAAAAGTTATCAGCAGAAGTAATAAGAAAAATAGCTCTGTCAAAATGCTGAGCATCATCTGCAGTGTAATGGATGCATGAATAGTATTGGAGAATGCTATTCCAGCTAGTCTGGAAGTTGAAAGTTTGCTAAAAAACTCATATTTGGCATTAATCGTTTTATGCAGGAAATTATCAGTTAAATCCTTTGTAAATCCTGCAATAATTTCATTTTGACTTCTAAGCACCTTTTGGTGGAGTCGAGCTTTAACTAAATAAGCTACGATTAATGAAATGCCTGAATATATGATCAATTTACTGTGACTCAGATCTGTAAAAAAAAATGTCAGAAATTGATGGCTTTGAATATAGTCTGGATTCATTGCCAGCGACACAAATGGAAAGATAAGCAATATGCCAGCCAGGTCCGATATAGCCAGGAACACACTCATAAGTACTAAGCGAGTGAAAACAACCTGTTGAAGAGCGTCAATGATGTAAGCCGGAATCGGTAAACGTTTTTTAAAACTAGCAATCATTTTATACGCCTGAAATCTGGATCAATTGTTAAGTTGGCTAGTAACAGATCATCTGTCAGCGGTGCGTTTCCGATCAACCCTGAGGCATAAAGTGAATCCGCATCAGTTTCAAAGAATTTTAAAAAGCGTTTTTCTTCTTCAGCATTCTTGAATTCTTTACTCAAGTCCATTTTCATCCATAAACGCCTGAATATTTTGTTTAGCAGGCGTTTCGAGATCTTATTAATTAAGGAAGGCTGCCAGTTTTTTCCGACCTCTGTCATTTGAGCTAGCTGCACAGTCCCCATAGAAAAACTCACAGCTAACCATCTAAATGCATGCAGCACCCGTTGGATTTTATTTTCATCATTAAGCGCATTTTCAATATTTGCAAAATAGCTTTGCAAATTATCTCCAGTGAAATGAATATCCGCCGGATACGATGGCAGATTAAAGTCATAGGTCACTACGGGCACACCATGCAACAATGCTTCGACTCCTGTTGCCGACCAACCGGTGATTACAAGATTGACTTGATCCAGGATGTCATAGATCGACAGGCCTTCATTTGGCATGTTGGCAACGACATTGGAAGGTAGATTCGAGAGTATAGACTCCCATTTCTTTGATTGTTCCGACTGTATCAACTCTCGCTTATTTGGGTAGTCTCTCGGGTGAACGCGGATGATCAAAAAAAGATTCTCATGTTTTGAGATATATTCAATCGTATTTTGAATCCATATGAACTGGTCGCTGAATACAGAACTGTTCACTTTTTTTGCTGGAAATGCACCAATGACAAAGGCTGAATAAGCTTCATCATAACTACTTAAACTCGCCAGTATGATTTTAGAGTCCTTAGGGATTTTGTAGTGGTCCCTAAGATCTAAATTTCCTTTTTTTGCATTTGAAAATACGGCAAAAGAACTGGCTTTATACAGTTCAGATAAATGACCATGAATTCTGTTTATATCTTGTTTTGTAACAAACTGCTTAACTTGATCCCAGTGTGCAAGTGCCGGGTTAACTAGTTTATGTTTACCCCAACTCCAAACTCGCAGAGCACTGTAGCGTTCCGAGTTGCTAGAACTACCTTCAATAAAATAAACTTTACTGCCGTGTCGAATTGCGTATTCTGCGCAAACCCCATTTGTTCCATATTGGGGGCTGTAGATAAAGATTTTACTGGGATTCTCTTGAGCATAAATTCTTGAAAAGCCCAGCAGGGATATCAGGCAGCTTTCAATATGTTGGAGATAAGCTTTCCATTGTGCATCATCTAGCACGGTAGTCATTTTTTTGAATTTTAGGTAGGGTTCATATGTTGCGATCCTACCAACGGGAACGCCCAGGTATTCAAAATCAAGATAATTATCCTGAGTTAATTGCGAGACAAGTTTTTTTACTTCACTCACATGCTCATTGGTTACATATGAGGATAGGTTCAGGTGTTTATTACTAGCAACCTTGGCTATTTGAGTTGCATTTTTATTGCATTGTTTACAAATGTTTCGCTTTAAGGAGTTATCAGAAGATGGCTCCAAGCCAAAAGCACTCATGCTTGTACAATAGTCTGGAAACGTCTGATTGCATGAAACATAAGTGATTTCATGGCCACTTTTCTTTAGGGCCTTCGCTAATATACTTTCTGGTAAAGCATGTAACCAAATTGCAGCATTCAAGGAAAAAAACATTGTTTTCATAATGGTTGGATTTTTCTCTTGAAAATGCCATAGAACACCTTCTTGAAGGTTTTTGTGTCTTCAAGATGGCTTGCGACTGATCTGCTGAATTGCATGATCAGGAAGAATAGGGTTGCTGAGAAAATTAACCGCATGTAAATGTCATGGTTATCAATAAGTAACAAATACAAAGAATATACAAATAACGTGATTGGGAAATGGATGATGTAAAGGCTATAAGAGTAGTTCGCGATTTTTTTCATGAAGCTACCGAGCAGCCAGCGTGTATTCATTGCTACTACAAAAACTGTAAAAATAAAAAAGAATGCAAGAATGGTGTCGCTTACTTTTTCTTGAGTAGAAAAAATGATTGTTCCAAATAAAATGGCTATTGAAATAGCCGAAATTAATTTTACACTGGGTCTGGAAGATTCGTAGCAAATAAAAAAGGCTGAACCAACCAGCCACCAGGATGCATAGTGGATAGTGACGGGATTTTGGATAAAGGATCTAGCTAAAACCAAAAATAAAAGAGTACTTGAAATCTGTTTAAAAGACCCGCGGCCGGAATTAATGATTAAAACTAGAAGGCCAGCAAAAATATACATCCTGACCTCAATATATAGACTCCACAAAGGTCCGTTCATTTGTTCTAAACCATTCAGCAAGGCGAATGCAGTGAGGATTTCCCTAAAATTTAGAGTGAAATATTCGCGCGCCTGATACAGATCTATAGTGGTAGAAAGAGGACTTGTTGTACCAGGTAATTTCAGCACATTCACAATAATGTATATGAAAACTACTAGAAGAATTGAAAAGATAAATGGTGGGTAAATCCTGATAATACGGCTTACGAAATATTCGGTTTCGTGAAATTTGCCATTATTGATCCCAAGATTCCTATTCAGACTCATGGCAATGACATATCCGCTAAGTACGAAGAAAGTCAGCACTGCAACAACGCTTGCATGGTGCATTAAGTGGCTTAATGGATGGTCACTCCCGACAACAGGCATCCAAAAAATCTGAAATAGATGGCTGATGAAAACAACTACAGCAGAAATAGCTCTTAAATAATCAAAGTTGCTGTAGTTCTTGATTGTTGCTTGGTTCACGACTTAAAGTTATCTGGATTTTGGATTTGTATGTGATTAGTTTGTAGCCAAGCACTAATCTCTGAAATCGCCTGATCTAATGATTTTTCTATGTTTAGTTTTACATTTGAAATTTCATATGCAAGCTGATCGGATTCGGTCATTTCGGTTATTAAATCCATGATTTTTTTAGAAAATGTGTGTTCTTTAACATTGACTAAGTATTTCGACATATTGATTTCATCATACAAACCGTGAATCTGTTTATAACTATTTAAACCTATTGTAGGAATGTTATTTCCCAAGGCGACAACGTTAGAATGAAATCTACTTGCTAAGAATATGTCGCATTTTTCATATTCCATAAATGAGGATGCTTCAAATGGGCAATTTGAATCATATTTAGCTACAATCAAATCATTCCTGCGGATATGGTCTGGTAAGATGAACATCAGGTCGGAAAAAACTTTAATGTCACTGTATATATGTGGAAACAGGATGAATTTTGTATTTGACCATTTTTCGGATATATCCCGTATCAGGTTGCTGAACTCTTTCAGAAAACTATTGTAATCATGGTGTTCCTTACCTGGAAATCGCACATCAAGCATATCGCCTGCAAGATTGATCCCAACCATCAAACCATTTTCCTTATTCTTGGATGATGTCTGAGGTAGCTTAGTAAAAAAGCCGCCATCTGGTAATTTTACGACTTTTGCTAAGTTGTTTTTATTCTTTACATGTTTCGACAGGGTTGAAAATGCACCGTCATTCCTTACACTAACGAGATAGCGCGTAGGTTCGTGAGTAAGCTTCTCAAAAAAAGCATTGAATCTATCAATGGTAGAAGCGCTGTAGCCCATGCCATCATCAACACCTAAGGCATTGAAGAAAACGGGAGTTTTTATTTTATTGAAAATCTCATTTTCTATTGAGATAGAAGTTCCAGTCGGCGAGTTTTCTACCCAAAGCTCGAAAAAATTTCCTCCACCGAAAATAACCAGATCCGAAGCGTTGGCTAAAGCAACGAATTGGTCGTCAAACCTTTCTGTTCCGCGGTAAACGTTTCTGATCTCAAATTCATTCCAGTCAATCTCATTTGAGATCAATTTTTCGAACCATGCTCTGAAACCATAATGATTGGCGATATCGCCTATGTTTCCACTAAAACTTGCTACATGTAGAATTTTCATAAATCAATACACAGTATGTTTTAAAGTCCAGGCACCATCCCGCAGTTCCCACAGATGAGGTGATCTGAATTTATCCACTGTCTGGTGAAACTCTTCCTCAGTAATACTCAGATAGCTTAAAAACTCTTTAAAGTATTTTTTGGGGAATTCGTGGTCATATTTTTGAACTAGAGCAACTCCCTCCTCACGAGTGATTTTGCCATTTCTAATCTCTTGCGCAGCGTCGTAAGTTGCACGACCAATACCAAATTTAGCTAAAGTCGTATAGTAATGAAACATATCGATCTTATCGTCAATGCTGCTGTATTTTGAGTAAGTTCCTTCTGTTCTCTCTGTGTTCGCCTGGAAACCAGTATGTTCGGTTGCATAGTAATAACATTCTTGAGGGTCCCATTTCAAGTAATACCCAAGATAGTGAACTTCTACACCTTTACTATCCAAATATTCGGCACTCGGCGGGATATATGGAGCGAAGTCATTGAGCGTAAATTCAGTTTCTTCTAATATTTCTTTTACTTTTTTCCCACCAAGAATCATTTCCTCTGGATTGCTGGAAGAAAAGAACTTGTTGTCCATGGTGGGCTTGTAATTTTCCTTGGGATTATTCCCGTATTCGGCCTGATTCTCTCCATACATAACCAGTTTTATACCAAACTTTGCTGCCATTGAAGGACCAATAATTCTTTGGCCTACGATAAATGGTTGAAAGGGGTGTAGCAGGTTCAGGAATGCCTGTCTAGTGAGATATCTGTGTAATTTACCGTTAGGCGTGAAGAGAATATTATCCAAGCCACCCATGTGTACCCAGTTTTCAAAATTCTTCCAACCGATGTCGGTATAGAGATGTGGAGCCCACGTCACAGTTAATGGGTTCATCCCATACTTGTATTTCAGGATATGCGATGTATACGCACTGTCTTTGCCGCCACTACCAGGTACAACGATGTCATAACCACCGTCGGTTCTTTTATGCTGATTAAGCAATTCTACAAGCTGATCTTCACGTTTTTGCCAATCAATATTTTCATTTTTTACCTCATTGTAGAGGCAAGCATCGCAGATACCATCTTCATTAAATCCAATGGTAGATTTTTTTTCATTGCGTTCATGCTTGAATTCAACAGTGGAACTAGGTCGCTGGTTAGAGATGACACATTTTTTACAAAATCTGACTTGTTCAGGCAAACCAAATAGGGTCTTGCTCATAAATTTCCTTATAACTTGTTAGCACTTGCTAATAAAATTGCTTATCAACTGTAATCCACTAATGCCACTCTTTTCAGGATGGAACTGCACTCCCCAGATATTGCCACTCTGTACCGAAGCAACAAAATTCAAATCGTGGTAACCCGCATAGGAGGTGATTGAACTCGCTGAAACATTCGTCGCAGCATAGCTATGAATAAAATAAAATCTTCTTTCGGGAGCAGGAATTTGATTAAACATATCCTGCTCTCCGAGTGAGGTGGATGACACATTAGCCCAACGTATATGCGGTAGCCTCGCACTCTCTAAATGAGACAGATCTATTTTTTTCACATCACCACTGATCAGACCCAGACCATCAACTTCCTCGTGTTCGTATCCTTTATCAAACAGCAATTGCATTCCTAAACAAATGCCTAGAATAGGCTTTTGCGATGCCGAAAAATCTTTTAGCGTTTGAATCAAGTTTTTCTTTTCAAGATTATTCATGGCATTGGGGAAAGCACCCACACCTGGAATAATAAGGCCATCACTTTCGAGGATGCTATCTCTTGTATCAGTCAATAATGCGTTTGCGCCAGAAGCTTGAAGCGCATTACTGATACTTCTGATATTGCCAAGCCCGTAATTGAGGATAGCTATATTTTTAATGTTGCTCATACTTGTTTTTTATGTGCTCTTTAATATTTTTTATTTCAATATTTTTGTAATGTAACGCAGATGCAAAACAGAGTCCGCTTAGATTTGTTTTTTCATAAAGTGCATCTATATGTTCAAGCTTTCCAAATCCACCACTTGCTAAAACAGGAATCGTCACAGAGTTGTTAACCATCTCCATAAGTTCTACATCGAATCCTAGCTTAGTGCCATCTTTATCAATCGAAGTAATGAGCAATTCTCCGGCACCTAAATCTTGAAGCTGTTTGCACCAGGTTTCTACTAAGATATCAGTCTTCTCCCGGCCTGACTCTGTATAAGCTTCCCAACCATTCTGAGTGTGTTTTGCTTGTATCGAAGCAACTACACACTGGCTACCGTATTTAGTAGCGATCTCTTCAATAAAAGCAGGGTTCTGAATTGCTGAGGTGTTGATTGCAACTTTGTCTGCACCTGAGTCTAAAGCTTCTTCAACATCTGATAGTTTCCTCAATCCACCACCGATTGTGATTGGAACAAAAACCTTCTCAGAGGCGGCTCTGATCACTGAAAATATATTATTCCGATTGTATAAACTAGCAACGCTATCCAGGAAAAGCAATTCATCTATCCCCTGCATGTAGTAATCCATTGCCATATCAAGGGGATTGCCTACTTTTCTGAGCCCTTCAAGATGAATTCCTTTGATAACATGTTCATTCTTTATATCCAATCTGGCAATTACTCTCAATTCACTTCCAATCCACAAAATGCTTTTGTTTATCTATGTTCCAAAATTTTGAAGAATCAAGAATTTCACAAAATTGATTTGCGCTATTTCCATTACCAAATAATGCTTGAGGCGTGCGTACGAGTTGATCGCTCCGGGCTATGGCTTCTTTAATTTGAATACTATCGAATGCGGTATCAATAACCAATGAACATTTAACTCTATTCTGCTGCCTGGTCCCCATGTTGATGGCGGGAACTCCAAAGTGTGGAGCTTCACGGACACCGGCGCTGGAGTTGCCAATGATGTAGTCAGCATTTTTTAGGAGCGTAAGGAAGTACTCAAATCTCATCGATGGGAATATTTTGATATTCTCTAACTTTTCCAAGCGCGCATATTCACGCAAAATGATATTTGAGCCATGATCATTATTAGGATAAATAACAATATAGTTTTTTTCTGATGCAATGACTTCATCAACAACGGTCTTTATCTGGTTATGTAGTTCTTTGACCTCTGTTGTCACTGGGTGAAACATTAAAATGGAATATTTATCATAACATAGCCCATATCTTGATTTGACTTCGGCAATAGAAGGCAACGAATCCGAGTTCATCACATCAACATCGGGTGAGCCAATGATATGAATGCTATCGGGTATTTCACCAAGCTGTATGATTCTTTTCTTGGCCAGATCATTGGCAACAAAGTGAACATGGGATAATTTAGAAACTGAATGTCTGATCAGTTCATCAACCGTTCCAGATACTTCCCCACCCTCAATGTGACCGACTAAGATATTATTCAATGCCCCCACAGCTGCGCCAGCCAATGCTTCAACTCTATCACCGTGCACAATAATCAAATCAGGGGAGATTTCTTTTACATAGTCTGATAGCCCTGTAATTGTTTTCGCCAGCACACACTCCATGGTGTCATTGGCACTTTGGTTAATAAATTTATAAATATTCTTGATGCCGATTCTCTCTACCTCGGTGCAAGTGTATCCATATTTTGAAAGCATATGCATGCCAGTGATAAAGACATGTATTTCAAATTTCTCTTTAGAGTCAAGTTTGAGCATCAGGGCTTTTAACTTGCCAAAGTCTGCTCTAGTCCCAGTGAGAAATATTATTTTTTTTATTGCTGAATCAGGCGCCATGTTCAGTGCTGCCTAAAATATCAGTTTTCTTAATCTGTTGTCCCTTTTTGATTGCGCGAACGGTGCTCTTTCCGAGAAGACTCTCATAATCGTCGGCAGTGAAGTCGCCACCACTCGGCCTTTTTACCCAGATATTTTTGTCAGATAAAGTTTCTCCGGCATTAATGTCGGCAATGGAGACGACAGAAGCAAATGCAAAGGAAATCGTTGCTGCTTCCTCTTTGATCGGCTCTCTCTTGCCGCCTCTTGCTTGAAATATGATTTTGGATCCATCGATTAATTGGCTCAGAGTATTTCTATCCATAGAGCAAACAATATCAGGGCCAGGTCTGGACATGCTGTCGGTAAAGTGTCGCTCTAAAATTGATGCCCCAAGAGCTACGGCACCTAAACATGTGTAGTTAGATGTCGTGTGGTCGGATAACCCGACTACGGCATCCGGAAACTCTTCTTTTAGTTGAGTTATCCCACCTAGCCTAACTAGTTCAGGCGGGGTAGGGTAGATGTTGGTGCAATGCAAAAGAGCAAATGGGATGTTTTTTTCTTTTAAGATATTTACTGATTTACGAATGGACTCGATAGTGTTCATTCCAGTACTTAAAATAACCGGCTTTTTGAATTGCGATATATACCTGATTAAGGGGTAGTTATTGCATTCACCAGAGCCAATCTTAAAAGCTGGAATATCAAAGCTCACTAATCTATCTACAGCAGCGCGAGAAAAAGGAGTGCTAATGAAGATTACATTGCGACTTTTTACATAGTCCATGAGTTTTTTCTCATCGGCTTCATTCAGTGCACAACGATTCATAATTTCATATATTGAAACGTCAGCATTTCCTGGAACGACCTCTTTTGCTTCATTGGACATTTCGTCTTCAATAATATGCGTTTGATGTTTGATGATTTCAGCGCCTGAGTTAATCGCAGCATCAGCCATTTCTATCGCAACATCAATTGAGCCTTCATGATTTATTCCTATTTCAGCTATCACTAATGGAGGATGGTTATCTCCGATTAGGCGACCGGCAATACTAAATTCTGCCATTCATTACCTCCAATAATCTTTCTGCTTCAAAAAAGTCATTCTGAGTGTCAATATCTACACTCTCTTCTTTACTCATAATAAACGGTAAGCCCCCGTTAGACGGAAAACCGCCCAATCTTTCAAAGTCCTGGACTTTAAATATATAAATTGCGCCATTTGCTAGATATGTTTTCGGAAGCGTTTGGCGAGAAGCATTAGTCAGATGCTCCGAAAAGAGTGATTCTAAAGTGCCTTGGTTATTAATTTTAAAGGATTTATAAGGCGATGATTCTAATTCAACAATACTTGTGAGGCTATGTAAGCCACTTTTGAACATTGAGGAAATTGCATTATCCAGAATGACAGAGTTCCTCAATGGTGATGTCGGTTGCAAGTAGGCAATGTATGTGTTGGGATCCAAGGATTGATGTTTAATGAAATGCGATACAACTTCAACAGCAGTTGATGTATCTAGTGCAAGTTCATGCGGCCTTTCGATTAAGCAGATTTCTCTTTTTTTTCCATAGTTTAATATTTCAATATTTTCAGACGACAAGAAAATATTATCGACATAAACTGAATCTAGTGCAGCCTGGATGGTGTAATCAATTAAAGGCTTACCATTCAATATTTTTAAGTTCTTCTTCTCTAAACCCTTGGACCCCCCGCGTGCAGGGATAAGAGCTAGTAGCTGATTATTTTCAATCATATCGTTTCGTATATTGAAATTTAAAAAATGCCTGAAAGCAGTGGTAGACCTGGCTTAAAACTTTTTTATGATTGAGCTTATCTGCTCAATATCATTGAGTGTATGACCAATCGATATTGGAAGACTTAATTCTGTTTCATGTAGCATGTCTGCAATCGGGTAATCTCCTTGCAGTATTCCGTACATAGCTTCTTGGCGATGTGGTGGGATAGGGTAGTGAATTTCTGTCTTCACGCCTTGCTCCAGTAGCCAAGACTTTAATCTATCTCTTTCTTCATGACGAACACCAAAAATATGGAATACATCATATTCATCCTCTTTTTGGCGAGGTAGGGTCAGCCAGTCAGGCAGATTGTTAAAGTAAATCTGTGCCAGGTTACGTTTATGTTCCGACATGTTGTCAAGGTGACGCAACTTGACTCTGAGTAAAGCTGCTTGTATTTCATCCAGCCGAGAGTTCACGCCAGCATACTTGTTGATATACTTTTGTTTAGAGCCATAGTTGCGTAAATGACGAAGGCGGTCAGCGATCTCGTCATCGTCTGTGACTACTGCGCCGGCATCACCTAGTGCACCCAGGTTCTTGGTCGGGTAGAAGCTAAAACAGCCTGCATCACCAAATGTTCCTGTCATGCGTCCTCCCAGCTTGGCGCCATGAGATTGAGCGCAATCCTCAATTAATTTTAATCCGTATTCATTGGCTAGCGCGCATATAGTATCCATACGGCAGGTCTTGCCAAACAAATGCGTGACACAAATCGCGCGCGTGGATGAGGTGATTTTAGTCGTAATGTTTAATGGGTCGATGTTGAATGTTGCAGGGTCTGGTTCAACGAGTACGGGCTTATGGCCGGCACGTATAATAGCCAAAATTGTTGCAATGTAGGTATTCGAAGCAACTAATATTTCGCTGCCTTTAGGTAGCATGAGTGCTTCTATCGACAGAATTAATGCGTCCAAGCCATTTGCAACACCAATGCAGTGGCGAGAGCCTACCCATGTTGCAAACTCTTTTTCAAACTCGGTGACCTCGTGGCCTAAAACATACCAGCCTGAGCGAATGACATTGGTAGCGGCGGCTTCCAATTCATGCATGAATTGCTTATTCGAGTCAGCAAGACTTTCGTATTCAATCATTTATTTGGCAACTCGTAAGGCGTGTCTATGTATTCACTTCTGTCATAGATATGCGATGCCATGACAAACAGCACGCTACCTTTGCCAAAAGTCATTGTGTGCCAATCTTTTGGCTCCACAAGCAGGCATTGAGAGGGGGAATCCAGTGTGATGGTTTCTTCGGAAATGCCATCATTCATATATATCGCAATGCTTCCATGTAGCGCGATCAAGGCCTGTCTTGTGCTGACATGCCTGTGACCTCCTCGTGTCTGTCCATCTGCTCCATAAATCCAGTACGTACGGACAGCTGAAAATGGTAAAGCCTTTTCAAGTACTGTCAGCGAACCACGCGTATCTGAGAATGTAGGTAGATTTAGGATTGTGAAGTGTGACATAACGTAATCTTAACGAGTGAGCTTTTAAATAGTCACTATCAGGCCATTATATTTGTTTTAAAAAGTCGTGATATGCGACTTCCAAACCCGTTTCTATCGATACCTTAGGCTGCCAGCCAGCTTGATGCAGGATAGTAGAGTCCATCAGCTTGCGAGGAGTACCGTCCGGCTTAGAGGTATCAAATTGAATGTTACCTTCATATCCAATCACTTTCTGTACAGTTTCTGCCAGCGTTTTGATGGTGATGTCACTGCCGTATCCAACATTGACTAAAGGGGGCTGGAATTTGCCTGACTCGGACTCATCACTGCCAAGTAATTGGTTGAATTGACCATCGTTCAGCTGCATTAAGAACACACATGCATCTGCCATGTCCTGATTGTACAAAAATTCGCGTTTAGGTGTGCCCGTACCCCAGACAGTGACTTCAGTCTGTTTGCTAACTTTGGCTTCATGGAATTTTCTGATCAGTGCCGGAATGACATGGCTGTTTTCAGGGTGATAATTATCACCAGGCCCATATAGGTTGGTAGGCATAGCAGCCAGATATTGAGTGCCATATTGGCGGTTATAACTCCAGCACATTTCTATACCAGCTATCTTAGCCAAGGCATAGGGCCTGTTTGTCGGTTCAAGTGCACCCGTTAGCAAATGCTCTTCTTTCATCGGCTGCGGTGCAAATTTAGGATAAATGCAGCTAGAGCCTAAAAATAGTAAGCGCTTTACACCGTTTACGTAGGACTGGTGGATCACATTTGTCTGAATGGCTAAATTCTCGTGAATAAATTGGGCTGGGTAGGTATTATTGGCATGAATGCCACCCACTTTGGCAGCAGCCAAAAAAACATATTCAGGTTTTTCTGCAGCAAAGAAATCCGTCACTGCTGTTTGAGAGGTCAAGTCTAATTCAGCATGGGTTCTTGTCAGCAAGTTTGTGTAGCCTTGCGCTAGCAGTGCTTTCACAATGGCAGAACCTACTAAGCCTCTATGGCCAGCAACATAGATTTTTGCGTTCTTATCCATGGATTTACTCGTGATAGTCCATGGCCTGGTAGCCATGCTGTTTGATCAATTCGTCGCGCTGGGCAGATTTATAATCTTCGCGCACCATTTCTGATACCAGCTCTTCAAAGCTAGTTTTAGGTACCCAGCCCAGTTTTTCTTTGGCTTTTGTCGGGTCGCCCAGCAAGGTGTCGACCTCAGTGGGGCGGAAATAGCGTGGGTCAACTTGCACGATACATTTATCACCCCAGTAGCCTTTTTCTTCGACACCGTTACCACGCCAGGTGACAGTGATATCTAACTCTTGGGCAGCGGCATTGACGAAGTCACGCACGCTGTATTGTTTGCCGGTGGCGATCACAAAGTCTTCTGCCTGTTCTTGCTGCAACATCAGCCATTGCATTTCTACATAATCTTTGGCATGCCCCCAGTCGCGTAAGGAGTCCAGGTTGCCGAGGTAGAGGCATTCTTGCAAACCGAGTTTGATACGCGCCAGAGCGCGTGTGATCTTGCGGGTGACGAATGTCTCGCCGCGGATCGGGCTTTCGTGATTAAACAGGATGCCATTGCAGGCGTATATGCCATAAGCCTCACGGTAATTGACCGTGATCCAGTAAGCGTACATTTTGGCTACTGCATAGGGGCTGCGAGGGTAAAACGGGGTGGTTTCTTTTTGCGGTGTTTCTTGCACCAGGCCATAGAGTTCGGAAGTGGATGCCTGGTAAAAGCGTGTTTTCTTTTCCAGGCCCAGTATGCGTATCGCCTCAAGGATACGCAAAGTACCTATGCCATCGGCGTTCGCGGTATATTCCGGAGTCTCAAAGCTGACAGCTACGTGGCTCATCGCTGCCAGGTTATAGATCTCGTCTGGCTGAACTTGCTGGATGATCCTGATTAAGTTAGTCGAGTCAGTCAGGTCACCGTAGTGCAGGATGAAGTTTTGATTATCAATATGCGGGTCTTGATATAGATGATCTATCCTGTCGGTATTAAATAGTGAAGCTCGACGCTTTATTCCGTGCACGATATAGCCTTTATTAAGTAGCAGCTCGGCTAGATAGGCACCATCTTGACCAGTGATGCCGGTGATTAAAGCGACTTTTTGTGACATGTCTTAGAATTGTTGAGTTAAAAAGTGTTTGGATTATAACATGGGCTATATTGGCCTTAAATGAGGCGTGCGAAGTTATTTACTTGCCAGCATCGCCTTGATATTCGCCATCTTGCTCTTGCCATAATCTTTGCTGGCCGGTTCGCCGTTGGTGTTGAACGGGTTGCCGAAGTGTTTGACGTCGTCTTTTGGCAGTTCGGCGATAAAGCGGCTGGGTTCGCAGGCTTGCATTTCGCCGGCGCGTTTGCGTTTTTTGCACCAGGTGATGTTCAGGGATTTTTGTGCGCGGGTGATGCCTACGTACATCAGGCGGCGTTCTTCTTCTATCTGGTCGTTATCTATGGATTCACGGTGTGGCAGTATGCCGTCTTCGCAGCCGATCAGGAACACGTGGCCGTATTCCAGGCCTTTAGAGGCGTGCAAGGTGGAGAGCTTGACTGCGTCTTGCTCTTCGCCATCTTTGCCCTCCAGCATGGTGATGAGGGCGACCAGTTGCGTGAGTTCCAGCAGGGTTTTGCCGGGAGATTCGTTGCCGTATTCAGTCGAGGCTTCGCCTTTTTTGCTGAGCCAGGCGACAAATTCCAGTACGTTGCTCCAGCGTAATTCTGCCGCACGTGCTTCTTCGCCGTCATACAAATAGGTCTCGTATTGGATGGCATTCAGCAGGTCGTTCAGTACTTCGTTGGCAGGGTCTTTCACCGCCCGGGTTTGCAGGTTCTGGATATAGCGGCAGAAAGTGAGCAGGTCATCCAGTTGTTTCGCTCCGATATCGTGCTGGAAGCCGCCTTCAAAAGCCGCGGCAAACAGTGACAGTTTGTGTGCACTGGCGTATTCCCCAAGTCTTTCCAGCGTGGTGTTGCCTATGCCTTTTTTCGGCGTGGTGGCCGCACGGATAAAGGCCGGGTCATCATCTTCGTTGGCAATCAGGCGTAAATAGCTGGTGATGTCTTTAATTTCGGTTTTGTCGAAGAAGGATTGTCCGCCAGATATGGTGTAGGGAATCTTGTGGTTGCGCAGGAATTTTTCCATTACGCGTGCCTGATGGTTGCTGCGGTACAACACGGCATAGTCTTTATAGGTTGTGCGATGCTCGAATTTATGCGCCTGCAACTTCATCAGTACGGTTTCGGCTTCGTGTTCTTCGCTTTGCGTAGCGGTGACGTGTATCAGTTCACCTGTACCGAGGTCGCTCCAGAGTTTTTTCTCAAACAACTTCGGGTTATTGGCGATCACGCTGTTGGCTGCACGCAGAATACGTACTGTAGAGCGGTAGTTCTGTTCCAGTTTGATGACTTTGAGTTTGGAGAAGTCTTTGGTTAACTGGCGCAGGTTTTCAACGTCCGCACCGCGCCAGCCGTAAATCGCCTGGTCATCGTCACCCACCGCCGTGAATTGGCCACGTACGCCAGTCAGTTGCTTGATCAAGCGATACTGGCAGGCATTGGTGTCCTGGTATTCATCAATCAGCAGGTATTGCAGTTTGCGTTGCCATTTATCCAGTGTTTCGCTGTGCTGGTCGAAAAGCTCAACCGGGACTTTAATCAGGTCATCAAAATCCACCGCCTGGTAAGCGCGCAGGGTTTGCTGGTAGAGCTGGTAAACGCGCGCGGCGGCATGGGTTAACTCTTCATCCGCCTGTGACTTGGCCTGGTCCGGGTTTACAAACGCGTTTTTCCAGCTGGAAATCTGCCATTGTGTTTTGCGCAGTAATTGTTTATCTGTGGTCGCCAGGATGTCGCTGAGAATTTTAAAGCTGTCTGATGAATCCAGAATGGAGAACTGCGGTTTGTAGCCGAGCAGGGCGGCTTCCTGGCGTAGCATTTGCAGGCCCAGGGAGTGAAATGTGGTCACCGTTAAACCTTTGCCGCTTTTACCTTCTAAAAGGGGTGAAACACGCTCCTGCATTTCACGCGCGGCTTTATTGGTAAAGGTGATGGCGGCTATCTGCGAGGCTTTGTAATTGGCCTCGTTAACCAGATAGGCGATCTTTTGCGTAATGACGCGGGTTTTGCCGCTGCCGGCACCCGCGAGCACCAATAATGGTCCATCAAGGTAATGAATCGCTTCGCGCTGAGGAGGATTTAACAGGTGCTGCATGGAACTTCTACTGGTTGGAGAGAGACAATCAAAGAAAGGAATTAGCCTGTATGGACTATTTAAGCCCTTAATTTATATGGGTATAGTCTGGATACCATAGTATTATTCCCTATCAGGTAAACTAAAACTTTGACCTTCCCTTTGCTAGACCTCAATAGTGTCATTCTATCATCAATCGGCCTCACCTTTACTTTGGTTCTGGTCCTATTGGTATTTGGCGCTTACCAGCAAAAGTCATTAATCATGCATTGGGTGCGTGGTTTGGGCATGATGGGCGTGGGTCTTTGCATCTATTTTATTCCCCTGATCGCATCTAATCCTGGACAGAGCATCGTTTATGTAGCTACCTCGATGACATTGTTTGCACTTGGCGTCAGCATTTATGTCAATGGCATACGCATGCTGCGTGGCTATCGCGTCTATCGCTATCGAACCTTACTGGTGATGACGACATTGCTGGCCTGTAATGCTGTCATGCTCAATATGCATGCTGCAGAAAAGTGGATAGTACTCTCTAATTTACTGGTCCTGGTATGGGTATTTTCTTATGGCAGCCGAAGCCTGATAGGCCATGGCCTTGATTTCGTCGCGCAAGTGTTCTGGCTCTGTTGCAGCCTGTTTGGTGGCATCAGCCTGATGCTGGGTTTTTTCGCAATAGAAGTTGCAGTATCAAATGAGGCAGCACTGTTGTCGTTCATCCATTGGCCGGTGCATGCTTATCTGACGACAGCGATAATGCTGGTCCTCACCATCGTCACCAGCCTGTTACTTCTGGTAATGAATATTCGTACCCAGGCAGGGTTACAGGCTATTGCAACGCTGGATGGCTTAACCGGCGTATTGAACCGCCGTGGTTTGCAGGAGGCTGCTAATCGTATGCAGGCCGTTTCACAGCGGATCACCTTGTCGATGGGTATGCTGATTGTGGATCTGGATTACTTTAAAAAAGTGAATGACGTTTACGGCCATCTGGTTGGCGATGTGGTGCTGAAATCGTGCGCCGGCAATATACGCGCAGCATTGCGCGGTGGCGATGTAATCGGGCGTTATGGCGGCGAAGAGTTTTGTATCCTGCTGCCTAACACTGGTGAGCAGGAAGCCATGGTGCTGGCTGAGCGTATCCGCAGAACAATAGAAGTGACCCCAGTAAGTATTGCAGGTGTGGAAAGCATGAGTGATGATACCCATGCAATTAAATGTACAGTTAGTGTCGGTGCGGTGAGTTCTGAAACGGTGGGTTATGCGCTGGAAAGCATGTTTGCAGCGGCAGACCAGAATCTCTATAAAGCCAAGCAAAATGGCCGTAACAGAGTGGCCAGTAATATTGAGCTATTGATGACGCAACCGCCAGCCATGGGTAAACCTGTCAAACGTAATGCCAGCGTTATAGCTTAAAACGAATTAGATTAAAACATGACTCTTCAGGAGGCGTCTGTTTGTGCGTCAGCTTCTGTTGAGTTTTCAACTTCATTGTTGATTTTTTCTGGTTTGGCCGCGGCCAATGCAATCATTTCAGCACGGCTTTTGGGGGACTCTAGACTCACCCTGCCAATTGCGCCACCACGATAATCAGTCAGGAATGCCATTGCCGTGCGCTCCATATCCCATTGCCCGTCATTACGCTTGTAGGCTCTGCGTTTGGCAATCGCCTGTAACAGGTCTATCCCATCTATCTGTTGCACATCCAGTTTCATGGCATCCAGTTTGTAACGAGTATTGATCAATGCCGGGTATTGTTTCAACAGTAAGTTCCCAAGAAACTCTGCTACATCTTCATCAATCACGGCATTGCGACCAATGGCATGGCTTGCGGCCAGCATATAGCCATCCGATTCATGTTCAATCTTGGGCCACATCATGCCTGGTGTGTCCGTAATACTTTGATTGTCACCCAGGTCGAATCGCTGCTGGCTTTTGGTGACCGCCGGCTCATCACCGACTTTAGCTGCGCGGCGGTTGAGCAGGGCATTCATCAATGTGGATTTACCAACGTTAGGAATGCCCATAATCATCATACGCAAAGGTTTGAGAGGTGAGCCACGATGCGGTGCCAGTTGACGGCACAGGCCAGGTATTTTTTTTGCGTCACCGGCTTTTTTGCATGAAAGGGCAACCGCTTTGGTATTAGGTTGGCTATTAAAGTAATTGAGCCAGGCTTGTGTGATTTGCGGGTCTGCTAGATCAGCTTTGTTGAGGATTTTCAGGTTGGGGCGCTGGCGGAAGTTACGCATCTCTTCGATCATGGGATTGTGGCTGGCAGCAGGTACACGCGCATCCAGTACTTCAATCACCACATCGATATGCTCCAGGGTTTCCTCTGCCTTTTTGCGGGCTGAGGTCATGTGTCCCGGGTACCATTGTATCGCCATATTTTTGCTCCATCATTCCATCAAAAAATACGGTGTTTTCACGCTGTGCCGTACTTCAACTATCGCCCAGGCACATTTTTTCTGATTGCAAATGTTGCAATGGCCAACGCTACGATTGGCCATTTTAACATTCAAGCGTGCAACTCGCTAAATTTCGTCAGGCTTGAAACTTACTTCCAGGTATACCCGAGTGTGAACAACGCCCGCGTGTCGCCTTTCCTGCGATCATCTGCCGGGCGGGTGTCCAGGTTGTAATCCAGTTGAGTGGTTGCGCTCAAGCCCATAATAAATGGAAAGCGTAAGCCAGTTGAGCTGTAAAGGAGGATTTGTGAAGGTGCACGTGGGGTATATAACACTTCGTGGCGATGAAATGCCTGGACGAAAGAATTAAACAGGAACTGGTTGTAGTTAACGGCCCAGCGAATGGCTGCATGGTCCTCATCTTGCTCCTGGTAGAAGTCCTGATCGATCCACGACAGACCGCCTTCCAGTGACAGATTGAGTTTTTCTCCTTCAAATAGCTGGTAACCGGTACCCACACCGTACTGGCTGCGTAATTTGATGTCCCTGAACCGGTCTTTTTCCTGGATGGTATTCAGATAGGTAAACCATTTTTTTGTAAAAAAGTGGTCATACTGTCCACGTACACGCATATTGTTCTGGGTTTGTTCACCGTTATCTTCTGCCCAGTATGCGTAACCCTGCGCGGTATACCTGTCTTCTAGGCCGCGCGTGATAGATTCGCCGTTGAACTGCATATTACGGTTTTTGCTGTTGCCGTTATTGAACGCACCGCCCAGGTTAAGGTTGCCGCTCCAGACATAACCTTCACCAATAAGGTCTTTAGAGGGGTTGATATATTGAATTTCTGACAGTTCAGTATCGACTAATTCTGTTTTAGCGTCTTCATCCAGAATGGCCTGGCCGTTCTCACCATGTTTCAAATAGCCAGTCACAACACTCTGGTCAGAGAGCATCATAGTGTATGGTTTTTCGGCATCGATACTTAAAATGTCCGCCCAATTCAATTTGATTTCACCCGCGTACGAAGTATTGATCACTACTTTATCGGTAATTTTCACCACCAGGGTGCCGGTGATTTTGTCGCCGTTTTTCATCCAGACGCTGTCTGAATATGCGCTGCCGGAAAACAATGTGATTAACGCAATTAAACTATACAGAAGGTAATTCAGCTGTTGTTTATGATGATTAAGGGCCTTGCTGGCAACATTTAAAAACATTCATTCTCCCTTATTAATTGAATAGCTGACGTGAAACCTGGCGAGTGAAGCACTTCTAACAAGCTTTTCTGGCAAAGTTGAAGTAGATTAGGATTCACAAGGCATCAGCGCATGGCGCTAAAATTGACCAACCTGATAGGGTAGTCAGCAAAAAAACGCGTGAGTTCCCGATATAAGTTCCTGAGTAAGCCAGTCAACAACAATGACAATCCAGTCATTTATGCTGAGTCGCTCATTTATTGCTAGACTACTGGATTAGTATTTTAAAGCAGCAATTCGTATGGTCAAAACAATTTTGCCGCCCGAGGTCAAACCGGGCCAATCCATTCCTTTATTGCAGGCATTGCACATCCTGACGCGCGACGGCAAGCTTAACCAGGATAGCCGCCGTAAACTCAAGCAGGTGTATCACCTGGTTAATTTTATCGAGCCGCTGATGCAGTCAGTCATGACAGCACAGCCAAATCCAGTGTTGGTTGATCATGGTGCCGGTAAGTCCTATCTTGGCTTTATCCTCTACGATTTATTACTGAAGCAGCATGCTGGCGGCCAGGTAATCGGTATTGAAAACCGCGTTGAGCTCATAGAAAAGTCCCGCCAGTTAGCCAGCGAATGTGGCTTTGAACGCATGCAGTTTGAGCCATTGACTGTGGCGGATGCCATGAGCTCGGAAAAATTGCCGGCAAAGGTGGACATTGTCACCGCACTGCATGCCTGTAATACCGCCACCGATGATGCCATACAGTTTGGCCTGCAAAAGCAGGCGCAATACATGGTGCTAGTGCCATGCTGCCAGGCAGAAGTGGCTGAAGTGATGCGTCAGCATAAAGCGGATTCCCTGGCAAAAACCTTGTTGAGTGAGCTCTGGCGGCACCCGATCCATACCCGTGAATTGGGTAGCCATGTGACCAACGTATTGCGCTGCCTGGAGCTGGAAGCACATGGCTATCAAGTGACTGTGACAGAACTGGTAGGCTGGGAGCACTCAATGAAAAACGAACTGATTATTGCCAAATTCACTGGCCAGAAAAAACGTAGCGCGCTCGAGCGTGGCCAGCAACTGCTGGAGCAACTGAATTTAACCAGCCTGGCTAGCCGATTTAATTTCCAGGGTTGATGACGTTGTTTAATATCCAGCAGTAATAACCATAAAAAAAGCCCCTGGTATCAGAGGCTAAATAGAGCCATTGGGCCCGGGGAAGAGACTTCAACAGTTTAAAAGCGTTTACCAACGCCGACACTGATTACCCATGGATTGACATCCAGTGAGTCAATCTTGGTCCAGCCACCCGCGGTTTTCAGTTTTACGTCGGTATCTATCCAGAGATATTTCACGTCCGCGTTCAACAGCCAGCCATCTTTTAAATTCACATCGAAACCAGCCTGTAATGCCGGGCCAAAGCTTGATCTTTCAATTTTAATATCCCTGCCTGCCAGCGGGCCCTGGCTAAGTTCCAGTTTACGGTCCAGCATAAAGGTGGCGTTAATCCCCGCACCTACATACGGATCAAATGTCTGATCGGGATTAAAGTGCCATTGCGCAGTTAAGGTTGGTGGCAAGGCATCGATACTACCTAGCTTTTGATTTGGCACTACTGTGCCTGGCTCTTTGCTGACACTGACATCGTGTTTGGAACCCAAGGCCAGAATCAGTTCAGTAGCAATGTTTTTGGTCCAGTAGTAGCTGATATCCAGTTCAGGGATAGTATTGCTATCAACTTTCAGCTCGGCGCCATTCGACATTGCGCCAGGGGCCACATTTCTATTCACGTACTTGCCTAAATCGCTGCTTTCATTAGGGCTAATATTGGTAGCGCGAAGACGCACCACCCAGTCGCCTTGCTCGGCCTGTGCTTGCATGGCAGGCAACAAAGCTGCCAACATTAAACTGATTGCTGTTTTTTTCATTGTGATCACTCCATTTGCTTAGGTATTGCATTGAACTTGATTGCATTGTAGGAGTGACAGGCAAAGCAGGTATTGACCCAAATCAACTAACTAGTGAGTGATTCGGGTCGATCAACAACGATTGGTTAGATTAAAAAAGAGAGGTGTTTTAAAGGTTTTGAGGAGTAAATCAGACTCAGTATTTAATAACTGCTGCGTTCTTTCCATGCCTCATCCAGCACTTTGGATTTTTGCTCGAATACGGCTTTTTTGGCTTCCAGATCGCGTTCAGTCTGCGCTTTTTCGTTCTGGTATTGTTGCAGTCTTTCCTGTTCCTTGGCAATCAGTTCCTCTTGCGATTTGATGCGCTGGTTCAAGTCATTCAGCTTGCTCATGGCATCGCCAACAGCATCACGGGCAGATGCCGCATCTTTCTGTTCCGGCAGGATGCTTCTGGCCATTACTGATTGACTAAAAACAGTCATCGCCACTGCTGCGAACATGAATGAAGCAATTAGCGAATAAGTAACAAGAGATGAAGCGAGTGGTGGTGTAGCAGCGTTTTGTTTTAAGCGCATGTATAACTCCGTGAGTATAAAAACAGACTCTTTAGAAAATTTATCTTGAACACAATTGTACTTGCGAATGCAGCATTGGCAAGCCATTGTTTTTTAGTAAGCCAGCTGGACATAAGGTTCCTGATTGTATAGCTGGTTGTAATGTTTAAGGACGACGGCCAACAAAAAACCCGCCTATCTGGCGGGTTTCTGTTAAATCAGCGTTGACTGATTATTTGTTCATAACGTACATAGTTACTTCAAAGCCAAAACGCATTTCAGTAGCAGCTGGTTTAGTCCACATGATAATCTCCTTTTGGTTGTTAAGTGCATCTGAGCGATGTACTTGTATGACTCTCACTATACGCACCTGTTTCAAAATCACCCTGAAGCGATCACTTAAAAAAGGCTCATGATTTTACGTAGTTTTAGCTTATGCATTACTCGAGCTAATCTTCAAACACTGGCAGACGCATGTAAGCGTCAGTCGTAAAAGGCTTCTCCTCAAACAGGTAAGGGTATAGATAGAGCCTTAACTGTGTATGGAACCTGGTAATGCGTTGCCGTTGTGCTAACAGGTCAGGCACATCGCTCTGTGCAATGTCTTCCAGGTTACGTTGTACCCATACTGTCGGCAAAAATCTGGCTAGCAAGCCAGTGGCTTGGTTACGTTGATTGAGTGCCTGTTCACGTGCGGAAACTTGTGATTCTAGTTTTACATCTGCCATATGTTGGAAAGCGTAATACCATTTCCAGTGAAAACGCTCTGTCACTGGCGGTGAGTCTTTCCACTGCTGATACAGTGCATAAAACGGCGTCAGCGTGTCTTCTTTGGGCAAGTCCCACGCACCATGTACCCATTGCCGGTGCTGCAAGGCAATCTGGCTGCCGTCCTGTAATGGGTAATGGTGATGCAGCCACAGCTGGGAAAGATTGGGCAATACTACGCAGAGCATGACCCAGATGCTAGCCAACAGCATGGCGTTGAAATTGGCGTTGAGCGCGCGTTTACGCAGGCTGATGGCCGCGCATAATACAGACCAGAAAAAAGTATATAAGGCAGTGATCGCCAGTATGCGTATCAACGGCGAAAATGAAAGTGTTTGCGTGGCAGCAAGTAACAATAGCGGCAACACGAATGTGAGCGCGACCAGCAGCCAGCGGGATAATACTCGGTTACCCCAAAACAATTTTGGCTCGGCCATCAAACTTCGTAAAAACAGTAGTCTTTGAGCTTGCTGCTCGCTGGCTTTTAAGTCGTGCATCAGGGCGATACATAGCAAAGGCGCAAAAAATACCAGAAGGAAAGCGTAATCAAACGTACCCAGCATCACATATTCAGGATGATGGGATTCACCATCGTAAAGCTGGCCTTGCAAGCCCAATAAACGTATGCGCTGTACATAGGGAATGACCAACCGGTTACCCAGTGCAATAAAACTCCACTCGCCAGGGCTATGGTACACATTATGGAACAGGTAATAGCCCAGTTCGCCAGCGTCCAGCGTTCCATGATGGCTATGGTGTTCGAGAAAATCCTGCTTGCGCAAAATTTCTTCCTGTTTTGCCTGGTTGATCTGTGCGTTAATGTGATTGATATTTTGCCAGCCGTTATACAGGCTAAAGCCGGTCAAAAACAGGCTTAGCAGCAGCAATATAATGATGCTGCGTTGCTTGAGCAATAAAGTCAGTTCATGTTTCATAAGCGGTGCGACACTTTAAAAAGCAAACATCCCGGGATGAATATCCAACCCAGCAACACGAGAAAGCCTGCCAGAATGCTGCTACGGCTGATGGCCATAGGTGACAAATGAACCGGAGGGCGGGGTGCTTTCTTCCAGAAATCTGCGGATACACGGGTGTTCTTATCGTCACGCTGAATGACTTTGAACGTGTGGACCTGGTTGAGGTATTGAATTAATTTGTAGCGACGATCTTCTGCTTGACGGATAAATGCCTGGTGATGCGGCAGGTCATTGCCGGCGCTGGCCATCTGTATATATTGCAACGCCAATGCAGGTGTTAACCACAACCAGTGCCGAATACTTTCATTCTGTTTAGCAAGTTGCGCATCGTGAAGCACTTGCTGTTCACGATAAACGGCAGTGGTTAAGCGTTCGCCTTCCTGCATCAATATGCCCTGATAGTTCACTGGCAGATCTTCTACACTGCTGACATGGTATTTTTTCAATACGCTTTCTTTAAAAGCGGCAAAATGCGGATCGTTGGGATTATGGCTGTCACCTATGGCCTGCAATTTAGTTTCCGCATGGTATTCAGCTTCTGTTCTTGGTTGGGTCGGGTATGAAATCTGGGCCAGATTCGCTAATCCTCGCGGGAAAATAATGCAGATACATACCCAGCACAGCAGCAAGGTCAGCAACGCACCATGTAATTGCTTGCTGAACCACGACACGGCCACGACCAGCAGGCACCATCCGGCGATATAAAGCACTTGCGAGAGCGCTAGGATAGACAACCTGAGCAAAGCCTGCTCACTCTGCCAGCTACAGGCCAGGATCAACAGGGTTTGCAAACACAATAAGAAAAACAGTGGCAAAAACAACGCCAGCCATTTTCCGCTCGCGATTGCCCAGCCAGGCGTGCCGTTGCCGCGCATAAAAGCGAGAATGCCACTGTTTTTATCGGCGGTGACCGTGGCATAGGCAATCATGATTAAAAACAGCGGCATCCACCATTGCACAATCATGGCCGGGGTAATCAATGGGAAGCGGCCAAGACTGGTGGCCTCGGTGGCCGGATTGAAATTTGCGCTATTTAACCGGTGCGCTTCAAGGTAGACCAGGTGCCCGGATTGATCGAGTATGCCCGGCTCGATCACGCTGAGCGGGTGAACTGGTTTGGCGACAAAATCACCGTAATGTGAAACGCGATGCGGATGGCGGTCAGGTTGCGATTGCCAGTCATGCTGGCTACGTGCCGTGACTTCTGCGACGGTGTTTGCATGGTCTTGCCAGTGATGATGGGCGGCAAGTGCGGCAATCGTCCATAGAGCAACTAATACCAGCAATAACAAAGCAGGAACGCGTGCATACCATAAGCGCCGCCATTCATTGATGGCGATTTTCCAGATCAATGAGTTCATACCTGTCCCTGATATAGTCTTTTGAGGCTATCCAGCGTGATTGCTGATTCGTTCAAAGCTACCGGTTGTAACTGGCCGTTGGTCAGCATCAGCAAACGATCAGAAAAGGCGATGGCAGACAGTACGTCATGCGTCACCACCAGCACGCCCATACCACGCTCTTTGCATTGCACAATGAGTTGGTTCAGCTCTTCGGTGGCCTGGGGGTCAAGCCCGGAATTGGGTTCATCCAGCAACAAGAGTTTTGCCTGTTTTGCCAGCGCGAATGCCAGCATCACCTTTTGTTTCATGCCTTTGGAGTATTCGCTACAAGGGCGATGCCAGGATTGCTCAGGCAAGCCAGCCATGGTTAGGCAGGTTGCAATATCCATGCTCTGGCTGATGGCACCCAGGCTTAAAAAGTAACGGATATTTTCAATCGCGGAGAGATGGCCGTATACCGCCGGTTGTTCGGGCACATATGCGAGATGCGACAAAGCCTGATTTCTTGCTTGTGCGATAGCAATACCGGCGATCAGGATTGAACCTGTTTGCTCGGCCGCATCTTGTAACACAAGAATGCTTTTCAGCAGGGTAGATTTACCTGCGCCATTGCTGCCTAACACTGAGACGACTTCACCAGCACGCAGGTTCAGGTCTAGCTGGTTTAAAATTTGACGCCCGGCAAAACGCAGGCTTAATTGTTGGATCGATAGTAATGCAGTCATTTGAAATCCACAGTTGCAGTTAGCATAAAGTTACGGCCGGCACCCGGGGCGAAATTCAGCTGGTTAGTCGCACCTGTGGATGAAAAGTCATACACATACTCATAATATTTATCGAAAATATTGTTAGCCAGCAAACTGACTCGCCCCCAGTTAGTTTTGTAATCCACATTCGCGTTAGTAAGCGTGTAAGCGCCATATTTGCCGCCCTGATTGCTTTCGTTGACGTAATAAGCGCCCTGGCGGTCAATGTGAAGCCGCGCAATCCAGTCAGCGTTTGGGGTAATTTGCAGGCCTAAAGAAGCCGTGTGGTCCGGGATACTGCGTATCGTGTTGCCCTGGAAGCTTGGATTAAGCGCATTCGGCTCATCAATTTTGGCATACACTTTAGAGAGATTACCCCAGAAGCTTAAGTAGTCATTTAACTTATAATCCACACTGGCATCCACGCCTTGCCTGCGCGTTGCACCCAGTAATCGGCGGGTGCCATCGATATTGATAAACTCATTTTCAGCTTTTTGCTGCCAGTATGAGAGGCGAGTGTTCAGATCGTTACTCCAGGCGCTTTTCAGGCCTAGTTCCCAGCCATCATTGATAGCAACATCGACGGGCACCCTGGTACCTGATCTGTCAAACAAATTTAAATCATTGCCTGTCGGTGTTTGAAAACTGCGCCCAGCATTGACAAACAAAGTTTGTTGCTCATTCAAGTTTGCAAAGATATTGAATTTAGGCTGAACGATGGTTTGATCATCCAGCATGTTTGTTCTGAGTGTAATATCGTTTGAAATAAATGTGTTTTTGGGATCGCTGCTAAGACGATCCACTCGATAGGCAATATTCCAGCGCAACCAGTCTAAAGGTGTATTCTCAAATTTTGCGTAGACACCCTGTGCATTAAAAACATAGGTGGCATCGCGGCGGATTTGTCCATTGCTAGGACGGTAACGAAATTCGTTTACAGCCTGATGTTCAATATCGTAGCCTGTTTCAAATGCCCACTGTGGATTGATTTTCCAGTTGAGTTTGGCAATGAGACCAGTGGAAGTTTGATCATCAAATCTATTTTCTTGAACTGAGTTAACAAAACGCACAACCCGCTCTCGGTCAAAATTCTGCCAGTAACCCTTGATGCTAACATCCACATCATTATTAAAGAAATAGTCGTAATGCAGACTTAAATGCTTGAATTCTTTCTCGCCGCTATCGTTAAGCGCATTCGGCGCTACGCCAGTTCTGTTGGAGCGAGCCTGCGCTTTTGGCATATAGCCAGGCGCTTCCGGTGAGTTGTATTTGCCGTATTTGGCACTTAAGGCAAGGGTGGATTGGTCAAAATCCAATTGCCAGCGGCCGGATAAAGCTATTTTCTCATTCTCGGTATGGTCCCGGAAACCGTTGCCTTTGCGGTAGCCCATCGCATAGTTTTGTGTGAAATCGCCTTGCTTTTCGCCATAATAGCCTTGCATTTCGCGCGTTTGAAAACTGCCATAGCCAAATTGCAATTGCTTGCCGGTGTCCTTGCGTGTTTCGACCTTATAGTTACCGGCTGTGGCAAACAAACCAGTGGTGGCATCACTGGTCCCTTTAAATACCTGGATGTTCTGGATATTGGTCGGGAACAGGTAATCCAGCTCGCTCAATCCGGAAAATAAATTGGAAGGGATACCATCGACCAGCAATTTGGCATTCGGTGTTTCGCCGTCACCGCTAAAGCCGCGGATAGAGATTTCGGTATTCACTATGCCCTGGCTGTAGCGTGAGAGAACCACACCTGGCGTTTTACTGAATAATTCCAGCGTATCGGTTACATGTTCATATTCAAGTTCATCGCGGGTGATGACATCAACAGAACCGGCCAGGCTTTTATCGGTGGCAGAGACCTGCTCTTTTTTACCGAGAACGATCACGCTATCCAGTTCAATGTTAACCGGCTCTTTGGCTTTGCTTTTTTGTCGGCTGCTGTCTTTAATTTTTTCTGGTACTTCTATTTCCTCCGCTGATACCGATACGGCAGGTAGTAATATCATTGCCAGCAGACTGACAATTGTTTTTTGATGCGGCATTTTTCTCTTCCCTGAGGATTTATTTTAGATTTATCCGGACAATCTCATCATTATAAATCCCTCAATTTAGCTTTCTCACTAAAAAACCTGACTGTCATTCACAAAAAAACATGAAGTAGACGTCGTGATACTTTTATGGGAATCCGTGTCACTTTTATGAGCATTCTTTAATTTGATAGATCACCAGATCGCATCTAATGCCAGCACCACACGTGTCGTAGTTTCTGCTATCTGGGGTGAGCGATGAATAGCGCCACCATGTTGATTGCCTTGCCACAAACTCCCTTTGAGCAATACCAATGCTTGCTCAGGCGCCTGACGTATGCCTTGAGGATGCAGGACTAGCGATTGGTTGAATATTTCATCGGTCGGGTGTGTGCTGGCAAATGCATTTCTATTGCAAAATGCTTCGTCCAGCCATTCAGTACCTGGGCCGAGATAAGTGCACAGCAGGCGGATGCCGGTGCGGTCAATATGAAACTTAGGGCACATGGCATGCTTCAGCACTTCCAGCCTGATGCCTACCGAAGGACAATCCATCAGGTCAGCATAAAGCTTAACCAGCAGGCAGATATCAGCGAGCAAATCTTGTTTGCCGATGCCTTCAGGTAGACGTAGTTGTCGGTCAAGCAGGGCAGGCATTGTTTCTTTTTGTCTTGTCGTCAGCCTGCTGCCAGCGCTGAGCTGGTTGCTGAATTGCTGCAAATAAGCAGATATTCTCGGGTTGTTAGGCCTTGTGACAATACCTACTTGTTGAGAGGGTTCAAAAATAGACAGACATTCCATCGCGTCAAAATCTATATTCATGCCGGGCAACGAAGTGGTCTGATGCGATATTTGCTTGGTGAGGCGCATGATTACACCATTTCCTCTGTCACTTGTTGCTCTATTTCATCATGCTCACCCATAGACCACCGCGGGAATGGGTCGGGGAGTCTACGCCAGGCATCCATACCCAAAGCAATCTCATGCTCGGTTAGCAGGCAGGCATCAAAACCGGCGATCAGGGCTTCTTTCTGCATATGCATGCCAATAATCACCAGTTCTTGCTGACGGTCGCCGTACGGTGCTTGCATGCGTGCGTGTATCTCCTGCAGGCTTTCCGCATCGTCCGGCCAATGCTCGCTTGGGGTCGCTGCCCACCAGATGCCCGCCAGTTCCGTACGCGTGACGGCGCCTGCCTGTGACCACATGACGCAAAACTCAGGGCGAGAGGCAATCCAGTAACGTCCTTTGGATCTGACCACGCCTGGCCACTCGGTATTCAGCCATTGCCATAACCGTTGCGGATGAAAAGGCTTGCGCGAACGGTAGACAAAGCTGGAAATGCCATATTCCTCCGTCTCAGGCACATGCTCGCCGCGTAATTCCTGCAACCAGCCCGGCGCATCGGCTGCCAGGTCAAAATCAAACAATCCGGTATTCATAACGCGGTTAAGCGGCACTTTGCCAAAACTGCTATGGAGGATGTGAGCACGAGGGTTTAAAGCTTTTAAAATACCTTCCAGTTGCGCTATTTCTTCCAGCGTCATCAGGTCAGTTTTATTCAGCAGTAGCACATCGCAAAACTCGATCTGGTCAACCAGTAAATCAACCACCGTACGCTGGTCTTCTTCACCCAGTGATTCGCCACGCTCGCTGAGCAATGTTTGAGAACTATAGTCTTTGAGGAAGTGATAACCATCCACCACGGTGACCATGGTATCCAGCTGTGCAACATCCGCCAGCGAAATGCCATCTTCATCGGCAAAGGTAAACGTCTCGGCAATCGGTAAAGGCTCTGAAATGCCGGTGGTTTCAATGAGCAGGTAATCAAAACGGTTCTCTTTCGCCAGACGTGTGATTTCCACCAGCAAATCTTCACGTAAAGTACAGCAGATGCAACCATTACTCATTTCTACCAGCTTTTCTTCCTGGCGTGATAACTCAGCACCGCCATCACGCACCAGTTGCGCGTCTATGTTCACATCCGACATATCGTTAACAATGACTGCCACCCGCTTGCCTTCGCGGTTATTGAGAATATGGTTGAGCAGGGTGGTTTTGCCAGCACCTAGAAAGCCGGAGAGTACTGTCACAGGGAGTTTTTTCATGGCGTTTTCCTTCATTGTTTCTAGTGATTGAATTGCCGTTCGCGGCGCTCATGGCGCTCTTGCGCTTCCAGACATAGTTTTGTGGTGGGCCGTGCAATCAGGCGTGCCAGGCCAATAGGCTCGCCGGTTTCTTCGCAATAACCATACTGGCGGGTGGCTATCCGCAACAAGGCAGACTGTATCGTTTTGATATGTTTGCGCTCCCGTTCCCGCGCGCGTAGTTCCAGGCCGTGTGTTTCTTCCTGGGTGGCCCTGTCGGCCGGGTCCGGTGTTTCCTGCTGCTCGTGCAAATGCACGCTGGTGAGTTGCATATTGGCTTGCAAGGTTTCTAGTTCCGTGAGCAACAGTGTTTTAAAGAATGCGAGTTGTCCGGCATTCATATAGGCAGTTTCAGGCATGGAAAGTAATTCAGCAGGAGTCAACATCATTACGCAACTTGGTTGCAATGCAATTTTGTTGCATTTTAAGTTGATATGGAATTAATTGCAACTATGTTGCAATTTAAGTATTAACTCTAACGTGTTTAGTATCTAGAGGTTTAAATGTGGAAGCGTGAAACAGTCAGGATTGCTGGCAATCCAGGCAAAGCCCTTTCAGGCTGATTTCGATATTGGATACACAGTAAGTATCAAATAATGATTGCGGAATGTGCGCCGCCAGCTCGTGTATGCACAATACAGTCCCGCATTGCTGGCAGTGCAAATGTGCGTGACCGTGGTTATTTAGTAGGCCTAGATGGGCTGTGTCTGCACTGCGGTAGTTGCGTTTAGGCGCGTTCAGCTGGAATTTCCAGGCGCGGTCATCGCTGGAAATTTTATGAATCAAGCTATTTTCCAGCAACCAATCAAGCACTCTGTATACCGTCACGCGGTCTATCTCTACGCCTTGCAAAGCCGCCAGAATATCCGGGTGACTAAGTGCGTTGGTGGATGTTAACAGGGTATTCAATACAGCAACCCTCGCTTTAGTCGGGCGCAAGCCAGCATCGGTGATTAATTGTTCAGCAGTCAGCATTTTTCAATTATGAGCTACAGGATAACATCGAGCAACCGGCTTTTTGCCTGGCCCAGTCCGGGCGTTTTTGTGCGAATGCAGACATGCCAGGCTGCTCGGTGTATGGGTTACGCAATACTTCAAGCAAGGTCAGCAGCCGTGAATTATCGCCCTGGGTGGCGAGGTCAATCGCCTCCTGAGCAAGGTAGTTACGCAACACATAAATCGGGTTATTTTCTGACATGCGTTGCAGCCGTTTTTCTGGCGAAAGTGTTGATTGCTGCAAACGCTGGCTATAGCGATGCAACCAGCTTTGGATATCTTCCCCAAATTGTTTCAAGCCTTGTTCCGTGTAGAAAGCTTCCGCAAGCACGGCGACTTGCGGTTGGTTGATGTCCAGCTGCTTGAGCTGGGTAAAAAATAAAGTCTGGTCAACTTCTGCGCGCTGCATCAGCTCAAAGATGTCGTTGATCAACTCGCCATCGCCGTTTTGCCAGGTATCCAGGCCAAATTTGCCAGCCAGCGATGTCGTCAGTGCATCAAAATACACCGTGTCAAAATGATTGAGTCCATTTGATAGACCATTGTTTTCGGGCAGCACAGTTGCTAGTGCGTCTGCTAACCTCTCAAGATTCCAGCGCGCGATATCCGGTTGGCGACCAAAACAGTAGCGACGACCTTGTGCGTCAGTAGTATTCGGTGTCCATCCCGGGTCAAAATTATCTACCCAGCCATATGGGCCATAATCAATGGTCAGGCCGAGAATAGACATGTTGTCGGTGTTCATGACGCCATGCACAAAGCCAACCCGCATCCAGTGCGCGACCATGATCGCTGTGCGGGCGCATATTTCGCTGAACCACGCTTCAATCATCCCTGGGCCTGGATTATCTACATCCAGTAGCAAACCTGTGCTGGGCCACCAATCGGCATAATCCCTGTCTATCGTAAACCCGATAAAATGCTTGAGTAACGGCAACTCATTGCGGCTGGCAAGTATTTCAAAGTGGCCGAAACGGATAAATGAAGGCGCTACCCGGCAAACAATCGCACCTGGCTCGAACTCAGGGTTACCGTCATAAAACATATCCCGCACCACGGAATCGCCAGTCGTGACCAGGCTCAAGGCGCGAGTGGTGGGGATGCCCAGGTGATGCATGGCTTCGGAGCATAAAAATTCACGCAGGCTGGAGCGCAATACAGCGCGGCCATCAGCGCGGCGAGAGTAAGGCGTTTCGCCTGCACCTTTGAGTTGCAGCTCAAAACGATTTTGCTGATGAACTAACTCACCCAGATAGATAGCACGTCCATCTCCCAGTTGCCCGGCCCAGTTGCCAAACTGATGGCCACCGTATCGCGTCGCATAGGTAAACATGCCTTGCAAGGCACCGTTGCCGCCTAGCGTTTGTACCATCTCCGGATCATGCATATCAGCTTCGCTCAGGCCCAGCATGGCAGCTACCTCCGGACTGTAAGCAAGTAATTTGGGTTGCTTGACCGGCGTCGGTTGCACGGCTGACCACAGGCAATCGCTTACCTGGCGGGTGTAGTTATCGGTAATGCGGTCACCGGGTAGTTCACGAATAAAACGGTTATCAAATATCAGCGGTTTCATATGCTCTATTGTAGAGGGTATCCCTTTATGACGACTATGTTAATTAACACCTGGCTTAATTTAGTCACCGCAACCGGCTAAAGTTCAATCTCTGCCAAAAAGTACATGCTTCTCGGGTAAAATAGCGTTTTGAATTCAATCGTGTGTCATCCACACCTCAAATCTCCCGCAATGAATGTTTTTTACGAAGAAGACGGTGGCTTCAAAGTCGCTTCCATCATGACTGAAGCTGACAGCAGCATGCAAGTCGAGGCCAGCACTGGCAAACGCAGCAAGATCAAAACCGCCAATGTGTTAATGCGCTTTGAGGGCAGCCTTTCCGGTTTTCTTGAGGCCGCACAAACTGAAGCAGAAACCCTGGATACTGATTTTTTATGGGAATGCAGCGGTGAATCAGAATTCGGTTTTGAGTCACTGGCGCAAGAATACTATGGCGGCAAACCCAGCCGCCAGCAAGCAGCGGCGATTGCGATCAAACTGCACAGTGCACCCATGTATTTTTATCGCAAGGGTAAAGGGCAGTATAAAGCCGCGCCGGAAGAAACCTTGAAAGCTGCCATGGCTGGCGTCGAGAAAAAACGCCAGCAAGCCGAGCTGATGGCGTTGATGACCGCGCAGCTGACTTCCGGACAGTTACCTGAAAGCTTCTCTGCCAAGCTCGACCAGCTGTTGTATGCTCCGGATAAAAACGCCATGGAATGGAAAGCGCTGGAGCAGGCGGCCACCGAGCTCAAAAAGTTACCGGTGCAGGTGCTGTACGATGCTGGGGCGATCCCGTCTATCCACGATTATCACCTCGGCGCTTTTTTGCGTGAGTATTTTGCCAATGGCACTGCGTTCCCTGAGTTCTCATTGGGTGCTTTGCCTGCGGATCTGCTAATATCAACAGTGCAGGCATTCAGTATCGATGACAGCACGACTACCGAGATTGATGATGCTTTATCCGTGACAACCTTGCCAAACGGCAATACGCAAGTAGGTATTCATATTGCCGCGCCAGCATTGGGGGTGACGCCGCGTGAGTCACTAGATCACGAAGTCATGAAGCGTTTGTCTACCGTGTATATGCCTGGTCATAAAATCACCATGCTGCCCGAAACCGCCATCCGCCCGTTCAGCCTCGATGCCGGCGAAACCAAGCCTGCCTTGTCGCTGTATCTAGAAGTTGCCGCTGATTTCAGCGTTGTCCAACGGCATAGCCGCCTGGAACGCGTGCAGATCGCGCACAACTTGCGCCATGACACTTTAGAGCCTTATTTTAACGAGAATACTCTGGAGACCGATAGCGGCCACCCGTTGTGGCAGCCGCTGGTGTTCCTGTTCCACTTTGCTGAAAGCCTGGAAAAAGCGCGTGGCAAATACGACCCGACCAGGCCGCAACCGGTAGATTACAATTTCTACGTTACCGATGGGATCGTCAGCATCATCAACCGCCAGCGCGGTTCGCCTATGGATAAACTGGTGGCTGAATTAATGATTGCCGCGAATAGCCAGTGGGGTTTATTGCTGGCTGAGCATAATGTGCCGGGGATTTACCGTGCACAGAATGGCGGCAAAGTGTATATGACAACCAAGGCCGAGGGTCACCAGGGGTTAGGTGTGGCGCAATATGCCTGGTGTACTTCTCCGCTGCGACGTGCGGTTGATTTAATCAATCAACGCCAGATTATCAGCGTATTGACGATGCAGGAACCAGTCTACGCCGTCAATGGCGATGAAATCGTCGGTCATATGCGCAATTTTGACCAGACTTACAATGCCTATAACGAATTCCAGACCCGTATGGAGCGTTACTGGTGCCTGCAATACCTGGTACAGGAAAACATCCAGGAAGTGGAAGCCACCGTCTGGCGCGAGAACCTGGTCCGCCTCAGCGGCTTGCCTTACATGACCAAAGTCTATGGCATGCCGGTATTAAAGCCTGGCAGCAAAGTGCAATTGTCAGTGCAAAAAATAGATACTTTGCTGATGGAACTTGAGTCCAAGTTCTTGCGCGTGATTGAAGAAACGGTCGCTGACAACACTGAAATAGCCTCAGTCCCCGAAACAGGCGACGCGCCTGCAGATGCGGCGGAAAACGCATAATGTTTAAATTTAACCGCAAAATTCATAAAGCGATTTCTGATCTCGAAATGGTCGAAGTCACCGAAGTCGATGGCGTGCGCTCTATGCACCTGGGTTCGCCGACGATTCAAAGCAGCATGAAGGTGAAAGACCCGTTTGCGCTGGTACTGGCGTATTCGTGGGGTATGCTGAGCAGCCTATTGTTCAAGCCGGATGTCCGCAATGCCGTACTCGTAGGGCTGGGCGGCGGATCGATTGCCAAATATGTCTGGCAAGCCTGCCCACAGATTAAACAAACTGTCATTGAACTGAACCCGCAAGTTATCCAGGTCGCGCGCAGCCATTTTTTTGTGCCGGAGAATGATGCGCGGCTGAACATTATTGAAGGTGACGGTATTGCCTATATTCAGCAGCATCTTGGGAGTTGTGACTGGCTCATGATGGATGCGTTTGGCAGCAACGGCCTGCCGCCTGACTTTTGCACGCAGGCATTTTTTGACGATTGCGCCGAGGCATTGACGCCGGATGGCCTGTTTGCCATTAACTTATGGGGTTCAGACAAAAAGTTTGATATCTACATGCAGCGCATCGAGCAAACATTTGACCAGCGCGTGTTGATGATGCCTACCGGCAAACCGGGCAATATCATTGTGTTTGGCTTTAAGCCTGAACTGGCCATGCCGGATTTAATCACACTGCGGAAACGTGCGCAGGAAGCCATGCAAACGCATGCAATCCAGTTCCTGGATTTAATTGACCGTTTACAGGGCGCAAACCCAAATGACGGCAAAGTATTCACATTGAGCAGAGATTAGTTAAAGCCTGCAACAGCGGCTCACTGCTCAACCATTAAGTTGATATTCAACTAGAAAATCAGAGATAAAAATGCGTAACCATTATTTTGCAACCTGTCCGCGCGGTTTAGAAACCTTACTTGTTGAGGAATTGACGCTAAGCGGCGCCAATGACATCAAACCTACCGATGGCGGTGCCAGCTTTAGCGGTGACCTGGGCGTGTGTTACCAGATCAACCTGCATTCACGCGTGGCCACCCGTGTGCTCATGCAAGTCGGCAACGGACAGTACGCAACGGAAGAAGACATTTACCAAGGTGCACTTAAAGTGAATTGGCCGAACTGGTTCAATGTGAAATACAGCATGATGGTGAAAGTCACCGCGGTGCGCAGCCCGTTAAAAAGCCTGGAATTCATTACATTGCGCGTCAAGGATGCCATTTGCGATAAATTCCGCCAGGCCGTGGGTAGCCGACCCAATATTGACACACGTGAGCCGGATATCCGTGTACATGTCTATTTAACCAGTGACCGTTTTCTCCTGTATGTAGATACATCAGGCAACCCGTTATACCAGCGCGGCAACCGTAAAAATACCATTGAAGCGCCTCTGCGTGAAAACCTGGCGGCTGGTATTTTAAAGCTTTCCGGCTGGCAACCAGGCCAGGCACTGCTGGACCCGATGTGTGGTAGCGGTACCTTCCTGCAGGAAGCGGTAATGATGGCGCTGAATATTGCGCCAGGCCTGAACCGCAATTTCGGTTTTGAAAAACTCAAAAACTTTGAATCAGATACTTTCAAGAAAATCCGCAATGCGGCCGCCAAAGCCGTGAAACCTGTCAGCTTCCAGAAGATTTATGGTTCAGATATGGATCTTAGAGCCGTGCGTGTCACCAAACAAAACCTGGAAATGGCCGGCTGGAGCGAAGCGGTACAACTGAGCCATATCGAATTTACCAAACTCACTCCACCCGCCGACAGCGGCGTACTGGTGGCGAATCCACCATATGGTGTACGCATCGGTGAAGATGAAACACTGGCCGAGTTATATCCACAAATGGCTGCCACACTTAAACAGCAATTCAGTGGCTGGAATACGTACTTCCTGACCAACGATTTACGTATGCCCAAACTGATGCGCTTAAGCCCAAGCAAAAAAACACCATTGTTCAACGGCCCGCTCGAATGCCGTTTATTTGAAATCAAGATGGTGGCAGGTAGCAACCGTAAGCAGGTCTCTTAGTATTCTATATCCGCCAATATGTTAGCCATGCATGTGATGGCGCATTCAAGCATGCAATACAACGTTGAAGCGGATGCTTTGTTGAAATGTTAATCATTGTTTTATTTGAGTCACATATCTATATTTTAGTATAAATTATAGTCGTAAATATTATCGCTATATCATTTCCTGCATTTACTGTGGGAACCCAGCTTTAACCATTACATTTCACCAATACTAAGAATCAACGAAGAGGCTTTGTATGGATGCTTTATTGAGTTGGTTGGTCCCTGGCGACTTTATGCCGCATGGTCATTGCTATTTATGGACGCCCGTCCTGCTGTGGATGTATGTTGTCTCCGACACTGTCATAGCAATTTCCTACTACACGATCCCGATTGCATTGCTCTACCTGGTTAAAAAACGCGCTGATCTCGAGTTTAACTGGGTATTCGTCATGTTTTCAGTGTTCATCTTTGCCTGTGGAACGACGCATTTGATTGCGATTGCAACCATTTGGGAGCCTGCCTATTGGCTAGATGCCGCTATGAAAAGCGTGACGGCTGTGGCTTCAGGGATTACCGCAATCATGCTGTGGCGTTTGATGCCGGTTGCCTTGACGATTACCAGCACAAAACAGCTGAAAACAACCATTGCCAGGCTGGAATCTGAAGTACAGAAACGATTACTGGCAGAACAGGCGCTGGCAAAATTAAATTTGAATCTTGAACATCTGGTTAAAGAACGCACTGAAGATTTGAGCAATATCAATGTGAGTTTGCGTCAGGAGATAGAACAAAGAAAACACACGGAGCTGGAGCTGTTTAACCAGAGGCAACTGGCGATTGTCACGCTGGAATCTATCGGGGATGCGGTAATTACCACCAATATGCAGTCCGAGGTGACTTATCTTAATCCGGTGGCCGAAAAAATGACTGGCTGGAGCAAAGGAGAGGCGATGGGGCGTCCTATTCTGGAAATATTCAGGATTTTGAATGAAAGCACCCGCAAGCTGGCAGCCAACCCGGTAGATGTGGTGCTGGCACACAACAAAGTTTGCGGGCTGGCCAATCATACCTTGCTGATTGCCAAATCAGGCGCTGAATATGCCATTGAGGATTCAGCAGCGCCGATTCGCGATCAGAATGGCGCCATTTTAGGCGTGGTGCTGGTGTTTCATGATGTGAGTGATGCACGCCAGATGGCACAAAAAATGACTTATCTTGCCGAGCATGATTACCTGACCGATTTGCCGAATCGATTGTTGCTGACAGACCGTATCACGTAAGCGATTAGTGCGGCGAAAAGAAGGGATTCCAAGCTTGCGATTCTGTTTTTTGACATAGATCATTTTAAACGGGTGAATGATACCCTGGGCCATGAAGTTGGCGATCAATTGCTCAAAGTCATGAGTAAAAAGCTTCAAATGTGCATTCGAGCCTCTGACACACTCAGTCGCCAGGGCGGAGACGAGTTTGTCGTGTTATTGCCCGAATTAAATGATGACACGGTGCCTGCCGAAATCGCACAAAAAATACTTTCTGCCATTAAAGACCCGATCAACATCGCTAATCACGAGTTGTATATTACCGCCAGTATTGGTATTGCCGTTTATCCTGATGATGGCGATAGTGTGGATGTGTTAACGAGACATGCAGATGCTGCGATGTATCATGCTAAAAATTCAGGTAGAAATAATTACCAATTTTTTACCAAAGAAATGAGTGCGCGTGTTGCGGCCCAGCTCACGATGGAAAACAGTCTACAAAAAGCCATTTCAAACAATGAGTTACTGTTGTTTTATCAGCCTAAAGTCAGTATCAAAACTGGCAAGATTATTGGCGCTGAAGCGCTTATCCGTTGGTCGCACCCGGAATGGGGGCTGATGATGCCAGATCGCTTTATCAAGATTGCTGAAGAGTCTGGCTTGATCAAGGGCATTGGTCACTGGGTATTACGGGAAGCTTGTACGCAAAATAAAAAATGGCAAGATGCCGGCTTGCCCGAGATTCCGATTGCGATTAATGTTTCTGTGGTGGAATTACATCACGCTCACTTCACGCAGGAAGTCATGAAAGTGTTATTACAAACCGGTCTGCAACCCTATAATCTTGAACTCGAAGTGACTGAAAGCGTTGCGTTTCAGAGTGAGGCGACTGTGATTCATGATTTGAATAAATTAAAAGAGATGGGGGTCCGGCTATCGGTAGATGATTTTGGAACTGGATACTCCAGCCTCTCGTATCTCAAGCTGCTGCCAGTGAATACCATTAAAATTGATAAAAGCTTTATTCGTGATATACAAATTGATATCAACGATGCGGCAATTGTCACTGCCATCATCAAAATGTCCCAAAGTCTGGGGTTAACCGTCATTGCCGAGGGCGTTGAAACTCAGGCACAACTAGAGTTCTTGAAATCGCATGATTGTGATGAGATGCAAGGTTACCTGTTTAGTCGGCCTTTGCCTGCAGATGAATTTGAAGCCTTGCTTGCACAGCAATAAACCTTGCCGCCCTTTTATTTTTGAATAATTTTATTTATGACCGAACCCGAAAACCAGACTACTGATTCTTTGCTGACTTTACGTCGACGTATCAATGCATTTGTGGAGGCGCGTGACTGGGCACAGTTTCATTCCCCCAAAAATCTGGCGATGGCGATGATCGTGGAAGCGGCTGAAGTGGTAGAGCATTTCCAGTGGATGACTGAGCAGGAAAGCCACCAGCTGGATGAAGCAACCAAAGAAAAAGTTGGGCATGAGCTGGCGGATACCTTTGTTTATCTGATGCGCATCGCCGAAGTCTGCGGAATTGATTTGATTGCTGCGACTAATGCCAAAATCGATCTGAATGCCCAGAAATATCCGATAGAAAAATGTAAAGGTAGTAACGATAAATACACTAAATATCAATGATTTGAGTTAAATACTTAAACTAATTTATAATTAAGGATGCCGCCAATGACCTCCAGTTTTAAATCTGCTGTGACCAACCTGCTACAACAGCAAGGCATTCAATTCCAGGTCATTCAAATTCCTCTGAGTGAAGATAAAAAACCCATCCGCAGCCTTGAAGAATTGCTTTCTGGCCAAGGATTGCAACCGCAATCAGTGGTGCGCAGCATAGTTTTTAAAGGCGAAAACAGCGGGTTCAGTTTACTGGCGGTAGCCGGTAGTGGCCGTGCAGACTGGGCTTTATTACGCAAACACCTGAATGAGCGTAAATGCCGTATGGCAGAGTATGACGAAGTGCCAGAAGTGACTGGCTATGTAGTTGGCGCAGTACCACCGATAGCTTTGCCGGACGATTTGCGCGTGCTGGTGGACAGCAGTATTGCAGAATATGAAACTGTAGTGATAGGCAGCGGGGTACTGGGTTATGCGCTGGCATTGCGCTCAGCAGATTTGCTGAGCTTGCTGAATGATAAAGAAAGTGGCAGTTTTGTGAAGCCTGAAGCTTAAGATTCTTCTCGAACCTTACAATGTAAAGAAACAAAAAAAGCTAGCTAAGCTGACTTAACCACCCAGCATGGTCTTAATCGAACTATTCTTGGCCTTTTCAACCATTATCGCGGCTTTATCCGGCTGTTGGCTAATGGACTCGGTCCAATCGCTTTCCCCTTCAGTATCACCTTCACTGCCAAACATGCCCATTAAGCCGGTACTGTCTTCGGCATTTTCTTCTTCACTGCCAAACAGCAGCATGGTATTGCTGAGCTGAATCTGCCGCATTTGCTGTAACAGGCCTTGTGCGGTATAGATTTCTGTTGTGTTGCCCGATTGTCCTAATGTCACCTGCGCACTGGCGCCAGCTGGGTTGTCTGTTGCGGTATCGGCAGCAGTCGTGGCATCTTTCTGAGCGCTAGCCGCGGTTTTGGCTGTGCTCGCTGTTGCGCTAGCCTGTGTGGATGCAGCGGACTTCGTTGCGCTATTGTCAGCGCTATATGCTTTGTTGATCAATGCGGCCAGGTTAGTCTGGATGCTGGACAATGACATGCTGATGCCTCCCATAATATTGCAGATACAATACGCCTCATCTTGTTAACGGCATCCAACCATTAAACTTTAGAAAATTGTTCAATTCTTTGTAACGCTACTCCTTCATGGTTGATTTATGCCGTTAGGTGCGTGGTTTTTTCCGGTTTTATGGTAAGGTTTCAGCCTTGTTCAGACACATCAATTTTCCCTTCTCAAGATGACAACTGTCCGCTATTGCATCAATGGCAAACTGGTCAATGGCATCGCGCCGACCAACCGTGGCTTTGCTTATGGCGATGGTGTTTTTCGCACCATGCGTTTGTTGAATGGTGAGCTGCAAGACTGGCCTTTGCATTACCAGACCCTGGTGGCAGATTGCAGCAAAATCCAGATTGTGTGTCCTTCTGCCGAATTACTGATGCAGGAATTCAAATACTTGATGGCGTCTGCCAGTGAAGAAGATACGCAGTTCAGTATCCTCAAGATTATGATTACGCGTGGCGAGGGCGCGCGTGGCTATGCGCCACCGGCAGTGAGTGAACCCACACGGGTGCTGATACAGAGCCCGTTACCAAATTATCCGCCGGAGATTTATGCGAATGGTGTGGCGCTATATACCTGCCAGACGCGGCTGGCGCATCAGCCTTTACTGGCCGGTATCAAGCATTTAAACCGCCTGGAAAACGTCCTCGCGCGTGGCGAGCTGAAAGACCCGCAATTTTTTGACGGTTTATTGCGCGACTATGATGACCATGTCATTGAGGCGGTAAGCGGTAACCTGTTTATCCGCAAGGATGGCGTGGTGATGACGCCAGTGCTGGAGAGTTGCGGTGTGGCAGGTGTGATGCGGCAGAAAATACTGGATTGGTATAAAACGCAACGCCAGACCGTGCTGGTAAGCACATTAACCATGGACGATTTGCTCAATGCAGAAGCGATTGTCATCGTGAATAGTGTTTATGGTGTGTTGCAGGTGTCGCATATTGACGATCAGCCGGTTGCGACCAATCACTGGGCGAAAGAGCTCCGGTCACAGCTGCATTATGTAACGCATTAAAAGATTTTTATCAGGCACTACATGTTTAAGAAAAGCTTCAAATACGGGTTAGCGGTTCTGGGGTCATGCGGACTGGCGCTCACGCTCTGGCTAGTCATTTATATGATACGGCCATTGCCTATGGTTTCTGAAACCATAGGCTTGCAGATTCCCGCCGGCGCCAGTGTGCGCGGCATTGCAGACCAACTGGTGTCGGCAGGGGTGTTGAAAGAGCCTTATAGTTTCCTGGCGGTGGTCAAACTGACAGGGAGCGGCAGCCGACTTCAGGCCGGTGATTATGCTTTAAATGCGCCTTTGCAAGTGCTGGGCCTGATTGACGTACTCAAGCATGGCACATTTAATCAGCTTAAACTTCAGTTGACTGAAGGCAAGACCTTTAGCGACTTCAGGCAGAAGCTGGCGCAAATGCCTGGCATACGGCATGAGACACAACATTTATCTGATAGTGAGTTAATGGAACTGGTTAGCGGTGAAGCCAAGCCTCCTGAAGGCTGGTTTTTTCCGGACACCTATTTTATTGACAAGCAAAGCAGTGATACGGAAATGTATAAGCGTGCTTACCAGAAAATGACGCAGTATTTATCTGCTGCGTGGGAGACACGTCAATCCGGCTTGCCTTATAAAACGCCATACGAAGCACTGATCATGGCCTCCATCGTTGAGAAAGAAACTGGCGTTGAAGTGGAGCGTCCGCAAATCGCCGGTGTGTTTGTCAATCGTTTGCGGCTGGGCATGCGTTTGCAGACTGACCCGACCGTGATTTATGGCATGGGCAGCCGGTATCGTGGCAATATCACGCGACGGGATTTACTGACGGATACCGCTTTCAATACTTATACGCGCAGTGGCTTACCGCCAACGCCAATTGCTTTGCCAGGCCTGGCGTCTATTCAAGCGGCATTACATCCCGCCAATACCAAGGCGTTGTATTTCGTGGCAAACGGGCAGGGCAGGCATGTATTTACCAGTACGCTGGAAGACCATAACAAGGCCGTGCGCGCCTATCAATTAAAGAAACACTAATGACAACAGCATGAGTTGGGAAATAAAGTAATGGCAGGTTTGTTTATTACACTTGAAGGCATGGATGGCGCGGGTAAAAGTACGCATATTCCCACCATACTGGCATTGCTGGCAAAGTCTGGCCGTGAAGTGGTTTCTACCCGCGAGCCCGGCGGCACCCCGTTGGGTGAAGAGTTGCGTGAACTGCTCTTGCATAAAGAGATGCATGTGGAAACCGAATCATTACTGATGTTCGCTGCCCGTGCGGAACATCTGCAGCAGGTAATCCTTCCGGCATTGGCACGCGGCGCGATTGTTTTGTCTGACCGGTTTACCGATGCTTCCTATGCTTATCAATGTGGCGCACGCGGATTGCCTTTAGCTAAAATGCAGTCTCTTGAAAAATGGGTGCAGGGTGACTTGCAGCCAGATATCACCTTGCTGTTCGATGTGCCGGTAGAGGTTAGTATGCAGCGCCTGGCTGGGGCACGCACACCTGATAAATTTGAAGCGCAGGGGATTGAATTTTTTGCCAAATTACGCGCCCAATATCTTGCGCGTGCGACTGAATATCCACAACGTTTCCGCGTGATTGATGCCAACAGGTCTTTGGAAGAAGTAAAGAAATCAGTTGAAGAAATTATCATATCATTATGATTAATAATGTATATCCATGGCAAGAATCGCTGTATACACATTGGGTGCATGCAGGCGAGAGCCGCCACCATGCCTTGCTGTTTCATGGCAAGGCCGGGATAGGCAAACTGGCATTTGCAAATACACTGGCAGCAGGACTGTTATGCTCGCAACCACAGCAAAACGGGATTGCCTGCGGTCAATGTCAGTCATGTCACTGGCTATCAGAGGGGGCGCATCCTGATTTCAGGGAAATCACGCCGGAAGATGACGAAGTCGCAGATAGCGCAAAAAAGAAAACCCGTAAACGCCAGCAGATCCTGATTGACCAGATTCGTGCATTGAATGATTACCTGGCCCTGACCAGCCACCAGGCAGGAGGCATACGTGTGGTACTCATTCACCCCCTGGAAGCAATGAATGTTGCGGCTTCCAACGCATTGTTGAAATTACTGGAAGAACCTCCGCAGCGTACGCAATTCCTGCTGGTTTCGCATCAGCGCCAGGCCTTATTACCCACCATTTTAAGTCGTTGCATGCAGGTGGATATGCCGGTGCCAACGCATGAGCAGGGCTTGCAATGGTTGCAGTTACAATCGGTCGCGCAGGCCGAATGGCTCTGGCACTATAGTGGTGGTGCACCGACGACTATTCAGCAGGATGACCTGGATTGGTATGGCTGGTACCAGCAGTGGAGCCCGCACCTTTCGCGTGGTGCTGCCATGGATAGTGCGCTGGCAGGTGGTATATTGATCAAACAAGGGATGAGCGCAGCCATTCAGGTGCTGCAAAAATGGCTGCTGGATTTATGGCTGTCGCGGCATCAACTGCCCTTACGCTACCATCCGGCCGAGTCAGCTACTTTACAAACACTTGCATCGAAACTTGAGTTAGCACGCCTGCTGGCATTTCAACAGCAGTTAAATCGTTTTAAAATGACCGCACAGCACCCGTTAAACCAGGAATTGCAATTGGAGCAATTATTGCTCCAATACAAGAAGATGTTTGGCTAATAGATTAGCCCAGGAGTCCATGCATGACTGACACCCAACCACCATCGACGATGAGCCCTGCCAAGCCAGGCGTGCTGTCACTGGCTATCCGTGAAAAAGCTGCCTTGTTTGCTGCTTACATGCCTTTTGTCAAAGGTGGCGGACTATTTATCCCAACCAGCAAACCCTTCAAAATGGGCGAGGAAGTATTCATGCTACTGACCTTGCTGGATGACCCGCACAAGCTGAAGATTGTCGGTAAAGTGATCTGGATCACGCCACAGGCAGTGAATAATAAACCGCAGGGCATAGGCATCCAGTTCAGTGACCGCGATGGCGGCGTAGAGGCCAAGAAACGCATTGAAACCATACTCGGCGCAGCGCTTAAATCCAGTCGCGCAACCCATACTATCTAGCAGGTTTTTGGATTATTCATGTTTGTAGATTCGCATTGCCATATTAACTTTCCCGAACTGGCGCAAAACATCGACCAGGTACGCGCCAGCATGCTTACCAATGAGGTCGGTCATGCCTTGTGTGTATCGGTCACACTGGATAAGTTTCCCGAAGTATTGGCGCTTGCCGAGCAGTACCCGAATATATATGCTTCTGTTGGCGTGCATCCTGACTATGAAGATATCCAGGAGCCAACCGTAGCCGAATTGGTCTCGCTGGCCGATAATCCGCGCGTGGTGGCCATCGGTGAAACCGGACTGGATTATTTCAGGCTGACTGGTGACCTGAACTGGCAACGTGAACGCTTCCGCACCCATATCCGCGCTGCCAGGGCCACTGGTAAACCGCTGATCATTCATACCCGCAATGCAGCCGAAGATACCTTGCGTATCATGCAGGAAGAGGGCGCAGCAGAAGTGGGCGGCGTGATGCATTGTTTTACCGAAAGTTGGGAAGTGGCGCAAGGCGCCATCGAAATGGGGTTTTATATTTCATTTTCCGGGATTGTCACTTTTAAAAATGCCGTCGCCTTGAAAGAAGTGGCGCAGAAAGTGCCACTGGCATCGATGCTGATCGAGACTGATTCACCTTATCTGGCGCCTATTCCTTTCCGCGGCAAAACCAACCAGCCTGCCTATGTGCGCCACGTAGCTGAAGAAATCGCCAGGTTACGCGATATTCCATTGCAACAAGTAATGGATGCCACTACCAGCAACTTTTTCAGCCTGTTTAAGCACGCGCAGCCATGCAACTAACCATACTTGGTGCAGGTTCCAGTGCAGGCACTCCCGCGGTGGGTTGCCCTTGTGCCACTTGTGTCTCCACTGACCACCGCAACAAGCGCACACGTTGTTCCAGCATGGTGACGCTGGATGATGGTCATGTGATCCTGATTGATACTTCGCCCGATTTACGCCAGCAGGCACTGCGTGAAAATATGCAGCGGGTCGATGCAGTGTTGTTTACCCATACCCATGCCGACCATCTACATGGTATTGATGACTTGCGTGCTTTTTGCCAGATCAACCGTTGCCAGATTCCCCTGTATAGCTATCCTGAAGCGATCAGCCATATCCAGGATAAATTTGGCTATACCTTACGCGAGCCCAGTAACTTCTGGGATTTGCCCGTGCTGGCAGCCCATGTGGTAGAAACACCGTTTGAAGTGGCGGGGCAGGCCGTGACGCCCATCCCGGTGATGCACGGCAAGATACGTATTTATGCTTATCGTATAGGGAATCTGGTGTACATGACGGATGTGTCCAGTATCCCCGAATCTTCTTACGAGTTGCTCAAGGATGTGGATCTGTTACTCATAGATTGCCTGCGTGAAACCCCGCACCCCACCCATGTCAGCCTCAGTGAATCTCTGGCGCTGATCAGCCGCATAGGTGCCAAACGCAATGTGCTGATTCATATGACCCACGAGCTGGAATATCATGCGCTACAGGCAACACTGCCGGCCAATGTTGAAGTGGGTTACGATGGCTTGCAGCTAACCATCTGACCAGGACGTGAACAAGTTTACCGTGGTTGCAGTCAACCAAATAAGGTGATAAACAGTTATACTTTCACAAACACGATAATTGTAAAATTGAATTTGGATCACAGGGAATAAACATGAAGTTTTATGCAAAGATTTCGGCTGTTGTTATGGCACTGGTGATGTTCAGCAACGTGGCATCAGCCTTCGCTGGCAAAACCTACAATGAAAACGAATTCATTGATAATTTTAGCGGCAAGTCAAAAAAAGTAGTGTTGGAAAAACTGGGCCAACCCTTCAAGAAACAGCAATCAGTAAAGCCTAGCAATGCGAGTAACATGATTGCAGGCGTGGGTGGGCAAGAGAAAAGCTCCAAGCCGGTACAAGTGGAAATGTGGTACTACAAAAACATCGTTAAATATGATGCCAAAAATACCTATAAAGAAACCGAAGTGACTTTTGTGAACGATAGAGTGATGAATATTGGATATTTCAATAATCGTTAATTCCCTGGATGATTAAAAAAGCTGTGTCTGTGGACACAGCTTTTTTATTTGTAACTTCCACAAACTCTCAAATAGCTAATGTACGCCGCCTAACGCAATCATGAGTGCCACAGAAGCATTAAATCTCCGGCCGGTAATAGTGAGCAAATTGCGCTCTGCATTCAATAATGCCGATTGAACAATCACTACATTCTGGTATTCACTGATACCCGCGCGATAGCGGTTTTCAGTTTGTTCAACTGCCTCACGCGCGAATTTTACGGCGATTTCCTGTTCCACCGCTTCCGCTTCCAGAATACGCAGCAACGCCATATTGTCCTCTACTTCACGTATCCCGTTGATAACTGTCTGTTTGTAGCTGGCAACGCTGGCGTCATAACGGGCAATCGCTGCATCCGTTTGCGATTGACGTAGTTGATTGTCAAAGATAGGGCCCGCCAATGCCGGGCCTAGCGACCATACGCGGTTCGGCAGCGATAACAGGTTGCCCAGCGTATCGTTGCTGTAACCCAGGCCTGCACCCAGGCTCAGGGTCGGGAATAGTGCCGCTCGTGCAACGCCGATCTGCGCATTAGCCAAGGCAATGCGGCGTTCGGCAGCCGCAATATCCGGTCTTCTTTCCAGCAGGCTGGAAGGCAAGCTGGCTTCTGCAATCGGAAAAGCAATACCAGTCACTTGCTTGTAGGGGCTAGACGGGATCGATAGCTCGGCCGGGACTTTTCCTATCAAGACTGCTATTGCGTGTTCCAGTTGCGCACGCGCTGCAGTGATGTCGATTGCTTGCGCCCGGGTATTGCGTAATTGTGTTTCGGCCTGGGCGATTTCGGTACGGGAGGCTAATCCGACGTTGTAACGGTTGATGGTAAGTTTCAATGAACGCTCGAAACTTTGCGCCGTGGTATCCAGCAATAATTTTTGCGAATCCAGTATGCGTAACTGAAAATAGGTTTGTGCAAGTGCGGATTGTACGGATAGTTTCACGGCAGCCAGGTCTGCTGCATTAGCTTCCGCATTTGCCTCACCTGCCAATATGCTGTTGCGTATCCTGCCCCATAAATCGATTTCCCAGCTGGCACTAATGCCTATACTAAGCTCAGTGCTTGCGCCCGAATTGCTGTTATTGCCACGGATAATGGCTGATTGCCCGTTGATTGCCGGCAACAGGGGGGCGCGGCTGCCTCTCGCCAGTGCAAGGCCCTGGCGGTAATTGGCTTCAGCAATCAGGATCGAGTAATTTGCCTGGTTAGCTGACAGTAACAGTTGAGTGAGCTGTGCATCCTGGTAGCGATCCCACCATTTGTCAGACAATGCAGGGCTACCTGGCGTCGCCGCTTTCCAGCCGGCAAACGCACTCGCTTCTTTATATTGCTCGGGGATCACCATTGTGGGTCGGATATAGGCTTCCCATACGCTGCAGCCTTCCAGCAACAGGCCAGCGATTACCAGAAAGCTCAATTTGATATTTTTCATACAGATGTGATATTTGTTGAAACAGGTGTTGTTCGTTGTGTTTTTTTTGTTCTAAACTGATTCAGCTTGTCCAGATACAAGTAAATGACCGGGGTAGTGAATAAGGTTAAAACTTGCCCTAACAGTAAACCGCCCACAATCGAAATACCTAGTGGCTGGCGAATTTCGGCGCCATCGCCTACGCCAAAAAGCAGGGGCAGTGCGCCCAGCACAGCCGCAAATGTAGTCATTAAAATCGGCCGGAAGCGTTGCATGCAGGCTTCTACAATCGCTTTATCAGGAGAGGTGCCTCGGTGCTGGATGATGTAGCGCGCAGCATCTATCATGATGATGGCGTTTTTCATCACGATGCCGATGAGGAGCACGATGCCTATCATGGCGATAATCGTCAACTCACTGTCAAATAGCAATAAGGCCATTAATGCTCCAATCCCGGCCGAGGGCAGGGTGGAAAGTATCGTGATGGGATGTATCAGACTCTCGTAAAGTATTCCCAACACGATATAAATTGTGACTAGTGCAGTCAAAATCAGCCAGGGCTGGCTATCCATGGATTCTTTAAATGCTTTTGCTTTACCTGAGAATGATCCATGTATGCTTTCTGGTGGGTCCAGGGATACAAAAGCTGCTTCAATCGCCTGGCTGGCTGCATCCAGTGCATAGCCTTCCGCAATATTGAAGGAAATGGTGGCGGCGGCAAACTGCCCCTCATGATTGACTGCCAGCGGGGTATTGACCAGCTCCCAGCGCGCTATGCTGGACAAGGGTATACGCTGGTTCTGGAGGCTGTTTAAATAAATATGGTTTAATGATTCCGGTCCTTCTGCAAACCGTGGTGCCAGCGTCAGCACAATAAAGTACTGGTTCAATGGTTCATAAATGGTAGACACTAATCGTTGGCCGAAGGCATCGTTTAATGAAGCATCAATCTGGCGCTGGGTAATACCTAGCCGTGCCGCAGCATCACGGTCTATCACCAGGTTTGCCTGTAAACCCTTATCTTGTGCATCACTGCTCACATCGGTCAGTTGCGGCAGTTTAGTTAGTGCATCTCTCAATTGCGGCGAGAATCTACGCAAATCCTCGATGTTGCTGGAGAGCAGGGTATATTGAAATTCAGCCGAACCGGGTCGTACGCCAATATTAAATTCCTGCTGCGGCCGTAAACGAAGCGAAGCACCGGCTACCCTGTCCAGTTGCGGGCGTAGTCTGTCCACAATCTCCTGTGCGGATGCTTCGCGCTCTTTCCTGGGTTTAAGGCGAGCATTCAACATGCCGGTATTGGACTGTCCGCCGCCAAAGCCACCGGTGTATTCATAATAAGTTTCTATATCCGGGTCACTGGCAATCACGCGCATGAACTGGTCGACTTTTTCACGCATTGCCCAGAACGACAGGTTCTGATCACCTTCAAAGTTGCCTTGCAACCTGCCGGTATCCTGTAACGGGAAGAAGCCTTTGGGCACGATGGAATACAGGTAGACATTGCTGCCTATCGCCACAAAAAACAGCACCAGGATAAGCGCGGAATGGCGGATCGCCCACTGCAATGCCTTGTAGTAAGCCCGGTGCGGAATATCGAAAATGCTCGCCAGCGCGCGTGACAGCCTGTTGGGTGAAGGATCGGATTTCAGTAATCGTGAGGATAGTACCGGGGTAAGCGTCAATGTAATCAGCAATGACAGTACCACTGCACTGGCCAGGGTGATGGAGAATTCGCGGAAAATACGCCCGATCACGCCATCCATGAACAGCAAGGGGATAAAGGCAGCAATCAGCGACAGGCTCATGGCAATAATGGTAAAAGATACTTCATGCACCGCCTGGAACGCCGCCTGCAACGGCTTTAACCCATGTTCAATATGACGCATAGTGTTTTCAACCACCACAATCGCATCATCCACAATAAAACCGGTGGCAATAATCAGCGCCATCAGCGTTAAGTTATTCAGGCTGAAGCCACATAAATAAATCACTGCCAGGGTACCCAGCAGTGAAACCGGGATGGCGATACTTGGAATCAGCGCAGCGCGGCCACTGCGTAAAAACACGAAAGTCACCAGGATCACCAGCACGATGGAAATCAACAGCGTATGTTCCACTTCCTGCAGTGACTTCCTGACGATGGTACTCCTGTCAATCAGCACTTCCATTTCAATGCCGGGCGGCAGCAAGGGTTTCAGTTTTGGCAATAAGGCCTTGATGCCATCCACGGTGGCGACAATATTGGTGCCGGGAATATTATTGACTGAGATCACTACCCCTGGCTTGCCATTGACACTGCCCGTGCTGCGTAGCTCTTGTACCGAGTCCTTGACATCGGCAATGTCGTGCAGGCGGATAGGGGCGCCATTGCGCCAGGCCACGATTAAATCTTCAAAGTCGGCGGCTTTATTGCCACTGTCATTCACATCAAGCTGCCAGCGCTTGTCATCATTTTCAACAAAGCCTTTCGGCAGATGCGCGTTGGTATTTGCGATCACATTGCGTATCTGCTCCAGGGCAATACCATATTGATGCGCAGTGAGCGGGTTAACTTCAACGCGCACCGATCGCAGGGCACTGCCATTCACATTCACCTGGCCTACACCATCGACCTGGGAAATACGCTGACCGATCAGTGACAGGCCAATATCGTACAGTTCGCGTCGACTGTAGCGCTCCGAAGTCAATGCAATATGCATAATCATGTTGGAGCCGCTTTTGCGCCAGGTCGGGTTGCTTTGCATGCCGGCAGGCAGCAAAGGCACCGCTGCGTTAATGGCTGCCTGCACATCACGTGCTGCGCCATCTGCATTTCGGTCCAGGTCAAATTGCAAACTGACCCGGGTTTGCCCTTTGGAACTGCTGGATGTCATTTCATTGACACCGGCGATATTGCCCAGGGAGCGTTCCAGTGGCGATGCTACCGCAGAAGCCATGGTTTCTGCGCTGGCCCCCGGCAATCTTGCAAATACATCAATACTGGGCATTTCAACTTGCGGGAGGGACGCGATAGGCAAGGCAAAATAAGCTGCAATCCCCGGCAACGCGATTGCCACCGCCAGTAAGGTGGTGGCAATCGGTCGTCGCAGGAACAAGGTCAACCATGCCATCAGGTTGGCCTCGCCGTTTTCTGCTTTGCTGTCTGCCAGGTTTTGGCAAGGCGATCAAAAGTCAGGTAAACCACCGGTGTGGTAAATAAGGTCAGCAGCTGGCTCAAGAGCAAGCCACCTATCATCGCAATTCCCAGCGGCGCGCGTAACTCTGAGCCGGGGCTATCGCCCAGAACCAGTGGTACGGCGCTGAACAGCGCTGCCAGGGTAGTCATCAGGATAGGCCGGAAGCGTAACAGGCAGGCCTGGTAGATGGCTTCCAGAGGGGATTTGCCATGCTCGCGCTCAGCCTCGAGTGCAAAATCAATCATCATGATGGCATTTTTCTGCACAATACCAATCAGCAGAATAATCCCTATGATCGCGATCACGCTTAATGGATGATTGGTCACCATCAGGCCCAGCAAAGCACCTACGCCTGCAGTGGGGAGTGTTGACAATATGGTTAGGGGATGAATATAACTTTCGTACAAAATGCCGAGCACGATGTACATGGTAGTGATTGCCGCCAGCGTTAAAAATAACTCGTTATCCAGTGCGGCAATAAATGCCGATGCCGCACCCTGAAAACGGCTAATGATTGTTGCCGGAAATTGCATCTGCTGCCTGACCCTTGTAATCGCAGACACAGCGTCACCCAGCGCATAGTCCGCGGCCAGGTTAAAGCCGATTTCAATCGAAGGCAGCTGGTCTTCTCGGTATATCACCAGGGAAGCAGGTTTTTCGCTGACAGTCGCGATACTTGCCAGTGGCACTTGCCGACCGTTGCTGCTGGAAACAAATACTTGTTCCAGCGCAGCCAGCCCCGGGCTTTGGGAGGGCTGCGCTTCCAGGATCACGCGGTATTGATTTGCCTGTGTGAAAATAGTAGTAATCATGCGTTGGCCGAATGCACTGTATAAAGCATTGTCAACATCCGCCATGGTGATGCCAAGACGGCCGGCATTGTCCCTGTCCACGACAATGGCGGCGCGTAATCCGTCATCGTGCTGATTGCTGGCTACGTCTGTGATTTGCGGCAGGCTGCGTAGTTTTTCAAGAAACGCAGGCAGTATCTGGGTTAATGCATCCGGATCGGTACTAGTCAACAGGTATTGATACTGGGTACGGCTGATACGGTCTGACAGCGTCAGGTCCTGCACCGGCTGCATATGCAGGATAAGCGGTGAGGTTTCATCCAGGGTACGCTTTAATCTGCTGATTACTGCTGTGGCTGATGATTGCCTCAGGGGATAAGGTTTGAGGTTAACCAACAGGCGGCCACTGTTATGGGTGGTATTCACGCCATCAATGCCCACCACTGATGACACGCTGTCTACATCCGGGTCACGCAGGATTTCATCTACAACCTGCTGTTGCTTCAGGCTGACTTGCCTGAAGGCATCCCAACCTGGTGTTTCGGTAATTACCTGGATAAAACCGGTGTCCTGTACCGGAAACAGGCCTTTTGGAATCACGATCGCCAGCGCAACCGTCAGTAGGAATGATAGCCCTGCAATAGCCAGCACCCAAGGTTGATGATTTAAGGAAATCTTCAGGTAACGACCGTAAATCTCGATCACCTTATCGCTGAATGTTGGGCGCTTATCATGCTGCGGTGGGGCGGCCTTGAGTAAACGTGCGCATAGCATAGGGGTAAGCGTTAATGACACCACCGCTGAAATCAAAATGGCTACCGCCAGTGTCACGGCAAATTCCCGGAACAGACGCCCGATCACGTCGCCCATAAAAAGCAGTGGTATCAGTACCGCAATCAGTGAAAATGTCAGCGAGATAATGGTAAAACCAATCTGGCGGGCACCTTTCAATGCAGCCTCAAGTGGGCTTTCACCTTCTTCAATGTGTCGGGCGATGTTTTCAATCATCACAATCGCATCATCCACCACAAAACCGGTGGCGATGGTGAGTGCCATCAATGTCAGATTGTTGATACTAAAGCCAGCGGCATACATGACACCAAAGGTACCCACCAAAGATAGCGGAACAGTCAGGCTGGGAATCAGGGTGCCGGCTGCGGTGCGCAAGAAAAGAAAAATCACCATCACCACCAAACCGACTGCCAGCATCAGCTCAAACTGCACATCGTGCAGTGCGCTACGGATGGTATGGGTGCGGTTAGTTAACTCCTTGATTTCAACATCGGCAGGTAATCCCGCAGTCAATGAGGGCAATCTGGCCTGTATCTGTTCAACCACCTCAATGACATTGGCACCCGGCTGGCGCTTGATATTGACGAGTACAGCTGGGGTTTTATTCGCCCAGGCAGCAAGATACATGTCTTCCTGTGCTTCTTTAATGTCTGCGACATCGCTTAACCTTACCGGCCTGTCGTTGACATTAGCAACAATCAATTGACGGTATTCCTCTGCAGAGCGCAGCTGGCTGTTGGCATCCAGTTCATAAGCCAGTAGTGGGCCATCAATATTGCCTTTGGCCTGGTTAGAGTTGGCGCTATCAATCAGGGTACGCAAGTCATTCAAGCCCAGGCCGTAGGCGGCTAAAGCGGATTGATTTACCTGAATACGAATAGCCGGTTTTTGACCGCCATCGACACTGACCAGTCCGACACCATTCACTTGCGCAATTTTCTGCGCCATACGGGTATCCACAAGATCACGCAATTTTGGTAACGGCAAAGTGGAGGAGGTTACCGCCAGTGTTAATACCGGTGCATCGGCAGGATTAACTTTGTTATAGATCGGTGGCGCTGGCAGGTCGGCAGGTAAAAAGCTGCTGGCGGCATTCATGGCTGCCTGCACAGATTGAACAGCCACATCCAGGCTGGTTTTCAGGCTGAATTGCAGCGTGATCACCGAGGCACCGCCAGAGCTGGCAGAAGACATGTGAGCCAGGCCGGACATAGAGCCAAACTGCCTTTCCAGCGGTGAAGTGACATTCATTGCCATTACTTCAGCACTAGCGCCAGGGTACAAAGTCACCACCTGGATGATCGGGTAATCAACTTGCGGTAAAGCGGACTTGGGTAACAGGCTGTATGACAGAATGCCAGCCAGCAAGATGGCCAGCATCAGCAGCGAGGTCGCCACCGGGCGCAAAATAAAAATTCGAGACGGATTCATCATCAACCAGTGCGCTGCTTAAGCAGGCGCATCCGAACGGCGTTTATGTGTCTGGTCCGGAGAGCCAGCACCGTGAGGACGCCTGGATTTTTTTTCGGCACCTGGCTCGTCTTTATCGTCAAATGCATTGGCCGGATTTTTAATTTTTACTTTGGCATTCTGTTTCAGTTTATCTATGCCGCTGCTGACTACCTGGTCATTTACAGCGAGACCATTTGTGATGGCTGCAATTTCACCGGTAGTGTGACCAACGGTGACCGGCTGCAGGATGACCTTGTCGCCTTTCTCGTCACGCACAATCTTGTAAACAAAGGCGCCGTCCGGCCCATGCTGTAAAGCATTGACTGGAATAACACTGGCATTCCGTATGGTGTCGCTATACAGGCGGACATTGATGAACTGGTTGGGAAACAGGCGATTGTCTTCATTGGAAAATTCCGCCTTGAGTTTCAGCGTGCCAGAGGTGGTGTCAATCTGGTTATCAATACTGGTCAAAAAGCCGTTGGCCAGCCTGGTATTATTTGCTTTGTCCCAGGCTTCCACCTTGAATTTATGATGGCTGCCTGGTGTATGTGTCTGTTGGACCAGCTGCGTGATTTTGTCTTCAGGCAGTGTAAACACCACATGAATCGGGTGGATAGCGTTAATAACTGCAATCGGGTTTGTGGTAGTGATATTGTTGCCGCTATCTACCTGGCGTAAACCGATACGGCCACTGACCGGAGCAATAATATTGGTATAACCGAGTTGCAGCCTGGCATTCTCCACCGAGGCGTGGTCAGCTTGTACCGTACCCTGGTATTGTTGTACCAGTGAAGCCTGTGAGTCTACCTGCTGTGACGCAATCGAATCTTGCGATTGCAGCGTTTTAAAACGCTCCAGGTCAATCTGGCTGTTTTTCAGCAATGCCTGGTTGCGTACGGCCTGGCCCTGGATTTGTGCCAGCGCCGTTTCAAATGGTTTCGGGTCTATCTTTGCCAGCAACTGCCCTTGTTTGACCAGTTCACCTTCTTTAAAAGCCACCTGTATCAGCTGACCGTTGACACGGCTGGTAACAGCGACTACCGCGGAGGGAATTGCAGTGCCCAAGGCCGAATGGATGATAGGCACATCGGCTTTGACAACTGCTGTCACCAACACTGGCACAGGTTTGTCACCACGATGGCGACCACTGCCCGGCCCATGTTTACCTCCATTCTTATGGTCTGCATCATGAGATGCGGCAGGGTCTGCTTCATCCGCAACAACTCCGTTCCGTTCTTCATAAGCCCGCCAAAGCCACATGGAACCCCCGATCAGGATCACACTGAATAAGGCTAGAAATATTAGTTTTTTAAAAGACATACTGGCTCATGCATCTACAGGCGGTTAAGGGGTTTGTTTAATTGCTATACATACGCACGGCGGCTGACAAATGCCAGCCGCCGTGCATGTTCAAAATAGAAATAAACAGTAATGCTTATTTCACATCTTTTTCTCTGAAGCTGTCATGGCAGGATTTGCACGACTGCGTCAGTTTGCCAAACTTGGCTTTGATCTGGCCTACATCGCCAGTGGCTGCTACCTTGGCAAACTCATTGGCTTCCAGGTTGAACTGCAAGGCTGCTTTTTTTGCTTCTTCAGGTTTTTCAAAGAACTCAGATTTTAACCTGGATTTCTTCCAGCCTTCGCCTTTGTCCGTCCCCGGGCCATATAGCGCGCCCAGTCCCGAATTCGCAGCAGCAGCAATGGCATTCGCTGCGGCAACTATTTCTTCTTTTGACAGTGTATCCGGATTGTCCAGTTGGGTTTTGATTTTGTTGGTATTCCAGCCAATAAAGCTGTAAGCAGATTGACGGAACTTGATCTGATCTTCAATCGGGCCAGCAGAGGCTGCTGCTCCTTGCAACATCAAAAACGCGCACAGGATTGTCTGAATTTTCATGTATTTTTTCCTTGAAATTGATGATAAAAACGCCTGTCGTTACCATGCATGCTGTGAAGCAGGCACAACTGGGGCAGGCGGGGGCTGGTAAAAAAAGGTATGCGCTTGCGGGCTGAACAGCAGCCAGGTCAATGCGCCAGCAGTGATTACACTAAACAGTAAGCGCCATCCCAGCCTTTTACCGATAGGCGGAAGCGTTAATGATGCGGCAAGGGGCACGGACTTTTTCCCACTGATCATTGGTTTTAACAGGTTGTCTTTTTTGAATAACCCGTAGAAAACGATAGCGAGGACATGCAAAACGATCAGGCCCAGCAATACATTAAACAGCAGGGAATGTAATTCGGACATCTGGTCGCTCAGTGCTTCATCTGCATATTTGGCTAACGGACCTTGCAGCGTGATGTCATCACTTGCAATTACGCCGGTCGCAACCATCCCCGCCAGTAATAACAGGAGCGCAATCACTGACAATGCTCCGGTTGGTGTGTGTCCAACGCCCTGCCACGAACTTTTAAAGTAATTCAGCAGCTTGCGCGGGGTAGGGAAGAACTGTGTAAATCTGGCGGTGTGTGTGCCAACAATCCCCCAACTTAAACGGAATAACACCAGGAAAGTAATGGACAGACCCGCATACCAGTGGATATCCACATCCAGCCAGTCGGTTTTCACAGACAGATATGAGATTGTGACTGTAATGACTAATAGCCAATGAAAAAGTCGTAGTGGAAGGTCCCAGACTTTTATGGTGGTGTCTTGCATGTGTCGCTTAAATTCCAGTTGCTTTAATTAATAGACAAATAAGTCCGGATAAAAAAGTTAGTCATCAATAAGGGTGATGCTTTCAGCGATGACTATTAGCAGAAAATATGCCATGTTGTTTTGCCGCCCATCTGATTGGATGATTTATGCAGTACATGTTTTAACATGATGATTTTTATATACAAATTTTTTAAAGGGGGTTATCTCAAAATCGCGATATTTTGTGTTCTGAGTTAATACTGTTTGTATCTGAGCAGTTTTAAAAACAAACTGTTGATATAGAAGCAGCTTCACGTGTGCTTTGAAAATTGACGATTTGTTTCAATGGCAACAGTCTGTTCTGGCAAGTGTTGAAATTTAAACAGCTGTTTTAAATATAAATAGAATTCGAAATAATTTCTTATTAATTTATTGGTTAAAGTTTTTCCGATAATGCATTGATTTTAATAAATTAAAATTTATTTTTTTTACTTCAAACAAGGTTTCTTAATGATTGGCATAGCAATTGCCAATACGGTCCCTGAGTTTATAAGCATAAATAACCAGGGAGACCTTAATGACTGTACTAAAAGTCAGAAGAGCAATAAGAGCTGTTGATAATAAAACAGCCATCGTATTTAAAAGAAAAGTGCTGCAATCTGCAGTGAGTCTGGCCATTGGTGCAACACTAGTAGTCCCAGGCCTTTCAATGGCTGCGGATCCTACAGTAGCTGATTTGCAAGCGGAGAATGAACGCCTTAAAAAAGAACTTGAAAGCCTGAAGCAAAGCCTGAATTCAAAAAAAACAGATAGCACTGCGGCGAGTAATGAAGAAGCTGATTCAGCAGCAGACGCCGCACCAGCACCAAAAACCAAGCAAGCAGCAAAAGCAGAGGAAGAAGAGCGCATTACACAAAATGTGCTGGATTCGCTGATCGTCACTGCACGTGCGCGTGAAGAAATCGCACAAGATGTACCGCTACCGGTTGAGGTAATTGGCGGCAAGCGTCTGGATCGCGACAATATCGTCACGATTAATGAGTTGGTAAAGGCAGTCCCTAACCTGGGTGTGTTTGGCAGTAATCCACGCCAGACTAGTATTTCGATTCGTGGTATCGGTAAAAACAGTGCTAACGACACCTTGGAACCTGGGGTCGGCGTCATTGTTGACGGTGTTGTGAGTTCTTATGTAGGTCAGTCATGGAACGACTTTAACGACCTGGACCGTATTGAAGTATTGCGCGGCCCTCAAGGAACCTTGCTCGGTAAAAACACTACTTTGGGTGCGATCAATATCACCACTAAAGCCCCAAGTTTTACACCCGGTTATAACGTAGAGGGCCGTGTGGGCGAGTATGACCAGATGATAGGTAAGTTCTCTGCCACAGGGCCGTTAGTAGATGACCTGCTGGCCTACCGCGCTTCATTCTTTTTTAATAAACAAAACGGGATACTAGATAACGCTTGGCAAAGTAATGGCCCTTCCAGCAATGAAACATGGAATGAGACCAACCGTATAGGCGGGCGGGTACAATTTCTGCTGACACCAACGGAGAACTTGTCTATTCGTACTATTTTGGATAGAACGCAGACGGTGGAAAATGGGAACAAATCAGTGCTAATTTCTGATCCAGCCACTTTTGCAGATGGCACACCTAGAACAAACTCATTCACGAGAAGAATATCTCGCTCTTACTTTAATAACGCAGATGGCACGCCATATCAGCCTAGATACGGCAGTAACTCTATTGAGGATTCTCAAGCCCGACCACAACGTACTGACCAAGGTGGTGCTTCAGTGCAAGTCAATTGGGATATAAACGATGAATATAAGCTCACCTCTATTACTGCTTATCGTGGCCAGGAGTTTGACATCAAAAATGGTGGAGCAACCCGATTTGATATCAATAATGGTGGTCAACAATTATCAAATCGTCAATTTTCACAAGAGTTACGACTGAATTTTGTTGGTGACAAATCTTATGATTACCAAGTAGGTATGTACTATTTGGATGCCGAAGTCTTCTCTGATGATCCGAGTTACTTTGGTCCCGATGGCGGTGCATTTAACGCTAGCAACGCTCAATACACTGCATTATCGGCCGATCCAAGATACTTGGGGTTATTGAAAGATTCGCAAAATGGTGTTTACCGTTCTTACGTGTTAAATCCTACAACCAAGAGTTATGCTGCCTTTGGTCAAGTCAATTGGCATTTGACTGAAAAGGCAACATTAACTTTGGGGCTTCGCAATACCTTGGAATTTAAGGATGGTCGAAACAAACGAGAGTTGGATAGGGCCGGAAAAGCCATTACAAATGCGGATGGTACGGATGATTCTAAAGCAGCTAGTTATGGTCTGAACTTGGGAAATGCTGCTGATTTGGCGGCCTGGAATGCAGCAAAAGGACTTTACCAGCAGGCGATTGGCACCAATGCTGCAGGATTTAACGGTATTTATGACTGGAGAAATGGACAAAGCATCCGCGATAATTCGATTGGATGGCTGATTAATCCTAGTTACAAGCTTACGGATTCAACCTTGTTGTATGCATCAGCTGCCCGCGGTGAAAAGTCAGGGGCTGTTGAATTCAATAATGATGCATCCAGTGCTGACTATGGCAGGCCACTCAACGTAAAGCCGGAGCAGGCACTCGACTTCGAGTTGGGTTTCAAAACGCTTTTGTTTGATAACCGCTTGCTATTGAATGCGAACTTGTACTACACGCAAATCAAGGACTACCAGGGCAACGTCACTGTTCCGGATCCAACCCCCACTAACCTGAACAATACGCGTGGTTTCTTGGGGAATATTCCGGAAGTCATTGCACGTGGCCTGGAATTCACCACAGCCTTTGCCGCGACGCCCAACCTGCGCCTGAATTTCAGTGGCGCTTACAACGATGCATTCTATAAAGAGTTTGACAGTGTAACGACAGATGTCGCTAACCCGGTGCTGGTAGATTTCTCTGGCCGCCAATTGCATGGAGCGCCAAAAGTGACTCTGAGTTATGGCGCTGATTACAACTACTTCTTTGGTGCCGGTTACCGTGCACATTTCTTTGTTAACAATGCTTATCGTTCCGGTACCTACATTGGAGCAACTCAGGCGGCAAGTACTTACCAGGATGCTTACAACATCACTGATGGTGGTGTGGGCATCGGCAGCGCTAGCGACAAGTGGGAGTTCACTGTGATTGCCAGAAATATCTTTGATAAAGATTATAAAACCGGCGCTAGCTCCTTTGGTAATACCGGCCCCATTACCGAGCAGCCAGGTTATGGACGCACACTTGGCATTGCTTTCCGCGCCAGGATGTAAATGGATGACTACCTAATTATTTAGCCAGATATGCTGCGTCGCTTTCTCAAAGAGAGGTGACGCTTAAGCATTTATAAGACTTAGAAAGAATGTTATGAAAAAATTATCAGTAAGTGTTTTTCTGGTTTTGTTGTACGCAGGTCTGGCGAATCCGGTGATGGCCGAAGATCCTCCCTCACCCCCAGCCAATACGCCTGCCAGGGTGCCTGCCGCCAAAGGGCCATCACTTACGCTGGCAGTTGAAGCAGCAAAAGTTGCCGTTGAAGCCTGTGCCGCAGATGGTGCGCAAACTGTCGCTGCCAGTGTGGTCGATTCTGCAGGCGTGTTAAAAGCTTTGCTGGCAGCAGATGGCACTTCACCACGAGGCGTCAGTTCCAGCACAGTCAAGGCGCAGACCGCGCTGCAATACAAGAAAAGTACCAGCGCTTTGTTCGAGCAGGCAAAAACAGATAAGGCATTTGCTGATGCTGTCGCTGCTAACCCCAATATCAATGGTCGTCCCGGCGGTATCCTGATTAAGGTTGGTGACGAAATTATCGGCGCAATTGGTGTAGGTGGTGGCCGTACGGATGAGCCTTGCGCCATTGCCGGTTTACAGAAAATCCAGGCCAGGCTCGCACAATGATGTTTAAAGGTTATTCCATCAGAAACCTGATGTTGTGGGTCCTCTGGATGGGATTAAGCCTGCCTGTCATGGCGGCTTCAAATCAGGCCAGCACACCGCAGGTGACAGCCACCTTGATTTCTTCACATAGCCACATTGCGCCAGGTGAGCAAATTATTTTGGGGATCAAACTCGATATTCTGCCTCACTGGCATACCTATTGGCGTAACCCTGGGGACTCCGGAACGGTGACTACCATAGGCTGGAAGTTTTCCCAGCCAGTAGAAGCGGGTGATGTGGTCTGGCCGTTGCCGGATCGTTTCAAAATGGGCCCGATTGTGAATTACGGCTATGAAAATAGCGTGACATTACCCACGCCGTTGAAATTGCCAGCCGATTTAAAACCTGGCAAACCGCTGAAAGTTCAGGCGGTGGTCGACTGGCTGGTGTGCAAGGAAGAATGTATTCCACAGCAAGTTGTTTTATCGCTGGATTTGCCAGTGGTAGCCGCTGGCCAAGGGCAGAAAACTGCTGCCCCCGATATCGATCTGGCATTGGAAAGACAGCCTGCCAAAGTAAGCTGGCCTGTCCGTTTGCAAGGCAGTGATGGTTCATTGACATTACTGGTGGATGCGCCCGAACTGGCTGATTCAGCAGTGAAGGATATCTGGTTTTATCCTTACGAATGGGGAAAGATTGCCCAAAGCCATGAGCAGGTAGTTACAAAAACCGCTACTGGCATCGCCATAGAATTGCATGCCGGAGATATGCCGCTGCAACCCGGCGAAGCACTGGAAGGCGTGTTAATTGCAAAGGAGCAGAGCACTGAAACCAGCGGTTATTTACTGAACCCCAAACTGCAAACCGTGACTGAATCCAGTCCCGCTGAAACAGGCACTGACAGCCTGTTGCTGGCGATTTTTCTGGCGTTCGCAGGCGGCATGGTCCTCAACCTGATGCCTTGTGTGTTTCCGGTACTGTCTATCAAAGCACTTTCTCTCATCTCGCATTCCAGTCTCGGTCGCGGTGAGCTGATCAGGCAAGGGCTTGTTTATACCCTTGGTGTGGTTGTCAGCTTCGTTGCGCTAGCCCTGGTTCTGGTTTTGTTAAAAGCGGGTGGGGCACAGGTGGGCTGGGGCTTCCAGTTCCAGTCAGCATGGTTTGTGTTCCTGATGACTTACCTGATGTTTACTGTCGGCTTGAATTTATCCGGCGTGTTTACCATTGGTGGCGGTATCAGTGGCGTAGGCAGTCATCTGGCGGATAAGCCTGGCTATTGGGGCAGTTTCTTTACCGGTGTACTCGCCACCATAGTGGCGACGCCTTGTACTGCACCATTTATGGCCGCTGCCTTAGGGTTTGCGCTGGCGCGCCCAGCACCTGAATTGATAGTGATTTTTATCAGTCTCGGTCTGGGCCTGGCATTTCCTTATCTGCTGCTCACCAGTTGGCCTGGCCTGCAAAAAGTATTGCCAAAACCGGGTATATGGATGGAATACACCAAGCAGTTTTTTGCATTCCCCATGTATGCAGCCGCCGTATGGCTGGTGTGGGTGCTGGCCCAGCAGCAAGGCGAGCTGGCGGTAGTCCTGGTCCTCAGTGGTTTTGTATTGATTGCATTGGCTGCATGGATCTATGCCATCAGCAGGGGCGCTTCATCCACCAGGCTTAAATTTGCAAATGCTGGCGTAGTGCTGGTGGTGGGACTTGCTATCGGGCTGGTCACTTTACTGGCCGAAACTCCCACTGAAGCTTTGCCTGATAAACAGGCTAAATCCCTAAAACAAAATTGGCAGCCGTATTCGGCCGAAAAACTTGAGTCGCTGCTGGCAGAAGGCAAACCGGTGTTCCTGAATTTTACTGCGGCCTGGTGCATCAGTTGCCTGGTCAATGAGAAGGTCGCGCTTAGCCAGCCCGAAGTCGTACAGGCATTCGAACAACAGGGAATTACGTATTTAAAAGGCGACTGGACCAACAAAGATGCCGAAATCACCAAAATTCTGACTAAGTTCGGGCGCAGTGGTGTGCCCTTGTACGTGTTTTATCCCGCGGGACATGCCGGTAAGCCGATTGAGCTGCCACAGATACTGACGCCAGCCAGTGTGCTTTCCCATATCCAACCTTAATTAACCACAACTTTTATACAACCCAGGAGCTATCATGCAAATTAAGCAAATTTTTACTCATACCTTGATCGGTTTGGCGATTGGCGTATTCAGCCAGTCAGTTTCTGCAGAAGCCATTATAGATAAACCGGCACCGGCATTCACTGGCACTACAGCAGATGGCGGCAAGCTCAGCCTGGATTCGCTGAAAGGCAAAACAGTGGTGCTGGAGTGGACCAACCACGAATGCCCGTTTGTAAAAAAACACTATGAAAGTGGTAATATTCCACAACTGCAAAAAGACGCAGCCGCTAAGAATATTGTATGGGTACAAGTAAACTCATCCGCAGAAGGTAAACAAGGCCATGTGAGTGGTGCAGAAGCCACCAAACTGAATGAATCCAGAAGCGCAAAACCTGCTTATGTGGTGCTGGATGCGAATGGAAAAATTGGCCAGGCTTACGGCGCACAGACGACACCGCACATTTACATTGTTGATCCTAAAGGCATCCTGGTCTACAAAGGCGGCATTGATGACATTCCAACTGCCAAAGTAGAAGATCTGCCAAAAGCAAACAACTACGTGCGCGAAGTATGGGCAGCATTGGCTGATGGCAAGAAAGTGCCGCACGCTAGCACCAAGCCTTATGGTTGCTCAATTAAGTATTCAAGCTAATTCTCTCGACTTGACCATCAATGCCGGGAGCCAGTTATTCTGCCCCGGCATTATTTTTAAGGAACACCATGTCTCACATCACGGAAAATAATAAAAAACTTGGCCTGCGCATTAACCGTATCAAAGGTCAAATCGATGCGCTGGAAAAGTCACTGTATAACGGTGTGGCATGCGCTAATTTTCTGCACCAGGTTGCCTCCGTGCGTGGCGCAATTGACGGTTTGATGTCTGAAGCGCTGGAAGGGCATATCCGCGAGCATCTGGGGTATGCACATCAAGGCGATGAAGCCGGACACAATCATCAGGAAGATCTCGACGAAGTAATCAATGTGCTAAAGACGTATTTGAAATAAACCTCTCGCGAGTGCGCGCCGGTCATATTAAATTAAAAGAGTGACAAAAATTTACGCCAGCATTTCCGCTTTTTTACCGTTAAACAGTCGTGATTTGCCTTGTTTCATTCTGTGATGGATAGGCTGTGCTGGAGGGTGTAGGTATTCCTGAGCAGACTCTAGTCCACAGCAGTCTCGCTTGAAAGAAACGGTCTTAAGCTAAAAGTCAGTGTCAGTGGCAAAACTGAGAATATTCAATTATAAAGTTTAATCCGACAGCATAAAAATACTAAATCGCTATGACATCGTTAAAAAATTCTCTCATACGTTTGACTACTCCCAAATTTCTGCTGGCATGTATCTGCCTATTGTTATCCACTACCAGCCAGGCCGAAGTCGCGGCAAATATTTTTTCAATGGCGCTTGTGGATCATACAATAACCCAGCCCATCCCTGTATATCCCGCAGAATCGCTTAAATCCCGAGAAGATGGTATCACGGTACTCAAGGTCCTGGTTGCAGCCTCAGGCGAAGTGAAAGAGATTGCCGTAGAAAAATCCAGCAATCACAAAAACCTGGATCAAGCCGCACTGGAAGGTGTAAAGCAATGGAAGTTCATTCCCAAGCAGGCCCATGGTGTAGCCGTGGAAGACTGGGTCAGTGTCTCCATCTGCTTCTCCGGAAAAGAAGTGGTGGTACTTACTCCCAAACAAATCAACAAGCGCTATTGGGTCAAAGACCAAAACGGCTGCAAACTATTTGATAACTATTTGCAGCAATTGGCAAAGTATGAATGGAATGGAGAGTGTCAAAACGGCTTTATAGAAGGCGCTGGCGAGGTCATCGCTGTGTACGAAGGAAAGACTGTCAATAAACTCAAAGGAACGTTCCATAAAGGATTGCTGTATGGTGAGGCTTATGCGCAGACGCTGGATAGCGAATTTAACGGTATGTTTGTACATGGCCTTAAAAATGGAAAAGGAACCCTGGTATGGAATTATGGCATGCGCTATGAAGGAGATTTCCTTAACAGCTTAATGAATGGCCATGCAATCATTTCCTGGCCAAATGGCGTAAGAGTCGAGGGTGAGTTTGACAAGGGAAATCCCGTCGGTAATAAATTTACCCCACCCAGGTTCACACATAGGGCGCGTCTCAAATTTCCGGAAACTTTGGCTGGCTTCCACAAAAGCGGGGCCGTCACCTTGCAGGCTTTGGTGGATGAAAAAGGCGAGATTTCCCAGATTGAGGTAATAAGGTCCGATCACCCGGCTTTTGAAAGAGAAGTATTTAAAGTGGTAGCTTCATCAGAAATAAAACCGGCGATGGTTAACGGGAAAGCTGTGCCTTCTTTATTCAGATACCCCTTCAGGTTTGGTTCGAATAGTGAGGATAACAAGCCTTACAGTATAGGTCTCGATCCTGAAGTTGAAACCACTGGAGATGTCCCGGAGCAGGTCAAGCTGGATGCTTTGCCTACCTTTAAAGTTGTTGCACCGCTGGTTTATCCGTTTGAATTGTTCCAAAAAAAAGTGACGGGAAAAGTGGCGGCGACAGTGCTGATTGATCCTACTGGCCATCCGGCGGACATCAATATAACAGAAGCCAGTCACCAGGATTTTGCAGCGGCGACACGGGCGATGCTGGCTTCATGCGTGTTCACTCCGGCTATCAAGGAGCAGGTAGGGGCATGGGCTAGCCTGAAGATAGGGTATGAATTTTCCAGGAATAGCAAGGATACGCTTTACGACAGCGATGTTTACCGGATATTGCGGCACTCTAAAGAAGTCAAAGCACCTGTTTACAAACTCGCACACCTGGACCAAAAACCGCAAGCGATTTATTCACCTGTTGCAGAATTGCCTTATGGTTATGAGGTTAAAAGTGCTGAAAAAGTGCTGGTGGAATTCACCATCGATAAAAATGGGGCGGTGCAGTTACCACATATACTCAAATCTACTAACCCTGAGCTGGACTGGCTCGCCATGACCACCGTCTCACGCTGGTTTTTCAAACCTCCTACTGTTAAGGGTGAGCCGGTGGATGTGTTGGTAAGTATTCCGGTAATCTACTCGGCAGCCAATAATTAAACAGCATTTTTTAGCTTTTCCGGTATTTGGCTGCTTCATGGCGAGCAATTGTTAGAAAAATGTGTATATAACAGCACATGCTTTTTGTCTGCTTACCATTTTTATCGGCTAACTATTTGATTTCAATCATATGTCAGGAATGGGCATAACTCCTGTTATGTAAATCCCCTGATAGGGAAGCCCCCTATCCATTATTATCGTCGTCGCTTTTGTCTTAACGAAATAAATAAGGGATTTAGATGTATAAGAAGAATAATGGCTGGTGCTGGTTGATGGCACTATTGGCGACCGCATGGACAACTTCCGTAAATGCTGAAGCCAAAGATACATTACCGGCCATTGAAGTCAGAGCCGAAATCCATGCATTGATTGGGGTTGCGGATTCTGCTTCAGATGGAAAAGTGACTGAAAAGCAGTTGGCACACCGGCCATTCCTGCGTCCGGGTGAAGTGCTGGAAACCGTGCCGGGACTCATCGTGACGCAGCATTCTGGTGATGGCAAGGCCAACCAGTATTTCCTGCGCGGCTTTAATCTGGATCATGGCAGTGACTTTGCTACTTATGTGAACGGTATGCCTATCAATATGGTCAGCCATGCTCACGGCCAGGGCTATATGGACCTTAATTTCCTGATTCCGGAACTGATAGGAGGCCTGCGTTACCAGAAAGGCCCATATGCCGCTGAAGATGGGGATTTTAATACCACTGGTTCGGCGCGTATCCAGTACAAACGCTCGCTCAAAACGCCTTTCGCAGCATTGACCGTTGGTGAATACCAGTACCAGCGTTTTTTGACAGCCGGAAGTGCCGAGTGGAACGGCCGCCAGCTGTTGGGTGCTGCTGAACTGGTTGGGTATGATGGCCCTTGGGACCAGTCGCAAAACCTGAACAAGGTCAATCTGCATGGCAGTATCAGTGAAGGGACAGCCAGTGACGGTTACATCATTACTGCCATGGCCTATAAAAGCACCTGGGTAGCCAGCGAGCATGTACCGCAACGGGCCATTGATAGCGGCGAGATTGGCCGCTTTGGTACATTGGTTCCCAATGATGGCGGCAAAACTCATCGCATCAGTTTGTCAGGTGAATGGAACCAGAGTGATGAGCATTCTTACCGGAAAATCAATGCCTGGGTGATCGACTATGGCTTAAACCTTTTCAGCGCACCATCAGGTTATATCAATGGCCCTGATGGCGACCAGCATGAGCAGGAAGATCACAGGATTCTGTTTGGCGGCCAGGCCGAAAAGCATTGGTTATTACCTGAGGGCTGGTTTAATACCGAAGTGATTGCCGGTGCGCAGTTGCGCCATGACCGCATCGGAGCTCTGGGTTTGTATGACACCGTCAATCGTGTGCGTACCAATACAGTCAGTCAAAATAAGGTTAACCAGACCGGCAGCGCTCTTTATACTGAACTGAAAACGCCTTGGTTATCTTGGCTGCGCACTAATGTCGGCTTACGGTATGACACCATTTCTGCCGATGTAAATGCCCGTGGCGGCCAATTCAACCTGGCGAATGGCGGCAGTGAGACTGCACATCAGGTCAGCCCTAAGTTGGGTTTAGCGATTGCACCATTCAATTAACTTGAATTTTATGCTAACTGGGGCCGCGGTTTCCATAGTAATGATATCCGTGGTGCCGTCATCACCAATAATGCAGTTGATGGCTTGCCAGCCGAGCGGGTGCCATTACTCGCCAAAAGTACAGGCGGTGAATTAGGACTGCGTGCAGCACCATTTGAAGGTTGGCAAACAGCATTGGCAGTGTGGCAGGTAAAATCTGCTTCCGAATTGGTGTTTGTTGGCGACGAAGGAATCACTGAACCACGCGGTAGTTCACATCGCTACGGGGTTGAGTGGACTAACCATCTGACTTTGTCAGATTATTTCTTCCTGGATGCCGATCTGGCGTTATCAAAAGCCAGGTTTGACCGCGAAGAAAACGGTGGCCGTCATGTGCCTAACGCTATCCCGGTAAGTGCATCGCTGGCGGCTAACTATGATGATGGCAGCCATTGGTCCGGCGGCATCAGGGTACGTTATATCGGTTCTTATGCATTGGAAGAAACCGGTACGCAAACATCATCTTCATTTTTGACAGCAAACGCCAGGCTGGACTATCAATTCAACCCACACTGGCAACTGTCTGCCAGCATCCTTAATCTGTTGAATCGCAAGGCAAATGACATCGAGTATTGGGGCGGCGCCTGCTCGCGTCAGGATGGGGCAGGTTGCGGCGGTGGACAGGGCATTGATGGACGTCTGGTTCATCCGCTGGAACCACGCACATTACGCGTAGGTTTGCGCTACAACTTTTAAGACTAATGATTGTTTCTAATGCAACATGCTGATACGGCAACTGTTGCATAGTAAACAGCCTGGTAAATCCCTTTGAATGGCACGTGATTAACGTGCCATTTTCATTTTATAAAATTCCTTTTTAGATCAATTGATTAGATAGAAAAACTCCAGGCCTGAAGCTAGTCATCCCACACTTCAAAAGCTGGCACGCAGGTTGCAATAGTAATGGCCGATATCGCATGTCATGGTCACGGCTATGCATGTATTGCATCACTCTGTTAGACCTATAAAAGGATTACAATGAAAAAAATTCATCTGGTAGTGGCTTCACTATTTCTTTCTGCGGCAACGTTATCTTATGCCGGCGGTGTAAGTAACACTGGCGCAACAAATACTGCACCAGCCAATACACAAGAAGCGAAAAAACCACCTATCTCAAAAAAACTGGATAAAGCGGATGTGGATGCCATCCTTGCCAAACCTAGCGACTACGTGCTGATCGATCTTCGTCGCCCTGATGAGCTGATCAAGATTGGCGGCTTTCCTGTATACCTGAACATCCAGTCCAAAGAACTTGAACAGTACCTGGATTACATCCCTAAAGATAAACAGATCGCTACTATTTCCAACCATGCCGGTCGAGCCCATGCAGCTGCTGATTTGCTGATTGGGAAAGGCTACAAAGTAGTGGGTGCGATTGGCGTGCAGGATTACGAAGCACAGGGCGGTGCACTGACTCGCATCACACCGCCAACGCCGAAGTATGAAGTAAATGCCGATATTCCTGGCGTAGTCGCCAAAGGCACGAAATACGAGTTTCTTTATGAAGGTTTTGAAGGCACTGAAGGTCCTATCACTTTGCCTGACGGTTCGGCGATCTTTACTGAAACTCGCGCCAACCGCATTACACAATTAAAAGAAGACCGTGGTGTTTCGATTTTCCTGCAGAACAGTAACGGTTCTAATGGCCTGGCATTTACACCAAAGGGTGACCTGATCTCGGTGCAAAACCTGAAACCGCAAGTAGGTATCGTTTATCCGGCCGGCCATGAAAAAGTGCTGTCTAACAACTTTGAGGGCAAACCTTTCCAGCGTCCGAATGATTTGGTGCTGGACAAAAAAGGCGGAATTTACTTCACTGACATCGGTGTGATACCCAAGCCTGAAGAAAAAGATGCGGAAGCAGCCCGCCCTGCTGTTTACTACATCACGCCTGATGGGAAAACTACCCGTGTTATCAATGACCTCAAGCGTCCTAACGGTGTACAGTTGAGCACAGACGAAAAAGTATTGTACGTGGCTGATACTGCCAACCAATTCCTGATCGCCTACGACATCAAGGCTGATGGCTCATTGTCCAACAAGCGTGATTTCGCCAAGCTGGATGGTTACCAGAAAAACCCGGCAGGTGAGTTTGCCAGTGGTGCAGATGGTATTGCGATTGACGCTGAAAACCGTGTCTATGTGGCTACCAACTCCGGTGTAGAGGTATTTTCTGCCAAAGGTGAGAAGCTGGGTATTATTGCTTTGCCTAACAAACCACAGAATTTGGCTTTTGCCGGCAAGGACAAGAAAACCCTGGTGGTAGTTGGCCGTGGCGCCGCTTACCGTATCCCATTGCTGGCGCAAGGCTTCCTTGGCCGCGCTAAATAACCATTGATCACTGACATTACGGAGAATTTGAATGACGCAAAAAACAGCGAAGGATTTTCATCCGGAAGTATTGGGGCTGTTTGAAAAGTTTGTGCACGGGGATATCAGTCGGCGTGACTTTCTGAACCAGGCTGGTAAATATACAGTTGCTGGGGTGACTGCCAGCGGCCTGCTGGCGGCTTTGACGCCCAAATTTGCCCAGGCCAGGCAAGTCGAAGAGTCTGATGTGCGGATCAAGGCAGAGTACATTGAAATTGATTCGCCCAATGGTTACGGCAAAGTGCGCGGCTATCTGGTCACGCCTGCCAATGCCAAAGGCAAGTTGCCGACTGTGCTGGTTGTGCATGAAAACCGCGGCTTGAACCCGCATATTGAAGATATCGCGCGCCGTCTGGCTGTGGATGGCTTTATCGCATTTGCCCCTGATGCCTTATTCCCGCTCGGTGGATATCCTGGCGATGAAGACAAGGCGCGTGAACTTTTCCAGAAGCTGGACCAGGCTAAAAGCCGTGAAGATTTTATTGCCTCAGCGACTGCACTGAAAAAACTGCCGCAAGGTAATGGCAAAGTTGGCGTGGTCGGCTTTTGTTATGGCGGCGGTATTTCCAATTTCCTGGCGACTAAAGTCTCCGATCTTGGGGCAGCCGTTCCTTTCTATGGTGGGCAGCCTGCTGATGAAGAAGTCGCCAAAATCAAGGCGCCTTTATTGCTGCATTATGCAGGCCAGGATGAACGCATCAATGCTGGTTGGCCTAAATATGAGGCCGCACTAAAAGCCGCAAAAGTGAATTATCAGGCGTTTATTTACCCTGATGTCCAGCATGGTTTCAATAACGATACAACGCCGCGATACGACGCGGAAGCTGCAAAGTTAGCCTGGGGAAGGACGGTGCAGTTTTTCCGTCAACACCTGGCCTGACTATCTCCCCGCAGCAATTAAGCTGACATCAGTAAATTGCTGCAATCTCTGTGTATGTTATGCCCTGATTAAATCCCTCTTTAATGGGGGCAGGGCGTAGCATACCTTTCTTTTTTGTAGTCCTTCTATTTTCACTCATTGCTGGGTAATCAACACCCTCTCGAGCCATTTGTTGCGCAGGCAACAGCCGCTTCCTGGTATCACCATCAATCATTGTGCGGTTTGTTGATAAATCATATATAAATCATATACTTAAATAAGTATTTTGCTTGGGCTAATAGATGGCATGGAGTCTGCTACAGCCATAGGGGATAAGCCTATAAAAACAAGTATTGAAGCGGATGATAGCTACTAAATACTGAGATTTGGGCCTAATCGTATCAGCTACTATTTTTAGGGACATTCATGACCATTATTCAATTTCTACAAATTCTGCATGACTCAGAGTTTGGTACCAGTGTGCGCGAATCACTATATCTGTTTCCGTTGCTGGAAGGCATTCATTTGATCGGGCTGGCACTATCGTTGGGCTTGATTATAGCAACTGATCTACGGCTGATTGGGGTATTCCTCAAGCAAGTGCCCGTCAATGAAGTGCTACATAATTTCAGGCCTTATGTATTGGTGGGTTTCCTGATCACCTTTGTCACCGGCATTATTTTGTTATGGGCTGAAGGCCCGCGTATCTGGGAAATACCGGTTTTCCCACTCAAACTGGCACTCATTGTGGTCGCCGGTTTCAATGCACTTTGGTTTGAACTGAAGTTTGGCAGGACTGTACAAGTATGGGGTCAGCAGGCTCAATTTCCGGCAGGCGCCAAGCTGGCAGGCTGGGTTTCGCTGATTTCATGGAGCGGCGTCGTTATATTGGGGCGGTTGATTCCATACCTTGAAGCAACCCAATCCAGATTCTAATCTAAGTAATTGCGAGAACCAGATCATGACCACAGAAGCTTTTTTTAATGAACTACAAACCAATCAGGTAAGCCTGTATATTTCGCAGTTGAATGCATTTGCCGGTGCAGTTGCACAACTATTTCATATACTGGGATTCCTGCTGATTTTAACTGCCGTATTAATCGTAAACCTGCGCCTGATTGGGTTTGGATTGCGCAAGCAACCCATCCCTTATCTGGCTAAAGTCACTAATCCCTTGATCCTGGCTGGATTGGTACTGGTTGCCATATCCGGCTTGTTTATTCTTCTGCCGAGCGCGTCATTGTATTACCCGAATCCTGCATTCTGGCTGAAGTTCTATCTGCTGGCCGCGGTGCTGGTAGTGCATTTCACGATCACAAGGCTGGTGACGCGTAAAGAGAATCCAAAACCTGTGGTCGCAATATCCGCAGCAACACTGAGCCTCACCCTGTGGTTTGGGGTTGCATTTGCAGGACGTGCAATCGGTTTTTTGAATTAGACTTCAATCGCAATAGAAAGCAAGTTTATACATGAATGTAAAGGTAGTGTTTTTAACCACGTTTTATCTGGTGATTACTGCGTGCAGTAAACAAACAACAGAAATTCCGGACGGAATCAAGCCATTTGGCACCTTGCAGGAGCTGATGCTTTCGGTGATTGACCCTCATGTGGACCCTATCTGGAATTCCGTCTCCACTACGGTCACAAAAGAGGGGGTTGAGGAAAAAGCACCTGCTACAGATGCAGAGTGGGCTGTACTCAGGCAGCATGCCATTGCGTTGATAGAGGCAGGTAATTTATTGCAGATCCCTGACCGGCAGGTTGCGGTGACCGGGGCCAGTACTTCCATACACCCTGTTGAAGAAGACCCCAAAAAGATTGAGGAGCTTATCCGCAATAATCACGCTGATTTTGCCTTAAAAGCTCAGGGGCTACAGGAAGCAACCAAAATTGCGCTAATCGCAATTGATGAGAAAAATCCTGAGGCTTTGCTTAAAGCTGGCGAGGGTATAGAAAAAGCTTGTGAAGCTTGCCACTCTGCCTATTGGTACCCGAATGATAAGCGCCCTGTTTCATGGAAGCCATTAGGTCAGGCTGAGTCAGGGCTATTCGCACGTTTAATCAAGCTTGCAGATGTAAGTTAGCAATTCACTGATTGGCTCAACCGGAATAGCTTCTGCTTTTTCAGAAGGCTATTCCGGTTTTTTTGTTTCAGCTAAACTCATTGATGAACCCACTGTTAAAGCGGAGTCAATACCATGTCAAAAAATATCGTGGATGCCAATTACCGGTTTATTTCTGCTTCGCAAGAGGTCAATGCCCGCATTACGCAACGGCAGCAGGCCCTGACCCTGTATGTGACGCTGACAGTCAGTTTGCTTGCAGCCCTGGTGGCACTTAAACCTTCTGGTGTAGCGAGTGACCCTTTACCAATAGAATGGTTGGTGCTTGGATTCCCCGTGGCTTCCACTAGTCTTGCATTCCTGGATTACAAATCAGAACGAGCAATTACCAATCTGCGCCGTTTCCTGTCCGAGCTTGAGAGGCTGGATAATGCCCATACGCATATGCCAAGCTATAACACTGACCCGAAATGGGCGATGGGGGCCAATAAGGCCCGCCGCTTTCATGATTATGCTGCGGCAGTGTTAGTAGCAGGCGGAAATGCCATAGGCTTGGGCGCGTTTGTCAGTATTTATCCGGAGCAGATTGTTGAGCATCCGGCTATGATATTTATTGCGATAGCAGGGGCGATAGGGTCTTTAATCGCTTTGCTGTGGATTCCCAAATGGAGTTATATTCCTTCTGAGTTGCGCCGCAATCATTATTAGGTTTAACGCTGCAATGACAAACGTTTAAAGCCATAGTAAAGGCCAGTCAGACTAATAGTCAGCCCGGCGATAGATAGCAGAATAATTAACAACCTGCGCCAGAATTGCGGTTCAATCCCTGGGAAGTTCCATGTGTGCAGTGCCGTAAACAGCCATCGATAAGATCGGCTACGTGTATCCTGGCTGGAAACGATTTCCCCTGTGACTGCATTGATGTAATAGCTCACATTAGAATCACACGCAAAACTGGCACGCGCGATAGGAAGGTGCTTGTTATGCGTTGTGTAATAGGCGTCTCCTTGTTCAGGGAGCCATTCGATAGATGTCAGAGATGCTGTTTGTAAATCCCTGACAGCTGCCTGTAATTGTTGCAGTGTGTATGCTGGCAATGCATTGCCGCTCACCGGCTCTAGCCTTTGGGTCTTATCTAAATGATGGCTAATGACACCTACCTTTCCCGAAAATGAGGTCCATTCAAGGAGTTTTGTCTCGGCCGAAAAATGGTCTGGTAGTCGGTAATCATCTAAAGAAACCGGCTGGCCTTGCCAGTTATGTAATTCTTGATCGGATAAACTGCGGTCAGACAGCCAGTTCATCGGTGTCATCGAAAGCCAGCCGCTGAATAACCAGGTAAATAAAATCAACCCCAGTGTATAACCCGCAACATGATGTATACGCATAAGGCCGCGATAGGGGGTATGTCGATTTCGGCTATAACGTGAAGCCAGCCGCATTCTTAATATGCCTATCCAGATGCCAATCGCCGATAACGCAATAGCAAAACCGGCGGGCCATAAAATCACTTGCCGCCAGACCTCTCTGTTAGCGCGCAACTCTGTGAAGTAAACCCAGTGGGTGATTGAACCCAGCCAGTTCCAGAATCTTTCATGCCGGCTGGTTTCAAGCACTATTTGTCCGGTGCGGCTGGAGATATATATTTCGGACTTGTTTTCGTCATTCAGCGAGACTTTATAAAGCGGGCGATGGGGATTCAGCCTGCCGGAAAAAGACCACTGATCAAGTGCAATCAAACTCACTTTACTAACGTGTTCCGCCGGTTGGAAAGCCAGTGCATTTCGGATAGCCATCTCACGATCAATGAAAACTCTACTCGCGGAGTCGGCCCAGACCGCACGCCAGTGATCTGTTAAAAAATAGTATACCGGTCGGCTTTGTTGCATCTCCAGCTGGATTTTTATTGGAGTTGTCTCTAGAGATTGTCCAGAAATTGAATGCCAGGCGGTTTCGGGTGAAACCTTTACCAAATCGCGCTGTAATGTCTGCAGGTGACCCAGCTGTTCTTCATTTGTGAGAGAGGGATAGCTGACAAATAACATCACTACCCCGGATAACAGCCAGAGCACGACGAGTGGGCCAAGAATAAGGCCCAGCCATCGATGGGTAAGATACAGATATCGCACAACTAACTCAAGATGCTTGCTTAAAAGTTAAACTCGCCCCTAATTTCGGCACGGCGAGATTCACCAATGAGAAACTGCTCGGTATCGTAAGAGACAGCCGCATAAAGCTTGTTGGTCAAATTGCGGATGCTGCCACGCAGTGTGACATTTTTATTAATGTGCCAAGCTACATTAGCGTCATAAACGGTATAGCCAGGCAATTTTGTCGTATTTGCATTATTCGAATAACGTTCACCAACGAAACGTGCACCTAGTCCGGCTTGCCACAATGGTTGCTGGTAATAGACCCACGCATTAGCTCCACGCTCCGGAACATCAACTGGGGTGTTGCCTGCACGCGAAATACCCGCACTACCTTCACGCAATTCGTCATATTGAGCATCCAGAATAGCAAGGTTAAAGTCTGTGCGCCAATGATCAAGCGGTAATAATGAAGCAGAAAACTCTATGCCCCTGGATGATTGCTTGCCCCCCTGTACCGTCTGCGTTGGGTTGCTGGGATCACGCGTGAGAATATCATCCTTGCTGATATCGTAGATAGCCACAGTAAACTCGCCTTTTCGATTATCGAGCACATGCTTGATACCAATTTCAGCCTGCTCTGCCGAGGTAAGTTTAAAGTTGCGATTGTTTGAACGTGTGCTAACAATCGTAGAGACAGGGTCAGAACCTTGACTCCATTGACCATATAGTGATGTGTTCGGTGAGAACAGGTAAGTAGCACCCAGACGGAATGAGAAGGGAGAGAACTGCTTGTTGTAATCAGTGGTTCTGTAAGGAAGGGTGGCAGTATGATCAAGGTCGATCCAGTCTTGGCGAAGACCTGCACTTAAGGTTAGGTCAGGCGTAATGCGAAAAGCGTCTTCTACGAACAAGGCTTGTTGCACTGTCTTGGAGGTAAATTCCTTTAGCGTTGGGTCTATGGTTTGAAACAAGCCAGGATTGCTGTTGCTAATATCAACCGTACTACTCGGGTCATTGCCCAAGTAGAAGTTGTCAAAATACTGGAAATCAACTCGAGCAACTTCATAGCCAATAGACCATTTGTTTTCATGATTCCAAAGCTCACTCGTGCCGGCGAGAATAGTCTGGTTACCCAGTTGCCTTTGTTTGTGCTGTATCTCGGTATAAGTGTTCCTGTCGACGGTATTAGGAGTAGCGCCTAAAGCGTACAATTCAACTCCACGCCAATGCCTGCGTGAGTTAAACCAGTAGGCTGTGTTAGTAAGTTTCAGAGAGTCTGAAATATCCCAGTCCAACTTGGCTTTCAATCTGTCATCCAGGAATTCTTGAATAGCATTGTCTACATTGTAATTCTCGTCACGCAGCTCACTTTTAATCCGGCCATTCTTTAATGGGATGCCAGTGTAATTCATAGGATTTTCATCACTATGATCATAGATAAAGTTCAGCTTGAGCGTATCACTTGGCTTGATCTCAAAATTAGTCATTAACTTGTGACTGTAATAACGTCCATCATCCACATGTCCCTGACCGCCCGAAGCCGATGCATCAATACGTACGGCCCCCACTTCACCCACCGGTGCTGTACCGCCTATCCCTAAACGATAGGCTCCTTGTGTGCCACCACTTACCAGGCCTTGCAATGAAAATTCACGACTAGGTGCTTTGCGGATGCTGTTCACAATGCCGCCGACTGAAGCGTCACCGAACAATACTGATGCCGGGCCACGCAATACTTCGAATCTTTCATAGCCCCAACTATCGGAGGGGTAGGTGATGGTCGTAGCCGCGACTAGCAAACGTATCCCATCTTCTGCTTGAGCTACAGAGTTATTGCCGGTGAAGCCACGGGCAGAGTAAGCAACACCGGTGCCCAGGTTGCTAATATCTGTGAAACCTGTAGTTCGGGAAACAGCTTCGCGTATGCTGAAATCGCCACGAAGTTTCACTGTTTCGGCATCCAGTGTTTCAACACTGGCGGGTGTTTCCAAATTGGTTAATCCAAGGCGGCTACCAGTACTGGTTTTCGCTTTCAAATTAATAGACGACTCTTGTTCTTGTTTACCTTTCACTTCTACAGCGGGTAACTCCTCTTCAGCAGCCATTGCTTGTTGAAATTCTGTTAAAGCTGCCAGTGATAAAAATAATGCAGATAAATACGAATATGAGGGCTTAGCTCGGCGTGACATGAATCAATTCTTTCTAGTTATAAATACAGTTATTTTATAGGGGGGTGGCCTATATAAATAGGGGAGGCGCCTATAGTACCCGATTCATAGCAGAATGTGTGCCATCTTATTAAAAACTCTTTTAATCAATGGCTTGTATGATTTTCGCTTTTTATTTTAATGTTGCCTCTGTTGATTTTGCAGCAATTGACTATTGAGAACTGTTGCAGCGCAAGCAGTAGAATTGCCGATTTTTTAATAACTATTTGATATAAGTGAATGACAAAATGTTATTTGTAATTATTATGTAGCAAGCGTATCTTTCACGTTTTTGAAAATAAATACCACGTGACGGATACATAAATGGCGAGAAATGATCGTGACAATGCGGGCGAGGGAGTATGGACAGCATCCGAGTTTGATGAAAACCTTTCGGGAGAGGACAAGATTGTTCTTTTTCCCAATCCACAACGTTTAAGTTTATCCGTTAGAGCAAGCGCACTTATTTATTCTGATGAGAAATCCAAGCAGTTACTTTCTTTGATTGAAAAGGTAGCGCCAAGTGATGCTACTGCTTTGATCAAAGGTGAAACTGGCACGGGCAAGGAGTTGGTAGCAAGACACATCCATAATTTAAGCCCAAGAAAAGCGGGCCCATTTGCGGCCATCAATTGCGGTGCCTTTTCAGAAACATTGGTTGAAAGTGAATTATTCGGTTACGAGCGAGGTGCGTTTACCGGCGCCGTCGGTTCCAAAAAAGGATGGTTCGAGACTGCCAACGGCGGGACCTTATTCCTGGATGAAATCGGAGATTTACCTCTCTCCACCCAGGTGAAGTTGCTCAGGGTTTTACAGGAGCGTGAAGTGACGCCGATAGGTTCCCGAAAACCGGTTCCAATTGATGTGCGGCTGATAGCTGCGACCAATGTGAACCTGGTGGAAGCCGTGAATGCAGGCAGGTTCAGGGAAGACTTGTACTACCGGATTAAAGTGGTCCCCATTGAGATCCCGCCTTTGCGAGATCGTAAGGGGGATATTTTGCCTCTGGTTGAACATTTTCTGGAGGTCTATCGCAATCGCTTGCATACGGTGAAGCCGCAGCTGACATCAGACACAATTAAATTGATGAATGATTATCCATGGCCGGGAAATATCCGTGAACTGGAAAATGTCATTCACCGGGCATTACTGGTGTGCGACGGCAAATTGCTGAAGCCATCGGATTTGAACTTGCCAAGTTTGCAAAGTCTTGCAGGCTCCGGGGTAAGCAATAGTTTGTCACTTGAAGATCAGATGGATGCTTTGCTGAGTGAATATTTCAAACTGGAGCCAGATGAATTGCTTGAGAATTGCGTTAAAAGAATAGTGCTCAAAGCTTATGAATATTCACACCAGAACCAAGTGCAAACGGCGCGGGTGCTGGGGATTAGCCGTAATGTGTTAAGGGCTTATTTAAAGCAATACGGGATTATCCAGTAATTAACTTTTGCTAGTTTTTAACAGGTAGTCTCAAACGCCACTCAAAACAACGAGTGGCTTTTTTGTAGCCATGAGGACTGTTTGCCACGCAACAGTAGTTGTTTCTACAGAGACAGTTAACCATTGGAAGAAATGCGATTTATGTCTTAACCAATTGAATATTAATAGTTTTTTATGTTGGCACAAAAATTGTATATATAAAGCAATATTTCATGGATGTACAAAGCAAGAGATTATGCATATGTACGCTTGCTTAAGGGAATAATTGATGTCGAGTTCACTAAGTCGTTATGTAGTTGATGCATTTGATGACAAAACTTTTAGCCAGTTGGCAAAGCCAACGGCACAATTGGCTGCAAAACTGGAGCGGATTGCTATCAAGCAAGGGTTGCAGTTTGATGGCGAGCTAAAAAAGAGTGTTTACATTTGGGCTGGTACAGGCATTGTTTTACTGCACCTGGCTGCCGTATGGGCATATCTTAATTACGAGCAGCCTCCTTTGGTTGTTGAACCTAAGCATGAGGTGGCGATTGAGTTTATCAAACCTGAAATTCCACCGCCGGTGGTAGAGCCGCCTCCGCCACCACCGCCTCCGCCGCCACCAAAAATACAGAAAGTAGCACCGCCGCCACCCCAGCCCATCGCAGCACTTAAAACGGCGCCTGCGGTTGAAAATGTGGCGCCGACTGATTTGACCGTGCAAGAAAACACCAAGGCAGAGGCAACCAGTGCGCCGGTGATGGCAGCCAGCGGTCCGCTGGACAAAAGCGCACCGATACCCGAAGTAGCGCCACCACCAGCACCGCCTGCACCCAAGGTTGAAGAACCTGTAACAGAAGCTTCTGCTAACGCAGGCTATTTGAATAACCCCAAACCTGATTATCCCGGTGCGGCATTAAGAAACGGGTGGGGTGGAACAGTCATATTGCGTGTACGAGTGTTGGCAAGCGGAGCCCCTGAGAGTGCAACAGTCAAAAAATCAACCGGTAAGAAAGTACTTGATGATGCGGCTGTAAATACTGTCATGAAATGGACTTTCGTACCCTCTAAGCGTGGCAGCACACCTATCGATGGCTGGGCTACTGTGCCAATTATTTTTAATCCTGAACAATAAGGAATTTAGATTATGTTAGAAGTATCTTCATCAACATCTGCAGTCGTACAAGGCGTATTGATTGTATTAGTCATCGGCTCAATTTTCACCTGGGTTTTGATTTTAATTAAGGCCTATCAGGTGTGGCTGATCCGCCGTCAAAACGTTAAATTCCGTGGCGCATTCTGGTCTGCGTCCGATTTGAATGCAGCTTCTAAGTTAGAAGGGCATGCAGGCCCTGCTTATCGTGTCGCCCAAGTGGGTTTTCATGCACTGAAAGAGTTTGATGCTTCATCAGGCGCTGGTGGTGATCTACAGCACTCCGGTGACCGCCAGGATGTACTGGAGCGTGCGTTAAAACAGCAGATTAAAAAAGAGCGTTTTATCCGTGAAGCCGGCCTGGTAGTGCTGGCTAGTATTGGTAGTACTGCGCCATTCGTCGGTCTGTTTGGTACGGTGTGGGGCATTATGCACGCGCTGACTGACATCAGCCGTCTGGGCTCTGCCAGCTTGGAAGTCGTTGCAGGCCCGATTGGTGAAGCATTGATTGCGACTGCAATTGGTATTGCTGTAGCGGTACCGGCGGTGCTTGCCTATAACTTCTTCCTGCGCCGCTTGAAGACCAGCAGCGACAACCTGGATGATTTTGCCGCAGACTTGATCAAAGTATCCCGTCGCGTGACTTTCCAGCCACGTATTGAAACTGGCAGTACAACTCAAGAAGCTAATGTAGTGCGTAACCTGAAAGGAGCGATAGCTTAATGTCTTTTAGTTCAAGCGATGGCGACGACGTCCTGAGTGAGATCAACGTAACCCCGTTAGTGGATGTGATGTTGGTATTGCTGGTGGCATTTATTGTGACTGCCCCGGTGATGACCAATGCAATCTCCGTGAATTTGCCTAAAACGGTTGCAACCAAACCTACCGACCAGCTTAAACCTGTGACACTAAGTGTAGACGCCAAAGGCGATGTTTACGTGGATAAAGATCAAGTGCCCTTGACCGAGCTTGAAAGCAAGTTGAAAACGATTTACCAGCAACGTCCGGAACAGGTGTTTCATCTGAGTTCAGACGATGAAGTGAATTACGGGTCTGTTGCAAAGGTGATGGCGATAGTGGAACGTGTAGGCATATCCAAATTGGCTGTGTTAACTAAAGCTGAGTAATACAAGCGTAGAGAAAATAGTGGAGATTTAAAGAATGACTAAATTAAATAGTTTTGTGTGCTTTAAGGGGACTTTAGCCGTAATAACAACCGGCTTAATGTTAAGTGCACAGAATGTGACTGCACACCATGCTTTTTCGGCAGAGTTTGATGCTTTGAAGCCGATTGAAATTAAAGGTGTGGTCACCAAAGCCGAGTGGGTGAACCCGCATAGCTGGGTATATGTTGATGTAAAAGAAGCCGATGGCACAGTCAGCAACTGGGGATTTGAGTTTGGGGCACCTTTCAGCCTCAAACAAAAAGGCCTGACCAAAACTGTGTTGCCATCAGGTACTGAAGTAGTCATCAATGGTTATTTATCGAAGAATGGTAAGAAATTCGCCTATTCCACTTCTATCAAATTGGCCGATGGCCGGGTATTCCAGACTGGCGGTGCACAGGACGCACCAGCATTGCCGTCTGCAGGTACCACTAACTAATGTCACTGATGACAAAAAATTAAAAGAATGGGATTTCAGTTGATGCCTTTAAGGATGCAATCCGGGCAACGTGTGAAAGAAATAGCGACTTTGCTGTCTTTCATGGTGTTGGCCTTTTTTTTACCGGTTGATCATGTATTTGCCCACGATGCCAAAATTCCTCGCGGAGCTGACAAAAAACCGGATTTTTCCGGTATATGGGAGACCACCAGTTCGGCAGATGAAGATTTGGAGCCGCATATTGCACGCGCTGATGCTTCTTCTGGTGTGGGTGTGGTGGAGGGTGGAGAGATTCCGTACCTGCCGCAAGCTCTAGAGCAGCGAAAGAAGAATTTTGAAAACAGGTTCACCGCAGATCCACGCTTGAGAGGTGCCACGCTCGGCGTACCACGTGGCATCTATTACCGTGAACCCATCCAGCTATTCCAGCGGCCACGTGATATCACTATCGTGCATCAATTTGGACACTCGGTACGCACTATACACACCAACAATACCGAGCATCCTGATGATCCTAACGACTGGTGGTTAGGCGACTCCCGTGGTCATTGGGAAGGCGATACCCTGGTTGTTGACGTGAAGCACTTTAATGATAAAACCTGGCTGGATCGTTCAGGTAACTTTCACAGTGATGCACTGCACGTTGTGGAGCGCTGGAAGCTGGCTGATGCTAACACGATTGAATACAAGGCCACGATTGAAGACAAAAATGTGTTTAGCCGTCCATGGAACATTACTGTTTATTTGCATCGCCACCCAGAAAAAAACTTTCAGCTTATTGAAGATTACCGCCACACCCTCGAGTACGAGCAACATTACCCGCCAAAGCCGGACACTAAATAGCTCAGTAACTCAGTTAAAACAAATGAATGGTCAATGAATCATATGATTAAACATGGTATTAAGCGCTTTTCAGGGTACTCCAGTATTTTCCTTGCTTTGTGCGCAATGGCAGCGTCAGAGTCATCGCTGGCTGCCGATGAAGCTAAGAGCAAGGCTCAGCCAGTAGCTGCAACACCGGTTGTCACGCCACCTGGTCAGACCAGGATTGCCCGTGAAACTTCATTTCCTAAACTGGTCTCAGGAAAATGGAGTGGTCCGCGGTTGCCGGATGGCCAACCTGACATTAGTGGCTTGTGGTCGAACACGATTGGTAATCACAGCAATCTGGAAGACCCGCAAGCAGGGGTGATTTACGAAGCCAGAAAAAAACCACTGGGGCCACGTGAAGAGCGGGCACCAAGCCGAATCAGCGATCCTCAGGATGGCAAATTCCCTTTCCAGCCATGGGCCAAGGAAAAGGTGGAACAGTTCAGGATAGGCTTTCATAACCCCACCAACCCAGGTCATGTAGAGCCAAACGCACGATGCGCACCGGGTGGCGTACCAAAATCCTTTTACTGGCACGGTTATGATATTTTGCAATATCCAGGGTATGTATTGTTTGTATTTGATAACGGCAGCCGGATTATCCACCTGGATAACAAACCACATCTGCCTTCCAAATTAAAACTATGGAACGGTGATTCCAGAGGGCATTGGGAAGGCAATACGCTGGTAGTTGATGTGAGTAATCATAACGGAAAAGCACTGTTCGGACGCTCAGGTGAGTTCGTCAGTGAGAATGCCACTATCAAAGAAAAATATATTTTTTCAGACGATGGCAAACGTTTTAATTACGAAGGCACGTTTGATGATCCGACCATCTATACACGGCCTTTCACCATCACCATTCCTGCCATTAAGTATACCGAAGCAGAGGATTCTGATGGCTGGAACCTGGAAGCCCGCTGGGCAAAAACTAAAACCAGCGCCAAGTATTTGGAACATGATGAACGTATATGCTTTGAAAACAATGGTGGCTTCGGTTTAGGTGCAACAGACACGCCACAGGTGTTAGTTAAATAACAAATATTTCCAAGTTCATCGACTGATAAAGCCCGGTTAAAACTGGGTTTTTTTTTATGGTATTTGTAGCTTTATTCGATAGAAGGGAAATGAATAAATGATCTTGATCTTAGTAAAATTTTATACATAACTCAGGGTGAAAAAAAGCTGTTTCCACAGCAACAATCGCTAAAGATTATGTTGGGTGAGATGCAGTATTTTTAAATTTACAAAGATATTATTTTATTAAAATGAAAAATAAATTTCAATAAAATCAAATAGATAAAAGATTATATAACAGCATTCTTTTGTATGGTACGCATCTTGCGATAAGGCATGCGTGACAAAGTTTTAAAACTTATATAAAAGGGATGATGTAATGCAAGACATTAATACAGGGACACACGCCAGACCCAAGATTATTGCCAAACTGCTTTCCACAATGGTGTTTGGAAAACACCATTCGACAGCAGTTTTCCGCGGCACCGCATTTACTGTATTGGCTGGACTTTCACTAGCAGGTTCTCTGGATGCATACGCGGCTGAGAAAGACTCTAAAGAGATCAGAGATAAAATCATTCAGCTTGAACAAGCGCTTGAAGATGCCAAAAGAGAATTGAAAGACCAGACTGGTGAAGAGTCTGCAAGCTCCGCAGAAGCTACTGCTAAAACAGAAACTGCCAAAAAAGCTGAGCCTGAAGATCAAAATTTGCTGGGTTCTGTTGTGGTGACTTCACGTAACCGTGCAGAAATTGCGCAGGATGTGCCGATCCCGGAGACGATTATCAGCGGTAAACAAATTGACCGCGATCGTATATTTACCATTGATGACTTGACCAGGGTTACCCCAGGTTTAACGGCTACAACACCAAATGCACGCCGTTCAGGTATTTCGATCCGCGGCATCGGTAAATCCACTGGTAACGAAAATCAAGAAGCGGCTGTGGGTATCGTGGTGGATGATATTTACCTAAGCCAGGTTGGTATGTCTTTCCAGAATTTTACTGATTTAGATCGTGTGGAAGTATTGCGTGGTCCTCAAGGGACATTAAAGGGTAAAAATACGACTTTGGGCGTGATTAATTATGTAAGCCGCGCGCCAAGCTTTACACAGCAAGGTTGGTTAGAGCTAGAAGCTGGTGGTCGTATGGGTGAAGATGCTTCACCTGGAGGTCAGAAAGCACGTGGTTCTTATAGCAACGCGATTGTGGATGACTTACTGGCGTGGCGAGGGTCTTTCATCGTGGATAAGCAGGATGGTGACCGTGAAAACGTATTCACCGAAGGCGGACGCTGGCATGAAAAAAATCGCCTTGGTGGTCGCATACAGTTTTTGTTAACACCGACCGAAAATATTACAGCTAAATTAAATTTAGACTCTGCAGTTGCGAATGAGCGAAGCAACACGAAAGCAAAAATTATAGACCCGCAAGGTGGGCATACTTCTAGATTGTCACGTCAGTACTTTGATAATGGTAATTACAGGCCTATTATTGGTATCGATAATGCAGATAAAGTAGAGTTAAACTCAGCTCAACCACTTCAAACTTATAATCGCGGTGCTTCTGCAACGGTTGATTGGAATCTTGGTCCGGTGACATTGAGTTCAATTACGGGTACCAGAAAGTATCATTTTGATGCAAGGAATGATGCTGAAGAAACCAAGTTCGATATTCAACGTGGCGGCACACTGGTTGATGCCAAACAATTTTCGCAAGAGTTTCGTTTGACATCTGAACCAGGTGGTTTGCTAGATTATCAAACCGGTTTGTACTATTTAAAGGCGGAAGCTGATACGACCTCGCGTAACTTATATGGCGAGGATGCTGGCGCATATTTTGCAAGCACGGGAAACTTCAATACACTCTTCGCAGATGCTGCAGGTCGAGAGCTTTTAAAAAATTCTTTGAATAACGTATACGCCACCAATAATCAAATTTCTAAGACTGATAGCAAAGCATTATTCGGACAAATCAACTGGCATTTGACTGATAAAACTGATCTGACAACTGGATTAAGGTTTACACATGAAAAGCGTAGCAACAGCATTTCTAAAAGCAATACTTTCTATGATGGCTCAGACCTAACAGCATTGACAAACGCAAACGGAGCTTCAGCGGCCCAAGTAACCGCGGCCAATACTATTCGCAATGGTCAAACTGGTAATTCGTATGGCTACAGAGATGGGGATCTGACCGAAAATTCAATTTCATGGTTATTAAGTCCAAGTTACAAATACAATGAAAACGTCATGTTTTACGCATCTGCGGCCGGTGGTGAAAAATCAAGTGTAGTTGCGTTTAGAACAACAAACGGTGAACGTCAGGATGCCAAACCTGAAAAGTCTCTGGATTTCGAGCTAGGTTTCAAAAGTGTGTTATTTGATCGTCGTTTGCTATTAAACGTGAACTTTTATAATACCGTGGTTAAGGATTACCAGGCGACTACGAGTACCTTTGTTGGTACTACTGGGCCTAATGCAACTACGACAGGATATCGTTCTGACTTTGGTAATATCCCTGAAATTACTGCACGAGGCGTTGAATTGGATGGTGCATTTAGTGCAACTTCTAACTTGATATTTAACTTCGGTGCAGCTTACAACCATGCAGTATATACTGACTGGAAAGAAGCCACTTGCCCGACAGAAAATACGGCACCTATTTGCGATAACACGGGCAAACAGATTGTAGGTGCTCCGAGACTGACTGGGATTATCGGCGCTGATTACCGTCTGCCGCTTGCTTATGGATTCACTGGGCATGCATTCTTTAGCACAGTATTCCGCTCCAAGCAGAATTTGGAGTCTCAACTATCTGAATATGGTGAGGTCAGTGGTTATTCAGTGACAGATGGCGGTATTGGAATTATTACCAACACCAAGAACAAGTTTGAAATTAACCTGGTGGCCAAAAATCTGTTCGATAAAAGGTATACAACAAGTGTGAATAACTTTACCAATAATTATCCTGTTGGCTGGGATGGGTTAGGTACGTTCCGTTATATCGGGTTGGTGCTAAAAGGAACGCTATAACAAAAAAGTCAACATTTAACAAAAAATCGCCCATATAGGGCGATTTTTTTTGTTTATCCATAGGTTGGATTGTCAGATATTTTTGCGGTTTTTGTCTTTATAAAGCCAAGCTAAACTTAAAATAATTAAGAAACACTCATACCCAACTCATTTAATCTGTTCAATTCTGTCGTATTTTCTGAAGTATGGCACTCTAAAATTTCCACATCTTTATCTTTAAAAGTCAATTTCTCGACTGTATTGATATTGCTGGCAAACTTGCTATTGAGTTCGCCGCATTTGTGGCTTCTTTTATTGACAAAGCTGAGATACTCTTTTTTTCTAGACTCCAAAATTGAGGCAGAGGCTGAGCTATCATTGATTAGCTTTGTGAAAGCACTGCGCAATCTCAGTTCAGAAACGCTCCAGATATTAAACACTAGCATGTTTTTTTGTGGCTCTTTCAGAGTTGGTTGTTCTGCTTCATGATTAGCTGCAGTCTCTGTGTTTGCTTCGGTATGCTGAACTTGGTTACCCGCTGCTGATTCAGGTTGCTGAGTGCGAGTCACAATCACTGTAGCGTTTGTTTCGTTTTTCTTACGTTTTTTGGGCGAGGGTTTTGACTCGGGTAAAGGAGCCTCAGGCTGTTCTTCTGAGGGAGTATCTATTTTTGGCGTTTCAATAGCGGCAATTTCAGGTGTAGTCACCGTTTGGACACGCATATCCTGCGTAGATAGTAGCGTGCTCCCATCTTCCTGCGCAATCAAGCCAAATATGATCACTCCAATCACGCCGATGAGAAAAATATTTAGTTTGCCAATTTCTACCAGGCCTTTTTCACAATGAAAAGGTTTTAAGGAGGCGTTATTTCCTTTTACAAACTTTGTATGATCAACCTTGATATGAGATTTTTCAGGGTGAAACGTGCTGCTCATTCATTTGTTCCAATGTATCTTCGTTCAATGTCGCCACAATGCCTTAAAAGTCTTCAAGACTCAAGGTTTTCGCACTTGATTACCAGTCAAATGCTGCGTGGATACCTGATTGAATTAATCGATAGGTAAACAACTTTTGGTCTTTTATTGTAAATGATTTAGTGAAATATTGATGCCTGGAATAAGATTGGAAATAGGCTTCAAACTATGTATCTGTGATAAACCTGAAATACACCATTAGAGGGCCTTTTTAATAATAAAGGCGATTGACGCGATTTTATTTTGAGATTGAAAGTTCTACACCGCTTGCTTCAGCAAGGCGGATAATGGAAACATGCTCCCGCTCAAACGCGCTGAGCAGTTCTTTCAGAGTTGCATTTGATAGTGCTTCATCAATATTTAAAGACAGGAATTGCAAGTCTGCCAAGACGCCGAGCACGACTAGGGAGTGACGTTCTTTGAAGTTAATGCGGTCAATAAATATGGCCTGGATATTTTTTACGGAATTGCAAGCTCGGCCAACTGCTGAAAGCAGGTCCCAACCCACTTCACGGATAGCGAAATCATAATTGGCGCCATCGGCGATGGCTTCAACTTCAGCACGGTCAGTAAATAAATAATCGACGCTACGATATTTGCTGGAAAAGGCTACATGGGGTGCTTTAATTGTTTCGGCTGCTAATAACAAATCAGCAGTTAAAAAACTGCTGATGATTAGTAAACTTTGAATCAGCCTGCGCATTTGAAATTTTGATTATGCTGCGGCAACTAAGGTTTGTGTTTGTTTAGCATTCAAGCTGGCGAAAACGTGATTACCTTTAACCGAAAGTTTAGGTTGCTGCTCTTTTGGCTCAGTATTGGACTGTTGTGAATCAGGTGAAATAGTGTGTGAATCTTCACGTAAAATGGCATCAATATAAAAGCTTTTGTTCTTGTTATTCTTTTTAACTTTGTAAAAGTTACCAGCTTTGGTGGTTTGCATTTCAACTGGCAATACAGCTACGTTACGAATTCCAGCAGTACTATCAATAAAGTTAGATGCTGTTTGTTGCGTTCCTGGGTTGATGGATGCACCAATAGATATGATGGTAACGATAGAGCCGATTGACATAATCACTACTGCGGCAGCTACAGCGCCAGCAGTAATAGCAGCTAGTGAGATCGCGCTTGTAGCGCTGTTTGTACCTGAAGATTGTGACATTGTGTGTCCTCCCTCTAATTTCTAATTTGGTTTAATGCATTTATTTCAATGAAGGCTCAATAATGCTGATTAATCAAATTAGGCTCCATACATCTTTGGCTGAATCTCGTGTAGGAATATTCGTACAAAAACCTACATTTACTACAGAAGATAAAACCTTGTTTTTTATTGAATTTACAATCACTTAGCTAATGTTTTAACTAGAAAGAGGGCGCGCAAATAAAAGTTCCGGATGATACTGATTGTGAGATGTAAGCTCTTTTTTTTGAGCTTAATTTAACGATGGGTTTATGAGGTTGAAATACACGGATGTTTAAGCAACTTCTTTACAGATATGGCGTCTGTGGTTTATGTAATTTGCAGAATCCAGTTTAATATCATTGGATATCAATTTAAAGCCTTAGAATCGGAGAAGAAGTTTGAATAAGACAGGCAAAAAAGCATTAGCACCATTCAATCACGCACTCGGGCTTGTCAGCATGTTGCTAGTGAGTCCCGGAGTAATGGCAGAAACCAATATTGACAGGCAAACCGAAACCGCCATGCCTCGACAGAAAAACATGTATGGCCTGGGCGTTGGGGTGATTCCAAAAACTTCGGGCTCCAAAGACCAGCGCATGCTGATCTTGCCTGTCATCAACGCCAACTATGGCGAGCGCTTTTATATCAATGGTTTGCAGGCAGGTGTCTGGTTATTGGAGTCGGATGACAAACGTATCCGCATGGGTTTGTCTGCCGATGCCAGGTTTGGCTGGGATGCCGATGACAGCAGCCGTACCAAAGGCATGAATGACCGTGATTTTTCTGTAGATGTCGGCCCAGTACTGCGCTGGCAGACTGATTATGGCACCATTAATGCACAATGGGGATTCGATGCCGGTGGTGCCAGCAACGGCCAGAATGTGCAGCTACAATTTATCCGCAGTCTTTACCGGTCTGAACGGTTCCGCGTGAATGGCCTGGTTGGCGTGCAGTGGAATAACCGAAAATTTAATGATTATTACTTTGGCGTCGATGCCGATGAAGTTCGCGCCGATCGCCCAGCCTATCAGGCTAAGGCCGGCACGCAGTTGCAACTGGGCGTTAATGGGATTTATAGTGTGACTGCTGATCAGGCGGTGTTTTTCGGGCTGATTGCCAATCGCCTTGGCAACCAGCAGGCCGATAGCCCGATCGTCGAAACTCGTTTTCAGCCGTTGGGTTATGTAGGTTATTCAATAGGCTTCTAAAGCTTTATAGTTTTATAAATGACAAAAACTGCTAATCCACTCAGGAGATTGAAATGAGCTCAACCCCATCTATTCGCCCACCTGTTCCGCCGTTCACACGCGAAACAGCCATTGAAAAGGTGCGGCTGGCTGAAGATGGTTGGAATTCAAGGGACGCAGCCAAAGTTGCCATGGCATATTCTTTGGATACGCAATGGAGAAACCGGGCAGAATTTGTAAAGGGCCGCGACCAGGCGCAGGCATTTCTTGAGCGTAAATGGAACAAAGAGCTGGAGTACCGCCTGATCAAGGAGTTGTGGGCTTTTACTGAAAACCGCATTGCGGTTCGCTACGCCTATGAGTCGAAAGATGACTCGGGAAACTGGTTTCGCTCTTACGGTAATGAAAACTGGGAGTTCGGGCCGGACGGACTGATGATCAATCGTTTTTCATCTATCAATGATTTACCGATTAAAGAGAGTGAACGGTTATTCCGCTGGCCTCTGGGTCGACGCCCGGATGACCATCCTGGCTTGAGTGAGTTAGGTCTTTAAGCAAATTAGAGATTTAAAAAAACCGGCAAAAACTAATTTGCCGGTTTTGTTTTATAAAAGGTAAATACCAACCATCATTACCTGCCTTCAGATATTTTCTTCAAATTATCTAGGCCAGATCTATAAACCACAGTCATGGTTTTAATCGCATCATCATCGGTCTGGTTAGCGACTGGCTTATCCGAAAGGTCTTTGCGTTTAAAGTCACCACTCCAGGACACTTTGGATTTTGTTGCAGAGATCGCTTTCACACTAATGGTTGAGCGATAGTTACTGACTGGCAACACGCCATCCAGGATTTTATAGCTAAAGGTTTTTTGCGCCGGGCTGAAGGTCAGCAACTCTTCTTTTACCTGGCTGTTATCTTGTAATGTCAGCAAGCGGATGGCGCCAGGAAGGTTAGGCGTACCACTTAAAATATGCGTAGTCTTGATGGCTGGGTGCCACAAGCCCAAGTCGCCAAAGTTGCTGACATTTGCCCAGACTGTATCTGCGTTAGCATTAATTTCCACTGACTCATCCAGTTTCAGTGTCTCTGCTGCTGCATGGCTAGCCGCCGGAATAAATCCGGCCATCAATACCAACGACGTGAATAAAGCCCTCATTCATTTCTCCTTTTAAATTATTCTGATTTATTGATTGATAAATTGATTATCTATCCATGAGAGACTGTTTTAGAGAATAAATTCATAATAAGTACGCCAGCCAGGATAAAACCTATGCCGACGATGGCTGCAGTATCAAGTTTTTGTCCATAAAATACCCAGCCAACAATGGCAAGCAGCACAATGCCCAGACCTGCCCATATTGCGTAAGTGATCCCGATTGGAATGACTTTGAGCGTCAGTGACAGGAAGTAAAACGATAGCCCATAGCCAATGACCACCGCCATTGAAGGTAATAGTCTGGTAAAGCCTTCGCTGGCTTTCAGGCTTGATGTGGCCGTAATTTCGGAAATGATTGCGATTGCTAGATAAAGCCAGTACTTCATAGGGGTTCTCCGGAAAAGCTTGTATGGATGGGGCGTGCTTAAGTCAAATGTTAGATAGTGATTGCGTGGGTAAAGACAAGCTTAGATAAAGCAAATATCCCATCAATCAAAATTAAACGTAAATTGCTCTGAGGCTTTACTTGCCTGGACACCAGGCCGTTCAAGGCCGCTGGCTTTTACACCAAGCAAACGTATCGTGCGATTAAGATCTATGCGCTTTAAACATTTGCCCGCAGCCCGGCGTATCGATTGTGCATCTGCGATCGGTTTGGGTAGCGTCAGGTCACGGGTGACTGTTTTAAAATCATCGAAACGCAGCTTGAGGCCTATCTTGCGGCAGACATAGCCTTTACGTTGCAGGTCATCCGCGACACGCTCACACAAATGGGTAAAGCTTGCACTCAAAGTTTGCTTGTCGCGCACTGCATGCAGGTTTTGTTCAAAGGTTGTTTCGCGGCTCATGGAAACCGGCTCGCTCTCGGTTACGACCGGCCGGTCATCCAGCCCGCGAGAGACGCGATAGAGCCATTTACCGTAACTTTGTCCAAAATGTGAGATCAGCCAGGCTTCATGCAGTGTGGCAATCTCACCAATCGTGTGGATTCCCAGTGACTCAAGCTTGGCGCTGGCTTTAGGGCCTATGCCATTGATTTTGCGTGCCGGCATGGGCCATATACGGGAAGGCAGATCGTCCATGCTGATAATGGTGATGCCATCCGGTTTTTGGATATCGGAACAAAGTTTGGCTAATAACTTATTGGGCGCAATGCCGACAGAGCAAGTGAGGCTGGTGGCCTCCAATACGGCCGCCTTTAGCCTTTTTGCGATAGTCAGGGAATCCTCATCCAGCATGGTGATATCCACATAGACTTCATCAATGCCAATATCTTGAATGACCGGGCTGATCGACTGTATAGCCTCTTTAAATAGCCTTGAATAGCGACGATATAAATTAAAATTGACAGGCAGGATAATCGCATCTGGCGCCAGTTTGGCAGCACGCATGGTAGGCATGGCAGAATGCAAGCCCAGCGCGCGGGCTTCGTAAGTGGCAGTGGTTAACACGCCACGGCCGACATAATCCCGCAGTCGCGAGAAAATATGCGTGCCATCATCATTCAATTTAGGGGTATCCGAAGCGCGTCCGCCTACCACTACCGGCAAACCGCGGAGTTCCGGATATTGTGATAATTCGCAGGAAGCAAAAAATGCGTCCATATCGATATGCGCAATCCGGCGTGAATTTGCATCGCTCATGCTTAGCTGTAAAAAACTGAAATCATTCGAGCGAATTGTAGCGTTTTTAAAACCGGTTTAATGTAGGAATATTGAATTAAAACTAATTCGCGATGAGCAAATATTTCAAAAAATATGAATGAAATAAAAAAACTTGCGAATGACGAAACAGAAGTGATGTTGTCGAATTTCTACCTGTAGTAAAACGGTAGATATTGGAAAGAGTGTTAAACTGACATTATGTTGTCTCAACACAGTCAGAATAAATTTTATGCGGGTAGTTTTTTTGGGTAGCTTAAAACAAAAAAATCCTAAGTTATTACTAACAAAGGATTATTTTATTCTTTATGGTGCCCAAGAGAGGACTCGAACCTCCACGTCGTTAAACACTAATACCTGAAACTAGCGCGTCTACCAATTCCGCCACCTGGGCTAAAGAAGCTGTGCATTTTAAAGGAAGAATTAATATTGTCAACAAGAAAAACTAAAACGCCTCTGCGGGCAAATGACCCGCAGGCGCAACGCGAAGCCGAGTTATATCAAACACCGTTACCAAGCCGTGAGCTGGTTCTGCAGCTTCTTTCCGATCAGGGTGTTCCCCTCAGTGCAGACCAGATATACCTGTTGCTAGACATCAGCCATGATGAGCGCGATAACTTTAACCGCCGCCTGGGCGCGATGGAGCGTGATGGTCAGTTAATGCGCAATCGTAAAAACGCGTTTTGCCTGCCGGACAAGATACATTTAATCGCCGGCACTATTTTCGGCCATACCGATGGTTTTGGTTTTTTAGTACCGGATGACAAGACCAAGCATCCTGAGGATATTTTCCTGGGCCCGAAAGAAATGACCATGGTGATGCACGGTGACCGCGCCATGGTGAGGCTGGCCGGGCTGGATAGAAGAGGCCGCCCGGAGGGCAAGCTGGTTGAAGTGCTGGAACGAGCCAACAAGACGCTTGTAGGCCGCGTTATTCGCGCACAGGGTGTGACGATTGTGGCAGCAGAAGACAAGCGTATCAGCCAGGATATCCTGATTCCTTACCATCTGGATATGGATGCGCAGGTAGGTCAGGTGGTGACCATTGAGTTAACCGAATATCCTTCCTCACACTCACGGCCTATGGGTAAAGTGGTGGAGATTTTGGGTAACTATGCCGATAGCGGTATGGAAATCGAGATTGCCTTACGCAAGCACCATTTGCCGCATCAATTCAATCCGGCAGCCATCAAACAGGCTGAGGACTTTCCAAGAACGGTCCAGCCCAAGGATTACAAAGGCCGCAAGGATTTACGTGATCTAGCGCTGATTACCATTGATGGTGAAACGGCGCGTGACTTTGACGATGCCGTATTTGCCGAGCCGCAAGGCAAAGGCTGGCGACTGGTGGTGGCGATTGCTGATGTCAGTTTTTACGTGCAGCCTGGCGATGCCCTGGATAAAGAGGCGTTTGACCGCGGTAACTCTGTGTACTTTCCACGCCGCGTGATTCCGATGTTGCCGGAAGCCTTATCGAATGGCTTGTGCTCGCTGAACCCTGAGGTTGAGCGTTTGTGTATGGTCTGTGATATGCAGATTGATGGGCAGGGCGTGGTCAAACAATACCAATTCTATCCTTCAGTGATGCTGTCCAAAGCACGCATGACCTATACCAAGGTATCTGCGTTGCTGCACGAGGAAGATCCGGCGCTGACCGCAGAATACCAATGGCTGCTACCGCATTTGAATAATCTGAATGGCGTGTTCAAGTTAATGCTGACGCAACGTGAAAAACGCGGCGCGGTCGAGTTTGAATCCACCGAGACCATGATGGTATTCAATGAAAACGGCAAGATAGACAAGATTGTGCCCGTGGTGCGTAACGACGCGCACAAGCTGATTGAAGAATGCATGCTGGCTGCCAACGTCTGTGCTGCAGATTTCCTGCTCAAGAACGAACAGACTTGCCTCTATCGTATCCATGAAGGCCCGACGCCGGAAAAATTGGAAGCCCTGCGCCTGTTTATGGGCGAGTTCGGTTTTGGCGTAGGCGGTGGTGAAAAGCCGCAGGCCAAGGATTACGCGAAACTGATGCAGCGCATTAAATCGCGTCCTGATGCGCAATTATTGCAAACCGTGATGCTGCGTTCCATGCAGCAAGCAGTCTACAGCCCGGACAATGTCGGCCATTTCGGCCTGGCTTACGATGCGTATACGCACTTTACTTCACCTATCCGTCGTTATCCGGATTTACTGGTACACCGCGCAATCAAGGCAGTTGTAGAAGGCAAGCGTTACCAGGCCAAAGACTGGCATCAACTCGGCACCCATTGCTCGATGACTGAACGCAGGGCCGATGATGCGACACGTGATGTCACCAACTGGCTGAAATGCTTTTACATGCAGGACAAAGTCGGCGAAGTGTTTGCCGGCACCGTGGCTGGCGTGACCAGTTTCGGCCTGTTTGTAGCGCTGGATGAAGTCTATGTCGAAGGCTTGCTGCATGTGACAGACCTTGGAAACGATTACTTTATCCATGACAAAGCCCGCCATGAAATGGTAGGCGAGCGTACCGGTGTTCGTTATCGCCTTGGCGACCGGCTGACTGTGAAAGTCGTGCGTGTAGACCTGGAAACCGCCCGCATCGACTTTACCCTGGCAGGGAAAGGCGACGCTTCCGATGCGGGCGCAGAAACTGAGACAGTTTCAGAAGCCGGAACATCCAGCCCAAGAAGATCGCAGGTAACAGAGGCTCGGGCCAGACCTGCAAGCCCCTATAACGCTGGTAAAACGGGTAAAGCGACAGGTAATAAAGCGTCATCCAAAGCCAGAGCAGCAACAACATCAGCAAGCTCAGGCAAAGAGGGCGCTGGCAAACCACGTACGGCAAAAGAAAAAAACCGTCGCTCGGTGCAAAAAAATAAAGGCAAACCCAAGGCGAAAGCCCGATAATATCGCCTGTGCACATTTCGCAAGGTTGTTTCTTATGCGTGCAACCTTGCGATATTCAAACCAGCCCGTGCTTGAACTAATCTGCGCGGCGTTTGGCGTTTGAAATCAGAATTAAATTAATTAGGAGTAACTATGTCAGAAGCCCGCATTCTGTTTGGTTTTCATGCGGTGTTGAGTCGCATGCGTCAGCATGGCAGCAGCATTCAGGAAATTATCATTGATCAAGACCGGGTAGATGCGCGTATGCGTGACCTGCTGGAGATGGCCAAGTCACAGAATATTCGCGTGATCCAGTCCGAGCGTAACCGCCTGGACGGATTTATCGGTGCACATGGCCGCCACCAGGGTGTGATCGCCAGGGTGATTGAAACGCCCATGCCTTATAAGGATATCCACGATATCCTCGAATCAGACCTGGATGAGCCACCTTTCTTTTTAATCCTGGATGGTGTGCAGGATCCGCATAACCTGGGTGCCTGTTTGCGTGTTGCAGATGCCATGGGCGTACATGCGATTATTGCGCCTAAAGACCGTTCAGTCGGCTTAAATGGCACGGTACGTAAAGTCGCCAGTGGCGCCGCTGAAACAGTGCCGTTTATTTCAGTCACCAATCTTGCGCGCACCATGCGTGAGCTCAAAGAAGCGGGCGTGCATGTAGTCGGCACCACTATGGATGCACCAAGTGAACTGCATAACACCAAATTTGAAGGGCCGATTGCCCTGGTGATGGGGGCTGAAGGCGATGGCTTGCGCCGCCTGACCCAAGAAACCTGTGACTCACTGATTACTATCCCTATGTTTGGCTCAGTGCAAAGTATGAATGTCAGTGTCGCCAGTGGCATTGCTTTGTATGAAGTCCGCCGTCAACGCGTGTTGGCCAATCCCCAGAAATAAGCTTCAGATTCATGATTACTTTAACTGGCCTTTGGCAGCAGTTACGCCGGCAGTCTCGGCGTTTGTGGTTGGGCCAGTGGCTGGCATTTTGCGGTGCCGCAGTCGCGGTGCCCATCCCGTTGATGATGCCACTGCTGGTCGATGAAGTCCTGTTAAATCAACCTGGTAAACTCACCCAGACTCTTTCCCAGTGGCTCCCGCCAACATGGATGGGGCCTATCGCTATTATAGCCTGTGTGACGCTGTTCACTATTTGTTTACGTCTTGGCAGTGTATTGCTCGGTGTGGCTACCACCCGCATTTTTGTCAGTTTATCCAAGCAGGTCACATTAGGCGTTCGGCAAACGCTGCTCGACAAGTTGTCACGCATCCGCATGCAGGTATATGAAAGCCTGGGGGCAGGGCAAATCACCGCGCGCCTGCTGACGGATATTGAAACACTGGATAAATTCCTCGGTGAGACCATTGCCAAAGTGCTGGTTGCCGTATTGAGTGTGATTGGTGTCGCTGTGGTTTTACTATGGATGCACTGGCAACTGGCCTTGATTATTCTGCTGCTTAACCCTTTTGTCATTGCGCTGACCATGGTGCTGGGTAAAAAGGTCAAGTTATGGAAACAGCGCGAAAATAATGCGTTTGAAGTGTTGTCGCAATCAGTCAGCGAGACGCTGGAAGTGATGCAACAGCTTCGCGCCAGCAATAGTGATAAACGCTTCCTCGAACAAGCCAAGCAAGCCGCGGAAGCGGTCAGGGAAGCCGCTACCGCTTCCGGCTGGAAATCAGATGCTTTATCCCGCTTGTCATTTGGAGTATTCCTGTTTGGCTTCGAGATTTTCCGTGCCGTCGCCATGTTGATGGTGGTGTTTTCGGATTTGTCAGTCGGCCAAATGATCGCCGTGTTCGGCTATTTATGGTTCATGATGGGGCCGGTACAGGAACTGCTCAATGTGCAATTTTCCTACTATGCAGCCAAAGCGGCTCTGAGCAGGATTAACCAGGTACTGGAAGCAGATGAAGAGCCGCATTATCCGGCAGCAGTAAAAGGTTTCACTGACCAACAGCCCGCCGCCATTACGCTAAAACAGGTGACGTTCGCCTATGGGGAGGGTGACCCGATACTTGATCAGGTCAGCCTGGATATTGCGCCGGGGGAGCAGGTCGCCCTGGTTGGAGTTTCCGGTGCAGGAAAGTCTACCCTGGTGCAATTGCTACTCGGCTTGTATGCGCCTAACCATGGACAGATTTTGTTTAATGGAAAATCGATAGAGCAATTAGGCTATGCGCAGGTGCGTGAGCATGTGGGTGTAGTACTGCAACATCCCATGTTATTCAATGATAGCGTGCGGCAAAACCTTTCCATGCAACAGGCTTATTCTGATGATGAGTTATGGCAGGTACTTGAAGTAGCCCAGTTGGCGCAATTTGTCCGTGATTTGCCAGAGCGGCTGGATTCGCAACTTGGACGTAGTGGCGTGCGCTTGTCAGGTGGACAGCGACAGCGGCTGGCGATTGCGCGCATGATGCTCAAGCAGCCGCAAGTTGTTATCCTCGATGAAGCGACGTCTATGCTGGATACACACACTGAAGCCATGCTACATGCGGCTATGCATGTGTTCTTGCGTGGCCGTACCACGATTACCATCGCACATCGTTTGTCCGCCGTGAAAGAAGCTGATCGTGTACTGGTGTTTGATGCTGGCCGTATTATTGAAGAAGGCCAGCATGCGACATTGGTTAACCAGGCGGGTAGTGTTTACCAGCGCTTGTATGGTCAGCAAACAGCCTGATTCATGCAAACAGGCTTGCCCGGATTGAAAGGCCAGGCCTTACTGTCGTTCATTATTACGTTAAGCGAAACAGTGTATTGATTTCCCGCTAGTTTTTCTTAAATTCTTATCCGGTTACATTGAGTCATCCCGAATTTCTTCGGTTATCGACCTCAATGACAAAGGATAAATGATGAACTACACAAAATTTAAAATTGCTGTGCAAATTCCAGTATTACTGGCTGCGCTAATGACTTCATCAGTTTTGCCAGTGTATCAGGCAACGGCGGCAGAAACATCAACGCAAGCTATCCAGAATGAAACGGCTGTTTCATATCACACGGTATTCGTCGATGGCGTGAAAGTATTCTACCGCGAAGCAGGGCCTAAAAATGCGCCTACAATCCTGCTTTTGCATGGCTTTCCAACCTCGTCACATATGTTCCGCAATCTTATACCGCAACTAGCTGACCGTTATCACGTCATCGCGCCTGATTATCCCGGCTATGGTCAAAGCGATCAGCCAGCCATGGATAAGTTCAGTTATAGCTTCGACAACCTGGCTGCAGTAGTAGACAAATTGACCACCAAGATCGGTTTAAGCAACTATACCCTCTATGTACAGGATTATGGCGCACCTATCGGTTACCGCCTGGCTGCTGCACACCCGGAAAAAATCACTGCAATCGTTGTGCAAAACGGTAATGCATATCAAGAGGGGATAGATAATCCGTTCTGGGAGCCGATCAAAGCCTACTGGAAAGATAAAACAGAAGCTAATGCAGCCAAGCTGCGCCCGCTGCTGGAAATTGGCGCTACCAAATGGCAATACACGGAGGGCTTTCGTGACCCGGCTAGGCATGTGAGCCCTGATACATGGGTAATAGACCAGGCCTACCTTGATCGCCCTGGAAACAAGGATATTCAAGTTGAGATGTTCTATAGCTACGGGACGAATCCTCCGCTTTACCCGGCATGGCAAGCGTATTTCCGTAAACATCAACCACCCATGTTGATAGTCTGGGGTAAGAACGACAAAATCTTTCCGGCTGCCGGGGCAACGCCTTACCTGCGTGATCTACCTAATGCTGAATTGCACCTGCTCGATAGCGGTCACTTTGCTCTGGAAGAGGATGGCGAGGAAATCGGCAAGTTAATGCACAATTTCCTTGATCGTAAAGTCAAACGCTAAAAATGCAATGAGCGGAAAATATTAATTATTTTCCGCTCATTGTTTGGATTCTAGATAAAGGGGGAAGCGACCAGTCTGCGCTTAGTGACTGACTATCCTGGATACATAATTTTTGTCATAAGCTTTTTCACCCTGGTCATTGAGCACATGGGTGATTTCCCCGGTTCCGCCTAGCGACACACTGGTTATGTGATCAAAGTGAATGTCCGGGCCGGTTGGCGCTTCAATCGCACTATGCAGTTTGACGCTGGTATTCACATCAAAGAAGCAGTAAATCCCCATGCCGATGGCTTTGTGGTGTTTGACATGGTCAGCGACTTTATAAGAAGCATAACCGTTGGTGCTGCCGTTCATCCAGCCTTGCTGGTTGGGCACATCATAAGGCGCTTCACTTTGGTAAAAATAGACTTCGCCATTCTCACCATTCCACAAGGTTTGATAGTTGTGGAAGTGCTCAACAAACAAGCCGTACATGGTGACGTCATCACCATTCACGATAATGCCATGCTTGGTTTTATTTGTTTGCCAACCTATGCCATTGCCGTGGTCGCCGCGCCACACCCATAAGTTATCGCCTATGACATGGTTGCTGTTCACAATCACACTATGTGTGGCATTGCCGACGCTGGCACCCCCAACCCTGAAAAATACGTCATGCAAGGTGCTCGGGTTTTGCGCATGGCTGACAGCCGTTTTCTTGTCGCCCAACTGTAGCAATATGTCAGAATTCTTTTCACCGGCATCAAATAGTACGCCGCTGACTTTGACGCCATCCACATCGGCCACTGTCATTGCGATATTGCCAGAAGTAGGCAACAGGGTGGCGATGCCTAATCCCAGCACTACCGTATTCGGTTTTTTTATTTGGATTGGGGCATCTAGTTTGTAAATGCCTGGTGTCAGCAATAAATGTTTGCCCGTGCCCAATGCGGCATTGATGGTTTTGGCGGTATCTTTATTGGCTTTGGCAATATAAAACTTGTTTAACGGCAGGCTTTTACCTGCTACGCGTTTGTCTTGCCAGCTGACTCCCTGAGTGTCTTTTCGCAATGCCGGAATAAAGACACTGTAATGGCCCACGCTATCAATATTTAAAAATGGTTTTTCACTCACCCGCGGCGTGCGCACAACCACAGTATAAGGCGGTGTAGGCCAGTTGTTGGCTTCGGGCGCATTTTTTACGCCTACGAAAACCATGTTCCAGTTTTGGTTAGTCCAGCTGCCCAGGGTGGAGTTGCGGGTAAACCATTGTTGCTGGGTACCGGAATTGATCTCCTGATCAACCAGGCTGTCTGCCATAAATCCGCCACTCGACCAGCCGCCATTGTCATCCAGCAACATATTGCCGCGCACATGGATGCGGCGTAAAGGGGATGCCTGTGAAACCGCCCATTGCATGGTGCCGTTATCAGGCGTCACTGAAAGGTTTTCTACACTGCGCCAGAAGTTTTGCGTGGCATCACCGCCATGCCAGGAGGCTTCCACCTGGATACCGCCTTGCAGCATGACATCATCGGGAAACTGCCCCAGACCTAATAGCTGGGTATAAAACCCTAACCTGACTTTGTTATGGTAAACGCCAGGCTTGAACAATACCGCATAGCGCTCAGGGCCGAACTGGTTAGCTTCCTGCTGTTTGAATATGGCATCCAGTTTGTTCTGGATATCACTCGAGGGCATGGAAGGATCCATGATAATGACGTTCTCACCGAAATCTGGTGTTTGTGAAGGCGTATTTTGCGCTTCTGTTGCCTGGCAGCCAGCTAGCACCAGGCTGGCAAATAACGCAGAGGTCTTTGCACAAAGAGGCAGGTTGAAGGCTGGAAAATTTGAATGAGACAATGAAAAATAAGGCATCAACAAATGGGCTTTCATTTTTAAGTATTTGTAGGCTGGACCATGACATTGGCTATGAAATTCAATTTTTCTTATCATCCGTAAGCAGCTCATGACTTCAAATAAGTGAGTTTTGTTTGAAAAATCAATAGCCTATGGCGCAAGCTTTAATGTGCTCAATGTATCTCGCCGAACACGGCCAAGCAGGTTTGCATCCTCAATCAGCGATTCTCCGTAAGAGGGAATCAGTGCTTTCAATGTGTCTTGCCAGGCTGGCGTTTGCATACGGTCGCCAAAACAGCGTTCGAGTACATCCAGCATGGCTTTGACACTCACTGATGCGCCTGGCGATGCGCCTAGCAATGCTGCCAGGCTGCCATCGGCAGAAGCCACAATTTCAGTACCAAACTCCAGCTTACCCCAGTGTTGATGGCAGCGTTTGATGATCTGTACCCGCTGGCCGGCATGCGCCAGCTTCCAGTCATGGCTATTCGCTTCCGGCAAAAATACGCGTAGTGCATTCATACGTTTTTCGTGGCCCTGGAATACTTCTTTAATCAGGTATTTTGTCAGGTCTACATTGTGCCGGCATACACCCAGCAGGCTTTTGATATTCTTGAATTTGACCGATTTGGCCAGGTCTAAGCGTGAGCCTTGCTTGAGGAAGCGGGTAGTGAAACCTGCATAAGGGCCAAATAGCAGTGCCGGTTTTCCGTGGATCATGCGTGTATCCAGATGCGGAACAGACATCGGTGGCGCGCCAACTGCAGCCTGGCTGTAGACCTTGGCATGGTGTTTATTGATCAGTGCAGAATTATTGCAGATCAGCCATTGTCCGCTGACCGGAAAGCCGCCATAGCCCTGCGCTTCAGGGATGCCGGATTGCTGCAAGAGCGGCAATGCGCCGCCGCCAGCACCCAGGAAAACAAACGAGGCGTCATACGATTGCGTTTGCCCTGAAGTTAAGTGCTGAATGTGCACCTGCCACGCACTTTGTTCTTTAAGGTGCTGCTGCTTCAGTTTGCTGACGCGCGATTGGGTCAGCAAGGTGAAATTAGGACGTGTTTTTAAATACGCGACCAGTTGCCTCGTTAAAGCACCGAAGTTGACATCAGAGCCATGTCCGACATGGGTGGCAGACATATGATCTGCTTGCCTGCGGCCAGCCATCATCAGTGGCATCCATTCATTAAGTTTTTTTTCCTGGTTGCTCCATTGCATTTCAGCAAATAGCGGATGCGCTTTGAGCAGGGCGTGACGTTGCCGCAAAAACGCGCTGCTTTGTTCTCCCCATACTGCGCTCAGGTGTGGCACGCGCTGTATAAAATCATCGGCGTTCAATACGCCTTCTTTCACCAGGGTTGACCAGCATTGCAGCGACACTTCAAACGCTGCATTGATTTCAAGCGCGCGGCGAATCTCAATGTCACCATTTTTGGTTTTTGGAGTGTAATTCAGCTCACAATAACCGGCATGGCCGGTACCCGCATTGTTCAGGGCGTCCGAGCTTTCCAGGGCTACATCTTCCAACTGTTCCACCATGCAAATCTTTAGTGCAGGGTCCAGACGATGCAGAAGAATAGCCAGGGTAGCGCTCATAATGCCGCCGCCAACAAGCAATACATCGATATGGTTTGTTGCCATGGTGTGTGAGTTCCTCATAGGGAGGCGCTTGAGTTTCAAACGCACAATCATAATGCCGTCGCGCATTATAAATCGAAAAAGTCCAGCCATCATCTGCGAAATCGGTTTGGCAGGGCTGCATCAGGCTTGCCAACTTGTCAAATCAAGACTTTTGCGGTAATCTCCAGCATTCGCCAAACTGTGATTTCACAACAAAAAATGCCTGTATTAAAGGGCGGGTGAAATGACCGGAATTTGCGTCTTATTTGCTTTTAATAGGGCATGCAATATTCACTATAAACATGGCTACATACAAGGGGGAAAGTATGAAAAATCCATTGGAATCTGTCGCAGGTACTATCATTTCAGGGTTGTTATTAACTCTGGCACTGGTGTTTTTCCTTAAGAACTTTATCGCGGTCGGAGGCTAAACCATGGAACTGGTACCGGCTCTGGCACGATGGATACATTTCCTGGCAGGCATTACCTGGATAGGTCTGCTGTATTATTTTAACCTGGTGCAGATGGCTGCCTTGAAAGACGCGGCGGCGGATGGCACGGCTGCTGGCATCAGCAAACATGTGGCACCCAGGGCATTGCTCTGGTTCCGCTGGTCTGCCGTGGTGACCTGGCTGGCTGGTGCTGCTTTGCTGGGCGCGCATATGGGTGATGCTTTCATGCTGCGCAATGGTTTTGAAGTGATTGGTGTGGGTGCATGGTTAGGCACCATCATGCTGATCAATGTCTGGGTATTTATCTGGCCGAACCAGAAAAAGATTTTAGGTATAGTGCCTGCTAATGATTCAGCCAAGAATAAAGCGCGACGTGTAGCTATGCTGGCATCACGTACAAACATGATGCTCTCCTTGCCGATGTTGTTTTTTATGGCTAATGGATTGAGTCATAGGGCAGTATTAGGATTTTAGAAGGTTCAAGACGTTTACGGCGGCTTGAGCCGCCGTTTTGTTTTTTGAAAAAGGGTTTGAAATGCATTCCGAACATTTAATGAACACCTATGGCAGGCAGCCGGTAACGTTTGTCAAAGGCGAAGGTGTCTGGTTGACAGACACCGCCGGTGATCGCTACCTCGACGCGCTGTCTGGCGTGGCTGTGAATGGTCTTGGTCATGCACACCCGAAATTTACCGCCGCACTCAATGCGCAAGTCGCCCGTTTGATCCATGTCTCCAATATTTATCAGATCGCCGAGCAGTCAGCACTGGCAGATAAGCTGGCTGAAATTTCCGGCATGGATAAGATCTTTTTCTGTAACTCAGGTTGCGAAGCGAACGAAGCTGCGATCAAGCTGGCGCGTTTGTATGGGCACAACAAGGGTATAGATCATCCTGAAATTATCGTGATGGACCATAGCTTCCACGGCAGGACCATGGCGACTTTGTCTGCTACCGGTAACCGCAAGGTGCAAGCAGGTTTTGAACCTTTGGTCAGTGGCTTTTTGCGTGTGCCGTTTGATGACCTGGAAGCCATCAAAACCATCGCTTCACATAAAAACAATGTGGTGGCTATCCTGGTGGAGCCGATTCAGGGTGAAGGTGGCGTGCATATTCCCGCCAGCCTGAAAACCTACTTTCAGGGCTTACGCGAGATCTGTGATGCGAATGGCTGGTTGCTGATGCTGGATGAAGTACAGTCCGGTATTGCCAGAACAGGCACCTGGTTCGCTTTCCAGCATACGGGGATTGTGCCTGACGTGATGACACTGGCTAAAGGCCTGGGTTCTGGCGTGCCAATTGGCGCTTGTGTAGCGCGTGGTGCAGCGGCTGATACTTTTAGCCCGGGCAAGCACGGTTCAACGTTTGGTGGCAACCCACTGGCAACTGCCGCCGGGCTGGCGACGCTGAATATTATCGCCGAAGAAAACCTGCGCGAAAACGCAGAGACTGTAGGTAATTACATTAACCAGTTGCTCACTGATGCATTAAAAGGCCAGAAAGGCATCGTCCAGATACGTAATGCCGGCATGATGATAGGTGTTGAGCTGGATAGGCCTTGTGCCGAGCTGGTTAAACAGGGCTTGGCGGCAAAGATATTGATTAACGTGACTTCTGAAAAAGTCATCCGCTTGCTGCCATCACTGGTCATGACCAAGCAAGAGGCCGAAGAGTTAGTTAATAGACTCGCTCCCCTGATTTTGAATTTTTTAAAGGCAAGCGCGTGAAGTAACTGGCGCTGAAATATCATGAGTATCAAACACTTTTTGCAATTTAACGATTTAGCGCGTGATGAGATAGAGCATATTTTTGCGCGCGCCAAATGGATTAAATCCCAGTTCAAAAATTACAAACAATACTGGCCATTAGTGGATAGAACGCTGGTCATGATTTTTGAAAAAGCCAGCACGCGTACGCGTCTGTCGTTTGAAGCAGGTATGCAGCAACTGGGCGGTTCAGCCATTTACCTGAATACACGCGACTCTCAGTTGGGCCGTGGCGAACCGGTGGAAGATGCGGCGCAAGTGATTTCACGTATGAGCGATATCGTCATGATCCGAACTTTTGAGCAAAGCATCATCGAGCGCTTTGCCCAGAACTCACGTGTGCCGGTGATTAATGGTTTGACCAATGAATATCACCCTTGCCAAATACTGGCGGATATTTTTACATTCATTGAGCACCGTGGTTCTATCCAGGGCAAAACTGTGACCTGGATCGGGGACAGCAACAATGTTTGCAATACCTGGCTGCAAGCCGCTGAAGTACTGGATTTCAACGTGCATGTGTCAACACCTCCAGGCTACGAAGTCGAGTTTGAGCGTGCCAATCTTTACGGCACTGACCATTTCGAGTCGTTTGCTGACCCGATGGAAGCGGCACGTGACGCTGACCTGGTAACGACCGATGTCTGGACCAGCATGGGTTTTGAAGCTGAAAATGAAGAGCGCCGTAAAGACTTTGCCGACTGGCAAGTCGATGCCGACATGATGCGCGTAGCGAAAGCGGATGCATTGTTTATGCATTGCCTGCCTGCCCATCGTGGTGAGGAGGTTTCTGCAGAAGTGATTGATGGTTCACAAAGCGTGGTCTGGGATGAAGCTGAAAACAGGTTGCACACGCAGAAGGCACTCATGGAGTACCTTCTGCTGGGAAAAATTCTTTAAGCGCTAGCTTAAGATTTGCAAGCTGTTTCGGCGCGAGCTAATCTTTAGGTTAAGCTTGGCGGCCATAGTGTTAACAGGCGGCATACCAAAAAAGCGTTGATGGAATATTTATTATTGGGAAAAGTGGCTTGATAAAACAAGCCTGATGATTTCAGTTTGGGATTTATTTAAATGAGCGATATTAAAAAAGCGGTATTGGCCTACTCCGGCGGGTTGGATACTTCCGTGATCTTGAAGTGGTTGCAAGACACCTATCAATGTGAAGTGGTGACATTTACTGCTGATCTGGGCCAGGGTGAAGAGCTGGAACCGGCGCGCGAGAAAGCGCAAAAGTTTGGCGTCAAGGAAATCTACATTGATGACCTGCGCGAAGAGTTTGTGCGTGACTTCGTGTTTCCTATGTTCCGTGCCAATACTGTATATGAAGGCGAATACCTGCTGGGTACGTCTATCGCACGTCCATTGATTGCAAAGCGCCTGATTGAAATCGCTAATGAAACCAAAGCCGATGCCATTTCACATGGTGCGACCGGTAAAGGTAACGATCAGGTGCGTTTTGAACTGGGTGCTTATGCGCTTAACCCGAATATCCAGATCATCGCCCCGTGGCGTGAATGGGATTTGTTGTCCCGCGAAAAACTGCTGGCTTACGCCGAAAAACATGGCATCCCGGTTGAAATGAAGCATAAGCAAGGCGGCAGTCCATATTCTATGGATGCTAATTTGCTGCATATTTCTTACGAAGGCCGTCACCTGGAAGACCCTTCTGCCGAAGCCGAGGAAGATATGTGGCGCTGGACAGTGTCGCCTGAGAAAGCGCCTGATGGCGCTGAATACCTGGATATCGAATTCAAGAACGGCGATATCGTAGCCCTGAATGGCAAAGCCTTGAAAGCGCATGAAATCCTGGCAGAACTTAACCGTATTGGTGGCAAACACGGCATTGGCCGCCTGGATCTGGTGGAAAACCGTTATGTCGGTATGAAGTCACGTGGCTGCTATGAAACCCCTGGCGGTACCATCATCCTCAAGGCACACCGTGCGATTGAAAGCATCACACTGGACCGCGAAGTCGCGCACCTGAAAGATGATTTAATGCCACGCTACGCCAGCCTGATCTACAACGGTTACTGGTGGAGCCCGGAGCGTCTTGCGCTGCAAACATTAATCGACCACACGCAAGCGACAGTCAATGGCTGGGTGCGCGTGAAGCTGTATAAAGGCAATGTGATTGTGGTAGGCCGTGACAGTAAAACAGATTCGCTGTTTGACTCTACTATTGCTACCTTTGAGGATGACAAAGGCGCCTACGACCAGAAAGATGCCGGCGGCTTTATCAAGCTGAATGCTTTGCGTATGCGTATTGCAGCGAATTTGCATAACCGCAAAAAATGACCGCAAACAAATAATCCTTATGTCCAGGCAACGTGTGATTGCTTATGATTCAACCCTGCGCGATGGAGCACAAGCGCAGGGTGTTTCATTTTCAGTCGAGGATAAACTCAAAATCGTGCAACGCCTGGACAAGTTAGGCATAGGCTACATCGAAGCCGGCAACCCCGGTTCCAACCCAAAAGATTTAGAGTTTTTCGCACGCGTCGGCGAGCTGAATTTACAACACGCCAAGATCATTGCGTTTGGCAGCACGCGCCGAATTGGGATTACAGCTGCCGAAGATAAAAACCTGCAGTCCCTGTTATCAGCCAATACCCAAGCGGTCGCTATTTTTGGCAAGAGTTGGGATTACCAGGTGACCGATATCCTGCGTACCACGCTGGAGGAAAACCTGGCGATGATAGGCGACACGATTGCCTTTCTCAAAGCGCAAAATAAAGAGATTGTGTTCGATGCCGAGCACTTCTACGATGGCTACAAAGCAAATCCCGAGTACGCATTGAATACCTTGCAGGCAGCGGCTGATGCCGGTGCGAATGTGTTGGCATTGTGCGATACCAATGGCGGGACATTTCCCAACGAGATTTTTGAAATCACCCAAACAGTTGTTACGCGTTTCCCCAGTTTAGAAATCGGTATTCATTGCCATAATGATTGCGAGATGGCAGTGGCAAATTCTGTCGCTGCGGTGCAAGCAGGTGCAGTGCAGGTACAAGGCACCATCAATGGCATAGGTGAGCGTTGTGGCAATGCCAATCTGGTGTCCATCATTCCAAACGTGCAGCTGAAACTAGGGCGTGAATGCATTTCTTCAGCCCAGCTGGCTGAACTTACAGCCGCTGCGCGCTTTGTAAGCGAAGTCGCAAACGTCACTTTTAATGATAAAGCACCCTATGTCGGCCACGATGCTTTTTCTCACAAAGGCGGTATGCACATTGATGCTGTGAATAAAAACCCCAAGTCTTATGAGCATGTCAGCCCGCATATGGTCGGCAATGAACGCCATATTCTGGTGTCTGAGGTGGCAGGGCGCGGGGCGATCCTGAATAAACTGCAACAGATAGATCCGACCCTGACCAAAGAGTCTGATGAGGCTATCCAGATACTTGAACACCTGAAAGCACTGGAGCATGAAGGCTACCAGTTTGAGAGTGCAGAAAGCTCATTTGATTTGCTGATGCAAAAGCTGCTGGGTAAGTTTCAACCGTTTTTCAGGTTGAAACAATATAGTGTGTACATTCATGAACCATCGATAAATGGCATCAACTCTTCTGCTACCGTGCATATTTATGTAGATAACCAGGAAGCGGAAGTGACCGCTTATGGTGATGGGCCGGTGTATGCACTGGATAAGGCGATGCGCAAAGCACTGGAACCTTTTTACCCCATCATCAAAGACATCAAACTGATAGATTATAAAGTACGTGTGCTGGATTCGAACCTGGCCACGGCGGCTAAAGTGCGGGTCATGATCGAATCTACTGACCAGCAGACCAACTGGACCACGATAGGCGTCTCATCAGACATTCTCGAAGCTTCGTGGTTGGCATTAAAAGATGCGATTGAATACAAGCTTTTCAAGACGAAAAAGGTGTAATTGCATTCATTGTTAGGTGGGTTGCAGTAACACCAGTTTAAGTTGCTCCTGTTCAACCAGTCTCAATGTCACTTGCTGAAACTGGATCAATCCTAAATCAGGATGCTGAAATTCACGTTTTCCGCCTTGTCTTTCCAGCACATCATGCTGTTTCCAGAAGCGGTCAAATTCAGCGCTGCTGGTACTGAGTTCATCCACCAGCTGTTTCACTTCCGGTTCTTCCAACCGCGAACGGCAATCGGCCCTGAATTCGGCGACAAGGCGGCGACTACGCATCTCCCAGTTAACAACAAATTGCCTGGCGGCAGGATTGGCGAACACAAACCGCAGCAGGTTAGGGTGCTGACCTTCGGGCCATTGAATATCCAGCAATCCGCTAAACAGGTTGGTAGCGGCCTGATTCCAGGCCAGGATATCCCACGTGCGACCCATGATGTAAGCGGGAACCTGTATCTGATTTAAGATACCCACTAATGTTTCAGGGGCGGTATCGACTTCGCTCTGATGCGCCTGCGGATCACGCCGGTCGGCCATATCAAATAAATAACTGCGCTCGGTTTTGCTGAGTTTTAAAGCAGTCGCTAGTCTGTCCAAGGCTTCTGACGACACATTGATTTCGCGTGCCTGTTCAATCCAGGTATACCAGGTGGCACTGATGCCCGCCAATTGCGCGACTTCTTCACGACGCAGGCCTTGTGTGCGGCGGCGAGAGCCTGAGGGAAAACCGAATTCTTCAGGACTGCCGCGCTGGCGCATAGCTTGCAGAAATTCAGCCAGTTCCTGACGTCTTGTATCCATTTGATTTTATTATCCTATTAGTGTCAATACTAGTATAAATCATCTTCTTGTAAGGGTATTAAAATTTAGGTATTCTGCGCGTGTTTTATCAATTTATTAAGATTTGATAGCTTGGATTTGAAAGGAACAGTCATGGCAGGCAAAACGCTATACGACAAATTATGGGATTCACATGTGGTGCGTGAGGAACCAGACGGCACCTGTCTGATTTATATCGATCGCCATCTGGTGCATGAAGTCACCAGCCCGCAAGCCTTTGAAGGGCTCCGCATCGCTGGCCGTAAGCCATGGCGCAATTCATCCATCGTGGCTAACCCTGATCACAACACGCCGACCAAAGATTGGGATAAAGGGATTGAAGACCCAATCTCGCGCCTGCAGGTGGAAACACTGGATAGCAATATCAAGGAATTTGGTGCCTTGGTGTATTTTCCTTTCAAAAACAAGGATCAAGGCATTATCCATGTGATCGGGCCTGAGAACGGTACGACCCTGCCTGGTATGACAGTGGTGTGTGGCGATAGCCATACTTCAACCCATGGTGCATTTGGTGCGCTTGCACATGGCATAGGCACTTCTGAAGTTGAGCATGTGATGGCTACGCAAACACTGGTGGCTAAAAAGTCCAAACGCATGCTGGTGAAAGTGGATGGTCAGCTTGGTAAAGGCGTGACTGCTAAAGACGTTGCGCTGGCGATTATCGGCAAAATAGGTACCGCCGGCGGTACTGGTTATGCGATTGAGTTTGGTGGCGAAGTCATCCGTGGTTTATCCATGGAAGGCCGTATGACGCTGTGTAATATGGCGATCGAAGCAGGTGCACGTGCCGGTATTGTGGCACCGGATGAGAAAACCGCTGCTTATCTTGAAGGCCGTCTGCATGCCCCCAAAGGTGAAAACTGGACCAGGGCGGTGGCGTACTGGAAAACTCTGCAATCCGATGCAGATGCACAATATGATGCGGTAGTTGAACTGAAAGGTGCTGAAATCGCGCCACAAGTGACCTGGGGTACTTCGCCTGAACAAGTGTTGCCGATCGGATCGAATGTGCCGGATCCGCAACAGGAAGGCGATGCGACCAAGCGTACCAGTATCGAAAATGCCCTGAAGTACATGGGACTGGATGCCAATACACCGCTTGATCAAATTCGGCTGGATAAAATATTTATTGGATCCTGTACCAACTCACGTATTGAAGATCTGCGCGCTGCAGCCAGTGTTGCCAAAGGCAAAAAAGTTGCTGGCAATATCAAACTGGCGATGGTAGTGCCTGGTTCCGGCCAGGTGAAACGCCAGGCCGAGGCTGAAGGCCTGGACAAAGTATTTATTGATGCAGGTTTTGAATGGCGTGAGCCAGGCTGTTCCATGTGCCTGGCTATGAATGCTGACCGCCTGGAGCCGGGTGAGCGCTGTGCTTCAACCTCTAACCGTAACTTTGAAGGCCGTCAGGGCCCTGGTGGACGCACGCATCTGGTGAGCCCGGAAATGGCAGCAGCAGCTGCGATTGCCGGTCATTTCGTTGATGTGCGCAGCGTATAAAGGAGAACACCCTATGAAAGCATTTACCACTATTAACGGCCTGGTTTGTCCTCTGGATCGCGCAAACGTCGATACTGATGCGATTATTCCAAAGCAATTCCTGAAATCCATCAAACGTTCAGGCTTTGGCCCGTACTTGTTCGATGAATGGCGTTATACCAACTATGGCGAACCTGGCATGGATTGCAGCACACGTCCTTTGAATAAGGATTTCGTGCTCAACCAGCCGCGCTATCAAGGTGCGCAAGTATTGCTGGCGCGTGATAATTTCGGTTGTGGCTCATCACGTGAGCATGCGCCATGGGCGATTGAAGACCAGGGTTTCCGCGTGATTATTGCGCCTAGTTTTGCCGATATCTTCTTTAATAACTGTTTCAAAAACGGTATCTTGCCGATAGTCGCTTCAGCCGAACAAGTAGATATCCTGTTCAAAGAGTGCCTGGCAAATGAGGGTTACTCGCTGAACGTCGATCTGGTTTCACAAACGGTGACTACGCCTTCAGGTCAGTCATTCAGCTTTGAGATCACCCCGACCCGTAAGCACAACCTGCTGAATGGCCTCGATGAAATCGGCCTGACCTTGCAGCATGCGGATGAGATCAAGGCATTTGAGATCAAACATAAAGCCGCCCAACCCTGGCTATTCGCCTAAAACCTGCTGCGCACTTTATCTTCTGCGTTGCGCGGTGCTCTGAAACTCGCCGTACTTATCGTACTGTCTCATTTCATGCGCGCCGTGCGCCTTGAATATAAAGCGCTCGCGACGGTTTGCGGTCTGAAAATTTTTAAAAAAAGGAATTCTTTAAAAATGGCATTAAATATTGCAGTTTTACCCGGTGACGGCATCGGCCCTGAAATCGTTGCACAAGCCTTGCGCGTGCTGGAAGTATTGAAAAAAGACGGCCTGGACATGACTTTCACTGAGGCTCCTTTGGGCGGTCAGGCTTATGACCAGTACGGTCACCCATACCCTGAATTTACGCAGAAAATCTGTAGGGCTGCGGATGCCGTGTTGCTGGGCGCTGTTGGTGGCCCGCAGTATGACACTTTAGACCGCCCATTGCGTCCTGAGCGCGGATTACTGGCTATTCGTAAAGACTTGGGTTTGTTTGCCAATCTGCGTCCGGCTGTGCTATTCCCTGAGCTGGCGAATGCGTCAACCTTGAAACCGGAAGTAGTTGCCGGCCTTGATATCATGATCGTGCGTGAATTGACCGGTGATGTCTATTTCGGCCAGCCACGTGGCATTCGGACTAATGAAGAAGGCGTGCGTGAAGGTTTCAACACCATGATCTACAGCGAGCCGGAAGTGCGTCGCATTGCGCATGTGGCGTTTGAAATCGCCATGAAACGCGGGAAAAAACTGTGTTCAGTAGACAAGGCTAACGTACTAGAAACTACTGAATTCTGGAAAGAGATTGTGATTGATGTCGCGAAAGAGTATCCGGAAGTGGAATTGAGCCATATGTACGTGGATAACGCAGCCATGCAGTTGATCCGCAATCCTAAACAGTTTGATGTGATGGTGACGGGCAATATCTTTGGCGATATCTTGTCAGATGAAGCTTCCATGCTGACTGGCTCGATTGGCATGCTGGCGTCTGCTTCGCTGAATGAGAGCAAGCAGGGCTTGTACGAGCCATCACACGGTTCTGCGCCGGATATCGCTGGTAAAAACCTGGCGAACCCGATTGCGACTATTTTGTCTGCGGCCATGATGTTGCGTTACAGCTTTGATAACGAAGCTGCGGCGACCCGCATTGAAAACGCAGTGAAGAAAGTGTTGGCAGCAGGCTACCGTACCGGTGACATCTATGAAGAGGGCACCAAGCGTGTTTCCTGTTCTGAAATGGGTGATCAGATCGTGGCTGCGATGTAAACGGGCAGAGCGCGCCTTGCATTGCATCGCGCTCGCTCAGTTTTCAGGTGTGATATAGTCGCGCTTTTATTGGCGACACATTGAAATTAATCAGGAATTTAAAATGGCACAATTTGATAATGTCAGCGTTAAAAAGAAAGCAAACGTTTATTTTGATGGCAAGTGTGTGAGCCACACTGTGCTGTTTCCGAACGGTACACGCTGTACCGTGGGTGTAATTTTCCCGAGCACTTTGACCTTCAATACCGGCTCGCCAGAATTGATGGAAATTAATGATGGTGTCTGTAAAGTGCGCTTGAAAGATGAAGAAAACTGGACCACTTATAAAGCAGGTGAGAAATTCACTGTGGCGGGTAATTCGTCTTTTGATATTGAAGTGTTAGAGACTGTAGACTACGTTTGCCATTTCGAATAATTGTGTGATTGCTCGGCAGAGCGGTGTTGTTAGCGCTTGTCGTACTTAATGTACTGCCTGCGCGCTAACGCCTTGCTCTGCCATCGCTTGAAAGGTTTTCAAAGATGCCCAGTTTTGATATTACTTCTGAAGTTGATATGGTCAACTTAAAAAACTCGATTGATGCTTCAATTAAACAGATCACCAATCGTTACGATTTCAAAGGTACATCTGCCAAAGTCGAATTTAACGAAAAAGACAAGGTCATTACCTTGTTTGGTGACAATGATTTTCAACTGGACCAGATAAAAGATATTTTGCTTCCAGCAATGGAAAAGAAAGAACCGGAGTCTTCCAAGCGACTTGAACACAAGGACGTACAAAAAGTCTCAGGTAACAAGGTGAAACAGGATCTGCGCGTGCAAGATGGTATTGATAGCGACTTAGCCAAGAAAATCACCAAGCTGATCAAAGACAGCGGAATGAAAGTGCAAGCCACTATTCAAGGCGATACAGTGCGGGTTAATGGTGCTAAGCGCGATTTATTGCAGGATGCCATTGCGTATGTTAAAAAGAGTGTGACGGATTTTCCGTTGAAGTTTGGTAATTTCAGAGATTAATTTTAAGGAGAAAATAAATGAAAATGTTAATGATGCTATTGGTTGTGACGATGGTGTTGGCAGGTTGCAATACCATGAACGGTGTGGGCAAGGATATGGAAAAAGCTGGTGAAGCTGTGCAGAAAAAGGCCTCCGAATAATGTTTTGATGCTGGGATGACCGGCGAGAATAACGAGATCACATGTTAAAAGTAGGGTTTGTAGGTTGGCGCGGTATGGTGGGCTCTGTGCTCATGCAACGCATGGTGCAAGAGAGCGATTTTGCAGATATTGATCCGCAGTTTTTCACTACATCACAAACGGGTGGAGCTGCTCCCAAGGTTGGCAAGGATTCGCCTGCGCTAAAAGATGCCAAGGATATTGCTGAACTGAGCAAGATGGATGCGATTGTGTCTTGCCAGGGCGGTGATTACACCAGCGAGATTTTTCCGCAGTTGCGGAGTAGTGGCTGGAATGGTCACTGGATTGATGCCGCTTCTACTTTGCGTATGGAAAAAGATGCAGTGGTGATTCTTGACCCGGTCAATATGCATGTGATCAAGGATGCATTGAGCCAGGGCGGCAAAAACTGGATTGGTGGTAACTGTACGGTTTCCCTGATGCTGATGGCTTTGAACGGTCTGTTCAAGGCGGATCTGGTGGAATGGGCCACTTCGATGACTTATCAGGCAGCTTCAGGTGCCGGTGCGCAAAACATGCGTGAGTTGATTTCACAAATGGGCGTGATTCATGCATCAGCGGCGAATCTGTTGGGCGATCCTGCTTCTGCGATTCTTGAGATTGATAAAACTGTAGCCGATACTATTCGGAGCGCTGATTTACCTATTTCTAATTTTGGCGTGCCTTTGGCTGGTAGCCTGATCCCGTGGATTGATAAGGATCTGGGTAACGGCCAAAGCAAGGAGGAATGGAAGGGCGGTGTAGAGACCAACAAGATTCTGGGCCGTGAAGCCAACCCGATTGTGATTGATGGTCTGTGCGTGCGCATTGGTGCAATGCGTTGCCATTCACAAGCCTTAACCCTGAAGTTGCGCCAGGATCTGCCGCTGGATGAAATCAACCAGATGCTGGCAGAAGCCAACCAGTGGGCCAAAGTGATTCCTAATGAGCGCGAAGTCAGCATGCGTGAATTAACGCCAGCGGCCGTGACGGGTACGTTAACAACCCCGGTTGGCCGTTTGCGCAAGCTGGCCATGGGTGGCGAATACCTGTCAGCTTTTACCGTTGGCGACCAGTTACTCTGGGGTGCAGCAGAACCTCTGCGTCGTATGTTACGTATTCTGGTTGAAGCTTAAGTAATTAATTAAATTGCAGCCCGTAAAGCCATGATTTGTTAATAAAATCATGGTCTTTTCGGGCTTTTGTTTTGCATGCATTCAGGTTTAATGGATGATAGAGTCCAAGCAAGGTAAGTTTGTGGCAAGCAGGGTGGCAATTGGCGTGCTTGCGTGGCTTACTGATTGATGCTATGTTGACAATCGCCATGAATGACAAGGGTTAAACGGTGCCTAAATTTAAATTAAAAAAATTAGCCTTTACATTAAGTCTGGGGTTGAGCTTGAGCGCAGCAATTGTTGCGCACGCTGCAGGTCTGGGAACAATGACCTCCACTTCAAAACTGGGGGAGCCACTAAATGCAGAAATTGAATTGCTGGCGGTTGCGCCAGGCGAATTAAATAGTATCCAGGCCGCGCTAGCCGCTGATCAGGTGTACCAGGATCAGATGCTGGAAAAACCTGCTTCTTACCCATATATTCAGATTGAGGTGGGCAACAATAGCAAGGGTCAGCCCATCCTCAAGCTTACCAGTTCACAACCGATTACCGAAGCTTTCCTGGATATGCTGATCCAGGTAGATTGGCCGACCGGGCGACTGGTCAAAGAATACACCCTCTTGCTGGACCCTCCTGGATTTAATTCTAACTACGTGTCTGAATCATCAGGGTTGCCCGTCACCGGTCAACCACAAGCCCCCGCTCAAACACCTAAAGTGGAAACGGTGCCTGCAGCCGACATTGAACAGCCTGTTACAAGCAAGCCTGCTTCGAAAAAGTCGCCAGCTAACCGTGCCGTGGCTCCCAAGCCAACGCCCAAACCTGAACCATCAGCTGAAAACGTTGATACGCCGGACCCACTCACCACTGACCGAGGTGATACGCTGTATGCCATCGCGCGGCAAATGAAACCGGATAACGTCAGTGTCGAGCAAATGCTGGCGGCGCTTTACCGATCAAACCAGGATGCGTTTGATGGTAAAAACATGAACCGTTTGAAAGTGGGCAAGATCATCCGCATGCCGGATCAAGACACTTTAAATGCCATCAGCAACCAGCAAGCCAAAAATCTGGTGGCCGAACACAATACAAATTGGCTGGCGTATAAAAATGCCTTGTCCAATGTAGTGGAAAAATCTGCTGCCAGTGAAACTGGCGGTAACACCCAGCAATCCGCTGGCAAAATTGGTAGTGCACAGGACAAGCCGGTACCACAAATACCAGCAGGCAAAGATACACTGAAGCTGTCTGCCGGCGATGAAAAGTCTGGCACCCAAACCGATAAAGCCGCTTCTAAAACTTCGGAAAATGCTGCCAAGGAAGAAGCCATCGCTAAAGAAAACGCTATCAAGGAAGAGCAATCGCGTGCCGCAGCGCTTGAAAAACAAGTCGCCGACATGAAAAAACTGGTAGAGATGAAAAATAATGCCATGGCGCAGGCGGAGAAAAATGCTGCACAAGCTACGGCTCCTGATACCAAAACACCTGAAGCCCAAGGCCCGGAATCCAAAACTGAAGTATCTGCCACTCAGGCCACTGAAACGCCTGCAGTACCCGCCGAAAGCAAACCGGCACCCGCTGTTCAGGATTCGCCTAAAGCGAATACAGAACCTGTTCCGGTTGAGCCTGCTATTGAAGCAGAGCAGCTTTCTTTCATGCATGTGCTGATGGCGCGCTTGAAAGGAATCAGTCCCGTATTGCCATGGGCCTTGATTGCTTTACCTATCTTGATTTGTATCTGGGCACTGATCCGCATTCGCCGTAAAAAAGAAATTGATACCTTTGAAGATGCGATCCTGACCTCCCCAGCGACTGAAATGCAGAATAACACTGTATTTGGTGATACGCAGGCTGCTTCTGGAGACACTTCTTTCTTGACCGACTTCTCGCAAAGTGGTGTAGGCGGGATGATCGACTCACACGATGTCGACCCGATCGCTGAAGCCGAAGTCTACATGGCTTACGGTCGTGATGCGCAGGCAGAAGAAATTCTCAAGGATGCGATTCAAAAAGATCCCGAACGTCAGGAGCTCAAGTTAAAGCTGCTTGAAATTTACCAAAGCACGGCTAACAAGGGAGCATTTGAATCATTGGCTGGGGAGATTTACGCCAATGTCGGCCCTAATGACCAGACCTGGTCCAAAGTAGTGGCGATGGGGCAGAAGCTGGATCCTGAAAATTCACTTTACCAGATGCCGGCGCTTGATAATACCGGCCTCGAAACACCCGTGGTTGAAGCAGATAGTGCAGATCAAGGCTACCACTTCAATTTTGAAGCGCCAGCGCTTGAATTCGAACCATCTGATGATAGCAAAAAAAATAATACTGATAATGCGGGCAATGCAGGCGTAGAAGTTTCGACTGAAGATTCATCAACCGTAAATACATTGACTGAACCCTCACTGACAGAAACTAAACCGGCACTGACAGAAACTAAACCGGAAAAATTTGCAGAATTACAAACAGACTTTGATAATCCTGATAACAAACCTGCAGATAATTTGCCGGAATTGCTAGAAACGCCTGCAGACGATTTAATCATCGAGCCTGTTCAGCAAGAAAATATTCTGGCTAACGAAAAAGCACCTCAGTCCGAGGACTCTGAGAAACCAGACCTTAATACTGAACTTCGCTTTGAACGAAGCTCTGAAAAAGAAACAATTGAGCAGACATCGGCGCCAAATGCAGTGGTTGATGCAGAGCTAACACCAAAAGCGCTCGACTTACCCTCCCTGAATCTTGATGACGAGTCTTCAAGTTCAGTCAGAGATAATCAGGCTGCTACACAGGCGACAGGTGAGCAGACGCTATCATCGGATGATGCTGTGTTTGAATCTCTACCTGAGCTTTCGCTGGAGCTGGGAGGGCCAAATGATAAGACTATCAAGACTGCCGAAGAAGATGATGCACTCGATATCGATGATATCCGCCTCGACAATGTGGATGACGAAGTGCTCAGCCGCGTACCTGCCGAAACCTTCAGTACCGAGACCGCTTTCCCTGAAATTTCACTGGATGTCACAGAAAAGCCTGAGGAAAGCCTGGTTGAGTTTGATGGTGAGCCAGAAGAGGTTAATACCAAGCTGGATTTGATCCAGGCCTACATCGATATGGAAGATATGATAGGCGCCAAGGAATTGATCGAAGAAGTGCTTACCGAGGGTGGTGAACGCCAGCGGCAACGAGCTAGTGAGTTGCTTGCAAAAGTTGCATAAAACAAGGCCGGGTTTTCCGGCCTTTTTGTTTGAAGATGAAGTTGACGCATAGCAATGGTATGGATCAGCCAAAAGCCAGCACGAATAAGAAAATATTGATTCAAAGCTTTGCGCTATTAGGTGTTATACCTGACAGCCCTTATACTATGCGCCATGAAAATTGCGATTGGCATTGAATATCATGGTGCTTATTTTCAGGGATGGCAAAGCCAGCCTAATGGCCGTGGGGTACAGGATGCAATTGAGCATGCCATAGCAATGGTTGGTGGTGAACCGGTAAGGCTGCATGCGGCTGGCCGGACTGATACCGGTGTCCATGCGTTAATGCAGGTTGCCCATTTTGAAACGACGGTAGCACGGCCACAAAGTGCCTGGGTTCGTGGTACCAATGCGCATTTGCCACCATGGATCCGCATCTTGTGGGCGCGCGAAGTCGCTGATGATTTTCATGCCCGATTTAGCGCCAAGGCACGCAGTTACCAATATGTGCTCTATAACCATGCCGTGGCACCAGCGAGCCAGCACGGTCGTGTAGGCTGGTACCATAGACCGCTGGACATTGCACCGATGCAACTTGCCGCCGAATTCTTATTAGGCGAGCATGATTTCAGTGCGTTTCGCGCCAGTGAATGTCAGGCGAGTTCCCCGATACGCACCATGCACCGTGCCGAAGTAAACCAGCAAGGCAAACATATAGTTTTCAGCTTTCAGGCAAATGCTTTTCTGCAACACCAGATACGTAATGTCGTCGGGGCATTAGTCTATGTCGGTCAAGGCAAACTGACGGTCGCCGAATTTGCTGAGTTGCTCCAGCGTAAAGATAGAACGCTTTCACCCCCCACGTTTATGCCGGATGGCTTGTACTTTACGGGCGTGACCTATGATACGCATTGGCAACTGCCACCCTGTGAAACAAAGTGGGACTAAATAAGGTCCATGAGGCATATGAAAAGAACCAGAGTTAAAATTTGTGGCATTACCAGGCAGGAGGATGCTTGGGCGGCTATTGATGCCGGAGCTGATGCTCTCGGATTTGTCTTTTATGCGCCAAGTCCGCGTGCTGTAAGCGCAGCCCAGGTGCAGGCTATCATTAAAAATTTACCGCCTTATGTTGGTAAGGTTGGCCTTTTTGTGAATGCTTCTGCCAGCGAGGTGCAACAGGTGATAGATACAACTTCTCTGGATTGCCTGCAGTTTCATGGCGACGAAGCGGCGGACTATTGCGAGAAATTTAATCTGCCATATTACAAAGCAATCCGCGTCAAACCGGATGTAAGTTTGGTACAATGCGAGCTTGATTTTGCGTCGGCTTCCGCCTTATTGCTGGATACTTTTTCAGAAAAAGCAGTTGGGGGGACAGGCCAGACATTTGATTGGGGATTGATCCCTGCCGGGTTAAAAAAACCACTGGTTTTGGCTGGTGGATTAAATCCTCTGAATGTCGCTGATGCATTGCAACAGGTTCAGCCTTATGCCGTGGATGTGAGCGGTGGTGTAGAGGCGCAAAAAGGGATTAAATCCCCAGAAAAAATAGCAGCATTTATGCAGCAGGTTACCCAATACGATGCAAGACGCAATGCAGGTTGAGAAGGTATGCACTGGGGCGGTTTGAATAACAGAACGATATACGGAGTAACGCATGCAAGTGTATGACATGCCAGATAAACATGGTCATTTTGGTCCATTTGGTGGAATTTTCGTCGCGGAAACTTTGGTAGAAGCACTGGAAGAGCTGCGGCTGATGTATGAAAAGTATCGCCATGATCCCGAGTTTTTAGCTGAATTTGCTTACGATCTCAAACATTTTGTTGGCCGTCCAAGCCCGATTTATCATGCCAAGCGCTTGTCCGATAAAATCGGCGGTGCCCAGATCTATCTTAAGCGCGAAGATTTAAATCATACTGGCGCGCACAAAATCAATAACACCATAGGCCAGGCTTTGTTGGCCAAACGTATGGGTAAGCCGCGCGTGATTGCAGAAACAGGCGCAGGGCAGCATGGCGTGGCAACCGCAACCATCGCTGCTCGTTTGGGCCTGGAATGCGTGGTTTACATGGGCGCCGAGGATGTGAAACGCCAGGCACCTAATGTATTTCGCATGAAACTGCTGGGTGCAACAGTTATCCCGGTTGAAAGCGGCTCTAAAACCCTGAAAGACGCACTGAATGAAGCAATGCGTGACTGGGTTACTAATATCTCCAATACGTTTTACATTATCGGCACAGTTGCCGGTCCGCATCCTTATCCGATGATGGTGCGCGATTTCCAGGCGGTGATCGGTATTGAAGCCAAACAGCAAATGCAGGAAATGATGGGTCGCCAGCCTGATGCTGTGGTGGCCTGTGTGGGCGGTGGTTCCAATGCGATGGGGATTTTTTATCCCTACATTGATGTTGAAGGCGTGCGCCTGATTGGCGTAGAAGCAGCAGGGCATGGGCTTGAAACCGGAAGCCATGCTGCTCCCCTAACTGCGAACAGCCCAATTGGTGTATTGCATGGCAACCGTACTTACCTGATGCAGGATGAAGACGGCAATATCGTTGAAACACACTCTATCTCAGCTGGCCTCGACTATCCGGGAGTAGGCCCGGAGCATGCATGGTTAAAAGATATCAAACGCGCTGAATATGTGGCGATCACAGATGACGAAGCCATGCATGCATTTCACCAGCTCTGTCGTACCGAAGGCATTATTCCGGCAATGGAATCAAGCCATGCCTTGGCTTATGGAGAAAAACTGGCTAGAACAATGTCACCGGACCAAGTGGTGCTTGTGAATCTGTCAGGACGCGGTGATAAAGATATTAATACCGTTGCTAAGCTATCTAACATCACACTCTGATGCAGCCAATTAGCTAGTCCAGACTATAAATAGCCCATCCATTAGAAAAAAGAATTTTTTGCTATGTCACGCATTCAATCCGTTTTTGCTGAATTAAAAGCGCAAGGTAAAAAAGCGCTGATCCCTTACTTCACCGCTGGAGATCCACACCCAGACCAGACCGTACCTTTATTGCATGCTTTGGTTGACTCCGGTGCCGATGTGATTGAGTTGGGCGTGCCTTTTTCTGACCCGATGGCAGATGGCCCGGTGATTCAGCGTGCAAGTGAGCGTGCGTTGATGCATAAGATGGGCTTGCGCAAAGTGCTGGCGATGGTGAAAGATTTCCGCGAAACCAATCAGAAAACCCCCATTGTTCTGATGGGCTATGCTAACCCTATCGAGGCAATGGGTGTATTACAGTTTGTGAATTTAGCCAAAGAAGCCGGTGTCGATGGCGTATTGACTGTTGATTACCCGCCTGAAGAGTGTGAAGACTTCAATAAGCAACTGGCGGCAGCCGGCATTGATAGTATTTTTCTGCTGTCCCCGACTACCGAGCCATCGCGTACCGAATTAATTGTCAAGCAGGCAACAGGTTTCCTGTATTACGTATCGCTTAAAGGCGTTACCGGCGCAGGTAATCTTGACATCGTTGAAGTAAAAAAACGTGTGGCTGAAATCCGTGGTAGTACTGATTTGCCTATTGGCGTGGGATTTGGCGTGAAAGATGCCGAGACTGCACGTGAGGTATCTGCGATTGCTGATGCGGTAGTGGTAGGTAGCCGTATGGTTCTGGCAATCGAGCAGTCAGATGAACACAACCTGATTCCGAATGTGCAAGCCTTGATGAAAGAATTACGTACTGCGATTGACTCCGTTTAGGGGCATCACATTATTTGAGCAGGAGAGACTATGAGCTGGTTAGACAAAATTCCTCAAAAAATCAAACGTGCGGTAAGCGGCGAGCGCCGCAATATGCCGGAAGGACTTTGGCATAAATGTGATGCCTGCCAGACCGTGCTGTATCGTACTGATCTGGATGCAAACCTGGAGGTATGTCCCCAGTGTGGCCATCATCACAGATTGGGGGCCCGCGCGCGTCTGAATGTGTTTCTGGATCCGGAAAGCCGCGTTGAAATTGGTGCCGATGTCACGCCAGTCGATGCCTTGAAATTCAAGGATAGCAAGACCTATACTGAACGTATGCGCAGCGCACAACGCGACGTGAAAGAAAAAGATGCATTGATCGTCATGCGCGGTACGGTTGAGCGCGTACCGGTTGTCGTGGCTGCGTTCGAGTTTAAGTTTATGGGCGGCTCTATGGGTTCTGTAGTCGGCGAGCGCTTTGTCCGTGGCGTGCAGGCTGCTATTGAAAACAAATGCGCTTTTATCTGTGTTTCTGCCAGTGGCGGGGCGCGCATGCAGGAAGGTTTGCTGTCATTAATGCAAATGGCCAAGACCAGCGCAGCACTGACTAAACTTTCTGAAGCTGGCTTGCCTTATGTCTCAGTCCTGACTGACCCAACCATGGGTGGCGTTTCTGCGAGTTTTGCCATGCTGGGTGATGTGATTGTTGCCGAACCAAATGCGCTAATCGGATTTGCTGGGCCGCGCGTCATTGAGCAAACAGTACGCGAAACCCTTCCTGAAGGCTTCCAGCGTGCAGAGTTCCTGCTAACGCATGGCGCGATTGATATGATTGTTGACCGCCGAGAAATGCGCGCAAAATTAAGCCAGTTGCTGGCCGGTTTTATGAATATTGCTAAAGTTGCCTGATGTCTTCACATATGCCCGAGCTTCCTGTCACAGTCGAGGCTTGGCTTAGCTTCATAGAGTCATTACATCCCAAATCGATAGAAATGGGATTGTCACGGGTACAAGCGGTAGCCGCACGCTTACATCTGAAATTTCCTTTTACCGTGGTCACCGTCGGTGGTACCAATGGTAAAGGCTCTACATGTGCCATGCTCGAAGGCATTTATGCTACAGCTGGCTACCGTGTCGGCTGTTACACTTCACCGCATCTGGTGCAATATCAAGAGCGCGTCCGCTTAAATGGCGAGTTGATTGCCGATGACGTTTTATGCGCAGCATTCACCGCCGTAGAAAAAGCGCGCGAAGATATATCTTTGACTTATTTTGAGATGGGTACACTGGCGGCATTGTGGGCGTTTGAGCAGCAGCCTCTGGATGTCGTTATTCTCGAAGTAGGGCTCGGCGGCAGGCTGGATGCCGTCAATATTGTCGATGCCGATTGCGCTATTGTGACTAATGTTGACCTTGATCATATGGAGTTTTTGGGTGACACCCGCGAATTGATCGGCCATGAAAAAGCAGGCATTTACCGTAAACACCAGATTGCCATTTGTGGCGATGTACAACCTCCAATTTCTCTCCTGAATTATGCTGAATCACTAGGTGTGCAATTAAAACGCTATGGTGTGGATTACCGCATGGACTTAGTGGATACGCAATATAGTGACGCTCATGGCTCACTGGCCATTGGTTCGCTACCATTGTTTGGTGATTATCAGTGGCAAAATGCCGCCAACGTGATTTATGCAGTGCGCGCACTACAATCTAAATTACCAGTGACAGACGACGATTTACGACAAGGGTTGACCTCGACAAAAGTGGTGGGTCGTTTTCAATATTGGCATCGCTCGCCGGATGTGATTCTGGATGTAGCACATAACCCGCATGCTGCTCGTGCTTTGCGCAGTAATTTGCAACAACTGAGCGCCGACGGTTGTAAGGTTGTTGCCGTATTTTCCATGTTGTCAGACAAGGATATCGCCGGTGTGGTAGATATTCTGCATGATGTCATCGATGAGTGGGAAATCGCGCCTATCCAGCATCCGCGTGCCGCCAGTGTTGATTATCTTAAGCAGTGCCTGAGCCACAAAGTTTCTGATCAGCAATTGAAGACACATCCTGACCTGCCAACGGCATTAAGAAGCTGTTATAAAAAAGCAGCAAAAAATGATAAAATTATTGTGTTCGGCTCATTTTTCACTGTGGCTGCCATCCTGGAAATAACACCTGACCAATGGACTTCATCAAGCTAGCTGTTGACTAGCAATATGTGAAATGATGTGAGTGAGAATTTAAGACAACATGGCAAGAGATAGTGTGACAGACAAAGAACTGACCCTTAAGAAAACAGCCCGCAGGCGGCTGGTGGGTGCCATCACCCTGGTTATTCTGATGTTGATCGTATTGCCTTTCGTCCTGAAAGACAGAGTCGTTGAACCTGCGCATGACGATGTTGAGATTACCGTCGTCAATCAACAAGCTAACCGCGAACCGATACTTGAATTACCGGATGAGGATGTTGAACTTGAGGTAGAGGCTGCTGCACCTGCTGCAAATGCCGCCACTCAGACAACGCCTGCGGTAGAAACACCTGCAGCACATATCGAAGAAGTGCCTGTAACGCCCCCAGCACCAAACAAACCAGCCAAAGCAGTGCCTGCGCAAGTGGCGGTTGCTGAAACAGCTACTGCTAAGCCTGCTCCAGTAGTTGAACCTAAAGTTGAACCTAAAGTTGAACCTAAAGTTGAACCTAAAGTTGAACCTAAAGTTGAACCTAAAGTTGAACCTAAAGTTGAACCTAAAGTTGCGGCGGCGAAATCTAAAGAAGAGCCTAATTCTTCCGATAAATCATCAGGTAAATTCTATGTGCAGTTTGGCGTGTTCTCTGACCCGAATAACCTCGAAAACCTGCAAGGCAAATTGAAACAGGCCGGTTTTGAAGCAGCGACGGATAAAGTCGATGCCGCTGGCAATAAGTTACGGTTACGGTCGCGCACGTATGCGACACGAAATGAAGCGGCAGCAGCATTGAAAAAGCTGGAAGCTGCCGGTTTTAGCGGAATAGTTGCGAAATCCTGAATCAGGCAATGACCATTTTTGATTATTTTGTACTTGGTATTATTGGCTTTTCCATTCTGGTTGGATTAATGCGCGGCGCTATCCGCGAGTTCTTTTCGGTTATCGGCTGGGCACTGGCATTTTATCTGGCCAACAAATTTAACAGTGAGGTTATCAGCTATATCCCGGAGCAAGTGCCTGGTGAAGCGGTGAAAGCGATTGCTGCATTCTTGCTAGTATTTTTATCTGTGCTGTTTTTATGCACCTTGTTAGCTTTATTACTGACCACCCTGATCAAGGCAGTAGGTTTGGGTGGCCTAAATCGCGTGCTGGGTGGTCTTGCCGGTGCAGTTAAAGGTGTATTGATCGTCTGCATACTGGCGATGCTTGCGGCGATGACGGATATTCCCAAAGACCCACGCTGGACCAACGCCATGTTGAGTGCCCCCGTTGAAGTGCTGGTCTTGAATTTGCTGCCATGGATACCATCTAGTATTGCCGAGCATGTGCATTTGGAACATGAGCAGGCAGATGAATCCCTCATTTAATTTGTAATCTAGTCTTGGAATAGGATGTCGCTATGTGTGGAATTATCGGTATTGTAGGTAAAAACCCGGTGAACCAGTTGTTGTATGACGGGTTGCTGGTGCTACAGCATCGCGGGCAAGACGCTGCAGGGATTGTGACTTGCGATGGTAATACTTTCCATATGCATAAAAATAACGGACTGGTTAAAGACGTATTTCATACCCGTCATATGCGCAATCTGGCCGGTAATGTCGGCATAGCGCATGTGCGTTATCCGACGGCTGGCTCTTCCAGTGCGGCTGAAGCGCAACCGTTTTATGTTAACTCACCTTTCGGCATTGTGCTTGGCCACAATGGCAACCTGACCAATTCTGAGCAGCTTAAATCTGAAATGTTCAGGCAAGATCTGCGTCATATCAACACCAGCTCCGATTCGGAAGTGTTGTTGAATGTGTTGGCGCATGAGATTGAAGATACCTCCAAAAATGCCTTGTTGAACAGCGACATGGTATTTGATGCGGTTTCTGGCGTACACAGGCGCTGTAAAGGCGCTTATGCAGTGGTTGCCATGATCGCTAACTTTGGTTTGCTGGCATTCCGCGATCCGCATGGCATTCGCCCGTTGGTGATAGGCAAGCAGGAAACCAGCAAAGGTACTGAATATATCGTGGCTTCTGAAAGCGTTGCCTTGGATGTGTTGGGCTTTACCCTGTTACGTGATGTTGAGCCGGGCGAGGCAGTATTTATCGATATGGATGGCAATTTGTTCAGCCGTCAATGTGCGCAAAATCCTAAACTGACCTCCTGTATTTTTGAATATGTTTACCTGGCACGCCCAGACTCAGTGATTGATGGTGTTTCTGTTTACCAAACCCGCCTGGACATGGGTACTTTGCTAGGCGAAAAAATCAAGCGCGAATGGGCTGACAAACAGATTGATGTTGTGATTCCTATCCCTGATACCAGCCGCCCGAGCGCCTTGCAGTTAGGGATTTCACTGGGCCTGGATTACCGCGAAGGGTTTATCAAAAACCGGTATATTGGCCGTACGTTTATTATGCCAGGCCAGGCATTACGTAAAAAATCGGTACGCCAGAAACTGAACCCGATCGGCATTGAGTTCAAAGGTAAAAACGTTTTGCTGGTCGATGATTCGATTGTGCGTGGCACCACATCACAGCAGATTGTACAGATGGCGCGTGATGCCGGTGCAAACAAAGTGTATTTCGCTTCTGCCGCGCCGCCGGTACGTTACCCTAACGTATATGGTATTGATATGCCTAGTCGTGACGAGTTGTTGGCAACTGATCGTACCGATGAAGAAATTTGTGCCGAGATTGGTGCTGATGCATTGATTTACCAAGACCTGGATGCATTAAAAGAGAGCATTACCAAGTCCAACCCACACCTGACAGAATTCGATTGTAGCTGTTTTGATGGCAAGTACGTGACTGGTGATATTGATGCGGCTTACCTGAACCGTATTGAGGCGGCGCGTAGCGATTTCAACAAAAAACAACCGCCACCAAATTCAACTACGCAACTGGATTTGAATTTGTTATCAACCGATCTGGTTGGGGTAGATTAGCCCTTGACAGGCGCCATCAGATGGCGTCTAATGAAATTGCGCTGATTTGAGTGGCGAACTTTAAACGAAGCCGAACTCAGCTTGCGAGCGCATTATAAATCCTGCTAAAGCGAGAGCCCAAAAACCCGTTTTAGCGCAATGCTGAAGCGGGTTTTTTATTGGCTGCATACCTTGTAAAGTTAAATGTGTCGTTAAAGATTAAGATAGTTGGAAGATTAACAAAATGAGTGATCAATACCATTTGGAAACGCTGGCAGTACGTGCTGGCACGCTGACAACCGAGTTTGGTGAAAATTCTGAAGCCCTGTTCCTGAACTCCAGTTTCCGTTTTAAAAATGCAGCCCAGGCAGCGGCAAGATTTGGCGGCACAGAGCCTGGCAATATTTACTCGCGCTTCACCAACCCGACCGTGACTATGTTTCAGGATAAGCTGGCCGCTTTGGAAGGTGCCGAACAATGCGTGGCCACCGCCAGCGGCATGGCGGCAATTTTGGCCTGCATCATGGGTATTTGTAGTGCGGGCGACCATGTGGTGGCTTCGCGCAGTGTGTTTGGTACCACCGTGCAGTTATTTTCGAATATCCTTAAACGTTGGGGGTTGGAGGTGACATTGGTATCACTTACCGATACTGACGCATGGAAAGCCGCTGCAAAACCCAATACCAAATTGTTTTTTGCCGAAACGCCTTCTAATCCGCTGACCGAAGTAGGCGATATTGCTAAGCTGGCTGAAATAGCCCATGCTGCAGGCGCTTACCTGGCAATTGATAATTGTTTCTGCACCCCGGCTTTGCAACAGCCATTGAAATTGGGTGCCGATATTGTGATTCACTCTGCGACTAAATATATTGACGGTCAGGGTAGGGTGTTGGGCGGCGCTGTGCTTGGTAATAAGACCTTGATGGAGCCGGTCTATGGATTCTTGCGTACCGCAGGCGTGACCATGAGTGCATTCAATGCCTGGGTATTCGTCAAAGGCATGGAAACACTACAGATCCGTATGGAAGCGCATGCGCAACGTGCCTTGGCGATAGCGCAGTGGCTGGAACAACAGCCTCGAGTAGCCCGTGTCTATTACCCTGGTTTACCATCGCATCCGCAGTATGTGTTAGCACAACAACAGCAAAGATTAGGTGGTGGCATCGTCACTTTTGAGGTTAAACCACGCGCCGGACAAAACGCGCAGGAGGCCGCCTGGGAGTTAATTGACGCCACTAAGCTGATTTCAATTACGGCTAATCTGGGTGATGCGAAATCGACCATCACACATCCGGCAACCACTACGCATAGCCGTGTGTCAGCCGAAGCCAGGGCAGAAGCTGGCATCAAAGATAACCTGGTGCGTATTGCAGTAGGGCTGGAGCACGTTGAAGATTTAAAAGCTGACTTGCAGCTGCTGTCGCAAGCTTAACACCAGCTTTAAAACAAACGGTTTATCGCTACCTGGAGACGAGTAATGCGATAAACCGTTTTTTATTATCCCGAGTTTTATTGTTTCCATATATGGGCAGGTAAAACGATAGATTTAATTCTGCATTTTGCACTTGTTTTTTACTTCTGCAAGGCTGATCCAGGCCATTTTAGCCGCGTTTTAAGCAGCCAGAGTCTGCTAAATATGCTAAAATCGCGAGATAATTTTTAACTATAAAATGGGTCAAGAATGAGTCAGTCTCCCGATCAGTTTGCTAAAGAAACCCTGCCTATCAGTCTCGAAGACGAGATGCGCCGCAGTTATCTTGATTACGCGATGAGCGTAATTGTTGGTCGTGCTTTACCAGATGTGCGTGATGGCCTCAAACCAGTACACAGGCGTGTATTGTTTGCCATGCACGAACTATCCAATGACTATAACAAGCCATACAAAAAGTCTGCCCGTATTGTCGGTGACGTGATCGGTAAATACCATCCGCACGGCGATACCGCGGTGTATGACACCATCGTTCGTATGGCGCAGCATTTTTCCTTGCGTTACATGCTGGTTGATGGCCAAGGTAACTTTGGTTCAGTGGATGGTGATAACGCGGCGGCAATGCGTTATACAGAAATCCGCATGTCCAAAATCGCCCATGAACTGCTGGCAGATATCGAGAAAGAAACCGTCGATTTTGGCCCTAACTATGATGGCAGCGAACAAGAACCGCTGATTATGCCAACGCGAATCCCTAATCTGCTGATTAACGGCAGCTCGGGGATTGCGGTAGGTATGGCGACCAATATTCCTCCACACAACCTGAATGAAGTGTTGAACGGCTGTTTCGCGCTGCTGAAAAATCCAGAAATTTCGATTGATGAGCTGATTGAGTACATCCCTGCACCTGACTTCCCGACTGCCGGTATTATTTATGGCACCGTTGGCGTAAAAGAGGGATATCGCACCGGTCGTGGCCGTGTCGTGATGCGTGGCCGCACGCATTTTGAAGATCTGGATAAAGGTGGTCGCCAGTCCATCATCATTGATGAACTGCCTTATCAGGTGAATAAGAAAACCCTGATCGAGAAAATTGCCGAGCTGGTTAACGAGAAAAAAATAGAAGGCATTTCTGATCTGCGCGACGAGTCGGATAAATCCGGCATGCGCGTGGTGATCGAGCTTAAGCGTGGTGAAGTGCCAGAGGTAATTCTTAACAACCTCTACAAGCAAACGCAACTGCAAGATACCTTCGGCATGAATATGGTTGCCCTGATGGATGGTCAGCCACGATTGCTCAACCTGAAGCAGATGCTGGAAGCCTTCCTGCGCCATCGCCGTGAAGTCGTTACACGCCGCACTGTATTTGAGCTCCGCAAAGCGCGTGACCGGGGTCATGTACTCGAAGGTCTGGCGGTAGCCCTGGCTAATGTGGATGAGATGATTGCCATCATCAAGGCCGCACCAACGCCACCGGAAGCGAAAAAAGAATTGATGGCACGCAACTGGCATTCCACTGTGGTGGAAGAGATGCTCAAGCGCGCAGCCATGGAAGCATCACGTCCAGAAGGACTATCCGTAGACTTTGGCTTGACGCCAAATGGCTATCGCTTGTCAGATGTGCAGGCGCAGGAAATCCTGCAGATGCGTTTGCAACGCCTGACCGGCCTGGAACAAGACAAGATAGTGACCGAATATAAAGAGGTGATGGATATCATCGCCGATTTGCTTGATATCCTGGCGAAACCTGAACGCGTGACGGCCATTATTGTTGAGGAATTGAATGAAATCCAGAAACAGTTTGGCGACAAGCGTCGTTCCGAGATTGAGCACAATACGCAAGACCTGTCGCTGGAAGATTTGATTACACCGCAAGACGTTGTAGTGACGTTGTCACATACCGGGTATATCAAATCCCAGCCTTTGGATGAGTACCGTGCACAGCGCCGTGGTGGTCGTGGCAAACAAGCCGCAGCGACTAAGGAAGACGATTTTATCGACAAGATGTTTGTGGCAAACACGCATGATTACATTCTGTGTTTCAGCAGTCGTGGCCGTGTTTACTGGCTCAAAGTCTATGAAGTGCCGCAAGGTAGCCGCGTTAGCCGTGGCAAGCCGATTGTGAACCTGTTCCCATTGGAAGAAGGTGAGAAAATCAATGCTATCCTGCCGGTGAAAGAGTTTGACGAAAACCATTATGTATTCATGGCGACTGCCATGGGTACAGTAAAGAAAACTGCGTTGACTGAATTCTCCAACCCGCGCAAATCCGGCATTATCGCGATTAACCTCGATGACAATGACTACCTGATTGGTGCAGAAGTCACCAATGGCAAGAATGACATTGTGCTGGTTTCCAACGGTGGTAAAGCGGTTTGGTTTACTGAAGATGACGTTCGCCCAATGGGTCGTGCGACGCGTGGTGTGCGCGGTATGAAACTGGCTGCCAAACAGCAGGTACTTTCATTACTGATTGCAGAAAATGATCAGCAATCAGTATTGGTTGCCACCGAAAATGGTTATGGTAAACGTACTGTGTTGTCTGAATTCCGTCACTCCGGTCGCGGTACACAGGGCGTGAAGGCGATTGCAATCAGCGAGCGTAACGGCTTGGCGGTTGCAGCAAGATTGGTGACAGCAGATGACGAAATCATGTTGATTACCACCGGTGGTGTATTGATCCGTACCCGCGTCAAAGAAATTCGTGATATGGGCCGCGCTGCACAAGGCGTGACACTGATTAACCTGGGTGAAGGCGAGAAGCTTTCCGGTCTTGAAAAAATCGTTGAAACTGATGAAGACGAGAACGATAGCGAAGAATAGTTGGATTCATGACACAGATTTTTAATTTTTCAGCGGGTCCGGCAGTATTACCGAAACCGGTTCTGGAGCGCGCGCAAGCTGAAATGCTTGATTGGCATGGTAGTGGAATGAGTGTGATGGAAATGTCACACCGCGGAAAAGAGTTCACCGGCATACTGGAGAAAACCGAAGCCGACTTGCGTCAGTTATTAGCCATACCGGCCAATTACAAAGTGCTGTTTTTGCAAGGCGGCGCTATCGGTGAAAATGCCATCATTCCGATGAATTTGCTGAATGGAAAATCGGCGGATTACGTCGTTACCGGTTCCTGGAGCAAGCGCAGTGTGCAGGATGCCAAAGTCTACGGGCAGATCAATATTGCAGCTTCCGCAGAAGCAGATAATTTCACGAATGTGCCGTCATTTTCCAAATGGCAGCTAAACCCTGATGCTGCCTACGTCCATTACTGCACCAATGAGACGATTAATGGTGTTGAGTTTGTGGATGTGCCTGACACAAACGGCGTACCTATTGTCGCTGATATGTCTTCGCATATTCTTTCTCGCCCGATTGATGTATCGAAATATGGCGTGATTTATGGCGGTGCACAAAAGAATATCGGCCCGGCAGGTTTGTGCCTGGTGATTGTGCGCGAGGACTTGCTGGAACAAGCCTCACCATTAACACCAGCAGTATTCCACTGGAAAACGCAGGCCGAAAACCAGAGCATGATCAATACGCCGCCTACTTATAGTATTTATATTGCAGGCCTGGTGTTTGAATGGTTGTTGGCACAAGGTGGCGTTGAAGCGATAGAAAAAGTAAATATTGCCAAAGCCAACCTGCTCTACGACTATGTGGATCAAACCGAGTTTTACTACAACCCGATTGAACCGGCTTACCGTTCACGTATGAATATCCCGTTCCGTTTGCGCGATGAGAGCCTGAATGAGGCATTTCTGAAAGCCGCAGATGCGCGTGGTCTACTGCAGTTAAAAGGTCATCGTTCCGTAGGTGGTATGCGCGCCAGTATTTACAATGCGATGCCGATTGAAGGTGTGCAAGCGCTAGTCGCTTTTATGCAGGAATTCGAAAAAGGTAATTCTTAATTCACATTAAGTATGAATCTTAAATGTCTGATTTATTAAAAAAATTTAGAGATAAAATTGATGCTATCGATGCGCAGGTATTGGCATTGGTGAATGAGCGCGCAGCTTTGGCGCGTGAAATCGGACATTTGAAAGACGATGGTGTTATCTACCGTCCGGAGCGAGAAGCGCAAGTCATACGCCGTTTACAGGCTGACAATCAGGGACCTTTGTCTCCGGAAGCCGTCAGCCATATTTTCCGTGCCGTGATGTCAAATTGCCGTGCGCTGGAAAAAGAGTTGTCTATCGCTTTTTTAGGCCCTTTAGGCACATACAGTGAAGAGGCAGCCCTGAAACAATTTGGGGAAGGGCGCCAGGCAGTCGTTTGCGCCAGCATAGATGAAGTGTTCCGCACGGTGGAAGCGGGCCAGGCAGATTACGGGATTGTGCCGGTTGAGAATTCAACCGAAGGTGCGGTGGGTATTACGCTGGATTTACTGTTAGCCAGTGCATTACAAGTCGTTGGCGAAGTGACACTGCCGGTGCACCATTGCCTGCTGTCAGCCCAACAGGATATTTCGCAAATCTCGCATGTGTTCTCGCACGCGCAATCCTTATCGCAATGCCATGAATGGCTCAATAAGGTACTGCCTGGTGTAGAGCGGGAGGCGGTGACCAGCAATGCCCGTGCAGCGCAGATGATTCATGAACTGGTTGCGACCCAAGGCACGTTTGCTGCTGCGATTGCCAGCAAGCGCGCCTCCGAGCTGTTTGATTTGCATATTCTGGCTGAAAATATTGAAGATGACCCAAAAAATACCACGCGTTTTTTGGTGTTGGGTAATCATAGCGTAGCGCCGTCAGGGCAAGACAAGACTTCTCTCGTGATGAGTGCCCATAATAAGCCGGGTGCTGTGTTACAGCTGCTGGAGCCATTATCACGCCATGGCGTCAGTATGACCAAACTGGAGTCCAGGCCTTCACGCCAGAATTTATGGAACTACGTATTTTTTGTCGATATTGAAGGGCATCAGCAGGCGCCTTCTGTGCAAGCGGCATTGAAAGAATTAGCCGAACGCGCCACATTCCTCAAAGTGTTGGGTTCATATCCAACCGCCATTATTTAACTGTTAAAGATATGTCTGACTCATCAAAGCTTTCTCATTTGTCGGCATTGGCGCCAGCCAATATACGTGCGATTGCCCCTTATCAGGGTGGCAAGCCTATCAGCGAGCTGGCTCGCGAAATGGGATTAAACGAAATAGATATCGTAAAGCTGGCCTCAAATGAAAACCCACTAGGCATGAGTCCTAAAGCGCAGATGGCGCTTGAAGAAGCCATTTACGAAATCGCACGATATCCGGATGGTAACAGTTTTGCGCTACGTGATGCAGTCAGCCAGAAATACCAGGTAAAGCCGGACCAGATTGTATTTGGTAACGGATCCAATGACATACTGGAATTGGCGGCACGTGCATTTCTAACAGCCGGTGATGAGGTGATTTATTCGCAGCATGCCTTCGCTGTGTATCCACTGGTGACGCAAGCGGCAGGTGCAACTGGAATAATAGTCCCTGCTGTGGATTTTGGTCACGATTTGGATGGGTTTTCAAAAGCCATTACGCCAAAAACCAAACTGATTTTTGTCGCCAACCCGAACAATCCGACCGGCACATTGATTTCCAAAGCAGTGCTAAAAGACTTTCTGCAAAAAGTGCCGAAAAATATTGTGGTGGTACTGGATGAAGCTTATGACGAGTACCTGTCTGTAGCTTATAAATCTGAAGCCATTAAGTGGCTGGCTGAATTTGAAAACCTGATTATTTCGCGCACGTTTTCCAAGGCTTATGGACTGGCAGGTTTGCGAGTTGGGTTTGGCCTCATGCATACTGCCTTGGCCGATTTGATGAACCGCGTGCGCCAGCCATTTAACGTCAATAGTTTGGCACAAGTGGCGGCAACAGTATCATTACAGGATGAAGACTTTGTCGAACGCAGCTATGCAGTCAATCAGGCCGGTATGTCACAAATAACGCAAGGTTTAACAAAGCTAGGGTTAAGTTTTATTCCATCTTTTGGCAACTTTGTCAGCTTTAAAGTGACCAATGCGAGCGCTGTCAATCAGGCTTTGTTAAAACAAGGCGTGATTGTGCGGCCGGTAGCCAATTACGAAATGCCGGATTATTTACGCGTGAGTATTGGCTTGTTTAGTGAAAATGCACGTTTCCTGGAAGTGCTGGAACAGATTTTGAAGTCATGAATACCTATGAAAAATTAGCCACCGACGATGTTCGGGTGCTCGAAGTGAAACCACTGGTGAAACCGGCGGAGCTGTTGTCACGCCTGCAGGAAAGTAATACCACCACCCAGAATATCCTGCAAACGCGCACGGCGATTCACCATATTCTGCATCAAGGTGATGACCGCCTGGTAGTCGTTGTCGGGCCGTGTTCGATTCATGATACCGATGCTGGCATGGAGTACGCAAAGCGCCTGCTTGAAGTACGTAACCGCCTTGGCAATGAGCTGGTTATTGTGATGCGGGTATATTTTGAAAAACCGCGTACCACGGTCGGCTGGAAAGGATTGATCAACGACCCACATCTGGATGGCACGTATGACATTAACTTAGGGCTGGAAAAAGCACGCCGCTTTTTGCTGGAAGTAAATGAAATCGGCATGCCTGCAGCCACTGAGTTCCTGGATGTAGTATCGCCACAATACACTGCAGATCTAGTCAGCTGGGGCGCAATTGGTGCGCGCACCACCGAATCCCAGATTCACCGCGAACTTGCATCAGGTTTATCCTGCCCGGTCGGTTTCAAAAATGGCACTGACGGTGGCGCTAAAGTAGCGATAGACGCGATTAAGACTGCTGCAAGCCCGCATCACTTTTTATCTGTGACCAAAGAGGGTGAATCGGGCATTTTTGCGACCAAAGGCAATGAAGATTGCCATGTTATTTTACGTGGTGGCAAATTACCAAACTTCGATGCGAAAAGTATTGGTGAGGTTTGTGACCAATTAGCAGATGCTGGCCTGGCACCTGTGTTAATGGTGGATTGCAGTCATGGCAACAGTCAAAAACAGTACAAAAATCAGATTGCAGTCGTTGACGATATTTCGGGCCAAATTGCAGGTGGAGATAGCCGTATTATCGGTGTGATGCTGGAGTCGCATCTTAACGAAGGCCGGCAGGATCATTATCCGGGCTGTACATTAAATTATGGACAATCCATTACCGATGCCTGCCTGGGTTGGGAGGATTCGGTAGGGGTGCTGGAAAAATTGGCGATTGCAGTAAAATTCAGACGCGAAAAACTGGCCGAAGAAGATTAGTCCATTTAAGCAGACGTAAATGAAAAAGCCGCATTATTCAATGCGGCTTTTTCATTTTGTAACACCATATGATTGTGCTCATGAAAATCATGAGCAGGGAATCATTGTCAGTAGCAGGGTGAACTTGCAACGCATGCGTATGATGCGAGTCATACTTACAGGCAAGAGTGATTGGTCATTGCCGCACGAAGAGTTATCAACGATGATGAGTGAATTATTGTATGATGGCCTTCGTTACCTCAATAATTATTAAAACAGAAGCGATTTATGTATATACACGTGTTGGGTGCTGGTGCTGGCGGGGGCTTCCCGCAATGGAACTGTAACTGTGAAAACTGTGATGGCTTGCGTAAAGGCACGATTAAAGCCACGCGTCGTACACAGTCCTCTATTTGTGTGTCCAGCAATGGCATTGATTGGGTGTTGTTTAATACTTCACCGGATATTTTGCAGCAAATCCAGGAATTTCCACCTTTACAACCAGGGCGTGCAATCCGTGACAGCGGTATCCAGGCCATTATTTTGATCGACGCCCAGATTGATCATACCACTGGCCTGTTTATGTTGCGCGAAGGGCAGGTCAAACGTGAGATTTACTGTACCAATATGGTCTATGAAGACTTGACCAGTGGTAACCAGATTCTGAATATTCTCGGCCACTACTGCGGTGTGAATCACCACGAAATCGCGATTGATGCCAATGACATCAGCCTAGCTAATAGCTTTGAGATACCAAATGTGCCGAACTTGCGTTTTACTGCAGTGGCATTAAAAAGCGCTGCACCGCCTTATTCACCGCATCGTAATGATCCTCACCCTGGCGACACCATAGGCGTTTTGATCGAAGAAATCACAACCGGCAAAAAATGCTGGTACTCGCCTGGTTTGGGTGAGATCGAGCCACATTTGCCTGCCTTGATGAACCAGGCTGATTGCATCATGGTAGATGGTACTTTCTGGACAAATACTGAAATGCTGGACATGGGTTTGATGACTAAAACCGCACGTAGTATAGGCCACAATCCGCAATCGGGTCCGGGTGGCATGATTGAAGAACTGGATAAGTTCGGGTCTGATAAACCAGTACGTAAAGTGCTGATTCATATCAATAATACCAACCCGATTTTAAGGGAAGATTCCGCCGAGCGCGCCATTCTTAATGATCACAAGATCGAAGTGGCGTATGACGGTATGGATATCATTCTTTAGGAGAGCAATATGAATGCAGTGACACAGGCAGCATTACCCTGGACACGTGAAGAGTTCGAAGCCAAATTGCGGGAAAAAGGGCAGGGCTATCATATTTATCATCCGTTCCATGTGATGATGTATGAAGGAAAACTGACCAAAGAACAGTTGCAGTGCTGGGTTGCCAATCGCTTTTATTACCAGATCGCAATCCCGATGAAGGACGCAGCGATTTTATCCAATTGCCCGGACAAAGAAGTGCGCAAGCAATGGATAGTGCGGATTACCGACCACGATGGCGTAGATGACCAAATCGGCGGTATTGAAGCCTGGATCAAGCTGGGTGAGGCAGTTGGTTTGACGCGTGAGCAAGTGACGAGCCTGGAACTGGTTTCTCCCGGTGTACGTTTCGCGGTGGATGCCTATATTAATTTTGCCAAGCAGCGCTCATGGCAAGAGAGCGTTTGCTCCAGCCTGACCGAGTTGTTTGCTCCGCATATACATCAGCAACGTATCAGCTCCTGGCCGAGCATGTACCCATGGGTGAAAGAAGAGGGCCTGATGTACTTTAAAAAGCGCCTGACCGAAGCCCGCCGCGATGTGGAACAAGGTTTGGGCGTGACTTTAGACTATTTCAGTACCTCGCGTGAAATGCAGTTGAAAGCGCTGGATATCTTGCAATTCAAGCTCAATGTATTGTGGGTGATTGCGGATTCGATCATGCTGGCTTCGACTGACATTAAAGTCGAAGGCCGCGATTATCTGCGGCAGCCGGTCATCAAAATTGAAAACTGATGACTGATTAGACTGAAGATTTGAGAGAAGACAGATGGAAAACAATATTCAATATTCAAATATTTATGCGATTGCCTTACACCACCGCTTTCAGTGGGAAGAGGCGCAGCAAAGCTATGTCATCCTGTTTCCGGAGGGTATGGTGAAATTGCATGGGGGTGCCGGAGAGATTTTGAAGCGCCTGGATGGTAAAGCAAGCGTAGGCGATATCGTTGTCGAGTTAAAAGCTGCTTTTCCGGATGCAGAAGGTATTGAAGCCGATATTCTCGGCATGTTTGACCTGGCTGTCAGCAAAGCCTGGTTACGCAAGGTGAATTGATCCGTAAGGAGAACAGCATGGCACAATTGAATAATGGGGTTGCAGCAAATGTTACGCAGAAACAGCCGCTTTGGCTGTTGGCAGAGGTGACCTACCGCTGCCCGCTGCATTGTGCTTTTTGCTATAACCCGACGGATTATGACAAGCACACCAAAAATGAATTAAGCACCGAGCAATGGATAAATGCGCTACGCGATGCGCGTAAAATGGGTGCCATCCAGCTCGGTATTTCCGGTGGTGAGCCTTTGTTACGTGATGACATTGAAGAAATCGTCGCTGAAGCACATAAACTGGGCTATTACAGCAACCTGATCACTTCCGGTGTGGGATTGACTGAAAAACGCATACAGGCATTTAAAGAATGCGGGTTGGACCATATCCAGCTTTCCATGCATGATGTGACAGAAGATATTAGTAACTTTATTACCAATACCCGTACTTTTGAGTTGAAGAAAAAAGTAGCGGCCATGATTAAAGCGCATGGTTATCCTATGGTGCTGAATGTGGTGATTCACCGCTTCAACATTGACCAGGTTGGCAAAATTCTGGAAATGGCTGAAGCGCTGGGTGCTGATTACGTTGAGCTGGCCAATACGCAATATTATGGCTGGAGCCTGGTGAATCGCGATCAACTGATGCCAACGCGTGAACAATTGAATAGGGCCGAAGCGGCCACCAATGCTTTCCGCGAGCGTGTTGGTAATAAAATGAAGGTATTTTTTGTGGTGCCTGATTACTTTTCCGACCGCCCGAAAAAATGCATGAATGGCTGGGGTGAGGTATTCATGATCGTCACTGCAAATGGTGATGTGCTGCCATGTCATTCTGCCCGCGTTTTACCAGGTATGGAGTTCCCGAATGTACGGGAAAATGGACTGGAATGGGCCTGGAAAGAATCACCAGCATTTACCAAGTATCGTGGTAAGGACTGGATGAAAGAGCCTTGCCGCAGCTGCGACGAGCAGGATAATGACCTGGGTGGTTGCCGTTGCCAGTCTTATATACTAAGTGGCGATGCTGAAATGGCCGATCCGGTATGCACCAAATCACCAAACCGTCATTTGATTGATGAAGCATTACTAAGCTCACAAAATCCTTTGGTGCGCGAGCAACCGATTATTTTCCGCACCGACAAAAACTCCAAGAAATATGTGGAAGGCGACAAGGAAAGAGTTGAGCAATTTCATGCCTTGCCCTGATCATGGCAGTTACATGCTTTATAATCAACAGGCGCTTCGGGCGCCTGTTATTTTTTATGATCTTTTATTTTTTGTGAAAGTGTCTTCGTGCGGCATTCTTCTTTGTTGGTTTATGTTTTGGCAGCTTTAGCTGCGTTGGCACCTTTCGCTATTGATACCTACCTGCCAGCTTTTCATGTGATGGCGGCATCGTTGCAGGCCGATCCTGTGGCTATCCAACAGAGTTTGACTTTTTACCTGTTGCCCTATGCTTTGATGACACTGTTTCATGGCGCCATTTCTGATGCGATTGGCCGTATCAGAACCATTAAATGGGGATTGGCGATTTTTGTATTGGCCAGTCTCGGCTGTGCTTTCGCACCTAATGTACAAACCCTATGGTTATTTCGTGCCTTGCAAGGTGCCAGTGGCGGTGCAGGTAATACTGTTGCACGCGCGATGGTACGCGACCTGTTTTCTGGCGCTCAGGCGCAAAAAGTGATGGCAACAGTACAATTGTTATTTGGCATTGCACCGGCTGTCGCGCCCATATTGGGTGGCCTGTTGCTAGGCATACACTGGCAGGCAATTTTCATTTTCCTGGCGCTGTATGCAGCCATTTCCTTGTGGGCAGCTATGCGTTATTTACCTGAAACAATGACGGCAGATAAACGGGTGCCACTGTCGCTCCCAGGTATTAAAGACACTTATCTCACCATGCTGAAAAATGGCATCTTTTTGGTATTGATTGCCAGCCTGGGTCTTAATTTTTCAGCGTTTTTTATATATGTATTAGCCAGCCCGGTCTTTCTGATCGAACACCTGCATTTAAGCAGCCAGCAATTTGGTTTCCTTTTCATTCCCACAGTAACCGGTATGATGATCGGCTCCTGGATTTCGCGTCATTCTGCTGGGAAAATATCGCCCACAAATTTGCTGCGCTGGTCATTTGCGTGGATGGTCGTGATCGCGGCTGTCAACGTTGCTGTGCAACTATGGGTCATGCATGCAATTCATCATGTATGGTGGCTGGCCATTATTCCGATTGCTTTATTTAATATAGGCATGGCAGCGGCTATGCCAGTGCTTTCTATCGCCGCTCTCGACTGCTTTCCTAAAGTGCGAGGTACCGCCGCCTCAGCTCAGGCCTTTATGCAAATGCTTTGTTCCACCATCAGTTCGGCAGTGATTGTGCCGCTCATATGGGATTCGCCGCTAAAATTAGCCGGCACCATGCTCTGCATGACGTTGCTTAGTGCCGGATTATTATGGATGGTCAGGCGCCAATTTGTCGCTGTGAAGCCCGTCTAGAACAAGGTCGTAAAATCATAATCTATGATGGGTTTCTGGATTTAATCGTGTATTTGAATCGCATGCTTCTACTCTATGATGACACTATAAATAGCTATACACATTCAGTGTTAATCATAAAAGCAGATGGGAGTCACATATGGAAATGTCCAGAGAAGAAGATGCACAACGGGCGTATGTCAAACTGCTTACTGGCCAAGGTGTAAGTCAGCGAGTACTCATACAACGTGAGTTCACCATTATCCGCTTAGGCGCATTCCTCAAAGATATTCCCTGTAGCGGTACTGCTTACCGTCATGCTGTAGACCGCTTTATCGCCAGTATTGATACTGCCGAGATTCCAATGGTGTTACCTGTGGTGCGTGAGTTTTTCTCGTTCTGGGTGCGTGATATCAAAGCGATAGCTGCAATGAGCCAGGCTAAGGTATTCAACGGCAATGTGCCGGTTGCCGCGGTGACGCAAGATGAATTATTCAAGCATTGGTATGATTTGGACAAGACCATGATGTCTACCGCAGAGAAGCAGATTTTAGAAGCTTTTCTGACCGATTCTCAAGCCAAGGGGTTTGACCCTGCCGCCTTTAAGGAGCGTATGCGCATGGCAAAATGCCTGTTACTGTCGCTACGTAATGTCGCTCATAAACAGTCACATAGTTATCGCCAGATGGTGGATAGAAATATGCCATTATTTAATGCGCTTGGTAACCAGCATAAATTCCTGAGTGTAGCGCGTGAATTTTATTATTTCTGGCGTGGCGATATGTTGAAACCTCAGCAGACGCCAGTACCAGGAAAATCTAAAGCAAAAACGTCAGAAATGGCCATGGCTGCTTAATTAATGCACAGTAGAAGATAATTCTGTGAATTACCTGATGATTTAACTGAGGGTAGTTAAAGGGAATTAATCAAACCGCCAGCCTTAGCGCTGGCGAATTTTTTGCAGGATTAAGGCAGAAAGCTCTTCAATGGAACGGCTGGTTGAGTCAGCCCATGTGATGCCGTAACGGCGCATCATGTTTTCCGCCAGTTCAATTTCCTTGCGGCAGTTATCCAGTGAAGCATAAAAACTGTCGGGACGGCGCTCGCTGCGCACCGAATGCAGGCGCTCTGGCTTGATAGTCAGTCCGAATATCTTGTCTATATTTTTCTCTACCGCCGCAGGAAAAGAGCCGCGCTCAAAATCTTCCGGAATCAATGGGTAATTGGCAGCTTTGATACCAAATTGCATGGCCAGATAAATACTGGTCGGTGTTTTTCCACAGCGGGATACACCAATCAGAATCACCTCAGCTTCATCCAGACCGGTGTTAGTCATGCCATCATCATGGTTCAGCGTAAAATTAATAGCTTCCATGCGCTCATGGTAGCTATTACCCATAGAGCTGTAAGCAATGCTTGCGCCTGTCAGAGGCTCCTGGTTGAGTTCTGAGCCTAGCGGATAGATAAAGCGGTGAAACAGGTCAATAAAGTAAGCATTGGCCTGTTTCAGGCGATTTCTATGCTCGCCGTTACCCACCGACATGATCACAATCGGGCGGATGCCGTCCTGATCTGCAACTTTCTGGATATGCTCGAAACCTGCCTGTACCTTTTCATCGTTATCGGTGAAGGGCAGGCGGGTAGTAGTGAATTTGGTATTTGGAAAATGTTCAAGCAGTTTGCTCAAGGCACCCGCCGTAATCCCCGTACCATCAGAAATAATAAACACAGAACGGTGATTCATGCGATTGCCTTGAGTTAAAGAGCTTTAAAGCTAAAAATTACTTTTTAGTCAGACGCTGCCAGGTGGCAACCACAGTATCCGGGTTCAGCGATACAGACTGTATGCCTTCGGCAACCAGCCATTCAGCAAAATCTTCATGGTCAGAAGGGCCTTGGCCGCAAATACCTACGTATTTACCTAAACGGTTACAGGTACTGATTGCCATTTTGAGTAATACTTTAACTGCGTCATTACGCTCATCGAAGCCATCAGCGAGGATGCCGGAATCGCGGTCCATACCCAGTGTCAACTGTGTCAGGTCGTTTGAACCGATAGAGAAACCATCAAAGTATTCCAGGAACTGCTCAGCCAGCAGGGCGTTCGCAGGAATCTCGCACATCATGATCAGGCGCAGGCCGTTTTCACCACGTTTGAGGCCGTTTGCGGCCATGATTTCTGTCACAGCTCTGGCTTCATCAAGAGTACGAACGAATGGAATCATCAACTCAACGTTCTCTAGACCCATTTCATCACGGACTTTTTTCATGGCCTGGCATTCCATGGCAAAACATTCTTTAAAGTCTTCTGCCATGTAACGCGCTGCGCCACGGAAACCGATCATCGGGTTCTCTTCATCCGGCTCGTAAATGTCGCCGCCGACCAGTTTCTTGTACTCGTTAGACTTGAAGTCTGAAGTACGCACAATCACTGGTTTCGGGTAGAACGCAGCCGCAATGGTTGCAACGCCTTCCGCGACTTTATCAATGTAGAACTGTTTCGGGCTGGCATAGCCACGGGCGCGGTTGTGAATGATCGTTTGAACGGATTTCGGCATGGCTTCGACATTCAAAATCGCTTTAGGGTGTATGCCAACCATGTTGTTGATGACAAACTCCAGACGCGCAAGGCCAACGCCATCGTTAGGCGTTTGCGCAAAGGTAAACGCCATATCAGGGTTGCCTACGTTCATCATGATTTTGCATGGCGGTTTAGACAATGCACTATTAGATTGCGTGGATACTTCAAAATCCAAAGCACCGTGATAAACAAAGCCTGTTTCACCTTCAGCACAGGAAACAGTCACGATTTCGCCATCGCGCAGTAAATCCGTTGCATTGACTGAGCCAACAATGGCCGGGATGCCTAATTCACGCGCAATAATCGCTGCGTGACAAGTACGACCCCCACGGTTCGTCACCAGGGCACTGGCGCGTTTCATCACCGGTTCCCAGTTAGGGTCTGTCATGTCGGCAACCAACACATCACCAGGTTGTACTTCGTGCATATCGGCTGGATCCAGAACAATACGTACAGGACCTACACCTACTTTTTGCGTCACGGCACGACCGGCAACCACTGGCACTGAGGAGTGCTTCTGTAATTTAAATGTCTCAGTAACGTTTTTGGCCGCTTCCTGTGATTTCACTGTTTCAGGGCGCGCTTGCAGGATATACAACTTATTATCCAGGCCGTTTTTACCCCATTCGATATCCATTGGGCAACCATAATGCTGTTCAATGGTGATCGCGTAACCCGCTAATTCCAGGATATCAGCATCATTCAGAGAGTAACGGTTAGATTCAGTCGCATCTACCGGCACTGTATTGGTAGATTTACCAGCCTGTGTTGCGTCAGAGAACACCATCTTGATCAGTTTTGAACCCATGGTGCGACGTACGATAGCCGGTTTGCCTTTATTGAGTAATGGCTTATGTACGTAGAACTCATCAGGGTTCACCGCACCTTGCACCACAGTTTCACCCAGACCGTAAGAAGATGTGATAAATGCAACATCTTTATGACCGGATTCAGTGTCAATCGTAAACATGACACCTGCACAGCCAATGTCTGAACGCACCATTTGCTGTACACCAGCAGACAGGGCAACATCGGCATGTACGAAGCCTTTATGAACACGGTATGAAATTGCGCGGTCATTATATAAAGATGCGAACACTTCTTTAATGGCATGGTTGATGTTATCCAGGCCATGAATATTCAAAAAGCTTTCTTGCTGACCAGCGAAAGATGCGTCTGGCAAATCTTCTGCGGTAGCAGATGAACGGACAGCGAAGGTAGTGCCCGGTGCCGATTTATCGATCAGCTTCGCGTAGTTCTGTGCAATGGCGCTTTGCAAGGCGTCCGGAAACTCAGCTTCCATAATCCACTGACGGATTTGCGAACCGCACTTCGCTAGCTCTTGCGTATCATCAGCATTCAGTTTATCGAGCAAGTCATTGATTTTTTTATCTAGACCGCCTTGAGATAAAAATTCACGGTATGCCTCAGCTGTAGTTGCAAAGCCTGTCGGTACGCGTACACCCTTAGCGCTGAGCTGAGAAATCATTTCACCCAAAGAAGCATTCTTGCCACCGACTGACGGCACATCGCTGTTTCTGAGATTCTCGAATGGAATAACATGACTAACCATATAAAACCCTTAATTGTTTTAAATCAGATGATATCTATCGCCGATGAAATCTACCACCGAGTGCAATGGATCGAATTCGATAAAGTGAGGTTTACTCTTGAGTGCAACCTGTTTCAAGGAATTACTTTTATCCAAGCATTATGCCAAAATCATGTTTTAATGTCACGTCGGCTTCGCGCTGACAGCCCATATTTTTCAGCACCAGTATAATTTGCCGTTATGAATGCAGTAAACTCTTCAATACGCTCGGTCAGCGTGACTACCCATGGTCGGTTGCATCTCGGCTTTTTTGATTTAAGTGGCGAGAGCGAACGTCGTTTTGGTAGTGTAGGGGTGGCCATTGATGCTTACCAAACCGCAGTGACTATTTCAACGCAAGCTCAGCAAGATGAAGTAGATCCCTGGGCATTCAATATTCTGCAACAGCATTTAGAATCTATTGCTGCTAATAATCCAGCTCAACCACTTGATTTAAACATTCGTCATGCCGTTCCCCGGCATAGTGGCTTGGGGTCAGGCACGCAAATGGCGCTAGCAATTGGTGCAGGCGTAAATACACTACTGGGTAAGCCGTTGAACACCGCCCTTATCGCATCTGCCCATCAACGAGGTGCTCGCTCGGGGATCGGTATCGCTACTTTTGATCATGGTGGCTTAGTGGTCGATGGAGGCCGCGGCCCCGAAACTATCGTACCGCCATTACTGGCACGTCATGCATTCCCCGCAGAATGGCATTTTTTATTAATTGTCGATCAAAGCCGTGATGGGCTGCATGGCAATGGTGAAAAAACCGCTTTCAAACAGTTACCGCCACAAACAGTCGCAGCCTCAAAAGATATTCAGCATCAATTATTGATGCAAGGATTGCCCGCATTGGTTGAACGGGATTTCCAGGCTTTTAGTGCATTTGTCGGGGAACTGCAAAATTATAACGCAGATTATTTTGCGCCTGCACAAGGCGGTGCTTATGCGAGCCAGTCAGTGGCACACATTTTAAACGGCTTCAAACAGCAAGGTTTTCACGGAGTAGGTCAAACGTCATGGGGCCCTACCGGTTTTGTGCTACTGCCTTCGAAAGCTGATGCTCTACAAATGCAGGCAGATTTGGCACAGCGCCATGCCACAAACCAACATTTATCATTTATTGTGACCGCTGCCATCAATAATGCAGCGCGAATTGAAACAAATATATAGAATAAAGCTAAACTGATTATTAACCTTAAATAACATATTCGGGAAAAGTGTCTATTTTTAAGGTCTGCTTCTGATTTTGAATATGTATGTCATTGTGTATATTGCTACGAATACTTTTTAGTAAACGGATTCCACAGGGGGAATAATGAAAAAAACCAGTATTATGCATTTATTCACAGCCGCGAAAAATGCCAGTCCATTCGATGTGAATATGGCATTTGATGCAGGCTATGAAAAAATTATTTCCTATACAGACGTCACGCTGAATGAGGTGATTGCTTTAACTCAAGATGCGATTTTTTCACGCAGCCCTAGCGGCCTCAAACAACAGGCTTTATTTTTTGGTGGCCGTGATATCCAGGTTGCGCTTGAAATGCAGAAACAGGCGCGCAGCGCCATGTTTAAACCTTTTGAGTGCCATACCTTTTCTGATCCTTCAGGCGCGTTTACAACAGCTGCTGCGATGCTGGCAAAAGTCGATTTTTACCTGCAAAAATCCGGCAGCGGTTTAGGCAAAGAGAAAATTGCTATTTTTGGTGCGAGCGGCACCGTGGGTTCTACCGCTGCGCTCATCGCCGCACGCCAGGGGTCTACAGTGTTGATGGTTGCGCATGCAGGTGTAGATAGCATGCAAGCCTATGTCGATAAATTATCCAGCAGTTACGATGTGAATTTAAAAGTGGTGGATGGTAGCTCTGAAGAGGCCAAAATTGCGATCCTGAATGAGGCAACAGTGGCTTTATGTGCCACGCCAGCAGGTATTCGTGTACTGGAAACCCGCCAGTTAGCCAATTCCAAATCATTGAAAGTGGTCGCGGATGTGAATGCGGTACCACCGTCAGGCATTGAAGGCGTAGATACGTTCTCTAATGGTGGCGTGATTGAAGGTACACAAGTAGCCGGGTTTGGCGCACTGGCCATTGGCCAACTTAAATATGTGACGCAGAACAAATTGCTTGAGCAAATGCTGCAAAGCGAATCACCCATGCATATTGATTACCACCAGGCATATGAGTACGCCTGCGCCCACGTGGAGTAATTACATCTTTGCGGTTGGCCATAGTGTCGCAAAGCGCACGCGTCTATGCGGAAATGGCGAAGCGCGAAGGATTTGAAGTATTAGCAATTGATGCTTTTGCAGATATTGATACGGTAGCAACTGCAGAGGAAGTTTGGCGATTACCTGCATTGTGTGGGCGGCTAAGTGCTGCAGATGCAAAAACTTTAATAAATACACTGGATGCATGGCAACCGGATTTTGTGCTGATAGGCTCTGGATTTGAGGCAAACGTTGATTGTTATGCAAGCCTGTACAAACGGTATGCATTGCTAGGTAATGTGCCGGAAGTGATTGAACAGGTAAAAAATCCCTTTTGGTTGAAGGCGCACTGTGTTCGCCATCATGCGATGACACCAGAGCTAGTGTCACAAGCTCCCCAAAATGGACGCTGGTTATACAAGATTGCCGGGCAGAGCGGTGGAGCGCATGTACGTGATTGGAATAAAGCTTCGGCGCTAAATGCGGCGAATGGGTATTGGCAAGCATTTCAGTCCGGCCAGCCGGTAGGGGCGTTGTTTGTGGTAAGCAAGAATTCAATCACGTTGATTGGTGTGCATGCCCTGAAGCAACGGCCTGGAATATATACATATGCAGGGGCTTCGCGTTTACATGATGAGAAATTAACGCAAGCCATGCAAGAATTGTTAGATTTGGTCGTACCAGATTCCGGCCTGGTTGGTATTAATAGCCTGGATGCAATCTGGCAAGATGGCCGTTTGCATGTATTGGAAATCAACCCCAGGTTAAGCGCTAGTATGCGTTTGTATGCAGAGTTGCCTTTGATACAGACTCAACTCGCCAGTTGCCAAGGGATGGAGATCCTTGAATTAAATGTATATAAAACACATGCCAGTCATTGCATCGCGTATGCAAAACAAACGTTAGAAATAAATCAGGCGGAGCTCCCAACCTGGTTGGAAGACCGGCCTGAAAATCGCACAATCGAGAGAGGCGAACCTATATGCAGCCTGTATGCAGAAGGGCCTTCAAAAGATGCGGTGCAACAGATTTTGCAAGATAAAAAAACACAATTAGAGAAACTATGGGGCACTTATGTCTGTGAACACATCGAATTCAACATCCATTAGCGTGCAGCAATACAGTGCGCCACTGGTCGCACACCTGATCGCAAATGCACCGGCACTTGGCTGCCTGGTTACTACACATGAGACTGGCGCCACGATTATTGATGCCGGCATCCAAACTCCTGGTGGTTTAGAAGCCGGGCGCATCATAGCTGAAATATGCATGGGCGGTTTGGGTAGCGTGACACTGCAGCAAGTTCCGCAATTCGCTAATTGGCCATTGAGCGTGGTAGTTACAGCAAAGCAGCCTGTGATTGCCTGTTTAGGTAGTCAATACGCCGGTTGGGCACTGTCACACGAGAAGTTTTTCTCACTCGGTAGTGGCCCGGCACGCGCCATCGCACAGCGTGAAGAAGTTTTCAAAGATATTAATTACAGCGATAAAGGCGATCAGTCGGTATTGGTGCTGGAAACCGATAAAGTGCCGCCAGTGGAAGTGATTGAGAAAGTCGCCAGGGATACTGGTCTGCCAGCTAATAAACTGACTTTTATCCTGACCCCTACCCGGAGTATTGCCGGTTCGCTACAAGTGACTGCACGCGTACTGGAAGTCGCACTGCACAAATGCCACACTCTGCATTTTGATCTCAGCGCCATTGTTGATGGCTATGGTGTGGCACCAGTGCCAGCACCTTCACCAGACTTTATCACCGGTATGGGCCGCACCAATGATGCCATTTTATTCGGTGGTTTTGTGCAATTGTTTGTGAATGTTGAAGATGCTGCTGCTGAACAACTGGCGCAACAATTACCTTCTTCCGCTTCTAAAGATTATGGACGTCCATTTGCTGAGGTATTTAAAGCAGTGAATATGGATTTCTACCAGATTGACCCTATGCTGTTTTCACCGGCCAAAGTCAGCGTCACTAACCTGAAGTCCGGTAAAACATTCTTTGCCGGTCAATTCAATGAGGCCTTGCTAAACCAATCTTTTGGTGGATAGATATTCATCTAAACTTGGGTAAGTATCCAAGACAAATGGCATAAAAGCTTACGTGATATATGGTACGTGAGCTTTAAATAATGTCTTATCCCAGCATTCAGCCCCGGCCATCTTTCAGATTGTATGAAAATCGTTCCTATCTTCACCGATGAAGTCGCCCAGGCGGGTGGCTGGCATGGGCAGGCCCTGGCGCAAGCGTTTGCCCGTCAGGGCTGGCACGCGCATATGGTCTGCCTGGATAGCTGCCATGTCAGTATCGTCGACCAGCAAGTACAAGTGCATATTCCAAGTTTATCGCAACCTTCACCCATTGCATTTGTGCGCGGCGTTGCCGCAGGATCTATCCAGCAAATCATCACCCGCATGAATATTTTGCATACCCTGCAACGGCAGGGTATGACTATTTATAACCATGCCCGCGCCATTGAAACCACTGTCGATAAAAGCCTGACTACCCAGTTATTAGCCGAGCATGGTATCGCGACACCGAATACCTGGGTATGCGAGTATAGACAGGTTGCACACCCCCTGATGCAAGAAGCGCTGGATAACGGCAAAACATTAGTGATCAAACCCTTGTTTGGCTCTCAAGGCAAAGGTGTGCGTCTAATTGAGCATCCGCAGCAATTTGCCTTGCCGCAGGATATGTTTGTCGATGGTATTTATTATCTGCAAGAGAAAATCGATTGCGGCACCAATCAGCATGATTATCGAGTCTTCGTCGTCAATGGTGAGCCTGTGGCTGTGATGCGCCGGCAGGGGGATGGCTGGCTACACAATGTTGCGCGTGGCGCACGATGCACGGCCAGTGACGAAGACGATGTGGCCGAAATAGGGGTGCAGGCAGCCGCTGCCATTGGCATCAATTATGCTGGGGTGGATATCATGCGCGACAAGCACGGTAAACTGTGGGTGATAGAAGTGAACAGTATTCCAGCCTGGCGAGGTTTGCAAACCATTACTGATTTGAATATTGCAGATATTCTGGTGGCAGATTTATTACGCTTTTCAGGCGAAAGCAATGTTGATTAATTTAGATCACTATTGCCTATGAACGTACAAAGCGCATATTTAAAAGCTTGCCTGTCTGAACTGGAAGCACTCAAACCCGGCAATGTGCACATCTTTGCTGATGGTCACAGCATGCAGGTCCAACACTTTATCGATAGCGCCGAAGTCTCGGCACCTGTTCTGTGTGATGATGCACAGTATGGTGATCGCACGTTAGGTCAACGTATCCTGGCTGCATTAGAAGTCACTTATAACAAGGTCGCCTGTAATACGAACCTGGGTATTATTTTACTGGCAGCACCTATAGTGCAGGCTGTCATACGTTATCCACATTTGCCTCTGTTAGATGGTCTAAAGCAAGTATTGAATGAAACGACCGTGGAAGACGCAGCACTAGTCTATCAGGGCATTAGGCTTGTAAGTCCAGCAGGAATGGGCGAGCGCAACGAACATGATGTATCACAGCCACCCCAGATTACCTTGCTTGAGGCAATGCGTCTTGCAAGTGCGCACGATGTGGTGGCGCGCCAGTATAGCGAATGCTATGCACAACTATTTTCTCAAGCGCTGCCACTTTATAAAAACTATATTGATTGTTGGCAGCGTCCGGCCTGGGCACTGACCGCAGTATATCTACACTGGCTATCCTCTGTGCCAGACAGCCACATCGCACGCAAGTATGGTGAGGAAAGGGCATTACAAGTACAGCAAACCGCGTTGGAACATGCCACAGCATTCATGGCACTCGAAAATCCTAAAAACTATATGACAGCACTACTCAACTGGGATCATTTGCTCAAGCAAGCGCGACTTAACCCTGGCACTAGTGCGGACCTCACCGTAATCACCGCCATGCTGGCAATGCTGATTTAATCTACGACGATCCAGATTCTCGCCAGTCAAGGTATGCTAGATGCATGTAAATCGCCTGTATGGCTAAGGTATACTGTCTGTAAAATTAAAAATTATTCACGAGGAGAACGCCATGACTGAACAGGTTCTAACCGAGCACGAAATCCAACAACACTTTGCTGAATCTTTACCCCACTGGTTTTACGAAGAAGGCTGGATCCGTCGTAAATATAAAACCAACAGCTGGAAGGGCACACTGATGGTGGTCAACACTGTCGGGCATTTGGCTGAAGCTGCCTGGCACCATCCTGATTTAACTGTTTCTTACGCATTTGTGATTGTTAAGCTCTGCACCCACAGCGCCAAAGGCATCACCATGAAAGACATTGAACTGGCACGCAAAATTGAAGAGGTTGTTCAATGGCAGCCGAATGCCAAAGGTGATTCTGCCTTGGAAGGTACCCCGCAAGATGACCTGCGTTTCAGTTATGTAAAGTATGATAAATAAACTGCTCAACTAAGCAGTTGCTACATGTTATTGATTATCGCTTGATACTGTATGTCCTTACCAGTTAACACCAGTCTGCCCCCCGCGATTTTTCTGATGGGGCCGACTGCCAGCGGCAAGACTGCCGCCACGATAGCCTTATATCAACAATTACCGGTAGAAATTATCAGTGTAGATTCGGCGCTGGTATATCGCGGTATGGATATCGGCACCGCCAAACCTGATGCAGAAACGCTACGCCAGGCCCCGCATCATCTGATTGATTTAATCACACCGGTGGAACAGTATTCAGCGGCGCAGTTTGCCAAAGATGCACTCTCACTGATGAATGCAGCCACTGAAAAGGGGCGCGTGCCTTTGTTGGTCGGGGGTACTATGCTGTATTTTAATGCTTTGCAGCACGGCCTGAGCCAGCTTCCAGAGGCTGACCAAAATGTGCGTGACGAAATCGAAGCCGAGGCAGCTAAAGCGGGTTGGCCAGCCATGCATGCGCAGCTGGCAGGCATTGATCCACAAGTAGCCGCCAAAATAGAGCCTACAGACTCGCAGCGTATTGAGCGAGCGTTAGAAGTTTATCGTATTAGCGGTCAGTCGATGAGCACCTTGCGCGCAAAATCCAGCAAACATGAACTACCTTTTAACATACTAAAAATTGCCCTGATGCCCAGTGAGCGCGCCGTATTGCATCAGCGCATCGCGGATCGTTTTAAATTGATGCTTAAACAAGGTTTTATTGAGGAAGTGCAAAACCTGATGGCCCAATATCCACAACTTAATGCTGAAAGCCCAAGTATGCGCTGCGTAGGGTATAGGCAAGCAGTGGAATATCTAAATGATCAGATTGATTTAGCTACCCTAGGTGACCATGGAGTATTTGCGACTCGGCAACTTGCAAAAAGGCAGTTAACTTGGCTAAGAGGAATGACTGATGTGCAAATTCTTGATTGTTTAAAACAAGATTGGGTTAATGAGATATTAATGATGATTCAAAAAAAATATCAATACTCATGATGTTCTGATTAAAGTCTATTTCACATCTTAATAAAAAAATTGAAAGGTACTTGATGGCTGAAAGAATCGACTATTTTGATGTGCTTCGCGGATTGGCAATTATTGCAGTTATTGCAATTCATGCATCCCGGACAGGAATTCAATCTGGCGAAGATAGCGTCAACTTCTATGTGGCCATTTTATGGAAAAATATTTGGAGTTACGCTGTTCCTCTATTCATTTCCATTTCCGGATACTTTTTAGCGAAAAAGTCTTTTTATCAATGGCACGATTATTTTACCTTTCTCGGCAAGCAGATACCGAGGGTATATTTGCCAATGCTTTTTTGGTCGCTGATATTTTCATTTCTAGCACTGATGAATAGCAACACAACTATCACTAATGAGTTAGTTAAGTTAATTACTTTTCAATCTGCAGCCCCTTATTATTTTATTGCACTGATTATTCAGTACTATTTATTGCTGCCACTGCTTAAAAAGTTTGCAAATGTCGAAGGTTTAATAATTAGTATAGTGATCAGCTGCCTCACGGTAGCGATAATCTTTTATATTCGATATTTCATCGAAATTGAATTGCCATTGATTATTTATGCCGGCAACTGCCTAACATGGGTAATGTTTTTTGTATTAGGCCTTTATTTGGGACAAGATAAGCAAATTAAAGTATCCAACATTCTGCTTATCAGTTTAATTTTGGGTTTTTATTTATTATCATGTTTAGAAACATATTTGCTTGTTAATTGGTTTCACAAACCAACTGCAAATAAATTATCTTCATTTTTTTATGCTTTTAGCCTCATCGTTTATCTCTTTAAAAATAAAGATTTATTCAGAACGAATGTGTTAAAAGAATTAGGTAGATTATCCTTTGGAATTTACTTGGTCCACATGCTTGTGCTCGATCTTGAATCTCGTGCTTTACATAAACTAATTCCAATGGTCGAACAAGATTCATTGATTCATCTAGTGCTTTTGTCTGCGCTTGTAGTTGCGACATGTGCAATAGCCATTAAAGTTGCAAATAAAATGTTATCCAGCAAAGTAAGCTTATTAATTGGGTTTAAATAGGTGGTATTCATCGGTCTAATATGCACTATCTTGGCCGACAACAGTTAGCCATACTGTCTTAGCAACAATCAGCATATCCAGGCGAGGACTCCAGTTACGCAAATATTCAAGGTCATAGTGCACACGCTGTTCCATCTTCTCAAGCGTATCAGTTTCACCTCGGAAACCGTTCACCTGCGCCCAACCCGTAATGCCTGGCTTCACCTTATGGCGCACCATATAGCCTTTGATCAGCTTGCGATATTCTTCGTTATGGGCTACGGCATGAGGACGAGGGCCTACTACACTCATACGGCCTTGCAATACATTAATAAACTGCGGCAATTCATCTAAAGACGTTTTACGCAGAAATGCGCCCAGTGGCGTAATCCGCTGATCATTCTTTGTCGCCTGTGTCACCTTGCCACCATCTTCAGTCACCGTCATTGAACGGAATTTGTAGACCAATATCTCTTGTCCATCTAAACCATAACGACGCTGCTTGAAAATGATCGCGCCAGGAGAGGTAAGTTTTATTCCAATAGCAATAATCAATAAAATCGGTGAAATCAGAATTAAAACAAACAATGAAAACAACACGTCAGCGGTGCGTTTAGTGAACCCATCCATACCTGTGAACGGAGTGTCGCATACAGACACAACTGGAATACCATTTACCTCAGATACGCGTCCCTGGATCAAATCCGTGACAAAAATATCCGGTACAAAATAGATTGAAGTTGTGGTGTCTTTTAAATCATCCAGCATTTTTAAAATACGTGGGTGACTGGACATTGGCAAAGCGATATACAATTTATGTACTGTGTGTAGACGTAGATAAGTACTCAGCTCGTTCAAGCTCCCAAGTACAGGATAGTCTGCCTGTTCTTCTAAACGGGCTGGAGAGCGATCCTCAAAAAAACCAAGCACATTAATTCGCTGGTAATAATCTTCTTTAAGATTATCAGCCAACAAAATACCTTGCTCATTCAAACCAACAATCAAAGTATTTTGCGGCGGCCCTTGCCATTCAATCAGCTTGGGGCTTGCCCATTTTAATAATTGCAAGGCTGCAATTTGCGCCAAAGGCGTAATAATTAACCACGCAAGAATCATTTGCTCACTATAGAGTGTGATGTATCGGGTGACGTAAGCAAAAATTAAAACAAAAAAAGCGATTAATAGCCATTGTGCGATGACATCCCTGCACATGGAAAAAAATGACTTGCGAATTTTTGCGCCACTAGGAAAGGTGATCGAAAACAGAACAATCGAAACGATAAATATCGACATGGGAATCTGGTTTTCAGTGTAAATGAAAAGTCCCCACAATACGAACACCATTACCAGAGGCTCAACAATAGATTCTAAAAGGTAAAGGGGACTGTTCGCACTGGCTGAGAGGCCGGAGAGGGTTCGGATGGGAGGTTTTTTAGTGGCCATAAATTTCTTGTATATTACTTTAGGTAGAGTTTAACGCATCCTAATACGGTTGCAGAAATTTTTTGTTCAAGCGCTGCCCTTTCGGGTAGGTGCAAGACAGGCGCTAACATGATAATCTGTCACAAAAGTATCATCGCATGCTTGCATCATTACAGGCCTAAAAAAATTACTATAATTTTTTTTTAGGCTGCTCTAATCTATCAGCAGCTATTGCTTTTAATAGTAGAATAAAGCAAAAGATTTACACAATTCAGGGTGGCTTCATGCTTTCAAAGCATAATAGTAAAAAGTTTTTAACTCACGCACATCAGCTTCTGTGGGTCTATTGTTTCGTAAATTTGTCATCTACTCAAATAATGGCAGATGAATTGGATACCCTACAGTTTCGTGCCTCAATTAATAAAGCGTATGACGACAATTTGTTTAGAAGATCCACTAATGAAACAACTGAGCAAATTACAAGATCTACTTTGGGAGTTAAAATCGATAAGTCTTACTCTTTACAGCGTGTCATTGTAGATGTTTGGGTAATAGATAACAAATACCAAAAAAATGATTACCTTGATTTTGTAGGTAAAAATTATTCAGCTACATATTTATGGACTCTAACGCCAAGCTTTACTGGTACACTAAGTTCTCGCCAAACAGAGGCAATGAATAATTTTGGTGATTTTTTAAACAATCAACAAAACGTTAGAACAATAATCAATAATGAGTTCACTGCAAAATATTCGCCCCATAAGGTATGGGGCTTGATTTTTGGTGTAAGTCAAACTAAGGTCGAAAACAGTCAAGTATTTACTGCAATTACGGATTTTGATGCGAAAGGTGTAGATTATGGAATCAGTTATGATTTTGCATCAGGGGCATACATCAAATTTCTAGCTCACAATCGTAATGGCGGCTTAAGTCAACGACCACTTGATCCAATCAATGCATTTGATAACGGATATAAAGAAAATGAATATGAGTTAGATTTATTTACTCAAGAACCAGGTAAGAGTAGTTTGAGTGCAAAAGTAGGGCACTTGTCCAGAGAGTACGATAATTTCAAAGTCCGTGATTTTGAATCCTTTATTGGTAATGTGAGCTACAACTTGATAATTACTGGCAAGATCAAAGGCAACTTAATCATGACTCGTACAGCTACCCCTTTTGAAACAATAAATTCCACCTACTCAATAACAGATACTCTAAGTTCTCGTTTGACATATGATTTTTCATCAAAAATTGAAGCTGGATTGAATCTACGTTATTCAGAGCGTGATTTTGAAGGGCGAGCGCGTTTTGATACTAGTGGCCGTAATGATAAAGAACATTCTTATGGTGGGTTTATCACTTGGAATCCAACAAAAAATGTTGGTTTGTCTTTAAATAGCGTTAAGTCGTATCGCGACTCGACTATATCAAGATTCGATTATGAAGACACCTTAACCTCTGTCAATCTTGAACTCAAGATTTAAACGTTAGATTTAATATATTGCTTGTAGAATTACTTAAGTTGCACTTAAGCCTTTTTATAACAACTACTAGCTTATATGGATATGTTAATTTAAAAATACGCTGACTAATGTACAAAATAACTATTGTTGACTTTGATCCATGTTAGGCTTACTCAAAGTCCTCCTTAAATAAGATTATTTTAAAATTACAGAAGAGAAAAGAGCATGCCTCGCTACATTAAATACTTATTAACCAGTCTTATTATTTTATTTAGTTCCTTTGCTAACGCTGACTATACATTAGGTGCAGGGGATTTTGTGCGAGTTATAGTCTATGGAGATGCTGATTTAACGCGTGAAATTAGAGTGGCCGAAGGTGGATTAATTACTCTGCCTTTGATCAGCGAAGTTGAGGTTGGTGGGTTAACTACAATTCAGGCGGAAAAGCGTATTGCTGAGCAATTAAAACGCGGTGGATTTATTGCTAATCCACAAGTCTCTTTATTGATTTTAGAGTTTAAAAGTAAAACTGTTTCGGTACTTGGAGGTGTACTAAAGCCAGGGAGGTACCCTATCATGCATCCGACAGATGTTAAGGATATAATTGCTGAGGCGGGAGGCCTGACTCAAGAAGCTTCAGAAATAATTACTGTTGTCCGAAATGATAAACAAAGTGAATATGATCTATATGAGGTTATTGAGCATCGTAATTTGAATGCACAAGATACTCGATTGATAGGCGGTGAAACTATATACATTAGTGTACGTGATGTAGCAGTAGCAGGTCAGGTTCAGCGCCCAGGTAAGTATGGTATACAAGGAAGAACACGCAAAATCAGCGACTTTGTTGCTCTTGCCGGTGGTGCTAATGAAGTAGCTGGTGAATCGCTCTTTTTTACTACCTCACGTTCTGGAACACCTGAAACAAAAGAAATTAATATTGATGAACTTTTCCGTTCGCCGGCAGCAGCCGGTAATAAAGAGCTTGTTCCAGGAGATGTGATATATATTCCTAAAGCACCTCAAGTCTATATTTATGGTGAAGTGCAACGTCCTGGAATGTATAAAATTGATAAAAACATGACAATAATGCAGGCTATCGCTAAAGCTGGTGGTATCACAATTCGTGGCACGCAACGTTCCGTTAAACTACATCGGAAAAACGCAGACGGTAAGTTGGTAAAAGAAACCCCAGAGCTAACTGGCACTTTAATAGATGAAGATGTTTTATTCATTGAAGAAAGTTTGCTTTAATTTTTAGGTAAAGTCATGAATTTTTTACAATTTATTATCATTCTTAAAGCGCGTAAGAAAATTATTATTCTTGTGGCACTTCTTACAATGGCTACCGCAGTTCTAGTGAGTATGCTGTTGCCAAAGAACTATTTGGCAACAGCAAAAGTTTTATTGAATTACAAAGGGGTTGATCCTGTCACTGGTACAGCTATCCCAGCCCAACTTATGCCAGGATTTCTGGGAACGCAAGCTGAGATTATTCAAAGTAAAAGTGTCGCAGTCGATGTGGTAAAAAAATTAAAGCTTGTTGAAATACCATCCATAAGGGAAGATTTTGATAAATCGAATAAAGATAATAATGTAGATATAAATCAATGGCTTGCTGAAAAGCTTTTAAAGAATCTGGATGTCACACCTTCTAGAGAAAGTAGTGTTATTCAGATCGGATATAAGGGGATAGAGCCCTCTTTCGCAGCTACGTTGGCGAATTCCTTTGCAGAATCATATATAGCGATTACCCTCAAACTTAAAATGGATCCGGCAATTAAAGCATCACAATATTTATCTGAACAAACGAAGGTTTTAAGAGAGAGCCTTCAAAAATCTCAAGAAAAATTATCTCAATATCAAAAAGATCATGGTTTGACTAGTATTCAAGAGGCTTATGATGTTGAAGGATCCAAGCTTAGAGATTTATCAGCGCAATATGGCATGATGCAATCTCAGTCTATCGAAGCCAATTCAAGAAGAAATGATGCAGCAAAAAATACCAGTGATTCTCCGGATGTGGCTCAAAATCCTGTGATTCAGAATTTACGCATGAGCTTAGTAACCGCAGAATCAAAATTAGCAGAATTAGGCCAACGTTATAGCAAAAACCATCCTCAATATATTTCAACAGAGGCTGAAGTTTCTAAATTAAGAAGTCAGTTGGAAACTGAGATTGATCGCACTGTGGTGAGCCTAGGTAATAGTGCCAACATAAACTCTCAAAGACTAGGTGATGTGCGATCTCAACTTGAAAAGCAGAAACAAAAGGTTTTGGATTTGAACCGGTCTCGCTCTGAGCTTATGATTCTTGAGAAGGATATTGAGATCGCCCAAAACGCCCTAGCATCTGTTAATAACAGGTTTAGTCAGACTGCGTTGGAAGGGCAATCTAATCAAGCGGATATTTCTATCTTGGAAGCTGCAACTCCTCCATCCTCTCCAAGTAATCCCAGGTTAATTTTGATTGTTCCATTTTCTTTGATTATTGGAACGATGCTAGGCTGCTTTTTTGCCTTGATTGGAGAGTTGCTTGACCGTCGCGTGCGGAGCAAAGACGATATTGTTGGTTTGGCAGAAATTCCTGTCTATGAGTACAGTGTCATCAGAGCGTAGATCTCTTAATTTTACATTTTATGAAGTAAGCGACATTCCGTATGAATATTATAGAAACTGACACTCACCCACCCGTTAAAACGGTTTCCTCCAGTATTGGGCACCTATTGCTGGATATGGGGAAAATTACTGAAAAGGATGCTGAGCGTATCCTGAAGTTTCAGAAAGAAAAGTCTATGCGATTTGGCGAGGCAGCATTAGCGCTAGGTTTTGTGACAATGGAAGATATTAATAAAGCATTGTCTTTTCAATTTGATTATCCCTATTTGACCACTGATAAATCATCTTTTAGCAGTAGCCTAGTTGCTGCATTCGATCCATTTTCAAAACAAGTAGAATCTTTACGGTCTTTGCGCACTCAGCTAATGTTGCGCTGGTTTGAATGCGGTCATAAGGCAATTGCAATTTCTTCATCTAAAGAAGTTGATGGAAGCAGTGAGCTAGCTGCGAATCTTGCTGTTGTTTTTTCACAGTTAGGGGAGCGAACGTTATTGATTGACGCTAATTTGCGTGATCCATCTCAACATAAATTATTCAGGTTGAATAACAATGCTGGTTTATCGGATATTCTTGCAGGTAGGGCCTCAACAGATGTTTTAGTAAGAATTCCTTCGCTTTTAAATCTCAGTATATTGACAGCAGGAACTATTCCTCCAAATCCGCAGGAGCTTCTAAATAAAGAAACATTTGAACAACTGCTCACAGTTTTTTCTGAGCAATTTGATGTCATCATCATCAATACTTCACCGATTTTGCAATCATCTGATGCACAAATACTCGCCAAAAAAATTGGTGGTGTTCTGATTGCAACCGAGCAGCATAAAACGGGCCTCAATGATACTCAGGCTGCTATTCAAGCTTGCCGCGCTTTAGGTATAGAAGTTCAAGTTGCATTAAATGTGGTAGCCTAAAATGAATTCTCAAGCTTTAACGATGGATTCGCTACCACAGCGAAAAATTTCGGTATATGTTTTATTGTTGGCATCAGTACTGGTTTTATTTGTTCCGGTTTTTTATGATCTTTTCTTGAATGTATGGAATAACGATACACAATCGCATGGTCCTATCGTTTTGGGAATTGCCATTTGGTTTTTTTATTTCAAAACCAAACAAATTCTTGATAAAAAATATTTATTCAAACCAGCACCTTTCTTGGGCTGGTTTTTTATTTTTATTGGGGCCTGTATATATCTGATAGGATATTCACAAAGCGTTTATATTCTTTCAGTACTGTCGCTTGTATTGATTTTATGTGGTTTGATATGCATTGTTTTTGGACTCAACACGGTATTCAAATACTGGTTTGCATTGTTCTTTTTCATTTTCTTAATGCCTTGGCCAGCCTCCGTCATTGATGCAGTCACACAGCCAATGAAGATCGCAGTTTCATTTGCATCAGAACATTTGTTGTACTGGCTCGACTATCCGATTGCTCGTTCAGGTGTCATTCTCCAAATTGGTCAATATAAATTATTGGTTGCTGATGCCTGTGCCGGGTTAAACTCTTTATTCACATTGGAAGCAATCGGATTGTTATATATTAATGTGATTAATCACCAAGCATTTTGGCGTAACGTGTTACTCGCAATTCTGATTGTGCCGATCTCATTTACCTCGAATGTATTACGCGTTTGCACACTTGCACTGATTACCTATCATTTTGGCGATGAGGCTGGACAAGGCTTTTTGCATAATTTTTCAGGCATGATTTTATTTATGACCGCACTCGTTTTGATAATTGTCATGGATACAGTTATACAAAAGTTTGCTGAACATTTTAAGATCAAGGCTTTGCTCAGTCAGGATTAACAAGGTCATACAATGAAGGATTTAATCCATAAACTTCCCGCTGTAAAAATGCTGCCGGCGATTGTTTTATTTGTGATCAGTATTTGCGTGCTTATTATTGCGCATGGTATGAAGCCGGCATGGAACTATGCAACTTATTCAAGTGACCTTGAAAATAATATTCCGCAAGAGTTTAAAGATTGGAAATTAGTCCCTCAATTAACTCAACAAGTAAGTTTGGTAAGTGACAATAATATGCAAAATCAGATTTATGATGATGTGTTAATGCGCACTTATGTCAATAAAGAGGGTGAAAAAGTAATGCTTGCATTAGCTTATGCAAAAGAACAGCGCCAAGATGTAAAAATCCATCAGCCAGATATTTGCTATCCTGCACAAGGTTATCAGATGCTGAAGTCAACGTTAGCAAGTTTTGCTATTTCGGCAAATGCATCACCAATTGTAGGTAAAAATCAGGTATACACAAGCTCTTCACACTTAGAAGCAGTTAGTTACTGGGTAAGAGTCGGTGACGGCACGTTTTTATCCGGACTCCAAATGCGTTTAAAAATCATCGAGGATGGATTATTTAAACAACGATTCGACGATGGCATACTTGTTAGGGTTTCTTCAATAGCACAAAACGATTCTGAAACAGAAAAGCTTTTTAAATTGCATGAAAGATTTTTAAATGATTTGACAGCTTCTGTTACAGGTAATAACCGCAAATTGTTAGTGCCTCACGCAATTTAAATTCCCACATATTCAAATCCACTTTTTTCTGTTTACAAGAGACAATTTTGATTTAAGTGTCTTTATAAGTTTTAACTAAGCAAAGAACCAATATGAAAGTCACTATATACATTCCTACAAAAGATCGTAAAGATATTTTGGCTAAAGCTGTGGACTCGGTATTGAATCAAACATATCAAGACATCGAAGTGATAGTAGTCAGTGATGGTTCCACCGACGAAACAGAGAACTATCTAAAACAAAAGTCAGCTATTGATAATAGATTAAAGTTTTTTATTAAGACTAAATCGGAGGGCGCTCCGGCAGCCCGGAATCTGGCAATTAAACATGCATCTGGCGAATTTATAACTGGGCTTGATGATGATGATGAGTTTTTACCCAACAGAATTGAATTATTCATAGACTACTGGACTTTTTTAAAAGAGCATCGTATCACCCCATCATGTTTATATACGCCAGACTTGATTTACAGAAATGGTGAACAGATTGCAATATCCAAAAAGTTGGGGCATGTTGGACATGAGCAAATTTTTGAATTTAATCATATTGGAAATCAGATGTTTGCTCCCAAATCTGTGTTCATTGAAGCGGGACTTTTTGATGAACAAATGCCAGCCTGGCAAGATATGGAGTTTTTTTACAGAGTTTTGAAGTTATTTGGTAAAGCATCGTTACTGGATATACCAACCCAAATTATGGACGATACCCCTAGAACTGACAGGATATCTATAAAAGCTAAAAATAGGCTAAAGGGTGCCTACAGTCGATTTGTTTTGCAACATTGCCAGAATTCACCTCGTGATGCCCAACTTTTATATTTACAAATGTTTTCTAGATATTATGGTATTCGTCCTGATCTATCGGATTGGGTTAAATTCATCCGACTAGGATTCTGGCCTAAAGGAATACTGGCACTTTTTGTAGCGACCTTACGTTTCTAATTCAACTCTATCTGGTAAAACAAGTGTCCAAATCCAGCTTCAATAAATCAAATTTTATATTGGTCTCCCTGGCAATAGTGTCAGCACTTTTTTTTGGCCTGGTAACGTTGTTTTTAACTCAAGCTTTTGGTCATAGATATCTATATTTTTTAGGCTTACCTGCTGCAATGCTCATTGGGCTATTATTCATTTTTAACAGGTATATATTCTTTTTCTTGGTCGTCCTAAGTAGATCCTCTTTAGATGTTGCATTTAATGCAATAAAGGTTGGAAGTTTCGGCCTCGGTGCTGTATTAAATGCGTTAGTAATTTTGATCGCTTTGCTAACGCTGATTGAAAAGCCAGTAAAGATTACTGTAAATTTGAACTCAATAAAGTGGGCTTGGCTAGTTTTTCTCGGACTATCGTGCTTATCACTTGCATATGCTCCAAGTTTTGTTGCGAGCCTTAAAATATTTTTGATTTATGTGTCTTATGCAGCAATGTTTGTATTGGGCCTGACCTTAGTGAAGTCCGAAGAGGATTTCGGTAAGTGGATAAAAGCTATCATTCTGTCATCTATTATTCCTGTTGTTTATGGAATATTTTCATTGTTTTTAGGCGGGAAAGGAGTGCGCTTTAGTATTCAAGAAGGATTGAGATTACAAAGCACTTTTCCGCATCCTAATACATTGGCACCTTATCTAGTTTTAGTAATCACAATTTGTTTTTATTCATATAAAACAAAAAACAAATTTATTTCCTCAGGATTTCTAAAAATTTTCCCCATTTATATGGCTATACTTTTAGGCCTTGTTCTGATGACAAAAACTAGATCGGCTTGGGCTGCCTGCTACCTATTTTTTGGGCTTTACGCATTATTATATGAACGAAAACTATTGATTTTGATGATACTAGCTCCTTTCTTTGCATTGCTGATACCAGATGTGCAAGATCGTGTAATGGATCTTGCGCGAGATAATGATTTTGGAGCTAATGGCTATGGACGTTTAAATTCATACGCTTGGCGTAAGCAAATTTGGGCGAATGCGATTACTTGGATGTCTGAAACCAGATATCTGTTTGGTTATGGAGTCTCTAGTTTTATTCACTATTCCACAGAGTTCGGGATGGCTAATGCCTTTGAGAGACAGAAATTTGAAATCAATGCACACAACGTTTATGTTCAAATGTTTTTCGAATTAGGGTTGTTTGGAGTTATATCTTTTATTTATCTAATTTTTGCACACCTTCGTACGTTGGCAAGTTTGTACAGCCATAATAAACTGTTGATTTTTACGGTCATCGTATTACTTGTTGAATTTTTATTTGAATCTTATTCAGATAACATGATGGATTATCTGATTTTTAACTGGTATTTATGGTTCGTTGTAGGTTTGACATTGAGCTATGTGAGTCGACTAGTGCCAACTTCATCACAAGTAATCCAAAAACGCTGAAATCACATTTTTGGTTTAAAAATAATTAATGGACTAGCATGCGTATTTCTTATTTCACCAGCAGTTATCCCCGAGCCACAGATACGTTCATTCAACGAGAAGTAGTAGGTCTTAGAGAAGCAGGACACGAAGTATTCACCAGTGCGTTGCGCAGGCCTGAAGGTGCGAATAATGTCAGTGAACTGATTCGTAGCGAGCGAGAAAATACGGCTTATTTTTTGCCAGCGAATGTTTTAGCATTAATCACTTTGAATTTAACCACTTTATTTAAAACACCTGCCATTTACTTCAAAACGTTATGCCTGGCTTTCAGAACAAGGAAACCCGGCATCAAGGGGTCGTTGTATCAGCTTTTTTATTTACAAGAAGCCTTATTACTTTCCAACTATCTGCTCCAGAATAAAATCCAGCACATACATAACCATTTCGGTGACAGTAGTGGCACTGTGACTATGTTGGCAAGCCAGCTAAGTGGAGTCGGGTACAGCATCACTTTTCATGGTCCGCATATTTTCTTTGAACCTACGTTATTGGCGTTGCGTGAAAAAGTCAGATTCGCAAAGTTTATCGTCTGCATCAGTAATTATTGCCGAAGCCAGATGATGCTTTTTTCCGATGCTGAAGACTGGCACAAGTTACATATCGTTCACTGTGGTGTTGATGTTGCTGCTTACTCCACTGGCGAACCCCTAGCGAAAATACTGGTAAACGATGCGTTTAAATTGCTTTATGTAGGGAGGCTTGCTGCTGAAAAAGGTGTTCCAGTCTTATTAAACAGTTTAATCGCACTGAAAAACGAAGGACACAACTTTCATCTGACATTGCTAGGGGACGGTCCAGAGCGCGCTGATCTTGAACTTAAGGTGAAGCAGCATGGACTGCAGGAGCATGTGTATTTTGGAGGGTTTGCCAGTCAGGAAACAGTGAGGAAAACACTACAAAACAGTGATGTGTTTATTCTGCCCAGCTTCGCTGAAGGCGTCCCGGTTTCCCTGATGGAAGCGATGGCATGTGGCGTTCCTGTGATTGGAACCAACGTAGGCGGGGTCACCGAATTGATACAACATGGCATATCAGGGCTGGTGGTTTCTCCCTCGGATGAAGTCTCACTGAAACAAGCGATCGTGAGTTATATGGAAAATGAGCAGTTACGTGAAAATGTGAAACGTGAAGCAAGGCAAACGATTGAGGCGCAATTCAATTTAAACCTTGAAATAGCGAAATTAGGAAAATTGATCGAGAAATATCAGGAAAGCTAAATGATTGGTTACCTTAAAGATGCGGATACACTGGCTCTTGAAAGCTTCCCTATTTGCATCATAGGCGCCGGTGCAGCTGGAATCAGTCTAGCCGTTAAGCTTTCCCGGCTAGGGCAGCGTGTCTTGTTGATCGAAGGCGGGGGGTGGAACGAGACTCCCGATATTCTGGATGCCTATGTCGGAAAGGCCACATCTCCACACCCGCAAACGACAGAGTTCAGGTATCAGCGTTTTGGCGGAACGACCCATCTTTGGGGCGGACGTTGTGTACCTTTCGATAGCCATGACTTTGAAAAAAGAGACCATGTGCCGGAAAGCGGGTGGCCTTCAGGTGCTACGGAAATAGCGAGCTATTACCAAGAGGCACTGGATTTTTGTGATGCCGGCAATAATGACTTTGCGATTTCAGCATTTGGTCCTAAAACAAAACCTATTTTCAGCGAGATCACGCAGCTCACGCCTGAATTAAATGAATACATAGAGCGTTACAGCTTGCCAACTGATTTCGGCAAGAAATTCCGTCAGGAACTAACAGTTTCCAGAAATGTTCAGGTCTTGCTGCAGACACGCTGTACCAGCCTCAACTGCCTGCCGGAAGAGCCGCATAAGATAGCATCTATTACTCTGCATGATGGAAACCAGCCTGTTACATTAAAAATAAATCAAGTCGTGCTCGCGGGAGGATGTATAGATGTCACCCGCCTGATGCTTGTGAGCCGTAAGAACAATCCAGTCTGGAGTTTCATGGATAGTAGCCTGGGTAAATATTATGCATGCCATTATGATTTGATTTTTGGCGCTTTACGTTTTACTGGGGAGAAACCGGTTTTCGATTTCCAGAAAACGTTAGAAGGTGTCTATGCAAGACGCAAGCTACAATTTTCCCCCCAGTTTCAGGCACAGCATGGTTTGTTGAATGCAGCTTTCCGCTTGCATTTCCCTGCCTATGCGGACCCATCCCACGGCAGTGGTGTGCTTTCCACAATTTTCCTCGCTAAATCCATACTCAAACCTGAGTACCAGACAATTTTGAACCATGGCACGAATCAAGCTGACCAAAATCGTCAGCTTTTAAAGCATATAAGAAATGTTTTTCTGGATATTGGATCGGTAGCAGCCTTCACATATCAATGGTTATTCAAAATAAAACTCGCTAAAAGAAAGGTACCATATACTCTAATTGCTAACAAGAATGGAACGTATCCCCTTGAATTTAATAGTGAACAAGTGCAAGACATCAACAACCGCATAGAACTGATGAATGAAGTAGACAGGTTCGGAATGCCCAGAGTGAGTATTCATTGGAAACTCACTGGCCTGGATATTGCTTCTGGAATTAAGTACTTCAATCTGCTCAAGGAATTATTTGAAAAAACCAAGTCTTGTCGACTTGAATTTGATCAACATGAGTTAGAAAAAAGTATGAAAAATGCTTTACCAGTAGGCGGCCATCACATGGGAACAACGAGGATGGGAAACAATCCAAGTGAAAGTGTGGTTGATGCGAATTGCAGAGTTCATGGTTTAACGAACTTACATATCGCTAGCTCCTCAGTCTTTACCACTAACAGTCATGCAAATCCTACCCTCACTATTGTTGCGTTGGCTTTGCGGCTGGCAGATCATTTAAATCGAACTGTTGCTCTAAAGGAGTAAATGATGACGGGATTAACAAAAGGGCGCTTGATGATACCAGCGTCCTTATTTTCTATTTCTCTATGTATATCAATGGCGGCGTGTGCTGCAGATCCGAACGTAAGAACTGCCCCAGCTAAGAATCTTAGTCAGACAAGTCAGACAGACCCAAATCGATACACAAAGCCATTTGAAGAAAACTCATTATGGAAAAGTCGCCCAGTATCTCCTACTTTTTCCAATTTTGTTATTCCAACATCAGCATATGCTCCAAGCATCCATCAGGGCCAATTCTCTACCGGATGTTTTTTTGCAGACCAAAATAATCCTCCATTAATTGTAAAGCCGAATCCTGGTCAAAAAGGTGTATATGACGCTGATGCAGAAGCTTTTCTGCCACAAGTTGAAATACCTCATTGGCCTGCAGACTTAAAACCAGCCTCTGGTGGAGATGGTCATGCAGATATCTTTGACATGGATAATGGAGTAATCCATTCTTTTTGGAAGCTTAAGAACACCAATGGTCAATGGACAGCCAATCTTTACGCATGGTCTCCCATGAATGGAAGTGGATGGCCTGATCCTGCTCATTACTATCATGGAGCCAGAGCTGTCGGCCTTCCTGCGTGCGCTGGTATCATTCGCAAAAGCGAATTTCAAAGCAGCGATACAATATATCCACACGCGCTAGCAATGTCCCTCACCAAAAATGGTATGGCGCCAGATTATGTTTACCCAGCCACATCAGCAGACAGCTTTAGTAAATTTAACAGAGGTCAAATTCCGGAAGGTTCTTTGCTTATGCTTCCACCTGACTTTGATCTATCAAGATTGAAAACACCAGAGTTAATAAAGATTGCAAACACTCTGAAGGTTTATGGAGCATATATCGTAGATTGGAATGAAGGTACTCCTTTCGTTATTTACGCCGAAATTGGTTCAGGTCTTGACTTAAACAAGAATGGCTATGATAAGAAAGCGATTGAAGAACTGCATCTGATCAGACAGTCATTACGCATGGTAACCTCAGTTAAATCTTGGGTGAATGAACAAAATCAGCCATTTATGCCAGAAAAGAACTTGAATATTTTGTCTATGCGAGGCCCTTGGTGTGTATATAAAGGTTCAGCTTGCGTTAATGACCCATCTGGCAAATTCAATACATGGAAGCAGGCATTTGTTTTTGGCAAGACAACTGCGGTAGTTTCACAGACGAATCAATCAGGTAGAAATATTAGTCAAGTAGCCTGGGCTAAACCTAAGGCCGGTGAAAAATTCAAGCTCACAGCAAAAACTACAGGCGGTGGAAAACTACGTGTAGTCATACGTGATGCAAAATGGAATACCAAACTTGACACTTATCAGCTTGTAAATGATCAGTCTATAACTTTCCAATGGCCTCAAGGCGAAGTGAAAACATTTCTTTACGCTGCTAGCGGTATTGGAGACAGTTCAAGTGTAAGTGGTACTTTAGTACGTGTTAAGTAATTGATGTTAAACTACACTCAAATTTAATTGAAGTTGAGTGTATGTTGATTGTTTTTGAAGTGATTTATTATGTATTGCTGGTTTTTTTGGCAATCCCGGTATTAACTTTTTGTATCCAGATTCTTGTTGCAGTATTACCTGGATATCGTAATCAAAAAATCAATCTACAAACAGCATCGGTCGCATTGCTGATTCCGGCCCATAATGAAGCTGCCGGAATCAGTGATACGTTAAACTCTATTAAAAAAGCGGCAACTCCAAATACCAGAATTGTTGTCATTGCGGACAATTGTACTGACAATACTGCTGAAATAGCCCGTAGCCACGGTGCAGAGGTAACAGCGCGATCGCATGAAACTTTACGTGGCAAAGGCTATGCTTTAGATTTCGGCATTAAATATTTATCTGATAACCCACCAGAAATCGTGATTGTTTTCGATGCGGATTGTTTGGTTCATCAAGATACGATTAATGCATTAGTCCAGTCAGTAATTAAAGACGGGCGTGCAGTTCAAGGATTGTATTTGATACAATCCAAGCCTACTTCTCCGGTAAAAACAAAACTCTCAGAATTTGCCTATGTTGTTAAAAGCTGGACACGCCCCTTAGGTTTTTACCGTTTAGGTCTGCCTATGCAACTCATGGGATCTGGCATGGCTTTTCCTTGGAGTCAGATTGCGCAAGCAGACTTTTCACATGGAAGTATTGTAGAAGATATGAAGCTTGGGATTGATTTGGCAGGGCAAAAAATGGCTCCTAAATTTTGTCCAGAAGCATTCGTCTCCAGCATTTTCCCTGAACATCAGGAAGGTGAGAAAACGCAACGAAAGCGGTGGGAGCATGGTCATTTGGGAATGATCATTCAAGAAGGGCTCCCTTTATTGGGTAGGGGAATTAAATCATTTGATTTTGAAATGATTGCAATGGCCTTGGACCTATGCGTGCCGCCTGTCGCACTTTTATTCTTGATAAGTGGATTGTTTAGTTTCCTGTCATTGATTGTATATGTCTCGGGACACTACACCTTCCCCTGGGTACTGGGTATCATGCAATTCTTATTACTATCTGTATTCGTTTTAATAGCATGGTTAAAGCATGGTACAAAAATTATTTCGCTTACTGCGTTGCTAGCTTTTGCCCCGGTTTACGCGTTTAGTAAAATCAAGATGTACATCAGCTTTTTTGGAAATAGACAAACTGAATGGGTTAAATCGCGCAAAGATTAAGGGGCGAATTATCAACGTGTGTATAGAATGAATCAAACGATCAATAGTAGAAATAAAATAGATGAACTAGAAAGTATCCGAGGCCTCGCAGCATTAGTTGTTGTGCTTTACCACATTCCAGGCTGGCATCCATTTTTGCACCATATCTCTTTTATTAGGGGTGGTGGCCTGATGGTGGATTTGTTCTTTGTGTTATCTGGCTTTGTGATTTTTTCAGCGTATGGAAATCGGTTAAATTCTGGTGCTGCTTTTATTAAGTTTCAGTTTTTAAGGTTTGGTCGCTTATATCCAGTACATCTTGTTTTCTTATTGGTTTATCTCGCCATTGAAACTTTAAAGTATGTTCTTCAAACCCACTATGGTATTCAAAGCCACAGTAAAGCACCTTTCGTGCAAAATGATTTCGCAGCTTTTATACGTGAAGTATTATTAATTAAAGCCTTTTGGCCGAATGAGACGGCAATGGCGTTCAATAGCCCTGCATGGTCAATCAGCGCGGAGTTCTATACTTATATTCTCTTCGGATTAATTGTCTTATATCTGAATAAATTCAAGCTTTTGATTTTTACTATTATTTCCATAGTTTGTATTGCTACCTTAATGCTATACAAACCAGAGGAATATAATTTTATGTTGCGCTGCCTATCTGGGTTTTTTATAGGCTGTATAACAGCGCATGTAGTTAAAACAACTAATGAGCGGTCGGGTTCTAGTTATTATGGCTTAACGCTAAATGCATGGTTAATCCCCTTGTCAATTTTCCTAATAGTGTGGATTACCAGTCAGTCTAAAGGGTATTTTGGAGTTTCGCTTTTGATCTACCCGTTAACTGCATTGCTGATTGCATCCATTACACTCTCTAAGCAGAATATTTTCAAAAAGTTACTGGCACACAAATCGTTGGTGTGGTTAGGCACAGTTTCTTATTCACTATATATGTCTCACGGAGCAGTTCTGTGGTGCTTCCAACAGTTTCTCAGAGTTGTATTTCACCGTCCGGAACTCATGGTGAGGGATATCTCAACACCTCAATTCCATACTGCTGAAGCCGGATTCTTGATGTTAGCATTTATGGCTATATGCTTAGTAGTTTCGCAACTCACCTTTATGTACATTGAGAAGCCATTTAGAGAGAAGTCACGTGAATTTGTGAACGCTGGTAAAATTCAAACCATTAAATCGAAGTGATTTTTGAGACTAATAATCCAATCGAACTTTTTTTACTATCCAAAGCAGGTACTTTTACTGCTTCACGACTTTCTCTTTGCAGAAAATTGGTCTTAGCCTAATTCTTTTTAGCCCCAGGTTTAGTTCAACGCTGGCGCTGGACAGTAAAGGATGAAGAACTTGTGATGAGCATTAAAATGATTTAATAACGCGTCCTTGCAAGCCGAAAAGCATTTGATTTGTTTGATTACCTTATCTAGTATTTTATTTTTTGGCTCATTCTGATAACAGGTTTTTCAATAATCACATACATCCAATATGCAAATAGAAGGCAAGCTGCAAGACAGGTAATTAGAACGACAATATCTGCCAAAACTCCTGAAGAGAGAAACTTCCTGACCACTCTTGCTACTATGCCTAACAAAATATTATGGATAAGGTACAAACTGTATGAAATTAACCCAAGTAATTGTAAGTACCTAAAATTTAACCAACTATCCATCTTATTAAGTTGCAATGCAATATGAATTGATAATGCTGTAATGCCCGCTGTAATAGCAAATGGATCAGATTTCAATATGCCAGCCAATAGTGTTAGTACATAGAAAGCTATGGCATATGTTTGAAATGCGTGGTGTGTTCTTGTAATCGCCCACCCGGCTAATGCTCCTGCACAGAATGCGTACCAATAACGAAGAAACAATTTATGGCTATTCACGAATGCATCCAATGCTCCTGCATATTGATGAAAAATAAACCATAGCAGCCCTAGCAAAGTAAATCCTACTATTACTAAATAGTGCCCTAAAGACTTTTGATTGAAGTTTGAGGCTAAGAAAAGAATTAGACTGAATACTAAATAGAACTGTATTTCATAGCACAGAGTCCAGAAAACGATATTGATTTCTTTGTAACCTAAAAACTCTTGCAAATAAAAAAAATGAGAAATAATATTTGCAAAATTTGGAAATTCAATCGAATTGTCCACGAAACGCAATTTTACATATATAGCGATTAATGAAAGAAGGATGCTGAAATAGTAGGGTGGAGATAACCTGACTAGCCTTCTGAGCATGAATTTTGAAGACTGGGATAAACCCATAGTTTTAGAATTGGTTGTCACAGCCATCACAAAACCACTCAATACAAAAAAAACAGGCACACCAAGATTACCGTACTCAAAAAGAATCGCTGTTAACGAATGGCCTATAAAGTTGCTTAGTTGAGTAACATGATCTCCATGCAGAAGATGATATAAAACCACCCATAAAGCTGCCAAACCCCTCAAGCCATCAGCAAAGGCATATCGATTTTTTGTATCTAGTTTCATGAAAGTTCAGATTTTTTATATTGGGTTGTTATAGCTTTTGATACCAGTTAAGCGAGTCTTGCAGGCTCTGAGTATAAGTTTGATATGCAAAGTCATACTTCTTACTAAATTTCTCGGAGTTTAAATAGATCTGCTGATCAAAAAGCCTTACTAAGCTCGGCGGCAACGGCTCAGGCAGCCACTTTGAGTTCAGCTTTAGCTTGTTGCATGCGATTTGTGCTATTTTGATTGCGGGGCTCAACACCTTTGAGTCCAGTAAGAGCTGCTGCCGGCTGAGACGCTTGATTGGTGTAGCTCCGATAGCTTCAGCCAGATCAAATAAATATTGATTCCATCTTGGACTATCAGGGGAGGACAAATTGTAGTGCACAGATTCACCGGCTTGAGCAGGCGCGCTCAAACCTAGCTCGATAGCTTTTACGACATCATCGACATGCACCAGATTACTCCAGCCATCCCCTGCATCACCCAAATCCCCTAGCCGATAGCTTTTCAAAAGGTTAGCTGGCCTGCTGACCCATAGATGGCTCCCTGGACCATGAACACAGCCTGGACGGAATGTCACAACCTGTCCTCCAGCGGCTGCATATTTCTCCATGTGCGATTCAGCTTCACATTTAGCCGATGCATACCAGCCATAGTTCGGATCAAACGCATGTGTCTCTGTGATATTCCCCTGATGTCCACCATATACGGACATGGTACTAAGATGGATGATTTTAGGCAGACCAGCGGCAATGGCGGCCTGAACTAGTATTTCAGCACCTTTGGCAATTGAATCTTTGTTACCCGCGACGCAGTTAACTACCGCATCCACTTGTTTCAGGGTATGGGTTAAACCTTCCAGATCAAGGCTATCCAGCTTGATTTGCCCAGGGGTATTCGCGGATAAGCGACCTCTAGAGGCTGCATTCACTTCATAATCTTTTCTATGTAAATAACTGACTAACCGGCTACCTACATGCCCCGTAGCACCTAGGACTAATACTTTCATCATGTAAAAACCTCTAAATACGTGAGTGATTTAACTGCGAAGGTGCGCTGAGTTTCTGCGCGATGTGATCGGCTAATCTTAAACTCAGTGCTGTAATAGTAAGGGTAGGGTTTGCTTGTCCACTGGTAGGGAACACAGCCGAACTTGCAATATAAAGGTTATGGACATGATGGACTTTGCAATTGGCATCTACGACTGAGCTTTCTGGATCAGTACCCATCCTTGTTGTGCCAATATGGTGACCACCATAAGCGCCAAAGCGGGTTAAGTCCTCTTCAAGTTGTGTTGAATCAAACTCAAAAGTGCCGATTCCACTATTCCTGAACTCTTCTGAAAGCACATTGAGAGAACGACGTATTGACTCAATATCTTCCGGCATGTATTGCCAATCTACTTTGGTTTTTGGCATACCAAGTGTGTCTTTCTCATCAAGCAGAGAAATGCGACTGTTAGGATTTGGATATTGTTCACCATGAATTTCAAGGGTGAATTGGTTGATTTTGTTGCGTAAAATCACTGATGGAAATTTGCGCTTTGCCAATGTTCTTTTGGTAAGCCAGTGATATAGAAATTTAACTGTATCAATGGGGTCAAGAATAATGTTCTTAAAATGCTTTAAGTACGTAGTGAGACTAGCATGGCCATCTTTCAGACGTTTTCCGTATTCATAGCTGATGAAATTTTTAGCCAGAAACAGGCCTGACAACACCCCAATCTTGTGCGAAGGATCCACGATTTTTGGGAAATGCAGCCTTGCCACCATATTGCCAGCCTTAATCTTACGCTGTGTTTCTTCAGTCAGCGAAATGCGTCGGCGACAATAAATACCTTCGGCGGAAACCTCATAGCCATGTCTGACATTGGAAGTTGGGCCAAAGATAGTTAACTTGCCGAGATTGCCAGCGATATGGCATTGATAAAAACGGCCTACCAGATCATGCTCGTTACCGATACCTGTCTTGCAGACATCATTTGAAGCCAGCAGTAAACGTGCTGCCTCGATACCGCCAGTGGCAATGATCACTTCTTTAGCAACTACCTTGATTTTTATGCCATCCAGGCTGGAAATGTCCAGATGCGTGACATGTGCTCCTGTAGCATCAAGCCTGATCCCAGTACAGTTAGCACCAAGAATAACCTCAATGTCCTCTGCCAGTTCCAACCGACGCCGATATCGACTGCCCACATTAGTTGGGCATGAAAATCTTTCCATGTTATTGGTCAGTACGTTATCGCTTCTGAACCCCTTGAACAGTGGCTTGTCCATCCCAAACACGTCGTCAGCATCATAGCGATACTGGCCCGCCTCAAGTAATTGATTGGCTTTAGGAAAGTAGGACGCCAAATCTTGAAAAGTAATTGGCCAGCCACTTCCTGGAATGTAGTCGCGCTTTTCAAAATCAATCGGATCAAAAGGCATGCATCGGCCACCCCAGATGGCGGTCGATCCCCCGAAACGGCGATGGCGATATTTATCAGGTGGACTATGCAGCCTCTCATCTACAACAGTTCCGGCATAGAGTGCCTGTGTATTCTTGTCCAGTTTATCTGTGCCAGACTCAAGTAAAGTGATTTTCAGACCACGGCCAGTCAGAGAGAGTGCAGCAGCAGTACCGGCAGCGCCTGACCCTATAATGCAAATATCTGTTTGAATAATTGAGTCTGAAGGGATAGAAGAGATATTTTTAATCATTTACATACAATTCCAAAGGTAGCCTGTGAAATCAGGTACCGGACTAATGCATAAAGCATACAACATATTCAATCAACTGTATTTCCCCACTGAGACTTTTTCTAGTACTTTTTAGTGTGAAAATCGCTTAAGCATTTTTTCAGTGGATTCATAAATGCAATGACGAGATTAATATTTTCTGGTGTAGAATCAAACTAAACAAAATAATAATAAGCTCATCAGATTTATAAATGAGTACAAAAATTATAAGGGGTGGTGGCCTTATGCCATCTTGTATTGACCAACTGCCCGAGATCGCCTCATGAAATATGATCATAGTGAGATAGAAAAATCTTTAACTCACCTTGAAATTGCTGGAATTCGCATATTAGACACAACATCCAAAACTCTGGCTGATGTTTTATACCGACGTCATCAGCACTCGCTTAAATCTATACTCTTTTTTGCCAATAGCAATTTTATTGTGAATGGGCGAGGGATGTTTCAAGAATCATCGTCAGATTTGACAAATGTATTTATTGCCAACGATGGCGTGGCATTGAATATTGCCTCAAAATTGGTGCATGGTAAAAGTTTTAGCGACAATTTGAATGGTACAGATTTTTCACCTTACTTTTTGAAGAATTCCCCTGACAAATTAAAGATATTCCTTTTAGGAGCCCAGCCGGAAGTTGTGGTGAAAGCAAAAGAATATCTTTCTGTAAATTTTCCCAATCATGTGGTTGTCGGAATTAAAGACGGTTATTTTGATCGTCGCCAAAGCATCTCTATTATAGATACCATCAATCATGCACAAGCAGATATATTGTTTGTCGCCATGGGTAACCCAGTACAGGAAAAATGGATTCTCGATCATCAAGATGTAATAAACGCAAGCTATATATTCGCGGTTGGTGCTTTGTTTGATTTTTGGTCGGGTAATAAAATCCGAGCTCCCAAGCTGGTGCAAAAGTTGCGTTTGGAATGGTTATTCCGATTATGCCAAGAGCCAAGGCGACTGATTAAAAGGTATAGCGTGGATATATTAAGATTTTTGTATATCAGTATTAAATATACAAAAAGAACATAAATCGATGAAGGTTTTGTATTTAAGAAATAAGGAGTTCTTGTGAAGATTGCAATTGCAGGTACTGGATATGTTGGTTTGTCGCTAGCTGTCTTATTAGCTCAGAAAAATGAAGTGGTCGCGCTGGATATTGTGCCAGAAAAAGTAGAGTTATTGAATCGGAAAAAGTCTCCAATCGTTGATCATGAAATTGAAGATTTTTTAGCTAACAAGCCACTAAATCTTAAAGCTACCACTGATAAAAACGAAGCGTATCAGAATGCTGAATTTGTAGTGATTGCAACGCCCACTGATTACGATGCAGAAACGAATTACTTCAATACCAAATCTGTTGAAGCAGTGATCAAAGATGTCATGGCGATTAATCCTGATGCCGTGATGATCATTAAATCGACAATTCCAGTAGGCTATACTGAGAAAATCCGCACGGAACTTAACTGCCAAAACCTGATATTTTCTCCTGAGTTTTTACGCGAAGGTAAAGCGCTCTACGATAACCTTTATCCATCACGTATTGTGGTTGGTGAGGTATCGGACCGGGCGAAAAAATTTGCCAATCTGCTTAAAGATAACTGTTTAAAACCCGATGTGCCCGTGCTGTTGACAGATAGCTCAGAGGCCGAAGCAATCAAACTTTTTGCAAATACCTTCCTGGCAATGCGCGTGGCCTACTTTAATGAACTGGATACCTATGCCGAGTCACACGGATTGAATACGCGCCAGATCATCGAAGGTGTATGTATGGATCCTCGCATTGGCAATCATTACAACAACCCTTCATTTGGCTATGGCGGTTATTGCCTGCCTAAAGACACTAAGCAGTTGCTTGCGAACTACTCGAAAGTGCCTCAGAACCTTATTAATGCGATTGTGGACGCTAACACCACGCGCAAAGACTTTGTGGCCATGAGCGTCATCAAGAAAAACCCAAAAGTGGTAGGTATTTTCCGTCTGATTATGAAAGCCGGCTCAGATAACTTCAGGGCTTCTTCAATCCAGGGCATCATGAAGCGAATAAAAGCTCGAGGGATTGAAGTCATTGTCTATGAGCCGGTATTGCAGGAATCGGAATTTTTCAACTCCAAGGTTGTGAATGATATTGAACAGTTCAAAAAGATGTCCGATGTCATTATTGCAAATAGACAAAGTAACGAGTTAGCTGATGTGTTAGGTAAAGTTTACACCAGAGATTTATTCGGAAATGATTGAGTAAGAAAGTGAATTACGTGACTAATTTACTAAAAGCAAAGAGTGCTGAGCGCAATGGTTCTAATGCCGTATTTACAATTAATGATGTAGTTGAACGAGGTATTTGTGTTGGATGTGGGGCATGTTCTATTGTGGATAACAGTATCCAAATTGAACGCAACGAATTTGGCTCAATGCACGCCTCTATTAAATCTGGAAGACTTGAGCCTGCCTCGATAGCAGACAAGGTTTGTCCGTTCTCGGACAATAGTCTCAATGAAGACGATTTAGCCATAAAGTTATACGATAAGTCTAAGAGCTTTGATCCGAGAACTGGTTATTTCAATGATTTATTTTATGGAAGAAGATCAGATGATGATGATATTTTAAATAGTAGCTCGGGCGGACTCACCAGTTTTGTAGCTATCGAGCTTTTAAAGCAAAATTTCGTTGATGGGATTATTCACGTTGGCCGCGATCAATCGAATCAGCGAGAGGCTTTGTTTAAATTCGTCACATCTTATTCTGAAGATGATGCCAACCAAAATAAGAAGTCTCAATATTATTCGCTTAGTTTCGATGATGTCTTGAAGAGCATTAGAGGAAATGGTAAACGCTACGTCTTTGTTGGTGTACCTTGCTTCATCAAAGCGTTACGAAATATATGTATAAATGACAAGGTCCTCAATAATCAAGTCATATTTACTTTGGGATTAGTGTGTGGACATTTGAAGTCATCTAGATTTGCAGAGTTACTCTCATGGCAATTGAGTGTAACTCCTGAGCGGATCCAAACGGTTGATTTCAGAAAGAAGAATAGGGATTCGACTGTTAATGCCTACGACTTCAAAGTGGTAGATGTAGATAGTAGAGAATATTATAAAACCTCATCTTCACTCCTAGGCGGGAATTGGGGGCATGCGGCGTTTCAATTACAAGCGTGTGACTATTGTGATGATATCTTTGCAGAAACAGCAGATGCAGTTTTCGGGGATGCATGGTTACCCCAGTTTTCAACATACTGGCAAGGAACAAATATAGTTTTGGTCAGAAACAATGTGATAACTGACATACTAAGGGCTGCAAAGGATGCAGGCCGTATCACATTAGGAACTCTATCTATCGATGATCTCTGCAAATCTCAGGAGGGAAATTTCAGACATAGGAAAGAGGGGCTTGTTGTTCGGCTGAGTGATGATTTAAAAGCAGGAAAAAAAATACCTTTAAAAAGAGTCAACTTGAATGGCATAGCAGAAATTTCCTCTAAAAGGAAAAAAATTGTCAGGCTCCGTAAGAAAATGGCAATGAAGAGCCATGAGTATTTTTTGATAGCAAAGCGTAATAACAATTTAAATTTATACATGGATCCAATGCGCCGATTAGCCCTAAAAATGCAAAGGTTATACTTTAAAGATCCTTTTCTTATGAGGGTGGTAAGAAAACTTCGTAATTTATTGCAATAATATTGCAAATTACTTTTATGGTTTTTCCGGCTGATAGAGTTGAACAAACTACATGAGGCTTTCCGAAAATATGATGTATTTTTTTAAGAATATATTTTAATTTCTAAAAGTTAAGCTTAGGGAAAAACCTTAGTGGTTTATTGAGAGAGTCGGTATCTTTAGAGTTTTTATGAGTAAACAAAATACACCTAGTCATGAGTCAATTAAAGATGCTGTTAAGCACGGGATATTATGGTCTGTGATTCAAAGCTGGGGGGGCAAGTTAATTACATTTGCCACTTCAATTATTCTTGCAAGGCTACTTGGCCCTGAAGAGTACGGGATTGTAGGAGTTGCATTTCTCGTACTTACATTTATCCCAATGATTGCAGATTTTGGATTCGGGGTAGCAATTATCCAGAAAAAAAATCTCTCTGATGAGGATTTAAATTTTCCTTTTTACATTTCCTTAACTCTGGGCATTGTTCTCTTATTTTTTCTCTTATTTTTTGCAAGTTTTATCGAGGATTATCTTAAAGCTCCAGGGCTGTCTAATTACCTCTATGCAATTGCTGGCATTTCCCTGGTAACTATACCATCGTGCTTTCAAGAATCATTGTATGTAAGGAATATGCTGTTTCGTCCATTAGCATATCGCAGGCTGTTTATTGATTTTGGAGCCGGTATTATTGCAGTCATACTCGCATTCAAAGGTTTTGGTGTTTGGTCATTAATCATTCAAGCGGCTATTTCTAGCGTTTTTGGCTTTATTTGGCTTTGGGCAAAGCCGCAATGGCTTCCAACTTTTGCAATCAGTACAAAATCTTTTAATGACTTATTAAAAGTTGGATTACCAATTTTTCTAGAAAGAATTCGGGAGTTTTTTTCCACTAAACTTGTGGATTTTTTGATTGTTAGCTTAATTGGCTTTGCTGCGTATGGCATCTACGTCGTTGCCAGTAGACTTTATACAATATTAATGCAACTCTTGCATGGTGCGATGTTCAATGCCTTGCTGACATCATTGTCTAAAATTTCTCATGACTTAGTTCGATTGAGATCCATTTATATAAAAACGATTGCATTTTGCTCTACGGTAACTTCCCCTTTTTTCGTTCTTTTAGCTGCAATAAGTCCAGAGGTCATGGATGTCTTATTTGGTACTAAATGGGTGGGTATTGATAAAGTGTCAGTTCCTTTAATGTTAATGGGGGCTATTCATACGATTCAACATGTAAATGGTGCATTTTTAACCTCAATTGCTAAGTCTGGACTAACCCTTTTAGTAGGATTAACTAAAACGCTTTCCACAGTATTGATTCTTTATTTTTTTGGGAACGCTGATTTGGTTTCACTCACGTGGCTCTTTGCAATAAGCCAATTGACTGTAACGCCGCTATCTTTTTATGCCGTTTGGAGTCAAATACGCTTTCCCATTCGTGATTTTTTAAAGTTAATTTTGGAGTCAACGGTTGGAAGCATCTTAGCTTTTTTTATAGTGACTTATCTTAGAGACGAAGTATCCGCTTTTGTTTCAATGAGTTTCTTGAAGGGGTTAATCCTAGCGCTAGTTTTTGCCATAGTTCATTTAGTTTATATATTGATAGTCAATCCTAAAAGGATTGATTTGATTTATGAGTTTGTAAAGGATAAGAAAAGAAAATGATCCAACTGTTAATCATTGAGCTAGGTAGCTAGTATGAAAAAAACATTAAAAAAAATATATCATGCGATAAAACATAAATTCAGATTAACTCTAGCCATTCGCAATTGGCAACAGGCTAAAGTTGAGCTGGTGTCGAATCAGGTTAAACGATCTATCACAGAAGCTAGTGCAGCTTCGGCAAAAAAAGTTCTAATTTATCCTAGTGATTTGAGTACGATCATTGGTGCTTTGGGTGATGATGCCATGATCTCAGCATCGCTTGATCAGCTCAAAAAAACACATCCGGATCTTGACGTATACATGTTATGTAAACCCACATCAAAAGAAGTTGTTGAAAGTTTGGGATACAAATCAATCGCTTTTCCAAGCCTGGATTTAGATGCTCATCCAATGTTTTTTAAAAGTTTGTACGAGAGCCTATCCATTGACTATTTGATTGTTTTAGGTGCAGATATTATGGATGGTTATTATGGCTTAACCCATCCAGCATCAGCTTTGATCGCTGCAGATCTAGCCGCAGCTAATGGTATAAAGCCAATCGTTTTAGGATTCAGCTTTAATAAAGCACCTAATAAAGATCTAGCTAATTTCTACAAACGCTTAGATCAAAGATTGATATTGAATGTCAGAGATGATATTTCGCTGGGAAGGATACGGGACTTTACAACTGCAAATTCTGAGCTTGTGGCTGATGTAGCCTTTTGCCTTATTCCAACAACCGTCCCAGCTGATGTGAAAAAGTGGATTGAAGAACAGAAAAATAATGGCAATCAGATCGTTGGATTCAATGTTCACCCGATGCTACTAAAGTCTGCATCAGAAGAGAACATACAAAATATTGTTGAATCGGCTGTTTATAGTATAAAAAATCTATCAGAGAATTTAAAAGTGAGTTTTTTACTACTTCCACATGATTACCGTGGAAAAAATGGCGATTCCATTTGCTTGGAGCCTATCTACGAACGCATAAAAAATGTTAGCGAAATAAATGCTTTTTTCCTTGAGGGTAAGCATAGGGCATCAGTCTTAAAAGCGATTGCGGGTATGCTTGATGGAGTAGTGACGGGCCGCATGCATCTTGCAATTGCCAGTCTGGGAATGGAAACTCCGACGATGTGTATTACTTACCAAGATAAATTTGAAGGGTTGTACCGACATTTCTCATTGCCTAATAAGCTCTTACTTTCTCCACAGACAATGATGGATAAAGACACGTTTACTAAAGAGCTAACAGACTTTGTGAGTGAGTTATCTTCCTTAAAATCAATTGTCAGTTCAAAAGCTCCAACTGTCAGATCTCTTTCTGAAAAGAATTTTATTAATCTTTAATTACCTTGATAATGAATTTATTGGTGACGAATTGAAAAAAGTACTTATTGCTAGCCCTGTTGTTTGCTCGCCTGCATATTCAGGAAATTCCGTGCGCATCAAGCAATTTGTAAATGCGTTACACGAAAAAGGGATTGAAGTTTACTTCGTTTTATTTTCTATACGTGAAATTGCGGATAGAAAACAAGCCAATCATATGGAGTCAGAATTTGGAGAGAAATTTTACTACTTGAATGAAGGCCATAAGATAAAAGGTACATTGATTAACCGGGCTTTAAACTACCTTAAAAGACTAGGTCTGAACAAAACAAAATTTGGTCAGGATACAGTCTTACCGTGGAGCATATTTACAAACGAAACCTTAAATGAATTTAGTAGTATTGTTGACCTAGTGAAGCCCGATCTTGTTATTGGTGAATATGCCCTTTCAGCACCATTAATAAAATACCTGAATGGTAAATATCCTACAGCTATCGATACACATGACTGTTTCACTTTACGAAATAAGAAAATAAGGCAATCTAAGGGTGTTGGCCTTTGGTGGTCTCTTTCAGAAAAACAAGAGCGAGATTTGCTCTCATGCTTCGATACTGTAATCGCTATTCAAGAAAGTGAAAAAGTTTTTTTTACAAAGCTTCTGGATAAAAAGTTTACTAAAGTTACCAAAATAGATGTGCTTGAATTACCTGTTGAATGGGGTAGCAAAGTTGAGCAAAGCATTCCTTCAATAGGGTTTATAGGTTCCAACAATGCTCATAATCGCGAGGGTTTGGCTAAATTTATTAATTTACATTGGCCTCATATCTTAAAGAAAATACCAAATGCAAAACTTCTTATTGCTGGCGATGTGGAAGTAGAAACCTCTTTATCCGGAGTAACAGTATTAGGTCGCGTTGATTCTTTATATCTTGATTTTTATTCAAAATGTAGCGTAACGGTAAATCCATGTGGAAGCGGTAGCGGATTAAAAATTAAAACCATAGAATCTATGTCTTATGGAGTCCCAATTATAACGACAAAAGAAGGATTGTCCGGTATAGAACAAGCGATTGGAGAGGGTGCATATTGTTGTGACCTTGATCAAGATGAATTCTTTTTAACTTGCCTAGACATTCTTGCTTCAAAAAACCTGCCTTCAGAAGGCGTCAAAGCTAGAAAATTTATAGAATTATGCAAAGCAGAGTCCATGAACAAAATTGAAAAGTTGTTTTGATCAATGCAAATCTTTACTTTAGTTGGTAATTTTGGAGACTTTGTTGAGTAACATAAAAATCATATTTGCTCCTGACTTTGACCAAAATCAATACATCGAAAATATTTACAATATCATTAAAAGCATTGATTCTGTTGAGCTGACGAAGGTCAAACACATTGTCCCAGGGTTGATTAAGTCCGGAGTTAATCATTATGATGTAAGCATAGTACATTGGCTGGAAAACTGGCTGGTAAACGATGTAAATGACAAGCGTCTTACTTTACGCTCAAGCATGAGATTTTTATTAAGGCTTTGTGTACTTAAGATAATCTCAAAAAAAGTGATTTATGTCAGACATAATGTATATCCACATTCACTTAATGGCCGGGATGCAAAAATTGCCGAATGGCTAACAAATTTGGCCTGTAAGATATCTGATGTGTGCGTTCTTCATTCCGGACATCTAGGTAAAAGCTATACATACATCCCTCATCCACTCTATAGATTTGAGAATCAAATTGATGGCAATGAAGCGGATAAGATAAAAAAATTTGTGGTGTTTGGCCGGATTGTTGAATATAAAGCAATAGATAAACTGTTAAATGTTTGGTCAGATGTTCCATTGTTGATTGCTGGCTCGGTAGGCTCAAAACCTTATGCTGAGCAATTAATAACCATAAAAGCAAATAGACACTTAACCAATGTTGATATTGACGCAAGATTTCTATCAAATGAAGAAGCGCAATCAATTGTTTCGAATTCAAGAGGTCTTGTTCTAGCCCACTGTGAAGACGATATGATTGTGAGTGGTAGCTTTTTCTTTGCGGCAAGTCTGGGTGTACCGGTTTATGCAGTTAAAACCCCATTTTTAAGCTGGTTGAAATCAGAGTTTAATTATAAAGGACTACATATCTACGATAACCTGCCTGAAATGGTAAATGCACTCGGCTCAAGTAAGCTAGAGGAAGCAGACGTTAGTCAGGTTTCTCTGGAAGCAAAAAACTTATTTGGTGACCAGATCATTAAACAGGCATTTGAGAAAATCTTATTGCACTCGTGATAATTCGAGTATTAGAAAGTTTTGAAAATATGTAATGGCGATTGCATTGCCAGTTGAAAAATTAATTGACAGGATATTGTTTAAATTCATGCGTATTTTAGTGGTTGGCGGGGCCGGATATATTGGCTCTCATATGGTAAAAATGTTGTTAGATGCTGGTCATGAAGTGATCACATTGGACAATCTATCCAGCGGGCATCGTGATGCTGTCTTGGGTGGTACCTTTATTGAAGGTGATCTGGCCGACACAGCATGCCTTAATCAACTTTTCGGCAGCTATCAGCCTGAAGCAGTGATGCACTTTGCTTCATATATCCAGGTGGGTGAATCTGTACGTAAGCCGGATATTTATTACCGTAATAATGTGACCAACACGCTAAATTTATTAGATACTATGCTCGAGTTTGGTGTGAAGAAATTTATTTTCTCCTCCACCGCAGCTGTGTTTGGTGAACCGGACTATGTGCCGATTGATGAGGCGCATCCCAATCGTCCTTTGAATCCTTACGGGCGCTCTAAATGGATGATTGAACAGGTGCTGGCAGATTATGACAAAGCATTCGATTTTCGCTCTGTGTGCTTACGCTACTTCAATGCTGCCGGCGCAGATCCTGAGGGTAGATTAGGCGAGCGTCATGATCCGGAAACACACTTGATTCCTTTGATATTACAAGCAGCTTCCGGACGACGTGAAAATATACAGGTTTTTGGTAGGGACTATGACACGCCAGATGGTACCTGTATAAGAGATTATATCCATATAGTTGATTTGTGTTCTGCACACCTTGCTGCTCTTGAATACCTTAATAAAGGTGGGAGCAGTGACCGTTTCAATCTTGGCAATGGGTCAGGATTTTCCGTGCAGGAAGTGATCGACGCCGTGGAAAATGTATCAGGCAAACAAGTAACCGTGATAGATGGGCCGAGGCGGGAAGGCGATCCTGCTAGGTTGGTGGCAGATGCCAAACGTGCTAAAAACATTCTAGCATGGCATCCTGAGTACACGTCACTTGAAACCATAGTGCGCCATGCATGGCAATGGGAAAGCAAGCAGTCAAATTAACGAATTCAAAATGTAGGCATAAGGTTGATGAAGATGAAAATTGTTCCAGTGATACTTTCCGGTGGCTCGGGTACCCGTTTGTGGCCACTTTCTCGCGCTGTACTCCCTAAGCAATTATTACCCCTGGTGACTGAAAATACAATGTTGCAGGAAACTCTCCTGCGCCTTTCGAGCTGGGCCGAGGTCGCTGCTCCTGTAGTCGTGTGCGGAAACGACCATAGATTCCTGGTGGCTGAACAGTTACGCCTGATTAACCTGAGCCCAGAAGCGATTTTACTTGAACCAGTCGCACGCAATACTGCGCCGGCAATTGCTGCGGCTGCTATTGCACTGCAGGATAAAGATGTATTGATGCTGGTGTTGCCTGCGGATCATGTGATTACCGATGTAACCGCCTTTGAAGCAGCCGTGAGACGAGCCAGTGTGGCAGCGGAGCAAGGTAAACTTGTCACTTTTGGGATTGAACCCACACATCCTGAAACTGGATACGGTTACATCCAGTCCGACAATGCCTCTAAGTTTGCAGATAATTGTTATGAAGTGGCTCGCTTTGTAGAAAAGCCGAATGCGGCAACCGCTCAAGAGTATATGGATGCTGGTAATTTTTACTGGAATAGCGGTATGTTCTTGTTTAAACCAGCCGTGTTTCTATCAGAGTTAAAGCAATATGCACCTGCAATAGTGGACTCAGTCTCCAAAGCTGTCGAGCAAAGTTATAAAGATCTGGATTTTGTGCGTTTACATGAGGCTTCTTTTGCCGAGTCACCTTCGGATTCGATTGATTATGCGGTGATGGAAAAAACAAAACTGGCAGCGGTTGTGCCTGCGAGCATGGGTTGGAACGATGTTGGCTCATGGACTGCGCTTAAAGAAGTACAAACGCAGGACGCCAATGGCAATGCAATACGTGGCGATGTCTATCTCAAAGATGTAAACAATACTCTTGTTCGTGCCGAAAATCGTTTTGTAGCTGCCGTGGGCGTGGAAGATTTGCTGATTGTGGAAACCAGTGATGCGGTTCTTGTGGCGCATCGCGATTGTGCGCAGGATGTAAAAAACATTGTTGATCATCTAAAAGCCAGCGGTCGTTCAGAACACAAAATGCATCCTCGTGTATATCGCCCGTGGGGCTGGTACGAAGGCATTGATATCGGCGAGCGTTTCCAGGTGAAGCGTATTATGGTGAAACCTGGCGAACGGCTTTCTCTACAAATGCATCATCATCGCGCCGAGCACTGGGTGGTCGTAAGTGGATCCGCGATGATAACGATTGATGATGTGACCAAGTTGTATACCGAAAACGAGTCTACTTATATCCCGATCGGTTCCACACATCGTTTGGAGAACCCCGGCAAATTACCACTGCATTTGATTGAGGTGCAATCAGGTAGCTATCTGGGCGAGGACGACATCGTGCGTTACGAAGATACTTATGGCCGTAGTTAAGGTGGCCGATATGCCGGTACTACAAACTGTAATGCAGCAGAGCGGGGTGGCATTTGGTACCAGTGGTGCACGCGGCCTGGTGGATGCCATGACAGATGAAGTTTGTGCTGCTTATACACAGGCTTTTGTAAAAACAGTCCAAGGTTCGTTTGCCTTTAAACAAGTAGCCATTGCTGTAGATCTCCGGCCAAGCAGCCCACGCATTGCAGAAGCATGTGCAAAGATGTTGCGTCAGCTTGGGCTAGAAGTCATTTTTTGTGGTGCGATCCCCACACCTGCTTTGGCTTTATTCGCTCAAACACGCAGTATTCCTGGGATTATGGTCACTGGTAGTCATATCCCTTTTGACCGCAATGGCCTCAAATTCTATCGCCCGGATGGTGAAATCACTAAGTCTGATGAATCCTCTATGTTGGCAAGTGAACTTCAGGAATTGTCTGAAACTGTGACAACGTTGCCTGAAGAAAATCCCCAAGCCAAAGCGGAGTACATCAAGCGGTATAAAGATTTATTAGGCGCACAAGCGCTGACAGGATTAAAGCTGGCCATCTACCAGCACTCGAGCGTGGCGCGCGATGTATTGCATAGTCTATTGAGTGACTTGGGAGCCGAAGTTGTTTGCCTGGAACGGTCAGACATTTTTGTGCCGATTGATACTGAAGCGGTGTCTGCTGAAGATACACAACGCGGCCTTAATTGGGCAGCGCAATATCAGGTAGATGCGATCATTTCTACTGATGGTGATGGTGATCGGCCATTAATCAGTGATGAACAAGGCAACTGGTTGCGTGGCGATATCGTAGGTTTATTAACAGCAAAGGCTTTACATATCAAACATTTAGCTGTGCCGGTGAGCTGTAATACCGCAATTGAAGCCAGTGGCTTTTTTCAGCAAGTAGCACGTACACGCATTGGGTCACCATTTGTGATTGCAGGTATGCAAGCATTGCAAAAAGAAGGTGTAGCCAGTGTGGCAGGGTTTGAGGCCAATGGTGGATTTTTGTTAGGCAGCCGTATACCTCAGGCCCCTTCATTACAACCACTACCTACACGCGATGCAGTATTGCCGGTAGTGACTTTGCTGGCGCAGGTAAAAACGCAAGGCAAGCCTCTGTCACAACTAGTAGCCGCCTTACCTCAGCGTTTTACAGCCAGTGACCGCCTGCAAAATTTCCCCACGGAAAAAAGTAAGGCACTGCTGTCTGGCTGGACTAACAATCCCTCAGATATGTTGGAATCGCTGAAGATTAAAGAGCAAGTGTCTAAAATAGATACCACCGATGGTTTGAGGGCAACGTTGCAATCTGGGAGCGTGGTGCATTTACGGCCATCCGGCAATGCGCCTGAGTTCAGATGTTATATTGAAGAAACTAGTCAGTTGGCGGCGCAATCATTGCTGGCTAGCGTCATGGGGCAGCTTAAGCAGTTTGCATAATCCAGGTTTTCAAATCTGATCAGATTGGCAGTTAACATTCATACTAAAATTGTCGTCATCGCAAAAACGTTCTAATATGCCTTTTTGGTATCTGAACACTTAAAAAGGTTATTGATTACATGATTTTTGTTACTGGCGGCGCCGGGTTTATCGGCAGCAATTTCGTATTGGACTGGCTGGAGCAATCCGATGAGCCTGTGTTGAATCTGGATAAACTTACTTACGCAGGCAACCTGGATAACCTGACATCGCTTAACAATGATCAACGCCATATTTTTGTCAAAGGCGATATTGGCGACTTTGAATTAGTCAGAAGATTACTGGCTGAATACAAACCAAGAGCAATCTTGAATTTTGCGGCTGAGTCACATGTAGATCGTTCTATCCATGGGCCGGAAGACTTTATTCAAACCAATGTGGTCGGCACTTTCCATTTACTGGAGGCGGTACGCGCTTACTGGACCGTGCTGGAAGGCGATGCAAAAGCTGACTTTAGGTTTTTGCATGTGTCTACAGACGAAGTGTATGGTTCTTTAGAAAAAGAGGCCCCACCTTTCAATGAGCATAATCGTTATGAACCGAATAGTCCTTATTCCGCTTCCAAAGCTGCTTCTGATCATTTAGTGCGTGCCTACCACCATACTTATGGTTTACCTGTGCTAACGACCAATTGCTCAAACAATTATGGTCCTTATCATTTCCCCGAAAAACTAATCCCGCTGGTTATTCATAATGCGCTCAATGGCAAACCACTTCCTATCTATGGCGATGGCCAGCAAATTCGTGACTGGTTGTTTGTGAAAGATCACTGTACTGCTATTCGCAGGGTCTTAGTTGAGGGGGAATTGGGAGAGACTTACAACGTCGGTGGATGGAACGAGAAACCCAATATAGAAGTGGTAAATACTATCTGTGCAATATTAGATGAACTGAAGCCAATGGCAGATGGGCGCTCTTATAAAAACCAGATTACCTACGTAAAAGACCGTCCAGGTCATGATAGACGCTATGCAATTGATGCCACAAAACTGGAAAAAGAATTAGGGTGGAAACCAGCCGAGACATTTGAAAGCGGCATCCGGAAAACGGTACAGTGGTATCTGGATAACGCTTCGTGGGTTGAAAACATTACCAGTGGTCAATACCGGCAGTGGGTAGAAAAACAATATCAATGAGGCTATTACTTACGGGATGTACTGGGCAAGTAGGTTTTGAGCTGCAACGCAGCTTGGCCGCGCTGGCTGAGGTGATCGCCATTGGCAGGGATGATTGTGATTTATCCGATGAGTCCGCATTACGCTCGCTTATCCGGGAGATTACACCTGACGGGATTATCAACCCTGCCGCTTATACCGCGGTGGATAAAGCTGAATCAGACCCCGGATCAGCCAGGAAAATAAACTGCGATGCACCCAGAATCATGGGTGAAGAAGCATCAGCGTGTGGCGCTTTTGTTTTTCACTATTCGACTGACTATGTATTTGAAGGGGTGGGCAACCAGTTTTATAAAGAAACTGATGCGACCAACCCGCAAAATGTATATGGGCAAACCAAACTCGCCGGTGAGCGGGCTTTACTTTCTGCTTGCCAGCGTAGTTTGATCATGAGAACAAGCTGGGTGGTCGGCGCACATGGTGCGAATTTTGCAAAAACCATGCTAAAACTTGCCAGTGAGCGTGATGCGCTGAGTGTGGTTGCTGATCAGTTTGGCGCACCGACCTCAGCGGCGCTGCTGGCAGATATTACAGCGCAATTGATAGGTCGTATCAAACATCAGGGTGATGAAACATTCCCTTATGGTTTGTATCATGTCGTCGCTGCCGGCGTGACTAACTGGCATGAATATGCCAGGTTTGTCATTGCAGAAGCAATCAAAGCAGGTAAGGCAATGAAAGTATCGGCAGATATGGTGAAACCAATCACCACTTCAGATTACCCGGTACCGGCTAAACGTCCGGCGAACTCCAGGCTAGATACTACATTGTTTCAAGACACATTTGATTTACGCCTGCCTGACTGGAAACAGGGTGTTTCTCATGTGTTGCAGCAAATTTTATAAGGCACATTATGGCAAAAAATAGAAAAGGCATTATTCTGGCAGGAGGATCTGGCACACGCCTGTATCCGGCTACGCAAGCGGTTTCCAAGCAATTGATCCCTGTGTATGACAAACCTATGGTGTATTACCCACTGACTACGCTGATGTTGTCTGGCGTTGAAGATATTCTGTTGATTTCTACGCCTCAAGATACACCCAGGTTTGAGCAGTTACTAGGCGATGGTTCACAGTGGGGCATCAATATTCAATATGCCGTGCAGCCTACACCGGACGGCTTGGCACAGGCCTTTATTATTGGTGAATCATTTATCAGCAACTCGCCAAGCGCGCTAGTCTTGGGCGACAATATTTTTTACGGCCATGATTTGGCGACGACCTTGCAGCAGGCAAATCATTCTGAAAGTGGAGCGACAGTGTTTGCCTACCCAGTCAATGATCCCGAACGTTATGGTGTCGTTGAGTTTGATGGACAGGGTAAAGCCATCAGCCTGGAAGAAAAACCGACCAAACCTAAATCCCGTTATGCCGTGACCGGTTTGTATTTTTACGATAATAAGGTCTGTGATATTGCGGCAAACTTGAAGCCTTCTCCAAGAGGCGAGTTGGAAATCACCGATGTGAACAAGCATTATCTTGCAAAGCAGCAACTGAATGTCGAAGTCATGGGCCGTGGACACGCTTGGCTGGATACTGGTACACACGAATCTCTACTGGAAGCATCGCTTTTTATTCAAACCATTGAAAATCGCCAGGGCCTGAAAATTGCCTGTCCTGAAGAAATCGCTTATCGCATGGGATACATCACCTCTGAGATGTTATTAAAACAAGCTGAAATTTATAAGAAAAATAGCTACGGCCAATATTTAATGCAAGTTGTGAACGAGAAGGTGTTTTAGTGATTGCGTATCAAACAGCGATTCCTGATGTTTTGGTTTTTCAACCCAAGGTATTTGGCGACAACAGAGGCTTCTTTTTTGAAAGCTTCAATGAGAATATATTTGCTGAAACTACCGGGCTTCGCCCACGTTTTGTACAGGACAATCACTCTAAATCAGCAAAAAATGTATTAAGAGGTTTGCATTACCAGATTAAACAACCTCAGGGAAAATTGGTTCGAGTGACCCAGGGTGCGGTGTTTGATGTTGCTGTAGATCTGCGTTCACAGTCACCCACTTTTGGCAAATGGGTAGGAGAGGTTTTGAGTGATGAAAATAAAAAAATGCTTTGGGTTCCTGAAGGATTTGCTCACGGATTTCTAGTACTTTCAGAATTAGCCGAGTTTTTATATAAAACTACAAATTTTTATGCGCCTGAGCACGAGCGCTGTATTATATGGAATGACCAGACCTTAAATATTGAGTGGCCTATTGCCCAAAAGCCCTCGTTATCTACAAAAGATGCGCTTGGTCTTAGCTTCGCTGAAGCCGATAAGTTCTAACACAGCCCGTCATAATTCAGTCACAGAATAAATCAACTTAAATCATGCATTTTGCGTTTGACAAAAGCCATTGTTAAATGTAATAAAAAATTCACAATAAATCATTTTTTATGTGTAAAATGCAAATCGTTTAGTGCACTTAAGTGGTGCATGCGCATCAATGGTGCAGAAAACTTGTATTTTTGATGCATTTAATTCAGCAGTTAAACAATCAACCTTTAAAATAATCAAATTAAATCAATAGGTTAAATGTTTTAAAAAGCTGGAACGCTTTTTGCATTCCTTAACTTTGAAAATAAATAACGCGATAACAATATTTGAATAGCCCGAATGGGTAATGTCGCAAGATAAAATATTAAGTTATTGTTAGAAAAAGAGGAGAATTATAAGGAAACGCTCGATGGCGCGTATTGTTGGGTGAATGCTGCAGTAATTGGCTGGCAATACCAACAAACCTTTAATCTCCCCGATTTACCTGGATGTCTCAGCTCCACGTAGTAATGTTATTGGTATGAACTTAGTCTGCTTCTGTTTAGTTTGAGTGCTTTAAGTTTGCCTTTTGTAATTAGTTTGTTTTTTAGTTATTTCTTTTAATTTTCTTAAGGATATATATGTTAAATATAAAAAAATCTTTGGCAGCAATGGCAATTGGTTCGGCAATGTTATTGCCTATGACCTCTTTTGCTACAGTCACTAATTTTGGTGATATCACAAATTCCACTAGCGCAACTGGCTTGTTTAGTACTGTGGTCATTGGTGGTTTGGTTTTTGATGGTGGTGACACTTTCAATTTCAGCCTAAATGCTGCAGACAAATCAAATATCTCTATTGATATTACTCAATTATTTGGTATCAACATTGGTAACTCTTATTTCAGCCTGAAACAAGGTGCTACCGAGATTAGCCAGATTGCACTTGATCCATTGATTCTTTTGAAAACTGAAAGTTACACTTTTAACAGCCTGGTTAACGGTAACTATTCCTTGTCATTGATTCCTTCAAACATCCTTGCTTTGAATTTTGGCGGTAAAGTGAGTATTACAGCTATTCCAGTTCCAGAGCCAGAAACTAACGCTTTGATGTTCCTGGGCCTTGGCATCATTGGTATGATCGCTCGCAGAAAATTCGTTTAAGTTTTTTCTAGCTATAAAAAAGCCGGCTGCATCTGCAACCGGCTTTTTGTTTTATGGATTTGGTATTTAGCTAAGGTTAGTTTGAATTCTCAATGCAGCTTCGATGGTTTCTTCATTAGAAGCAACAAGGGCCATACGAATAAAACCTTTACCTGGATTGTGTCCATGCGCCTCGCGTGCCAGAAATGAGCCAGGCAGCACAGTAATATTGAGATCTTGGTAAAGTTGTTTGGCTATGACAGCATCATCTTGTTGTGTGTCTATCCATAAATAGAAGGCAGCATCAGGAAGTTTTGTTTTTGACCATACCTGCTGGAGTATCGGTGTCACTGACTGGAATTTCTCGTTATACAGTTTACGGTTTTCGATCACATGTGCTTCATCATTCCAAGCCACGATACTCGCTGCCTGCACGGCAGGATTCATGGCACATCCATGATACGTACGATACAAAGCAAACTTTTCAATAATCGCTGCATCACCTGCTACAAAGCCTGATCGCATACCTGGGACGTTGGAGCGTTTGGATAGTGAACTGAACATGACGATCCGGCTAAAATCACGTCCTAACTTATACGCTGCTTCCAAAGCGCCTACTGGTGCATTCATTTCATCAAAGTAAATTTCTGAATAGCATTCATCTGAAGCAATTACAAAACCGTACCGATCAGACAACTCAAATAAGGTTTTCCAGGCCTCCAAATCAATCACTTTGCCTGAAGGGTTGCCCGGACTACAGACATACACTAATTGTGTACGCTTGAGAATATCTGCCGGAACCTGTGTCAGGTCCATGACATAATCATTCTCTTGGGTAGTATTGATAAAGTAAGGCGTGGCACCAGCAAGGAAAGCAGCGCCTTCATAAATCTGGTAAAACGGGTTTGGTGAGATCACAACGGGTTGCTGCGGAACGCTGGTGTCAATCACGGCTTGTGCAAAGGCAAACAAGGCTTCACGGCTGCCATTTACCGGCAAAATGGCTTTATCGATATTCAATGCAGGGATCTTGTAACGACGTTGCAGCCATTGATTGATGGCTTCGCGCAAGGCGGGTACACCGATTGTGGTAGGATAGCTGGCTAGCCCGCCCAGGTTTGCCCTCAAGGCTTCAATAATGATTTCAGGCGTCGCATGTTTGGGTTCACCTATAGATAAATTGACAGGCGCAAAGTCTGGATTAGGCGTTAGCCCATCAAACAGGTCACGCAAACGCTGAAAAGGGTAGGGCTGGAGTAAATTTAAATGTGGATTCATAGGGTTGTATTATAAGTGAGCCTTGCGCATAAGCAAAAAGCCCATCAGCAAAAATATTTTGCTTTGGCAGCATTGATCTACGGTGCCATTTCCTGGGGGGTGATCTGGTACCCATATCGACTACTAAATGACAGTGGCATCTCTGGTGTGCAATCCAGTTTTTTGAGCTATTGGCTGGCCTTGTTAATAGGCGGAATTATATTCTGGCGCCGCTACCCGCACATTTCCAAAGTACCTAAATCTGCATACTGGCTGAGCCTGGTAGCCGGCTGGACCAATCTTGCTTATGTGCTGGCTGTGATTGATGGTGAAGTCATGCGGGTGATGCTGCTGTTTTATCTCTCGCCTTTATGGACGTTGTTACTGGCGAAAATCTGGCTGCATGAACGTTGGCATAAACCGCAACTATTAGCCATCGCCTTATCGTTGTTAGGGGCTGATTTAATGCTGACAGATGGTCAATTCGCATGGCCGTGGCCGCAATCATCTTCTGATTGGCTGGCATTATCAGCTGGCATTGGCTTTTCGATTACCAACGTCATAACCCGTTTCTCCACTCACCTCACTATCGCAGCCAAAGGCATGCTGGTGTGGTTGGGCGTGTTTGGATTGTCGTTGCTGGTGCTGCTCTGGCAAGATGGTTTATCCGGCCTCGCTTTTGCCAGCTCATTGACTTCGCGCACTATGGTTTTGATGCTGCTGATAGCATTTATGCTTATTTCCGCAACTTTGCTGGTGCAATATGGCATTACCAAAACACCCGCCATTCAGGCGTCTGTATTATTCATGTTTGAATTGATTGTCGCTGCGGTAGCTGCCTACTTTCTGGCACAAGAGAGTATGTCACTGATAGAAATGGTCGGCGGCTTTTGCATCGTCGCTGCAGGCCTGTTATCTGTGTACTATAGTGAAAGCAGTGAAGTCAGCGAAAAAAGCAGTGCAAGGTAGTGGTTATGGCAAAAGTTCTCGATAAACTTGTTCTAGCTGGCGACAAAACGTTAAGGGATCAAATAGCACTTGTGCCTGCTGTTTAACCTTTTTCTTCAGCGTCTGCAATGCGGCAGGGTTATTTGCTAAAGTCACTGCCTGTTTTACCAAGTTCTCCCAATCACTACAAACACACTCCTGCAAACCGCTACGTTTAAGCAAACTGGCACTCACCCGTGCCGGGAATGTAACTCCTTCCACCGTCAGCAAAGGGACGCCTTGCCACAGCGCATCACTGGCCGTGGTATGGGCATTGTACGGGGTGGTATCCAGCATCAAATCAGCATGTTGCTGCCTGGCAATATGCAGCTCGGCGCTAGTGCGCGGCGCGAATACAAGTCGGGCAGGATTGATGCCTGCCAGGTGCGCAGTTTGTTTGAGATTGTTGGTCGCCCATCGATTGCACTCCTGCAACCATAAAACACTATCAGGGACCTGCTCAAGTATGCGCATCCAGTAAGCAAAGACATCGGCTGTAATTTTAAAGCTTTGGTTAAAGCTGCAAAATACAAAACCGTGCTCGGGTAAGCCATGCTGGGATCTACTGCCAGCATCAGCCTGTGGTCGCTGTGCATTGTTCGGCTGGTAACAAGGTAATGCAATTGGCTGCTCAACTAAGCAATTACTTTTTACCGTGCTATCCACCAGAATCACATCGAACAAGAGGCGATTATTTACTTTGCCCATTGTGCCAGGGTAACCTAGCCAGTTGATATGACAGCGTGCCGGACGATAGGCGGCCACGCCGCTGCGACTATTCTGGGTGAATCCGGTCAAGTCTATCAGGCAATCAATATCTGCAGCCCGCATATGGGCAGCCACTTGTGCGTCAGTCAGCGTAGCAATCTCAATCCAGTGATCCGCAGCCGCAATAAATGCGTTTCTTTCAACCGATTGATCATCTTTAGCCTGACTATACAAGCTCACTTCAAACTGATCGCGATTATGGGCGGCAATCACATCAGTGACCAGATATGCCAGCGGGTGTTTGCGAAAATCGGAGGAAATATAAGCTAGCCTGATTTTTCGGCGGTCTGGTACGGGAGAGGGGGCTGGTAATGGCTGTATGGATCCATAGTGCTGTTGAGCCCATGAACTGGCGCATAGCAGTTGCTCCGCATCGCTAGTGCCTGGCATGGCGAGGAACGCAAATGGAGGAATTTGTGCATTTGGTTGCTGCTTTAGTGCTGCGCGGACTTCGTTAATGGCATCGTCCAAGCCTTGCCAGTCCGCCATATGCTGTTTCTGATGTATCCAGTGTACTTTGGCATGTAGCAACTGTGGATTGCATTTAAGTGCCTGCTCATAGGCCTTAATCGCTAAATCCAGTTGCCCGGTTTCGCGATAGGCATTACCCAGATTGTTTTGGATATCGGCATCGGCTGGATTGAATAACAATGCTTGCTGATAATGCTGAATGGCTTCCGGATTTAGCCCAAGCTTACGCAGGCTGTTGGCCAAATTAAAGTGAACATCTGCCTGTTGAGGATCTTGTTGTAAAGATTTTCTGAAAGCTTCCGCTGCGCGCAGTTCATCGCCTTGCCGGCTGGCAACATTGCCTAACTGCATTAAGATTTGCGGATGATCAGGCGCCAGGCGCAACGCTGCAGAAAAGGACTTCTGGGCCAGGTCTAATTGTTTTTGCGCCAGGTAGCATCGTCCCAGCTCGTAATGCAGGCCCGGGTCATGTGGCATCTTGACAAGCTGCTGCTGCAAATTGACTATTTCCGGCGTCATCCTGTCACCTTAAATGGCTTTAGTAGTTTTTTCCAGCCCAGTTGTTTAAATAGCAGGCGCTGTGGATGCAGGCCATTCCAGAAACTATCCTCGGTCAACTGTGGCAAAGCTATTGAAAAATCCTTCAACAGCCGTCTGGCCATTACAGCAGCGCAATAGGGTGCCGTCATTAAGCCTTTGCTGCCATGTGCGATATGTATATACAAACCTTGTGGCGCGGGCAAGTCTTCATAATCGGTAATGCTGATAGAGGTGGGCTTGAGGTTGTCTGTAGAAAGTAATGGCCCAACATAAGGTAAATAGTCGGGGGAGCCGCAGCGCATTGAAGCCCTGGCATAAGTAATTTCTGCTGAAGAAACTGCATTAAATTGCGGACTTAAGTGACTGACCATATTGAGGTTACTTGCATTATCTGCATCCCTTACATCAGTATCTAAATCGCCATGCGCGAAAGTGGCACCCATGGCGTGCATGCCGCCCTGCAACGGTGTCAGGTAACCAATGCCGCACAGTATCATTTTTAAATCTTGCATGGCAGGTTGTCCGGCAATCATCCCCATTTGCCCGCGCACCGGGTTTAGCCACATGCTGCTGTCTGGTAATAATTCGGCAGCATTTGCTGCGTTAGCTACAATCACTGCATCGAATCCCTGGTGCAAATCAGTACTGGATTGTAATTGCCAGCCATCCTGGCTGGATAGTCCAGTGATATTCTGCTGCAAATGCACATGAATATTCACATGCTTAAGCATGGCAATACACGCTTCACGAGGATTCACCCAGGCCGCGTCGGCAAAATACAAGCAATCTGATGTCAGAGGCACGCCTGCAAGTTCAGTGGCTTGAGCTGCATCCACTTGCTGCAATAATCCTAAATGGGCATAACGCGCTGCGACTTTATGTACGCGCTTCTGTTCGCGCGCAGCACCACCTAATTGCAATAAGCCATTGTGTTTGAAAGCATCTTCAGCCAAACCTAAATTGGCAAAGTGGCGCAGGCTAAAGCTATAGCTGCGCAAAGCTAATTCATCATTCAGGAGTTCTTCGGTATTTAAGCGTGGATACAGCATGCCGCGTGGATTACCGGATGCCCCGCTAGCGATGGTTTCAGCCCGGTCAAACACGTGTACTTCGCAACCCATAGAGGCTAAAAACCACGCACTACTGCAACCGGCGATTCCGGCACCGATGATGGCAATTTTTGGCATGTCTGGCACAGGTGTAATTGCTAGAGACGGCCACTCACCGCATAACATTTCACGCTTTGCTCCATAACCTGCGGTTTTTTTAGGTTGAAAACCTGCTTCTTGCAACTGGCGACGGACGAAGCCGGCACTGGTAAATGTGGCGAAAGTAGTGCCGGCTTTGGCGCACTTCGCCATACATTCAAACAGGGGCGCCTGCCACATTTCAGGGTTTTTTGAGGGGGCGAAACCATCCAGGAACCAGGCATCTGCTTTTAAATCCAGTTCAGGCAACACGCTGGCAGCATCAGCAATGTGTAAGGTAAGGCTGGTAGAAAAGTTCTGTAGCTCCAACTGATTAATGCCAGGCTGCAAAAAACGATATTGCTCGCACAAAGCCTGGCTGTACTCGGCCAGTTCAGGAAAGTGTGCATGCGCCTGTTGCAAGTCCTGCAAGGAAAAAGGTGCAATTTCGATACTGATAAAGTGTAAGTGGGCAGAGACAGGCGCTGTTTCGCGCCACAATTGCAAGGTTGCCAGAAAGTTCAGGCCGCTGCCGAAACCGGTTTCAACAATGACAAAGTGACTGGGCTTATCAGCAGGAAGGTTTTGCCAGCGCTGTTGCAAATGATTTTGTTGCAAAAACACATGACGCGTTTCAGCCAGCCCATGTTGCGGATGGTCTGGGCTAACGGAAAAATAGGTATCATCAAACGTGGTGGAGTAGGGCAAACCATCGCGCCATTCCAGTGCTGCATGGGTAGTCATAGGCTGGCAAGTGTATCATGCCTGATTTACCGCTTACACCCGTTTAAGCGCTCGGTAGCCCGGTTTTGCCAGCAATAAATGCACATCGCCTAGCGCGCATTCGGCAAATCCGCCTTCGCAATAACTCAGGTAGAAATCCCACATGCGAATAAAAGTATCGCGATAACCTAACTGTTTCACCTGATCGAGATTGGCAAAGAAGTTCTCGCGCCACAAACGCAGGGTGGTCGCGTAATCCTGGCCAATATCCTGCAGATCTATTAAACGTAAATCACTCGCACGTGTCAGGCTAGTCAACATGGCGGTATTGGAAGGGATATTAGAGCCAGGGAAGATATAGCGCTGGATAAAATCCACCGAGCGAATAGCGCTTTTGTAGCGCTGATCCATAATCGTAATAGCTTGTATCAACGCAACCCCGTTTGGTTTCAGCAAATGGCTCACTTTATTGAAATAGGTGTCGTAGTATTGATGACCCACTGCTTCTATCATTTCAATAGACACCAGCTTGTCGTATTGACCTTGCAAGTGACGATAATCCTGCTTGAGTAATACGATTTTATCCTGCAAGCCTTCCGCTGCAACCCGCTCTTTTGCCAGCACAAACTGTTGCTGCGATATTGTGGTCGTGGTGACACGGCAACCATAATGCTTAGCGGCATAAATGGCGAATCCTCCCCAGCCAGTGCCTATCTCAATCACATGGTCTGCCGGCGACAGCTGCAATTTGTCACAAATCACTTTTAGCTTGCGTTCAGAAGCCGCCTGCAAGCGGCTGATATCCGCACTGGGCCTGTCTTCAGCATCGAACATGGCGGACGAGTACATCATGGTTGGGTCCAGAAACAACTTGAATAAATCATTGCCCAGGTCGTAATGCGCGGCTATGTTTTTCTGACTGCCCGCTTCACTATTGCTGTTTAACCAGTGAAAAGCCTTAAGCATCGGTTTACTCAAATACTGGTAACCACCTTCAAGCGTATCCATCACAGACTGATTGAGCACCATCAGTCGCACCACATTGGTTAATGTGTCCGCCTGCCAATAACCGAGCATATAGGCTTCGCCTGCCCCGATGCTGCCGCCGAACGCGATTTCGCCATAAAAACGCGGATCATAGACGGTGATACTGGCCTGGATTGCTTCTACATTGCTTTGGTGGGGAAGATGTCCGAAAACATGGCTTTCGTTACCATCAATAATAGTCAGCTGGCCGACTTTCAGTCCGGCCAACCGTTTGAGCACCTGCTTTTTTGCCAGTTGCGCGACCCATTTGGCACGACTTTTAGATTTTAAGGGTTTGGTCAGCGTGTCAGTGGAAAGGGCGTTTGAAGGCATTGAGTTCATGATTAATCACCAAGTTTGGCGTGTTGTTTGGGGTGAGTGTAGAAAGGAATTCTTTTGAGCCATAGCCGCAGGGCTTGCCAGTAAATGGCTGCGATGACTTTGACAGTCATCCATGGATAGCTTAATAACATGCGATTTAAAGTACTTGCTTGCCAGGGATGTCTTTGTAATTTCAAGGTAGCGAAAAACGTAGCTTGCTCATGGTGCCAGTTTTGCATATGCACACTCAGTGCATCACCGGGTGCTGAAAATTGCCATTGATAATCGATATCCATGGGCATAAATGGCGAGACATGGAAATCTTTTTCCAGTTTGAACAGCATGGAAGTGGCCTGCTTTACTTCATGTACATAAGCAAACTGTTCTTTCCAGGGTGTGTTGGTAATATGGCTGACGATCGCCTGTAACTCACCCTTAGGGTTGTAGCAATAGTAAAAACTGACCGGGTTAAAGCAGACGCCCCAGTAACGACAATGGGTGAGTAGACCAATTCTGCCGAGAGGGCGTTGGCAGGTATGTTTTTCAACCAGGTCACGTACACATTGGTCCAAAGGTTGATCTGGCGGGCCCAGATAGTCTTCGCGCTTAAAATAAGCCAGGTTAGGCTTAAGGTAAGACCACAAGCGATTGCTTTTAAATAGTAAAGGCAGCTCATCTAAATCCAGGTACAGCATAAAAAGCTGGTAACGGAAGCCATGAGCTTTCGGTTGCAATCTCTGATGGCTTATCCATCCAGTGTAGATAGCACTATGCAACTTTTCATTCTGATTTGACGCAGATGCCGCATTCATCGCATGGCTGCCTCAAAGTGTTTGATAGCGGCCAGCGCACTGACCACTCCATCCTCGTGGAAACCATTCTTCCAGTAAGCGCCAGCATAGCCTGTGCGATGGTGACCACTGATATCAGCATGCTGTAACTGTGCCTGGGCGCCGGCCAGGGTATAAAGCGGATGGCGGTATTGCAGCTTTTTAATCACTTTGGCCGGGTTAATCGCATTGGTGTAGTTAAGCGTCACCAGCAAAGGCTCTGTTGAGCGTATGCCTTGCAGGATATTCATATTGTAAGTGACTTGTACTTTGTCAGTGGGCTGCGCTGCGACGTGATAATTCCAGGCCGCCCACGCCAGTTTGCGCTTGGGCATTAAGCTCGCGTCAGTATGTAAAAAAACCGTATTGTCCTGATAGGGAATTGCACCGAGTACTTCAAGTTCACTATCCGTTGCTTCAGTGCCAAGAATGGTTAAGGCTTCGTCACTATGGCAGGCAAAAAACACATAATCAAATCGTTGAGGCTGTTTGTTGGTAAACGTAAGCGTGACGCCAGCACTGTCTCTTTCAACGGTTTTTACGGGAGAATTCAGATGGATACGATCACGATAACCGGCAGTCACTTTTTCAACATAACTTGCTGAACCACCGATAATCGTGCGCCATTGCGGCCTGTCATCGATACTCAACATGCCATGGTGATGAAAGAAGCGCACAAAAAAGCGGGCAGGGAACTGCAACATTTGCTGTGCATCGGTTGACCAGATTGCAGCCCCCATCGGTACTATGTAGTCACGAATAAACTGTGGCGAGTAACCATTCAGCGATAAATATTCCCCTAACGGAATTTCATTGCCTTCTGCCAGCAAAGCCAAAGATTGTTTGTTGAAGCGCAGAATATCGCGAATCATACGGTAAAACTTTGGCGATAGCAGGTTACGCCGCTGCGCAAACAGGCTATTAAGAGAAGTGCCATTGTATTCAAGATGCGTGACTTCATTACGTACGCTAAAGCTCATGTCGCTGTTGCGCCAGGCCACACCTGCTTCAATCAATATGCGTTCGAACTCAGGATAAGTTTTATCGTTAAATACAATAAAACCGGTATCAACCGCATGTGTTTCTCCGGCGATTTCTACATGGTGGGTATGGGTGTGGCCGCCAATGTAGTCATTGGCCTCAAACACAGTGACCTTATGCTGTTTATGCAGGTGATAGGCGAGGGTGTTTCCAGCAATACCACTGCCGATAATGGCAATATTCAAGCCCATTGTTAATCGCCCTTCACAGCATGCTGGTTGCGTACATCTATGGGTACTTGCTTGAGATTCCAGATCAGACCCAATGCGGCCAACACTTTAAGACCGTAATAGGTAAAGTCTATCTCCCACCAGTAAAATCCTTGCTTTACTGAACCAGGATAGTGATGATGGTTGTTATGCCAGCCTTCGCCAAGTGTGAGCAGTGCTAGCAACCAGTTATTACGGCTGTGGTCGCGAGTGGCATATCTGCGGCTACCCCAGACATGGGCTAATGAGTTAATACAAAACGTGGCGTGATAGAGAACGATAGTAGAAACGACAAACCCCCAAACCAGCAACTGCCAGCCATTGGTATGCAGTTGCGGGACGTAAACACGAAGCAATTCCCCTAATGCAAAAATAGCGGCCGCGAACCCAATAGGAACGATGCTATCAAAACGATCAAGCCAGCATAGCTCGCGAAAACGGGTAAGTTCACGCACCCGATCAAGCTGGGTCTTGAAACTGGCATGACTCAGAAACCAACCCAAATGGCTCCATAAAAAGCCTTGTTGATAGGGAGAGTGAATATCTTGTGGTTGATCGGCATGCACATGATGGTTGCGGTGATGGGCTGCCCACCACAATGGTCCACGTTGAACGGCGGTGGCACCAATGAGGGCAAACAGAAACTGCCCTGCGCGAGAAGTTTGAAAAGTTTTATGCGCAAAATAGCGATGATAAAAGCCGGTAATGGCAAACATGCGTGACACATACATGACCACGGCAAAGACAACCGCAAACGGGCTCCAGCCAACCCAGAATAAAGCCACCAACGCCAGGTGCAAGGCTACAAATGGCACTACCCGCCACCAGTCGATACTCTCGGCACTGGCATTGGCTGGTGGCTGATAACGCTGGTTATCCAGCCAGCCTACCAGCCTGCCAAATAGCCCCCAAATGCGGTAATGCATGTCACTTCCTTTTAAATAGCAAGCTTGATTAAATTACAGGGGCGGTTTTGATGGTGCTTTTGCATTCAGGTGCGGGAAAATTTCCAGCTTGTTGATGTCATATCCCAACGCTTTGATTTTTGCCACCAGTTCGTTATAAGTCGCCTGATCTATCGCTGGCTTACGTGACATTAGCCAAACGTAATCGCGTTTGTTTCTGGCAACAATGGTGTGCTGGTAGTCATCACTTAAATAAGTAATCAGGTATTCGGATTTGAAGGGCCACAGAAACTGCATTTTCCACTCAGCATTGCCACTATCCGGCACCACAAAACCTGTCGGATGATAAACCTTAAGCTTGCCATCAAACCCACCCTGGTTGTACGTAAAGGTAGTCGCAATAGTGCCATCCGGATTTTTTTCATAATGCTCGACCGGGTTATAGGGATCACGCTCCATAAAAGTGGGGATCGCCGCAATCACATACCAGTCACCCATAAAGCGATCAACATCGACTTTCTCGACCGTTTTGACCGGTGGTAAATTTTGACAAGCACTCAGTCCGAATATACTCATTATACAAATCACTTTAATTAAATTTTTTAACATATTGATCAAATAGCCTTTTAGACTAGTTTATAAACGATTTTGTAACCCTCTGGCGTAATGGATTCAAGAGCAACCCACGCTTGTTGCTGGTCATACCAGAGTGTAATCTTTAACTTATCCTTGCCATTCAGGCGACCATTCAGGCGATATTGACGGGTCTGTGTGCTTTGGCCTTTAACCATAATTGTTTTAGGACCTTCATCCGTTACCGTCACATCCAGATATTCAGCATTTTGCGGATTAAGCAGTCGCGGCTGTTTGAGGATTTCAGGGTTCCAGTAAGCAAAAGTCATGGTGCATGCGGGTAAAGTTTGCTGGTCAGAGTTTTTCGCGCTGTGTTTATCGACCACAAATTGTTTGTCTTGCAGCTGCCCATTTACGTCTGTGACGACTTTATTTTCTTCGGTGTGCGCCTTTAAACTGTTCAGGCATGCACCTTGCCATGTTTCATCTGCCTGATGTGTGTAGCGATACGCGTTAATAAATAACACTTTTACATTGAAATCAGCACGGCTTTGCAACTGGTTGTTATTAAACGCAAAGGTATGGGTACCAATTTTTTGTTTATCCAGCCAAACCTCAAACGTCCAGTCTTTCGCTTGGGCGGTCGACAACATACCTAGACTTAAGGCAGTAAAAGCCAAAAACTGTTTTGCTTTATTAATCAAATTGATCACGCATCTACTCGCTTTTTGGAATGCCAGGAATAAAAGCATTGGTATTTTTGACGTAAGCAGCATAACCGGGACGGCGGCTATGGATAGTTTTCTCCATCAAGCTGACACCACTCACTTTCAATAGTAATAAGGTCATGATGATGGGCGATAGCCATACCCAGGGATTGCCGGTAGCGGCGCCAAATAAAGCGAAACCCCACCAGATCAGGCTCTCACCAAAGTAATTGGGGTGGCGGCTGTAGCGCCAAAGGCCGGTGTTTAATACGGCATTTTCGTTTTCAGCTTGATTGCGGAAGCGCATTAACTGGATATCAGCCACGACTTCCCAGTAAAAACCAATCAAAAACAACGCAACACCGGCGTAATCCAACCAGAGTAAAGGTGCTTGATCATGGATGGCAGCATATAAAGGATAAGAAATGATCCAGGCCAGCACTGCCTGAAATGCAAAAATGATATAAACGCTTTTAAACCAGAAGTGTGGTTCGTTATTTTTACGGATAGTTTCATAGCGGTGGTCTTCCTTGCCCCAGTTGCGCCAGGTAAGAAAGATACTCAATCTAAGTGACCACAATGTGACTGCTGCCAATACCAGGCAGGCGCGCAAAGATAGATCATAGGTAAAGATGGCAGTAATAAAGGCGGTGATTGCCATAAACAGGCTCCACATACTGTCGACATGGCTGTAATGGCGGGTAGCGAAGCTTAAAAGCCAGCCGCTCAGGGCAAACATCAAAATCGCAATCAATGCATAAAAGTAGATCATGCGGGTTTCCCGAGAATGGTTTGAGAGAACTGCCGGCGTATCCAAAACATTAATGGCATGGCGATTGCCCATTCCAGCGCTACCCACGCCAGGCTAAGCGTGGGATGGGGCAGGTGTATCACCTGTAATTTTGCGGAGCCAAGATAAGCCAGAGGGCCAAAAATGCCACCCAGTATTGCTGCAAGCATAGGTTTAGGCTGTAACCAGCGCATGCTGACGTTTAAGGTACAGGCAAATGCCAGCCATAATGCAATCATCCAGAGTGGAATATAACTTGTCCAGAATTCCGGGTATTCAAAACTGATCAATCCCATGTAATAGCCTATCTGGTCAAGCAAGCAGCCAATCAAAGCGGTGATGATGAGCGGTAAAGCTTGCTGCCAGCCTTCAACCCACTCTAAATGGGCTAGAGTAAAAATGATGACCAGCAGGAAAACAGCAAAACCCAATCCTGGTTTAGCTGATAGCACACACGCCCACCAAAGAATTTGGAACGAGATAAAATTAAATATAATCAATTTATTAGAGTTCATATTTAATGTTTAACTTCTCATTTTTTCGAGAACAAATAATGACTTACCCACCAGGTTTGTCCTTGGTTATAGCCGAATAGCTCGGCACATGCCATATAGAATATTCGCCAGCGCTGCCGCCACAGTTCAGCGTCATCTGTACCATATATAGATTGCAGCACCGGGGTAAGCAAAGCATGATTTTGGTCCATATTTTCCAGCCATGCATTGGCAGTTTTTTCGTAGTGAGTGCCGTCCCAGCGCCATTTTTCGATGATTTTCAAATCATCCTGGAAATATAGTGGCAGATCGTCACTGGGCATCATGCCGCCACTAAAAAAATACTGACTCATCCAGTCATCATCCGCCTTGACATCAAATGTATAAGGCACGTGACGATGCACAAAAATATGCTTGAAAAACAATCCATCAGACTTTAACCAGCGCGCTACTTTGGCATATAAAACCTGGTAATTCCGCATGTGCTCGAACATCTCTACCGATACTATGCGGTCAAACGTTTGATCGGTATCGAACACATTCATATCCGCGGTAATGATGTTGATATTAGAAAGCCCACGCAGGTTGGCCTGCTGCAAAATATATTCCCGCTGTGAGGCGGAATTAGAAACACCAGTGATTCGGGCATTCGGGTAATGACTGGCCATCCAGAACGTTAATGAACCCCACCCGCAGCCTAATTCCAATATCTGTTGACCATCTTGTAGCAGTGCATGCGCACAGGTCTGTGAAAGTGCTAATTGCTCTGCTTCATCCAAAGTTTTTGTTTCAGGTGACCAGTAGCAACTGCTGTATTTACGATTAACGCCCAGGCAATAGTTATAAAATATGGCGGGGACTTCGTAATGCTGCGCATTTGCCTTTTCCGGTAGGGGAGCAATCTCAGAACTTTGCATCTGCTCTATAAATTTGATAAGTGCAGATTGCGCGCGTTCGCAATTTTCTTCATTGATTTCAATTAACCTGTCCTTGCATAGCTTTTGTATTCCTTTCCGGATAAGTGCATCAGGTATCAGGCCTTTTTCGGCAAGTTTTAGCGCTGCAGTTGCAATTGAACTCATATTTATTATCGCACTAACTATTTCGTTGTTGTTAAGTCCATCATAAACTGAGTTTAGTTTCATCGTGCAAAAAATTTTTAAATGGCCGCCTTGGGGTAGTGGCGTTTACTTGGAGACTTAACTGTTTCAAGTTTATATTTAACATGTATACTAATCTGTATAGTTTACTAGATATTTTGAGATGAAACCCTCTATGACGCGTACACTTTTTCGTTATTTAAGCTTGGCATCTATCACAGCCTTAATGGCTTGCACACAAGTTTCCAAGCCGACTTCAAGCAATACCGGCAATGTAGATTGGCCAAGTTATGGCTTAGATCTGAAGTCGCAGCGGTTTTCAAATCTGTCACAAATAAATCAGCATAATGTCTCAACATTAAAAACAGCCTGGAAAGTGGAAACTGGCGTCAAAGCGACATTCCAGGCCACACCCATCGTGGTGAATGGCATCATGTATGTCAGCCTGCCTTTTAATCATGTATTGGCGCTAGATGCAGCAACGGGTAAACAACTCTGGAAATATTCGCATGATCGCAAAGCAGATTGGGCCATGTGTTGCGGACCTGCCAATCGCGGCGTCGCAGTGGCTCAAGACAAGGTATATATTGGTACCGTAGATGCAAGATTAATCGCGCTAGATGCTAAAACCGGACAAAAACTTTGGGATATTGATGTAGCAGCCAGCCAGGTGACTACAGAGCAGCAAGGTACATTAAATAGCAGCGACCCTAATAAAACCCGAAAAATCACTGGTGGCACCGGCGTAGGCATTGCCATGGCGCCGGTCGTGTTTAACAACAAGGTCATCATCGGCATTACCGGCGTAGGTTATGGATTACATATTGATAATCCTCGCAGCGATGCGCCATTGGGTGCCGTGATTGGCGTCACTGGGCGCTATGGTCGTCCTGGCTTTCTGGCTGCATTTGATGCGAACGATGGGCATCGTGTCTGGCAGTTTGATACTATCCCGACCAAAGGATGGGAAGGCAACTTTACGACGCAAACCTCTGATGGCAGCCATTTTGAACGTGATGTTGCAGAAGAGAAAGCGGCGCTTAAAACATATCCTGATGCTGCCACTTTTGGTGGAGGATCAGCGTGGAGCACGCCTGCCATTGATGCCAATACCAATACCTTGTATTTCGGAACCGGCAATCCATCGCCGCAAATGAATGATGTTTCAAGACCCGGAGATAATTTATATACCGTCTCATTGGTCGCACTGGATACCGAGACCGGTAAATATAAGTGGCATTATCAGCAAGTGCCACATGACTTGTGGGGATACGATTTAGCAAGCCCGCCTGTCCTGTTTCAATACAATCATCATGGCAAAAATATTGCTGCTGTGGGGCAAGCCAGCAAAACAGGATGGTTCTATATTCATGATCGGGTCACTGGTGAATTTTTAGCCAAATCGGAAGCGTTTGTGCCGCAACATAACCTGTTTAAAAAACCTAGCATAGAAGGGACAGTCGTTTATCCTGGGATACTTGGCGGTTCAAACTGGTCGCCTGCCAGCGTAGATGAGCAACAACAAAAAGTGTTCGTCGCTGCTATGCATAGCCCGATCAAGTACACCATCCATGAAACAGATAACGATGATGGCAAGCATTCTATGCGCTATACATCCAGCGAACCTACCGATGATGCGCGTTGGGGTTTGTTAAGCGCGATTGATTTGAATTCCGGAAAAATCGCCTGGCAGCAAAAAACGGCACAACCCCTGGTAGGCGGCGTGTTATCGACAGCAGGGGGCTTGTTATTTTCAGGTGAAGGCAATGGCATGTTTACAGCTTATGCCAGCCAAACAGGTAAACCCTTATGGCATTATCAATCGGAATATGGTGTGAATGCGCCACCTATTACTTACCAGGTAAATGGCGAGCAATATATTGCAGTCGTAAGCGGCGGTAACTCATTATTTGGTTTTAAACAAGGCGATAGCGTTCTCACATTTAAGCTGCCAAAACCTTAGACATATTTTTAACTTAAAGCCAGAGAAGCCAATATTAAACACGGTAATAAGAAACGATTTTCAATCAGTTATTGTAATAATTAATTTAAGTAAAAATAATAATTGACATGTAAATACACTACGAATAGATTAGCGTAAATATGTATTTACTTACTGCTTCTGAGCACTTGATTGCCCATGCAAAAAAATGCTCGATTATTTTTTTAAATCAAAAACTTACAAATAGTAAATGATGGTTGAACGTTGTCGAACCATAAACGTCAAACATCGACTTAAAAGCAATACAGACTTATCCTTGAAATTAAAAAAAAGATAGGAATCGCAATGCTTAGTGGGGTGGTACCGGGGAATTCGCAACGTAAAGAGCTTTGGGCTTTAGAATCCATCATTATTTATGGGTTTATCAGCTTTTTTGCGCTGTTAGTGATTCTGGGTATTACCAGCATCATTTATTTGCAGCGCTTTTCTGAGAACAATCGCTGGGTCACCCATACCAATGAAGTCATCTCAAAACTGGATAGAGGTTTAGGGCTATTCAATCAACTTGAAGTCTCTCAACGCGGTTTTTTATTGACCGGTGATGAGAGTGCTATTAATCGACGTGACATTGCGCTGGCCGAGTTGCAAAAAGATATTACTGAACTTGCGGTGCTTACCAAAGATAATAGCTTCCAGCAAAAACAAATTACCCAACTTAGAAAGCTTATCGATAGGCGCCTGATTTACTTTAATCAGGTTGCAGATTTTGCCCGCACAGCATCAGTAGACAAATTAAAGGAATTCCTGCGTAAAGATTCTATTCGCAGGGAAGATATGCTCGAGATTCGAGGTGTATTCAGTGCCATGTCACTTGAAGAGCAGAACCTGCTGGATGATCGTACCAGGTTAGAGCAGGATCACGCTAAAGACTTGCTGGTGCTGTTTACTGTCATGTCTGTGGCCATTCTGATTTTCTTCCCTTTACTCATCTGGCGGATTCAACGCGATCTTAACATCCGCAAACTCGCGTCTGCTGAACAAAAACGGCTCACGGATATTCTGGATGCTTCCCCTGACCTCATTGCAAACGCTAACCTTCAAGGCGATTATTTTTACCTTAACCGGGGAGGGCGCAAACTACTGGGGATAGGTGAAAATGAAGATATCGCCTCACAAGCCATCTCGCGCATGCGCCCTGCATGGGCGATTGATCTGATTCATAACAAAGCCATTCCTGCAGCACTCAACACGGGAGTGTGGAGCGGCGAAACCGCTTTTATCAGCCGGGGAGGGGTGGATATCCCGGTATCCCAGGTAGTGGTGGCACATAAAAATGCGGATGGCATCCCTACGCATTTATCCACCGTTGCGCGCAATGTGAGCGAGTTCAAGCAAATTGAATTTGACCTTAAACATGCGGCCATCTATGACCAGACGCATACCGAAATATTAAGGCTGTTCAATGCCAATTACGATCGTCCGAACATCCTGCAAAGCATGTTGGAGACGCTGGCCAGAAACCATGCATTTCCGGTATCTGCAATTTATGGCTACGATGAATGGGCTGGATTATATCGTCTGGAAAGCACGCATGCTGCGCCGACGGATATCCTTACTGAATTTAAACTTGGCCACGGAATAATAGGGGAGGCGATTCAAAATAATCAGACACTCATATTGCGTGATGTCGACCAGTTTCCGTCCCTCAGCCTGGAAACAGGCTTACTTTCCATCAAGCCGGCAGGTATCATCATTTGCCCGGTTACCTATCAGGATAAATGTCTCGCCGTGCTGGTGCTGGCCGCCAGCCAACCGATTTCAGACCGTGATCAGACCTTTATTGAACGGCTTTCTGCGCAATTGGGCGTAGCCCTGCATAACATTGAACAGTATGGTGACCTCAAGCTGCTGGCCGAGCAATTGCATTTACGCAGTGAAGAAATCAGCTCAAAAAACGAACAGCTATTGGAAGCAGATAAGATGAAATCTGAATTCCTGGCCACAATGTCTCATGAACTGCGCACACCGCTGAATGCCATTATTGGATTCTCGGAAATACTTCGCGATGGCTTGATTGGCGACCTCGCAGACAAGCAGAAAGTTTACGTCAATGATATTTTTGAAAGCGGGCAACACCTGCTTTCATTGATCAATGATGTGCTTGATCTATCAAAGATTGAAGCCGGTCGTATGGAGCTTGAAGGTGAAGTCATTGACGTTCAGAGTTTGCTGCAAAACAGCCTTTCTATCATTAAAGAAAAAGCATCTACCCAACGTATTAAATTACAGGCCGATTTATCAGATGCATTAGGCAATGCCTGGCTGGATGCCCGTAAAGTTAAACAGATCGTTTATAACCTGCTCTCCAACGCAGTTAAATTTACACCTGAAGGCGGACAGATCACTTTACAGGCCAGCCTGGTTTCGCGTGAATACGTGCTTGAACAGACTAGAGATATACCGAAGAGCCATTATTCACCGATCGGTAATGCTGAACAGTTTATTCAGATCGCGATTACCGATACCGGAATAGGGATTGAAGCACAAGATATTACCCGCCTTTTCCAACCTTTCGTGCAAGTTGAAAGCACGCTTTCAAGGCGCTTTGAAGGCACCGGCCTGGGCTTGGCACTGGTAAGAAAACTTGCGGAATTGCATAGCGGTGCGGTGGCTGTGACCAGCACACCGGGTGAGGGCAGTACATTTACGGTATGGCTGCAATACAAAACCAACCTGGTAGACGCAGCGTTGGCAACCACACAAACCGGCGAAAGTATCCGGCAATTGGTTCTGTCGGATTCCCCACATGTATTGGTGCTGGAAGATGATGACCGGGCCGCGGATTTAATCAGGTTACAGCTTGAATCAGATAACTGTCGTGTGACGCGTGCGACTACGGCCGAAGTAGCCCTGGCTCTCTTGGCTGACAATAGCCCTCCTGATTTAATTACGCTGGATATTCTTCTTCCCGGCATGGATGGCTGGGAATTCCTGACTACCTTAAAAGCCAACCCCAAGCTTGCGCATATCCCGGTAGTGATTCTTTCGATTGTGGCTGATAGTAATCGTGGCCTGTCTTTAGGTGCCGCCCAGGTATTACAAAAACCTGTATGTGCGGATGATTTGCAAACGGCATTAAGCAAGCTTGGCTTTACCAAACCCGAGCACAATCAGCCAGGCGCAAAAATTTTAGTGGTGGATGACGACCCTAAAGCAGTAGAAATCATCTCATCTCATCTTGAGCATACAAAGCACACTGTGCTACGCGCTTATGGCGGCAATGAAGCTACCCATATCGCCAAATTACAACAGCCTGACTTGATCGTACTAGATTTAATGATGCCGGAAATCAATGGCTTTGAAGTAGTTGAAAACCTTAAACTGGATCCGCGCACAGCCAAGATCCCAATCATTATTGTGACGTCCAAATTCCTGTCGCCGCAAGAACAGCAAACGCTTAAAGGGCACGTGTTGGCGGTACTTGAGAAATCTGAATTTAATCATGGCAACTTCCTCAGTGAAGTGCACCGTGCACTGGCCGGCAATAAAAAACACTCCTCAGGATCTAAAGCATAGAGGTGAATATGGCAAAAATCCTGATTGTTGAAGATAACCCAACCAATATGAAACTCGCACAACTGCTGTTAGAAACCTCCGGGCACGAAGTACTGCAAGCGGTAAACGCCGTTGATGGCTTGGATATTGCGCGCAAGCAGTTACCGGAAGTTATCCTGATGGATATTCAGTTGCCAGGCATGGATGGCCTCACTGCAGCGCGTTTACTAAAGGAAGATAGTAAAACCAGCAAGATTAAAATTATTGCGCTGACTGCATTTGCCATGAAAGGCGATGAAGAAAAAATGCGTCACGCAGGCTGTGATGGGTATATTGCCAAACCGATCCGTTATAAAGAATTTCTGGAAACAGTCGATGCGGTACTTTAAAAAAACTCCAGCAAAGTTTAAAGCTAATCCAGCCATTTTTCAGGCGTGCTTAAGCTACCTTATGGCAAATTCCTACATTGAAATTAGCTTGCGGGGAGATAAATAACATGGATATGAAAGTCACGCGCAAGACCATTCTCATAGCAGATGATGAGGAAAAAAACCGCACATACCTTGATGCCATATTGACCTCTGAGGGCTATGCCACCTTGCATGCACATGACGGGAAAATGGCATTCGAGCTCATCAAAGAGCATCAGCCGGATCTGATTCTATTGGATGCAATGATGCCGGTGCTGAATGGGTTTGAGTTAGCCGAGAAGTTGAAAAGTAATGAAGCAACAAAAGTGATCCCTATCATCATGATCACAGCGCTGGTTGACCGAAACTCCAGAATGCGCGCTTTACAATGTGGGGTAGAGGAGTTTGTGACCAAACCGGTAGACCGTGCCGAGCTGTGGATTCGGGTTAGAAACCTGTTACGTCTGAAGGAATACAACGACTTTTTAACTAATTACAGCCGTACACTTGAGGTACAAGTTGAAGAGCGTACAGAACAACTGTTAACCAGTTATTTTGATTCCATGTTCAGCATACTGCGGGCGGCAGAATTCCGTGATAAAGAAACTGGCGATCACATCCACCGTATTGCTTTTTTCTGTAAAGAGCTGGCCGCAAATATTGGCATGGGTTCCGAATTTTGTGACACCATTTACCATGCCAGCCCTCTGCATGATGTTGGCAAAATTGGGATCCCCGATCGTATTTTGCTTAAACCTGGCCCACATACGCCTGATGAATGGGAAATCATGAAAACCCATGCAGCATTAGGGTACAGTATTCTTGGCAACGGAAACAGTACATCACCGTTTACCATGATGGGCGCTGAAATTGCCCTTAACCATCATGAGCGCTGGAATGGGACTGGTTACCCAAATGGGATAAAAGGTGAAGCTATTCCTTTAGCTGCACGGATCATGGTGATTAGTGATGTATATGATGCATTACGCAGCAAGCGCCCTTACAAGCCTGCGTATACACATGAGCATGCATTACAAATCATGCTAAAAGGTGACGGTCGTACACGTCCAGAACATTTTGACCCAATGTTACTCAACGCATTCGAAAAGCTCGCTGAGCGCTTCAGGGAAATATTCGAAGAGCACGAGGATTTGCCTGAATAGTTTCTTTGCTGCTATCGAATTTTAAATGTGTTTATCCAAGATAAATTCGAATAGGGTGCTGATTAGTATTTACGGTTTTTCCTGGTTTGCATCACCAAGGTCGTTGCGCGTTCGCTATTAATAAAAACCTCGCAGCTTAATTCCGCCGTTTCTAAACCGGTAGGTCTCGAATTGCAGCTGCTCGAAACACGTTTATCCTGGTAACTTATCCCTGGTAATTCGCCAAAACCATAGCGATCCAATTTACCTTGAACATGCAACACATTATCAAAGTAAATGTATACGGTGCTCGTCACACTTCTACCAAGAATTCCGCTTTTCAACTCCTGATCAACCTTGCCGGTTATTTGTACCGGTTTAGTCAAGGCGTTGGAACGATCCAATTGGTGTGCAGTGATATGACTATGCTGCGCAGTACAGCTGACAATGAATACAGAAGCAACACAAAGATAAATGTTTTTCATCCTTGGTACCTTTTAACAGAGGAGTTTAGATAATAACTTAAATCCAACAGCAGTAATATGGCTCCAAGTACTATTTAACATAATATACATTATGCGAATAATAATATTTAAATATCAACGCAAAGAGCATTGATAATAATACAAATAATTAATGGGGTTTTCCTGCACTCATTCAACATTTATTATCGCATTAACCCTGTAGCATCTTAACTCTACATTGGGAGATACCAAATGCAGTTGTTATCGACAACAGACATGGTGAAAAGAATTTCTGAGTCATGGTCATTTGTGAGCGGCACCTCTTTCGCATTTAAGGAGAGCGATCACCGTTCGACGATTGATGATCATGAAAGCCTGATGGCAGTGATTTTGCCTATGTATATTGATAGCTTGCCACAGCGTGAATCAATCGCAATTGGTTTGATATTGGATGACGCAGAAGCAGTCAAGGTGGCCTCGCATATGTTTGGCCTTACCCCTGAAACGCTATCAGCGGCAGATATACAGGATGCAAAAAAAGAGACCTGTAACATCCTCGGCGGTAACCTCGTTGTGGGTGAAAATAGCAAATTAGGACTCCCCAGAGAAATTCCGCTGGCTGAGTTTCTTGAGTTGCAAAAAAATGCGACATTCAGCATGCTGTTTGTCAGCGATAAACCGAATGAGGACCTGGTTAATCTGGTGATCTTCAACGTAAATAATGAATCTTCCGGGGAATTTTTATCATGAGTACAGTGGCGAAATTTTTGATTGTCGATGACAGTCGAGCTATTCAAAGTATTATTAAAAGAGTCATTGAATCTTGTAATTATCCAAACCTGGAAATTCGAAGTGCGAGCGACGCAGAAGCTGCAATGGAAATTCTGGAAAAATATACACCGGATTTAATCATCACTGACTGGCATATGCCTAAAATCAGTGGCCTGGAATTTTGTCAGCATGTATGCCAAACCTATAACAATCGTATTCCAATCGGCTTTATTACGACCGAATCCAACATGGATAAAATCGAATCGGCTTATAAAAGCGGTGCTAAATTTGTGATTAACAAACCATTCCAAGATGCTGATTTAAAAACATATTTAACGAAATTTGTACCCTTTTCTTCTAATGAACAATCATCGGGTAAAGCCAGTGAAGAGCTTGCAAACGTAATGACTGTGCTCTCCAGCATGTTTAAAGGACAAGCATTCACACTGGAGCCCTGCCCTGAATTAAAGCTTGCAGATTACAGCGAGAATAATTTAATTGGCTTGTTTGGAGAAAATGGAAAAACGCCGCCAGTGAATGCCCTTGCTATTATGGAAATGAGTGCAGTAGGCATATTGTGGGCACTGAATAATGACCAGCCTGCCATGGTGCAATCGTTTATCAAAAATGGTACTGCTTCAAATGATCAACTGGACGAGGCACGTAAATTTATGGATGAGTTTGGTGCAGGCATGTCACTTAGCAATAAAAATGGCCCACTTAAACTTGCACGCTCCAGCATCGTCAGCAGACAGTTTCCACGCCTGGAAATGTCGTTAAAAACCAATGAAGGCCGTGCTGACTATAAATTAAATGTACCTGGTATCGGTGCAGGTTATATCACTTACATCAAATTGATTTAGGTATCAAATTGATCTAGGAGTATTTTATGGCTTATACCTTTAATGAAATTTTTGGCAGCGTTGCACTGTTAATAAGTTGCGGCGCAGCTGTTTTGCTCGTTAAGTTGCTATTAAGCAATACCGTGCAACAAGAAAAATTTTTCAATTCACTGGGAAGGTGTAATGCCGAATTGCAAAATTCATCAAAGAATCTTGAAACGCTGTGCGCGATACTGGATAGACGTTTCTCCAATATGGAAGAGAATTCCAAACAGCCAGATCCATTATTAATCAATACCTTGCAGAGATTTGATAAAGTATCAAAAGAAATACATGAACGCTTGGATGAAATGTTTATCACTAGCTCCTTAAGTAGTAATGATAAACAGGCCAGTGATATGCCCAGTGAAGCTGTGGTCAATGAAATAAGCAAATTGCAAAGCAGCATGGCAGAAATCGCCAACCAGCTACGCAAAAGTAACTATCTCTCCATGGATGAAAACGCTGAGCTTGCTGCCATGCGTAAACGGATTGAGAGCTATCAATCCATGGTCATGAAGGCGCGTTCAGAAGCTAAAGACTCGGAAACCATTATGTCTGAACTCAGGTTAGAGATAAAACAGCTACAAACTGCCAAAAAAACCAATCCGACGGCCGAAACCAGTGCTGAAAATCAGCGTTTGCAAGAGCAATTGGAAGACGCAGAGCGCGAGAAAAAAGCGCTAGAAGACAAAATCAAAGCACTCGACAATGAAATGCAACGCAACAATATTGAAAAGAAATTTATCGAAGACCGGTTTATCGAACTTTCATGATTGTTTTCCTCAGGCCACCGAAGGTGGCCTGGTTTTATTTGATCAAAGGCTTTTTTTTCTCAATCTGTTTTAGCTTGTTTGAAGCTACCAACTGCTGTCGTTGTGATTCTTTTAACTGCCCTTTTATCATGCCAACATTTTCACGCAACTCATTCACCAGTTTCTGATTTTTGGCGGCCTGGCTTTTGGTGACTGCATGCTCTTTCAGGAGTGCCTTCTTTAATTCGCTGATTTCAGATTCCAGCTTATAGGCCCGCTGGCGTTCTCGATCAACTTCTATAAATGACCTTGCTTCCAGCTTTCTGAATTTGTCTTCTGATAATTTCAAGGCTGCATGCAGCTTATTAAATTCTGCTGAAAATTCATTATTGACGCTTTTTAGCGAGCCCTCCAACGCAGATTTTTCATTTTGCAACGTTTTTACAGCTTCTTTCTGAGTGGCCGACACCTGATGGTCAATCAGGAATCTTTTTTCACTTTCCTGCAACTGCTTTCTGAGCATGGTTAATTCTGAATGCTGTTCAGCGCTCAGGCTCTCCATTTTTTTAAGCTGGGCTTTCAGGTTTTCCAACTCAAGCTTGTTGTTGCTTTCCAGGTTATAAATAACAGAATGTTTTTCCTTCACGTTCTGCTTGGCGACTTCAAGCGCGGATTTCCATAAAGTACTCAGCGCTTCGCCAGCAAATTCACGCAAAGTATCTGGCAACCCCGAATACTCAACATCCACCCTGTTTTTAAGCCTGAGTTCGTTCCAAAAATTATTCACCGTTTGAACCGGCGTTGACATCGTCCCTTTGCGCACAAGCTGATACAGCTTATTGGCAGTGGGTTGAATCCCATAGCGAAAGAACATCAAGCGACATACTTCACGGTATAAATCTTTTACTTGTGGAAACTGGCTGCGAAGCACTTCAACATCCTGGACAAGCTTGGCTTCATTGATATGTACAGAGGTCATATTTCAAATAATCAAATTGCTTAACTTGTTTTGTGACAAAAATATGTACTAAATAGTTTGCGAAAAATTTGGCTCGGCTAATTTCATGTTTACAAAATGCATCAACGGATATGTTATTGGTGTCATTTTATTAGTGCAGCAACCTATTGATTTAAATTGATATTTTTCATAATTCAGACACATTCCCATTGTTTGCATAACAAAAGTAGGGAATCGTTTTTAACATTTTTTATCGTAATGTTAATATTTTGGTTGCAGATTTATCTGCACTTTTGGAGGGAGTTAATGAAAAACAAAATCAAAATTAAAAAATTACACACGAAATGTTTATTAAACTGGAGTCTGAAAGTTGGTGATCAACTGGGTACATTAAACAAACATAAAGCAATCAAGTTAGCTAACGTAAAACCGGCTGTTTTTCACCGCTGGGTATCAGGTAAAGTAGCAGCACCAAGCTGTACACTCAACCGCATAAAACATCATGCATTTGCTACTTTGCGAATCAGGCATCGAAAAAAACTAAACCAGTGTTTGGCAGTTGGCTTGGATGAAGAAATAATTAAAGCGCAGTTCTTATGGAAAAATATGATCTTCGATCAACTAAGCATGCCAGCAAAGCGCAGATTCTTTACCGGTTTGAAAAAGGTCCATCGTTAATATTAGTTAGTTTGAAAGCCACTCGCCTTGAGTGGCTTTTTTATTAACAATCAGAGGAAAATACCAATTATCTGAAATCAATATTAAATTACAGACACAAAAAAGCCAGCATTAAAATGCTGGCTCTTAATTTACTACTTTAAATTGGTGGAGCTGGGGGGAATCGAACCCCCGTCCGCAAGCCCTCCACAGACAGTTCTACATACTTAGCTGTGTTGTTTATGTTTAACCGTACACTCACCAACGAGCAAGCAAGAGTAAAGCGAGTTGCCTTGGATTTAATACGTGATTAAGCAACCCAACCACGCACGATCCTCTCTAAATGACGCTGCTGCCGGTTACCCGGCCCGACCGAGAGGCTCTTCGGGGCAGCGTTCAGCCGGGATTAAGCGGCTAAAGCGTAAGTTTCGTCGTTTGCGACTATACTTTTTCAGATGGATTTACGAGGGAACCTGAATCCTCGGTATGCCCTGCACTGCTTTGCAACCCACGTCGAAACCTGGTCAGCCCCAATGCAAGCTAGCAAGTATACGCCTGAAACCCAGTCTAGCCAAACTTCAGACGCAGTTGTATGACATGATACAATTCCCGAATGTTCAAGAAAATCGTGATATTCGGCGTAGGATTGATAGGCGGTTCAGTCGCGCTGGCGCTGAAAAAATTACCTAACCCGCCACACATCACCGGCGTTGGCCGTTCAAATCAAAGCTTGCAAGAAGCTCTAAGCCTGGGATTAATAGACAGCGCGGAAACAGATATTGCAATTGCGCTGGAAAATGCAGACTTGATACTCATTGCTACACCGGTCGCACAAACGCCAGCCATTTTAAAATCCATTCTTCCGCACCTTGCAGCACAGACGGTGATTACCGATGCAGGTAGCACGAAATCTGATGTCATGGCTTATGCCGAAGCCGAGCTCGGTGAGCAGTTTAAGCAGTTTGTCGGCGGGCACCCGATTGCCGGCGCTGAAAAGAGCGGTCCAGCTGCTGCGATGGCAGATTTGTATATAGGCAAAAATGTAATTCTGACGCCAGGCTTGGTCACTGACCCGGAAGCGGTATTAAAAGTGACAGAGTTATGGAAAGTGTGTGGTGCTTTGGTATCCAATATGCGCCCGGAGGAACATGACAGTGTATTCGCAGCGGTCAGCCATTTGCCGCACTTGTTGGCATTCGCGCTGGTGGAAGATTTAGCCAAGCGTGACAATGCTGAACTGCTGTTTAAGTTTGCCGCCAGTGGTTTTCGCGACTTCACGCGGATTGCCGGTAGCCACCCTGAAATGTGGCGTGACATTGCGCTAGCCAATAAACAGGCCTTATTGCAAGAACTCAACACATACCAACAGGCGATAGGCGAGATGACTGCGCTACTCGAAAATAATGACCATAAAGGGTTATTTGCGCTGTTTGAACATGCCAGCCATGCGCGTAATGCCTGGGCAAAATCCAAAATCCAATAAAAGACTTAAAAGATTCATAGATATGGAACAACTGCACTTACCTTCATATACCAAAGCGCTTGGGTCAATTACTTTGCCCGGCTCTAAAAGCATTTCCAATCGCACCTTGTTATTGGCGGCACTTGCTGAGGGCGTGACAGTAATTCGTGATCTTCTGGATTCAGACGACACTGCAAGAATGCTGGAGGCACTGCAATCGCTTGGGGTAAAACTGGAAAATATTGAGGAAAATACATGGAGAGTGACTGGCTGCGGGGGAGCGTTTCCCAATAAAGAAGCCGATTTGTTTTTAGGTAATGCGGGTACTGCGTTTCGTCCACTAACAGCGGCGTTGGCCTTTTCAAATGGTCATTATCATCTGCATGGTGTTCAGCGTATGCATGAGCGCCCGATTGGTGACTTGATCAATGCATTACGACAAGCTGGTGCAGAAGTTAGTTACGAGAGCAATGAGGGCTACCCTCCCCTGCAAATTTCGCCTGCTACGCTGGATGTCAGCCAGCCAATTCAAATACGCGGCGATGTGTCCAGCCAATTTTTAACCGCCTTGTTGATGGCATTACCGCTGACAGGTCAGGCCGCCACCATTGAAGTGGTTGGTGAGTTAATCTCAAAACCTTATATTGAGATCACATTGAATTTAATGCAGAGGTTTGGCATTCAGGTACAAAGAGAGGGCTGGCAGAGCTTTCATATTTCAGCATCAACACGCTATCAATCGCCAGGTGAGATTTACGTTGAAGGCGACGCTTCCAGCGCTTCCTACTTTATTGCCGCCGGTATTCTGGCCGGCGATGTCACTGTACTAGGTGTAGGCAAAGGCAGTATCCAGGGCGATATCCTGTTTGCTGAAGCTGCAAAGTTAATGGGTGGCCGGGTTAGCTATGCGGAAAATCATGTGCGCGCTGAAAAAACCGGTGACCTGAAAGGCATAGACCTGGATTGCAACCATATTCCTGATGCCGCGATGACGCTGGCAATCATGGCCATGTTTGCCAAAGGCACTACCACTTTACGGAACATAGCCAGTTGGCGCGTAAAGGAAACCGACCGTATTGCCGCGATGGCGACTGAGTTGCGCAAAGTTGGCGCAAGCGTGATTGAAGGGGCCGATTTTATTCAGATCACGCCACCGGAAAAGTTAATAGAAGATGCAGTGATCGACACGTATGACGACCACCGCATGGCTATGTGCTTTTCATTGATCAGTCTGGCGGGTGTGCCAATCACGATTAATGACCCCAAATGTGTTGCTAAAACCTTTCCTGAGTATTTCAGGGTATTCAGTAGCATTGCCCAATAATCAGGCGGCGTAAGCCCATTCATGCTCGTCTCGCTGATTAACCGGCGCATGCGCATGTTGATGATGGTTCCAGGCACGCTCATGGAAATAAAACACAACCGTATTAATGGCTGGTTCAATGAGAGCCATCAGCCCGCCAATCAGAATGCTGCCGGTAAGCAGATAAGCAATGCTGAACGCAACGCTGAAATGCAGTATCGCGAAAGAAAATGTTTTAATCATGCTGTGCTCCTTTGTTGTTAAGCACATCATATAAAAGCCGAGTTGTTTTATCCAATTCATTGTTTTTAAGCATTTGATAAGAAAAATTTATGACTGAACAAACTATATGGCCGGTAATAGCCATTGATGGCCCTTCCGCTTCAGGGAAAGGTAGCGTTGCTGAACTTGTTGCCAAAGCGTTTGGCTTTCATTACCTGGATTCCGGGGCGCTTTACCGTTTACTGGCCTATGCAGCGCATACACAATCGGTGGCCTGGTCTAATGAATCCGCGCTGGCGGATATCGCCGGTAAGATGGATATCAGGTTCGAGAGTGGTGAAATATATCTCAATGGGGAAAATGTAAGTGCCTATATCCGCACTGAACAAATGGGCAAAGGGGCATCTGAAGTTGCAGTCCACCCGCAAGTGCGTACTGCTTTATTGCAGACACAAAGAAACTTCAGGAAATCCCCGGGGCTAGTTGGAGATGGGCGCGATATAGGCTCAGTCATTTTTCCGGACGCCATCTTAAAAGTTTTCCTCACTGCAGGTGTGGAAACACGTGCCCAGCGGCGTTACCACCAGCTTATCAACCGAGGGGATCGTGCAGATTACGACACGATTCTGGATGATTTAAAACAACGTGACCTGCGTGATACACAGCGATCTTCTGCCCCGTTAATACAATTGCCGGATGCGATGCTGGTTGATACTACGAAAATGAATATCGCCCAAGCCGTCGATTTGATAATTGAAGCCTATAAAAAGACCACCAAAATCACATAAAAAAAGCTTTAAGTCATTGAACTGAATAATTTTTTTGTGTATAGTCCCAGATTCGCGTTACATCTGGCGCCAGCTGGATGTGACAAATATTAACTTCATCCATTGCCTGCTTATCTTGAGTAGCAATGGCTCGTACAACGGCATGTGCTGTTTTACGTGTAAATTTGGACAATTTTTTAATGGCTTCTATTTCTAATTCAACCTCTTCTAACGAATCTTTTGCAGCCCTCTTCGAAGAAAGCCTGGCCCGCCAGGAAATGCGCGCAGGTGAAGTGATCACCGCCGAAGTAGTGTCTGTAGACAATGATTTCGTGATTGTTAACGCTGGTCTTAAATCCGAGAGCGTGATTAATGCCAGTGAGTTCAAAAATGCCCAAGGTGAACTGGAAGTTGCAGTAGGCGACTTCGTTAAAGTGGCGATCGAAAAGCTCGAAGACGGTTTTGGTTCTACACAACTGTCTCGCGAAAAAGCGAAGAAAATGCAAGCATGGCTGGATCTGGAAGAAGCCATGAACGAAGGCCGTGTCGTTAAAGGCTTTGTGAGCAGCCGTGTTAAAGGCGGTTTGCGTGTGTCTGTCAGCGGTATTATGGCATTCCTGCCAGGTTCACTGGTAGACATCCGCCCGGTTAAAGATACTACTCCTTACGAAAATAAAGAGTGGGACTTCAAAGTTATCAAGCTTGACCGCAAGCGTAACAACATCGTGGTTTCTCGCCGCGCAGTGATGGAAGACACCTTGGGTGCCGACCGTGAAGCGTTGCTGGGCAGCCTGACCGAAGGTGCTGTGATTAAAGGTATCGTTAAAAACATCACTGACTACGGCGCGTTCGTGGATCTGGGTGGTATCGATGGCCTGTTGCATATCACTGACCTGGCATGGCGCCGTGTTAAGCACCCATCTGAAGTGCTGACTGTGGGTGAAGAAGTTGAAGCGAAGATCCTGAAATTCGACCAAGAGAAAAACCGTGTTTCTCTGGGCATCAAACAATTGGGCGACGACCCATGGGTGGCATTGAGCCGCCGTTACCCGGTAGGTACACGCCTGTTCGGTAAAGTGTCTAACCTGACAGACTACGGTGCATTCGTTGAAGTAGAGCCAGGTATTGAAGGTTTGGTACACGTTTCAGAAATGGACTGGACCAACAAGAACATCCATCCGGGCAAGATCGCTCAATTGGGCGACGAAGTTGAAGTCATGATCCTGGAAATTGACGAAGACCGTCGTCGTTTGTCACTGGGCATGAAACAGTGCAAACCAAACCCATGGGATGATTTCGCTGCAACGCACGCTAAAGGCGACAAAGTATCCGGCCAGATCAAGTCTATCACTGACTTTGGCGTATTTATCGGTCTGCCAGGCGGTATCGATGGCTTGGTTCACTTGTCTGACCTGTCATGGACACAGTCTGGTGAAGAGGCTATCCGTAACTTCAAAAAAGGCGACGAGTTGCAAGCGGTTATTCTGGCAATTGACGTTGAGAAAGAGCGTATCTCTCTTGGCGTGAAACAATTGACAGAAGATCCAAGCGGTAACAGCGCGCCTATCGGTGAAGACAAAGGTGGCAAACAAAAAGCCAAAAAAGCTAAAGCTGATGATGTCATTATGGATGAAGCTTCAGCAGGTACCACTAATCTGGGTGCTTTGTTGAAAGCTAAATTGGACAGCAAAAAATAATAAAGGCTTTTAGGTCATGACTAGATCTGAACTTATTGATTTACTTGCCCAGCGTTTTCCGCAATTAGTGTTGAAAGATGCCGAGTTATCTGTCAAAACCATCCTGGATGCGATGACAGAAAACTTGGCAACTGGCGAGCGTATAGAAATCCGCGGTTTTGGTAGTTTCAGTTTGAATTACCGCCCGCCCCGTTTGGGACGCAATCCTAAAACTGGCACTAAAGTACAGGTGCCAGCCAAGTATGTGCCTCACTTCAAGGCTGGTAAAGAACTGCGCGATCGTGTAGACGCAATGGTGTAAATCAGCCTTTAATTATAAAAACGGCATCTTATTGAGATGCCGTTTTTTTTGCTGCTACGGTTGCTGATCATATAATCCTGGCAACGTGTCTTCAAGCCACTAGTATATTCATGGCACCACTACTGGCGCTTAAGGTAAAATAGGCGCTACCTAAAAAAGAGACCTTGTATGCTGGTTGAATTTGAATATTGGTGGCTACTCATTTTGCCACTGTTTTTCACACTGGGCTGGATTGCAGCCAGGGTGGATATCAAGCAATTGATTGCAGAATCGACTTCCCTGCCCGCTACCTACTTTAAAGGTCTAAATCTGCTGATTGCCGACCAGTATCATAAGGCAGTCGATGCGTTCAGCGAGGCCCTTTACCTGAATAAAGATTCGCTAGAATTACATTTTGTACTGGGTAGTTTGTTCCGCCGCACAGGTGAAACTGACCGCGCCATTCATTTACATATGAATTTGCTGGAAAATTACGAGCTCACTGATCAACAATCTACTTCGATCAAAGTTGAGTTGGCGCAAGATTACTTTAAGGCAGGATTGTATGACCGCGCAGAAGAACTGTTCCAGACTTTGCGTCACACGCGTTATGAACAGGCCGCCCAACGCCACTTGTTGGAAATTTATGTCAAAGAGCGCGAATGGTCACAAGCCATCGCCATTGCGACTGAGTTAGAAGGCTCTTCTGGTATTTCTTACCGTAAAGAAATCGCACAGTACTCCTGTGAACTGGCGGTCAACGCCATTATCCAGCAGAACTGGCAAGAAGCTAAATACCACCTTGAGCAGGCACTCGATGCCAACAAAAACTGTGTACGCGCCAACGTGTTGCTAGGCGATATGGCGGCGCAGCAAGAAGACCATGCGGCTGCGATTGCATTCTGGAAAAGAATTGAGATGCAGGATCCTGAATATTTGGGCCTGGTCGCGCAGAAGATGTTGAAAAGCTATGCGGCATTACCATACAGTCATGCCGCGGCGGAGCAGCATGGCATCAAAGGCTTAAAAGAAGGCTTAACCCAATTAAACCTATATCTTGAAACCTACCAGTTGAGCAGCATTATGTCGGTGTTGTATGAAGCCACCTTGCAAGCCGAAGGTGCTGAAACCGCCGCAAAACTGGCGCGTAATGAACTAATCCGTAAACCCAGCCTGAAATCACTAGACCAGTTGCTGCAAGCGCGCGCTATCCTGGATGATGAACAGCATGACTTACAGTTAATGCAGCAAACCGTCCGTAATGCGATTGGCGACCGCGCAGCTTATTATTGTGACCAGTGCGGCTTCCGCGCCAAGCAGTATCATTGGCAGTGCCCGGCATGCAATGCATGGGAATCCCTCCCCGCTGAGCCAACAGAAGCTACAATCCGTGATATCAAATTGCTAAAACGCAAGTAAGTGTTTCCCATACCAAATAGTAATCAAATATGACTGATAGCAAAATTATTGTTGCCCTCGATTATGCTGATGCAGAATCTGCAAAGGCATTGGTCAATCGTCTGGACCCTGCCCTGTGCAAATTGAAAGTAGGCAAAGAGCTGTTTACCGCAGCCGGGCCATCGTTTGTAGAATCGCTAGTAAAGCAAGGCTACGGTGTTTTTCTTGATTTGAAATTCCACGATATTCCTAACACGGTGGCAAAAGCATGCCAGGCAGCTGCAAACTTAGGTGTATGGATGCTGAATGTGCATGCAAGCGGCGGCTTGCCTATGATGCAGGCAGCACAAGAAGGGCTTGATAAAGCCTACGGCGCGAAAGCACCGTTGCTGATTGCTGTCACTGTGCTCACCAGCATGGATGAGTCAACTTTGCATACATTGGGTATACAACGTTCTTTAAGTGATCATGTATTAGCACTGGCGAAACTAACCCAGCAAGCAGGTTTATACGGTGTAGTCTGCTCTGCACAAGAGTCAGCCATGCTCAAGCAAGCATTAGGTAGCGATTTCTGCCTGGTGACTCCGGGTATACGCCCTGCTGATGCTAGCCGGGATGATCAAACCAGGATTGTTACCCCTAAAGACGCCCTTTCTTTAGGATCCCACTATCTCGTCATTGGCCGCCCGATTACCCAAGCTGCCGACCCAGTTGTTGCATTAAACACAATTATTAAAAATATTTAACATTTATTAAATAATTTAAATTTACACACCCTCTCTGTAGCGTTCTTGGCGCTAGAATCGAAGCAGGCTGATTTTTTAGCCTGTTTTTTATTTTATTGATCAGGAGAATATATGAGATACATGTTTTTAGTTTGTCTGATGTCGTTACTGTTATCACCATTGGCCCATGCAGCCGTCGATATTAATACAGCCAGTCAGGCCGAGTTGGAAAGCCTGAATGGCATAGGCCCAGCTAAAGCCCAGGCGATCATTGAATATCGTAAAAAGAATGGTGGCTTTAAAACAGTCGAAGAACTGGATCAGGTACCTGGCATCGGACAGGCGACATTCGCAGGCCTTAAAAAAGATATCAGCGTTGGCGGTAAAAAAGCCACGCCTGCGGAATCCACAAAAGCCGATAAATCAATAGAGAAAAAGAAACCCTGACAGTGATTGATATTGTCGTTATTGACCGTGCACTTATATTTATTAAAAGCAAAATAGGTGCATCGAATATAAAAACAAAAAACACCCATTCGGGTGTTTTTTTATTGGCGGAGAGAGAGGGATTCGAACCCTCGATAGAGTTGCCCCTATGCCACCTTTCCAGGGTGGTGACTTAAACCGCTCATCCATCTCTCCGAAAGAAGGCGCGATTATAGCCCATTCCCTATAACGCGCCAAATTATTTATACCGCAATCATCAACATGAAAAAAAAGTGATATTGAAGACTACTTCTATACGTAAAAGAGATTGAACTTTTCAGCATTAAACGAAGTAACTCAGTTATCTTATAAATCATTTAAAACACGGCAAAAAAGCTTGATTTTGTGGTTTTTAAGGTTTAATGTTTATCCCGTTAATCATCCAAAAAAGCCTTATTTTAAGCGGCTCAGATGATGATTGATCAGGTAATTGAGCTATCGCTCAATATGGCGGTTTGGAGAGCAGTTCTGCTATAACATCTATATAAAAAGTACAGGAGTGAATATGAGTTTGGATCTATTGAAAGCCATGGGTGTAAAAGTCCCTTACAAGGCAAAATACGACAATTTTATCGGTGGTAAATGGGTTGCCCCTGTTAAAGGTGAATATTTTGATGTAATTTCCCCGATTACTGGCAAGCCTTACACGCAAGCCGCTCGCTCCAGTGCTGAAGATGTTGAGCTAGCGTTGGATGCTGCACATGCTGCTTCAGATAAATGGGCAAAAACCCCCGCAGCAGAGCGCTCTAATTTACTGCTGAAAATCGCAGACCGTATCGAACAAAATCTTGAGCTGATTGCTACTGCTGAAACGGTCGATAATGGTAAACCGATCCGCGAGACCTTGAATGCGGATATTCCTTTGGCTGCAGATCATTTCAGATATTTTGCTGGTGCTCTGCGTGCGCAGGAAGGCAGCCTGAGTGAATTGGACGAAAACACTGTGGCTTACCACTTTCACGAACCTTTAGGTGTGGTTGGCCAGATTATCCCGTGGAACTTCCCGATTTTAATGGCCGCCTGGAAACTTGCGCCAGCCGTTGCAGCCGGTAACTGTGTGGTGATGAAACCGGCAGAATTCACCCCTATCAGTATCCTGATATTGATGGAAATCATTGGTGATCTGATCCCGCCAGGCGTGATGAATATTGTGAACGGTTACGGCCGCGAAGTGGGCGCCCCGCTCTCTAACAGCAAACGTATTAATAAGATTGCTTTTACCGGTTCTACCGCAACGGGCCGCTTTATTGCCCAGGCTGCAGCCAATAACCTGATTCCGGCAACCTTGGAATTAGGCGGAAAATCGCCTAACATCTTCTTTGAAGACATTATGTCTGCAGACGATGACTTTCTCGATAAAGCCGTCGAAGGCCTGGTGCTGTTTGCATTCAACCAGGGCGAAGTCTGTACCTGCCCATCACGTGCCTTGATACAGGAATCCATTTACGACAAATTCATGGAGCGCGTATTACCACGTGTTGCTGCGATTAAACAAGGTAACCCACTAGATCCAAACACCATGATCGGTGCTCAAGCGTCACAAGACCAGATCAACAAGATTCTTTCTTATATGGATATCGGTAACCAGGAAGGTGCGCAACTGTTGTGCGGTGGTGAACGCAATGTACTGGGTGGTGATCTGGCTGAAGGTTATTATGTCAAACCAACCCTGTTCAAAGGCCACAACAAAATGCGTATTTTCCAGGAAGAAATTTTTGGACCAGTATTGGCTGTGACTACTTTTAAAGACGAAGCCGAAGCCTTGAGCATTGCCAATGACACTATCTTTGGCCTGGGTTCGGGCGTGTGGTCACGTGATGGCAGCCGTGCTTATCGCATGGGCCGTGGTATTAAAGCTGGTCGTGTGTGGACCAACTGTTACCACGCCTACCCTGCGCATGCGGCTTTTGGTGGCTATAAAGAATCTGGTATTGGCCGTGAAACGCACAAGATGATGCTCGATCACTACCAGCAAACTAAAAACCTGTTGGTAAGCTACAGCCCTAAAAAACTTGGTTTCTTCTAACCCTGATTCCCATGCTTAAGGAACATCAGTAACAATAAAGGGGCGAATTTTTCGCCCCTTTATTGTCTATACTTTTAAGCGACTCATTAAGGAAAAATAATGGCTGAACGACTTTCTGCAACGCCCTCAGCAATCAGTTTGATAGAAAAGCTCACTGAACAACATGGACCAATAGTGTTTTTACAATCTGGTGGTTGCTGCGAAGGCAGTGGCCCGATGTGCATGCCGGCTGCTGAATTCAGGCCCAGCCCTTCTGATGTAAAGCTTGGGGTGCTGGCAGGAGCTATTTTTTACATGGGTGACAGCCATTTCAGCTTTATGACCAACACACATACTATTCTGGATGCAGTTCCTGGCTCCAGCGGTTCATTTTCACTGGATGGCGGTAGTGGTTTTGCCTTTATAACTCGCGGACGCGTGTATACCGATGAAGAATTAGCGACACTGCCTGCAGAAGAACGTGTTGGCTATGCATAAGCAAAAAAGGGCCGATTGGCCCTTTTAATATTCAAATCTAGCAGCTTAGAACCTGTTTAAAAACCTGCTTTAAAAGCCTAGGCTATCCAGCAAATCATCTACCTGTTCCTGGTTAGAAACTACATCGACCTTATTGTGTGGATCAATTTGCGGACCGTTTAGCAATGAGTCTGAAGATTCTTCTTTTTTAGCACCTGGTGAAAAATCTACCAGCACCTGTACCAGCTGCCCTTCCAGTTCTTGCACCAGGGTCGTGATTTTTTTGATTACTTGACCTGTCAAATCCTGGAAATCCTGCGCCATCATGATATCCATCAGCAGTGATTTGGTCGCTGTCGTATTTTTATCTGCCAGAGACAGATAATCCAGGGTTTCATGCACGACTAAATCGTATTCTGATTTAAGGGCGGACTTGGCCATCACCGCTTTCCACCGTTCCTGCAATGCATGAGCACGATCAGCCATTTCAGATTGCAATGGCGTAGCCTGATCGGTTGCATTTAGTACACGTTCAGCAGCCTGTTCCGTCATTCTGGCAACATAGTTTAACCGGTCACGCGCATCCGGGATTTCCTGTGCCACTTGTTCTAATACCTTGTCATAACCTAATGCACTCAAGCTGTCATGAAGCGTGCGTGTCATATGGCCAATCCGGCTGATCATTTCTTCTTGTTGATTACCGTTCAGGTTTTGCATCATGGCAGAAGCCATTTCTACCACGATGTTTTCATGTTTCGGATTGACAGCTTCGGTCATGATTAAGCCTCGCCTTTTTCCAATTTCTCAAAAATCTTCGATAATTTTTCTTCCAGCGTGGCGGCCGTAAAAGGCTTGACTACGTATCCGTTGGCTTTAGCTTGTGCGGCGGCAATGATGTTTTCTTTTTTAGCTTCTGCAGTCACCATCAATACCGGCAATTTGGATAACTTGGCATCTGCACGAATATTCTGCAGCATGGTCAGCCCATCCATATTTGGCATATTCCAGTCAGATACGACAAATTCGAAATCACCGCTACGCAGCTTGCTTAATGCATCAGCACCATCTTCGGCCTCTTCAACATTGTTGTAACCCAGCTCTTTAAGCAGGTTACGCACAATTCTGCGCATGGTAGAAAAATCATCAACCACCAGAAATTTAGTATTCGGATTGCCCATTTATTACTCCGCTATCTTTAGTGACATATTTATATCTAGCATTATCACTCCATATCGTTTAAATGCTAGCGGCAATAAAGCCCTGATTTGCCTGTTTATTCTTTGAAGCCTTCATACACGCAAGGCGCGTTCACTATTTGTTGCCAGATAATGCAATACCATTTTTGGCAGGTCTTTCAAATGCGCAACTTCATGCACGCCACCATGTGCAACCGCTTCACGCGGCATGCCATAGACGACACAGCTTTCTTCATTTTGTGCAAAGTTGTAAGCCCCGGACTCTTTCATACGCAACATACCCACTGCGCCGTCTTTGCCCATACCGGTCATAATAATGCCAATCGCATTCTTACCGGCATGCACTGCTGCGGAATCAAACAATACATCCACAGAGGGCTTGTGTCTATTCACGGGCTCACTGTCAGACAAGCGGGTGACATAGTTGGCACCGCTTCTAGCCAGCAGCAAGTGTTGATCACCTGGCGCAATATAGGCATGGCCCGGCAAGATCCGCTCACCATCCACCGCTTCTTTGACTGATATTTTACATAGGCTGTCTAAACGGGCAGCGAACGATTTAGTGAACCCTGCGGGCATATGCTGCGTGATTAAGACGCCGGGACAATCTGAAGGCATTTGCATTAAAAACGATTTAATGGCTTCGGTACCCCCGGTAGATGCACCGATAATCAATAATTTCTCACTACTGATCAACGGGTTACGGATGGCATTTTGTACCTGGCCACCAGCCACTGATGCTTTCGCTATACTTTGCAAAGTGCTGACTTTGGCTTTGGCCGCAGTACGGATCTTATCGGTAATTTCATCGGCATATTGCTGCATGCCCTGGGTGATACCCATTTTTGGCTTGGTGACGAAATCTGTAGCGCCCAGTTCCAACGCGCGCAGGGTGATTTCAGAGCCCTTTTCAGTCAACGTCGATACCATCAATACCGGCATAGGCCGCAAACGCATGAGTTTTTCGAGAAAATCCAGTCCGTCCATTCTCGGCATTTCTACATCCAGCGTCAGGACATCCGGATTCAATTGCTTGATCATTTCACGCGCAACCAGCGGATCCGGCGCAGCCCCTACCACTTCAAGGTCCTTGGTATCGTTAATAAGTTCAGTCAGCAAGCTGCGTATCAGTGCTGAATCATCAATAACTAACACTTTCGTTTTCATGGGATTTCCTTTTTATAATTATTATTATCAAAACAAATCGATATCGCCGCCCACATCGTTGGTTTTCAGCTTGCTTGAGTAAGCTTGCTCGCGTTTGACCAATGTGTAATTGTTCAGCTGTTTCAGTTTTTTAACCAGTACTTTGCCGGTCTTCGGGAAATAGTAGACTTTACGCGGATAGATATCCAGCAGGTCTTCACCTGTCACTTTAATACCTTCATCCTTGAGGTATTGTTTAACAAATGCGGCGTTGCGGTCACCTACGTTATTGGTGGTGAAACTGCGCAGCACATTACCGCCGCCAAATATTTTAGCTTCCAGGTTCTCGCGTCTGGCGCCATTTCTCAGCAACTGGTTAATCAGCACTTCCATGGCATAGGTGCCATAACGCATAGACTCTGACACCGGGCTATCGCGATCAGCGCTGCCGCTCTCCGGCAACATAAAGTGATTCATGCCGCCAATACCAGACTTGGTATCACGGATACAGGCAGACACACATGAACCTAACACGGTGACAATCAGCATGTCTTTATCGGTGTAATAATACTCTCCGGGAGAGATTTTGGCCGCATCGCAGTTAAACGTTCTGTCAAAGTACAGGGTGTTTGCAATATCTTCTTGTATAACACTCATGACTATTTCCGATTCATTAATAGGCTGGAACGTGCCGCGCCATTAGTTTTTAGTTTGTAAACGGTTTTGCCGAGCAATTGCAATTGCTGCGAAACATAGAGAAAGTTCTCTGAATGCCCCGCCAGTAACAAGCTGTCTTCGCCCATCAGGGTGATAAACTTTTCAATAATCTTGCCTTGGGTAGGCTTGTCAAAATAAATCATGACATTGCGGCAGAAAATCACATCAAAACCATCATTGAATGGCCATTGATGGTCCAGCAAATTTAGCTGGTTGAAACTAATGAGCTCGCGCACCGCTTTTTTCACTCTGACCAATCCATCCTGTTTGCCAGTCCCCTTTTCAAAGAACTTGCGTACTCTGGATTCGTCCATTTTCTTGATGCGATCAATCGGGTAAACACCCGCCATCGCAGTAGTTAATACATTGGTATCGATATCAGTCGCGATAATCTCAACCGGGGGTTTGAGCGTATTAAATGCTTCACAGGCTGTGATAGCAATTGAATAAGGCTCTTCGCCGGTGGAAGCCGCCGAACACCAGATACGAATGGTTTTTCGTTTTTGTGAAGCCGTCTTGACCAAATGGTCAGACAGGATGGGAAAGTGATGCTCTTCCCTGAAAAATGAAGTCAGGTTGGTGGTCAAAGCATTGGTAAATGCCTGCCACTCATCTGAATGATTGTTTTGCTCAAGCTTATCGAGATAGAGCTTGAAACTTTGCATATCGAGCGCACGTAAGCGCCGCCCAATACGGCTATACACCATGTCCGTCTTTGCATCGGACAATGAAATGCCTGCATGGCGATAAATCAGACTTTTAATTCTGACGAAATCATCGCGCGTAAACAAAAACTCGCGATCTTCTTGTTCTTGTTTTTTTAAGGCAGTCACTTCGTTATCCTATGCAAATCCGTCAGGTTCCATCAGCTTGAATTAAGCCTTGGTCGTGTTGATGCGATCTTTCATCTGGTTGATAGCCAGTTCGATCTGTTTCTCTTCACGGGCTTTGCTTTCAGCGCTTGTGCGTGCATATTTGCTACGCTCTTGCATTTGAGAGATTGCCAAAGCAGCCGCTGTATCATCAGAACGGCGGTTTTTTGCTTCTGGTGTTTGCGCTGCGAATGGGTGTAATGCTTCTTTGTACTGTTTAACAACATCAGCAGCTTTAGGCTCACGTGCTACAGCGGCTTTGATTGCAATTTTAGTTGCGCGATAGTTCCAGTCCTGGATACGGTCATCCATGTCGGCCTTGCTGTCGATAAATACACCTACACAAATAAATACATCATCTGCCTCTTCCAATGGGATGGTGCCATCAGCAACACAATCCATCACAGCCATGGCCACGCCACGTTGTGCTGGGCCAAACATCTGAGTAGCCTGGCGACCATCTTTAATGGTGACCTTGTTAAACATTACAGTGTTTGGTTTTACCATCATGTTTGGCGCTGCAATCGCCAATAAACCGTTTACTCCTTGTTTTTGATCGGTGAGCGTACGACAAAATGCGTCTTCTGCAGCGCTACCGCGTGGGCCCATAATTAAGTCAATATGTGCCACGTTTTTCAAATCCAGGCCACCCTCTGGGCGATCTTCGATGACCAAACCTTCGCCAATCAATACTCGATCAATCACTGCCATTTTTATACTCCTGTTAATTATTAAAAGTACTACTTATAAAAGGGCTTACAGCCTGCCCTATCCGTTACTGACTTTGCGGAAATCTCCCGCCCAGCCTGCATTTTCATGACGCGAACCTTTTGCGTTGCCTTCTACGATAAATACGCTAACCGCTGTTGCCAGCTCATTGGCGTGATCCATCAGTGATTCGGCAGCCGCAGCAGCCTCTTCAACCAAGGCGGTATTCTGTTGTGTTACATCATCCATACGGATCACGGCATCATTCACCAGGGCAATGCCCGCACTTTGCTCGTTAGAAGCAGAGGCAATCTCGCCGATAATGACGCTGACACGTTTAACCGAGCCTACAATTTCATGCATGGTTTTACCGGCTTCTTCTACCTGGCGGCTACCTTCTGCAGTCTTGTTGACCGAGTCATTAATCAATTCTTTAATTTCGCGTGCAGCGACTGAGGAGCGCTGGGCAAGATTACCCACTTCTGCCGCTACCACTGCAAATCCACGGCCTTGTTCGCCAGCACGCGCCGCTTCAACAGCCGCATTCAATGCCAGGATATTCGTTTGGAAAGCAATGCTGTCGATGACAGAAATAATGTCTTCAATCTTGTGGGCACTTTCATTGATGTCGCTCATGGTGTGAACTACTGCATTCACAGCATCGCCACCTTTGATCGCCACTTCGGACGCCTGCGCAGCCAGTTCATTCGCCTGTTTAGCGTTTTCAGCATTCTGTTTCACGGTTGAAGACAGTTCATCCATGCTGGAGGCTGTTTTTTCAAGATTAGCTGCCTGGTCTTCAGTACGACGGCTTAAGTCGGCGTTGCCCTGAGCAATCTCTTTCGCTGCAATATTGATGGATTCAGCGGCGGTTTTTACCGTCAATACCGGCTCAACAATCATATCCAGCGTATTGTTCATACCTTCGACAATTTTGCGGTAGTCGCCTGGATGACGGGCGGCTTCGGCACGTACAGTGACGCGTCCTTCTTTGGCCGCTTCAGCCAGCATTTCAGCATCCTGGTTCAATGCTTTCAGATTGCTACGTACTTTCTCAATAATCAGATTGATTTCAGATTTCTGGCCTGGGAACTGCTCTAATGGCGCATCGAAATTACCATCACCAAAGGCTTTCACACAGGCCATGGCTTTTTGGTTTAACTCAATATGACCAGCAACAATTTTATTAATAGAATCGGCTAATACCGAGAACTGGCCTTTAAACATATCCGCACGTAGCGTCATGTCAATATTGCCTTTTTCATGCTCGGTGTTGACCCAGTTGACGGAATCTACAATACCTTTGAGATTGCCACGGATACGATCAACACTCTTGTTCATCGCTGCTTTTTTACCTGGCATAGGCTCAAGCTGCGCTGTTAAATCTCCGCGTCCGATGCTATCCATCACGGCGATGAATTTTTCGGTTTCGCCCACATAGGCAGACACCATATTGTTGATGCCCTGTGCGACTACTTTAAAGTCGCCATCAAACTTAACGAGTTCAAGTGCAGTATCGGATTCGCCTTCTGCATGCGCAGAGGCCATTTTTTGCATTTCTGTAATCAAGGTTTTGACGTTGGTTTTTAAACTGTCAAAATGATGATTCAGTTGGGAGAGGTCACCAGGCAAGCTATCGAGATGTGTATCGAAATTGCCCTGGCTCAGCGCCAGCATAGAGTGACTGGTTTTTTCCAGCAGCTCGGCAGGCAGCGCTAATATCTGGTTGATTGCTTGCGCAATATTACGATATTCGCCATTAAATTGTGCAAGATCAATTGTTTTCTTCAAATTGCCATTCGCCTGCTCGGCAGAGACCAACGCAATTTGCTGAGCCAGGCTATTTAAAGAACCTTTAGCCTGATGCAATGCATTCAGTACACTCTCGCCACCAGAGCCAGCAGGGTCATCTGTGCTGCTGAAATCTCCATCAGCAATTTCTTGTGCGGTGGCTAATACTTTGGCGGCTTCACCACCAAGATTACGTTTGACACTCAACACCAACAGCGTGCCCAACGCCATATTGCCCACAATCAAACCTGTCACCAGGCCACTATGTGATACGCTGACAACAGCCCCCACACCTGACACAGCCAGCAATAAGCCTAATTGAGACGACAATTTCAAACGACCAAATTTGCCTGTTAATGCACCCAATTTCTCTGACAACATGTTGTCACTCCTTATTTTTGATTTCCAAAATCCCTGTAAATGGATGGTTTGTACTATTTATCGGTTTATGGTGGTCATTATTAAGGAACTTGCCTGGATTTAAATGATGCTAAAAAAGGGGAAACTCCATTCTATTTTGGTAATTGCAAAGCTAAAGAAAACAAGAAATGTGACGTAGGTGATGCGACATTGCTATCGCAATAACGAAAGCGTCAACATCTAAAATACACCCTTTGACATGTCTTTACAAACAAAAAAAGCCGACCTTAATTTAGGTCGGCTTTTTGTGATTCCGTTACTGGCTAAAACTCTTCCCAGTCACTATCGTCAGTACCAGTCCGTTTGGAGGCGCTGGACTTCATCG
>NZ_LMQS01000006.1 GCF_001424665.1 Methylophilus sp. Leaf416
GAAATGGTGATGCCAGGTGATAACGTTTCTATCTCGGTAGCGCTGATTGCGCCAATCGCGATGGAAGACGGCTTACGCTTCGCTATCCGTGAAGGTGGTCGTACCGTTGGTGCTGGCGTCGTCGCTAAAATCATCGAGTAATTAGATTTAATTGAGTAAAACCTGCACTACAACCCGTGCAGGTTTTACATTAAAGAGTACAGGCCAATAGCTCAATTGGTAGAGTATCGGTCTCCAAAACCGAGGGTTGGGGGTTCGAGACCCTCTTGGCCTGCCAAACACCTAGTAGCTGATATCCAGTGATAGAGTGTGAAAAATATAAAGTTAAGGTTATGATCGATAAAATCAAACTGGCTTTGTCCCTGTTGTTGCTGGCTGTGGGGATTGCCGGTTTTTATCTTTTAGAAGATAAAGCAATGGTTGTTAGAATACTTGCCGTCCTGGCAGGTATTGTCGCGTCTGTAGCGGTGGCATGGACTGCCCCGCAAGGAAAACAGGCGCTTAGCTTTTTTAATGAGTCGATTGCGGAAGCAAAACGTGTTGTTTGGCCAACGCGTCAAGAAACCATGCAAACCACACTGGCAGTGATTGTGCTGGTAATGATCATGGCTGCATTCCTGGCGTTGGTAGATATCGGTTTTGCTTACATGGTGCAATGGATTATGGGTCGAGGTGCTTAATGTCATCAATGCGTTGGTATGCAGTTCAAGCGTTCTCCGGCATGGAAAAGTCCGTTAAAGCCGGTTTGGAAGAGCGTATTGTAAGGGCTAACTTACAAGATCAATTTGGTGACATTCTGGTGCCGGTTGAAGAGGTTGTTGAGATGAAAGGTGGTCAAAAGACCATCTCAGAGCGTCGCCTGTACCCGGGTTATGTGCTGGTGCAGATGGAAATGACAGACCAGAGCTGGCATTTGGTAAAAAGCACACCACGTGTAACTTCTTTCATTGGTGGCTCAGCGCAACGTCCTACCCCTATTAAAGATAAAGAAGTTGAGATTATTCTGCGTCGTATGGATGACAGTAAGTCAAATCCGACTCAGAAAATGACCTTCGAAAAAGGCGAGAGCGTGCGAGTGATCGACGGTCCATTCAAGGATTTCTCAGGCAGTGTCGAAGAGATCAATTACGACAAAAACAAAGTGCGCGTTTCTGTAGTGATTTTTGGGCGTGCGACACCAGTTGAACTGGATTTTGCGCAGGTCGAAAAAGAAATTTAAGACATTGATTAGCAACAGTTTAGTAGTAAACGTTTAGTAGTAATTTTCAACGGGGAGCTCATAAGAGCGCTTGTACCCATTTAAGGAGTCAAAAATGGCAAAGAAAGTCATTGGCTACATCAAGCTGCAGATCCCTGCAGGTAAAGCCAACCCAAGCCCACCAGTCGGTCCAGCACTGGGTCAACGTGGTTTGAACATCATGGAATTCTGTAAAGCGTTTAACGCTGCCACACAAGGCGTTGAACCAGGTCTGCCAGTACCAGTCGTGATTACTGCGTTTGCTGACAAGAGCTTTACTTTTATCATGAAAACCCCGCCAGCAACGGTGCTGATTAAAAAAGCCGCCAAGCTGGAAAAAGGTTCTGCACGTCCTCATACAGACAAGGTTGGCAAAATCACTCGTGCGCAAGCTGAAGAGATTGCTAAAACAAAAATGCCTGACCTGACAGCGTCTGACATGGATGCTGCTGTACGTACCATCGCTGGTAGCGCACGCAGTATGGGTATCGAAGTGGAGGGTGTATAACATGGGTAAAAGAATTGATGCGTTGCGCGCGAAAATTGACCGCAACAAACTGTATCCAGTAAGTGATGCACTGAATCTGGTTAAAGAAGGCGCTGCTGCCAAATTTAACGAATCTGTTGATGCAGTAGTAAACTTGGGTATCGACCCACGTAAATCTGATCAGCTGGTTCGTGGCGCGATTGTATTGCCTAACGGTACCGGTAAGTCTGTACGCGTTGCTGTGTTCGCACAAGGCGCACAAGCGGAAGCGGCTAAAGCAGCTGGTGCGGACATCGTTGGTTTTGAAGACCTGGCTGAGCAAGTTAAAGGCGGCATGCTGGACTTTGACGTAGCGATTGCAACCCCTGATGCGATGCGTATCGTGGGTGCTCTGGGTCAAGTGTTGGGTCCACGTGGTTTGATGCCGAACCCAAAAGTAGGTACCGTGACACCTGATGCAGCGACTGCAGTAAAAAATGCTAAAGCTGGTCAAGTACAATACCGTACAGACAAAGGTGGTATCGTTCACTGCACTATTGGCCGTGCTTCATTCACTGTTGAACAGTTGCAAGGCAATCTGGCAGCATTGCTGGATGCATTGAACAAAGCTAAGCCAACAAGCTCCAAAGGTGTATACCTGAAAAAACTCTCCGTTTCCAGCACTATGGGTCCTGGCGTTCGTGTAGATCAAACTTCAGTAGCAGCTTAAGAATCAAGTCCTGATCCATCACGGATCAGGCAAGTACTTTGGGCTTGAGTCATCATTGAATTTAATGCGGACTCAAGAGCATCAAAGACCGTTGGTGTTTTACTTAATTGATAAGTGCGTTGTGAGTGGGTGAGAAATCCTCTGCTTGCAGGTATTTAAAAGCCAACGCAGATGGCGATCCCCGAAACAGGATATATCCATGCCCTGAACAAGGACGCCGTGAGTGGCTCGATGTGAGTCGGGCTTTCATTAACGGAAGGAGAACAGACCTTGAGTCTTAATCTTACAGAGAAAAAAGAAGTCGTTGCCGAGGTAATCGCACAAGTGGCGAATGCACAGTCAATCGTACTTGCCGAGTATCGTGGTATTGGCGTTGCCAATATGACGAAACTGCGTGCAGATGCGCGTGATGCAGGTGTATATCTGCGTGTGTTGAAAAATACCCTGGTTCGTCGTGCGGTAGAAGGGTCACCTTTTGCAGCATTGGCTGACGACATGGTTGGTCCACTCGTCTATGGTATTTCTGCAGACGCAGTGGCTGCTGCTAAAGTGATGAGTAACTTTGCCAAAAGCAATGATCAGTTCAAGCTAGTAGCAGGTGCGATGCCTAATGAGCGTCTGGATGCTGCCGGTGTGCAAGCATTAGCGTCTACATTGAGCCGCGAAGAGTTGCTGTCCAAACTGGCTGGCATGCTCAACGAAATCCCAACCAAGTTTGCTCGTGCCGTTGCAGCAGTACGCGACGACAAAGAAAAGCAAGCGGCTTAATTTTAATCAAATTTATTTTAGGAAATTATTATCATGGCAATTTCAAATGCTGATATTTTGGATGCAATCGGTAACAAAACCGTATTAGAACTGACCGCATTCATTAAAGAAATCGAAGAGAAGTTTGGTGTTTCTGCTGCTGCTGTTGCAGTTGCTGGTGGCGCTGCTGCTGGTGCTGCTGCACCTGCTGCTGCTGAGCAAACTGAGTTCAACGTTATCTTGAACAGCGCTGGCGATAACAAAGTTAGCGTGATTAAAGCGGTTCGTGAATTGACTGGTCTGGGCTTGAAAGAAGCTAAAGATGTAGTTGACGGCGCACCTAAAGCAGTTAAAGAAGGCGTAAGCAAAGCTGACGCTGAAGCTGCTGTTAAGAAATTGATCGAAGCTGGCGCGACTGCTGAATTGAAATAATTCATCATTGTGCTACTGGCAGGGCTGACGGGCAACCGTCGGCCTTCGCCGTTTCTGGCGTTACAGATTATTAATAGCTGTCATTGTCAGTGCAGGTGTTGTAAAAGTGGTGATGTGGCCGCATATAGTTAAGCTAGCGTAGTTAATTAAGTGGCTGTTTTTAAATGCGAAGTTAGATGTCAAAACATTGCAGTGGATGAAAAGTGTTTTGTCTTCTACCCTCAAAATCTCAGGAGACGCTATGAGCTATTCCTTTACCGAAAAGAAACGCATCCGCAAAAGCTTTGCTAAGCGCGACAGTGTTCAAGAGGTTCCGTACTTGCTGGCTATGCAGCTGGAATCTTACAAATCATTCCTGCAAGAAAATGTCGCAGTAGACCAACGTAAAGACCAAGGTCTGGAATCGACTTTCCGTTCCATTTTCCCTATCGTCAGCCATTCAGAGAATGCACGTCTGGATTATGTGAGCTACCAGTTGGGTGCAGAGCCGTTTGATGTCAAAGAATGTCAACAACGCGGCCTGACTTATGCCGTGCCATTGCGCGTTAAAGTGCGCTTGACCATCATGGACCGCGAAGCTTCCAAACCAACGGTGAAAGAAGTTAAAGAGCAAGAAGTGTACATGGGTGAATTGCCACTCATGACCGAAAACGGTTCTTTTGTCATTAACGGTACTGAGCGCGTCATCGTGTCCCAGTTGCACCGTAGCCCGGGTGTGTTCTTTGAACATGATCGTGGTAAAACACATAGCTCCGGTAAACTGCTGTTCTCGGCACGTATTATTCCTTACCGTGGTTCATGGTTAGACTTTGAGTTTGACCCTAAAGATTACCTGTATTTCCGCGTTGACCGTCGCCGCAAAATGCCAGTGACGATTCTGCTGAAAGCATTGGGTTACAACCCTGAACAAATCCTGGAAACATTCCACGATACTGACACTTTCCATATTGGCCCGAAAGGCCTGGAATTTGAGTTGGTAGCTGATCGCCTGCGTGGCGAAATGGCTAAATTTGATATCGCTGATAAAGACGGTAACGTGCTGGTGGCTAAAGACAAGCGCGTAACAGTTAAACATATACGCGACATTGAAAAAGCCGGCATTAAAGCAATGGCTGTGCCCACTGACTTCATTATGGGCCGTGCGATTGCCAGAAATATTATCGATACGGACAGTGGTGAATTGATTGCTAACGCAAATGATGAAATCACTCCGGCTTTGCTGGAAAAACTGGTGGCTGCAAAAATCAGTGAAGTCGATACTATTTACACTAATGACCTGGATCACGGTGATTTCATTTCGCAAACTTTGCGTAGTGATGAAATCCCAGACCAGTACAGCGCCCGTGTAGCGATTTACCGCATGATGCGTCCTGGTGAACCACCGACCGAAGATGCAGTTCAAGCCTTGTTTAACGGTTTGTTCTTCTCTGAAGATCGTTATGACCTTTCTGTCGTTGGCCGCATGAAATTTAACCGTCGTGCTTACCCAACCAAGCTGGAAGACCGTTCTGCTGCCTGGATCCGCCGTTTCTATGAAAAAGTAGGTCCACAAGGCGACACTGGTGCTAATGTGTTGTCCAACGAAGACATCCTGGCAGTGATTGGTGTATTGATTGAGTTGCGCAATGGTCGTGGCGAGATTGATGATATCGATCACCTGGGTAACCGTCGCATCCGTTCAGTGGGTGAACTGGCTGAGAACCAGTTCCGTGCCGGTCTGGTGCGTGTTGAACGTGCAGTCAAAGAGCGTTTGTCACAAGCGGAATCTGAAAACCTGATGCCGCATGACTTGATCAACGCTAAACCAGTGTCTAGCGCGATCCGTGAGTTCTTTGGCTCCAGCCAGTTGTCACAATTTATGGACCAGACCAACCCATTGTCCGAGATCACGCATAAGCGCCGTATCTCAGCCCTGGGCCCAGGCGGTTTGACCCGTGAACGCGCAGGTTTTGAGGTGCGTGACGTACATACCACCCACTATGGCCGTGTATGTCCTATTGAAACGCCAGAAGGTCCAAACATTGGTTTGATCAACTCTTTGGCTTTGTATGCACGTACCAATGATTATGGTTTCCTCGAGACACCATATCGTCTGGTCGAAGGTAACAAAGTCAGCGATCAGATCAACTTCCTGTCTGCGATTGAAGAAAGCCAGTATGTGATTGCCCAGGCAAACACTGAAGTGGCAAAAGATGGCAGCTTTAAAGAAGACCTGATTTCTGCGCGTTTCCACAATGAATTTACGATGACGCAGCCGGAGCGCGTACAGTATATGGACGTGGCGCCAGGACAGATTGTATCTGTGGCGGCTTCACTGATTCCATTCCTGGAACACGATGACGCGAACCGTGCACTGATGGGCGCCAACATGCAACGCCAGGCTGTACCTTGTCTGCGTGCTGAAAAAGCCGTGGTAGGTACCGGTATTGAACGTACGGTAGCGATTGACTCGGGTACTGTGGTTACTTCCCGTCGTGGCGGTATCGTCGATTACGTCGATTCAGGCCGTATTGTGATTCGTGTACACGATGCTGAAGCGCAAGCGGATGAAGTCGGTGTCGATATCTACAACCTGACCAAATACACACGTTCTAACCAGAACACCAACATCAACCAGCGTCCGTTGGTTAAAGTCGGTGATGTGATCTCTCGCGGTGACGTGGTGGCAGATGGTGCTTCAACTGACATGGGTGAATTGGCTTTAGGTCAAAACATGCTGGTAGGCTTTATGCCTTGGAACGGTTATAACTACGAAGACTCGATTTTGATTTCCGAGCGCGTGGTGGCTGATGACCGTTACACTTCAATTCACATTGAAGAGTTGTCAGTAGTGGCTCGTGATACCAAACTGGGACCTGAAGAGATTACCCGTGATATTTCAAACCTGTCCGAGCGTATGCTGGGTCGTTTGGATGACTCCGGTATTATCTATATCGGTGCTGAAGTCGAAGCCGGTGACGTGCTGGTTGGTAAAGTGACACCTAAAGGTGAAACCACTTTAACCCCAGAAGAAAAATTGCTGCGTGCGATTTTCGGTGAAAAAGCTTCTGACGTAAAAGACACTTCACTGCGCGTGCCTTCAGGCATGACCGGTACGGTGATCGACGTTCAGGTATTCACGCGTGAAGGTATTGACCGTGATACCCGTGCACAGCAGATTATTGATGACCAACTGTCTCACTACAAAAAAGATCTGGGCGACCAGATGCGTATTGTGGAAGACGATACCTTTGGCCGTATTAGCCGTTTGTTGACTGGCAAAGCGGCTACCGGTGGTCCTAACAAGCTGAAAAAAGGCGACAGCGTGACTGCTGAATACCTGGAAACAGTTGGCCGTTATGACTGGTTTGATATCCGCCTGAGCGACGAAGAAGCCGCACGTCAGCTGGAGCAGTTGAAAGACAGCTTGAGCCAGGCGCGTGTCGAATTCGATAACAAGTTCGAAGAGAAAAAACGTAAACTGACCCAGGGTGACGAATTGCCACCAGGTGTACAGAAAATGGTTAAAGTCTATCTGGCAGTGAAGCGTCGTATTCAGCCTGGTGACAAAATGGCGGGTCGTCACGGTAACAAGGGTGTGATCTCCAAAATTTGTCCGGTTGAAGATATGCCGCACATGGCTGACGGTACCCCATTGGATATCGTGTTGAACCCACTAGGTGTTCCTTCACGTATGAACATTGGCCAGATTCTGGAAACCCACTTGGGTTGGGCTGCTAAAGGTCTGGGCAAACGCCTGGGTGACATGTTGCAAGCTGAAGCGAAAGTGGCTGAAATCCGTAGCTTCCTCGATAAGATCTACAACAGCAGCACTGGCAAGAAAGAAGATATTGCCGGCCTGACAGATGTGGAAGTAATCGACCTGGCTACTAACCTGAAACACGGCGTGCCATTTGCAACCCCGGTATTTGACGGTGCAGCAGAGTCTGATATTCGTGCCATGCTGGATCTGGCTTTCCCGGATGAAGACGAGCACACCAAGAAACTGCAATTCCATGCTGGCAAAACACAGGTCAAACTGTTTGATGGCCGTACCGGTGATGCTTTCGAGCGTCCGGTCACCGTAGGTTACATGCACGTGCTGAAACTGCATCACTTGGTTGATGACAAAATGCATGCACGTTCTACAGGTCCTTACAGCCTGGTCACACAGCAGCCATTGGGCGGTAAAGCGCAATTCGGTGGCCAACGTTTCGGTGAGATGGAGGTTTGGGCACTGGAAGCATATGGTGCGTCATACACCTTGCAAGAGATGTTGACTGTGAAATCGGATGACGTGAATGGACGTACCAAAGTGTACGAAAACATCGTCAAGGGTGAGCACAAAATTGATGCGGGTATGCCTGAATCATTCAATGTGTTGGTGAAAGAAATTCGTTCACTGGCCATTGATATCGATTTAGACCGTAATTAATCCCGCCATTAAGGAGAGTCTCTATGAAAGCGTTATTAGATTTATTTAAACAGGTTACGCAAGAAGAAGAGTTTGATGCGATCAAAATCGCGTTAGCTTCACCTGAAAAAATCCGTTCATGGTCCTATGGCGAGGTTAAAAAGCCAGAAACTATCAACTACCGAACCTTCAAACCTGAGCGGGACGGTTTGTTCTGCTCCAAAATTTTTGGTCCTATCAAAGATTACGAGTGCTTGTGCGGTAAATACAAACGCCTGAAACACCGTGGTGTGATTTGCGAGAAGTGTGGCGTTGAAGTCACCTTGAGCAAAGTACGTCGTGAGCGTATGGGCCATATTGAGCTGGCTTCACCAGTGGCACATATCTGGTTCCTGAAATCCTTGCCTAGCCGCTTGGGTATGGTGCTGGATATTGCTCTGCGTGATATCGAGCGCGTGTTGTACTTTGAAGCATTCATCGTGATCGACCCAGGCATGACACCGCTGACACGTGGTCAATTGCTGACAGAGGATGACTACATCGCCAAGGTAGAAGAATACGGTGACGAATTCAACGCCGTGATGGGTGCTGAAGCGATTCGTGAGCTGTTGCGCACGATGGACATCAACCGTGAAATCGAAACCCTGCGTAGCGAATTGTCTGCGACTGGTTCTGAAGCCAAGATCAAGAAAATCGCCAAGCGCCTGAAAGTGCTGGAAGCGTTCCAGAAATCCGGCATCAAGCCAGAGTGGATGATCCTGGAAATCCTGCCGGTATTGCCGCCAGAATTGCGTCCGTTGGTACCCCTGGATGGTGGCCGTTTCGCTACGTCTGACCTGAATGACCTGTATCGTCGCGTAATTAACCGTAACAACCGTTTGAAACGCCTGCTGGAGCTGAAAGCACCAGAAATCATCGTGCGTAACGAAAAACGTATGTTGCAAGAAGCGGTGGATTCACTGCTGGACAACGGCCGTCGCGGTAAAGTGATGACCGGCGCTAACAAGCGTCCACTGAAATCACTGGCTGACATGATCAAAGGTAAGGGCGGTCGTTTCCGTCAGAACTTGCTGGGCAAACGCGTGGACTACTCCGGTCGTTCCGTAATTGTGGTTGGTCCACAGTTGAAATTGCATCAATGCGGTCTGCCTAAGAAAATGGCGCTGGAACTGTTTAAACCATTCATCTTCCACAAACTGGAAGTGCTAGGTTTAGCGACAACGATTAAAGCGGCGAAGAAGAAAGTTGAAGAGGAAGGACCAGAAGTCTGGGATATCCTTGAAGATGTGATCCGTGAGCATCCGGTGCTGTTGAACCGTGCGCCTACGCTGCACCGTCTGGGTATCCAGGCATTTGAGCCGGTATTGATCGAAGGTAAAGCGATTCAGTTGCACCCATTGGTGTGTTCGGCCTTTAACGCCGACTTTGACGGTGACCAGATGGCTGTCCACGTACCATTGAGCCTGGAAGCGCAAATGGAAGCACGCACATTGATGCTGGCATCTAACAACGTGTTGTCTCCAGCCAACGGCGAACCAATCATTGTGCCGTCACAGGATATCGTATTGGGTCTGTACTACATGACCCGCGAGAAAGTAGCTGCTCGTGGCGAAGGCATGATCTTCAGTGATATCAAGGAAGTACAACGTGTGTACGACCAGGGTCTGATTGATCTGCATGCCAAGGTGACTGTGCGTATTAAAGAGTTTGAGCTGGATGTTGCCGGTGAAAAAACCGAAAAAATCAATCGTTACAATACCACGGTTGGTCGTGCATTACTGTCTGAAATCCTGCCGCCTGGCTTGCCATACAGCTACATTGACAAGGCATTGAAGAAGAAAGAAATTTCACGCCTGATCAACGCCAGCTTCCGTAAAGTGGGCATCCGCGAGACAGTCATTTTTGCTGACAAACTGATGTACACAGGTTATTCCTACGCGACTAAAGCAGGTATTTCTATCAGCATTAACGATATGTTGGTGCCGCCAGAGAAAGAGCAATTGATTGCTGCTGCTGACGCTGAAGTGAAGGAAATTGAAGACCAGTATGTTTCCGGTCTGGTGACACAAGGCGAGCGTTACAACAAGGTGGTTGATATCTGGGGCCGTGCTGGTGACAAAGTGGCTGATGCCATGATGAAACAGCTACGCGAAGAAGATGTGAAAGACTCTGACGGTAACGTAGTGAAGAAAGACGGCAAAGTTGTCCGTCAGGAATCATTTAACGCGATTTACATGATGGCCGACTCCGGTGCCCGTGGTTCTGCGGCGCAGGTACGCCAGCTGGCTGGTATGCGTGGCCTGATGGCGAAACCGGATGGCTCTATTATTGAAACGCCGATCAAGGCGAACTTCCGTGATGGCCTGAACGTGTTGCAGTACTTTATTTCTACCCACGGTGCACGTAAAGGTTTGGCTGATACGGCATTGAAAACAGCGAACTCAGGTTACCTGACCCGTCGCCTGGTAGACGTGACACAAGATCTGGTAGTCACACAGATCGATTGCGGCACCGTTGATGGTTTGGTGACAAAAGCGCTGGTTAAAGGCGGTGAAGTCGTTGAGCCATTGCATGACCGTATCCTGGGTCGTACTGCAGCGCTGGATGTATTGCATCCTGAAACGCAGGAAGTGGTTTACGCAGCCGGTACATTGCTGGGTGAAGACGAAGTTGAAAAAATCGATGCCCTGGGTATCGACGAAGTCAAAGTACGTACAGCACTGACTTGCGACACACGTTACGGTATTTGTGCCAAGTGTTACGGTCGTGATCTGGGTCGCGGCAAGCTGATCAGCATCGGTGAATCCGTTGGTGTGATCGCAGCGCAATCTATCGGTGAACCAGGTACTCAGTTGACTATGCGTACCTTCCACATCGGTGGTGCGGTATCACGTGCGGCTTCAGTGTCACAGGTTGAGAGTAAGTCGAATGGTGTAGCTGGCTTTACGTCAACCATGCGCTATGTGACTAACTCACGTAACGAGCAAATCGTGATTTCACGTAACGGTGAAGTGGTGATTTCTGAAGACAATGGCCGTGAACGTGAACGCCATAAAGTGCCTTACGGTGCGACACTGACCATCACTGATGGTAAAACAGTGAAAGCCGGCCAGGCATTGGCAACATGGGATCCACATACCCGCCCGATTATTACCGAGTACGCTGGTCATGTGAAGTTCGAGAACGTTGAAGAGGGTGTGACCGTTGCCAAACAGGTGGATGAAGTAACCGGTTTGTCATCACTGGTGGTTATCGATCCTAAGCAGCGTGCTGGTTCGTCAAAAGGCCTGCGTCCACAAGTAAAATTGCTGGATGCTAACGGTGTGGAAGTGAAAGTTGCTGGTACTGATACGCCAGTGAACGTGACTTTCCAGCTGGGTTGCATTATTACGGTTAAAGATGGTCAGGAAGTTGGCGTGGGTGAAGTGCTGGCACGTATCCCGCAAGAATCTTCTAAAACCCGTGATATTACCGGGGGTCTGCCACGCGTAGCTGAACTGTTCGAAGCACGTTCACCGAAAGATGCCGGCATGCTGGCTGAGGTGACGGGTACTGTTTCGTTCGGTAAAGATACCAAAGGTAAACAACGCCTGGTGATTACTGATCTGGATGGTATTACCAGCGAATTCCTGATTGCTAAAGACAAGCACGTAACCGCGCATGACGGTCAAGTGGTCACTAAAGGTGAGTCAATTGTTGACGGTCCGGCAGATCCGCAAGATATCTTGCGCCTGCAAGGTCGTGAAGCACTGGCACGTTACATCATCGACGAGGTACAAGACGTTTACCGCTTGCAAGGCGTGAAGATTAACGACAAGCACATCGAAGTAATTGTGCGTCAGATGTTGCGTCGTGTCAGAGTGACGGATGCTGCTGATACCGGTTTCATTACGGGTGAGCAGGTTGAGCGCGCTGATCTGCTGACAGAAAATGAACGTGTAGTAGCTGAAGATAAACGTCCGGCAACTTTCGAGTACGTGTTGCTGGGTATTACTAAAGCTTCGTTGTCTACAGATTCATTCATCTCGGCAGCTTCCTTCCAGGAAACCACACGCGTGTTGACGGAAGCAGCAATCCTGGGCAAACGCGATGATTTGCGTGGCTTGAAGGAAAACGTCATTGTGGGTCGTCTGATTCCTGCAGGTACGGGCTTGGCTTATCATGAATCCCGCAAGCGTGCAGCGATTGCATCACTGACACCAAACGTGGCAGAACCTTCACAAGCCATGTTGGCGGCTGAAGCGATGTTTGCACCTGAAGTAGCGGTAGAAGAGACTGCTGCAGACGATAGCGCGGCCGAGTAATTCGATCACTGTTGTCCCTGTTCTCAAGGGGTGTCTCGCATGAATAATGCTTGACACCCCTTGACTCATTTACTAAAATGCTGGGTTTCTCAGAATGGCCTTATTGTCTCAATAAGGCATTGTTGTTGATATGCCACCATACCTGAGTCTTCCTGCTCAAATGGTGGTTCTTAAAAAAGGTGAAGAGGTTAAGGCAATGCCAACCATTAATCAGTTAGTACGTAAGCCACGCGTTAAAGTGGTTACCAAGAGCAAGGTTCCAGCTTTGGAAGCTTGCCCACAAAAGCGTGGTGTATGTACTCGTGTGTACACCACAACACCAAAAAAACCAAACTCCGCGTTGCGTAAGGTTGCTAAGGTTCGTTTGACCAATGGTTACGAAGTCATTAGCTATATCGGTGGTGAAGGCCATAACCTGCAAGAACATAGCGTGGTATTGCTGCGCGGTGGTCGTGTAAAAGACTTGCCGGGTGTGCGTTACCATATGGTGCGTGGTAGCTTGGATACGGCTGGTGTTAAAGACCGTAAACAGTCACGTTCCAAATACGGTGCTAAGCGTCCTAAAGAAGCTAAAGCTTAATTTTTAAGCTTGCTCAAGTTATTTCCATTTTTTTATAGCGGCTGAAATGCCTTGCGAGTGTAATTGCTAGCAAAAATTTAATTGAAAAGAGAATGTTATGCCAAGACGTAGAGAAGTCCCCAAACGTATTATCTTGCCGGATCCAAAATTTGGTAGCCAGGAAGTGTCCAAGTTTGTAAATGTGCTGATGACAGGTGGTAAGAAATCTGTTGCTGAACGTATCATTTACGGTGCCTTTGATCAGGTGGCCAGCAAGAGCGGTAAGGACCCGCTGGAATTATTCACCACAGCGTTGAATAATCTGCGTCCTGTTGTTGAAGTTAAGAGCCGCCGTGTTGGTGGTGCAAACTATCAGGTGCCAGTAGAAGTGCGCCCAAGCCGTCGTAGTGCGTTGGCAATGCGTTGGTTGCGCGATGCAGCACGTAAGCGTGGCGAAAAATCTATGGGCCTGCGTTTGGCTGCTGAGTTGATCGAGGCCTCTGAAGGCCGTGGTTCAGCAATGAAGAAGCGTGAAGAAGTTCACCGTATGGCAGAAGCTAACAAAGCGTTCTCACACTTCCGTTTTTAATTAAACGACTCGTTCTTTAATAATTAGTTGAATTGATAGCAAAGGTAAACTACCGTGGCACGCAAAACCCCTATTGAACGCTACCGTAATATTGGTATTTCAGCGCACATTGATGCTGGTAAAACAACCACTACAGAACGTATTCTGTTCTATACAGGTGTAAACCATAAAATTGGTGAGGTGCACGATGGTGCAGCCACCATGGACTGGATGGAGCAAGAGCAGGAGCGTGGTATCACCATTACTTCAGCTGCGACAACCTGTTTCTGGAAAGGCATGGACCTTTCATTGCCTGAGCATCGATTCAACATTATTGATACCCCTGGGCACGTGGACTTTACCATTGAGGTAGAGCGTTCCATGCGTGTGCTGGATGGTGCCTGCATGGTTTACTGTGCAGTAGGTGGCGTACAGCCACAATCCGAAACTGTATGGCGTCAGGCCAACAAGTACAAAGTGCCGCGTCTGGCCTTTGTCAATAAAATGGACCGTTCCGGTGCCGATTTCTTCAAAGTCGTAGAGCAAATGAAAACGCGCCTGCGCGCTAACCCTGTGCCGGTGGTGATTCCTATTGGTCGCGAAGATACATTCACGGGTGTGGTTGACCTACTCAAAATGAAAGCCATCATCTGGGATGAGGCTTCTCAAGGCATGAAATTCACATACGGTGACATTCCTGCTGATCTGGTTGAGACTGCTAACAAATGGCGTGAGCAAATGGTTGAGTCAGCTGCTGAAGCTAGCGAAGACCTGATGAACAAATATCTGGAAAACGGTGAGCTGGAAGAGAAAGAAATCGTTTTAGGTCTGCGTACACGTACCATTGCTGGTGAAATTCAGCCAATGTTGTGTGGCTCAGCATTTAAAAACAAAGGTGTGCAACGTATGTTGGACGCCGTTGTTGATTTCTTGCCATCACCGATTGATATTGATGATGTGACCGGTGAGGATGACTACGGTAAGCCTGCAAGCCGTAAAGCTGATGACAAAGAAGGATTCTCTGCACTGGCATTTAAATTGATGACGGATCCATTCGTTGGTCAATTGACGTTTATCCGTGTTTACTCTGGCGTATTGAACAAGGGTGATACAGTTCTTAATTCTATCAAGAATAAAAAAGAGCGTATCGGCCGTATCGTTCAGATGCACGCTAACAACCGTGAAGAGGTTGAGGAGGTGTTGGCTGGTGACATCGCCGCCTGTATCGGCTTGAAAGATGTAACCACTGGTGAATCTTTATGTTCACCGGATAAGCCTATCATTCTTGAGCGTATGGTATTCCCTGAGCCGGTGATTCACGTCGCTGTTGAACCAAAAACCAAAAGTGACCAGGAAAAAATGGGCTTGGCGTTGGGTCGTTTGGCACAAGAAGATCCTTCATTCCGCGTGCGTTCAGATGAAGAGTCTGGCCAGACGATTATTTCCGGTATGGGTGAGTTACACCTGGAAATTCTGGTTGACCGTATGCGTCGTGAATTCAATGTTGAGGCTAACGTGGGTGCGCCACAAGTGGCTTACCGTGAAGCGATTCGCAAATCAGTTGAAGTTGAAGGTAAATTCGTTAAGCAATCCGGTGGTAAGGGTCAATACGGTCACGTATGGCTCAAAATGGAACCTAACGAAGCTGGTAAAGGCTTTGAGTTCGTTGACCAGATCAAGGGTGGTACTGTACCGCGTGAATTTATTCCGGCGGTTGAAAAAGGTCTTCGTGAAACCATTCCTGCAGGTATTCTGGCTGGTTTCCCGGTAGTTGACGTAAAAGTTACCTTGTTTGATGGTTCATACCATGACGTTGACTCCAACGAAAACGCATTTAAAATGGCGGCTTCTATTGGTTTCAAAGACGGTATGCGTAAAGCGGATCCAGTGTTGCTTGAGCCAATGATGGCGGTTGAAGTTGAAACGCCTGAAGACTACATGGGTGATGTGATGGGTGACTTGTCATCCCGTCGCGGTATCATCCAGGGTATGGATGACATGCCTGGTGGCGGTAAAGCGATTAAAGCAGAAGTGCCATTGTCTGAGATGTTTGGTTATTCCACTGTAGTACGTTCCTTGTCACAAGGTCGTGCCACTTACAGCATGGAATTCAAGCACTACTCTGACGCACCGAAAAACGTTGCTGAAGCAATCATCAACAAAAAATAATTGATTAAATTAAAGTATTAAATAAAAGGAAAACATCATGGCAAAAGGCAAATTCGAACGTACCAAGCCACACGTGAACGTTGGTACGATTGGTCACGTTGACCACGGTAAGACAACATTG
>NZ_LMQS01000007.1 GCF_001424665.1 Methylophilus sp. Leaf416
GTAAATGCAAATGTATCTATAATTTCATTTCTAATTCAACTATTGATCACAATTCTTTCTACAAACTACGTCATATCAAGTCAGCCATTTTACAATTTGGTTCATAAAGTTCGAAAATAATATTAACATTCACTCGTATTCATATCAAATACATTAATTTTAATTTAACTGTATCTAAGTTACAACAGATTGCAGTGATTTTTGCTGATTTCAAAATATCTATTAATATTGATTCAAAAATACAACATGGCGTTTTTACATTCTGACATTTAAATTTGGAATTCTAATCTACAAACTACATACAAGTTCTTATTCTTTGGAAACCCGCCATAGGTTTATTAAAAAAAACATTGAAACTTAAATTAAAGTCGTCTTTTAGCAAGAATCTAGTTATTTTAATTATTTAAATAATGTTTCTACATGATTATAAGAGTTTTTTACAATATTTCCCCTATTAAGTCTATATTCTACATCTATTTCTAATGTAAACAGTACTACATGTAAAATACAACATCAAACACACTTGCAACACAAWTATAACCGAAGAAGTGTAATCAAAGAGTTTCAACTACTCACCACTAGATGACGCTAAACACAATTTCTAACCTACTAAAAAACTACGTTTCTTCGGTCAAATTAAGTATAAACAGCCGATTTTGACGAGAAATTTCTATAAAATTAATAAAAAAGGAACTTTAAGACACTTGATTGACTACTTTTCTAAAAAATCTACACGTTTCTATAGCAAAAATATACTCGTGACGTGAAATAACTATTTAAAATCTAACACTATTGTCACTACGTCATCTATTTGTGAAAAATAACGAAAAAGTCACGAAATATATTTTACTAGCGCAAGCGAAATCCAACAGGCAAGATACAGTCGTTTTTGGTTTTCTAATTCAAAATTATCAACGCTCAATATAATTGTAGTAAAAAGTCATTACAAACAAACTATTAATTAGTTACAAAAGGTTCCAGATAGAGTTCTAGATACGTTAACTGACAGATACTGCCATATAAGTAGTCAAAAGTAAAAACATTTCTTTGGCATTATCTATTAGATAACTATTTTGAACATTAGCTGGAAGCTGTGAATCTAGCCATAAATATACTAAAATATTCAACACTATCTTTTATTAGATAAAAAACAGTAATTTTGTCGTAAAAATATTGAAAACATTGACAAATATGAAACAGAAAAATCGTATTTTTTTATCAGTACACGTCAGCCATCTTCTTTTCCATAGACAACAAACATTTTTCCCGCCTTTTCTTCAAAGAATTTACGTCAGTATGGTTTACCGAAAATATAAAAAGAAATACTTAAAAAAACAATTATTTCAAGAAATAAATAGTTTTGAGCGATATAACCTTGTTTTTTTATTTGTATATTTAATGAGACGCTGTTTTGTTTAAATATAATTTTAGAACTACTCAGTTCTCTAGCTAAAAAAATAGAAGGCAGTGAAGTTAAAAATATCACCAAATAAAAAAAACTTTTTACAAAAAAACAAAACCGACTTTGAAGTCGGTGTCTGCAGGTCTGTTGACTGTGTTTATTTTGCCACCGACTTCTAGAGCCACCAAAATGCCGGAGATATGGATTAACATACATAAAAAAAAAGTACGGTCGAATTGAGAACCTCCTCCTTTTTGGGAAGTCGGTTAAAAAATAATATGCTATCTACTTTAATTTAATGTTATTGAAAAACCTAATTGGCTCTATATCTACAAAATATTTTATCTTGGTTAAAAAAATATAACATAATTACTCAAGCTCTAATTTTGGGCGTAAATTAAAGTATTTACCGACTTTAATTATTTGATGTATTTTCAACTGAATACGAAAACAACCTTTTAAGTTTGCTAAAAAAATGTCTGTCATCGCAATAAATATATTCAAATAGAAAAATAAAATAAGTTTTACTAAACAATTTAGGATGTAGTACATAGAAATATCTATTATCGCAAACCATTCAAATTAAAAAGTTATAAAATTTTCGCTAAAAAGGTAACTACAAAAAAACCTGCAATTTTTTCAAAAAAAAAACAGCGTCAACACAAAACTACAAATAAAAGAACCAAGCGCAAATAATTTACGTACTTTCAAAAAAATCAAAAAGATCAATGTTTTCTCGGGATCAAAAATAGGTTATACGTATCTTTAGGCAAAGCCACACACGCCGGTTTCTGTCTTAGATCTTCCAAATTTTCAGCCCCAATTTCAAACTCCTGCATTATACTGGCAAACATGACGAAACTCATCGTAGTTACTAAAGTTTGACCAATGCACGTTCGCTTACCTATACTAAAAGGCAGGAAATGTGGGATGTTCCTCTTAACAGACCAGACTTCTTTTTCCGTCTCCGCTGGCTTGCTCGGCCTTTCCCCATCAGATTCCATGCCGGAATCACAGAAAGAATTCCTTCGAACCCTAACTTTGGTCTTTTCTAGAAACCTTGATGGGTCAAATTTCTCCGGCTCATTCCAGTATTCCTCTGAAGTGTTTAGTTCATAGTTGTTTATGAAGACTATCGTTCCTTTTTCTACGCCATATCCTGAGATTGCTGCGTTCTCCGTAGCTACATGAGGAACGATAGGGGATGAGGCGTATCTTAGACATTCTAAGACAGTTGCTTCTGTGTATGGCAAACTATGACGGTCGAGTAATGTAACAGGCCTTTTGCCTTTAGTCAAACCGTCTAATTCTGCCCTAATCTTCCTGCCGACTTCAGGGTCTCTCGCCACAGCTGTCAAACATAACATGACAAGATTACCCACCGAAGAATGACCGCCTAGAAAATCTTCAAGCATGAAGATTATAGTATTTCTATCAACCGTCGGGTCTTCATGTAAAACTTTTAGCAACCCATCTAGAAAGTCCTTTTCAGGCCCTTCTATGTCCAGATCCAATTCCCTCTGTTCTACGATCCTTGAAAGAATGAACGAGCGAATATCTGAAGACCAGTTAGACAGTTTATCTAAATGCTTCTTGTAAAAAGGTTGGAGCCACGGCAGAAAATCTAAGGCATAACCTTGGTTAATCTCCCAGAAAATTTCGTCAAAATGGTCGACGATGCGCTTGAAATCTTCGTCGTTTTCGGCGTCAAATCTCACGTTGCACATGTAGTGCGAAAACATATTCATTGCTGTAGTCATTAAGATCGGTTTTAGGTTGATGCTGGAGTCTAAAGTACGGGTTATGTTTTTAAGTGTTTGTAGCAGTTCTATGGATTCGAATGTAGCGACGTCTCCGATGCGCGCGAAGTTGTCGGTGTGTTGTTTGGGTCCACAATGGCGGCGGGCGAGATTTCTTCTTCTTAGTTGAAGGTTTGACCAATCGCATAGTGCTAAGGAATTATTCCTATCGCCAGCAAAAAGTTGATGAAATCGGATAAAGTCAGGCCGTCCGCCGAAGAATTTTCCATTTTGATTCAAGACCTCCCGGATGAGGTCCAAATTATTAACCACTAGGCATTTCGACGTTCCCAATTGCAGCGTAAAAATGTCTCCATAAGTTTTCGCCAAGTCCGTGAAAGACTGGAATGGCGATTCGTGCTTGCCCAAAAGGTGCATATTACCTATTATTGGCAAAGGTGTAGGTCCCGGCGCCTCTTTTAGAACCAAAGTCTTATTTTCACCATATTTATTGAACTTTTTGTAAGTTATGGTGTTTGAGAAATAAATTTTGTATACCGCTACCAAAAAGGCGGCGAGCAAAAAGAGTGCACTCAACATCTTATTTTTTAATAAAAAAAAAA
>NZ_LMQS01000008.1 GCF_001424665.1 Methylophilus sp. Leaf416
CGATGAAGTCCAGCGCCTCCAAACGGACTGGTACTGACGATAGTGACTGGGAAGAGTTTTAGCCAGTAACGGAATCACAAAAAGCCGACCTAAATAAGGTCGGCTTTTTTGTATTGAGGATTAATGATGAGAGGATCAAACTGTGATGAAAGTGCAACAAAAAGTATCTTAAATGTTGCAATAAACATATTTTGTAACGCAAGTGTAAGTATTCTCAAGTTTTACTCAAAGTCTTCGTAAACACAGTTAAGTGGTAGAGATAACCGCTAAACCAGATTCAACACTTTAATGGAGACTTTATGAAACACACGTTTAAAACTGCCGTCGCTTTGTGCGCATTATCTTTGTTGTCCGCTCATGCGCTGGCAGCTGAAGTTTGTACAGTATCAATGATGGGTCGTGTTTGTTACGAAGAAGGTAGTGCCGAACTGACTGCTACGCATATGAAAGGTGATGCCGTGGCCGAATCATCTGCAGCAAAGAAAAAAACTGATGTAGCTGATGCATCAAAAGTAAAAAAATAAGCAAAGCATCGCTTAAGCAGAGGCCCCTTACTGGATAAGGGGCTTTTTTATTCAGGCCCGGATTTCTTGATTTGAAAACTTGAGCCTGAAAAGAACGAATAAAACGCATTTTATCGGCTGATAGAAAATTACTTAGGTGTAACAACATAGTATGCAAGCCAAATTATGGCGAAAAAATTAACGGATTTGGAGTATGAAAATTATGAGCGTCGCAAAAAGAATGTACATTCTGATTGTCGTGGCAGCTTTGGGGCTATTCACACTGACTGGTATCAGTTATTTTCAGACTGAGAAAGTATATGGGTATACCAATTATGCGAATGAAACAGCTGCACCCAGTATTGAAGTGTTAGACGAAACACTGGCCGCATTTGAGACATTAAACAGTCTGATCTGGCAGCACATGCTGAATACAGATAACGGCAAAATGCAGGTGATTGAAAAACAGGTTGCCGAAACTCATGGCAAACTGATGGCTGCGCTCAAAAAATATGACAAATATGTCAGCAATGCCGATGATAAGGCACTGCTGAAAAAAGACTATGATGCGATCAGTGCATATGATGGTTTGGGCAGTAATGCACTGACCTTGTCTCTTTCGAACAAAAAAACAGAAGCACGCGACGTGTTGCTGGCTAACCAGGCCGTGATCAGTCGTGTACAAACGGCGATCAGTCAGCATCGTCAATTTAATAATGATATGGCGCGCGCAAATGCCAGCCAGGCTTTGAGTATTAAAAATCAGGCCATAATCCTGCTGTTTGCGATTGCACTGGTGGCGCTTGCGATGGTGGTTTCTATCGGGTTGCTGATCAAGCGCAATATGTTCAAGCAATTGGGCATGGAGCCATCAGAGTTAACCGTTATTGCACGTAACTTTGTTGAGGGCAACCTTAACCAGAAGATCACTTTGCCCGAAACCGATAAAACCAGTGTGGCTTACTCTATCCGCGTACTGCAAAAAACGCTGGATGGCCTGGTACAGTCCCTTAACTATGTCAGCCAGCAGCACGACGAAGGTGATATAGATTGTTCTGTAGACGAAACCCGCTTCAAAGGTGGTTACGGTGAAATGGCCGCAGGCATCAATAAAATGGTGGCTGGCCATATTGCGATGAACAAGGAAGCGATTGAGGTGGTTAAAGCCTTTGGTGAAGGCAACCTTGATAAAACACTGAAACAATTCCCGGGTAAAAAAGCGTTCGTGAACGAAGCGATTGAACAGGTGCGTGGCAATATTAAACGCCTGGTCAGTGATGCCGACGAGCTTGCGCATGCCGCTGTAGAGGGTCGTTTATTTACACGCGCTGACGCTTCCCGTCATCAGGGCGACTTCCGCATGATTGTGGAAGGCTTGAACAACACACTGGATGCAATTGTGAAGCCGTTGAATGTCACCTCCGGTTACCTGGATAACATTGCCAAGGGCAATATCCCGACCAAGATCACTGAGCAATACCAGGGCGATTACAGCCTGATCATCAATAATCTGAACACGTGCATTGATGCCGTCAATGCATTGGTGGGTGATGCCAACTTGCTGTCAAAAGCAGCGGTGGATGGACAGTTGTCAACTCGCGCAGATGCCTCCAAACATCAGGGTGATTTCCGCAAGATTGTAGAAGGCGTCAATGCCACGCTGGACTCAGTGATTGGACCTTTGAATGTGGCCGCAAACTATGTTGACCGTATTTCAAAAGGCGATGTTCCTGAGCGTATTACCGAGCACTACTACGGTAACTTTAATGAAATCAAGAATAACCTGAATACGTGTATCGACGCGGTGAACGCTTTGGTTGCAGACACGAATCTGCTTGCCGAAGCTGCCGGTGAAGGCCGTATTACCGTACGTGCCGACGCTGACAAACACCAGGGCGACTTCCGCAAGATTATCGAAGGTGTCAACAGCACCCT